>JANQOQ010000013.1 GCA_028285755.1 Puniceicoccaceae bacterium
TTCTACCTCACGGTAGTACTCCGCATCCACATCATTGCGAAACTGCATATCCATAAAGTAACCCATTCCTTTGCGGGTTAGCATTTCAGGATCCTTCAACGGCAGATAATCAGTCTTTCCGGGAATGTAGGTTGTATAGGGAAATTCTTTTGTGTAGACATTGATTTCAGATAGACTACTTGACCAATTATTGGTATTTACGTGGGAGGTTTGCGGAATAACCAACTTAAGGTATCTAGCTTTAGAACTATCAAATTGAGCGACAAACTCACGTGTCGATCGCATTAATGTAATAGCTGCAATAGGTTTACCCCAACTCTCGGCGTCATTACTTAAGAAAACTACAGTGGTATCTGGATTACCATGCCTGCGATAACTCGTCGGCGGCCAGACTCCAATGGCATTCACAGCTTGCTCAGCTCCTAAATCGATTACTATTTCGTGAGGTATTTCAGTATTCACCTCTGAGGCCGTGCTAAGCCAGAAGGTGTTCCGTTTACCATCGATCAGATACTCGGGCTCCAGGAAAAGTTTTTGTGGAATACCCCCTGTGGTTGGCGCCTCATCATACAGCGTAGGCGGTGTTGAGATTACCCTCCATTGGTCTTTGGGCATGCCCGTTGAGGCGATAAATTCATTCTGCTCAAAGCCCACATGAACTCGATAGAACATCTGGGTTCGCATTCCTGCAAGCTCGGGAAAGACCCAGATGCGATATTTCACATCTATCAGGCTTTCTGGATACGAGACCGTGGCCACCACCTCGAGATGATCATCCACAAAGCCTTCATCATCACTAATCTGAGCATCGACTGAGATCAGCTTGGCCTGTGTTAATTCCCGATTACCCGGTAGTGCCCAGTCTGCCTTATGGCCGGATTCCTTGGTCCAGGATTTTCCGCTGGTTTTATAGTCTAAGGACTGTGTCGCAAAACCCTTACCTGTCCAGCTCCAAGAACGTTCGATAGCATCATTACCGATAATCAAGACACCGTTTTTAAACGTAATATAACAATCCTCAAAAGAGGTCTTTATACTCGCATTAGAAGTATGAAAGAAAAATGCGTAAAATACTGAGAGGGAAAGAAAAATAAAATTTCTAAACATGTATATCCTAATTTTTGGAGGTTTATCAAAACGTGCGAAAGAAATTTGGATTAAACAGCAGAGAGGTATTTTCTAGCAGAGTTGGAAAGAGCCCAAATAGTCATTTGGGCTCTTGAATTACCATAATAAGTAGAAACGAAGATAATAGACTATAGATCTACCTTCACCGATAATATCCACTCGAGTGGAACCGCATAGGTATCTCTCTGTATGCGAAATCTTGTATCAAATAAATTGCGAATATTGAGACCAAAGGTGGTTGGAAACTTTCCAATTTCGGTTTTGTAACTTACACGAGCATCCCATCTATCATAACCCGGTGATATACGCGTATCTGAATCTTCGAGACGGTCATCGATGAACGTAACCCCAAGTCCAGCAGAGAATCCATTATCAAACTTGTAGTTACCCCATGCACTGCCTTGGTGCTCAGGTGCCCACCTTAAAGGGAGACCAGGTCTTCTTGTTACTTGCTCAGTATCCGCATAGGTGTATCCGCCCACAAGTTGAAACTTACCCCCCATCAGGTTTAAGTAATAATCAATATCAATACCGGTTGAGCTTTCGATACCTGATAGTTCCTGAATACCTACTGCGGCAAGTATAGGATCAGAATTGCTGCGTACGATATCCTGTTTTTCAATATCATAGAAGGCAACCGTAATACCCATGCGATTATCAACCGGCGCATATTTGAAACCTGCTTCGTAACCACGCCCAGTTTCGGGTTCATAAAGCTGACCCCAGGCAAGTGTATCAGCAGAAGGTGCAGTACCTCCAAATTCTTCTGCTGCTTCCTGTAATAATACATCGGCATTATCCGGGCGCGTTGGGTTCAAAGCAAATCTAGGATTTACGGACTTACTGAAGAGTGCGTATACTGTCCATGCATCAGTAATCGCATAGCTGATACCCGCTTGCGGCGAGAAATGATCGGTCTCACCCTGCTGGATATTTCTTATGGTATTAGTGAGTCTCACATTGTTATCAATGGGATCGCCCTCACTGGCATAATTAGTTCGAAAATGCTCCACATCGTCAAAACGACCACCGAGGAGAATTCGGCCCTTATTCTCGTTCCAGGTAATTTGCCAATTAGCATAATAAGCCGAAGTATTGAACTCATTATCTCTCTCACGATTAGGGCGAACCGGCAAGGCATCAGGAGTCTTAGGCATAAAGCGACGCACAAATTCATTACGTCTCGCCTCAGATGCCGGATCAAATACATCATAGGCAAATCGTACAAATACACCACCTGTTGAAAAGCTCAGTTCGGGCCAATCATCAGGATTAATGCCGTAGAACTCAGCAGTTCCAGCCCACCAACGTTCGTCACGGTATTCGTTCTCATCATTATGTTCGTAACCCACTACCAGTTGATGTGACAAGGGTCCGGTATCGAACGAATAAGCCAAATCTGCCTGTAAATTAGTTCGCTTCTGATCTCGAATATCTCCCAGGAAGGCTGTATTTCGAATACCCGTCACACCGGGAATATACGTACCATTAACCAGTCCGGTTCCTCCTTCACGGATACTCCCCCGATCCCGTTGGAGTTGCGAAAAGTTCACCCGCAAATCCAATCCTTCAAAGAAATTGTGTCGAAGCTGTACTTCGTAACTAGTCGTATCGATCTCACGTATACTATCAGGAGAGTCTTTACTATGATTGAAACCCAGCTCAGTCACCCAATGAGTCTTTGGTGGAGAATCAGCTGTTCGAAAATCACTTGTTTTCAAAGGTAGACCCCCCGAACCGACATTTTCTTCATCCTGAATATTGTAAGATAGCAACAGCTCTGTTTTATCAGTAAGCTTGATCAAAAACATTGGAGAGATGGAGAATCGCTGTAACGACTGAAAGTAGTCATACTTACCCTGCTCATGATAAGCCGCATCGAGCCGATAAGCTAAGCGCTCACTGCCTCCAATTGCCCCCGTAGTGCTTACTGTTGAGCGGAATAAACCATGATTACCGGTAGATATGTTTGCTGAATAAGCCGGAGTAAACTGCGGTTGTTTGGTTATGTAGTTAATAACCCCCCCGGGTTGCGTTTGGCCATACAAAAGTGCTGCAGGTCCCTTGACGGCTTCAATTCTTTGGATTTGCGAAGCATCTGGCTTATTAAGTGAACGTACTCCATTGCGCATAGCTGCAGAAGACACAAATCCGCGAATGCTGTAGACAGGGACAAATTCATTAAAAACCAGCGTCGTCCCTGGCAAATAATCGATCGCGTAGTCCACATTATAGGATGCAGTATCCTCGATGAGTTCAGATGTGATTACATTGATCTGAAAAGGCAGATCCTTCAATGCCACATTCGTCCGCGTAGCACCGAGGGTATTCCCTACCAGATATCCAGCGTCGGTTTCCGTTTGGACTACGAATGGGGATAAGTATAGGATATCCTCTTCATCATCATTTTGCGCGCTGACCCAGTAGGAAGTCAAAGACGCAAATGCAAATGAAAGAATAGACCTAAGAAACGTTTGTTGTCCTTTATTCTTTATTTTCATGTTTTGTTCAGGGTTTAGTATTTTGTTGTTTTCCGGATCGTTACCCTGAACCACAGAGTTCATGTACATAGGCTTAACAGCATAAACATTATGTTTTGTTGCCTTGACCCACATAAGCCCTGTGCTTTCTAAGATGCGATTTAAAGCAGTCTCGATGTCATACACACCTTTAAGCATATCAGTCTGCACTCCTTCCACTGAAGCTTCTGTGAAGATAAGCTCCACCTGGCCTTGCGACGCGAAAACAGACAAGCTTTCTGAAGCATTGCCAGCAGGTATATCGAACTCCATAGGCTGCACCAAAATTTCGGCATCTGCCAAATGGCAATAGAGCACCACTATCCAAAGCCATTTCATCTTTGGAATTGCCGTAGCTTTGAGCTTTTTGGCTCGAGCAGAGTAGTTTTGGGTCATTAAGTCGCATTAGGGTAACCTCCGTTACCCTATCTGTCGAATTATCTATCGATCATCACGTAAGCGAATGATAATTTTCATTCTTAATCTTCATTCAAAATTACGTGATAAGAGTATATAATCATCTAAATATTGAACATCAAGGCCAAGGGTTATGCTGATCAATTCAATGAACGACTCATAATTATCAGGCTTAATGGTAACTGTAAGCCTTTCCCTTTTCAAAGAGTCATCATCCGTCATAATCTTAATACTATTTCGCCGATTAAACTCAGCTAAAATCTCGTAAAGTGGAGCCGATTTAAAATCAATAAGGTCATTTTTCCAAGTTAGCTGTCTATCCATCTCCTGCTGGGATACTTCCATCAACTTAGAGTGGACTATATCATTATTGATTTCCTTTAGAACCATTTGGCCCGGATTAACGATCATTTCGTGATCATTTCCAGAGGTGTCTAAAACCTCATTGTAATTATCCGTCGTAGTCACACTGACCCGACCTTCAACCACCCAAACTTCTACCAGATCTTCGGCTACTTTCACAGAAAATGCCGTACCAATAGCTGTAACACTCCCAAATTTGGATAAGACCACGAAGGGTCTTTCTGGATCACTTTCAACATCAAAGAAGACTTCACCTTTTTCTATAGACACTTCCCGGACATCGGAATTATAGCGTACCTCTACCTTACTTTCCGGCTTAAGCTCTATACTTGAGCCATCAACTAACAGTTCTCTCTCAAACCCATAGGACTCGTAGATCAAGCTACTTTGCGTGGATATATCATTAGATAGATAAATCCCGTAAAAACCGAATAAAACAATCGCAGCGGCTCCAGCCAATATTGGCAGATAAATACGCTTCAATATGGACTCCTGTTTCTGATTTGAGTTGGCAGGATCCTGATATTCCTGCATTCGATACCAGGTTACCTGATTTTCGAAAAAAGCTTGCTCATTTTCTGCGCTGGCATTGATCCAAGCATCAAACTGTTGCTTCTCTTTATCATTCAAGCCTCGAATATGCTTGGCAACCCATGAAGCAGCTTCTTCTTGCGGGGCATCTTTCACACGAGACCTCATTTTATTAAACAGTGCCTTCATCCCTCATTTCCCTCTCGTATTTTTCAAAATAGTTTCTGCACCTTTTAATCCCAATAGAAATTTGAGTTTCGACAGTTCGAACAGATAAACCGAGTTCAAGTGCAATTTGCTTTAATGAATATTGCTTAATCTTTTTTAATAAAAAAATCTCTCTGCACTTTGAGGGTAATGCTTCAATGGCGTCCTGCACAATAGCGGATCTTTCGTTAAATGAAGCAGCCTGCTGAATAATATTTGCATCCGTTACAATATCCGGACTATCAACTTCACCTAATTCCTCAAAGAACAAAATTTTATTTCGACGTAAATAGTCTACTGCAATATTGCGGCTCATTGCATGTAAAAGGGCTCTAGGATATAGAATAGTTTCAGAGCGATACTTATTAATAATTCGAATATACGCCTCTTGCAAAATGTCATCAACCTCCGAACTCAAACCATACTTCTTCTGAAGATAGGATTTTATCTCATTTTCATGGATTTGAATTTGTTTTTCAAACCATTGCTTTTCATCAACTGTCTTTAAATAGTGACTCATTGCATATTACACCTCTTGTTAGTCGTGTAAGCGACCTCAGAACACGTAACATATATTTATCTTTTCCAGAATTAGTGTTCTCGTAACCTGTTCCATTTAACTAGGCATTCAATGATTGGGATTTACTAAACCCAGTAGATAACTCGCCCAACTAAGAGATTGATACTTATAAATATTAACTTAATCTCTTTTTTAGACAACTGGAAATCTATGCCGCATTTGGATTAAAGGATTCCAAATTCACAGCCTTTTAACTAGACCGTATTCAGGATTAACAGCTTTGTGACAACTCGCCGACGAAGGTGTAGGGTTGCACATTAGCCGCCCAAATGTCGCAAAAACATGACTGAGGTGTCTAAGAATTGCAATTTCATAGATTCTGAAATCGTATTTCAAAGTTATTTCAATCAGAGTAAATCGACATAGCTTGGAGGGTCGCATCGACACCTATTTCGAGAAAAATGCCAGACAATGTAGGCAGAGTATCCGGTTCACGGGAAAGCGCTACGAGGAGGGCAAGGCGCTTCGGCCTGTTCTTCAAAGTACAATGTTCAGTCAGACGTAGATCCACGAAGTTTATTCTGCTTTGCAGAACTCTTGCAACCATAGAAGGGTCACGACCGAGAGGCTCACCAACGCGCAAACCCATAAATAGCCTGGCTCAGTTCACGTTATTGGTTGGCTCTGAGGTTCATTCTTATAAGGAGATTATTCTGTAACAGTTATAGTTATAGGATTAGAAGTTGTCGTATTGCGATCATCATCTCTAGCCATAGCTGTTATGTTATAAGAACCTGCCAATGGTGGCGTATAAACAGTGGTATATGGAGGGAAACTCAAATCATTACTCACTTGTATTCCATCAACAAAAATTTGCACGCGATCTATCTGGCCATCATCATCATTTGCAAATGCAACTATAGTGATTGGCTGACCCAACTCAAATGTTGCTCTATTAATGGGAGCGGAAATCCTTACCTCCGGCGGGAATTCCTCAAAAGCTTCTTCTGTCCCCGATTCATTCACAGTTAGATTTACAGCGGATGAAGTAGTTTCGTTATCATCGTCATCCGTAGCGACTGCCGTAAGTTGATAATTCCCATTAACAGGCGGGATAAAACTGATATGATATGGAGGTCTAGCCATATCTTCACCTACTTGCACTCCATCAACAAGTAATACAACGTTCTCCACAAAACCATCTGCATCAGTCGCTACCATATCCACAAAAACACGATCTCCATTTTTAAAAATGGTTCGGTTAAGCGGACTTGAAATACGTACTTTTGGCGGTTTTTGGTCCGCCAAGTTAACTGTAACAACCACGGTTTCGGACTGCGCTGTATTTCCTAAATTATCTTTAGCTATTGCTAATACATTAAGGGTTTCTATATCTTCCGGGGGAGAATAAATGGTATTAAATGGTTCTTCTTCCACTAAATCAACTAATCTACCATTTACGAAGAACCGAACCTCAACGACTTCTCCGTCAGGGTCGTTCACATCAACGAGTATCACAAAAGCCTGGCGTTCCCGTATCTGGGAACCTTCGAATGGAGATAATAATGTAATCGTGGGAGGCTCTCCCTGATCTTGTTGAAAGCCAGCATCAGAGCCTAAATATCGATTACCATCGGAATCGAAAAAAGTTGAATCCTCTACCGCCTCCAAAGGATCTTCAAGCTGTGTTGCAGGAGGCCTACTCACACTCGGACGAAATCGAAATCCTTGATTATTTGCTGTAATTATGGTGCCATCAGAACGAATAAATCTACGCTCAAGTGCTGTTTTTTCTTCAAAACTAAGCCACTCATTTAAATCGAGAGCATAGAATGTGGGATATAGGCTTTCACTTGTTAACCACCACCCCAGACTTTCACTCCATAGTTTTATTTCCTCAGCATTATCAGCATCTACAAAAAGCCAACCATGATCAGAATGAAATATCCATGGAAAATAATTATCAGTTAAATGACCAAACCAATCTACATGCTTCCAACCCTCAGGAGTTTCTTGAGCGTCTGGCCAGAGGTAATTGGGCAAAGACGCACTCGCAAATAAATCAATATTGTAATTTATAGTCTCAGAGCCTGCGTCTGTAATTTCAGTTATTATAGCATCCTGCCTAACGAGCCCGACGCCTTCAACAAACCAATTACTGGTATACTCAGTTCTCTGAAGACTTACATTTTCAAAGTCCTCGTCACTCGCAAGCTTTGTGCGTTTCTCTTGATTTATTTTTAGAGCCGTAAAAAAGCCGTTGGGTATTTCAATTTCTTCTATACCGTCTACAACAGTAAAATAGCGAATAAGGCCGAACTGCCCAGAATCCTCATCCAGTCTTACAGTGTACTTTGCATAATCACCAATTGAAACTCGATTAGGTAAGAGTCTGGCTGATCTCTCGTAGTCTAATACACCGGCTGTGCTTTCTTCACGGAATATCCTCCAACCATTGTGGGTAGTACTGTATATTCTTTTGTTGAGTGAGTCGATTTCATTTAGAGATTCCGATAGCGAAGGTACGACACGCTGAGTAATACGGACAGTACTGCGATTATTTAGGAGGGTTACGGCATCTTCTTCAGTTCGCAGGTTGATGCGGGTCGTAAACTCATCTGTATCCAACTCACCGAGATAACTCCAATAGAAGTCATTATCCAAGGGTAGGTATGACTTCAGCTCAAAAGTCTCCTGAGAATATAGATTTCCAAGTAAACTTATATGTATTGAGAGAGAGAAGAGAATGAAGGCGGATTTCATTTTAACCATTTAGACACGCTTGGGGGGTTGTGGAATATTTTCAGGAAATACCGGATGAGTGGGTGTTCTCATTGGGGGCGGCAATGCTTTATCAGGTATGATCATCGGTCTTCTAGGGCGCTGTGAATTCGGCCGGCTATTTTTTCTGATAGCTTGAGACCGTTCTCGCGGGGGCAGATAATCAGTAACTCCGTTTTTCTCTACGATCAACAGCCTTTCAGCTACGGAATAGCCTTTAATCAGGTAGTTCCCTATAGAGTCATTAATTTTCAACCACTGACTTTTGTTTGTAGCTCCATTCAACAATTGAACGCTGAATTTGCGAATGCCGTTAATCTCAAAGGTACTAATGAACACAATTTCCTCACTAAGGTTTTCTATGGGGATGCGCGCGGGCTCTTTTTTCTCTTTTTTTATCTTAGTTTTAAAAGGGCTGTTGGTAATTAATGTCGGCTGTGCAGTCACAAATGAGCAGCTGATTGTAAAAGCCAAAACGCTAAGGAACAATGGCAGCAGAATTCTCATACTAAAATCCTCGCCTTCGGTAATGATCCATTTGTTCGCGCATTTGTTCTTCCAAATTAATGTGTATCTCAGCTTCCTGATCAGAGGATTTTCCCGCGTTGATATTTTGATTTTGCTGCTGATTGGTAGAGTGATCAAGAGATTCTAAAAAATCGCCAACATATGGATGTCTGCTTTGTTTTTGTATTGCAGTCTCAGAGTCTTTTTTGGCATCTAAGGGGCTCAGAAAAACCGTAGGCTTCAAGAAAATGATTAGCTCACGATTGATCTCACGGTCGCGCTTACTTGAAAACAGCCAGTCCCCCAGCCACGGTATATCGCCAAAAAACACCATTTTTCCGCCGACTTTTCTGATCGTTTTCTCCTGCAAACCTCCCAAAACCACCATATCCCCATTGGAAACAGTAAGATATGAAATAGCCTCTCGCTTACCGATTACCGGCTGGCTATTACCATCGATAAGCACTTCATCAACAACGCTTTCTACGGTTTGCTCAATTTCCAACTGAATAATACCATTATTACCGATCAGGGGTTTCACCTTTAGCTGAATACCAATATCCCTGAACTGAATCTGGCTTCGGGTATTGAGCCCGGTTGAGTCCGTATTGGTGGCCGTGATGACAGGGCGGGATTCTCCCGCGTTGATGACCGCCTCCTTATTATGAGTGGTTACCAATGTAGGTGCAGACAGCACGGTGACATTCGAATCTGTCTTCGCAGTATTGAATACATTCTCGAGTGTGAACTCTGTAACGGTCAGTGAGTTTAGCAGCAACTCCGTTACGGAGCCCTCAAGGCTGAATGGTAACTCCGAATCCTGATTCAGTGAAAAGCGGATTTCATCATTCTCATCGTAGGATATTCCAAAGCGTTCTATGCCACGAGTTTCATCATTCGTCAATGTCACCTCAGTAATCACAACATCAATCCTCACCTGAGCCAAAACCACATCGATTTGCAGTAAAATCTTTTCAACGTATTCGATATCGGTGTCCGTACCGTAGACCACAATTGAGTTCGTGCGCTCATCTGCGATAACCGCTACATACTCGCTAAACTGCAGGGTTTTACCTTGGGGTTCATTGGTGTTCAGGGAGCTACGAGCGGGCGTTGGCAGCGCTGTTTCATTGCCATTCTGTATCTCGGGCTTGGGAAACTCATCACTCAGCGACTGTTGACCGCTGATAATGCCTTCCAGCAGAGTGGCAACCTCTTTGGCATCTGCATGCATGAGGTTGATCACCTTACTGTCGGTTAGCGGGCGGGCATCCACATCATATGTCCTTATCAGGCTGGCAAATAGGTCACGGTTATTAGGATCCGTGATTATAACAATCTGGTTGGCCCGTTCATCCGCAGTTATGGAGTAGACTCCACGGATCGCTGTATTCGGTAGCTGCTCATCTAGTATTTGCTTGAGTGTATTGGCCTCAATATAGGTCAGCTTTTTTACGATTAAAGCTTGCTGTGTAGGAGTATCGAGTTGTTCAAGCAGTGACTCAAATTGCTGCAGATTTATCAACGAATCCGTTATTAATAATGAATTCGAGGTTGGAAAAAGCTCCACAACTCCCACCCCCTGGGTGATCATATTGTTGGCGACTCCGGTCACTTCTTCCCAGTTCATATATTGCACCTTGAAAAGCTTCTTGTAGACCTTCTCGCTGGGAGGGAGCAATGCAGCGGAGTGGTATATTACGGGAGGTGACTTTTGCTTGATGATTTGGTTGGGCACCGCACGCAGAAACCCGTCTCCCATATCGGCAATCGAAACCCCGTTCAGATTTAGCAGAGTCTCGATTGCGGAGATGGCCTCTACCTTGCTCATTGGCCCCTGGCTGTCGAAGTTTACAAATACCTGGGGCATATTTGCCGCCGCCAGCACCTTCTTACCGCTGATCGCAGCGAGGACATCCAGCACTTGATCAATCGTTTCGTCCACCAGAAAAAGATCTCCCACTGTTTCTTCATTTACAGGTAGAGCTGCATGGACAACCCGGGGAATTAGGTTGGGAGGTTCCATAGCCTCAGGGGGCGGTGGCTCTAGCATAACCACGGCCTGAGGATAATCCACCTGCGCAAAAACCACGCCCACTACTGCATGATAAATGATTATCAAAGACAGGAATGAGCAATGGTTTTTGCCTGAGGTGAGAGGAATCATTGATTGGATTGAGGGAAAATCTTATATTAAATAATTTCCCTTATGTGGATCAAGAAAATTTATAGGAAAATATACCCTGATTAGTTATTCTTTTAACTACTTCCTCAATCAGTGTCCATAATATCATTTATAATCCAGTTATTTGAATTACCGAATTAATACTTTTCAGCAATGACGGCCAGGCTGCTAAACCAGCAGATGCCGTTGGTGATGTTTGGCCCGATTTTCATGACCTGGGTGGACCCTTTGAAGTAGTTATTTAGGACTTCAAGCAGACTGTCCGCGCTGAAAAAGTTATAGTGGGTAGGCTCCAGCATGTGATAAGGTACGACCTGCTGGCCAGCCAGTAGGCTGAGCGCTGTAACGTCCGGCACGGTGAGGATGAGTTTACTGCGGGTTACCCGTGCAAGCTCTGCGAGCACTGGCTCAAAATCATCGATGTGCTCGAGCACCTCCGAGCACAGGCAGCTCTCAAATTGCCCATCCCCGTAGGGTAACGGGAGGCTGCCATCGTAGAGGGTGATACGCTCGGCGACATCCGTCACGAGCTGCTCACGGATTTCCGGTCGGTCAAGCTCGATGCCGTGGGCCTCAACACCCTGCTGAGCCAATGCCTGCAGGTAGAGGCCGATCCCGCAGCCGAAGTCGAACAAAGGGCCCCGTATGCCCTGTAAAAGCTTCACCACCTCGGGCGTAGCAGCCTGGCTGGGTGGGCCGGGCGCGTAGAGCATATCCCGCTTCAATACCGACTGGGCATCCAGCAGCCAGTGCTTGGCATCCGCTTCCGCAGGGAAGTTCAAGTCGGTGAGCAGCTGCTCTTCGCCCCCCGGCCAGATGAGCTTCAACGCACTTTCAGGCTGCAATAAATCAGTATCGATGCGGTAGAGGCATTGTACACCGGCCTGCGGCGGGGCCTCCGGGTAAATCGCTGCGACATCGGCCCGGTGATAGCGGAAGGTGCTCAATGCCGCAAGCTCCTGATTATTCAGAGACAAACGGGGTAGCTCGGGGGCGGCATCGCCCAGGAACCAACCGTCCAGAATGAGCAGCCGGGAAAGGGTGCATGTGAGACTGTCCCAGTGGCCAACCTGGGCGCGCGCATTTTGGTAAGATCGAGAAAGGGAGGAGGAGATCATTCACCGCTATTAAACAAGATAAGCGGGCAATACCGCAACCCAATTCCGACCGCTTCATACGGTTTAGAATAATACTTGAATTCGCCGAGGGCGGGGTTGGAGTTTTCGATCCACACACCCACAACTCCCGCAGGTGTGGGGATGTAGTGGCGCGCCTCTATATTGCCATCCTTATGCTCCTCCTCGTAGAGGCTGCCTATGTAAAACTTGCTCCAAGAGGTGCCATCCGCCATCGCTGTCTGCATGACGCGGCTGTGATTGGCATCGTAGTAGAAGGTGAAGCCGTCCCCACCCTCGCCAAAGATCGTGCGCGGCTTGTTAAACGCCGTCCACCAGATTTCATGACCGTTGCGCCGCGTGACGTTAATCTCGGACAAAGGTTTAAAAATGCCTTGGAATGGGGGTAAAAACGAGTAGGGTTAGAAAAACATAGCTGGTTTGGTCGCGTTTCTAACCCGCTTTCACGCTGCTGGTATAGGCAACTCATTATTCCAGTTAGCCCGGCCTGCCCCTGCTTGTCAGGATTGGCGAGGGACAGTTCATTGAGGGATGGGGCCTTTGGATTGAAACGTTCGGATGTATAAAACGGGAGTCTCCTCGGAGGTCGGTACCGCATAAGAAGCTGATCCACGCGCTTATTTAATATTCTTGGCATCCTTCATGCGTTGGTTGCCGCTATTATTACGCTTATGCTTGGCCCGTAGGTTCATTCATTTTCATTCTTCACTCTTCATTTTTTTCTAGTATCACCCTCTGTATTGAAATGTACAAATGTTCAAATTCTTTAACTTTCTCAATAGTAATTCTACAGTAGACATTGATATCATTCATACAATTTTTAAATCCGATCTTATTATGAAATTCGATATCGCTTTCATATAAAGATACATCACTATAAGTGGTTGTATTTTCAATATAATTGAATCCACGAATATTACCTATTGGTTGCTTAAATTGTTTTCCTTCGGCATAAATACCATTTAATGATTTTGATTTACTCAATTCGAGTATTCTATCCTCACCCTTAAAAGATATTAACCTCTTACTAGGACCTAAATATTTAACAGTTAAGTCGCCAAATTCACTATTACTGATGGTAATTTCTTCACCCTCTGATAGTATTACTCCAATTTCATTTTCCCCTGTAAAAGGATCCCATGAATTACTTAGAAAGCCACAAGATTGAATCATTAAAATATAACATAATATAAATGGAAATGTAATACAAACTTTCATTATTCTTTAGTAAAACGATTTTTAATCTTTGAATAAGCACCGCCAACTGCATGACTTACCGGTGCAAATGTTGACATACCATAAGCTGATGTCATAGCAGGAATAAACCCACTCTGTCCATCAAATGCATTCTTAAATGCTCGTCCAGCAAGCCTATAATCAGCACCCACTTTTCCCAGAACAGAATTATTCTGATTGGCTTTAGCTATATCTTGATCATGTTTCATAAATGATGTGTCAAGATTATTGATTGGCTCTACTCCACTTGCCTGTGACCCAATTTCATTAGGTGTCAGGCCAGTTTGTCCTCTTTCGTGTCCATTTGTTACTCTGGGCCCCCCATAATTACCATACTTAAAATTTAATGGGTTCAAACTTGAACGAGGGTTATCTTTAGGTCCAAGCATTGCAGTTCTGGCCTTAGATCCTACAGATTTGACTTTAGACCAAAGTCCATCACCCCCACCCTCAGCATTAAACAGGTGGGTCATGGCCGCGGACATGGCACCATTTGAAAATTTACCGCCCCCGAGCTCCGAGGCCGTGCCCCCGGCAGCTGCGGCAATCGTTGAGCGAATGACTTTGTCAAAATTAGAACCCGTCCCTACCTGACCAAACGGTGAACTCTTGTGAAACATAGCGTGCCCTGCCAATGAACCTGCAGCCCCTGCGTAGAAGCCATGCCGGAATTCCCCGCCCTGCAGCTCCGTGGCCACACCTTGCGTCACCCCATGAATCGTCGCTCGCAATAGCTCATTTTCCAGGCCTGTCCAGCCCCCCTGGAAGGTCTCCAGCCCTCCTATATACGATGTCACCGCTGCCGTCGCCACTGTAATGACTGCAGCTTTCAAGCCCCCGGCCTGATACGCCCAATAGGTATTTGCAGCTAGCGCAATAAATTGCCCGCCTGGCACAAATTGAACTGCAGTAAGAAATACTGGACGCAAATTAGTAGGGATCGCGTCCAAAATTAACTTACCGGTAAATAGGGTTCTTGCTATACTAAATATGGCTGAAATGAAATGACCACTCGGGTCGGTGTAGCGCAGGGGGTTGTTGATGACGTAGGAGTAGCGGTTGTAGCTCTGGAGGTTGTGCTCGAACTGGATGTAGGTGTCCGGGCTGAGGAACTTGCCGATCACGGGGTCGTAGATGCGCGCGTTCATGTGGATGAGCTCCAGCTCCTCCAGCATCTCATGGCCGGTGTAGCCGCGGTTGGCCATGTATTCCGGCCAGTCGCTCAGCGCGCCCACCCAGTCCGTATAGTCCCGCGCGTTGCCCCAGCTGTCGTAGCTGTATTCGACGAGCGGTGAGGTGCCATCCTGGTGGTTGTTACCCGCCGCGTTGGTGATCACACTGGCGGAGCCGAGATGATCGTTGTGCGTGTAGTTTTTGAATTCGCCAAGGGCGGGGTTGGAGTTTTCGATCCACACACCCACCACGCCCGCGGGTGTGGGGATGTAGTGGCGCGCCTCAATGTTGCCATCCTTATGCTCCTCCTCGTAGAGGCTGCCTATGTAAAACTTGCTCCACGAGGTACCGTCCGCCATCGCCGTCTGCATGACGCGGTTGTGATTGGCATCGTAGTAGAAGGTGAAGCCGTCCCCACCCTCGCCAAAGATCGTGCGCGGCTTGTTAAACGCCGTCCACCAGATCGAGTGCCCGTTGCGCTCCGTGACGTTGCCATTCGCATCGTAGCTGTAGGTGTAGGCACCCGCCCCGGTGCCGATGCTTGTGACCGCATGCGGCCTGCCGGACTCGTACTTATAATCTGCCCCGCTCTGCACATCGCTTTTACTGGTAATATTGCCGTTGGGGTCGTAGCCGACGGTGATCGTAGTTGTACCCACTTTGGATTCGGTCAACCGATTCAGCTTATCGTAGATAAAAGTTTCCGTGAGGCTACGGATATCATGGGTGCGCTGCTTGATATTGCCCACGTTATCATACTGGTAGGCGAATTTCATGATATCGCCGCCGGCAACCTTGTAGCTATGGCTATTGGTAAGGTAGCCGGTACCCTCCTCGTAGGACATGGAGGTCTCCATGAGGGCATCCCCGGAGCGGTACTTTACCAGGCGGCCATACTGGTCGTAACTGTCGGTGAGCGCGGTAAACCAATCGTGCCCATCGTCATCCTCCACGTTGGTGACAAAGCCGTTGGCATCGTAAGAATTGGTAACGGTGTTTGTGGAGGGATATGTGATACTCTTGACTCGGCCATTTTCATATGTGGTCGTCGTCGTATAGGGCAGTTGTGCTATAAACTGGGTAGTGGTTATCACACGGCCCTTATCGTCATAACGGTAAAGGGTTGCGATGGGGTCGCTCTCGCCCGCGATATCGTCCATGGTATCTGCATTTTCCAGGATGAGCTTGCCTCGGGTAGCCACACCGTATTCGGAGACTTGATCCGTACCCGTATTATCGTACTCCCAGGTGGAGATTTGGTCGGGCGAGCCGTCGGCAGGGTCGATCGTACGCTGGGTCATGCGGCCGAGCCTATCGTAGAGCATGGTAGTGACGTTTCCTGCGGCGTCCGTTTGTGACTTGAGTTCGCCGGTGGCGTAGTAGGTGTAGCTCCAGTCACCCATATCC
This sequence comes from Puniceicoccaceae bacterium, assembly GCA_028285755.1. Classification (GTDB taxonomy): domain Bacteria; phylum Verrucomicrobiota; class Verrucomicrobiia; order Opitutales; family JAFGAQ01; genus JANQOQ01. The sequence continues at coordinate 16,111 of JANQOQ010000013.1, forward strand.
GGATCGCTCATGCTGGTCTTGAAGCCGCGGATATTGTAAGCCATGGAAACCGTGCTTCCCCCGCCGGTCTTGCTAAGCAGATTACCCGACGCATCGTAAATGTAGCGCATGACATTTGCAGGATCATCATTGTCTGTGACCTTGATGACCTGACCCTTCGCGTCCGTAAGTGTGGTGGTCTTCTGGTTTTCGCTATTCGCCGTGCCCCCGTCTACGTAGTTACGCGTCTCTGTGGTTTCAAAACCGTTGTACTCAAACTTGGTGACAATATCCCCGCGTGAATGACCATCGGGCATATCCAGGGTAGCCGTAAGCGGACGATCAAATACATCGTAGGTAGTCGAAGTGACGGCACTTTTGGTGCCAATATAGGGCTCAGTGACCTCTGTAACCCGGCCCAACGCGTCGTAAGTGGTATCCACATAAATGGTATCGGGTGAAGTATTACCATTCTGCGTGACGCTGCGCAGCTCGCGGCCCAGGCGATCCGTATAAACGGTAGTATCGGGAGAGAGCTTTGCGCTATTGTTCGCAGTGGAGGTGGTGACCTTCATCACGGCAGCCGTAGGCTTATGGGTATCCCCCGTAAAATCCTTGCTGTAGGTGGTGGTGGTAATGGTGCCATCCGGCGTCTCGGCGGTTAATTGCCTGCCAAAAGCATCGTAAGTAAATTTACTGACGAGACCATTGATACCCTCCACCTCTTCCACAAGGCCGAAGCCCGCCTTAAATTTTGTATTTTCGGTATACTGGGTTTCCGGATTAATGGTTTTGAGCGTATACCGACCATCCGAATCATAGGTGTAGGTGGTTACTCGGGATGTAAAGTCATCACCACTAAGCGTTTTTGTGAGGATATTGCCGTAGGCATCATAGCTGTAGGCAGTCTTCAACTCTGGTTTATCTGCAGTATTATCCGGCTCAATGATCTCCTCATGAAGAAAGCCGAGTTGATCCGTGCCATCAATGGTGGGGTTGTCGTAGTAGGTAAATTTGGACTCCTTTACAATCGTAGAATCTTGAGTTGTGTTTGGGCTATCATAGAAGGATGTGGTGGTCGATTCCGTCAGGCGGCCCAACAGTTTTTCCGCATCGGTTGTGCCATAGGTATTAGTAGTAGTCAGCTTGGCTTCCAGGTCCAGATCATCCGACTCGCGGTAGTTATTAACTATCGTTTTGACGTTATTGCCAAAGGCATCGTACCAATTGTAAGTCTCAGTCTTTTTGAAGATATCGTTGGCGTATTCTCCCGAAATTTCCTTGTTAGTCTCCGAGCTTGACCCATAAAACGGGAAATAGGTGTGTGAACTGGTAGTCTTTTGTAGAGAGTCCACCTCTGGCGTACCCGAATTTTCATCATGATCGTAGGTAAAGCTATTCTCTACAACACTTACAATTATTTCCGCTGGTGTGCCCGCTGGATTGGGCACAATCGTCCGTGATTTTTCAGCCATCCCGGTATAGGGGAACTTGTATCTGAGCAAATCCTCCTTGCGGGTGCTTTTTTCAATATCATAAGAGATAAATCGGCAAAAACCCAAAAAGCCACGCCCCCACATATTGATGATGCCGTCTGCATAATTGTATTCGGTTGTGTAGTTGGTGTTAGCAGTGGCAGTAAGTCCATCGTCTTTTTCGAGACTACTCACCACATAGTAGGGAGCATATAGCGTACGGTAAGGGTATGTGATGGCCCCATGGGGCATTTCGGTAGAATCCCACTCTGAGAGTGTATACACGCTCTCATCAGTAAGCGGTTTATAACTTATCTTTGTCTTTGCTCCGAGACCGTTGGTGATTTCTGTCAAGATATCCGGCTTGAGGCCAACCCCTTTTAAGTGCACCAAAGATAGCTTCTTTTTGAGTTCATTATTGGGATCTGAAGGATCATCCACCTTTTGCAGCCTATAGAAATCAGTGATACCATCCGCATCAATATCAGAGATCATATAGGAAATATCTTCTCGCCAGTCTGCCCAAATTAGATTCGTAAATTCCTTAACATACACTGAGCTAAAGATGGGAGAATTCGTAAATTCGGGAAACCCATGAGCATATATAATACGGAAACGATCATGATCATTAAAATGATCTGCCAATACCAGGTCTGACTTTCCATCTCCATTAACGTCAGCCAGCATAGGCCGGTACTCCTCTTCCCAACTTTTAGCCGAATCTGTATAAATGTAACGCGAGCTAAAACCTGCACCTGTTGATAAAAATATTTCTGCAGTCGTGGTACCGCTAACATCATGAACGTAGACAATATCGAGCAAACCATCTCCATTAACATCTCCGCTCAGCGCATTTGCAGAACCCTCGCCATAATCACCCATGGTCAGGTAAGATGCCGTTGACTCAACAAACTGCTTGCCATCCGAGTAAAAGATACCCGCCTTGGCGACATCGTTTGAACCATCACCGTCTCGATAAAATAGCATCATATCCGCCATTCCATCTCCATTATAGTCAGCCAGGGATACTCGACGTAGATTATGGCTATTATTGATGCCAACGTTTCTATTATCCCTTACACCGGTATTTTGCTCCACTTCTTCGAAGCTGCTGCCCGTTGATAGATAAATCTTATAAAAAACTTTGGGTGGATCATCACCAACATTAGAGCGAGTTGAGCATGTAGGTAATTCCGTTAACGGACGCTCTATTAATTTCACTATGTCTGAGCGCCCATCCCCATTTATATCCACCATGCGTATGTAGGGTAATTCGCTCAAATCTGCATTTGCTTCATCTCCAGAAGGGTTTTCCATGATGATCCGATCATCTCCATCGTAAATGACCTCCGGAATTACAATGGGAGTAGATATATCAAATCGATAAACTACCTTATTATTAACCGTATATGGCTTAGACAAATAAGCATATATGTATTCCTTAAATTTAAAACACGCCTTGGTACCATTTTCCGGCAAGTCTCTAGGATCGTTATATCCTCCTGTACCACCGTCGGGAATCAATTCATGGATGATCATATCTGAACGACCATCCCCGTTAATGTCAGCGAATGAGGTTGTAGTGGTCAGGCTATTTTCAGGGTCTCTTTCGAATTTTGTTGCATCTGGAACTCCATTAAAGGCAGCTATGGGGGCATAGGTATTATTTTCAAATTTGTAAACTATCCGTGCAAATGTATCACTGCTGGAATCTGCAACTTCACCCTTTGCAAATTCCAATATTCCATCCCCATCTATATCCAATTGCCAAACATTTGCTCTGACCTTTTTGCGGGTTGAACCGTCTCTAACCTGATCGCGGCTAAACCAACTACCCAAGTCGTAACCTGATGAACCATCTCTCTCTACTGTAAAACCTTCTGATTTCTCCTGCCATACAAACTCAGTCTTTGGTAAAGTATCACTACCCGAAGATAGCTGTACACTTTCCAAACGGCTGCGCTGCTCTGGATCACTGCTTGATTTATATTCAAGTATGTATTCCCTTACCGGATTCGTGAGCCCCGTTTCCTTAATCTGAATTTTGCTCAGCCTTTCTTGCGTCGAGAGCCTAACCCCGGCAATGTATGAAGGAGCTTTATCAGCTGCGGGTGTATTCGCAGAAATATCATATACAAAATCTACCCGACATTTGTTACCTGCCGAGTAGTTTATGTAATTGGGCCTGAAATCACCATTACCCGTAACCGGATTTGTATTATTATGGTACTCAAAGGTCATTGTGTTACCATTCGTAGAAGTATCCCTTACTGTCCTGAGGGCCCAGACAACAATATGCCCTGCGGAATTGGCCACCGTAGAATCCACGTCCCCTCCATAGGTCATGATCAGTCCATCCTTGGTGCGCACTTCAAACTCATAGGGACTATCCTCATTTCCAGGTGTCAAAGAAGTGACTTTTACCTGAGCAAACTGGTCGATCTCTGTACGATACTCAGAATTCAATGAACCATAGTCTCCGCTCGATGTTAATACAAGACGGTTACCATCAAGAGCAAATCGTTCTAATAAATCGACATCCCGATAGCCTGGTTGTCCCTCGACGTCTGACTTCCAAGGCATATCAAATCGTATAGGGTAATTAGTGAACTTGCTATCATCGTAGTTTGCAGCTTCGGCAGTGGGGTCAGCGGTATTCAAGTAATGATTGCTGGGGATGCGTGTAATTGTAGACATGCCGCTAAGCACCCAACCGACGCCTATGTATCCACTGCCAGCCATACTGGAGTATTGTAAAGCCAGCTTGGGTTCTACTCCGCCACTGCCGGGCACTACCTCAATGGGGATGGCGTAGCTCGCACTACCACGATTATCGACCACTACGTTACCCGGTAGCGTTCCCGGCAACTCTGCTGCCACGCTAAAGAACCTGACAAGACTGGAGAGGAAGATTAAGCCCAGGATGAGCTTTTGAGTCATTTTAATATGCATGCCGTAAATGAGGTTGGAAATTATGGAAAATTAGTTAGAGCTGCCGTCATCATATTCTTGGTAGCTGTAGAGGTTGAGCCCGCCAAGCATTCGAGTATCGCCTTTGAAAAAGCCGTGAATCCCATTGAAATCTATCTTAAATCCTTGTATGATTTTGACATCACTCACAACCGTTGTGGCATCATAATTAATGAGCAGATAATCCAGACCCGCTATATTCAGGTTATTGTTCCCTGCACCCGAATATGTGGCCCCCGTTTGTAATGAGATGATTGCAAACTTCGGTCCTGCATACTCTACCGGGAATTGGTTAATAGCCTCATCAATAGCATCCTGAATCGTTACAAGGGTAGTTCCATCCACCTGTATAGGCGGAGGTACATTACCGGTTCCATCATCGGTAGGATCGTAAAGAACTCCTTCCGATACCGATGCCAGATATTCGAATATATTGGGGACACCATCCCCATCGGGATCTTCATAAGCGTCGTTTTTAGTCTTGCTCAAAGCCGGGCTATAAAGGTCTTCCCACTCATTGGACATACCGTCCCGGTCTGCGTCATTGTTCGCTGGAATTATTCGCTCTGAGATCTGCCATTTCTGACTATCAAGTATTGAGGAGGAGTTATAATCCGTAAGTATGACAGTACTGGCACTATCCGCAGTGAACGCCTTTGTGACCTGAATAGTAGCCCCTTGCCCATCGTCCGCATAGAAGGTTGCCCAGATGACAAATTCTCCGGTATCAACACCTACTTCTTCGACATTCCATTGCTGGCCTTCAATATCGCTGCCCACGTTGGCCAGTTCACCTGTCGGGTTTGCCACTTCCGAGAAGTCGGCAAGTACGATATCTGTTCCATCGGTATTGGCACGCACGACCAGGCGGCCATTGTGATTCCTGGGCACAATGTGAAATTTGCCGTCCAGCTTTTTAGCCATTATCCACTGCTGATTCTCAAAAAAGCTGGTAGCGGTCAGATTGACATCACTTGGAGTCTTATTCAGATAGCCATTTGCAGGCACTAGCGATTTTATACTGGAGTAACCCGAAAAACTAAGATCAGTGGCTACTGCACGCGCATAGACTGCCCAATCCCCGGTCCACTCAACGGGACGAGTAATAGTCAAGTAAGCCTGTTGCTTAGCTACCGTTGTAGGTTCTGTCCAAAGACCTGTCGTTGGCTCATAGAGATAATATTCAACATATTGGGTTGGGCCATCACCAATAGTAGTATCTCCCAACCATAGTAGTAAGCTTGGGTTATCTGCTACATAAACAACATACTCCGTATTACCTCCATCTAAGTTAACCAGACCAGCGTTTTCACCGCGGACCATTGGCTCATCTTCCTGTTGATCAATAAATCGGACGCCGCTACCTTGCATTGGGACCATTTCCCAGAAGCGTACCCCTGAGTCTTTGATAAAGCGTTTCAGATATTTGGCATTATGGATCTTTTCATTACTAACATCTGTGCTAAGGTCATAATCTGCAGTGTAGCCGCCATAACCAGCTGCGCCCGAGGTAAAGGCATACCACATTGCTTTTCTAACATCCTCCACGCTCGCACTTCGAGAACTCAATGCGCTGTCATCCGGATCAAACAAAACGGGTTTTTTCACGCCTGAATCAGTCATCTCTTTACGAATCAGTGCGAACTGGTCCTTGATGGTTTTGGGGTCAGCGTGATGATCCAGAATATGAATTTGATTTGGATTCGAGCCAAAGCCCATTGGGTCACCCATATTACTGGCGATCGGATAATTACCCGTATAGCCAGATTCGGCCATCAACTCAGCATCTACATAGCTGGCCATTCCACTCATCCAGCCAAATATACCTACTGGATCACTGGTATTATCACTTTCTGCGATATCGTTACCCAAAGAGTATAGGAGATTATAATAAGGGCCTGCCCCTGACGTATTGTATATAGTGTCTATGGCCTTATCGACTAAGCTCTTTTGGAAGGCAGTCGCAAAACTATCTGCGGACAAGTAAGATACATTGAAGAAATGATCCTTACTATTCACATCCGTAACAGTTCCGAAATCTATAAACGGAGGATCGGGCTGTTGGATCTCATTCCAGAATGACCCTTCCCACGAAATTGCATCATCAGCAGTACCATTGGTACCTTCAGAGAGGGTTTCACCGTTAAAGAAGTCTATCTGTAGTGTAATTCCTTTTTGATAGGCCTGGTTAACCGTGTAGATCAGCCCATCCCAGTAGAGCTGCTCAAATTGATCCAACTGAGCTCCATTTTCGTCGATCTTAAACGGAACTGGTGGAACATCGTTACTTGAATTTCCGTCATCATATACCGCAGGGCTTGTACCGTCAGATAGTAATCCCACATCCAGGATCAATCTCATATAATCCAGTGGGTAGTCCTCATTTCCGCCCACATTATAATTATCGATCATATCAAGATATTTAGCTGCCGTATTGATATAATAACCCGGGTTCATTGAAGCCTTCGCATAATAACCCATGTAGAATGTAGGCTCACCCCATTGGTTGGTTAGGTAATGCTCGGAAGAGTGTACCATGATAGGTTTGGTAGATAGCACTCGTGGGGCCCTTACAGGCTGAGGCGCAAGCGCTGAATCTTCCGGAATAGGCAGAACCGCAATCGGATTTCGCTCAGGCGGCGTACCTCCACCCGGAGGAGGATCCCCGCAACCATTTATTTGTGACTCATCGATTGGGACCAATTTCCATTGCAGATCTAAAGAATTGTTTATCTTGCGATAGAGTATAACACTGCTCGAGTCCTCAATTTCCGCATCCAGATAACCCATACCTGGATTTGCATATCCACTTTGGAAGTATTGCCAGCCGAATTCAGGACCCTCCAATTTCCATTCAAAGCGCGCATGATCAATGAAAGTATGTGTGTATTGATAAACAGGCGCTCCATCTTCAGTTTTACTAGGTCGTACTGATAAAGCCTTACCTACGCCTCCACCACCAGGCCCGCCTGTATCCGTACTGGTGTCGTAATTATAAAAAACATAGACGCCATCCGAATACTTAATAACCCACCATGCTTGCCAAGGTCTCACTGCATTGATGGTATAAGCGCCTCTACCCACACGGCGTCCATCTTCACCAATAAGGTCATCGTCACAACGCTCTGTGCCAGATGAATGCGCCATTAGCTCAAGGGCTCTATTATCATAACGGTTTTCAATCACAAACAGCCCCAACTGTTCACCGCTCGCCTGATCCCGAGGGATTCCATTGTGGGCAACCTCCCAAAGCTGGAACTGCTGACCTGTTTCATCCGGAACAATATCCCGATAACTCCTGACTACCTTATAGCTACCATCGACTTCGTCTGTAGACTCTACAGAGTTGTTATTAACTACAGAAGTAATGTTGTAGAGTCCTAGTCCGGCAGGAGCCACATACCACAGTTGATTGTCATTACCCGTGTAGTCTTGCTGTTTCATACCGCCGTCGCTTTCGCGGGTCATATACTTCTTACTATTGAAGTTCATGATGGTATGTTTGCCCTCGTTGATATGGGTGAATTCCCAGACGCGTCTGCCTTGTAAAGCATTCTCTACAGGATTATCGATGATACGTACATTTGCATCCATAGAGCCATCCTTTGCCTCAAGGTAACCCCAGGTCTTTCGCGGCAGGATTTGCCAGTAACGATTGACAGCATTGTATTCGCCAGTGCCATTATCCACTGCCAGACCGATGAACTCCATCGTCCACTTATGCTCTGCCAGGCCAAAATATGTCCCTAAGCGAATATCGGTGCCATTTTGCCAGGCCAGCAGGGTTTGCCCGCGGCCCACATTATCAATACGGAATTGCCCTTCTTCCACTGGAGTAATTTTCCAGCGTTGGTTCAGGTTGTTTTCATCGTAGATATCCTGATATACATTACCGGAGCTGTCAGCAGTGAGCCACTTATTAGTATATCGATTGGAAATTTTGTATTCATCATTATCAATATAGATGAAATGCCATTTATGGTGGTCGTAACCATTGATGACTTGATCAAAAATATACTGCTGCATATCTACGTTGGCGCCTACATTCAGGCCAAAATCCTCGACACCGGCACGTTTCCATTCCTGGGCTCCATTTCGTGCCTGTAGATACCACAGGCCTTCCATAGTGCCTTCTCCTATCGTGCCAGCTTTCCATATTTGCCAGCGCTGGTAATTGGCCGAACCATAAAGTGGGTTCTTTTCATTAATTTCGATTGCTGCACCGCTATTCGGGCTCTGATTCTCGGTTTCAAGATCAGTATGATCTTTGGCCATGGAATAGATGCTCCAGGTGTTGTACTGACTATTGAGAATGATCTGCCAGTTTTGAGTATCGTAGTCAGGCCAATCCCTCCAACTGTTGATAACAGTATTATCCCCCCAGTTAGTACTATATTTCCCATAAGGGGTGCTCAGGTATTTGGAAGTATCGGAATTGAGCCGAATATTGTAGATATCTCCATTACCGATACCGTTCTGATCCGCATTCGTGAGACGGTTAAACTCCCAGTGCTGCGAGTCAGAGCCGTCATAATTTTGCTGAACAATGGGTGTGCCATTGTTAGTATTGCCACCCTGAAGGGTCATGACCATTTTGCTATGATCATTGCGAAGCACCCACGGACCATCAATCCTAGCATCAAAGGCAATGGGAGACGGGTTGGGGGCTGACTGAATATCATCTGGGGTGGTCGCTGTAACTTCATTTGACCAACCCGATCTACCCGTACTATTTACGCAAGCCGCCTTGAATTTGTACTGTACGTTAGGTTGTAATAGCGTGGCCTCAAAACTGGTCGTGCCCGGCGGCAACATATTTTCAGCCCATTGCCATGCATCATCAACATAAAGACCCTGAGCAAGGATAACATTTGTCGCATTACCCTCTGAAACACTCCAGTTAAGATTAATTTGATAGGAGGAGACCACATTTGCAGAGAGCCCAGTTGGTGCATTCGGCAAAGGAATGGGAGCCACCGGTGTTTTAACTGAGATAGGTGGTGTAAATACAGTGGGACCTTCAGTCAACTGAGCCCTGACCTTGTAGTAATAAGTAGAATCACCGTCCAATCCAGTGTGGGTATGTCCATTGGAGCCGGGATTCATGGCAATCGTCGACCAAGTGCCGTTGATACCCTTTTTCCAGAAAACTTCAAAAGTATCTGTATTTGCAGCTTTCGTCCAACTAATGTCTATTGAATCGTAGGTAATTGCTATACCACTCAGATTCGTTGGAGCTCCCACCAATGACTCCCATTGGGTCGGGTCTGCATCACGCTGCATTTCCTCTATATTGGTTAAGTCATCATCATCATAATTATCATCAGGCAACACATCCGCAAAGATAGCGAAGCCATCCGTCCCATTATCATCTATTATCCACCTTTCGTACTCATCGGATAGTCCATCCCCATCCCCATCGTTAAAGTGATTGAATACTTCAGTACTCGTAAGAGCCTCACCAAAAATTTTGACTTCATCCACCTTGCCATTCCAAGACTGCCCGGACACCTCACTCTGACCAAAAATGAGCGTGGTAATACCATCTACCATACCCCCGTAATTTTCTAGGTAAGCACTGGGCAACACACTTCCATTTCGATAAATTTTAAAGTTAGTCTGATCCCACACGAGTGTAATATGGAACCATTCGCCGGTTGGATTTTGATTTCCAATACTCTCATACCTCGAGGTTCCTTCTGTAGTGTTTAATACAGCAGTTATGGTATCATCTTGATCGGATTTGAATCCCTCCAGATCGTAACGAATATTCAGAAATTTTTCCTCAGATATAGGAGCTGCCCCGGTGATAAAGCCATCATCTGTATTTGTTTCATCTGCCCAAACCCAGGCCATGATTGTCAATTCATCGAGGCCATTCAGTAAGTCCTCACCTTGATTAATCACGACCTTATCATTCAGGTCATCGCCTGCGAAATCCATGGCAGTACCGTTCCACCCACCACTTCTAGTTGCTTCTGTGATGGTTCCACTGCTGCCCCACTGCGATTGATCCAGGGCATCGCCACTGGCTTCATTAAAGTCCCAAAAACCAATCAGGCTATCATAGGATGCACGGGATTGATCTGACACAAAAACGGTAAGTTCATCATAGGGGGAGTAATTGTTGCCTGCATCCTTAAATGTGAGCTTGAATTTATAGACACCTAAGTCGGTAAAAGTCACATAGGTATCAATATCATTTGCATCAGATATTACTGGAGGGTTAGCACCAGGATACCTCACAAGAGTCCACTCAAAAGTAAAGTCAGATTCGCTGTAATCAGTCCCGCTGGGCAGATTTACAACTCCAGGCATTTGCAACATATTGCTATTAGAAGTATCCACGAATACTGTTGGTCCGACGGTAAACAAACTGGATTTAGTATCATCCGTTACATTTTCATCATTATTCAGATCCAGCCCGTGGATATATTCAAGGCCGTCATCAAGACCATCTCCATCCGTATCTGCGACTGTCATGTTTGCACCGAGTGCAATTTCGAATTCGTTATCCAGTCTATCCCCATCGGAATCAACCCCGGGTATAACATCAGCAAACGTCTTATAAGCATCACCGGAGCTCAATGCAATAATCTGCCTTTCAACACTATCCGGTATACCATCACCGTCACTATCCAAGTAAATATCATTTACTTCTTCTGCAGTAAGGGCCTTTCCATAAAGCCGGACTTCATCCATCTTACCATTCCAGGATTTACCGGCAACTTCTCCTTGTCCGATAATAAAAGTGGTCATCTTATCAATTAATCCAACCTGCTGATTTAGGTAGGAATAGCTCAATAATTGACCGTCGCGATAAAAGTGTAATCCGGTCTGATTATAAACAAATGTAAAGTGAAACCATTGGTTCTTAATTGCCTCATTGGCCGTACTTTCAAAACGGCTGTTCCCCTTGGTGGTCTTCAAGGATGCGGTGACCACTTTACTCTGACCTCCGAACCAGCCTTCAGCATCATAGCGGATGTTAAAGTGGTTATCCCCACCCGGTCCTGGATAGCCCGTGAAAAAGCCGTCGTCCGTATAATCTTCATCTGCCCATACCCAAGCCATTAAAGTCATTTCTTCCAGGCCATTAAGCAAATCTGCACCCTGATCAATGATCACCGCATCATCCAGGTCATCTCCAACAAATTCCATGGCCGAACCATTCCAGCCTTGGCCATTATTGCGACTCGCTTCGACTACCGACCCCTCACTATCCCATTGCGAACTATCCTGAGCGATACTTAAATCGAGCCCATTACTTGCTGCATCACCTGTTCCTGAAGGTGTTATCACATTTGAAGTGATGAACAGTTTGTCGAGTAATGTTCCATCCTCACGATAAGCAATTTTCAAAGTATGGATTCCTGCTGACAACGTGTAGTCAACGACCTGATTACCATTGTCGTGATCTTTTACCTCTTTCCATAACCAGCTACTTCCTGAAGCATATAAACTCCAGAGTACCCAGTTACCATCGTCCATTTGAACCCAAAACGAATCATCGTCACCTGTCGGAGCTATTACTCTTCCCCATACTGTGTAGGTTCCCGCAGTGCTAACATTAAATTTATAAGACACTACTTCTGAAGCATCCGGAGGCATAGTACCAAGAAAAGGACTTCCATCCTGAATTTTCACATATTGGCCATTTGAGGCATTACCATCAGTTGAGGTTCTCCAAAGTGAGCCCATATTGCCCCATTCCGCTTCCAGCCAAACATCACCTTCGCTTTCCTGAGCGACCACTTCGACCAAATCTTCATCAAAATCCCACTGGCCAATCAGATAGTTGTAGCTCACGGGAGACTGATCACTGACAAAAATCACTAACTCATCGTAAGGCGTATATCCATGTGCAGTTCCATCAAGCTCAAGCTTCAGCTTATAGATACCATTTTGGCTAAAACTGATTGCAGAGTTGATATCAGTCGCATCAGTTATTGTCGGGTCGAGGGCACCCTCCGGTTTCCTGAGAATTACCCAGGTAAAGTCCAAATCAGCTATCGACAAATCAGTACCGATAGGAATATCAACGGTCGCCGGTAGATTTACAGGATTAGTGGTATCGAAAAACAAGCTTGGCCCTACATTAAACAATGCGGATCTCACATCATTGGTTATGGTTTCATTGCTCAGTGGATCCAGGCCATTCAAATATTCCCAACCATCCTTTACATTGTCACCATCCGTATCTGCCACCAGCGGATTTGAGCCTATTAGCATTTCCTGCTCGTTAGAGAGCAAATCATCATCGGCATCATTATCTATCGTTGAGGGCCTTTGATTCGAAATCTTAAAGTTATCAAGATATGCTTTTGTCGTACTATCATCCTGTGCCTTAGTCGCACAAAACTCAGAAAGCGTTTCTAAAGTCTCATCCGCAAAAGTTACATGCATGATCGTTAGCTGATCATCAATATAGAGAGACCACCTCTTATTAGTGTAATCCAGACTAACTGTGTAAGTATACCAAGTATCTGTGGTAATGACTTTTGTACTCTCTACCCAGCTATCCGAAGCTCCATCATAATAGCAAAGCTTGTTATCTGAATTCACTTGAAAATAGGCAGCACCACCTGCCCCATTATTGGCAGGCGTTGTGAGTTCTCCTGCATTGAGTTTGGCATCGAAACTCACCCAAAAAGTAGGCAAATACTCAGTTTGAACATAAGCTTTTGCAGTATCAGTAGAACTATCACTACTCAACTCGATAGCCTGCGTTGCAGCTCCAGAAGAATCAGTTGTATTTACAATTTCAGTGGCTCCTTCGGAACGCCAATCGTTCTGCCCATGAAGATTACCCAAAGCAAATGTATCAACTACTTCAAAACCGGTCTCGTAAGAGAGCTCCCCCCCCGAACCGCTCACAAGTTGAACGACAGGATCCTGCCATCGCGCTAAAGAACTGATTGCGAGCTCAATATTATCATCCAGACCATCAGCGTCTGTATCTTTCGATGTCGGATTCAAAATGGCGTTGTATTCTTCAAGTTCCGAGAGCCCGTCCGTGTCAAAATCCCCAGATCCATCCAAAACCGTGCTGCCAAAGTAATGCGTCTCCCAGCTGTCCAGCATACCATCACTATCGCTATCCTCAAACAAACTCAGTGTGTTTGAGACATTTAAATCATCCACAATCAGGTTATCTGTGGAATCATTGATGAATGATAAATCACTCAATTCCGTGATGCTGTTGTCGTCGAACCCCAGTCCCAAAGCCATAGGCAATCCATCAACGAGCAGATCCCAGGTTTGGCCGATATAATCGAGCTTTATGCTGAGCCGTATCCAATCTGACGAAACATTCCCAGAATAGGAAAAAAAGAAGGGTTGCTGTATCCAGCTACCCCCTCCGCTTCCGTTACCATCCTGTATGAACAACAAGCCATCGCTTCCATCCTGCGAAAAAGCAATGTTGGCAGGTCCTCCATGAATACTCGAATCTGGTATCGATATCTGGTCTACCAAAGAAGGTTTTATATAATAGTCCAAATAAACGGTGTCATATGAGGATGCGCCCAAAACATTGAGCTTGGCCTCTGCAGATGCAGAACCTATCTGCAGCCCCTTAGCACCGCCATTAAATATGCTGCTAATGATTTCAGCCTGAATTGCAATTTCCTCCAGGGGAGAGATATCACTCCCTATGGTAAAACTCTCAAAATCAGTAGAATACGGAAAATCGACTGCGGTTGTGGGCAAGGTTATACTGCTCGTACTCGTCCAGTCAGATTTGTTGCCCCCATCCGTTGCGCGTACTTGGTATTCGTAACTATTACCAGCTGATAGACCGGTATGAATATAGCTCGTAGTATTTGCCGGGAGGATGATCACATCCCAGCTACCTCCGCTCTCTCGCCAATTGACATCAAAGTTATTCTCATTGTTTGAATTATCAGTCCAGGTTAGCAGCGTGGAAGTAGTAGAATGTGCTGAAACTTGCAGATTTGTGGGTGCATCTGGAATCGGTGCGGGTATAGTAACATAAACAGCACTTGTGGCCCAGGCACCTTGGTCTGGATTCGGGTCAGTATCTTTTGCATACAAAGAGAATTTGTATGTGTAGCCTGGCGTTCGTGATGTAGTGTATTCACTGCGCGGTCCACTAAAGCCCCATGGGGTATAAGTAGCATAATTGTCACTACTTGACTCCCAAGGCACATAGTACTCATCAGTTTCCGAATTTGGGTCGTTCCAGGTCAGTCTGATTTGATTACCCCCAATCCAGGTTGCCTGAAAATTCGTGGGTGATTGCATCGCAGCCTCCATTCCATTAAAACCCAGCAACACCATGCTTGCTAACAGAAAAAGTGCTACAAAACTATTTCTATTGGATGATATTCTCGTTAAAAAATATATCACCAATAGTATACTAATAATCCATATAATTGAAAGGTGCCCAAATGCCGACGCTATGCGTATCAAAACCCCCTTTTCCTGAGGGGTATGCAAATTGTAGAGTTCTAAAACATCACTTGCGGAAAGCTCTCTGGCATAATGCCGCAACTCATCGACTTCT
>JANQOQ010000014.1 GCA_028285755.1 Puniceicoccaceae bacterium
TCGAAACATAATTCTTAGTTATCCTTTGATTGTGAGCTTTGATCGGGGGTGGTTTGCTAGGATGATGTTACGTTGAGTATGTTGGCTTACAGAGGCATATATGGATGTGGTAGCTATGGAGCTATGACCTAGGAACTTCTGTATTACTCGTATGTCTGTTCCCTCATCTAGAAGCTGTGTGGCGATGCTATGGCGAAATACGTGAGGGGTAACTGATTGCAGTCCAATTTGTTTTGTGCAGGCTTTAACGACTCCTCTAATCGATTGTTCGGAGAGGCGGTTATTGTCCCTATTCAGGAATATGTAACCCTCGTATTCTGATCTCCATGAATTACCATACTGTGATCTCAGATAGCGTTTTAGTTTTTTTAGATAATCTGTGCCACATATGGGTATGATTCTGTCTTTATTCCCTTTACCTCTTACATGAAAGTAACCCTCTTCCAGATTTAGATTTCTGATTTGGAGATAGCTTACTTCACTGACTCTCATACCCGTGTTGAATAGCGTTTCTACAAGCACTAGATTTCTCAGTCTTTTTGTATGTCTTTGGTCGTTAGAATGGGTTTCTTTCTCTAACTGTTCGTAGAGTGATCGTAGGAGTTTTTCGACCTGAGTTTGTCCAAGGTGGCGTGGTAATTCGTGGGGAACTTTAATACGGAAGTTGATCCGCTTGGTAGGATTATCTAGGAGTATCTCTTCGTCTTCAAGGTATCCGAAAAAGGCTTTGAGTGTAGCTAATTTTCGATTGATGGTTCTTGGTTTTGCTTCTTTGAATGAGCGAAGAAAATCTCGGATTTCATGCTTACCAACATGAAGCCAGCTTAGCATTGAAGTGTCTTTATCTATGTATTCGCTGAATTGTTTCAGATCTTGTCTGTATGACTTCTGAGTGTTTTGGCTGAGTCCTTTATCGTATTGGCAATAATTGATAAAGTCTTCTATGACTGATGATATATGAATTTGCCTATGGCTGTCATTTTTGCTAAGTTTTTGAGAATGCATGACTCGCAGTTCTCAAAAGTTTTCTAGCCACTCAATCCTCTTTGTGTCCTTTAAGGATTTATGGAAAAAGGATGCTTTTTTACCTTAATTCTGTAATAAAATAGCATTTATTTGGAGTTTTATTCTAACTCAAATTTCATTGGGTCTTTTAGCTTGCTTATTTTTTACATTTTTCATGTCTTGTAACCGTTATAACTGAATTTGTAACCAAGTTAAGCCGTTCTTTATTAGGAAGTTAAGTGCTATTTCGGCTGTCCCCTACGGGATGCCAACTTATTTTTAAGTGTTGGCGTAACTTATTCTAAATCATTAAGTTGTTGGTTTAGAGCTTCTTCCGATAAGTGTAATCTTGCGCTTGGTAGAATTTTTGGTAGAAAATTAACCTAAGTTGCTATTTTTGTAGATTCTGTAAGGTGTCGATGTGTAACTGTTATATGGGTGGATTTGTGAAATCTCCTACGCGGTGAAGTTGATTTGAAGAAGTGTGCTTGGGTCAGAAGTTTGCAATTGGTTGCGAACTTTTGTATTTAATAAGGGGAAGTAAAAATGGATTAGTTATCGAGTGGATTTTCATATTAACTAATTAGATATACAAAAAACAAAATTTTCTTTGGTGAGTTGGTTATTTTAGGAGCTCTTGTTTTTATTAGGGATGAAAAATAATCGTTTAGAAAAGACTAAAGAAGCCGATGGGGTGGTAGTAGAATTTTTAAGCGAGAGTTTCCAAAAAGACGTTGATGGCAAGGCAGAATCAGGCACTAAGAAGTGGTTTGAGGCTAATCTTCTGCCGCATGAAAACACCCTCCGTGCATGGTTACTGAGGAATTTTAAAGTCCATGGTGAGGTCGATGATATAATTCAGGATTCGTATGTCAGAACCCTTCAAGTTTACACAAAACATGCGAAGAAGATTGATAATCCAAAGGCATACTTATTTTCGGTGGCCAGAAATCTTTCCTATAGAGTTTTGAAGAAAACCGAAAAAACAACCCCTACTGCATTTGACGAAGCAACCAATACCGAGGAAGTCGACTCGGGTAGAAGTATTGAAGAATGGATGCAATATAGAGAGGATTTGGAGCTTCTAAATGAAGCGATCCGCAAGTTACCTAATCAATGCAGGCAGATTTTCGTAATGAGGAGAATTCGAGGCATGAGCAGTGCTGAAATTTCAAAAAAGCTGGGTATTTCGGTCCATACAGTTTCCAGCCAGTTAACGATTGGGTTAGAAAAGTGTGCTAAATTCTTTAAGCAACATCAGCAGAGTTTGGATGGTAAGTAAATAAGCGGCTAATGTATCATGAAGAAAAATATTGAGAGAATTGCCAGCGAATGGGCGATACGTGAAAGAGAAGGTCTTGATTCAGCCGAAAAGGAAGCTCTCGAGGATTGGCTTTCCAAGACACCCGAGGCCAAAGAAATGTTTAATGAAATGCAGAAAGCATGGGATATGTTCGAGCCGATCGCGGACACCCATTATACCCCAGAAGCAGCTACAGTTAAGTGGATTCGGCCAGCCAAAGTATGGGCAATTGCCGCCTTACTTTTAGTTGCTGTATCAGCCTTTGTCTTTAAGTTCTCGAATCAGCAGGATACTGATTTCGATTCATCTAGAATATCGGTTGCGTGGAACGATACTGATTACATCAGCTTACCGGATGGATCTTCCATCGATTTAAATGAAAGTGCTGAGATACAGTATGATTTTGATCAACAAAAGAGGTCGATTTGGCTCCAAAAAGGAGAAGCCTACTTTAGTGTGGCAAAAGATGAATTAAGGCCTTTTGTCGTGCATGCAAACAACACGGTAATCACAGCACTGGGAACGGAATTCATCGTGAATTTAAAGGCACAGATGGTTGAATTGATAGTGTCTGAGGGATCGGTAAATCTTGAAGTTAACGAACCCGAAGAATCGATTATTATTGATCTAGCGAATGACATAGAAAGCAATCGAGTCGTTCACGAAAAGCAAAAGGTAGTCATCTATAATCAAACTGAGCTGGAAAAGGGATTTGTCATTAGCCTGGTGAGTGAAGAGCAATTAAGCAGCCTGCTTGCCTGGAAACCCGAAACGCTGGTGTTTAAGGGAGCACCCCTCTCGGAGGTGGTAGCTGCATTTAATCGATACAATGAGCAACAACTCATAATATCCGATGATCGCATCAAAGAAATCCAAATTGTAGCAAATCTCAGGTCAAACAAGATAAATGGGTTTTTGGAAACCCTTAGAATTACTTCAAATATCTTTCATCGGTATGAGGATAATGTATACTATTTATATCAAATGGATTAGAGATTTTGGCTATTACTTAAAAAATTTTGGTGAGTTTTGTATTACAAAGGCTCGTGCGGGATGAAGAATCATTCTGCAAATGTTATACCCCCCAAAAACACGGTTTAGAAACAATACATGTATTGAAAATTATACTCGTATTGAGTATGTGCTTTTTTGCGGGGTTTGGTTATTCGGAGCCATTAGAAGATACACAAATTTATTTTTCTGTGTCGGCTGGGGATGCGGTAAATACGCTGTCTTTGGCTTCAGAACAAGCGGGTATCGATCTGGTGTTTCGGTTGGATATTGTGGAGGGCAAAAGGACACAAGCACTATCGGGCAGCTACACTGTCGAAGAGGCGTTCGAATATCTGTTGTTGGGCTCTAACCTGATGCTTATCAACGATATGAAATCGCAGACCTATGCAATAATCAGCGTTCAGGGTGATTCAGACATGGAACCTCAAAATCTTGAGGTTGTTAACCCAAAAAATGAATCAACAATGAAAATGAACGAAAAACAGAATATTGCACAAAGGCTATTCTCTGCTTTAACCGGCTTGCTAATTGCATCGTCAGCCAATTTAAATGCGCAGGATATCAATGATGATGATGTATTCGAATTATCTCCATTTGTTATAGAATCTTCAGATAATGAAGGTTACCTGGCAACTTCGACACTCGCTGGTTCGAGGTTGAGAACAAATCTATCAGATGTGGGTGCTTCCATTTCTGTAATTACCAATCAGTTTTTGGAGGATACAAATTCCACTGATCTTAGGGATGCTTTAGTATATAGCGCAGGAACTGAAGTCAGCGGATTAGGGGGTAACTTCTCGAATGCGAGTGGTACTGGAACTGAGCTGACTACGGATACGTCACTCGGTAATAATGTGGGCACTCGCGTTCGTGGTCTTGCTGCTGCGACACTCACAAGAAACTACTTTAGGAGTAGTATTCCCTTCGACACCTATAATAGTGATCGTATTGAAATTAATCGGGGTGCAAATGCTATCTTATTCGGCGTAGGTAGTCCCGCTGGAATCATAAATTATTCAACCCATACAGCATCAACGAGTAAAAGCTTTGGCGAAATAGATATGAGGTTGGGTAGATTTGGAAGTAATCGTCTCTCTTTTGACTTCAACAAACCCATTATCGAAAATGAATTAGCAATTAGAGTAAGTGTTTTAAGGGATGATGAGAAATTTCAACAAGATCCTGCCTTCAATAATGATCACAGAGTATTTTTTACAGGAGTATATACACCTGATTTTCTGGTTACCGAGAATGGGATCTTTTCAGGAACTACATTCCGCTTTAGTTATGAAAATGGAGAGATAGAGGCCAATAACCCTAGAAGTTTACCCCCTCAGGATAATATCGTTCGATGGTTTGAGCCAACAGCCGAAATGCTGGAAGTAGGAGTGATTCCCAAATTCACACGAGATAATACGCAGAACTTGAGTTTCAACAACGGTATATTTGCAACCCAAGGATTACGGCGAACCCCTGTGATATTATTTAGAGATCCGAATTCCCCAGTTCCCACAGATCACATTCAGCAAAATGCAATCGCGCGCCAGTATACTATAAATCGTTCATCGGTTAGAAATGGCACGACGGCTATGTTTTCACCGGGAAATTTAGCGGATTCATTAAGGCGTGAGGGTTTCCCGAACTCCAATTTCTATAAAACGCCATCCCTGATAGATCGCTCAGTGTTTGATTACCGCAATAACCTGATAGATGGTGATAATAAACGGGAAATATTGGATATTGAATCTGCCAATTTTAGTGTGGAGCAATTGTTTTTTAACAATCAGGCAGGTATAGAATTCGTATATGACGAACAAGAAACAGTCGATGAGCGATATGCAGTGTTTTCCAGTCGACCGATTATTGAATTAGATGTAAACACAGTCTTGGTGGAAGGTGAGCCAAATCCTGATTTCGGTAGACCTTTTATTTCTTCGCGAGGCAATGCGAATGCTAGTTGGGGCTATAGAGAAGCAGAAACAATGCGAATAACTGCTTTTGGAGAGCTTGATTTTGAAAAACTTATGGATCAAGGATGGGGTAAGTGGTTAGGCAAACATACCTTTACCCTTCTTTATCAGGATGAGGAGACGTTTGCAGAAAACAGAAGTGGAAAGATATGGTATATTCCGGATACTCCATGGTTATACGGTAATAACCAAAGCCGTTTCAGTAATGCAGGCAAAAGTGTAGAAGTTCTACAATTTCTTGGACCTAGTTTAGCCGATGCATCGAGCGCAAGCGGAGCCAATTTAGGTAGAGTCTCTAATAACTTGGTAGATTTACCCAGTATAACCGAAGGAGGTTCTTTGTACTTGCGTGAAATGGCTGCAGGTTCTGACTTTGACTTTGTTCCGGCAAATATTGTAAGAGCACAAAGTGATCTTAGCGACAATGCCCGCAATGCTTCTAAATCATTGAGACAAATTGAATCTCAAGCTCTAAATATCCAGAGCCGACTGCTGGATGGGCACATTATAACAAACTTTGGCTGGAGAGATGAAGAAGTATCCATTTTCGATGTCAATGCACCCTTGGTTTCCGATGGGCAAGGCTTTAGATTGGTTAATGATCCCGCTTATGCATTTGGGAGTGAAGCGGATTTGGCTGCCAGCCAGACTTTATTTTCTTGGAATGTTGTCGGTAAAGTACCCTATGGATTTCTCCAAAAATTGCCGTTAATTACGGGTCTTAATTTACACTACAATGAATCTGAGAATTTCTCACCCCCGCAGGGTTTGCGTATTTCACCCCTTGGAGATGTGTTATCGCCCCCGACAGGCGAAACTAAAGATTATGGTTTCTGGGTTGAATTTCAGGAGGGTAAGTATCAAGCCAAGATTAACTGGTATGAGACCAAGCAAAGTCTGGTTACGAATGGTACTATAACAGGAGCAGTAAATAGTGTAGTCGGAAATCATATCCTAGCATATAACGCTGTTCAAGACGGGATCGCCCAGGACGATGATGGTGATGGCTTTCCTAACTTCTATGTAGCGCCTCCTCAATTCCTGTTAGATTTGTATAATGTTAGAATTGATAATGGATCAATAAGTTCCACTAACCCAGGTATAGCTGCAACAGGAGAATTTGTAGCCGAAGGCATGGAAATTGAACTTACGGCTAATCCAACTGATAATTGGACAATTATTTTCAATGCTACCAGGCAAGAATCTATAAGAGACAATACCGGGGTTGCTGCAGAGCAACTGCTATTTAACACACCTGTTGAGGATGGACGGAGTATCATTGAAAACTGGCTCGAATTATGGACGGTTCCCTTGTTTGAAGCGGGCACTTTTAATCCTGGTCCAGATACAACTGGTACTTTGAGAAACTTTACGCTTCGGGAAATCGTTAATCCTTACAATGGAGTTAAATTGCAAGATGGTGCACCTGCACAGGAGTTGCGCGAGTGGCGATACAATTTAGTAACCAATTATGCCTTTGATGAGGGAGTCTTGGACGGCGTAAACATTGGCGGAGCATATAGATGGCAAGATAAAGTCGCTATTGGTTTTCCACTTACTGCTGATGAGCAGGAGCAGGTTATAATCGATGTAAATAACCCACACTTCGGACCAACTACCAGTAATGTAGACTTTTGGATAGGATATCGCAGAACTCTATTTGATGGTAAAATAAATTGGAAACTACAGTTAAACGTAAGAAACGCGTTATCGGATGATGATTTGATACCCATATTTACCCAACCGACAGGCGAGGAAGTGGTGTTTCGCATAAGCGAATCAAGACTTTGGACTATCCGATCAACATTCTCCTTCTAATCCACGAAAATGCGTATATTGAATCATCTTGCTATTACCTCCAATTCAAGGCGCAGTTTTATTAAGACTATGGCATCCGTTGCGGGTGCCATGGCTCTTAATGCAAAAACGAAGGAAGCCCCCAAAGTTATTTTTCGATCAGCATGGCAGACTGTAAATATTGGGGATATTGCTCACACTCCTGGCTTCTTGAAATTGATGGAGACTTATTTACCAAATGTGCAAGTTACCCTATGGCCGAGTGATATTGGGGAGGGCGTAAAGGAAATCCTTGAAGCGCGGTTTCCAAAACTTAAATTTGCAGAAACTGAAAATGAGATAAGATTAGCATTTAAAGAATGCGATTTCTTTATCCACGGTTCTGCTGCGAGTCTAAGTGGAATGCGACAAATAGAAAGATGGGAAAAAGAAACAGGAAAGCCATTTGGAATCTATGGGATTACATTCGACGATCATCAATCGTGGAGAATCGAAAAGGATACACCTGAAGAGATAGAGCGAAGGGTAGATGTAATTAATAGATCTGCGTTTATTTATTTCAGAGATAGAGAGTCACTTCAAAAGGCTAAAGACTATGGTTGCAGAGCACCAATAATGGACTTTGCACCGGATGCGGCTTTCGCAACCGATTTAAGGGATGAGGGTAGGGCGAGTGCATACTTAGATGCCCATAAATTAGAAAAGGGGAAATTTATATGTTGTATACCAAGATACCGATTTTCTCCATATTGGCTGATGAAAGAGCACATAGCCATAGACCTCAAAAAAGATAAAATAAATCAAGAAATGAAGGAGCAAGATCACGCTCCCTTAAGACTCGCTGTTAAGAAGATAGTAAAGGAAACGGATTTAAAGGTCTTATTGTGTCCTGAAGACGTTTCACAAATACAGCTTAATAAAGATCTGATTTACGATCACCTAACTCCCGCAGAAAAGGAGAGGGTTGTTTGGAAATCTGATTATTGGCTCACGGGCGAAGCAGTCAGCGTTTATAAGAGGAGTGCTGGTTTATTTGGCAATGAAATGCATTCTCCCATTATGTGCATAGGCAATGGAATACCGGCCATAGTCTGTCGTTGGGAGGGTCAAACCTCCAAAGGAACCATGTGGAACGACATTGGGCTTTCTGAATGGTTATTTAACTTTGATATTGAAA
Source organism: Puniceicoccaceae bacterium (assembly GCA_028285755.1). GTDB lineage: Bacteria > Verrucomicrobiota > Verrucomicrobiia > Opitutales > JAFGAQ01 > JANQOQ01. Next base: position 8,267 of record JANQOQ010000014.1, read on the forward strand.
GTGATAGAAATAAGTTACCCGATGCTGTGCTTGATTTTGCTACAAATATAGAGACATCTTTCAAGAAGGCTCGAATGGCTAAGGAAAGAGTTAATCATTATCAACGAAGAACAATGAAGCAAGTTGGCGATTTACTGTAGATTTTGCTTTCAGCGCATATAGCGAATCACTGAGCTTTCGATTAGGCTTGGTATCCAATGGAGTCCATTGAATGGGGATTGGTAACCCGAAGGAAGGTTTTAATCATAATCTGTATTTCTTTGCTGGTGCAGCTAATTTGTGCCAAAGCCGATTGTGGTTTATCCACAATTTTGTGAAGATAGGGATACTTAGCACTCATTTCATGCTTACAATTTTTGTAAGCAATCTGATATTCGGGGAAATCCCTTTTATTTTTTGGTCTAAACCAAACGGTTTTGAAGCCACAGTGTCTGGTATCACGTTCTATTTTTCTTGTGAGCTGCTGAACAGCCAATTTTGGACCTTCTAAAACGCCAATGAAATTGCCATCGGAATATAAGAGCAAACCCGTTATTTTTCGATCGTGGTTTCGCTTTCTAGTGGTCAGCAGTAATTCCTCCAAATCAGACTCTTTGAAATCATAGGTAGCCGAACTAAGGTAAATTACCTGATATAGATCTTTCATATGATTAGCGGAAGCTAATCTTATAGATTAACAATCCTTATTTGTAAAGAAAATGTGAAGATAGTTTCTAATTTGAGATACATGGTCATATTTTACCAAATTGAGTAAAGTGACTAATGAAATGACCGATTGCTCAGGTATTCCTACTTAGAACTTCAAGCGATGGAGATAGTCCAAGATTTAGTCCTCAGTGATGAAGAGAAGAATATGCTCGATATGCATTCTGTCCTCAATGTATTGAGTGTTATTCAGTATGAAATTTTTAAGGTCGAGGAGCTGTTTGGTGAAGATCCGATGCTGGCCAATATTAGCAATTTATTGAGTAATTCTCAGCTACAGTTTAGTAATCCCAATTCACAGTGCAAAGTGTGTGTTGAATTGCTTCAATTATCCGCTCTGCTGGAATCTTATGTATTTGCCTATGAGGGGAATCATTGCCTCGCAAAAAATACCGATTTCATAAAATACAAGGAGAATATTTTAAATATAATTAAGGTGTTGGGTATTCGTATCTCGGAACTTCAGGAGAGACGGATTAGCTTCAGGGAATGGAATGAGATAAGTGTTGACGATTTTAGAAGGCAGATTATCGACATAATGGGTGCGATAGAAAGGAATGCAAAGGGTAAATACGATATCGTCTACTCGCAAGAGCACCGAAAGAATAATTCGTATTTAATAAATTTGAGCATAGAGAGTGTTTTCGATGAGTGTTTGGTAATACCTTCGGTTTTCCAGGATTTGTTCAGGGATATTGTTTGTAATGCCCGAAAGTATACGCCTCCTGGTGGTGAAATTAGTGCGCGATTCTATCAGGATAATCACGAACTGGGAATAGATGTATTAGACAATGGGTGCGGTATACCTGATGATGAGATTGATCAAGTTGTCTTATATGGTAAGCGAGCGTCCAACGTGGAGGGTAGGGTAACCCGGGGTGGTGGCTTTGGATTAACCAAGGCCTTATATGTAACCAAACGATTTGGAGGTCGTTTTTGGATAGATTCGAAAACAGGAGAAAATTCCTATACTGAAGTAAAAATACGAGTGCCGAACTCACATACAGCTTTTAAATTGATTGAAGCGAATAATTCAGAAGAAGCAGTAGCATAGCGAGTGTTATAATTGCTTTAAAATGCTCATATAGAGTGAAATGTAAGTGGTTTTTAACAATAGGTTAGTCTAACTTAAATAATTCTCTCCTGGCGGATGCTATTTTGTGTATGAAGATTGATTCGTTATTCCTAAATCAATAAGCGTGTGGCTAGGAGAGTATGTGTTTTAGGGTTTGCAGGGTGGATGTTAGTTCCCGTAGCTTAGTGGTATGCAACTTGATCAGGGCGTGAAAGAGCACTTTGTAAGTTTGAGTCCCTTGAGGGTGCTCAGTAGTCATCTCGATCCATCCACAACTGCCGTGGTTACGTATAGCAATCTGCTGAATGAGGCAGTTATGCGTTGCCTGGGTATGAAGCTTCCCAAGTTGCCGGACTTTGTATTAATTGATCAAGTGGCGGATGAGGGTGACATTCACAAAGAGTTAACTCTGGAGTCCGGCGAGCATTTTCGTTTCCGTATTGTGCCGGCGAATCAGATGGGTATTCTTGGGGATGTTGATTTTTGTCTGTATGCTTCGGGTTTAGATGGTGAGCATAGCTTGTGGAAATTATACGAGTGTTGGCAGGCTGTTGGGAAATCAGATACGGTTCTCATGGATATCAAACCGTTGATTCGTTATCCGGTGACGCGACCGCCACTCATTGGTTTTTTAGGAAGTCGATTTGAGGATATTTGCTCGGTTTATGGTGCATTGAGCGATGATGAGAGTCGTGATGTGTTTTTGCGTTGTATCAAGTGCGTCGAAACGGGGGATCCGGGATATCTGAGGCTCTCTCAATATCCGCATTATCATCATCCGAAAGTCCATGCTATGAAGGGCGATTGTGTCGTTGAGGGAGGCTTAGCCGATGGCACCACTACTGAGCAATTTGCCAGGCAGGTGGGTGAATCCGGTAAGGTGATCGGATTTGAGCCGCTGAGCCAATATTATGAGCAGACCAGGCAGAGGCTGGATACCTTTAATAATGTAATCATTGAAAAGTACGGGCTATGGTCTGGGCCAGGGAGCTTTCATATTGAGAACAAGAATGAGGAGAGCTGTGTGATCCCGGAGGCGACCGCAACGAGTGAGGAGTGTTTTTGTGTCAGTCTGGATGCCTATTTATCCGAGCGCAATGAGCGTTGTGATCTGCTGAAGCTGGATATTGAGGGTGCTGAGGTAGAGTGCCTGAAAGGTGCGATGGACACGATTCGAAAGTATCGGCCCAAGTTACAGATTTCGATTTATCATCACCGGGATCACTACATTGATATTCCCCTGATGTTAATTCGGGAAGATCTCGGCTACGACTTTTATATGGGGCATCATGTGCCGTGGTTTAATGAAACGGTGCTCTATGCGATTCCCGGAGAGAGTATTGAATAAAGGGCAGCGGCCTGATGCCGCTTATCATCGTACCCGTTTCCTATTGCATTAATTTGTCCATGGGGCGTGTCTATTTAAGCATCGCGGTATCTGTAATGTTTCGTGAATTGGATTCGAATTTTAAAAACAAAAAGCGTTAACCCCAGACCTATGAATAAAGCAGCCTACTTATTCTCATTTATACTCCTGTTATTCCCATTTTTTTCGTTGAATGCGGATACTGATTCGATGCCCGTACCGGAACTAAGGGTGACAGCGTTTGAGGATATGGCATTTGGGATGTTTATACACTGGGGAATTTATTCCCAGCTGGGACAGGGAGAATGGGTCTTAAAGCGGAGGAATCTGGTGCCCGAGGAGTACGAAACCCTCAAGGATACCTTTACGGCAGAAGATTTTGACCCGAGAGCGCTTGCGCGTTTTGCCAAGTCGGTGGGAATGAAGTATATTACGCTGACTTCGCGTCATCATGACGGATTTTCGCTTTATGATACCCGTGGCTTAAATGAGTATGATGCGATGCATTCTGCGGCCGGTCGTGATTTGATTAAGGAGTTTGTGGAGGCCTGTCGGGCCGAGGGAATCGTGCCCTTCCTTTATCATACGACCCTGGATTGGCGTTGGGGCGGCAAGCATACTGATCAGCTTACGGAGGAGGAGTTTACCGAGTATCTGGACTATCTGCATGCGTCACTGGAGGTCATCACCCAAAATTATGGAAAGATCGGTGGAGTGTGGCTGGACGGGGACTGGAGTCGCAAGGACTCGGACTGGCAGTATGATACGCGCTACGGTATCATTCGCAAGAATCAGCCAGATGCGATTATCATCAATAATACTGGGGTGAGTAATCCGGGTCAGTTATCGCATCCTGAGATCGATGCGGTGACTTTTGAGAATCAGGCCGCGAAGCCCATTGATCGCACCGGTTATGATAAATATTTTGCGGGTGAGCAATGCCATACGATGAACACGCATTGGGGGATAGGCAGTGATGATCTGAACTACAAATCACCGAAGTATATCATTTACAGTCTCGCGAATTGCCGGAGGCTGGGGGTAAATTATCTTTTGAATATTGGTCCGGAAGCCCAGGGAGCGATTGGAGAGATGGAATTGGCGATTCTGAATATAGTAGGCAGGTGGACCCGTACTTTTGAGGATGCCATTTATAAAACAGAACCTTACAAGGCTGAGGCAGAAGGCAGTGACTTTATTTTAAAGGGGAAGGATGGGCATTATTACTGGTTTGTATATAATCTATCCCGTAGAGGCCTTAAGGGGCAAACGGTTGAAGGGAAGGTAGGTGCAGGCGAGCGCTCGGCAACTGCGTTTGGTCCCAAAGTGAAGGCTATTCAGTGGCTGGATAATGATGAGAGCCTTGATTTTGAACAATCCGGAGATGCGTTGACTGTGGATTTTACCGGATATGCCTATGGGGTTGATTACGTGATCCGGGTGGCACGTATTGAGGTGGAATAAACCTGAGCTAGATGACTTTAAGCTAGATGGCGCACTCAACTTGTGCAATAAGGAGCTCATATTACTTTTAGATTATGAGTGAGCAGAACCTAGCAACCGTGCAGTTTGGCAGAGAGTCGATTTCTTTTCAATTACCGACGGACAATGTCAAAGTAATCGAGCCTCAGCATTTACCGGCTCTGGAAGATGAGTGGGGTGCGTTTATGCAGCACTTTAAGGAGCCGATTGGTTGTAAGCCATTCTTGGATGATCTGAAGCCTGAAGATCGGCTGGCAGTCGTCATCCCGGATATTACACGGCCTTTGCCTACGGAGAAGCTGTTGAGCTGGTTGTTTGAGGCGATCGGGGATTTTCCTGCGGAACAGGTAGTTATCCTATCTGGCACCGGCACGCATCGTAAAAACTCGGAGGCCGAGTGGATCGAGATGGTGGGTGAAGTGATCTACCGTAAGTATCGCTGTGTGGATAACCTGGGTACCGATGAGAGTACCTTGGTATCTGTGGGGATGTCGCCGTATGGGTATGAGGTGAAGCTGAACCGGGAGTATGTGCAGGCGGATAAGCGGATATTGATGGGATTCATCGAACCGCACTTTATGGCGGGTTTTTCCGGGGGGTATAAGGCGATGTTTCCCGGGGTGGCGGCGTTGGAGTCAATCATGCATTACCATAAGCCTGAAAATATCGGGCATCCTAAGAGCACGTGGGGGGTGATTGAGGGGAATCCCACTCAGAATAACGTGCGTGCGGCGGGGCTGATGGCCCCTGCGGATTTATTGATCAATGTGACGCTGGATGATCAGCGGGCAATCACGGGTTATTTTATCGGGGACCCCATTGAGGCGCACGATGCCGGCTGTGATTTTTGCAGGGAGACCAGTATGGTGGCCTGTGAGGAGCGTTTTGATATCGTGGTTACCTCGAATAGCGGGTATCCGCTTGATCAGAATCTTTACCAATCCGTAAAAGGGATGTCGGCGGCAGCGAAAATCGTCAAGCCCGGCGGTCTGATCATTATGGCGGCTCGCTGCAATGACGGATTTCCGGATCACGGGAAGTTTAAGGAGACTCTCTTTCGTTATGGATCGATGAGCGAAATGCTGTCGGATATCCGAGAAAAGCGGTTGGTGGATCTGGATCAGTGGCAATTGCAGGTATTTGCGTTACTCCATGAGCAGGCGAAAATCGCGCTTTACAGCGAGTTGGATGCAGAGTCGGTACGACGGGCTCATCTGGAGCCGATCGATTCGATTGAGGATCGGTTGAAGGCCGCAATGGAGGAGTATGGGTCGGATGTCAGTATTGCGATACTACCGGAAGGGCCAATGACGATCCCGTATGTGGTTTAGCGTTTTTGTTTGATTTTATATTAGGGAGAAGAGGGCGTATCTGCGTCATCGGATCAATATGAGGCAACTCAATTGTATCCTACCTTTCATTGTAATCAGCCTACTCACATGCGTGGGTGTATTTGCGAAAACACCTGTTAATCCCCACGCGAGTGATGAAGCCAGGGAAGTCTTAGTTTTTTTGTATTCGCTGCAGGATAAACAAATGCTAACGGGGCAACATGTGATCTATGGTGCAGCTACCGAGAGGGAGCTGAATTACATAGAGCAGCACACCGGAAAGTTACCCAAAGTGTACGAGTTTGAGGGTGGGATATTTGAGGAAAAATTTAGCACCGAGTATATGGAAAAGCAGGCGGGACTGATTACGGATGCGCATGAGGCTTATCAGAATGGGGCGCTGATTGCGATATGTTGGCATTGGGCAAACCCCCTGGAGGCTGATAATACCTATGAGGGTACGAAACGGGCATTTGATATCGAAGCAGCGCTTCGAGAGGGCACCGATGAGCACGCGGCTATGATGCGCGATCTCGATGTGACTGCAGATATGCTTGAGGAGCTTCAAAAGCTGGGGGTACCTGTATTGTGGCGACCGCTCCACGAGATGTGCGGCGGTTGGTTCTGGTGGAGCAAGCAGGGGCGGGATACGGCGATTCGCCTGTGGGACTATATCTATGATTACTACACTTATGAGCGAAAACTTAACAATCTGCTATGGGTGTATTCCGCTTCGCAAAAAGTGCGCATAGATTGGGTGCCGAGCCTGGATCGTGTGGATGTTGTCGGTGTGGATATCTATCTGGAAGGTGAGCAGGGCAACCGGGAGCACTATGATAAGTTGGCAAGTGTTGCCGGGGGTAAGCCCATTGCGCTCACTGAATGCGATGTGATTCCGCACCCTGACCTGATGCTTGAGCAGGGTTTTTTGTGGAGTTGGTTTTTGCCCTGGCATACCCAATGGCTTCGTAAGAATGAGCCTGAGTATTTGCGTGAGGTGTATCACCATCCACAGGTTTTAACGCAGTAATCGATAACCTTTGGGGGGTGCTCGCATCCGGCTCGTCTTCAGAAGTATCATGACCCGAATACCCCTTTTTTATATTGTTATTTCATTGTTAACGTATGCATTGGCTGCCGAGGAGAAGATGGAGGTGCCTGTCATTGTATCCCAATGGTGGCAGATTGCCGATGAGGATTTTGATGCGGGTGCGTTTAATAATAAGCCGGCGCGCGGGGAGCCGACGCTGGATTCGCATCAGGAGTGTTCGGACTTTACGATATACCAGAGTGCGGATGGCAAGTGGCAGCTGGTATCCGCGGTGAGGAATACGAATTTCCCAGGGGGTGATCACTTTTTGTTTCGCTGGGAGACTAACGATTTACTGGCTTCCGACTGGGAGGAAAAGGGTATTTTATGGACGACTCATGACTCACCTGAGGAGGCAGGTTATGTAGAGGGTGTGCTGTATGCGCCGCATACGGTAAGGCATGATGGAACATTTTATATGTTTCATAACAGTGGCGGGACGGCCCATGCGTTTACGAGTGAGGATGGAGTGAACTATGAGCAGGCGCGGGGTCATGATGGCTCTTATGTGCTTTTTGATGCCGGTGAGGCGGGGCGCGACCTGATGGTGATGGATAATCGCGAGCGGGACGGGCTTTGGTATGTCTACTATACCCGGGTGGACTGGAATCGGCCTGAGTTAAAGGACCGTCAGTATTCGGATGTGTATGCCCGTACGGCTAAGGAGCTGCTGGGACCCTGGAGCGAGGAAGTCGCCGTAGGGATGGGGACACCGGAGCGCCCGCGTGATATCGTGCATGCGCGCTATGACTTTGTGAATACAGAGAGCCAGTTTGTGATATACCACAAGGGGTATTATTACAAATTTGAGCAGACCTTTGTGACGGCTTCGAAAGATCCGCTGGATTTTGAAGATAAGCCGGTAATAGCGAATCTGACACCGGCTTTTCAGTATCCTGAGATGTGGTGGCCTGCCCTGGCACCCGAGATCATTGAGCATGACGGGAAGCTGTATATCGCTTATTTCATGAACCACAATGGTCATCCACTGAAATCACTTACGATGGGGGGTGTGTTTTTGGCGGAGCTTGGTTGGGAGTAGGTAAGCCCGGTTTTTATCGCTTTTTTCTATAAGCTTGCGCATTTTTTAATATTAGCTTAGCTGCTAGATAGTCTTTCTAATACTATTATCTGCTAAGTTATGGCCCGCTTTTCCATTGTTTGGGGTAAGCACTCTTTTGTTGCAACATTTGAGGGAGAGTTGTATTTGATGGATGTATTGGCTGCAAATGATCGATGGTCTTCTGATTCCCGTTTTGATTTAATCGATGCATACATTGTCGATTTATCGGCTGTCACCGAAATACATTATCGAGAGAGGGATTATAGTGTGAATGCTGCTTACTCGACGGCGGTTTCGCGGTGGGGTAAGAAGCAAAATGTTAAAGTGGCCATCGTTGCCTCTACCGAGGAGCACTTAGAGAAAGTTAAGAAGTATGTGTCGGTGATTGGGAAGACTCCAAGTGGTTGGGAACGGCGCGCTTTTCTGGGATTGGAAGCGGCAAAAGCGTGGACTGGAATCCCGTAAGGTAGCTTTAGGGGAATCGCTCTGGCGGGACGTCGTCCTATTATAGGTGTTTCCCCAATATGTACAGATATTATAAGTATTTCCTCGTGTACGGAGTGTTGTTGAACGCGGTATTACTCTCTGCGGCTGATTTGATAAGAGTATTACCTGTAACAGGTAAAATTCTGATGCTGGAGGTGAAGGACGGGCACATTGATGCCTGGGGGATCGGAGAAGATCAAACGGCGAATCGTGTCTACAGCAATCCTGTCGATTTGGTGAAGGCGCTGGATGTGGGCTCGTACTCGATATCGAGTACGGATGATCCTGCATATGTAAATGGGGTGACCCCGATATTCAGTGGCCGCAAGTCGAAGGCGCTCGATTATAATGACCCTTATGTGGAGGTGCAGTATGTGATGGGGCATCATATTTATCTGGAGCTGGCCGATGCGATGCAACCGGGCAAAACCTATCGACTGGATTGTGCGGGTCTTTTTGATAATCGCGAAGTGGTGGAGTGGGTATTTGATGCCTCGCAGCTGCGTTCGGAGACGGTCCGGGTAAATTTGGTGGGGTATCCGGTGGTGGGTGTAAAGATTGCGTATTTATCTCACTGGCTGGGGGATTTTGAAGGATCCGTGCATACGAAGGGGGGACTCAGCCTGGATGATAAGCAGGATGCTGCTTTTCAGGTGGTGAATGTCGCTACGGGGGAGGTCGCGCATAGCGGAACGATTGAGCTGCGCATGCGCAAGACGACCCAGGAGACGACTTCCGATGATTTTGGCCCGGAGTATAACTTTAGCCATGCGGATGTGTGGCAAGCGGATTTTAGTGCTCTGCAGATCCCGGGTGAATATAGGGTCGTGATAGAAGGAATTGGGAGCTCATTCCCCTTTGAGATTAGTGATGAGAGTACGCGGGAGCCTTTTTACTATGCGATGCGCGGGCTGTATTCGCAACGTCAGGGGATCGTAAAGGAGATCGAGCCGGGGCAGGTGCTCCCCCGGGATCATCATCCGGATGATAAGGTATGGCGTTGGGATAGTGACTGGCCGGGTGGAGAGGATGTAAGTGAATTTGACGTGAACTCTCCGCGTGTTCGAGGAATTTGGGGGTATTATCATGATGCAGGGGATTGGGATGGCTATGTGCACCACGCAAAGACGCCCATTCCCCTGCTTCTCCTTTTTGATTTGGCTCCGGACCGATTTGGCGATGGGGAAGTGGCTAATCGCTATAAACTCCACGAAGACGATGAGGAATGGATCGAGGAGGGGACTAACGGGTTACCTGATTTGCTGGATGAGGCCGGATGGCTGATCCATTACTACCGGCGTGCACGCAGTGTGCTGATAAATGAATATGGCGGAACCGGAGGCGTACCCGGCTATGTGGGCCGTGATGCCATCGATGGAAGTGGAATTGTCGCCTGGACGGACGCGCGCGAGTGGTATCTCTCGGCGGAGAATGTGGAGCAAACGTATTGGTATGCGGGGCTGGCTGCGTGGTATGCGCAATGTCTGAATGAGTTTCATCAATTGGAGAACACGGGTAGTCACCCGGATTCTGCAGGTTGGATCGCTGAAGCGCTGGCAGCCTGGCAATGGGCAGAAGCCCGGGGAACAGCCAGTGATGATGAGCGGCGCGTACGGGGGTTTGCTGCGGCCAATATTTATCGGATTAATGGTGATGTGGCATTTCAAACCATAGCGAAAGACACCATTGAGTGGGAACCCACGAAGAATCATGGAGAATGGAGCAATCCGACTGAATATGATACAACGATATCTATTTTTTCGATGCTGAGTGATGATCACAATGGGTTGGATACAGAGCTGCGGCAATTATGTAAAGACGAGGTGGTGCGCAAGGCTTTGGATACCAAGGTAGAGAATATCGAGGCTAATGCGTTTCGTATGGAGATTGAGCGCAATCAATTTATGCAGCTGGGGGCGATCAATACACCACGGGTATCCTTGATAGCGATGGCGCATCACCTGACGGGGGATTCACGTTATCTTGAGGCGATTCAGCATGCGGTGAGTTATGTGCTGGGCGGGAATCAGGTGAATACGGCGTATTTATCGGGTTTGGGGGAGCGCTCGGATCAGTCCATTTTCAATCCGAATGGCTGGCTTACAAATGATTTCAACAGTATGGTTTACAGCAGTGAGCCGTTCATTGGGCTGACGTCGTATTTTGGCGCGACCTCTTATTGGTTTACGGGCTCTGTGCATGCGGAGTATTTTTCGCGGACAGCGGCTCATCCACAGGCGCGCGATTTTCCGGATGAGTGGCCCGGCGCTGAGTCGAATTTTCATAATCGTTACAGCATCCAGGGCGGTGAATATACGGTGCACCAGCAGAATAACTATATGATCCTCGCGACCGGTTATGTGAAGGCGATGTCGACTGCTGCAAAGACGGCTTATGAACCCAATGCGCGGCCTCTGGTAGTGCTAGATTTACAGGAAAGGCAGGCGTTTCCACGCAGTGGATGTGAATTGAGTGTAGTTGCTTCCGCGGATGTGCGCACCGTGCGCTACTACTATGACTGGCATTTTATAGGTGAGAGCAACGATGCTCAGAGTCGTTTCAAAGTAAACTGGGTGCCCATGGCCGGTGTGCCGGATGAAGTGCTGATCACGGCAGTCGGTGTGGATGATCGTGGAAAGTTGACGCGGCCTTCAGCTGCGGCTGAAAGAACCATTGTGCTTAGCGGGGATGCGGATTGTGAGCCGGTGAGTGATTTACCTGCCGCATCGAATGAGCCGTATGCGTTCACACCGTTGTATGCCCTGCAACGTATTGATAACGCCGGTTTTTTTTTCACAATAGATGAGGCGGAGAAGAACGCCTTGCTAAATCAAAGCCCTGCGGTTTATCAGGATCTGGGGATTTCGCAGCAAGTGATTTCCAATGCGACTCAGGCGGCAAAGCCTGTGTATCGCCTGGATGCTTCTACGAACGTTGCCTATTATCTGATCCGCTTTGCGGAATTACATAGCGTGCTGAGTCAATCTTCTGAATTTCAATACGGGGGAGTTCCGTTTTATGCGCTTGCGGAAGAAGCTGCGGGTACGGCTGCCGTGCACCGTTTTTATCACACGGCGAGCGGAACGCATTATTACACGATCAGCGAAGCGGAAAAGGATGAGCTCATTGCCACGCGCTCTCCTGAGGATATGCGTTATGAAGGGGTAGCGTGGTGGGCATTTGGGCCTGAGGGGATCTAACGCTTTTTTGAGAAAAGTTTAGTGCTACGGCCTAAATGGTTGTGTCTTTAAGGATAAGTACTCAGTATTTAGATTTTAAAACCCCATTTTATATATGAAACTAAAATTAATACCCCTCATTCTGATATTTTCATTATTGTCCTTTAATAGCTATGGAGCGGAAGAAGCGCATGAGTATGATATTGTCGTGTATGGCGGAACTTCTGCGGGTATAGCGGCTGCGATCCAGGCCTCGCGGATGGATCGATCGGTGGTGTTGATCGAGCCAACCAATCGCCTGGGTGGCTTAACGACAGGGGGACTTGGGCAAACGGATATAGGTAATAAGCAGGTAATCGGGGGTATTTCCCGTGAGTTTTACCAGGGTATCCGCAACTATTACGACAACCCCGCGAATTGGCGATGGCAGAAGCGTGAAGAGTATCGGGATGGCGGGCAGACCCGCACGGATGCGCATGAAGATGCCATGTGGACCTTTGAGCCTTCTGCGGCGATGGTGGTATATGCGAATATGATGGCTGAGGAGGAAATAGTCGTTGAGTATGCGCAGCGTCTGAACCGGGAAGGCGGGGTTAAAATGAAAAACGGGCGCATCGTTTCGATCGAGATGGAGAGTGGCGAAGTTTATACGGGTGAAGTATTTATAGATGCAACCTATGAGGGAGATTTATTGGCTGCCGCAGATGTGAGCTACACGGTTGGACGTGAAGCAAACAGCCAGTATGGTGAAAATCTGAATGGGGTGCAGGACAATGTGACGGCAGAATCGTTGATAGGAACGGTCTCTCGTAATGGGCGTAATCACAATTTCGTGGATGGTGTTGACCCCTATGTAGTGCCGGGAGATCCGAGTAGTGGGGTACTGCCTTTTATTGATGTCGATGGGCCTGGTGAAAGTGGCTCCGGTGATAAGCGGGTACAGGCCTATTGTTTCCGCATGACTTTGACGGACCATCCTGAGAATCGCATCCCCTTTCGTAAACCTGAGGGCTACAATGAACTGGAGTATGAGCTGCTATTTCGCAACTACGAGGCCGGGTTTGACGGGTTTCCCTGGATCCATTCGAAGATGCCGAACCGTAAAACGGATACCAACAATCGTACAGGATTTTCCACGGACTTTATCGGGGGTAATTATGATTACCCGGAGGCCAGCTATGAGGAGCGCGAAAAGATCGTGCAACGGCACCGGGAGTATCAGCAGGGGCTCATGTGGTCACTTGCCTATCATCCACGAGTTCCTGAGAAGATTCGTAATGAAGTATCGCGCTGGGGCACTTGTAAGGATGAATACGATACCGAGGATGGTTGGCAGAATCAGCTCTACATTCGTGAGGCCCGGCGCATGGTGAGTGATTTTGTGATGACTCAACACCATTGTGAGCACCTGGAGACTGTGGAAGATTCGGTGGGTATGGCGGCGTATGGTATGGATTCGCACAATACGCAGCGCTACATTACCCCCGAGGGCTGGGTGAAGAATGAGGGTAATGTGGAGTGCAAGGTGGCGGGCCCTTACCCGATTAGTTACAAGTCGATACGACCCAAGGCTGAGGAATGCACTAACCTGCTGGTGCCCGTGTGTGTGAGTGCGACGCATATTGCGTTTGGGTCTATTCGCATGGAGCCGGTGTTTATGGTGCTCGGGCAGAGTGCGGCGACTGCTGCAAGCCTCGCGATCGAGCATAGCAAGACAGTGCAGGAGGTGGATTATTCTGAATTGAGAGAGATTTTATTAGCGGATAAACAGATCCTGAATTAAACGCTTAGGGCTTGTTAAGAGCGGTCGGTTCGTTTAGACTCATGGAATGATCCGACTTATTTTCCCTTGTATACTTATCGTTGTACCCACTGCGGTTCTTTGGGCGAAGCCAATCCCCCAAGATCAGGAGCTTGTTTATCAAACACTCTCTGGCTCAGACTCATACATTGAAATATCGCGTACGGAGTATGCAGAACGTCTAAGAGGTTTTTGGCTGGCACAGTGCATTGCAAACTGGACGGGGCTGCGAACCGAGGCCCAGAGGCGGGTTGCTCCTTTTTTTACCGATGAAGACTGGGATCAGCCGTCGGCCAGGAACTGGAGAAAAGATCCGCCGGAGCCGGTAATGATCGAGTATGTGCTTGTGCCGGATGGTGAAGTATGGGGTGCGGATGATGATACCGATATTGAGTATATCTATCAAAGCCTGATGGATGAGCATAATGTCAGTGTGTTGAAGCCGAATCATATAAGGGAAGGCTGGCTCAAGCATATCAAGCATGAGGAGGAGAATTATCTTTGGGTATCCAATGAGCGTGCTTTAAATTTAATGATAGAGGGTTTTGCCCCTCCCGCGACGAGTCTACCCATCAATAATCCGGATTATGATAAGATTGATGCGCAGCTGACGACTGAAATTTTTGGGCTGTTTGCGCCGGGGCGACCGGATATTGCGCTGAAGCTGGCGCACCTACCGATTCGCACAACGGCCTATCGTGATTCTGAGTGGATTGCTGAGTTTTATGTGATCATGCATTCGCTTGCAGCCGTAGTGGATGAGAATTTATCGCAGAAGGAGCAGGTTTTCTGGCTGGCTGAGCAGGCCCGTAAGCGATTGCCGGATGAATCCTACCCTGCTAAGATGTATGACCGTATCTTTCAGGAATATAAGGATAACCCGGATAAAGATGACTGGGAATCGAGCCGCGATGCCCTATATCGTCGGCATACCGGGCAGACAGTCGATGGCTATAATTATCGAAGCTGGTATGGGGCAGGGATTAATTTTGGGGCGAGCCTGGTGAGTCTCTTTTACGGCGAAGGGGACTTAAAACGTACCATTCGTATCGGGAGTCTGTGTGGCTGGGACTCGGATAACCCCACGGCGACCTGGGCCGGGTTGTTGGGATTTATGCTTGGGGGCGATGGCGTGCAGGCTGAGTTTCTGGAGGTGAAGCTATCCAATGAATACTGGATCGGAAGGACGCGTGTAGGCTTTCCGGACCGAACGCCTGGTCTTGAAGGAGACGATACTTTTACGCTCATGGCGGAGCGGGGTGTACACGTGTTGGATCGTGTGGTGCTGGAAGAAATGGGTGGTGGGGTTGATTTAGAGGCTGGTGTGCTTCAAATCCCTTTTATGCAAGGTGAGATTGTGCGGGCTGAATATTAAGGAATTCCTATACCTAGATCGGTGATCTTTCGTGTATGTAGATATATCCTTCGGAAATCACTAATATCGCATTGACGAAATGAAAGTTACTTTCACTTATTCTATTATATGCCAACCCGTAAACCCAAACTCCCTGTAACCGTTCTATCTGGTTTTCTCGGAGCCGGAAAAACCACAGTCCTCAATCACATTCTCAACAATCGTGAAGGACTTAAGGTTGCGGTCATCGTCAATGATATGAGCGAAGTCAACATTGACGCCCGTCTGGTAGCGGATGGTGGTGCAGAATTGAGGCGCAAGGAAGAAAGGCTTGTTGAGATGAGCAACGGATGTATTTGCTGCACGTTGCGTGATGATCTACTCGAAGAGGTGAGAAGACTCGCATTTGAGGGGCGATTTGACTACCTGTTGATTGAGTCCACTGGGGTTTCTGAACCCATGCCAGTCGCTGAAACGTTCTATTTTCGTGATGAAGCCGGGTTTTGCCTGGATGATATATCCAGTCTCGACACGATGGTAACCGTCGTAGATGCGGCAAACTTTGAAAGTGATTTTGGCACTCCAGAGAAACTGCGGGACCGCGGTCAGGAAGTGGGACCTGAAGACGAGCGCAGTATTGTTGATCTGCTCGTCGATCAAATCGAGTTTGCCGATGTAATTGTGCTGAACAAAGTGGACGCCGTCGATGCGGAAGCGCGTGCACGGATTATCTCTGGTATTAAGGCGATCAACAGCCGTGCTGAACTTATTGAGTCCAGCTATGGAAAAATTGAACCCCGCGATATCCTCAACACCGGACGCTTTGACATCAATTCTGCTGAGCAAATGCCCGACTGGCTTAAGCTCATTCATGATGAACCTGTTTCTGAAACGGAGGAATACGGTATCAGCCATTTCGTCTATCGGGCGCGCCGTCCTTTTCATCCAGATCGTTTACGGAAATGGATGGCACAAGATTGGCCGGGGGTGATTCGCTCTAAAGGGTTCTTCTGGCTGGCTACGCGGATGGACTTTGTGGGGTTATGGTCTCGTGCAGGGGCGAAATCCGATGTACGACCGGTTGGCAAATGGTTTGCCGCTGTTCCTCGTGAGTATTGGCCGGATGACGAAGAGCAAATCACTACTGTTCTCATGAATTGGAAAGAGCCTTATGGAGATCGTCGCCAGGAGATCGTTTTAATTGGATTTGTTGAGCAGATGGATGAAGCTTTTCTTCGAAGTTGCTTCGATGCCTGTCTTTTGACGGATGCCGAAATGCTCGAAGATGAATCTGACTGGGAGATATTCAAAGATCCATTTCCAGCGTGGGTAAGCGACGCATCCCCGATAGCTGCGGAACTCGATTAGTTTATTTAGCTATACCTACGATTCAGTGGGTCTACAATCTTCGCACAACCCATATACTTCCATTAAATGGGTGATTTCAGAAAACCCGAGTTTCTGCGCTTGCTCTTCCAACTCCTTCGCTAAACAAAGATCGATGCGCTCTGTCTGATGGCATTCCCGACAAACGAAGTGGTGGTGGTGATCATGGGGTTCGGTGATCTCGAAGAGACACCCGCTGTCCTCTAAAGGTATCTTTTGGATGATTCCGATGCTGCCAAAGGCTTCCAGAGTACGATAAACCGTGACCAGATCACTTTCGGGAAGACCTGCACGGTCTCGCAAATCCGCTGCGGAAATAGGACGATCTATTGTGATCAGCGCTCCCAGGAGTCGTTCCCGCTTTTTAGTCATGCGTAAAGAACTCTCTTCAATGGATTTGATAATGCGTTGAAAAATTTCTTTATCGCGTTTCATGCTTTTTTTGAAAGTCGCTTTCATTAAACTTGCTATGAAAAGTGAAAGCAGCAAGTTAAAAAGGTATGAGTCTAGAAAATCCAGGAACTCTTTTTTCTAAACGAGAAAGTGTCGAACAGGTCGAAGAAGGCAATCAATTAGCCCCTAAATTTGACCAACAGGGCGTTATTCCTTGTGTAACGATGCATGCCCAAAGCCGTGAGGTCTTGATGTTTGCATTCATGAACCCCGAGGCCCTTGCGCTGACGATAGAAACAGGGTTGGCGCACTATTGGTCACGTTCCCGACAAAAGCTGTGGAAGAAGGGGGAAAGCTCCGGTATGTTTCAACATGTCAAGCGGATGCTCATCGATGACGATCAGGATTGCGTCGTTATTGAAGTCGAGTTGACCGAGCCGAAGCAAGGAGGACAGGAAGCGTCTTGCCATGTTGGCTATCGTTCATGCTTTTACCGCCAGGTGCCCATTGGCAAATCTGAAGGGCCTGTTGGTCTCCGCTTTATTGAGGATTCTAAGGCCTTCGATCCAAAGGCCGTTTACGGAGATACTCCCAATCCGACCCAGCTATAAGATCAATCCTCACATACCCCCGAATCCATAATCATACTGAGAATGCAGAGAGCATGGCTAAGATTCACAAAGAAGAAACCATCGATTCTCGGGCGTACTGGAAGTATGCTCTAGCAGAATATGCCAACTGCCAAAATCAAGCATGAGCGAATTACCATTACCATCTGAAGCCGTACGCGTGCAGGCCGATCCGCAGTCCAACCAAGACCAGCGCGGTGTCCCGCTTGAACAGGTGGGCATCAGTCGGGTTCGTTACCCTGTCATTGTTGCGGGATGGGAGACGGATCCCAGTCAGCAACGGGAAGTGGAAGGCATTTTTGACCTAGCCGTTTCTCTTGCCGCCGAGAAGCGAGGTATTCATATGAGTCGCCTCATTGAATCCTTGCACCGCTGGAAGGAACCACTCAGCCTGTCCTCCTTGCAGAGTTTCCTTGGGGATATACGGCGACAGCAAGTAGCTACTGACGCTTCTATGCGCTGTGCCTTCACCTGGTTTGTCAGCCGCCCAGCGCCTCAGACCGCTCTTCCGGCTTGGCAGGGAATCGAAACTCGATGGCACGCCGCCCAAAATGCCCATGACGGCAGCAGTGGCTACACACTGCGCATTCCAGTAACGAACCTGTGTCCGTGCAGCCGTGACATCAGTGACTATGGCGCTCACAGCCAGCGCGGTTGGATTACTGTGAAAATCGAGTTTCAGCGAAACTCCTGCATCGTACCCCCGGAAGAGGTCTTTGAAAAGCTCCAGCATGCTGGGAGCGCCGCCATCTATCCACTCCTCAAACGGCCCGATGAGCGTTACGTCACCATGAAGGCCTACGATCAACCCGTCTTTGTTGAGGATGCTGCCCGCCGGGCGGCCCTCTTATTGCATGAGGATTCGCGAATTTCCGACTTCCGAATTGAAGTGCGTAATGAAGAAAGCATCCACACGCATGATGCTATCGCTGTTGTAACTTCCAAGCACTTGCTTGAATGAAAAAACGGCAAGGCCGATTACTGCTAAGACCTATGTGATCTCTTCATTCACGAAACAACCCTCCAGTGCATTCTTGATCTGATCGCGATCGAGGCCTATTCCGATAAATACTATTTCTTGTCTGCGGTCACCGTAAACGGGAAGCCACGAATCATGAACAACCTCGGAAACGTCACCCAAGTCTACTTCCCCACGTTCCACTCGGGTATGCAACCATTCTGAAAGATAATCCGCACGAAGCGTATTACCCGCTATCGACAAAACCCCCAAACGATGCGGTACACGCTCTGTCCAGTAAAACCCCTTTGCTCGAATGACACCTGGTAGGCCCGTTCGCAACACTTTTAAGAAACGAGACTCCACGAATGGTCGCCGTGCATTGAATATATAGGTTTCCAAACCGTAGTCTTTGTGATCATGGGGATGATTATGCTCTCCGTGATGATGGTGGTGATGGTCATGTCCGTGAGAGTGGATATGATGTAAGGAAGGCTCTATATCCTTACCTTCTCCGGGTTTCGGGAGTTTTTTTCGTTCCCCCTTATTTTGCTCCATTTCATGCCACCAGGCAGCCCCTTTCAGGGTTTTTTCGACACTAAAACGATGATCCTGCATTAGCCATTCTACGTCAATATCCCCGAAGCTGCATTGGCATATTTCTGCAGAATAGTTTAGTTTTCTCAGGTCGTTTTGTAAGTGTTCAAACGCTTCTTCTTCCAGTAAATCCACCTTATTAAGCAGTAAGATATCCGCACATTCGATTTGATCCATAAGCAGCTCATGGAGGGGACGTCTCGGATCACTCTGGAGAAAGTGTTTTCTCCTTTCTGCCTCGGTATTTGAAGAAGATTCGAGGAACTGCTTAAAATTGCCGCCATCGACCACAGTTACCATGTTTGCAACTTTAACAAAGTCCACTCCTTTACATCCATGTATGTTTTCTGTGTATAAAGTTTCCAATATAGCTTCAGGCTCGGCGACACCCGTAGCTTCAATGAAAATATGCTGCGGATCGAATCGTTGCCACAATTCCAGGAGAGCGTCCAAAAGATCGGTTTGAATGGTGCAACAAATGCATCCCCCCTGCAATTCAATCATACCCGAAATTGCTCCATCAATCTGCTTAACCGCACTCTTAATCAATGAAGCGTCGATATTCACCTCCCCGAGGTCATTGACAATGACTGCGGACTTCCGGGAATTCGGAGCAGAAAGTATCCTGTTGAGGACTGTCGTTTTTCCGGAGCCTAAAAACCCACTCAGAACCGTAAGTGGAATCTGCGAAATGGGTTTAGCTGAGGCATCGTGGTTCCAAGATAAAAAATCCATACCTAAAGGAGTGTATGGTTTATTAAGATCGTCAAAAGAATATATGGGTCTCTATGTCGAATAACTAAAACGGAAATAATAATGGTGTCCTAACCCCAGTTCCAAAGCAAAGGTCACTGCGTTTTTGTTCGTATCGGATTGCCTAATCCTTCTTGGATGAGGGAGGCAAATCACTCAGTAATTGCGAGCGTAGAGAGGAGGTTGAATCCTGTTTATGTTTAGCTGCGGAGGCGGCGGAGGATGTTGGAAATTGTTTTCTCGGTATGCGGGTATCTCTGGGCGTACATTTCAAGATGCCGGATTGTTTTAGTAATGTCAGGTGAACGTTCTGCAAGGGTGAGGATAACACGGCTCCATTCGCGAATGACTTCCGGGTCATCCGCATTTGTGAGATTCTCAAGAGATTGATCCAGGTATTTATAGCTGGCAATGGTTGCAAAAGTTTTGATGGCTTCCAGGCGCGTGGCTTTGTCCGGATTTTGCGTAAATTCGAGAATCCTATTTGTTGCGGATTTTGTATTTCGAAGACCTAAAATTTCGAGGATCTGTATTTGGTGGGGAGTGCCCGGGTCGTCCAGGTGTTTGATTAATGCCTGATCAACGGTTGCTCCCTTCATGCGCGCAATGGCCTCGATAGCGAGTGTAATGATCTCTTTGTCAGGATTGTCTGTGAAGTGCAGCATTTCGGGAATGTGAGAAGCCTGGCCAACGAAGCCCAATGCTTTCAGGGAAGCCTGCATTAATTCTCCTTCGTCATGATCCAGTGATTTCGCCAAATAGGGAGCGATAGATGAGTCTCCGCGCTTTGAGAGTAACTCGATAAGGGCTATCTTTTCTGAGTCGTGTAAAGATGAATGTTTGAGTAGTTCGATGCCGTTGTCGTAAGTGGCGGGAAGCTTAGAGACGAGGCGAATGATATTACGGCGTAAGTGTAGATCGGTTTTTTGCTCCAGCTGAGAAGCTATAAATGTTGCTGAACGACTCTTAATTTCAAAGAGACCCTGTATTGATGCGTTGCGGATTCCGATGGGTTCTGGATCTTTGAGCAGACTTGTGAATATGGGTTCCGCCTGACTGGTATTTCCCTCTTCAAGCAAGGCCCAGGCTTTGGAAACCTTCGAGAATTGTTTCTTTTGCTCTTCGGAGTAATCCGATCCGAGTAAACTACACCAGGTGAATAATAGAATAATACTGAGGAGCCTGAGTTGCATCGTATAATTTACGCGGGGAGTTTCCAGGGTTCGCGCATGGGGCTGGATAGCAAGGCGTTTGCCTCGGGGTCATCGATAAAGGTTTCGGTGCTGTTATCCCAGCGGAGTTTGCGCCCGAGGCGCATTGCAATTTCTGCCTGCTGGCACACGATTTCAGACTTTACACCCGGGCCGACCGGACAAATCGGATGGGTACCCTTTTTGACAGATTCAATAAAGTTACGGCGGTGGTCGTTGCTGACGGGTAGCTTGAACTCGTTGGGGCCAATAACTTCGCGCAGGAGGGATTTTGGATTTGAATCGATGTAGTTACGTGCGACGTATATCCAGCCTTCATCCCCTTCGAAGAGAATGCCCATGGAGTTACCTCCGTCGAGTTCCTGATAAAAGGGGTGTTTCTGCATGGCGGTGATGTGATCGATGTGTGTAAGTTTGACGCCATTGGCGTAGCGGTGCTCGACCTCGAATCTCTGATAGGTATCGTAGAGGCCGTCGGGTATAGAGCCGGTGCCTTCAACCGAGATGGGGCCGGTATCGTCAGCGTCATTGGTCCACTGTGCGATATCGACGTGATGGATGCCCCATGCGCCGCTTATGCAGCCCAGGGAGTAATCGCGGATGACTGTCCAATTGCGGGTGCAGCGGAGTGTGTTGTAAGGTTTGTAAGGGGCGGGGCCGAGCCAGCGTTCGTAGTCCAGCCCGTCGGGGACGGGTTCTTCGGGTTGATCCGGGACTGCCTGAAAACTAGCGGAGCCAAGGGTGATGTGCTCGAGCTGGCCAATGCGGCCATTGCGAATGAGTTCTAAGGCGTGACGGAATCGGGAGTTGGAGCGCTGTTGAGTGCCGAACTGGAAAATGGGGTTGTAGCGATTAATTTCTCTGCGCAGCATCTGAGCTTCCTCCACGGTGTAGCTGGCAGGTTTTTCGTAGTACATGGCTTTGCCATGACGTGCAGTATCAATGCCCTGGAGTACGTGCCAATGGTCGGGGCTGGCTATTAGCACGGCATCGAGATCGGGGTCGCGGAGCAGCTCAACGTGATTATTGTAGGTGCGGCATTGTGAGTCGCCGTATTTTTCATCAACCATGGTTTTTGCCCGGTCCCGGTGCTCTTTGCGAACATCGCATGCGGATATTACGTGGACATCGTCGTAACCCAGGAAAGAGCGCAGATGACCGGTGCCCATATTACCAACTCCGATGAAGCCGAGGTTTACCCGGCTGTTTGGCAGCGTGCGGCCTGGCTTAGCAATGGCTGTAGCGGGGACGATTGTAGGGAAGACGAGTGCGGATGCGCCTGCAGTTTTTAAAAAATGTCTACGGGTAACAGTTTGCTGGGTCATGAGATTACTTTGCGAGCTTGAGGGTTAAGTCGTTAAAGTAAGCGACCGATTCTGAGATTTCGGGGATATTGTTATCCCAGTTGCGTGAGTATTCCAGGCCAAACATTACCGGGTTGATATCGTTATCGCGTAGATGTTTGAGGATTTTATCGAGTTTTACAACGCCTGTGCCCCAGGGGACGTCATGCCCGTCAGGGCTCATTTCATGGAGATCGTGCATTTGCATGGTAATGACGCGGTCTCCCAGTAGTTTGATGGCTTCGTAGGGGTCGATCCCGGCGCGTGCCCAGTAGCCAAAGTCGCAGGCAGCACCGATTAGCGGGCTGCGGCCTTTGGTAACTTCGAGAATTTGCTCGGGATACATGTAGACAGGCGAGAGGCGCTGGCCATGGTTGTGGATGGCGACCTTGATATTGTATTCGATGCAGAGTTTCTCGACGAGGTCGAGATTTTCAGGCTTCGGCTCGGAGAGGAAGGTTTCTACACCGAGCTTTTTGCCGAATTCAAAAATCTTGCGGGCTTCGGCTTCGTCTCCCGGGATATCGAATACGAAGTAGGTGAGCATGGTAATGCCGTGCTTGTTGAGTTTGCTGCGAATGGCACGGATCTCGGTATCGGTGAGGTTGTGATCGAGTTTCTTGGGGATGTCAGCGCTGACGGTTTGGACATTGAGGCCGCCAATATATGCAAGGCCGAGGGAGTCTACCTTTTCGATACTTTCGAAGAGGGTGTTATCCTTAAAGGAGTAGGCGGCGATACCAAAGTTCCAACCGAGTTTTTCCTGGGCTTTGACTGCCGGGGTGAGTTTAGCGGTGGGAGTGGTGGGACCTTTGAGGTCACCGATGGCGAATTGCATACCGTCCTGAAAAAGCTGCAAAACCTTAGGGTCCCATGCATGGATATCGTTGTGACCGATTGAGGTGTAGAATACACGCCCACGTCCATAGCGCTTGACCCAGCTGATGGAGAAGTCCTTTTCGACCATTCGCTCCGGGAGCATGTTGCGGGATGGATCCATATCCGTGAGTTCCGGATCAATACTGTTAAGTACCCGTAAATGATTGGGTGAGTAGGGATCGGTAAATTGAAAAACTTCATCCATCACATCATAATAAGACTCTTTGAAGGCTGAGTTGACGGGGTGGGCAGGGTCATCAAAGCGCAGGGTGATCCAGTGATCGGCTTTCCAGGGGTGGCCACCGCTTTCGAAGCCGCCGAGCATTTCGCCGAATTCGGGAAAGTAATCATACTTGGGCCATTGTGCAAAGGTTGCCCCTGCCGCGTGGATGCCGATAAAGCCGCCGCCTGCGTAGACAAAGTCGAGCAGGGATGAGCGGAGCTCTTCATCGTAGGTGAGTACGCCTGCCGTATTTTGAAAGCAGAGGGCGTCGTATTGCTTGAGGTTCTCACGGTTGAGGTCGTTGATGTCTTCGCTAAAGGTGAGCTCCCAAAGGTCGTGGCGTTCGCCCATTTGAATCAAGGCGTAGTTGATGTAGGGTATAGATGCGTGACCGGGACGCCGTTCGTCGTGCACATAGTGGAGATTGTAAACCAGGACTTTGCGTGGCTTCTTAGGTATAGCCTGTGCAGAGTTTGGTATCGCCCGGTCGATCCGCTTTAAATTGTCATGACGGATTTCGTGGATACGGGAAAAGTCGTGGTCGTGGTGGAGGTGTGCCTGAAGGGGCAGTGTAGTCAGCAAAATGAAGGATAGTCCCCAAAGTAGTAAATGTTTCATAAGGCGTATGGATTCCAAGTTAGCGGTATTGCTACTACGGAGACGCCTTATGCATTATTTCCCCCAAAAGAAATCGAGGAATATTGCTGGAATTAATGATCTATAAGAAAATGTTAATAGCCTTAAGCCTATTGTTTAAATAAATTTGCTTTTGCGGATGTGGGTCATCATGGGTTCGATGTCGACATCCGGCTCGGAGCCGACGAGGATGTGGCTCTTATCCCCGGCGTGCCAACCTCCGGTGGGCAGATCGAAATAGCGCTGCAGGTGGATGACCTGCGTTTTCTCAACGGTTTGGCCCGGGTGATGCAGGGTAAAGAGGTGCACGAGTTTGCCGTTGTCGGTGTGAAAGCAGACGAGCGATACTGACATATCCTGCCAGAAGAATTTTTTGCAGCCGAGGGTGGTGAGGTCAGCGAGGGACTGTGGTATGCCGCCGAAGGTCGGTGCATCGTTTTGTGTGAGCCACTCGAGTATGTAGGAGCGGTTATCGGAGAGCTCGTCCAGGGAAATTTGTGTGTTGTAGACGAAGTCGGCCATGGCCCGCTGAAAGTCGGCTTCGCGATCAAATGAGCTGATTCCGCGGTGATAGCCGAAAAACTGATTGTTGAGGATAGTGTCCTTAAAGCTGATGCCGATTACAGCGAGTACGAGGCATGCGGCGATGGCGTATGGTGCAAAAGCATGAATCGGGAATGGCAGGATATTACGCTCAGGCTTGGCAACGGGTGGATTGAGCAAGGAATCCAGGAGGTCAGCGGGTGGTTCGGTTTGCTGGAGTGTGCTCTGGATTTGGCGATCCGTTTCCTGCTGGTGGTCAAACCAGGTTTTGAGGGACGCATCCTGCCGTAGTTGTTCGTATGCGAGTTGTTGCTCAGAGTCGAATTGTTGCGGTTCCAATAAAGTGGCGGTGCTCAGGATTTTCTTTGCTTGTTCGATATTCATGATGCGGTGTCTCCTTCGCCCTTGCTGAGTTTTTGGTAGAGGGCGGTTTTGGCGCGGTGCAGTCGTGACATGACGGTGCCGATCGGGAGTTCCAGATTTTGTGCGATTTCCTTGTAGGAGTAGCCTTCCAGGTAATAGAGTGAGAGTGGCGCACGCAGGTGCTCATCGAGCGACATCAGGTGCTGCAGAGCGGTCTGGTGGTCAATGCTGGAATGGCTGACTGCCTCTTCTGCGGTTTGCTGGGCATCGGTTTGCTGGGGGTCTACCCAGGTGATGCGCTTATCCTTGCGGCGAATATCGATGAAGCGGCGGTAGAGCGTGGAGTAGAGCCAACTCTTGATACGTGAGAAGTCGTGCATTTTATCCACACGTTCTGCGAGCTTGTAGAAGGTGTGCTGGGTCAGGTCCTTCGCATCTGCCTCATTGGTGCTCAGGTGCATAGCAAACGCATACAAATTTTGGTAGTGGTCCATCACGGCTTGTTTGTATGGGTCAGTGGGCATGAGCAGGCAGTAGGTAATACCGCTAATTCTGGAATCGGCAACCTCGTTTTTAAGTATTTTGTGTTACAATTATACATAATAACTGCCTTATGCCCGGTTAGATTTCAAAAAAGTTTGTTAAATGGTTATTCGGTCGGTTGCGGAAGTTCATTCCATCCGTTTACGCCCATTTGTGGGTTGGAAAGATTGAAGTAGCGGCCCTGGAAGTTGGCGGGAATCCAGATCCACTCGTCCGTCGCTGAGAGATTTGCGAATATGCCTTCGCTACCGGATAGTGCTTCGATGATGTAGAGCCAGCCCGCGTTCGGCAGTGGTTCGTTGGTCTCCGAATTTACCTGGGATACTGATTTGCTGAAACTGAATACATAGGGGTAGCGGCTATCGTCGATGTAGCCGAGACCCAGATTGCCAATCACCGTTTCTGCGGTATTGCGCAGGGTGCCCTGCTGCGGGATGGCTAAAAATGGGTTTTCTGTATTCACTGCCGGCGGTGTGTTGGGCACTGGGGTTGCCTGGAATGCGATGATGGTTGCGGCATCGGGCTTTTCACCGGTCACGTTGAAGCTGCTCCACCCGGCGAGACCCTGGGTCGGGTCGGTCAAGTTCAGGTGTTGCCCCCGGCGGTTGTTGGGTATCCAAATCTTTTCACCGGTAGCGAGCAGTGTAGCGAGTATGCCGCCTTCCAGGATTGAGGCTGCGGCATCTATGTGGAGCCATCCGGCGTTGGGTAGTGGGGTGGTTTGCTCGATTCCGCCCACGAGCTCAGTCTGAGTTTGCTGTGAGGCGAGCTCAAAGCTGTAAATGTAGGGAAAGGCGTCACTGATCCAGCCCAGTCCGTAGTCCCCGGCGGTTGCGCTGTTTTTGATCTGATCTTCGAGGGGGACGCTAAAGAATGGGTTGCCGGCCTGAATATTGGGAACAATGGGCGGTATGGGTGTCTGCGCGAGTTGGTCGATCTGCGCCTGCGTGGGTTGCGCGGGTACCGGATCGGTGTTGCGGAACCAGCCGCTGTTGCCCATGGTGGACTGGCTTAATGAGAAATACCAGTAGGCCTGATTTGCCGGAACATTGACCCATTCGCTCGTATCATATAGGTATAGGAACAGGCCGTTGGTCAGATTTGAAAGGGCTGAGAGCACGTAGGCATAACCCGGGGAGCTGCCAGTTTGAGTGTCGGCGAGTGCCTGTGAGTGGATAATGGGGAATGCGGAATCATCAATGGAGCCGAGTTGCATATAGCCCTGAGGTGACAGGTCTTTGCGACCCTCTACGGCGGGTAGCGCGAGAAACGGATTACCAGTGCCTAAGGTCGGGGGTACCGCCGGTGCGGTCAGTCCCGTCAGGAAAGTGGTGAGTTCATCGCCGGTTGGTATGGCTGTGGGCGCTGCAAGCGGTATGCGTGCGAGCTGGCCGGTTGCCGGGTTCTTGAGGCTGATGTAGTAGCCTGCCTCATCGGTCGGGAACCATACCCATTCGGTGGTTGCATAGATGTAGGCGAGCACCCCGTCATTGACGGAAGTAAACTCCGGGTAAACGTATATCCAGCCTGGGTTAGAAAGGGGGGTGTCCGGATTTTGCGCCTGAAGGGCAGCATGATGGTCTGCGAGGCGGAAGCTGTAGACGTTCGGGAAATTGTTGTCTGCGATCCAGCCGAGTGACTGATCCCCGGTGTTTTTTAAATTGTTATTAAGCGGCAGGTTCTGAAAGGGGCTTACGCTGTTGAGTGCAGGGGCTTCGGTAGGCACTACAAGCTCGGGCTCTTGAGGTGTATCTGAAGATGGATTCACGCTATTGATCGCAGCGCGCATTTCCGCGGCGGGGAAGCTGAAACCTCCATAACCGTTGTGCTTGTAGAGCACTTCCCATTGTTGCAGGCCTTCTGCATTGCGCACCCCGTTGATGATGACGAAGAGGGGTTGTGTGGCGGCGACGTCAAAATTGCGGAATGCCGCGCGGTCCTGATCCATCAGGACGGTTGTGAGCCTGAAATTGTTCATAAATGTTGTAATCTGCTGAGTATCGGGGAGTTCCACGTGGAGATTGATATGGCGGAGCGGGACGCCGTTTGCATTCCTGCTACCGACACGGGAGAGCACCTGAGTCTCTACGGCTTCTGCCGCCGGTGGACAGAAGGGGCACCACCAGCCGAACCATTCCAATATGATGATCTCACCCTCATAATCGTACAAATTCACCATGTTAGTGGTCGTACCGATATTGGGTTCGAATAGTGGACGTGTGAAATTGGGTGCCACATCACCGACATTGGCGACGGGTAAACCTTGGCCCTGGAGGGATGTAGTAGCGAGCAGTATGCTAAGCGTAGTGATGAATAGAGATTTCATGATGGTAAAAGTGTTTGTTTTTAAAAAGTGTGGGTGTAAGCGAGTTTTACAAAAAGCCAGTTGCGGTTGTCGTATAGGTTAACGAAGCGCTGGTCGAGCTGAAGCTCTTCGTAGTCGTTATCGTAAGCGCCGATAGATATGTGAAACTGTTGAGCGGTGTCGAAGCTGGTCCAGGTGAGCCCGACGGTGCTGCGGTAGCCGGTGAGTGGGGGTGCTGCGTCGGTGGCGAGGTTGGCCTGTTCGATCTCGCCGGAGTCTTCGTAGTAGCTGCCAGTGGCCTGAATGGCCCACTGATCGGTGATCTCGTAGATAAGCATGAGACGCGCGCCGGTGGAATCAAAGTCAGGTGCCTCGGTAGCGTATGAGCCTTGCAGGCGGACGATAAATTGATCGGTGACGGCGTAGTTGAGGCCGCTGCGGTAAGTGAGGCGCACGTCGCGTTGCGTAGTGTCGTTAACGGAAAGTGCGTTTTCGATGCGAAGGCGTGGGGTGATGATGTTTTCGGAGCGTATATCGAAGGTGAGGACATCCAAATCTTCAATACCGCGAACGAGCTGGCCGGCACGCTCGCCCTCCACAAAGAGCTCGTAGCCGGGTGCGATGGTCAGGCGGTTGTAGCTGACGTTGAATTGCAAAAAGGCGTTGGAGCGCAGGTATTCCCAGCGTGTGCCGAGATTAATGCCGTAGCCACCGGGATCCGGCTCGGTATAGGGATCCCCCACGATGGTGCGGCCTGTCCAGAACTGGCGGTAATATTCATCGAGCCAGATTTCATTGTGCGTGGCGAATCCATCTGAGATGGATGCCTGTGCGGAGAGTTCCAGTGTGTCGATGATCTGGTATTGGGTGGCCAGGATGGCTGTGAAAAAACGTTCGCTGCGATTGGAGGCTTCTGTAACGATGTCGATCGGGAAGCCAGCGGGGTCGTAGTCGACTGAAGTGTTCTGCAACTGAACATAAATGGAATAATCGACCTTCTGAAAGGTGCTTTCCCAGTTGATGGCCGAGGATTGGTAGTCAATATCGTCGGTACCGAGGAACTCGTAATCTATGCTGAAGCCGCTCTCTACTAACTGTGAGTAGAGGCTTGCCGCCGTTGCGAACGCAGTAATGAAAGCGAAGGATGTATGGGAAAGACGCATTATTTTACGGAGTCTATGACGGAGCGTAGTTTTTCAATACCTTCGAAGCCAGCATGGTCGTAAATGAGTTGAAATTGATCACCTGTAGCGTCGATAACTGCGAAAAAGGGAATCCCGCGGTTACCGGCGATGGTTTCGTAGAGTTCGCCTGACGTATCTTCGAGCGCGTGCGTGAGTTTGAGTGCCTTGACGAAACGTTCGGTGCGCTTGGGGTTGGAAATATCGATATTGACGGGCAGGGCGTGAACGGTGATGCCTGCAGGGTTACCGTTTTGGGTTTTATAATATTCGCCGATTTTGGATTCAATCAGGGGTGTGGATTTGCGGCAGGGGCTGCACCAGTGGGCAAAAAAGTCGAGCAGGATGATGGAGCCCTGGTAGTCCTGCATATTGACGGTACCGCCGTTGACGAGGTCGCCGAGTTCAAAGGAGTCGAGGGGTTTAGCAGCCAGATTTGATGAGAGGGTGGCCGCTAATAAAAGGAGAGGAATGAACGCAATTTTCATGGTCGTTTATCGGCAGGATGAGCAACTGGTGGCCGCGCCGCTACCTGCGCTGGCAATGCCTGGCTCGAGCATGGCAATCGATCGGTCCGCCAGTGAGCTGATCGGGCTATCGGAAAATTGCATGGATGATTTCGCGAGCAGACCCTGGTCGCGCACGGCTACGGTACCGCAACCGGTGAATAGGAGTAGAATAATGCCGAGGAATACGAGCACCGCGATGACTCGCAGGCTGAGTTCGACTTTATCAGGTTTAGTATTCATAAGCTTCTAACGCTAAAACGTAGAAGCCTGGAGATTATTCCCTGAAGATTCTGTTTTTCCTTAAAAAAAGCTTAAAGGAGCGTTTCTAGGAGTTTTTTGGTGTCCATAATGCCTTTTTTAGTGGACTCGACATCGGACTTGCCCCCCCATTCGACACCGACGTAGCCGCCGAAGTCATGGGCTTTTACGATCTTAATCATCTTAGGGTAATCGATGAGAATTTCGTCACCCTTATCATCAAAGAGGCTTGATTTTGCACTCACACCCTTTGCGAATGGCATGATCTCGTGCATGCCGACATAGGGATCGTAGAAGTTACCTGTGGTGTGATCGGTTTTGAAATTACCAAAGTCGGGAAGTGTGCCAAAGTATTCGTTATCCACCTCACGCATAACCTGGCGCAACCAGCGCCCATTGGAAGAGTGGCCGCCGTGATTTTCAATGACGATGGAGATATCCTGCTTTTTACCATATTCCACAAGGTGGTTCATTCCATCGACGGTGTATTTAAGGGCGTCTTCGTAGTTGGCATCTTCATAGCCGTAAGCGTTCACGCGTATGCAGTGGCAGTCGAGGAATTTTGCCGCGTCTACCCAGACGTGGTGATTCTCAGCGGCTTTTTTGCGGATATTTTTATCGGAGCTGGTCAGCGCGCCGGCCTCGCTGTACATATCCACCATGATGAGGACATTTTGTACTCCGAGATCGTCCGTGCGCTTTTTCAAGTCTTTCAAGTAGCTGGCATTTCCCTCTTTCCCGTCAAAAAATCTACTCACGTATTCGATGGCGTGGATGCCAAAAGTGTTTTTGGAGATGTCCGCGAAGTCGAGGTTAGTCATTTTACCCGCTTCAAACCAACCGCGGAGGGACCACTCTGCCAGGGAGATAGTGTATTTGGAGCCTGCCTTTTTATGGTGAGCTGCAGATGCGATGGGGGCGGTGCTCATGAGCGCGGTGCCGGCGGCTGTAATTTTTAGCGAGTCTTTGAGGAATTTACGTCGGTTGCTGGGAATATTCATATTATGGGACTTTCTTTTTTTGGGTGATCTTTTATGGTTTTGCGTCTGCTTTATTGCCAGTTATTTGTGTTGTCAATCTGATGACGCGCAAGCAGCGAAAATCCACTCAAAAAACTTATTATGAAACTTTTTACCCTATTTCTAATGCTACCTTTGGTAGTGAATTTTGCATTTGCGGATGCGGATGCCATCGTTGAGCTGTGGCCGGGTGACGTTCCCGGGCAGGAGGATGCCAAAGCGGAGTATGAGATATCCGATAATCGTGAGCGTAATGTTTTGCGTGTCTCCAAAGTGACAAACCCGTTGCTGGAGGTGTTTATACCTGAAAACCCGAATGGAGCGGGGGTGATTATCTCACCGGGTGGAGGCTACTGGATACTGGCGATTGACCTGGAGGGTTGGGAAATTGCGGAATGGCTCAATGATGCGGGGTATACGGCTTTTGTGCTGCATTATCGCGTGCCGGAGAACCGTGATGGGGCTTTCCAGGATGTACAACGGGCGGTTCGCACGGTGCGTGCCCGTGCAGATGAATGGGGCTTGCAGCGGGATAAAATCGGTGTAATGGGGTTTTCGGCAGGGGGTCACCTGAGTTCGCGTATTGCGACTGCCTATGATGAAGTAGCGTATGAGCCGATTGATTCGATCGATGCAGTGAGCGCTCGCCCGGACTTTGCGGGTTTGATTTACGCTGCCTGGTTTGATAAAGGGCCTAACGGGACGCTTTCGGAGGAAATAACCATAAATGCTGACACACCGCCGGTTTTCATAAGCGGGGCGTTTGATGATCGCCGTTTTGTAAATGGTTGGATGGTGTTGGGCGCAGCGCTGAGCAAACACGAAGTACCCTTTGAGATGCTGATCTACCAGGAAGGGGGGCATGGCTATGGCAGCCGTCCCGGGAATTACGCTGGGGAGTTGTGGGGGCCTGAGTTTGTTCGCTGGCTGGATAAGAACATACTACCAGAATAGAGATGAAGCATTTAGCGATATACGTTTTGAGTGTGCTTGGGCTGAGTAGTCTGAGTGCGTATGATGCGCCTTGGGTGGCTTATCCAAGTGCCAATAACACGCAGTATGGTGTCTACCATTTTCGTAAGTCGTTTGAGGTGGATACTGTGCCGGAGAGCCTGGTGGTGCATCTCTCGGCGGATAATCGCTACCATCTCTTTGTAAATGGGGCTTTGCTTTGCTACGGACCTGCGAAGGGGGATCTGCAAACGTGGAAGTATGATGTGATCGATATCGCCCCCTACCTGCAGGAAGGGGAGAATCAGCTGGCGGCGTCCGTCTACAATGCGGGTGCGGATATGCCAATGTCGATGTTTTCGGTGCAGACGGCGTTCTTCCTGAAGGCTGCAGATGCGGAATGGGCGGAGCTGAATACCGATGCGAGTTGGAAGGTGCATCAGAATGAGGCGTATACGCCGATCTCTTATCAGGAAATGCTACGGGGGGATAACCGATGGTTTTACGGATATTATGCATGTGGACCCGGAGATGATATTGAGGGAGCCGCCTACCCATGGGGCTGGCAGGAGCTGGATTTTGAAGATGGGGATTGGAAGTCTGCAGAGCCTTTGAGTTTTGAACAAAGGGCACACTGGAATCTAATGGAGCGGAATATCCCTTTTATGGCAGATCATCGGGTGGAGGCCCGTGAGCTGCGCAAGGCGGAGGGCACGGAGCTACCGGAAGGTATGCTCGAGGGCAAGACGAGCTGGAAGATCCCCGCGAATACTGAAGCAAGCCTGATCATCGACTATGGGGTGCTGACCATGGGCTACCCGGATCTGGTCGTGCGCGGTGGTGCGGGTAGTAAGGTGCAGGCGAAGTATGCGGAGGCACTTTATGAGGAGGTGAATCTGAAGGGGCACCGTGACCAGGTGGAGGGGCTCACGATGTTTGGCGTGTGGGATGTGTTTCGCCCGGATGGTGCAGAGCGCACGTTCCGGCCGTTGTGGAAACGGTGCTATCGCTACGTGCAGCTGAATGTGACTACGGGTGATGAGCCGCTCGAGGTGGTGTCGCACTCGCTTGAGTATTCCGGGTATCCATATCCGGAGATGGCGCAATTTGTGAGTGATGATGAGCGGCTGAACCAGATTTTTGAGAATGCGTTGCGCACGCTCGCCATGTGCTCCGGCGAAACTTACTACGATACGCCTTTTTATGAACAGCTGAGCTATGGCGGGGATAACCGGCCAATTGCGGTGAATTCATTCTACAACTCGAATGACGACCGGCTGTTCCGCGAGGTAATGCGGCTGTATCCACAGTCGGCAAACCGGGAGACGCGTTTGTTTAAGTCGGCGTATCCTTCGCGTTTTGATTTTGATATGGGCTCGTGGTCGCTGGCGTGGATTCAGAGCTTGCACGATTACTACTACTTTCGGGGCGATTCGGACTTTGCGGCGCAGTTTGTGGAGCCAATTGAGGGGGTGCTCGAGTATTATGAGCGGCACCTGGATGAGAAGCGCATGATTGTGGGCACGGTAAACAGTCAGAATTTTATGGACTGGAGTATCCACCGAGGGAATATTCCGCGCCGTGAGGATGGGAAAATCACGCATTCGTCCATTTTGACTTTGTTTTATATCCACACGCTGGATCTGGTAGAGGAGCTCTACACGGTGATTGGCGAGGTGGAGCGCGCAGCGCATTGGGGGGCGCTGCGTGATAAAATGAAGCCGGCAATCATCGAGCAGTTTTGGGATGAGGAGGCGCAGCTGTTTACGGACAGGCCGGGACTGCAGCGCTACTCGCAGCATGCGAACATCCTGGCGATCGTGTGCGATATCATTCCCGAGGATGAACAGAAGGCGTTGCTGAAGCGTATCCTCGCGTATGACGGCTTTACCGAGTATGCGAGCAGCTACTTCTCGTTCTACCTGTTCAAGATCATGGGCAAGCTGGATATGGAGGAGCTGTTTGTGCAGAATCTGGACCTTTGGCACAAGTTTCTGGATATGGGGCTGACGACCAGTGGTGAGACGGGGTTTGCCTCGCATGACCGCTCGGACTGCCATGCGTGGGCGGCACATCCGGCGTATTATTTACTGGCGTATGTGTGCGGCATTCGCCCGGAGGGTGTGGGCTTTGAGCGTGTGCGGATCGAGCCGCATCTGGGGGATTTAACCGAGATGTCTGCAAATATGCCGCACCTGAAGGGGCGGATAGCCGTGGATTATACGGTGAAGGATGATGAGCTGGAGGCAGTGATCACACTGCCGGATGGGCTCGAGGGTGAATTTGTCTGGCAAGGAGAGGTGAAAGCCCTAAGCTCGGGTGTGAATCGATTTTAAGGAGAAACCATTATGCAAAAACTAAGGACTATTTTGAGCGTTGTGATTCTGGGGGGAATTTGCAGTAGCGTGGGTCATGCAGATCAAATTTTCAATGAGAACCATATAATGGGGCATACGGATACACCCTATTTGCCGTGGGCACCTGATTATCGTAAGCATGATGCGGATCGCCCGTTGCCTGCGTTTGTGGAGACCGGGGATGAGCCGGTGACTATCGAGGCCCCCGAGGATGCGGTGGTGCTTTTTGATGGGAGTGATATCGCCTCATGGGTGATGGCCAAGGAAGGCTGGCAGGTGGATGAAGGTGAGCTGGTGGCAGGTGCCGGGTATTTGACGACGACGCAGGCGTTTGGCAGTGCGCAATATCACATCGAGTTTATGACGCCGGATGAGGAGCCGGATCGTTTTTCCAACCGTGGGAATAATGGGGTGGTGCTGATGGGGAAGTACGAGATCCAGATCTTTGATTCGCACCCGATGCATAAGAAACAGGTCTACGCGGATGGGCAGTGTGCGGCGATATACGGGGAGACGCCCCCACTCGTGAATGCGACCCGTAAGCCGGGGGTTTGGCAGACTTATGACATCTTTTTTCAGGCACCGGTATTCAAGGGCGGGAAGCTCGTGAAACAACCGCGAGTAACGGTGCTGCATAATGGGGTGCTCGTGCACCTGAATACGCCGATTCGCCGACCGACGGGGTGGAAGGAGATCGCTGAGGTAGAGGTGCATGCGAAAGAGCTGCCGCTCTCACTGGGGGGGCATGGGAGCCCCGTGCGATTTCGCAATATCTGGGTGCGGCCGTTGTAAGGGGTTTTAGGATTCACTTAGTATCTAATGGAGTTTAAGTGTTATAAGAATAAGACAGAATTGTATTTTACTTCTGGGATGACACTTCTAGCGGCTGTCTTGCTTTTAATGGGTGTATTTAGTGGGCAGTATGTTACTTTTTTTGTTTTGTGTTGGTTCGTTGTTTTATTCGCAATTATTCCACAATTAAGAATTCTTTTTTCTGAGCAATATAGATTTGAATACAGTAAAGATCGGCTTCTCCAATTCAGACTGATTAAACAATACTATTGGCCTAATGATGATGGGTTCAGCACTCTAGATCGTAGTTTCATTGTCTTTTCAAGTGTTAGTTATGTAGTAGCGCTTATCGTTTTCGTGATAACCTGCTTTCGTGCAGGGATTTAAGATTGCTGCGGGGTGGATGGGGTCTTTTAAATGGGTCTCATGCGCGCGCTATTGAGGAAGTTACCCCCGCGATTGGCGGAAAGCCTGTTTTTTCGGTTTTACAATAACCGGCAGGGCGAGTTTGCAGATGTTTTTAAGGAGGCGCAGTTGCGGTTTGCGCCGGAGGTGGTGATGCGCAACCTGGTGGTGGGCGATGTGATCTCGGGGCAGCTAGCGCTGCTCGGGTATTATGAGTATGGGCTGAGCCGGGAGATACAGCGGCTCTCGCGTAAGGGGGGCCTCTTCGTGGATGTGGGGGCAAATCTCGGGTATTTCAGCTGCCTCTGGCTGGCAGGGCGACCGGAGAACCGGGCGGTGATGGTGGAGGCGAGCCCGCGCAATCAGAAACTGCTGCAGGGGAATCTGCAGGCAAACGGATTTACGGAGCGTGCACGAGTGTTACCGAATGCGGCGGGGGATGCCGCGGGGACGGTGACTTTTGACATTGGCCCGGAGGAGCAGACGGGCTGGGGCGGCATCCGTAAGGATGGGGATACTGCTAGCGGCATTGAGGTGGAGATGGTGCGGTTGGATGAACAGATTGACGAGCCTGTGGCGGTGATGAAGATCGATGTGGAGGGGGCGGACACGCTGGTGCTACGCGGGTGCGCTGGGTTGCTGGAGAAGCAAATGATCAGGCGAATCTACTTTGAGCAGAATACGGAGCGGATGCGTGCGCTGGGGATCAAGGAAGGGGAAGCGCAAGCGCTGCTGGAGGGCTACGGCTACCAATCCGAGCTACTGCCGGGGAGCGCGGACGAGTGGGTCGCGTGGGTGTAGGGTAGTTTCAGTGAGAGATTAATAAAAAAACCGTGAGATGTTAGAAAATCTCACGGTTCTTTTTCTAAGAATCGTTAAATACGTCTTGGTGAACTTGCTTAGACGAGGGCGCCGTCGCGGTAGCCGGGTTGTTCCCAGGGAGTGGGGATGCCGGCGAGTGCACGGACTGAGTAGCTGTGCAGCTCGGCGCGTTCTTCGCTGTTCATGGGTTTAAAGTTGGTGGCCATCTGTATGTTTTCGTCGAGATGGGCCTGGGTATCGAGGCCGACGATGGTGCTATTGACGCCGTCCAGTGAGAGTGCGTAGCGGACGAGGTCGCTGCCGCGCAGGTCTGCATTGCGTGCGCGGCGGACGGTCTTCATGCCGATGACGCCCATTTTGCGATCCCGGGCGAGCGGGAGCAGCTCGTCTTCATATCGCCCTTCGTCGTCGCGTGTGCACGGAAAAACGGTAAGGATGGCATCGGGATCAATGCGGGTGATGAGATCCATGAGGATCGCTGCGCCGCTATGGCCGGTAATGCCGAAGTGGCTGATGGCTTTTTCGTCCTTAAGCTTTTGGATGGCCTTGTAGGCACCCTTTTCGATGACGTCGAGGTCTTCATTTGCGCCGACGTTCCAGACGTGCATCAGGTCTACATGGTCGACCCCGAGGGTGTTGAGGCTGGTTTCGAAATCCTTCATGAAGGCATCGTAGGTGCGGCCGTCGCTTTTGGTGACGAGGAAAATTTCGTCGCGGCGTTTGGTGAGCACGGGGCTAATGATTTCCTCACTTTTGCCGTAGCCGCGTGAGGTATCCCAATAGTTGATGCCGTGATCCAGCGCGCGGTGGAGCAGTTTGTGGCCGGTCTCGCGGTCATCGGTGTGCGGTTGTGTAAATGCGGAGCCGAGGCCGAGGCCCAGAATGGATACATTTGCCCCGGTGCGGCCCAGGGTGCGGCGATCAACGGATTTGCCGGAAGGGGTATTTGCGGAAGCAGGTGCCTGATAAGCCAGCCCTGCGGTGCCTGCTGCGATAGCAGTTTTTATAAAGGTGCGGCGATTACTCATGGTGAAGTAGTTTACCACAGGCGGGCTCGAATTCAAGTATTAGTGGTGGGGTGATGTGTGGTTTTTAGCACAGATTGGCGCGGATGGATGGGGTTTAGGAGTTTATCTGACAAAGGCACTAAGACACAAAGGGGGTGATTATGCAGATGGATGGGGATTTGGGGTCTCTTGCAGTGGTAAAGCGGCACGGCGAATAATTAATTTGGTCGAAGTTTTTCCAAGATATTATCTACTTCCTCATTTGGTTTTAAATAGAAAAATAAATCCAAAGAATCATTTGTGTGTTTAATCACAAAGAACTTACGTGGGCCAAATACGAAATTCATAAGAGTACCGATAGTTAGAGGATCCATTTTGAACGCTAATTTGAGTGATTTATAGCCGATTCCAAATCCGCCTTCATAAATGACTTCGCACGAATCATAAGAAATGAATCCTTCTTTTTTAGTTAGTCTTTTTGTGTAGATGAAACCTTTGTCGTCCGCTTTTACCGTAATCCATCTCCAAGGCTTGAATATGATCCAAAAAAAACCAAAAAGAAATAGAGCTGCAATTAAGAAGTCAACTATGGTCATTGATTCAATTTTCCATAAACTGGGTCCCCGTAAATGCTAGTAATTGTCATTTCGGAGTATTCTTTATCGTAA
Organism: Puniceicoccaceae bacterium; assembly: GCA_028285755.1. Taxonomy (GTDB): domain Bacteria; phylum Verrucomicrobiota; class Verrucomicrobiia; order Opitutales; family JAFGAQ01; genus JANQOQ01. The sequence continues at coordinate 45,930 of JANQOQ010000014.1, forward strand.
CGACTTAGACCACCTCTGGAAGTAAACATTATTCCGATTCCTTGGATTGTTTCATTTTCAATTCCCTTGACTGGTAATTCAATTGTACCCTCGAAGGAACGATCTCTATAACGCCTTACCTCTATTTCACCTTCAGCAAACCAATCACGTGAAGACCATTGTTTAGCTTCTTTCCCAAATCGATCAAGAGGCACGATTCTATAAACTGCTGGTTTAGTTCCACTTTCCTTGTTGGTAGCTAGTAGTTTCCATGTTAAGATGTATTTTGAATCGTCTCTTTCTAAATCAATAACTTGGAACTCCTTAACGTTAATTTTTGGTAGAAAAGGGTCTGCAGCGGATAAAATTAGTGCAGAAGACATAAAAATTAGGAATAGTTTAAAAATACATTTCATTTTGTTTGTAGTGTTTTTAATTAATTAATAATAAAATATAGCTATAATATTGTAAACTTTTTAAATAATGGATTTTCAGTCTATAATATCAGGATTTTTAGCATTAATTCCTATTCTAAAAGATAGCAGAATTAAGAAAAAGGAGGAAACAGATCTTGCCCTTAGAGCAATCTGTGATGCCTTACATGCAACACTTCAGTATTATTCGACATACAAAGATGGTGATAACAATATAGAACAGAGGAAATTAGCTAAGCTTTGGGATGAAGCATCTATTGCATCTAGAAATGTGGATAGGAGTCTGAGCCGCTTATTGCACAATAAGTCAATGTATCATGTTGTTTATGGAAACCCATTTAAACACAAAGAAGAAGGTTTTGATATCAGCTTGGATAATGTTCGATTAAAATTTGAAGAATTATTGAATAACTAGCTTATCTTGCTGGTGGCGTGGTGGACGGCGCGGGCGGTGAGGGCCATGTAGGTGAGTGAGGGGTTTTGTGTGGAGGTAGAGGTCATGCAGGCGCCGTCGGTGATGTAGACGTTCTGGCAGTGGTGGAGGCGGTGGTATTTGTCGACCAAGGAGGTTTTTGGGTCGCTGCCCATGCGGGCTCCGCCCATTTCGTGGATGTCGTTACCGGGGGCACGGTCAAAGTGCTCCTGCTCGATGTCCTGAAAGCCGGCGTCTTCGAACATGTTTGAGAATTCGTTGAGGAAGTCTTTGACCATTTTTTGGTCGTTGTCGTCGTAGGCGACGTTGATGCGGATGAGGGGGATGCCCCACTCGTCGGTCTGCTCGGGGTCGAGCGTAACAGTGGAGTGCTCCTTGGGGATGGTCTCGCCCATCATCCAGGTGCGGATGCCCCAGGGCCCGTATTGAGGGTTGAGGACTTGTTCCTTGAGGGACTGGCCGGAGCCGCTGGTGTCGGGATAGGCGTGGCGGGTGGCGGTAAGGCCGGATGCGTAGCCGCGGATGAAGTCGACGTTGTCCTGTTGAAAGAGGTTGCGGAAGCGGGGGACGTAGGCACCGCTGGGGCGGCGGCCGATGGTGGTGACATCGGGGTAGCCGTCGTAGGTGGCGTAGACACGTGCGCTGAAGTTGTGAAAGGCGATATATTTGCCGAGGAGGCCGTTGTCATTGCCGAGGCCTGCGGGGAAGCGGCCGGACTTGGAGTTGAGGAGGATGAGGTTGGTATTGAGTGTGGAGCCGTTTACAAAGATGATGGGTGCGTAGTATTCGACCATTTCCTTGGTCTCCGCGTCGATGACGTTGACGCCGGTGGCTTTGCCGAGCTGCTCATCGTAGATGATGGAGTGGACGACAGAGTGGTGGCGCATGGTGAGGTTTCCCGTGCGGGCGGCCCAGGGAAGGGTGCTGCTATTGCTGCTGAAATAGGCGCCAAAGGGGCAGCCGCGGGTGCAGAGGTCGCGCTTCATGCATGGGGTGCGGCCCTGTTGTGCGTAGTACTCGTAATTTCCTGTGATGTGGGCGCAGCGCGGTGCGATGAGGTGGCGGTGCTCGTAGTTGGCTGCGAGGTGGTCCTTAAAGTGTTTTTCGACGCAGGAGAGCTCGAGGGGTGGCAGGAATTCGCCATCGGGCAGCGCGGGGAGGTTTTCAATGCTGCCGGAGATGCCTGCGAATTTCTCGACGTGCGAATACCAGGGGGCGAGCTCCTCGTAGGAGAGCGGCCACTCGACCGCGAAACCGTCGCGGGCGGGGCCGTCGAAATCGTATTGGCTCCAGCGCTGCGTCCACCGGGCCCACATGAGGGATTTGCCGCCGGTCTGGTAGCCGCGGATCCACTCGAAGGGTTGTTCCTGGATGTAGGGGTGCTCCTTGTCTTTGACGAAAAAGTGATTGGAATCTTCGTTGAAGGCGTAGGTGCTGTCGGCGACGGGGTTTTCCTCGCGGAGCTTCTGGTTGCGCTCGCCGGCGTATTTGAACTCCCAGGGGTTCATGTTCGTCGTAGGGTAGTCAACTACGTGGCGCACCTCGCGGCCGCGCTCGAGAACGAGCGTCTTGAGGCCCTTGTCGCAGAGCTCTTTGGCGGCCCACCCGCCGGACATGCCGGAGCCGATGACGATGGCGTCGTAGGTGTTTTGTTTTTTGGCGTCGATGTTTAAATTGGACATGGTTTGCTGGTTTTTTCCTCTCACAAAGGCACTAAGTTTTTTAAAGGTTCTTGTGATGTACTTTCGGATAGCGAGACGGCGTGTTCTTAGTATTATTAATTTATTGGGATTAGGCGTGGATGTTGACGCGTGCGTTGGGGTCGATGGGGTGGCAGAAGTCGTAGGCGCCGGGTACGAGCTGGTAGGGCATGACTTCGGTCATAATGTATTCGCTGTAGTAGTAGCCGCGGATCGTGAGGCGCTTGATCTCGCGGTAGGTGGCCCGGATGGCCTCGAGGTCGAATGGGTTTTCGACGCTGTCGCGGATCTGGCCATGAGTGATCTCGCCGGCTTCAAGACTGTCGAGGAAATCGGCTTCCAGGGCCGGGGAAAGGCGATGGAAGGGCCTGCGGTTGATGTGGCGGACGAGCGCGTCCATCTGGTCGATGCCTGCGAGGAATGCGTTCTGCTCCTCGGTGGGGCGGCATTCGTCGATAATGATCCAGATAAAGTTATGCACGCCGAGCTCGAGGGCGCCCTTGATTTCGCCCGGGGGGATGAGCGCGTTGACAACGGCCTCCATGAGGGTCTGCTGGTCGGGGGTGACCTGGAGGTTGGTGAGTGCCAGACCGGCCTTCTCCGGGGAAAAATTACAGGCGGGCAGGATGAGTGCGGCGGAGCCTGCGATTGCGGAGCTTTTCAGGAAGTGGCGACGAGAGACCTGAGTGCCCTCAGGGCTGGATTTTGGGTGTGACATAAGCAGCAAATATAACGGTGAACAGCAAGCGTTATAGGGTTGACGCCCAAGGGCTGTCAAAGCCCTAAAAGTTTTTTAAAGGGAAATACATATTTGTTTTGGTGATCAATGGGAACTCGTATATTCTTTTAGTATGAGATTATTGAAGCGATTCTGGGTATTAAGTGTTTTTTTGAGTTTGAGTGCATTTACCCGTGAGGAGGTGAAGCTGCTCCATCCGAATGGCGGGTGGTGCTGGTATCAGGATGAGCGGGCAATCGTGGTAGGGGATCAGGTGGTATTTGGTTCGGTGAAGTCGCCCGAGGGAGACATAGATGTGACTTCCTGGAATCTGCGAACGGGTGAAGTGAAGACGGTTGCGGTCTACCCGGAGCATGAGGCGGATGATCACAATGTACCGGTATTTCTCGAGCTGGATGACGGGCGTATTTTGATGAGCTGGGCGAACCATGGGCAAGTGAAGCCCCGCGAGGATAATCGTAAGGTATTTTACACGCGGACGGTACGAGCAGGGTCGATCGATGTTTGGGAGCCTGTACGGGTGTTTGACTATGTGAGCCCGCGTATGGTGACCTATACAAATCTACACCGACTGAGCGCTGAGGGTGGTCGCATCTATAATTTTAACCGTGCGCTGAATTTTAATCCGAGCTACACGATTTCGGAAGACGGGGGTAAGACTTTTGACTTAGGCGGGCAGTTTTTGAGCTGGCCGCGGCCTGTGGATGACCCGAAGTATTCCGGTAAGGATGGGGGTCGCCCGTACGTGATTTATGCCTCGAATAGTGTGGATACGATCCACTTTATGACGACTGAGGACCATCCGCGTGCCTACCAGAATGGCATTTGGCACGGGGTGATTCGCCGGGGTAAGGTATATGGCAGCGATGGGGCATTTATCGCGCCGCTGTCGACCGGAGTTTCACCGGATTTGAGCCCGGTGGATTTGACACCGGTGTTTCCCGGGGATGCGGATCATGTGGCGTGGACGATAGACCTGGAGCTGGATGCGAACGGATACCCGCTGACGGTGTTTTCCGTGCATCGGGCGCGTGAGCAGCGGCCTGTAGGGGATGAGGATATCCGCTACTACTATGCACGTTGGGATGGGCTGGAATGGCAGGTGAATGAAATGGCTTATGCAGGTTCGGCACTTTATCCCCGCGAGAATGACTATACGGGGCTGTGTGCGATTGTGCCGAGTGATCCCAACCGGGTAATCATCTCGGCGGATGTGGACCCGGCGACGGGCGAGCCGTTGATCAGCGATGCGAATGGGGAGCGGCACTATGAGATTTTTGCAGGGGTCACTGAGGATAGGGGTGCAAGCTGGAACTGGGAGGCGATCACCGAGAACTCAACGGTGGATAATTTGCGCCCGGTGGTGCCTGCGGAGGACCGCGAGGGGACGATCCTGCTATGGACTCGTGGCGAGTTGAGGACGTTTCGTGATTATGATCTGGAGATGGTGGGTGTGGTTTTGGATTAGGCGGTAAGATTGTGGTTTTCAGGTTTGGGGGAGAGGGGGTTTCTGAGCGTCTTCCTGAATGATCCCCGATTTACGACCTTATCCACGCTATGAAGACTCTCCGCTTTATTCAGATTATCCTCTTAGTTTTATTATTGCCACGGGCTATTTGGGCGGAGGCGATCCCGCGGGTGCCGGTACTGGTGGGGGAGCCGTGGCGAATCACTGAGATGCCCGACCTGGGGGAGCTGAACGGGCCGAACCCCGAGCGACAGCACGTGGTGGATCATGGATTTTTGCAGGATGTGAATGGCAACTGGCAGCTGTGGGCATGTATGCGGGGGACGGCGCCGAGTCGGTTGTTGTATCGCTGGCAGGGAGAGTCTCTGGAGGAGGGGCCCTGGAAGCCCTGGGGGGTGGCGGCGCGTGCCCAGCCGCGCTATGGCGAGCAGATCCGTTTTCGCAATGGACGGATTGAGGAGACGATGGGAGCACCGTACTTTCTAAAGGAGGGGGATACCTATTATATGTTTTACCACTCGGCAGGGATCCGGCTGATGGAGTCGCCCGACGGGATCGGGTTTGAGCGTTCGCTGGATGCGAGCGGTAGCAACTTGCTTTATCCGGACGGTGGGCGTGATGTGATGGTGATGCTTGTGGGTGATGAGTATTATGCCTACTCGACGATCTCCGAGGAGAATGATGCGGGGGAGCTGATCAGCTATGTGAAGCTGAAGAAGTCGCGTAATATGCGGGACTGGTATGGCGATACGGTGGTATGTGCCGGGGGTAAGGACAGTGAGGGCCCCGTGGCGTTTGAGAGCCCGTTTGTGCAGTATCTGGACGGGTATTACTACCTGTTCCGGGCGTCTTCGATGACGTTTAAGACGTATGTGTACCGGAGTAAGGATCCGACGTATTTTGGGGTGAATGATGACAGTAATTTAATCGCTGAGTATTATCTGAAGGCGCCGGAGATCCTGTATGTGGATGGGCAGTGGTATATTTCGGATCTGGCGGATTTTCAGGGGATCATGATGTATAAGCTGGAGTGGCAGGAGGAATAGAAAGGAAAAGGTATAAGCTATTATGAAATATGGAATGAGTATTTTATCGATGTATCGCGGGTTGGCGGTGCTGGTTGGTCTATGGGTAGGATTGGCTGCCCATGCGGCGCAGTTTAAGGCGCTTGTGTTTGCGGACGCGTATGATGAGTGGCACTACCGCAATGTGCCGGTGGCCCGGGAGTCTCTGGAGCGGATGGCGGAGCTGCACTTTTTTGAGATGACGTTTGTGGATCGTGCGAAGGAGTTTGGTGAGCAGACGTTTGCCGATTTTGATGTGATCGTATTTATCAGTGCGAATCCCACGTGGCTGAACGTGGAGAAGCGTGCGGAGTTTGAGGCGTATATCGAAGCGGGGGGTGGCATTGTGGGGGTGCATGCGGCGTCTGCGATCCGCGATATGCCCAACCCGTGGCCCTGGTGGGAGGATGTGATCGGCAGTGCGTTTCACGGGCATCCGCCCAAGCAGACGGCCGTGATGAATGTGGAGGAGCCTGAGTTTCCCGCGTGCATGCATTTAAACGATCATTGGCTATGGACGGATGAGTGGTATGTATTTGAGCCGCCTTTTCCGGATCATCTGAATGTAGTGCTCACGGTGGATGAGCGGACATATACGCCCAGTGCGGACAATAATATGGGGGACTGGCACCCGATCGCGTGGTATCATGAGTTTGGTGCGGCGCGCGTGTTTTACACGGCGATCGGCCACATCACCGAGGCGTATCGGAATGAGGATTTTCTCCAGCACATCTATGGCGGGATGGTCTGGGCGGCTGGCAAGCAGGAGGCGGAGCTGCCTAAATAGTTACTTCAGAATTTCTTCGATCTCAGAATACTGTGAGGCAAAGAAGAGTTTGATCAGCTCAGTAGCTTGAACTTTGGTCACCTCTTCCGCTGAATTTAAATGATGAAAAGTTCTGGGCAAAATGCCTAGAATTTTTGTTGTCTTTGGGTATCGAAATGAGACTAAGCATTTAAAGTCTTCATCGGGGCAAATGTGCAAGAATAGACCTTTTTGAGCTACGATACCTAAACCAGCCGGACAATTTTCTATGTCGTTCTCTTCCTTTTCTTTTTGTTTTTGAGATTCAGTGGCCCAATCGAAGGTGAGTAGAATTTCAATAGCCTCTTGAGGACTACTTAGTGTAAATTCCTCTGCTGAGAGGTCGTGTTTTTGTATCCAGGCATTCATGAGGTTGGACTCGGTTAGCCAAATTGGCAATAGTATGCATAAATCTCAAGGTTAACTGTTTGGTGGGAATGGGTTGTTGGTTCGTGTAGGGGTGTAGATAGTAAGATTTATGAATGTGGACAACCCCTTTTTGCGTTTTTGGATTTTGAGTTTAACGTTGGCTGCGGTCAGTATACAGGCCGATGAGCGGCCGAATATCATCGTGATTATGGTGGATGATATGGGTTTTTCAGATATCGGGTGCTATGGGGGGGAGATCCCGACGCCGAATCTGGATGGGCTGGCGAGTGAGGGGCTGCGGTTTACGCAGTTTTACAATACGGGGCGTTGCTGCCCGACGCGCGCTTCGTTGCTGACGGGGCTGTATCAGCATCAGGCAGGGATCGGAATGATGACACGGCGACCGGATGGGGCGCTGCCGGCGTATCAGGGGTATCTCAATGAGCGTTGTGTGACGCTGGCGGAGGTGTTGCGGCCGGCGGGCTATCAGACGTATATGACAGGCAAGTGGCATGTGGGGCTGAAGGAGCGCTCGATGTGGCCGTTGCAGCGGGGGTTTGACCGGTATTACGGAATCCTGGAGGGCGCGAGTGATTTTTATCGGCCCGCCGAGAACAAGCATCTGATGCTGGATAATGAGCAGCAGGGGCCGCGCACGGGGGATTACTACACGACGGATGCGTTTACGGACTATGCGCTGGAGTTTGTGCGTGAGGGGGACCGGGATAAGCCGTTTTTCCTGTATCTGGCGTATACGGCGCCGCACTGGCCGCTGCATGCGCCGAAGGAGCAGGTGGAAAAGTTTTTGGGGAAGTATATGAAAGGCTGGGATGCCCTGCGCGAGGAGCGTTGGGCACGCCAGCTGGAAATGGGGCTCGTGGATGAGCGCTGGGGGCTCTCGCCGCGGGACCCGGTGGTGCCCGCGTGGGATACGTTGACGCAGGAGGAGAAGGAGGATCTGGACTTTCGCATGGCGAGCTATGCCGCGATGATCCACCGCGTGGACTATCAGGTTGGCAATCTGATCGCGCTGCTCAAGGAGCTGGATGAATTTGATAATACGCTGATGCTCTTCCTCTCGGACAATGGGGCGTGCCCGGAGCCGTGGAATGACCGTGCCCCCAATGGCAAGGCGCACCTGGGGGGTGGCCTGGTGGAGAATATCACGCACTGGGACTATGACCGGATGCAGCAGCTGACCTACGGGCAGGGCTGGGCGAATGCCTCGAACACACCGCTGCGCCGTTACAAGACGCAGAGCCATGAAGGGGGCATCACCACGCCGTTGATCGCGCACTTCCCCAAGGGCATTGCGCTGGAGGGCGGCACGATCATTGATGATCCGGCGCACATCATCGATATTATGGCAACGGCGGTGGACTTAGGTAAGGCGGAATACCCGGAGATCCATGCGGGGGACTGGATCCACCCGTACGAGGGGAAGAGCCTGCGCGGATTTTTCGAGGTGGGTACGCGTATCCCGCATGAGTGGCTCTACTGGGAGCATGTGCATGAGGGGGCGGTACGCACGGGGCCGTGGAAGGCGATCTTTCGCCAGCCGAAGGATGAGTGGTATCTCTACAATCTGGATGCGGATCGCAATGAGACGCAGGATTTGGGTGAAGAGCTGCCGGAGATATTGACAGCTATGCAGCAGAAGTGGTGGGCCTGGGCCGTGAAGAATGGGGTGGAGCCGATCAGCTACTCGCTGAGTGCTGAGGAGTAGGAGCTTTAGCCACGGATTAACACAGATGAAGTTGGATTTGGAGTTTATCTCACAAAGACACTAAGGCACAGAGGATTTTTATTTTAAAATTTTTCACGGCGACACAGCAGCACAGATCACTAAACATAATATTATCGCTCGATCGAATTTTAGAATGGGATAAGTATAATTAGGAGCTTTAGCTGAGTGATTTTTTAGTCTCGATGCGGAGGGTGGGCCCACCTGCAGTGAGCTTGTATTTGCCGTTACCTTTGCGGATGAAGCCGGTGTTTTCGACCTCGTCTTTGTCTTCCCAGTCGACATACATTTCGTCGCCAATGATTTCCCAGGTGCCTTCGGCATTGCGGAAGGGGGCGCGGAAGCTGCAGGTACCGTCTGAGCGGTGGATGACACGGCCGGTGATGAACATGACGGTGGCGGTGAGGGTCTGGTCTATGATTTCCTGGCGGATTTCGTCACCGGTCATGATATCATCCTGGGCATATCCGCTGGTTGTGAAAATCCCAAGTGCGAGGCTAAGGAGTAAGGTAAATTTGAGGCTGTTCATATAGTTCAATACAAATAAAACGGTTTTCCGGATTCTTTATTACTAAAAAATGTTTATAGGGGTTTTGATGGGTTGGGGGGTCTTCCTGTTCAGTTTATTGAAGCAATAAGTGGGGCTGATTTTGCGGATTAGTGTGGTATTTGTTTGATCCGGCTCTTGACGTCCTGCGTTTGTAAATCTAACAACCGTTATTTCCCCTAATCCCATGGGGCCCAATTTGATCTAAGAATCCGTGTAGTATGAAGAAAGTGTATTTAGGAACTGATAGTGGTGCAACCACTTCCAAAACCTGTGGTGTGTATGAAGATGGTACGCCGGTGTGTGAGAATCTGGCCCAGAGCTCTACGAACTCGGAGCTGGGCACCGAGGCGGTGGTGAGCGGCTGGATCGAGGGGCTGGAAAAGTTTCTTGAGGAGAATGACCTGGTGTGGGAGCAGGTCGAGGGTGTGGGTCTGGCGATCCCCGGACCGTATAAGGATGATGGGGTGATGGATAACCCGGTGAATCTGCCCGATAGTTTTTCGGGTTGGGAGTTTCATAAGGAGTATCAGGATGCGATCGCGGTGGCTGCGGGGCGGCCTATCCCGCTGTCCTGGGGGAATGACGGGAATTTTGCCGGAGTCGGCGAGGCTCAGCGGGTACGTGGTGATAAGAAGGCTTCGGTACTCATGCTTGCGCCGGGTAGTGGCCTGGGCGGTGCGTATATTGATAAGAAGGGTATGCCTTTGCTCGGGGATAACTGGATGGGTATGGAGGCCGGGCACGTGCCGATCCCCTATCATTTGCTGGGTCTGCCGTTGTTTGAGTGTGGCTGCGGGCGAGACTGGGGCTGTGCGGAGCCGTATACTTCGATCTCCGGGTTGCCGCAGTATCTTGACTTTTTGGCGCCCAAGTATCCGGATCATCCGTGTATTGATCTCAGTAAACCTGCGAAGGACCGGGCGCTGTCGCTGCGTGGACTTGCGCAGGACGGCGATGCGCTGGCACTGGAGATTTTTGACTATCAGGCGAAGGCAATGGGGTTGCATGTGGCGAGCCTCACGGTGGCCATGGATGCGGAGTATGTCGTGATCGGTGGCGGGTTGATCGACCCGACTTCGACGACGGAGGAGTTTCGTGCACGCTATATGGGCGGCATTCGCGAGTGGGCGAATAAGTATATGTTCCCGTTGCAGCAGAAGCGTGTGAAGATCGTGGAGGCGACTTTGGGTGAGCTCTCCCAAGCCATTGGGGCGGCGCTTGTGGCGCTGTATAGCGCCAACAAGTAGGGAGAAGGGCGTGGGCGGATGAGTCGCCTGGGTTGTTCAAATAATGGGTAAAGTTTGAGGCTTTGCGGAGTCTATAGTTGTTTTGAGTTTTCGTGGCGACTCATCCTTGTGGCTACATGCGAGGTGTGCCGCGGACTCGCGCTACAGTCACGTATAGGCATACGCTCCTTTGCGATCGCCTTGCAGCCCTCACATCTAGCGCACACCACGCCCTTCTAGGCTTCTAAGAACGTTCGTCTGAAGGGCCTCTATAACGTTCTGTGTCAGTTATTTATTTCAAAACTAATGAATACAGTATCAGCTTCTGGGTTGCTTAGAACCTTTAGCAACTCGAATGTAAATTCACTCGTTGCTGCAAAAATCTCTCTTTCTTCTATTGGTAATCGATTTATCATTTCGAAATAGTAATCTTTATCTTCGATTTCTGATTTTTGGTGATAATCAAGTTTCTTAACTAATGATAAAAAATCTGGATTCTGAATTTTCTCGTATTCAGGTTTTTCCCACTTAACACCAATAATGTGACGAGGTAGATTATTATTCTCCGCCTGAGCTTTTAGAAATTCTTGGAGATTACTGGTGGCTTCTTTAATCGATATTTGGTTACGATCCTCAATATTAATGATTAAATCCCCATCATCTGAAATTTGGTAGCGCGATCCTATCTGTTGCCTATGTGTTTCTAATAATTCTTCATTGAGGCCATTATAAAAAATTACAATTCTGATTGTTATAATGCATGCAAATAGCGTGATAAGGCAGAGCACTACAATCAGTTTTTTTTTCATAATATTTTGCTATGATTTACCTATGTTGGTCGATGAGGATGGGGTTGCCGTCGGGGTCGATGAGGGTGATGGATGCGGGGCCTGTGGTGGTTTCGTCAGCTTCGGTGGTTAACCCGATGCCCTGGGCTTTGAGTAGTTTTTGGAGTTCGCGGACGTCGGTAAAGGGGTTGATTTCCTGGGCGTCCTGATCCCACCCGGGGTTGAAGGTGAGGATGTTTTTGTCGAACATGCCCTGGAAGAGGCCGATGATGTGGGGGCCGTTTTTGAGGATGGCCCAGTTTTCGATGGGCATGTCGCCGTATGGTTTGAAGCCGAGCTTTTCGTAGAAGGCGATGGATGCGTGGATGTCTTTGACGGTTAAACTTACAGAAAATGCGCCTAGTTGCATGGTAGTAAAGGGTTGTGGTGAAGGGTTTGAGCGGATGGATTGCTGAATTTTCTAGACTGAGTATAATTTATTCAGATTTTAGGCAATGTTTAACTCTGCGAAAGGCGTCAGCAATCCATCCTTGTGGCAACATGCGAGGTGTACTGCGGACCCTTGCTTCAGTCACGTATTTGCATACGCTCCTTTGCAATCGCCTGGTAGACCTCACATCTAGCGCACACCAAACCCTTCACGGGTCTACGAAGGTTCGGGTGGAGGTGAAATGGGGTGTTTTACATAATTCATTGCCCGCTATCGATATTCCTTTTAAGTAAAACACTATGTATGTTAAGGACTCTAGTAAGCTAATGATATTGGTCTTATCTGTTCCTGTTACAATACTTGGAATAGTTTTAGCTCTGTATGCTATTTTAGCTGCTGTTATCACATTATTATTTGGTTTCGAAATTTGGTTCATCGGCGAAAAAGTAGAGGAAAGAAAAGTCTATTTAGAAGCAAAGCCGGATGAGTATTTTATTGAGTTATTGGAAGCCTCTAAGGAGTTAATTGAAGCACGAAAAGTAATTGATTCGGATGACTATGTTTTTGATCTAGAATCTGATGCTGATGTAATCTCTACAATTATTCTCGATCTAAAACCTCAATCTATGCGGTATTATTCTTTGTTTCCTACTTTACGTATAACTTTGGATCGGCATTGGTATGTAATGGCTGAATTAAGGTTCAGTGAATATAAAGGAGGGTATGAAGTTATTGGGTTTTTCGGTGAGGCTGGTGATCCTACCGCTGAAGAGATTACTTTTTTTTCCGAAATTGATTCTACAATAATTGAATAGCTCGTTGGAGTTTTTGCTTGGTATGTGAGGGAGCTGTGTGTTTGGGTGGGGTTTTGTTGTGGTTGAGTCTTTGGATAGGATTGTGAGGCGTTGGCGGTGGGCCGGTGGGGCGGTCGTGGGGTTGTTTGTAGTCGGCGTGCTGGTGAAGATTTTCTTTCTGGGAGGGCTGACCCAGTTTGCGGGGTTTGGTGAGTATTTTGAGCCACGGTATCTGGATGTGGTGGAGGAGATGGGGGCGTATGTGCGTGCGGATAGCGGGGGCTATGATGGGCAGTTTTACGCGCAGATCGCGACGGACCCGTTGCTGCGGAATCCGAAGCTGGCGGAGGCGATCGATGAGCCGGCGTATCGGGCGCGGCGGATTTTGCTGCCGGCGGTGGCGTATGGGCTGGCGCTGGGGGATGCGGCGTGGGCGATACGGGTGTATAGTGCGCTGAATATCGTGTGCTGGTTTGCGTTTGCGTGGCTGGTGTGGCGATGGATCGGGGTCGCGGATGTGCGGGGGTTTGCGCGGTGGGTCGGCTGTGTGGCGAGTCTGGGGGTGCTGGACAGTGTGAAGTATTCGCTGGTGGATCTGCCGAGTGTGTTGCTGATTTTGGTGCTGATAAGGTATGCGCGTGAGCGGTATTTGAGCGGTGGTGTTGGGCTGGCTGCCGGTATTTTGCTTAAGGAGACGAATGTGCTGGCTGCAGTTGCACTGCCGGTGCTGAAGCGGCCGTGGGTGCGCGGGAGTGCCGCGAGTGTGCTGGGCTGGGGTGTGGTGTGTTTGCTGGGGCTCGGAGTATTTGCGGCGTGGTACTGGTATGTGCATACGCGCTTTGACGCGTTTGTGGGGGTGCGCGGGAATTTTGACTGGCCGTTTGCCTCGATGGGGCGCAATGCGGTGGAGGCGATGCGGGAGTTGGTTGCGGGTAATTGGGATGACCGCTATGTTTTCCGGCTTCTGGCGTTGGTTGGCTTCTGGGTGCAGCTGGGGTGGCTGCTAATGCGGGTCAAGGCGTTTGCGTCGGAGCCGCTCGTAAGAATGGGCCTGGTGTATGGTGTGCTATTCCTCGTGCTGGGGGACCTGGTGTGGCACGGCTACTGGGCGGTGGCGCGGGTGGTGCTGCCGATGACGCTGGCGTTTAATCTTTTGCTTGATGTGAAGGGGCGGGGATTTTGGGTTCTGTGGTCTTTGGCGAATATTACTGTGATTCACGCAGTATACAGGTTCATCTAGGAGCGGTGAAAGGTGATGAAGGGTGTGGACGGATGAGTCGCCCAAATTGTTGGTATTTTTAGGTAGTATTGTGGATTTTAAGTGTTAATGGCTATGGTTGGATTTCGTGGCGACTCATCCTTGTGGCTACATACCAGGCTGCGCTGCATAAAATAACTCAGTCATGTATGCTTATACACTCCTGAGTATTTTATTTGCTAACCAGATATCTAGCCTACACCACATCCTTCATTGGTCTACGAATATTCGAGTAGGACATTTCTTGCATGTGAAGTGTAATCCTATGGCGCATTCTGCAAAGCAGAACACTGTGCTTTGGATGCGCGCTGTATATAAGCGCCTTTGCACTTGCCTTGCATCCAGCGGTTCTGCATCTCGCCACACGCTTCAGGGGACTACGAATATTCGGAATCGGATTTTCTAGCATCCAGGCTACTAAATAGTCGTGTGAAGATTGTTCCCTGTTGGTTTTATTAGGGTGAACAATCCTAGTATTTATGCGGTTTTTGGGGGAAATGGGTCGGTTTTTTGTAAGGGTGTGAGGGGGTGTGCGTATAATCGTTCCTTATGCAACACTGTGTAGGGGGAATGTTCACTAATGAGCATTTTGTATTAACTTATATTACTTATAAAAGAGAGACTATGAAGACAATTATTGTAGCATGTATTGTAGGTGCCGTGGCTTTTGCAGGTGCGGCTTATGCGGGTAGCTGTGGTTCCTGTGGAACGGCTAAGGCGACTACCGCTTCTTATAAAAAGGGCGCGACTAAGGACCTCGTGCAAACCGCTTCGCACGCGGGCAGCTTCCAGACTTTGCTTGCGGCTGCGACTGCTGCGGGGCTGGTAGATACTTTGAAGAGTGACGGGCCTTTGACTATTTTTGCACCTACGGATGAGGCGTTTGCGGCGTTACCTGCGGGTACGGTTGAGAGCCTGCTGAAGCCTGAGAACAAGGATCAGCTGGTATCGATCCTGACTTACCACGTAGTGCCTGCTAAGGTGCTTGCAGCGGATGTAAAGCCGGGTGAGGCGCCAACTGTGAATGGACAGCCTTTGAGCATTGAGAAGAAGTATGGCAAGGTGAAGGTCGGCGAGGCTACGGTCGTGCAGACGGACATCGAAGCGACGAATGGGGTGATCCACGTGATTGACGCGGTGTTGATCCCGCAGGCGTAAGCTTGTTTAAGCCATAGTATTTATACAAAAAGACCACACAGCGCTGTGGTCTTTTTTTGTGGTTGAAGGGTGTGGGCGGATGGATTGCTGAAGTGGGGGATAGTTTAGCAAAGTTTTTTGGGATTCTCGTGTAAATGTGAAATTTGATTATTCGTCGCAATCCATCCTCAAGGCCACATGCCAGGCGGCGCTTCATAAAATAACTCAGTCATGTATGCTTATACACTCCTGGGTATTTTACTTGCTAACCAGACATCTGGCTCTCGCCACACCCTTCAGGGAACTAAGAATATTCGATGAGGGCATCCCTAGCATGTGAAGTGTAATCTTCTGGCGCACAACCGCAGTGTGCTTTGGATGCGCGCTGCAGTTACGCATGCTTATGCGCGCCTTTGCGCTTACCTTGCAGTCCGTGGTTCTGATCCTTTTCAAAGCACTTCCCGTGTTAACAAATGTGGCTTATTGGATTGACATGCGAGGTGTGCTACGGACTTTCACATCTAATCTCGCCACACCTTTCATGCGTCCACGAATTTCCGGATTTAGAGAAATTGCACATATCCGGGAGTTCTGCGAAACAAGGTGCGATACTCTAGGGTGCTACGTAAAATAGATCAGTGTCCCCGAAGGTCTTTTTTTTCTGGCATTTGTAATGGAATTGTTCTACAATAGTTAACAATTGTTGTTGAACTGAATAACCCTCTATAAAATGACCCCCGCCTGAGTGTCTGCTGTGATGAATGTTAAGCTGATATCGAAGTTTCCCCGTAGTCGGTTGACGGTAGTGGGTGTATTATTGGCGGTTATTTTGGGGACGTCGATTGGAGTGGGGAGTTATACGTTTCAGTATGCGGAGGGGCTTTCGTATTTTAGCAAGGATCCGGCAGCATGCATGAATTGCCATATTATGGAGCCGCAGTTTAATTCGTGGCAGAAGGGGTCGCATCACGATGTGGCGACTTGTGTGGACTGCCACCTGCCGCACGATTTTGTGGGCAAGTATATCGCGAAGGCTGAGAACGGGTATTTTCACTCGAAGGGGTTTACGTTTAACGACTTTCCGGAGCCCATCATGATTAAGGAGAAGAACCGGGAGATATTGCAGCGTAACTGCATTGAGTGTCATGAGGGGTTGGTGGGGGATATGGTGCATGGTGCGACGCATTCGGAGGATGCGGTGAGCTGTATGCACTGCCATCGTTCTGTTGGCCACGGGGATTCGGTAGGGATGGGGCGTTATGACCCTGCCATTCATATTTTAGCAAAGGAATTGAAGCCATGAATGATTCTAACTCGAAATCCACTGTCCTGTATATTGGGATCTTCGTTGTTGCCGCGATTGCGATCGCTTCGACAACTGCATTGTTGATTAACATTTACGAGCGAAAGGCTGAGGCGAAGGACCCGTATATTCGCACAGTTGAGGTGACCGAGGATACGACGGATCCTGCGGTGTGGGGGATCAACTGGCCGCGGCAGTATGATTCCTACCTGCTGACGGCGGAGAGTACGCGCACGCGGTTTGGCGGGCATGGCGGGAGTGAGGCACTGCCTGAGGAGAAGATTGAGCGGGATCCGTGGCTGAAGCGGATGTTCCTGGGGTATGCGTTTTCGATCGATTATCGGGACCGTCGGGGGCATGCCTATATGCTGGAGGATCAGGAGAATACCAAGCGGCTAACGAAGCCGCAGTCAGGGTCGTGCCTGCATTGCCATGCTTCGACGATGCCGCTTTATCGTGAGCTGGGGGATGGGGATGCGATGGCGGGTTTTGAAAAGACGCACGCGATGTCTTACCAGGAGTTGAATGCGATGCTGCATGCACGCGGGGATAATCACCCGGTGTCATGTGTGGACTGCCATGATCCGGAGACTATGGAGCTGCGGGTGACGCGCCCGGGATTTATCAAGAGTATCCAGATGCTAGCTGAATCCGATGCGGAGGTGCCTGCGATGCCGTCCATCGAGCGGTGGCGTGCGAGTGACCGGAGTGAGCCGTATGATGCGAATGTGCTGGCGAGCCGCTCTGAGATGCGCTCGTTTGCCTGTGCACAGTGCCACGTGGAATATTATTGCTCGAGTGCGATGCCCCTGGAGTTTCCCTGGAAGCATGGGCTGTCGGTGGAGGCCACGGAAAAGCATTGGGATGAGACGGTTTTTGCGGATGGGCAGCGTTTTTATGACTATACGCATAAGGAAAGCGGGGCGGAGATCCTGAAGGCGCAGCATCCGGAGTTTGAGTTGTGGAGCACGGGGATCCATGCGCGCAGCGGGGTATCGTGTGCAGATTGCCATATGCCTTATATGCGGGATGGGGCTACGAAGGTTTCGGACCATTGGGTGCGGAGCCCGTTGCTCAATGTGAATCGCGCGTGCCAGACGTGTCACCATGTGGATGAGAGTGAATTGCTGGAGCGGGTGGATATGATCCAGCAGCGTAATTTTGATCTGCTGCAACGGGCGGGTGCTGCGCTGATGGCTTTGCTCGATGCGGTGCAGGAGGCGAAGGCGGCGGGTGTCCCGGAGGAGGCGTTGGCAGAGGCGCTGGAGCTTCAGCGGAAGGCGCAGTGGCGGTTGGATTTTATCGCTGCGGAGAATTCGATGGGTTTTCACTCGCCACAAGAGGCTGCACGGATTTTGGGCGAGGCTGCTGACTATGCGCGGCAGGGGGAGGTGGCGGCTTTGCGTGCGCTTGGGCTGAAGGGTGTGGACGGATAGATTGCTGGGTTAGTGGTAGGTTTAGTTAAGTTCTTTTAGTTTGAGCGGGTAGTCCAAATTCAGGTTATTCGCCGCAATCTATCCTCTGGTGCACAACCGCAGTGTGCATCGGATGCGCGCAGCAGTTACGTATGTTCATACGCGCCTTTACGCTTACCTTGCAGCCCGTGGTTCTGATCCTTTTCAAAGCACTTCCATTCATAGATGTGGCTTATTCGGTATACATGCGAGGTATACTGTGGGCTCTCGCTACAGTCACGTATGTTTATACGCTCCTTTGCGATCGCCTTGTAGCCCTCACATCTCAAGCTCGCCACATCCTTCATAAATCTGCGAAGATATGGGTGGGAGATGTATGACTTTTGGGGCACAAAAAAGGGCCTGTGGTGAGACAGGCCCTGGGTTTGGGTCTTAAAGATTTGTGCTTTTATTGGGCGGTCACCGTCATGACCCCTTGCATGATGGCGAAGTGACCGGGGAATGAACAGATAAAGGGGTATTCGCCGGGTGCACCTGCGGTAAATGTGATGGTTTCCTGCTCGCCAGGGCCGAGGACTTTGGTAGCAGCGATGATTTTGGCCTGGTGCTCCGCTTCGGGGGGCAGGTATTCGTTGTCTTTCTGGGTCATGGCGGCCATGGCGAATGCAGCGAGGTCTGTGCCGGGCTGAAGGACTACAAGGTTATGGCCCATGGCTTCTTTGGGGAGTTTGCCGATGTTTTTAAAGAGTATGGTGACATCTTCGCCAGTGGTGACTGAGAATGCGGTGACGTCGAAGCGCATAGTGTCATCCCCGTTGATGACGATGGTGCCGGGTGCGGCGGGTTCGGATGCAGCTTCCGGGCTGCCACTGTTGGAGCAGCCAGATGCTATAAGCAATAGAGCTGCTGCGGTAAGGATGGTAAGGTGTTTAACTAGATTCATGATTTAAAGTATTTGATTCTAATTTAGATTAATCAAGTGAGCTAGTATTGTCCACACTGACTGGATATTTTTAGGGTTTTTCCGGGGTGGCGGGGTGATAGTATTGGGCGAGGGAGCGGATGAATTCGTGGCCGATGAGGCGTTGTAGGCTGCCGAGGTCGTGGCCGATTTCGGGAATTTCGCGGTAGGTATGGGGAATATCGAGTTTGGTGAGGTGCTGAGTGAGGGCGCGGTTGTGCTCGATGAGGAAGTCGGTCTCGCCGCAGAAGAGGGTGATACCGATTTGGTCGCGAATTTTCTCGGGGTGTTTGGCAGCCCAGGCGAAGGCGTCGTCCGCAGGGTCAACACGTTCCATGACGCGGAAGGCGCCGGATATGGAGGCGACCGCGCAGAACATTTGAGGGTATTTGGTAGCAAAGCGGGTGGAGCCTGCACCGCCCATGGACCAGCCGGAGATGGCACGGCCGGAGCGGTCGGCAATGGTGCGGTAGCGTTCATCAATGGTGGGGATGAGCTCGTGGATGATGTAGGTCTCGGCTTTTACGTAGCTGTCTTCCCAGTCGACGTATTCGCTGAATTGGCCGCCGTTGACGTATACCCAGATGACGGGGCCGATGTTGCCGGCTTCGAGCTCGTGGAGGACGAGGTGCACCATGTGGGCGGCTGATTTCTCAGTGCCAGTGACACCGTGGAGAAAGTAGACGACGGGGTAGCGCATGGCTGGGTTGTCTTCGTAGCCGGGGGGCAGGAAGCTGTTGTAGCCGATCTCGCGCTGCATGGAGGGGCTGTGAATGGTGCCGTGGTGGACATGGGGCATGGGGTCGGGTACGCTCCAATTCCAGGTGGCGGGGTCGCGCGTGGGGCGGACGGAGGTAATGTCGGCCTCGCTGGTGGGGGAGTTTGCGCGTGCGCGTTCTTCGGCGGTCTGCTGGGGTTCTTCGTTCGCTTGGAGGAGCATTGCGAGCATTAAGGTGACTACGGTGAGTGTATGGCGATACTTTTGCATGGTGAAGGGTGTGGACGGATGGATTGCTGCGTTAATGGTGTATAATTAAATAGTATTGTTTGTTTTCTGGGTTAAATGATCTCTGCGTTATTCGTAGCAATCCATCCTCTGGTACACAACCGCAGTGTGCTTCGGGTGCGCGCTGCAGTTACGTATTAATATAAGCGCCTTTGCGCTTACCTTGCAGCCAGCGGTTCTGCATCCAACCACACCCTTCAGGGGTCCACGAATTTTCATTGAAGAAGTGTGGGCGGATGGATTGCTCAGTTGAGATATAATGCAGTAAATGATCGTAAATTGATTGGGTAAACATTCCATTTTGGTATTCGCAGCAATCCATCCTCGAGATGACATGCGAGGTGTGCTTCGGACTCTCACTGCGGTCGAGTATATGGCATACACTCCCTTGTAATCGCTTTACAGCCCTCACATCTCAACCTCGCCACATCCTTCAGGGGTCCACGAATTATCGGAGTAGCTGGCTCAAGGATGTAGATGGGTGGATTGTCTTGGATATTGTTTCTGATTTATCCAAGTAGACGCATACGTGACCAATCTTCACCAAAAATAGTGATTAGATTAATTATTCCTGGAGGTGGGCGCGGAGGAGTTTGCGGTGTTTGGTGATGCGTCCGGTGACGCGGGCGCGCCAGTTTTTGAAGCTTTTGGGTTTGAGGCTATTTCGCATGAGGTGGATAACCTCGGATTCGGATAGGCCGGTTCGCTCGAATATTTCGTCGAAGGTTCTGCGATCCTCCCAGGCATAACGAATTACCCGCTCCCGCTCGTGTTGTGAGAGCGTGTGAACGGATGGTTTGTTGATTTTAGTAAATTTTTTTGAGGGCATAATGAGTAACTTGTTTCTGTGAATTTGTTATTGTTGGTCACAAACCATCCTTAAGCTGACATTCGAGGTGTGCTATGGACTCTCACTGCAGTCGAGTATAGGCGCCTCAGATATCACGGGCTATACCATTTGCTGTAAATTGATTTCAGAAATCTCGGAATGCGGTGACATTGATAAAACACAATCGATGCATTTTAGGAAATCGGACATGGAGATGGGGGTCTGTTCTTCAAAGCGTCCTTCTTTAATATCATCGATTACTTCTTCGGTGGCTACATTGCCGGGGTTTAAGAGGGTAAGCGCTATCTTTTTGCTTTTTAAACTTAGTCGCATCGACTGAAGGGCTCCCCGGATTCCGAATTTTGAGGCGGTGTTGGCAACTTCCGGAGTTGCTGAGTTATCGAGCGCGGATATAGCTCCAATGATAATTGCTTTCGGGTTTTTAGATTTAGCCAGGTTTTTTGCTAAATTTCGGAGTAGTTCAATGGGTGCTACCAAGTTTACGGCGAGCACGAATTGAGTTTCCTGAAGGCTGCTGCTTTGAAATTCATATTGGGTTGTGAATGCATTTTGCTCCCAAACGCCTCCCATGTATAAAAATGTGTCCAACGGTTTGTCAGAGATTTCTTTAATGACTGTCTGAATACCTGATTCAGTAGCGAGATCGGCTTTGAGCCATTGACCGCAAACGGCGGGTGTTCGAGATACGCATATCAGGTGATTCTCAGGTGTATCGAGGTGTTTTGCGACTTCAGCACCGAGGCCTCTGCTACCTCCAAGCAGTAAAATTGTTTTTTTACCGGTGGACATGTGCCAGGATTACTTTTCCTGGTTTTTCATTTGCTCGGCGATAAGGGCTTCGAGCTCGGTTTTTTTGGAGTCTTCCATGGCGTGACCACAGCATTCGCCGTGCTTTTCGTCGTGTTCGCGGACGTGGCGGCAGGTGGACTGCACGTTCATGACTTGCTTATTATAGCGCCCGCAGATGGCACAGAAGGCCACGTGAAAGCGCAATCCCATGCGCTTCCAAAAGGGAAGGTCATGGTAATCTCCGTTTTCGAGAGCTTTAGATACCTGTTTGCAAGTGAACATAGCGAGTTAATATACTTATTCAGGCGGATTTTTCCACGCCTTATCGAGTTTTTTCATCAATTCTTGTCGGGCACGATGGAGTAGCACCCACAGATAATTCGCGTCAATGTCTAAAACCTTACAAACTTCTGCGGTTTCCATGTTTTCGAGCATTTTGAGGATGAATGCTTCGCGCATGGGGTCTTTGAGTTCGTCGAGACAGGTCTGAAAGATTTCGCGGAATTCGGCGTGGTCGGTGAGTTGGCGAGGGTCGAATTTCCAGGTTTCGGGGGACATGGTGGCGATGCCAGAGTATTTATAGAGGGCGGACTCGAGGATTTGCTCGTCTTCGCCGAGGTCGACGGTCTGGTGGCGGGCGCGTTTGCGAAAGATGTCGATGATTTTGTTGCGCATGACGGCTCGGAGCCAAAATTTGATGTCCTGGCGGCCGTCAAACTTTTCGAGATTTTTGATGCCGGCGAGGAGGGTGTCCTGCACGCAGTCCTGTGCGGCATCGGGATCACGCAGGCGCGAGAGTGCGTAGCGATAGAGATAATCGCCATAGAGGGATACCCATTGCTCCGGGCTGGGTATGTTTTTCCTGCTTGGGCTCAACTGACTAATTCGAGTTTATATGTCTGGGTACAGGAAAAGACAAAGTTTCCTGTAAGGATGGGTAAACAACAACGTTCCGTTATTAAGCGTTTTATCCAAAGTCGTGTTTGGCAAGCGCTTAATTACATATCCGCTAAAATTTTAACCACTGTTAATATGATCGAACTTACAGATAAACTTTTAGGACCTCAGGACGTTATTTCAGAATTTCAAGATGCAGTGGGTGCGCAAATCGATGAGTTGATGGCGCTGTTTTCCGAGGATGAATGGATGTCACTGCCTTATTGGGTGGACGTAATGGATGAGTTGCTGGCGATTCAGGCGATGTTGTTTGCACCGGGTGAATATGCCGGGCAGATCGCTGCGAAGGTGCAGGGGCTGCGGCGTAATCCGCTGAGTGAGCTGAATGCGGAGGTGCATGGGGAGATTTTGGTAACGCTGGAGTGGTTGGATTTTACGTGTGAGACGTATTTGCGCGAGCTGCTCGGTGAGGATGTAATATTTGATTATGGTGCGGCTGCGGTGAGTGAGGAGTTGCTCGTGGAAGTCGCTTAGGGGAAAGTCTTTTTCTTAGATTCAGGGAAAAATCGATAGTTAGCTTGTATCTGGGGGGTGCTGTGGGAAGCACTCCCCTTTTTTATGGAAATTGATTGGGCGGTTGGATTGTCGGTATGGTCTATTTCTTTAATAATTCAGCGCATTCAAAATTTTGTTAGTCTAGTTATTTGGAGACAATCCAACCTCAAGACTACATACCAGGCAGCGCTTTATAAAATACCTCAGTCATGTATACTTATACACTCCTGAGCATTTTACTCGCTAACCAGATATCTAGTCATTGCCAAAGCATTTCCAGTTTGAAGGGTGTGGGCGGATGGATTGCTGAGTTGATATATGATTTAGAAAATAATCGTAAATTGATTGGGTAAACATTCCTTTGTGATATTCGCCGCAATCCATCCTCGAGGTGACATGCGAGGTGTGCTACAAACTCTCACTGCAGTCGAGTATTAGCATACACTCCTTTGTGAGTGTCTTGCAGCCCTCACATCTCAACCTCACCACACCCTTCAAAAGACGTTCACGAATATATGTTGAAGGGGTGTGGGCGGATGGATTGTTAGGTTGGGAGTATTGGTTTTCAAGTTTTTGAGATTATGGGATTGAACGAATTTCTTTGGTTATTTGCTGCAATCCATCCTCGAGGCCACAACGAAGGCTGACTGCGGCATTCGGCAAAGGGTCATGTGTAGGTTACACACTCCCCATGCCTCAGCGCTTGTAAACCATCGTTCTGGCTCTCGCCACCCCCTTCATTGGTCAACGAAGCTTTGGTGGGGGTGTATGTGTCGACTCATCCTCGAGGTGACATACCAGGCCTACTGCGTTATCCTGAATAGTTACGTATTAACATACGCGCCTACCCATTCTAACTTGTAAACCAGATATCTCACTCTCGCCACACCCTTCAAAAAGCGTCCACGAAGATATTGAATTTTATATAATATGCTACTAACGGAGTGCTGCATTTTATCCTAAAGGACGGAGGCTCCGGTATGCAGATTTGCACTGTGGTTACGTAATATCTATACGCTCCTTTGTGATCGCCTTGCAGGCAGCCGCTGATCGCTCTGGGTGTAGGGATGGTTGCTGAATTGAGTGGTTGCGTATTGGGTGAGATTTGTCAGACTGTAGGTATGAGTGGGCAAGCAGATTCGAATAAGAAGGCGGTGATTCTCGCGACGAAGAAGAGTGCGTTTTTGGCATTTTTGCTGGGTCTCATTTTTGGGCCTATCGGGATGATTTACTCGGCTCCCTGGGGTGCGCTGTTTATGTTTTTGGTGAATAGTGTGGTCGGGTTTCTAACGGCAGGGTTAGGGCTTTTTATTACCTGGCCTATTTGTGGTTTTTGGGCAGCGTTTGCGGCGATGTCCTACAATGCGAGAGTGCGCCGGAGTTTGGGCTAGCCCAGGGAAACGGAGCGCGGTGGGTGTTGCCGAGGGATTTATCCCGCAACGCAACCTAGGGTAGAATATCGTTCCGATGAGTCGTAGGTGCCTCGAAGTATCGAGGATTAAACTGTTAGAATGGTGAGTAGGTTTGCGTTTGTCCGGGTGCGTTTTTTGGAATAGCCGTATGTGTGTGATGAATGTGTTTTC
The DNA here is from genome assembly GCA_028285755.1 of Puniceicoccaceae bacterium. Lineage (GTDB taxonomy): Bacteria > Verrucomicrobiota > Verrucomicrobiia > Opitutales > JAFGAQ01 > JANQOQ01. The sequence goes on from JANQOQ010000014.1 coordinate 70,207, forward strand.
CCTGAATAAGTTGAGTATGAAATGGTTTGTGCGGCTAGCCGAATGGTGCCTGGTTTTAACACTGTTAACGGCGTATGGTGCGCAGGCAGTCGAGGAGCGGCGGCTGTATGACTATATGGTGTATGCGAATAAGGCTCAGGTGATCATGCTGGAGGAGGAGGGGCTCATGTCGCGGGAGCTTGCGAGTGCGCTGGCGGAGGCTTTGATTGCGGTGATGGAAGAGGAGGAGCCACCGGGGCTGGGGTATGAGTGGCATCCGGCTTACCTGGAGCTGGAGGGTTGGCTTGTGGATCGTGTGGGTGAGGGGGCGAGTAACATCCACCTGGGGCGCAGTCGTAATGATTTGGGGGCGGCGTGGATCCGGATGAAGTTGAGGGAGTGGATACTGTCGTTGAGTGAGGATTTAGTGGATGTTCGCGCGGTCGTACAGCAGCTGGCTGGGGAACATCAGCAGACGGTGATGCCCGGGTTTACGCATGCGGTGCAGGCGCAGCCTTCGACGGTGGGGCATTTTTTGCTGGCGTTTGATGCGGGGTTGGCAAGGGATTGTGAGCGTTTGCGGGAGCTGTATGCGCGGATCAACCGGAGTCCTCTGGGGAGTGCGGCGTTTAATACTTCGGGGTTTCCTTTAAACCGGGAGCGGCTGGCGGGGTTGCTGGGTTTTGATGGGCTGGTGGAGAACAGTTATGATGCGATCGTCGTTTCTACAGCGGATTCGAAGGTGGAATTTGCAAATTTGCTTTCGCTCTCGGCTTTGAATATCGGCCGGTTGGCGCAGTATATCGCGGTGCAGTATGATGCGGCGGTGCCTGGGATTGTGTTGAGGAGCGATGCGCTCACGCCCAGCAGTATCATGCCGCAAAAGCGGAATCCGAGTAGTTTGGAGCGTCTGCGGATCGAGGCGAGTGATGTGGTGGGGCTTGCGATGACCAGTACTATGATCGTGCACAATACGCCGTTGTATGAGGTGAAGGATGTGAGGCAGGATCATTTTATGCGACTTTGGCGTTTGGCAGAGGCCAGCTTTACGATGTATGGGGGGCTTCAGGAGGTGCTGGAGGCACTGGTGTTTAACGAGGAGGTGCTGAAGGCGCTGGTGGATGAGGATTTTTCCACCATGACTGAGTTTGCGGATACGTTGTGGAGGGAGGCGGGGGTGCCTTTCCGGATCGGGCATGAGGTGGCATCGAAGCTAACGGATTATGGCAGGGAGCATGGGATCCCACCGAGTCGGCTTAGTTTTGAGGAGGTAGCGAATATATATTTTGAAGTGACGGGGGAGTCGCTTACGTTGAGCGAGGAGGTGGTCAGCCGGGCGTTTGACTCGTGGGCTTTTATTGAGGGGCGTCGGGGGACCGGGGGACCGCAGCCGGAGTCAATGGAGCGGATGCTAAGCGGGCACGCCCAGGAGCTTGCGGGATTTCGCAGCTGGATCCGGGATGAGGATGCGCGTATCGCCGATGCGTTGAGGGTTTCGGATGATGTGTTGGCGAAGTTGGCCGGGTTTTGAAGGGTGTGGACGGATGAGTCGGCAGTCGTGTATGATTTTTGTGGATTTGGGATCATGGAAATTGTGATTTAAGCATATAAGGATTTCGGACCGACTCATCCTTGTGGCTACATGCGAGGCGGTGCTGCATAAAATACCTCAGTCATGTATGCTTATACACTCCTGAGTATTTTATTTGCTAACCAGATATCTAGCCAATACCACAGCCCTTCAAGGATCTACGAAGTTGCTGAAAAATGTAACGCTGAGCGATTTGCCTAAATACATATTTCCAGTTATCGATAGATCGGGATGTAAGGTACTATTCTTTTTAAAGCACTTTTATTTTTGAGCTTTAGGTGGGTGGATTGCTAATACTCAGGCGAGGAAGAGGAGGTAGTAGCCGAGGAGGACGATGGTGAGGTCTGCGATGATGTGGGTGAGGAGTGGGGCCCAGAGGTTGTTTATGGCTTTGTAGAGGTAGGTGAGGAAGAGGCCGACGCCGATGAAGGCGATGCCGAGTATCCAGAGGAGGTGGAGGGGGAACCAAGTGCCGAAGATGACGAGGTGGTGCAGTGCGAAGAGGCCGCCTATCCAGATGCCGCCGCCGCGGGCTGCCCACTTGCGATAGAGGTAGCCGCGCCAGTAGTACTCTTCCATGAGGGGGTTTACGAATGTGATGACGAGGGCGACTGCGAGGTAGTTGAGCAGTGTGAGGGGGAAGAGGGTGCCGACTTCCGCGCGGAGAGTTGCGGGGTCGAACTGGCCGCGGAAGCCGAGGTAGAAGGCGAGGATAATGATGATGGCGAGTGCGCAGCCGATGCTGCTCCAGAGTATTGTAGCGCGACGGTCTTCGGGTTTAATTTTGAAGGGGGCTAGGAGTTCTGCCCAAGGAGTTGTGGTGGGTTGGCGTCGGGCGAGCAGGTATGCGGCGAGGAGGGGGATGCCGAAGTGTGTGGCGGTGCGGACGGCGAGGCCGATCCAGTAGCCGTAGATTTGAGTGAGGGCCTGGTCGAGGGCTGGCAGAAGGTGAAGGAATAAATAGAGGATCATTTCTTTTTTGAAGGGTGTGGGCGGTCTGCTGTGTGATTTTTATTTAGAAATATTTATTTAATGAGCGTTATCGAAATTTACTATTACCTAAGGTAATCTGTCACCCAGCAGACCTCGAGGTGACATGCCAGGCCTGCTACGTTATCCTGGGTAGTTACGTATTAGTATACGCGCCTACCCATGCTAACTGGCTAACCAGACATCTCACTCTCGCCACGCCCTTCAATGGGTTCACGAAGATCCGGGATAAAGGGTGTGGGCGGATGGATTGCTGAGGTGATGTATGATTAAGTGAAGGTTTAGGATCTTTAGGTGTATATGCAATCTTTGGCGGTTCGTAGCAATCCATCCTCTGGCGCACAACCGCAGTGTCCTTCGGATGCGTGCTGGTGTTACGCATATTTATGCGCGCCATTGCACTTATCTTGGAGCCAGCGGTTCTGCCATCCAGCCACACCCTTCAGGGGTCTACGAAGGTTTATTGATGGGGGGTGTCAGTGGATGGGTGGAATATTGTATTGAGTTAAGGATTGTCAAGGGAGTGGTTTTGGTAGAGGGTGCGGGGCACCGGTAATTTTTATCTTTTTTGAATTATGGAACTAGTGACTTTAATTGGGTATTTTGCAGCGATTTGCACTACTTTTGCGCATGTGCCGCAGGCGATCAAGACGATCCGGATGAAGGAGACGCGGGATATTTCGCTGGTGATGTATATTGTGCTAACTGTGGGATTGCTGGCGTGGCTGGCGTATGGGATTATGCTGGGGGAGTGGCCGTTGATTATCGCGAATGCGATTACGTTTTGTTTTATTGTGACGATTCTGTGCCTGAAGCTTCGCTACGGCTGAGTGAAGGGTGTGGGCGGATGGATTGCTTAGAGGGGATGTATGATTGGGTGAAATCCGTATAGTCTAATTCGTTGATTAGTTTCAATGCTTTTCGTCGCAATCCATCCTTATGGCTACATGCCAGGCGGTGCTTCATAAAATACCTCAGTCATGTATGCTTATACACTCCTGAGTATTTTATTTGCTAACCAGACATCTAGCGCACACCACGCCCTTCAAGGGGTCAACGAAGTTACGTGAAGGGCGGGGACTGATGAGTCGCCTACATTATTTATAGTATTGTAAAAATGGGTAGAGTTTCTTGGATATTTTTGCTTTGTGTGTATACGAGGCGACTCATTCTCGAGCTGACATGCGAGGTATGCTGCGGTCTCAAACTGCAGTCGAGTATTAGCATACACTCCTTTGTTATCGCCTTGCAGCCCTCACATCTCATACTCGCCCCACCCCTCACTGAGTCTACGAAGTTTTCGGCTGAGGGGCGGGGGCGGATGTGATGATAGTTTTATGTAAACATGGGCAGTCTTTCGAAGAATTGTTATTTTTGGTTTTCGCAGCAATTCATCCTAAAGGCGACATACCCGGCAGCGCTTTGTTTTAGAGGCAGTCATATATGCTTATACACTCCTGTCTCTAAAACTTTGCTAACCAGATATCTCGCACTTTTCAGGCTCTTTTTTAGTTTGAGGAACGTAAGCTCGCGATAGGTCGGTCTGCCATGCGCGCCTTAGTGTTTACTTTGTAGCGAGCGGTTCTGCATCCAGCCACATCCTTCACTGGGCTTAGGAAGGTTTGTAGTTTCTTGTTTTAGGCAGGATAACTGGATTTAATATTTAATTTATTGGAAGTTCTAGAGGGTGGTTTTGGCTTTATTGTTTTGGGTAATGGGTTATTGAATAGGGGTATGAAGTTTCCTCTTTTCCTCTTGTTTTTGGGTGTTTGTGTGATGTTGGTCGGCTGTGAGACGACTGATGATGGTGAGTTTCTCACGGCTGCTGAGGCGAGTGCTTTAGGCTATGAGGTGGTAAATCCTCAGGACCTTACAGGCCCAGTAGTGGATGTAAAATCGGATGAGCTGACTGTGAAACCGCGTGCCATGAGGCATGTGCCTCCGGATTTGATGAGCCGCAAGAACCGCAGGCCGAGTGAGGTATTGATGGAGTTAATCATTGATACCGAAGGGGTGCCGACGAATATTCGGGTCCTGGAGTCGGATAATCGTGCTTTTACGGTAGCTGCTTTGAAGGCTATCGTGCAATGGCGCTTTAGTCCGGGTATGGTTGATGGAGAAACGGTGAATGTACGGGTGGAGATGCCCATGAAATTTAGTATTCAATAGGTGGAGTATTTTGAAATTGCGTTGGGTAGTCTTTGGTTTTGTTTGGCTAATGTTGGTAGGTTGTGGGACAACTGGGAATGGTGGAGCGAATTCTGAGTCTACGGCTAGTGCGGTGGGGAATAGGGTCGTGATACAGCAGGAGACGATCATAACTTCTGAGGGTGATGCTGAGGCTGATTCCAACATGTGGAGGCCTCGGCCCATTAAGTATGTGGAGCCGATCATACCCCCGAATCTTAGGCGCCAGGGTATCGAGGGTATGGTATGGGTGGAGTTTATTATCAATACGGAGGGGATACCGACGAATATTCAGGTGATCGAGTCGGATCATCCTGAGCTTTCAAGATCAGCGGTGCAGACGATCCAGCAATGGCGATTTTCACCGGGTATGAGGGATGGTGTGCCAATAAGTGTACGATCTAGGGTGCCTTTAAGGTTTCGTGAGGATTAATCGCATCAGAGTAGTATTTTTAGTAGTCGGCATGCTTTTGCTGAGTGGGTGTACGGTGCTCGATCAGGGGTGGCCGGGGGGTGCCGAGGAGATTGTGCTGACGTTTGATGATGGGCCGAGTGGGGCGTTGATGCCTGAGGATGACCCGCAGTTTGCGGGGATGTCGGTGAGTGAGGCGCTGCTGGATGTGCTGCGGCGGCATGAGGTGCGGGCGGTTTTTTGCTATATCGGGGTACAGATGGAGCAGCATCCGGAGGTGGTGCGGCGGGCACTTGAGGATGGGCATGTGATCGCGTGCCATACGTGGAGCCATACGGTGGAGACGCTTTTTGATGGTGAGCTGCTGGAGGCGGAGGTGGCGCGGTACGAGGCGTTTGTCGATGAGCGGGCGCGTGAGGCCGGGTTGCCTGGGTATGCAATTGAATATTTTCGGCCGCCGATCGGGCTGAAGAGCCCGGTGGTGCAGGGTATGGTGAAGGAGCGGGATTTGCAGTATGCGTATGTGACGTTGTTTAAGAATGATGCGAGCCTGGAGCCGGAGGGGGCTGCGGAGTATATGGAGTGGCTGAAGCGGAAGCTGCTGAGTGAGCGGGGCGGTGCCTTTGTGCTGCATGAGCTGCGTTACCGGCCGCAGCGGGGGATTTATAATTGGGATAAGACTTGGCTGCCCGGTGCAGTGGAGGAGCTGATCGTGTGGGCGCGTGCTGAGGGGTTCACCTTCACCATTTATGAGTGAGGGGTGTGGGCGGATTTTTGACAGGATTTTTAAGCGGCAAATTTACACAGATAATTTTGGTTAATAGCGGTAGGAATTAAGCATTAGAGTGGTATGAGCAAGTGGTGGAAGAAGGATGTAAGATTAGGGTCAAGGCGGTATTTTTATTGTGTGTTTGTTCCGCCTTTGTTGGGATCTATATTACTGGGATTTGCGATACTTACAACGACTGTCATTGAGAGCTCATTCGATGCAAATTTTTTAGACGGACAGTCAGCTTTGTATTATGTTTTAGGCTATGTTGGTTTTTCTTTGTTCATGCTCTTTTATACTTTTATCCCCTCCAATATTTGTTTTGTTATACTGAAACATTTATTTAACCACTATAATTATGTTCGGTCTAACAGGGGAGTATTTGCCATTTGTGGAGCGAGTCTAGGTATGATATCTGGTCTATTGCTCGGGATTCTTTTATTTGGCTACAGTGAAATAGATTTCTTAATTAGGATTTCTGTTATTCTATGTCTAGTAGGTGCAGTAGTGGGGTATGTGTTGGCGATGATTTGGTGGTCGTTGGAGGAGCGGTGAGGCTTTATTCTGGATCGGGTTCTGAGGTTTTAGCGAACAGAGGGATGAATTGGGCGAGCGCGACTAGTGTTAGGATGAGGATGGTGCGTTGGGTCTCGGGGTATTCGGGGCCGATGAGGAACATTTGAAAGAAGAGGGGGCCTTCTGCAATTGCCACACCCATGATAAAGATAGGGAATTTTTGCCGAAGGTTGGTAAAGCGTGGTAAGAGCAGCCAGCGAATGCCAAATGATGCTATGAGTGCGACGATGCAGAGTATAAGCATGCCTAACGGGGGCTGGCCCTGGTCCTGACCCTGGGGGATGCCGCCGCCGATGACACTTTGTATGGTTAGGGCTCCGGAGAGTATGCCGACCCAGACCATCCAATACATGGAGGGTTTTGTTTCGGAGGCTTCTGAGTTCATTTTATGGTGACGGTTGTTTTATGGGGGAGTGTAGGGTGAAGGCAATGGTTTTTGGGCGCAAAAAAAGGGGCGCTCTTTGTGGGAGCGCCCCGGGTTTGATTTTCTACTTTATGTAATGTGGCGTTGGTGCGGGTGGATTAGAATCCGCCTAGGCCAATGCCGTTGGTGTGGATTGCAGACTTGCGGTTGGCGAGTATGCCACTGCGCGTCTTGGTGTGCAACCGAGAAGTTGGGCCGGCGTTGCGGTCCATAGCCGTAGCAAGGCGCAGGCGCCCGCGGATCAACTTCTCCTCAGTGTATTTTTTATTAATTTTCATAATAGTGTCTCCACAAGTGTATTAGTAATAGTTAAAGTGGGTGGTTGTCAATTTTTACCGGACGAAAAATGAGAATTATTCTCATTTTTCTGTGATTTAACGATTTCTATGACTTGATTTTGATTTGTGTGATTGGTGATGAGTGAGTTGAACGGTGCGCACTGTTCTATAGGTATATACGAATAAGGGTGCCGTTTGGTTACAAATTTTCTTTGAGGGGCGGGGGCGGATGGATTGCTGAATGTTCGTTTATATGGTTTTGCAATTTAGTGATTTAAGGGGTTGTGGTAATCGATGGGGTTCGTCGCAATCCATCCTCGAGGTGACATACCAGGCCTGCTGCGTTATCCTGAGTAGTTACGTATGTTTATACGCGTCTACTCATGCTAACTAGCAAACCAGATATCTCACTCTCGCCCCGCCCCTTAGGGGTCTACGAAGGGTCGGGAGTTGGTTGGAGTGATGTGTATAATCGCCTTGCTGCTTGGTTGTGGTTTTTCTATATATTGGATCGGTTATGAAGTCTTACGGTACGATCATTGTTGGAGGTCTTATTTATTATGTAATCCTTGGGGTTTTGGCGTATGTTTTTTGGCTTGAGCTGACTAAGCCGATAGAGATTTCTGAGGTGAAGGCAGGTGGTTGGGATTCGGATTATGAGCGGATAATGCGCGAACTTGAGGAGATCAATTTAGAAAGGGTAGAGCTGTCGGGTGAGCTTCCAAGGACCTTTCAGGATAAGCTGGATGGGGTAGTCGAAGTAGCTGAGTATACGCCTATTGAGCTTGATGCACCTTTAAATCGACCGCCCCAGATTGCGAAGATAACTCAGCCGATTTATCCGGAGGCTCTACGGGCTGCGGGTATTGAGGGTGCGGTGAAGGTGAGTGTGGTCGTGAGTGCGGAGGGTGAGGTACTGGAGATGTATGTGGTGGAGTCAACGGATGTGGGATTTGAGGAGGCTGCTTTGGAATGCATTGAGCAATGGGAATTTGGCCCGGCGATCCATGAGGGCAACCCGAGGGAGACCCGACTCACGGTACCGGTGAAGTTTACTCTTGGGCCACAGCCAACGCAGCAGGGGGCTTGGTAGGTTTACATAAAAAGGGGGCGCTCTTTTTAGGGAGCGCCCCCGGGTTTAGTTTTCTATTTTATGTTATGTGTGGGTGGTTAATATCACGCACGGCCTGAGTTTTTGCTCAGTGCCTTGTGGATAGGCCCACACCGTCTACGTGGACTATAGCGCCGTCACTCGCTTGTTGCGCGTGAGTTTTGCTAAGCAGTCGAGAGTGGAGACCGGAGTTACGGTCTATACGTCTCGCGAGGCGCAAGCGCCCCAGGAGGAGAGCCTCCTCTGTTTGTTTTTTATGTGTGTTCATGATATACATCCCAACGGTGAAAAATAGTGCTAATTTGATGCCAAAAGTCAACTGAGAGAAGCGTTTGACCGGATAAACTGCGTATTTTATAAGTTTTTGATGGTTGGGCGGTTATCATTAGGAACAATTGCTAATGAGGGGCGGAGGCGGATGGATTGAACGATTGTTGAGAATGTAATAAATTGTGGCGGAAAAGGGATAAGTTTTTGTGAGCCACAGATTAACACAGATGAAAACAGATTTGGGGCTTCGCCCTGCAAGAAGAGGGTGATTTTGGGTTGAGTGGGTGTGGGGAATAGTTTACAGAATTATTGATATTCCTTTTTATTATTCTCTTTCATTAATAGAGTGATTTATTATTCCAAATTTAGTTGGGCAATACCTTCGGCTTTCTCCAGTTGTTTAGGAAACTGTATATTCGAACAAGGTGACGTATTATACGATTCTCCAGTGGGATATAATTCAGAACAAAATCATGAAAAATCACTAAATTACCGTATACAAATTATATCTCCTAAACGTAAAACACCTACTTCTCAGGCTTCCGATAATAATGAAAGCACGAATTTGTTCCCCGCTAATTGGGATTCTGCTGTAGAATTGGCTCTTTGGGATATAAAAAATGGTGTAAAGTCTATAAAAAGAACCAAGCAGGGAAATTTGTATTATTTATTATGGAAAGGGGATATTACTTACCTTGATAGTGAGAACAGTCCAGAAATTCCTGTGACTTGGGAAAGGTTGAATCGGTTAATACATGATCACAAAGAATATATTGAGCAAAAATATCTAATTGATGACGCGTATGCTGGATTTGTTTTGCCGTTTGATCCAACAAATTCCCTTTTAGTGGAAAAGCACAGTAAGATAGAAAGATACTTAGATGAGGATTTTGATCATCAAATAGTTACATTAGAACCTGATAATATATTTGATAATACTGAATTCTTACCAACTTTGAAAATCAAATGCTACCTAACTGAGAGCAAGAAAGTTGAGGGATTCAGAGATAGGTTTAAAGAAGCTTTATGGCCTGTAAGAACTAATAAAAATCCAAAAATAAAAATTAATGGAATCGAAAAAGATAAAACTATTTCCAATTTTATACTTAAGCAAAATAGTTCAGGGGGCAATAGTTTTACAATAAACAATCATGGTCTATATTTTACAGCAAAAAGAGAAAATCTAAAAACTATAAGAGTTACTTCATTCTATCATAGTAAGTTACCATATCCTTACAGGCTTCATCTTGAAAAAGCCAAAGAATTAAAGAAATCCGTGTATAAGTATCTGCATAATCTTAGTGTGGATTGTCCTAATCATTTTTTTAATGCTCCTAATGTTAGATGCTCAAAAGTTGATCTGAATTTAAGTGAGGAAGAAATTGAGATTACCACAAGTGGTCCGACTGACCATGAGTTAATAAAACTGGCAAAGTCATCTAGAGGGTTTGGGAACTACAAAAGTGCGCACCAAGAAATTGAAGCTTACTTATTGGAAAATGATCCCAAGACAATAGCCACGGAAGTGCCTATTTGGTTAGAGTCTGCAGAGTTTTCAAATTATTCAGGAATGTTTGGTTCAACTAAACCTCTAACAGGCCACATTGATGTAATTAGACTTGAAAATGATGGAAAGGTTGGGATTTGGGATTTCAAGCCTGATGCATATCACGAAAAGCGTGCTAAATATCAATTATTCCTATATGGCCTGATGTTTGCAAACAGAACAGGCATACCTTTTAAAACAATTGAGCTAGGATATTTTGATACTTCAGATTGCTTCAGAGTTTTGGTAAATAAAAAATCACAGACTACCCTAGCGACGATTTTGAATTAGAGGCTTAGTTATAAGTCGTTGGGGTTGTGGACGCGGAATTTGACTTCACTGTCGGTGTGGTTGGCTTGTTTTTTGATGATGATGGTGTCGAGTTATTCGCTTACAGGCGGCGGAGGGGGTGTTCGACGTGGATGCTGGCGGTTTCGGAGCCGCGGTCGTTGGGGTAGTTGTAGGTGTGGGGGTCTACGATGAGGGCGACGCCGGGGTAGTGCTAGCCGATCCACTGGTTGCGGTGTGAGTGGGTGAGCAGGAGTGCTAGTTGTCGTCGTTGGGGGCGTGGACGCGGAATTTGACTTCGCCGCCGGTGGAGTTGCCGTGTTCTTTGATGAAGATGGCGCCGAATTTTTCCTGAATGCCCCAGGCGGGTTTGCCCCAGATGGAGTAGTCGGTGCGGGTGATTTGGGCGATGTCCTGGTTTGGAGCGATGAGAAAGGGCTGGCCGTCGATGATGAAGCGAAATTTTTCGGCTTCGAATTCGGCGAGCGAGAAATCCTGGACCCCGCCTGAGCCGACGAGGAGGCGGAGGCCCGCTATTTTGCCGTCTGCGCGGACGTTAAGGAGGGCGCCGGCGCGGACTTCGTTGCCTTCGATGAAGGTGTTGAGGAGGAGGTCGACGTTGGCGACGTGGCCGTCGTACCAGGTATTTACTTTGGTGAGGGCTGAGTTCATGCCGCGGATGAGGGTGTCGTTGGCGATGGCGGTGCTGACGAGGGCGTTGAAGGCCTGGTTTTTGACTGTGGAGCCGTCGAGGTCGGTGACCTGGGAGCGGAGTTCGTTGTAGGCGAGGGCGTTGGCCTGGACTCCGTCTTCGATGCGTTGGACTTCGGAGCGGTTGAAGGTGATGTCGCTTGCCATGCCGTTGAGGCGGCCGTCTGCGCTGTCCATGCGGGTGAGGAGGGCTGTGTATTGTTGCGCGAGGGCGTTGTCTCCGTTTGCGATGGCGGTCATGGCGGACTCTACGCCGGCTTTGGCGGTGTTTGCGACGGCGAGGACGCCGTCGATGCGTTCGGCGAAGGCGATACCGTCTGCGGCGTATTTGTTGGTGTGTTCGATAAAGTCTGCGCCGAGGCCGTCGGTTTCTTCGGAGAGTTCGTTGAGGCGTGTGTCGAGGCCTGCGATGATTTCGTCGGAGATGGTGGAGATGGTGGAGGTGATTTGGGTGATCTGGTCGTTGAGGATGCCAAGGTATTCTTCGGCGTCGCCGATTTTGATGAGGAGGCCTTCGGGGTCGGATCGACCATTTTCGCTGAGTTCGACGTTGAAGCCGACGCCTTTGGTGACGACGGAGCGTTCGCCTTCTTCGACGTCGGAGGCGTCGATGTAGAGGCCGTACTGGCCTTCGTTGAGCGGGGTGTGCGTGATGGCGAAGGGGATGTAGCCGGTGGCGGCGGTGACGTGGTTTTCCAACTCGATGCGGGTGTTGGTTTCGTCCCCGTTTTTAATGACGTAGGCTGACCAGTAGTCGATGTCTTCGTTAGCGTCTTCGATGTGGCCGTAGAAGGTCATGGGCTCGCCGGTGGTGCCGTTGTAGTCGTTTTTGTCGTGGTCAAAGACGATTTCGGGGGGGGTGATTTCGCGTTTTTCGAAGGTGTGGGAGAGGGTGTAGGCGTCTTCCAGGGGTTGGCGGGTGGCGGCGCGGTAGGTCTGGAGTTTAAAGTGTTTGGTGATGTCCTGGGCGAAGTCGGCGTGGTTGAGGGGTTTTTGCATGAGGGATGCGCGTGTGATGATCCAGAGGTTTTGACCGGGGTAGGCGAGGGCCATGGTGGATTTGTAGCGGCCGCGGTAGGTGTGGATGCGGTAGCGGTAGTCGCCCAGGGGGGTGAGGGCGCCGATGGAGAGGAGCTCGGAGCCGATGATGGCGAGGAGGGTGTTGTCGTTTTGAAACTGGGGGGACTGGCCCTGGAGGAGGTGGCTGTCGAGGCTGTTTTCGGTGAGGGTGAGCTCGAGGGTGGTCGGTATGTCTTCGGGGGTAGGGTTGTTCGGGTTGCTACTGCGTTCGATAGCAGGGAGTGTTGACTGGAGGGTCGCGCGGAGGGCGAAGGGGTGTCGGGACTCGAGGAGGTCGTAGGAGGCCTGGTCGTCAGACATCCAGGTGTCGAAGCCCTGGATGTAGGGTGCGGGGCGCTCGGCGAGGAGGGCCATAGTGGTGCGGGTGGTGCCCGCGAGGGATGCCGGGAGGCGCAGGATGGCAGCGTTTTGGATGGCGGGGACTTCGTGGACGGGGGGCAGGTAGGGGGTATCGGGTGCGGAGTAGTCCATCGCGAAGAGGCCGCGCTCGCGCACCCAGTCGAGCGTTGTGGTGCCGGCGAAGGGGTGATCCTGACGTGCGGTGCAGCGGACGATGAGGTCGAGCCGGTAGTCGGAATCGTCGATGTGGAAGCGGTCTCCGGGGCGTATGCGTGTGCCGTCCGGGTGGGTGGCCGCATGGTATTCGTAGGTGGTGGTGCCGGATTCTTCAGGGACGGCGGCGGTCTGGATAGCTTCCTGTGCGAAGCGGAGGGCCTGCTGGCCGGTGATGAAGAAGGGTTTGGAGAGGCGCTCTTCGCGAACTTCGCCGACGATGCCTTTGTTGTAGAGGGAGGTGGCGGACTTGGAGTCTTCCTTGAGGAGGCGCTCGTGCTCGCGGTGCTCGACGGTGACTTGGTTGAGGGTGTGTTCGTAGCCGGGGGAGGTGATGGTGGTCTCTCCGATTTGCTGGTGGTGGGAGAGCTCGGTAAGGCCGGAGGGGATGATGCCGTCGTGCGGGTAGAAGCCGATGGCGAGCCGCCCGTGGCGGTCGGTGCCGAAGCCGTCGAAGTAGGAGAGGGTATCGCCCCAGAATTGGCGAAATTTTGCAGATTTATGGAGGTGGGGGCAGATGTGGTAGGCGTCGGGCTGGTTGGTGAGGCGGAGGGCGACATCCTGCCAGGTGGGGATATCGAAGCGTGTGGTGGACCAGCCGAGGCCGAAGTGAGAGTCTGTGAGGAGTTGGGCGAGCGCGGAGAGGGGGTTGACACCCGTCGCGGTGACTTCTGCGGGGAGGTTGAGGGGGTTGTGGGCCTGGCGCTCGACCATGACCTCGATATCGGGGACGGGGGGTGCGGAACCGATGGAGGAGTCTCCTGCGTGGAGCTGATGGAGGACGAGGTAGGCGATGCCATGGTAGGCGGGGTGGTCCTGTTCTGCTGAAGCAGAATCTCCGCTTTGCTCCGAGGGACTGGAGGCGGCATTGAGGACGAGGGGGTCCGGGGTTTGGGTATCGGTGCCCCAGTAGATGCGCAGGGTGGTGGCGTGGGCGCCGACCTGGATGTCTTCGTAGGGGGCGGTGTCCCGGCGGATATCGCCCTGCCAGATGAGTTCCTTGGATTTCCAGATGTGGGTGATGCGGTCGATGGGGCCTGCGGCGATGATGCCGGCGATGTCGACGTGGAATTTGTGGCCGGTGGTCTCGGTGGATTTGCCAATTTTCTGCTGGATTTCGGTAGTGCGGATGTTGAGTGGCTCAGTGATCCATTTGAGGGCGAGTTTGTCGCGCCCGCAGAACCAGGGGAGGGGGATGGCTTCCTGGTTGGAGGAGATTTGGGATTCGTCGAGGTTGGCGAGGCGGGGTTGGTCGCTTATTGAAATTTGGGTGGGTTGAGAGTACATTGTTAGAGGGCCTCGAACGGATGAGGCGGTTGTAAGTAATAAATTATTTTATGGTTTTGATAATTACGAAAGAGGTGGCATTTAAAGGTATTTGCAACGCCTCATCCTTGAGCGCACAACCGCAGTGTGCAGCGGACTCAAAATATCAGTCAGGTATTGGCATACATTCCTTCATTTCGTGCCTTGCAAGCAGCGGTTCTGCATCTCATCGAGACTCTCTTTTGACGGTGCTATGGGAGGGAAATGTGCTGGGCGGAAGCGTTGGTAAATGAGTAAAACAATATTATAAAGTGTTCGGCTAAATGGATGAATATTCGGGCTAAGTGGTGTTCTCACCCACGCATCCTGAAAGCTACAACGAAGGCTGACTGCGGCATTCGGCAGGGGTCACATATTGCCTATATGCTCCCCATGCCTCAGCACTTGTAGATCCTCGTTCTAGTCTTTCCCAGCCCATTCCCTATGAAGGGGTTATGGGGATTAATGGTTCAGCTTGGGGCGGTAGAGTGTGTGGGGCTGGAGGGTGAGGCGCTGGGAGAGGAAGGAGAGGTCGGTGAGGCGGTGGATGAGCACCCCTCGTGGTTTCAGACAGTGGAGAACGCGGAGGTCAGAATAGTCGTCATGGTGTGTGTGTATAGTATTTTGATTATTAGAATTGGAGTATGTATGGTGATTTTTTGATTGTATGTGCCGACTATTCTTAAAGTCTGCATGCGAGGTGTTCGTCGGATGCGAGCTACAGTCGAGTATTGGCATACACTCCTTTGCTCTTACCTCGAAGCCCTCCCATCCAGAGCTTTCCTCCGCGTTCTCTTTGGGGTGTTTGGCCGCTGGGTCGGAGTCCACATGCGAGGTGTCCTGCAGATCCGCCCTGCGGTCATGTATGTTTATACATTCCCTTGTGCTTCCTTTGGAGCCCTCCCATCTGGAACTCCCCTCCGCGTTCTCCGGGTACCGGGCATGAGTGGGTTTTGTAAAGGTTTCTTGTGATTCTGCTGAAGCAGAATTTCCGCTGGGCTCCAATAAGATGCCGAGGTGGCCGATGGAGGTGCCGGTGCGAAAGGCGATGAGGTCGCCGGGACAGGGGACAGGAGAATGGGGATCCGAGACGGCGGAGTGATTGAAGGAATCGATTGAATCTTTGTAGGGGAGTTCGGTGAGTTTGCCTTGGAGTGTGGGGGAGTTGAGGAAGCTGCGGAAGAGGGTCTCGGTGTGCGGGGAGTGGATGCCCCAGTCGGTCGCGTAGGGGGGGAGGTCCAGGGGTTGGTGGATGAGGCCGATGTGGAGGAGCCAGGCTTGGGCGAGGTGGATGCAGTCGACCCCACCGCCGGGGCCGGGGGCCATCGCATTGGCGTGGAACGGGGTATTCAACCATTTCATAGCGAAATGGTTTAGAAGTTCCTGAACGGGTGAATTGCGTGTATAATTCATAAGGTTGAGAAAGAGGTAGCTGCGGTAGACTTTAAAAAGTGTTTGTGGGTAATTGCGCAATTCACCCTCGAGACCACATGCGAGGTGTTCTGCGGATTTGGACTGCAGTCACGTATGTTTATACGCTCCTTTGTCCTTCACCTTGAAAGCCTCACATCTGACTCTCGTCAGAATCTCCTTATGTGGGCTTTGATGGGCGTCGGAGGGCTTTGTTTTACCAAAATTTAATGTGTATCGGAGAGTGCTGGTAACTTCTTACAAAGCGACAACCGCAGTGTGCTGCGGATGCGTGATGCGGTTACGTATACTTATACGTGCCCTTTCGCTTACCTTGCAGCCAGCGGTTCTGAATTTCGTGCAACCGCCCTTTTGGGTTCGTTGTAAGGAGGTTAGTAAGGAATGAGAGAAGATGGGCTATTTCTTGAGGTCGAGGATGAGGTGGCGGAGCCAGGGTTCCCGGATGGTGGGTTGCTGCGAGAGGCATTCTGCGAATGGTTTCTTTTCGGCGTGGCCGAGGTTGAAGAGGTCGTAGGCCCTGCGGAGTGCCTGTAGGTTTTTTTCTTCGCGAGGGGGCTCGAGCATGGTGTCGGTGGCCCAATCCTGGGGTCGGTTGGGGAGGGTGACTTTATCCTGCATGTTGCCGAGGTAGTCCCAGAGTCGGTAGGGGATAGAGATGTTTTTGATATTTGTGATTTCGAGCTCTTTGACCCAGGGGGTGTTTTGCTGCCAGCGCCAGGTATTAGGGCTGGTTTTGGTTTGCATGGTGATGCCGCGAAAGGCGATTTTGCGCTTCATTTCGCGGACGGATAGGTTTTGCCGGCTGGCGAGTTGGATGAGGTGGTGGGCGAGGATGCCAAAGGTGCCTCCTCTGGCCACCAAATCGATGAAGACGGTCATTCTTTTGCGGGCGAGGATCATTTCCGGTAGCAGGCCACACTCGGAGAGGTGGTCATTAAGGGCGTTTGCGGTATTGAAATTTTGCTTTTGGAGGTCGTCGATGGATTCGTAGCGGTTCGAGAGGTTGAGGTGGACAAGGTCCTCGAGCCTGGGAGAATCGCTGAAAATGCCGGAGAGGTAATCAAACAGGCTCTCCGGGGAGCGGCCGACGAATACCATGAGGCCGTCTTCGGATTGAGCGAGCACTTTCGCGCAGACGGTGCGGAGCTCTTCCGGAAATTCGGGGTAGGTAGCGGAGCGTTCGCCTTCGATGAGGGTGCCGAGCTGCTCGCTTTTTTGGAGGTTCCAGCGGAAGGGTTTCATGGGTAAGCCGGGAGCTTTTATTGGGTTTTACGGTCGCGGAAATAGAGGATGGTGAGGAGAAAGGTGTAGCCGTAGATCATGGCGGTCTGGAGCCAATAGGGGGTGGTGGTCTGGGTATCGGTGAGGAGCTCGTTAAGGTCAGGTGAGAGGTTGACTGCGCTGAGGCCGAGTGCAGTGAGTGCGAGCACGATGATTGCGACGGGGGCGTTTTCGCGGTTGCGACTGGCGAGGTAAAAGAGGCCTATGTAGGCACAGACGGCGAAGGAGATAATCTTATCCTGATAGGCGTAAAAGGGGGTATCGTAATAGACAAAGAGCACGGGGACCTTGATACCGAAGAAGTGGGCGATGGCCATGCAGCTGAAGTAGGCGACGCCTGCCAGGAATGTGTATTGGGTAAGCTTTGAGTTCATGATGGTTTATTCGCCTGTTTGCGGAGGATTTTGAGGATGCGGCTATAGATGATTTCGGTGGTGGGCCAGGTGTTGCCGCCGCTGGTGTTTACAAACTGGACGACGACGGTGTCGATGCCGGTGTGGTAGCGTGCGATGCTGGAGTAGCCGGGGAGGAGGCCGGTGTGGCCGTATTCGTAGATGGAGGAGTAGATCTCCTGCTCATCGGGGTTTAAGAGGGTGCCGGTGTTTAAGGCGCGGAGGAAGGTGCCGACGTCGTCAGCGGTGGCGAGCATGGAGTTGAAATTGTTGGTCTTGATGTCGGGCTCGTAGCCGACGTAGTAGCCGCTGGTGAGCTCGTCGAGTTCGATCTCGCTCTGGCTGCCAAAGGTGCGTGTGAGGCCGAGGGGGTTGAGGATTTCCTCGCGGATGTATTGCAGGTGGTTATAGCCGACGGTGGAGTCGATCAGCTGGCTGATGAGAAAGTAGTTGGTATTGCTATAGGCGTAGTCGGTGCCGGGTTCGAAGCGGGCCTCCTGGCTGTAGACGAGCTCCATAAGCTCGGGGATACTGAGCTCCGGGTCATCCCATGGGAAGTCGGGGTGGTCGGTAAAGTTGGGGATGCCGCTCCGGTGCTGGACGAGCATGCGGAGGGTGATGCGGTCGGCATACTCGATCTTATCCGCGTATGCGGGAAAATATTCGGCTACGGTGCCTTCGAGGGAGAGTTGACCGCTGTGTACGAGCTTAGCGACGGAGGTAGCGAGGTAGAGCTTATTGATGCTGGCGAGTTTGAAGAGGGCTTTGGGGTCTGCGGGGATTTTTTCGGCCCGGTTTTTCCAGCCTGCGGTGAAGAACCGGGGCTCCTTGCCGGCCTGATCGACATAGACGACGATGCCGTCCAGCCCGTGCTTTGTGGCGACATCGACCTGGGGTTGTATGGAATCAGGCAGGGGTGACAGGTAGATGACAGCGGCCCGCCAAGGGGCGAACATGAAAATACTGGTGATGGTAACTACGACTGCAGCGAGCCTGAGGTAGAGCTTTATACGGGGGGACATGGTAGCCTTTATAGGCTTAGTGGACGGTGGTGACGATGTTATTTTTTTGGCTAGGCCTTTTCTGTTGAAGCAGAATTTTGTTTCGCTCCGAATTGGTATTAACTACTTCTTAGCCAGATCGGGTTGGGAGGATTCGATGGGTTGGATGGTGGGGTTGCGCAGTGGTATGTAGGGGAAGCCGCCGAATCGGGGGTAGTTGCTGAATTTGTTGCGGCATGTGGAGGCTTCGCCGTCGCAGCCGGGCAGGAGGGTGGCAGTGTATTGGGCACCGGTGGTGTTGTGATGGCGCAAGGGCTTGAGGATGTGGAGTTGAGTGGCGGTGTGCCGGGTGATGGGGCGGGTCTCGTAGGTGGGGCCGTCGCCGAGGATGAGGCGGCCGCCGTTGAAGTAGCCGGGGGGCTCGGTGGGACCGGAGTAGTCGACATAGGTGGCACCGTTGGTTACGGTGATGGTGGCGGTGCGGCGGTGCTCGCTTTCGTTGACGCCGCAGTGGGGGTCGAACACCTGGTAGTTGCAGGAGCGCTGGATGCGGAAGCGGGGGACGGGGCGGTCGAAGCTCTCGATGAAGCTGCCGGCGGTGAAGCTGAGGCTACGGCCCCGGGCTCGGGCTTCGGTAATGTGGCCTGAGAAGATGAGCTCGGTTGTGGGGTTTTCGGGGTCGGTGAGGGTTGCTTCGTAGAGGTTTAGGTGGAGCTCGGCTTCGAGCTGGAAGGGGATGAGGTGCAGGAGAGGGTTGCCCGGGAAGGTGTGGCACTCGAAGCTCCACTCGGATTTGACGCCGACGAACTGGTCCTTCGGGCGGGAAATCTTGAAGGAGGGCTGGGTGGTGTAGGTGGCGGAACCGACGGTGATGTCGCGCTCGTAGGGGGTGTAGCGGGAAATGACGGCGGTGGGGGTCTGGTAAGTGAACTCGAGCAAGTAGGTGCGCGTGGGCTGGGGGCCGCCGGGGTCGATCGCCTCGGCAGAGTCTTCCCAGGGCAGCTGGTGGAAACGGAGTGCGGAGGTGGCGTGGGCGTTGGTAGTGAAATTGAGTGTGAGGGTGTCGGTGGAGAAGCGGGTGACGGTATTCTCGGGGACGTCGGTGCTCGCGCGGAACCATACGGGTGTGTCGAAGGCTTTGCTGCGTGCGTGGCGGCTGGCCCAGAAACCGAGGAGCGTGCGGATTTTCTCGAGCGAATTGAGCTGGAAGGTGGCTTCGTGCTGCCACTTGGGGGGTGCTTCGTCGCCTGTGACGGGACGTTCGCGGCCCTGGGGGGTATCGTGGTGCTGAAGGGTGTCTGAGGCAGTATCGATATTGCGCGTGCCGTCGGGAAAGAGCGTGCCGGGGAAGGCATCGGTGAAGGTGAGGGAGGCGGCGTTTGGACGTATACTGAGGGCGTAGGCGGAGTCTTCCACAAGGGTGAGGGAGAGGGCTTTGGTGCGGACGTCAAGCTGTGGAGGTTCCTTCAGGAAGCCAATGAGAAGGGGGGTGGTGTATGTGTATTGGTAGTCAGGCAACTCGGTGGCTGGGCGGTACGTGTAGCCCGTGGCATCGTAGTTGAAGAGGGAGTCGGCGGTGTAGATGCCTTCGTGGAAGCGATCGGTAGGCATGGCACCGGGCCAGAGAGGGATGGCGAGAGGCTTGCGCTCGAACTGGAGGAGGATGTCGCGCATGCGCTCCGCGTCTTCCAGGGAGAGGACGTAGCGGCATGAGAGTTCGTGGCGGATGGAGCTGTAGGCGGGTGTGCGGGCTTCGCGGCCGGTCTTGGACTCGGTGGTGGTGGTGGTGAGGGTGTGGCTGACTTTGACCGCGCCTTGAGACCAGTGAGGAGGCGCACGGAAAAGGGAGGTGATTTGGTCGTTGATGGTGAGGGTTTCTATCATGGGGGAAGGGCTATGGGCTGATGAATAATATTTGTTTTATTTTTGATATACGATAGACATTACAAAGTGAGTGAGAGTTTGACGGAGGATATACATTCTGAACGATTTGTGAAATTGCTGTTTGATGAGATGTCAAAAAGCTACGGGATCGTTAATTTGTTTTCATCACTTGGCTTTGCTTATTTTTGGCGACGAGTGACGGTTAGAGCTGTTCGTATGGGTGGTCCGATGGTCTGTGATGTTATGGCGGGCGGTGGTGAGTGTCTCTGCCACGCAATCTCAGCCTATGGTCGTGACTTGAGAATAGATTTGGTAGATTGGTCATCCGTGATGTGTGGAAAGGCCCAAGCGAATGTGGATCGGCGACAATTAAAAAATGCACGAGTGCTTGAAGAAAATGCCCTTACGATACCCGTAAATGATGCCTCCTATGATACCGTTTATTCAGCTTTCGGGCTAAAGACGCTTAGCTCTGCAGAGATGGAAAAGTTTTCAGTAGAATTGTATAGAGTAATGAAACCGGGTGGAGTATTTAGTTTTTTAGAATTCTCAGTACCAAGATCGGCTTGGATCAGAAGGCCGTTCCGTCTATATGTGGAGTATTATGTGCCCTTTATTGGGCAGATTTTTCTGGGAAATCCAGATAATTATCGTATGTTGTGGCGGTATACTAAGGCCTTTGGGAGCTGCCGTTCGGTGCTAAGTAATTTTGAAGCGGCCGGTTTTGATGTGGAGTGTCGTGATCTATTTCTTGGGACAGCTACTCAATTAGTGGGGCGAAAACCTGAATAAGCTTGATCAACATGAATTTGTGAAGGTCATGTTGTTGATTTAGGTTTCTTTTTTCAGCTCGTCGAGGGATTGGATGGTGAGGTTGGGGAAGTTAAGGTTTTTGGCCATAGTGAGGATTTTTGCAGGGTCGTGGGGCTGGGGTGTGATTTTGCACCGTCGGTATTGCTCGATTTGCCAGGGGTTGGGCTCTGCGGGATGGTAGATGAGGGTCTTGGGGGTGTCGGAATGTAGGAGGTCCCTGAGGCGTTGGATGCGTTTCTGGTATTTGGCCTTAACTTTGCGATAGTCCCATCTGCCGCGTTTGGAAAAGTCGTGCGGGTAGAGGATGTGGAAGCGTTTACAGACAACGGGAGTGATGAGTTCGTCGAGGAATTTGAGCTCGCTATCGGTCTCGTCAATAAGGACGCGCGGGGTGCGGCGGAGGAATTTGAGCTGCCATCGGTTGAAGTAGCCTTCGAAGTTGTTGTGGATGAGCGTGATGGCTGAGGTGGGGGGGATGACGATCCAATCGAAGGGGAGTGCGAATGATCGGAGCTCCTGCTCCCGGAGGTAGCGGGCGGCGGTACAATCTGCGCCGATCGGGATGTATACCTGCTCACTCATGCGTTCTGCACTGGATACCATAGTATCGCGCGCTAAATGACTAGCAAAAACGCATATTGTTTTTGGGTAAGAACTAGTTGGTGATGAACCAACCGTCGGTGGTGAGCTGGGTCGTGGTTTGGATGTTTGGGGCGAAGGTTGAAGGGATGAGTTGCTCGAGGGTTACTGGGGTGGCATTTTGCTGGTAGGTGGTGAAGGTTTGCTGGAGGGTGAACTGCTCTGCTGGCGTGAGTTCGGAGCTAAGGAGAGCGAGGATGGTGGAGGTGTCTGCCTGAGGGTGGATACGCCAGGTAGTTTCGGGTAGCTCGAGGGCGATGCGGCCGTCAACGGGGTGGACGATCCAGCCAAGGAGTTGGCTAGTGACGTTGTCCGCATCACGAACAACCGGGGGCATGATAGCGTCCCAGAAAGCGATGGAGTACTCGCGGGCGAGGGTCTCCGAGGAGACAGTAAGGATGAAGTATTTGGGCTCTGCGTGGAGATTGATTGAAGCGAGGATTAGTGTGATGTAGGTAAGGAGTTTTTTCATAATTAGTAAATTGAATAGGGATTGCTTAGGGCCTGCATGATGTTTGTGCGATTGGCAGATTGATCGGAGTCAAAGAGCATGATACCACGTTTCTTATCGGGGCCAACTTTTTGGCCATTGTCCGAAGATCTGCCCCAGTGATACCAAGCGAAAGAAGTCCCATCGATATTCTCAAAGAGGACGACTTGCCAGTTGCCGGTTGCGAGTTCTGTGTGGACTTCGTCTCGTGTAGCCGGGGTGCGCAGACTGCCATTTATATAGAGTGAGGGAGTGCCTGAGTTGTTGTTGATGGTGGTGCTAATATCGTTTTGGGATGCGTAGAAAGTATAATTGGAAGAAGTTCCGCGATTGTAGGCAAATTTATTGTCTGTGGTAGAGAATATGTGGTAGGCATCGATTCGTGGGGGATTCATTGTCCAGGGGTCGATGATAAAACCTTTGTTACTTCCTTGAGGGTTATCCATGTAGGGCAGTCCTCCGTCTATGTGGACAATGCCATCAGTTACGATCTTGGGCTGGCTTGCAGCAGCGGTTTGTTCGGCATGATACCCGTTGCCAGTCTGGTCATATACTCGTACGACGTAGCCCTGATCTGTGGGATCAGTGCCTACCCATGCAGAGACGGCTGCTGTGTCGAGGACTCTTTGATTATTAAAGCCAAAGTCTTGTTCTGCCTGATCTGATTCTCTGCGAACACGGATTGCGGGACCGGTATAGTCGGTATCGCGGAGGACGAGATCGCAAATAGCGATGGCTGGATAGCTGTTGTTGACGAGGGGGATGACGTTGTAATAGAGATCAGCGTTTTGTTCCAGAAGTTCGAGAGTGCTGAGGCCTACGTCGTACGGGAGGACGAGACTTTCCTGCCAGTAATCGGAAAATCCGAGTCCCGCAGTCGTTGAAAACCCAACTGCACCGGTGCCACCAAGCCCCACATCTCCAGTGGGTGATCCTAAGCCAAGCGGTGTGCTATCTACACGCACCCATGCAGTGGTTCCATCGGTGTGCGCGCTAAGCAATACATGGGTGCCGTCAAGTTGGGTGGTATGCGGGATATCGATCTGACCGATACCAGAGTTTCGAACTCTGTAATTAACGTCGTTCTGTGTGCTCTGTAAATACCAGAAGTTTTGTCCTATGAATGTTCCTGTTGCTCCGTCGCTACGAGTTTGAATGACATGCAGAAAAGTGTTCTGATAGTCAGGATAGTTAGGGTGATCTTTACTCAGACCTACCTCTGTATAGTTGAAAGAGCCAATCGTCGCATAGTATCTGCCGCCGCCTGCCCACGTTGCGTCCAGGTAGGGTTTTCCATGCAAAGTGTTCACAACTCCAGCATGAGCGATACGCATCTGTTGAGTTGCAATCGGAGATTGAAAATCGCGATCTCCATTTGAGCTGATACCGGATTGATCATAAATACGAACAACCAAAGCATCGGCTGTCTTCTGGACGATCTGAATATTGCGGACATAGGCGACATCTCCGTTGTGATTTCCTGAACCCGCAAAGACGATTCTAGGGTCAGTGCCGTCCGCGTTATCTATTTCTACGGAGTAAGAAGTCCAAGTATCCAGAGTGATGCTTCCGCTGAGATCGTATTCAAGTTGAGCACCTGTTCCTAATTCAAAATAATCTACATCATTGATAGAGGTGTTTGAGCTGGGTATATAGACATCGAATGAGAACGTGTAGTCATGATTAGCTAATATTAACTCCGTTCTCCCTATTGCAGAATGTAGATCCGGGTTTGCGCTTCCGAAATTGACCCGCAGATTGTCGTCTTGACCCCCGATCCCGTCGATATTGCCGTCGACGGTTCCTCTCAAAACCCAGATCGTCCAACCATCATTATCGATTGAAAAATCGGAGGTATAGAAGTTGTGCGAAAGTCCTGTTGTGTGGCTCACAATGGCAGCTGTGTCAAGGTCTTCACCGATGTAACCGATATCGATCTCTGCCTGGTCAGTATCACGACGGATGCGGATAATATTGCCCGTGTAGTTGGCATTCGCTCTGCGTAGCGATGCCAGGAGGCCGCCCGTTTGATCAGTCACCAGACCCCACAAGTCCTGAGCGGTGCTCGCATTGCCGCTCTGCGAGGAGCTGCGACCACCTATATTGAAGGCTTCGACGCGGTAGTAGTAGGTAGTGCCTGAGTTGAGTTCAGGGTCGCTGTACGTGGTGATGTTTGCAGGGGTAGTGTGAATTTGTTGCCAGCTATCGGTGCCGCTGGGTGAACGGTAGATATTAAAGCCGAGCTCGTCGGCGGAGTTATCAGTCCAGGAGAGGTCTATTTGTGTAAAGCCGTTTGCGGTGGAGCTGAGAGCGGACGGGCCGGTGGGTGCGGCGACTGTGGTTCTTGAAAATTGGGGGAAGCCTCCACCGAAGTTTTTTGAGAACAGGTAATCGCCGAGAAAGAGGCCCAGGCTGAAACCAATGAGGCCTACCAGGCATTGGAATAGTCTTTTCATTAGTAGGTACGGAAGATGAGGGTCAGGTTGAGCGATGCACTGTTCCATGTGGTGGCGTCTGTGTAGAGCTGAAGGGTGGAAGCCCCACCGGGGATGGTGTCGCTGCCCTGAAGATCGATGATTGTAGTTGCGGGGATATCGGTCTCCACGACGACGTCGTTGGCGCTTGCGCTGGTGCCGATATGGAATCCAGTGATGGGGTTGGCTGTCGTGTTTTCAACGAGGATGTGCTGGATCAGGCTGCGTGCGGGTAACACAAAAGAAAGTGCGCCTGCTGTGGTGATGGTGCGGTGTTCTACACGGTATCCGCTACCTGGCAGAAGAGGGCTGACGCCGGTTGCGGAATAGGTGGCGAAGTTGGCAGGTGGTGACTGATCAACGCCCTGGAGGGGGTTACCAGTGGTGAGGTCGAGCAGCCAGGAGAGGTTGGCATCCTGACTGAGATCCACGAGGCCGTTGAGCCATAGGGTGGTGATTTCTGCGGAAGTCAGGAGGTCGCTGGTCATGGCAACGTAGCCGAGGAGGGTTACGGTGGAGTCAGCATCGTTGAACAGCGTATACGGGTTTGTATTTCCACTGCCGATGTCAACGGAAGCCGAGGCACTTATACTGGTGGAAGCACTGAGAAAACCGTTGATGTACAGGGTAGCGAGGCCATCCCGATCGAGGGCGATGATGATCTGGTAGAACTGGTTATCAGTGAGGGCTTTTGCGGGCGTGAGGTCGTAGTCAGCCGGGGTGCCTGCGTTATCTATTGTGATGCGAAACACACCGCTGGTTTGCAGAGTGAGCGAGAGTGAATTATTGCCTGTGCTGTGTGAGGTATAGATCTCGAACGGGGAAGCGGGTGTCCAATCTGGCAGGCGTAGGGAGGTAAGGATTAGCGAAAAGTCTGTCGTACCATGATCGTGCGCGGCGAACCCAGTGAGGCTGCCAGTGCTTGCGACGGATATGCCGTTGGGGTAACCGAGGTGGTGGTTGGCACGGGTAGCAGAGTATGCCTGTAGATCGAGGTGACGGGCCTGAAGGGCATTGGGATCGGTGCCAATTTGTTCTTCGGCGTAGAGGTAAATGGGTTGGGATGTGTGGTAGTCTTCGAGTTCGGGGTAATTTTGATTCATTTGCCCATGCAAGGCAGATGCAACTGTAGCTATGAATGCTAAGAGGATTAAAGGTTTGGTATTCATGACGTTGGGGTTAGGTGACTTCGATGGTGGCGGAGACGGTGGTTTCAAGGTTTGATGGAAAAGGAGTATTTTTGACGATGTGGGAGGTGGTCGTGGGTGTGAGTGAAAATGGGTGCGATGTTTGGGGCAGGTTATAGAGGGTATTTGCCTGCAGTGTATCGGGTGCGGCCTGGAGGGGGTTGCCGTGGGTGTCGAATATCAGGTGTCCGGTTTCATCGACCAGGAGGCGGGGCAGGATGTAGACGGCTTCGAGAACGTTAACGGTGTGTGCAGTAAGCGTAGGGCTTATGATTAAATTCTGGAGGATGGCTCCGGTATTTATGACTGCATGAGCGGGGCTTGTAACGGTGAGGGGTAAGGCGGTTTCGACGATGAGGTTCTTAACGAGGCTGGCTGCGGCAGTAGCGAGCAGTGTGATACTGATGGGGTAGGTTAAGTTATAGGTTGTGGTAGCGGGGAGCTGGGCTACGAGTGGGTAGTTTACAACCAAGGCAAAGTGGATGATACGGGTGACTTGTAGCGTATCCGATGTGGCCTGAAGGGGTTTGCCTTCGAGGTCTTTGAGGGGTTTACCCTGCTCATCGAGAAGGGGCCTCGGGTAGATGGTGATGGGCTCTACTATTTTGCCAACGCGTGTGTCTGAGAGGACGTTGAGCGAGACCGTAGCCGGGAGTGTGGCGTTTTTCGAAGCGAAGGCGGGGATCGCCAGGGTGAGGGGGTAGTCCGCGGGGAAGGTGATTTCCCCGCGAAAGGGGTCGAACACCTCAGTGAGCACGGAGCTCTGGTAAGGGAGCTGCTCTGTGAGTTGCGACTGCATGCCTAGGCCCCAAACTGGATGGTGAAGAGGTTGGCTTTGATTTTGAGTTCGTTGGTGGTGCTAATGACCTGAGGGGTGTCCAGTGTGTGGGCAAACCACAGGTTACCGCCGGAGGAGGCATCGTAGCAGCCGACTGCGGTGATGGTACCCCATGCGCCGGTGGCCTGGGGCCAGAGGATGTCGGTGGTGCATCTGAAGAGCCCGTCGGTGACGTCGAAGTTCGTCGAATTGACGGTGATCTGGACACGTGCGTAGGCAGATCCGGTGACTTCGGTGCCGCCGCCGGTAACGGTGGGTGCGCTGGTGAAAGCGGCGAAGTGGAGGTTGGCCGGGAAGGTGATGTTGTTATCCCGGAAATCGAGGGCGATTTGTTGTTTGGCGTGGTTGGTTGCGAATCCCATTTTTATTGAAGGCCTCGGGCGAATGAGGCGTTGAGGTTATGGTTATTGGTTTTAAGATTAGGGAGTATTTTGAAGGTCCTTGAGATCGTTGTATTTCGGCAACGCCTCATTCTAAAGACGACATGCGAGGGGAAGCTGCATTTGTCCAAACAGTCACGTATGTTTATACGCTCCTGTTTATTCAAATTGGCTAACCTCACATCTCGCACTTTCCGAGATCTTCAATTTTGAAAGGTTAGAGCGGATGAACCGCCATGGAGGTTGATTATTGTTTTAAGTTTGGATTTTGGAAAATTTGGAGACTGTAGTTTGATTCGGGCGATTCATCCTCGCTTTTACAACGAAGGCTGACTGCGGCATTCGGCAGGGGTCGAGTATGTTTATACACTCCCCATGCCTCAGCGCTTGTAGACCATCGTTCTAGAAGGCGTCTACCGCCCTTATGCTGAAGGCCTCGGGCAGGTGAGGCGGTTGATAGGGTTAATATTTGGTGGTTAAATAGGGTAATTAATTTACTTTAAGAGATAGGTTATCCGAACCGCCTCACCTTTGAGGCGACAAGCAAGGGGTGCTGCGGATGCGAACTTCAGTCACGTATAGATATACGCTCCATTGTTCTTACCTTGCAGACCTTGTTTCTCATCCTCATTGAGACCTTCAATTTTTGAGGCCTCGGGCGAATGAGGCGTTGAGGTTATTTTAGTGGATTAATAATGATTGTAGATTGACTGAAGATTCGTGAGGTCGTTGGTTTTCGACAACACCTCATTCTCAGGGCGACATGCCAGGCAGCGCCGCGCAAAATGTATTAGTCACGTATGCTTATACGCTCCTATTCATTTTGCTTGCTAGCCAGACATCTCGTTCTCGCCCACCTCCCTCAAAATGGAGGGTGTTATGGGACTTTGAGGCGTTGTGTTTTTAAAAGGTCAAGAAGGTTTGGCTATTAGACCCGGTATTGGTGCTCGCGTTGGAGATCGAGGAACACTTTTTTGCCTTCACGGGTTTCAAGGAATTCCTGTGTGTCCGGTCGGTTATCGAAGACGCCGATGTTTACGTTGAGGTCTTCGGCAGTGAAGGGGGGTTGTTGATGGGTGTTGGAAGCGGGGCCGGTATGGGTCTGGATCGGCGGGAGCGGGGTGCCGGCGGTGAATTGTGCGATTTGTGTGGTAGGCAGGGGCGGGAGGTTTTTGAGGGCGCTGTTGAGGAGGGTGTCGCCGCTGAGTGTGATTTCACCGTTGCGGAGGGCTTCGAGGGTAGTGGGGCCCAGGCGTTGGGTGGTTGCGGCGTCGAAGACGTATTCGCCTTTATGGACGATGCCTGCGGGCTCATCCCTGCGGCCGTGCCCGGTGTAGCCCCCGTGTGCGAAGGAGCCTGCGGCTGCGATGACGGCAGTGAGTGCGGCCAGGCCAATGGCTGCGGCCGCCCCGTAGGAGGAGACTGAGGTGGCCGCGGCGTTTGCCATGAGGGTGGGGGTCTTGGCGGCTTCTTCGGCGATCTGTTCTTTATTGAGAGTCTTGCGGATGGCGCCCATGACGAGCATTTGCAGGCCGATTTTGAAGAGTTGTTTAACGACGTCTGTGCCCACTTTTTCGAAGGCCGTGCCCCAGCTGGTGGTGCCTTTGATCAGGCCGAGAATGTTTGCATCAAATCCGTTTATGGCAGTATTGAGCGTGCCGGAGAGGCCGCCGGCGATCATATCCTCGGTGGTGCCCCAGCTGTTTTGGAGCTTAACGAGGGAGTCGGTGAGCTGATCGGTAAAGCTATGAGGGTCGAGTGTGGAGATGCCGGATTCGTTGAGGGTGTTTTGGCGGGTCTCGAGTGTGGTGATCTGCTTCTTTTGGGCTTCGGTTCGGTCGTCCTCGTCGATGGCTTTGAGGGCCTTGAGTTGTTCGTCGAGCTTGATGAGTTCGGCCTGGTAGTAGTCTCTGAGGACGGCGAATTTATCGGCTTCGCTGAGGCCGAAGAACTTCTGGATGCGGTCCTGCTCGAGGCGGAGCTGCTCGAGGGATTTGGACGCGAGGATTTCCTTGATGCCGAGTTGTTCGCTGAGATGCCGGTTGGTCTGGGCGAGTTGTTTATTTTGCTGCTTGGCTTCTTGGGTGACGGCCTTCTGGGTTTTAAGGTGGTCTTCGGCTTCGATATTACCACGGCTTTGCTTTTGGCTATCTACTCTAAAAATTTCAATAGGTTTACTTTGTCTAAATTCTTCGAGTCTTGTTATAATGCTTTGAATGTCGTTATCGGCGTTATCTAGCGAAAATTTGTTGAGGTCAGAAAGCAGGGCAAAAATTTCTTTAACAGCGTTTTTAACATCATCGATGTTGATGCTGGCATTGAACTCCAGTGAGGTTTTGGGGTTAGGCATAGTTGGAGGTACTCTTTTAGGAATGAGGTTTGGGATTAGATCTCGTTATTGGAGGATTTGAGGGGTTCGTAAAGTATGTAAAAGACGATTTCGTTATCTCTGTTGGCTAATGAAAGATCAATTAAAGTGGTATGGGTTTGCCAACGTGAAAGGTAGAAAACTTGACCCTGAAAAAGTGCGCGCCAATGGTTTTCGGGATCGTCGAAGTAAATATAATCATCCCAATATTCATGGTCTTTTATGGGTTCACCGTATTTCGTGCGGAGTGTCTGCTCGAGCTCTGCACGGAAGGAGATGAAGCGCTGGGGGGTAGGGATTTCATCAAACCAGCAACTGGCTTCGTAGAGGCCGCGCTCATCGACGAGATAATATATGCGGGTGGGTTCGTTCAGAATAGTATCGTTGTAAGTGAAGCCAGATACGGATTCTTTGACGAATTCGGCGTCTTCAGCAGCTCGGATCTGCTCCCGGGCCATCCCCCAATTGAGAGTGCGGAAGTCAGGGGTGGTGGAAGATAAAGCAAGGAGAGGTGTGAGGAAAAAGGCTAAGCGAAATAAGCTTTTCATATAAACATAAGTTTATGTGTTAGCGGGGCAAAGTCAAGCGGCTTCAAGCGGGATCCTGCAGTGGAGACGGGGCCGGGAACATGGCTGCGATGGAGTCTGAGATGAGGTAGGGGTCGGTGTTTGTTTTTGCGAGGGTGTGGAGCTGATTGAGCGCGTTTTCCAGACTGGCAAGCTGCTCTGTGAAGAGTGTCTCAGTGGCGGTATCCTGAGCGTTGGCATGCAGGGCAGTGAGCTTTTTTTGTAATGCCTCTATGAGCTCAATCGCCGTTTGGATACTGGTTGGGGATGCGGGGTGCCGGGGTGTATTTTCCGTGTTTAGCGACTGCAGGTAGTTCTGTATGCGGGCCTGGAGTAGTTCCAGGTCGTTGGGTGTATCGGTGGGGGTTTCGTCAGTATCGGTGGAGGGTAGCGGCTCATCGGGTATGAGGACTGCCGTGGCGTTGCGGAGTGTAATGAACTGCTGGTGAATGCTGAGTTGCTGATGCATCTGCCGGCTGAGCTCTGAGTCGCCATGAAGTTTTTCGAGCAGGATGCGGGTGAGGGTGCGGAAGGTGTTTTCCTCGTGGCGTTGCTGATAGGGCGAGCGGGCAGGAGCGGGTGCGGGATCTTCGACCGGTGGCGAGGCCGGA
This sequence comes from Puniceicoccaceae bacterium, assembly GCA_028285755.1. Classification (GTDB taxonomy): domain Bacteria; phylum Verrucomicrobiota; class Verrucomicrobiia; order Opitutales; family JAFGAQ01; genus JANQOQ01. The sequence continues at coordinate 100,631 of JANQOQ010000014.1, forward strand.
GTGTTGCGGGGGTTTGTATGTGTTTCGCCGGCTGCCTGTATGAAGAGTTTGCAGGTGTTATCGATGCGCTCTTCGGTGTGTTTGGCAATAACCGTGTGGAGGTCCCGGCTGATGCGGTGAATGAAGTGTTGGTTATTCTGGTGGGTGTAGTCTTGCAGGCCCTTTTTTGCGGCAGTGATGGTGGAGTGCTTGGACAGGGTGAAGAGGTATTCGAAGAGAAGTATGAGATGCAGGGGGTCGAGGGAGCTGCTTTTTGCCAGCGAGCTCAACCCTTTGATGATCGTTTTGGTTTGCAGAGAGCCGAGGGCTTTTTCGAGACGCTCGGTGGTCGCTTGTCTGGCCTGCCTTTGGCTGAAGGCGGGTATGTCTTTATCGTAGAAGCGCTGCAGTCGCCGGTTTATGAGGCGGGGGAGTGCATCCCGGGAGCGTGTGCGGATGATTTGGCCGATGTCCTTGAGGAGATTGTCTACCAGGGTGTCTGCTGTCATATTAATCCTTGGCATGGTTTACTGCCGGGGGACGCCGGCTTGTTGCGCAAATTGAGCGAAGTAACGAGGGTCTGAGGTCTTTTGACTGGAAGCTGAGAGTTTCAGGGATGTGCGGATGGAGTCGATGTAACGGTTGAGCTGGTTGCGGGAGCTTTTGGAGTAAGCGGCTGCGCGGGTATAGATGTGCGCAATGAGGTGGTGGTAATGGTCCGTAAGTTGCGCGTGGTTGATGGTTTCACCCATGAGGATGAGTTGGGAGAGCGTCAGCCGGGAGAGGTCGAGCTCGTAGGGAAATTTACCGAGGTGGCAGCAAAGCTTTGCAAGGAGTTCGCCAAGGTCGGCAGCGGGTGGCTGATCTGGTTGCAGTGCGTCTGGTAATGGATCTGCCGATGGGTTATCCAGGAACCCAAAGTATAGATAATTGAGCCGTTTTCCGAGCGCGAGGATGGCTTCTGCAGAAGTGGGAGTGAGGGTACCTGCCCACTGCCGGGATTTGCCTGTGTAGAGGGCGATGAGGCGGCGGTCATCGCTGAGCGCCCGGATGAAGGTGCCCTCCAGTATGATGCTGATGGGGAGTTGAAGCACTTCGATGGTTTCTGATGCGCGTGGCGGTTTATCCGGTTGGCTTTTTGGCGGTAGGTAGTGGACTGTGAGTGGCTCCCGGCCCCGCATAGTCTGGAGGGAGGTGGGGCCTTCTGAAGGCTTAGGATGCGGGTTGAGAGCCATGTTGGGGGTCTAGTTGTCGGGGTTGAGCTGGCCGTTGAGGGAGAGTGTGCCGCGGTCGGTGGTGTAGCGTTTGCCGGTGGCGGTGTTGTAGGTGATTTCGAGGAAGTATTTATCGGCGTTGAGGGTGGTGTTGGTCTCGGTGTGGGTGAACTCGAAGATGAGGGCGGAGTCCGGGTAGGTGGTGCCTTGGTGATTGTAGTCCTGCAGGGTGACTCCGGAGGTACCGTCGGGGGTGCGGTTGTAGTATTTCTCGAGGGTTACCGGGGCGGTGGGTGAGTCTTCTGTCTTGATCTGGAAGATGACGCTGCCACTGGCCAGGGAGAGGGGGCTACCCTGGGGATCGAAGAGGGTGTATTGGTAATCGTAGCTGTCGCCGTGGCGCCAGCTGAGGTTGAGGTCGTTAGTGCGGGACATGGTGATTTAAGGAATTTGGACGGATGAGGGGGTTGGTATTGTTTAGGTTGATTTACATATGGTAATTTATTTCCGAAATCTTAAGTGATCGTTTATTTCACCCCCTCATCCTGAAGTCCACAACCGCAGTGTGCTTCGGACTCAATGTTCAGTCACGTATGTTTATACGTTCCTTCCATTTTCGCCTTGCAAGCAGCGGTTCTGAAACTACCCAAATCCCTTTGAGTATGCTTCGTGAGTTATTGGAACTCTATGATATAGGTTGTCTGAATGGGCGATTTTGCAGGGTTCGGAGAACGAAAACTGGGGGCACGGCCCCCCCGGGTAGTGGGGCATTATACGGGGGTGCCGCGGACTTTGTAGGTGCCTTTGTTGGTGCCGAGCATGGTGACGGTAACGGAGGCTTTGGAGAAGTCGGATATGTTGCCATCGAAGTTGACGTCTACTTCACAATGGAAACCGATATGAGTGTAGAAGGGGGTGTTTGCGGCGTCATTGCGGTCGTGGATATTGAGGGTAGCGGTGCCTTTGGAGACGGTCATACCGGGGACGTGGCCGGAGTTACTGCCGTGCATGATATCGATGAGTTCTTTGGGGAATTCGTCGATCTCCGAGAGCTCGTAGGAGAGCTTGCCGTTGATGACTTCGGAGCCTGCATCGATGATCATGTGGTTATCTTTGTCGAGCTGAGTGAGCATGACTTTTTCGAGCTCGGGGTTGATGGAGACATTGCGGGCGAGGATGGTTACTTCAGTGCTTGTGCTGTCAGGCGTGTATAGGAGTTCGCCGTAGATTCGGATTTCGTTTGCCATTTTAATTAAGGGGTTAGAGCGGGTGAGCCGCTGATTAGGTTAATAGGTATTGAAAATTAAGAATTTGAGAGGTTGTGGGGAGTGAGCTGTTAGTCGCGCGGCTCATCCTCGAGCCTACAACGAAGGCTGACTGCGGCATTCGGCAAGAGTCATGTATAACATATACACTCCTCGTGCCTCAGCCCTTGTAGACCATCGTTCTAGCTCTCGCCTACCTCCCTTAATTTTTTGAAGGCCTCGGACGAATGAGGCGTTTGAGGGTTAGATTATTGAATTGATAGTTTAGTGATATCGAAGATCGTTGAGTGCGTTGGTTTTTGCCAACGCCTCATTCTCAGGGTGACATGCGAGGGGAAGCTTCATTTGCGGAAGCAATCACGTATTAATATACGCTCATGTTTCCTCAAATTTGCTAACCTCACATCTCATCCCTGCCGAGACCTTCAAGGTTTAACGGGTTAGAGCGGGTGAGCCGCTGAGGTTATTTATATGATTTGAAGATTAAACAATGGGGTAGGTGTGGTCACCGGCTTCGCAGGTGAAGGGCAGGAGGTAGCTGGGGCGAAGGTTGGTGCTGTCGGAGAGATTGATGGGGATGGCGAGGCCAGGGATGAGCGGGCGCGAGAGGATGCTGAGGGTCTTTCCGGTGAGGGCGTGCAGGACGTGGTGGGCGATGTCTGCCATGCCGAGGCGGGTATCGTCGATGCTCCAGGAGCCATCCCCCTGGCGTTTGAGGCCCATGTAGTGGGCACTGCGCTCTGTTGGAGAATAGCTGCGGCCGGTGAAGTAAATATCGATGCCCAGTGTGCGGATGATGCTAAGGGTATTGACGGACTCAGTGGCCTGGTGGTCGAGCTGCTGGGGGACTATGATGGCCATGGAGTCGCTGTAGGCGAAGAGCTCCTGCAGGGCGTTTTCGAGGTCTTCGGAGTGGTAGTAAGCGACGGCGTCGAATATTGGAGTATTGGAGCCTCCGGAGGGTTGCCATTGAAGACTCAGGAGTTCGTCTGACAATTTTTTGTATAGGGTTCTAGTATCAATGAAAGGCATGTTTTAGACAGGATTTACAGGATAAGCAGGATTAGGTTAGCCAAAAATGCACACGGGTTATTTTTGATTGAGATAAGTTTGGAGGGTATCTTTTACGGTTTTGTGGAGGTCAGTTGAGTCGGGGGCGATGGTGGGATCGGGGTGGTGCGTGGCTTTTGGGGAGAGTATATAATAGATTTGCGGGGGTGTGGGTTTCTCTGGGGAGCCGGTCTTTGCGAGTAGGAGGGTAGCCCCTCGGCCTTTGCCGGATTTGATGAGGGTGAGGTCGAACTTTTCGGCGCGCTCTCCATGAGCCTTGGGGTGGATGGGGATGGTGAGGAGTTTTGCGCGCTTCGGGCGGATAGTGCCGCCATAATAGCGGAGTGCGAGGCCGGGGTGGGTAGCGGTGAGTTGGATGGTGTTTCCGCGGTTAGAATACGAGATGGTGTCGGCGGCTTTGCGGTAGTAGTGGGTGCGTTTGCCGCCGAGGCGGTTGGGCTCGCGGGCGTCTTTGGTTCGGAGGTATTTACGCCAGTGTTCGGCGAGTGATTGGCCGATTTGTTTTTTTAGTCCGGGTAATTGGAGGCGGGCTTTAAGATTTTTTAGCGTTTCACTCGCATTTCCTGAAATCTGTATATTCAGGCTTAGCATTTAAAAGAGGCCGTCGGTCTGGGGTTTGGTGGTGAGGCGGTCGCGGGAGGAGACGGTGGTGACGCTGCTGCCGGACTGGGTAGTGCCGGTCTCCGGATTGTCCGGAGTATCTACAGCGAATTTGCAGGTGGCGACCTGCTCTAGCAGGCGGAGGGAGTCCCGGTAGCTCTGGAGGCGCTCTTCGGAGATATCGAGGTTGAGTCGGTTGAGCAACTCGAAGCGGATGAGGTCGAGTGTCGCGTTTTTCAGATTTTCAGGGATGGTTGAACCGGTGTTGAGGGTATTTTGGTCACAAGCGGCGACGTAGCCGCGTACGCGGTTGGTCGCGTTAGCGATTGTGGAGGAGACGAGGTCTGTAATGCCAGCATTGAGTGCCTTCGTGGTGATGGCCGAATACTCAGCATCGGCAAAGATGTACATGACGTCATTTTCGGTTAGGGATATCCAGGACATGGTGAATGAGAGAGCCTCGGACGGATGAGGCGGTTGGTTTGTTAAAATAGTTGAGGATTTGGAGTTTAAGGAGATGTTTTCTATTGGAATTTGAGTAACCGCCTCATCCTTGGAGCGACATGTCAGGCGGCGCTGCATAAATCTACTTAGTCATTCTGATTTGCAGAACTCCTAAGTATTTTACTTGCTAACCAGACATCTCATCTCCACCGAGACCCTCCTGTCTATTGCGTAATGAGTTTCCCAAACTATGTGTTGATGAAGATAACCCATGAGTGAGGCCAGCGGCTCTGATTCTTCCCAAGTTCCTTTGATGATTTTCTACGTAGCTTGCTCGGCTAACTTGGGTGACGGGTAGGTCTGGATAAAGAGGATTCTTACTTTCCGTTGAGGGGGCGGATGTTGGCGGGCAGGAGTGCGTATTGGATGCCGTTGGGGGTTTGTGCGGGGATGCGCTGTCGGCCATCCTGAGTGGTAATGGGCTCACCCAGGATAACGGCGGGGGTCCATGTAAATTCGGGCGGTTCGTCTGCTGAATAAGGCGTGTGCTGTAAACGAATTTCGACCGAGTCGCCTTTTGTGTAGGAAGGCGGTTTTTGGGTTTTCTGTGATTGGCGGTTAGGCATGTCTTGAATTTCTAACCCCGCAATTGGTAACTGGCTCATAAATCTAGTTTACTTGATTTCGTAGGGTTAGTTAATCGTTTAAAGACTAGAAAAATTAAGGAATCTATTCCGAGTAAAGTGCGTTTTTTACATTTGCATAGATTGTAACAATTAAACGCCGATTGTTACCGACACCTTACAAATGCCGGTAACTTAGGTAACTATTGATGGCTATGAAGTGGAGATGGTGGACTTCATGAGCCCCAGGCTGGAGGTAACGATGGCCTGAGAGTAGTGTTCGACAGTAAGGTCGGTGAACTTCTCATGTTCTTTGATGTAGACTTTGTAGTTGCCGGAATCCGTGGGGGTGATGAAGCGTTTGATGTTGGAGGGTTCGTCTTTGGTGAGGCCGTCTTCGGCGTAGAAGAAGAGGATGTTTGGCAGGACTTTCGATTTTGCGCTGCTGCTGGACTGGTAGCGGGCGGAGAGGATACGGATCTGCTCGATGCCGAGCTTGGCGGCGAGTTCCTCGGGGGTCATCTGGGCGGCGCGGCCGGCGTAGGGCATGTTTTTGTCTTCGTAGACGTTTGCGCGGATGTCCCAGGGGCCTTCGCCGATGGCGATGCGGTTGGGGCGGATGCCAGAGGCATCTGCAGCGGTGCTGAGGATGGAGCGGAGGTCGCCGTCGGGGTTGGAGGTGGAGTTCCAGGTCTTGTTGGCGGCGGAGGCAGCTGCAGTGATCAGGGAGACGACACGCCGCAGCTCATTGCGGTGGAGGCGCTTGAGCAGGAGGTTGACGCGGCGTTCGCGCCAGTCGTCCCCTTCGTCGGCGATTTCGTCGTGGTCGACACGGAGTGTCAGGCCTTTGTTGATAGTCTTTTCGTTGACGGTTTCACCATGGACTTCGATGCGCTTGAAGGAGGCACCGATTGCACGGATGTCGTCATCGTCGGAGAGGAAATACTCTTTGTTGATTCCTTTCTTGAACTCGAAGCGGCGGCCTACGGGGATGGGGGGAGCGAGGAAGTCGAGCAGGAGGTCGAGTTGGTTGGGATCCTGCCAACCGGCGGTGTATGCGGTGAGGGGTTGGGAGTAGTGGGCGGCGTCAAAGCGGTTTTCGTTGGCGGCATAAATAATGCCTGCGGCATTATTTTCAAGATTATCGGTCGGGAGGGAGGGTTCGTTTGAGGAGGGGTTTTTCATGTTTTTCTTTACTCATGCAGAGGCGCGGAGACGCAGAGTTTTTAAATTATTGTAGTTACTATGATTTAGCTGACGGTGCGTTGGTGGGGGCAGGGTGCGATTTCGAGGAGCTCGTCTGCGGCAGCGGCTTTAATGACGCGGCCGATGACTTCGTAGGTGCCGGGAGTAGCGGAAAGGGCAGCGGCCTTACCGTCTGCTGCGGGGACAACCCAGGGGTTACCAGTGATAGTGGCTGAGGCGACGAGGAGGGTGGAGGAGTCTCCCGCGCCGAGGTATTGGATGGCGATGGAGTCTCCCACGGCGCCTTCGTCAAGGGCGACGCCGATGGGGGTATCGCTGGCACCTGCGGGTGCTACCTGAGAGTCGGTGGTGCCGGGTTTAACGAGGGTGTAGGGGGCGGTGATGGCGGCGGTTTCGAGGGTCTTCGTAACGCGTCCACCTAAATGGATAGTATTATTCATAGGAGAGTAGCCTCAAACGGATGAGGCAGTTGGAGGGGTTATATTTTATTTATATGGTTAAATTGTATATAGAAATGGAGAATTTTTCTAAGATAACTACCTCATCCTTGAGCCGACATGCCAGGCGGCACTTCACAAAATATCTTAGTCATTTATAGGCATAAACTCCTAAGTATTTTGTTTGCTAACCAGACATCTCGGGCCGATTGAGACTTCCTCTATTTTTTTGAGGGGTTGGAGCTTCGGACGGATGAGGCGTTGAATATTGGGTTAAATTATAGGGATTTTGAAAATTTGGTTGGATGGATCCTATCGGGCTAGTCTGCCATTAGGTGGGGGTGGGTGCGGCGGAGGTGGGTAAAGGCTTTTTGGAGGGAGCCGGGGCTTGCGGGGTCCAGGTTGCGGGAGTGGATGTATTCGTTAGCCAGCTGGAGGATGTGGTGCTGGCGGTTGTGCGGAGCGATGGGGGTGCGATAGCTTTTGGGGATGGTGTGGGTCTTGAGGGTCGGCTTCTCGGGAGTTAGGGGGTTGAGTTTGCTCAGGGGTTTGCCGTGGAGCTCGTTGGCGAGCCGTGTGCGCTGATGGGGGGCGATTTTGCCGGTTAAGAGGGCGTTTTCGAGGAGGAGCTGAATGTGGTGTTTGCGCTCTGCCGCCAGGGTTCGTTGAGTGCGTTTATGGGCCGCACGTTCTTTCTTCAGCTCCTGCTTGGCGAGGGCTTCGGGCGATTGAGGAGGTGGTTTCTCGTTCATATTTAAAGGTTTAAATGGGGATCTTGGATTTTATCGATAACTGGTTGCATTCTGCCCACCTTCTCAATCTCGAGGCTACAACCGCAGTGTGCTGCGGACTCAAAATATCAGTCAGGTATTGGCATACATTCCTTCATTTTGAGCCTTGCAAGCAGCGGTTCTAGTCCTCGCCGAAGCCCTCTTGGTGAAGTGCTTGCGGGAGTCTTTGGGTTGGCTAATGATGCATTGCTCTCTTGCCGGTCGGTTCAGTGGTTCCTGTGGAAATTTGGGTAGATATGAGTTCCGAATGCTGGAAAGGATCAATTAAAACAGGGGTTGGGCGTTGAGGAGGTTGGGGTGGTTCGTGAGGCCGGCGGACTGGAGGTAGTAGGGGGTCATACGGTTGCCTTTCAATCTGCGAAGGTGCCAGTGGGGGGAAAGGTAGCGGTAGGTCTGGTTTTGGAGGAGGGCCTCGCCTTCCGGGGTCCAGAGGATGAGGGTGTGGAGGCCGTCGGGGCGTGCCTGGATATCGTGGATGTGGCCGTAGTGGGTGAGGTCGTGCGGCTGGGGGGTGTCTACCGCCCAGTGGGGGTTATCGGGGTGGCCGATGTAGATGGGCAGATCTTGCGGGGTGTGGTAGGTCTGCGCCCGGAAGTTTTGCACGATGAGGCGGGCTGCGGTGGCGTCCAGAACCTGGATTAGGGGCTCGCCGGTGGCTTGGTGAGGACTTGAGGAGTAGGGGGCGAGCTGAAACCATTTGGAGAGCCCTAGGCGAATAAAGGAGGAGGTGGGCATTTAGGTCTGTTTTGTAATTAAGATGATTTACTCTGTGTCTTTTTTCTTTTCGTAACTGTCTTCTTCTCAATTTTTTTATCTTGCTTTTCAAAGAAAGAATAAGTTGGTAGTAAAATTTCTAACCATGGTCCTCTACTCGTATTTGCTCTAACTATTTCACGTGCAGTTCCGTATAGAATAGATGATCCGCTCACAGTTAAGATTTTCATCTTTTTATCTTCCTCAAATTTAGGAAATAGTTCAAAAAAACCAACTATTGTTATACAAAAACTATATGGATAGTTAATGTCAGATTTAGGTTTATAACTTATATTTAAAGTTAATTGCCAGATATCATCGTGATCAACACCCTCAACCTCTGACTTATATTTTGTGTAGTCCGCTGAAAAACCATCACCTAGAACAAATGGTTTTTGGTCATCTTTATATACAGCATTAGCTTTAATGCTAAATTCAGCTACAAAATAGTTGAGTAAGTTTATAGGTGGTTTCATTATGCAGCATCAGGAAGTGGGTATCTGGAATCTGATGTTTTTGATTTAGGAGCTGCTAATTGAGTAAGGTTTCGTCTAGCAATTGGTGATTTGGCTCTTTGGTAGTATGCGTCTTTCCAGTCAACCGGTATGCCTAATTTATTCTTCAAATCTACAATACCAATTGTACCGTCCTGAACACATCGTAGAAATAAATTTATCGAACGACTTGGCTTATTCTTTCCATTTTCCCACCTAGTCCAACTTTTTTCACCTATTTGTAATAATTTGGATATTTCTCTCTGTGACATTCCATAACTATCCCTAATTGCTTTTATATCATTTGGTGATAATATTTTTAAATATTTTAATCTTTCTTCCTCTATTAAATCTAAAGATTCTTGTGTTAAAGAATATTCATCTATCTTTTCATTATAAAATAATTCAACTTCTACGGTAATTGTGGATTCAATTCCTTCATTATTTAAATCAGGAATTTGTATTTCAATTTTATCTTTTTTAGTATTGGGTTTCATGATTTGTGGTATTTTGAGGTATGCGCAGAATAGATTTTTGCAAAATTATCAAAGAGAGTAATTTTTCCGTAGAATTCATCCCCTGAGATGATAAAGATAAATTCCCATGTGAATCCTCCCTTTTTAAAGTTTGGAATTTCAATACCTTTAGCGTTTTTTTGCTCAAGAAATTTTATCATTTCTTCATGAACATGATAGTATTCTTTTCCATGTGGTAGAATACATCGGCTTCGGGCATTAAAACACCATTCTAACTTTGGAGGTGCATTTGCCTTCAAACAAGAAATCACCTTTTCTTTCCATTCTTTTGGGATTTTGTCTGAATACATTAGAAAAATTAGCGGATTTTTTCTTCATGACATTTTTTGATGTATCAATTGATACCATATGTCAATCGGAACTTTATGCAATGGGTTAAGTTAATTTTCTAATGATTAGATGATTATTTTAATAAATTAAATAATAAAATAGCTAAATTATATACTTATGTTTATTAGTTTTGGGAGTCTTTCAGTTCTTGGAGTTCGGTGGCGAGTTGGGTGTAGCGGTGGATAAATTCGTGCATCCAGGGTTGGGAGGTGAGGTAGAGGGTGGCGCCTTCCTGGATGATGAGTGTGCGCGGCTGGTCGGGTGAGTTGGTGGGTGTCAGCTCGTTGATACCGACCTGGGCGAGTGTGCGGTAGGTAAGGTCATCGGGCAGGCTGAGCTGCGTCTGCGAGGGCAGCGCTATCCGCCAGGCGTTCCCCGATGCGGATACCGTAGGTGTGGGGGGTTGCGGGGTCGTGGTGCAGCTGGCGCAGAGCAGCGTCAACAGCAGCAAGGTCACCGCGGCGATCGGTTTTGATGAGTTCATGGGCGAGGGGTTGGAAGGTGAGGGCTTTGGCCTCTTCGAGGGAGGTGGGTTGCTGGGAGTGGTCTTCGAGGATTTTTTCGAGGCGCTGTTTGGCGAGTTTGAGGAGTTGAGGTATTAACCAGGCCAGGACGCGGATAAGGAGTGTTTTGAACATTTGAGGGGGAGGAGAAGGCCTCGGACGGATGAGGCGGTTAAGTATTTTGACTATTTTAGTTAGATCGAACGAGAAAGTATAATTGGTTATGAAAGGGTATTCCAACCGCCTCATCCTTGGAGCGACAAGCAAGGGGTGCTGCGGATGCGAACTGCAGTCGAGTATATGAATACACTCCTTTGTTCTTACCTTGCAGACCTTGCTTCTCATCTCCACCGAGACCTTCTTGGAGGGTGCTGCGAGGCCCATAACAGGCATCTCGCTAACACCCAATAAGGGTATTGGGTATGCGTTGGTAATTTAGTATCTTTAATGGAAAATTAGTGGAAGAGGTGGAGGTGGTATATCTTCATCAATTTCTTTAATTTTCTGATGGTATGTGATGTAGAAATCGTAGTCTGCTCCAGATTCTGAAGAATCATAATAATAAGCATATAGAACTATACTGCTATTTTGATTTTCCCATTCTGCAATCATTGCAAAATCTTTATTGAGTATAAGCCGACTTATTTCTGATTCTGGTTGATTGTTGCGTTCTTTTTTGGAGACCTGAGTTATTCTTATATTGATAGGTTTTCCAAGGTGTTGCCGTAGTTGTTGATTTACTATGAGGTAGGTTTGTAGGAACTCATGAGCACTGCTTAATTGGGGTAAGTTGTCTATATACATATTATGTAATACTACGCTAACGCTGTAGAGCCTTGATTCTTCGAAACGATATATCTTTTCTGATGGGTAGTTGATGTATTGGCTGAGATAGGCTTTGTAGTAATTATCGTAGCTACGATCAGGTAGTATATTACCGTTTGTGTAGTGGTCGACTTGGTTAGGCGACATACCCCACTTAATGTGAGGAAGATCGGGGCTGATGAGTGGGTTTGGTTGGTCGGCGGCGGGGCTGAAGCCTTGCAGGAGGAGGAGCAGGGCGGTGATGATGATGAGTTTGAGTGTGCGGGATTCGATCATAGTAGTATAAGTGGGTTAACACTAAGAATAACGAATCTGCAGGGTGGTTTATTAGGGGGTTGGGGGTTACAGGAAAGGATTTGGTGCTGATTTCGATGAGTAATTTGAGGCGGTAAATTAAAAGTTTTTAATGAAAATTGATGCAATTGACATATTGGAGAGTATTAATCTAAAGTCGTTCTCTTCACAGTCGATAAGTGTAATAGATTAATGCTGCGTATATAATGCATTCTGCTGCAATAAGGGTTCGGATCAGGGTATATGGCTTAGCTACGGTTTTTGGATCGATAGTGTGGCTGTTGGATGCGTTGATGGATCGCTTTTTCTTTTATGAGGGAACGATGATGGAGTTGCTGATTACGGATGTACCCGCACATGAGGTGTATATACGGACGCTGATTCTGGTATCCTTCCTGGTGTTTGCAGAGGTGATCTCACGTATTATCGTTAAGCTGAATAAGAATCAGTATTTTCTAAAAACCATTATGAGCATGATTCCCTTGCCGGTCTTTTATAAGGATACCGAAGGGCGTTATCTGGGAGTGAATCGGGCATTCCTGGAATATGTGGGGATCGAAAGGGAGGCAATTATCGGGAAATCGGTTTATGAGCTTTATGAAGCGGATCTTGCGCAGACTTATCACGAGGCAGATCTCGAGTTGTTGAAAGCGGGAGGCACTCAAAGCTATGAGGCCCATGTAAGGAGGTATGACGGTAGTTTGCGGGATGTGGTGTTTGAGAAAAGTGTATTTAAGGATATTAATGGAAAGGTGGATGGCATCATTGGCACGGTGATCGATCTTACCGAGGAAAAGCAAATCAGGCAGAATCTAATCGAGGCCAAGGAAGCAGCGGAAAGTGCAAACCAGGCCAAGAGTGAGTTTTTTGCGGTCGTGAGTCATGAATTGCGCACTCCGTTGAATCCGATTATCGGGTTTTCGAATTTGCTTCTGGAGAGCTGCGAAACGCAGTTGGAGCGGGAATATATCGAGAATATCATTGGTTCGGCCAATAAGCAGCGTCAGCTTATCGAGCAGCTGCTCAATTACTCGGAGATCAGTAAGGGCAACCTGCCGGCCTCCCTGGAGGAGTTCAGCCTGGTCGAGTTGTGCAATTACTATGTGGCGAATTATGAGCTGCATCCTAAGAAACTGACTTTGGAATTCATCAATGGGGATTTATTCGATGCGGTGTCTGAAGATTTAGTAGTGTTGGGTCCAAAAGGTATGTTGGAGCAGGTTTTAGGGAACCTGTTGGATAATGCATTTAAGTATACAGAGGCCGGGCAGGTGAGCCTGAAGATGGGCATGGAGCAAATGAAGGGTCGTCATCCCCGATTTCACTTCTCGATAATGGATACGGGCGTTGGCATTGAGGTGCATCACTTTGAGAGTATTTTTGAGGCGTTCCGGCAGGTGGAGTCTTCGCAGACTCGCAATCATGAGGGCTTGGGGCTGGGCCTGGCGATGAGTAAGAAGATCGTGGAGACCCTGGGCGGTGAGATCGGTGTGCAGAGCAAGGTGGGTGTGGGCTCGACCTTTTGGTTTAACCTGAGTATGCCGGTTGCCCTGGAGGGGCAGGATTTTCGGGGGAATGGTGGAGATTTGGTGCCGACTGTGGAAGCGGAAGTGGTAGCAGCGGCTTCGGTGTAAGGGAGTTTTACCCGCTCATTTTGCCCTGGAGCTGGGCGGTATGCGAGATGAGGGTCTTGATATCGTGGGCCATTTCGTGCATGAGGGCCTTTTGGGTGGCTTCGGAGGTTTTAAGCTCGGCGGTGAGTTTTTCGACTTTGCGGATGGACTCGTAGATGTGCTGCCGGGACTTGGCGGCGCTTTCGCGCATTTGGGTGAATTCTTCGTCCATGCGGGTGCTGAGGTGTTGGAGGTTTTGCTCAAGCTTGGTGAGGGCTTCTTTGGTAGCAAATTTTTCGTTGAGGGGCGGGGTGGTTTGTTTGACGTAGCGGTCGTCACTGCGCAGGATGTTCCAGCGGGCGTTTGCTGCAAATCCTAATGCGGCAGCCAATACAATGAGTACGGTGGCGGTAATGTAGCCTTCCAGATTTTGGGCAGGTAACAAAGCAATGTGCATGAGGTAGTAATTTTATTAGGAATGGGTAAGAGCGTTTGTCGGGTTTAATCGGAGGAAATGCGTTCGCCTGCGATTCCGAGGAGGTGGCGGATCTCGTGCTCGCCGTGGGCGTGGTGAGCCTTGGGGGGCAGGGCGGCCTCGATGGCGGTCTTCTGGGTGTCGTTGATCTGCTTGAGGATGGCGGCGAGGTCTTTCAGGGAGGTGCCGGTCTTGGGGTCGGGGATACCGGTGGCGAGGATGTCGAAGATGTGCTGCGCCATGAGGGTGGTGGCTGCACGGAGGATGGGGGTGGTCGGGTCTTCCTCGAGGATGCGTTGCTTCAGGTGTTCGGTTGCGAGGGTCTGCGCGTGTTCGAGGCGGGCGAGCTTGTGCTCGTAGAGGTAGCTGCGGAGCTTACGCACCTGGGGGGCGGAGAGGTCGATCCCGTAGCGCGCTTCGATGAAGGACTGAAAGTCGCGCGTGCCGTTATTGGGATAAAGATTGATGTAGCTGACCAGCTGATCCAGCTGCTCCTGGGAAAAGGCTTCGGACGGATGGGGGGCTGTGGGTTTCGGCATTGGGTCAGAAGATATGGAAATTAAAAAATTTTGGGGTAATTATCGGTAATTCTCAGCCCCCCATCCTCGAGGCGACGTGCCAGGCGGCGCTGCATAAAATTACTGAGTCGAGTATTGGGCATACACTCCCCAGTATTTTATTAGCTAACCAGACATCTCGCTCTCGCCGAAGTCTTTTCTTTGTGGTTCTAACGGAGCTTCTGAGGTTTTCTCCGACCGGTCGGGACAGCCATGCTAGGGTAATCGCTGTACTCGTTAGCTGATGGCGTGTTCCAGGATGTGGGCGTGGCCGTCTTCGGTGAGGGCGTAGTGGTAGCGGCCGGCGTTGAGGGGGATGGGCGTAGCGGTGATCAGGCCGTGCGTGAGCAGGAGGTTGAGCTGGTGCTGGAGGCTGCGGGGTTTGAGCGCGGCGAGGTGCGGGTGGATGGCCAAGGTGCTGAGGAGGGTGTCGTCCCGCATGGCGAGGGGGGCCGAGCGCTTGAGGAGGCGCAGGAGTTCGCGGCGGAGGAGTTCGCGTTGGTCTTCAGTCATTTTATTTGAAAGCCTCGGACGGATGAGGCGGTTGGTTTTATAAATAGTGGTTTAGATTTACTTAATTAAATGATTTCTATTGCTGATCTAGGTTTTCTGAACCGCCTCATCCTTTAAGCCAGAGACCGCAGTGCGCTTCGGACTCGAATTTTAGTTACGCATAATTATGCGCGCCCTCATTCTCGCCTTGCAAGCAGCGGTTCTGATCTTAACCGACGCCTTCAATATTTACGGTGCTGGGACGGATGGGATGGTTAATTTTAGTTAGAAGTTTTAAAAACTGAGGGTTTAGCAGACCTTGCTTCTCAGCCTACCCCCTCACTCAAAAAGATGAATGAGCGGGTGAGTCAGTCCAACTTACTTGAATAATTTAAAACCGGGGCTCCGGATCTCGGGGTGAGGCTTCGTTATCAATGGATCCTTGAGATTAGCGCTGGGCTAATAAACCCATATCGCGGGCGGGGTATAGATAGGTTGGATGGATAATAACGAAGCCCCTTAGCTTATATTCGAGATATTGGAGGTGGGTTCTATATACATAGACGGGATAGAAAGAGTTTTGTTCAAAATAAATACGATAAAATAAATAAAAATCGGGATAAACAGGATTTTTACAAATTCTGCGTGGATTCGGACTTATTTAGCCGCAGATGAACACAGATTATTCTATTTTTTTGACGGTGGGTATATAGGGTTAGCATGAGTGCTAGAAGCGTTGGCTGTAAGGAAATGCAAAGGAGTTCTGTATGCAAAATGACTGCAGCCATTTACCGCAACACACTGCGCTTGTAGCCTCAAGGATGGATGGCAGAATCCTGTTTTTGATTTGGGATTAAGATGGGGAAGTTTGAATATTGTCACTTAAAAATCTATCCTACTATTCATCCGTTGCCTCGTTTCAGACGCGCCACTGATGTTCGCGCATGAGGTCGAGGAAGACCTTTTTGCCCTCACGGGACTCGAGGAAGTCCTGGGTGGATTGCATGTTGTTATAGACACCTACATTTACAGGCACATTGGGGGCGGCGACATTAACTACCGGTGCGGGTATGGCCCGGGGCTCGCGATAGCTGGGCGGAGCGATGGAGATGTAGCCGGGGCGCTCCAGGCGCAGGGCCTCCAGATTGGCCGCTCCGAGGCGGCGGGTGCTCTGCGCGTCAAACACATACTCGCCGCGGTGGACGATGCCCGCGGGCTCACCCTGCCGCCCATGCCCCGTATAGCCGCCGCTCTCAAAACTTCCGAATGCGGCAATACCGCCCAATATGGCTGCCGTGGCTACAATGGCCGCCGATCCGTAGGAGGCGGTGGCGGCTGCCCATGCACCGGGTAGCCATTCGGCAAACGACTTTGCAGCACTTGCGGCGCTCAGCGCCAGGGATTTGGCGGCCATTACCTTGTCGATCGCAAACATGGCGGCCTTGGTGACGACGTATTCGGCGACCGTCTTTGCAAAGGCGTCGACCATGTTGTTCTGAAAGCCCGACCAGATGGCATTGAGGGAATCGCCCCAGGCGTTGGAGCCATCAAGCAGTGCCTTGATTTCATTCTGCAGGGAGGTAACGGTAGGGGTCAGTTTGGTTCCAAAATTGTTGACCAGATTATCCTCGAGGTTATTCCAGCTTTTCGTGGTTTCGGTGATCTTGGCATCCAGCTTGTCGAGGAAGTCGGTATCTGTCTTTTCAGGCGGGAGAATTCCCGGGGCCTGTGGCTCGCCTTGCTTGTGACGGCTTGCGATACCAGTGGTACCCGGTGGTGTTACCTCAGCTTGTTTGACGATGTCGGGCGCGTATTTGAGCAGGATTTGCTCGATGGCCCGGGCGAGCTGCTCCGCTTCGGGATCGGTGGTATCGGAGGAGCTGTCATCAAGGGATTGGTCTTCGTTTGATTGATCAGCTCCATCATTGCGAAGCTGTGAATTTACGCCCATTGATTTACTCAAGATTTCGATACTTCTCTCCAGCCTTTGCTCCGGGGTGTCGATGGTGAGCAGCGCGCTGAGTTCATCACTGAGGGGTGAGAGTGTTTTCAGGCTATTTTTATCGATCATGGAGTCGATCAGGCGGACGACTTCATCCTTGTTATGGGCATTCATCAGCTGGATGCGCGTTATGATTGTAAGTAGCTCTTCGATTGTCAGGCTCGAAGCCTTGGCGAGCTGCTCCAGCAGGGCATAGAGCTGCTCTGCGTCTTTACCCACACCCGGGATTCGCTCGAGACTCTGGATATAGGCATCGCTGAGTGTGTTTCGGATCTGTTTGGCCAGATCTTCTGTGGGCAGGTTATTAAGCCGGTTTTCGAGTAGGTTCGTCAGCGTTTGATCAAGCGATTCGCGTAAACTTTTACCACTTTCAGTGAGTAGTTTATTGATTTCTTTCTGGAAGTTTTGGGTATTCTGTAAGGAGGGGGTGACATGGATATTGAGATCCATAGAAGAATTCTTGGAGGACATGGGAGGATGGAGAATTTAGAGGTTATAGTTAAAGGGGTTGCTTAAAGTTTAAAGAGGTTCGAGTTAATCGGGGTGTATTTGATGTAGAGTAAGAGCTTGTTACTCCCCTCTACTAAAGCGTTGCCAAGCAAAAGTTCGATACGCGTATTCTTACTTTGCCAAGATGTTTTGAATCTAACATGCTTGAGCAGAAGCGCCTGCCAATGGTTTTGGGGTTTGTAGAAGAATTCCATATTGGTCCAAAGATCGTCGTCTTCGAGGGGTTCGCCGTATTTTTGCCGCAGCTGTTCTTCGAGTTTCTCGCGAAAGGGAATAAAGGCCTTGGGATCATTGAGCTGGTTAAAACTGATTTGCACTTTATATAAGCCATTTTGATTAAAGGAGTAATAGATACGTCCTGTTTCATCGAGGATTTGATCATGATAAACGATCACGATATCGGATTCACCGATGAATTCCGCGGGCTCGACGGCCTTGACCTGGGCATGCGTCCACCCCCAGTAGGCATTGCGAAAATCCGGCTCAGCCGATGCGTGAAGGATCAACCCCCAAGCGAATACCAGACTGTAAATGCAATGCTTCATTATATGAACACTAGTGTAGTGAATATTTAAATAGAATCAATACTATTTGGACGGTTTGGGAGGACTGAGGATTCAATTATTTGTTCTCTCACAGCGCCACGGCGGACACGAAGTAATCGAGACGATATTATCAACAAGGCAGGTAATGAAAATCTCGCATGATATATACTACGTGGTGAACTCAGTGTCGCCGTGCGAGTTATTATTATTTACGCTTGCGGGATGCCGAGGAGGGCGGCGGCCTGGGCAAAGTCCTTGAGGTTGGTTGCGGGTTGCGTTTCATCGGCCTGATTGAGCTGGTCCATGAATTTGCTGAAGGCACGGTGGCCGGCCTTGCTCTGGGTGGCGGCGTAGGCGTGGGCCAGGGCGTTGGCCGTGGAGGCGAGCTGCTCATACTGGTTGCGTCGGTGGATGCGCAGCATGAGCTCGACCTGGGGGAGGGTCAGTCGGTGGCGGTCGAGCTGGTGGAGGTGGCTGCCGATAAGGATTGCATATTCAGCAAGGATTTCGCCAAAGGAGCGATGAGGTCCTGCACGGTCTGGGCGACGGCCTTTTGCTGGAAGAGCATCTGGGTCTGCGCGGTCTGCTCGCGGATCCAGCGCTCGAAAGTAGGGAAATTGAGCTGTCTCCCCAGCGAGGCGATGGCCTCCTGGGAGGGCACGGTGAGCGTGGTGACCCACTCGAGCGGGCGGTCGCAATAGAGGGCGATGAGGCGGGTGCTGTGGCCGTAGGCCTTGAGGAAGGAGCCGTCGTCGTAGGCGAGCAACGGGAGCTGGCGGACGAATAGGGTCTCGGAGACTGGAGACTGGGGACTGGAGATCGGGGACTTTGGGGCGTCTTCGGTGGGTTTCGGGAGGTAGGTAACTTCCAGATAGTCCCCGCCGAGGGCAGTCTGCTCGGGGGATGGTCCGGAGCGGCTGGGGCTCGGATCAGGTGTGGATTTGGTTTTCATAGGTATGTTTTTGTAGGTGGATTTTAAGAATCTCTCACGGTGACACAGCGACACGGAATTTTTATTTTTTAGACAGGATAAACAGGATGGATTATGACTTTCTCACAAAGGCACTAAGCCACAAAGATTTTTGTCTATTTGAGTCTTCCGAGTGTTTTGTGACTTCGTGTCTTGGTGAGAGAAAAAATTATTTATTATTGGGTTTGAGTAGCTTTTCCTCTGGCTCTGGCAATGAGCGTTGGTAGCGTTCGGCGAGGTCCTGTTGGCTGAGAGGGAAGCCGTGTTTGAGGAGAAACTCATCGATCTGGAGGTCGAGCTGGGTGGTCTGCTTTTGCGGGGGTTTGAGCTGGAAGTAGGCGAGCGGCTCGGTGCCGGGGCCGTAGGTGTGCTCGAGGGCGGGGCGGGAGAGCTGGGTCTGCAGGGTCTCGGAGATGAGTGCGATGTCGTCTTCGAGGAGGAGGGTGGTCTCTTCCTGCTGGAGGGAAGCGCCGATGCCTTGGGCTTTGGAGAGGGTGGAGAGGTCGGCCCCGCGCCAGAGGGCCGCGAGGTAGCGGTCGCAGGTGTCGATGAGCGGCTGGAAGGGGAGCGTGCCGGAGGTATTGCGCTCGAGCAGGGTGATATCGTCCGAGTGTTGCATGACGGCGGCAAACTCGTTGGCCATGCGGGAGACGGCGTGCTCCATGGCGCGCCATTCGGCGGAGTCGGGCGGGGCGGTGGTCTTGCCCAGGATGGCGGGCAGGGCAAATTTTTCGCAGAGGGCAAGCCAGTCCTGCATGGGGAGGCGCTTGAACATGTAGCAGATGGCGCTGGGGATCATGAGGGTATCCCCGGTGGTGATGAGCCATTCGCCGGGTTTGAGGGGCTCCCCGGTCTGCTGGTTGGGGTGGCGCAGGAAGCGCAGCTGCTCGGTGCTGTGCTCGAAAAACCACAAGGGGATGTGCCGCAGGGTGGCGGTGAGGCGGCCGTCTGCCCGGGGCTGCCACACGATCTCGTGCACGGCGTATTTCACACCAAGGGCATTCATCATCTGGTGGACGAGCAGGCGTGTGGAGCCGGTGAGGTGGGTATCGGTGGCGTCGGTGGCGGTGAGATGGTTGTAGAGGTACTCGAGGGTCTGCTTATGGGCGGCGGCCTGCGGGTTTTTCTGCGGGTCCTCGACCGTGAGGATCTCCCAGCCGTAGCGTGCGGCGGCCTTTTTGCGCTTGAGGGCGACGGTCTTGAGTGTGGGGTCGCGCTCTTCGATGATGTCGAGCGTCTGTGCGACGGTGCTGTAGTGGCCGTTGCGAAACTCGTCGAGCTGCGTGGCGAGGCTCTGCGGGGTGAGGTGGCGCGTGGGGTTGAAGCGCGCGTGCTTCAGCCGGCTGGGGAAGCTCGCGGGGAGGGCGCTTGAGGTTTTGAGGGAGTCGCTTTTAGATGCCTTGGAGTTGGCGAGTTTGAGGGTGGGAAGGAGTTTCATGGTAGGAAAAGGCCTCGGGCAGATGAGGCGTTGGATATTAGTTTAGTTAAATGAATCTTTGGAAATGGATTGGGCTTGCTGAAAATATTTGGGTGATCGCAACCCCTCATCCTTAAGGCTACAACCGCAGTGTGCTGCGGATGCGCGATGCGGTTACGTATGCTAATACGTGCCCTTTCGCTTACCTTGCAGCCAGCGGTTCTAGCACTTACCGAGACCTTTTGTATGGGCTTCGGTAACCACCAGGAATGGCGGGCTATTGGAGTGAGGGTTAAATGGGAAAAAGACTGAAATGCGGAATTATTACCCATTCATCTGTTTCTGCTTTTTAGCAGGGTCTTGTAGGTAAAGGGGGCTTGGGTGTCGCCGGTAGCGGCGTGGATCGCGAGGGCCAGGGCGGTGGCGCGGTCGGCGTGACCCCCAGGCAGGTGCGGTGCATGGTAGCGGATGTCCCCACCGGGGGTGAGGCTGCGCTGGAGGGAGTGCAGGTCCTCACGGATCTCTTTGTGGGCGGGGATGCGGATGCGCCGTTGCTGGAAAATGTCCGCCAGCGGAGCGAAGAGCTGTTGCTTGGTTTTTTGCGTAAATTGGATGGGTGTGACGCGCGGGCCAAAGCGGGCCTGCAGGGTCTCCGCCAGCTGGGTGCCAATGCCGGTGGAGTCAATATGGGCAGAGCGGATGGGGTTGCGCGCGTGTCCGTGGGGGTGATGGGCCAGGAGGCGCTCGAGGAGATGCGTCTGCCGGTGCAGGGGGGTATCGAGCAGCGTGTGGATGGCGCGGGTTTTCAGCAGGTCCTCAGGTGTTTTCTCGAGCAACCAGAGGGCGGAAAGGTCCCGCTTGCGGGCGACGTCGTAGCCCAGATAGAGGGGCTGCGGAGTTTTGAGTGCGTCGAAGAGTTCATCTTCGGTGCAGTGGTGGGGTATCTGCGGGTCTTCACAGGTGGCGATGAGGTCGTAGGCGAGCAGAGTGCTCGTGGTATCGATAAACTCGCAGAGAAACTCCTGTTGCCACGCTTCCTCGTCGTTGAGCGCCTTGCGCAGCTCCTTGGCCTTAACGGGGAGACCATCGGCGATGGCAGTGTGGATATCGATCCGGTGCTTCGAGTAGCTGGGGTTGCCGTGCCAGAGCTCGTGAAACTTGTTGTTCTTACCATTGGGGGTGGAGGTGATGCGCAGGCGGTATTCGCCCTTGAGTGGGTTGCTGATACTGGGGTAGATGGCGCGCCAGATCTCCTCAGGCCGCTCGTGGTAGGCAAATTCGTCGAGGATGAGGTTTGCAGAGTAACCGCGGGCGGTGTTCGGGTTTGCGGGGATGGCGAGGATACGCGAGCCGTTGGGGTATTTGATCTCGGCATTGCGCAGGAGGGCACTGGGGTGGTTACGCGCTTCGGTGTAGGTGCGGATGGCGATCTCAAAGGCCTGCGTCCACTGGCGGGCCTTTTGCATCCACTCAAGGGCCTGGCGCTCACCCGAGGAGAGGCACACCCAGGTGGTCTGTCGGGTGAGGGCGTCGCGCACGGCCTCGACGGCGGTGGTCGTGGACTTCCCGGTCTGGCGGGCCCACATGCCGATCTTGAAGCGGGCGGGGTCGTCGAGCCAGGTACGTTGATACGGCAGCAGCAATTCAATCGGGCTTTTCATGGATAAAACCCTCGGACGGATGAGGGATCGGAATGGGGTTAAGGTAGGGCATGGTGTTGGTTCGTTAAAAAATGCTTTGCTAATTCAAAGGGTTCTGCCGATCCCTCATCCTTGAAGCTACAACCGCAGTGTGCTACGGAATCGAATTTCAGTTACGCATGCTTATGCGCGCCTTCATTCTCCCCTTGCAAGCAGCGGTTCTAGCGCTCACCGAGCGCTTTATCTCTAGCAAAGAGCGCTAAGGTTTCCCCCAAAAACTTTCTTTGTGGCCTTAGCGGCTTCGTGTGAGGTGTAGGAGACCTGTGACTAGTGACAAGAGGACAGGAATGAATTAGCTCTCACGGCGCCCCGGCGGGCACGGACTCGTTTTCTGGTTTAAATCTCCGGTGGGTCTGAAGAGTTGGCATGAGAGCTAGAAACGCTGGCTATGAGGAAATGACAAGGGAGTGTATAGCCTATACATGACCGCAGGCATTTATCGAAATATACTGCGTTTGTAGCCTCAAGGATGAATTGCAATCGGTCTTTATGAATGCTGATTTATCACAGATATATTGATTGCTTCTTAACAAATCTAGATTCTATTGCGATTCATCCGGTGCCACTCTTTAGACGCGCCACTGGTGTTCGCGCATGAGGTCGAGGAACACCTTCTTGCCTTCGCGGGACTCCAGGAAGTCCCGCGTGGAGTCCGGGTTGCTGTAGACGCCGATATTGACGGGCGGGGTGTGGTTATCGATGTGCACCTGTGGGGTGGGCAGCGCCTGAGGTGCGGGCAGGCTGACGGGCCCGCCGAAGTCGAAGGGCGGCAGATTGAGCCGCAGGGCCTCAAGGTTTGCCAGGCCGATGCGACGCGTGCTCTGCGCGTCAAACACATATTCGCCCCGGTGGACGATACCCGCGGGCTCCAGGCGGCGCCCGTGGCCCGTGTAGCCCCCGCTTGCGAAGCTACCGGCAGCGGCCATCGCCGCGGTAAAGGCAGCCATACCCAGCAAGGCAGAAACTCCGGTGGTGGAGATGGATTTGAGCATAGCGTTGGCAGCGAGCGGTCCGGTCTTGGCAGATTCTTCGGCCATCTGCTTTTTATGTTCCGCACTGGAGATCGCGCTCATGAGCAACTGCTGGAGTGCGATTTTTGCCAATTGTTTGATTACCGCCTCGCCGACACTGTTAAATACCGTGCCCCAATCTTTAGTGCCATCGATCAGGCCGATTATATTCTCGTCCAGCGCCTTAAAGGATGCGTCCAGGACTCCATCGACACCGCTATTGATCTGGCCCTGGGTATCCGCCCAGGCTTTGCGGAGCTCAAATAAGTGAAGCTTCAGGTTTTCCAGGGTGTTGAAGGTATCTTCGCCAGCTTCGTGGGTTTCTTCGGTGCTGGTATCGGCACTGAGTTCCGCAGGAGTTTCTGGCAAGCTGCCTACATTCAGCTGCGCATTTTTTTTGTCATTACGTGGATTAACATCCAGAGAGTTGATTGAACTTTGCGAAAATCCCACGCCGCCGAAGCGATGATATGCATTGAGCATGCGTTCGAGCAGGGCGAGTTTTGTCTCGAGCTCGGCACGGCTTTCCCCGGCAATGAGCGGTTCACCATCGGCGTTGAGGGCATCCAGTTGTTCCCGCAGGTCCTGGATCTGATTATTCAGCGTATCCTTCTCGGGCAGTAATTCGAGGGCATCAATATCCCCCAGATGCGAGAGGTGGCCGATGATTTCGAGCACCGAGTCTTTGTAAGTATCCAGCGTTTTTTTCGCAGACTTGAGTGATTGCTGGGCGCTTTCGCCCGACTGCTGGTGTTCTTTGACCAGGGCTTCATAGTGGGTTACTTTTTCCTGGAAAAGGGTGAGCAGGGTATTCAGATCTTCAATGAGATCGTCGTAACCGACAGAGGTTACGGACTGGACGCGCTTTTTAATCGCGTCGATGAGTTGATGGATTTTTTGGGAGTCGTCGTCTTTAAGCAGGATGCGGAAATCCACATCCACAGAGTTTTGTGAATTGGGCATAATGAGGAGGAGGTTAGGGCTGTGTAGGGAGAAAACTAACTAAAGCTTTTTGAGCTCAGAATTTCGAGGGGTGTATCTTATGAAAAAATAGATTTCATCCTTGTGTTTTCCCAGCAATAAGAGGATCTGCGTGGTTGATGTGTTCCATTCGGTGCGGAATTCAAGCTCACCGATTAGGAGGGCCTTCCAATGCTCATCTCGGTTGTGTGCATAAGTATTACCCATCCAATGGGGAATCGAATAAAGGGGATCTCCGTATTTTTCTGTGAGCATGGCTTCAAGCTCTTCTCGGACGGGAATGAATTTTTGAGGATTGCCAATATTTTCAAATTCAAGCCTTGATTCTTCCAGTCCCGATTCGCCTAAGTCCATAAAAATGGACACCGGATAACCTAGTATCTTTTCTTTGTATATAAATCCCAACCGAGTTTCCTTCACCAGTTCAGCAGTCTCTGCTGCCTTGATTTCCTCACGGGACATTCCCCAGTTCAGGTTCCGGAAATCCGGCTCAGCACCCAGTAATAAGGAGGCTGAGAAAGTGAGGAAAACGATGGAGATAAGGCATTTCACTGTATAAACAAACGTATAGTGTTTTTTGGTTTTTAGCAAACCTAATTATGCAGAATTAACGATCCAGCTCTCTGAGAGTAAGTTGGAGTTTGAATATTGCCAGCATGAGACTGCGAAGACTCGTAGGTTGGCTCGAGTCATTGCTCAACAGGGATACAAAATCAGAGGTCGCCTGCAGTCCTTTGAGGGCGGGCAGAAACTTTTCGAGCCTGGAGATTTTATCGATGAGGCTATCGAGTTCCTGGGGGTTGACGAAGGTATCCAGGAATAACTGGAGATGGGGGTCTTTGGAGGAGGGCATAAGGGTATGAGGGGTTTATCTCCCCTCTTATGAACATAGATTAATATGGAGATTACTACAATGTGTCTTCGTTAATGCCAGAATCGTTGTTTAGAATATTTGCGATGATCTCACACTGATTACAGAATATATTTAGCAATGTCATTTCGTGCCTGATTTTGCTGTTTTTCAGAACTGAACCCTCTCGAATTTTCATCTCATAAGTTTCGATAAGTTCGTCCCATTCGGATTCTGTGTGTATCAGGCAAATATTATTTTTGGCCAATAAATAAGCCAATTTATAACCTTTAGATTCCGGGTGTTGCTTGCTCTTCTTTCTTAGGAGAGAGTGCGTTTCTATATTTTGTAATATGCGATACAGTGTGGTGTTAGAGCTTTCGATGTGAGGGAGTGGGGGAGGTGTTAAGTTCATGATCTTTTTGGTTTTATAGTAGATATTATGTAGATTTCTTGATGCCGAGTAGCGAGGCGGCCCGGGTGAGGTCTTTGAGGCTGGGGATAGAGGTTTTTGAGGGAGCTTCCGGGTGGTAGATTTTTTCGAGGGAGGTCAGGTATTTATTGAGCGCGCTGAGTCCCTTTTTGCCGGTGGTAGCGGCGTGTGCATGTGCGGCGGCAGTGGTCTGGCGGTGCAGTTGCTCTGCGGTAAGGCGGTGATGGGTCTCCAGCAGGAGGATGACCTGGGGGAGGGTCAGTTGTTCGCGGTCGAGCTGGTGCGGGAGCTTTCCAAGGTGGAGAGCGAGCTCAGCAAGGTATTGACCAGGGGTTCGAGTGTGTTGAGGGGCAGGGTGCTCTGAATGAGGGGGAGGAGTTCGTTGGCGGTACTGTGGTTGTGTGCGACCCAGTACCTCAAGGTAGGGAAATTGAGCTGCCTCCCCAGCTCGAGGATGGCCTGCTGTGAGGGCAGGGTGAGGGTATCTGCCCAGGCGGCGGGCTTATCGGCGTAGAGGGCGATCTCGCGGCTGGTGTGGCCGAGACTTCGCTGGTAGGTGCCGTTGTCGAAGGTGGAGAGCGGCATCTGGCGGACGAGGAGGGTCTCGGAGGTGGGTGAGTTATCGTTACTTTCTTTTTGCGGCAGGTAGTGGACTTCGAGGTAGTCACCGCCGCGCATCGTCTGCTCATCTGAGAGTTCGGAACGGTTAGTGGGTATAGATTGGGTCATAATTCATTGGGTTGATTAGTAATGGGAAAGCCTGTAGATTTTAAAGTTATTCGATACCCACTAACCTCAAGGTGACAACGAAGGCTGGCTGCGGCATCTGGCAGGGGTCGAGTATTTTGTATACACTCCCCATGCCACTGCTCTTGCAGACCATCGTTCTCACTCTCGCCCGAAAACTCAGGGGGTATTGGTTGATTTAGTAAAAGATTTCCTCGCACCCATCTTTAGGCTACAACCGCAGTGTGTTACGGAATCGAATTTCAGTTACGCATGCTTATGCGTGCCTTTATTCTCTCCTTGCAAGCAGCGGTTCTAGCCCTAATCCAGACCGTTCGTCACTCCAACCCACTCAAGCTGACAGGCGCAGTATGCTTTGCAGAAAACGCAGTCAGGTATTGTCATACATTCCTGCTATTTCTTCTGCGCAAGCAGCGCTTCTCACTAAGTCTTCAGATGGAGTAGCGGAAGACCAAAAGGCAAATGCAGGGATTTACGGTGCCGGCACTGTTCCAACCCTTCCCATTTTACCCAATTAATCAGGGTAATGGGTCGAATAGATGTTTAACATGAAGGGTGCCGGAATTGAAGGAGGCGGGGACTGTATATGCAACCACCCCGGCTGCTCCTGGGCAGGCCGGGGTTAATTGGGCGGATGACTGATTAGAAAGTAAGGGTGGCTCTAACCATTACCGACTCGCCAGGCGGGTGGGCTTTTCGTATTTGCTGGCGAGGCGCAGGGTGGATGAGTAATCAAAGTCCTGCGGATTGGTGTAGGTGAGCTGAAATTGGGGGTCATTCGGGTTGCTGAGATCGAGCACGAGGTTGATGAGAATCTCATCACGCTGCCAATAAGTGTTTATGGCCTTGTTGCCTGCGATGATATCAGATTCAAAGTTAGCCGGGTTGTTCGAAGCCGCGAAAGAGCGGTTCGCATACACGGTGTTGGTGGCGGCACCATACTCTTTTTCAAGCTGGCGAATGATTTCCTGATAGCTCAGGTATGCAGCCTCATTTGCACTTGCAGCTGCGGGTTGATCCGCAGTTGCAAACTTGTAGAGCGCCTTACCGAGCTGGCGGTGGCGATTAAAGTGAGTGACCAATTGGGCACGGATGCCTGAGAAATTGCCTTCGTGGATCATTCCTGAGATGTATTGCTGCTCCGGGTTACCATGAATGGCGATGATGTCATCCTGAGTCATTCCCCAGTCTGCCTGATGAAAGTCCTGTGCGGACAGATTGATAAGGGTGGCTTGCATGATGAACAGGCCGATGGCGACGAGGCGTTTAATGATATTTGGCGTTTTCATTGATATAAGCGTTTGGTATTATGTATAATTTAAAAGGGATTAATCGAGGTAGAGCGCGTAGAGGTTGTGGCGTGCGACTCGTTCCGGCCGGATAAAGAGATCTGCCACTTTGCCGAGATGGGTTTCGCGTCCGCTCATGGGGTCATAAATATAGGCGGAGGGTCCTGTACTGTCTGCAGTGATGTAGAGGATCGCCTGGTGGAGCGCACCGCTGCGTTGTACCAGGTTTACCTTGGCTACAAGCGGGGGGAACTGATGTTCGCGTGTGGGATTGCTCAGCAGAGTCTGGCTGATGTAGAGCTTTGCGTAATCGTCACAATCGCCCCAATTGGGATTGGCGTTGAGCCGGCCATTGGAAGCCAGGCGGTTCTTGTAGGTAAAGAAATATTGGTTGAACTGACGCATCCAACGACGAGTGGGGATGCTGTACGTCGGGTCGCTCAGGGTGTAGTCAAACTCGGGGTTTTCCTTATCGAGTACTGAGTGGATAAGCATTTCCACCATAAAGGCGTTCATGGTGAACGGCTTACCCTTGGTATTGAGGGCGGTCTCGTATGCGGGAGGGATGGTGCCTGCAGTGGTGCCGCCTGTGGTTGAGCTACAGCCTGCGTAAGTGAGTGCCAGAACTGCAAGGACTGGTAATACCAGGCCTGCGAAGAGGTGCTTTTTTAAGAATTTTACCGAGTTCATGATTATATAGCGTTTAGAAAGAAATATCAGGTACTAAGGCCGCACTTCGTAAGCTGCTTCCTGCTAGATGTAGTTTCTAATAGGGTGGCTCAGCCTACAATAGCTTGGCTGATACTAATTTCGGACGAGGCGGTTCGAAAAAAAGCAAATGAGTGCAACTTAAACGTTTTTTTTAAATACCCGATAACGCTTGAGAACCCGTGTATATTGAGCATTGGAGAATCAGCAGCCGGCTGAGTGAGGCGGTTTGCGCATCGGCTGTGAGAAGCTCAGCCGGGCTGCTGACTTACGCGGATGTATGCTGTTTTATGGGAGGTATACTGGGATGGATTGCGTGCTGTATATTGAGGGGCCCACAGCCCGGATGCGCGAAAGTGTGAAATTCAGGGGTTTGTGGTTTTATGGGTGACGATATACATACCCGGGTCAGTGGCATGCCATTCGTGTGGAAAGGAATGCTCGGCATAGTCATCTGCCAGCAGGTTAACGACGGTGCAGGCACCTGCGTGACCTTCACCCGCTTTTTCAATGAGCCGGTGCGTGGATTGGGATGAGCTGAGAGTCTTCCCGTGCTTAGCCCATTTGAGTGAATTCTTAAAATGGCGCTCCGTCCATTCCAACGCATTGCGGTGCCAATGGGCGTGTGGGTAGGGCAGGGACCCTCTGGAGACGAGGTCGCTACCGTCCGGGTAGGGTGTATCCGGCAGAATCGCCTGGATTTGCATAATACCCCCTGCGAATAATCCATGCATACGCATGCGGAATTGTTCCCACTCGGTGATGTTGCGATCGGGGCCGTTGCCCGGATTTTTATAAAGTTCGGTTTGCCGGTAGATATCGGTAGCACCGATGGGCTTATGGTTGCTTTGACTGCGTAGTGCAATTAACTGCTCATGCTCAGGGCGGATGAGCTCCCACTCAAGGAGACTTAGGTCCCCGGGTAACTGTGTGGGAAAGTGCAAACCATTGACGCGGTTGGCCCGCACCCCTCGCAGACTTTGCTCCCCAAAGAGGCTGCGTATACGATCCGCCCATTTGTGGGTACCGGTATGTGCGATCGTTGGATCGTGCCACATATCCCACCCCATACGATGGATGATATTTGGCAAATCCTTGAGCTCAGATGCGAGCCTATCATAAACTTCCGCCTCGGCTGGCGAATCGTAGCCAAACGCCTTCGCTGGATGGCCACCCCATGCCAGCTGCCCCCAGTATAGCAGATCCAGAAACATGTGGCGTTCGTTCAACGCATGGGCCAGTTCGGTTATTGCATCGAGGGCAGCTGAATTCAGTTTGTGTGGAGTTATTTTGGTAAATTGCAAAGTACCGGGAGTGAAGAATTCCGCCTGGGGGTTGATCGTCAGGCCGTTGCAGCCCTGCCCACGCACCCAATCGCAATAGGCACCGATATTGGGTGTCTCGGGAGTGCGGTGCTTAAGCTGTTGCAGATGGGCGATTTCCGGTCCTCTGAGAAGGTGCGGATGCACGGCTTTGCCCCCGAGCTGGAAGTAGGCGGGGTTTACTTGCGAGGCGGGGCTCCCGGGAGCCTGTCCTATCTCAATACGCTGGCGGGCTTCTTCACTTTCGGCCAGCTCGCGCGCAAGGGCACCGATAGTGATCTCCCCTTCAATCAGTCGCCGGGAGCGGGCCCGGATTTCATCTTCGTTTGGCTCACGTGCAAGAATGAGACGATACTTTTGCCGGATGGCGTGTTGCCCGATCGCACTTTCAACAATCCCACGACGCAGCTCCTGGAGGTCCAGGGGTAGGGGAGCCTCTGACCCGGGAAGGAGGGCCTGGAGCTGGTCTTGCCGTGGGCTGCGTGCAACGATCGATCGGTAGATATCGGCAATGGCATTCGGGTGGAGCGTGTGTATATATTCTCTGAGGTTGGATACTTCCTGCGAATTCCCATTGCCGGCTGGAAACTCCGGGCATTTTGCTTGCAGCGCTTGCACACTTAGCTGCAGCTTGCCCAGCAACCGTGCCAATTCACCGATTGTGCTTTCAATGCTCGCTATATCCCGCTTGCAGATAGAATAGGCGGGCTTGGATTCGGAGTTGATAATGGGTTGTGGCGGCTGGGTTTCCATACGCCAGCGACTTTATCAAAAAACAGCGGAAATCATTCCCCTACCATCGGCTATTATGAATGCCCTAATACTAACTACTTGATAACTAGTGGGTTACGTTTTCCACTAATTTGGAATTTATTGCGCAGGTATATTCGAGGGCAAAGATAAAGTAAAGGTAGAGCCTTTGCCTTCTTTGGATTTCACTCTCAATTTTCCCTGGTTCATTTCAGCATATTCTTTCGCGATGAGCAGCCCAAATCCAATGCCAGATTCGCTATCGGTTCCGAGGGTGTTATTGTGTATGGTCGATACAAAGAGCTCGTTGAGTTTCTTTGAAGATATGCCCACACCGTTATCAATGACATCAATCTGGATATTTTTTTTCTTTGTGCCGATATGAATGCCTACCGTACCTCCATTATGGGTAAATTTGATGGCATTCGTCAGTAAATGACTCAGTATCGCGTGCAGCATATACCGGTCGGCATAGACTTTGAGCTCGCGATCGCCCAGTTGTTTGAGCGATATGGATTTTTTGACTGCGAGCGGATTCAACTTTTCGAGCAGTTTATCAACGACACGATCCAACTCGATTACGATCGGTTGACAATCAATCTTCCCGTGCTGACATGCTGCCCATTCCAGGATTTCATCCAGCATATGTGTGGCCGAATTTGCAGAACGCTGGATGATTTTGGCCATCTCTGAATATTCTGCATGGGTGACATTGTCCAGCCGATCTGCGAGTAAATTCGAAAACCCGTTGATACTATTGAAGGGTGCGCGCAGATCATTCGCCACCGCATAGAAAAACTTATCCTGCTTTGCGATAGTCTCCTGCATATGCCGGGTGTATTTCTGCAATTGATTATGGGCCGCGCGCAGCTCAAACAGATTCATCACCTGCTCTGCAATCGTCTCCAGCATGTCCAGTTCTTCATCGGCAATCTCCCGGGCTTGCGTATCCATCACACACAGAGTGCCCAGCGCATGTCCATGGGGATCAACCAAGGGGATTCCTGCGTAAAATCGTACGTGAGGCTCGCCGGTTACCAGGGGATTGTCTGCAAATCGCTCGTCGAGCTGAGCATCTTCGACAACCATAGCATCCTCATGCAATATGGCATGCGCACAAAATGCGATCTCCCGCTTCGTTTCGGTCTGATTCATGCCGATACAGGATTTAAACCACTGCCGATTTTTGTCGACCAGGCTGACCAAAGATATCGGGGTGTGACATACCTTACTCGCCAAAGCCGTTAGGCGGTCATAAGCATCTTCAAATTCGGTATCCAGCAATTCATAGCTGAGTAGAGCTTCAATGCGTGCTTCTTCGTTTGCAGTCGGTGGTGCAGAGATCATAGACAATATACTAGAAAATGACCAAGTTAAAGTGTGGTAGTCATCATCAGGATGTTAATCGGTCAGCTCTTTTGCTTACTTAAGGAGTTGTTTGCTTTATTAGACCTTCCGAAGCTTTACGTGGGTTTTACAAGATTCCCTTATAAGTGCTAAGCATTTATTAAAATTATTCACAATGGTGACGGATTTTCGCTTTTACCTTCTCAAATAACGTTATCATCTTTATTCTTTTATAACGCAGTTAAATACATCCACGATGTATTTTGAATCTCAATGCGATTCAATTTTTGTAAAAGACCTCTATGAATTCCCTACCGGAACGCACACTTGAAGTATTCCATCATATGATGCTTGTTCATCCTCTGATGATAGCGGGCGTATCCATGTTTTTGGGTGGATTGCTTGTCTACCTCGTGCTGCGGGAATCCCGCCAACATCGCAGCTATCGGGAGGATCTGGAATCGAATCTATTTAAGCTGGAAACTCTATTACAGGATACTGCCAAACAGGCGGATCCGCGACCGCAGATAGATACGCTCTTCTACGTAAGCAGCCTGAATCAA
Organism: Puniceicoccaceae bacterium; assembly: GCA_028285755.1. Classification (GTDB taxonomy): domain Bacteria; phylum Verrucomicrobiota; class Verrucomicrobiia; order Opitutales; family JAFGAQ01; genus JANQOQ01. The sequence continues at coordinate 132,277 of JANQOQ010000014.1, forward strand.
AGGTGCCAGACACAGCTCATCGTCAAGTATTTTCAGGCATGTGCCTTTCTCTGCTGTACGGCTGTGGGCATTGCAGCTTATTATGCATACCCCGGCTATTTGTTGAGCGAATTACTGCTCGTATCCGTCGTGGGAATATCCGCAATGGGTATGCTTTATCTCTACCAGTTTCGCATCAAACGCTTGCACGAAGAGATAACGCGATATCATAATATTCTCACCGCGCGTTACCTGCACAACCCCTTTTCCTGGGAAACCCAGACCCCTCTGGAAGTTCCCCCGGTTCGCGATATTGGCAATAATTAGTGAAATTCAATGCGACTTTAAGTTAACAATGACCTTCATTCCCTGTGTTTATGCGGCTTAAATGGTAAAGTTTGTTACAAATTTGCCGATTTTAACTCCATTATGGGGAGAATTCCGCAAATTACCCTCTGTCTGTTACTTACAGGATCTTTCGTGTTCCCTGCATGGGGCGCACACTTTCGCCGAAGTTCCTGGGGTATGAATATGGATGCGATCATCGAGTATGAGGGCCAGCCCAAACTATTGACGCGTACTACACTGCATTACGACGGCATCGTCGCGGGATTGAAGGCTGAGGTCGAATACCGTTTCAACCCACAGGGCTTTTTTAAGGGCACCTATATATTGAGCGACCGCCTCCCTGAGCGCCGTCAGTACATCGATGAATTTATGCAGCTTGAGGAACTCCTCATCCTCAAATACGGAAAGCCCGTGGAACAACGTGAAATGTGGTTTAACGATGAATTTAAACAAGACCTCGGGTACCGGCTCGATGCGCTCTTACTCGGTCATGTCAGCTACTGGAGCACCTGGTTGCTCGAGAGCTCGATTGTGCAGCTCAAACTCTTTCGGTACGGCAACGGGGTAAACTTCACACTCGAGTATACGCCGAGCTCCGGGCGCAAAAATGCTGAAAATCCCCTCCTCACTTTGTAAATAGAGTCACAGATGAAACACCTCCTCTCCAGTATCGCTTTGCTTTGCGCATTCAGCGTATTCGCACAGGCACCCGACTTCCGGCAAATGAACTGGGGTATGACTCGCGATGCAGTCATCGCGACGGAGGCCGGGGAACCTTATGAGCACACCACTGAGATCAGCTACCTGGGGTACATGGGGGGGCTGCCGGTGCGTATCATCTACGGCTTCAACAGCCTGGATCAGCTCAGTTCTAGCCATTGTGAGTTTTTTCTCACCGACTTGGAAGCCAGTGATCTCATCGAAAATCACAAGCGCCTCGAGCAGCAGCTCACGCGTAAATACGGGCCACCCATTGACAGTAAAATGCTCTGGTATGATGAGCTCCTGAAGGATGAGGTGGAGCTCCTGCCTTATGCGCTCGAAAAAGGCTACGTCGGCATCCACAGTACCTGGAAGACTGCGACCACCATCATCGCACTGCGCCTCACCGGCAGCCGCGAGACCGGCCTACGCCTCGTCCTCCTCTACGACCCCACCGACCTCACGCACATCAAGTAGGCTGGGAGTTGTGGTGTTGGATTTTGAGAATTGATTATCACGTGAACTTTAGCTATTCAAAGCTCTATGAATAGCGTCCGCATCCTATGCACATTCTTTTCGATTTCGGCAATCCTCTGTTTATTCACAGGCTGCATCACACAGGCGGATCTCGTGTGGCCGATGAGTGCCGAGGAAACGGTGGGCCGCCCCGTGCCGCCGACCGCACAGCTGGTCTGGATTGAGGACGCGGAGGCACAGACCCGGGTGGAGGGCTGGCTCTTCCCGGTTGATAGCGAGACTGCGGCTCCAGCCATCATTTTCTTTCACGGTAACAACGAGGTCATCGACCACTGCCTCGAATTCCCCGAGACCTATGCCCGCCACGGTATCGCGACATTGCTCGTGGAATATCGCGGCTATGGCCGCTCCACCGGCAACCCGGGCCGTGAGGCCATACGCGCAGACATGATCCGCTTTTACGACTGGCTGGTACAGCAGCCCGGCATCGACCCTGAGCGCATCGTCTTCCAGGGCAGATCCATCGGCGGCGCAGTCGCAGCAGACCTCACTGAGCATCGAGCACCTGTAGCCCTCATGCTCTCATCCACCTTTACCACGATGGAGGGCATGTATTGGCGCTTCGGAGTGCCCGGCTTCATCGCAGCGGATAAATACCGCACTGCAGATGTCCTGGCGGAGGCGGACTTCCCGGTGCTCGTCATGCACGGAGAGCGGGATAACATCATCCCCATCTCCCACGGCCGCAAGCTCGGGACCCTCGGTAATGAAACCACCTATATTGAATACGATGCCAACCACGACCTGCCCGTTCACTGGCCCACCTACGAGGCAGACCTCCTGAACTTCCTGAAGGCACACGGGATTCTCTAGATCACTCCGGTGATCCCTCGCGCAGAAACTTCTGGTAGTACAGTACATCCAGCCAGCGGCCAAACTTCCACCCCATGCGCCGCAGGTGCCCGCATTTCTCAAAGCCCAGTTTCTCGTGGAAGCGGATGCTCCCCACATTCACTCCGTCAATACCGCCCAACAGCGTATAGTAACCCGCCTCATACGCATGCTCCATAATCGCGTTTACCAGAAACGTGCCCACTCCCTGCCCGCGATACCGCGCATCCACATACACGCTGTGCTCCACCGTGTGTCGATAGCCGTCCCGCGTATTGTAAGGCCCATAATATGCATAGCCTAGAAATTGGCCCTCATCATCAACTGCACCGAAGAATGGAAAGCCCCCTTCAGTCTTCTCAGCCATCCACTGCTGCACATGCGCGGCCTCCTTCGGTCTATAGTCCCAATGGGCCGTACTATTGAGGATCGCCTCATTCATGATCCCGCGCACTGCCTCCCCATGGTCTTCAAATGTGCATTCTACCAGTCGCATTGGCATTCAGTTTCTGAATTCTACTGAGGGCGGCAATCCAAATTATTGCTCCTCAGTCTCAATAAGAAGTCATTACTGAGACTGGCTATCATTTACAAGTGACTTGAAATGCCCCTTCCGGCTTTACCCAAGGGCTTCTACAGGTAGTATTCGGGTATATAAAACTTTAAACCAAGGAGCTATTATGACTGATACTGCAACTGCAACCAAGACATGCGAAGCCTGCGCAAACTGGAAACCCACCACTGATTCTCAAGGTGAGTGCCGCGCAAAAGCCCCCCAGACCATCGTTTTCCAGGTGGATGAAAACACCAAGATCGAGTCACGCTTCCCCGTAACTCAGTCAGACGACTGGTGCGGTGAGTTCGTGGCTAAGTAAACTCCTCGCGCTGTTATTTACTGCTAGTAACCCAGGCCTTCGGTATAACCGGAGGCTTTTTTTGTATTTTTTTATTGAGATTGATTCTTATTTTCATAAAGATCGCCTTTATGAAACATTCCAACACCGTTCCCAATGAAGTGCTGACTCCGCTCTGCAGGCCCTTCGCTTCTCAGGCAGACTGGCTGCTAGAGCTCTGGGAATTGACCAAACGCCCTAATCAAAAAGCCGGCAAGTGCCTGCGTTGCTACTATACACTCCTCGAAGCCGCAGACTCCGCAAAACAACCTAAACTCGCACCCCTTAAGCAGTGGATCGAGGAGAATATGGAGATCGCCGTGCATGCTAAAAACTGGCAGGCCAGTATGCCGGTAGAATTGGATGTTCCCACCTTCGAGTCCTTCTGCGAACAAACGATCCGGCGTATCCGGGGTAACACTCAGCTGCATCACCCGCACATCCACCTCGAACTTCAGTATAAAACTAATACTCAGGCGGCCTAGGTCATGAGCATTGACCTGTCAGCGGACCTCAAAGAGCTAGAGCTGGAATGCCTCGCATTCATCGAGCGCAGTGGCCTCCGCCTTACCATCCCGCGCAAAGTCATTCTGCGTGCTGTCCTCCAAATGGAGGGCCCCTTTGATGCGGAGCAGCTGCTCGCCGAAGCCCGCAATGAAGACCGCCTCATTTCACTGACCACCGTTTATCGCACCCTGCCCATCTTAATGCAGGGCGGCATCGTGCGCAAAACCCTGCACAACGAAGACGATAAGCAGACCTACGAGCTCAACAGTGACGCGCAAAAAACCATTACGCTCCAATGCGATGAAGAAGGCACCACCCTGCAAATCGCGGATGACTGCCTCTGGCTGCGCCTTCAGTTCCTGGCCAAACAGCAAGGCTATATCGCCCGCAATATCGACATCCGCATCCAGGCCGAAAAAGCCGTAGGGTAACTCACTCCGCCCACTTGGTGAGCGGGAATTTATCGCGGAGTTCGATGAGGGTCCAGTGTAGCCGGCTTTCATCGCCGCTCGCTGCTTCGTAGATGAAGCGATCGATATGCTCCAGGCAGTCCTTGCGCAGCTCCTCGGCTTGGGGTGATAGCTGGGTGGGCACGTTTTCAAGGTGGTCTGGCGGGTTCAGGCTTGCTGGGGGAGCCGCTTTTTTGTAGCGCATCTGCATCTGCTGCTCGTAGTTCAGGTAGGGGTAGCGCAGCCGGTCTTCCTCCACATCGAGCACCCGGGCAAGTTTCGCCAGGTTGATGCGCGCGGAGGGCAGGTCCATTTTCTCCCAGCTGTAAATCGTACTCCGGTTGACGCCCATTACTTTAGCAAACCGTACGGCTCCTTCATCCCCCTTGTAGCCACGCTGTTGTCGTAGATATCTGAATAAATCTCCAAATAATCGTCCCGTTTTTTGATTTTCCAGTTGCATAAGCCTCAAAATGTTGTATTTAATTGGATTAATTCAGATTTAATCCTCTAAATCAAGATTATTCTGGGTAATTTGTTCATTAACATATCAATCAACCGCCAATCGTTTCGCAACTTCACCTCCAATCATGCGATCCTTAATCCCTGCTCATTCCAATCCTGCAGCCTCGATAGACCTCGACCAGCTGCTGCCCCCGCACCAACCGCACATCCGTCTCACTCAGCTCGCACACAAGCTCGGTCTGTCTCCGGACTACATTACCAAACTCACCGATTGTGGTATCCTATACGGGCACGCGCACCACTCCAATAAGGAAGCTCTGCGCAAACGCAACCGCTCCTCGTCAAAACACCGCTACACCCGCACGATTACACGCGAAAGTGTGCTCGCCTATCTCATCGAAACCGCCGACTACGACGAACAGATGCGGCTCGACCGCATGTGCGAACTGCTCCGGCGTTACTTTTCGCCTGAACAATTGCAGCTCCTCTCAGACTATGCAGAAAAGCTTGCCCAGCGTAACCGCAACATTAACCCCCGGGAGTTGCGCGTATGAACCAAGCCAATCTCCATCAGCTTCTCTACGAAGCAGAGAGCCGCCTGCACATTTACGCAACCGGTGTGAAAAACCGGAACCCAAAGCTCGAAGCGGAGTGCTTTGAGCTTATCGAGCGCATTCGCCAGCTGCGCATCGTCCACACGCCACTGCCCCTGAATGGTGTCGAATCGAACCGTAGAAATATACAGTCTCAATGAAAGATTCCAGTAGGTGTATTCGGCGATTCGGGCGTCATCCGTTGTGATCGTGAAACACTATTTCTTTTTAGCTCTGCTCACCACCACGCTCGTCCACGTGCTCCTGGCAGCCAACGAGATGATCCCCTTTGTCATTCCCTGGGATGATAACTCAGAGAATATCACCAACCTATCCGATACCCTGCATGCGCCTGCCGGAAAATACGGCTACGTCACCGTGTCGGATGAGGGGCACTATTGGCTTAATGACAAGCGCATCCGCTTTTATGGGGTCAATATCGGGGCGGCTTCGATTTTTCCGCCCCAGGAAAAGGCTCCGGCCATTGCTGAACGGCTGGCCCGAATGGGTATGAATGTCGCCCGCCTCCATCATATGGACAACGGGTGGACGGAGTCGCTCATCGATTACTCGACCGGTGGCTCCCGTACCTTTGACGCGGATAATCTCGACCGTATGGATAAGCTCATTGCGGAGCTCAAGCGTGTCGGTATCTACACGAATATCAACCTGCTGTGCTCCCGGATCTTTTACGGCCAGGATGGCCTGCATCCGGACGTTGAAGACATGCATTGGAAGGAGACTCACATCCTCGGCTTTTTTGACGAGGGGGCGCGCAATCTGCAGAAGGAGCTCGCCCAAAACTTGCTGGAGCATGTCAACCCCTACACGGGCCTGAGTTATGCGGAAGATCCCGCGATTGCATTCATTGAAGTTAATAATGAGAACGGCCTCTTCCATCAATGGCACACGGGCACCATGGAGCGCATGCCGGAGCATTATCAGATGATTATGCAAGAACAATGGAATGCCTGGCTCCAGACCCAATACGCATCCACCACTGAGCTGGAGGCCGCATGGGGAGCAGTCAACGAGCCGCTGGGAGCCCAGCTACTCACGGCGGGCAACTTCACCGGGGATATCTCCGCATGGAACCTGGAGAACCACCAGGGCGCACAGGCAAGTCTCACAACGGGAAATTTCTTCAGCGGCAATCCTGCCGCGCGCATTAATATCAATCAAAGCGGTACCGCAGCCTGGCACGTGCAGTTTAACCAGGGCGGTCTTCAGGTCAGTGACAATCAAGTCTACACCCTCAGCTTCTGGATTCGCAGCAGTCAACCACGCGATCTATCCCTCACAATCATGCAGGCCTATAATCCCTGGCAAGGCCTTGGCTTTCAGACAAATCTGCAGACGACGGATGAGTGGCAACGCTTTGAAACCTCCCTGATGTTGACCCGTTCAGATACCAACGCGCGTCTCAATTTTGGCAATATGGGTTTGCAAACAGGGATCATTGAAATTGCCAACGTCGAGCTTAGGCCCGGCGGAAGTCTCGGGGGGATCCCGCAAGGCACTTCTCTTGAATCCGGGAACATCCCACTGGTGAGCAGCGAGGGTAGCACCCTCGGCAAAACCCGGGAGGACTGGATGCGCTTCATGCGCGAGCTGGAATACGATTACTGGGCGGATATGGATGCCTGGATAAAGGCTCTGGGTTACGAGGGGCTTACCTGGGGAACTACCATCATGAACAGCCCACCCTCTGCACAGGCAATTTACACTTCTATCGATTCACATTCCTACTGGCAGCACCCTAATTTCCAGGGCAATGATTGGAATCCCGTCAACTGGACCGTCGACAACGAATCCATGGTCAATGACGATGAGGGTGGGGTGATCCCCACGCTTTCCTGGCAACGTATTGCCGGCATGCCGCACAATGTCACCGAGTATCAACACTCATCGCCCAATACTTACTCGAGCGAAGGCCCGCTCTTTGTCGCTGCTTACGCATCCCTGCAGGATTGGGATGGCATCTATCTCTTCCATTACGGTTCAGATCAGGATAACTGGGATCGCAACTACTTTGACGGCTTCTTTGATATCGATCATCACCCGTCCAAGTTGGTCAATGCGGCCCTTGGCTCGCTGATGTTCCGTCGTTTCGATATTCAAAGTGCCCAACAATCCTACGATATTCCCTTTTCTGCGGAAACGGAACTTGAAATGCTCGTCAACGAAGGGGCACAGTGGAACGTCGGCGACGCGCGCCATCTCGATATTTCTTACCACCTGCCGCTCACGAGCAAGGTGGGTATGGTGCTGGATAGCGAAGTTATCAACCCTGAAACCGGCGAGGCCGCACCTGCTGAGCTCCCACCATTTCCCGAAGTACCCGACGCCCCTGAAAATAGGCTAATCCGCTCCGATACGGGAGAGCTCCTCTGGGATCGTTCTCTGGATGCCGCAGGTTTTGTGCATCTCGATACCCCACAGGCAAAGGGTATCTGGGGCTTCCAATCCGGCCGCACCTGGGACTTCGGTAATCTGCAGTTCCGTGCGGATAACACGATTCAGAATTGGTGCACTTTCGTCGCAGTATTTATTGAAGGTGAAGGCTTTGGTGCCCTCAGCCAGGGGGGCAGGGGCATCATCGCAGTCACCGGAAATACGGAAAATACCGGCATGGGCTGGACAGATGCCACCCGAACATCCGTCGGTGACCAATGGGGCAGCGCGCCCGTCCTCATCGAGAATATTTCAGCGACTGCTCAATTCGCCGTGGCTCCCGCCAACTTGCGGGTGTGGTCCCTGGATGTACGCGGCAACCGCCAATCCGAGCTGCCTGTGATCGCATCGCCACTCGGCGCATCGGTCAATCTAGGCGGCGAGACAGGTTCATTGTGGTATGAGTTTGAGATCCTGCCGCATTGACCCCTGATTTTTTAACCCACCTCCATCATGAACAATATCATTCCCTATCCAGATCGGGGGCAGTCGCCCCTGCCCGATCCTCAGCTCATCCTCGAGGCGCAGACCCGTATGCGCATTTATGCGAATCGCAACCCCTCCACCCCACACAGCCGTGAGGCGGTCCGCATCTACGGCAGGCTTAACGCGCTCCAGCACAAGCATGAGGCGTGGGCACGCGGGCGCTCGCTTTAACCTTGAAGCTCACCTAAGCGATAGGCTACATTGAGGCCCCATGATCATCAACCTCGGATTCATCATATTGTTCCTCATCCTGCTGACCCACAAACTACGCAAGCCGTTACTCACGTCATTGTTTTTCAGTGTTTGTAAAACCGCCTGGCTCGTGGTCAACATCCTGCTTTTTAACCCCAGCCAGGAGTCTGCAATCATTCTAACTGTGGGCATTCTGATCAGTTTTGCACTGAGTTGGTTATTGGGTTGGGTCATTGCCTGGCTTCAGACAAACTACCGGGAAAAAGTATGGGCGCACCTGGTGACGGTACCTATTGTGATCATACTATTGATTGTTTAGCGGCCTCTACTTCCCGAATAGTCTGGCAGCTAGTTTTTCTTCGCAAAATAGAGCTTGCTCGCTGCTACGCTTATTGAAACAGTGACGCTTTGTAAGAAGGAAATCGGGCTTTAGATAAAACGAATGGTTGATGCGAACGAGATAAGAGCAGACTCCGGGGAGATACCGGATCTTTCCATCGTGGTGCTCGGATACAAAGCCGGAGAGGAGCTTATCCCCTTCATCAAGCAGATCGAAGCCATATTTGATAATCAAGGCATCCGGTATGAAATCGTCATCGTTGCCAACTACTGGCCTAATACCGGAGACGCCACACCCGAAATTGCCCAAAATCTGGCTCAGTCAAACCCGCTTGTAAAAGTCGTCACCCGGGAAAAGCAGGGTTACATGGGATGGGATATGCGCACAGGCTTCGAAGCGGCGACCGGTGCGGTGATAGCCGTGATTGATGGCGATAACCAATTTCCCCCCGATACGCTCCTTCCCCTATACGAAAGGCTCATCGATGAGCAAAAGGATCTCTGCAAAACGGTCCGTATCTCGCGGGAGGACGGCGCTTACCGCATCACGATCTCGAAGGTTTATAACCTTATCTTTAAGCTCTTTTTCCCGGGCTCCTCGTTTAAGGATGTGAACTCCAAGCCTAAGCTGCTTACACGTAGGGCCTATGGGCAGCTCGAACTCCGCAACAATAGCTGGTTCATTGATGCTGAGATCATGATCCAGGCGCGTAGGTATGGCTTTAAAATTGCCGAGTTGCCTACGCCTTTCCGCAAAAACACCCGGGCATCTTTTGTTAAGGTGAGTGCCATTTTAGAATTCTGCTACGAGCTGGTAAAAGCCCGCATTCTTGAATTTGGTCATGGGCGCTAAGCGCATATTAGTCACCGGAGGTTCGGGTAAGCTCGGTCAGCTTTTAGTCGATCGGCTGGTCGATCAGGGTCACAAACTCCGTCTGCTCACTCGCAAAATGGAAGCGGCTTTCGAGTATACTGCTATCGAGCTATTCCAAGGCGATTTGACGGACAAAGAAAGCCTCAAAGGGATTGCTAAAGACATAGACGTCGTTTTACACCTGGCAGCCCTTACACACAGCAACTCCGCTGAGCATTACAATGCGGTAAATGCCGTGGGCACCCGAAATTTGCTCGAGAGCTGCCGGGAAGAACCCATCGGGCGTTTCATATTTTTCGGTTCCCGGGCAGATAATCCGCAAGCGGGTGAATACAGCCTCAGCAAGTTTAGAGCGACTCATTTGGTAGCCGAATCGGGCTTACCCTACTTAATCCTGCGTCCTGCCGAAATTTACGGGATCGCGGGTGAGGGCCTCGCCATGGTCGAAAAACTGTTGAGCGCATATCCGGTCATTCCGGTCATCTCATCTCCAGCGGCTCACGTAGCACCAGTCCATGTGGATGATATCGTCCATGCTACGATAACAGCCATTGTTTCTGAACAAGCACTGGGTCGCCGCTTTACATTGGCGGGACCTCAGGAATACACGCTGAAACAACTCAGCAATCTCGCAAAGTCCACCTACGGTATCCGCAAGCTCAACATCCCCATCCCCATAACTCTTCTGAGTCTTGTGGCCTGGCTCCAGCGAAATTCCCAATCACCCATCATTTATCGCGATCAGGTTCCCCGGCTCCTTTCGCCGAAAGACACCGACATTAGTGACGCTCAGGAGCTCCTAGACTACTCCCCACGCAGCCTCGAAGACAATCTGGACTTAGTATTCCCGTCCCTGGTTGGCCGTTAGTTCGCTTCTTCCAGCTCCTTTTGCTCCAGATACTCTTCACGCATCTTCATCAGTTGATCCTCGACAAGCATCACGGGTAACGGGCGCACCCACCGCAGCATCCCTTCCCGGTGGGAGTGGATCACGTAATTCCCGCTTACCAGCGATATCAAGGCAACGAGCGCCAGCAGCGGCAGTTGATACGGTCTAGCCACGCACTTAGCCAGCAGGAAAAACGCGACCAAAATACTCGGAAAGATGTAAGAGAAGGTTCGTGAAATATCGAACACGGTAAATCCCATCATACAGAGCGGAATACCGGCAACGATAACGAGCCCACCGAGCCACCGGTTGCCTTGCATGAAGAGCGCAGCGATGCCGATAATCACGATCAGCCAGCCCCCCTCAAACAAGGTGTATAACCCGATATGAAAATAGCGGATGTTCATGACCAGGGCATTCAGCACCGCCCCAAGGCCGACCGGTATGCTGAAATCATAGTACCAGCCCACCCATAGTCTCAGGGTGTAAGCACTTACATATGCGATCAGGATCGAGAGCACTGCAGCATCTTTAAAGCCTGCGAACACTCCCTGAAAGCTGGGTCTGCCTCCTTCAAAACGGCTCGATGCCCACAGCAGATGCAGCCCCAGTGCTGCCATGCCCCCGGGATAGGCACGTTCATCGCACCACAGTGCTAGGAATAGCGGTAAGCCGACCAACCACGTGGCCCGAAACCGCACCATCGTCAGGAAAATCAGCAACAGCGTAAATTGATCGTAGGTCACACTTGGGTAGGAAAATGACCCATTATAGGTGCAACCAATGTATAGCATCCCCAGGAAACCCAGTTTGCGGTCTTCAAAAATCTGCCTGCAAATCAACCCAAACACCCCGATCGAGAGCACCACACTGATGATAAGCAGATACGTCAGCGCCTTGGGATAGTGCAGATTCAACAGATTAAAGAGTATCGGTATGCCCAAGCGAAAATTGGTATTGGCTGCCTGGGTCGCCTCCGGGATATCGGCATCTTTTACGATGTCGTAAAAAGGATTCTCAAACTTATCCAGATACTGCGGAAAAGGCGGATTAAAAATCGCAGGCGGATTCGGTGCACTTGTCAGCACCGAGATCAACAACGCGATGAGCACCCCCTTCCACAACCAGCCTCTCTCCAGAAACTGATCCAGCCACGCCACAAATTGGGCATTCAGGGACTCCGCTTTAACAACCAGATTACTCATAATAGAAGCAGCCTCACACGTAAGCGAACCCCATTTTGCATAGCAAGTTTAATCTAAATGAAGCGTGAGAAGAGAGCAAATAGGTTGAATCCACGGCGAACGATTGCCACTATTCGGTCACTATGAATTTCAATACAAATATCTCCGGTCTCCAGGGGGTCACACGTGACTTGGTGAATGAGCTCATCGCCAAGGCAAAGGCTTCCGAACGCGGCCGCGTGAACTACAACTTCCACCCCACGCTCGAGGATAACCCGCACCGCTTCCTCAATGTCATGTGCCGGGGTACCTACTTCACTCCGCACCGCCACCTTAAGCCGCCCAAGGCGGAGTCATTCCTTGTGCTGCAGGGTAGGGTGGGCTTCATCACTTTCGATGACGGAGGACAAGTCCTGGAGACCCACCTGCTCAGCTCAGACGCGATCACCGCATCCGAAAATGCCACCCTCGGTATCGATATCGCTCCCGGCATCTGGCACACTCTGTTTGTTATTTCCGACTATGCAGTCTGCTATGAGGTGAAGCCCGGCCCCTACGTCATGACCAACGACAAGGAATTCGCCCCCTGGGCTCCGCACGAAGGCCAGCCCGGTACGGCCGAATACCAGGAAAAATTGCGCTTGCTCTTCGAACCTTCCTGAGCAATCCGTTTTCCCATGGATCACGCAAAACGCTTTGGCGGCACCGCCCGCCTCTACGGCCCTCAGGCCCTTGAAAAACTGCGGCGCAGCCACGTATGCATCATCGGGCTGGGCGGGGTAGGCTCCTGGGCGGCGGAATCACTCGCCCGGGCTGGTGTAGGCACATTGACGCTCGTCGACCTCGATGACATCTGTGAGTCCAATATAAACCGCCAGCTCCACGCGCTCGACTCCACCATCGGCCAGCAAAAGATTGACGCTCTTGCAGACCGCATCGCACAGATAAACCCTGAGTGCAAAGTCCACCTGCAGCACAGTTTCCTCACCGAAAAAACGGCTTCCGGTATCTTCGCAACCCCCTACGACTACGTCTTTGACGCCATCGACTCCGTCCGCAACAAGATCATCATCATCCACGCGTGTCGGGAGCGCAAAATCCCCCTCATCATCTCAGGCGGCGCCGGAGGTGGGGAAGACCCTACCCAGATCCGCATCGATGACCTCGCCCGCTCCCGCAATGACAAGCTCCTCCAAAAACTTCGCAAAGAGCTTCGCATGAAGCACGGCTTCCCCCGCGATACCCGCCGCAAATTCGGTATCCCCTGCGTCTATTCCACCGAGCTTGCCCGCCTCCCATTCGTATCCGAAATGGAAAGCTGCGGTCCTGAAGACAAGAATCTGGATAAAAAACCTGGCTTTTCTGCTTCGCAGAATGAACCCACCGAAAACACCTCCCTTAAGCTCGACTGCGAGTCAGGCTTTGGAACCGCCGCCCACGTCACCGCCACTTACGCCCTCGCTGCCACCTCCAGGATCTTGCGTGATCTGTCTGTTTGATTGCGCCTCAGCGATAACATTTGGGCTTCCCAAATCTTCCAGATTGGGTTCACTGCTACTCATGAAAATTGCACTTACTCTCTTCGTAGCCTTTTGTCTGGGAGCAGCTTCCCTATTTGCGAGTACGAAACTCACCAGGAGTTACGACGACCTGCCTGAGGTTTTCCAGAAGTTTATCGATGAGGGTAACGCCATGTCGTTCCTCGTTATTGAGGCCGCGGGCACGGGAAACTTTGTCCAGTTCGCTTACCATGAAGATCTGAGCAAGGGCATCTTTATCGACCTGCCGATCCAGCAGGGAAAAAACAGCCCTGAATACAAAGAGCTGGTTGCCGAACTCGAAAGCCACGATATCGAATACCGCTCATACCCCTTTAATGAGCTTGAAATCGTCCAGGTAGATATAGGCACAGACATCGAAGCCGCCATCGAAATCACCGGATACATATTGCTGGATCTCTATGACAGCCGCTTATCCGCCCCCCTGAGCGTCGAATTCGGCGATTTTTAACCCTGGTTAAAGCCAAACATCTAAGATTATACCTGCCTTAACGTTAATAATGGGTGTGAGGTTGGTACTGATAACTCTCCTTTTTATTACAAATGCTCTGAGTGCATTAACGAAGGCAGACCTTGAAGAATGGAATTATTTGCAGGATGGAATTAGTGCTCCAAGTGACTTTGAAATACAAATTAGGTATGAAGAAACCGTGGAGAGTCAGGATGAAATTACTTGGGTTTTTGGATTGCTGAATTTGCAGGTGGATCATTCCGATGAGAATCGAATTCGAATTTCTCACCAGAAAAACGAAAGGATTCGAGGGAGTCTCAAAGATCAGGTAATAGGGGTCAGCTTCACAAAAAATCAATATGTATCTAAGTCTTCCTTTGATGTGTTTCTAAATGATTTACTGGAGCTAGGGGTACGCGACCTGCCTAATGACTGGCTCCCACCGAAACCCCTCGCCGCCAGTTCGATTCGTCTCACCCTTTCAATGTCAGATTCTGTGACGTATTTTTATATGCCAAGCTATAATCAGGATCATGGTAAGATTCATAATCGAATTAAGGCCTTTATCTATGATAACTCACTCAATGAATTACCTGAAAGAGTAGCGCTTAATATTTACTTCAGAGACTTTAGGTATTCTCATAAATTAGCTCTAAGTATTGATGAAATAATCGACCTTAATTGGTATCATTGGAAATCAATATTAGATTTTCAAATTACTCATGAGTCGGGGTCTCAGGATAGATATAAAATGGTTGTAGGATCGGATAATGAGAGCCGAACGATAGAGGGTAATATTTACATGCTCGAGGGAGCCGAATTCTCCGCTGAAACCATGATCGGTAGGCGCATTGATTTTATGACCTCAAATCCTGGAATTGAAATTACAGAAGGCGACCACATTGAGCCAATAGAAACCACCATTCAGGAGCTCATTGCCAATGTGGATCATTATCACGGGAAGCGCGTTCGTGTGAGTGGCAGATTTATTGATGGATTTGAAAATCAAACCTTTAAAGACTCTGAAGGCAATCGACTATGGATGGGAATGGTGTCTACTTTCGCTGAGCCAAATACTCGACGAATTGAAGGCTGGGCTACGGTTGAAGGCGTATTTATCAAGGGCCCTTCAGGCCACTTTGGCCTATGGCCTGGTGAGATTAAGCGAATCACCAAGTTCGACTCTCATTTTAGTGAGACCCTTATGGATTTATTGAAATATTTTTCCATACTCATAGCAATTATAGCATCTGGCTTGATACTATTTCGATTATTTTACACTAAGAGAATGGGTTGAGTTCGACCTCTATGACAGCCGCCTCTCCACCCCCTTAAGCGTCGAATTCGGTGATTTTTAGACAATTTTGGCACATCCATCATTTATACCATTGAGCGATGGGTGCTAATGGTTTAGGTTTCCATTCTCATGAAAAAAGGTCTCCTCACTCTGCTTTCAGGTATTTTTCTGGCCATATTGTGTTTCATTTTAGGCCCGCTTTTATTCTTTGTTCCGATATTTCTAGCGCCGCATTATCAGCAGCAATTCACAGCTCCGGGTGTCGTGACCTATGAGCTCCAGGATCCCGGCCAGTATATCATCAATTATAACTTTATCGATATTGTTGAGGGAAAGGCGATTAAGCAGGAGCATTATCTCCCCGATGGTTCTCAAATTGAGGTGAAGGATTCCAGTGGAGTAGAAATTCCCTTTAGCGGGGAATATCAGTTTAACCAGCAACAGGATAGGCCAACTACGAGTGCGAGGCTGGGTTACTTTGAAATAGATGCTCCAGAGACAGTTACGATTGAAGTCTCAGGCTTTGATGAACCGCGAAGCTTAGTGCTTGAAAAGACGGCTACTTTTGCCTGGTTAGCATTTGCACTATTGGGGGGTGGTATCCTATGGACGATTGGGATCATCGCCGCAATTTGGATCATTATCCTGGGCATTATTCGATTGAATCGGCCAACCGCACCGATCGGCTCTCAGTGAAAATTAGTCACCCTTCTTGCATCCGGCCTGTTTCTAGCTACATCTCTTAGCACTTAATAAATTACAATCAATTTGCTGCTATGCCTACCATTACTTTTATAACACCGGACGGTGAGAAGGTCGTCGTCGAAAATGCAATTGGCACCCTCATGGAGACGGCCACCGAACATGAGGTGGACGGTATCGAGGCCGCATGTGGCGGAGTATGCGCCTGTGCCACCTGTCATGTAAAGGTCGACCCCGCTTGGGTTAAAAAGCTTCCCGAGATGCAGGATGACGAAAAAGACATGCTTGAGCTCGAGGACGATGCGGATGAAGTGCGCTCCCGCCTCAGTTGCCAGGTGGAAATCACCGATGATCTGGATGGCCTCATCGTAGAGGTCCACCCCCTGCGCTAATTGTCGAGATATTGGCTGAACTCAGCGTCCAGCTCCGCAAAAAGTGCCTGCATTGTGGCCATCACTTCCGGTTCTTTTTCGGCACGGTTATCGCGCTCGTAGGGATCCAGCCCCAGGTGGAAAAGCTTCGGCTCATCGCCGTCATCCTGTCGCCATGTCGGTTTGGCGCTTCCGGGTATGTATTTCCAGTGCCCCTGACGGATCGCATTCAAGCGCCCGCTGATCATATACGCAAAATACTCCCGCTCGACAGCAGTTTCCGGCTCGGCTAGAAACCCGCTCACATCCAGGCCATCAATAGTCGTTTCTGGCATCTCTGCACCACTCAGCTCCGCAAAAGTCGGCAGTAGATCAAGGGTGCTAACCACGGTGCTGCTGTTCAATCCGGCAGGTATCACTCCCGGCCAGCGAAAGATCGCCGGCACGCGTACACCCCCTTCATAATTGCTGAACTTCCCGTCCTTCAGAGGCCCCGCACTTCCGCCGGCATCCCGGATGCCCAGCCACGGCCCATTGTCCGAAGTAAAGAGCACCAGCGTATCCTCGCTGAGCCCCTCAGCATCGAGATAATCCAGAAGCTCGCCGACATACCAGTCAATTTCCTCTACGGTGTCCCCATAGATTCCCCGTTCACTCTTCCCGAGGAACGGTTCATCCGCAAATAGTGGGATATGCGGCATCGCCGGTGTCAGAAATACAAAAAAAGGCTCTCCGTCCGCCCGTTCAATAAAATCCATCGTCCGCTCAAAATAGCGCTTCGTCAGTGTAGTCTGATCCGCCGGATACTCCACGATTTCATCATTTTCCATCAGCGGTACTTGATCCGATAGATTGCGGTCACTCCTGTGAACTGCTCTAAAATCATCCTTTAACTCACTGACCAGCTCCATGTCTCCACGCGTCCGCGCTTCATCCCAGCCCTCTCGATATACGATATCCTGCGCCAGCTTCATATCGGGCCCAATATACATATCGTTACTGTAAGGGATTCCAAAATACTCATCGAAGCCATGGTTGGTTGGCAAATACTTTGCAGCCTCCCCCAGGTGCCACTTTCCGATACAGGCAGTTGCGTAGCTCTCCGCCTTCAACAGCTCGGCGATTGTGGTCTCTTCGGGGTTCAGGCCCCCATGCCCTGGAAAATAGACGCCATGGGTCCCGTTGCGTGCCGGGTAGCGCCCCGTCAGCAACGCCGCCCGCGATGCACTGCATACTGCCGATCCCACGTAAAAACTCGTCATCCGCAGCCCCTCGTCAGCCATTTTGTCGAGCCTGGGAGTCTTAATTGTAGGTGAACCGTAGCTCCCGAGATCCCCATACCCGAGATCATCCACAAAAATCACAATGAAGTTGGGCTTCGCATGAACGAACCCGATGAAAAGGCATAAAGCAGTAATAAGCGGATAAAGTTTCATAACCCGGAAGTTAGAGGATTTATTTGCGGTTGGCTACGGTTTTTGCGTGCGCCAGTCCGGCCCTTCCTCAAGCGCTCCGGCGAGCTGCTCTTTGAGCTTGCTGGAAAGCCCCTTGACGAGTCGCGGGTATTGCGTGGATACATCCTTGGTCTGCCCCGGGTCTTCCCGCACATTATACAGCTCAAATAGCTCCAGCTGGCGGCTATGAATGGTCTCCATGTGCTTCGGCTCAAAGTTGTGCTCGGTGCGTTGCGAGTCCTCATCGAGCGCTACGAGCACAAAATCCCCCTTACGAATGGTGGCTACCCGTAAATGCTCCCGGTTGGGTGGGGTCGTCTGCGGATTGTAGAAATACCAGAACAGATGTTGCTCACGCTCTAGCGGTTTGCCTTTCAATACATCCACAAAGCTTACTCCATCGTAGACGATACTCTCGGGCAAATCCGTTCCCAGGAAGCTATGAAGCGTAGGAAATATATCCACAAAGCTTAAGGGTTCTTCGATCAGCCGTGGCTTTTTATAGCGTGCAGGCCAGCTCATCACCGCCGGAGTCTTGATCCCCCCGTCATAGAGCCGCCCTTTGAAATCTCGCAGAGGACCATTGGAGGACCCTTCGCCCACTCCTCCGTTATCCGATAGGAAAAACACCAATGTATTCTCGCGCACACCCATGGCATCCAGCATTTCCAGATAGCGGCCCATCGCGTCGTCAATGTTTTGCACATTCGCATAATAGGCCGCAGCCTTGGGAGTCGCCCCCGGGTATTGGGCAATCATCTCAGGAGGTGAAGCAATGATTGTATGCGGCTCATGAAAAGCAATGTAGTGGAAAAACGGGGCATCCGTCGTATACCCGTCCAGCGTCTCAATCGCCTTATCTACAACGATCTGGCAGGAATACCCCTCCAGCACCCCCAACGGCTCTCCATCCAGGTAAAAATTATCCGGGTTGAGATGGTTGGGTCGCGCATTGTTCGCAGTGACAAACGCCACATCAAACCCCTGGTCCTGCGCCAACGGTTGCTCACTGCCGTTATGCACATCACTGAGATGCCACTTGCCAAACACTCCGGTCTGATATCCCTGCTCTTTCAGCGCCTCTGCAATCGTTAGCTCCGCATCCTGCAGGTGCATCACACTGCCATCGGGCCGCCAGTTATACATGCCGACTCGAGCCGGATTGCGCCCGGTCAATAGGGCCGCCCGCGAAGGCGAGCAATTCGCCATTCCTGAGTAAAAATCCGTAAACCGGATGCCGGTCTCTGCCAGTGCATCAATATGCGGTGTCTTCGGCATGCCGCCCTGGTAGCCGACACTGCCATAGCCCAGATCATCCGTCAGAAAAATAACGATATTGGGCGGGGTTTGCTTCGCGAAAAGGAGACTCCCAGTCGCTAAAAATAAGATGGGTAGAAGCTTAAGGGATAAGGGGAACATAAGATGGCTATCATGCCGATTTACCCTGGTTTTTCAATCCCCGAGACAATCTTATCGTTAGGTCTCCAGCTCCAGCATGACGGGGCAGTGATCGCTGCCCATCACATCCATGAGGATCGAAGCATCCTTAAGCTGCGCCTTGAGCTTCGATGAGCTCAGCCAGTAATCGATTCTCCAGCCCACATTCCGCGCACGTGCATTCATGCGGAAGCTCCACCAACTGTATTGCTCCGTCGCATCGGGGTAAAAGTGGCGAAACGTATCGATGAACCCCGCGTCTACGAGCTTGTCAAAGCCGGCCCGCTCCTCATCGGTGAAGCCCGCACTCCGCCGGTTCGCATCCGGCCGGGCGATGTCTATCTCCTGGTGCGCCACATTGAGATCGCCGCACGCAAGTATGGGGCTCTCCGCATCGATCTTTTGCAAATGCTCCCGATAGGCCGGGTCCCACTCATTCTCACGATAGGGTAACCGCAGCAGCCCGTCCTTACTATTGGGCGTATACACATTCACCACCGTAAAATCCTCAAACTGCGCATTGATCACGCGCCCCTCCGTATTGTGCTCTGGGTTCTCCATCCCGTAGGTCACCGTCTTGGGCTCGAGCTTGGAAAGGATCGCCGTGCCGCTATAGCCCTTCTTTTCCGCCGAGTTGCTGTATACGTAGGGGTAGGGGAACTCGATCTTCGCCATCGCTTCCTGATCCGCCTTGATCTCCTGCAGGCAGAGGATATCCGGGTCCATCGCCTCCACGGCCTCAAAAAAACCTTTCTTAATACACGCGCGGATGCCGTTCACATTCCACGATACCAATTTCAGGGGCTTACTCATAACTTCTGAACTAAAACGAATTAACGCGTGTTGAAAACTCTTTTCCAGATTTTTGAAAACCAAAGGCTCCCAATTCATCCGTGTGTATCTGTGGCAAAAAAACTAATCCAGTTGGCTCAATTCAATTGAGCGATCCCGCGCAGCGGTAGTGGCCTTCTTCACGAGACCGATCAAATCATCCACCTGCATGCTTTCGATTGCCGCCTGCGTTGTTCCTCCGGGGCTCGTCACCTGAAGTCGCAGCTCATCGGGCGCTTTATCCGAAGCTGCCAGCAACGCTGCTGAGCCGGTAATCGTCTTGCGCGCGAGCTTTGCAGCGTCCGCATCGTTAAAGCCGAGCGCTTTGGCACTCACGATCAGCGCCTCCGCAAAGTAAAAAAGATACGCGGGCCCGCTACCACTGATGGCCGTCACCGCATCTATCCGTTCCTCTGCCACCTCCAGATATTCACCCAGCGCCGCCAAGAGTCCGTGCACAGGCACGATATCTGCCGCGTTTAGATGGACTTTCGGCGCATAGGCGGAGATCCCCTCGCCGATGCTTCCCGGTGTATTCGGCATCACTCGCACCACATTCCGCGCAGTGGGAAATTTTGCGCTCAGCTTATCAATCGTCGTCCCCGCCAAAATAGAGATCAGCAATGCTCCCTCCGCATTGGCAATGACCGCCTCCGAAAGTGTTGTGAGCTGCTGCGGCTTGCACGCCAGCACCAGCACATTCGCCTGAAAACCACCCGTAGCATCCGCATCCACAATCGCGATCCCCGTGGCCTCTTGCAGCCGCTCCGCCGTACCATCCGGCGCGCTGCAACACGCGATCTGCCCGGCCTGATAAGTCCCTGCTTTCAGCAAGCTCTTCACCATCGCAGTCGCCATCATCCCGGCTCCCACAAACACTACCTCATACTTCGGGACACTCGACATAAAATTAGATGAACCTTCTACCCGAATTCTGTCAATGTTAACTCTGACTCATAATTTTCAAATTCCCGAGAATGTCTATGAGTCCGATATCAACTTCCACCTGCTAAGTTGAACGCAGCAAAGCGTATATCATTCTGTCTATTTGGGTTAAGGTCTCTTGCTTTAGTCTATTGGGGGTATCTTTTTCGGCAAAAAGAAAAGCGGCTTCATTGAGTGCCCCTGAAATCAGATGAGCAACCGAATCGACTTGATCAGATTCAATATATCCTGCTTCTACACAAGCCCTGAGCCCCGCCTTCAGACTGCCAAGTCCATGCCTTGCATCGATTTCTCTCCATCGCTTCCAACCCAAAATAGAAGGAGCATCCTCAAGAAAGATCTTTCGAATATCCGGTTGTAGGCAAACTTCCACAAATTCATGACTCCCCGAAATAATGGCCTCAATGGGATCAGCAGCTTTCTCTGCACTCCGGTCTATCTTTTGGCTAATCTCCTCAGCGATGGTTTCAACAACAGCTTCGAATAAGTCACGCTTGTTTGAAAAGTGATGATACAGAGCTCCTCGAGTCACTCCTGAGCTTTGGGCAACCTCAGGAGTACTGATACTCTCATAGCCATGGACGAATAGTTTTCGCGCCGTCTCGATAAGCGATTTTTTTGTTTTTTCGCCGAGAAGAATCTTTTTGTTATTTGACATACATTCAGCCTGTATGTTAAATAATATTCTCTAAAATTGTCAATTTTAAAAATATCCTTGGAAAACGTTTGCCATGACAACTGACAATAAAAACTTGGAAGACCTAACCAACATTGGGCCAACATTGGCTAAAAAATTATATGCGATTGGAATACGTTCGTTGAGTGACTTAGGTAAACAAGGTCCGGTTGCGACCTATATCAAGCTCTGCCAGTCAGAACGTAAACGATTGCCAGTTTGTTATTATCTCTACAGCCTTCAGGGAGCGATTCAAGGTCGAGACTGGAGATCACTGACTCAGTCTGAAAAAAATACACTCCTGGCTGAAGTCGATAATTCAAACACACACAAACAGTTTATCTGATCCGGCTTTGTTCATATACCCACTCACGAGTGTTTTTGAATTTACCCATTGAGACTAAGCAAATAGCTATTCAATGTATTATTGATACCTATGTGTGGCCGCTACGTCCTGAAATTTACCCCTGAGCAACTCGAAGACCTCATTGAGCTCAGTCAGCTTGAAGCGGCCATGGCTCAGATGGTTAAAGACCTGGTAAAGAAGCCCCGCTACAACATCGCACCCTCCCAGCAGGCAGTCGTCGCCCGTCAAGGTGCCATCAGCACCATGGAGTGGGGCCTCATCCCCTCCTGGTCAAAGGGACGCAACGCAAAATTCTCCACCATCAACGCCCGATCAGAGTCCATTGCCACCAGTCCCGCCTATAAAGCCTCCTTCCAGCGCCGCCGCTGCATCGTACCCGCCACCGGCTATTACGAGTGGGATACTCGCACCCAGCCCAAGACCCCGTACTACCTACACCGGCAAGACGATCGCCCGCTCTACTTCGCCGGTGTGTGGGACGACTGGGAGTCCCCCACCGAGGTCGTGCAGTCCTTCTCCATTGTCACCACTGACTCAACCCCCGAGATCGGTAACATCCACCACCGCATGCCCGTATTCCTCGAGTCGGCAGACATACCCCTTTGGCTTAGCAACGTGCTCGGCAAAGAGGTCGCCCACCTCATGCGACCGAACAACACTCCCTTAAAATACCACCCCGTCTCCACTGCCGTAAACTCCCCGCGCAACGACACCCCCGAGCTCATCCAGCCCTACCAAGAACCCACCACCGGCGAACTCGATCTGGGGATTTAGTTATCTTTCTTCCATTCTCTCGGTATAGTTACAAATTTTCCACTAGGTAAACGCACTTTATCTGAAAACTGATGTTTGGCATACATTTCTTTGCTCAAACTAAACGAATTTTCACAGAGTTGCTTAAGCTCGTTTGATTTTCTTCCAAAAGGAAAAGCAAACATAAGTTGTTTATGAGGAAATTGCTTAACAAAGGTTTTGAATAATGGAGCAAAATCGGAATCGCCCGTTACTAAAACTGCAATATCCAGTTTATTAGACAACGCCTGCGCCAAAACTTCACACGCAATCGCTACATCGGTTTCTTTTTCTTCATAAGCATCAATCCAAGCTTCTTGCTTGTGACTTCATATTTGTTTAGGATAAAATTTGCTAATGTGTGCTATGACTTTGTTGGCAGTAAGTGCTCTTCCAAAAGCCTTATGTCTCTCAATTTTATCGGGAGCCTTTTCTTTAAGTTGATAGGCATAAGCTGTAAAATAGTGAATTTAGCTACTTCATCTGCTTTAACAATTGATAGTAGTGACCTACATAATGTAGGTATATTTAGCCATTTCAATTGTTCTTCGGGTAAAAATCTTTCCGCTTTTTTAACCGAGTGATACAAATTAAATCCGTCGACAAAGAATGACACTCTTCTGGTTGAGGATTTTGGCATTTGTAAAAAAGAATCCCGCAGGTCGCAACCTGCGGGGGGCTATGATGCTTATGAGTTAACATAAGACCTTCATAGGGATAATAAATTACTATTTATCATTAAGTGTTTTACGTCAAGCAGATCTGAAATGGTTTGTTCTTATAATATTCCTTCCTCTGTAAGTTTCCACACCCTCCCGCGTTCTATCCATTAGTATTACTTAAGCAATTGATAAGCACGCTTTAACTCAAACCCACTGCTGCCATGGATATTCTGCTCATCCTTTTTCAAATCATTCTTTTCGCCACCATGCTGGATGTGTGGCTTATTCGTTATAATACCCCCGGTGCCTTCCGCGGAGGCGATGCCAAGACGATGAAGGAAGAGTTCGAGGTCTACGGCCTGCCCGCCTGGTTTCGCCGAATTATTCGTGTGCTTAAGCTCTCATCGGGTGCCATGATCTTCGCTGGTATTTGGGTGCCCATCCTGGCGCTCTTAGGCAGCGTCTTGCTCGTCGGTCTCATGCTGGGGGCTTTTGTTATGCACTTCAAGGTGCGTGACCCAGTATACAAAGCGTTGCCGGCACTCACCTTTATGCTCATGGCCGCAGCCGTCGCCATCCTTACCTTTACCGGCTCAAACAGTGAAGCCATCAATACGCTCGCTGCAAATTAAGCAAAAGATATTTAGCCAACAAAAAAAGCCAGGTGAATGATACCTGGCTTTTTTATTTGGAATTTAGCAGTTATTATCGATCAATATTATAACCGTAGATTCGTCCTTTTATGGTGGAAGTTTCAGCAAGCGAATAATAATCGATATCTCGGGTGCCCTCTTTCCTGAATTCCATCCAGCCGATCAGTGAGCTGCGACCCAGGCCAATGGTGTGTAATTGACCATAAGTGTCCCCATTTTCTCGATACACAATTTGTGCATACTTATCGATATCCGCGAGTACATAGCCATACATAAGAGCCCCTATTGCGTTTACTGGGAAATGTGCAGTTGTATCCACAGAAGTCCAACCCGTTACCGTGGGATCAACGTCAACGATGATTCTAACATCACCCCCGACGTAAACGACTTTGGTCCCAAATCCTGTAAACTCCAGGATAGACCCGGATTCAATATACACCGCCCCGATGCATCGATCCTCGGCGTTATACCAGCCCTGTAGATCATCTTGCCAGGTGGGTTCCGTGGTGGAGTTCGTGAATGTGGGGGTTGAGCCCGTTGACGCACTGATATCAATGTATATGTATACGAAATCCGTTCCTGCAGGAATACTCACAAGATCATAATTCGTATCTGCGGTGAGTTCGTAATACTCTTTATACGCATCACAATATCCACTCGTTATCGTGATACTATCACTGTCGAGATACTGGATATACATATTCTTGATAGTGCCGGAAGGCAGCGGATTCATGTAGGCCGCTGAAGCTGTCATTTGAGACAGCGCGAGGAATAATACTGTGAGAAGTACACGAGTATATTTCATTGGTTGATTTTTAGAGGTTAATAATGACCAGCAAAAATTGCTGATCGAAGGAGTTATCTTAGACTCCATTTGCGTCTTTTCCACTCACGCGGATTCGACTGCAAAAACCAGTTTTACAATTTCTTTACGTCTTAAAGCGCTATGTAAAAAATATGTAAACAGAGCTTACTGTCTAACCGCCTAATAACGCACCTTGATGCGTGCCATCACGCCACCTTCCTGGCGTTCGTTGATGTTTAGGTCGCAGTTCATATTACGCAGGGAATGCCGGGCGACTGTCAGTCCCATCCCGCGTCCCACGGATGTTTTGCTTGTGATAAACGGCTCGAAGAAGTTTTCCTGCACCTCCTCGGGAATCCCCGGGCCCTCATCCAGCACATCTACGTAGATGAAATTCTTATCTGTCCCCGGCTCAGTTCCGTTGGGGGGTGAAGCACTCAGAATAACCGGTTTTTTATCGGCCTCCGAATCATAGGCCTCATAGGCGTTTATCAGGAGCTTGCCCAGCGCCGTCTCAAAAATCTCACTGTTCGTTTCCAGCATAAAACCGTTTGGCAGACTATTCTCGATAGTCACCGGGGCATCCACATTATACTCCTCATGGAAGCGCTCAATGGTCTTTGCAAAGAGGGCATCAATCGAGATCGGGTGCTTCATGATATCCTCATTGGCCGCCATAGAGCTCAATTGGCTTACAATCGTCACCATCCTTTGGATTGCACTGTCCATCGAGCCGATGCTGCGCTCAATCAGCTCGGGCTTATCCTTACCGATCTTCATAAGATCCAGATAACCCACTACAACGCCCAGCAGATTATTAAGATTGTGGGCGATGCCCTGGGTGATCGCACCCACGGTTGAAATGCGGCGCATTTCCGCAAGGCGCTCATTCAGGTCGATATTCTCACGGTGTGTGGCCTGCAACTTTAGCTGGGTGCGGATACGTGCAAGCGTTTCATCCAGTTCGAGAGGTTTGGTGATGTAATCTACTGCGCCAATATCCAGCCCGGTGAGTACATCCTCCTTGGCGGACTTCGCAGTAATGAAAATAATGGGTATATCCCGGTTTACTGAGTCTGCCTGTAGCCGCTTACAAGTCTCGATGCCGTCCATCTCCGGCATCATCACGTCCAACAGTATTATATCCGGTTTCACCTCAGCCACAATATCCAGGCACTCTTGCCCATTATGGGCTACCAGCACATCCATGCCGGCCTTTTCGATCTTTCGTTGGATGATCTTTATATTAATCGGCTGATCATCAACGATTAGGATTTTCGGAGCATTCATAGACTAGTTCTCGGGTAGCAAATCACTCTCTTTTTTCAAGATTAAATCGAAATCGCGAACGACTTGGGTCTTCGATAGCATATCGTGCCCCGCTTGTCGCCTCCGGTTAAACAAAGGCAGCAGGAAGCTCAAAGACAGCAACGGAAATACAATAGGCGTGGTCATCGTTTTTACGAAATTACGAATGAAAATCGCTCTCGGCTTCGGTTTTTGCAGTGTTAAAGTGTCAATAACTTGTAGTTTTAAGATTTTTTTACCAAATGTAGCTCCCTCCAGCAACCCTTCATTGAGCGCAAAGTAGAGCCATATCATCATGATGAGCACAAACTGTACCGTAAATAACGCCTCATCGTGCTTCATTTGAAATGCAGCGTGCAGCTGAAATAATTCTTCGTAGTCCCCATTCGCAATCAGCGCCTCCTGAGCCTTCGCAAGTTCCATAAAATCATACGTGAAACCGGGATACAGCCAGGCAAGGATGATGTTTACGATAATTAACCACGCCAGACTGGCGAGCAAAGTACAATCCAGCAAATACGCCAGCGAGCGGCTCCACAAACTGGCAGGTTGAGGCCTGGGTAGGGTTTCGGGGTTTGGGTTCAATTTACTGGGAAATCCTTGCCTGGTAGGCTTTCACGGTATTACGCATGAGCATGGCGACCGTCATGGGGCCGACTCCGCCCGGCACTGGGGTTATCTTACTGGCAATCGGTGCTACCGCATCAAAATCCACATCTCCGACGATCCGGTAGCCTTTATTCTTCGTGCTGTCCTCGTAGCGGTTTATCCCTACATCGATCACCACAGCTCCCGGCTTCACCATCTCCTTTTTCACAAAAAGGGGCATCCCCATCGCAGCAATTAAAATATCCGCCTTTCGGGTGATCTCTGCTAGATTTTGCGTACGGGAGTGACAGAGCGTCACCGTAGCATTACCCATCTCATGCTTCCGCGCCAGTAGTATAGCCAGCGGCCTGCCTACGATGAGGCTGCGCCCCATTACTACGACATGCGCCCCTTGGGTTTTCACACCGGCATGCTGCAGCATGTGGATCACTCCTTGTGGGGTGCACGAAACAAACCCCTTGGCATCCCCCAGGAAAAGTTTGCCGCAGTTTATCTCATTAAACCCATCGACATCCTTTCGGGGGTCCACCGCATTAAAGATGACCTGCTCATAAATATGCTTCGGTAAGGGTGCCTGCACCAAAATCCCATCTGTATCCAGTTCCTCATTATGCAACCTGACTTCCGCAATCAGTTCCTCCTGGGTGATTGTCTCGGGCAGTACGATCACACGGCTGACTATCCCAAGAGACTCGGCGACCTTTTGCTTTTTCGAAACATAAAACCGCGATGCCGGATCTTCGCCGACGCGGATAAAGACCACGCGGGGCTTCCGGCCATCGATTTTCGAGACGACCTGTTTCAACTGCTCGTAGATACCGTCAGCAATCGCATTGCCGTCGATTAATTCGGGTGTATTGTCCATAGGGTAAGGTTATTCAGAATCCGTGAACAAACGCATCGTCGTTGCACCGATGTAGAGCGCGTCACCATCCTCAGTTTCATTGAGCGTGCCTTTTATACTCACACGTTCCTTCAATAGTGAGTCAAAGCGCTCCTGCACAAGCTTGCTAATATCCAGATAGGCGATGCGCTTGCCGGATTTGGTTTGAAGTTCATAGGGGTAAAGCTCCTGGGTAGCCGCTTCACGATTCATGTGAAAATACCCGGTAAAATCCTGCGTTAGCGCAATCAAGGGGGGCGATAACGCTGCCAGCTTTTGCTCGGGGATGCGCGGCATCTCCTCCAGTAGCGGATCTACCTCATCCAGATCCTCGGCGCGTATGGTAGGTACCTCCACAGGCACTCCTTCCACCTCTTCGCTGGTTTCTTCCAGATCCGCTATGATCTTAGGCGCGTCCACACCCGGGTCTTCAGGGAGCGTGTATTCCTCGGCAACAGGCTCAGGCTCTACTTCATGTTCAGGTGTCGGTTCTTGCACCGTTACATTGGATAAATAGGGCGGGGTGGCATCACTCGCAGCAGGGGGTTGTGGAGTATCTTCCACAGGCTTAAACCGCAGCTCAGTCTGCCCATCCACGGGTAGTTTGAAATACACAGGTATCTCCTTGCGAATCGACACCCTCGCGATCGAAAGCCGCGAGCGCACCCGGGCATCATCCCCGGGTTCATAGCGGGTAAGTACCCAGCTATTGTAAGTAGGATTTACCCGTATGAGCGTACCTTCGATGATACGCCCCTGGTCATCCAACTCACGGTTACTCACATAACCACTCAGATCGCCCTCATACGTTACCCAATACCACGGTTCCTGCAGTACCGGGTCGAGCACCCGGGAGTATTCGCTCACATTCTCAGGGAATACCTCAATCTGCGTGATCACGGTTGAGCTCGAGTCTGGGAAAATATGCGCATTTACAATGACACCCCGTACTTCCAACGAGGTCATGCACAGCAGCAAAACTGAGGTATATGGAAAAAATGGTTTAAAATGATTGAGCACACCCATCTTAATATCGGTCTTTCTAAGACTTATAGACGCTTCCTGCAAGCAGCGATTCAATTTCACGCTCACTTAATACACGATGCCCGCCCGGGGGTATCCTCTGCATACGATAATTCCCTATTGATTTGCGCTGCAACTTCTTAACCTCCCTGCCCGAATGTTCAAATAATCGCCGTATCTCCCGTTTTTTTCCATGATTGAGTACCACATCCAATTGAGTAAACGGTCCGGGGGCATTTACCTTAGGCGTTAAAATGCGCTCAAACTTCAAAAACTCACCATCTACGCGCTGACCATCGGTGAAAAATCGAAAGTCCTTTCGCTCCAGCTGAGGAGTGAACACCACCGAATAGCGCTTATCCACATTGCGCGAAGGGTGGGTGAGCTGATAACCCAGATCCCCGTCATTCGTGATAATCGTGAGCCCGGACGAATCTTTATCCAGCCGCCCGGCGACAAAAAGTTTCATCTTCAGGAAATGTTTCGGCAATAGCTCAAACACCAGCTTCTCCGCATAGGGGTCCTGATTACTACAGGTGTAGCCTACCGGCTTATTCACGGCGATGACTGTCCGCGCCATCTGCAGGCGGTTGATGCTCTTGCCATTTACGACCACATCCTGTTTCTCCAGATCCACTTTTTGGCCGACATGGGCCACCTGCCCATCGACTTTCACACGACCGTCCTCGATCCAGCGCTCCGCTTCCCGGCGTGAGCAAATTCCCTTCTGGGACAGTATTTTTTGTAATCGCTCCTCCATCTTTAGGGTTCCATAGCATTCTATACCGGTAGTAACTGTCAAGCTGCCAGCGTGCTAACCATTGACAACCCCCCTAAAAATCCCTGAATTACCCAATTCTATGAGCGAAAATCCAGAAAAGAAAACCGCCCTCGTCACCGGAGCCAGCCGGGGCATCGGTAAGTCGATCGCCCTCGCCCTCGCAGAGCAAGGGCATCGCGTATTGTGCATCAGCCGCAGCCTTGAAAGTTCCGCACCCGTGGTGGAGGCGATCCAGGCCGCAGGGGGTGAGGCCAAAGGCTACGCGGTGGACGTTGCAGACTCCGCTCAGATCAAGGAGGCCTGCACCGCCATCCTCGGCGAATTCGGCACGGTGGACATCCTCGTGAACAACGCGGGCATCACCAAAGACGGCCTCATGGTGCGCATGTCGGATGACGATTGGAACGACGTCATCACCACGAACCTTTCCAGCTGCTTCTTTTTCACCCGTGAGCTCATCCGCCCCATGACCAAGAAGCGTTGGGGCCGCGTCATCAATATTTCATCCGTAATCGGGCAGATGGGCAACGCCGGTCAGTCCAACTACGCTGCCGCCAAAGCAGGTATCATGGGCCTTACCAAGTCCACCGCGAAGGAATTCGCAGGCCGTAACATCACCGCAAACGTCGTCGCTCCCGGCTTCATTACCACCGATATGACTGACAAGCTCAGCGATGAACAAAAGGACGCCATCGCCAAGTTTATTCCCCTCAAGCGTATAGGCACTCCAACGGATATTTCAGCCACAGTTGCCTTTCTGGCTTCCGAATCTGCAGATTACATTACCGGTCAGGTTTTTACCATTGACGGGGGTATGGTAATGTGATCTTAAATGGGGGCTTCAATAGATACTGAGCATAATTATGAGCGATAAATCCATTCAAGAACGAGTAAACGAGATCATTGTAAGTCAGCTG
This sequence comes from Puniceicoccaceae bacterium, assembly GCA_028285755.1. Classification (GTDB taxonomy): domain Bacteria; phylum Verrucomicrobiota; class Verrucomicrobiia; order Opitutales; family JAFGAQ01; genus JANQOQ01. The sequence goes on from JANQOQ010000014.1 coordinate 162,522, forward strand.
AATGTAAGCGAAGATCAGCTTAAGCCCGAAGCGTCTTTCATCGATGATCTGGGTGCCGATTCACTCGACACGGTTGAGCTGATCATGGCATTTGAGGAAGAGTTTAAGGACGAACTCAATGACGAGATTCCTGAGTCTGAAGCTGAGCAGCTCAAGACCGTTGGGGACGTCACCAAATATATCGAAGAAAAGGCCAACGCCTAGTCTTTGATTTCCGCCAATTTCTTGTATATTTTATAAAAACAGGTTTTCTATTACAGGAAATCTGTTTTTACTGTTGGGATCATGAGTTATCAATCGAGAGAGCGAGTTGTGGTTACGGGTATGGGAGTCATCTCATCACTCGGGGAAGACATTGACACTTTCTGGGGCAATATTTCGAACGGGGTATCCGGTATCAGTGCGGTAGACTCATTTGATACAGAGGGTTTCACCAGCAAGGTCGGGGGTCAGGCACGTGATTTTGACGCCACCCAGTATATGGACCCTAAGGAAGCCAAGCGCAACGACCGCTACACCCATCTTGCGGTCGCTGCTGCTAAAAACGCAGTGACCCACAGTGGACTCGATTTTGATAAGGAAAATGTGGACCGCGTGGGCGTACTGGTCGGTTCAGGCATCGGGGGTATGGATACCATCGAAAAGCAGTCGCGCAACCTCATCGAAAAAGGTCCGCGCCGCGTATCTCCCTTTATGATACCTGCGCTCATCTCTAACATCGCTTCGGGGGTGATCGCTATCGAATACGGCCTCAAGGGCCCCAACTTTGCAGTGGTTAGCGCTTGCACCACCGGCTCCCACGCACTCGGTGAGGCCAAGCGCATTCTCCAGTATGGCGATGCGGATGTCATGATCGCAGGCGGCAGTGAGGCCGCAATCACCGCGCTCGGTTACGCGGGTTTCTGCTCGATGAAGGCCATGAGCACCGGCTTTAACGATGACCCACAGCGCTCCAGCCGCCCGTTCGATATTGATCGCGATGGTTTTGTGATGGGTGAGGGTGCAGCCGTTCTCGTTTTAGAGACGGAGACTCACGCCAAGGCACGCGGAGCGACCATCTACGCGGAGCTCGCGGGGTATTCGGCTACGGACGACGCTTTTCACATCACTGCTCCGGCTGAGGATGGCTACGGCCTCTCACTCGGCATGCGTAATAGCCTCAACGATGCAGGTGCGACCATCGAAGACGTGGGCTATATCAATGCACACGGTACATCCACGAAGTATAACGACGCGACCGAGACCCGCTGCGTGAAAACCGTTTTTGGCGACCTCGCCTACAAAGTGCCTATGAGCTCCACCAAGTCCATGACCGGTCACTTGCTCGGTGCCGCAGGCTCCATTGAGGCCATCGTGGCTTGCCAGGTATTGCAGACAGGGGTGATCCCGCCGACCATCAACTACGAGAATCCGGACCCGGATTGTGACCTCGACTACGTGCCCAACGAAGCGCGCGAGTCAGACGTCAACCTCGTGATGACCAATAACCTGGGCTTCGGCGGGCATAATACATCGCTTGTCTTCAAAAAGGCCTAGATCGATTTTGCTAGTTGCAGCTTTAACAAACAACAATCGAATGGGTTGGCAGAATTAGAAAATATATCAGGCATTACTTTTTTAATCCTGTATATCCTGTCTAAATAGTAAATTCACCACTCCACCAGTCGTAGCGACTGTACGATCTGGTAGAGCACCCAGCCACACGACAGTGCCATAACCGCATAGATAATATACCAGCGCCGCTTTGTCTGCACTTCGGTTACATTTTGATACTGGTTGCGTTTGATCTCCTTCTGTCTGCGAATCCGGGTACGCTTCGCTTTGGGAAAGGTCCGCTTATGCGGTTTTGGCTTGCGGGTAGTGCGCACTGTTGACCTGCGTGGCGATTTTTGCCACGTCTGCCACTCCAGAAACTTTTTAAAGATTGAACCCCGCACCTTGAAAGAAACTTTAATTTTTTCCAGATTTTAGAACAATCCCAAATTAGTCCATTAGGCTGATTTTTAATTCCTACTTTCTGGATATTGGCATGGCACTTATCTCGGAGAGCAAAAAACAATTTTAATCACTTCCACTTTACAAAAGAAGGTTGCCTGCCTGTAGGGATTGCGAAGTGCGCTTGTTCCCAGTACGTTAGCCGGACTAATTGATAGAATTTTCGTTGTTTATTATTGTATTTGTTGATGGTTACTTAGACACAGTCTGGATTTAAGTATTTGCAAATCGGCTTCTTAGAAAGCTAAAGTCATTATAATTAAGAAGAACCCATGGGGTAATTATAAATACAAATATGAAAATATCTTATATGAAAGCTAAAGCGATACCTGAGTTGCTATGCTTCATATTTGCAGTTACTAAGTACAATGATCTCCTCTACAACCACAATTCCTGATTATAAGTAAATGAATATCATTAACTTAGGACTTAGATTATCCGCTTGTCTCTATTTGTCTATAAATCTGTATTCAAATCTAACCGAAGACTATAAGTTAGTTTTTGTGGATGATTTCGAGGGAACTTCATTGGACGAATCGAAGTGGTTTTATCGCGAAACCGATTTATATGCAGGAGGCTATAACCTCAAAGAAAATGTAAGTGTCTCCGATGGAGTGCTTTCCCTGAAATTTGAAAAAAAAGATGTCAATCAGGATGGTATCCCTGACTACACCGGGGCGGGAGTAATCACGCGATCCAACTTCGGGTATGGATACTACGAAACCAAGGCCAGATTATTCGGGAAAGGCACAGGCCTTCATTCCTCATTTTGGACCATGGGGCTTAACTATGATAATACCATAAAGAGCGTTCGACCACTTATCGATAATAAGCTACTACCCTATCACAACAAAATTATAGAGATCGATGGGTTCGAACAGGATTCAAACCTGCCGGAGTTTTTTAAAACAAATGCTCATATTCACACGCCTGTGCATGAACGAAAGGGATCCATGAGCCATTTTATCGATACCCGGGAATGGTTTGTTGCAGGCTTTGACTATTCACCGGGGCTTATTCGTTATTATTTAAATGGTAAATTAGTAAGAACCCTCCCATTTGAAACAAAATTTGCACAACAACTCTTGTGGTTAACTGCACTGGCTAATAACAGACTTTCCGGAGAATTGTCTGAAGTTCCCGAAGGCGCAAAGTCACAGTATGATTACTTCAAATTCTATGCAAAGTCATTACCCGGAGTAAATCGAGTATCCAATGCGGGATTTGACTACAATCGTGAAGCTTATGACAACGATCATCCCATGGCTTGGATTGAAACCGAGGATGAGACAGCTTCAAAAGTTACCAGGGTACAGGCTGTAACAGGAAACTATTATCTCAAGCACGAATCTCCAAACGGTGACTACACGGTAACTACCAAACAGATTATAGAAAACATACCGAACAGCATCTATCAATTTTCCGTAAGAACTAAAAGCTCAGGAGGGCAGGAGCTAGCTTGTATTACATTCGTGGGAACCCAATTAAATAAACAGATCTTAATACCAGCATCATCCGAATGGAATCAGATCACTTTGGAGAATATCCCGGTAACAGATCATAAGATAATTATCGAAATAACATCGGTTGCCCAGAAGAATCAATGGCTTCATGTCGACGATGTTTTTTTTGCAGAAATGCCTTAGTTGAACGAGTCATGATAAAACCTGACAGCTGCATGATTGACCATGGAAGGTCAGTCTGGAATGCGGACAAACAAAGGTTATTTATTCGATATCATACAAACCCGGTTCAACTTCTCGCAAAATACGGATGATCCGTCTTTCCTGGACTCATTTTCAGTGACCGGTGAAGTGTATTGATATCAATGGAACGCAGAGATTATTGGCAAAGCTGAAAAAGATTGTATACTGGCTACTAAAGAAATGGGTAGTGATATCTATCTTCCGGGAGTAACATCACGCTAATTTATCTTGTTGATCCTGTATATCCTGTCTAAAAATAATCTCTTTTAGCATATAAAATCCGTGCCAATCTGTGGCTAAATAAATAAACCTGTGGCTAATCAATCCAGTACAAGCCGTGAAAAAACCACGGTGAAAACCATCAAGGCGCTCAAGGGTGAGCGCCCCATTGTCGCCATCACCGCCTACGACGCTTTGATGACCCGCCTCATCGACGATGCGGTGGACCTCATCCTCGTGGGAGACTCCATGGGTAATACCGCACTCGGCTACGAAAACACTGTTAACGTCACGCTGGATACCATCATCCATCACGCCGCTGCAGTCAACCGTGCTCAGCCCAAGGCCCTCGTCATTGCAGATATTCCCTTTGGCGATGCTTACCTGAGTAGCGATTCCCTGTTGCTGGCGTCCCGCCGCCTCATGCAGGAGGCCGGGGTTCAGGCGGTAAAGATTGAGGTCGGCAGCGAGTCCCTTTTCCCGAAAATTGAAAACCTCATTAACGCCGGTATCCCCGTTATGGGGCACATCGGCCTGCTCCCGCAGACCATTAACGCGCTCGGTAGCTATCGTAGCTATGGCAACCGCGAGGCCGGAAGAATGCGTTTGATTAACTGGGCACAGCAACTCGAAAGCATAGGCTGCTTCAGTGTCCTTGGTGAAATGATTAAACCAGAAGCTGCAGGTGAAATTACAAAACGAATTGATGTTCCCTTCATCGGTATCGGCTGCGGAGTGGACTGCGACGGGCAGATCCTCGTCCTCTCGGACGTGCTCGGCCTCAGCCCGGATTCCCCTTTCTTCGCCAAACAATACGTAGACCTCTCCGCCGCGATCAAAGACGCTGTTGCTAACTACGCCAGCGAGGTCACCCAAAAACAATTTCCCCAAAAGTGATACGGGTTAAATAAAGAATGAATATTTCGATTTTAGGAGCCGGTGCCTGGGGCACCGCCATGGCCGTACTGCTCGATCAGGCAGGCCACCGCATCACATTGGTTCCCCGACGCATTGAGCACGCGTTCGATCTCGCCGAAAAGCGTGAAAATATCGACTACCTGCCCGGCATCCCATTCTCCGATAGCCTGCAGATCGGCTTTGAGATCGCCCCTACACTCTTTGAGGCGCAGGCGATCATCCTCGCCTGTCCGGCCAAGGGTCTGGAAACCCTCGTGAAGCAGGTCTCTCAATCCCTTGAGGGCGCACACGAGCTGAAGTGGGCCGTCACCCTTTGCAAAGGCCTGGTGGATGAGGGCCTCAAGCTTCCCACCGACTACGTGAAAGAGGCGCTCCCGCAGCTCAACTGCGCGATGCTCACCGGCCCCACCTACGCGCGCGAAGTCGCCGAAGGCAAACCCACGGCAATGGTGCTCGCCAGCGAGCAGAGCGGGGAATCCTTGGAACAGCTCCAGGCTGCCCTCTGCACCCCCTCCCTGCGCATTTACTCCAGCAACGACCTTAAAGGCGTCGAGCTCGGCGCTGCCCTGAAAAACGTTTACGCCATAGCCCTGGGCGTCTGCGCAGGCCTCGGGCTCGGGGATAACTCTTCTGCGGCCCTAATCACCCGCAGCCTCAATGAAATGGTGCAGGTAGGCACCACGCTCGGGGGTCAGCGGCACACGTTTTATGGCCTCAGCGGCATTGGCGACCTTGTCGCTACCTGCTCTGGTGAATGGTCGCGCAACCGCAGCTTCGGCTACGCGCTCGGCCAGGGCAAGACCGTCCCCCAGCTCATGGAAGGCCGACGCACCGTTGTCGAAGGCTACCGCGCCTCAGCGGCCCTCCAGAAACTCTGCAACCAGGTCGGCATCGAAGCCCCCATCCTCAACGAAGTCGTCGACGTCCTCTACCACCATAAACCCCCCGTCGACGCCCTCAAATCCCTCATGTCCCGCACCCTCAAAAGCGAAATCGGGTAAACCGATGCCAACGATTCTCCTAATATTCGGCTGGAGACTTCATTTCTTTGCGAATGAGGGAAACGAACCTATTCATATCCATTGTACTAAAGGAGATATGGAATGTAAATACTGGCTCATTCCAGAGGAGTTTGACATTATTGAAGCTTACTCCTATAATTTAAGTCTTAAAGAAAGAAGATTAATCCGTAAGATAATTCTGGAAAATTTTGAATATATCGAAGAAAAGTGGCTCGAATTCCAAAAGAGAAAAAATCCATGAAAAAGCACCATGAAGTCGTATCCATTCACTTTTCAGATACTCACATGATTCTCGATGTGGATGGGGCTCAGCATGAATTTGTAATCGCTGAGATATCTCCATTATTGGAAAAGGCGACTAGTCAGGAACGCAATACTTTCCAAATCTCTCCTTCCGGATACGGAATCCATTGGCCCATGCTTGACGAGGACCTCTCAATCGATGGCCTCTTGGGTATCAAACATATGCCTCCTCAGGCAATTGCAAAGTAGGTTTTACACCACATCCACGACCACGTTGCCGCGCTTACGTCCGGTGTCCACGTGGCGGTGAGCTTCTACGATTTCCGCAAAGGGGTAGTGCCGGTCAACCACAGGCTTGATCGCGCTTTTTTCCAGAAGCTCTACGAAAAACGCCAAGTCCTCAATATTCTCATCCGCAACGGCACACACCACACGTTTACTATTGCCGATTGCTGCCACGATTTCCCCAAAGCCAAACACCGCTGCCAGGTATTTCCCCTCGGGCTTCAACACCGCCTTAGCAGTCTTATAAGTCGAGGCCCCGATTGTCTCAAAGATAAGGTCATACTGCTTATCACCCTGCGTGAAATCCTCCGTTTTGTAGTCGATCACGTGATCCGCCCCGAGGGACTTCACCAGCTTCGTATTGCCCGCACTGCACACGCCTGTGACTTCCGCCCCGTAGTATTTCGCCAGCTGCACCGATGCCGTGCCGACGGCTCCCGACGCTCCATTGATCAATACCTGCTGCCCCGCCTGAATATCGCCTTTATGCTTCAAAAAACACATTGCTGTAAACATACCAAAGGGAATGCTCGCCGCCTCGCCAAAACTCAGGCTTTCCGGCTTCTTTACAATCGGCGTATCCTCAGGAACGCACTTATATTCCGCATGCGCCCCCATGCCGTTCTTTGAACCGATCCCGCCAAACACCGCATCGCCCACCTGAAAGCGCGTCACCTCACTGCCCACCGCTTCTACGACCCCTGCAACCTCGTTGCCCAATACATAGCGCGGCTTGAATATCCCGAGCATCAGCCGCCCCGGCAACCAGAACAGCGGAGGAAAATTCGAGGCCCGCACTCGTGCTTCGCCGGACGATACCGTCGTCGCATGCACTTTAATCAGCACTTCATTCGCCTTCGGCTCCGGTTTATCCACCTCGATGATCTGGACGACCTCCGGTGGCCCATACTTCGGATAATGTGCACTCTTCATCTTATTACTCATGAAGAGTAAACCGTGTGGCAGCGATATTATTCAGCGGGACGCTCAAACACTCCCCAGCTTCCAACCTTCACGTGGAGTTTCGCGCACCAGGGCATCCGCCCCGGCATGGTTGGTGATCTGCATGTTCTCCGCATCCCATTCGAGCCGTTGATTTGGCACCTGCGTGCTCAGCGCACCCAGTAGCACGATCTCAGTGATCGGGCCGCCCACTACGAAGTTTCCTGCAGGCTGATAGTTCTCCTGACACGCCCGCACCCATGCCGTCTCATGGTTACCCTTCACGCGGGGGAGATACGGCTCCGGCCGTTCTGGCATATAGGCTTTGCGCAAACTCTCAGGGTAAATGCGTGGCGAACTCGCCCCATGCGAACCATGAATGATAAAGCCCTCCTCGCCCACGATTAGTGCACCGATTCTGGGCAGCTTTGCATCATTGGGCAGCCCTTTCGGTCGCATGGGCTTGAAGCCCCCATCATACCAGTGGAAAGTCACCGCCGGGTTCACTTTACTTGCTGCAAATTCCATCCGCACTTGCGAAGCTCGCGGAAAACGTTCGATCTCCACATCCTCGGTATTCCAGTGCGAAGTGATCGCCTCAACCGCAGTCGGTGCTCCCAACTCCAGCGCATACCAGGCCGGGTCAAAGATGTGGATACCCATATCCCCGAGCGGCCCTGTGCCAAAATCGTGAAACACCCGCCAAAAAGCCGGATGATAATACGGGTGATACGGGCGGTACGGCGCGGGCCCCAGCCACAGATCCCAGTCCAGCTCATCGGGCACGGGCGGAGTCTCGGGCGGTCGCCCCGCCTCCTGCACATACTTATGCATGGTCGGTGTCGCGGGGTGCGTGGTCCACCCATGCACTTCCTTCACATTGCCGATCACCCCGTCATTCAGCCATTCTTTAAGCACTTGTGTGCTTTCAAACGATCGACCCTGGTGCCCCATCTGGTGAATGAGGCCCGATTTTCCGGCCTGCTCCGTCAAATAACGCGTATCTGCGATATTATGCGCGAGCGGTTTCTGCGTATACACATGCAGCCCGCGACGCAGGGCATCCATAGTGATTTGGGCATGCGAATGATCCGGCGTGGCAATGATCACCCCGTCCAGATCCGTTTCCGCAGCAAACATCTCACGATAATCCTGATACTTGTGCGCCTCCGGGAATACTTGACCCCGGTCATAGAGCTTCGTGGTATCCACATCCGCGACCGCGATGACATTGGCCCCCTGGGCATTGCGTAAATTATGCAGCCCGATATTCTTCAGGCCGATCCCTGCAATATTCAGCTTATTGCTCGGTGCCGATTCCCCCTTGAGCGGAAATTGCAAAAACTGGAAAGCGGCCGCACTGGCAGCTCCCGCTTTTAAGAAATCTCTGCGTGGGATGGTCTTATCCATTCAGCCAACAGTCCTTAAACGGTACCCATATCCCAGCCCTCACGATAGGGTGGATTGATGAGCTTATTCGCTTCTTCATGATTCGGGATACTCAGTGTCTCCGGATCCCATTCCAGGCGCTGATTACGCATGCGGATGGAGAGCACTCCCAGTAAGATAAATTCCGTTAAAGGTCCTCCGTAGCTGAAGCTACCGGAGGGCTGGTAACCTTCCTTGATACCATTCAGCCAATCCGTCTCATGATTGCCCTTCACGCGCGGGATGTAAGGCTCCGGGCGGTTAGGCATATAAGCCTTGCGCAGACTATCTGGATAGATACGCACACCACCGGCTCCATGCGAACCATGCACGATCACCCCTTCATCTCCCACAAAGATTGCACCGCTCTTGGGCAGCTCCACATCATTGCTCAATCCTTTCGGGCGGAAGGGCACGAGTCGGCCATCTGTCCAATTGATGGTAACGGGCGGCTTATCCCCCCGCGCGGCAAACTCATAGCGTACCATCGAGGCGCGAGGATACGTCTCGGCTTCCACATCTTCCTGCCAGTGCGAAGACGCGCCCTCGACAGCAGTCGGCGCTCCCAGATCCAGCGCATAGAAAGCCGGGTCCAAAATATGACAACCCATATCTCCGAGTGCTCCGGTACCAAATGCATAAAATCCGCGCCAACTCTGCGGATGATAAATCGGGTGATACGGCCGATATTCAGCGGGCCCCAGCCATTCATCCCAGTTCAGGGTATCGGGGATTGCCGGCTCATTCATGGGTCTGCCCACGATGGGGAAGGTGCTCCAGGGGTTGCCGCCCACCGGACGGTCCGTCCAGGCATGCACCTCCGTTATATTACCGATTGCTCCATCATCGACCCACTCTTTGAGCACACGGATCGTTTCCGCCGAGCGTCCCTGGTTACCCATCTGGTGAATCACGCCGGACTTTTCCGCAGCCTCGGTCAGCACACGCGATTCATAAATACTGTGCGTCAGCGGTTTCTGTGTATACACATGCAACCCGCGACGCAGTGCCTCCATCGTGATGACCGCATGGGTATGATCCGGTGTTCCCACGACAAGCCCGTCGAGATCATCCTCCGCATCCAGCATCTCCATGTAGGTGCTGTAAAGGCGCGCTTGTGGAAAAGTTTCCGCCGCATTGCTCAAAATACTAGAGTCCACGTCCGCCATCGCGACAACGTCTGCACCCATCAGGTTCTTTAAATTGCTGAATCCCATACGGAGGCCGACCCCCGCAATCTTCAACTGGTTGCTGGGCGCATCCTGCCCGAAAAGCGGGAATTGAGCGAATTGAAAGGCCGCCGCACCGGCAGCGGCCGTTTTAATGAAATCGCGGCGATTAACAGAAAGGGGATTTGAATCAGTCATAAAGCCTGTAGTAATTCTAGATACTCAAATATTCAAGGATTTCTCAACATATAATTTCTGTGAAGACGTGTCATTACTCCATATTCACTAATCAGAGTTACAAAGACTTCAAAAAAGGTTACACTGCTTAATCTCCGGGCTCATTTGTTGTATCTGCTGCACATTCACCATTCCCTTTTTAAGATCGCGCTGCAAAGCGATGGAAAAATGCTTAAGGGTTGGCATCTGTGAATACGTTATTCTATAATAGAACAGTAATCTACGCCCATTTCCAGAATTTGCCCGATGCATAGTAATAACCCCGTAGAGCGTAAATGGTTTGAAGCGGAGATAGCCCCGCATGAAACCGCTTTAAGGGTTTGGCTGCAGCAACGATTTCCCGCAATCGATCATCTGGATGATATCATACAGGATGCTTACATACGAGTCGTCAGTCGCCATAGAATTAAGCCTATAGATTATCCCAAAGCGTTCCTTTTTGCGACGAGTCGTAATCTGGTCATTGATTTCTTAAGAAAAAAGAAAATTGTATCGTTTGAGAACTTAAGGGAGATCGATCTTGAAACCGTTTTAAGGTCGGACGAGGATGAAATCCAAAAACAAATCCATCGTCTGGAGCAGGAGGTCATCATTTGGGAAGCGATTAACCATCTCCCCAAAAAGTGTCGTAGGATATTTATATTGAGAAAAATAAATGGTTTATCGCTGTTGGAGATATCCCGGGAACTTGGACTGTCTGTCAAAACAGTAGAAGTTCAAATCTCGATAGGTATTAAAAAGTGCAAGAAGTTTTTTGAGAGTTATGAAGAGGGGGATGTAAGATGATATCGTGGATAAGAGAATTCTGGATTATGCATCTGGGCTCGAAGGAATCACAGGCAGGGTTATGGCTCGCAAAACAGGAGCGAGGTCTGAGTCAGCGGGAGCGAGTGCTTTTTGAGCTTTGGTTAAAGAAAGACCCGCTCCATGAAGCAACACTCTTTGAGTGTCAGGTAGTATGGCAAGGAATGGACCTGCTCAGCAATAGGGCTAAGGCACGAGTTGGATCATCTAAGCCTACTAATGCAAGAACCACATTTAGAAATAAAAGTATCTGGGTTTTGGGCACTGCTGCACTTTTGATTATTGCGATCAGCTTATTTTTTACCTCACCAAAAGATTCTTCAACGGATGAAAACCCGACTTTTGTTTATGAAACTGATGGCTACAAGCGCCATGTCTTGCCGGATGAAAGCGTTCTCGAACTTAAGCCTGGTACTCGTATCCAAGTGGAATATACGGTACGCCGCAGAACCGTATACTTAGAGAGAGGTGAAGTATTTTTTGATGTGCAGGGGAATTCAGGCAGGCCATTTGTTGTTGAGTCGGAGCTGGGTTTGGTGACAGCGCTGGGTACAGAATTTACCGTAAAGCAGGGGGAGCAACTCCTGGAAGTCTGGGTAGTGGAAGGTAAGGTGAAAGTATCCAAAAAGGAGGATTCGTCGGCGAGCGTTGAAAAAGGAACTAAGCCGGTTAATGAATTGAGTGCCGGCCAGATGATTATTCAGGAAGTCAGTGCTGACAGCTTCCAGACGAAGATAGTTGACGTAAGTGAGCAGGAACTGAAAGTGCAACTCGAATGGAAAGATCAGATTCTCGATTTTGTGTCTGCCCCACTATATGAAATTATTGCAGAGTTTAATCGTCTCAACGACATAAAAATCATTATTACCGACGATGAACTAAAGACACAGCGTTTAACCGTAACGATGAAACCCAACAACTATAGAGACTTTATTGATCTATTAATACTAACCCTTGGGGTAGAAGCAGAATACACGAACAATTTGATATTCCTGTCGAAAGCACAGGAGATTCAGTAAATAAATCACTTTTAAATGGATACTGTATACAAAATTCAACTATTTTTAAGGGCTGGCTAATTGTAGCTACGTTATAGGGTGACGAAAGTTGCTCTGATGAGAATTAATGACCCCAAAAGAAATTCTTACACGGATGTGTTGGAAGCCCCGCATGTATATTTATGTGTTCGGGGTATGCTTCTTTTTGGCTTTGAGTTGGCCTGTTTGGCCCGAATCCCAGAGACTCGTGAGCTTCGAGATTCCTGCAGGCAATGCAATCGATACACTTCGACTGACATCGCTGCAGGGCGAAGTGGAGCTTCTGTTTTCGGACTCTGTGGTTGCCGGAGTGAAAACTCCTGCACTAACGGGCGAGTATACCCCAAAGAATGCATTAATCTCACTATTGAAAAATACCAGCCTGGAAGTGGTTCAAGCGAAGGAGAATGGAGCATACGCCATCCTTCGAAGGCGGCCCAATCAGACTGTTCAGGGTAACGATCATGAAAAAATCCAAACTAATAACCCTGAACAAAATATGAATAAAATTCCAAGTGAACCCCCGACGTTCATGAAAACGGTTCTATCAGCGCTTATGGCACTGGGAACCATTAATGTCACTGCCCAGGATGCCATGGAAGAGGATGAAAACATCTTCATTATGTCACCGTTTGAAGTCAATACCACTGCAGATTCCGGCTATTTGGCTACGAATACCCTGGCAGGCACACGTATTAATACGTCTTTAAGGACCACGCCTTCATCTATTTCGGTTTTCAACATGGATTTCATCGATGATATTGGTGCGAATTCCATCAGAGAGGCGATCGATTATTCGATGACCTTCCATATTGATGATGGCTCCACCAATGGTAATCACGAACAATTCGGTAACGGAGGTATCCAGGCCCGGGGGTTTGCCCGTGTTGAGGGAACCGCTGTGGATTTTTTCAATTCTGAGAACTCCACAGACGCTTACAATTTTGAACGTATCTCCTTTGCACGAGGACCCAATGCCATCCTTTTTGGCATTGGTAATCCGGGGGGCATCATAAATACTGTAACGAAACGTGCCCGATTCAGCGAAGCTTATGTTTTTGAAATAGAATTTGATAACTGGGGGAGTACCCGGGTAAGTACGGATCTTAACACCGTATTAATAGAAGATATGCTGGCGGTTCGTTTGAATCTTCTGCGTAATGAACGTGAAACGCATCGTGAGAATGACTGGAACGATGCAGATCGAGGGCACATTACCCTCACCTTTAAACCTTTCGATAAAACTACCATACGTTTTTTCTATGATCAATCGGATATCAAGCGTTCCAATCAACGGCGTTGGATCGTCCGGGATGGGGTCACTGACTGGATTGCGGAAGGCTCCCGTTATGTTGACTATAACGACTTCGCCCCTGGGGGTGTCATCGATTTTGGGGCGGTTCGCACAGAGGTGAACGGCCTGGGGGGCAATTTCAGTAATGGAGACCGCCCCACGATTCTCTACACCTCAAATGGACTTGTCGGTACCAATTTTAAATACTCATCAAGAACGACAGGGACAGGGGATCAGTTTGTGAATTTTGAAAAATTCGGTTGGAACCGCAAAGACGGTCTGGGTGGGCCGGTGAACACCACTGACACGGATGAAGAGTCTTATATGTTGATCGCCGAACAACAAATTGGAGATAATTTTTTCATCGAAGGCGCTTGGCGTAAGGAGGAGTTTAATCGGGCACTTCAGGATAATGTAAATCATGGTGATATTGAACCTTATATCGATATAGCCTTAAGGTTACCCGATGGATCCCCCAATCCGAATTTTGGAAGCTACTTTCTCGAGACAAGGCCCCAGCGAAATAATATCTTTAAAGATTTTGAAACCACACGTTTGACGGCATCCTACGATTGGGACAGCGGTATCAAATGGTTGGGTAGACATCAGGTTGCCGCTCTCGTGCAAAATGAAGAACGTTTTACCCGCTTTAGCAGAGCTCGCCTGGCAAACCGTACCCCCCTTAACCCGAATCGTAACAGAGTCGGTCAGAACCGGCTTTATACGCGCACCTATATTAATTCCGTACGCAATGATGGACCCAATGGTATGGCTGTAGATCTAATTGCAAACCCGATTGCACCTTTCACACTGACGGATCCCGTCACCGGCGATGCCATTGGTACGATAACACCCGAATATATTTGGGACCGTAACCGCCCAACCAAGGCAGAAACCACCAGTTGGATGTTTGGAGGTCAAAGCAATTTTTGGGAAGAAATGGTTGTGGTAACCTGGGGTTTTCGCAGTGACGAGCTCGATCAGTTTAACTTTGTAGAGACCCGTGGTCAGCCCGGTCAACTGCCTGATGAGGTAACTTTGGGCGAATTACAGGATGAGGCAGATTCGTTTTCCGGAGATACGCGGACAGTCGGGGTCGCGATCACACCTTTCGAATGGTTGACGCTGACCGCCAATCAATCCGACAATTTCCAACCACAGACTCGCTTTAATGTGTTTAATGAAAACATTGGAAACAAATCTGCCGAGGGTGAGGACTATTCCGTAAGGTTTAATTTGTTTGAGGGTAGAATTTATGCTTCATTGAATTTCTATGAAACGGTTGTCGACAATGACACGAACAACGCCTTCTGGTTCTGGACACGGGTAAATCCCATCTGGGAAACCCTTGAGGCTGCCAACTTGGTATCCAATCCTCCTCTGATTATTGAGAATGGAGTCACTTCTACCAGTTTCACGGGTGAAGGAACGGAGTTTGAGCTTATTGCTAATCCCACCAACAATATTACGCTACGTTTTAATTATGCGAATCGTGATATATTTATCAGCGATGTAAATCCGTATGCGTCCGAATACCTGAATATCCACCTGGCAACCTGGCAACAGCATGCCAGCTTGCCGGTATTGGATGACGAAACAAAAACCATCGGAGATCTTATCGATGAAGTAACCAACGAAAACGACAATCGCCGTAGTCAGATCGGAGGACGTGAGAATAATACTATCGAAACTCGTATGAACTTCTTTGGAAAATATACCTTCGACTCAGACAGCAAGTTTGCGGGCTTTGACGTTGGATTGGGAGCCCGCCACAACGGGGAGCGTTTCCTGGGTGTGCAGGACGGGCAGGATATCATGTTTGAATCTTACACCGAATGGGATTTGAAGATCGGTTATGAGCGTGAAATCAATCTGTTTGGTCACGATATGGATATGAAGCTGGCGCTTAATATACGTAACTTGCTTGATGAAGATCTTGTGATCGTCACAAACTGGGGCAGCCATACGATTGGAGGCGACGTAGCTCGCAATGTTACCACACTCAACGCGCGCACAGCCACCTTGCGTGCCACATTTGGATTTTAGCGCGCTAATAATACGCTTATATTACTAGCAGGGTCGATCGTTTGGGTGATCGGCCCTGTCTATTTCAGGAGACTATTTTTTAAATTACGCTTTTAGTCCTTCGGTATCCAGCTCTAGGACTTCCTTTGAGTTTACGATATCCTCCCAGGTTACGGTTTTTCCATTGGCATAAGCAGCTTCACGCCCCAGTAACGCCAGGTAATGGCTCTCGATACTCGGTGCAACCGTTTCCTGAGCGAAATTCTCGTTGATCACATCATTGTAGAATGTGTTCAGATTCACCTGGATGCCCCGGTCATAGATGCCGCGGATTTTTTCCTTCATAAAGCGATCTCCATTGAAACTCTTTTCACCACGTATATAGACCTCGCCTTCATAGTCCCCATACAACCCACCGTTCAGTCCAAACAGCGTCACATGGTTACTCCAGAGCTCTGGCATCTCGTTTTGGTCAAAACGTTTGCCCCGGAAATGCATTTTAAACCCATTTCCGTAATCGTACTCGACGATCCAGAGGTCCTGCACATCGCCAGGCACCGGTTCGCTCAAACCATCCAGAAAGTTTCGCCCTGTTTGCCCGGTTGCAGAAACCGGAGGCCGCCCGATAAACAGGCTCGCCACATCGATTGCGTGCACGCTGTACTCTACGATCGATTCGCCGCAAAGTGCCTTCCATTGCAGCCAGTTTTTCAGATTATTCTCTTTGCTGGTATGCGGTGCACGTAATTTAAATCCGGCGCAACTTGCTTCGATCTCACCATATCGCAGCTCGCCGATATCGCCGGCGGCCACACGGCGTGCCGCTTCATGAAAGTGAGCAAATGCACGGGTCTGGAAATCGATGAAGAAGCATTTGTTCTGCTTTGCGGACTTCGCAGCCAGTTTTTCAATACGCTTCACGCCCGGGGTATCTACAGCAATTGGCTTCGCCAGCCAGATGTGTAGCCCTGCATCAACACCCGCCTCCACCTGATCGGGATGAAAATAAGGAGGTGAAAGCACTGCCAGCACATCGATATTACCTGCATCGATCAGCTTCTCGTGACACTTCAGTCCGGTAAAGCGCATCTTCTCGGGCACTCCATATTTTTCGCCCTGCCGGTCTACCTGGTCCTGAAAGTAGTCCGCCAGCGATACGATTTCGTAGCGGCCGTCTGCCAGCGCATTATCGATCACATTGTTGGATCTTCCCCCGCAGCCTACGATCCCGAGGCGTAGCTTCTTTTTGCTTTCTGTTTGGGACTTTAAGATGGCGGGCATGCTTACTGCCGTTGCTGCAGCGATTCCGCTGGTTTTGATGAATTCACGTCGATCGTATAGTGGGCTCTTCATAATAATGTTAGTTGGGTATTTCTAAAATATAAGTTCAAATTTCTACTGCAAAAGAGTGGTTGCCACTGCCTTTCTCGAACTCCTGCCCGTCTGGCAACTGAATCACAGCGGTGGTATTCGGTGGTATCTCCACGGATAGTTCAAAAGTGCTGCCATTTAAATTCCAATCGGTAGCAATCATCCCGTAGGGGCTCTTCAGGCTCGTTTTTGCCCAGGTAATATCGCCACCCGGCTGCGGCCGTATCAGGATTTTCTTATACCCGGGTTCTAAGGTGTCGATGCCACCAATCACCGAATACATCCATTCACCCACCGCTCCGTAGGCGTAGTGATTAAACGAGTTCATCCCCGCATCCCCAAAACCATCCGTATGGCTATAACTGTTCCATCGCTCCCACATGGTAGTTGCGCCCTGCTTGATAGAGTAGAGCCATCCCGGGTAGCTTTCCTGCAGGAGAATGCGATACGCGACATCATTGCGATCCATGCGAGAGAGCACAGGCATAAGTAGTCCGGTACCGACAAATCCGGTCGAGAGATGCCAGCCGCGCGATTGGATGTCTGCGACAAGCGCATCGGTTGCTGTTTTACGCATCTTTTCAGGCAGTATATCAAATCCCAGTGCCAGGCAGTATCCGGTCTGGGTCTCTTTCTTGAGCCGTCCGTCCTCATTTACAAATTCGCGCACAAAGGCCTCCTTTGCTTTCTTGGAGGTTTCTGAGTAATATTTTGCTTTCTCAGTTTTTCCCAGGATCTCAGCAGCCTTTGCCAGTAATTTTGCGACCTGGGCAAAATATGCGGTGCCGATTTGGATCTTAGGTGTGGGTGCTTCTCCCGGTGTGGGTGCGTCAATCGCCAGCCAATCCCCAAAACCCTGCCAGCTGCCGTGCTTTTCGCCAGGCCATATATAGTCATCGCTGGTATCAATCTGGTAGTCCACCCAGCGCCGCATCAGCTCAAAGTTGTCCGCCAAAATGCGCTCATTGCCGTAGCGCTCGTAGATCACCCAGGGGCAGATCACCGCTGCATCACTCCAGGCAGGGGAAGCGCCATCATTGTTTAGCCGGGGAATAATTACGGGCACAATACCATTTTCGAGCTGCGCATCCCGCATGTCTGCCATCCATTTTTCAAAGAAAGCGTCAATATCCATATTGAAAGTAGCGGTGCGCACAAACACCTGGGCGTCTCCGGTCCAGCCCAGCCGTTCATCCCGCTGAGGGCAATCGGTCGGTACTTCCAGAAAATTGCCCTTTTGTCCCCACAGGATATTGCTCTGCAACTGATTGAGCAGGGGGTTCGAGCACTCAAAACTCCCGGTTACGGATATATCATTGTGTAATACGACGGCCTCTACCGAATCCAGATCAAACGGGTAGCGTATACCGCTTAAGCCCGCATAGCGAAATCCATGGAATGTAAAACGCGGCTCCCACTCCATCGGCTCTTCATCCTTAAAAGAGTAGCGGTTGGTCGCTTCGGCATTGCGCAAATTCTCAAGATACAGCGAGCCATCCGCATTCAGCATCTCCGCAAACTGCATGGTGAGCGTGCTGCGACGGTCGGCCTGCGCCTTTACCCGTATCCAGCCGACCACATTTTGCCCAAAATCATATACCCAGACTCCGTTGGGGTCACGTTTTACAGAGATGGGTTTGATTACTTCCTGCCTGCGCACGGGTTCTACGATTTTCGCTACCATCTTGCCCGTGGGTTCTTTTTCGATACGCGGCTGCAGCCAACCTTCTACTTCATACTCAACCGTGCTCCAGCCATCAATCTCAGCCCGGGCGTCATACTTCTCCCCATTGTAAAAGTCAGACTCGATGATCGGTCCGGTTGCGGCCAGCCAGCTGTCGTTAGTTTTCACCCAATGGATTTTGCCATTCACATCCTCAATCATCAGTTGAGCAATCACTGAAGTATCCTGCCCATACCAGTTCTTGGCATTTCGCCACATCAGGAAACCATTGTGCCACCCATCCGCGAGTAGGATGCCCATCGCATTATCTCCAGTTTGCAGGTGCTTGGTGACATCGTAGGTCAGGTATTGATTACGCGATGCATAGTCTGTCCAGCCCGGTGCAAATACGTTGTTCCCAATCTTCTCACCATTAAACTCAACCTCGTAAATGCCGCGTGCAGAAATGTAGAGCCGTGCACGCTTCACGGCATCGTCGATTCCGAACACCTTACGCAAATACACCGGAGGCACACTCCGGGTGGTCATACGCGGGGGGTGTCCGATCCACTTGGCCTTCCAGGCATCCTGCCCGAGCAGCCCCATTTCAAACCAGGCAGGCGTGCTCCATTCGGAGGGCTCCTCCTCATCATCCACCCAGGTTCGCACCTTCCAGGTATATCGGGTGCTCGCCTTCAGTTTCGGGCCTCCATATTCAATGTAGGTCGACTGCGCACTGCTTACCTTTTCAGTGTTCCAGGTAAGTTGCCCCGCTTCATCCATGACAACGATCTGATAAGCGCTCTGGACTACATTCGCTTCATCACTTTGCACCCACCAGGAAAAGCGTGGCTGGGCATCATCGATCCCCAGGGGATTCGTCCGCCCTTCGCAGAGCAACCGCGTGGGGGCTGAAGCATTCAAATTCACAATTGAGCTAAGAAAACACAGGAGTACTGTTATTATAAGGGGTAAGTGGATAACGTTCATTGTAATAATCTACCTATCAAGACGGCAACTCCTCAGTCAACCCCCAAAGCTTCAATAATAGGCCTAAACGTTAGGGTATTAGCTCCCTTAAATGTCTAAGAATCTCTCACTTCAATAACTGAGACTCTCTCCAGAATCTCCGCCTTCAGCACGGCTTTGTGTTTTTGTTTCCCATTGAACAATAACTCCACGGCTTCATGCGCAATTTCCGCCACGGGCTGGGCGATGGTCGTTATCGGAGGGTTGATAAAGGGGGACCAGGGTTGATCATCAAATGCAACCACTGAGATGTCCTCTGGTATCTGCAACTGGTATTCTCTCGCCACGCGTAAAAGTGCCAGGATGCCTTGACCATTCAGGGTAATCACGGCAGTAGGTTTTACGTCCGCTTTTAAAATGCTTTGAGAGCCTTCGATTCCGGCTTCCAGACTATAACCATTGCCTGCAATATGGCTCGCTTCCAGGCTTAATCCTGCTTTCTTCATTTCATTGCGAATACCCTCAAAACGCTCTCTGTCTGCAAGCGTTTGGGTGTCGCCGCGTAATACGCCGATTTTGCGATGCCCCTTATCAATCAAATGGCGAACCGCCTGTTTGCCGCTGTCACGATTATCGAGGGATACGGAGTTCACATTGAGTTCGGGAATCAACCGATCCACCAGTACCACCGGATTTTGTTCCTGCGTGGCCGCTTTCGTGAGCTCATCGGAGTTTATACCCACGGATGCGATTATAAAGCCATCCAGCCGGCGCGATGTCATATCTCGCAGGAGATTACGTTCCAGCCCAGCATCCTCCCCCGAATCAAAGAGCAGGATGGTTTTTTCGAGTTTGCGAAGTTCGCGATCGATTTCCCGGGCGAGCTCCGCAAAAAAGGGGTTGGTAATATCCGGCACTAGCAAGCCGATCATCCCTGTTTGGCCTTTGCGTAAATTCGAGCCCAAAGGATTCGGTGCAGCATTGTATTTTTCAGCTGCTTCCAGTACCCGCTTGCTGGTGGCTTCGCTGATCCGATACTTCTCCGGTGAGCCCGCTAAAACTCTGGAAACTGTCGTTACGGATAGATCGAGATGCGCTGCCAATTCGCTGAGATTCATTGCTTATTGAATGCGCAAAACGTTTGCGCAAACCCGAATCTGCGCAATTCCATCGTCTACTGCAAGGGGGAAATTCATTACTTTTTTGAGTTGCGCAAACGTTAATTCAAGCCTAAACTCCAATTTCTCTCTTATTTTCTAACCCATTTTATACCTATGCAAATTATCGAATCTTACCCCGTTGCCGTTGTAATGTGCATCGTCACCATGATCTGTTGGGGATCGTGGGCAAATACGCAAAAACTCGCCTCGAAGGAATGGAGGTTCCAGCTCTACTACTGGGATTACAGCCTTGGTATCATTATCATCTCACTCTTACTGGGCCTGACTATGGGCAGTACAGGCTCCGAAGGTCGTGGCTTCTTTGCAGATCTCAGTCAGGCGGAAATGCAGGCCATCCGTTCCGCATTGATCGGTGGCATCGTCTTTAATCTGGCAAATATTTTGATCGTTGCTGCCATTGATATCGCCGGCATGGCGGTTGCATTTCCGGTGGGCATTGGCCTTGCACTGGTGATCGGTGTGATTACCAATTACGTGGCCAATCCGGTGGGGGATCCACTCATGTTGGGTATCGGTGTTCTGCTGGTGGCTCTCGCAATCATTCTCGATGCGATTATATACCGCCGCCTCCCGGCTTCGGGTAACACCCAGTTTGTTAAGGGTTTGGTGCTATCCATTATTGGGGGTGTGCTGATGGGCTTCTTTTACCGCTTTGTCGCGGCTTCCATGGCGCTCGATTTTGCAAACCCGGAACCCGGAAAACTCACTCCCTATACTGCCGTGTTTATTTTCTCCATCGGTTTGTTCCTGTCGAATTTCATCTGGAACACCTGGGTCATGTATAAGCCATTCAGCGGAGAAAAAGTGAAATACTTGGACTACTTTAAGCAGGGGAACGCCAAGCTCCATTTCATCGGCATTCTCGGAGGGCTCATCTGGGGCGTGGGTATGTCATTCAGTATCATTGCCTCCGGGGCTGCGGGCTTTGCAATTTCCTACGGGCTCGGGCAGGGGGCTACCATGGTGGCCGCATTCTGGGGAGTCTTTATCTGGAAGGAGTTTAAGGATGCGCCGGCAGGCACGGGTAAATTCATAGCACTCATGTTTACGCTCTTTATCATTGGGCTCGCGCTCATCGTAGCGGCGCGATTGGTTTAAACCTATTTTGCACTTTGTAATTATGATCGTTGTAATCGGTAGTTCCAATACAGACATGATCGTCAAGGTGCCGGATATTCCGGCGCCTGGAGAAACCATCCTCGGTGGTGAATTCACCACCGCCTCAGGTGGCAAGGGGGCAAACCAGGCGG
Organism: Puniceicoccaceae bacterium; assembly: GCA_028285755.1. Taxonomy (GTDB): domain Bacteria; phylum Verrucomicrobiota; class Verrucomicrobiia; order Opitutales; family JAFGAQ01; genus JANQOQ01. Next base: position 184,280 of record JANQOQ010000014.1, read on the forward strand.
TTGCAGCTGCGCGTTGCGGCGGGCAGGTAAAATTTGTTGCCAACGTCGGCAGGGACTCCTTCGGTAAACAGGCCATCGAAAATTTTCAGGCAGATGGTATAGATACGACGCATGTCTTCGAAGATGCGGACGCGCCGTCCGGTATTGCCTTGATTATGGTCAGCGAAGCCGGTGAAAACAGCATCGCAGTTGCCCTGGGTGCAAATGACCACCTGAATCCTGCGGCGATCAATCAACTTGAAGCCACAATCAGCCAGGCCACGATCCTGCTGATCCAGCTGGAAATCCCTCTGGCAACCGTTGAGAAAGCCGTAGATATCGCACATAAACACGGCGTAAAAGTCATCCTCAACCCCGCGCCCGCGCAGGCATTGTCTGACGAGCTCCTATCGAAAGTATCGATCATCACGCCCAACGAAAGCGAGGCCATGCTCTTGACGGGCATCGAAGTCATCGGTGGGGATTCAGCGATCGAGTCAGGCAGGGCACTCATCCAACGTGGGGTGGATACGGCAATAATAACGCTGGGTTCCGAGGGAGCAATGATCGTTACAGCGGATTCGCAACAAAAAGTTCCGACTTACCCCGTCAAAGCCGTAGACACGACCGCCGCGGGTGACACCTTTAACGGAGCGCTCGCCGTCGCCTTGTCTGAAGGGATGGCCCTGCCGGACGCGGTTCAATTCGCCAACGCTGCAGCGGCTCTTTCAGTCACCCGAATGGGTGCACAACCTTCAGTACCTCAACGCCGGGAAGTCGAAACGCTACTAAACAATCAATCCTAATCCCTCTTCACGATCGCTTTATGAAAAGGCACATATGTTTAGTTTTTGCGCTATTTTTTGCATCCGTCATCCTTAGAGCAGACGAACCGGTCGCCATTGTATACGATACCGACATTGGGAATGACGTCGACGACGTAATGGCGCTCGCCATGATTCACGCACTGAAGTCCCGCGGCCACCTTGAGCTCCTTGCCGTTACGGTTACCAAAGATCATCCCTTGGCTGCAGCGTTCACTGATGCCGTAAATACTTTCTACGGCGAGCCGGATATCCCAATCGCAGTGGTCCGGGGGGGTGCAGCACAGCACAAAGGACGCTTCAATGGCCTTGCTGAAGAGACTAAGCCAGACGGATCACTCCGCTACCCGCATGACCTGCGAAGCGGCGAACATGCCCCGGAAGCAACCGCATTTCTCCGGAAGCTGCTGACAAATCGTCCCGATCAATCCGTCGTGCTCGTCCAGGTTGGTTTCTTCACGAATTTTCGCCGCTTGCTGGAATCCGGGCCGGACGAAATTTCACCGCTGACAGGCAAGGAATTGATCAAAAGCAAAGTAAAGCTGCTCTCCATCATGGCTGGCTCTTTCCAGACAATTCGCGATAACAACCGCTACCTCGAATACAACGTACGGCTTGATATTCCATCTGCACAAGTACTCGCTGAGCAATGGCCGACTGAGATCATCTGGAGCGGCTTTGAGATCGGTATTGCAGCGACCTATCCGGCGACCAGCATCGAAAGGGATTACGAGTATGTGGAGCATCACCCGCTGAAAGAGGCTTACTACCTTTACAATCCGCCTCCACATAATCGTCCCACATGGGACCTCACGAGTGTGCTCTACCCTATATGGCCGGATCGGGATTACTTCGATTTATCCACTCCCGGCAAAGTAACCGTGGAAGACGATGGTTTCACCCGCTTTACTCCCACTGAGGAAGGAAAGCATCGCTTCCTGATCGTAGATGATATCCAGATCGCTCGCCTCCGCGAAGCATTCGTTCAACTCTGCAGCCAGCCCCCGGCAAAATGAAGCCACTCTGCCTCCAGTTAGTTTGGTTCATCATAGCAGGTTTAGCCTGCGCTAGGCCTGCATCCATTATTCTGGATACGGATATGGCCGGTGATTGCGATGACGCGGGCGCCCTCGCTGTATTACACGCCCTCGCGGATCTAGGCGAAGCCGGAATTTTGGCAATCGTAACCAATCGCCGCGATCGGAGTAACGCATCCGCCGCTGCATGTTCGGCGATCAACCACTACTACGGCAGGCCGGATATCCCGATCGGCACTGACAAAGACGGGGCGAAGACAGGTAGAGGTAGACCCAGCCCCTATGCCCCGGCCCTACGGGATGAATTTCCGCACTCCGCGCTCCCCGACGATGAAATGCCGGACGCATTGACTATTTATCGCAAAACGCTCGCTGCCCAGCCGGATAACAGTGTGGTTATTTGCAGCATAGGTCTGCTCAGCAATTTGGAAGACCTCATACGCTCACAACCCGATGAATTCAGCTCGCTCAATGGTTTGGAATTAATCCGCAAAAAAGTAAAATCTACTGTGATCATGGGCGGCGGATTCCCGCGTACCCGTTTACCGGAGACGAATCTCCGTCTCGACCCCGCAGCAGTCGTTACAGTCGTAAATGAATGGCCCGGCCCGATTCTCTGGAGTGGATTCGAAATTGGCGCGGCGCTTTTTTGCGGTGAACCCCTGAAACAGCTAAGCAGCGATAATCCCGTTCGCCGTTCCTTCGAGTTGCGCCCTTATCGTGACGGCTTTGCGATTGATAAAGGCAAACCCGCCCACGATCAGGCGGCCGTACTCCTGGCAGTGCGGGGTGCACAACCCGAATACTGGGAGCTTATTTCAGACGGTCGTGTGGTGGCAGATTCGGATGGGCACACCGTTTGGAAAAATGACCGCAATAGGGCCCACAGCTACGTCAAAATCAAACAGAGCCCTGACCCCATCGCAACGCTCATTGATGATCTTATGATCGCACCGCCCAAACGCTAACTTGTCATGAAACTATCTCTAGCGCTCGCTTTACTCTTACTTACTCAAAACGTTTTCGGAACCTCCCGACCCAATATCATCATCGTGGTGACGGACGACCAGGGCTACGGTGAATTCTCGATAAACGGGAATCCAATCGCCGATACCCCGCATATTGATAGGCTGGCCAGTCAGGGCATCCGCTTCACGGATTTTCACGTCGCGCCCATGTGCACCCCCACACGCGGCCAGCTTTTAACAGGGCTCGACGCTTTTAGGAACGGGGCCATCAATGTTAGCAGCGGGCGCACTTTACTTCGCCCGGAGCTACCCACCATCGCGGATATCTTTGCCGCAGCCGATTACCGCACAGGCTTATTCGGCAAATGGCACATGGGTGATAATTTCCCCTTCCGCCCGGAAGACAGGGGTTTTGAAGAGGCTATCTGGTTTCCCTCATCGCACATCAACAGCACGCCTGATTATTGGGATAACGATTACTTCGACGATATCTACATCCACAATACCCAAAGGCGACAATTCCACGGTTATTGCACTGATGTCTTCTTTGATGAAGCTATGGATTGGATGCAAAAACAAGCCGAGGTGGGTGATAATTTCTTCACTTTTATCGCATTGAATTCCGCCCACTGGCCGTGGTTTGTGCCCGATGAATATCGACAACCCATTCGCGATGCCATGACTGAAAACCCGGAGTCCGTCACCGGGCTCAGCGACAAAAGACGGGAAGACTTGGTGAGCTTTTTGGCAATGGGCGCCAATATCGATTACAACATGGGCAGGCTGCAGCAATTCCTCACAGACTCCGGTTTGGAGGAAAATACAATTGTCATCTTCACCACAGATAATGGCAGCACCTTTGGCCCCGAATACTACAACGCAGGCATGCAGGGTAAAAAAACAACCCTCTGGGAGGGTGGGCATCGTGTCCCCTTGTTCCTCCGATGGCCTGGCGGGAATATTGGCGGTAATCGCTCAATAGATGAGCTATGCCACATTCAGGATTTATTGCCCACACTCACCGAGTTTGCAGGTATCAAAAATCTCCCGAAAGATCTTGATGGTATTTCGCTCGCGCCCCTGCTGCGGGGGGATGTTACGGAGCTTGAAGACCGCATGCTGGTCATCAACTACAGTCGCATGCCCCACTTCAAAGTGACCTACACGGGTGAAAATCCGGCGATTCCCCGCAAAGAAGGGGCCGCTGTCTTATGGAAGCACTGGCGCCTGTTGGAGGATCGCATGTTATTTGATGTTAGCAAAGATTTACATCAGGATCACGATGTAGCGGCACAGCATCCCGAAGTCGTTGCCAAAATGCGAGCGCATCTGGATGAATGGTGGCAAGGTGTTAAAGATACCGTGCTCGAACCCCAGCGTGTGATCATCGGTGATGATCGCGAAAACCCGATGCTGCTGACCGCTTGCGAATGGCTGGATGTCTTCATCGATCAGCAAATCCAGGTACGGCGTGGGGTGCAGGCAAATGGTATCTGGCATCTCAAGGTCGCTCAGGCCGGAACCTATCAACTGACGCTGAGTCGCTACCCGCCGGAATCCGGTCTCAAGCTCCGCGATGCTCCCCAGGAAGTAAAGGTGACCGATGGCACCTTCGTAGCGGGGCCCGCTTTTGATATTGCGACTGCCCGCTTGCAAATCGGTGATCACATTCTTGAGAAATCAGTATACGAAGACGTCGAAAACATTTCATTTGAGCTATCTCTTTCCAAGGGTGACACTACCATGCAGACTTGGTTCATCGATCCCCGGGGCGAAGATATCGTGGGGGCATACTATGTGATCACTGAGAGAATGTAGCTGAAAATTCTAATCTGGTCTAAACAATGATACGCCCCATTATTCGCTTCATTCATTCAATTTTTCGACTCAGAGTATTCTTGTTATTATCATTTGGTAGCTTATCGGTAGCGGTGGAAGAACGCCCCAATTTTCTCATTATCGTTATCGATGACCTGAATGATTACGTGGGTGTTCTGGATGGGCATCCGAATGCATATACACCGAATTTAGATCGAATCGCCGGTCAGGGCATCGTGTTTACTGCTGCCTATTGCAATTCGCCGGTATGTAACTCCTCCCGCGCAAGCATCTGGACAGGACTCCGCCCAACAACCACGGGCATCGTGTCCAATCGCTCCGGATGGTTTCGGGATCGTCCGGGATTTGAGCATATATCTACTTTGCCAGAGACGATGGGGCGAGCCGATTATGATACCATGGCTTACGGTAAAGTATTTCATATGGGGCATGGTAACAAGCCTGCAAATGAGTGGCATCTCTTTCTACGTTACAATTACGGACCTCTACAGGACCCTAAACTCAATTATAATTATGGAGACCGGTTGACCGATTGGGGGGTCCTGTCCGAGGATAATGAGTATGCGGCTAGTCATGATCCCAGGATTGCTGATCATCTAATTGAGGCTCTAGAAGATACCCACGAAAAACCATTCTTCCTGGCGGGTGGTTTTATTCGTCCGCATACGCCCCTGTATGCGACACAGCAATGGTTCGATAAACATCCCAAGGAACATATCGAATTACCTGATATCATTGCGGACGATAACAAGGATTTGGTTTACTTTGGCAAGTATCCCAGAGCCGATAAAGATATTGAGGCACCCGGCCTGTTTAATCAGGAGTACGCCGAAGAAAATGATAAATGGAAGGATCTGCTGCAAGCATACCTGGCGAGTACTTCCGCAATGGACTACCAACTCGGACGAGTCTATGATGCTTACCTAAAAAGCGAATATAGGGACAATACCTACCTGATCATTTTTTCTGATCACGGCTGGCATTTGGGAGAGAAAAGACATTGGGGTAAGGCAGCGCTCTGGGAACAAACCACCCGCATTCCTTTGATCATTCTGGGGCCTGATATGCCCGCTGGTATTCGTTACAATCATCCGGTAGATTTACTCAGTATATACCCAACCGTTATCGATTATGCAGGGTTAAACGCTCCCCACACGATTGAAGGGCATTCACTGCGACCAGTCTTGGAAAATCCTGATACCGAATGGATACATCCGGTAATCACTACTTTTTCGGATCACCATGCATTGCGCACTCAGCATTGGCGATACATACGCTATGTTAATGGCAGTGAAGAGTTATATGACCATCGTGATGACCCCCACGAGTTTGAAAACTTAGTGGTAACCAATGCATCGTCAGAGCAAATTCAGAAAGTCCTGATAACGCATCGCGATAAATTATTGGAAGCGCTGAATATTTTAAAATAATTCGAAATAGTATTATACAGTCAGTGATCTTTTTGATCTATGATGACAATATGCATGAGTGTAGCCACGGCTTATGAAATTCCCCTTTCTTCTACTCTGTTTAGTTGTAATAAATACGAATTTGATAGGAGCACAGCCTCCGCGTATCGTCCTCGATATTCCCGATTATCCACTGGTTTTTGAATTGGATAAAGGTTCTACTTTCGAGCTAACACGATCCTTTAATAATTCTACCACCACCCGTGAAATCCGTTTGATCGACTACCGTTTAACCAGCGAAACCAACTACTGGTTCCCGGATGACCAAAAGCAATCGCATTACATATCCGCTGAAGTGGATATCGAGATCGATGGTAGACCCTACACCCTGATTCATCGCCCCTTTCAGATGCCTGTAGTTATCGAAGGATTAAGGCTTTATGTGGAGAATATTCGCGAATGGACGGATGGGTCTTACCCCCAGGTATACGCAGACAGTATACAGCGGGACGTCCGCTTATCGGCAACTTTAGAAAGGGAGCCCTGGGGTCCCGTATCTTTTGAGTTCCCCCTGAATGACTTCCGCCTGTTCGCCAATAGTTATAACAATACCTGGGCTGCCCTGGTTCCTTATAACCAATACTATTATCACCGGGGTGAAGATTATGGGCTCATACCTGACCTCACGGAGATAGTCGCTCCGTTTGATGGCAGGATTTTTGCCAACCCATTACCGGAGGGGGATGGTAAATCCAACGCCATCATCATTCAGCATGCCAACGGTATCCTTTACCGGGCCTCTCATATGAATATCGAGACGATTGATTCTTCTTTAGACGTTGGCAGCAAAGTGAAACGGGGTCAGGTGATAGCGAAAACGGGCATGACCTGGGACGGCCGCAAAGCCCAGCATAACGATCATCATTATCACGGAGAGCTACGTATCGGATTGAGCGATACGGCTCATACCAAATTATCGACCTATCCTTTATTTGCAGAAGCCTATTTTCGTAAGTACCCGGATAAAGTCGTCGCTGTCGCCGGAGGTTACTACTTCGGTTTACAGGATCAGGAAATCACCTTGGATGCTTCACGTACATTATTGCGCAACGGCGAAATCGTTGACCGTTACGAATGGCATCTCTCCGACGGCCGGATTGTCGTAGGAGAAACATGCCAGGTCAGCTACAGTCAGCCTGGTCAGTATTCGGAAGAACTGCGAGTTTTCACAAAAAGGGGTGCAGAGAGCCGTTCATTTGCACACATCCGTGTGTACGGGCAGAATGTGGATCGCAATATTTCACGGGGCTGGATCTACCACAACAAGCTTCGCGGAGCCAAAGTGGGCGAGAGTGTTCACATTCGCAATCGCCTCAACCGCCTGCAAGGCTCTGTGACCATCGACTTTGGCGATGGCAAGCAAACCGAGCTTCAGAGCCTCCGGGAAATTTACCACATCTACGAAAAGCCCGGTATTTACACCATTACCATTTCCTCGATAGGCATCCGCAATGAGCCGATTATGGCGCAAATAGCGATTCGCGTATTGAGCAAATAACGAATGGTTTCTCTTTAGCTCGCTTCCGGCTCAAACAAGAAGGTGCTCACCACGTTGCCTTCCACATCACAGTGTTCGAACACCAGCGTGGGCGTGCTATCAATACGTTTCACCGTACCTTTGAGAAATCCACCTTTGACACGGAGGAAACGGTGCTCCGGGCGAAAATCTTCCTGCTTCCAGCCGCTGGCATGAGCGTCTGCTCCCGGTCCACATCCAAACTCCCAGAGGCGCGTATCTTCCCAGTGAGTTGCGTACTGCCAGTGACGGTCACCATTAGCCATATAAACATTGGGCATACTATTGATAAAATCCCGGATTTCATCCCCCTCATATTTAAAGTTGGAATTGGCATAATTGTCACTTTTACCGCCACGGTCCGGGCCAAGGATAGGATTCGCACTGATGATTACCTTAAAAGTCGCGTCCGATTCCTTAAGAGTCCGAAAGAGCCATTGCTTTTGCTTTTCGCCGAGTAGGGTCTTGCCAGGTCCGTCCGGGTCATCATTCGCACTGCGATAATTACGCCCTTCGGTGATCCAGATTTGTAGATCCTTGCTCCAGCGGATAGTATCATAGGGGGGATCATTGGTAGGAAATTGCTCCTTATCAAATATTTCAACTCCGCGTTCCCAGCTTACACTGCCGTAAGTCATCCCCGGCCACGAATCATTGCGCAGCACATCATGGTCATCCTTCTGGAAATAGCTGCTCGTTTGGTTCCAGAAATTCCGCTGCAGGGGCAGGGAAAACAGGCGATCCCATTTAAAATACATGAGCGGTTCGGTCATCGCCCAGGGATTGGGCTTGTCGTAATATTCGATATCGCCGGTATGCACAAAAAAATCGGGTTTCATCTTCATCATCGAATCATAGATGATATGCCCGTCCGGATGATCCTTGCGTATATAATCGTGGCAGGTAACTATCGTGAACAGCACCTCTTCCACGTTCTTCTCACCTCCTGCAGTTAATACACTCCCCATCAGCGTATCCGATACAGCGGAATCCGCATCCTTACGCGCATCAAGCTTCAGCGTATAGCGGGTGCCGGGTTTGAGCCCTTCGAGCTTCCATTGTCGTGTATAGTTCTTATCTTCCTCTACATTTACCCAATCCAAAATTACCGAATGTGCTTTATTACCTTGCGGCCAATAGCTCAGGCGCACCTGCCCCGCACTCCCCGGGCATGCCCCTTTCATTTCTTCAAGGGTGTAGCCTTCAGGAATTTGTCGTGCATGGATGGCAGCTTCATCGGTCATCCACCTCAATACATTTTGGTCTTCCTCCTTAGTGACCACGATCCAGTCACCCCCTTCAATGTTGCGCTCAGGCTGGCTGGTCAGGCGTGTCCAGATCACTACCGAATCCGGCTTCGCCCATCCGTTATGTACCCCATTGCCAAAATAAGGACCATTATCATCCGCATTTATAAGTGAGAAAACGCCGATTTGAAGGATGAGTAACAGCGGAATAAGGCGAACTTTCATGAGCAGAAGGGATTAGGATGATTTAGCGCATTTTAGAATGTATTTTGAGCTGATTTTTCCCAGCCAATTAACATTAAACTTTATTAATTTTAATAAAACTGTTCCGGTTTGACAACTAGGTGTCAGCCGTCATTTTTTTGCAACTATGCCTTACTTACGCTTCCAGCTTTCACTTGCAATCGCTCTGACACTCTGTCTCTCCGGGTTCCTAAAAGCTCACGAAGCTATTATCCAGTTTCAACCATTTACAGTTTCCGATCGTTCGGATGCCATTATGGGGCAAACCATTTCCGCGTCTCAGGGCGTTGTGGGGCAAAATGACATCCAGTATCGCCCCCTCCTGCGAACCGGCGAGGTGCTGGAGACAATTCCCGGCCTGATCGCCACCCAGCACAGCGGCACCGGCAAGGCTAACCAGTATTTCCTGCGGGGCTTTAATCTCGACCATGGGACGGACTTCGCGACTTACATTGACGGTATGCCCGTCAATAAGGTGACGCACGGTCACGGGCAGGGCTACAGCGATGTGAATTTCCTCATCCCTGAGCTCGTCGGCAGCATCGAATACCGCAAGGGTCCCTATTATGCGTCACTGGGTGACTTTTCATCCGCCGGGGGGGCATTGATTTCAACTGTGGATACACTCGATCGTGGGTTCGTGGTGCTTAATGTAGGGGAAAACAATTTCCTGCGTGGCGTGGTAGCGGACTCTTTTGCCATGGACCAGGGTGAACTGCTCGTAGGGATCGAGGCGCAATCCTACGATGGCCCTTGGGACTTGGAGGAAAACCTCAGTAAGATCAATTCCCTCGTAAAATACTCCCAATACTATGAAAATTCGACATATACCATCACCTTTATGGGTTATGATTCCGACTGGAATTCCGCCGATCAGATTCCCCGGCGCGCAGTGGATTCCGGCTTGATCAGTGCTTTGGGTTCGCTGGATAACGATCTCGGGGGCGAATCCTCCCGCTATAGCCTTTCGTTCGATTACGCGAATATCCGGGGGGATAATGCCACCTCCGCAAACGTTTATGCCATCTACTATGACCTGAATCTATGGTCAAACTTCACCTACTTCCTGGATAACCCTATCAATGGCGATGAGTTTGAACAGGAAGATCAGCGCATGATCTATGGGGGCAGCATCACGCATCTGCTCAGTTACCGGGAATTCATGGAGCGTGAAATGAACCAGGTTATCGGGGCGCAGTTTCGCTACGACGCGATCGATGGGGTAGGGCTTTACAATACCATGGGCCGCAGCCGCTTTAATACCGTGCGTGCAGATGCTATCGATCAACTGTCACTTAGTGCCTTTTACGAGAATCGGATCCAATGGACGGATCATCTGCGGTCGGTTTTTGGTCTCCGTGCGGATTACTACGATTTCGATGTCACCAGCAACATTGCAGCCAACTCCGGCAGTGCGGACGATGCGCTCATTTCACCGAAGCTCAACTTCATCTACAGCCCGGATGATAATACAGAGCTCTTCCTGAGCCTGGGCTATGGCTTTCACAGTAATGATGCGCGCGGCACCACGATATCCGTCGACCCCACTGATCCGGAGACTCCGGTAGATGCGGTAGACCCACTCGTACAATCCCTCGGCGCTGAGATCGGCTCTCGCCATACCTGGAATGATCATCTGAATACCTCGGTTTCGCTGTGGTATCTCGAGCTGGATTCTGAGCTCCTTTTTGTGGGCGATGCCGGAATAACCGAGGCTTCCCGTCCCAGCCAGCGTTATGGTTTCGAAATTGCTAATTATTATTCGCCGATTCCCGGTTTAAGCTTCGAGCTGGATGCTGCCTTCACCGAAGCGCGCTTTGATGATAATGACCCTGCAGGGGAAGACATCCCCGGGGCGCTCAATGCAGTGATCAGTGCTGCGGTTACGGGCGTTATGGAGTCCGGTTGGGTAGGATCTCTCCGCTTGCGGCATTTCGGCCCGCGTTCCTTGATTGAGGATGGCTCCGTAGAGTCCGATGGCTCGACCATCGTCAATTCCCGCGTGGGCTTCCAGGGGGATCGATTCGCCATTTTCCTGGATGTGCTCAATCTCTTCGACTCCGACGATGACGATATTACCTACTTCTATGGCTCACGCCTCCCGGGCGAACCCGAAGACGGCGTAGAGGACATCCACTTCCACCCGATCGAGCCCCGCACCCTGCGTGCATATCTTAGCTATCGGTTTTAATCACTCATTGATCGGTGAAACAATCACCTTGAGCAACTGATTGCCCGGCACGGTCAATTCGACATCTGTGTAAACACCCTCACCCACATTCAACGAGCGGTTAAGGTTTTTAACACCCGCTTCATCCATCATCCGAAGCTCGTATTTACCCTCGGGCAAACGGAAAAACCGCATCCGAATGTTGGCTTTTTCCTCCTGGTGTAGAAACACTTCAAACGCCCGTTGGTCCGGTTGGTATTCGGTGATCAGACTTGTCAGCGATTCAGGGGCTTCCAGCCAGATATGACTCATATACGGGGACATACCATTTTCTGCAGCGCTGCCCGTGAGCATGGTCATAATCATTTCGGTCCCGTCTTTGGTGGGTTTGCGGGTAGAGACATGCACCCGGTCGGTAAAGAGTACCTCCGTGGTCTTCAGGGGCAGGTTATAAGCAAGGTGCTCCAGAATTGCCTCCTGGATCCCTTCGCTCAGGTAGCGCGTGTCCTTGCTTAGCCAATACTTGAGGAAACTGGGGCCGACCTGGAGCAAATAGTCGTCAAAACGGCGATCCCCTGTAAACATTCGCCATTGGGTGACCGTGCTCCAGAATGCACCTCTGCTGAGCAGGTGAGCGGCCGCCCATTTTTCACTTCCCATCTCAAATTCAGCAGGGTCAGGCATTTCACTACGAGCGTCTGGAAAGTGACGTTGGATCAACTTAAGCGTTTCGATAAGAGGCTCCAAATATTTCTCTTCTCTGGAAAGCGTGTAACTGTAAAACAATTGGTCATAGAGTTTGCCATCCCCTCTCCACTCAAAATAGGGCCAATACATTTGAGCGTTATACCACGTGGGCAGGTCTCCGTTAAAAGCAGCGTCCGGGTAGCGCATGGAAGAGGGAAAAAGCCCGTAAGGCTTTCCCTTATCGGTTCGCTGGGCAGCGTCAAGCCACGCATCAGCCCATGCTGTAAGCAGCTCTTTGTATGCGGGGTTGGAATCCAGCATGGCCAGGTAGCGGAGTGCCTTGATCGCCCGTGAATTCATAGCAAGATCCCGGTTTCTCGGGGGTTCCGTGAGTATGTTCCGTGAGCCGATCCACGCCGACTTAAACTGCAGGTACCCCCGGTCATTAACACCAGTCCACAAGTGCTTCATTAGGTGATACGTCGGGCGCAAACGATCAACATACGTTGCTCCGCCGAGAAAGACCGCTGCGTCCGGAGCCGTATCCGAAATCGGCTCTGCCGAGTGCTCTACATCCCTCGGGACAACGGAGTAGCCGTTTTCTACGCGAGTACTATACCACATGCCGTCCGCCAGTCGCTTAAACCCTTGCCTTACCAACGGATCACCCGCGTAGGCCGGTACCCGCCACCAGCGCAACATCTCCACATCATCGTCGGCTTTACCGCCCATTTCACCATTGGTGATCTGCTTTTCCTGAATCCAATAGTAGGCGATGTGCCGCAGGCGGTAGAGTACCTCCAGTTGCAGCTGCGACCATTCAGGGGCGGTTTTTAGCAGTTGACCCTCCGGTATGCCGGGGGCAGGAATTTTTTGACCGGCATACATTTGCACCAGTTGATCATCCGGGAATTTCGCCAAAAGTGCGCTCATGGCCTCTTTGGTAGCTATGAGGTCATTGGGGAAATGCTGCTCCTTCCATACCCAGTATAACAGCTTGGCACGCAGCCAGTAGGCGCGATCGTATAACAAGTGCTGCTCTCCCACGCCATTTGCAAGGGTCAGGCCGTCCAGTATACAGATTGCCTGCTTGAAGCGGGTAAAAATACTGCTTTGTGTGGTGGCGCGCACATAGTCCCAGCCCAGTAATCGGTAATACCTCTCGGCATCGATCAGCAGTTGGACTTGCAAAAGCCAGTAAGCATAAAATGTTGGGTCCTCTGCCCTCACGGTTTGAATGAAAAGTTCGGTCAGCAATGAATCGAGAGAAGCTTCCGAGCGGTGTACGCCAAGTTCGTGAATTCGCTTTAAAAACCATTGTTCTTTGGGACTTTCTGCCTCCTTTACCGGGATCAGATACAAGCCCAGTAGCCGCACGGATCCAGAAGGATGCTGCAATCGAATATTCGTGAATTCCGAGCCGGCCTCAAACCTTTCCTGAATCACACGGTAGCGATTGATTGGGAGATTTTCAGGTTCCGCGGGCGGATCAAATGCATGACCCTGCATCGGCAGGACTTTTTGGTTGATCGTCGCCTCCAGCTCCCAGAAATCGAGGTAGCCCGCATCCAGTAACAGGACTACTGTCCACTCGCCCGGGCTAAGTGCAGCCTGGAATTCAATTGTTTTATCGGAGACTCCCTGCGTGTAGGCAACCTCCCGATTATGCAGCCAGTTTTCCTGCCCGAAGTCACCCTCAGGCACTTTTACCCAACCATAAAGGGTTTCCGTGCTGTAGCTGGGAACCGATTCGAGCGTGTGATAGATCACTCCGCCTTGGGCAAGCATTTGCATTTGTGACTTCTCAGCACCTTCCAGAAATAAAGGGCTGGAGATGCGATCAACAGGCTTTGCTCCCAGCCAACCAAATGAAAGAACACTAAGCAGTACAATAAAGCGTAGAGAATGAGGGTAAATAGAATACATGATACAGTATACACTTTAATTATATCACAAACAGCAAACTTCTATCTACTCTAACGTTTGAATTGCTCCGGTTATTCTTATAAATGAAGCCTGAGTTCAACAATTGTACTATCTCTATTATTTAAGTGACGAATTTACGGGATACAGTATATCGTAATATTCAACCCACTATTTACTATGAAGCTCTACCCTCGAAGACTCGCTGTGGCATTTGCTGCTTGTTGCACTATTTTACTTACAAATTCGGCATCAATCCTCGCAGGGCAGCAGGATCCCCGGGATGCTTACAAAGAAGTTTTGACTCTGTTGGGCGAAAGCCTCTATGGACTCCAGGAACACGACCCCGATCATCCCGAATTCGGAGGCATTCGTGACCCCGAGACTGATATCTACTATACCCGCGCGGCGGAAGCACTTTACCCATTTGCGGTCCTTTACAAGCATACCGGGGATGAAAAGTGGTTATCCGCCTGCATCAATGCGGGCAACTGGCTGATCACCAAGCAGGAGGAAACCGGAGAATGGGTTGAGAACCCCTGGGAGTGGACAGGGACCACCGCCGATCAATTGCTGATGATGGCGATCGCCTGGCCGATAATCGAAGACTCGCTCACCAAGGCTGAGCAGCAGGCCTGGCGGGATTCTATGCAGGCGGCTGCCGACTATCTGGTCGAAATGATGAGCCCCGACTGGGCAAGCTTCAACTACGTGCCAACCAGTGCCGGGTGCATGGCTGCGGTCTATTACAACGTTACCCAGGATCCCGCACATCTCGAAAAAGCCCATGTCCTTGGGCGTCAGAGCGTTGCCAAACTGAACCGGGATTACTTCTTCGAAGGGGAGGCTGCTCGTGTTTACGGAGTAAAATACGGAGTCGATATCGGCTACCAGCTCGATATGTCCCTTTGGGGCCTCACCATGTATGCCCGCTTAACAGGTAATCGTGAGGTCGAGGATATCATCGCAAAATCCATGGAAAGCTCCATCTGGTTTGTCTACCCCAATGGGGCCATTGATGGTTCCTGGGGTTCACGCGGCTACAAATGGACTTCCTACGGCAGCAAAACGGCGGATGGCAGCCAGGTGACTTTTAGTATGTGGGCGGATAAGGACCCCCGCTATCAAACGGCCGCCCTCAAAAACCTCGAGTATCTTAAGCTCTCGATCAAGGACGGTTTGGTCGGCTACGGTCCCCACATTTGGGCGATGCCTGGAAAACTGCCCAATATCTACCCGACCTTTGCCCGCGCCAAGAATCTTGCGATGGCCATTGAGTTTGGTCGCCACCAGTTGGGAGAGACACCGCCCTTGGTTACAGAATCCGGTGACTTCCTCCAGCACTTTCCTTCGCTCAATCTCGCCATGGTAGGCACGGAAAACTTTATGGCGACTATCTCAGCCTACGACTATGTAGACTTTACGGATTGGGGTGAGGGCAAATATACGCATTTCCCCCGGGGAGGTGCCATGTGCAACCTTTACGTTAAGGATATGGGCTTCCTGACTACCGCCAGCCAGACACACTACTCGCGAGGGGAGCCTATACACATGCCGCCGGTTGAAGACATACTGCCGCTGACGCCCCGGATCGAGTTTGAAAACGAAAACGGATACTTTACGAACCTCTACGATACTTACGCTGACCTTGAGATCATCGAAAATGGCCCGCGCAAAAAGATCCAGGTATCCGGAAAACTCTCGGATATGAAATACTACCCCGGTGGCGTAGCCTACCGTATCCTATACGACCTGGGGGACCGGGACGTGCGCAAGACTATCTCCCTGCGCTACCATGATCGTTTTCCGGATGTGCGCATCCTCGAGCCTATCGTTAAACATGAGGGCATCCGGGTCACCCAAAAGGATACAAATACGATCCACATAGACGGTGCTAGACAACTGGAACTCACGCTCGATTCAGGCAAAGCCAATATCGCATTGGGCGATAATGCGGATCAGTTTTGGTATCCCTTCCCGGGCATGCGCGCAATCCCCATCGTGATGGAGGTAGATACTCCCGAGGGGGAGCATTTCCGCGAAATCACTTATACATACCATCTGCTGGACTAAAAAATTGGCAGTCGGATTCGGAGTGTAGTTATTTTTTTGAGATTGAGTCTTAATTTCTTGACGGACCCACATTGATATTGTTTTTGTTCTCCCTAAATGAGAATGAAATTCAATATCATAACGACCTTCATTTTAACCACAGCCCTCTCGCTGCACAGCCAATCCGGCGATTCCCTCGTCGAGCTGGATGCCTTTACGGTCACGGCGTTTGAGCGCGAATATCGGGAGTTGGTCAGTTCCACAGCCCTCGGGTTTTCCGCCTCCACCTTGCAGATTCCACTAACGACGACCGTTATACCGACGGATATCCTGGATGACCAGCAGGTCAATCGCGTGGAAAATGCGTTGCGTAATGTGGCGGGGGTGCAGCGCTACAAAACAGGTAACGGGGGAGAGGAAGAGTTCGCGATACGCGGCTTTGACTCCGGTGAAAATATTTATAAGGACGGTATCCGCATCAACAGTCGTTTCAACGCCTCCAATATCGCGACGACTGAGACCGCAAATCTTGAGCGTATTGAGGTGCTCCTCGGTGTCGGTTCGATCCTCTACGGGCAGGGTTTGCCCGGTGGTATTGTAAACTACATCACGAAAAAACCGCAGTTTGAGCAATCCGGCTCACTGGAAGTGCTCTATGGATCTTGGGATTCGCTGAGAGCCGAAGCAGACATTACGGGCCCATTGACCCTGGGTGGGGACGATGAAACCCTCGCATACAGACTGGTCGTTGCGTATGAGAATTCAGGAGACTTTCGGGACTTTATCGAGCGCGATCGCCTGCTGATCAACCCTTCAATGACCTGGGAGATTTCGGACAATAGTCGGTTAACGGTTTATGCCGAGTATATGCAGGACGCCTATACCCAGGATCGGGGCCAGATACTGGACGGGAATGGGATCGACGGTTATACATACTCTGCGCGTCTGGACCCGGAGATGTTCTTCGGTATTCCCGGCCACAATACTGAGACTGATCTGGACTCCCTGCGACTGTATGCAAAGTACGAGCACCAATTCACCGATACCTGGAAAACCGAGCTGCTCCTGTCCACTACCGACGTCGAAAAGACCAACGTGGACTCCTCCCCCACATTTATCAGAAACCAGGAGCTTGAAGCCGTCGGCGAAAGCCCGGAAAACCTTCAGTTTCGCCAAACAATATCAGATAGTGGTTGGGCTGCGATTCAACCCCGATTCACCGATGGAGAGGGTGGGGCAGATAGTCTGGTTTGGAACCATTTCGTTGATTTCACTACAGATACGATCCAGCACCAGGCTCACGTCTCCTTAACTTATGAGAATCTGACCACGGAAAACTCCAATTTCCGGGGCACGAACAACGTGCTGTTCAATGTGGTTGATCGACGCTACCTGGGCACTGATTTTACGCTGCGTGAGCGTGCGGGCGCTGAACGTGAGACGGAGGAGTGGGGCGTGCTCGCTCAGGATCTGATGTCCATCGGAGACCACTGGAATGTGTTGCTCGGCGCGCGCTACAGCAATCATGAATTTGTGGCTTTTAGCGGTGGGCTCAGCGAGCAAAGCTCGGAGGCGTTCACCCCCAGAGCTGGAGTCATCTACCGCCCGGAATCCAATTGGGCGTTCTATGTAAATGCCGCGCTCGGCTATCTGCCTTCTGAGGCAATCGATGTAAACGGCGATATTCTGGACCCCGAAACCAATCAGCAACTGGAAGCCGGGATAAAGTGGGAAAATGAGGACGGCAATCTCTCAGCGAGTATTGCCGTGTATGAAATCACGCGGGAGGATATCGCCGGTTTCGATCCCGCATCCATTGGTTCGGATGAGGCCATCCTGCAGAATTTTGGAGATACCCGCAGCCGGGGTCTCGAGATTCAGACAATCGGTGAGTTATTGCCGGGTTGGCGCTTTATCGCGGGATATTCCTTTGTAGATTCAGAAATCACCCGCGCAATCAACCAACTGGGCAGTCAGGGAGTGAATGTGGATGTCACCGGCAACCGTGAGCCCGGAGTACCCGAGCATGGCTTTAACTTTTGGAGCGTTTATGAGTTTCAGGACGGTCCGTTGGAGGGCTTCGGCTTTGGCGGCGGCGTGTTTGCATCCTCTGAGGTTTTTGTCAGTCGTGAGAATCGTGCGGAATACGATGGCTGGACCCAGGTAGACGCCGTAGCCTACTACAAAAAGGATAACTGGAAGGTGCAACTTAATATCGAAAACCTCTTCGATGAGCAGTATAACCTTGCCCAATCCAGTGTGCCGACTGACTTCTTTGGCGCGATCCGCGTGGGCACTTCACGTCCATTGAACGCAACGTTTTCGGTGGCCTACGGTTTCTAGAAGCTTCCATTGATCCGCATTATGAAGTTTCCGACCCGCAGGCTATGGCAGATCCACAGCATCAGCAGCATTTATGCATCCGGATTTATCGCGTTTCTGTGCATTACGGGGGTGATGGCGCTGTTTGCGCCCCATGCCCTGCGCTGGGAAAACCGAAGTGCGGCTTACATTGAAGAAGCACCCGATTTTAGCATCGGGCAAATGGGGGTGGTCCTTGAGTCTGCCGGGCAGGCAGCAAAAGAGGATTCCGAGGGACTGATATTACGCAGTGTGGATCTGCCCGCACGACCTCACCATGCCGTAAAAGTTCACTATGTGGATCCCGCTCAACAGCCTAAGGGCATTACATCCACGTCTCCTCACTTTTTACGAACGTATTTTGTGGATCCGGTGGATAATCAGGTTACCGGCTCCGCAGATGCGGCTCGGGGTCTGGACCACTGGCTACGCGGCATTCATGTGCGCTTCTTTGCGGCTACTCTCGGGCGAAATCTGGCGGGAATCTTTGGGCTTTTTATGTTGATATCGACGATCAGTGGTTTACTGATAGTGGCCAAATTTCTAAAAGGCAAAAGCCTGGTAAAATGGAAAACGGGCACTTTGAGAAATGGGTCAAGTGATGTTCACAAATTTGCGGGCGTGAGCATGATTGTGTTTTTCCTGATTTTTTCCATTACGGGTACCTGGTTGGGGTTGCAGGGCCGATTGATGCAGGCACTGGATATTGAACGCCCCGAAAGCTGGAGCCGCGAAGCTCCCATAACTGCGGTTGAAGACATAAAAATCATGTCTGATTGGAATGCCATCGAAGGCATGGTTAAAGCGGAATTTCCCGACTTAATCCCCCAGATGATCGATTTTTCCTTTAACGGGGATCGCATAGTAAACATCCGTGGCAAGATTGAGGGTACTGTCTACGAACGCAAGGTACCGAGGATTATTCTGGATAAGGAAACCCTGGAGACTCTTTTCCTCTACGATCCCCGAAAAGCCGGTTTCGGAGATCACCTATTCCTCTTGCAGGAGCCCCTGCATTTTGGCGATTTCGGGGGTAATATTACGCTCATTATCTGGCTAATTGTTGGCCTTATTGTCACCGCTGCTCCGATTACCGGGCTCATAGTGTATCTCAAGCGTACCAAACAGAACCTGCGCCCATTCTGGATTTGGACAGGAGTGGCTACGGCATACGTCCTTTATACACTAATCTTCCATAAATGGCTGGGTCTGCATCCAGCCATGATGTTGGGCACACTCACATTCTTTATTTTCCTGTTACTGCTCATTCTGGTCAAAACTAGCATTGCGATCATCATGCGTGCCCGCAAAAAAAAAGCTTCAAAAATCCTAATTGAGTAGAGGGCCCAGCAGCAAAAATGCCGACAGCACAAGCCATGTGCCCATTATAAGCCAGTAGAGGATAGGCTCATTCCGTCGATTGACAGGCTCGATAAAGTAGGTCACGCCGCTCTTCAGATCCGGGATCACCCAAAACAGGAACAGCACCCCCCAGACCCAGTCCGCTTCGAGGAGCACCGCACAATAGACGGCGATTAACCCAAGGAAACTGCGCCATTTAAAGGGGTTTGCATGTTTTGCAGGGCTTGCCGCTTCTCGGCCAGATCCCTTCCCCAACTCGATTAAATAGAAATTGCCGCCCTGAGAATCGGTTACCTGGCTCACCGCATTCCCTGAGATCTGATAATCATAAACGACACTGCCCCCGGAGGATACAACCTGCTTTTTCACATTCTCTATATGGTTAACCCCGAATAATACTCCCCAGTATTCCTTGTTACCCTTGATCTCGTTGCTCACCACCTGCACTGCACTGACAGTCTCTCCCTGGCTGTTGATGAGATAGCGGTCAGCGTTCGTGGCATCCGCCTTAAACACCCACCCAAAGAGCGCCTCGTAAAATCCCTGCACTACGCCCAGGTCGGAGACAAATAACTCGCTGCGTATATATTGCCCCTGTGAGGGTGTCCCGGATGGGCGGGTCGGTCCCCCCTCAATACACGTGAAGCCCGCCCCCGCAGGATCCCGTATCAGTGCGATCCTTCCGATCGCATGCTCATCCACCAGCTCGACTTTACCCCCCTTTTCCTTTGCGATGGCCACGACTTGATCGACACTCTCCACGCGGATGTAACTCATCCAGAAGGACGGCATATTGATCTTTCGGAAAAACTCTGGCATATCAAAAAGGCCGGCAACCGGATTACCCCCGGTTATTCCTGTATGATAACCATCTGCCCCCGCGTTAACCTGCCAGCCCAATACCTTACTGTAAAAGGATTCGGCCTTCCCTAAATCAAGCGCCGATAAATCTACCCATGCAAAATGTCCATGCTTCATAACTATCAAACATGGATAAACGAATTAGAAGAATGCCTCAAACATTATTGATCCGCGAGAGCTCGGTGATGATTTGTGAGCCTGTTGCACGTTGAGTGTAGTCCCGCTTGGCGTGCTTAAACAGGATGCGCCCGTCCCCTGCATTAATGATATAAGTCGCTGGCACATTGAGCTCACTGGTATCGTAATAGCCCTCGACCTCGCTGCCCAGTCCCAGCTCCTCGTAGATCTGGGTCATTTCCTTGGTTGCATAGTAGGTCATCCCGAGCTCTTTGCCAAATGCATTGGTCGTATCCGTGATCAGGTGTAGCTTGTCACTCTTGAACGTAGATTCCTCAGGAGTCTCCCGGCTGATGACGGCAATATCGCAACCGATTTTTTTGAAAGAATCCGCCATCCCATTCAGCATTTCCAGCTGAGCCCGGCAATAGGGGCACCAGGAAGCACGCATAAAAGCAAGTAACAACGGCTTTTCTCGATACAATTCCTTAAGCGGAAGCTTTTGTCTATCAAAGGTTTCGACCTCGACATTCGGCAAAAGACTGCCGACGGGTGTTATTTTCCGCTCAATCCTTTCATTCAGGATGTCGATCGCACGCAGTTTTAAGTGTTCAGTTTTGGATATCATTTGGATTTGAAGTTAAGGGTTATTTATTGTCCATAAGTTCCGCGGATCGGGTAGTCATTCTCACGAATCCAGATCACGGTATCGAGCAGCTCATCCAGATCGGAGCGATTGAATGGGGTGTTCGATTGATCAATGAGCTGAATTTTGCCATCGGTGTTTATCGCGAACAAAGCCGGCTCCGCAAAGGGACGATCCGTCTCCTGCTCCGAGCGCGGCTCGGATATCCATAAGCCGAGCTGCTGCATTTGTTCAATCGATAGTCCATAGGCTACATCAAAGCCAATACGTTCCTTCTGCACCATGGTTTCCGCTTTGGCCTGGGGATCGCCCGATACTGCGATGATTTCCGTTTTGGCTTCAGCGAATTTATCCGCAAGTGAATTAAGCTTGCGCAGATATTTGCGGCAGATGGGGCAGTGCATCCCCCGGTAAACGAAAACCAAACGCCAATGATTCGCCTGCTGGGCATCGCCGAGTGTAGCCTCTCCTCCACCCACGAGTGGAAGGGTTATGGAAGGGAGCACCCCTCCGGAATCTAATTTATAATTACTCATGGATATTACTTGTTTAAAATTTTCTATCGATCGGTCGGTAGGTAAAAAGATAAGGTTAAGCCATAGTTATTGAATATGATTAGTTATCGGATGAGACTTGAGATATAGGACTCTACGGAACTTGAAAACACATTTAGGTCATTGCTGTAGCGTGCGATTTGTTGGGAGCCTTGCAAAATCGCGAGGAAGCTGCGGGCCGCGTCAATGGGCTCTCCGCCAAAATGCAGTGTACCCTCCTCACGTCCTTGCTCAAAGACACGGGCAAATATTTGAATGGAAGCATTCGCAGTTTCTTGTAATTCTGCCTGCAGTGCCTCCGAGAGGGTAGCCTGGCTACTGCCTAGGGCAGCCAGCAGGCACATCCTGCCTTCCTTTAACTCCATTTCAAAATACCCGGCCAGTTTACGTAGCTTTGAAGGAGCCGTATCATCGTTCGATACGATAGCTGTATACCGGGTGCCGTATTTAGAGCTGCAACGCTCAATCAGGGCATGGGCAAGCGCATCCCGACTGGGAAAATGATGAAAAATACTCGCCTTGCTCAACCCAACAGCATCTGCCAGTTGTTGAAAGCTGACACTGGCCAACCCCTCCCGTTGCACCATCGCTTCTGCACTATCAAGTATTACATTCTTCATTTCTTTAATAAACCAAACCGACCGATCGGTCGGTGTCAAATGGATTTCGTATCATCATTTCCCAATCGGTATGGCTTTTTTGGGAAATTGGGGTATATTCGCGTCTTAGAACTTGTTATCTCAAACACTGAAAACGCCCATATCCATTCACTTGTAAGATTATGCATTCTAAACCCAAAAGTAATATTCTGATATTTCTGATCCTTAGCCTTGGCTTCACAGCTATTCTCAGAGGCTATGAAATGACCCCTGAGCAAAAGGCCCAGATTGATGCTGCATTGCCCAACAAAGCCCTGGCTGCTCCTGACAAACCACGGCTTATGCTGGTGACCACTTTAGCCATGCGCGATGGCAAGCTCTGGCAGGGGAGCTCCGCCGCAGCAATCCCGGCACAAAGTTATGCTATCGAGCAGATGGGCAAACTTACCGGTGCCTACAAACCTGTTTTTAATAATGATATCGAAATGTTTCGGGCGGAGAATCTTAAGCAATTCGATGCGGTCTGCTTCATGAACTCCATCGGCGTTCTCTTTGAAGATCCGGAGCTGAAGGAAGATCTGCTCAACTATATTCGCGAAGGGGGAGGGATCGTGGGAATCCATGATGCCATTGCGACCTTTGTTCAGTATCCTGTCTATGATCAGTGGCCCGCATTTGGGCAAATGATGGGCGGTACTGAAAACGGTGGACACCCCTGGAATGGTGAAATGATGACCATCCGCATCGATAACACAAACAGCCCGCTAACCTCCATGTTCGAAGAAACCACCTTTCAGATTGCCGATCAGGCCTTTCAGCTTCAGGAGCCCGAGTTTCGCGATAAACTGCACATACTCATGAGCATCGATGTGGAGAAAACCGGGCTGGCGCCCGGGCGTCATATTCTGGATGTTCGTTCCGAGGACCTCGACTTCCCCATGAGCTGGGTGCGCGATTACGGCAAAGGCCGGGTATTTTACAGTGGCCTCGGCCATACTGTAGAAGTCTTCTATCGCCCGGAGCTACTCGAATACATGCTCGCGGGCATCCAATTTGCCCTGGGCGACCTCGATACCGACACCACCCCCAGCGGTAAACTCGCTGAGTAATCGAGTCTGTTTATGAACTGACAGAGAGAGTTATAGGATTCGCGACTGAAAAGTTCAGCAACGCGAACTAAATACTTAATGGTCTGGCAAGATACATGATGGGTTGCCTGTTTGTTCAGTCTGACGGGGTTCCTTGAATTTTACTCAATTCTGCTACAATGTTCAGGAAGAAATGCTAATGTACCCTGCTTAAATAATGAAACCCTGCCCATATTTAGTCCTTTTATTGCTTCTTGCGACCCTCTGGAACTTACAGACCACGTCCGCAAAACCCAATATCCTGTTCATCAGTATCGATGACTTGAACAACTGGGTGGGCTACATGAATCAACACCCTCAGGTGAAAACACCGAATCTGGATCGCTTAGCGCAACGGGGAGTAGCGTTCAGTAATGCCTATTGCACGACCCCGGTCTGCAAAGCGTCCCGAACGGCTTTCTTGACCGGTATCAGTGAAACGAAAACCGGCGTTTACACCAATGACGATAAGTTTGATCCGAAAGATTATACCTTATTGCCCGAGTATTTTGCAGGACACGGCTACAAAACCTATGGGGCAGGGAAAGTCCATCATATGAATATTAACCAGCGGATGTTCCAGCAGGGATTTGAACCGGAGCAACGTTGGAGTCCCTTTAACCGCAAACAGGTTAACTACACTCCCGAAGAATTACCGAGTAAGGGGTCTCCCAATCCACGCCACGTGATCCTGGACGGCCCGGGTGGCAAGGATTACGTCATGCCCTTTAACCGAATGTTCAGCGAACGCACTCCCAATGATCCGAAGGCTGAGTCCTTTGACTGGATGTCCTTCGATTTGCCGGATAGCGCCTTTGGAGATGGTCTGATTACCGACTGGGGCTTGGATCGGCTGAAAAGCCACGACTCTCAGACCCCCTTCTTTCTGGCACTGGGATACTATCGCCCACATATCCCGCTTTACGCTCCCCAGAAGTATTTCGATCTGTATCCCTTGGAAAGTATTCAACTGCCGGAGGTGATTCCCGATGATTTAGCAGATGTCCCGGATCCTGCCATTCGCCGTATTCTGACAGCGGCCAACGGGGGAGCCGCCACGCATCAACATGTGATTTCTCACCACAATCAATGGAAGCAGGCCGTCCAGGCCTACCTGGCCTGCATTTCGTTCATTGACGCTCAAATTGGAAGATTGCTGGACTATCTGGATGCAAGTCCTTTCGCCGATAATACGACCATTGTGCTCTTCAGTGATCACGGATGGCACCTTGGCGAAAAAGAAGCCTGGGGGAAAATGACCGGTTGGGTCCACTCTATACAGACCCCATTGATTATTGCCGCCCCCGGATTTGAACAGGGTGCGATCTGCGATGAGCCGGTAAGCCTGCTGGATCTCTACCCAACTTTACTCGATATTGTTGAGCTACCGGGAAAGGAATTAGATGGGATCTCGATCCTGCCCTTGCTTGAAGATCCTTCTCAGAATACCAACCGTGTGGTAAAAACCCACGTCGGCAAAGGAAATTACTCACTCAGTAGCAAGGAGTGGCGATACATCCAGTATTCAGATGGAAGCGAGGAACTTTATAACCTTATCGATGACCCCCGGGAGTATGAAAACCTCATCCCTAAAGGGGACTATTCTTCAATCATTGAAGAGCTGAAAAGAAACACCCGCTAGCGCAGCTTTCAGGCATCCTATATAGCCTTCAAAATTAGGTCATGCCTCATGTTCCTGAATCTGTTGAATTGCAGTGTTCGCCGCGTCTACGAATATCTCGGGAAGTGCGGGGTGGATGTGAATCATCTTGGGGATTTCGCGCACGTCGTTTTTCAGGTGGATGAGCATGAGCATCTGGTGAATCAGGGTTGAAGAGTCCGGTCCGATAAGGTGACACCCGAGGATTGCGTAGCTTTGCGGACAGACAAGTAATTTGACACGCGGATATTTCAGCTTGCTCGCCATTGCGCGGGCACTTGCACGCCAGTTGCGCACGGCAGACACATAGGGAGTGCCCTCGTTTTGAAGTTGCTCTTCAGTTTGGCCGACAGAGGCCAGCTCAGGTTCGGTAAAGACAGCGTAGGGCACTTGATTATAGTCAATGGGCTCCTCGGCCCCTTCCAGTAGCTTTTGCCGCAGATAATACACGTCATGGCTCGCCATATGCCTGAGTATATGCTTACCCGCAATGTCACCGGCAGTGTAAATAGCGTCGACGGTGCTGCACTGATAGTCATCAGTGAGTATGAATCCGCGCCTGTCTAACTGAATATCCGTATTTTCGAGTCCCAGTGTGTCGGAGTTGGGGATACGGCCGGTGGCGAAGAGGATTCGTTCCGATTGCCGTATATGTTGGCTTCCATCCGCCTGGCTGAATGTTGCCGTAAACTGGCTGCCGTCATACTCAAGTACAGTTAAATTCGAGTGGTAGTGTACGGGAGTATGGGTTGAGAATTCCTTTTTAAAGATATCTGCGATTTCTCCGTCCGTCTTGGGGAGGAGTGTATCCTTGCGAACATACAGATTGGTTTCTGTGCCAATTGCAGAGAAGAAGGCAGCTAACTCACAGCCAATAAATCCGCCGCCGATCACTGTCAGCGATTTCGGCGGGTTCTCTTTCAATGGAAAAATACTGTCACTCGTCCATACTGGCATAGCTGCGTAAGTCTCCGGTGCAGGGCGTGGACGTGTGCCAGTAGCGATGACGATGGTCTCCGCTGTGAGCCGAGCAATTTCTTCACCCTGAAGATTTTCGACAGCGACTACCTTGTTCGAGAGGAATTTTCCATGACCTCTGTAAAGCGTTGCTTTTTCAGGCATTCGCGACTCATAGCGCCCATCGACACTCGCTATCCACGCATTGACCTCATCGAATATCTTCTGGCTGTCGATGCCATGGAGAGTGGCATCGATATGGTGCCTGCCCGCCTCGCGTACCCGACGGGCGACTTCGGAGTGACCAATGAGCAACTTGGAGGGAACACAGCCCCGGTTAGGACAGGTGCCGCCCAGCCGGTCACGTTCGATCAGGGCGACGGTTTTGCCGGCATTGGCGGCTACGTTCGCCAGGTCAGCAGCGCGACCCCCGCCAACAATGATAATATCAAAAGATTTCGCTGGGAAATTTTCCATAGACTAAATTCGGTGAACCGGAAGGCTCTATCCACACTAAGCATATTAAAAATTCGGGTAAATACCAAAGTGCTTGAACCCAAATATAGAAAGGTGCTCGCAGGAAGGCCATTTGATGATTTTCTGTCACCAATTCTGAGACTTAAGCTCCCCTAACTATACCAAAGTAGGGAGCCTAGGTGTCCACTATGTTTACTAATTGAAGAATCCAGCAACGGCGTCTGTAGCTACTTTGACGGCCTCAGGTTTGTAGTAGAAATCTACATGACTGAACTCATCTAATGCCAAGATTTCATGCTCATTGGTGAGTCTCTCAATGAATTGAGTTGAGCAAGGAGCCGTCGAAGCAGTTGTGCCATACACAATCAAAGCGGGCTGCACAATTTTATCTGCATAAGCCTCTCCAATAGAGATTAGAGACTGCATGCCTTGATCACCAATATGCGAATTGGTGAAGTTGGGAACCGCCACTGGCCCTTTTACCCCATCTCTTCCATAGTAGTCATAAGTCTCGCCAGCCATTGCTGGATAGGCTGCAGCTGAAACAAAGTCCTCTTTTGACATACCGTCGTCTAATCCAAATGGGGCAACATAGTCTGGTTCACCAGTTTCATACATCTTCTGCATTGAAGCATTTGAAGCAGCAATCTGTTGGTTTACTATTTCTCTATCAGCCCATTGAAAATCATCGGCTGCCATCATTCCAGAAACCATCGCGAGTTTCTTAATGCGGTGATCGGTTACGGATGCGGATGCAATGATTGATCCACCTTGGCATACACCGAGCCCGTAAATCTCTTCTACAAAGGAAAGTGTTCCTAAATATGAAACCGCATCCCATGTGTTTTCTATAAGCCTAAACATATAGCGGGATTGTTTAAACTCTCCTGGTAATGCGGGTGAATCGCCCATGCCTAAATAATCAAAGCCTAAGAACACAAATCCTCGATCAGCCATTTCTGGCCCATAGGTTGCCATGACTTGATCCTTCACCTGTGGGAACGGGCTAGCACTTACTATGGCCTTGTATTGTTTGTTGGGGTCAAAATTTTCTGGGACGTAGAGGTCGCCGACTAAGTCGACCCCAAAAGATTTAAAGGTAACTGTATTTTTGCCTGATTTGATTTCCTGTGTCATATTGTTTTCTTTAGTAGTGGTTTGGATAAATGTTTCTGCGTTCGCTTGACTGTAAGCTCCTACGTAGAACGCGCAGAGTAAAAATGAAGTAAGCTTGATCGTCATTTGTGTAAGAGAATTCGTGTTCTTTTTCATATTAACTTTCACAAATAACATTAACTGTTTTCCGCACATGCATTAAGAATTCATCGCGTTCTTGATGCACCAAACATATGCCTTTGCTGGTGTAATATAGCATTTCAGCTAAATTAAATGCTGATATTATTTTGCTAGGATTTGCTGGAATCCCACTGTTACTTAATGTCTTTTCCAGCAAGCCAATATAAGCCTGCTGTCTATCGGTAATAAAATCTCCGATCATTGCCATGCTTTCATCTATAATCTCGGCACTATGCGGAGAGGATTGAAGGTATCTGTATTGTTTACCGTGCCAAATATCGATAAGTTGAATGAGTTTTTCCTGAACATTAAGTGCATCATCTTTTGCTGCTGCTTCACAATTACGGAATACAGAATCCATCATGTTGATCATGGATAGCTCAAAGACGTTCTTTTTGTTCTTATAGCGAACATACAGAGTTTGACGAGATACCCCAATCGCTTGCGCCAGATCATCTAAGGACGTTTTACGGTATCCATATCGGTAGAAAATTTCGAGCGCGTGGGTTAAATCTCTATCTTCTTCACTGCCAATATTAGCTGCCTTGTTGACTTCATCATTCATGGTTTTTCTCACCAGGTTAACTAAACGTTCGTTACACACCCTTAGCTTACAGTAGCCCAAAATACTGTCATTTCCGAGGCGCTTTCAATTATTAACCAGTTTACAGATTATACAAAAATTGTAAACCTGGCTTTGTATGACGAATTATCTACGAGCGGATTGAGATGCTAGAAACTTGATAGTTATTCGATCAACTGGCACAATACGGATTAATTAGTATTAACTCTCTTTTGAAGAGGTGGCGGGAGTCGAACCAAAACACTCGTAATCCGCTTAAAATAAGGGATTTAAGGAAGTCGGTATTTCGATTTGTGCAACAATTAATAGGTCTAATATTGTTTATTGAAGATAGATTGTTTGTGGGCTATTTATGCCAAACTGTAGGTTCTATTTGCCTGTTATGGCTCTTACAACCTTCTTGATTATTGGAGTTTGGGTAGCGGCGAATCTTGCGCTTCTTCTTTCTTTAGTCCAATCGTGTGGCCAACATTCAACATGGCATAAATACATCCCAGTCCTTCCACTCTGAGTAACAGCTATTGAAATCCCACATGTGAATTTCTGTGATCCATCGGGATACCTTCCATCTCTGAAAAAAGACAGTCGACCTTCAATGGAGTCTAAATCATGACGGACTAATTTATCTGTTATGACTTTGGATTCAGACAATTCATAACTATAAATCCTGATGATTTCACCAGGACGAATCTTAAAACTTATCTTACGCCTCTTGTCGCTTAAGGTAGCTTTGCATAGGAATCCAATACCCCAATAGCCAATTATGTCGTTATTGCGGGAACAAAGATACTCGCACAATGACCGTGCTGCTGAGTTCATTTGCCTTTTCTTCATCAACTACTAAAATAACCCCATATTTCACCTAAAAGAGTATCTACTTGTGTTCAATAGTTTCTTTAAGGGCTTTTTCAAAATCTAATAACAATGATGGGTCTTTAATTTCGTTCTTAGGAACAATGTGCGCAGCAAATGCAGTTATGAAAATATAAAGGTAGTTTTTAGTGCTTTTAACTGCGTGTAACTCACTCATTTTGTGGCTTGATTGATTAACGCTGGTTGTTTCAACCAAATTGCCGTCAATTATCTCTAGGCTATGCTTTCCTAGTGTGCCTTTGCCTTTAAAGAAAATAGTTATCAAAAGAATAAGTAAAAGTGTCATTCCAAATACAAGGCCATAGCAAAATACCAAGAAGAAGATTGTATAAAGTGTGAAAGAATACTCTATATCGGGAGGAGATAAATAAAGACTGATTAAAGCAAATATCCCAATAAAAACATAAAATCCCTGTATTACCTTTAGGCGAAAATTGCTATATACTTGGAATAGGAAGAAATCCTTCCTGTTGATTTCATATTCAAGTTTCATGTTATTGAGTTTTTTCTTTGAATCTATTCTGAATTAGTCGAATTGAATTAAGGAGAAAGCCTAAAACATAGCCTACGCTTAGCCAAATTAGATAACCCTGAATTAAAACAAATCTACTATAGGTATCTATCTCTAAATTAGTTGCTCCATTTCCTGGCCAAGGGTAAAAACTATCGAAGCTGTCAACATATGTCTGCATGAAATAATGGGTAATCCAGACGATGTCATCCAGAGGATCAATTATTGATATTTCATCATTATCCCCATATCGGAATAAAACCGCTACTGTAAGGTATAGTATCCCAAAACCTAATGCTAGGGTTAGCGAAATTCTACTGAAAAGCAGCTTGTCCAGAGCTTGTAGCATTCAAATTCGATCTAGAAACCTTATTGCATTCATATCAGATTCCTATGTTATTCCATTATCTTCAGTTCGCTGTTCTCGTAATACTTCAAAATAGAAGAGATGGTATAGTTGAGTTGAATAACGAAATGCTACAGCAGAGCCAATAACTGGCATAAGAAGCATCATTATGCAAAAAAATTTGCTAAGGTTATCACCCTCCATATGCCCATTTAAGAATAACCATGCTGTCGCAACCGAAAGAGCTACTCCTGTTCCGATCCAAATGAAGGATAGCATCATTAAAGCAATAAATGCTATGCTTTGCGATACAGACTCTTGGTTTTCTATTTCACTAAAGATGTAGGCCGTGACAAAAAAGTAAGATAAACAAACTATGGTAAGAACAACATGAGCTAAGAATATCTTTCGAGTAACTTTGAATAGACTGCTTATCTCTTCTTTACTGCTTAGTTGCTGCTCCATAATTCAAATCTGATAGTCTTAGGTTTTATTATGCAACGAATTTTGCTTAGTGAGTTTTAGGAGATGTCCACCATCAAATGAATAAGCTATTTTAGTTGGTTATCCCGAATTATAGGCGTCATAATCTATTGTTTTCTGCCTATCTTTTTATCGAAGTGATCAGGAAGTTCAGAAATCGGTCTAGAATACTCAAAATACTCAGATTCTCTATTTAGAAAATCAATAGCACCAACATGTTTTTCTACGTCATATTCACCTAATGCTTCATCCAGAAATAGATATCCAACATTAGCCCAAAACGATCTTTCTCCTTCATCGTAACCTTCAATGAAAATCATAATACCAACTTTTTCTGGATCATCATCTTCAGAAATAGCGTAGTGGATGTCCTTGAATTTGAATTTCTTCTCACCAAATTCTAGGTCAAGAAGTGGGTCTCTTCTTTGTCGAAATTTCACGAAATCCCAATTTTTTAATTTGGGCGCAACCTCATAGAGTTGTTCTACGGCTGGAAATGCGCTCAATATGCCTCCTGCGCTAATAATAAATTCCCTTCTACTATTTTCAAAAATTGGACTGAATTCGAAGGTTAGATCAGGATGAACTTTTCCAAGTGCGATACTAAGCTTATTAAATATCAGTTCTTGATCTTTTTCGAAGTGATAGATGTCGCTCTGGTTGGCTTGAAACCACTTCCAGAATAATTCTTCTTTTGTTCTCTTTGCGAATAGGTTGAGAGGCATCTTTTAAACGAGGAAATGGCACGCCCTGTAGTAGACTTCTTCTGAAATCACTAAACCACTGGTATTAAGTGCCTTGCGGAATTAGCGAATTTGGCGGTTCACCCTAAAATGTAACCACTTTTTGTAGCCAAAATCAATCAAGAAATACATCTATCAAATCTAGGATCTAGTAAGAACACTTAACCGGGTTACATACACTGAATTTTGAAGAAAATCCGTTTCCTCAAATAGCAGAAACTACAAAAAATTTCTCAATTATTGAGCAAAGGATTAAAAACCTAATTTCAGGCTATTCTGATATTGTGGTCGCTGAATTATGTGTGGCTGATGTCGGCACATTTACCCAAAACCCAAATATTCTAAGAATATCCTAAACAATGAAGACAATGAAGTTATTAACTGTTAATGCACGTACAGATGCATTAACCCGTGTGGTTAAATTTCCGGTAATCGGTATTATCACACTACTATTGGCTGTCTGGCTAAACGCTCAGGAAGATGATGACGAAAATGTCTACTTGCTTTCTCCGTTTGAGGTAAATTCATCAGAGGATGTTGGTTATCTCAGCACGAATACACTTGCGGGTACCCGTATCCGTACGGATCTCAATGATGTTGGCTCGGCCATCTCTGTAGTCACCCAGGAATTTTTAAGAGACACAGGTGCTACGGATAATGAATCATTATTGATTTACACCACGGGCACAGAGATTTCAGGAGTCAACGGCACTTTTGGTGGTATCGGTAATGCTGAGCAAGCGGAAGGTAGAAATTTCGTAAGGCCTAATACAAATAACCGTGTGCGTGGGCTCGATGCAGCTGATAATACCCGAAACTTTTTCCTAACGGATATTCCCTGGGATAGTTATAATACAGATCGCATTGACATTCAGAGGGGGCCTAATGCTATCCTTTTTGGTATTGGTAGTCCTGCCGGTATTATTAATGCAAATATAACGGGCGCAGATTTTTTAAATACCCGGAGTGAAATTGAGTTTAGATTTGGTAGCCATGGTTCATATCGAGCTAGCTTTAATACGAATCAAGTGGTGCTCGAAGATGAGCTCGCATTCCGTGTTGCGGGTCTGTATGATGAGCAGGAGTTTAAGCAAGATCCTGCCTTTGAAAGAGATCGCCGCTACTACATTGCAGGTAGATATGCACCTGCTTTTTTACAGACGGACAATTCCACTTTCACGTTAAAGTTCAACTACGAGGACGGGAACATTGACTCCAATCGGCCCCGTACGCGCCCCCCGGAAGATCGCATTACCGATTGGTTTGGCGGTGCGAATAAAATAACAGCCGGTATGGTTGAAGCGTGGAATGACATACCCGGCAATCCAAACTCCAATATAGTGAGCCGAAATGATGGTGCGGCCGCCTATGTTAATCAGATATTCGGTGGACATAAAGTATACTTTGAGAATCCTGCCGATGGGAACGCGACTTCATTTGAAGCGTCCGAGATCCAATATGTGGATCAGTTTTCTATTGGCCCGGATGGTAGTATGGATGGCGGCACGATAGATGGGTTTCCTTTCCAGCGTGCAATTGGTCTGGTAGATTATCCCACCTTGGCCAGAAATCTCGGTTTACCGTTTGCAGATACACTGGCACCTTATGTGCGTAAATCATTAACGGACACTTCCATATTTGATTACGAGAATATCCTTCTGGATGGTCCGAACAAAGCGGAGTGGCGCGATTTTGAAACCTACAATGTGGGTATAGAACAGAGCTTCTTTGATGGCCTATTCGGTGTGGAAGCCACCTATGATTATCAGCAGTATACCGATGGACGTTCATCGATTTTTGGTGATGAACAGCCCATAACCGTTGATATCAACAGCACACGGGCAGACGGCTCTCCGAATCCTAATGTAGGTAGGCCTGTTGTTTATAACCGTCAAAAATTCAATAATACTTCAAGGTCGAGTTTGCGTGAATCTTATCGTGCAACAGCGTATCTTGATTTGGATTTTGAGAAAATCCGCCAGGATGATGGCTGGCTAACCAAACTTCTTGGCCGCCATGTGTTAACCGGTCTTTACTCAAATCAGGACATCACTGTCGAGGATCGTGATTGGTATCGTATGGACCAGGGGGGTGAACTGGCAGCAGCTATGGGCACAATCAGTATACGCGATAACAATCGTGAAATTCAGACGGTCAGTTACCTGGGTGACTCACTTCAGAATGTATCCAGTGCTTCTGGTTTGAATTTGCCAGGCCTGACTGCGGTTCAAGTTCCCAATGCAGCTTTGTTTCATACATTTGATTCCCGTTGGAATACCTCATTGGGGGTTGATCCATCCGCTCCGTGGACAAATCCGTTTGACGGTTCTGCATCCACGCAGTCCGAAAACCCTGCGAATTACTTGGGTTGGGTGGATATACCTGCAAATGCGACATTTAATCCACGTGGTACGGTTCCGGGTTTATATAGCTCGGGGCAGAAGAACTTCCAAAATATAGAATCAACCGCATTTATTTGGCAGGCTTATCTGTGGGATGAACTGTTTGTAATCACCTATGGCCACCGAAGAGATGAAGCGGAGTCTACCACTGTAATAGCTCCCCAGGCAGCGGGAACTGAAGAATCGCTGGTGTATGATCCTGCCTACACGTTTGGTGATGAACCCGATAATACAGTGTTGGGCAGTTCGGATTCATGGAGTATCGTTATGCATACCCCCGACTATATTATGGATAAGGTTGGCTTCCTGAATTCATTGAGTTTCTTCTATAATGAATCCCGGAACTTCCAACCTGCAGCGAACCGTGTGGATCAGTTTGCTCAACCGATTGGTGCACCCAGCGGCAATACGACAGACTACGGATTTACAGTGAGCGCACTCGATAACAAGCTGGCCCTCAAGGTGAATTTCTACGAATCAACAGTGGCGAATGCATCATTTGACCCAGGCAATCTATGGTTCCTCGGTGCCGTTGAAACCCGTGCGTGGGTGGCAGCAAAAGGCTTCGAAGCCGGTTTAAACGGTGATCCGGCTTTCCAGAATAACTCAGGCCTTTACACTGCCCAGGGTTCACAAACGCTTGAGGAGGCACGTGCCCTACAGCAAACCCATGTGAATGCGGTTCTTTCGAACGTTGCCTCTGACGAGTTCTGGTCAGCATGGGGCGCTCAACAGACGGAAACCCGTTGGAGAGGGCGTCGTTGGGATCCATGGGCAGAGGGTGGTTTTGTTCCCCCGGGACTTACTTCCACTGCTGATAAAACTTCTGAAGGTATGGAACTTGAGCTGTTCTACAACCCTACTGATAACTGGACCCTCACATTCAATGCAGCGCAAGTTGAGGCAATGAACTCAAACATGGCTGGCACCCTTAAGGATTGGGTCGAAGAACGCAATGCGGTCTGGAACGGTCCTGCAGGCGACATTCGCATGTGGTCAGGTTCGGGTACTGACACGATGCGGGGGCAATGGAATCGCACCTTCTATTCACGTTATCTGCTGGCGATACAGCAGGAAGGCACCGCAGTCGGAGAGCTTCGTGAATGGCAGTATCGTGCAGTGACTAATTACTCCTTTAGGGAAGGCCCTCTGACAGGCTTTAATATTGGAGGTAGTTTGCGTTGGGAGGACGATGTGGTTATCGGTTACCCGGTATTTACAGATTCCGATGGTCAGGACAAGTTCGACATTGATAACCCTTATAAAGGTCCCTCTGAATCCCACTTTGACTTCTGGATCGGTTACGGGCGAAAGATCAAAGGTGATATTGATTGGCGAATCCAACTCAATGTCCGAGATGCATTTGCAGATGGCGGTCTTATACCGATATCCGTGCAGGCGGACGGTAGTCCCGGTCAGTATCGGATTGCCCCCGATGCGCGTTGGGAAATTCGAAACACTTTTGAATTTTGACGGGGTATAAAATAGAGGAGAACTCTACAGAGAAATCTTCATTACAGAACCAGGCCGGGCTTATGCCCGGCCTTTCTGCTTATCGAATTATGAAACTTATGGTTTTGATATCTGCGCTATTACTCGTTTCTTGTGCCACTCCTCCTGAAATTGAGGATGCAGGCACTAAGGAAGAAGCCCTGGAAATAAATAGGGGGATGACCGGGGAGCAGGTCCTTGGAATACTGGGTGAACCTGAGAAGATTGAGAATTTCCTGATAGATCAAAATCAGGTGGTAACCGTCTGGTTTTACAAAAGGGAAGTGAGTCGTTCTACAGAAATGGTAACGACGGGTACTAGAACCGAGTTACGCTACAATCCTCTATTACAAAGAGAGGTCGAGGTCGAAGAGTACATTACATCCCCCGTTATCAAATCAGTAATCCAGAACATAAAAATCGCATTTCGGGAAGGCAAAGTTTCGAACTGGGAATCAAATCTGATTGAGGACAAAAACCTTATCGATGATTAATGCACTTTTAGCATTCATAAATCATCTGCTACACGTGAGTTGAGCTTTTTAATTACTATTCAATCGAGCCCCGAATCTTTTTCCGGTATTGGTTCGGTGTGATTGATGTGAGTCTTTTAAAGACTACGCTCATATATTCCGGGTGTTCAAAGCCAGTGAGTTCTGCAATATTTGCCAGCGTATAATCGGTTTCCCGGAGTAGACTCTTTATACGGTGTAACTGTACATTGCGGATTTCAGCCTGCGGGGATTTACCCACATACTTTCTGAATCTTCTTTCAAGTAAACTTCTGGAAACGTGGACTTCATTAATCAGCTCATCCACAGTGAGCCCCTTGCAGGCCCGATCCTTAATAATGCGAACTGCAGCTGAGACATGGGGGTCCTCAATATCCAAAAAGTCAGTTGACCTTCGGGTGACAACATCCAGCGGCTCTACGTATTCTGTCTGGAATTGTGGTTTAATTCCGTGGATGAGATTAGTAATAACTTTGGCTGCTTTTTGCCCGTAATAATCGGCATTTAAAGGTATGCTGCTTAATTGGGGTAGCGATAATTCACATCGAATCGTTTCGTTATTCGCACCCAGCACTGAGACCTCTTCCGGTATCGCTATTTTGGCCTTTCTGCAGGCGTTGATGACCTGCAAGGCGCGTAGATCATTACAAGCCATAATTCCGATAGGCTTAGGCAAACCTTTCAACCAATTTGCTATAGTTTCCTGTTCTTTATCATCCCAATGGGGATTACTGACTTTGGGGTAGGGGCTTTCAAAGTATTCATGGTTTTCGCTGATCACATCCAATGCCTGGATAAATCCATCACGACGCTCATTTGCCCATGCTTCTGATGAAAAACTACAAAAGCCAAAATACTTTAAACCATGATCTTGAAAGTATTCAGCACCAATATTACCAACCGCCCGATTATCAGGACGTATTTTGGGGATCCCTTCGATCGACAGGGCATCATCACTCAAGTCTACACACGGGATTCCTCTTTTGAGGCACTGCATCAGCAGTTCGGGGGCTGAGTGCTTACAGATTATACCATCCCAGTTGGTTTGATCTAACAACCAGTTAGGATCATTTTGGGAGATTGCCTGATCGTCGATAAACGCGTGCCATTGCTCGTGAAAGCGGTTATACTTGGAGATACCGTTGAGGATATTAATATTCTCCTCTAAGCGGGTTTTAAATACCAGCGCAATTTTAAGGGGGGTTTTCATGGAATTATCACCACCTCAGAATATAAGTTCTAATACTCAAAAAATCCAGCAGAATTCTTGAGAAATATTTCGAATGAAATCCGGCATCCCATGAAAAAAAGTGAAATATACCTTAAATTTTAGGATAACATTCTCATCGATCCTCACTAATCGAAAGCTTATCATTAGACAACTTGGTAACCCCTTGATCCCAAGCTAAATAAGAATAACAATGCATAACCCTATTTTAAAAATTAAGCTCTATATTCTAGTTATAACCATGTTGTCACAACCCTTAAAATCGGTCGCTCATAATTCGAGCTCTACAAATTCTTATGCTTTGGTTGATTCAAATGCTACATGTCAAACGCAGCATTTATATTCCAATTTACTGAGCTTATCAAAGGATTACACGCTGTTTGGCCACCAGAATACTAATCTCTACGGAGTGAATTGGGTAGATGATGCGTTTAACTCGGATGTATTTGAAGTTACAGGTTCGTTCCCGGCAGTGTATGGGTATGACTTTCTAAGCATTGGCATTGCTGATTACTTCAAGGAAGAGAGAAGCGCCACTTACGATGATTTTATTGAATATACCAAATGGGCTATTGGAAAAGGCTCCGTGGTTACGTTTGCATGGCATCAGGCCAATCCTGTGACCCAAGACAGTTTTTATGATAAAACTCCTGCACTGCACACTATTTTGCCGGGGGGTGATAATCATGAGGAATACAAACAACAGCTAGACAAAATCGCAGCATTTTTTCTAAAAGTATCGCCCTATCCAATCATCTTCAGGCCCTTGCATGAGCATAATGGAGATTGGTTTTGGTGGGGCAAGGGTCTATGCACAGAGGAGGACTATATCACCCTTTGGCGCTTCATGGTTGAATATTTGAGAGATGAAAAAGGGGTAGATAATTTGTTGTATTGTTTCTCCCCTGATAGAAGTCGTATCAATTTAGAGTCATTTAGTGAACAATACTTCTATGGTTATCCGGGAGATGACTATGTTGATATTTTCGGTTTAGATAACTATTGGGATGTAGGCCACAGAGCAAATAATAAGGCACTTGAGCTAAAAAAGGAGGATTTCGTTAGAAGTTTGGAACTATTAAATGATCTTGGAAATACGCATTCAAAATTAACCGCTTTAACTGAAACGGGCCTTGAGGCACAGACTGATTTCAATTGGTGGACGCAAACCCTTTTGGCAGGTATCAATGCCACAAGGGAATCTCAAGGAATTGCTTATGTAATGGTTTGGAGAAACGCTAACCGGGAGCGTGAAAAAAAGGAACATTTCTATGCACCCTACAAGGGCCATCCAAGCGAGCACGATTTCATAGAATTCAGGAATCACGAAAGCATACTTTTTGAAAGCGATTTACCCAGTTTATATAAAGATAGCTTACTGGAACCAACCAAGTAATAGCTGAAAACCATTCAGATAAATGCAAGACAGCGCAAAATCTAAGCCGGTCAACCCGGAACCCGTGGATCCTGCTGAGAGAATTACTTACCGGGAGAAAGTCGGCTATGCAGTGGGTGATACTGCCTCCTGTCTTTACTACAATACGTTTTCATTATTCCTGCTGTATTTTTATACGGATGTGTATGGCATAAGCGCAGCGGTGGTAGGCACGATGTTCCTGGTTACCCGAATATGGGATACGGTTAATGATCCCTTAATGGGCATTATCGCAGACCGCACACAGACGCGTCATGGCAAATTTAGGCCTTATTTGAGGTGGATGGTTATTCCTTTCGTAGCTGCCGGGATTCTTGCTTTTTATACACCTGACTGGGGGATGACTGCTAAGATCGTGTATGCATATGTTACCTACACTTTTCTCAGTATGGCTTATACTGCCATAAACATCCCGTATTC
Organism: Puniceicoccaceae bacterium; assembly: GCA_028285755.1. Lineage (GTDB taxonomy): Bacteria > Verrucomicrobiota > Verrucomicrobiia > Opitutales > JAFGAQ01 > JANQOQ01. The sequence continues at coordinate 223,278 of JANQOQ010000014.1, forward strand.
GGCTTTAATGGCCGTGATGTCATCAGACTCCACTCAACGAACATCACTGTCCTCCTGGCGATTTATTGGAGCGTTTACGGGTAATTTGATCGTTCAGTTTAGCCTGCTAAGACTCGTTTCCTTTTTTGGTAAAGGGGATGAACAGGTGGGTTTCTTTTGGAGTATAGTAGTGTTTGCTTTGATTGCCGGCAGTCTGTTCCTAACTACTTTTTACAATACTAAAGAGCGGGTCAGGCCTCCTGTTGATCAACAGGCTAGCGTTAAAAAGGACTTTGCCACACTCAGAAAGAACGGACCCTGGCTGGCACTTTGCTTTATGGGAATATTGATGCTTCTATGGATTTCCATTAAAGGAGCATCTATTATATTCTACTTTAAGTATTTCATGGGTAATCAGGACGGCGCTTCCACTTTCATGTGGTTGGGAAGTGCTATTACTATTGGCGGTGTGGCTTGTACTAAGTATTTTACCCAGCTCTTTGGGAGTAAGCGCAGGACCTATCTTGTGCTGAATATGATCGTAGCCTTGACTATGGCAGTATTGTATTTTGCCAAACCCGAAGACACCTGGCTTATATATGGTTCTCACATTCTGGGTTCTTTTTTTACAGGACCCTTGCTGCCTCTGACCTGGGCAATGTTTGCGGATACAGCAGACTATGCTCAATGGAAATTCGGTAGACGCTCAACCGGTCTCATCTTTTCTGCGGGAACATTTTCGCAAAAGCTTGGGTGGACATTTGGTAGTGTGGCGGCAGGGTGGTTACTCGCCTTATTCAGCTTCGAAGCAAATGTTGAGCAATCGCAGGAAACCCTACAGGGCATTGTATTGTTGATGAGCATAATCCCGGCAGCAATCGCTGTTATCGCAGGCTTGTCATCTTTAATTTATAAAATTGATTCTAAAATGGAAGCAGATCTGCGAGAGGCCTTTGCGAATGAAACGAACCCAGAGGGCAATCCATAAATTAAAAGAAACAAAAAGTGTGATTTCATGAATACATCTCAAAAATTGGAAGCGTTTGATTTACGATTAAATAGCCTGAGGACTCAGCATTCGGAATTACTTGAAAAAGCGAATGTACAGGTAGAGCAAACACACGGGATATTTAGCCGATATACGAATCCGGTTGTCACAGCCGAGCATGTTCCCCTGGAGTGGCGATTTGATCTTAATCCCACAACGAATCCGTATCTTCTGGAACGTATCGGAGTAAATGCTGCCTTTAATGCGGGGGCCATCAAATGGCGCGATAAATACCTGGTTGTTGTACGGGTTGAGGGCTATGACCGTAAGTCCTTCTTTGCAATTGCAGAAAGTCCCAATGGTATTGATAGATTTAAGTTTTGGGAGCGTCCGATCACACTACCTGAGATCAGTGATCCCGATACGAATGTATATGATATGAGGTTAACGGCTCATGAAGATGGCTGGGTTTATGGAGTATTTTGTTCTGAAAGAAAGGACCCTGATGCTCCATCAGGGGATACGAGCAGTGCGGTCGCTTCTGCGGGTATTGCGAGGACTCGTGACTTGCTAGAATGGGAGCGATTACCTGATTTGATAACTCATAGTGGTCAGCAACGCAATGTGGTATTACACCCTGAGTTTGTGGAGGGGAAATATGCTTTTTACACACGCCCTCAAGATGGATTCATCGATACAGGTTCTGGGGGCGGAATAGGTTTCGGACTCGCAGAGGATATTACGCATGCTGAGGTAAAGGATGAGAAGATTCTGGATCCCAAGGTATACCATACAATTTACGAAGTTAAGAACGGATTGGGGCCACACCCGATCAGAACTGATGAGGGTTGGTTGCATCTGGCACATGGGGTTAGGAATACTGCAGCCGGGCTTCGCTACGTCTTGTATTTATTCATGACCGATTTAAATGATCTCTCACGCGTCATTCACAAACCGGGAGGGTATCTGATTGCACCTATCAATGAAGAACGTGTTGGCGATGTATCTAATGTGGCATTCAGTAATGGTTGGATAGCGGATGAGGATGGCACGGTTTTTATTTATTATGCATCTTCCGATACACGGTTACATGTGGCCACATCAACGATAGAGAAGCTTGTAGATTACACAAAAAATACCCCGGAAGATGGCCTCCGCTCAGCTGCATCTGTTGAGGCAATCAATCGCCATATAGATAAGAACAATTCGATTAGTTCATGAACCCTTTGCAAGTAGATGATGCTAACATAAGTGCTTTCAATTCACAGGCTTTTGAAAGTGAATTGAAGAGTATTCTCAGTTACTGGATCGAGAAGGCTCAGGATCTGGAAAACGGGGGGTTGATTGGCGAAATAGATAACTCAAATCAATCAGCCTTAGAAGCCTCAAAAAGTGCGATTATGCATACCCGGGTACTATGGACTTTTAGTGAGGCTTATCATCTCTTAAAAGATAAAGAATACCTAAAAATGGCTGATTGTATTTATGAGTATATTCTACAGTATTTTTTGGATGATCAGCAGGGGGGCATCTTCTGGGAATTAGATTACAAGGGACAAGTTATAAACTCCCGAAAGCAGATCTATGCACAGGCTTTTGCGATTTATGCGCTTTCAAGTTACTATCAGATTACGGGTAATAAAGAGGCTTTGACCACTGCAATTGCGTTGTTTGAAAAGATTGAAACTTACAGCTTTGATGCTGAGCGCAATGGATATTTGGAGGCACTGGACAGGGGCTGGCTTCTTATGGAGGATTTCAGGCTGAGTGAAAAGGATGAAAATGCGCCCAAAACAATGAATACCCACCTGCATATTCTTGAGGCTTATACCAATCTTTACCGCATTTGGGAAAATCCAAGACTTGAGTATGCACTCGAAAATATGATCCGGGTATACCTGACAAAAATAATCCAGTCGGATACTCATTTTGGCCTATTTTTTGATCTCGATTGGAAGGTATCGAACCGCAATGTTTCATACGGCCATGAAATTGAAGGTTCCTGGCTGCTCTATGAAGCTGCAGAGGTTTTGGGGAACGCTAATCTGCTTTCTGAGGTAAGAGAGGTTAGCGTAAAGCTAGCCTCTTTGACTGCTAACGAAGGCCTTCTTGATGGATACGCCGTGCTGGAGGAATTTGTTGAAGGTTCAGGAATTAGAGATAATAGCTTTCACTGGTGGCCCCAGGCGGAGGCTGTAGTTGGATTTTACAATGCGTATCAACTCACTCAGGACGATCAATATCTTACAATCGCCAAGCGCATCTGGGAGTTCATTCAACTCTACGTTATTGATCACCAAAACGGAGAATGGTTTTGGCATGTTAATGAAGAAGGCGAACCATTAGATGACAAATACAAAGTCGGCTTCTGGAAAGCCCCCTACCATAACGGTAGAACCTGCATTGAGATGATCTATCGCCTTAATGCCACAAGTTAATGTGGAGGTTTCTACGCAATTGCGATTCGAAAAATGGCACACCCTATAGGAGACCTGTTTTTGGATCAATAAACTGCTGATTTTAAGCATCTTACGGAATAGTAGAATTTGGCGGTTCACCCTAAAATGTAACCCATTTTTGTAACCAAAATCAACTATTTTTAAGCTCTCCAAACTACGGTTTCTTCAATTGCTTACATTAAAAGCTTCAGGACTGCGATGAAGCGACGAAAGACACTGTAAACTAAAACTATACCCCTAGACTCTTACTTATCTCTCTCGAGAATCTGTGCGAGTTTGAGGCTAATATAAGGTATGCCCAAGCTGGGAACGTTCGCTATGAAACATTAAGCTATAGTGAAATCTTCAATTCTGTGATTTTCGTATTATTTGGTAGTTGCGATTAGCCAGAATTAGAAACTTAGAAAAAATAACCGTTCATTTGGCTGATAGCTAAATTTCATGTGTTATTTTAGTATAAGCTAGTTATAATACCGTGTTACCATTTTGAAAGAATACGCTGACAGACAATACTCCCAATGGTTTGTTGATGAAGTCTACCCCCATGAAGAAGCGTTGAGGGCTTGGATAGAATCACGCTTTAATGGGGCTTGTGATAGTGATGATATTGTGCAGGAAGCGTTCGTAAGAATATTGGAAGCACGTAAGCGCGGGCCAATAGTCAATTCTAGAGCCTTTCTTTTCGTGACGGCTCGTAATCTTATCCTCAATCACATCCGTCATATGGGCTATGAGAAACCTGCCGGGTTTAAGGAAGTAGATCCTTTAAGTATTGTTGAAGAGCTTCGCACGCCATTGGAAACCATCGTTCACAGTGAAGACATCGATCTGCTAAAAATGGCTATCCAGTCACTTCCTGAGAAATGCAGGGAGGTCGTAACTCTCAGAAAAGTTTATGGGTTATCGCAGTTAGAGACGGCTGAATTCTTAGGGATTTCACGTCATACGGTAGAAACTCAATCTGCAATCGGTCTAAAAAAATGTATGCAGTTCTTTGCAGAGCATGGATACAAAGTAAGGGGTTGAAATGAACAATCAAAAAGAGCAAAACACAAATTCCTCAAAGATAGAAGACGAAGCATCCGAATGGGTCATACGTAATGAGCGTGGGCTAACTGCAGCAGAGCAGGATCAATTTAATGAGTGGTTAACATCGAAACCCGCTCATCGACAAATCTATCATAATTTTTCCAAAGGATGGAGCGATTTGGATCGCCTGGCTGGTTTACAAACCTCATATACTGCGCCGATAGACCCTGGACTACTAGCAGAACGCAGTAAAAGGCCAAGACGCAAACCTATCGTTCTGTTTAAACGAACAATAAAGTACTCTTTGCCATTGGCAGCATGCCTGCTGTTGGTACTAGTCTTTATATCCCAAAAACAACAGCCAGAATCTATCCGCATCGATTCTCTTGTTCAGGAACGATCACTGGAAAGAATTCGACAGGAAACTTTGGAAGATGGATCAATTGTGTCCTTAAACTGGGATGCACTTGTAGAAGTTGAATATACACGCAGTGAACGTTTGGTTCGGCTTTGGCAAGGTGAAGCCAACTTCAAAGTAGAGAAAGACATTCAGAGACCCTTCGTAGTCGAAGTGGATGGCATTCATGTCAAAGCAGTGGGAACCGAGTTTAATGTAAGAAGAGATTCAAGTCAGTTTGACGTGATTGTTACCGAAGGGTCTGTTTTGATTGAAGTCAGTAATTCCAATGAAGAATTAGCTGCCTTCCCCGCAAACTCTCTACTCCAGGCAAATTATAAAGCTGTAGTCGGATTACATGGGACTGAACCTACACTTGAAGTCACTGTCCTTGAGCGTGAAGAAGTTGCACATGAACTATTGTGGCAGCCTAAGTTGATCCACTTTGAAAACGCTACACTAGATGTCATTGTAGGTGAGTTCAATAAGCGTAACGCTAAGCAGATAATTTTGAATGATCCATCCCTTCAGAGCATTCGTTTGAACAGTGTTTTCTGGTCTGATAACATTGAGGGATTTGTCCGATTGCTGGAGTCAACTTTCCAGATTCAAGTGCACATAGAAGGTAACCAAATACATTTAAGCCGAGAGTTACCTCAGACTCGAGCGATTTAGCATATGTTCCATACTACCCCTGAAATAATCACTAAATCGCGAACAGGATTTAGGATAGCAATTCTATTGATTGGGTTTTCACTACCCGTGTTCTTTTTATCCTGTTATGACAGCAATTTAATTCATTTTAATATACCCCAGGGAAGTGCAGAACAGACACTTCTCATTTTCTCTGAGCAGTCAAAAACGGAAATCATTTTTGATTTAAAGAGCGATGTTATTACCCATTCGATTCATGGAAAGATGCACAGGTTGGATGCACTGGAAGCCATGATTAAGGATACATCTCTTATTTATGAAGTGCACCAAGAATCTGGTGCGATAGGTATAATGGAGAGGGTCGATGAGGTCATCTCAAATATTTAATCTTTCATTCGCATAAAAAATACCCCCACAGGCATATTTCATTCAATCAACAGAATTCACATCTTTCTGTGGGGATGCCTGTGTATTGTCTATCTCTATGGAACGGAGCTCTACGCAAACACTAATAAGGAAGTAGCATTCCATATACCCCAAGGGGATGCAACTGAATCACTCACTGCTTATGCGATTCAGTCGGGTATTAGTCTCTTCTATGAGCCTTCTATCGCAGAGGGAATCATCACCCAAGAATTAATGGGTGATTTTGAGCCTGAATATGCACTAAAGAAGTTGTTATCAGGTTCACCCCTTAAATCAATTAAGGATAAGGAGACGGGTGCGTTTGCGGTCGTCCTCGATCCTGAAGCGGTAACTTCAAAACTTTCTAGCGGACAATCGGGCGGTAACCCGGTAACCGCAAACACAAACCCTAATAAACAAATGAAAAAAAATACAGATGAAAGCAGGCTAGTCAAGTGGCTAGCTGGCATAACAACCGCTCTGATGGCGGTTACCCCGGCTACTACTGTAGCGCAAGAAGAAGACAATGATGTTCTTCTCTTATCACCGTTCGTTGTAGAAAGCAGCGAAGATGTAGGTTACCTTGCAAATTCAACATTGGCTGGTACTCGCATTAAAAGTAATCTCCGGGATATAGGCACATCAGTGCAAATTGTTACTCAGGAGTTTATAGGTGATACCGGTGTCACTAATGCTGAAGAACTCTTGGTATATACAACAGGAACTGAAGTTTCTGGCATTGGCGGCAATTTTGCTAATCCAAATTTTACTCAGCGCGAAGTTAATTTTGACTCATTACGAAGAGGTTCAACTCAACAAACTCGTGTTAGAGGTTTAGCAGGTGCAACCTTAACTCGTAATTACTTTGCTTCATCTATTCCGTTTGATAGCTATAATACGGATCGGGTAGCCATCAATAGAGGAGCTAACAATATATTATTCGGTATTGGTAGTCCTGCTGGTATAATCAATTATTCAACGGTTCAGGCCCTTCAAAACAACGAAAATAAAGTTGAGTTGCGTTTGGGTAGTTTTGATTCACACCGTCAAGTTGTAGACTTTAATAGAGTTGTTTTGGAGGATAAGCTAATCGTTCGATTAATTGGATTGAATAACTACAACGGATTTCAGCAAGATCCCGCATTTGAAGAAGATCGCCGTATTTTTGGGCATGTTCTTTATAAGCCATTTAAGAATACCTCAATACGCTTAAATTTTGAAAGTGGTAATATGGATTCTTCGAGACCCCGTATAGACCCACCGAGAGATCGATTTACCACATGGTGGACCGAAAGAAACAAAACTACTAGAGTCATAGGTGAGGATTGGAGAGATCGCACTCAACAGGATGTTACAGGTCCCCCAGGTAATTGGATTTTCGATCCAGGTTTGGTCTATAATGATCCCAACAGTGTTAATTCTACAAATTTCGCATTTGTACCACTGAATAACTTCCCAAATGCTACCAATTTTCAAAATGCTGCTAATCCTGACCGAGTAAATAACTATTTTGGAGGTTTTGGTACTATGCGTGACACACGTCGGATTTTGGAGCAGAGGGGAGATCCTTTAGCTTCTTTTCAAGTGAGTGAACAAATCACAGATACTTCCATATTTGATTTTCGAAACAAGCTGCTTGATGGAAAATCAAGCTTCCAATACACCGATTTCACTGCAGTAAATATCGCATTTGAACAGCAATTCCTTGATGGAGACGCTGGTGTTGAGCTTGTATTGGATAACCAAGATGTTACCACTGGATGGTATGATTCTCAACAAGGTTTTCGGGGTTTTTCAATAGGTATGGACTTTAATCAAGGTTTGCCAAATGGTGATCCTAATCCTAATTTTGGGCGCCCCTATCTTGCATCAACAGCATCATGGAATGAAACTGAAATTGAAGCCAATACAGTAAGACTGACCGCTTTCTATCAGTTTGATTTTGAAGAAAAACTAGAGAGTTTCTTGGGAAAGGTATTAGGAAGACATGTTGTCACAGGTCTATATAATAACTCAGAAGAAGATCAGTATTTTCTAGGAGGTGTTGGAGCCACCATGGAAGCTTCCTATGCTGAAGCTTTAGGGTTTGCCAATAATGGAGGTCGCAGTGGGATTTCTGAGCGTAGAGAATTGGCAACCGTTTACTATTTAGGATCTTCAGTGCTGGATCTTAACTCTCCTTCAGGAGCAAATATTGGTCACATTACTGAAAGACCGATAATACCTGACAATATAGCAGTAAGCTATGTAGATGCCCAAACGCGTGAATATACGACAAGTAATTTTAATGTGCTGCATTATGATAATACGCCTAAGGAAGGTTTGGCTACTAATGCGACCTTATCAAATACCGAAACTGAATCGTTTGCAGCCGTGTTACAAAGCCACTGGTTTGATGGCTTATTGGTTAGCACGCTAGGATGGCGTGAAGACGATTACTTGCTAAAGAATAAGATTGCTCCCAGAAATCCTGACGACAGCGTTATTGTAACCAGTGATGTATTTTCACTAGATCCGAGTGCAAACCCTAGCGAGTTAAGCGTTAAAAATGAAACTTTCAGTTGGGGTTTGGTATTACATACTCCCGAATTCGTTAAGGATTTTTTACCTGAAGGTGTAGATCTTAGTTTGCATTATAGTGAAGCTGAAAATTTCCAGCCGAACAGTGTTTCAAGAAATATCCTTGGAGGCTTTAATGAGGTTCCAACGGGTATTACAGAAGAAATGGGAATTACGCTTTCTGTTCTAGATGGTCGTTTGGTCACACGTTTAAACTGGTATGAAACCTCGCAGCAAAATTTGTTGGATACACGTTTATCTAATATCATCGACTGGGTTTTCTGGAGGTTGCCTGCAAATGTGTTGCAGTATAACACAGCTGAGGCTGTAAATGCAGCAGGTTTCCAATTGCCACCGCAAGTTGTTCAGAACGCATATGAATACAACATATCCGCAAATCCTGATGGAACTCAAACGCTGAATTTTACAAACATCAACGCACAAGAGGTAATTGATTCTGTATCTGAAGGTTTCGAATTAGAATTAATATACAATATTACAGATAATTGGAGACTATTACTAAATGTTGCCCAACAGGAAGCAGTAAGATCAGGAACTGCTCAAACCTTTGGTCCGATTATTGATGATTTAATTGATAACTGGCTTACCGGCTCTACTGCAGACCTGGCTGCAAATCCAGTTGGTGACCCAATCTCCTTGGTAGCAAGAGAAGCATTTACTGTGGGATATAGCAAAGCTTTGCTGGAAGATGGTGCAAAGGCTACTGAACTCCGTGAATGGCGAATGAATGTGGTTACCGCCTATGATTTTGATAATGATTCAAAATTCAAAGGTATAGGGATTGGGGGTGCATTGCGTTGGCAGGATGAAGTTGCGATTGGTTCTCCTGTAATCGAAGATCCCGAATTAGGTTTCATCAATGACATTGATAATCCGATATTCGGACCTGATGAAACTAAAATAGATGCTTGGATATCATATGATCGTACTCTTTTGGATGGTAAAGTCGATTGGACGATACAATTGAATATAAGAAATCTATTGGACGAAGATGATCTCGTGCCGGTTAGATCGCAACAAATTCAAGATTCAGAAGGTAACTTCATTGTAGGTGCCTGGAGAATACCTGCAGGTAGAACATGGGAATTAACTAGTACTTTCCGGTTCTAGTTTAAAAACTAGCTAAATAACATACACCCCGGATAACTTGGGGGTATCCGGGGTGTTTTAATTTCTCAACAATTGATTCAACTATGCCATTTGTATTCAATCATATATTCGCCTCTTTAATTCTAATTGGTATATGCCAGAGTGTAGCTAAAAGACCGCCAAACATCATCTATATTCTTGCCGATGATTTGGGTTATGGAGATATCAGTGCACTCAATAGCAAATCAGGAATCTCAACTCCTAATATGGATAGGCTAGTTTATGAAGGCGTACATTTCTCAGATGCACATAGTAACTCATCCGTTTGTACACCCACACGTTATGGTATTTTAACAGGCAGATATGCATGGAGGTCTCGATTAAAGCAGGGTGTTTTATGGGCCTATGATAAACCCTTAATCGAGGAATGGCGATACACAGCTGCTGACTTCCTGAAAGAGCAGGGATATCACACTGCGGTTATTGGTAAGTGGCATTTGGGTATCGATTGGCCAATCAAGGACAACAATAAACCTATACCTGATTATGACCAATCGAAGCAATATGACGAAACGTTTAATAGTAACATTGATTATCAGGAGCCTGTATTAGAGGGACCAAATGATCTAGGCTTTGACTATTCATTTATTATTCCGGGCTCATTGGATTTACCTCCCTATGTATATTTAGAGAACGGTCAGACAGTTGATCTGCCCACAGAATTCACACATGGTCGCAGTCCAAATGAATATGGTCGTGGTGTTTATTGGAGGTCTGGAGAGGTCTCGCCCGCTTTTGTTTTTGAAGATGCTTTACCGCAATTTACCGAAAGGGCTGTAGAATACATTAAAAATAAATCTAAAAAATCTGATCCATTCTTTCTCTATTTCCCCCTTACTGCGCCTCATACTCCTTGGCTGCCAAGTGATACCAATAAAAGTAAATCAAATGCAGGAAGGTATGGTGATTTTGTTATGACGGTTGATGATGCAGTGGGGCAAATACTTGAAACCTTGGATGCTTTGGGCATAAACGATAACACACTGATCATTGTTACCTCTGATAATGGAGCTCATTGGAATGCGAGTGATAAGCAACAATTTGAACACCGAGCAAATTATATTTATCGAGGTCAAAAAGCAGACATCTATGAAGGCGGTCACCGTGTGCCTTACATAGCTCGATACCCAAATAAGATTCCAGCCGAGACTAGAAGTAATCAGATTTTATGCACTACTGATTTTATGGCTACTCTTGCTGGTTTGCTTGATGTTCCATTGCCTGACGGTGTTGCTGAAGATAGTTATAATTTGTGGTCTGCGCATATTGGTGAAAAAATAGAAGGTCAAATCCGAGATTACACGATTCACCATTCATTAGATGGTCTGTATGCCATTAGAATAGGCGGTTGGAAACTTGCTGAGACACTCGGTTCGGGAGGATTCACCCAGCCAAAAAGATTATCGGGTGATAATGTCAGAGGAAGTCTATACAATCTAAAGGAAGACCCTTCTGAAAAATTAAACTTATATAATGATGAGCCTGAATTGGTTGCAGAAATGTTAAACAAACTCAATGAAACACGTAATAAAAAATGAAATCTAGACTTAGCATAATTATAGTTCTGTTATTTAAAGTATGCGTTCTGGTAACCGTTGAGAGTAAAGGAACGAGCTATACCCATGATACTTTCAATCATTCCGATAATAGCCTTGAAATAGAATATGAATACATCGGTAAGGCAGTTCAAAAGAAGGACACCCATGTATGGGGAACATCACCTGTTATAGGTAAGGACGGAAGAACTCACCTATTTGTTGCAGAATGGCCCATGCCTGACAATGATGAAGAAAGATTTAGCGGTTGGTATAAGCATTCACGCATTGCGCACTATGTAGGTGATAGTCCAGAAGGACCATTCAATTTTCTACGAATAGTAGTCCCGGATAAAGACGGCGAATTCAATGCACCTCACAACCCGACAGTTCAATACATTGATGGGAAATATGTGCTTTGTTTCATCGTCAATGAGAACGATGATAAACGCTATCAAAGAATCATAATGCTTATTGCGGATGATCCAGCTGGAGAATGGCGGCCAGCGGCAGGACAAAACACAGATGGTACTATACTACGAAGGCCTGAGAATCTGAATTACTGGAATCATAATTCGGTAAGGGGAGTAACCAATCCTTCGCTTATTAAATTTCGTGGGAAATACATGTTATACTTTAAGTCGGTATTACCTGCTACAGATGATCCCTTGCTAAACAAAGAAAATGACATGCATAACTGGAGGACATCTGATTATGGTTATGGTGTTGCTCTATCAGATAATTTGGAAGGTCCCTACGAGATTCATCCGCATAGAGTTACTTCAGAAGGCATGCAGCTAGAAGATGTGTTTGCATTCACGCATGAAGATAAAGTGTATTTTCTGAGTCGAGATTTCCGTGGCTCATTAGGGAGTATTGGAGGGGGTCTGCAATGGGCATCTGATGATGGTCTGTATTTTTCAAAAGAAAACTCTATCAGGGCCTATGAGGATTTAGAATACTACATAGGCAGATCTAAACTAAACGAAGTTTCATTATACAGGGGTCCTAGGGAAGGTCATCTTGAACGAGCGCAACTATTAATTAAAGACGGCAAGCCCGAATATCTATATGTCGCAACTGGTATCAATGATGAAGTTGGATATGGTAGCTGCTCGCATGTATTTCGAATAATTATTAAGTGAGGCCATTTTTTCGGAAGGTAGTGTATTGCAGTAAATTACTGAATCACATAAACTTATAAAAATGCGATTCCAAAAATGGCACACCCATAGGAGACCTGTTTTTGAATCAATAAACTTCTGATAGATAACATCTTGCGGAATTGATGAATTTGGCGGTTCACCCTAAAATGTAACCCATTTTTGTAACCAAAATCAAGAACCATATATACTTAATGTGATTGTGCTTTGGTAGTAAAGCAATGAGTGATAACTCATGTTAAGCTTTCTAATTTGTTATTTTTTGGTAATACTAGTAGTCTAAAAAATTAGTAAGTTAGGTCAGATGAAGTAATTTCTAATCCTATAAAACCAATTAATTTTTGAATTTGTAATTTAAACCAATATTAAGTGTTTCGAGCTCCTCATAGGTATTCACCTTTAAGCCGTCCCTGTATTCGAGGGTTAAGCCAAGTTGCCCACTTAGTGCATAATCCAGGCTCGCTTCAAAAAGAAATGGATTAGTTTGGTCACCATCAATGACTTCAATTTTAGCAAAGTTTGCTGAAAACTTTACTTTAGGTGTATTGTTGACAACCGTTCTACTCCAGACATCAAAACCAATAGAGAATCCTCCTCTAAAAAAATTGTCCTCAATGTAATTTTCGAATTCGCCTTGGTCTAAATTGATACCAAAGTCCAACAGGATATGGGTATTAATTTTATATAAATAATCCGTGCCAGGAATATTTCTAGGATAGTTAAATCCGGTTTCGGATATTATTGGATAAATTGAAAATTTGCCTCCATAAATTTGGGCATCAATATCAAAATCCGATTGATAAAATGCCTCTAAATCATATACGAGAGTTATATCTTCTGATGGAACTATACTCATCCATGAGACATCGAATCGAAGGTCATTGATTTCATCCTCACTGTTGTCTGCGATAGCCCTATCAAACGATAAATAATAATTCAACGTTTGATAAACATCAGTATTCTTAAAATGTGTAGTTTCAACGGAAAAAACCCCTTTTGATATCCATGTATCCGATCCATCAGAGTCGTTGAAATCCTTGTTATATGAAAATATTGCACCTGACACCCCCTTATAATCATTTATTGAGTTAACTTTGTCTTTTGCTAAATACAATGTAAAAGGTGCGGGCTCGTTCTTTGACTTAACCATTGTATTAGTGCGCGTTTGTGGATTCGTATTCTCTTCGTTTGTGTCGGTAGAACCTCTAGTGTAGTGTCTTCTTAAATCATCAAATGATAGTCTAATGAAGAATTCGCTATCAGGCGGAATGCTAACCCCGTCGTCAGTAAGTGGCAATCTACCTTCAAATCTAGCTATTTCATTGAGTAAGCCATTAAGTCTCTTACTTAATTCTGCATCCGATTCTGTAACTAGTAAGCCATCCTTGAATTTCTTTTGAGGTTTTGCAATTCCAAGCCAGCTTGGATGTTTAGAATAGAATCTATTTAACAGTTCTTCTGGTAATAGTTCTTCAGGAATCTCATTTTCTTGTCTTATACTAAAATGCAGATACAATTCTGAGAAAAATTCAAAGTCATATCGATTTATAGCTTTATCCTTATTAAAATCAAAATGGCTCAATTCACTAGGCATAAAATTGTAAACAATAAATGCAATTTGTTCTGGGATTTCCAAATAATTGGTTTCATCAAAATCAAATTCAGATGGGTCAATCAAAACTTCACCTATTGCATTATTGAGCATTGAGATAACTAAAATTAGGAGGCTATGTGACTTCATTTTTCCGGCGATACAGTAGCTCCATTATAAACTGCTTTGGTGATATGAGATACTTCTGTAGCAGCTTTAAGTTTACCAATTTTGACCTTTAGTCCCCAAGGTTGAGTATATTTATCTAAGCATGGTTTAAGGGATGCTAATTGTGCGGGTCCTAATGAGTATTCTTTCGATAGATTGTGCTCTGCAAGCACTTTCCTGGATTTTGACCGAGCGAGTTCTTCGCCATGCTCTTTTTTAGCTATGCAATACGCTACGATCCAATGGGCTTTTTGTATGGTAAATGGTTTTGATGGCATAATTATATTATTGATTAGAGAATGATAATTAATCTTTTAAATCAATAAATTATCATTTCAATCTTTTTTAATTATGAAATCCATTTATTATTATATTATTATAAATCTTCTGTTTTTGTCGGGATTATTCGCTGATAAGCACGAGCATTTGTCTGTTCGGTGGGAGAACGATACCTTTTTAAACACGCACTTAAGTAACTTATGGTTTAAATACACAGACAGGTATTACACCAATGGGGTATACTTAAACTACATGTCGAGTGATAACGAGCTATCCCGAGTTCAGAATACGGATCAAAACTTCCTTTGGTCTAAGAGTTTAATGCAATTTCTCCCTAAATTGGGTATGGAAATCGAAAGAACAAGAGGTGGTTTTCAGCTCGAGCATCAAATGTATACGCCCGCTATCATTGCATCATGCGATAACTACTATAGATTTTGTAATAATCAACGGTTTCTAGACTACATTTTCGACTATGGGATCGGGAAAGACGCTGATCAACTTCAGGTTAATGATAGGCCATATGCAGCAATGCTGATGAGCAGTGTTATCCATGAAAGACGTGGTAATAGCAAATTTTTATCAATGCGTTCAACACCTACAGTAGATACTGTTATCATAGGCTTAGGGATGATAGGACCAGAAGCTCTTGGAGAACAATTACAAAGCGGTTGGCATCAGATATTTAACGGAGTTCGACCAGAAGGGTGGAGCAATCAATTAAAAAGTGAAGTCGGCTTATTACTTCATGCAGACCGCAAGTGGCGTATCCAAAGCTCTTCAAAAGACTCATTCTTGGCACACGAAGTCGATACTAGCCTAGGTGTTGATTTAGGCAATATTTATAGTCAGGCAGAAGCGGGAATTAGCGGAAGATTAGGCTTTGGATTACCAGAAACCTTTTATGATGAAAGCATAGATAGTTATGGAACTACTTTCTTTGGTATAAGAGGATTTTACTTTTTTGCATCTGCAAATTACAAATGGGTCATACATAATATTTTTATTGCTGGAAATACATACAGAAATAGTCACGGCTTAGTGCATGAGAGACTACAGTATGATTTAAAAAGTGGAATTGGTGCGAGGATAGGCGGTTCAAAATGGGATGTAAATGCTGAGCTATACTGGAACAACCAATCTAAAGAATTCAACAATCAGGTTGGATCACACTCGTATCTTACACTTTCAGTAAACCTAAGTATCTAATAGGATATTTTTGTTTTATGCAACCAAAACTCGGTCAATTAACCCAAGATGCTATCTAGTTTCTATTGCTATGACAAGACAACTGGCACACCCTGTAGGAAACCTGTTTTCGGATCAATAAACTGCTGATAATGAATATTTTACGGAAATGATAAATTTGGCGGTTCACCCTAAAATGTAACCCATTTTTGTAACCATAATCAACTAAATTTCAATCAGTCACAGTGTTGTCTTTTCTATTTCATTACTGCTTCTATCTTGTTTAGGTCGAAAAAATAGAACTTAAGTCTATTCATTATTTTGTTGGCAATATTTATCACACAAATTATTTGATATACACATCATTGTTATATATAATTTCTTAAGTCTACTCTGAGGATTTAGTATCATTAATTAAATTTTATGGGTTTTCTTGATCAAGTGTTTTCGAAAACACATCAGGTCTTCCAAAAACTGCAATATTGATGTCTTCTTCATACATTGTTTTGCTGTCAGAGGTAGTTAATTTTATTGTATAGACTGCTTCGTAGTTATTACTAGGTAATTCATTAAAGATTAACTTTACTTTAATTGATTCGATTGCATCTTGCTGAGCCATCCCATAAAGCAAATTAATAGATCCATTATCTCTGTCCACCAAATATTTCTTATTCAACCCTACGACCTCATAATCTTTGACCAAGCCAAACTCATCCTCTTTTTTAAGTATTTGAAGTAACAAACTTCTTTCTAATTGACGTATGGATTGTGAAATAAAGCTACTTATGTCTGTGTTAAATTCAATGGTATCGGTCTCAGATAAATCAAAGACCCCGATATGGGTATGCTCTGTTTTATTTTGGACATTTAAAAAATTACTGTAGTATTTATGTAGCTTTTCAGGATTATAGGTCCTGTCTTTTCCTGTTACTACTCCCATATGTATATTATTAGTAATTAGCATATGCTTTAAATCATTGATGCTGAATGTGAAAGATAAATCATTAAACGGCTTGCTGTCTATTTTCCAGGTAAGCTCCCTGTTGAAGTTCTCCTCGAATGCATTATCATACTCGTCGGTAAACAAGAATAGCGTTTTTAACGATTCTTCTCTCCATAAGCTGTTTAGATCAAATTTCTTAGCATGAATTAATTGGTATAGGGAGAAGAAGATACTTTCATTATTACCAGTTGTATGGGTTTTTGTATTATCTATGATAACGGGGGATTGGGTTCGATACTGTTTCCTTTTAGTTTCATATCCTCTCATATATACTGATGAGATATTTATGTTATCGGACGTTTCACGCACTAATTCGGTGATATGTTCTTTAGCTGAAATGGCTCCATCAATTTCATCCTCCATAGAACCTGATCCATCAAACAAAAAAACCATATCGAGATACTTTTCATCTGCTTGGGGCAATTCCACTTCGATAACATGTTCTCTATTCTCTGGAAATTCAATTATCTCTACCTGAGGTTCTGCCTCATACAACCCCATCTCAACTTTTAATGATAGTGGTGGGATGTATTCTCCAGTCCAGGTTCTTGCATTAAGTATGAACTCCTTTAGCCCTTTGTTGTTAAAATGTAGATCTTCTTTGGCAAAATGGTTCAACTCCTGTGCATTGTTAAAAAAGAGTATTTTAGTTCTAAAAGATCCATCTTCTTCATATTCTCGGATTTCTAACGAAATATTATTGAGTATCTTGTCACTAATGTGGCCGATATTTGAAACTAGTTCTATTACGCCATTATCAAATATCAGGTTAAATTCAGGTAATATACCTCTTTCTACATTGAACGAATTACTACCTGTATAACTGATCTCCCGATGAGGATGATTAATTTCTTTTGCGATTGCTTCTATTGCTATTTCATGTTCCCCAAGAATATCAGGATGATACCTGTATTTTCGGAATTCATCTAGAGAGTTAAATTCAAGCTTTTCAATATTGGATGCAGGATCCTTAATATTAAGCTTCAAAGACTTAAACTCATTATTATTCAAATATTCCAATACCCGCATATTTGTAATCTGGATTGAAACACTTGGGAATCCTAAAGGATCACTCTCAATTTGTTTAAAGCCCAAATTAACAGATCTATCATAAGGGTAATCAAACGTATCAATTAGCCAGTTCCTAACGGAATCGTAGTCTCTAGGTTGACCTGCTCTATCCCTATAAGTAAGTAATTTGATCGCAAGCTGATACCGCGCGTGTGGAAGGTCCTGAATTATGACATTGTTAATGATGCCTGGCCAATTGACTCCGCTTTCTTGAATTATTTTGTTTATTTCTTCTTTGTTTGCACACTCGCTGCTTAAGGTGTAGCTCTCACTTACTCTCTCGGGAATTAACCGATATCTTCCAACTTCTGAAATGACTATATTCTTAGTGTGATTGGTGAATTCTACTACATCATTAGTAGAAGCAATTGACTTATCACCCTCAAAAGCTCTGATTTCCAGCTCAACAAGTCTTACTGTTCGCGGTAAATCTTCAAACACACTACTTCCTATGCAAATTTGTATAATTGGTTCTCCAAATAAGGATTCTGAATCAGAGCGATAAAAATAACTGAAATCCTCTTCACTATAAATATCATTTCTAATAAAGAAGGATATAAATAGCAGCAAATAAATCTTTGTATACATCTTTAGTTAAGTGACTCAATAATATACCTCGCGAAATTCTCTATAGAATCCTCTGTGTGTCTTTCATAAACAGTCTCATGCATATTTTCTCTGTAAGGGCTTTTTGACTGATACTTTTTTGCTTTTACTAGATCAGTAAACAAGCATTGCCAAAAATTATCATAAGCGATCGCAAAGTCATATTTTGGTGTTAAAACATGATTCAATGTAGGATAACCTATCTGTAACTTTATAACCTCCCAACTATTATAAGTGGGTAGTTTTTCGATGCCTATAGATTTAAGCACATAATCGCATTCGTTGTTTTCTAGAAATTTTAAGTTTATTAAATTTGATCTACTATCGCCTCCTGTAAGTAGGGCAAATATCATTGTATCGTATTGCCCCTCATTTTCATGTTTCGTAAGAGTTCCGCTGTTTAAAAATCTTAATATATTGAGGGGATAGGTTAAGTTTATTCTATTCTGTATATTCAGATTTTGGTTCTTTAGCCATCCATCTGTGGTAAAATCTTTATTTTCCCTATACTGACGAGATAACCAAATGTCTGTTCTTCTAACTCTTTCCGCTAGTTCGTCTGTTAGGTATACATCCGATATCGCAACATCCATCGCCAAATTGGTTACATCATAAATTATCGTTTTAGTTCTATTCCCCAGAATGTTTATGGTTTTATCTTTATACTCATTTAACGTTTTTCTTGAAAAAATCCTTTTAAAAGTTAGTTCAATGTTTCTGGCCAAGTTATCCCTATATTTTAAGTTGTTTGTTAATTCACCATCTTCCAAGAATGCGGTAAAATCAATTGCAATAACTAATAATATAGTGTTATCAACTGGACTTTCAATGTCATCATTGTCAGCTTTAAGGTTATGATTAGAATTTAAATAAATAGTTATTACAAATAGTAATTGAGCAAATATAATTCGGGTCGGATTATTTTTAGATTTATTCATAAATTAGTAAAGTTTTAACAAAATTGTGTATTTCAGTATTGTTGTATCGTGCTTCTAATTCAGTTCTAATATTAAAAATCGATTTGTTAGACTTTTCATTAATATATACTACTAAATTATCTATTGATTCTTCTATTAGTCTCTTGTCATTGTCCCAATGATCAGCCGATAGAACTTCAATTGTCACCTCAAATTGTTTCTGAAATTTAGCTTCACTAAGGTATTGATTTGCCTCCTCAGTATAAGATTTGATAATGTGAGCTGCCACTTTTTCTAAGTTTATCTTAAATTGCTTACAAAGTGTTGTTATGTTGCCTTCTAATTCTAGAATATTTTGATAGTCTTGATCTATTTGTATACTAACTTTTTCATATTCTTCATGCTCAGCCTTGTTAATATTCTCTTTAGTTAGAATGAAATTGCTTTCAATCTTGCTTTTTTCCGTAATAAATTTATCCTCTTCTTCACGCATGATCACTTGATTATCTTCTAAACTAGAACTTAGATTTTGTTCTATATTTAGAAATTTTATAAGTTCTTTGTTGAGCTCTCTCATTTCATTTTTATTCTTCCTAATCTTCTCTATTGCCAAATATTCCTCATGGCTCTTTTCAGACTTATACTGAACGAGTATAGCTAATAAACCTGTTACGTGTATTGTTAAAAAAGAGAATGATTCGTATAGGCTTGCATTAAGAAATATTATAATATGTAAAAAAGCAGAATATATAAGATACAAAAAAATGAATAATAAAAACAATAATCTGAGAAAGTTAAAATCCTTAAATATATTATTTATATTAATTTTAAAATTCTGTTTATGCCTTTTAATATATCCACCTAAAAGTGAAAAAACTGCTTGATAAAGAATATAAAAAAGGACACTAATTAACGTTATGTATTGTATGCTAATCTTGAATACGCTGACATTTCCTGCTAACAAATTTGTATTTAAGTTTTCTGTAAATTCGTGAGCTATGTAACCGCATATAAATAAAAGAAAAACTCTAATAATTACTAAAATTGATTCTCTAAAAAGAGTGCCTTTCTTGTAGGAAGGTAAGTTAAATATGAATTGCCATTCTTTTTTTATTTTATCATCTAAATCTTCCTTTTTAATTTTATAATTCTTATTTAGATATTCATATTTTTCACTTATATTATCATAACGAGTTCTCAATTGATCATCTACATCATCTAATTGCAATTTACGTCTACTATATTTAACTTCTTCTTTTTCTATATCTCTTGCTTTTTTATCTTCTATTTCTTTCAAACGTGTGGCATATCTTGTGCCTATGATATTAATTTTATTAGACTTGTCTGCAATATTTTCTTTATATTTATTGGATCTGAGTAACAAAATTGTGAGCAATTTATAAAGTCCATTGTCTCCTTTTATCAAATTTTCTTCACAAGTTATGATTTCTTTGTTATAATCAGCTTTGAAACTTTGAAGGTAGTTATTGTAGTCCGAATTAATTATATGTTCATTATTACTCATACTTTCGTTTGCTTTTGTTAAGAGAAAATAAGCTAAAACCTTCTGCCCATCCCTTCAAGTAGTGGATGCGATTTGAACATCGAGTTTGATTGAATTTGTTGAGTTCTTTATCGCATTCGACCAGCTTTTCGAAATATTTTGAAATAGCGCTACCTTCAACTTGTTTATCATCCTGAGTTGTTTTTTCTTTTTCTTTTGATTTAAACCTCCTTATTATCGTAAATCTGATACGAGATAGTTTAGCTCGGTAGGATTTTGATGATGAATGAGCGCCAAAAAGTAACGCTAACAGACTAACTATAATAAAGAAAACTGTTGATGATAGATCACCACCAGCCTCTAGCCTAATCCATAGTAATGATCCAATTAGTAGTAGCCCACACAAAAAAAAGAATAATGCTAAGATTGGTTTATCTTTACGAATAAAATATCCAGTTTGGTGTGCGGAATATGGTAGAAGACCACCATAAACACCAATTGGTATTATCCAGTCTAACCCCGGCAGTGCAGATAAGTTTGTAACATCTAGTTCCTCGAGCACTAAGTAAGCAATATATACTTCTACCAGGAAAACTATTACAACTGGTATATAATAATAAAGGTTTTTGTTAATATTATACTTCTTTATTCTTGGTGCTAAGTAATGAATTTTTTTTATTATTTTGTTTCTAACATTAATTATATCATCTCTATTGCTATAGTTCCCTGGTATTACATTATTAATTGCTGTGGAGGACTTAAGTATATATTCTTCATCTATACTCTTTAATTTTTCTTTCTTAGAAATTAAGAGGCATCTTTCCCCTGCTACTTTGCCTTCTATATAATACTTATTTCTTGAAAGTATCATAATAAGTTTTTAAATGAATAATACTTAGTTATGACATTCATTTTGTCTTTAAGAATTTCAAATTCATCTTTAGTTAAGATATGTCTATTACTTTCCAGCTTTTCTCTAAATTGTGAGAAATAATAATAACCTTCAATTCCTACGTGATAACAATACATAACAATAGTGGATTCATTATTGTTGCGCAGTGGATTTGAGCTTTGTGGGCTCCTATAATGATTATCTTCAGTTAGTAAGTAGCAGTCTATTAATCGTGGCTGATTTGAATTACGTTCCATTGCCACTATTACAATACACTTTTTTTTCTTACCAGATACTGCTATGTTTAGTAGTGTTCCAGCAGGAATTATATTGGTGTATGTTTCTTTAGTATATTTATCGACTAATGACATTTCGACTACATCGTAGTAGTGCTGGTCTATGGCATTTCCAAACCTTACTATAATGGAGTATATTCCGTAGAGTGCGGTAAGAGTCCAGAAAGTAAGGAACATGTACTTAAAAAGACGGTTAGGCGATGGTGCAGGACTTAAAGTGTCCATAATTAATTAGTCGGATTTAGCTTATTTGTATTAGCCTACATACACGCTGATACAAAAAGTCGGATAGTTTGTGAAAAGGAAAGTTAGTTAGAAATCGTCACTGACAAAATAATGACATTCTAATAAGTCAAGAAAAAGATACAAAATTAATAAAAAAACGCAAAAATTACACCACAAATATGTAAAATAATAGTAATAAATTAGTAGAAATAATAAATTGCTATAAAATATGCTAATTTTATTAGAGACTGTCAGTTATAAATCTTTATCTTCGCAATACTTTTAAACTACAAAAATTATTTCTAGAGCCAATGAGCTACCTCAAATAAAATCATAGCCAGTGATTAGCAAATTACCTCTAAAAAATCTGAACCAAAAACATCATCAATCACGAGAGTGTCAGGAGTCTGGCCAAAATCTCTATAAAACGTTTAAAATGAGTGAGTTATATAAGTTAAAGTGTCGATTTTCTAACAGTTGATTGGATAAGTTACTTACTAGGAAGCTTGTATACTGACCATTAAAGTTTAATATTTAGTAATGAATAGATGGCTGATTTCCTTTTGTGCTTTGAGTTGTTTTTTAGGTTGTAGTCGATCAATCAATTTTGATTCCGCTCTTCAAATCGATGTGTTAGCAGAGCAAGATATAATTCTGGAGACTACAGAGGAGGCATCAGTTTATTCCTTGAGCATAGAGGTTTCAGGAGAGATAGTTGGAGAATCAAAAATTACCTAGTTCCTTCCTAAATAGTGAGGATTCTAAAAAATACACATTTTCCGATGGTTCAAGAATCGCAGATGTTCTTAGCTGATTGTATAGTAAATTTTCATACCTACGCTATTATTCAATTATTCCAAAATGGAAGATAAAGAAAAATTGTATCACGACTTCTGGTTTTCTTTGTTAAAAGAGGCATTTCAAGCCAGTAGTTTTGATACCTTATGCATTCTCCTAAGACCTAGAGGTATGCACATGTCTGGATGGGATATTTTGGATGAGGCAGAGGTCACATTTGATGACTTCAATTGGATGTTAGAAATAGCAAATAAGCAGAGAGGAATATCTAGTTCTAGGCGTCTCGCTCTCCATTACTACTGTTTTATTATAGAGATGACGCCTATACATGAAATTATAGCAAATATTCTAGGGGTAATCTCAGGGAGTCATTACAAGCCCTTTCCTCTCATGCACTTGAATCATAGAAAAGGCAAAAGATCAAAGACTCCAGGCAAGCAGATTCCTGCTAGTCTATCAGCAAAAATATCTCATATTAGGAATCTCGCAAAGGAACTGAATAAAACCGAATTATTAAGCTATATTGATACTATATTCGATGAATCTTTGAGGAATTCTATTGCCCATTCTGATTACATAATAACCGATAAAGAACTACGCTTGTTTAATGCTGAAGAAGACAGAATTCGACCTATAGAAGAAGTGGATGACCTTATAAATTTAACTTTTGGGTTTTTATCAGGTCTATTGGTAGCATATGCAAATATGAAATTTTTTTTGGCAAGAAACAAGAAATACCACAAATGGAGTAATTATGAAGTCTTAGAAATTCTGAGAAATGATAATGGTTTATGCGGCTTTAGTGTGCATTTTTCTAACGGTAGTAAGTCTACATTCAGGCGAGATGAAAATGGAGCGACTGCCATAAATATGATAATTGATGATACAGTTGGATTTATGGTAGGCTTGATTGATGACATGGAAAACAAGTGGAAAATTGATGGCAAAGAAGTCACTGACTGGGATGCCATAAATAAAGATTAGTTAGTTGAAACGATTATTTGGAAATAGCTATGATATGGACACCACTAGATTTTGGACGGCATAAGGGGTTAACACTGCCACAGGTTATGTTTAAAGACCCTGATTGGTTCTATTGGGCATATGAAGGAAGAATTTTCGACGACAAGCCCCCATTAAACTATCAGGCAGAAGATATTTTTATTAAATCTAAATCGATAAGAATTTCTAACAATAAAGGAGAAGAATTGGTAGTGGAATATAACTTCTATTATCAAGACTATACATCAGTTGGATTTCAAATAGTTCCAAAAGAAAGACCTAAACATGAAGGTGCTACACCTACCTTCCGACAAAACCATATTGATATGACTGTTCCAAGAAATCAGAAAAATTATGATAAACTTGGATATAGGATTTTTTTGAGATCACTTAAATTGCACTTATTTGGAAATGAATCTGCCCGCATGACACGTAAGCGTTGTGATGATTTCTACTCCGATGAATCAAATTTTACTCATTAGAATCTGGGTGTTGGTTGATATATTATATGACATCCTTCCATATAGGCCAATTATGGGCTTTTTAGGGGTATTCTGGGGTGTTAATCGCTCTCCCTATTATTTGGATTCAGGGAATTTTGGAAGTATTCCAATGTTGCAGTGAAATGGGGGGCTACTGTGTAGGTGAGATTGCTGCCTGCCGCAGTATTTGGAGTTCGGCGTAAAACATTATATCTGACTAATTTTCTGATAGTCGCACTTAGCTCCCTTACACCACTGGGTGTTACGTTTCCTCTGCGAATAAGACTAGTAATGATGGCTTCAGCTACAGATGGGGAACTCGAATGTCTGTAAATTTGAGAATATAGAAGATGAGGAGTTCTAACTGGTCTCCTAGGTCTTGAAGTCTCTCCCTGTATCCATTGAAGCAGATTGTTTATCTGGCGAACAGCAGGAGAAGTTTGCCTTACCATGTGCTCAGATATTTCAGGTAGATCATAGGAGCTTCTTCTGCCATTTATGCCATCCCTATATTGCCTGAATTCAAATCTAACACGATTCAAAGTTTTTGCATAGATCACCATTTCGCGATTACTTCCTACGACCAGAGTGATAACAGGTGATATTCTATTTTGTTCCACACTAACTGGTGTAGGGTATTCTGTAATAACGTGGTTTGCGTATCTCCTGAAACAGGGCAAGAGATTATAAAGATAATCAATGGAGTTAATATTTGGAGGTGGCCGCATTTCACAGTAAGATTCTATCTGACGCATAGAGTAATTAGGCGCGTCAAAACTTATTCTCACGTTATTATTGCGTGCTGTTTCTATGTATGCCCTGCGCACTTCTTCAAAATAAGCTTGGACAGTCTGCTCGAGGGTAGCATCCAGAAAATTTAACCAATTCTCCCTTGTGCAATAACGCATCCATGCTGGTAGCATTATGCAGTTATCATTGCCATCTAGCGTGAATTCATCGCCCCTAACTCTGTATAACCTCCCATTTAGGTAAGGGTTAGGGCTATGAGTTATCGTTATGGGTTCAGCTAAGCTAGTAACCGAGTTGTTGTTTCTAAGGAGGTTCTGGTGAACAAACATTCGAGTAGGATTAAATTCGAGTGTAAATCTCAGCTCACATCTAACTTGCTCTGGACTGACATCTTGTCTTCTGAAATCTAATCTGCCACTAAATAGCGGGACTGGTCTATCACTATTCCTATTCGTTGATCTAACTATCATGTAGCTTGGGTCATCAACATCCCCTGAGGGACTAGAGAATATCCACCCAGTTCGTAAGTAGCCAAATTCGCCTTGCTCCTCTTCATTATTATTAGGAGTTCTAGACAAATGCTGAGCAAAAGCAAAATAGTCATCTACATGACAATAAATGAAAATATTTTTAATATGAATTTCTATTTTATCATTACGAATATTATTAGAGGTTACTCGTAATTGATCATTATGTTCTACTATCATTCTTGTGTTTTTAGAACGTATGACCTTTAAGAATAAAGGGGAAACTATTCAGGTTGGTATCTGTGCAACTGGTTGCACTGTTTTTCTTATATGAAATGACCCCTAATTTATCAAGCTATATCGCCCTTTGTGGTGCAAATTTTTGTGTTAAAAACTGAGATCAAATAGCGGGCAATTAATCATTAAGAATTAGCCTCTTTTTTTATAGTGTCAATTTGTGTCAACTAGCATATAAAAATTGGTGGTTTTATGGAGTGAAAACAGTTGCCTAAATTCCTTAAAAACAGCCCCTTTTTTATAGTGTAAGATTGTGTAACATTTGATAATAAAATAAGAAATTATATGTGACAGATTTTTTGGTTATATTGATGCTTTTTAGTAGAGGTTATTTGCCCTTTATAACTTTCATTGTTCCCTGCCGCAAATTTTGTGCAACTGGTTGCACAGTTTTCGAAGTTGGTGACCAAGGAATCGATCGAATCATTGGTAAATAAATGTCGTGATAATGCGGGAATAACTAGACAGCATCTGTGCCAAATAATAGCTTAGAGGGTTTTTCTTAGACATATATGAAAAAAACGATAGCCCTCACCCGCATTTCCACGGGTAAACAAGACTTAGAGGCTCAAAAGCTCTCTATACTGGAATTCGCTCAAAGAGAAGATATCAAGATTGCTGACTTCTTTGAGAGACAAGTATCATCAAGAAAAACCTTAACCGAGAGAGGAATTGATGATCTATTAGCGTTGTTAGATACAGGAGATACATTGATCGTAGCTGAGTTGTCTCGCTTAGGCCGATCTTTGAACCAAGTGCTAACGATTGTGAATGAACTTATTGGTAGAGAGATTTACTTTATTTCAATCAAGGAGAACATTCGTATCAGTGGTAAGATCAATCTACAGACTAAGGTAATGATTTCTATGTTTGGTCTCTTTGCTGAATTGGAGAGAGACTTCATATCAGAGAGGACTAGAGAAGGTCTCCTTTCCGCAAAAAATAGAGGGAAGAGGTTAGGCCGTCCCAAGGGTAGCAGAGGTCAATCAAAGCTCGATAGCAGGGAATCTGAGATCAAAGACCTACTCGCTAAGGGTGTATCGGTAAGTAGCCTGTCCAAAATCCTTGGCGTTGGCCGCAGCACCCTACATCATTTTATTAGGAGTAGAAAGCTGACAGAAATTTTGAACTAGGATTTATTTTTTAAGAATCCATTTTCTCGACCAATGGGTTATTTAAATCAAAGATATCAATATCTAGTTTTCTCCTATTGATAGTCTCTTTAATGGCCTCAGCTGTATTATGGCAAAAACCAGATAAATTTAAAAATGGTCGGATGTGATTCTTATATTCTTCTTTCTTGCCTGAACGATCATTCGACAGTCTCCAAGGTTGCAGCTCATGAACCAGACCAATAAACCCTGCTAGCAGTTCTGCATAGGCATCCATATGTTTCGCCTCGCCAAAGCTAACTAAATCTTGTTTTGAAACATGCATATTACCTGTGATTCTATTATGATCAAAGTTCTTAAGTATCGCTACATCGCAGACAATGTTTGCTTGTTTATATTTTTTCCTCTGCCTCCTTATGTTGTGATGTGTTTCTACTCTTATCTGGTGTCTAATTTGTATGGTTGAAGGATTTGCATCATGTTTAAAGCATATGACATACGTATAATTCTTTGCGTCACCTCTAGTGCTATATTTTAGCCTAAATCTTCCTCCATTAGATGGAGGGTTAATTATATCTATGTTCCAACCTCTAGCCTCATACCATTTGATCGTTTGAGCGAAAGTAGCTGCTTCAAATGTTTGGCTAACTCTTTTACCGAAATCATCTATTTTGGACTTCTTATGGCTAAAGAATTGATGAAGTTTATCAGTAGCTATTTTTTGATCAAACCAAGCCATCACGAGACCCCCTAAACCATTCAACTATTTCGTGAAAATATTGGCTCTTAAGAAACAATTCCTTAAGTTCTTCACTTAGAATAGAGTTCACTAATTCTTCTGAAAACTCTAACCCCATATTATAATACTCAGATTTTTCAGATAATGACAAAGATCCGATATAAATTTCGTTTACTTCTAAATTTTTAAAAACATCTACGGTATCCTTAATCATTCTATCGCTTGCTAGGAAACTCTTGTTCAGAGAGTAGAGGAAAAGAATAATAGTAAGTTCATTAATCGCTTCATTTAGCTTTTTAAGCTTCTCACTCTTAACATCTTTTCCATACTCTTCATCGCTTAAAATTTTGTATTTTATATTATCGAATTCCAAGGATGAGCTAGCGTAACTTCTTATGCTCGAAATATAGGGTTTATATCTATAAGGTAACAAATTTCGTAGCTCTGTATACATGATCTACCCAAAAATTAAATTTTTGAAATACTCTCTTCGCGTGTCTGTATCATCAGACGTCCAATTCTGGCCTTCGTCATCCAAGAACTTTGTCAATAGATCGCGCGAATAATCGTCCAATAATCCTGCAATCTCCCTAAGTTCTACCTTATCACGGCTTCTTAAATGAGATCCGTGAAGTATTTTCGAACGCAAATTATATGCCCTTTTAAGATCGTCATAAACCACCCTTTTAGTCTTTAACTCGGATTCCAAAATGAACGCAGCTCTTTCCGACACTTGATGGGCTAACTCAGCATGATCCAATGAGAATATAGCTTCGAATGCTACTATGAGATATGATACTCTTAAATCTAAATATTCGGTATTTCTGGCAGAGCCCAAAAACATCAAATAACGATTGAAGATTTCTTTCTGATCAGAAACAGCAAAAGTAATGTTTGATTTAAATTCATTTAGTTCCTCTGGGCTTTGATTTAATCTTTCTTGAACAGCCTGATATATTCCTAGCCGCTTTTCGATTTCTACAATCTCACCTATTTCTGAAATGGAAAAATTAGTATCCTGAGACTCTCCATATTTGTTTCTACAATTTATATAGAGTAAATTTGAATGAGTTTTTTGTAAGCTGATCAAACCCGCCTGATTATTATACTGAAATATGTAACCCATTTCTGTGTAACAAGAATTGTCTTTCACGATCCAGGCTGAGAATAAGAAGTTACAAACAGCTTGAATCAATTCGATTAAGTAAGGCTTGTGATGGGTGAGGATAGATGGATGTGCTCTAAGCCGCTCACTGTATGCAATTGCAGGAGCTGATAGTATATTTTCAAATTCTAAACTACCTACAGCCTCTTTAAATCCTGGATTATTTATAAATTGGCATTTGTTAACATCATTCGTTAGCCAAATATTTGAGAGAATCTCGATGTCATTATCTAGTTGTTCAGGAATATTTAGACCATTGATAGCAATTATAAACGAGGAAATCATTATTATAGCTTAGCCGCTATTCTAATAGCTTACAATGATAGAATTGATATTAATAATTGAAATTTATTTATCTAGGACAATATAAGGCAGCCTAACCTCGCTTACTGGTATACCCATTTCTTCTGCGATAAATGCCTTTAGCTGTTCTTCAACCACGTATCTTTCGGTGGGATGGATAAATCGTTCCCGATGAATCTCCCATAAACGAGAAATCTCCAATTCTTGTTCACTAAGCACTCGATCGGTTACCGCTATTTGCCAAACAGGGACATTGTCCGAGCCTGAGTTTCCTTTTCTGTCAGGGCAATAAGTCAAATTACCATAGAGAAGCCCAGAGCCCATTGTTTCTGGCATGACTTCTAGTTTAACCCAAACCACATCTACCTTATATTCGAGGAAAGCCTCCTTAGCCGTTTCACGCATCACATAAGTTCTATCAGCTTTGGTCTCTGCACTCGTAATCATGTGAATGCTTCTTCTGTCTCTACCAGCTACCCCCGCATCTGCATCTTTCAAGATGATGTATGAAAATTGCTTGGATGGATCATCCTTGTGAATCAGCGTTTTAGTTCGCTTCTCTAGTTCGAGCTTTCGCTCTTCTGCAATTCTTTCTCGTTCTACTCTTGCTAACCGATCTTTTTCAGCGAGTTCAGCTGCTCTCCTTTTACGCTCTTCCTCCTCAAGCTTTTTGTGATACTCTTCAATACGAGTGATCCTTGCTTCATATTCATTCTGAAAAGATTGGGTTATCTGTAACTGTTCCTCATTGAAGTAAGAGGCTATATCTCCATATTGCTGTTTAAGAAAATCAAGTCTGCTGCTGATAACTCTTAGATTTCGGTTAAGATTGCTATTTATGTCTTGTTCAAGTGGTTCGTTCTTAAGCAGCAGGGTCGTTTCTTGCAATAATTCAAAGTAGGGTAAGAATGCCTCCTCAATTTCCTTTCGTCTAAAGATATCATCAAAACTGGCTATGTATTCTTGGTAGGATGATATGAACTGATCAATATTTTCTCTTGCAGATACTTCCAGATAATCGAGGGGGTTTGCACCTGCATTCGAAAAGTAGGTTGGGACATCTATGATGTTATTTTCATAGATTCGGGTAAGTTCTCTTTTCTCAGAATCCGTATATTGGGGGTTCTCCAATATCCCAATGCCCTTTGAAGCTAATCTACCTATTTTGTCTAGGTGAGACCTTGCATACCTGTGATTCATGCTACTTTCATTGGGGTATAAATGTAACAAGTTTTTCTGGGTGGATACTACTGATGAAGTTTGCTCTGATTTAGTTGAAGTCTGAACGGGAGTTGGCGAATTTTGCCTTTCTTCGTAATAGACTGTTCTTTGTTCCTCAGTGAGTTCTTCGTATTCCTTTAGCCATTCAGCAAGTGACTTTCTTTTATACGAGTAATCAATCGCTTCAAAATCAGGCTGAGTCTTTTTTAGGTTTGCCGTAAACGAATTTATCTTCCATCTGGATCGGGACTTTTCAGTTACCCAACCTTTTTCACTGGCTTCAATGTAGTGTTCCGCAGCCTTACAAATTTCTTCGATGTAGTAAGTCTCGTTCTTGGTATACTTTGCATTTGCAAGACTGCCCACACTTAGAAAAAATAATGCCAGAGATAGCAGGATTTTGAATTGAGAATATTGCAGATTTTTCATAGTTTAGATATGTGAGGTTTAGAGGGTATCGAGACGGATGAAATCTCCATCGATTGTGAATCTGGCTGCTATGCTTTCCTTCACTTTCGCCCCATACATGTTGTTGGCCCTGTAGGTGACCTCAACTAAGACGTAATCATGCAGATCGAGGTATAGACTTTCCACATGCTCAAATGAGGATGGATCATGCAGATCGCTTTTAATAATATCTACGAGTTTGGTATGTTCTCCGTTCCATGAGCTGAATTGATTCTTTATCTTTTCTAAGCGATCATCTTCATAATTTTGCTTATCAGCGAGAGCCTCATTCCGAATTTGAACATCTCTTTTTTCACGCTCCATTCTCTTTTTCAGAAGCTCTAGATCGGGATCATCTACTTCGGAGTATTTAACGAATTCTACAGAGGCACTCTCGAATTCTTCTTGATCAATATAATCATTAATTTGGCTTAAAACGTATTGCTTGTTTTGTGCAAAAAATTCCTTATTTGCTTCCAATTGCTCTAGATGAAGTAAGTAGAGACCAATAAAGCAAAATGCAGTATTGGCTATTACTAGAGCCGTTTTCGCTTTTTTGAATTTCAGAAGCTTGGGTAAACGAGTGCCAATAGGGGGAAGGAGTATCAATCCAGTTAGTCCTAGGAATATTCCACCTGGAATGGTTTCCGCGGATGCTCCCAGAGCCATTAATAGGACACAGATCGCAATTAACCATATAGCTATCAGTTTGAGAGTTTTCATAGTATTATTCTTATCAGAATGTTTCCATATGGGCAACATTAAAAATCTATAAAGCAGTAAATTTTGTTCCTTAATCGGAACAATGAAAGGCGTTAAAAATGTCGTCGGCCCAAGGCTGAAATTGCTCAGAAAAGAGCAAGGTTTTACTCAGGATGCCCTTGTTGCTAAACTACACTTAGAAGGGCTAGAAGCTCTTAACCGTATAAGTATATCTAAAATCGAGAGCCAAGTCCGCAACGTTACCGATTATGAATTGCAGATTATAGCCCATGTCCTCAAAGTAACTCCCAATGACCTTTATCCTCCATACTCATACGTAAGTCAGAATATCGAGGAAATACGCAGGCCGATGTAGCTTTCATCTGGGATTCCCACAATGAAATTTCTGAGATTCTTATTTCCTCAAAGGATTGGTAGGTGGTCATATTTTGTAAGATCAGTTATCTATGTGGCTCTGCTCTATCCATATGAAAGAATTTTTGATAAATACGAATATTCAGATCATTGGCTAACAGTATCATTATTATTTGTGATGATAATTGGAATGCCACTATTTGGTTTTTTATCTATTATACGCCCACGATGTAAGGAAATTGGTGCGCATAGTGCGGTAGGGTTATTAGTAATTATACCTTTGGTTTGGCTGATTTTGCTTATCGCTAAAACAAGTCCTTTGCACTATTTGAAAGAAGAATCATTTTCAGATGAAAGCTAGCAAAAATAATATCCGAAGCATGCTAAAGACTTCAGTAATTGCTCAACTTCGTAAGTCTGGATTTAAAGGTTCATTTCCACACTTTCGCAGAATAACAGAAGATAGGATTGATTTATTGTCTTTCCAATTTAGCCAATGGGGTGGCCAGTTTTGCATTAATGTAGGTGTAGCACCTTTAAACAAAATTGCTTCTGATAAATTAAAGAAAGCTAAAGCAGACGATATCTTTCAGAGGATTAGACTTGGCCCTAAAGATGAAGGAGAAAGAGACTATTGGTTTGTATTCGATGGCGATTCAGAGTTACCGCTAAAGCAAATTATTGAACTAGTCTTGAATCATATTCGCCTGGAAGCAGAAAATTACTGGGCTAATACATCACTTGATGAAATAGTAGTAAGTGCTCTTATAGAGGAATAGGTTTCTACTGACTAATATAAAATGTAATTTTCTTTCCGAATAAAGGCTGACCAATGATGATCTTGCCATTGATACTCTATTCCAGGACGGACAGGGAGATATACCCCACGAATAGTCGGGTCAGGAGATTCAATATAGGCGAAACCATATTGGATAAAATAATCATCAAATTCCTCAGAATATAAAACAATTTCAACCACTTCTCCAATAACTGAACTTTGAGTATATCCCCTCCCAATATGCTGAATCTCTAGCGAGTTTAGCTTATCAGCATAACGGTAAATTAAGGATTCTGGCAGTGTTATGTTCTTGGGTGAATAGCCCGCATCAGAATCAATATGGTTTAATTCAGGTATTTCAGATAGATCAGTGATGAACTGCTCAGCAAGTTCGTATAAAGCTAATTTGTTTTTGGAGAAATACTCGGTTAGTTCTGTTTTATACCCATTCGTTTCATGTCCAATAGAGATTAAAGAACTGCCCAATAATGAGATAGTTTTGCTCAATAGCAGCACGAAAATTTTTAAATTACTCATATCGATTGATGAATTTCAAACAGTGCTTTGCCCGCTCCAAAGATTAGGAACAAATGTGTGAATAGAGTGAGAGCTATTCCAAATACTGAAGCAAGCCAGCGTTTCTCCTTAGCTAGGATTGAAAGCAGACCAAAGAATAAACACAATAAACCAGATACTATTGAAAAAGCGTAAGTCATAAAGCCAATCAAAATGAATAGAGGAAACACCCAGAGACACATTTGAGATAAGGCTGCAAAACCAACACAGTAAATCCACCGATTATTAACTCCTTCATGAAAATCCATAATTACTTGGTTAGGTCTCAAACTTGAACCAACCGACAGGCTTCAGGTTCTTGTAGAGCATAGGTTCGAAGTTTATGGAAGGATAATTGATTTGATCGATGGAGGCCTTATTTCTTTTCAAGTCATAGGCAGATTGTGTATATCGCTTAATCATTGATTGGCTGAGATTTGCTTTTTCGTCAAATACCCAGCCACATAAAGCGTAAATTTCGCGATCACTTAAACCCACCTCATCTGCTCTTGAAGCGAAATTATGCCTCAGGCTATAAAAGTCTTTGAGGTATTCGCTGCTTTTTAGGTCAAGCTCCTTCAATACAACCTCTAAGAAATACCGAGTGAAAAATCTGGTTTTATTCTGCGCTTTAGATCGCTTCATGTCATGAATGACATAATCGTCTTCTTTACGGTCCTTTATATATTCCTCGAAACCTAGTTCCTTTAGCATTGGATGGATAGGCACTTTCCTAAAGCCCAGTCTTCCTGTCTTAATTTTTTGCTCATCATATTCTGATACAACGTGGAAATATTTAATTGTCTCTTCTGTGCTGTTATCTACACCGACATTATTATCGATGATTTCATCTTTGATTTGGCTAATTCTCATCTGCCAAATCTCTTTCGGGCGCATACCAGTAAACAATGTAATTAGAGGTCCCCAGTAGTCTTTATTCCAACTAATGACTTTGCCTTCCTCATTTAGGTTTCCTCTCTTGCCGCTAGAACCAACGAATAGGGGAAAACTGAATATCTTTTTAAGCTCCAGATCAGTATATGCGTGGCGTTCTTTTTCTTGGCTTATGTTACCCTTACGATTTCGGTCATTAAATTTTACTGCTAAAACTGATGAAATGCCATGCCTGATATAACCCTCATCCTCAGCATACTGAAAAACCTCGCGAGTGTTTCTCAGTAATTTATTGGCTGAATCATTATTTGGCCTTTCTAGGTTGTTCCTTTTGCTCAGCTTAATTCGTCTTAAATAGCTTAAATCGCCTAAATCATCGTTTGGTTTTCTCTTGGGCAAACTACTAATATTGTCTCTTAGGTCATCAAAATCTTCCTTGGAGAGTATTGATAACGCTTTGGATTTGAACTGTTCTTTAGCCAAGTCCCTCATGTAAACCCATCTGTCCCAATAGGACTGACCAGGATTATCTCTTTTAGTCTTATGCTCTTTAAACTTATCAAATAACTGAGTAACCGTTAGATTAGACTCAGCGAGTGGAAATTGATTTGTTGAATAGGGTGCAATTTGAGGGACACCATCTTTTAAGTCTTTCACCTCATCTAGTGAGTGGCTTAAGAATTTTGATTTGTCCTCTTTATACAAACAGTCCAACTGCCAAGTTAGCACATCAATCATAATACCTTTGATGAGACGTGTCGCCTTTAAATAAGGTATGCTATCTGACTCTAAGTTGATTTTGTGTTTTAGAAGAATCTCGTTGAATGCATCTTGATCCAATTTTTTGACGGCTAATTCGTTGTGTGGCTGGAATACATCAACTCTATAATTCAACATGTGCAGTTCTTGCCTTAGATCACAGAGCTGATTCCAATAAATGTCTTCGTAGCCTTCTTCTTCCTCGTCTACTCGCTGCTTGTAGTGGAAGATTTCTTCCAGACGAATTTCTGCTTGTTTGAAGTATGTTTCATACCAGTCGAGTATCCATTGCTTCAAATCATGGTCTGGAATTGTGCAACTGGTTGCACACTTTTTGATTTCTTCCTTAACGATATCAGCACGGTTCTTAGTAATCACATGGCCCATGCGACGTCTTCTTTTAGATAAACGCTCTGTATCTGCTGAGTTTATAGTATGTTCGACATCAGCCTGAATTTGAACGCTCTTCTTTTTGTAGTGCTCCATCTCTGCTCTAAAAGCAGCTAAATTCTTTTCGTGCTGTTCTTCAATTGCAATAGCAGAGCTAGCGTTGATGAATTTGGTCCTTTGCTTCGCATACATCCATAACTCCTCAGGAAAAGGAAATCTAGTATACCACTGTTTCTTTTTAGGATGATAGTTGAGATACTTGATTTTTCTCACTTTATCCTCTTTTGGCATAGGTTAAAGAATGTAACCAAATTTGTAACCAACACCAAGTTGATATTTTCAGAAAGTGCTGCATAACAGCAACTTACTGAATCGCAAAAACTTATAAAATTGCGATTCAAAAAATGGCACACCCTATAGGAGTCGAACCTATAACCTCCTGATCCGTAGTCAGGTGCTCTATCCAATTGAGCTAAGGGTGCGCAATAAGGAAACTCTGGAATATGGAGAGTCAGCCATGGGATTGCAAGTGTGAATTTAGCTTTCAGTGGGACAAATCGATCGCCTGATTCTCTTTGGGTGCTTGCTTAGGGGTTGCTCCGCTTCGTTGCGTCTACAATAACTCAAAGAGCGTATTTTTTATGAAGTTCAAGTACCCCCAAATAAACCGTTTCTTAACTCAGTGCAGTTCATACCTATTCGTGGTCATTTGCCTTTCCGCATTTGCGATCGCAGATAACCAACGCCCCAATATTATCTTCCTGCTTACCGATGATCAGCGTGCAGACACGATCGGAGCCATGGGGAACTCCATCATCCACACCCCAGAGATTGATACGCTGGCAGAGCAGGGGGTGATGTTTAAAAATACGTTTGTGACCACTTCCATTTGCATGACCAACCGGGCATGTATCTTCACGGGACAATACGCCGCCCGGCACCGCATCTGGGATTTTAATACCCCATTTACAGAAGAACAGTTGGCGGATACCTACCTGGGGCAACTGAAGGCTGCGGGCTATCGCACCGGATTTATCGGCAAGTGGGGCGTCGAGCATCCGAAACAGGCGGATGGTATTCTGGATTTCAATAAGGGTTTCCCGGGGCAAAGCCGGTTTTTCGAGGGGGATGTAGCCCTCAAGCAGGGCCAGCACCTCACGGCGAAGATGGGCGATCAGGCCATCGAGTTCCTTGAGGGTAGCGATGCGGATACCCCGTTTCACCTTTCCATCAGTTTTAAGGCAGCCCATGTGCAGGACTCCCGGGATATTCTGTCCGATCAGTTCCCTTACGATCCGGTATTCGGGCATCTCTATGAGGATATTACCATACCGGTTCCTCATACCGCGGCCTTTGAATACTACGAACGCCAGCCCGACTTTATTAAGGAAAGCATGAGCCGCGACCGCTGGGCGATCCGCTTTCGATCACCTGGAAATTTCCAAAAGTCCGTAAAGGGCTATTACCGCCTCATCAGTGGGGTGGATCATGTGGTCGGGCGTATCCGTGAGCAGCTGGAGAAGGAGGGTTTGGCTGAGAATACGATCATCATCTTTTCATCCGACAATGGGTTTTTCCTCGGCGAGTATGGCTTTGCTGGAAAATGGACGCCCCATGAGGCATCTATCCGGGTGCCTCTGGTGGTCTACGATCCAAGATTGAACAGCAGCGAAAAGGGCAAAGTGCGGAATGAGATGACACTCTCTATCGATATAGCACCAACGATTCTGAGTCTGGCAGGCATTACCCCACCTTCGGGTATGCAAGGTGTCGATCTAAAACCACTTCTTAACTCGAGTGATGAGCCTGAAAGCTGGCGCAATGATTTCTTCTACGAGCACTGGTTTGCTGCCGGTGGGCGTATCGTGCCCAGTGAAGGTTACCGGGACCAACGCTGGAAGTATATGCGCTACCTGGAGCCGGAAGCTGTAGAAGCGGGTGTCGCACGACATGAGGAGCTTTACGACCTGGCTACCGACCCTCATGAGACGGTCAATCTTGCTGCCAAGCCAGCCTATGCGGCGCAGCTCGCCTATGTCCGTGAGCAATGGGCGATGTGGCGCAAGAAAGCGCAGTGACCATCATACCTATTTTAACGGTCACCCTGAGTCTACTGGCATAATCCAAGATGATTCTGCCTCGGGTTTTGTAGCTGCATCTCTCAAAAAATGCGCTTCCAGCTTCTGGTTCGCAGATCCTGAATCGAATGGCGATGCGCATGCGTTGATCACTCTATTAATCGATTTTCGCCGAAAATCGTATCGCAGATTACTTTAAACAAGCGCGTTAAGGGATGGTCTGAGCCAATGCCGGATTTATTATTAAGTTATAAGGGCCTTTATCCGTATTGTATGCCTTAGCTACGTTTTAAGACCTCCATTAAAGCGTGTTTTGACAGAACTGAATGCAACTAAAGAAGCAAATCTATTTAGTGTTTGGAGGCACAGCGATCATGATCGTGGGGATCATGTTGATCCTGCAAATGATCAATCAAAGGGTGTATTATGCTTATGGCAAGTTGGCGCTGAGCAACCACGCCGAACAAAGAGTAACTGATGCCATGGTGGATCAACTCGAGGATCTTATATTCATCCTGGAAAAAAAGACTGAGTCGGATGATATACAGGTAGATGAGTACATAGACAATTTTATCATTAATTTCAGGGCAGAGATTGAGTCCCTTAAAGAAGCGACTGAAGCCGGTAAAGAACTGGCAGTTGACAAGGGTGATGATGAAGGTGAAGAAGGTGAAGAGAGCGAACTCCAGACGCTCTTATTTATTGAGGATACCCTGGCTCAGATGGATGCTTACTGGAGTTCTAAGCCTGAGTCGGAAAGAAATCCCTCAAAGCGGCTGCTGGACTATACTGTGGCTTTGTATGACCCGGTTGTAGAGCTGAATGAAGACGCCCTCAATGAATATCTGGAAGAGTATGAGGAAGTCGAAAAACTACGATCCATTGCTTCAGTGGCTGTTTGGTGGATCACAATCCTATCAGGCATTTATCTTGTCGGTATGTCCATTAATATGACCATTGGGTTAAGTCGTCCGATTGCTAAGTTACATGAGGCGACTAAGCACATTTCGGAAGGTAAATGGGATTTTCGCATTCAACTGAATACCCGAAATGAGCTGGGTGATCTTGCGGCTTCGTTTAATGATATGAGCGAGCGATTATCCGAAACGACGGTATCGCTTGAATCTGTTGAGGCGATTATCGAATCCATGGGATGTGGGATTGTCGTTCTCGATCACAACAACCGTATCAGGCAACTGAATGCCAAAACGAAGGAATTGCTGAATGTAAGCAGACCGAAGGCACTGGGTATGCACTTTCAAGACTTTGTGGTGAGTGAAGACCCCGCAAAGGTCATTCACTTCGATTACAAAGGAGCTTCGATGCAGGAGTTCAACATTATCGCGGAGGGAAATAGCTACATTCCCGTGGGGGCGATTGTCACTCGTTTTGATAAGAGTAAAGAGACCAATGGTACCGTGATCGTACTCCAGGACTTACGCGCTATCAAGGAGAGTGAAGAGGCTCTCGTGCTAGCAAAGGAGCAGGCAGAGGCCGCCAACCAGATGAAGACTGCCTTTCTGGCAAATATGAGCCATGAAATACGCACACCCATGAACGGCGTCAATGCAGTAGCCGACCTTTTGTTGGATACGCCGCTGAACCGTGACCAGCTTTCGTTTGTTAATATCATCAAGTCATCGTCGGAGACGTTGCTGGACATTATCAATGAGTTGCTCGACTTTTCAAAGATTGAAGCGGGTAAGATGGATCTCAATGTAGAACTAATCCCTATTTGGAAAGTCATTGAGGGGAGTGCTTCCATGTTTTCGATGCAGGCCCATAAGAACGGTCTCGAGCTGTTGATTGAAATTGATCCTGAGTTGCCTCAAAAGATATATGCAGATCCGGTGCGCCTCCGTCAGGTAATTATAAATCTGCTGGGAAATGCCTTAAAATTTACTACTGCGGGACACATTAAGCTCAAAGTCAGTTGCCTGGAAAAAGGGGATGACCAGGCACGCTTGCATTTTGAGATAATCGATACCGGAATAGGAATCGACCCGGAGGATTTGGACTCCATCTTTGAAAATTTCAAGCAGTTGGACTCAGGACTTGCGCGCAAGTCAAAAGGCACAGGCCTTGGGTTGAGTATTTGCAATAGTTTGCTGGAGTTGATGGGCTCTCGGCTAATAGTAGAGAGTGAGCCGGATGTGGGGAGCAAATTTCACTTTGAGTTGGATGTGGATTACAAACCGTCGGCGCTCACGGGAGTTGAGATCCTTGCTATTCCTGAGTATGCCAGCGTTTATACGGTTAGCCGAAATATAACTGAAGCTGAGATTATCCAGGGACTCTTCAACCAATCCGGATACGCCAGCACTCATTTTGCTGAACTCGGCGAGTTGCTGAATGTGGTTGATAATTTGCAGAATTGCTATGTGTGGCTAGACATGGAGTCCATAACGAGCGTGGACAGTCTGCATGAACTGTTGCAGAGAATGTCCCCGGGTGTCGGAAAGATTTGGGTCGCACAAAAACCTGATCTCAATAAAGAGCCCGCAGCGAATATTCCGGACGACTCGCGCATTCAGCGCGTATACAAACCATTGTATCCTACTGAATTCGTATCAACGCTCAATGGTAGCCTGGTGGCCGGAGAATCCACACCGGTAATCAGTAGTTTTGAGCTTGAAAACTATAAAGGTAAGCATGCATTGATTGTGGATGATCATGGAACCAACCGAAAGATTGCGTCCCTTGTTCTGGAAAAAATAGGGTTGGTTGTAGAAACAGCAGCAGATGCAAAGGAAGCCTTTGAACATGTAGAGACAAAATCCTACGACTATATCTTTATGGATATTCAAATGCCTGAGATAGATGGATTTGAGGCATCTGAAAGGATTCGGGAAATTGAAAAAACGCTCGGGCGGGCAGACGAAGCGGTCATTATCGCGTGCACCGCACATGCCGTTGTGGGTTATCGTGAGCTATGCCAGGAGCATGGGATGAATGGTTACATCCCCAAGCCTATAAAGCTGGATGCATTAAAAAGTGAGCTTTTGGCAGTGTCTGTAGTGCATGCCGATTTCTGATCATGGTTTCATGTAATTTTGTTATGAATATAAGAATAAGACTTTTGAGCTTTTCCTGTTGCTTGCTGTTATCAGCACAGGGCTCTGAAGAAGCGCACGAACGTGAACAGCAGTTCTTGTTCTTTTTGGAGGAAGGCTACATGCAGGAGTTTGAAGAGCACCAGATTTCGTTACAAACTTTGAGTTACAATGAATTAACGGATGTGGAGGATGGTGAGCAAACGATAACCGATTCAAGCGAAGTCTTGCTTGAATGGGAGTACGGTATTACCGAATGGCTCGCGGTCGAAATTGAGATGCCTTACCTCTGGGTGGATGTTCAGGAAAGTGATGAAACGCTCGAGGCTAGTGGCCTGGGAGACATGGAAGTGGCAACCGTATTTAGAATGAGCGAGGAAGGTGATAAAATGCCTGCAATGGCCATATCATTTGAGGCTGCGTTGCCAACCGGTGATGATGATTCCGGATTGGGTAGCGGGGAGTTCGGTTGGGGCGTGGCCTTGAACCTCAGTAAACACCTGGGCTCCGGCCTTTATCTTCATTCAAATGTAGGTTGGGAGTTTACGGATGGAGCAACCGAAGATGAGGAAAGCGTGGATGAGCAAGAGCTTTTTATCGGATTGGCCGCAGCCTGGATCATACAGGAAAATTTAACGCTATTACTCGAGTATTTTATAGAAGAGGAAGAGGAGACGGGTGACGACGAAATCGAAAAATCGACCGCGGCTTACCTTGCACCTGCTATGGTCTGGACTTTCGAGAATGAAATCGAGCTGGGGGTAACCTATGCTATGGGCCTCTCCGATGATTCATTTGATTCTATTTTCGGTATCCGTGCGAGTGTAGAATTTTAGTTAACGAACAGGCTGAGCTTCCTGTGTTTAGAGCTTGCGCCGAAACCATGCGCAGATCAAATTAAGCACCATGGCAGAAGAAACCGTAAGCTCAACGGTCAGCACAGAAGATTTGGAGTGGATTCATGCGCTCAAAAAGGAGCTCGCGAAGGTCGTTGTCGGCCAGGATGAGCTGATCGAGCGCTTGATTATTGGGCTATTGACGGATGGGCACGTGTTGCTGGAAGGAGTACCCGGCCTGGCAAAAACACTTACGGTCAAAACCCTTGCATCCTGTGTGAACGCCCAATTCAGCCGCATTCAGTTTACCCCGGACCTTCTTCCTGCGGACGTCGTCGGCACCGTTATTTATAATCCCGAAAAAAACCGCTTTATCCCGCAGAAAGGGCCGGTATTCGCGAATATCGTGCTCGCGGATGAAATCAACCGGGCCCCCGCCAAGGTGCAGAGCGCACTACTGGAGTGTATGCAGGAGCATCAGGTAACCATTGGGGAAAACACGTTTCAGCTCGAAGATCCCTTCCTTGTGATGGCTACGGAAAACCCCATCGACCAGGAGGGTACTTACCCGCTACCCGAAGCTCAGGTGGATCGTTTCATGTTTAAGGTGAAGCTCGGTTACCCTTCACGACAGGAAGAAAGGGTAATTCTGGAGCTGCAGGCAAAAACCAAGCGATCCTTCGATGTGAATCCGGTAGTCGATCCCCAGACCATCCTCGCTGCCCGCGAGCGTATCGACGAAGTCTACATTGACGATCGCATCAAGGATTACGTGCTCTCCATTGTGAATGCGACGCGTAACCCCGGAGACTACGGGCTCGATCTGGATGGCCTGATCGAATACGGGGCGTCCCCGCGTGCTTCGATTTATCTGATCCTCGGTGCCCGTGCGCATGCCTATATCAACGGGAAAAACTACGTCACCCCGCAGAACGTGAAGGATGTCGGCCCCGATATCCTGCGACACCGCATTATGCTTACCTATGAGGCGCAGGCCGAGGAAATTACCGAGGAAGATATCATTGAGAAAATCTTTTCGAATGTCCCGATCCCCTGATGGGAGGTATTGCTCAGGATGAGTGATGATTCCTTAAACCCGTTTGAGGCGTCTGAAGACAGCTCACGCCGTACGCTCCATGTGGGAATTGTGATGGTGTTGGCCTTACTGGTTCTCTGGGGATCACTCTTTTGGCATCAGGTTGTAAAGCACGAGGAGTATATTGAGAAGGAGTCGAGCCTCACCTTTCGACGTATCTTGAAGGAGGGTGCCCGCGGCAGCATTTACGATCGTAATGGCGTGTTACTTGCGGGTAATCAGCCTCGCTTTTCAGTAGGTATAAATGTGGATGAGTTACGGGAGGACTTCCAGCGGGAATACCGTGAGCTCCGTAAAGATGAAGACTTCATGGAGTTTCTGATTCAGACGGATGGTTCACTCACTTGGGAGGCCCGACTAAGGGTGATGAATCGTGTGGTGAACGAGGTTTCTGAGTTGCTGCAAAGGCCGCTGACACTCAATGAGGCGAGCTTCCGCAGACAATTTGGCGTGCGACTTTTACCCTTTATCATCGCGAAGGATCTCACCAATCGTGAATATGCGCGCCTCACCGAACAGCTTTCGCCCGAGTCTCCGATCCAGATCCTTGCCGAGCCTTATCGCTATTATCCTTATGGCTCTGCGGCCAGTCATGTGCTGGGTTATGTGTCCGATGGAGACATGGAGGATATCGATGTGGATTTCGGCGGATACGAAGATGTGCGCACGCTCAGCTATCAGCGAAAAATCGGGAAATCCGGTATTGAGCGGAGTCTCGACGCCCAATTGCGCGGCGGCATTGGTTGGGAAATCTGGCGGGTGGATCCCGTCGGTGTGCAATATGAGCTCTTTGATGAGAAAGAGGCGGAGCAGGGCAATGATCTTTACCTCACGCTGGATATCGATATTCAGGTGATGGCCGAAGCCGCTCTCGAAACGAAGGTGGGCTCCGCAGTCGCGCTGCTTGTAGAGACGGGAGAAGTCATTGCCTCGGTCAGTAAGCCCGGCTACGATC
Organism: Puniceicoccaceae bacterium; assembly: GCA_028285755.1. Lineage (GTDB taxonomy): Bacteria > Verrucomicrobiota > Verrucomicrobiia > Opitutales > JAFGAQ01 > JANQOQ01. Next base: position 266,610 of record JANQOQ010000014.1, read on the forward strand.
TCAACGAGTTCTCACCTGTCCTTACCCAATCGACATTCAATCGCATCAACGAAGAAGGCGGTTGGCTCAACCGTAGTATCCAGGGGCTCTATCCACCAGGCTCGACGTTTAAGGTAGTCACTGCTCTGGCTGCATTAAATACCTCAGGGTTTAACCCAAATAACCTGATATACTGCGGCCCCAATTATCGGGTTGGGAACCGCCTGTTTCCGGAAAATCAGTCTTACGGGTACGGCAATATCGCTCTCATGCGCGCCCTTGCCGTGAGTTCCAATGTCTATTTTTACCAGGTGGCTCTGGAAACCGGCATACAGTCCATTGCCGATCAGGCACGTGTACTCGGATTGGACGAGAAGACAGGTATCGAGCTCCCCTTCGAAAGTGACCGCACCCTCGTGCCCGATCGCCAGTGGAAGCGCGATGCCGGCCGCGGAGGCTGGGTGGATGGGGATACGGCCAATGTATCGATCGGGCAGGGAGATCTACTCGTCACACCCCTGCAAATGGCACGATTGACGGCCGCCATCGCCCAGAAGCGGGAATTTCTGCCCGTAACACTCCTGCGCGATAAAAACACGACACTCTTTAACCCGCAGAAGCTCAATATTTCCGATTCCCGCTTTGACTACATCATCGAGGGCATGCGCCAATGTGTAATCGATGGAACCGGGAAATCCATGCAAATACCGGGAATTGAAGTCGCCGCAAAGACAGGTACTGCCCAGGTTTTCCCTGGGGGCATTGAGGAAAACCTTGCATGGGTCATTGCCTTTGCGCCCGTTGAAAATCCACGGCTTGCAGTTGCGGTTGTCATCGAAAATACGGAATCCTCAGATCCTATCTACGGGGGCAGCACCGCCGGTCCCATCGCCAAATCCATCTTTGAGGAATTCTTCGAAAAATATGGGTATTAAGTTATTAAGCAAAAGATAATATTAGGAATACCTCCATTTCCTGTATCGAGCACCTGATATATTTTTGAAACGTATGAACCAGAATGCCAAACCAGAATGGTATTGATCTGGGTAGTTTGCATGTCCTTGGGGGATAGCAAGCAGATCGTAGAAGTTTCCAGCATCCTTAAGGTGCTTAAAGCGTGCCAACTGGAAGCGATCATGTTTCGAGTTCCGCGCTCCCATGTTTTTGAAGAAATGGTAACCTAATGAGGAAAGCAGTGATTCAATATCTTCGATAGAATGACCAAACCGTTCGAGAGCGCTTTTAACAACCTCTATATAGAGAATGGGTTTGTTCTGTTCCAACAAAGACCTACATGATTTTAAAACCGAAAATTCTGCACCCTCCACGTCAATTTTTATGAAATTTACCGAAGAGATCTCTTCACGATTTACCCATTGGTCGATGTGGTAAACAGCTATATCATTCTCGTTTTTTTCTTCAACAGGCACAAAATAGTATTTCCCTGAATTCTGATCGTAGGTATGTGATTTTTCAAACGATCCGGAATCTGATGAAACAATGCCATGGTGAGGGATAATCTGCTCCTGCATTTTATTAATTGCGATGTTCTCAGTCAGTAATTGATACGTTTCAGGGTTTGCCTCAAACGCATATACCTTACCGCTATTACCTGTAAAATGAATGAGCGGGACAGCAAACGTGCCAATGTGCGCTCCTATATCGAGAATAACATCATCGCTTTGAATAAAATTACGGAGCATTGCTAGTTCATTGCGGGTATGTGCGCCGTATTCCTTAATTTGTTCAGTGATAATATCGCTTGGGAAGGCAATAAATCTGCCAAAGATTCCCTCAACGGTTTCATATTTATCTGCACTTTCCACTGTAGAGGTATTGTGAGTCTGCCTTTGAGGTGTCAAAATTAAAACGTCTCGTATGGTATTTGAAATACCACAAAAAATTGAGGCCGACTTATATCAGTCGGCCTCTAATAGGAGAGCTATGTATTTAGGGGAAATTTTGTAGAATTCTATTATTACAGTCTTTTTTTAAAGAAGTAAACGGAATAATGCCTATTATTTATTTTTTTCGAATTTCGCGAAGGATTGGATGCGTTCGCCCACTTGGGTAAGCCCGTTCCTGCGGTTGGGCGAGAGATGTTGAGTAACTCCCACTTCGCTCAAAAACTCGGGGTCGACGGTCAAAACATCGTCTGGAGTATGCCCGCTGTATAGATTACACAGCAGGGATGCGAAGCCCTTGGTGATCATTGCATCCGAGTCTGCCGCAAAGTGACAGACATCTCCATCCATACTCGGCTTTAACCAAAGATTGGAGATGCAACCCTCGATGCGATACGCGTCAATCTTATCGGCTTCATCCAGACCGTGAGCCTGCTTACCGATATCGATGATATAGGCCAGACGATCATGTGGATCTTCGATGACCGATAGATCCTCAATGAGTCGCTGCTTCTTCTCCTGGATACTGAGACCCGTCTGCGTCATCCAATGTCGTTTTTCGCTTTCTCAAACCAGCTTATCACTGCCTTGAGATAGTCTTCGCCGTAAGCCTGCTTAAACTTTTGGGTATAATCATCCGTGCTGGACTTTAACACCTGCAAACGTTTTTCGATGAAATCACTGCTCAATGATCCCTCACATTGAATGATCATTTGCTTCCACGAGTTATAGTCGCGGGGTATATTTATTTCACCGTTACTCATGATTCGCTCACTCGGGTTCGATTATTCCTCTTCTTTAGGCTCTTCAGGCTCGTCTGCTTTGGATTCACCCTTGGCGGCGTCCATATCGGCCATCGCTGCCTTACGGCTGAGGCGCACACGCCCCTTGTCGTCGATGTCGATACATTTCACGATCATTTCGTCGCCCACTTTGCAAACATCTTCCACCTTCTTCACGCGGAAATCTGCCAGCTCAGATACGTGGACGAGACCTTCCTTACCAGGCAGACACTCCACAAATGCTCCAAAATCCTTGATGGAACGTACGATACTGCGGTAGATCTTACCCACCTCGATTTCAGCGGTGATCAGCTCTACCTCCATGATCGCCTTGTCCATGGACTCCTTGGTGCGTGCATAAATACTTAAGCGGCCTGAGTTATCCTCATTGATATCAATATCCGCACCCGTAGTTTCGGTGATGCGGCGGATGTTCTTACCACCCGGTCCGATGAGAGCTCCGATCTTCTCAGGATCAATTTCCATCGCGTGGACTCGTGGGGCGTATTCATTCACATCCTCACGTGGTGCACTGAGGGATGCTTCCATGATATCGATGATCTTATAACGCAGCTCAGTGGCCTGACGAATACCCGCCTTGGCTACTTCGTGGTCCAGGCCGTTGATTTTCAGATCCAGCTGGAAACCGGTGATACCATTCTTAGTTCCACAGATCTTAAAGTCCATATCGCCGAAGTGGTCTTCCGCTCCCAGAATGTCTGAGAGGATTACGTGCTTATCAAGCTTGTCGCCGTCAAATTGGGTAATCAGGCCTACGGAAATACCCGCAACCGTATCGGTAATCGGCACTCCCGCATCCATTAATGCAAGGCAACCTCCGCACACACTTGCCATAGAGGTTGAGCCGTTCGAGCTCATGATCTCAGATACGAGGCGAATGGAGTAGGGAAATTCATCCTCACCGGGGATTACCGGTAGTAATGAACGCTCTGCCAATGCACCGTGGCCGATTTCACGACGACCGGGAACTCCAAAACGTCCTGCTTCACCGACTGAGAACGGTGGGAAATTGTAATGCAGGATAAAGCTCTTCGATGCAGGCCCGCCAGTCAGGCTGTCCAGATCCTGGCTGTCCTTGCTGGTTCCCAGAGTGGTAATGACCAGAGACTGGGTCTCGCCACGCTGGAATACCGATGTGCCGTGCGTGCGTGGTAATACATTGGTCTGGCATTCGATCGGGCGTAAATCCTCGGGGCTACGGCCATCGGCGCGCTTGCCATGCTCAAGGATGTTATTGCGATAAACTTCTTCCTGGATGATTTCGAAGCACATATCGATTTGATACTCTTCGAATGCCTCTTCACCCACCTTCTCAAGAATGGCTGCTGAGACTTCTTCCTTGATCGCATTGACTGCATTTTCACGGTCTTGCTTTCTGTCCTGGAAAATGGCTTCAGACATGCGGTCACCCACAAGCTCCTGGCACATTTTCAGGATTTCCGGGTCGGCATTAAAGAGCTCAAATTCCTTTTTCTCCTTGCCGCAGAGCTCAGCGAGTTTCTTTTGGGCAGCGATGATGGGCTGGATGGCCTCTTGCGCATATTCGAGTGCTTCGATAAAGCGATCCTCGGGGATCTGCTCGGCGCTGCCCTCGATCATCATCATCTCCTTCTCGTTACCCACATAAATGAGGTCGAGCGTGGAATCGAGCATCTGCTCGTTATTCGGATTGATGACGAAATCACCATCTATTTCCCCCACGCGCACACAGCCAATGGGGCCGTTCCAGGGTACGTCGGAGATCAAGGTTGCCGCAGAGGCACCATTGACCATCAGGATGTCCGATTCGTTTACTAAATCTGCTGACAGCAGGTAGCCAATAACCTGCACCTCATTCAAGAAGCCTTTGGGAAACAAGGGCCGCAACGGGCGGTCGCACAGGCGGGAGGTCAGGATTTCTTTTTCTGAGGGGCGTCCCTCACGTTTGAAATAGCCGCCGGGAAAACGCCCGACTGCTGAAAATTTCTCACGGTAATCAACAGTGAGAGGAAAGAAGTCTTGCCCGGGCCTCACATTATCCGCAGCAGTGGTGCTGACGAATACGGTAGTTTCCCCTTGGGAGATGGTCACTGCACCGCTGGCTTGCTGAGCGAGTGTGCCGCTTGAGATGGTAATTCCGAGTCCTTCGACTTCGACTGAGTATTTTTGTTTCATATATATCTGGTAACATCACCTGTGCGAGTACGCGCAGGCCGAGTGCGGGTGCACTCTCATACGGGTTAGTTTGGGTACATACCCAATTCTGCTATTACTGGCCTCTTTGCATAAAGATTTCAATACGAAACCACCTAGCGCAGAAGCCACCACAGTTTTATAAGGGTTGCTTAGCGTCGAATATCCAGACGAGCAATGATCTCCTTGTATTTTTCGAGATCATTTTTCTTGAGATAATCGAGCAATTTGCGGCGTTTGCTGGTCATCTTAAGCAGGCCTCTGCGGGAGTGGAAATCCTTGCGGTGCTCCTTGAGGTGCTCAGTGAGGTGCGAGATGCGTGCAGTCAACAACGCAATCTGAACGTCGCATGATCCAGTGTCCTTTTCATGAACTCTGAAATCATTGATGATTTTATCTTTTTCTACTGTTTCTGACATTTAACTTTTCTTGGTTCACAAGTCTTTGCCGACTCGATGGAGTCTGCATAATTCAAGCCAATTAGCCTAAACTATCGCTATTAACCCGGTTGCCCGGTAAGCCCTGCGGGTAAGCCATTTCATGAATGGGTTACCTAGCGTAAAGGTGTAGTAATGTCTTGGTTATCGGCAGATTTCAAGATTTTTTTATATTACATCTTTGTAACACTCATAGTGCGCTCAACGGATGCGTACGGCCCGCACAGTTTCATCTCCGCAACTTTGTTGTAGGCGCTTAAGGATGCCGCTTTGATCAAAGAGCAATTCACTGCGAAGGGTTGGGTTCGTGGTTGTAATAATCAGTGTGCCTTCATCGATACGTACCGGGCTGCAGCGATGCGCCCGCGCCTCGCCGACGATGAGCTTCCAATTGCGAATAATCTGTTCCTCGATCCGAAGCGGACTGATTTGGTATTTTTCGGTGATTGCTTCGATGAGTGTATCCAGGGTCTTCGCTTTACGCATGGGCGGGTCTATGTAGTCCAGCGGAAGACCGCGAAATTCGTTGAGCAGTTGTTGCTGGGTCTTCATGCGAAGTGTTTTTCAAAAGCGGCTACCACATACTCGGGCGGGCGTACGGGGGTGCCGGCGTGGTTGATGAAGCCATGCAAACTCTGTGCAGTGGTGATGGTCTGTCCCTCCTTTTCGATCTCGTACTCCATGCGGATGCGGGCCCGCGGTTGTTCCTTCAGGTAGCAGTGCACGGTGATGATATCATCAAAGGTGCACGAAGCCTTGTATTGGATATTCAGCTCAAGCACAGGCAGGTAATAACCATTTGCCTCAATTTCGCGATAAGGAGTGCCTAAACTATCGAGTAACTCGATCCGTGAAAACTCGAACCAGGCAACGTAGCTCTCATGATGGGCGAACCCCATCTTATCAGTTTCCGCATAGCGCACGCGTATCTGGCTGGTCGAATGAATCATGATATACTTTTATCTCGTAATTCCGGATTTTGGCAATTCACATTTATAGATCAACGAATGAAATCTCTGGTAAACATCTTAGGCGGACTGGGTGTTGTATGAATAACCTCCTGAAGCGCATATTGGTAAATCGTATTACTCGCCCCTATGTGCGAAAATATGAGTTTCGGCGGCATTTTAAAAATGAACTGGCTTTAATAAACCGCAGGCTAAGGCCGAAATCCAATGATCTGCCGGTCATCCATTACTCATTCAAAAAAGCGGGCAGTCAGTATGTTAAAAAAATCCTTACCTATGCTGCTGAACAATCGGGTCGCATTCCTGTTAGCCTGCCGGGATATGCCTATCGTACGCACTTTCCTTATTTACACGACTTAAGCCCGGATGAATTTAGGAAGTATGAATACCTGTTTGCACAAAGCGGGGTTGTACACTCAGTGTTTGTTGAACCTATTTTAAATTTAGCAAACGCTGCAGATTTTAAGACACTGCTCATGGTTAGAGATCCCCGGGATATGATGGTTTCTCTTTATTTCTCAGTAGTCCACAGCCATCCGGTTGCCGATATTGATAAATACAAACAGGACCGTGCCAAGCGGTTCCACAGTTATCTAAAGGGGGATGATATTGATCATTTTGTTTTAAATGCTTACCCTTATTATCTCAATATTTATGAGAATTTCTGTGCGATGCTGGATCGTTTCGAGACTAAGCAGGAAAACCTTCTGGTCACGAAGTATGAACACATGGTTGAGGACTTTGAGGGTTGGCTGAGACAGCTATTGGATCATTGCGAGATAGAGCTGAGGCCTGAGCATTTTGGCTATCTCGTAGATAACTATTTAGCGAATCGTCGGAAAAAAGAAGATATTACAAAACACCATCGCAAGGGGACGGCAGGAGACCATCTGGAAAAGCTTAAACCAGATTCAATTGATGCTCTAAATAAAATATTTTCCGCCTATTTGGAAAAATTTGACTATAAAGTCTGAGTTAATAGCAGCAATGATGGGCAACCCCCATTTTATCAGTCTCCGACTAGCGCACCCGTACCTCACTACTAGTTTTAATCATCTGCCATCATCAGGATGACGTTGGGCTTTTGGCCTACTTTTGAGAAACAAAGAAGCTGAATTACAAAAATAGATAGTATTAAGAATAAAATTAGAGTGTATATTATAGAAGGGGTATGTAGGATACGTATGACAATTTGAATGAAGACCGTTTTAAATTTTTTGAGTAAGCTTAGCAACTGGTTAGCGTTTTTGGGTTTTTATTTTGTGCTTTGGGTAGGAAGAGCGCTAATGATAGCCCTGCTAGGATCTTTGATCGGTTCAGTGGTAGGCCCCATCGTAAATATCGCCGTGTCTTACGGGATGCCTTTTTTAAATGCGGCGCAGACGGGGGCTTGGATCGGTTTCAAGTATCTGGGGCTCTGGTCGTTGGGATTATCCCTGGTGTGGTGTGTGATGACCCGCGAAACGATCCGCAGCTTCATGCAACGCCGTTTTGCTGATTAATTTTATGAAAATTGGAAAACGCACACAGGCATACGCCTTTGGATTCATTCTGGGGATCGTATTGGTATCGATCCTCATTGATTTTCGCAGGAATCGCTTTGAGGAGCAACAACTTCCTGAGGTTGAATGGAAACGCACGGAGAATATTCGCGCTTCATCGAATATCGGGAGTGTTTCGATTATCCTCGAGGAGCATGTGCAGGGCCAGGCGACCGGTCGCATCGGCCAATATGCGCTCAATACGCAGGGCCATCCCACATGGACGGTTATCGAAGCAGATGGTAGCCAGGCCATTTACTGGGGAAACCGTTTCCAGGTGCTCTCCCAGCCGATGATCGAAGACCGCCTGATGCATGATGGGTTTGCTCACTTGGGTTACACAGTGATTGAATCCGATCAGGACACTTTTATCTATGTGATTGAAAATTCCTCACTGGCTAATCCCTCCGATTTCCTCGCCGCTCAGCTCGAGCTCCTGGAAAAAGACAACTTTATAGCCCAGGCGGATTGGATAGTGTATTGAATGTATCGTTATTCGTTTAAGGCTGCTATAGAATCCCATGATATCGGGAGTGACCAGTATCGATATACGGTGGTTTATGTGCCTGACGATGTTTTGGATAAACTTCCACTGAAAAAACATCCACGACTCAGGATCAATGGGGTTGTGAATGATTATGAAATAGAGGCAGCACTCAATCCTTCAAGAGGGCTTTGGTACATTATGCTCTCGAAGCGGGTGCTGAAGGCAATAGGTGCGTCGGGTGGTGAAGTCGTGACGGTAAAGTTTAATGTAGCGGATCAGAATGCAGTTAAAATCCCACCAGAATTGCAGGATGCGCTGGCTAAACATGCTGCCAAGAAAGCTCTGTGGGACGAGTTGACACCGGGAAAGCAACGGGGATGGGCTCACCGTATCAATATTGCTAAAACGAAGCCAACAAAGCTGAAGCGCATTGATGAGTTATTAGATGCGCTCGGCGGTGGATTCAGTATGCGCGGTAAAGGAATCTAAGGGTTACGGGTCCCAGCGGTGGTTACCCATCAGGTGCACAACAACATCATTGCTTTTTTCAAACGCCTGGACTCCGCCGAAATTCATAAAGATGACACATGCCCAATTATTGGTGGGTAGAATCCACACATTGCAGAACCAAAGGCCATTGCTGCCGGTATGTGAGAGTACTTCGCCCCCAAGTTCCGGCCGATTCAGGGCATTCCAGCCGAGTGCGTAATCGGTACCGAAATGTCGGGTGTGCAAAAAGTCAAAGGTAGCGGGTTGCATGAGCAGACCCGTTGCGTTGCGCGCGCCTTGAAGATGTAATTGTAGGTAACGTGCCATATCAGGCAAATTAGCGGTTACAGTGGCTGAAGGGCCGATAGCTGGCGGATTATCCGATGCACGGGCAGGAAGCCATACCTGGAGAGCAGTAGGTGCTGTGCCACTGTGTCCGTAGGTGTGGTTGATTTCACGGGGAGTTGCCGGGACCCCCGTGGTTGCACCGGCCATATTGAGAGGATCGAAAAGTTTTTCGCGGATCAGCGTCTCCCAGGGGGTATTTGCAATCTGTTCGAGCATCGCCCCCGCCATCGTAAATCCGGCATTCGAATATTCGTAAGACGTGCCCGGTGTAAAACGGGTGGGCTGTGCGGTAACACGGTCGATCAGATATTGTCGGGCAGCTCTTGGCATGCCTTCAAAATTCCAGATATCATTCCAGATACCGGCTGCGATCAAATCATTCGGCGCACCACTGGCATTGGAGAGTAACATTTTCAAAGTCACTTCCGACCAACCCGCCGCCATCGCGGCTGCTTTTTCGGGAAAAATATCTACGAGCTTCGTCTCCCAGCCGATCAGGCCTTCTTCTACCATTTTGCCGGCCAGCGTCGCGGTGACGGATTTGCTCACCGAGCCAATGCTCCATTTATCAAATACCGTTACGGGAGACTCCACGCCTGCCTGGCGGTTGCCAACGGCGCCTACCGCGTAGACTTGACCATTCTTAATAACCAGTGCACCCAGCGCGGGAACGCCGGCTGCCACGCGCAGGGTTTCAAGCTCTGCATTTAAATTGACGAGCGGTGTGCCATTCACGCGATAGCTTTGACCTTCCTGGCTTGCCTGGAAAAAGCTCAAGGCCTTACCATTTCCCAGCAACCAATCCGCACTGGCAGGAGACCACGTGCGGGTATCAGGGGTGGTTGCCGGCCCCGTGGCGGATTCCACTTGATAAAGCGTGAAAGGTTGGCTTGCGAAAGAAAGCTCCTGAGTAGCGACTTGAGTGCTGGGCGCGACCTGTGCCTGCAGGCTGCAGATGCCTAAAGCAGTAAGTGAAAGTAGAGCTTTGATTAACAATAAAGAGGACTGCGGATTCATAATACTAATATTTCGCAAAACCCTAACTAATGACCGGCATTAATCAAGCGGGAAACCCTATAGAGCTCACAAATTGGGTTTCTCTAATGTAATAGGGAATTATACTATTTAGAACGTGAGTATTGCTTTAGTTGAAGCTAGTATTGTTACATGACATAGACTTTTTCACGCTTTGATTCTCTCTATGACCCAATCTAGGCTGTCTAAATACATTTGCAGATACTGTTGGTGTGGAGAATGGGTAGCCGAGACGGAAAACACAAAACCGTGAGTGTAGTCGACAATGAGGTTCAAAATCGCATCATTCGGATCTCCCTTCCCGAGCAAAGTGATTTGATGTCTGAGCTGATGAGTCAGTAAGCACAGTTCACCCTGAATCAATGAAATGTCTGATAGAATGCAATGAATAAGACTGGGGTGTTTTAATGCTTGTTCACAATATCGGGTAAGGAGATTTCGCAGTCGCTCTTCTGGGTTATTACCTTCAGCCTCTGCCCCTACCCCTTCAAATGCGCGTGCAACCAGTTTGGATAACATTTCTTGCCGACTGCCGACATGATGAGCAATTGTCATAGGCGTGACCCCGATTTCTTTCGCCAATGTGCGATATGTAAGAGCTTTCTCTCCACCCTCATTGATAAGAGAGAGTGCTACGTCCAATATCTTAGTCTCGGAGCCGATTCTGGCGTTCTTGGGTGGGCGGCCTGCCATCGATTAAGCAATGCGGTAAAAGGTTTTCACTATTCCAGATGGGTAGGTTTTTGATTCGATGAGTTCAAGGTCTATATCCTCACTAAGTTCACCGAACATTCGTATTCCAGAGCCAATGAGAATGGGAATGTGGGCTATGTTTATGTCATTGATCAAACCCTCTCTAAGAAAGGATTGAACTACTTTACCCCCATCTACGTATACTCGTTTCCATCCCATTTCCCTAAACCTCTCCATAAGCGCTCTTGGCTTTTGGTTGGATACTTCAACTTTGCCTCTCAACTCCTCTGGTATGTCAGTATGGTTTAATGATTGGCTCAATACGACAACTGGCTTGGTGTAGAGCCATTTTCCGAACTTAATGACCGTTTTGAATGTTCCGCTCCCCATAACCATACCATCAATGGATGCAGTGAATTCTTCGAATCCATGGTCTTCACCTTCAATCTTTTGTTTCATCAGCCAATCGAGACTGTGGTCTTTTCGTGCGATAAATCCATCAAGGCTCATAGCCATGGTCACGTGTCCGGTTGGTAAGGCAGTTCTCATCCCCATTTAATTATACATTGTATAATTAAATGCAAAAATCTATCAAGTAAAAAACCATTGGGTTTGGGTGTTATTAAGAAAATCGGTTTTCCCAGATAATGATTCTGATAGACTAAGTGGGATTCGACTGAAGATGACAAATTGTGATATCCCTACTCTTATTCTTCGTTAACCTGCTGCCCTCTTAAAGAACCTTCCCGCTTAACTATTGGGTGCTACGGGCTTGTTCAAAAAGTCTTATATAACATCCAAAGATCTCAGGATTTGGCCCGCGTAAGGTGCCTATGCAGATGATCCAGTATCCTTCACCTCGGTATTTGCATGGTGAAGCAATGGATGCCACCGCCCGCGTTTCCGATACTATTCGCGACTATAGGGACGACCTCTTCGTAGAATTGCCCGATGATTTCGAGTGCGGGCTCATCTTGCCTCGGATCCCCGGTGATGGGGACATAGGCAATGTCTCCACCGCTTCCGATATAGTAATTCATATGCACGATATCCTCCGCCAGCGGGAGCTCAATGACCTCCAAGCCATGCGCCTCTAGCGTTTCTTTGGCATCCTGGGTGATGCGGTAGTTTACATCCACCCGATAGTCTGTGGTGTGCAGTAGAACCGTGTCCTCTGCGACGAACTTAAGGAGACCGTCCACGTGCCCGTCTGTGATCGGGTCCGGCATCAGGCCACTCTTTATCCAAATAATCTTCTTCAGCCCAAGCATCTCTTTGAGTTCTTCTTCGACATCTTCCTTGGGCCAATCCGTGCGATTCGGGTTGAGCACACACGACTCAGTGACGATCCCGATGCCTCCTCCAATTTCGATAGCGCCTCCCTCGAGAACGAGCTCAGAATGGAAAATCGGCCAACCCATTGCTCTTGCGATATTGTCCCGGGTATCTACATCATCCTGCCATCCCTCATATTTCATGCCCCAGCCATTAAAGCGAAAGCCTGCGGATGCCAGCTCTCCGTCAGGACCCTGAAGCACCATCGGCGCATTGTCCCGGGCCCAGTCGATGGAGAAATCACCGGATTTAATGGTTATGTTAGGGTTATCTCCGAGTAAGCGACGGCATGCTTTTTCATCTGGGGTGTAGCAGAATACATAGACAGGCTCATTTTGCGCGATGGCCCTTGCCAGATTTGCAAACTCTCTACGAAGCGCTCTTGTTTCATTACCATACTGATGTTTGGCCGGAAAGATCATCATCGTTCCCCGGTGTTCTTCCCATTCATCGGGAAAAGTGTATCCAAGGGACTTCGGGCTTTCATTGGCCATCAGACTAATGGATAGGGCGGCGAGCGCCAGAAGTAGAATGGAGTGCCATTTCATTGGAACTTTGCTCGGAGTTTAGACATGTTTTGAAATTCTCGATCAATTTATGATTTAACATGGGGCTGAATCAATAGAGCTCAAGTCGATTATTTAGGCTTGGTCCTTTCCCACCTTCACGCTTGACCATTGCCCTGCTTCAGGTTTCCTTAAAGGTTTTTTCTCTCAATGAGAGTCTAGAGACCCGTTAAGGAAACCAATTTGTGAAAGTAGATACCAAAGAACAATCGAGCACCCGTGTGCTCATCGAGGTGAGTTACGAAGCCGACGAGGTGAATAAAAAACGCCAGGCTCTCATCAAGGATTTTGTGAAGCATGCGAAGATCCCGGGCTTCCGTCCCGGCAAAGTACCGGTGCAGATGATCCAGTCACGCTATGCCAGCCAGCTGGATGACGAGCTCAAGCGCACGATCATCAGTGATGCCTATAAGCAAGGCGTTGAAAAGGCAGACTTGGAAATTTACTCAGTCGTGGATATCGATGAAGGTGAGATCGCTGAGAAAGCGCCTGCAAACCTGGCATTCACGGTCGATATTTATCCGAACTTCGAGCTGGATCAGTACAAGGACCTTCCCGTGCAAAGCGAAAAGGCGATCATCACTGATGAGGATGTAGAAAAAGCCATAGAGACTTTGCTCAACCAACATGCAGAGTTTAAAAAGGCAGAAAAAACAGCCGAAGTGGGGGACTACGTGAAGTGCTCCTACGAAGGTAAGGTCGGTCGTAAGCTCATTGCAGACATCGCGCCGGATAAGTCGATCCTCGGTACCCAGAAAAATACCTGGGAAGAAGCAGGAAATGCAGACGCTCCGGGAGTGGCCTCTATCATCGAAGCACTCGTAGGCATGGGTGAGGGAGACTCCAAGAAGGTAGAGCACACCTTCCCGGCGGACTACGAGATTAAGGAGCTACAGAAGAAAAAGGCTACGTATCAGATAGAAGTGCATGAAGTGCGGGAGAAAATTCTCCCCGAGCTGAATGAGGAATTTCTCAAAAAGATCAACATTGAGAGTGTGGATAAACTCCGTGAACAATACCGGGAGAGCCTCGAAAACCAAAAAAAGCAGCAAATCTTCTCGGAGCAGCGTCGCAGTGTTGCCGATCAGCTGCGCGCATCAGTAAATTTTGACTTACCCGAGTCTGCCGTGAAACGCGAGAGCGATGCGATTATGCAGGATTTTGCTCAGCAATACACCAGCCAGGGGATTCCTGAGGCAACGATGCAGGAGGAGATTACCAAGAACATGGAGCAGATCCAAAAAACGGCTGAAGAGCGTGTGAAGCTGGACATCTTGCTCGGCAAAGTTGCAGAAGAAGAGAAACTTCAGGTCACTCAGGAGGATATCTCGCAAATCATTATGCAGGAGTCTATGCGATCCGGCATTCCACCGGAGAAATTGGTTGAAGATTTGAAAAATGATCAAGACCGTATAAATAGCATAAGACAGAGCGCACTATTTAATAAAACCCTTCAGTTCCTCGTGGATAACGCGAATATTACTGAAGTTGACTAATTTTTATTCACAAAATTAGGAAAAACAGGGCTCTTTTACGACTAACTATATAAGAATCATAATAATTAAGGACATATATTTTGAGCTACGCACCTTTACCATATGTTTATGAGCGTGACGGACGATCCGAGCGCACCTGGGATATTTACAGCCGCCTTTTAAAGGACCGCATCGTATTTATCGGCACTCCGATCAATGACTTTGTGGCAAACGCGGTGATCGCACAGCTGCTCTTTTTGCAGACTGAAGATCCCAAAAAAGACATTTATATTTACATCAATTCGCCGGGAGGCAGCGTCACCGATGGTATGGCCATTTATGATACCATCAACCTGATCAGCTGCGATGTGGTCACCTACTGTGTGGGACTTGCTGCGAGCATGGGCACAGTATTACTGGCTGCCGGTACTCCGGGTAAACGTTACGCGTTGCCAAACTGCCGCGTGATGATTCATCAACCTACGGGTGGCGCAACCGGGCAGACATCCGATATTTCGATCGCTGCAAAAGAGATTCTTCGCTGGCGCAAAACGATCAATGAAGTACTTGCCAAGCATACTGGCAAGGAAGTTGCTCAGATAGAAAAAGACTCAGACCGTGATTATTACATGGCGGCTGCCGAGGCGAAAGACTACGGCATCGTCGATCATGTGTTTGAAAAAACACCGCAAAAAAAAGCATAGCATTCCTGAAAAATTAGTATTTACTTCCTCACATGGCAAAATCTTCGAAGATAACTTTCTGCTCGTTTTGCGGTAAATCGCATAACGAAGTCAGGAAGATGATCGCTGGTCCTGCAGGGGTTTACATCTGTGATTCCTGCGTATCGGTATGTCAGACGATTATTGATCGCGAACTGAAGGGTGCACCCGATGTCCCGCGTAATGCGTTTAAGTTATTGCGCCCGCAGGAAATCAAGTCGCACCTCGATCAAAACATCGTTGGGCAGGAGCATGCCAAGAAGGTATTGTCTGTGGCTGTATATAATCACTACAAGCGCATGTCCTTCGAGCTGTTTGAGAAAAACAAGGAGCTCCAAAGCGATGTGACCGGTGATCTGGCGGATGTGGAAATCGAAAAAAGTAATATTTTGCTCGTGGGACCGACCGGTAGTGGTAAAACCTACCTGGCTCGTAATCTTGCCAAGTTGCTGGATGTACCCTTTGCGATTGCGGATTCGACGACACTTACCGAAGCCGGTTATGTCGGTGATGATGTGGAAAACATTATCCTGCGTCTACTTCAGGCAGCGGACTACGATGCCAAGAAGGCGGAAACCGGTATCATCTACGTGGATGAGATCGATAAGATTGGTCGTAAAACCGAAAATGTATCGATCACGCGTGATGTATCGGGTGAAGGTGTGCAGCAGGCTTTGCTTAAAATTTTAGAAGGCACCATTTGTAATGTTCCACCCCAGGGTGGCCGTAAGCATCCGAACCAGGAGTATATCCAGGTGGATACTTCAAACATTCTGTTTATCTGTGGGGGCGCATTTGTGGATTTGGATAAAATCATCCAGAATCGTCTTGGCTCCAAGCAGCTTGGCTTTATTCCTCAAAGTGAGGAAGTGGAAAACCCGGAGGATATGTCGATGCTCGAGGCGATTGAGCCCGAGGATTTGATTCGTTACGGCTTGATTCCTGAGTTTGTAGGGCGTCTGCCGGTGATATCCGTGCTCGAGGAGCTCACTCAGGATGATCTCGTTCACATCCTTACAAAGACCAAGAACTCCCTCATCAAGCAATATACCAAGCTTATGCTGATGGAAGGGGTTCATCTGAAATTTACCAAGACTGCCATTTCTTCCATTGCTGAAAAAGCAATCAAGATGAAAACCGGTGCGCGTGCACTGCGTGCGATTATGGAAACGATCATGTTGGATATTACCTACACCTTGCCGGAGCTCAAAAATGTGGAGAGCATCACGATTACCCAAGGTGTGGTAGAAGGTAAGTCCAAGGCAAATATCGTATACCGTAAGGAGGAGGAAACTCCCGCTCCTGAAGGGGAAGAACCTCAGGAAAACCGGGACGCCGCCTAGAACGTTTTTGATTATACATTATGATCATATATCCTGCGGTAGATATTAAGGATGGTAACTGCGTACGCCTGCTCCAGGGTAAAGCGGATCAGCAAACCATCTATTACGATTATCCGGTTGAGCCGGCACGCCAATTTAAAGAACAGGGGGCCGAATGGCTTCACGTAGTGGATCTCAATGGGGCTTTCACCGGAATTCCCAGCAATCTGGATCTTGTAATGGACATTACCAAGCTAGGCCTGAAGGTGCAAATGGGGGGTGGCCTGCGCGACTTGGACACGGTACGCAAGGTCCTCGATAACGGGGTAAGCCGTGCGGTTGTGGGCACGCGTGCTTGCACAGATCTCACCTTTGCAGAGCAGCTTGCCAACGAATTTGGGGATCGGGTTGCAGTCGGGATCGATGGCAATAATGGAAAGGTTTCGATCAAGGGGTGGACTGAGAATACGGATACCGGTGTACTCGATCTCGCCAAAAAGCTCGAGCAGTTGGGTATACAAACCCTTATCCATACTGATATTGCTACGGACGGTATGCTCCAAGGACCCAATTATGCCGCGCAGGAAGCATTGCTTAGTGCGGTCTCGATCAATGTAATTGCTTCCGGTGGGGTGAGCCAAAAGTTGGATGTTGTAGAGCTAAAGAAGCTTGCGGAAAAATACCCGAATATGGGTGGAATCATCATCGGTAAGGCCCTTTACGAGGGGAAGTTTTCACTGGCTGATCTTTAATTCCGGTTGAAACGCACCCGAATTATCTCCATTGCTAAGTGATGTTTATTGAGAACTGGATTTCGGGGGTTGCCGAGGGGCTTCCGCTTATTGCGCTTTTGGGGATCATTATCGTTTCCATATTGATTTTGGCCCAGGGAGCGGAATGGGTTGTGGAAGAGGCAGTATCGCTTTCCGCGAAGCTGGGAATCCCCCAGGTGGTCGTCGGTGCAACGATCGTTAGCCTGGGGACAACTTTGCCAGAGGCGGCGGTATCTGTACTTGCCGCTATCCAGGGAAATCCGGAGATCGCACTCGGTAACGCGGTAGGTTCAATCATTGCAGATACGGGCCTCATTTTAGGCATAGCGACCTTAATGGCACCGCTGCCGATCAACCGCAAGATCGTCAATAAACAGGGTTGGATTCAGGTCGCATCCGGGTTGTTACTCATCGCCTTTTGTATTCCTTTCGGCAATATTGGCAGCGTTTTCTCTGAGGGGGGACGTCTCCAGCAGTGGCATGGTTTTGTGCTGGTGGGACTGTTGGTTGTGTATTTGCTCTATTCGGTTTTCTCCACTCGCCAAACCTCGAAGGCTGAAAAGCTGACGGATGCGGACACGCTACCCCATGCGAAATCTTCCTGGCTATCACTGCTGAAGCTCATTGCAGGCATTTTCCTGATTTTGATCGCTGCACAAATTTTGATTCCCACAGTAGAAACCTCAGCAATCCGCATTGGAGTGCCGGAGAGTATTGTGGCGGCTACACTGGTAGCTCTAGGGACTTCGCTGCCCGAATTGGTGACAGCAATCACCTCGGTTCGCAAGGGACATGGTGAAATCGCTTTGGGTAATGTGATCGGTGCGGATATCCTAAACGTGCTGTTTGTCGCTGGACTTTCGGCTGCAGTCACTCCCGTTGGTCTGGAAGCAGGTGGGCACTTCTTTGCGATTCTATTTCCGGTCATGCTCGGTCTGTTTTTTATCTTTCGGATGGGCATCTGGCTGGGAGGTGAATTTCTTCCACGCTGGGCGGGCTTACTCTTGCTTTTAGGCTACATAGCAGTCATTATAGGGGGATATTTCGGCGGTTATTCCGCGAAGTAACCCAATACTCTATCTATGGAAGGAAAAATTGCCCTCATCACCGGAGCGACCTCCGGTATCGGTGCTGCAACGGCACATCTTTTTGCAAAAAACGGATGGAACATAATCGGCACGGGCCGTCGGGAAGGCCGTTTGCTATCACTAAGGGATAAACTGGAGACTGCTCACGGGATTCAAGTGTATCCACTGTCTTTTGACATTACGGAGAGTGAGGCTACTGAGGCTGCACTCAACAGCCTGCCTGAAGAATGGCGTGCGGTGGATCTGCTGTTCAACAATGCGGGTGGTGCGCATGGCCTGGATGAATTTGCAGATGCGTCGCTCGCAGATATGCAGGCGATGATTGATACTAATCTGAACGGCCTCATTTACGTGACTAAGGTCGTCGTGGATTGGATGATCATCCGTAAGGCCGGTCAGATCATCAACGTCAGCTCAATGGCGGGTAAGCATAATTATGCGAAAGGCCATGTTTATTGCGCAGTCAAGCACGCGGTCTCTGCGTTGACTGAAGGCATGCGTCTGGACCTTCTGCAACATGGTATCAAGGTATCGAGCCTTTGTCCGGGATTGACCGAGACGGAATTTTCAGTCGTGCGTTTTAAAGGAGATGAAGCCGCTGCCAAAAAAGTCTACGATGGGGTTGCCAACCTCACTCCCGAAGACATTGCGGAGGCGGCTTACTTTATGGCCAGCCGCCCGGATAATGTGAATATCGCGGACATGCTGGTCTATGCGAAAGCCCAGGCCGGGCCTACGATCTATCGGGGGTAAATAAAATACCCCTACCAACCTACGGTTACTGAAGTATAATAACTTCTTGGGCGGGCAGGCCCATAGAAGTAGGTGACATCACGGTCTTCACCGTTATCCTGAAGATCCTTTTGGCGTTCATCGAAAAGGTTGTCCACCCCGATCGATAGCCGCAGGTTACTCCCGTTGCCGAGCACATTTTCCCAAGTCTTGCTAACACCCAGGTTAACCTCCCAAAAATTAGGTGTGCGCCGCCAGATGTCCGCGTCCTCACCGGTTGCCAGCATTTCGCCTGTGTAATTCAGGAGAAAAAATGCGTCAAATAGCTCAGGATTGTCATAGCTCAGTCCAAGCAGGGCAGTCCATTCAGGCCGCTCAAGGTATTCATCGGTAGTAAGTCCGGTAACCCGTTCGATGGCTTCGTCAAATCGTGCCCGAATGTAGGTTAAGCCTGCCTGGGCATGAAGATGCTTAGCCACCTGCCAGTCGAGAGAGTTCTCCCAGACAAACACTTCCGAGTCCGGTCCGTTGATGCGCAACCAGTTGAGTTCGTCGCTGTCATCAATTTCAAATGTACCTTCGAGTGCCGTAAAGTGTACCTGGGAGTGGAGCAGGAGCTGCTCTTTAAGCGGTTCTGGATGCCATTCAGCACCGAGGCTGAAGGTCGCAGAACGTTCTTCTTCAAGATCAGGTGAGTTGATTAAGGTTATCGCGCCTCCTTGGTTAGTGCCGATGTGTTGATCTTCATTAAAGGGACCAGGCGCATTGAAACCCGTTGCATATGAAGCACGTAGTGAAAAATGATCGTTCACTTCCCAGCGCGCAGCGATTCGGGGAGAAATGATCGAATCATCAATATTGCTGTGATCATCCAAGCGGATGCCAGGCACAAATTCCAATTGAGAGTTTATTTGCCACTGGTCCTGCAGAAAAATACCCGTATTGCGGGCACTTCCAAAAGTGGTAGCTTTTGTAGGATCATTGGGGGAAGCTTCAGTCAACTCTTCGTCACGGTGCTGCGCGCCTATTGAAAAAAGGTGATCTTCCCAGCCATAGTTCACTTGAGCGTCGAAAAACCACACAGTGTTTTCAGTCAACCCCACCACACGCCGACCAACGCTGTCAACAAGGGCTGAATTCGCTTCAAGCCAGGCCGCATCAGGGTCACCACTGAAGCCAGCTTCCTCCCATGCCGTGACTTCGGCAGCTCCGCGTGCCCCGTAAAAGCTGTCGCGTGTGATGTCTATATATGACATGCGCAGCGCGTAATCCAAAGAGCCGTTTATACGTTGAGACCATGTGAGATTGGTGAGATCGATGACGTGTGAAAGCGCCTCTGTGACGCGACTCTGCTCAAAAGGGAGATTCAATTGATCTCCACCCCGGTGGCTTTGATCGATACGCTGGTAGGAACTGCGGAGGATGCCATCATTGGGTGCAAAATACCAGAACTGCGCACCCAATATTGTATTCTCAAATTCAGGGATTTCGCTAAATCCATCTGTCGTCAGGTCAATGCCATCACGATCTTCCCGATAAGCATAGCCGGTAATGGCAAAGTTTCCATCTGGGTCCACATAATCACCCCGAAGTGAGGCCTCAGTACTAGTGCCTTCGTCAGCGATTCTTTCTGCTATCAAACGGGTTTCGATTTTGGTTTCTATAGGTTCGCTGGTGATGAGGTTAACAACGCCTGCCATCGCCTCGGGTCCGTAGAGCACAGAACTACCACCCTTTACGACCTCGATACGGTCAATGAAGATCGCAGGGAAAAGGTCTGCCCCATAAATACGGGCCACCCCGGAATAAAGCGGAGCTCCATCGAAAAGCATTGAAGTGTAATCCGTACTTAAACCTAAAAGCTGGATCTGATTGAGACCGCAGTTTTGGCAATCTGCTTCAAAGCGTGCTGCAGGGACCAGCGTGAGTGCCTCCCGGATCGAGGTAAAATGAAAAGTCTCGATCTCATCCCGGGTATACAACTCGGTCTTGACCGGTGCTTCGGTCACCAGGCGCTCCGTTCGGGTTCCGGTGACGACAAATTGCTCCAGTTCTTGAATCGATTGATTGGCAGATGCGAATCCAGCAACGCCAATAGCTAGGAATAAGAGGAAATAGCGGTTAAAATATAACATATAAGAAAGATTGAGACTCAGTTTCAATAAAGTCAATAAGTAATCTTACCCGATTTATCCTATAAATTTTGCTGTTTGTATCGTTAAGACAGTCTAATTTTAGCCTGGAATCTAATGTCCTAAACACATACATCCGACTCCACGCCAAAGAACCAGCGTGGCATACGATTTATCGGAAGTAGTTTCCAGCTAATTACTGCTCAGCGGATATGCAAAGAATGCAACTCCTTCAAAATTGTAGATATGGGATAGGTTCTGGATGATATTATCCCGCTCGGCTTCAACCACAGTAAGAAAGTGGTTACCGACCACCGTATTAAAGAAGCGATACACAGGAATGGTTCCGGGAACATTGGTGGGTTGTGCAAAAAAGCCAACACCTTCGAGCACGTACGTATCGGCTAGATTATCCAGTAGAAAATCTCTTTCGCCAATACTGATGGTGTAGAAATGGATGCCATTGACCGTGTTGAAGAAGCGATATACCGGAGAGGATCCAAAATCGTTGCCGGCCAGTACCCGAAAGGGCACACCTTCCTCGACCCATACACTGCTCAGGCCCGGATCGTTGAGCACATTTTCACGCTCGGCAGCATTGGCAGTAAAGAAGTGAGCTCCGTTACTGGTATTAAAAAAACGATATACAGAAGCCGTGTTTGTAAGAAATGAGTCGAGCGCCATACGCACAGCACGATCAACATTCAAGCGCCCATGACCGTAATAAATATCAAAACCAGGAGTGTCCAGGGAACCCCCCACCTGATCGTCCGCACTTTGTCTGAGCATCGACTCTATCGAAGTCTGATTGAGATTGGGGTTGATCGATAACATCAACGCGGCGGTTGCAGCAACGAGAGGCGTAGAAAACGAGGTGCCGGACACCGTCGAGATCCCCCCAGTCTGATTGGTAGTGACGATATCTTCACCGGGAGCCACCAGGTCGATCTGAGTACCAAAATTACTGAAAAAGGTGACAAAATCATTTATGTTTGTTGCTCCCACTGCGATTGTCTGCGTAAGCCTTCCGGGATACTCCACGAGGCTGTTGTCATTACCCGTGCTCGTTACAAATACTACACCATTGGCAATTGCACGGTTGACCGCACTTTCCATGGTAAAACTGTAACCCGGGCCTCCTCCGGAATAATTGAGCACGCGGACTCCGCTGACTGTTCCGAAATCGGTGGCGGCTGCGACATCCGTTACAAAGCCAACTCCCTCTTCATTAAAGATTTTGAGCGGCATAATGCGGCAATTCCAGTCAACCCCTGTTCCGTGGACCCCATTGTTGGCATTGGCCGCAATAACCGCCGTCACCCAGGTGCCGTGACCGTCATCATCCGCAGGATCAAAATCATTGTTAACAAAATCGTATCCCCCTACCAGGCGACCCGCAAATTCAGGCAAAAATGCATTGATCCCCGAGTCCAGGACGCCGACCAGGATAGAGGTAGTTCCTTGTGTGATATTCCATGCGGCCTCTGAGCTTATGATCCCATGATGCCATTGCGACCCGTATCTAGGGTCCGTCGGCATGGCTGAATTCACCTGTATGCCATCGAGCTCGACTACTGCTTCACCAATCAGGATTGCCTTGGTTCTATTATACCACTGATCGATATCTGCAGGAGTATCCGCATTTATATCCAGGAAATAAAATTCGGAAAAAGCATAAGGTTTATACAATCCCAGCTTTGCGATGGAATCCTCGCTGACACCGGACTGAATGTCTCGGGCGGCAATGACTAAACGCTCTGCACTGTAGGCGTAATAACCGGTCGTATTTTCACCTTCGATCTCCTCGATAAACAAAATTTTGCCCAGATTGGAGGCGGTTTCGACGAGTGATCTGCGCCAGACAGCCTCGTCACTTACGGGGCGGGTATCTTGACTGATGAGTTGGGTCGGCAGTAGTTTTTGTAGTAATAGCGGAGGGTTGGAGAGAAGATCATGCGGGGCAGGCGGAGTCGATGCTGTGCGGATAGCGTGAGCTCTATTTTTTTGATTCTGAGTGCTCTTTAGAGTCGCTTGTGAAATCGCTTCGTTCTTGGATTGTGTGGCGATTGAGGATTCTGAAGCCCTGCCAATGGATTGAGGATTGGGCTGATTGAGCAAATAAAAAGCGGAAGCTACGAGGATGAGTATAGCGAGGAAGGTTAATTTAAGCACTTTGGCAAATTGCATGGTATTTGGTTTATTGGAAAAGATTTAACCTATTTATACATCACATCTAGGTGAATAGTTTCAGTTATTCAACCCTCCAGCTGTAAAGATTCTGCTAATATTAAAGCTACCCCAAATAGACCCGCTCCACGCGGTTGCCGAGTGAGCAGATGACTACTATTTGCGTTTCCGTCGCTTTGCGATTTTATAAACGCTCAGGTTATCGCGCTTGCCGACCGCGATCACGTAGATTGTGATCGTTTTTTCTTCAACTTCATAGACGAGCCGGTAACCAGCGTCCCGTAGTTTGATTTTATAATGGTTGGGAAAGCCACTGAGTCGATCGCCGGGGACAATGGGATTCTCGAGGCGTTCGGCCAGTTTCTTTTTAAATTGCTCACGCACCGTAGCACCGAGCTTTTCCCATTCTTTGAGTGCCGAAGGGAGAAATTTGAGCTTATAGCTCATTCAGAGAGACTTCTACGGCTTGATCCTTTTCAGATTTGCGGGCTTCCACGAGTTTGCCCAGCTCCAGATCTTCAAGTCTTTCCAGGAGTTGCTCATAAGTCTCCGCAGGCACCAGATAAGCCGAGGGCTTATTATGATTCAGTACAGCGATAGCCTCCCCATCCGACTCCTGCAGAAGCTTCGTCGGGTTCTTCTTCAAATCCGATACACTGACTGAATAAGAGCTAAATATAGTATTCATTTTAGTATAAAATTAAATACTAAATAATTTTCAGTCAATGATAATGATTGTAGCATACTTAATCACTTTCCCACATGTTATCAAAGTTTCCTTCTTCGGTTCCTGTTGTGCATGCTATTATAAAATGTGCGAAACCACTCTTTTTGCCTTCTTCACACATGACAGACAATTCATCCTTTTTGTAATTCTTAGGGTCAGCAACAGTTTGAACCTTATCACCAATTACCTCGAAATCCATAAGAGTTGAGAATTGATAAGCTTTATTTGCGGCCTCATTTTCGTTAGTAGCATACACCCAGAGTTTATGATAGGCAAGTTGTATATCCCAGTATAGTGGATGTTCAGGTTTTGGTCTGACTCTTATAGTAACTTCGTAAAAATTCATTATTGTTTATTCACCTTAGATACACGCGCTCCACGCGGTTGCCGAGTGAGCAGATGACTTCGTAGGGGATGGTGCCTTTGGCGTGCGCCCAATCACTCACGGGGATGCCTTTGCCGAGGCAGGTCACCGAGTCGCCAACTTGAGCATCCGGGGCATTTTCCAGCGAAATGGTTGTATAGTCCATACTGGTACGCCCAACAATGGAGCATCGCACCCCGTTTACGATTAAGACACCCCCGTTGGAGTATCTTAGCGGCATGCCGTCCGCATAACCGATGGGCACTGTTCCGATGAGCGTATCCTTCTTTAAAATATGGGTGCGCCCGTAGCCGATCGAGTCACCCCGGCGTAGTTTACGGATCGTAAGTAGCCTAGATTTCAGGTGGATGACTTCTTCTAGAGGTAGGGTGCGGCGCCCTTCCAGATCGAAGCAACCATAGAGATTGATACCGGTGCGTGCGAGCGTGAATGGGTGCTTGGTAGCCATCGGCACGTTGTGGATACCATCACTATTGCTGATGTGGATATGGTTAAAGCGGTGACGCGAGGCCTGGGCGATTTTCATCAGGGTATCGATCTGGGCATTGGAAAAAGTCTCGTCATTATAGCCGACAGGGAAGTGTGTGTAGATACCCTCAAGCTCGATATTTTCAAGGGATCGCATTTTGCGTATCTCCGAGACGGCATCGATTGCCGGTAGCCCAAGCCTCCCCATACCGGTATCAAGCAGGCAATGGCAGACGGCGAGTTTTCCCATCTGTACGGCAATGTCATTGATACGCTTCGCGCTTGCGAAACTGTCTATAGGTAACACCAGATCGTGATAAAGCGCTTCTTCGATTTCATCTTCGAGGATATTGCCCAATATGAGCGTTGGCACCCCAAGCTCTGCGATCTCTATCCCTTCGCGCGGTTCAGCAACTCCAAAAAATGAAACTCCCTCCTTCTGTAATGCACTTGCAATCTGCCCGACTCCCAGTCCATAAGCATTCGCCTTTAGGACAGCCATGATGCCCAGAGGGTTAACGTAATCTCTAACCCTTTGGTAGTTTCGCCGAAGCGCCGCAAGATCGATCTCAAGAACGACCCGGGAGTTGAGGTCTGTGCGAGTTGCCTGCATCAGGCGGTGACACGCTCCTTTCGGGTGATGCTCTTTACCGCTGTCTTCGCAATGATATTGCCCTGTGAGCTACGCCCCTTGATCGCGAGTTCCGAAAAGTCGAATTCAAATTCGGTGCGCCGCAGCCGTGGGGCCGGTTTCAGGTTTACATTGACGATGTCATGTTTATCGGTGGGCAATACACTGAGAAAAAGCACGCGACTGCCCTCAGCACCCTTGGTGAGCGGATACTCCCGATCCCGCGTAAAGCCGCTCATCTGGAAGCGCTTTGCGTAACTACGTCCCTCCTTGCCGTCCCGATAGATTAAATTATAGACAGCTTTATCCAGTTGGGCTTTATCCAGCACCTGGATGTGAATCACATCCTTGCCCACAAAGGCCTTATCACTCACCCGGGTGACGAGCATGGTCCCGTCTCTTCGGATCACGAGGATATCGTCGAGGTTCGAGCACTTGCCGACCTCTTCGTCCTTTTTCATTCCGGTACCGGCAAATCCCTCCTTGCGGTTCACATAAAGCGTCTCATTGGCAATCGCCACCTGGGCGGCAACGACCTTTTCGAACGATTCGATGCGGGTTTTTCGCTCGCGGCCTTTGCTGTACTTGGCAAGCAGATTTTCAAAGTAAGCGATCGCGTAATCCGTCAAGTGCCTGAGGTGGTGCTTGACCTCCTTGATTTCTGCCTTGAGGCCCTTTATGTGCTCATCCGCCTTGAAGGAGTTGTACTTTGAAATGCGTTTAATCTTAATCTCCGTGAGGGCTACGATATCATCCTCCGTAATCTCACGGTAGAACAGGTCCTTGTAAGGCTCGAGGCCCTGATCGATGACGCGGATAACCTCTTCCCAACTCTCGGCCTCTTCAATATCGCGGTAGATACGCTTTTCGATAAAGATCTTCTCCAGCGAGGCAAAGTGGAGTTTCTCGTTAAGCTCACCCAGACGAATCTCAAGCTCCTGCTTCAGCAATGCCTTGGTTCCCAGCGTGGAACGTCTCAATAGCTCATCGACAGAGAGGAACTCAGGCTTATCGTCCGTGATAACGCACGAATTCGGTGAAATCGATACTTCACAATCCGTAAATGCGTAGAGCGCATCAATCGCCTGTTCAGCGGAAGTCCCTGATGGCAGTTGGATCGCAATCTCCACCTGATCTGCCGTATTGTCCTCAACTTTGGAAATCTTGATCTTGCCTTTATCATTGGCGGAGATGATGGAGTCGATCAGGCTGCCGGTCGTGGTTGCAAAAGGAATCTCGGTAATCACCAGTGAGTTCTTCGTCTTTTGCTCGATGACCGCCCGTACGCGGATACGCCCCCCGCGCAGGCCTCGATTATAGTCGCTGCAATCGGCGATTCCCCCGGTCTGGAAATCGGGTAATAAATGGGTCTCCTCACCCCGCAGGACAGCGATGCTGCCTTCAATGAGCTCGATAAAGTTATGCGGCAGTATTTTACAGGCCAGCCCCACGGCGATCCCCTCAACGCCCTGGGCGAGCGAGAGCGGGAACTTCATCGGCAGGGTCACCGGTTCCTTATTTCGTCCGTCGTAAGAGAGCTGCCAGACCGTGGTCTTTGGATTGAATGCGACCTCCAATGCAAATTTCGAGAGCCGGGCTTCGATATAACGTGATGCTGCCGCCGCGTCACCCGTGAGCACGTTCCCCCAGTTTCCCTGGGTATCAATCAGCAAATCCTTTTGCCCGAGTTGCACCAACGCATCGCCGATACTGGCATCTCCATGCGGGTGATACTTCATGGTGCTGCCGATGATATTGGCGACCTTGTTGTAACGCCCGTCTTCCATCTCGCGCATCGCATGGAGCAAGCGTCGTTGCACTGGCTTGAGCCCGTCATTCACGTGGGGGACTGCGCGTTCCAGGATAACGTAAGAAGCATATCCCAGAAACCAGTCGCTGAACATATCCGAGACGGTTCCCTTCTTGCGGGTATTGGTCAGCTGCACATCCTCTGCCGTGTCGAGGGACTCCTCCTCAATGGGCTTCAATGAAGCAAAGGAGAGCTCCGTTTGATCCTCTGAACTGTTGGGAGTCCTACTCATGCAGCTTCAGCTTCGTCCTCGGGGGGTTCCTCCTCGATGAGATCCTGCTCAATGACCAGATTTTCGATGATGTATTTCTGACGATCCGGGGTATTCTTCCCCATGTAAAAGTTGAGCATCTCCTTGATCGACGTATGCTTCTTGATGTTTACGGGTTCGAGACGGATGTCCGGCCCGATGAAGTGGCGAAACTCATCGGGAGAAATTTCACCCAGCCCTTTAAAGCGTGTGATTTCGGCCTGCTTGCCGATCTCCGCTACGGCTTCGCGCTTTTCAGTTTCATCGTAGCAATAGAAAGTCTTCTTTTTATTGCGAACGCGGAAGAGCGGAGTCTGCAGGATAAACAAGTGATCTTCGCGGATCAGCTCCGGGAAAAACTGCAAAAAGAAAGTGATCAGCAATAGCCGAATGTGCATGCCATCTACATCTGCATCCGTTGCAATAACGACTTTATTGTAGCGCAGGTTCTCGAGATCTTCCTCAATATTTAGGGCATTTTGCAGGAGATTAAATTCTTCGTTTTCGTAAACGATTTTCTTGGTCAGCCCATAGGAGTTCAGAGGTTTGCCCCGGAGTGAAAATACCGCCTGTGTCTGCACATCCCTTGCCTTGGTGATGGATCCGCTTGCGCTGTCACCCTCCGTGATGAATAGGGTGCTGTGCAGTCGCTCCTTTTTCTTGGAGTCCATGTGGATACGGCAATCCCGCAGCTTGGAGTTGTGGAGTTTGGCCTTTTTTGCGCGTTCCTTAGCCAGTTTGCGAATCCCCTGGATATCCTTGCGGCTTTTTTCGGAGTCCTGGATTTTCGATATGATTGCCTTGGCTGTATTCGGATTGCGGTGCAGATAGTTATCCAGCTCCTTTGCGAGAAACTGGTTTACGTAGTTGCGTATGGTCTGCCCATCCGGAGCCATCTTTTGAGAACCGAGTTTGGTTTTGGTCTGGGATTCAAACACCGGCTCGATGACCTTGATGCTGATCGCCGCGATGATGGACATACGAATATCAACGGCCTCGAAGCTCTTCTTGAAGAAACTTTGGATGGTTTTTGCAATCGCTTCCCGAAATGCCCCCTGATGCGTGCCCCCCTGGGTGGTATGCTGCCCATTGACAAACGAGAAATATTCCTCGCCATAGGAATTGCCATGAGTGAAAGCGACTTCGATATCGTCGCCCTTCAGGTGGATGATGGGGTATTGCGTCTCTTCCGCGATCTCATCGGTCAACAGATCCAGCAAACCATTCTTGGAGTGAAATTTCTTACCGTTAAACTGGATGGTGAGTCCGGTATTCAGGTAGGCGTAGTTCCAGAGCATGGCCTCGATGATTTCATCCTTCCAGCTGAAACTGCCAAACACCTCGGTATCCGGCAGGAACGCTACGTATGTGCCGCTGCGCTCGGAGGCGCTACGGTCTCGCTTGTCCTCGATTTCGACCTCGCCGCGTGTGAAATCAATTTTGCGTGTTTTCCCTTCGCGAAATGCCTGAATCGTGAAGTTTGATGAGAGGGCGTTCACCGCCTTGATGCCTACACCATTGAGCCCGACGGACTTCTTAAAGGCTTCCGAGTCGTACTTAGCACCGGTATTAATCTTGGCTGCACAATCCTTGAGTTTCCCAAGTGGGATACCCCGACCGAAGTCCCGCACGGACAACTGATTATCCGTTAGCTGGATATCAATCGTTTTACCATGGCCCATTACAAACTCGTCGATCGAGTTATCCATGACCTCTTTGAGTAGTACGTAGATACCGTCGTCGGAAGAAGAACCGTCTCCCAGTTTGCCGATATACATCCCCGGACGCAGGCGTATATGCTCTTTCCAATCGAGGGACTTGATGCTTTCTTCAGTATAATTCGCGGACATTACTTTGCCTGGTCTACAAGATTGAGGGTAGGCAACAGTGCGTAAGTTTCATCGGTTGAAACTCTGCAAATGTCTCGGTTTTCCTGTAGCCTTTCCATGGTTTGTGCGGTATTGGATCTTTATTGGAAAGGGCAGATGTGTTTGTACACACATAATGCAGGATCTAACTGCAGAGTGTCAAGCGATGCGTACCGGCAACCTAAAATATTTTGCTCAGTTCAGCCAGACTATAGGCAGCAGGATTTGCGTAGATGCAAAAACCCAGACAACTGCCAATAAATTCAGCACAAAACCAATTTTCACCATCTCGGATACGGTAACCCGACCACTGGAAAACACGATCGCGTTGGGAGGCGTCGCCACGGGCATCATAAACGCCATGGATGCTGACAGGGTAACCGGTAGTAAAAGTGTGTAGGGGGCGATCTGAAGGCCGTCGCTGAGTGAGGCTAGAATGGGTAATACGATTGAGGCCGAGCCGACATTGGATGTGAATTCGGTCAGGAACGTCATGCCCAGACACGACAAACCAATGATCACAGGGGTAGGGGTGCCCTCAAGCTGTTGGAAAGCCTGTGCGAGCTTTTCGGTAAGGCCGCTCTCAACAAATCCACCTGCCATGGCAAAACCACCCCCGAACAGTAAGAGTATAGGCCATGGCATTTTTTTAATAGAGTCTTCCACCAGGAGTCGTTCACCCGGCTTATCTTTACCTGCCGGTAGGATAAACAGTATTAAAGCCATAAAGATCGCCACCATACCGTCATTGATCTGGCTCAAGGGCTCCCACAGCGATCCCCAGCCTGGAATCGTAACAGGCCCTAATACAAGATCCCTCCTAAATACCCAAAGAAGTCCGGTTAACACAAAAATTATGGCGACTCGCTTTTCTCCGCTCGTCCACGGTTTGATGTCATCCAATGCGTTCTGCGCAGTAATGGACTTTAAGTTTATTTGATGCAGAGGCCTGTAAAATACCCGCGTTAGAGTGAACCACAGTATCAGGAGCATCCCCAGCGAGATCGGTAGTCCAAAGAGTATCCATTGCCCAAAGCTGATTTGAGCTTCACCCGGAAATATCTCACTCATTACACTCAATAAGACGAGGTTGGTGGGGGTACCTATGAGGGTTGAAATACCTCCGATGGAACATCCGTAAGCAATGCCAAACATAACCGCAAGGGACAGGGCCTTACCTTCTTTGGTGTCGGTCGTAATATCCAGCGCGTCGAGTAAAGTAACTCCAATGGCGACCATCATTACCGAGGTTGCCGTATTGGAAATCCACATAGATAAAAAGGCGGATGTAGCCATGAACGCGATGATGATTCTTCCGGGTTTCGCTCCCAATAACTTTATAATAGTCAGTGCGATCCGGCGGTGAAGGTTTGAGCGTTCGATAGCCTGAGCGATTAAATATCCACCGATCAAGAGCATAACCAGTGAATTTGAGTAGCGCGAGGCTGTGTCATTCATGCTTTCAATGCCAAAAATCGGAAATGCTAAAATGGGTAATAATGAAGTCGCTGCAAGGGGTATCGGTGTGGTAACCCACCAAATGCACATGAGTACTGTCGTTGCGACCATTCCTGCGGTTGCGATACTCCAGTTATTGCTGACTAGCAGGATACATGCAATCACAGCACTCACTGGACCTAAGATAAGATTGATTTGATCTAGGGTAGTTTTCTTCACGTGGCGTTAGGAAATTATATCCGACATTTCTGGTTCAACAGTAATATTAATCTATCTGTTGATTGAATTTCAAAGCAAGCGTAGTTCTTAGCAGTATCTTATTCGTTACCATGAATCGTCGTATTTTTATTAAAAACAGTTGTTTGGCATCGAGTGGCCTGATAATGGTTAACTCAATCGGTCGTGCATCAACGATATCCAACGTCTCTACCGAGCCGGTATTCAATAAGACGGTCTTTAAGGATCCAATCATTATTGAAAGCCTGGATCTTCTCAAAATAGATAACAATTGGTTCATCCGGGTTCGCAGTAAAGAGGGGGCAGAAGGGTGGGCGATGAGTAATAACGCACTCATACCCAGTTACTTCGCAATATTTATACGGGATGTGGCACCTTTTTTTATTGGTAAAGACGCCCGGGAGATCGAGGATCTTGTTGAGGGAGCTTTCCTGAACCCCAGCAAATACAAGAATCAGGGGCAAAGTCTATGGTTATGCATCGCATCCGCAGAGTTTGCTATTCTTGATATGCTGGGCAGGATTGCTGATCGACCGGTTGGTGAGCTTTTGGGAGGAATCAGGCGAAAACAAATCCCCATATATATAGCGAATAACCACCGCAGATATGATTGGCAGGAGTCCCTGAAACGGATTATCCGGAGTGTTGAAGAAATCGATGCGCAGGCTGTGAAATTTAAAATTGGGGGTCGGATGAAACTTATCGATACCTACCCGGGCAGAACCGAGAAGCTCATTGTGGAGGTAGCGAAGGCCCTGGGAGATCGATGCACCTTGTATGCGGATTCCAATGGTTCTTACGTCGACCCTGCGTATGCCATTAAAATCGGCCGCATGTTGGAGGCAAATGGCTATGCCATGTATGAGGAACCCTGCCCGTTTGATGATTTGTTTGGTTTGAAAAAGGTTGCGGATGCATTGGATATCACCATTGCAGGTGGGGAGCAGGAGAGCAGTGAATATCGTTTTCGATGGATGATCGAAAATGGAGCGATCCAGCTTTCTCAGCCGGATCATTTTAACTATGGGGGGTTGATTCGCACATTGAAAATCGCCCGCTTATCTGAACAGGTTGGCATACCTTGTATTTCCCACATTGCTCGAGCCGGTATGGGATTTTTGTACATGCTGGTGTTTTCCTCCTGTGCGCCGGCACTGGGCCCTTTCCAGGAATATAAGGGCGTGAACCGGACAATTCCCTGGGAATCACCCGGCGTGGATTTCAAGGTGACCGACGGCAAAGTGCCCGTTCCCTTAGGGCCCGGGATGGGTGTTAACTACGATCCGGAATATCTCGCAAAAGCGACATTGATTGACGCTAGTTATATCCCCTAACGCCAATCGTCGATGGCTATTTTTAGACGGGCCTTCTAGGCATCAGATCGATATCCGTTAAGTCTGCAATACGAACAGGTCGGTTTTCCTGGATGCTCTTATCGGCAGCGATACCGATCAGGATAGAGAGGGCACCATCGCGCGTTCCGGCCATGTGGCGGTAAGGATCAGGAGCATTCGGATCACGGAAGATAGCGTTGTGCAGACGTTTATCGCCACCGCCATGACCGCGACGCGGTGCAAAGATGTTTTCGATCTTCCAGTCACCAAAGTTATCGTGCACGTAGACTTCGTTCATCTTGAGCTCCTCAACCGCTTCGCCACTGACCTGCGACATTTCCTTGGCGTGTAGCTCTGCCTGGTTGATTGCATCTTCTTCGCGCCAGGGGATGTCCAGCCAGGTCTCTATACGGCCATCAAAACCATTAAACGCGAGACGGAACCCTTCAAATGGTGAGTAAGTGGTTAGCGAGTAGTTTACGATGACGCCATTGGCGTATTTGATCTGCGCGGACATCTTGTCCCAGATATCGATATCTTTGCGCCAGAGGCAGTTATCACGTACATAGCCATCGTATTTTTCATTATCGGCATACAAGCGCATTAAATGGTCACTACCCGTCATATCCCAATGGAACTTACATTTGTCCTTATACTCACATCCCCGGCAATTACTGCCCCGGAATGCATTATTGTGCCCGTAGTGATCCAGTGCACCATAGGCCATGACCTCGACGGGGTCGGAGTCCAGCCACCAGTTAAGCAGGTCGAAATGGTGAGTGGATTTGTGTACAAGCAGAGTTCCCCCAAATTCGCGGATGCCGTGCCAGCGGCGGAAATAGGAGGCCCCGTGGTAGACGTTGAGATACCAATTGAAATCTACGGATACGACACGCCCGATACGTTCCTTAACGAGTAGCTCTTTGACTTTGGTAAAGTGGGGGCCGTGGCGATAATTAAAACCCACGATCACCTGGCGGTCATGCTTACGCTCCGCATCCAGGATGGCCTGGCACTTGACTTCATCGGTTGTCATGGGCTTTTCAGTGACGACGTCCGCACCATATTCCAGGCTCTTGATGATGAATTCGTGATGCGTCGAGTCCGTGGTCATCACCAGCACCATGTCCGGTTTGGTTTGCTGCATCATCTCATCGAAGTCTGTGAAGGTGGGGCACGATACTCCCATAAACTTTTTACCGTAGGCAAGTCTGCCGGGGTTATGATCTGCGACGCCGACAAATTCAGCGACGTCTCCAAATTGCTCACGAACGGTCTTCCCCCAAAAGGAAATACCGCGAACACCGGTGCCTACCAGTGCGAGTTTCTTTTTCTTGTGGTGACCGGCAAAAGTGTGTTGTGCCAGGAGTCCGGCAGCCATGGCACTGCCTGTTGATTTAATGAAGTCTCTTCTTTGCATGCGAATAACAATAGGGGTTATATATAACTAGTAGTATGTGATCACTATATCCGTTATAGGTTTCGAATAAAAGTACAAAGTTTTATTTATGAAACATAATTTCAATTATCGTTTTATCGATTTAGTAAAACTTTGCTTAGATTGACTCTTAATCGAATTCATTCTGTAATGCAGACTCCACACTATACAAACCTCTTAATCCAAGGAACCATTATGGAAGGTTATGATCCTCATTTTTTAGGACCGGACATGCCGGTCGCCATGCCTACTTTTAGCCGCCGTGTTGCCAGCGATGTATTAAACCGGGATGATTTGCGCGAAGGCTACATAGCGGATTATCAGCACTACTCGGTGGTGATGAGTAAGAAAAACCGACAGGCCTATCTCTCAATCTGCAATCTTGATCAGTCTCAATATCGTTCCGTGAGCGGGCGTACCTGGTTTGTCGATGACCGTATCGGTGACCAATACCAGATGGATAATCGTTACTACAAAGGGGAGGATAATTATTGGGATCGTGGTCACCTGACGCGCCGTACTGCGGTGACCTGGGGGGAGAGCGACCAAATCGCCCGACGCGCCTCCAATGATTCCTGCAGCTATGCCAATGCCTGCCTGCAACACCGGAACTTTAATCAGGATGAATGGCGCGTGCCTGAAGAGCTTGCACACAAATTCGACCGTGATCTGAATGGACGCCTTTGTATCGCTACGGGGCCACTTTTTACCCACAGTGACCGTTGGTTCGACCCCAGTGATTTTGATGTGGAGCCCGGTCGTATCCCCTCAGGGTTTTGGAAGATCATTTACTATATCGACAAGAAAAAAACAGAGGCCGCCGGGCAGTCGGTATTGGGCTGCGAAGCTTATCTGGTCGACCATGATGAAGCCTCCATGGTGGATCAATCCGGCGGGCGCTCCATGGATATTGTTACTTACCAGGTAACGATTACAGAACTCTCGGAACTCACCGGCATTGAATTTCCCGAGGAGTTATTTCATGCAAACCCGCTTTGGTATTACCCCTCGGATGAACGGGGAATAACCCAACCCGAGCGCTATGAGATCAAAGTGGCTGGGAAAAGTGTGGGCGTCAGAGATGAATGGCCGGGGCATGTGATCCACGACCGCGAAGACATTGAGAAACACCAGTTCAAACGGGTATCCCAATAAATCCTACAGCAGATGATCAATACGGGCTCGCCATACGGTGTTGGTGACGATTCCCGGTCGTCGGTCCAGATCACATTTTGCATTTTGGCCAGCGATAATGTATAGCCAGCCATTGTAGTAGGCTGTACACGTTTTCTTCATCGCGTGCGGTGTTTTACCTATTATGGACCACTCATCATTGGAGATATCATACATCAATATTTGATCGTTTAATACAGTCCGGTGAAGTGTACCACTTGTAATGATTATTTTATCCTGAGCCTCTACGATGCTGTATTCGGTATGTGAAAGCGCAAGAGGCATGGGGCTGAGTTCAGTAACGGAACCGGTCTCAAGATTTACTTTTTGCACAATATCAAGAACAAGATCCTTTGTACCCTCAAATTGACAAAAATACTCCTCGCAACCCTCCACCGGCGGCACATCGCCTTTCTGTCCACCGAAGATATAAAACTCATCATCCCTGTAGAGGCAGGGTGTGTGAGTTCTTCCATCCACTTTTATCGGCTGCATTTGCCAATCTTCATCCATAACGACCCCATTCTTGACATGGAGGGTCCAATAATCTTCAGCAGGCGAACAACGATCCGGCATGGATCCGCCGATGACGTGGATACGGTCATCATTGAAAAAGATCATCGGCATGTATCGGGATTCAGGCAAATCCGGAAGTCTTGACCATTCATGCGTTTGCATATCAAACTTAAAGCAATAGGGGACCGAAGGGGAGCAATGAGGCCCCAGCTGACCGGATACACTGTATATATAGCGTTTATTATCCGAAATGATGGCATTATGCGTTTCGGGCATCAGCTCTGGCACCGGCCCCATATCGGTCCATTTTCCGGTCTTGAGGTTAAGCTGGTGATGCTTACGCGACATAGTCGCACAGTCGTGTACATATCCGCCAAAGAGATGCAAGAGATGCCCTACCTGAGCTCGGTTGGCTTCGACGCATACCTGCGGGCAGCGTGGGCCTAATTCCCACTTTAGCTCAGGGATCTCACTTTGCCTCTGCTTCAGGTAGTTGCGATCTTCGCGATCTTTAAGCCATTTTTGGTAGAGCCTGTGATTGCCGATTTTACGTCGGTATTTGCCTGGAATGAGTCGACTCAGGGAGTTTCGTTTAGTTTCAGTCATGCAATAGGATTTCGGAGTTATTTTTGGTAGGATAGTAAAATTCGGTCATTCGGCTATCATTCAATCTTTGAGCCCTTGTTTTACTGATTGTTCAGTATGTGCGATGATGCTAATAATATTGATGCTATAGCCGCTATTAAGCAGTTTTTTTTGTGGGCATTTTAGAATTATCAGTTTTACTAATTGATTATGCGAATACTCCTCAGCCTAAAACTCCATTGGCAAATACTGATCGCATTGCTGATTGCGGTGCTCATTGGGGTAATTGTTCAGCTTTCGGGCGCATCCACGGAATCCGGATTTGTAGGTGGGCTCATCTTTGTAAGTGATTTCGTAGGTAAGCTATTCCTGAATGCGCTCAAGATGATCGTGTTGCCCTTGATTGTGACCTCGATCATCCTTGGCATTCTCAATATTGGCGGAGATAAGAATTTCGGAAGACTGGGTCTGAAGACGGTCGCTTTTTATTTATCAACAAGCTTTCTGGCGGTGGTAGTTGGGCTATTGATCGTAAATGGTCTCCAACCGGGAGATGTTCCGGATGAGGTGCGGACCAAAATGGAAGCCCAGGCAGTCGCAGCGGATGATTTTATGGGAGCTGCCGAGGGTAAGAGTGGAGCAGATTTTGCCATGGTGCTTTTGCGGATGTTTCCCACCAATATTTTTGATGCTGCGGCAGATAACGGCCAGCTATTGGGTGTGATCGTTTTCAGCCTTTTGTTTGGATTTTTCGTTACCAAACTGAATGATGAGCATCAGCAAACGCAGCATAAATTCTGGGAAAGTCTGAACGGAGCCATTACCAAAATGACAGATTTTATCATCCGCTTTGCTCCCCTCGGAGTGCTGGGGTTGGTAACTCCAATCATCATCAACACGGGTTGGGATCTGTTTCGGGTGATGATTACTTTTGCGTTGACGGTGTTGCTTGCATTGGGAACGCATTTTTTGGTTACCATGCCTATCATCCTCAGTGTGGTTGCACGGGTAAATCCGTTAAACCACTACCGTGCGATGGCATCTGCTTTACTGACGGCATTTTCAACGGCTTCATCGGCTTCGACCTTGCCGGTGACGATGAAATGCGTGAATCAAAATGCGGGGGTTTCCAAACGCATCACGAGTTTCACGCTCCCCCTGGGTGCGACCGTCAATATGGATGGAACTGCCCTCTACGAATGTGTGGTTGTGATTTTCCTCGCCCAACTCTATGGCATTGAAATGGGGCTCATGACTCAATTTACCGTAGTGATTATGGCCCTATTAACTTCAATTGGAGTGGCCGGGATTCCTTCAGCGAGCCTGGTTGCAATTGTGGTGATTTTGGGCGCGGTGGGCTTTCCGCCGGAGATCATTGGGCAGGGCGTGGGTATTGTATTGGTCGTTGATCGCATCCTCGATATGACCCGTACAGCCGTCAATATTTTTGGGGACAGTGTAGGTGCCGTCACCATTGCCCGCACTGAAGGTGAGGAAGGTCTCTACGCAGATTTAAAGAAATAAATAGAAATACACTTAATGGGAAAATCAGTTGTTGTAGTAGGAAGCTATGTTCAGGACCTCCTTTTTTACACACCAAAAGCTCCACTACCCGGGCAGACCGTAATCGGTGACTTTAAGTCCGGCCCCGGGGGAAAGGGTTCAAATCAGGCGGTAGCCTGCAAACGTGCGGGTATGCCGGTAAGTTTCATCGGCGGAGTAGGAGATGATCTTTTTGCCCAGGCTGCGCAGAAGTTTCATCACGAAGAGGGCATTGATTCGCATTTAGTCATGTATCCGCATGAACAAACGGGGGCTGCCTCCATCGTCGTGGATGAAAACGGTGAGAATGAGATTGTCGTTGCACTTGGGGCCAATGATAGACTCCAGCTTAGCGAAAAACACCTTAGTATAATTCGTTCTGCATCGATTGTTGTCTCCCAGCTGGAATGTAATCTGGATGCGACTCGACTTGCACTGAAAACAGCGAAAGAGGCGGGTGCGTATACGGTGATAAATCTTGCCCCGATGCGGGATGATTTCGACCCTGAAATCCTTCAGTTCGTTGATGTCATCATCCCCAATGAAACTGAGTTTGTAGAGTTACTGCATTTATTAATTCCTGAAAAATGTGCTGATTTTCGACCTGAGGATTTGGAAACTATATCGGATGAGGAGCTCCTCGGGTTATTTGCATCCATACCGGTGGAGTGCATTATTCTAACACTCGGCGCAGCAGGCGTAATCGGTGGCAAGGACGGCAAACTCTATCGCTTTGAGGCACTCAAAAACGTGAATGTCGTGGATACAACGGGTGCGGGAGATGCATTTGTGGGAGGTATGGTAGCGGGGTACGAGCTTTACGATCAGGATATAGCGAAAGCGATCGAGTATGGAATTGTAGTGGCAGGTCTGGCAGTTACTAAAAATGGTACCTCCCCGGCAATGCCAAATCGTTCGGAAATAGTTGCAAAGATAAAGGCAGAGGGTATCGGTTTGGATGTATGAAGGCTGAAGAACTTGCCCAATATTTTGACGCAACCAATCTTAAACTCGATGCTTCTCATGATGACATCCGCAAACTCTGTGCAGATGCCGCTGAAGTAGCAGCTTACTCCGTTATGGTGTATCCCAGCAGTGTGCGCCTCTGTAAGAGCCTGCTGAAGGGAACCAAGGTGCAGGTGGGCACCGTGATTGGCTTTCCCTCGGGTCGCTATTCAACCCGGGGTAAAGAGACGGAAATCGTCCAGGCCATTGATGCCGGGGGGGATGAGATGGACGTGGTCATGAATTATGCGGAGCTCAAAGCAGGTAATCGTAGCTATGTGGTGGATGAGCTCTCTAAGTTGACTGAAATTTGCCATGATGTAGATGTATTGATAAAGGTGATCGTCGAAACCTGCTACCTTACCGATGACGAGATTTTGGATTCCCTGAAAATATGTGAGGAAGCGAAGGCGGATTTCATAAAAACGTCTACAGGTTTTGGGAGCGCCGGAGCACAGGTTAAGGACATTGAAACCTGGCGGGATAACCGAACGAGTGACATCAAGATTAAGGCAGCAGGCGGGATTCGCACCTTGGCGGATGCGATGAAGTTTATCAATGCCGGTGCAGAACGTCTTGGTCTCTCAGCGGCGATTGGCATTATTGACGAGTTGAATGGTGCAGCTGCCAGCGAATCGGTGTCCAGTTATTAGCGCATCAATTGCCTTTTGGGCTAGTGGTTTTGACTTTTTTTTGCGACTTCTGTAGCGTCACAGCATCGCTATAACTGATTACCATTATGTCATCCCATACCCTTATTCAGAGCCTGGCACTTTTGCTGGTGTTTTCCTTATCTGCATTTGCAGAAAGCTCTTTTGTATCCAACCCGGTCAAACGGGAGCCTGTGGAGGTTAAGACCCTCGAAATCGGCCAGCGTGCACCTGATTTTAGATTGCCGGATCTGGAGGGGAAATTCCGAACCCTTGATGATTATGCGGATGCCAAGGTGCTGACCATTGTATTCATCTGTAATCACTGCCCGACGGCGCAGGCTTATGAAGATCGTCTGATCGCTTATACTGAGGAATATCGCAGTAAGGGGGTGCAAGTCGTAGCGATCAGCCCCAACAGCACCCTGGGCCTGTTGTTTGAGGAATGCGGCTACACCGATCTGAACGACACTTACGAGGAGATGATCATCCGCGCGGAGCATAAGGGCTACAACTTTCCCTATCTGTATGATGGCGATACGCATGACGCAAGTATACTCTACGGACCTACGACAACTCCCCATGTATTTGTATTTGATGCGGAGCGCAAACTGCAGTACGTCGGGCGCATAGATGCCAATGAAAAACCCGGAACTGGAAATTCCGAGGATTTACGAGCCGCTACGGATGCGGTGCTTGCCGGTAAAACTCCCGATGTGCAGGTGACTAAGGCCTTTGGCTGCTCGGTAAAATGGTCCTGGAAATCCGAATGGGCGGATCGGGTGAATCGGGAGTGGACTGAAAAACCGGTCACCCTCGACGATCTGAGTATCGGTCAGACTCAGGAGTTGGTAAAAAACGAGAGCGATAAGCTGCGCCTAATCAATGTATGGGCTACCTGGTGTGCGCCCTGTGTCATCGAATATCCGGACTTTGTGAATACGCACCGTATGTATATGGGTCGTGACTTTGAGTTTATTTCCATCTCGATGGATAACATTAAGCAGCGGAAAAACGCACTGAAGTTTCTGGATAAGACCGACTCTGCGCTGCAAAACTACATCTATGACGGTGATGATAAGTATGCGTTTATTGAGGCGCTGGATCCGGACTGGAATGGCGCATTGCCTTACACGATGCTCATCGAACCCGGGGGAAATGTCATATGGCGCTATCAGGGCCCCGTAGACTTTCTTGAACTCAGGCGTGCGATCGTGGACCATCCGATGATCGGTAGATATTTTTAGCCTCTTTAGCCTATGAAATGGTTGTTTGCACTCTCCCTTATTTTAACAACTGCCTTTGCAATGGCAGATGCTGAAAAGCTGAATATTCTTACGATTTCCAAAACGGCAGGATTTCGCCATGAATCCATACCGAATGCGATCAAAGCGTTTTCGGAGATGGCACAGGAGAACAACTGGAGTATCACCTTTACCGAGGATTCTGCTTATTTTAATGACAACATCCTGGATAAGGTGGATGTGGTGGTATTCCTGATGACCACGCAGACTATCTTTAATGAGGCCGAAAAGGCAGCCTTCCAAAGGTATTTTCGCAATGGAGGCCGGTTGCTGGCAGTGCATAGCGGCGGTACGGATACCGAGTATGAGTGGCCCTGGTATCGGGAGCTCATCGGTGCCGAGTTTATCGGGCATCCGCCGGTTTGCGAGGTAGAGCTTATCATTGAAGATTGTGAGCATCCCTCTACCCGGCACTTTGAGTGCGATAGAATCAAGTGGGAGGATGAAATTTACAGCTTTGATCAGAATCCCCGCGAGTTTGTGGATGTGCTTATCTCCGTGGATGAGGAAAGCTACGATGTGGATCACAATCCCTGGTTTCCGGGTGTCAACTTACGCATGGGAGACCATCCCCTGACCTGGGTGCGTGAATTCGAGGGCGGGAAGCTATTTCATACCGCGTTGGGGCACACGAAGGAAATTTACGATCATCCCGATTTTCGCAAACATCTAAGCGGTGCCGTGGAGTGGCTGGCTTCCGAGGAGTCGTTAGCCAATAACCATCAGGATAATGCCTGCCAGTATGCCCAGCATAAAAGGGAGTTTGTGGAAGAAATTGCGCTCGCCAAACAGCACGTAACCCACACTGAAACTGATTAAAACACTGCCCCGGCGTAAGCATGAGATAATCGAAACCATGGCTTCGGGGTCCGTTAGCGCTTCAAAGTAAAGAAAGTCGACCACCAGGAGGGTAAGCCCGATCAGGGGAATCGTCCATCGCCAGCTGAATGCCGAACGGGTCCACCAACCTTTCCACCATCCATAGGCGAGCGGCAAAAATACAACCACCAGGTAGATGGAGAACCATGCCTGCACCGTAGCAGTATCAAAATCCAATGTGCCCAGCAAATATTTATCATAGAGGCCGGATACTGCTGCTAACACAGTGCCAATAATTAATAAACCGATCCAACGATTACTTTCAAAGCGTATGCCTTCCTTTCGCCCAACCAGGGAGATACCAATAAAGAATCCAACGGTGAGAATAATCCCAACCCACTGCAATTGACTCGGAGCTTCGCCATATAGGATCACCGCCCCTACAATAACAAAGAGAGGGCTGGTTGAGCGAATGGGTGCAACCAGGGTGATAGGCAAGTGTTTCAGCGCGAAGTAGGAAAAGGTCCACGATCCACAAACGATTGCGGACTTCAGTAGCATAAGCAAGTGCTCCTGCAAATTCAGTTGCTTAACCAGCAGCAGGTCATGCGGAACACTGAGAGGGGAGGCGTAAGACCAGATGACCAATGGTATCCACACCAATGCACTTGCAACCGTTGAGAGAAACAATACTGGTAATACGGCGTTATCCTTTACAGATTGTTTCTTAAGCAGTTCATAAAAGCCCATTACCAGGGCAGATAATAGGCCGAGCAGCAACCAGGACATGCTGCTGATCTAAAGTCCTTTCCAGTTGCTGCTCAACCCCTATTGTTATGTTGCTGCTAAATTTGTTATGAGAATTGAGTATGAAATCCGATATCATTTTAATGATACTGAATCTCATATGCGCTATACATTTATGTTAATGAGATTCATTGTCAATTAATTTTGAGAATAATTCTCAAAATATTTTCACAAAAAAATCCGTGAGTGAATGACCCACGGATTCGTAAAATCGTTGACTTCTATTATTAGCTGCTGGGAACCATTTTGTAGATTTCACCAAACTTAGGGGAGCGACTGGTGAGCAATACATAGATGGTGCCATCTGGCCCGGTGGTGATATCACGGATGCGGCCTTCGTTTTTCAAGACGATCTCATGCTCAATGAGCTCATTATTTTCAATGCGCATACGGTGGAGCTCCTGAGATGCCAGGCCCGCTACGAAGAGATCGTTTGTCCATCCGTCAAATTGATTGCCGGTATAGAATTCGATGCCGCAAACGGCGATGGACGGCAGCCAATAGTGCAGGGGCTGTTCCATACCCACCATATGCGTCATATCGGTAATGGGCGTGCCATTGTAATTCATTCCGTAGGTAATGACGGGCCATCCGTAGTTGCGCCCGCGTCGAATCCAGTTGGCTTCATCGCCGCCACGAGGACCGTGCTCTGTGGACCAGAGCTCGCCGGTTATCGGGTGGGCATCCAGCCCCTGGGGATTACGATTCCCGAACGTCCAAATCGTTTTGTAAGCATTGGGCTCATTAAAGAATGGATT
This sequence comes from Puniceicoccaceae bacterium, assembly GCA_028285755.1. Taxonomy (GTDB): domain Bacteria; phylum Verrucomicrobiota; class Verrucomicrobiia; order Opitutales; family JAFGAQ01; genus JANQOQ01. The sequence goes on from JANQOQ010000014.1 coordinate 309,563, forward strand.
GTCCTCAGGAATGCGACCATCATCGTAGATTCGGTGCACCTTACCGTTGGGACGTGAAATGTCCTGAGCCTGATCCTGCCGCCCACGATCTCCTATGGGGAAGAAAAGATAGCCATCCTGAAATACAAAACGCGTGCCAAAATGCACTCCTGCGCTGGTATGGAATTCTCCGGGAACATGGAAGATCGATTCCTGCTCGACCCAGCGGTTATTTTCTATACGCCCGCGAACAATGGCAGTCATACCCGCATCACGTCCACGCTCTTCAGCACCGATATTCTCACTGTAACCGAGATATATCCAACCGTTTTCTTCGTAGTCGGGATGTAATTTCGCCTCCATGAGACCGCCCTGACCGTGTTGCCAAACATTGGGCGTGCCTGCTATTCGGGTTTTGTTGCCATAGTGGTCAAAAACCCAAAGTACTCCATCGCGCTGGGTTACCAGCATCCGATTATCCGGCATAAAGTCGATTGACCACAAAATACCATCAGCCTCACCGATTTTCTCTAACTTATAATCATGTTTTTCGGTCTTGAATATACCGCCCTGAGGTTTCAATTTTTCCGCGGTTTTTTCAGTTAAAATTTGTTGCCTGCGTTCCTTGATGTAAATAACCAGAGAGCGGATTTGATTATCACTCAATGTGCTACCGTATGCCACCATGCCCAATTCAGGAAACCCGTTTTTTATGGACATCGTAAGCGCTTCATCACTACTGCCATGTTTCCATTCATCATCGAGCAACGATAGGCCGAGGCCGCCTTCCAAGTCTTTGCCGTGGCAGGCAGCACAAAGTTGTTGATAGAGTTCATTCACTTCGCCTGTACCGATTCGGTTTTGGGCATTCAGGTAACTTAAGCTGCAAATACTTAAGCAGAAAAGTAGGGTGGTAAAAAGTTTAGAATTCATAAGTATGGATAAAGAGTAGGCAGCCATCATCAGATTTTATGCAGTTAGTTGCAAGCACTGAGACGTTAATAATAGTCGTAAGATTCATTGAATACTTCAATTAAATTAACTTATATAATTGTATGCTGAATGCCGATATGCCTGAAAATTGTCTGAGAGGTCACTGCCCTAAATGTGGCCGGGGTAAAATTGCGCGGAGTTACTTTAGAATCCGTGAAGCCTGTGAGGTATGTCATTTTCAGTTTCTTCGAGGTGAAGGTTTTTTCCTGGGGGCAATGGTTGTGAGTTATGGCATATTTGTGTTTGGGGTGCTGCCGGTATTGATAGCGCTCTGGATATTGGATGTTTTGAGTGGCAATGCTGCGCTAATCCTCGGTGTTGCCGGAAGCATTGTGTTCCCGGTCATACTCTACCCATTGAGCTGGTATCTCTGGCTCTATCTGTTTTTTACATTCATCCCCAGCCAGATGGATACGGATGATGAATTGAAGGCATAAAAAAGGCGATGACTGAGTGCCATCGCCTTTTCGCTAAATTTAAGTGTTATCGGTGGTTCAGACCTTCATCTTACCGCCGTAAACTGCATGCTCACCAAGGATTTCCTCGATTCGCAAGAGTTGGTTGTATTTGGCAGTACGGTCTGAGCGGCTCATGGAACCGGTCTTGATTTGCCCGCAATTGGTGGCAACTGCAATGTCAGCGATTGTAGTGTCTTCAGTTTCACCTGAGCGGTGAGAGAGCACGCTGGTGTAGCGGTTTTCCTTTGCAAGCTCAACTGCGTCCAGAGTCTCTGTGAGGGAACCGATTTGGTTAACCTTCACAAGAATGGAGTTTGCGACTCCCAGGTCGATACCCTTTTGCAGGAATTCAGTGTTGGTTACAAAGAGGTCATCTCCGACGAGCTGAACCCGGTCACCCAGACGGTCAGTCAGGAGCTTCCAGCCATCCCAATCGCCTTCATCGCAACCATCCTCGATGGAGATGATCGGGTAGCGGTCACAAAGGTCTGCAAGGAAATCTACCATTTCCTGGCTCGTTTTTTCACTGCCGTCACTCTTAGAGAAAACGTATTTCTGCTTCTCAGAGTCATAGAACTCGGATGAAGCCACATCCAGTGCGATGAAAACTTCTTCGCCAAACTTGTAGCCTGATTTTTCCACGGCTTCCTGGATGACCTGCAGTGCGTGCTCGTTGGAATCAAGCGCAGGAGCAAAACCACCTTCGTCGCCCACAGCCGTTGAGAGACCCTTATCATGAAGCACCTTCTTAAGCGTCTGGAAGATTTCTGCACCACAGCGAACGGCTTCACTGAACGTGGGCAGTCCCTTCGGCATAATCATAAATTCCTGAATGTCGATCGGGGCGTCTGAGTGAGCGCCGCCATTCATGATATTCATCATAGGCACGGGAAGTACCTTTGCGTTCGGACCTCCAAGATATTGAAAGAGGGGAACCTCCAATGCCTCAGCCGCAGCATGAGCCATTGCCAGGGAAACGCCGAGAATCGCATTTGCGCCAAGGTTACCCTTATTGGGGGTGCCGTCGAGCTCCATCATCTTTTTATCAATGCCTACCTGATCAGTAGCATCCATACCGACTAGGGCGGGCCCGATAACTTCATTGACGTTAAATACGGCTTTTTGAACCCCTTTTCCCAGAAAGCGGCCAGGGCTGATACCTTCAGGCAGATCTGAAGCCTTGCCATCACGTAGTTCCCATGCCTCGTTGGCTCCGGTGCTGGCGCCTGAAGGAACGGCTGCTCGGCCGACTGCACCGCCTTCCAGCTCAACGTCCACTTCAACGGTCGGGTTTCCGCGAGAATCAATAATTTCTCTCGCCTGGATATCTAGGATTGTTGTCATATTATTATGTATATTTAGATTAGAAAATGTTTCTTATTGTGGGCTAAAAGATAGTTTCCGGTTTGCCAATCAATAAAGTTCAAAGTAATGCGTTTAATCTTATAGATTCCTCAAAATTATGCGTTCAAATCGAATATTGTGGTTATTGTTAAGTTTCATGGGAATAGTTATAGCTGCGGTTTGGCTATTGAATCGCAGTGACGAAGTCCAGCCGGATGAGGCTACTGCCACAATCGAAGATGCAAGTATTACCAAGGATGATAGCGATCTTAAGAATCGTTTAAGTGAAGATTTTTTACCCACTCAAGAGGCAATTCCGGATGTTCCTGAAATTGCAGTAGGCAATGAATTTGAGCAAACACTGCAGCTCTTGGCTTCGATTCCAGAAGTACTTGGTGGGTTGGAGACGAGCGATTCTATCCAACAGTATTTACAGGGTATCCTGGAGTTATGGGGAGGCTCGGTAAATAAAGCTGAGATTGCACGTGCCCTGCAATCCTGGCTGGGGGAGGGGATTAATTTTGACACGAATATCCTGTTTCGCCCCGGGCCTGAAGGGGGGTTGAGATCCTGGTCGAGCGGCCGGATCTTTGCGATGGATGCACTCGCCCGTCTGGATCCTGCGCTTGCCCAGGAATTTGGATGGTCATTGCTTGAGCAGGATGCTTCGCCGGAGGAATGGATCATGGCCATGAAGACGACCGCCCAGTTTGGCGGGGATGAAGCACTGGCTGATAGTCGTTGGATGGATCGTTTGCAACAGCTTTACAACCAGGGAGTTAGAGGAGATCAGGTTGATCACGCATACCTTTATGGTCTCGATCTGTTGGTATATATGGACTCCGGGGATAGCTTTGAAAGACTTGCAGATATGAGCCGCCGCGCAGATATCCGGGGGCTTGCACATGGCACTCGCCTTGCAATGGCCCGCATGGTGCAAAACGCTTCAGCTGAGTATTTGCAGCTGATTATAGACTCTCCGCAGACACTTGATCATGATCCCGAATTCCGTGCGTTCTTGTTTTCAAATGCAGATATGCTTGAAAATCAAACGCGCCAGCAAATTGAGAGCTACCTTGACAGCACTACCAGTGCAGATGAGTTCGTGCGTTTTACCCAGAATTTCCCTAATTTTAATCGTAGCTTTTCATACAACTTGCTGACCGAGTCCACGGCTGCCTCGATGCGAAAAGCGGCCTATGCGGATCGTGAGGCACTGCAAATGGTGGAGGGTTGGCTAAGGTCAAATCGGTATCCCTCACAAAGGGAAAATCTGGAAGCATTGCGTGATCGGCTTGCCAGATTTGTTGAATCTGCCAGTAAGGGCGGGCATTATTAATACGTGTAATGAACAAAAGAGTGGGTCGTAGCCTCTAAGGTAGTATAGATTTTAGTCGTTGAACTTATTCACATTTTAATCATTCTTCCATCATCCGCATGCATTGTTATCTTTTTAGGAGAGTCGTTAAACAAATGCGGGCATTGCTGCCCGTGTGCGCTTTAGCTGTCTTTAATGCTAAGGCTGTGCTCCCCTATCCGGTGTCAGAAAATGCAATTGAGCAATATCCGTATAGCACGGTGGGTATGCTGTCTGCGGGTTCATTTACGGGGAGTGGCACAGCGGTGGCCTCGCGCGTGGTAATAAGTGCAGCCCACGTGTTTTATGATGATTCGGAGGGCGCTTTGATTGATGCACCCTTTGAATGGTATCGCGGTTTTGATAGTCGGCAATCTACCAATGTAGAAGCTGCAACTGCGCGTGCCTGGACGGTCTATGATGACTATGCGAGTGCGGTTGAGGATTTTGGCTCTGCTTCCGCGCAGGCCTTTAACCGAGATATCATTGTACTCCAGTTTCTAAATGATATTGCAGGTGTTGTGACTGCAAGCTGGGTGATCAATGCACTGCAGAATGATGATTTTCGCATGTATATCGGGTATCCATCTGGTTTATATGCAGGCTTTGATGCTCGAGCAGGGCAGATGCATGCGAGTGCCGGGGGTGAGCTTATATACTCTGACTTCAGCCGCTTCAGCAATGCTTCAGGGCTAACCCGTTTTTACAATACCGGTGAGTTAACGACTGCTTCCGGCAACAGCGGGGGGCCACTGTTTGCATACAATAATGGAAACTGGGCAGTGAGTGGAGTTGTAGTATCGAGCGAGGCATTTGGTGGGACATCCGGAGTGGCCATGATCGATAACTCGGTGGATCTGATGATCAGCCAGGCCATTTCCCAGACCAATTCAAATACGGTAGAGCCATCAAATATTGTTGATACGAATGCGGATAGTCAGGGCGCCACCGAATTGATTCTCAATCAGGCAAGAATGTCTACGATTGCTCCAAACGGAGATGTGGATACGCACAAATTTACGATTTCTGAAGAGGGCATTTATACAATAGAATCCCTGGGTACTTTGGATGTTGCCGGTTCATTGTTGAGTTCCAATGGTCAGCTTATCGCAAGTAATGATGACTCCCAGGGCTCCACAAATTATAAAATAGAGTCTTTCCTGTTACCAGGAGAGTACTACATACGAACGACCCCTTTCTCAGCAGTGGATGTGGGTGCTTATGGAGTTTTAGTCAGTCAGCAGGAGAACACTACTGTTTATGACGATGCTGGTGTTTCAGCCGATGAGGTTGTGAATTTACCCTTAAATTCTCAAGGGCTTTACCGCCTGGAGAGTATAGGCAAGACCGATGCGTATCAAATCCAGGTGAATGAAGCGGGTCGATACATGATCACTACTCAGGGCACACTAGATATATTTGCTTTTCTCTTTGTATCCGTACCGGGTGCGACTCCCGCTTATGATGAGTCGGAAATCCAGGAGATGATCATTACCAGTGATAATGGTCCTGCGACCGAGGGTAACGCGTTGATGGATGTATATCTGCAGCCGGGCCAATACACACTGGCCATTATGCCCAGATCTGCTCTTGAAATGGGCGATTATCGCCTCGTCACCCAATTTTATGCGGATTTACAGCAATCCACTGAAGCCGATGATACGGATGACTCGCTTGCTGCTGCAAACGTATTGTTTGCGGGTGACTACAGCTTCGACTTCAGTGGGGATGGTGATCTGGATAGTTTCTACTTCGATATAGAGCAAACGGCCAATGTCTCCGTTACAATAAGTGCTGGCTCCGGATTTCTGGTGAAGCTTTATAACGCAAATCTTGACCGATTGTTGAGTGAAGATGCCGCCGTAGGAAATGCGGCGTCTACTTATTCGACGAATTGGCTCCTCGAGCCCGGACGCTATTATTTGAGTTTGATGGGAACGGCTGCGGAAAGCTACCAACTCTCCATCCAATAAAAAAAGACCAACTCGGGTGAGTTGGCCTTCAACAAAATCTAAGCTCGATATTACTTAGGATACGCGATCCGCGATGAGATCCCCCACTTCTGAAGTGGAATAACCCATCTTGCCTGCCCCGAGCCCTTTGAGCTTATTGGCAGTCACATCCATGACTGCGGCTTCAATGTCCTTTGCAGCCTCAGTTTCGCCCAGGATGTCCAGCATCATCTGTGCGGAGCAAACCGCAGCGAGCGGATTGATCACGCCCTGGCCTGTATATTTGGGAGCACTTCCCCCAATCGGTTCAAACATGGAAACTCCTTCGGGATTAATGTTACCGCCGGCGGCGATTCCCATACCCCCTTGAGTAACGGCACCCAGGTCGGTTATAATATCACCAAACATATTGCCGGTCACAATTACATCAAACCACTCCGGGTTTTTGACCATCCACATACAGGTCGCATCCACATGGTAATAGTCTCTGCGAATCTCCGGGTATTCCGCTTCTCCCATCTCGTGGAATGCACGCTCCCAGAGGTCGTAAAGATAAGTCATTACGTTGGTTTTACCGCAGAGTGCGAGTGTATTTCGCTTATTACGTTTGCGGGTGTATTCAAATGCATACTTGAGTGCGCGATCTACCTGATGACGGGTATAAACCCCGGTCTGGACAGCGGCCTCATGGGGAGTGCCTTTCATGGTGACTCCGCCTGCACCTGCATATACGTCGCCGGTATTTTCACGCACCACTACATAATCAATATGCTCAGGGCCCTTGTCCTTGAGTGGCGTTTCCACTCCCGGGAACAGTTTCACCGGACGCAGATTGATGTATTGATCCAACTCAAAGCGGGTGCGCAGCAAAATCCCTTTCTCCAGAATACCCGGCTTTACATCCGGATGGCCAATGGCCCCCAGCAGAATCGCATCAAACTGGCGAAACTCCTCGAGCACGGAATCCGGTAGGATTTCACCGGTTTCAAGATAACGGTCTCCACCAATGTCATAGTCCTGCAGCTCTACCGAAAAGTTATATTTCGATGCCACCGTGTTGAGTACTTTCACGGCTTCTACAGTTACTTCGGGTCCAGTACCATCCCCCGGTACCGTCGCAATTTTATAGTGTTTGCTCATGCTTAATTTTTAAACTTTTTCCAGTGCGGATTCGATATCCAGGATGATATCATCAATATCCTCAATCCCAACGGAAAGCCTTACAAAATCCTCAGTCACACCGGATGCAACTTGCTCCTCAGGAGTGAGTTGGGAGTGAGTCGTGGTTGCCGGGTGGATTGCCAGGGATTTTGCATCGCCGATATTTGCCAGGTGGCTGTGCAGCTCGAGCCCTTCAATAAAGGTCTTTCCGGCTTCGACTCCACCCTTGATACCAAAGCCCACCAGCGCACCGAATCCGTAGGACAGATACTTGCGTGCGTCCTGATGGTAAGGGCTTAGGGGAAGGCCGGGATAGTTGGTCCACGCAACCTTTGCGTGATCATTCAAATAGTTTGCCACTTTCATCGCGTTTTCACAATGACGCAGCATGCGCAGGTGCAGCGTTTCGATGCCCTGAAGTTTTAACCACGAGTTCATGGGTGAAGGCGCAGCGCCGATATCCCGCATCAATTGCAGTCGCATTTTCAGGATATAGGCAAGGTTTGCACCCCCCGCAGGAGGGAATGATTGAAAAGCGTCCCAGTGCACGAGGCCGTGGTAGCTTTCATCGGGTTCGGTAAATCCGGGGAACTTGCCGTTGCCCCAGTTGAAGTTACCGCCATCCACGACAACCCCACCGATAGAAGTGCCATGACCGCCCAAGTACTTAGTCGTGCTGTAAACGACGACATTTGCACCCCATTCGATCGGGCGGTGCAGGTAGGGAGTAAGTGCCGTATTATCGATAATGACCGGGATGCCTGCTTCCTGGGCAATCGGTACTATCTTATCATAAGGGAAGATATTTAAACGTGGATTTCCCAGGCTCTCACCATAGATGAGCTTCGTATTTTCCTTGATCGCGTTTTTATATTCATCGGGATTATCCGCATCCACAAAGCTGACTTCGATACCCAGTTTTGGCAGTGTGTAGTGGAAAAGATTATAGGTGCCCCCATAGAGCTGATTGACGGATATCATGTGATCGCCTGCACCACAGATATTCAAAATAGCATCGGTAATAGCAGCCTGCCCGCTGGAGTGGGCCAGTGCAGCGACTCCGCCATCCATAGAAGCGATTCTACCCTCGAGCACATCATTGGTAGGATTATTCAGGCGTGTGTAAATATGCCCCAGCTCTTTGAGCGAAAATAAATTGGCAGCATGATCTGTATCCCGGAACACATAACTGGTCGTTTGGTGGATAGGCACCGCTCGGGAGCCGGTTTGCGGGTCTGGGGCTTGTGCTGCGTGTACTGCCTTGGTTCCGAGGCCTTTAAATTTAGGATCGAGCATAGTATCGTAGATTAGGTTATGATTAGGCTTGGCCGGTAACTCGGTTGCCAGCCAGTTTAACTATGGCGGATGGGGAGGGATTCGAACCCCCGGAACCCTCTCAGGCTCAATGGTTTTCAAGACCACCGCAATCGTCCACTCTGCCACCCATCCGTAGGGAGTCAAAAACTGATAATCCTGCAACTTTACAGTTTCATGTCAAGCCCTTCAATCGCCTACACCCTACCATTTACGAATTGTGAATAACTTTGTGAATAAGTGGATTTCTAGGCTTGCATTCTTACAGATTATTTTCTACATTTGCATGCGTTGAAACAAACAAATCTGCATATTAAATCCTCAGCTCGTTGGGAGTATGGGGATTTTTGTTTTTTTAAACCAAGGGATTTTTGATTACTCTATGGAATTAAAACAGAAGATGCGCATCGATAAGTTTTTGTGGCATGTTCGACTTTACAAAACCCGTAGCTTAGCTACACGCGCCTGTCAGGCGGGAGACGTCCGGATATCCGGTAAACAAATAAAACCTTCGCGGGAGCTGCATATTGACAGCGATTTTCAGATTTTTTGTGAGGGGGGTGCACGCTCCTTCGTTATTAAAAATACTGCCCCCCGCAGACTTTCGGCCAGTGAGGTAAAGCAGTATATCTGCGAAACCACGACCGAAGAGGAAAAGCGCAAGATCGAGTCCAGCCAAAAAAGCGTTCAATACTCGCGGGATTTAGGCTTCGGGAAATTGAAAAAACGCGACATCCGTTTAATCGAGCACTGGATGTCCTAAAGCTTGCTTAAACGAAAGCTTGAGGATTGACTTATCTTTCGATCTTTTAGACCGAATTTTAAGTAAGTTCCTAATACGGTGATAACAAGTAGAGTCAATGGCCTGATGCGCCTTCAAATGGGCATCATCTTTATATTCACACCCCTGTGGTTTGCGTTGCACATGGTATTGGGGGTGGAAATCACGGGTAGGATCACCTATGAGCAGACTGAATATACCCTCTATTTTCTAGGTATTATTTTTGCACAGTTCAGCCGCTTTACCAGTCAGTCCAATGCCTCTGCAACAGAAGATGGTTCCAATGATTGGCTCGAATCACTCAATAAGGCAAACAAGGACATCTTAATCCTGGCTACGGTTCTCTTCGCGATCGTCTTTGTTACCAAGGATAAGGGAATCTCACGTATATTCCTGAGTAATTTCCTGATCACCCTTTGGCCCATGCTGGCGTTGTTGTATCGCTTTCTTCCCAAATTCATCTCCAACTATGTTTTCGGTAAAAACTACCGCTTTAAAACGGCCATTATCGGAGGCACCAATCTGATCAATTCCATAGATTCGCTACTCTATGATTTTCAGCGATCAGGCTTTGAGCTGAAGGGTTTAATCAGTATCGATGCCAATGCCAAGGAGCTGCAGGACAGTCCTTACGAGACCTTAGGTTCTGTTGAGAATATTGAAACGATTTTTGACAAACACCAGATCGACCAGGTGGTTGTGCTTGAGTCGATCAAATCCCGGGAGTGGTTTAATCGCATTTTTCGTGCATGTGATGCCTTCGGTGTACACGTCTTAGTGTATAATTTCTGGCAGGAGTATTTTGATCAGCCGGTACACTTTACCAAGCAGGGGGTTCATACCTACTTCTCTTTTCAGGAAGAACCTTTGCAAAGTCCATTCAGCCGCATTGTTAAAAGACTCTTTGATATAGTAGTATCTCTACCTGTTGTTGTATTGGTGCTACCCCCGCTTTGCCTCTGGGTTAAACTGGTGCAGATGCGACAGGCGCCCGGACCCTTGTTCTTTAAGCAGGAACGCACGGGCCTACAAAAGCATCGCTTCGGTATCTATAAATTCCGCTCCATGTATGCGAAGGATTCAACCAAGGAGAAAGAGGCCAAGCAGGCAACCCCGGGAGATAGCCGTATTTATCCTTTCGGTGCATTCATGCGCAATCGCAGCATCGACGAATTTCCCCAGTTCCTGAATATACTCAAAGGGGATATGAGCCTCGTGGGACCTCGCCCACATCTTATCCAACACGATGAGCTGTTCCAAAAAAGTGTTTCTACCTATCGTATCCGACATTTTGTTAAACCCGGTTTGACTGGTCTGGCGCAGGTCAATGGTTTTCGCGGAGAAGTGACCAGTGAGGAGCTCATTAATGCCCGCGTGCGTTATGATATTGCCTATATTAACTCCTGGTCCATTTGGCTGGATATCGATCTGGTCATCAAAACATTCTCTGAGCTTTTGTATCCTTCCCAGAAAGCTTACTAGAGCGGTTTGTCAGTAAGAACAGTATCCCCTTAAGGTTGCCATTCTAGAATGTAAACTGGTTGAGGGGGCATATCTTCGACACCTTCACTATCTCCTTGTCCCACCCTTTGTACATAGACGTGCATCTGCTTTTTTCGATTCCACAGCTCGGTATCGTAACTGGGCTCCCACATATCTACCGAAAATTGAGTGAGATCCTTAAAATACCAGTCATTTTTGCGGATATCCTCATTAATGGCTACGCTTACACGATTCCCGCGTTCGATATCCCTGAATAATAGGTAAGCTCTAGTGGTTTCGCCTCTCGAGTCGGCAAGAATCTGGCAACGGGATATGGGAATCCGTTTGGTACCTCCTCCACTGAGCGTGAAAGGTGTCGTACGTTTACTGATTTGCCTTGTCTGCCATTGTGCACCATCGTGATAGACCAGATGATACTGAGGCACTAATTCGCCCTCGGGCCTCCAATAGCTAGCGATGTAAGGGTTGCCCTCAGTATCGGTGGTCATGGAAGTGGTATTGATGAGCTCGTGAGCCTGGGGAATGTAGGCGGCATACTCAGCGGTGGCTTGCGTAATGGGTAGCTCGTAGACCTCCGCATTGCTCTTTTGCCAGGTAAGGCCACCATCCGTTGATTTCGCATAAGCCATATCATGATTCGTAGCCACATTCGGGGATTCACGCCATACCCAGGAGAGGTGTATATTCCCCCTTGGGTCTACGCACATTTGCCAGTAGGCATTACGTTCTCCCTCACCGCTGATCAGGTTTTCATGGAGTTGTGTCCATTCTTGGGTCTGGGTGTCGTAATGATTTAGAATGAGGTTTCCAGCGCCGGATTTTCCACTGCGATAGGCAAAAATGAGATTACCATTAGCGAGGCGGTAAAATTCGGGATAAGTGACTCTATCTTCGTTTTTCCCGGTCATAGCCATTTTGGAGGTAAGTTCCAGAGATCCGGGAGCAACACTGCGACTATAACGTAACGGGTGATTATGGTGATCCCAGGACATATGCAGGTAACCCTCCCCATCTACCATTATGCTAATTGAGTTGTGAGCGTCGTATATATCACCTTTATACTGAGTCTTTTGAATATCCCATTGCTCACTCTTCAGGTGTCTTTTTGCGAGCATCACATGCCCACCCTTATCATAGTAGGCCACGTATTGCGTACCTTCATGGCTGACTACTGAATTTCTCCTCAGGATATTGGCATTTATTGAATTTTTGGACCACGCCTTCTCCAAAGGAATGAGATTTGGGTTACCCTGGGCGGTACTACTTGGATAAAAGAAAAGTAAAACGAGTAAGATCGTGTATAACAGATTCATTTGTATGCGATATATTGCTAGCGTATTGGAAATCACTCTAAATTCAATAGCGACCTGGCATTGTAATTGCACTCCTCAAGCGGCATATTTGAGCGCTTAACGATTCAAAACTTGATTTTGCAGGATAAAATTGCAAGGTTCGCCGTTTCGTCACAATAAGATCATGTTAAGTAAGTTTATTTTTTCCTCAGAGTCGGTAGGCGAGGGCCATCCGGACAAGGTAGCAGATTATGTTTCGGACAGCGTGCTGGATGCATGCCTGGAGCAGGATCCTAAAAGCCGGGTTGCTTGTGAGACACTCGTAAAGAGTAACTGTGTTTTTCTCGCAGGAGAGATTACCACATCTGCTAAATTTAACTACGAAGAGGTCGTCAAGGATGCCATTCGTGAAATCGGATATGTGAATGATGATGATGTCTTTCACGCGGATAAAGTATTTCTGGTAAACGCACTCACTTCCCAGTCGCCGGATATCGCCCAGGGCGTAGATGCAGCAGGCGCGGAAGGTAAGAAAACTGAAGAGCAGGGTGCGGGTGACCAGGGTATCATGTTTGGGTATGCCAGCAATGAAACGCCCGAGCTTATGCCGGCTCCGGTCATGTTTGCACACCGCATTTTGCGCAAGCTTGCCGATATCCGCAAAAAAACAGACCAGGCTCCCTGGTTGCGCCCGGACTGTAAGTCGCAGGTGGCTGTGCGTTATGATGAAGGCAAAATGGTCTCGATTGAAAATGTCGTCATTTCCACCCAGCACGCCGAGGGCGTTACTCAGCCCGAAATTGAGTCTTTCTGCATCGAGAATGTGATCAAAGACATCATTCCGGCAGAGCTGCTTACGGAGGAGACTGAGTATTTTATTAATCCTACCGGTAAATTCGTAGTGGGTGGCCCTCAGGGAGACGCAGGTCTCACCGGTCGTAAGATCATCGTAGATACTTACGGAGGTTGGGGACGTCACGGGGGGGGTGCCTTCTCCGGTAAAGACCCTTCAAAGGTAGACCGTTCGGCTGCATATATGTGCCGATGGGTTGCCAAAAATATCGTCGCAGCGGGCCTGGCCGATATCGTCGAAATCCAAATCGCTTATGCGATTGGCTATCCGGAGCCCCTCAGCATTGCGATCGATACCTTTGAAACCGGTAAGTATTCAGACGAGCTCATTGCCAACGCAGTGCGTGATACTTTCAGCTTTAAACCGGCAGCCATTGTTGAGCAACTGGACCTGTTGCGTCCGATTTATCGGGGCACAACTCATTATGGTCACTTTGGAAAAGCAGATCTGCCCTGGGAGCAGACAAATAAGGCCGAGGCGCTTGCAGCATACATCAAAGCCAATAGCTAGTAAATTAACTTATAAGCATGAAAACTCAAAATTCCGTAGAAGCACCGGTAGTCACTGAAGACTACAAGGTGGCAGATATTTCACAGGCAGATCACGGACGCCGCGAAATTAACATCGCTGAAAAGGAGATGCCGGGCCTCATGGCGATTCGTGAAAAGCACAAAGCATCCAAACCGCTCTCCGGCGTACGCATTATGGGTTCATTGCACATGACCATCCAAACGGCCGTGCTCATTGAGACCCTTGTCGATCTGGGTGCGGATGTGCGCTGGTGTAGCTGCAATATCTTTTCAACCCAGGATCATGCAGCTGCAGCGATTGCTGTTGCAGGCGTGCCGGTATTTGCATGGAAGGGCGAGACCCTTGAGGAATACTGGTGGTGCACCTACAAAGCACTCACCTGGCCGGACGGCAAGGGCCCTCAGCTCATCGTGGACGATGGGGGAGACGCCACATTGCTCATCCACAAAGGTTATGAGCTCGAAAATGGAGATGATTGGGTAAACACCCCATCCGGAAGCGAAGAAGAAGGTATCATCAAAGAGAAGCTTAAGGAAGTTTACCAGGAAAACCCGCTTCATTGGCAAGGCGTTGTCAAGGAGTGGAAGGGTGTCTCTGAGGAAACCACCACAGGTGTTCACCGCCTCTATCGCATGCAGGAAGAAGGTAAACTGCTCGTACCCGCGATCAATGTAAATGACTCGGTCACTAAGTCCAAATTCGACAATCTCTATGGCTGCCGCGAATCCCTGATCGACGGAATCAAACGTGCCACCGACGTAATGATTGCCGGTAAAGTTGCAGTCGTTTGTGGTTACGGCGATGTTGGTAAAGGTTGCGCGCAGGCACTTCGTGGTATGGGCGCGATCGTAATCGTTACCGAGATCGACCCGATCTGTGCATTGCAGGCTGCGATGGAGGGTTACCGGGTAATGACCGTGGAAGATGCGCTTCCTGAAGGAGACATTTACGTAACCACTACGGGTAATTACGACATCATTACCTATGAGCACATGAAGGCGATGAAGGATCAGGCTATCGTGTGCAATATCGGCCACTTCGATAACGAAATCCAGATGGCCAAGCTCAATGATGATCCTACCGTAAAAAGGCTTCAGGTAAAGCCACAGGTCGATCAGTATTTCTTCGCAGATGGTAAGTCCATTTTTGTGTTGGCCGAAGGCCGCCTCGTGAATCTGGGTTGTGCGACCGGTCACCCCTCATTCGTAATGTCCAACTCGTTTGCGAATCAGGTACTGGCACAGGTTGAGTTGTGGGAGCAGCTTGAAAAATACACACCCGGAGTATATATTTTACCTAAACATGTGGATGAGGAGGTAGCGCGTTTGCACCTGGACCGCATCGGTGCAAAACTCACCAAACTCACCCTCGAGCAGGCAGACTACATCGGCGTAAAAGTCGAGGGCCCCTACAAACAGGAACACTACAAATATTAGTCACTTTTTTAGGGTCCGAGGTTAAATTCGGGCCCTTATTGTTTAATCATGGCGGAAAAGAGCTTCTCAGAAGTTGTTGATGTTATCATCAAGAAGGACCCCCGCTACCGCAAGGGGGTTTACTTTTTTGTGAGAAGTGCACTGGACTTTACGCTCAAAAACATGAAAAAGCGCGGCGATACCGGACCCACCAGCCATGTTTCGGGGCAGCAGCTGCTGAGTGGCATTCGTGAATTCGCGATTGATCAGTTTGGCCCGCTGACGCCCACTGTATTTGATTATTGGAATATCCGGCAGAGCGGTGATTTTGGAAATGTCGTGTTTAATCTTATCGATGTCGGGGTGCTGGGTAAAAATGAGCAGGACAGTATCCAGGATTTCGAAAACGGGCTCGATTTCAAGGAAGCCTTTGTAGATCCCTACCTGCCGAGCGACTTTCAGAAGAAAGCGGAATAAGTGCGATGAGCTTTGATGTGCAGGATTTTTTACCCGAGCGTGTGCAGTCTGCGCGTGCCTATGTACCAGGTAAGCAGATAAACACAACGGACTGGCTTAAGATCAATACGAACGAGTTTCCTTATGCCCCAAGTCCCAAGGTCGCAGAAGCAGTCACAAAGGCCTGTAAGGATTTGCGACTTTATCCCGAGCCCACAGGGGAGGCGCTGCGTATGGCTTTGGCCAAGAAGCACGAGGTTAAGCCTGAGCAAATATTACTCGGCAATGGTTGTGATGATATTCTCAATATCGCACTACGCACCTATTCAGATACTGGAGATATCATCGCGTATCTCAACCCCAGCTATTCACTCTACCCGGTGTTGATTCACAATCACGCAGCCCGGGGCCTGCCCATTGAGTATTTGCCTGACTTTGAGTTTCCACTGGAGGCCGCTACCGGTGCAGACTATCGGATGCTCTTTTTGACCTCACCGAATGCCCCCTCGGGTGTTGGCATTTCCAATGTGTCGATCCGCCAAGTTCTCAGCCAGAAACGGGCGATGACCGTGATCGATGAGACATACAGCGATTTTGCTGAAGAAACTACAGTACCTTTAATCGCCGAATATCCCCACTTAATCATCGCAAAGAGCTTTTCCAAGACCTACGGACTTGCAGGCCTGCGGGTAGGCTACGCGATCGGCCACGCGTCCGTGATTGCTGAAATGCACAAGATTCGGGATGTCTACAATGTGAATCGCCTTTCACAGGCCGGAGCACTCGCGGCATTGCAGGATACTGAATATTATGGCACAAAACAGGCGGAAATCATGCGAGCCCGTGAGGATTTCCAGATTTTCCTACAAAACGTACTGCGCTGGAAAACGCTTCCGAGTCAGACCAATTTTTTATTCACTTATCCGCAACGACCGGGTGATTCAGAACCAACTGGTAACCTGGCTAAGGAATTATATAACTTTCTCGTTGAGAAAAAGATATTAGTACGCTACTTTTCCAGCCATCCTTCTATTGAGTCCGGCATACGCATATCAATTGCTCAGCCCGATGAAATGGAGTTTTTAAAATCACAATTATTAGCATGGACGCGCAACGTATAGCGAAAATCGAACGCAATACCCGTGAAACGCAGATAAGCCTGGAGCTTTCTGTGGATGGGCAGGGCGTATTTGAAGGAAGCAGCGGGGTTCCTTTTATGGATCACCTCTTCACGCTTTTTTGCCGTCATGGTGCATTTGATATCAAGCTTGAGGCAACCGGTGATATCGAAGTGGATTATCACCACCTCGTAGAAGATCTCGGCATCGTCTTGGGTGAAGCCTACAAGGAAGCATTGGGCGAAAAACGGGGCATCAACCGCTACGGTATGATGTATCTCCCCATGGATGAGACTCTGGTTCGCTGTGTTGTGGATATCAGCAACCGAGCCTACCTGGTCTACGAAGTTCGCTACCAGACACGCTTCATCCGAGACTTTAACGCGATGCTCCTGCGCGAATTCTTCCAGGGCTTCGTCAATGCCCTCGGTGCCAATTTACACATCAAGCTGGAGTATGGGGAAGAGCCACACCATGTCGCCGAAGCGCAATTTAAGGGTTTTGCGAGGGCGATGGATCAGGCGACAGCGATCGATCCCCGTTTTCAGGGCGAAATCCCTTCCACTAAGGGTAAACTTTAAGCCATTTCATAATGTCAGCGGTTAAACTAGGCGTTATCGATTATGGTATGGGCAACCTCCACAGCGTGAAAAAGGCTTTTGAGCGGCTGGGGGCGGACGTGGATATCCTCACATCCCCGCCATCGCAGAATGGGTATGAAAAAATCGTACTGCCGGGCGTGGGCAGCCTCGGGGATTGTATGGAGGGGCTGCGAAATCGCAACTTTGTGGACTTTATCAATGAGTGGATTGCTGCGGATCGGCCGTTTTTGGGCGTATGTCTCGGCTTGCAGGCGCTGTTTGATTATTCGGAGGAGAACGACACGGTGGGCCTCGGCATATTTCCGGGCAAAGTCATCCGCTTTCGGATCCCGCACGAATTCAAGGTGCCCCACATGGGCTGGAATGCCGTAAGTTTCAGCCCTAATCGGCAGGCCATGAATACGGGGCTTTCACCCTATCAGGATCAGTTTTATTTTGACCACAGCTACTATGTTTCCATCGAAGACGATTCGCTCATTTGGGGGAGCACTCAGCACAACCTTTCTTTTGTGAGTGCGGTTTCGCGCGGAAACTGCTATGCTACGCAATTTCACCCGGAAAAAAGTCAGGCTAAGGGTTTGCAAATATATGAAAACTTTTTGAATTTGTGAGAGCAACTACAACGACATACACTATATTACTACGCTAACACCATTCCTAGCATGGATAAAAAAGCAACGATTACTATTGAAGATCAGTCCTACGAATACCCCGTCATGGTTGGGACTGAAAATGAACACGCCATTGATCTGCGCAGTCTTCGCAAAGACACCGGGCATATTACTTTTGATGAGGGCTACGGAAATACGGGATCGTGCGAAAGTGAGATCACATTCATCGATGGTGAAAAGGGTATATTGCGCAATCGCGGCTACTCCATTGAAGAACTGGCAGAACACTCATTTTTTATCGAAACCGCCTACCTGATCATCTACGGGGAATTACCAACCAATGATGAATTGAGCGCCTTTCGCCTGAATATCGCGCACAATGCAAATGTACATACCCGTTTGGAAAATTTTATGTTGGGCTTCCCGCGTCGTTCGAGTCCCATGGCTGTGCTATCATCCATGCTGAATGCGCTGGGCACATATTATCCGCAGATGGCATCTAACAATCGCCAACAGGATCTTGAGTATTTTGATGACGCTGCTGCATTCCTGATCTCAAAGGTGCGCACCCTGGCTGCCATGATCTATCGCAACCAAACGGGGCAGCCCTACATCTACCCGCGCAACGATTTACATTACGCAGGCAATTTTCTGCACATGATGTTCTCGGAACCCTACCATGATTATGAGGATCGCAGTGGATTAACGAATGCGCTGGACCTCTTCTTTATGTTGCATGCGGATCACGAGCAAAATTGTAGTACATCCACCGTGCGCATGGTAGCCTCCAGCGGTGCGAATCTGTTCGCATCCATTTCTGCAGGGGTTTGCGCTCTTTGGGGCCCGCTTCATGGCGGCGCGAATACAGCGGTAGTGCGTATGCTTGAGGAGATCTACCGCACTGGGGATGATGGTAGTAAATTCATAGAAAACGCGAAAAATGGTAAAGCCAAGCTCATGGGCTTTGGCCACCGCGTTTATAAAAATTACGACCCACGCGCTAAAATCGTAGGCCGCGTTGCCGAGGGTATAGTGCAGAAAATGGGAATCAAGGATCCGCTTCTGGACATTGCTAAAAACCTGGAGCAAGCTGCATTAAATGACGACTATTTTGTAGAGCGCAAACTCTACCCGAATGTGGACTTCTACAGCGGTATAATCCTGAAGGCTGCAGGCATTCCGGTAGATATGTTTACGGTGATGTTTGCCATTGGTCGTATGCCCGGCTGGATCGCCAATTGGCGTGAGATTGCACTGAATCCTGCGTCGCGCATCCACCGCCCACGTCAGATTTACACAGGCTCGCATCTGCGCCCGTACGTTCCGATAGATCAACGATAGAAGAACCTCCTTATGCCCCAAAAAACCCTCAGCTTCAGTATAGATATCAATGCACCGCGTGAGCATGTATGGAAGTGCATGCTCGATGCCGAAACCTTCAAGCAGTGGACGGCTGCCTATACGCCCGGTTCCCACTATGAAGGGAGTTGGGAGCAGGGAGCGACCATCCGTTTCCTGAATCCTGAGAAGGATGGAATGTTAGCGGAAATTGCGGAGAATCGATACCTGGAACATATTTCGATTCGCCATTACGGCTATGTCATGAAAGGGGTGGATGACACAACAAGCGATGCAGTCAAAGCAATGCAGGATTCATACGAAAAGTATACGTTTGCCGAAGTTGCTGGCGGAACTAAGCTCGAAATCACCATGGATACCTCGGAGGACTATGAATCATTTCTTAATGAAACCACCCCTAAAGCCATGGCGCTTCTGAAGGAGCTTTGCGAAGCCGCAGAGTCTTAAAAAGATTTCATCCTTTTACGCTCGTTCGCAAGCGGGAATCACATACCTTTATATGTGATGACCATGAATCGTAGGCAGTTTGTCGGAGCACTCGGTGCCACAGCGATGGCTAGCCCTTGGTTGCATTCCATGAATCAACCTCGAAAGCCGAATGTGCTCATCATTCAGCCGGATCAGCATCTGGGTCTGTTCATGGGGTGCGCAGGGCACCCGCAGATTCAAACACCGAATTTGGACAAACTCGCTCAGCAGGGTACCCGTTTTCACAACTCGGTTGCCAACTCCCCCGTATGCTGCCCCTGGCGCGGCTCCATGCAGACAGGCCTGTATTGGCATCAGCATGGTGTGATTTCCAATAATCTGCAGCTCGATTTTAAACATCGCTGTATCGCGGAGATTTTTGCGGATGATGGTTATGACACCGGTTATATCGGCAAGTGGCACCTGGATGGGGGAGATCCGAAAACCCGACCCACCGGTAATGCAATCCCCCCCGGCCCAAATCGGCAGGGTTGGCAGGAATGGTGGGGCCACCAGAAAGGGCATACCTTCTATCAGCCCCATTACTACAGGGATAATGGAGAAGAAGTGCGACTGGAGAATTATGAATGGGAGCCCGCATGGCATACCGATAGGGCGCTCGATTTTGCTCGGCGCAAATCCAGGGAAAATAAGCCCTGGCTTTATTATGTATCTTACGGCCCTCCCCATAATCCTACCGATTGTCCACAGCGTTTTTTAGACATGTATCCGCAGGCGGATATCCAGCTTAATCCGGCTCAACGGCGGTCCCTAAAGACTAAAGACGAGGAGATGAAATTGCGGCAACTGATGCAAGTCTACATGGGCCAGATCACCTGGGTGGATTACGAAGTCGGTCGTTTGCTTAAAGGACTGGAAGAACAGGGAATCGCCGATAATACCCTGATCATGTACACCTCCGATCACGGCGATAACCTTTTAACCCATCGTTATGATAAGGGCGGTGGCGGACTCGCATATCGCGGAAAGTCCACTCCCTTACAGTATGCCTACAATGTCCCCCTGATTTTTCGGTGGCCTGGTAAGGTTAAGGCGGGCCAGGTTCACGATACCCTGACCTCGGGTGTAGATCTTACGCCCACATTGCTGGATATGGCGGGTTTGGGAAAGCATACCGCTCACATGCCGGGGCATTCCCTGAAAGACTGGCTGATTCAGGGAGAAGGTCACAAACAGCAAGCGATCTACATGGGTCTGGGGGGTACGGATATGCAAGATAAAGGCAGCTGGAGAGCCGTCTACGATGGACGTTACTGCTACTCACCCGATTTCCAGTATATGGGAGACAAATCAAACCGGGGAGTCCTATGGGACTATCGCAATGATCCTCATGAGCTGGAAAATCGGATTTCGAATAAACCAATAACAGGCTCACTCAAGGATACCTTATTTGAATTCATGAAAGATACCGAAGACCCTAGGCTCCGAAATCTTCGGCAACTTCTGGCGTAGGCCT
This sequence comes from Puniceicoccaceae bacterium, assembly GCA_028285755.1. GTDB lineage: Bacteria > Verrucomicrobiota > Verrucomicrobiia > Opitutales > JAFGAQ01 > JANQOQ01. The sequence continues at coordinate 330,587 of JANQOQ010000014.1, forward strand.
GATTCTAACAGTTAGTTTGGAAAAATTTTCTCTTTGGCCTTTACTCAAACGTTTTAGTATTTATTTTGGCGATTGGCTATATTTTCAACTAGTCTACAGAATAACCCTAAATCCCATTTACCATGAATCGAAGAACCTTCCTTGAAAAATCCGCAGTTGCCAGTGCCGGTGTTTTGGCCGGTAGTGTTGCCTTAAACTCTAAATCTTACGCCCGGGTACCGGGAGCAAACGATCGCATCCGCGTGGGTGTTGCCGGCTTTGCCAATCGCTTTAAAGGCTCATTAGGGCCTGCTTTTATGGCATTGGCCGAAGAGTATAATGTAGAATTTGTGGGGGTTTCGGATATTTGGAACCGCCGCAGAGATGAAGCCCAGCAGTTCTTCAAGGAAAAGTATGATCTGGATATGCCGGTTTATCGCAACAATGAGGAACTCTACGAGAAGGCAAAGCCCGATGCGGTCATTATAGCTACCGCAGATTTTCAACATGGGTTACACCTTATTGAGGCTGTCGAAGCCGGTGCAGATGTTTATTGTGAAAAACCGTTTGCAGAAACCATGGCGGATGCGCGTGCTGCGCTGAAGGTAGCCAACGCATCCGATCGCGTTATCACCATCGGTTCTCAACGCCGCAGTGGTACCAGTTATCATGCTGCCTATGACTATCTACAAAGCGGTAAATTCGGGGATATTGTCTGTGTCGAAATGACCTGGAATGTGAACCAGCCCGGTCGCTGGCGTCTACCTCATCTGACTTCCACGATCAAGGAATCGGACACGGATTGGAAGCGCTACCTCATGAACCGTCCCTATGAAAAATGGGATCCTCGCAAGTATTGCGAATACCGCCTCTTCTGGCCTTATTCATCCGGAATCCCGGGTCAATGGATGTGCCACCAGATTGATACCGTGCACTGGTTCACCGGCCTGCCTCATCCCCGCAGTGTGAGCGCGAATGGGGGTATCTATTTATGGAAGGACGGTCGTCAAAATTTTGATACGATGACCGCCGTATTCGATTATGGTCCATTGGATGATCCTTCCACCGGATTCCAGGTAATCTACTCATCACGATTCACGAATTCTGCCGGCCGCACCAAGGAAATTTATTATTCCAATGGGGGCGAGCTAAACCTCAACACCCGTAAGGTAAGCGCAAATGGAGGCCTCGAAGAACGTTATGCATCTGCTATGGATATGAAGCCGAACTTGCTCGATGAATATAATCTGGAAGGACAGGCCGCTACTACCGCAGCGAATACCGGTGCCGATAATATGACTACGGCTCACATGCGTAACTGGCTTGAGTGCCTCCGCACCCGCAAAAAAACCAATGCACCCGTTGAAGCCGGTTATCAGCACGCGATCGCCTGTATCATGGCTAACGCAGCGGCACGCACTGGAAAACGCGTTACATTTGATGAAAAACGGCAGGAGGTACTTGCTGGGGGCGAAGTCTTTCATATCTAGTTAGGAGACACTTATTATGAACCGACGTGACTTTGTAAGAAACTCCGCAGGTCTCGCGACCGTTGCAGCCTGGCAGTTATCCCAACCCTCTCAACTGCTTGCAGGTAATCACGCCCTGTTTTCCAAAATGGGGATCACCGCATCCTTTGATAATTCCAAAGCCTTAAAGGCGGCCGGTGCCCAATTCATTACTGAAAACACAGGCAGGTTTTTAATGCCTGATCAGCCGGAAGAAGCCTTTGATGCTAAACTGGCTGAATTCAAAGCAAAATCGGCACTCCCGCTCTTTGCATGTAATAGTTTCATCCGACCCAAGCACTTACGCTGTGTGGGCGCAGATGCAACTCCGGAGCAAGTGCTCGATTGGGCAGCGATATGCTTTAGGCGGCTCGCGAAAGCTGGCGGCAAGTATATCGTCTTCGGCAGTTCAGGCTCACGCAGACTCCGGGATGGATGGACGAAGGAACAGGCGGACGAACAGTTTATACCGTTGCTGCGACGCATGGGCAGACTTGCGGAAGTTGCGGGCGTAACCGTAGCCCTTGAACAACTCCGCGACCAGGAAGTGAACTACATCAACCATATTGAAGAAGGTGCCGAGATTGTGCGCGCAGTAGATCATCCCAACGTGCGCTTATTGGCCGACTTCTTCCACATGTTGCATGTGGGGGATACTCCCAAGGATCTGGATAAAGCCATGGATGTAGTCGTGCACTGCGAGATTGCTGAGAAAGAAGGCCGTACGGTTCCGGGCATAAACGGAGAGGACTTCACTCCATTTTTCAAGGTCTTGAAGAAAAATGGCTACAAAGGAGCCATCTCGATCGAAGGTCGCTGGGAAATCGAACAGCTTCCGATTGGCTTTAAGACGATCGCCGAGCAGGCCAAAAAGGCCTAGGCAAGCGTATTGACTTAGCTAAGTCTTTTCAGAGAAACGCTATCTTCCTTATAAATAATCTGGAAGGTAGCGTTTTCTGTTTTTACGAGATCATCCGGGTTGTTGAAGTTTCCTTCTACCGACTTCGCTTCAATGATCACACGACTCTCTCCCGCTTCTAGCGAGCGGATATGTTCAGCATTAATCGCCAGTGTCCCATTTAAGGTTAGGCTACCGCTCACGGTTAAACTGGGCGCTTCTTTAAGTATAGACAATTCCAGTTCTCCGGACACGTAAAAATCGCTCGAGATCTTGCCGTGCCCCACTAAACGAGCCCCTCGATTGAGCTCTACCCAGCGCATTGATCTAAGCCGTGCGCCATTTAAATAAGTGACTGAGAGGGGTGCCATCCGCACTTCATTGCGCCCGTTAAGTGTTATTTTTGGCGAAAGCTTGAGACTGATTTTGGAACCCGATTCAAGATCGCCTCGTACTTCCAGGCCCAGGACATTGATTGAATCTTTGAGTCTGACAGTCTGGTCTTTACCCGTGGTATTGGTCACAACTGCATTCCAGTTTTCGGTAGGCGTTTCACTCTGCGGCCATTTCCGCTCAAAGGGCCATTCTCCCGTTTCCTGCCAGCTCGATGCGTCATTTACATCAGCTCCGTCCTTACCTATCCACGTCGGCCAAACATTAGCGTAGAAATCATGGGCATCCAGATTATCAGCATAAGCAATGGCCTTGAGTAAATCAGCTGTTTTTGCGTATTGAGCCTTATTGATGAGACTGTCAGATTCGGACGGATCTTTTTTGATATCATACAAGTCAAAGCTTCCATCCCGGCGTTTTATCAGCTTGATATCATCCCGAATAACCGCCCATGTGGTAGTATCACGAAGATTCGCTTCATAGCTGAAATGGGGTCTTATGCGCTGTTTACCTTTACCCGTAATGAGTGGAGCGATGGAAACTCCATCGAGCCCAACCGGCGCTTCGACTCCCGCAAGCTCACAAAATGTTGGGAAAATATCCGTGACACACGTTTTAAAATCAGTCGTTTGGCCCGGTTCAATAACCCCCTCCCAATAAAAGGCCAGCGGTGTCCGCAGGCTCCCCTCATCGATTCCGGTTTTAAAACCTTTGAGATGTCCATTTGCATTAAAGAACTCCAGCATGGGATTACGTGCTCCCCCATTGTCAGATGAAAAAATTACGAGCGTATCTGCCATCAGTGAGTCAGACTCATCTCCATCGCCGTTGGGATCACGCAGAGTCGCCATAATTTCACCAATACGCTTATCCATAAGCGTCATCATCGCAGCATACCACTTCGTCCGTTGATCCCATGTCGAGGTATCAGTATCCGCATAATCATCAAACCACCCCTCTACAGTCTCAATTTCATCAAAGGGTGCGTGCGGCACCTGAAACGAAACCTGCACGAAAAATGGAGATGGCTCTTTTGCTTCCTCACGAATAAATTTCATGGCTCCGGCCGCAAAGTAATTATCCGCATACAAATCGTATTCGGGAAACTGCTTTCGGTTATCCAGAAGAGTGGTGGGTAGCGTAATCGTGCCATCGCGTGCAATGTGGGAATACCATAGGGTGGGCTGCAGAAAGGTGTGCGCCCGGATATGGTGTAGCTCGACTACGCAATCATGGTAGCCATGCTCGATCGGGATCGTTTGTTGGTTAGTGATTACCGGGGCATCGATATCGCGGGTCGCCCCATAGCCCCATTTGCCATACATTCCATTGCGGTATCCGGCGGCTGCGAGCACTTTGCCGATTGTAGGGTCTTGTGTGCGCATTGCCTTATCATCTGCGGGGTCATTGCGGTCTGCCCAGGTGTGGCCCTGGTGAAAGCCGGTCTGTTGGCTGGAACGTGCGGGAGAGCAAACCGTCGCCCCATAGGAATGCGTAAAATTGATACCTCCGGCAACGATCTTGTCGATATTGGGCGTGATGATCTTGGAGACTTCTGTAATGTCCACACCGTAGCTTTGAGCGACTTTCGCGTTAGCCCGGATGCCCGCCCATCCCATGTCATCTGCATAAAAATAGACGATATTGGGTCGGTCATCTGCCGATAATGCTGAAAGTGATAATATGGTAGCTAATCCTGCAACATGTGCAAGACGGACTAGGGAATACTTATTCTGGGGTATCATGCCCTATTTCTGCTTGTTTTGATTCCTAAAAACAAGCTCAATCCTAGATAGTGTAGCGGGTTATCAACGATTGTATGGCTAACGAATAAAATATGCTGTATTTGCTTTATCTAACTTTTAGCCTAAGAAAAGTGTGTGGTTCTCCCCATTTGATTTTATATACTCCTTGTTATGACCCCCCGCTTCGCAATAGCCCGACATCATAAACTCAGACAGCTCATTCAAATATGGGTTTATGCAAGTCTTTTGCCCGCTACGATAGGTAGTGCGAAGGATTATGTAACTTACGAGGAGTTTGGGGCTGTCGGAGACGGGGTTCATGATGATTTACCGGCAATCGTTAAGGCGCACGACTATGCCAATACCCATGGAAAAGCTGTAAAATCAAAATCAGAAGCCACCTACCACCTCGGCTCCAGGGCATTAACGGCTATCATTGCTACCGATACTGACTGGAATACCTCGCGATTTACGATTGATGATCGGAAGGTCGAAGATCACAAGAAGGCACTGTTTGAAGTGCGTTCTCAGCTGGAGCCTACGACATTACCTATAGAGCGACTGAAAAAAGGCCAGCAGGCTATCAATTTGCAAATTGCTAAAGATTACTTTGTAAAAGTAACAAATGACCGGATCATGCACTACATCCGGCGCGGGCCGAACCAGAACAATGGACGCCCCCAGACAGATTGCTTCATCCTAAAGCGAGACGGTACAATCGAGGGACCGATCGACTGGGATTACGATCATATCAGTACGGTCGAAGCACGACCCATTGATGAGGATACGCTAACGATCCGGGGTGGGGTATTCACGACTGTCGCCAATAACATGCGACAGGAAGTGGGTTACAACTATTGGTCCAGAAACATTGAGGTCATGCGTTCCAACACGATTATCGATGGGCTAACTCACTACGTAGCCGGAGAGACTTCAATCGGGCATCCCTATCGGGGTTTTGTTTCCATCTCAGATTGTGCGAACATCACGATTCAAAATAGCTTCTTCACCGGTCGCAAACGATACACCACGATTGGAAGCGCCGGTAAACCCGTGAGCATGGGTTCCTATGACATTCACGCCAATAGTGTCGTCAATTTCAGTATGATCAATTGCCGGATGAACCACATCCTGGACAGAACCCGCTGGGGCGTCATTGCTACGAATTTCTGCAAAAACATACTACTCGAAGATTGTATACTCTCCCGGATGGATGCGCATATGGGTGTATCCGGTTACTATATTATTCGGAGATCCACTTTGGGCCACATGGGGCTGAATGCGATTGGCCGGGGCCTCCTGGTCATCGAAGATTCGACTTTGCATGGCCCGAGCTTGATCAATTTTCGCGGAGATTACGGCAGCACCTGGGAGGGCGATATTGAGATTCGCAATACCCGCTGGAAACCCTTACCGGGTAACCGGTCGTCCTTATACGTATTTAATACAAGCAACGATGGCCAGCACGACTTCGGGTATCAGTGCTTCATGCCCAGAAACATCTCGATTGAGGGGCTCACCATTGACGATTCTCACCATTCCGGCGATTTGTATTACTTCAGAGATCTTGGAAAAACCAATCCTGCAAACACCCCTTATCCGTATGTCCTGACTGACAAGCTCACGGTTCACAAAGTATCCACTGCAAGCGGCAGAAGACCCCGCTTGTCCGGTAATCCATACCTCAATGAAAATGTGATCTTCGCGGATAAAGATATGACCCCGTAGGATTATGAAGGTATTAAATGGTGGTGAGAGAGGGATTCGAACCCCCGAAGGGCTGAGCCCGGCTGATTTACAGTCAGAGTCCTTTGGCCAACTTGGATATCTCACCACTGAAAGTAAAGATCGGATAAAATGGGCTATTCTGCTGCAAGTCAAACCTTTGATTTAAAAAAAATCGGAGAGCCTCTGGAATGCCGTTTTGCCTAGTAGAAACTGTTATAAAGCAATATTTATGAAAAGATTAGGAAATAAATTGGAAAATCTTTCCAAAACAGTTGCTTTCGTGGGGAGAACTACTAAAACAGCAACTTTTGGGGAATACCCTAGGCTTTAAACTTTAGTTTTTAAATATCCTTAAATCCAAGCAGATATGAAATCAAACAAGATCAAACCGTGGACCTGCCTTAGCGCGGTAGTTGTCCTGTTTACTTTGCTGTTGGCTCCATTGTCCTCTTTTGGGCAGCTTGTGGGCGAAGACAGCTCAAGTTCTAACACCCTGGTCGTTGGCAGTGCCGAGTCCATCCAGCAAAACACTGCCTACGCATGGCAAGGTTTCCCACAAGGAGCAGCGACTCCTGAGGACACAATGGTACTCATCAGCAAAGAAGTGCCTCGTGAAGTACGCCCCGGGGTCGACTACTCCTACAAAATCATGGTAACGAATAATTCTTCGTTCCAAGTGGATAACGTAGTGCTCACTGAGCGCATCCCACCTAATTTCGACTTTATCAGCGCGTCTCCGGACGGTGAAGTGCGTGATAACTTCATTCGTTTTGAATTTGAAGCATTGGCTCCCCGCCAGGTAGAAGTGATCACGATCACTGGTGCAACAAATGGTCCGGGAGATGTGAATCACCTTAACGAAACGGATCTTGATTTCGCTATTGGGCCTTTAACTTCCATCACCAGTGTGGTTCAGCCCCAAATGGGTCTTCTTGTGGAAGCACCAGAGGATACCATCATCGGTGATCTTATCCCCATGAAGCTTACTTTCCGCAATGGCGGAAGCGCTCCTGTTTTCGATGCGAACCTTTCCCAAACCCTGCCCAGCGGTTTGATCACTGATCAGGGCCTGGATCGCTTTGAGCTGCCCATCGGTAACTTGTTCCCCGGAGACATCAAAATTTTTGACGTAGCGCTCAGGTCTACTGCAGTTGGCGACTATCGCCTGGATCTGCTTGCAACTGCCCGTGACGGCATCAGCGCTGAAGCGGTAGTTGAGACAGCCGTTTACAAACCATCACTAGACATCGTTGCTGAAGCACCTGCAATGCGCTTCTTGGGTAACCAGATCCGCAGCTCCATCAGCGTGACCAACCGGGGTGACGGTGAAGCCCGTGACACAGTGATCACCCAATACCTGGCTGCAGGCACTGATTACGTGACCGCAGATGAGGGTGGTGCCTTACTGGACAACACGGTTGTCTGGAATATTGGTACACTCAACCCGGGTGAAACCAAGGTAGTGACTTCCAGCGTGGGAACCAGCAACATCATGATGGTGCGCACTTCTGCAATCGCTGAGGCATATGCTGCGGACACCGTTGAAGATGCCATGGTAACCGACGTTCAAGGGGTTGCAGCGGTACTACTCCGCCTGGGTGACATTAATGACCCGGTACCTGTAGGAGATAACGAGGTTTATGTTGTTCAGGTAGACAATCAGGGAAGCCTCGCAGGCACTGGTATCCAGCTGCGCTGTATCCTTGAAGAAGGTATGGAATACGTAAGCTCTTCAGGACCTACAGAAGCGTCAGTTGAAGGTAACAGCATCTTCTTCGAAACCCTGCCTGTTCTTGAGCCGGGTGCAGTCGCTGAATGGCGCGTAGTCATCAAGGCACGCAAGGCGGCAGACGTTCGTTTCACCGCAGTCATCGAAACCGATCAACTCACCGAGCCGGTTCAAGAAAATGAAGCAACCAACTTCTACAACTAACACTGCTAACTTTTAAATAGGGATTACGAAAATGAAATTTTCACACATCAAATCATTATTCGCAACATCAGCAGTACTTGGACTGCTCTTCGTGATTGCTGGCTGTGCTCCCCCTCCTCCTCCGGAAGAACCCGTTGAAGAAGTGGCTGAGACGGATAGAGTTTGGGGTCCAACTACTCCAGAAACTCAATACTCATGGACAGGCTTCCCGCAGTCTGCACAATCACCGGGTGAGGCACTGATCCTCATCGAGCGTGAAGTGCCTGGTGAAGTTCGCCCTGGGGATGACGTAAACTACCTGATCCGTATCACCAACCAATCTACATTTACCGTAGATGAGCTGGTTCACACAGAGCAACTCTCAGCTTCTCTCGACTTCGTGGGTGCAAGCCCATTCCCGGAAGAGCGTGATGGTGACTACACCTGGACATTGAATAACTTCGGTCCTGGTCAGGTTCAGGAAATCACTGTTGACGGTAAAAGTAATCGCACTGGTTCTATGCGCTACAGTGGTGACACAGATCTGTCATTCGGTCTCGGCTCTCTCTCACTGATAGCGAGTGCTATTCAGGCTGAGCTGGATCTTGCCGTTTCTAACCCGAACGTTTCACTCATCGATGAGTTGATCCCCGTTAACCTGAGCTTCCGTAATAGCGGAACTGCACTGGTTGAGGATGCACAGCTTGTGCACACCTTCCCGGAAGGTCTTTTGACTGAAGATGGAAAGAGCCGTCTGGAGCTTGAAATGGGTGACTTCAATCCTGGTGAAATCAAAACCTTTGACACGAACCTGCGCGGTGTTGCTACCGGTCGTTATGAGACTCAGCTGACAGCAACTGCCAAGGGTGGTTTGAGTGCATCTGCGACATTGAGCACTTCGGTAGTTAAGCCTGAGCTTCAAATCACAGCAAATGCTCCACAACTTCGCTACGTAGGTAACATCATCCCTTACCAAATCGAAATCAGCAACGTGGGTGACGGAGTTGCTAACAATACAGAAGTCCGTCAGACCCTTCCGGCAGGCACTACATTGGCATCTGCCGATCAGGGCGGTATAGCTGAAGGTCAGACCGTTGTCTGGAATCTCGGCACTTTGAATCCGGGCCAAACCCGCATTGTTTCTACACGCGTTGTAGGTGAGCGAATCATGATCGCACGTTCCACTGCGCTTGCGGATGCAAATGCTGCGGATCAGGTGCGCGCAGTTATGGTAACCGATGTTGAGGGTATCCAAGCGTTGCTTGTTGAGGTGGTTGACGATAACGACCCGGTTCCGGTCGGCGAGCTGATTACTTATCTGATCGAAGTGACCAATACGGGTTCGCTGGAAGCAACCGGCATCTCAGTCGATGTTGGGCTTACTCCTGAAATGGAATTTATTGAGTCTGAAGGCGCGAGTAAGTCTCGTCTGAATGGTAGCAATTTGCAGTTTGACGTATTACCATCGCTCCCCCCAAGCGCGAAAGCAACCTGGACGGTTGTTGTACGTGCAACTGGCGGAGGTGACATGCGTTTAATCGTAAACGTTCAGAGTGATCAGCTTGACCGTCCCGTTACTGAGGAAGAGGCCTCAAACTTCTACGAATAATCACGTAGATTCGATTTCATATTTACGAAAAAGCTGCCTCTGGGAAGAGGCAGCTTTTTTTATGCATGCGCAGAATGTGCGACTTTTAAATACTGGTATTAAATTCGCTGCATGTATATTGTATTTTGAACCATGTTATCGCCCGAACTGAACATACGCAAAGCTGCTAGAGAAGACCTGGATTTTCTTTTAAATCTGGCGGCCGGTGAAGGATGGAATCCCGGTTACCATGATGCCGATGCCTACTGGGCTGCGGATCCGGATGGTTTTCTAATCGTTGAGAAGGCGGACAAAACAATAGGAGGGGGTAGCGTGGTAGCCTATGATGCCCGCATCGGGTTCATGGGGCTATTTATAATAATACCTGAAGCACGGGGCCATGGGGCAGGTGGGGAACTCTGGCACTACCGACGCGACTTACTGAAAAGTCGTCTTGGTCCCGAAGGCTCAATCGGGCTTGACGGGGTGGAGCACATGCAGCACTTCTACGCAGCAGGCGGCTTTGTCTTCCAGCATAGCACTACCCGTTTTGTTGGACCGATTAAAGCAGTCGCGCCAGAGGACAGCGACTGTCTTGTACCCCTGGAATCGGTGCCATTTGAAGAGATCGCGGCTTTTGACTTGCAACACTTTGGAGTCCCCAGGGAGGCGTTTTTGAAAAAATGGTTTAATGCTGAGGGCACGAAGGCGTTTGCCGCATTCGATGACTCGGGAAAAATCCGGGGGCTGGGCAGTATTCGCCCCGGTCGGAAAGATGGTTATCGCATCGGCCCATTATTTGCCAATGACGCCCAATCTGCAGAAAACCTCTTATTCGCTCTGACTCAGCATACAGGAGATTCCAATGTTTATATGGATGTGCCGCATATCAATCCGGATGGTATGGCACTCGTGCAGCGTTACAATCTGCAGAAAGTATTTACCTGTGGGCGTATGATACTCGGACCTCCACCGGCGCTCCCCTGGCAGCAAATCTACAGCGTCGCCAGCTTCGAACTGGGTTGATCTTAGCTTTGGATGATGCGGCCGTCGCGGAACGACTGGGTGCTCTTTACGCGCCCTGATTCGTAGTAGATAACTACTTCGCCCTCTAGTTTGTCATCCTCAAAGGTGCCTTCCATTTGCAGAGCGCCATTCTCGTAGAATTGTTTGATTGTTCCATTACGCACACCGGCTGAGAATTCGACTTCTGCCCGAAGTGCTCCTGATTCGTAATAGAGTCTTTGGGTGCCCTCTGGTCGGCCATTGGTGAAATTCATTTCTGAGCGGGGACTACCGGTAGAGTAGTAGAGCCGTGTGAGGCCGTTCTTTTCGCCGTTTTGAAAATTACTTTCACCCTTGATCGCGCCGTCCTGATAGTAGTTCTTGCTCAGACCTTCTTCAAGACCGTTGATGATGGTGCTTTCCCGCTCCAAAACGCCGGAGGCGTAATACTCCTGACAAACACCGTTAAGATTCCCGTTTTCGACACGGTAGATCTTTTCAATCCTGCCGGAAGGGAAATATTCATTATACTCCCCATCGGGCAATGATCCCGAAGTGACGCGGAACTTACCCTCGTCATACCATTCGCCCTGAGCGATGGGTTGCCCATTCATAAAAAACTGAAACTGCACGGGAGTGGTAGTGCCATCCATTTTCTCCATGGTAAGCACACGGAGCTCGTAAATGATCTCCCCATTGTCTCCCTCAACCCGGAAGACGCGATCTTTGGAAAGGGTTACACTGCGAGTACCATCCTGATAGATAAATACACTCTCAAACTCCCGCAAATCCCTAACATCCGAAATCACCTGCCCGTCCCGTAGAAAAATCGTGGCGGCATAAGCGGGGAGTGCGGTGAAAATTATCAAAAATACTATGCTGAATAATCTGGGCATCATTGGATTTTGACGGCCCCAAAGGGCACTTTGTTCTAAAAAATTGGGATCTGCGGATTTAAATCTTGGGAAATCTGAATTTAACCTCATAAAAAGAACTCGTAGCTGGCTGTCTATGAAAAACCAATCCGGATACTTCTTTTATGCCCTCCTGCTCCTATTTTTCGGTGCATTTTTCTTCTGGCCTATTTTTATAGTCATAAAAGGGGGTTTTATCAACGCTTCCGGCCATTTTACAGTGAGCTATATCACTGAAGTATTCGCAAATCCCGTCTATGTGGAGGGGTTGGTGAATGCGCTGGGTATTGCCGTATATAGCACGATCTTGTGTATCCTAATCGCGTTGCCGCTTGCATATCTTTATGATCGGTACGAGTTTTTCGGCAAAAAGACCCTCGCAGCTCTCATTCTGCTACCGATCATGTTGCCCCCGTTTGTAGGTGCGATCGGGTTTCGCCAGTTGCTCGGGCAATACGGGGTGGTCAATTCCGGTCTTGAATACCTGGGAATCCTGGAAGCCGGGCAGACAATTGACTGGTTGGGGCAGGGCAGATTTTGGGGGATCGTTGTGCTCAATGCACTGGGTCTATACCCCATACTCTATTTGAACCTTGTTGCATCCTTTGCACAAGTGGATCCCGCTATGGATGAAGCCGGCGCAAATTTGGGGGCTCAGCGCTGGAAACGTTTTTTCAAGATTACCTTCCCACTCATCCGACCCGGTCTTTTTGCTGGATGTACGATTGTGTTTATCTGGTCGTTCACCGAGCTGGGGGTACCTCTGGTCTTTGATTATGATCGTGTGATCTCGGTGCAGATTTTTAAGGGGATCAAGGAGATCGGCGGCAATCCGTTCCCTTACGCAATGGTTGCTGTAATGCTTGTGATCTCGGCAATCATGTATTTGTTGGGTAAGGGTATGTTCGGCAGGCAGGGGCATGCCATGATGTCAAAGGCAAGCCATGCCAGCCAGGCTACTCAATTAGGAAAGTGGGGACAGACTCTCTGCTTCATTGGGTTCAGCAGCGTTACTTTTATCGCAATCCTGCCCCACATTGTCCTGGTGCTTATTTCCTTTTCGTCGGACTGGTATGACAGCATTTTGCCGGGGCAACTCACGCTTCAGAACTATGAATTGGCGCTCGGCAGCAGCCTAACGGTACCTGCAATCCGCAACAGTCTGGTCTATTCGAGCCTGGCTACCGTGTTGAACGTAGCTATCGGCATAGGGGTGGCTTTTATCCTTGTGAGAACGCGCTTGTGGGGGCGTTCTATTGTGGATACTTTAGTGATGATGCCGCTGGCCGTGCCTGGTATTGTGATCGCATTCGGTTACTTATCGATGACCCAGGAAGGGCGCTTTTTTGCATTTCTAAACCCTATTGATAACCCCACTGCGTTACTAATTATTGCATATGCGATACGCAAACTCCCTTTTGTGGTTCGCTCAGCGGTGGCAGGTTTGGAGCAAAGTAGCCCAGTCTATGAGGAAGCGGCACAGAACCTGGGGTGTTCGCCTTTCAAGTCTGCATTCAAGATTACTCTGCCCCTTATCGCAGCAAGCCTTATTGCTGGGGCCATGTTGGCATTTTCGCAGTCCATGCTCGAAGTTTCGGATTCATTGATGCTTGCCCAAAAGCAGCAGTTCTACCCACTTACGAAGGCGATCTATGAATTATTGGGTTTTCTGGGGGATGGACGCTTTATCGCCAGTGCCCTGGGTGTCTGGGCTATGGCCTTCCTTGCCTTGGCGATTTTCGGGGCTTCTGTGTTGCTGGGTAAAAAACTCGGTTCTGTTTTCCGCCTTTAAATTACTTAACACCCAGCTCGCTTTGGGCAGCCTGAACCAACTGATCAACCGCCTGTTCAAGATCGCTGATGGAGGCACACTCCACCAATATCCGCAGCTTATTTTCAGTGCCTGAGTATCTGAGCAATACCCGGCCGGCTCCTGCAAACTTTTCCTCGATTGAAGTCTTGGCTACCATCAATTCGGTTAAAGACTCCAAGGGCTTCTTTTCAGCGACTTTCAGGTTTACGAGCTTACTGGGAAACAAGGTGAAATCACTGCGATGTTGTTCCAGGCTGACCCCACTCAACTGTATGGCCTTCAATACATTGAGTGCTGCGATTAATCCACCCCCGGTAGGCATAAAGCGGGAGAAAATATAATGCCCTGAGTTTTCTCCGCCAAATGTAGCTTCGCAGGCACGCATCTCATAATAGACATTACGATCCCCGATATCGGTTCTCAGGGTCTTGGCCTGCAGCTCATCCCGGATATAGGCATCCAGAGCGAGATTACTTTGGATCGTGGTCACCAGTGGATTAGTTTCGGTAGATTTCTCAGCTTGACCTGCATAGCTAGCAACGTATGCCATAATATGTTCGCCTGAGAGTATTTCGCCGGTTCGATCACAGAAAATGACTCGATCTCCATCTCCATCATGGGCAATTCCCAGATCGCAGTTTTGCTCGACGACCATTTGCTGTAAGGCTTCGGGGTGTTCACTGCCGCAGCCAGCGTTTATATTACTTCCATCAGGCTTATGGGCGTAGAGTAAGATTTCTGCACCCAGTTCTTCTAGTAATCTTGGAGTATGCCCGGTTGTCGCCCCATTAGCGGTATCCACAGCGATCTTCATGCCCTGCAAATCAAGCTCACCGATTACCTGTTTAATATGCGCGAAATAGGCATCCGTCAGACCACGTCCGGTATCCGTAATTTCTCCGTTCTCACCTAAAGGAACTTCTAAAGGATTATCGATACAGGTTTCAATTTCGAGCTCCTGTGCAATGGTGAATTTGCTGCCTTCCTGATTAAAGAGCTTAAACCCGTTATCACTAGCGGGATTGTGCGATGCCGTGATTGCAATCCCCAGGTTGGCCCGCAGGTGAGTAACCGCAAAGGCGATCTGGGGAGTCGGCCTTACTCCCAATAGATGCACGACAAAGCCATATTTCGAAAAGTGATCTGCAAATACCTTTGCAAATCCTGGCCCGGATGCGCGCGTATCCATACCGATCACGATGCTTTTGGGGCCATCAGTAGTTTTGAGCAGGTAGGTGGATATTCCAGCCGCCAGATACCCGACAAACTCATCATTGATGAATTTGGAACCTGCTTTGCCTCGAATGCCGTCCGTTCCGAAATACTTAGGCTTCATTTTTGTAGAAGTCGATAGTGGCATTCAACCAGTCTCTGGTTTTGCCGGACTCTAGTAAAGTCTGCGCCATATCGTACCCTTCAGCAAAAGTGGCCGCTTTTGCGCAAACGCGTAGTGCGGCACCCGCATTTAAACAAATGGTATTGAGCAGTGCCTGGGGGGCTTCAAAGTTCAGTAGTTGCTTGAGGATTTGAATATTCTGTTGATTGTCGCCTCCCTTGAGCTCACTCAGTGAACCGCCCTGGATTTTTGAAAATAAATCCTTGAGCTCGCTCAGTTCGGATTCATCCAGTTCACCGGCGGCCGCTGCAGTGTAGCTGCCTACGGTCGTTAACTCGTCGATGGACTGCTCTTCTATTTGGGAATTTACCACTAGGCCGCGGTGTAGGGGGATGCGGGTTAGCGTTTGAGCAAGAGGTGCCACCCAATCCTTGCTAAAAACCCCCATGAGCTGGTAGTTGGGTTTGGCCGGATTGATTAAAGGACCCAGAATATTAAAAACGGTTTTCTTGCCCTCGGCGGCAAGTGCTTTGCGCACAGGGACGATTTCCTTGAATGCCGGGTGGAATGCTGGGGCAAACAGAAATACGAAGTTCGTTTTGGCTACGGCTTTTTTGAGCAGTGCAGGCTCAGACTGCAGGGGGATGCCCAACGCTTCGAGCAAATCTGCGCTTCCCGATTTCGAGGTGATCGAGCGATTACCGTGCTTGAGCACAGGAACCCCTGCCGAAGCGACTATAAATGAGGTTGCGGTGGATATGTTGAAGGTGCCGGATTTATCTCCTCCCGTGCCACACAGGTCAATCGCGCATTCGCTAAATTGACCAAGGCCCGGATTTGTGGAAACCTCTCTGAAAAATTGTGCCAGATAAGTGACCTCATCTGAATGCTCTCCACGCTCTTGCCAGCGGGTAAGCAATTGCTTTTTAAGCTCTGCGGATACGGAGGCTTCAATCAGTGCTTTACCCACCGTAAGCACTTGTTGCTCGCTTAAGCTCTCAGTTGCAGGAATAAGCTCAACAATGTCTTGCAATTCTGTTTCCAAAGAATGGCTCATATTAAGCCTTGAGGATTAAGGCTTTGTGCGCTATGTCAATGGCATCATTTCAATCTATACCTTCTTTTAAGAAGATTTAACGTATGCAATTTCGATTTTGGCTCATATTTATCCTCTTTTTTGTGCATGGTCTGTTCTCATTACATGCAGAAGAAACACAAGCGGCTGAAGCATCCGATCCCATTGCTTATGATGCGCTGGGGTATACCGATGCCCTGATACTTGGGGTTGTGGAGGGGTTGACCGAATATCTGCCCGTTTCATCAACCGGCCATTTGATCCTCGTTGACGAAGCGATTTCAGATGGAGAAGCCGGTCAGGAAGCACGAAATGCCTACCTTATTGTCATTCAGGGCGGTGCAATCCTGGCTGTGATCTTCATTTACTGGCGCAAAATCCTGGCCATTCTAATGGGTTTACTGGGGAGGAATAAAGCTGGTTTAAATCTGGGCCTGAAAGTGTTGGTGGGCTTTTTGCCGGCGGCAATGCTGGGCCCTCTGCTCGACGACTTTATTGAATCAAAGCTATTCAACCCGCTTGCTGTTACCGTAGCGCTTGCTTTGGGTGCAATCCTAATGATTTTTGTAGAGAAAACCCGTAAGCCGGTGAAGATTGAGGATGCTGAAGGCCTTGAAAATGATGAAATCGTTAAATTACCGTATTCGAAGACCCTGATCATCGGTTGTTTACAATGCGTAGCAATGTGGCCGGGTATGAGCCGGTCGATGATGACGATTGTCGGAGGCTACTTTGTGGGCTTGAGTGCAAAGGCGGCAGCAGAATACAGCTTTCTGCTCGGTTTGGTCACCCTTACAGCGGCATCCGCCTACAGTTTACTCAAATCCTGGGACGTCATATCCACGCAAATCAAGCTGGGCCCCGCCGTTTTGGGTATAGTCATCGCAACGGTTGTCGCCTTCCTGGCAGTGAAGTGGTTTGTCTCCTTTTTAACGAAATATGGCTTAATTCCGTTCGCAATTTATCGCCTGATACTCTCGGCGGTTATAATCTGGGTATTAGTTGTGTAATGGAGCTTGACGAATGCCGCTACAAAGGTAATATCAGCTACTTTTTTAATTTTATTCGCGAACAATAAGGCGTAACCATGGGTCAACCAAAGAGAAAACAGTCCAAATCAAGAAGTCGTAAACGACGAGGCGCTCAGAACTTCAAGGCACCATTGCTTTCGAAGGATCCGACTGATGAGACACATTTCATGCCTCACCGCGTTAACCCTGCGAACGGTATGTATCGTGGCAGGCAGGTGATAGAGGTAGATTGATTTGCATCCGCAGATCGAAGCTCTTAATACTCTCAGTATTTATTTATGGATGACGTGGTGGGATGCCTGGCGCTGGACGCAATGGGAGGTGATATGGGCCCATTGGAGTTTGTAGAAGGCGTCAAGCTTGCACTCAATTCCGATAAGAACGATTCATTTCAGGAGCCCATTCTGCTGGTGGGTCGGGAGAGTGAGCTCACCGAAGCACTTGGCAAAGTAGGCTTATCGGGGGATCCCCGTGTGAAAATCATTCACGCTGAGCAAGTGGTGGATATGGAGGATAAACCGATGGATGCTTTGAAAAAGAAGAAGCAGTCCTCCATGATGGTGGCGCTCGATCTCGTTAAGGAGGGTGCTGCCAAGGCGATACTCAGCACCGGGAATACCGGAAGCCTCATGGGGGGTGGTACCATCAAGTTGCGACCTCTTGAAGGGGTGGAAAGACCGGCTCTTGCCACGATTATTCCAGGGAGAGATCGTTACCGTGTATTGATTGACGGTGGTGCGAATCCGGAGTCGACGCCTACCCATATTGCTCACAACGCGGTATTGGGCAGTAATTTTGCGAAAATCGTGCTGGGTATCGATATGCCTAAGGTGGGCTTGCTCACAATTGGTACCGAAGAAGGTAAAGGTACTGAGAAAATCGCAGAAACCCACCATTTATTGAAAGCAGCCCAGGGCGTGATCGATTATCACGGGCTCGTAGAAGGCTTTCATGTATTTGATGGGGATGCGGATGTAATTGTATGCGATGGATTTGTAGGCAATGTCGTGATCAAGGCCTGTGAATCCCTCTTTCACGCAATCGGCAGCTTCCTCAAGAAAGAGCTCAACGCAAATCCCATCCGCCAGTCAGGTGCGTTGCTTTGTAAGGGTGCCTTTAAAAATATGAAAGCGCACTTTAATCCATCCGAATATGGGGGAGCACCCTTTCTCGGGTTAAAAGCACCGGTCTTTAAAGCCCATGGGTCTTCAGACCGCTATGCAATCGAGGGCGCTATTAAAATTGCAATGCGTGTGGTCAAGCACGACATGACCGAACATATCCTGGAAGACATCCGCGAAATCAATAAAGCAACCCAACCCGAAGCGATTGCCAGCGAGATCTGATCACTACCGTTAACAATTTTAATGGTTGATTGCTTCCTAAGAATCTTTCAAACAATACCCCAGAGTAAATAATAACCTTTCCAGGGAATCATTTACATCCAGACACCTAATTAATTTTTATCCGAATGAGTTTCGAAAATAGTTCAGTGGTTATCCGTGCGATTGGGTCCTATGTGCCTGAAAAGCGACTCACCAATGAAGAACTATCCAAAATCGTTGATACCAACGATGAATGGATAACAACAAGAACCGGTATCAAGGAAAGGCGCATTGCTGGCGAAACTATACAAGTCAGCGATATGGCCACTGAAGCCGCGAAGCTTGCTCTGGAACGCTCAGGCGTTGCACCTGAAGACATTGATCTGGTGATCGTTGCAACTTTGAGCCCGGAGACCCTTTCCCCTTCATCCGCTTGCCTGATTCAAGACAAGCTGGGGCTGCGGAAAGTTCCGGCATTTGACCTGAATGCAGCCTGTAGCGGGTTCATCTATGGCCTCGATATTGGCAAGGCGATGTTATCCACGGGCAAGTATCGTAATGCTCTCGTTGTGGGTGTTGAGAAGCTCAGCGCCTTTACCAATATGGAAGATCGAGGTACCTGCATATTATTTGGCGATGGTGCGGGGGCTTGCGTGATTTCCTACGTGGATGAGCCGGATCAGGGCATTATTGATTGCCAGTTGGGCTCAGATGGGATTAACGCCCGTCACATTGTTATTCCTGCGGGCGGTTCGAAATTACCGGCTAACGAGCAAACCCTCAAAGACGGGAGTCAATTTTTGCAGATGAATGGCCGCGAGGTGTTTAAGGTAGCCGTACGCGCCATGGGTCAGGCCTGTGAAGATATCCTAAAGAAAAATGACCTCACTTCAGACGATATAACCGTGGTTATTCCCCATCAGGCAAATATCCGGATAATCGAGGCGATCGCCTCTAAGTTGGAGTTGCCAATGGATCACTTTTTCGTGAACATTCAGAAATATGGTAACACCTCAGCCGCATCCATCCCGATCGCAATTGATGAAGCAAATATTGAACGAAACTTTAAAAAAGGTGATCTTATTCTTTTAGTTGCATTTGGTGCTGGTCTTACTTGGGGCGCGTCTTTAATTAAGTGGTATTAATTCTATGGAGATCCGCAAATTCTATACGTTTTTCTATCTACTAGTCGTCACTCCCTTTATTTGGGTGACTCCGGCTCAGGCTATCTCATGGAACCCGCTCAAATGGTTTGATGGCGAAGATGATGATGAAGACGTCGTCGTTGTCGCAACCCCGGAGGAGCAGGCTGCCGCAAAGGAGATGTTTGACCGCGCCGTGGCGTATCAATTTGAAGGGCGCGAGGGTAGGGCAGCTGATCTCTACGAGGAAATTACTGAGGATTATCCCTTTACCGATGTAGTGCCTGAAGCCATGTTCAACTGGGCAGGCATTTATGCGGAAACCAATCGCTTTAAAAAGGCATTTACGCTCCTGCAGTCCATCATCCTTGTCCAGCCCCAGTATGAGGGTTTTGACAATGTGATTGCCGAGCAGTTTGAAATTGCTACCCGCATCATGGAAGGGGAGCGTGAGAAGCTTTTTGGTACAATACCGATTTTTAGATATTACACACGGGCGATTCAGTATTTTCAGGTGATTGCGCGTAACGCGCCCTACAGTGAATATGCTCCCCTATCGCTCATGAATATTGCGATCCTGGGTCGGGATCTGGAAAAGGAAGTCATCGCGGTGGACGCGCTCGACCAACTGATCAATTTTTATCCGGATCATGAACTCGCACCTGAGGCTTACTTCTTGTTGGCAGAAGTCTTTTCATCGCTCATAGATGGGCCGAATTATGACCAGGGATCTACCCGTGAGGCGATCAGTTACTATGAGGATTTTCTTATCCTTTTCCCCGACAGTCCACGCGTGCCTGAGGCTGAGCAGGGATTGGCGGCGGTTGAAGAGGTATTTGCCCAGAGTAAATTCCTGATGGGTGATTATTACTTGCGGCACATCCGCAATGAAACTGCAGCGCTTACACTTTATAATGAAACGATTACGGTCGCTCCCAATTCCGAAACCGCTAAGCGCGCTCAGGAGCGGATCGACCGCATCCGGGCACGTGCGATCGCACCAGTCATTGGTGTGGAAGGTTCCTGATCTCAAGCAGCTCTATTACCATTGAGGGCAGCCTTACCAGTTCCACTGATCTTTTTTGCGGCCACTCTGTTTATATCGGGTTGTAGCCATTATAAACTCGGCAGGCCTGGGGAAATTACAGCACAGCGTGTATACGTGGAGCCGGTAATCATGGAGGTCGCAATTCCCGAATTTCAGGTGATTTTTACTCGGGAGTTGCGCAACGCGATTATTCAGACCGGCACCTACGGGGTTACGAATAATCGTTCTATGGCGGACTCCCTGCTCAAGGTGTCCATCACTGAGCAAGCCCGTGACAGCCTCGCACGTGTATCCGATGATACCGGGCTATCCGATGTGCTCAGTGTGGAAATCATTGCAAATTACGTGCTCGAAAATACATCGGGAGATACTTTGCGGGAAGGAGAGCGTGTAGCGAGGGGGCAAATCCTGCGGGATGAAGGATTTGCTGAGTCCTTCAGGCAGACCACACCCGCGCTTGCCAAATCCCTGGCGGAGGGAGTTATCCAAAACGCATTCGTGACCTGGTAATATGAAAGACTACTCACAGCTATGGAATCCGGTTAAGCCGCTCTTGGCTCCCTCCATTTTGGCAGCCAATCATGCGAATCTGCTCGAAGGCGTAAAACTTGTGGAGAGTTTATCCCTCGATTGGTTGCATGTGGATATCATGGATGGCCATTTTGTGCCCAATCTTACGTTCGGTCCGCAAACAGTGGCAGACCTGCGCAGTGAAACCGGGCTGTTTTTGGATGTTCACCTCATGCTCGATAATCCCCATCAGTTTGTGGAACCTTTTGCAAAGGCAGGAGCCGATTTGATTAGCATACACGTAGAGCCGGACTATGATGTAGCGGACACCCTAAGCCGGATCCGGGATTTGGGGGCTCGCCCGGCGATTGTTATCAACCCGAAAACACCCTTTGAAGCAGCGGTGCCCTATTTAGACCAGGTAGAACTCTTCCTGCTCATGACTGTCCAGCCCGGATTTGGAGGCCAATCCTTTCAAATGCCGGTACTGGATAAAATCCGCAAGGCTTACGAATACCGTCAGCAGCATAATCTGAATTACCGCATAGAAGTGGACGGAGGCATCGATCTGCAGACTGTCGAACATGCATATCAGGCGGGGGCGGATACCATTGTTTCCGGCAGCTCCTTTTTTAAGTATCCTGACAAAGCTGAATTTGTAGCCAGCTTTGAGAATACGTTCAATAATCCCCGAACTTGATTCAGGCGATGTTATCCCCGGCTAAAATCAACTGGTATTTACGGGTAGCCGGCAAGCGATCGGATGGGTTTCATGAAATCGCATCCATAGTATCCCTCTTAAACTTCGGTGATGAGCTAACGATTGAGACGTCGGCACAGGATTCGTTTGAATCCAATCATCTTGAGATTACGGATGATTCCGGTAACTTAATAATCCAGGCGCGGGATCTCTATCGAGAGGCCACTGGCTACGCTCAGCCGGTCGCGATCCGGCTTGATAAGCAAATTCCGCTGGGTTCTGGATTTGGGGGTGGCAGCAGCAATGCATCGACCACACTGATCGCACTCAATAATTTGAATAATCGGGCATTAGAAGCTCAGTCATTAATGCAACTATCCGCCCAAATAGGATCGGATTGCCCCCTGTTTTTTAATGCGGGTTTTAGTATTATCCGGGGCAGGGGAGAAATGGTTGAACCGATTCAAATCCCTGCATCGGAGGTACTTTCTCAAAAGCACATTTGTTTAATGCATCCAGGGTTTCCGATATCAGCAGCCTGGGCTTATCAAACGTTGGCGATGGATGCTCGGAGTTATACTCCGGAACACCAAATTAAGAAGGAATTACTAGACTGGAAAAACAACCCTTCGAGCTATCAAGCGGGTATAAAAAACGATCTTTCCAAAAGTGTATTCCACAAGTATGTGAGCCTTCCTACATTGATCGATTTTGTTTATGAGCAGACGGGGATTCGCATATATATGTCTGGTAGCGGGAGCGGTTGCTTTGCGACTCTGGATAACTTTGAGGGGATTGAATCTCTCAAGGAATGTGTGCAACAATGCTGGGGGCATTGCTTTTTTGAGATATGTAACATTCTTGAAGCGAACGGCATTTAAATTTTTTATGCTTGGCTTCTAGCTTGATTTCGGTACGTTTTTTGCATGGGTTACCCTTAATCCTCCTGAACGATATCTGGGCTGATTATTAGGCCGCGCTTCGGCATTTCCAGATCATTTCAGAAATATAATGCAAGATTCGAACAAAGAAGAAGTCCGCCTGAAAGGGATACCTGCTTCTGCAGGGATTGCGCAGGCAAAGGCGTTTCTTTTGTTCAAAAAAGAGCTCGATATACCCACTTATCAAATCGAGCCCGAAAAAATCGATGAAGAGCTTTCACGCTTTGATGAGGCCTTACTGAAGACCCGTCAGCAAATAACCAACATAATCGCAGACATTACAGAGTCTCTGGGTGAGGATGAGGCAAAAATCTTTGATGCGCATTTGCTGGTTCTCGAAGATATGGCGCTGATCGGTGAAACGCAGAACATGGTGAGGCAAACCCGATATAATGTAGAGCACGCCTTTAACCAGGTTTCGCAGAAATACATCGCTTTTTTTAACCATATTGATGACGAGTACCTCAAGGAACGTGTTTACGATATCAAGGACGTTACACGACGGGTGCTCGGCGTATTATTGGGAGACGGAGAAAATACGCATTTTTCCAAAATGTATGACCAGCGGATTCTGGTGGCTGAGGATCTTAGTCCGTCCGACACCGCATCCCTGGATTTTCGCATCCTGAAAGGTATCCTAACAGACAGCGGGAGTGTAACGAGCCATACTGCGATCATAGCCCGTTCATTAAGGGTGCCGGCCATCGTTAGTTTGCATAATGCGACCGACCATATCAGTGCCGATGATGATATTCTGATCGATGGGT
This sequence comes from Puniceicoccaceae bacterium, assembly GCA_028285755.1. Classification (GTDB taxonomy): domain Bacteria; phylum Verrucomicrobiota; class Verrucomicrobiia; order Opitutales; family JAFGAQ01; genus JANQOQ01. The sequence goes on from JANQOQ010000014.1 coordinate 353,945, forward strand.
ATGAAGGTCTTGTGATTGTCAACCCCACTCAAGCAACGCTGGAGGAGTATCGGGCATTTCAGATCAAGCGTGAAAGTGTCGATCAAATATTCAGTACCGAAGCGACGGCCCCGGCGCTTTCGCTGGATGATAAGAAGATACCCATACTTCTGAATATCGAAGGCACCAACGATATTGATTCCATTCGTCAATTGCAGCCGGATGGGATTGGTTTGTTCCGCACGGAGGGTATCTTATTGCGCGATAATCGTTTCGTATCCGAAGAAGAACAGTATGCACAGTATAGTGAAGTCTTAGAAGCTGCAGATGGTAAACCTGTTACCTTTCGCACCTTTGATCTGGGAGGGGACAAAGTTATTTCTACCCAGAATTACCGGGAGGTAAATCCATTTATGGGCTTGCGGGGTATTCGTTACAGCCTGAAATATCCCGATATATTTAAGACACAGCTCAGGGCTATTTTACGGGCGAGTGTGCACGGTAATACGAAGATTATGTATCCGATGATTTCGGGCGTAAATGAGCTCCAGGCGGCAAATGTATTGCTCCAGGAAGTGAAAAACCAACTGCAGGATCAGGGCTATTCATTCGATCCCGAGGCTATTTCCACAGGCTGCATGATCGAGGTGCCGAGTGCTGCAGCGACAATCGATATTATTACACAGGAGTGTGATTTTGTAAGTATTGGTACGAACGATTTAATCCAATACCTGCTCGCTGTGGATCGGGTAAATGACATGATTTCCGATCTATATGAACCTTGCCATCCGGCTGTATTAAGAACTCTGCGTGATGTCACTGACAGCAGCCATGCACAAAATGTTTCAGTGAGTGTATGCGGAGAAATGGCCGGAGATCCGATTTTGGCAACGATGCTGATCGGTCTGGGTGTGGATGAGCTCAGTATATCTCCGGGATTGTATGCGGAGATCAAGTATTTAGTAAGGCATATCTCGGTAGCGGATGCACAACGGATCGCTGAAGAGTCCCTCGGTACGGGCGATGCCTTTCGCACCTATCGCATTCTTAAGCAGTTTTATACCGATATTTTCAAAGGGATCATTTAGCTATATTGGATGAAGCCATGCATGAGCTGGTCTGCCCCCAATATTTCGTGACTGATATCGCTTAGATGAATTGCATCGCTCGGGGTATTCGGCTGAAAGCCACGAACGGCTCCGGGCGCATGGGAATCGCCAAACAACTTGGGAGCACGATAACTAAAGACGTAGTCGGCTGCCTTGTTTTTCAAAAAATCGGAGTGCAGGCCAGCCCCTCCCTCAATGTATACCCCCGTTATGCCTTCAACAAAGCAACGTTTTTTAAATTGTTCATGGAAGTCATCGGTTTCCATTTGCCACACCTTCACTCCCATAGAGTCTTCAAAAGCCTGAATCATATTTGAATCACCTGATCCGGTCACAACGATGGTCCGATCCTTGTATTCATCTGTATAGACTTTGAAGAATTGAGGCTCCTTGAGCGTTTTTTTCTGGCGATCAAAGATAAACCGGATGGGGCAACCTTGAATACTATCTCCTGAGCGAATGGTTAATGAAGGATTATCCTTGAGCACTGTATCTGCGCCTACTCCGATTGCTGGAAAGTATCTACGCCAATGCATGACGTTTTCGCGTGCTTCTGCTCCGGTTATCCATTGGGATCTTCCAGAGTGGGTGGCGATCTTCCCATCCAGAGTACTTGCAAACTTGAGTGCTATCAGCGGTATACTCTGAGTAATCGCGTGATTAAAAATAATGTTCAGTCGCGAGCATGCGTGCTTCTCGACCCCTGTCTTAACTTCTATTCCGGCTGTTTTGAGAATATCGATGGCGCGGCCGGAATGCAGAGGATTGGGGTCCAAGGTGCCTACTATCACTTTTTTAATACCACTTTCGAGGATTGCATCCGTGCAGGGTGGGGTACGGCCATGGGTACTGCAGGGTTCGAGCGTTACATACAGGGTAGTATTTTCTGCTGATATCGCTTTGTGCTTGAGGCTGTTGATCGCCATGCGCTCCGCATGTGCTTCACCGGCTTTAGGGTGATATCCTTCTGCAACTTCCTGATCATCTTTTACTATAATACAGCCGACCATGGGGTTGGGGTGGGTTTGACCCCAAGCCTTCCTCGCCAACTCCAGTGCACGTTGCATCCAGTATTCGTCCGTTTTCACAATACGAATATCAAAACGCAGCTACTCTGATTTGCGAATCTTATTTAAGACTCGGGGGCTTCGTCACCAAGTAAACGCAGCTTTAATTTGCGTTTGAGCTGCTTACGCGCTCGATAAAGGCGCGATTCTACGCCTCTTACTGAGCATCCCAGACTTTCGGAGATGTCTTCATAGCTTAGGCCTTGGTAATAGTGAAGGAGCACCGTGGTCTTCAGCGCATAAGGCAGTGATTCGATTGCGCGTATGACCTGCTGGTTTGATTCATCCTTGAGTAATTGTTTGCTCGGTTCTGCGGCATTTTTATCTGCAATCGAGAGGGTATTCGCTTCTTGCCAGTCCTCAAAATAGGGCTGATCAATGAGCGTGCGTCGCTTGTTCCACTTCAGCCAGTTTTTGCAAAGGTTACCCGCGATCGCGTATATCCAGGATGAAAATTTACGGTCGGTTTTAAACCGATCGGAGTGCATGTAGAGTTTTACAAATGTCTCCTGAGTCAGATCCTGCGCCCACTCATAATCCAGGATAAAGCGATAGATAAAGGCCATGATGGGCTTCTGCCAGCGGTCGATCAGCGTATCTAGCGCTTGTCGATCTCCTTGTTGAAGCCTTTGCATGAGCTCATTATCAGTTAGCTCGCTTGAAGGCATGGATTTGGGTATTTGGGATAAAGTCTTAATAACGGGCGAAAAGCAGTTGACCGTAACGTTCACGTTGTTCCTCGTTGAGCAGGGTCAAAATTTCATTCATCAGCGCTTGTTGCTCCAATATAGCAGTTCGGTAGATTATATTGCGCTGTTGCTGATTCTGATACACCGAAAATAGATCCACCTCGCCGGACTCAAGGCGTTTGCGCTCGTAGGCTCGGTAATCGTTTTCAAAATTGATCAGTGCTGAGTAAAAATCTTCAAAGCGTTCAATGTAGCTATTATGGATGGTCTTAAATGCTTCTGCCTGTTCAGGGCTCAGATGCACTGCATTGTAGACCTTGCTCAATGCCTCAGGCAGGTAGGTTTCCATTTGCAGGTATGCATTGGCAAGTTGGGCATCAGGGTTCGAGCGGTTGATCTGGCTTTTAAAGTAACCGCAGGGATCAATCAAATTATTGTAGGCGACAAGCAGATTGCGGTCGTTCGCACTCATGGGTGGCCTTGTGGTCAGTTGTGTTGTGAGCATTGTCGCCACTATAATCATAGCGATGCAGGCAGTTACAGTGATTGGCTTTAACCAAAGGGTGCTTATCCAGGTTTTTAAATCCAGCCCATCATCTTGTTTTAAGCTATTCAAAGCCTGCTCATGAATACGGCGGTTTACTTTCGCTTTCAAACCATTCTGCCGGGGAAGCTCAACTTCCCAGTTCCTGATTAGCTGCTCGAGTTTCTTATCCATAATAAATTGCTGCAATGTAACTAATACAACTCTCAAACAGCATACCCTTCATCTATTATTTTTGAAGTATAGCCGCGTGGACAACGTGTATTACTTGTTATAAATAATAAAGCAAATTAACTGAAATGAGCAAACGATACCAAATACTTACCATCTTAACCTTGGCTGCGATCAGTATAGCCAGTGCGCAGAAAGATGAAGAGCTTGCCCTAAAGCTAATCGAATTTGAAGAGCCCTATTTAAATGCATCCCGTAATCTCGCAATCAACGGGGAAGTCACCATGAGGATGGCTGTTTTAATTGATGAGGAGGGCAATATCTTTGACTGGATGCCTACTCACACCAGCGATCGCATGCTAATTCCCGCCATGAAGAACGTGATCAATAAGTGGAAATTTGAACCAGTACTCGATGAAGAAGGGGAACCTTCCTGGCTCTATGCGACCATATCATTCAAGCTGATAATGACCGGTCAGCTCGTGAACCTCACAATGATGGAGGCGGCACAGAGTAAATTTCCCCATTTATTGGATGATGATTTTGATCTCGTTATCCCTTTTAGCCGTCTGGATTCTATACCCCGACCCGTCTATATGGAGGAGCTGACGGTTTACGAAGGTATGTTGGATGCACCGCATACAGAGTTTATTTTTTATGAGTTCTTTATCGATGAAGAGGGTAACGTCCGCATGCCGGTTTTAAGGAATTCGGATGCAAGTTACGACGTACTTGCAGTGATTTATGAGTCCCTCATGAAGTGGAAGTTTGAGCCGCCGACACGCAATGGTCGGCCGGTTGTAACGCGTGTTATACAGCCATTCAAGCTTCCCCGCTAGTATTTCCGGGTTCCTCTTAATCTCTGGTTAGTATCAGATTGTGGTTGAAAGCTGCCTTCGGGCAGCTTTTTTTTGTGCCTTATGGATTCAGCCTCCATCAGACAATCGTATTTAAAATTCTTTGAAGGCAAAGGGCACAAAATTGTGCCTTCGGCCTCCCTCTTGCCACAGGCGCCCAATCTGCTCTTTAACAATGCGGGCATGAATCCGTTTGTACCGTATTTTCTGGAAGAACGGCAGGCACCGCATCCAAGGCTTGTGGATACCCAAAAGTGTATCCGTGCGGGAGGTAAACACAATGACCTGGAGGATGTGGGCCTCGATACCTATCACCACACGTTCTTTGAAATGCTGGGTAACTGGTCCTTCGGTGATTACTTTAAAAAGGAAGCGATCGAATGGGGTTGGGAACTTCTGACTGAAGTCTGGAAACTGCCCAAGGAACGTCTCTATGTGACGGTCTACAAACCTGCTAATGGGGAACCCGCTGACTTTGATCAGGAAGCCTATGATATTTGGGCCAATGTATTGGAGAAGTCAGGACTGGATCCGCAAATCCATATCGTCACCGGTTCTGCTAAAGATAATTTCTGGATGATGGGGGACACGGGCCCATGCGGCCCCTGTAGTGAGGTGCATGTCGATCTCACTGAAAAAGGGGATACCCAAGGTTCCCTGGTCAACAAGGACTCGGCATTCTGCATGGAAATCTGGAATCTGGTCTTCATCCAGTTCAATGCACAGCCGGACGGCTCATTTGAGCCACTTGCGAATAAGCATGTGGATACCGGGCTTGGACTCGAGCGGGTTGCCGGTATGTTCGCAAGTACCGATGGTTTTACAAAATTCGGGAAAGTGCCTTCCAATTACGACAGCGACCTGTTTACGGATATTTTTAGTGAAATCAGTAAATACGCGCCGATCCAATACACTGCAACCGTACCGGATTCGATCGATACCGCTACTGAGCAGGAGCAGGTGGATGTGCGCATGCGGGCACTCGCTGATCACTTGCGGGCGGTCACTTTCGCGATTGGTGATGGTATATTGCCAGGCAATGAGGGTCGCAATTATGTGATTCGCCATATTCTTCGGCGCGGCGTTCTAGCTGCCCAGCGACTCGGGCTTAAGTGTGGTGATTTTGCAAAACTGATTGAGCCTTTGATTCTAAAAATGGCACCTTTTTTTCCTGAGTTGGATAAACGTAGAGTGCTCATACAGAAGGTGATCGCAGGAGAGGAAGAGGCATTTTACAAGACCATCGATAAGGGCCTGCAGATATTTAATGAGCTCGCTGAAAAAAGCGCGGGTGAAGTTGCTGGAGCAGATGCGTTTCTGCTCTATGACACCTATGGCTTCCCGCTGGAAATGACCGAGATGATTGCACGGGAACGTGGAATGACCGTAGATACAGAAGGATTTGAGGCGTCCATGGAAGAACAACGCCAGCGTGCACGTGCGGCCCAGAAAAAGACGGTCATTTCCGTTAAGTCCGGCGATCAGGAACCCACGATTTTTGACGGCTACAAACCTGAAAATCTGGAAGACTATGAAGCATCGCTACTGGAAGTGATTCCCACTGAAGAGGGAAAGAGCCTATTAGTTTTTGATAGAACTCCATTCTATGGCGAAAAGGGTGGACAAGTCGGCGATACAGGCGGTGTGCTTCTAGAGGGTAACCCTTACATCATTACCAACACTACCATCGATGCGAACGGGCGATACCTGCATCATGTGGATGCAGCGATTGATCCGAGTTTAGCAGGAAATCAGGTGTTGATGGGGGTGGAGCCGATTCGACGTATGGAGATACAGCGCCATCATACTGCGACGCACTTGTTGCATTGGGCATTGCGCGAGGTGCTGGGGGATCACGTACACCAGGCGGGTTCGTATGTAGATGATATGCGCCTGCGTTTTGACTTTTCGCACTTCGAAAAAGTAAGTCCCGAGCAAATCGCCGAGATTGAAAAGCGCGTGAGAATTAAAGTGCTTGAAAATACCCGGGTCGTTGATTTTGAAACCCCATTTGACGAAAAGCCGGATGACGTCCTTGCATTTTTCGAGGATAAGTATGGCGATGTTGTTCGTGTGGTGGATATCGGCGGGTATTCGAAAGAGCTTTGCGCGGGCACGCATGTGAAAACCACCTGCGAGGTGGGATTCGTGAAGATTATTCAAGAATCTTCAATTGCTGCGGGTTCAAGGCGGATTGAAGCGATCACGGGCAACGCATTTCAGGAATGGTTCACCCAAAACATGCTGGCAGCAGAAGCGGCCGCAAAATCCCTCAGTTGCCAGATCCCGGAATTACCAGAGCAGGTTTCCCGATTGCTGGAGGAAAAGAAAAACCTGGATAAGAAGCTGAAGGATTTAAGCATGAGTGCCTCGTCCAGGGGTGCGGATGCCTTGTTGGAGAATGCTCAGGAAATCAACGGCATGAAGTGGGTGATCGGCAAACTGGATGTGGCTAACCCCAACGATTTGCGTGGCCTCGGAGTGCGATTGCTTAAGGAGCTGGGGGAGGGAGTTGTTTTACTCGGAGCTGAGCTGGGCGAAAAGGTTTCCGTAGTTGCTCTTTGCTCGCCGGATGCGGTCACTAACGGGTTCAAGGCTGGAGAAATCGTGAATAAAACCGTGAGTGAACTGGGTGGCAAAGGCGGGGGTAAGCCCGACTTTGCGATGGGTGGCGCCAAAAATAACGGCAAGCTCCAGGAGGTCCTCGACGCGCAGCTTAAGAGATAATCTTGAGGGGAATATCCGCACCACCACTCTTCACATGCAGTGCTTTTTCCAAGGCGCGCATTCTGAGCATTCCCAACCCATAGCTATTATGGTCTGAGTGGGCCAAACTGCTTAAGGTGCCCACTTGCAATGTATCTGCATAAATAGGCGAGGGTAGGTCGATTTCTTTGGGGTCTTCGATTTCAAATTTCAGTAGCTGCTTGGTCAATTTTCCGGTTTTTCGAAAGTGCGCCATGAGCTCCTGCCCCGGGAAGCAGCCTTTTTTGAAGTCGATCGCGTGCGTTTCCAGCTTTGCCTCCTGAGGAATGTTTTTGCTGCTCAGATCTTTGGGAATCGCAACTTGCCCGGCATGGATACGCAGAAGCTCCCGCTCGTTGGAATTGAATGGATGTGCTTCTTCAATACCTGCATTTACGGACAGTTGAAATTTGATTTGGCTGATAATTTCGATTGGTGCAATGAACAGAAGCTGATCCTGACCACCCAAATTACCCTTAATCGAAATCGCGTCATCCGTTTCGTTCACATCTTCCAGAACATAAACTCTCAAATCCTCGGGTAGATCAATCGTATCCAAATCTCCAACCAACTCCAGTGCGGCCATCGAATCTCCCAGGTCGGTTACCTCCACATTATCGGCAACGATGTGGTGGGTAATGGCTTCAGTGAGTATTTCGGTGGGGCAATATTGGCTCCAAACCAGCAGTGACTCAGGGCTTTGTGCATAGACGTTGAGATCTGCGGCAATCTTACCGCGCGTATCCAGTATGAGCCCATACCTCCACTGCCGGCTCTCCGGTTCAGGGATGGATACCGTCATCTGCGAATCCAGATAACGCAGTGCGTCATCCCCATGGATATGCAGGCAACTGGTGAGTTTTCCTTCAAATAGCATCGCGCACATATTATGAGGTTGATCATAAGCACCCAACTGTTCAAGTAATAGGATTACTTTTGTCATGTCACAAGTATCAGATATTAACATCCAGGTAACGGATCCCTTGCCTACCCCAAGGGAGATTCGCAATGAGCTGCCGATCACTGAGGCCCAGGCAACCCAGCTTACCGAGTATCGCAAAGCAATCGCTGAAATTCTATTTGGAGATGACCCGCGGCTGATGGTGATCGTGGGGCCGTGCTCAATTCACGATACCGAAGCGGGATTGGAATATGCGAGGCGCCTCAAAGCGCTCTCCGATGAATTATCGGACCGCATGTTTATGGTGATGCGCGCGTATTTTGAGAAGCCACGCACCTCCGTCGGCTGGAAGGGCTTGATTATGGACCCCGAGCTGGATGATTCCTGCAATCTACCACTGGGGCTACGTCGCGGACGTCAATTTTTACGTGACCTGCTTGCCATGGGCATCCCCACAGCGACTGAGCTGTTAGATCCCATTACGCCCCAATATATAGCGGATGTGATCGCCTGGTCTGCCGTAGGGGCTCGGACTTCAGAGTCGCAGACTCACCGGCAGATGGCATCCGGTCTCTCGATGCCGTTAGGATTTAAGAATACGACCTCTGGTAATTTGCAGGCAGCAGTCAACGCGATCAAAGCCGCGTCCGCGAGTATGACCTTTATGGGGATTGATGAAGATGGCAAGGCCTCTGCGGTCACGACGAAGGGTAATCCCCATTGCCATATTATTCTACGCGGCGGTAGTAATGGACCCAATTATTCTGATGAGGATCTCGATGCTTGTGCAGAGTTGTTGCGCAAAAACGGGTTGATCGAGTCGATTACCGTGGATTGCAGCCACGCCAATAGTAACAAGGATCATCGATTACAGCCCGAAGTTATGAGATCGGTTATCGCCAAAAGGTTATCCGGTTTAAAGGCGATGCGTGCAGTTATGATCGAAGGTAATATAAACCCCGGAAATCAGAAATTCCCATCGAACGGAGAGCTGGCTTATGGCGTCTCAATCACCGATGCATGCCTCGGTTGGGATGAAACGGAAGCCCTGCTTCGTGAAACCTACCAAAAACTCGGATAAACTTATAAAATTTCTCTAATAAATATTGTCATTGTATCAATAAAACTTATACCTAACTCATAATGAACGATCCTATACGTGTTTCAGTAACGGGCGCAGCCGGCAATATTGGCTATGCGCTCCTTTTCCGTATCGCGTCCGGTGGGGTATTTGGCCCTGACCAACCGGTTGCCCTCAACCTCATCGAGATTCCTCCTGCGATGGATGCATTGAAGGGGGTTGTGATGGAATTGGATGACTGTGCTTTCCCATTATTAACGGATATTGTGGCCACTTCGGATCTTAACGAGGGCTTCAAGGATACAAACTGGGCGTTGCTCGTAGGCAGTGTGCCTCGCAAGGCGGGTATGGAGCGTGGGGATCTCCTTGGCATTAACGGAAAGATTTTCACCAGTCAGGGACAGGCGATCGCCAACAACGCTGCTGCAGACGTGCGTGTGCTCGTAGTGGGTAACCCCTGCAATACGAATTGCCTGATCGCCATGAACAACGCTCCGGGAATCCCCAAGGATCGATTCTTTGCAATGACTCGCCTGGACGAAAACCGTGCGAAGTCGCAGCTTGCCCAAAAAGCGGGTGTCCCGGTTTCTCAGGTGACTAATATGACTATTTGGGGTAACCACTCAGCCACTCAATATCCTGATTTCTACAATGCTCAGATAAATGGAGTCTCCGCTGCTGAGGTCATCAACGATGAAGCGTGGCTAAAAGACACTTTCATACCCAAGGTGCAAAAACGGGGTGCTGAAATCATTCAGGCACGCGGTGCGTCATCTGCCGCTTCGGCTGCCAATGCAGCGATCGATACTGTGAAATCCTTGATCGGCGAAACGCCCGAGGGGGATTATCACAGTGTGTGTGTATGCTCCGATGGTAGCTATGGTGTTCAAGAGGGCCTCATTTCATCCTTTCCGATTAAATCCAGCGGAGGTAGCTGGGAGATTGTCCAGGGAGTGGACATCAACGAATACAGCCGTGAGAAGATCGACGCATCCGTTAACGAGCTCAAGGAAGAGCTGGATGCCGTAAAAGATCTGATTCCGTCCTAGTCTTTTCTTATTGTATTCATGTTCCGACAAAAAAGGCTTCCCTTTTGGGAAGCCTTTTTTAATTTCAAATCTGATTAACCTATTTCCAGCGTAGCCCTATAAATTCGCAGGGGTTTCCTTGGTATATCTGGTTTTCAGCGAGTGATCGAGTCACTACCGAACCCGCAGTGACGACCGTTTCCATACCTATAGTGACCCCGGGGCCAACAAATACCTGGGCGCCAATCCACGCACCCGGCTCAATGGTTATCGGTGCATTTCGGTATTCGAAGTCCTTACTGCGAAAGTTATGATTCCCTGTGCAAAGGAAAGCCCTCTGCGAAACACAAACATTGGCTCCGATTTCAACCGGTTCAAAATTGAGTATAAAAACCTCCTCGCCGATCCAACTGTGATCGCCGATTTTCAGTTTCCAGGGAAGGTGGATATTAATCCGCGGCTTAAGGACGACCCCTTTGCCTACTTCAGCCCCAAAAGACCTCAGTAGAGAACGTTTCAACGACTGTGGCCAGGGGAAGGCACTTAAGAAAAAGGTGACCTTACAAAGATACCAGAGTCCTTCCGTTAACTTTCCCGCACCCCGGGTTAGGTTTTTCTGGGGGTTAAATCGACTCAGATCCGTTTTAGCTTCCATGATTAATTACCTCTTGAATCAATGATCTTAATTGCCCGTAATTATCCTTCGCACGAAAGCAGTCTTCGTAGCACGACTTCGCCTGGGTAGCCATGGATTTACGCGATGATTCATTCTGTTGCATCCAATTATCGATTAATTGATAGGTTCCTTCAAGATCATCTTCTCCTGCAAATCCTGCCCGGTGTTCAACGACCTCGCGCCAGATATTCACACGCTGTGTTGTTAAAACAGGAGTGGCGGTAGCCAGTGCTTCGACTACTGCAATCCCGAAATTCTCCTGATGCGATGGCAGTAAGAATACCTCTGCTGCTCGAAATGCCCCCCACTTGATGTCGCCACTTACACTCCCTGCGAAAATGATCTCGTTTATACCATGATCTTGAGTTTGAGGTTCTTCTGCAAGCCCCTGGATTTTTTTCACAAAAGGAGTTTCCTCTAATCCCCCGCAAATCAGCAGGACCGGATAATCCACCTTTGGTTGGGCTCTCTTCAGATTCCAGCGCTTCAAGGCCTCAAGCAGCAGATTCAGTCCCTTTTTCTCATGAATACGCCCCAGATACAGTAATATCCGGCGACCTTTCAAATACGGGATTTTTGCATATAGACTCTCGATTTGGGCTTGTGAATTATCAGGGGGTTCTTCAATTCCCAAAGGAATGATTGCTGGATTTACCCGATAGAGCCAGAAAGACTCTGCAGCGAGTAGATATTCATCTTCGCTGGTAAAGATTACGCGGGTTGCGTTCTTTAGGATGCGGTATTCCGCCCAGGGCCAGTAAAGCCATTTCTTCAAGTGCTTAAGTGGGTATTTCCTTTTGAACCATGGGTCGAGCATTCCATGTGTATACTGAAAATAGGGAACGTTTGCCCGCTTACAGGCACGGAAACTGGCCAGGCCATGATATTGCCAGCATCCATGGATAATGATGATGTCGTACTGTTGGATGTTCTCTTTCAGCCATGTGTCCAATTGGGGATTGTAGCCGTAAAAAGTTTTTGTGGGCCCCATCCAATGGATCGTTAGTGAATCGGGTGTGGGGAATCCATGGTCCGGGGCATCCAGACAAATAATCTCATGGGATTCATCGCCCCCATCGGATGCACGAATCAATTGATATAATGCCTGAACGGTGCCGCCCATTTTGGGATCCAGTGAATAAATGCTGTGCAGTATGCGAATCATGACGGATTCAAAATGCTCTGATAAATCTCCCAGTATTGATCTGTGGCTTTACCAGGTTTGAATTTCTCAGCATGCGCTATACTCATTTCTGCGTGGCCTTGGCGTTCTGGTTTATCCCAGGATTGAACCAGGTTTATTTTGGATACCCCATCATTTAGCCATTCCTTGTATTCCTTACTTTCCTGGTCGGGCATAGAGGGGATGAGCAGCTCTGAGTCAGCCGCGATTTCGGACATCGGTGCGTTGTCAGTTGTGATGACGGGGCATCCGCAGGCAGCGGCTTCAATGATGGGCCATCCAAACCCCTCAGTGATAGATGGAAACAGCAGCGCGAGGGCCCTACTATAGAGTGCCTCCAGACTTTCAGACGAAATGCCGCTTAGAAACAATACTCTTTGGGTTAGACTGTGCTCGCTAATGTAAGATAGGTCGTCGTCAGTAGCTTCATCCCCCACAATTACGAGTTTAGTGTCCCCATCATGATTTTTTATGATATACTCACCGAATAAAGCCAATACCCCCCGGCGGTTTTTATACCACAGCGAGTTACCCACATGCAGAAAGTAAGCGCTGAAATCCTCATTGACCGGATAGGGAAGTGTTGAGGTATCAATATTGCGCGTAAAGGGATAGTTAAGCTCATTATAGACGACGTCGATGGATCGATCCCCCAAGAGTCTCAATGCATCTTTCCGCGTTGCATTGGAGATACTAATATAATGCGAGCCTGCCTTTAGACCCTTGAGTATTCGGGCCTGGAGTAGTTTGCCGAGGTACCCTATTTGAATGTTTGGGTATTCGCCTAATGCGGACTTAATCGCAATAAAATCATGCAGATGAATAGCGTGCGGATATTGGGATATGTAGGGAACGTAAATCCCGTGAGAGTGATCTGGAATAATCACGAATATCTGTCGCCCCATACGCGTAATTTCTTTCAGTTTCTTTTTTAGTTTCTGCGGGAAGAGTATATACTTATCGATATAGCCCAACCATTTCCTTATGAATTGAAAGCATCCCAGTTTTCCAAAAATGGCAGAGGGTTGCAGGAAAACTGTTTGAGCTCCCTTTTGTTCCAGCATTTTCAGGATTAATGTATCAAAACGCTGCATACTCGCCTGGTTATCCAGTGGGTAGTGCCCGATCAGAAAGTATGTAGGTTCTTCAGCCAACAGGTAAAAATTGTTGATAAAGTGCTTGGGCTTTGTGGATCAAACGCTTCGTTTTATCAGCCTCAAGTTCATGTTCGATTTGGACTTTGATTGCATCGCGGTCAACATTGGGTGATAGATGTGTGCCCCCCTCTTTGAATACCTGGGTTTTCTCGTCAGGCGTCAGTTCGCGCGCAATATACTGAGTTTGATACAGTGCATTCAATCTATGGATGGATGGAATGAGTGTTTGAGTAACTTCCTCAAATGGAGCTACCACAAATTTTCCACGCCACTTTAAAAGCTTTCTATAAAAGTAGATATATTCCTCAAAATACCTGCTTAGTGGTTTCTTCATCATCCTGTGCAACTGATCCGGATTACACTGGCAATCCAGGGCCTTGTACGATTTGCATGCATCGATGGGATCACGAAGCAGCACTACGGTCGGTATGCCCAACTGACAAGCCCGAATGATTTGGGCAGGTGCATGCACGTGGGTGGCGATGCGCAATGAGCCAACCTGAAGCAATTGGAAGGCACTCAAATAATAGCTATTCGCTGACCTCGGAAAGCCCTCGATGACTATATCGGTATTCGGGTCGACAATCCAGTCCTGAGACCAATGGCCTCTCCTTTTTATGCGTAATATGCCCAGATATAGGGCGGGATTGAATTGTAAAGTTCTTTTAAGCAAGTGCACGTTGTTTGCGAGAACCGGGAGGGGGAGGCGGCGGGGGTTTGGGCTGCGAACTTTGAAGATTGGATTTTGCGGACGGCTTCGGTTGTTGTTTCTTCTTCATGGCTGCCAGGGTAAATCCTGCGCCCACCATCGTAAATCCGAGAGTCGTAGGCTGGCCCCATTGCCCGTTAAAAACCAGGAGGGCAGAGGTTGCGAACATCAGCCAAGGCAAAAGATTTTGCTGCCCCAAAGTTTTGTGTGCCATGGAGGCTAGTTTATATGTCAGAATTACGCGATAAGCGATAACGATTAATCCAAGTAAAGCCCCCATTTCAAAAATGAGGCGCTCCCATTCTCCCTCACCGACGAGAAAACCCCGTTCGCCCGTAAGTAGTTTTGCGCCGGCTTGAGTCCCGATACCGATACCCTCTCCGAAGAATTTGGCAGAGCTTATGTTCCTTAAAGGTCGGGTGAGTTCACCAAAAAAGCGTTCAACGATCGCTTCCTGAAATCCTCCTTGCTGTTCACCGGTAGAGTTTTCCCATCGTGCTGAGGATGCTTCGATCGCTTCGTCAAACGAGTCAAACTGCGTAGCTACTGCAAAACCAATCGCTCCGACGACTACGAAGCGGATAACAAATTTCATCGAACCTCCTGCGCGATACACCCCATAAAACGCAAGAATTGCAACGATGGCAGTGTTCAGCATCAGGGTACGGCTAATGGAGATCGGAATAGCAATGAGCAGGGCTCCACTCACAATGGCTGCAATCCACATCGGCAGGTATTTGCGCTCCAGAAAGTGGCTCATGAGGAAACCGATGCACAGTGTATAAAATTGAACCACTCCGGTGATGAAGCTGAAGGTTCCGGGCGGACGGTATTTGCCAAGCGCACCGGTTATGCTCGCTCCATATGTACCTCCCGGTGCACGATTCACAAAAGAAGACTGTGGGGTATTAAACTGCAATATCAGCAGGAGAGTCATCGGTATGCTGATCAGCAAAAATGCCTTGCCGATTTGAATCACGTCTTCGCGATCCAGGTGATATGCAATTACAAAAATTATAGGTATATGTAGTATCAGCGTACGAAGCCCGAATACGCTAACAAACATATTGCCGTGGCCCAGCGCCAGCGTAGTTGCAAAGCTGATGCATCCAATAACGATTACCGTGATCGTGTACGGATTGATTACCGATTTGGGAATCTTTTGGTAGGCAACGACATAAATTAGTAATGCTAGCGGGTCCCGAATGATGAGGAGTGGATCTGAAAATGCAGGTAACATCCATTTTCTCAGTGCACCTTCAAATACCAGTAAAAATAAATACAGCCAGATTAGGTATTTTATAAGGGTAGGGCTGTTTTGAGCAGATTTTACCATGTCAATTTGGCAATCGGTTGATTAACAAACAAGTTAACAAATGCAGGTGAAAATTCGAGATTATTTACCTGTCGCTTAATAAGCTTAACACGATGGATTTTAAAGAACTCCCGTACTGTTCCCAACTTAAATCGATTACTTTTGCACGGCACGCATTTTGAATATCCGTCCATTCCTGCTCTTTTTGCAGTAGTTGCTCGATAGCTTCTGCGATGCCTTCTGGATTTCTGATTGGAACTAAGTAGCCGGTTTTACCCGCATCAATCAGATCTTCACCCCCGGCGTTGGTTGTTACAATAAGCGGTAAGCCGCACGCCAGGGCTTCCTGCTGTACCTGGGCACGACCCTCCAGAATGGATGGTAAAATGAGCGCATGACATTGTTGCATGAGATCGAGTACTGCTTCGTGGTTTCGGGTAATATGGTATGTAAAGTCCGCATAATGCTTACGGTAAAAATCCATACTCATCAAAGGATCACCGAGGATATGAAGTTCTACATGGTGACTATTGAGCAATTCGAGTGCTTTAAAAACATCAGCCAGTCCCTTGCGCTGGCTCATCCCACCTACGAATAGTAGTTTAAAGGGATTGAATGGTTTGGGTGTTATTGCTCGGGGCTTAATACCGGGTGTACCGAACGGAACGACTTCCACCTGGTCGGGCTTTTGGGGATCAACGGGGATACTGTTTTTTACGAAGTAGCTCGGGCAAATTACTTTATCAGCCAGTTTAAGTTCGCGGGTTTTGCGTGCTTTCTTAATTTCCGGCATATCGCCGGCTAACAGAGTGGATGCCCAGTCGGGATATCTGAGAGCTTCCTCACTCAAGAGTGTTTCCATCGTCTCCCAATAGGCAATGGGTAGATCGAGCACCGTTTTCCAGCCCCGGTCTTTAGCGGATTCAAAGCTCCTGAGTGCTCCATCATCGTAAGCATAAACGAGCCCCTTGCTACTCTTTGAACGTTTAATGGTATTTGCCATTTTCCGATCCAGAGCCCAATAGACCTGATCGACCCCTAATGCTGCATGAACACCCCTCGTCATACCCTTTAAGCCGATTCGATTCGCGAAAAGTCGCCCGAGCTCACGCCATGGCATGAGGTGCATCACATCCGCCAACTCGTCCGGGTAGGTGCGTCTTCTGATCTCAGACAGACCGGGTATACCGCTTAACTTTTTGAATAGGTTACCATCAGTGGCTGCAATGCAGGTCCAGAGAGCCTCCAGTTTACCGGTTTCCAAAAAAGCAAGTGCCGCTTGTTTGAAGAATTGATTGCCTGTTGGATGCCCGTGAACGATCATTACACAACTGCAGATCCAGGAAGTGAAAGTGGGTAACGTCTCAGAAATACATCCATTGATTTCAAGTAAATATCGAGTTCCTCATACACAGTTTCAGCCCTTTGCTCATACTCCTTAATGGGCATCTTTACGGCTTTCTCGAGGGCGGCCTGCAAAGAATCAACAGAGCCGGGTTCACTGATAATGGCTGCTGAACCTGCCGCTTCGGGTAAACCGCCGTCCCGGGTAATTACGGAGGGGGTCTTACAATGACGCGCTTCGATGGGGGTGAGCCCCATGTCTTCCAGTGTATTGGGAGGAGCTACATTCCAGCGAACTTTGGAATAGTATTCAAATTTTTGTTCATCCGTTAGAAATCCCAGGATTTTTATTCCTGCCGGTTTTTTGGATTTAATTCGTTTCGAGATACTTTCAAACAGAGGTCCTTTGCCAGCTAAATAGAGTGGATGATCTTCTTTATCAAAATTAGCTCTTTCGTAGGCTTCTATAAGCGTGTCGATGCCTTTGTTTTCGATCCATCTTCCAATGAAAAAAAAGCCGTGACGCTCCCGGACTGGTTTCGGAGTTACCTTAGGGAGTCTTGAAACGGAGGGATAGACTGAGGATGTGGTGCGCTGTTCACTACTCCAGCTGTTGCGAACAAAACTGGAGTTATATACACGGTAATTGGAAACATGTTGCAAAAATCTGCCGATAAAATGCCGCCAGTTGTTTTTATGGTAGCGATTATGGATCGTGAGATAAATGGGTTTTGAGAGAATCAAGGAGGTGATCATTACATCCGGGGATACATTATGCGCGTGGACGATGCTTGCTGAGCGAATACTCTCCCAGAGAGCGGGTATACCCCGCTGGCTTACCCGATAGGGAATTCCGGATTCCTCCAAGACCGTTTTCAGGCTATCCTGAAATGCGTAACCCTGAGTCAACTTAAGGTGGAGACGGGTGTCCACCATACGCTCCAGTTGCTCTACCTGGGATATCGCCGTGATTTCGATACCTCCATAACTGCCTTGAGTGGGAGCGATTACTAAAACTTCAGGCTTCATAGGGCATCTAAGTCGGCCATCATTTGTTTTGAGACTTCTGCGACCTTATTTCGCTTTTCAATTTTTCCGGGGATCGGTGAGCGGCCGATCTCTTCGAGATTAACGAGGGGGACTTGAAAGTAACGGCGTTCCCTCAGCTCAGTTGGAATTTTGCCCGCTCGGGCGCAAAGTATGGGCAACCCATGCTCATCAAAGGCGGCAGCCGTACCACTTTTGCAGAGTAAATGGGGTCTTGCGAGACCCACTCCGAAGTTTCCTCTTTGAATGGTTTGGGATATCTCACTTTCAGGCAGTTCACCCACGTTCTCGATGCTGAGTGCAGGCTGTTCTTTGAGTATCGCTTGTTCAAATGTCTCGTAGTGTGCTCCATTCCTGCCAATACATCGCAGGTGGATGAGTTTTCCCTCGATTTGACTCAGCTTTGTCAGCTTCTCAGCGAAGCGTGGAATGTCCCAACCATCGGGAATACTGCCAAAGACGATACCGGTCATTTTGCCTTCATCCGAAGCTATATTCTCTGCAGCTTGATGAATATCAATGTTGCTGAAAAGGGGAAGTAACTCAGCGTTGACGCCTATCTTTCGGAGTTGCGTCTGATAAAAAGGCGCCTGGGTGTGGATGCATTGGGGCGCCCATGTTTTTAGGAGTTTTTTGAAGGATCGTTTTTGCAGCTGCCCCAGGAGTTTGTGCTTTAGGGGACTGTCTTTTTCGGCACCTATCCAGATTTCGTGAATCATGATATGGCGGAATATGGCTTCAGTATTAAGGGCCATGAGGACTTTGCGTAAACGGGTCGTTATTCCGTTTCCGTCATAGGCGTAAGCGACATATTGCAAGCTTATGCAATCAGTTTTTTGTTTCTTCAGGAATGCGCGGATTCTTTCAATTTTTTGAGATTCCTTTGTGGATGTCCCAAACCGTAGCCATTGATCAGTTTCGTCACATTCATTTACATACAGATCATTCCATGCGATGTAAGTCACGTGATGGCCTGATTGGTTGAGCGTGTTTCCCAGCTTTCGGCTGTAGTCGCCCACTCCGTCCTTACCCGGTTCAAAGGATCCGACTATAAATGTTATTTTCACTTAAAAATCACTCTTTTCGGAATAGTGCCCTAATGCCTTGCCAGAAGTAAAAGGCATCTGCACCCAGTGCTGTGCCTGCTCCCTTGAATCGATATTTAAAAAGTCTGGGGAACGTGACTTTTATAAATGTTCGAAAAGAGCGATGAAAGAAATAACGGGTTAAACTGGGAGGTCTAAGCTCAGGATACAGCCCGAGTAGATAATACCAGCTGGATAACTCCTGCTTTAAATGGGTGATTCCTTTGCTGCGTCTCCAGGGGTGGACAACGATAGCTTCTTTACAAAAGGGAATGGGAATCTGAGCTTTCTTAATCTTCTCGTTCAGTTCGACATCCTCTATGGCAGGATAGGGGAAACCTTCATTGAAGCCGCCCATATTTTGGAATAGTTCCCTGTGGGTGGCCATGTTGCAGCTCCAGAGATACCCGCCGGTTTCGTTGACGGGAGACTCTTCATCCAAGCGTAGGCGGGGTCTATCGGTTATGGTTTTGCCCTCCAGGACTTCTGCATGGTTGGTTTGGTTTGCAAAAGCCTGTAACCAATGGGCATCGGGCAGGCAATCATCATCTGTAAATGCGATCCACTCGCCCTGAGCTTGGTCGGCCCCGTGATTTCGATTGGCAGCGGGTCCTTTCTGCGGTCCTTTTGTATATTTTACCCAAGGATAGTAACTTTCAACCATGTTGGCGGTCTCTTCCGAACGACTATCATCAGTTACGATCACCTCATATTTATTACCTTCGATGCCGTATGATTGGGTATCGTTTCGAAGGCAATCCAGTGTCAGCCTGAGCATCTCCGGGCGCTCATACGTCGGGATTACTACTGAAAACAGGATGTTATTCATTTAATCCCAAATATTCCAGGAGTCGCTGCTTCAGGCTATCTTTGTTGTATCGCTCTTGAATAAGTTTGCCTCCCCATTCCTGAAATTCTGAACGCTTGTTCCGGATGCTGATAATTTCGTCGGTATTTTCCAGATTTATACCGAAGCGATATTGTTCGTTCATCTGCTGGATCTCCGAATCCAAAGGTGCATGAAAAATCACCGGTAAGCGGGCTTCGAGATAAGTAATGAGCTTCGTAGGAACTGAGTATTTGCCGAAACCGTCAGTTTCTTTAGGCATGTTCAAATATCCGGCGTCAAACGACTGCAGATGCGTAGCGATTTCATCCCGTGGAAGCAATCCCCGTTTGACGAGCTTCACATTCTGCGGCCATACGCGGCCATCGGCGACTTTCAGGTTTTGATTATTGCCGAACCAGTGGATTTCAATGGCTCCAGCAATCGATAGTTTGCTGAGCTTATCAATCAGGTGCTGAAACATTTCACCGCCGTATATCTGGCCTGTAATAGCAATGCGAAATGCATCCGGTTTGGATGTAGCGGGCTCGAGAGTGTTTTCGACATAGTCGTTGAGAATCACGGGTTCTCCTGGGAATCCCGATTCCTTAACGAGAGTTGCCATATTGTTGCCGATGACATCGACCCCTTGTATTCGTTGAAGTATTTGCTGTAAATGGGGCTTGAAGTCCCATTTGCCGGAATTCCAGAAGCCCGGTGGATCATAGAGACTGAACCTTAGTTGAACATCTGTAAATGTATCAGACTTCAATTGGTTAAATGCATAACTGCTGATCGGGAGATAATCGCCGCTCCACCAGATAACGTCCGGTCGAATCGTATTGATGGTTTTTCGGATATTCTCGGCATCGAGACGTCCCGGCAATCGTAGATCCGGCACTCCGCCGTTCCAGCGTCGACTGAGTCTCCCATATACATCCCGCAAGGGTTTATGGGGAGCAAAATGGGGCGTGATCGATAGCTCGGTTTCATATCTGGCATTTATCGCTGTTTGAGAGTGGCTAAGCCAGGTGCTAATGCAGTGGTGAATTTCAACTTCATCCGGCAGCAGGCTAAGGAGGCGGCGATAAATCACTGCCGTCCCCGACCCATAAAACAGGTCGCTGAAGTGTATCAATAGCAGTTTAGGCTTTGAGCGCATTCAGCAGGTTCTGTTCGCTTTGATTGTTCCAGTCAGTAAGCAAAAATGCACAAGATTGGTGTGCTTGTTCCCAAACAGTCTGAGATTGCAACAGTTCGGTTAGTTTTGCGGAAAAGAGTTTAGCATCTGATTCGATAAAGAGACATTTGTCTTCAAAAGGGTCTAATCCCCGGGCCCCTTCAGGAGTAGCGACTACTGGGAGGCCATAACTAAAGGCTTCCAAACACTTAATCGCTATACCGGAGCCTGAGGGCACTGGATTGATCGCGACTCTGCTTGATGCATATGCCGCGGCGAGATCATCCACTCTACCGAGCAAATTTACTCCCTCTTGATCCGACATGGTCTCAGCAATACTGCCAACCACATTTAGTTCTGCATCCGGGATTTCGTATTTAATGTGTTCCCAGCAGTTGTCCATAAACCACTCGATGGCCCGAAGATTCGCTGCATTTTGATTGCCGATGAACAAGATTGTATTTTGGTCCGTCTCAGGAACCGATTGAATCGGTGTGAAGGGTGGGTGATAATGCACTCTTTCGTCGAAATACTTCTGATAAAAACGGCAATCCTCCTCTGAAATGGCGAGTAGGGTGTCTGCGCGCTTCAAACCCTTTCTTTCTTCTTTACCACTTGTGGAAAACCAATCGTTTACCTTACCGGCTTGAGCGGCCACCTCATACCGGTTTGTGAAGCGGTCATGAGTGTCCAACACCTTATGAATGTTATTCGGCAATCCTTCGAGTGCTTTGGAGAGATAAACATAGTGAACAATCACCGCATCCGGCCGGATGCTATCAACGAGGGCCTTCCAGGCGGGAATTGTTTCCATATCGAACCAAGCATCCACGCAACTGTTTTGCTTGAGCGCGTAGTTCCCGCTGGGTAAATATTTGCGCAGTCGGGCACCCCAGCGTTGGGAGGAAGTACCATGAATGGACGGGTGGCGGTAGGGCAGTATGTGCAAGCGATTTCCCCAATATTCAGCCATCGCGTCCGTTGTAGGACCCATGGTTTCAAGGTAGGCGTAGTGAATATCGTATCCGTTTTTCCTGAGTATTTGTACCGTATTCAGAAGCCGGGTTATCGGTCCGCTACGGCTAGGATGTGTGATAAAGGGGGCAAATATGAGGAGCTTTTTATTCAAGGTGAGATGGATTCAATATGTCCATGCAGATCATATTTTTGCATCAGCGATCGAATGTAGTCTTCCGAACGGAACGGTTTTTTGCGGAGTTTTAAGGCGATGTAATAAATGCAATCTCGTGGAGATTTTCCAAACCAGACTAAAACAGTGAATAGCTTTGTCAGGAGAGAGGGTGCCTTGGTTAATTCGAGGCTCAGTGCTGATAGCGTAAATGCGCGCTCCCAATCCGATCTTCGCAAATTCAAATCTTCAGGCAATTTTACCAGTCGACTCATTTTACGTAGTTTCATGTAAGCGCCTACGGTTTCGGTATCGGATAACGAAGTGACCTGCTGACTGTGTATGGTCCAGTCTGCCAAATATTCGGGTACATGGTAGGTTTTACAATGCATGCCGACTCGCATGCCCCATTCATAGTCAGCCTGCGGCCCCAAATCCGTTTGAAATAGTCCGTGCATTTCAAACACTGATCTACGAATAAGTAATTGCGTGATCGATATATAGACGGTCCCTCCGTAGTAGTGCAATAAGCCATCGTGAGGAGATTTTCGAATGTGAGCTAAATCGAGTTGCTCCTTAAAATACTTACCTGCCTTGGAGTGTTTAGCGTAGAAGTCTGGGATTTCCTGATCCGTTTCATTGAGGACCCGCAGATTACATTCTACAAGGTCGCAATCCGGGTTTTTTTGAAGTATATCTACCGTTTTTTTGAGAAAACTCGGCTCAAAACTATCGTCCGCCGTGGCAAAGTAGATGAAGTCTCCCTTGGCCTGCTCAATGGCAAAATTCCAGGCATCGTAAAGACCGGGGGGTGTTTGAAATAATCGCGCGCGTGGTTCGTCATTGAGTCGATCCTGAAAATATTCCCACGAGCCGTCATTGGAGTAACTATCAACTACAATGAGCTCCCAGTCGGTAAAAGTCTGGGCATAGATAGAATCCAACCGTCTCTGTAAATACGACCGGTTGTTTAAGTTAGGCAGACAGATGCTAACAGCTACCGCCATTTAGATCAATTTTTGGTATTCCCTTACCATTGCATCAGCGCACTGCCTCCAATGTAGCTTTTGGGTTTGTTGTTGAGCTTCTTTAAGCAATGGTTCCCGCAATTTGGAATCCGTTAGGGCAGTCATCGCTTCTGCGAGTTCTTGCGGTTGGGTAGCATCCACAAGTAATCCGCCTTTGCCCACAACTTCCGGAAGGCTGGAAGCATTATGCGCAATAACGGTGCTGCCGCAAGCCATTGCATCCAGGGCAGGCAAACCAAACCCTTCATAAAGACTTGGGTAGAGGAGTGCTACTGAGTGATAGTAAAAGGCTGCCAAGTCCTCATCCTCAAGAAAGCCCAACCATTCAATGTGTTGATCCAAATTCAGGGATGCTATGAGCTCCAGTTCGGATTCCGTTGGCTGGCTTCCGGCTACTTTCAGATTAAACGAGTTGCCTTCATCCTGACAGATCTTGAGGGCCTTTAGGGTCGATTCAAAGTTCTTATAACCCTCACGTGCACCGACATACGCAAAATAGTCGAGCGTTGGGTTTTTCATGTCCGAAGGTGGGGCTCGATCAGTTCCTGATAATGTGACTGTGATCTTATCAGAATGCCCAGGATAGTAATAATCGATGTCTGCGGCGGTATTTTCTGAGATACAGATGATCTTATCTGCCCGCTCAATTATTCGCTTTTTAGCAGAAACGGTAAACGGATCTTTTTCCTGATGCTCAGGATAACGTTCGTGAATGCAATCATGCACTGTGCAGACGATGGGCTTTTTCAACCGCTGAGGCTCGTGGCAGGATACCCAGTCGTAATAAGTCGGGTGGTAGATATCGATTTCTTTCTTATTCCATTGATTCCATCGAAACCGATTGATCTGAAAGTCCAATTTGGGGTGGATACCACTCCGGTAAAGGTATTTGTAAATGGGTTGAGCTTTTGAGAACTCAAGATCCGGTATCGGCTTATCCAAAGTAACGGTCCAATCGCAATTATCAGCCGTATAATACATCAATCGGTCGAAGTAGGTATTTATACCGCCGAACTTTTGGTGCTTATATATCCAGCCGTCGGAGTAAACGCGTATTCTCTTATTGGGCACGCTGCAATATATCTACAAACTCTTTGGCTGTTTCCTGAATATCCAAATGTTCGCACGCGTAGTCCCGCATTCGTTGCCGGACGATGATAGCAATTTCTGGATTTGCCAAATAGTTTAACAGCAACTCCTTCAAATAGGTAGGAGAATTCGTGGGGAAGATCGGTATTCCGGCATCACGGCATAACTCCCCGGCACCCCCGCTACCACTTGCAATCACCAGGCATCCGGCTGCCATGGCTTCCTGCATGATGAGAGGAAGCCCTTCTCCGCGACTACTCGGGAAGATCAGGATATCCTGTTGACTTAGAATTTCGGGCATATCTGAGGGCTCAGCCCAGCCTGGCAGCTCTATGATGTCCCACACGTCACTATTGGCTGTGTCTGTTCGAAAACTTTTCCACCATTCTTCGGCCCATGCATTCGGAGGTCTGCCTATTAGGTTTAAATGGAATTGATTTCTATCTTCGGCTTCCATCGAATTGAGCGCTTCGAATAATGTCTGAATACCGCGATCCGGAGTAAATCCACCTGCAAACACAAGGCGTATGGGGCGGTGCAATTCCCATTGCCCGGGCAAACTCTGATTAATTGGAATCCCTGCATAGAGTATACGCTTGTCTTTGTATTCTATAAACGAATCGCGGTTTTGCCATTCCTGGTAATGGGAGACGAAAATACCTTTTTTTGCCTCAATCTTGGCAGGTAGTTTTAGATTCTTGGAGATGGTCGGTGATTTCGGCAAAAAGGGCCTTATGATGTTTGGGATTCTTGAAAAACTGCCTGCCGGATTTTGCTGATGAATCTGGTACCAGGGGTGGAGAATAGCATCGGTGGTTTTGGGTGTTTTTTTTGACCAAATATCTTCGTGCCAAAATACTTGAGGTACTTCGTGCAGATGGGCAACTGCACAGATTGAAGGGCTTAAGCCATCAAGATTGAAATGGCATACCCAATCCGGGTTCTCAGTTTTAATTATCTCTGAAAAGGCAATCGCATCTTTTTGACTTTGGATTGCCGCACTTATTTGATCACTCAACGACTGAATTGGTTTTTGGGAATATTGTAGAATCCGATAGACTCCATTTTCATCGACTGTCTTTTGCTTTGAATGCTTGCTGGTAACGACCACGCACTCATGATCCGACTTGAGTGCATTGACCAAATGAAATAGCCGTAACTCATAGCCGCCTTGAGTAGCGGGGGGGTAAAGGTTGCTGGCAAACAGGATTTTCAATGAAGTTGATTCTTTATGAGAGAAACAAAATCCTTTGTAGGATCGACCGAGTAAGTGTTTCGGATACTTTCATGAGCTGCTTCTCCCATCGTTTTCCATTGGGATCGGTTTTCCCAGGCTTGCATGAGTGTATCATTTACGGAGGCTGCCTGTAGATCTGGTATCAGATAACCGTTGGTGCCGCTGTTAATGAGATCTGGGTTACGGCCACAATGGGTCACAATGGGTATTCTCCCCATGCGCATGGCTTCTATCGTTACCATCGGGAGTCCTTCAAATCTTGAACTGAGTATCAAACCGGCGTGTTTTTGATAAATCTCTTGAGGTGAGTTTACATAGCCTCCAAATGAAAAGTGCTTTTCGAGGTTCCGGGCTGCGATTGCTGCTTTGAGCTGTTCGGTATTACCCTGATCTTCACCATAGAAGGTGATGAGTATATCGGTGTTTCGCCAGAAGGGTTGAGCGAGTGCTTCAACCAGCAAATCCTGGCCTTTGGATGCAAATTGGATACGCCCAATGCATGCGAGAGAGTGTGGGGTACTTTCTGGAAATGGAATAATGGTTTGGGTATGCGAAACCTTGGTTGGATTATCGACAATCTTATAAGGTTTCATGGATGGTTGCAGGAGTTTTTGCATGATAGTGCGATTTTCCTCACATAAAAAGCAGCGATACTTGGCACCTGAATATAGATCCTTTAACTTAAGCCAGAGAGAGTCTTCGGGATAACTTTGATTATGGGCAACCTGCAAATTGATAATATAAGGGATCCCGGACTTTTGAATGATTTCCAGATCATCGCTCCAATCCAAATGATAACCAATTGTGATGACCCAAAGGTCAGGCTGCTGGCTCCTGATCCATTCTTGATCGGGATCTGTGAGCGATTGACCCAGTCGCATTCTAAGTTTGCGAGCACGTCTGTCATTCGCGGAAATGGGCTTGCGGCGGTAGTGTATTTCGGCTCCTTTAGCTTCTAGTTTTGCAAGGTGTTTTGAAGGGGTTTCCCAATAACTGAAATTGATAATCACTTCATGACCCTCGTCCAGCAGATGCTCAGCTGCACTTGCCCAGAGTACTTCAGAGCCTCCCCAGGGCAGTGCGGTCATGGTTGAGTAAAAGCCGATTTTCATGATCTGGGAGTCATCAGAAGCCAATACATTCCGGCGGGTCGGCGCTCATCCATATAGGGTTGAAGATAAAGCGTTGGATCAAAAGGGAGTTTGGGTATTTCAGACGGATAGTCTTTTAACGTTCTTTCAAGAACTTTTATGCGTTCAATCTGGTGGGAATTTGAGAAGCGTGTCATTAAGCGATCGCCAATACCTGGCAGGAAACAGTCGTGCACTTCAACCAGAATAGTTGTTTGCTCCAGCTCAGGAATGAACCGGGGATCCAACAGGCAAAATTCGGCCGTTTCAACATCCACCAGCACGAAATTATTTTGGCAGCTACGCAAAGTATCCTGAAGGTCTCCCAAATCACAGGCACCCCGTAAATCGATGCGATCCGACACGCCGTTTAGTGTTGCCAGTTCAGGAAGCGGAGTTTGCGGGTCAGCTTCGAATGCGATAATAGGCCAATCGGTCCTAAGCGCCATACCCACTGCATAATAGCCCTCGGCGGCTCCGATATCAATGAATTGGTCAAACTCAGTTTGAATTATACGTTCGAAGATTCGTGCTAATTCCTTCTCGTAGGTGCCTAACACTTTGGGATAGAATTCACTGCCGATGCTGCGATCAATATAGCGCATACCGGTAAATGGGCCCGATAGGCTTTTGCCCTCTGCGGTTGCCTCACCGACGATTTGCTCAATCTTCCGGGCAGGCCAGTCGTTGGTGAGTGCTTTTACCAAGCGACTCTTCCATTGTCTAATCATGTTCAATCGATCTTTTCGGTGTGCCAATGCATTTTCGGGCGGATCATGCCCCACCAGGCATGCTGGAACTCTTTGCGCATGGAGCCGGTGTCGTGAACGGTAAAGCTTATGACGTTTTCGAGATAAGCGTTGGTATGCGAGGCATCTGTGCTCAGTGCGATATCGATGGTGTAGAGCCCATCATTCAGGAAGTTCGCGGGAATTTCCATTTTGCTGACATACACACCGGCTGGATGATCCCGGTATCCCCAATCATCCTTATTTGCAATTGCTGAGGGCAAATTAGGGGATGATAGGATGCGTGAACCCAGGCTGTTGTTGATGATAACCGAGGCGTTTAATTTGCTGCCGGGCTTCAGGCATCGGTAAGTCACTTCAACTTCAACGGCCTGATCGATATTTACATGCTCATTGATGTCGCCATCCGTAATGATTCTGACTTTTTCGACTTGGGCGATATCATCGCCTTCTAGGCCTTCCCACACGGAGCTGGATTTCTGGTTTTCGTCCTTTTTCAGATAATCCCTTACGAGATCGGTCGTTGCTCCATCCTGCATGAATTTACCTTTATGCAGGCGAATGGAGCGTGGGCAGAGATTGGACAATACGTCGAGCTGGTGGCTTACAAAAAAGATAGTGCGCCCTTCCCTGGCCAGGGACTTCATTTTTTCAATGCATTGCTTGCGATAAACTACATCCCCAACAGCCAATACTTCATCCACAAGCAGTATCTCAGAGTTCAGGTGTGCGGCCACCGCAAACCCCAGTCTCACATACATGCCGCTGGAATAACGCTTAACCGGAGTGTCGATATGTTTCTCGATTCCGGCAAAAGCCACAATCTCATCAAAGCGTTCCCGGATTTCATTACGAGTCATTCCAAGGATGGTACCGCTCAAATATATATTATTACGCCCGGTGAGTTCCGGATGAAAGCCGGTGCCCACTTCCAGCAGACTGGCAACTCTTCCACGTATAAAAGCCTCGCCTTCAGTAGGTTCCGTGATGCGGCTCAGTAGTTTTAGCAGCGTACTTTTACCGGCACCGTTTTTACCGATGATGCCGACCACTTCACCCTGCCTTACCTCAAAACTGATATCCCGCAAGGCCCAGAAGTCACTGGTCGCAATACGCTCGCTTTCGGATTTTCCCGACAGGCGTTTACCCAGGTTGCTGAGTTCATCCCTGAGGCTGCGCGCACCTAGCTGCCCTAAACGGTATCGTTTTCCCAGATTAATGACTTCGAGGATTGGCTTGGTCATGATCAAACGGTATCTACGAAGGTTCGCTCTATTTTTCCATAGAGCGTTAGGCCGATTATAAACAGTAGTAGGGTCAGTCCAATTGAAATTCCGGTTCCCGCAAGATCAAAGCTCCCGGTGCCCAGTA
This sequence comes from Puniceicoccaceae bacterium, assembly GCA_028285755.1. Taxonomy (GTDB): domain Bacteria; phylum Verrucomicrobiota; class Verrucomicrobiia; order Opitutales; family JAFGAQ01; genus JANQOQ01. The sequence goes on from JANQOQ010000014.1 coordinate 382,371, forward strand.
ATAGATGCTTCAGATTCTCAACGACCATGGTCATGGGGTTGAGTAATGCTGCCCATCGCCATTCATCCCCGATGATTGAAAGAGGATAAACAATCGGCGTGATATACATCCAGGTTTGCACAATAAAAGTCTGCATGTGTTGGAGATCCCGATACTTCGCGGTAAGCGCGGATAAACAAAACCCGGTACCCAGGCCAATCATCCCGGCTTGCAATATGCAAAGCGGGAAAAGCAGGGCATTCCAACCAAGGGTGAGTGTGTTTCCAGCATCAGTAAATAAGACAAAATACAGATAAAAGACAACAAAGGTCAGAAATTGAATAAACCACCCAATCAATTGCGAGATGGTCGCTGCCAGCGGTACTATAATCCGGGGGAAGTAAACTTTGCCAAACAGATCCAGATTCTGTTGGAAGGTATTGCCCGTAGCTTGCAGGACGGTTGCGTGGTAATTCCAGGCCAGCAGCCCTCCCAGGTAGAATAGTATGCCCGGTACTCCTTCGGTGGATATACCGGCGACCCTTCCAAAAATGATCGTGAACACAAGGGTAGTGAGCACGGGTTGGATAACGAACCACGCCGGACCCAGGATCGTCTGCTTATAGCGGGCTGAAAAATCGCGGTAAAGCAGCAGTAAGAGCAGGTCCTTATACCGTATGATTTCCGAAAGATCGAATGTAAACAAACCTCGCCGTTTACGTATATGAATTTCGTAGGGTATTGAGCTTTCTGTCATTAACAGGTGTTCATCCATGCTACCGCCCTCGGTCTGTCCTTAATGCAGGCCTTATGCGGTATTCATAGGTATCGTCTGCTTTCCAGTTTACTGGGTCTGGAAATTGTAAAAAGTTATTCACAATTATTCACAAAGGTAAAGCATATCCTTTAGAGAAAGCCGTTGTCTGCGAAGCTGTAATAGCCAATATTTCGCGGATCCGTTTCAGGTTTTCCAATGATCACGTGGTCGAGCATCTGGATGTCCAGAACTTGAGCTGATTTGCGCAGATTCTTGGTGACCTTGATATCTGCGCTGCTGGGCGAGGGATCCCCGGTGGGGTGGTTGTGTATAAAAATGACCACCGAGGCATTCAATTTTATGGCCTCACGAAAAGATTCACGAGGGTGCACCATGCTGCCACTCACGGTACCCGAGCTGACTTCTTTGGCCTTGATCAGGTGGTTTCGCTTGTTAAGTGCCATCATGTAGAACTTCTCAACTTCCAGATTCTGCATGAGGGGCTTGAAAAATTGATATACCTTGTCGGGATTATCCATCACTTTGGGTGCTTCACTCTGGGCTCGCAGCACGCGTTTTGAAACCTCCATCACGGTTTTAAGCTGTAGGGCCTTGATTTTGCCGATCCCGTGAACGGTTGTGAAGTCTTCAACACTCCATTTTGTTAAATTTGCCAGGGAGCCCGCTTCAGCAATCAGATCAAAGGAGATCTCAAGCACATCTTTTTGCTTACTGCCACTACGCAGTAACATTGCGAGCAGTTCGACGTCCGTCAGCGCTTCAGCCCCCAGGCGCTCCAATCTTTCCTGAGGTCTGCCCTCTGTCGCCAATGCGCTCAACTTCATAAGGCCGCATTCTTAAGTGCAATCCGTGGGTTGCCAATCCTTTTTGGTGTGGCTATTGGATGTGATCCAGTAATTTAACCATATCAAAATCAGCGCCCAGTACCCCTGCGAGTTCACCCTGAGTATCCAGAATGGGGGCGGAAACCGTGAAGCAAAATTTATCGGTACTTACAGATCGGTATATGTCTGAAATTTGCAGCTCCTGAGTTCTTGCCACACTGGAGTACCATGGACGGTCACTCCAGTCGCTTCCAAATGCCTTTACGCCTTCTTCATGAGTTACTGCAGGTCCGATATTGGAGGTTATTTGAGTTCCTTGTGCGTTCGTCTGATAGACCAATTGGATGTAAGGGTATTGCATGGTTACTACATGCATTTGATCTTCAATCATCGCGCGGTCGCTACTTTTGTAGGCATCTTCCAGCGCAAGATTTTCGATGATAGCTGCTGCCTGTTGATGGAAATCGAGTCGGAATTTTCCAAAGTTCAGAATCAGATCTTCGGCGAGCGTACGGGTATGTCCGCCAAGTTCACGCAAATTAAGCACGTTACTTTGCTGTTGTTCAGCACTGGAGGCGATTTCACTGATCTGATCGTGGATTTCGTGAATTCCGGTAATAGCTGCCTCGCTTTTTGCCTCTTTATGCTGGGTTTCATTTTCGTGCTTGCGAACGACTTTGGAGACGCGGTCTACATTGTCCCGTATCGTGGTGATGTTTTTCTCAACATCTCCCGTTGCGCTGGATGTATCGGTTGCGAGTTTTTTAATGTTATCGGCGACAGCGAGAAATCCCTTGCCTGCATCCCCTACGCGTGCCGCCTGAATACTGGCATTGATAGCGAGTATTTTCGTAGCTCCGGCGATGCCTGAAATGGTATCAATGATTTGGGTGGTGCGGTCCGAGTTGTGGTGAAGCTCCTTAATCGCCTCATCCATCTCGTGCGTTAAATTTTGAGTGAGATCGGCTACGATGCGTGCGCTCTCGGCTTGTTTGCGTGCGTGAATTTCCATTTCCTGGCTAACGTCTGCCAGGACGGGTACGATGTCGGAGAGGCTGGCTGCCGCATAGGCGATCTGATTCAGTTGCCTGGTAGTCTCTGGAGGAGTGGAATTATATTCGGAGTTCATGGAAAAACGATGAGGGAAGCGAATCCATATGAAGCATGGATTAAAAAACTCTCCCGTAGCTTGAGATATCGGTTTACACTGACGGAAATTAAGCACAAAAAAGCCCGCGAAGAATATTCGCAGGCTTTCATAATCGTTTATAAAGAAAATTTATATGATCGGCTTGGTCTTCTTAAGGGCTACCACACGATCGCCTTCTTTCCATTCTCCTCGTTTGCGGAGTAATTCTACACGCTCGAAACGTTTCAGGACATTACGCTTTTTGAGGCTGGCTGCCCCGCCTACTTTAAAACTGTTATGCTGTGACATGGCTCTTGTTGATTAAAAAAAGTTTTATAAAGGACTGCTTTTGGATGATTTTCAAGCGTAAACTACGTTGTGGATTCAATTACCCATTTTTCGTAGTCTTTGGAGCTCCCCGATAGCTCCAGCCAGCTCCATTGCGGGGTTTCGTAAGGATGATTCTGCATTAGGTATGCTTCCAGGCTCTTGCGTTTTTCGAGCGGGAACTTCAGCGTTATGCGGTATTCCTCTTCCCGTTCTATCTTATCTTTCCACGTGTAAATAGAGGTGATGGGGCCTGAAATTTGCGCGCAGGCCACCCACTTGCCTACTACCAGTGCGTTCGCGAGCATCTCCGCCTGGATTTTATTCGAGACGGTCGTCCAGCCTATTGCGATTGAATTCATATTGTGATTTTTAGATTGAAAATTAGTTAGAGCCCGCTACTTTGAAATGTTTTATCTGCAGAAATCCAGTTATTTTGTCTGCTTTACGCGAATAAATTTAATCTTAAACGGGCCGCAAATTGAAACCAGAACTTTTAAAGCAAGCACAACAGGTAATCCCTGATCCCAATATCCTTATCAATGTTGTTTCACGTCGCGTGAAACAATTGAAGCATGGTAGCCGCCCGCTCATAGAATCTCTCGAGAAGCTGAATCCCGAGGATATTGCGTTGCGTGAGATTGTTGACGGCAAAATCACTTACCAGCTGCATAATTTCGAGGACACTGCGAACCTGTAATTCAGGCGGGCTGATTAGCCATCCTGAACGAGAACGGCTTGTTGATTCATACTCAACAGCGGGCAAAGTGTAATACGATGGCTAAATCCAAAAAAGAGACGCGTTTTAAGGAAATTCGAAACGCAAAGGTCTACCATAATTATCATGTGGGTGATAAATATGAGGCCGGGATTGTACTCGTGGGAACCGAGGTTAAGGCTGTTCGTGAGGGTAAAGCACAGATCGCGGATGCCTTTGCTCACATTAAAAACGCGGAGATCTTCCTGCACAATGCCCATATAGATGAGTATGCGTTTGGAAATTTTAACAACCACAATCCAACCCGTGTTCGCAAATTACTGCTCAACAAACGTGAGATCTTTAAGCTGCTGGGTGCCGTGGAAGCCGGAGGAAAGTCTCTAATTCCCACACGCATGTACATTAAGCACGGACTGGTTAAAATCGAAATTGCGGTTTGCACCGGCAAAAAACTCCACGATAAGCGGGAAACGCTCAAGAAGAAGATTGATATGCGCGAAGCCGAGAAGGCGATGAAGCGCAACTTCCGTTAAGCCGTATCTGGCAGAGGATGGAAAATAGGATTGTCACCGGAAGCCATGAAGAATAAAAAAACCCCGGAGACAAAAGTGGAAAAGCGTAAATCACTCCTTAACAAACTCTATGAGGATCTGAACCTGAAATCCATCCGGGATTTTCCGGATTGGATGCGCTGGAAGTTAACCGATGCCCAGCGGTTTCTGTTCCTCTGTATCCTATCGGGTTTGGCCTGTGGATTGGTTGCAGTGGGGTTTCATATGACGATCCACTGGATTTATGAAACCTGGATGCATAGCAGTCAGGAGATGGGTGGAGCGTTGCAGGGATGGGTGCTTATCCTGACGCCATCAATCGCAGGGCTCGTTGTGGGATTGTTACTCCAATATGGATGCTCCAGTGCTGTGGGTAGCGGAATTCCTCAGGCAAAGCAGGCGTATTATTTGAACTTTGGTATCATGCATCTGAAGGATGCGATCTTTCGTTTTGTAGCCGGCTCGTTGTCCGTAGGGCTGGGGAACAGCCTTGGGCGGGAAGGGCCTACTGCGCATATCAGCAGTGCAGTGGCTTCAAAGATCGGGCAATGGTTTGGGCTGGCGAAGAGCAGCGTGCGTTCGATGGTGCCCGTAGGAATGGGGGCCGGGATTGCAGCTGCATTTAATACTCCGTTTGCGGCTATATTTTTTGTATTTGAGGAGCTACTGGAGGATTTCAGTAGTAAGGCGCTCGGGGGGATTCTGATCGCCGTGGTGATTGCTGCGGTGGTGGCACGCTCTATATTGGGTGAGCATGCGACCTTTGAGCTCGATCTGCCTACCTATTCCACGCACTACTGGATGCTAATCGTCCTCGCGATGGGGCTTAGTGCAGGCCTGCACGGGCACTTTTTTGTTACACTCTTGCTCTGGCTACGCAGTAAAACGAAGGGGTGGAAAAAAATCCCGCAATGGGTTAAGCCCGGTATCGGGGGTTTGAGTGTAGGGTTGATTGGTTACACGGTTTTTCAGATCACGAATGGGAGCACCGGTGTATTCAGTATGGGCTATGATGATCTGAGCTCGGCGCTTAGCGGCAATCTGGTTTGGACAGTGTTGCTTCTGCTTTTTATCGGTAAATTTTTTGCGACGGCCTTCGCATATTCGCTGGGAGGCAGTGGAGGGATATTCGCACCGGTGCTTTTTCTGGGGGGGATGCTCGGTGGGCTCTACGGAGAGCTGCTCTATGGCCTCTTTGATCTGCCGGAAGGTGTCGATGCTGCTTGTGCGGTGCTCGGGATGGGTGCCTTCTTTGCGGCGGTGATCCGCTGCCCACTTACCTCGATCCTCATGATTTTTGAGATGACGCGCAACTACTCGCTCATTCTGCCCTTGATGCTCGGGAACATGCTCGCATATGTGGTGGCAGGCCGGTTGCGTTCGGTATCGATTTATGATGCATTGCTGATTCAGGATAAAATCAGCCTCAAGCGCATGCCCAGCTATCGCGGACAGCGGGACTGGCGTAATCTGCCGGTATCTACGATCATGACACACGATCTGGTCACGCTCCAGGCGGACTGGACGACAGAGGATGCGATGAATAATGTCATTAAGCCGCACCGTCACCACGCGTATCCGGTGCTCAATGAGCACGGAGAGCTCGATGGGATTGTGACTTGCCACGAGATCGAGTCCGCTATCCAGGAGGGCTCCGATGCCAGGGTAGGTGAGCTCTCACATGCAAAAGCGCTCATTACAGTGAATCCGGATACCTCAATCCGTGATGTGGCGAATCGCCTCGTGCTCGGTGAAGTGGAGCAGGCCCCGGTGGTGAGCAAGCGGGACAGCAAGCGCTTGTTGGGCATCATTACTCTCCACGATATCGCCCGCCAGCAAAACGCCATCCTCGATAAACGCGAGGAGGATTAATTGACCTTTGCATCCGTTGGGAATTCGGTAACTTCCAAGGTACGGTGCGGGAATGGGATGGTTATTCCTTCCTGATCAAAGGCCTCCTTAATATCCTGCATGATGCTGTTTTTCAGCTTCAGGTAGTTATCTTTCTGAAACCAGATGCCCAGCAGAAAATCCAGCGACGATTCCCCAAAATCCCGAAAAATGATGAGTGGATTGGGCTCATCCAGTGAATAAGGGTTTTTATCGGCGACTTCCGAGAGGATTCTCATGACTTTTTCTACATCATCTTTATAGGAAACACCGACAAATACATCCAGCCTGCGGATGGGGAACTTCGTCACGTTGGTGAGTTTGTTTTTGATGATGTTCTCATTGGGGATGCGTACATACTTGTTGTCGAACTCCTTGATTTTAACGGACATTAAATCAATTGAAAGAACAACCCCCATGGTATCGTCGATGCGTATAATATCCCCGACTTGAAAGGGTTTCTCCCAAAGTACGAATATCCCGCTGATTATGTTCGACAGGCTCGTCTGAGCTGCAAAGCCAATGGCAACGGAGGCAATGCCCGCGGCACCCAGAAATGCAGTCAGGTTAAAACCAAATTCGAACATGATCGTGAAAGTGACGAGGATGATCCCCACGATGGTCGTGATTTTGGTAAATAACTGGATGTTATGCTCAGAAACGCGCTTCTTGAGCAGCCTGCCGAGTATTCGGGAAACGATAAAAACAACCGGGTAGCCTACTACTGCGATGATGCCTGCCCGCATGAGGCTGTAGAGGTTTTCTTCGCTGAAAAGCACACTTAAATCAAAAGGTAATACATCCATGATAAGGTTAGATGATGGTATGAAGGTAGCTGCCTAAAGTGCGACGTAGTAAATTCTTCTCAGGCTTTTTGCGTGAGGATTTCACGAGTGTTGCCTTAGGGGCCATCGAAGGAGCTTTGGTTGCGTAGTCGAGTTCGGTGGGATGATTTGCGCCTTTGAAGTTTACGGTGACTTCATTGGTCCAATAGTTTTTTTGGTCGCTGTATATGGAGAGATAATTGACGCGCAGATTAAATTTCAAGATGGGCAGTTTTTCTGCAGAATGGTTGGCGATTTTCACTGGGCAGATAGCATAATAGTTTTCACGGCTCAACTCATCTATGCTCCTTACTGCCGGGCTTTTCACCGAATAGCAGAGTTCCCCGTCCTCGGGTGTGCCAAACCAAGTGTCCGACAGGATCTCCGTTGGGAGCTCGGCGAGATCGTAGCTCTCTTTTTTGAGCACGACTTTCAAGCTAATCCAGAGCGGGATACGTACCAGGAATACCACCTTGGTTTTGGGATGCAGAGTAAGGGGGATAATCGGCCGTACAACCACTGCACGGTCTGGCATGAGGGGTTTGGTTTCCAGAGTATCGGAAGGGCTGTGAAGCGCCCATCGCTGCCAAGTGGATTCTTCCATGTCTTCAATCGCAGTCGGTTCTGCAGGTGCTTTGCGTATACGTACGTTATCATGGGAGTAGTTCATCAACCAATCATTTTCACGCCGACGGACCCACAGATTGAGCTCCCCGATGCGGGCGTAGCGTGTTTCTGATTGGGTGAGTGTTTGTTTCTCATCCACAAATTTCATATTAAAACCATCTTTTACGTCTGAAAAAAAGCAACATCCCGGTGATCATAGCAATACACATACCCCAAAAGATTATGTACGAATATTTCCAGCCGAGTTCAGGCATATGTTGAAAATTCATACCATAAATACCTGCAAGGAAGGTTGCCGGCACAAAAAGGCTCGTGAGTAAAGTGAGCACTTTCATGACCTCGTTCATGCGATTGGATACCGAGGAGGTGTAGAGATCATGGAGATTGTTAACTTCCTCCTTGGAGAGTTCGAGGGTATCGATCACCTGTATACAATGATCGTAAACGTCTTTGAAATAAGGACGTATCGATTTGGGTATATGGGTGGTGTCAATGCGAAGCAGCTGGTTAATGATATCCCGGGTAGACCAAAGCAGGCGTATGAGAATAACGATTTCCTTGCGTAGTTGGTGTATTTTCTTCTGGTGCGCCTGATCCGGGTTTTGAGATAAATCGTTTTCTAATTGTTCTATGAGTAATTGATAAGCATCGATTACAGGAAAGAGGTGATCCACAATTGCATCGATCAGCGCGTAGAATAGATATATAGTCCCACGGGACTGGAAACGTGAGGATTTTGTCTGTATGCGTTTGCGCACATTATCCCAGACATCGCCCGCGTATTCCTGAAAGGTGATCATGGTATTACCGAGGAGTAATATGCTCACTTGCTCGGTGAAGACCTGCTCATTCTGAAGGCGCAACATCTTAATCTGGCAAAATACACAGTCGTCATACTCTTCCACTTTGGAGCGCTGGTTGGGGCTGACGATATCCTCTGCGATCAATGGGTGGATTTTATATACTTCCTGGAGCTCGGCAACCACATGGGGATGCAGTCCTACGATGTTTAGCCAACGAAAGGGAGCATTTATGGATTCAGGCTCTGCGAGGAACTTCGATAAATCTTCAAGCGTACTTATTGCGTGGGTACCTTCGCCAAATTCGATTAACTCATATTGAATGCTCTGAGGCTTGGGGGGTGCACTGAGTTCGATAATATGCTCAATGCCGGGTGGAGCTCCCAGTGAATAGGCTTCCTTCTTTCGCCGTAAACGTAGTAATGATTTCACTGAGAATAAATTTTGACGCCTATATTTGGGGATGACGAGATTTAAATTTCTGCTTTGACTTGAGGGGTCTTTCGAATCGTTATTAGATTAGCCCACTTTTATTGAGGACTATGGAAAAAGTTAGGATAGGATTTATCGGTGCCGGGGCGAATACCCGGGCAAAGCATTTGCCCAATTTTCAGGCGATACCCGGAATTGAGTGTGCCGCGGTTTGCAACCGGCGTCTGGCGAGTGCCAAGGCGGTCGCCGAAGAGTTTAAAATCCCTAAAGTCCGGGAGAGCTGGCAGAGCATCATCAACGATCCGGATATCGATGCAATCTGTATCGGTACCTGGCCCTATCTGCATTGCGATGCTACGATTGCCGCACTCCAGGCGGGTAAACATGTGCTCTGCGAGGCGCGGATGGGCATGAATCTCACCGATGCCCAGGAAATGGTGGCTGCGGCGAAGGCGAATCCTGAATATGTAGCGCAGCTCGTGCCTTCACCCCTGTCGCTGGATTTTGACCATGTGATTAAAAATACGCTGCAAAAGGAGGAGCTGGGGGAGATCCGGGAAATTGTCGTGACGCACTCCAGTCGCGATAATATGGATGCAGAGTCTCCCATGCATTGGCGACAGGACTCCGATCTGAGTGGATGTAATGTGATGCAGCTGGGCATATTTTTTGAAATGATACAGCGCTGGTATCCCCATGAGCCGGAATGGCTAATGAGTGATGCGGAGATTTATACCAAGTTCAGACAGGATAAACTCACGGGTAAACTGAAGGAGGTGAATATCCCCGACAGTATATCTGTATTGGGGCGATACCCGGAGGGTGCGCGTCTTGTGATGAATATTACAGGTGTCGATGCAGGCCAGCCGATATCAGAGATTCGCATCCATGGCAGTGAGTCCACACTGCGGATCGATTTTCTGGAGCTTTATCTGCTTTTTGCGAGGGTGGGGCACGACTATGAAATTCCGATTGATGTACCCCGGCAGACCCGCCGCGGCTGGAAGGTAGAGGAAGACTTTATTAATAGCGTTCGGACGGGAGCCCCAGTTGAGCTAACCAATTTTGACGATGGGCTTAAATACATGCGCTTTACTCAAAGGGTTTATAACTCCTGGACCAATGGCGGCATCCGCACCTGAGCCTTTGCAAATCATCATCGCAACATCCAATCCGGGCAAAGTGCGTGATTTTTCGGTGCTTTTGGGAACTGATTTTCCCGAGGCGCAATTTGTGGGTACTGAGGTTATCGGGGGGATGCCTGAGGTAGATGAGACCGGCACTACCTTTGAAGCGAATGCACGCCTGAAAGCGGAAGCAGTCTGGCAGCTTACCCAGGCTAAGGGTGGGTATGCAGTGATGGCGGATGACAGCGGGCTCGCAGTTGATTATTTGGGGGGAGCACCCGGGGTCTATTCTGCACGTTATGCCGGTGTGGGTGCCAGTGATGGAGAAAATAGGGATAAGCTACTCGATGCTCTTCAAGAGGTTCCAGTTGACCAACGAAGCGCGAGATTTGTTTGTAATCTTTGCCTGATTCTGCCTGAAGGCCAGTTGCATCAATTTGAAGCTTACTGTGAAGGCACTATTGCAAACAAGGCTCGGGGTGAAAATGGCTTTGGCTACGATCCTGTATTTATCGGTGAAGGAATGACCGAAACCTTTGGAGAATGTAGCCCGCAGGAAAAGGCGCAGCGCAGCCACCGCGCTAAAGCGGTGGGGCTTTTAAGGGATTTTCTCAGTCAACAGGTTGGATAGTTTTCGTTTCTCCTGCTTCAAAATTCAGGGTGATGATTTCCCCCTGAAACAGTAGACCGTCCACGGTGACGCGCTCACCCAAATTGTGTGCCAGAGTGAGACTACCTCCGGCAAGGCTATGAACCTGAACGTATTCGCGTTGCTTGTCCTTAACAGTGGCACTGATCTGGAATGCGCCTTCCACGCGAATATTCTCGAAGGAATAGTCCTTCCAGTCCCGGGGAATTTCAGGCAACACGTGGAGCACGTCCTGATGCTGCTGAACCATAAAATGGTGAATGGCATCCAGAGCTCCGAAAGCTGCATCCAACTGCATAATTTCGCCATTGTGTGCCATGAATGGCAGCTTATGGTGGTCGTTGGAGCCAATGCGGGACATACCACGGTAGCCTACATTATGCAGGGTGTTGCCGCCCTCGTTTACATAATTCTGATGCCAGTAATGCAGCCATGCGAGTGCGGCTTCAGTCTGGCCGATGCGATTGTGTAAGATCGATGCCCAGGGTACACACCAGCCGCTCCATTGGCCTGTTCCTTTGATGGTCCATTGCCGGTAGCTGTTGAGCACGATGTCTTCATGTTCTTCGCTGAAGATATCGATGGTGTTAAAGGGATATACGGCTGCGAGGTGAGAGTGGTGGCGGTGGCTTTCGATTAAATCCAGTCCATCCCAGAGCCCGATGCGGTAACGGATATTTTCCGGGTTTTGATGGTGGGGGAATGGGATGACCGCATAGTGAGGCACCCGTTCGGTTACCTCCTGCCACCTTGGGTCAGCCTCTTGTTCCAGGAGATCAGCGGCCTTTGTCAGGTTTTGACAGAGCATATGCAAGGCAGCCAGTTGGAAGGATGCATTTTGCCCCCAGGCATTTATACTGCGGCCCCGAAATTCCGGACTCACGGATACGGGCAGGCTTAGAATCGTTTGCCCATCTTCGCGCTGGACTTCCTCCAGCATGGACCAGTATCCTTCAAATGCCCCCACCATGATCGGGTATGCGATCTCTTCCAATATGCGTTCATCCATCGTGTAGCGGTAGTGTTGCCAGGCGAGCTGACCCATCCATGCGGCGCAGGCCTGATCGATGATGCCCGTCCAAAAGCTGCCGACAATCTGGCCCTGATCATCCACAGCATGGGGCATGATTATTGCGTTTTCGTTGCCATAAAATTGTTTGGCGTTCTCCTGCAATAAGGGCATCCAGCTCATGAGCATTTCCCACATGGGCCAGAAGTGGTCAGGCCGGTTGCTCGCCAAACTGGGCAAATACATCATCTGCACATTGATGTTAAAGTGATAATCGTTGCTCCAGGGCGGGAGTTTGTGCTCCTCCATGAATGGGCCTTGCAGAGTGGCGGCTACACCGTGAGGGGGGTTGACGCACGCTTGCTTGAACAGCCCGTAATCATACACCCGCTGCAACATAGGATCGGGAATCACCAGATGTGGTACATCCTGCCAATATTGGCTCCACCATTCCAGGCGCTCTGCTTCGTATTCGCTGAAGTCAATCGCTTCAATGGATTGTTTCACCGTGTTTTCAGCGTCCTCCCCAAGGACGGTCATCAGTGCGATTTGGTCTCCATTACGATGATAGCCAAGAGCGAGGGGGTCGTCCTCCGGTAAGTATTGGCAGAAGCCTTCAGACTGATCCTCACTTGAGCCCCATTTAACCGGTGCATCCACTTCTGCATATTCCAGCGGCTCGCTGACGGCTTCATGATCAAACGAAGCAACCAATCGCGTTTGTATAGGTAAATTTTCGGGCAGATCGATTACGGCTACTTCATCTTTTATTGCCTGACGGAGAGTTAGTACGTGTGGAGTTTTGTTTTCGTCGGATACGGTTATTTCCAGAGTTGCATTAGTAAGGGTAAGTGTAGCGGCATTTAGTTTCCAGCCAGTGGGGAAGTGGAGCTCCAGGCGCCCCCCGCCAATTTGACGCGTTCGGAAACTAAATCTTTGAAATGCGCTGTCATTTCCGAAGATCTCGTTAATACGTTCTTCGTCGTAATCTTCAAGAATTTCACGCAGTTCCTGGAAATCAACTTTTTGAGTGAACTCTCTTCCTCCGCGGCGATCCCAAAAACCTGCGCGTGCGATCGAAATATTTAGCTGGTTATCCTGTCCCCAGACCATCAGGCCCTGGATGCCATTGCCCAGCACTACACCGGTATGCACTCGTGGCAATGGGAAGTCCCAGTGCAAAACCTTTTCGGTCGAAACACTTGCGTGACTGTTTTGGAATATCAGCAGGCTTAATACTAGAGTGAAAATAGGATTTCGGAGTGAGTAGAGTTTCATAAAAGGGGGGATTCAGTAATTATGGGTTAACATTTCAACTTAATCTAGCATTTGCAATCAATAGGGCATTAAAAATTGTGATATTTTGAGCATTTTTGTGGGTATATCTGTCCAAACCAATGTTTAGAGGGGAATTCGTGCTGTATCGGCTTGACTACTAGGAATCGCTGATATCAAGTGGGCTTTTATTTGCCCGCAAACTTTCCGCTTTTTTTACAAGTTTAATGAGATGTTTCACTGTGTTTTTTGGATTCATGGATTTGATAATGATTTTTTCTAAGAAATTTCGCTCACTTTTACTCGCATGCTGCATGCTTGCGTTTACAGGGCTTTCAATCAATGCACAAGAGAATGACCCTGCGATGGAGAGCTATTATGCTGCAAATGCACTCTACAATAAGCGTTTGTTCGAGCTCGCTATTGATGAATATCGTTCATTCATCGCCCGTTATCCCCGGCATGAAAAAATACTCGACGCTAAATTCGGCCTGGCGCTTTCGCTTTATGACCTACAGCGTTATGCAGAGGCTGAGCGACTCTTTGAAGAGCTCGCTGCGAACCGCGAAAGTCCGCGCAAGGAACAGGTACACAACCTTTGGGGGCAGTGTTTGCTGATTTCCGGGCAATTTGCCAAGGCGGAGGCTGCTTTTCTATGGTCCGTAAATCGTGGTAAGGAGAGACTTTTTCTGGACTTGCCGGGACTGGGTGGAGAATACCAGGAAGCTCCCGAACTCTCGGCGACCGCAATACAGGATCTGGATCCTCTGGAAATTGCCCTCGTAGGATTGGTGGAAGCGCTTTTTCGCCAGCAAAAGTGGGAAGACGTGATCGAATACAGTGGTGAGTTCATTCGCCTGGTTCCTGAGGGTAGGTATGCTCCCCGTGTGCGGTTTTTGTCCGGGTTTGCTCACTATGAGGTGGAGCTTTATGAGAATGCCATTCCCATCCTGCAGGATATCCAGCTTTATGGGAAGAATTCGCCCTACTACGAGCATGCCATCTACCTGCTGGCGGAGTGCCAGCGTGAGTTAGGGGTTCTTGATGATGCCGCACGCAACCACGAAGAAGTGGCGCGGGAGATTCGGGGAAGTTTTGCAGGCAATGCGCTCTTTCGCCTCGGGTTCATCCGCTTCACTCAGGGAGAGTTTGCAAAGGCAGCCACCGATTTTGAGGATCTGCGCATTTTGTTTCCGGGCAGCGATTTTTACAATGATGCGGGCATCTACCTGGGTCGCTCCTATTTGGGAACCGGCGAATACCAAAAAGCGCAGGAGCTTTTTGGTGAGCTGAGCTCGATTTCGGATACCTCGGCTGAGGCGACTATCTGGCTGGGCAGGACCTTCCTGAATCAGGAAAATTATCGCCAGGCAGTGGATGTGCTCAGGCCTGCGATTCGCCGTTTTAATAATGACCCATTGCTGAATCAGTTTGTATTTGAGTATGGTAATGCGCTTTTGGGTCTCGAGCAGTTTACGCAAGGAGCGGAAGTGTTCCAGCGCGTGGTGACTGAATTTGATGCCGATTACCTGACTCCGCAGGCGCTCCGTTTGCAGGCATTCTGCCTGATGAAAGCAGAGGACCATGTGGCCAGCCTGGACGCGTGTGATCAATTCCTGCAGGGATACTCGAATGACCCTTCTTACCGCGATGTAGCCTTCATGCGCGCGGAGAATATTTTCTTCCTCAATCGTCTGGATGAGGCCACCCGTGCTTATGAGCAGTTTATCCCCTGGGAAAACCGCACCCAATACACGGACGAAGCCCGTTTTCGCATCATTCAGATTTATGCAGAGCAACAGCGATGGGGAGAAGCCCTGGATGAGATTTACGACTTGCGTGAAAATACAGATGTCAGCGATGAGTTCTTTGAGCAAATCGATTACATTGAAGGCCTGACCTATTTTAATCTGGATCGTTGGGATAATGCTGTTGAAGCGCTGGAGCGGTTTATTCGCGAGGACAGTAGCCGGCAAAATGCGGATATTGCCCAAATCAAGCTTGCCCAGGCCTACGAGTCCAAGCGCGAGGTGGACACTGCGAAACTGGTGCTCGAAGTGCTGATCAATGAAAACCCGAACAGCCAGTATCTCGATCAGGGGCTTGCTGAGATGGGGCGTCTGACTTACAACGATGGTGATTTGGACGCTGCACGCGTCTACTTTGACCGGGTCGCGACTGAGTTTCCTTCATCCGCGTTTTTTCCGCAGGCTCAATATTACCTCGGTTGGATTTCACTGAACGAGAATGACAATTTGCGTGCGATCAGTTACTTTGACCGGGTCTCCCGAGACTTTCCCAATAATGAGCTTGCTCCTGACTCGCTCTATAAGAAAGGGTTGCTCTACATGGATCTTAGCCAGCCGGGTAATGGGCAGATTGCGCTTAAGAACTTCATCGATATCTACCCGAATGATGAACGATTTGACCAGGCCTCTTTCCATTATGGGCGTGCCCTATCGCAACTGGAGCGCTACGGGGAGGCTAAAACCATATTGGAAAGTTTGATTGGGCGCACCCGCGAGGAGGATCTTTCCGTTCGATCACTCTATGAGTTGGCTTGGGTGAACCAGGGTCTGGACGCGCCGGAAACGGCTAAAGCGCGTTACGAAGATATCTTAAGGAATTTCCCGGATCACGACCTTGCGAAACGGGCTAACTTTGAGCTCGCTGAAATGGAATATCGGGACGAGAAATACGACTCGGCGATCGGCCGGCTCGACACGCTGCTGGCTTCCCGTATCGACAGGGACCTGCGTGAGAAAGTGATTAACCGTATGGGTTGGTCATTACTGGGCAGAGGTCAGGAGCTGGCTGCTGCCGAGGCTTTCGAGCAATTGCTGCGTGATTTCCCGGAAACTGAGTTTTTTGCAATCGCCTCTTACCAGGCGGGTGAAATTCGCCTGGGGCGCAAGGAGTATCGTGATGCGCTGCCACTTTTTAGCCAGGCCCGGGTGGATGCGCTTGATCAGCGGGTGCGCCAGCAGGCGTGGCTGCGTGAAGCCGAAACCCACACCTTTCTCGCGCAATGGGAGCAGGCCGAGGCACTATTCTCTGAGTTCTTTACCCTGTATTCGACCACTGAATTTTCACGTCGCTGTGTAATGTGGCTGGGGTGGTGCCAGGAAAATCTCGGTCGTTACGAACAGGCGATTGCCAATTACCGCATCGTGCTGCGGGGCCGCCAGCGCGATGAATTAGCCGCACGTAGTCAGTTTCAGCTGGGGCAGTGCCTTATGAAGATGAACGAGCTGGATCAAGCTGTGCGTGAACTGATCCTGGTTGACCTGAATTTTGCATATCCTACCTGGAGCGCCCGTTCCATTTTGGAAATAGGACGTATACTCGACAAACAGGGTAGGGCACGCGAGGCGAATGATCGCTTTCGCGAAGTCATGCAAAAATATCCCAATACTGACGAAGCTGCACTCGCTGAGGACTTGCTCCAAGCGTCCGAAGTATCGGTGAGTGCTAACTTTTAATTTTTTTAGCTACCTATGAAGATTCCTTCAAACGAAAACCGCAAGCGCATGTTTTGGTTCATCGCGGCTGGGTTTATGCTTTTGGCAACTCAGTCTTTGCTTGGCCAAACTGTGGAAACTACCGAAACGGTCGAGCGTTCAGAAACGCTGATCTCCCTGCTCTTTAAGGGAGGTTTTGTGATGATACCGCTCGTGCTGTGTTCTTTTATGGCCGTGGGGCTTACGATTGAGCGTTTTATCAGTCTGTCAGGCAAAACGATTGCGCCCGATTCTCTGGATGATGAGCTGGAAAAAGTGTTGGGCAGCAGCTCGCCTAACAAGGTAGCTGCGGGTGTTGAAGTCTGTGAGCAATCCAATGCTGTGGTTTCCAACATTTACCGGGCCGCGATTGATAACTGGGAAGCGGACATTGAGGATGCGGATGATGCAATGAGTAACGCAGGGCGCATCCAGATCAAGAAGCTGCGACGCAGTATACGTTGGCTGCGCTTGATCGCAGGTATTTCGCCGCTGCTGGGACTGCTTGGGACCGTGGTGGGTATGATTCAGTCCTTCCAGACGGTTGCTTTGTCCAGTATGAGCATTGGTAAGGCGGAGCTGCTCGCTGAAGGTATTTATCAGGCGATGGTTACAACGGCTGCGGGCCTTTGTATTGCGATACCGACACTCGTCGCATTCTCCTATTTCAGTAATCAGATCGACCGTCGGGCAGAGCTCATAGAAACCAAAGGCAACGATTTTCTTACCAAGTATTTCCGCAATCGCTTTAAGTTAGAGGCCTGATTGAATGAAAGTAGAGTCTGACGAAGAAATCGAAGAGTCTGAAAGCGGTGTCATTGATACTTCCGCTCTGGTGGATATCATGTTTCTGCTGATTATCTTCTTTCTGGTGGCATCTTCCTTTCACGAGGAAGAAACGGATATCGCTGTCAATCTGCCGGAGACGGATTTGAGCCTGAGTTCTGCAGTGCAGGTTCTGGTTATCAATGTGCGTGATGATGGCAGCTACTTCGTGTCTGAACGGCGTATGGATATTGATGGCCTGCGTGAGGAGCTTATCCGGGTAGTCCAGCAAAATCCGGATCAGAAGGTACTGGTGCGCGGGGATCGTAATGCGCTGCACGGGAGAGTTGCAGAGGCGATAGCCGCATGCCGCCGGGTAGGCATCAATGAGGCCAATATCGGCTACATGACAACCTTGTAGGTTAATCAATGAGAGGGATGCCCTGAATGTTCATTTTTGGCAAAATAAAGCAGATTATCACGTTTATAATCAAGTCGCCGATCTTCCTGGTTTTGGCGGCGTTCATTGCATTTGCCTTTGGAATGTTGTTCGGCATGGGCTACTTACGCTATTATGTGGACGGGGATTCCATCAACCGCCGCCACAATGTCGCGAACTTGACGCTTAATCTTTGGGAAAACCCCACGTTTCTAACGGGAGATCTCAATCTGATTAAGGGAAACCAGGAAGCTACGATTTCTGAAGACGGTTCCACCGTGATCATTTCGCGCATTTACTCGCGGGACAATTCTGACCTATTTATTGCTGAGAATGTGAACGGTGAATGGGCCAAGCCCAGTGCGCTCAGCGGTTTTATTAATACAGGCTATGATGAGCGTGGGCCGAGTCTCAGCCGCGATGGGAATTGGCTGCTGTTTCAATCCAACCGACCGGATACCCGAGGAGGATTTGACCTCTACATGTCACGTCGGCTGGATGATCGCTGGTCGGAGCCCATCAATCTGGGAGATGTGATCAACTCGGAATTTGATGAGGGCTTCGCGGCGTTTTCTGCGGATAACCGGGAGATCTATTTTTCCAGCCGCCGCCCCAAGCCGGAAGGGGTAGGCCTCGTGCCGGGTGCCGAAGGCGATGAGGTGGATTGGGATATCTACCGCGCAAGGATTGAAGGCCATCGCGGAGAAGGGGATAGCTGGGAACCCATTTTCAGCGAGCCCGAGTATATGAGAATTATTAATACCTATGCCAATGAGTTTCACGTGGCGATGCCGTCGCACGGGCTTTCCCTGTATTTTGTATCTGATCGTGAGGGGGGTATGGGCGGCCATGATATCTACATGAGCCGGTGGTTCGAGGGGCAATACAGCCTCCCTGAAAATTTGGGTGAGCCGATTAATTCGAATAAGGACGAGCTCTATCCGACATTTGCCAATCGGGGCAGTAAGTTGCTCTACGTTTCCAATGTCTACAGCATTCACCCGCGTGCATTGAAGCTATACGAGAGTGCTTCCCGTGAGGTGCTTGCCAAAATCGACTATGAGCTGCTGCGCAATGTCTTACTCATCATTTTAATGATTTGTGTTGCAGGCATCGCGATCCACTACCTGTTGAAATTCCTGTTGGATTCGGAGCTGAAGTTGCTACCGCGCTGCCTGATCGCCTCATTCCTGCTGCACCTGATTCTTGCAGCACTCACAGGTTCTCTCATTCTTTCGTCGAAAATTGAGGAAACCGTAACCCAGAACCTGAATGAGATGACGGTCAACCTCAACGCACTTGCGCAGGAGAGCATTTCAGTAGCCATTCGCGAGAGTGTTGCCGCTTTACCGCAGCTGCAATCACCCAATACGGTAGAGCAGGTACAGACAGAAATTCCCCTGCAGACGGAATCTCCCATCAATAACCGCGTTACGCCATTTCCCCAAACGGTGGCCGTCTCTCAAAATGTAGTGACCTCGCAAAATTTTACCGAGGTCAGGCAGACAACGAGTCAAATCGCACGTGCTAATACGATGCAGCAAGTAGCCCAATTAAATTTCAGTAATTCGAATGCAGTGCTTGAGAGCCCGGAAGGCATCGTTCAGCAAGGGGATGGTGACCAGAACGATCCTGATTACCGGGAGCCCGAGCCCCGAACGATACCGGAACAGCCTCGATTTGAAAGCGAGCCTTTTGAGCCGATTGTAGCGATCGAAGGCACCTTCGAAGATACTTTGACCCCTGAAATTCAGTCCAGTTCCATTGCCCAGACTGCACGGAGTATGGTTTCGGGTGAACTTACTACCGAGCTGGTTCGCGGGGTGCGGGAGTCCAGTGTGCGCGAACGCGTGATTGATTTTTCAACCAGCTCCCCTACGAGCATCGCATTTGATCAAAACTACGGAGCGTTGGTATTTGAGACTGATTTTACCCTCGAAGTGATCGAGGAAGACGAGGAAGAGGAAACCATTGATGAGTTCATGGAGTTTGAAACCGAATTTGCAAATCGCGTTGACCATATTTTTGGATTTGATCGGGATTTTGAAGAATTAGTCAGAGTACAACCGACCGGGGAAATTGGTGAAGTCCAGGATTTTGAGCGTTTGCGGGAAATCGAAAAACGCGTGATTGACCCCAGCTTAGGCAGAGTAGGCGGTGAGATTGCGGATGGTGTAGAGCTTCTGGTGATGGGGGTAGATTCCGAGCTGGAGATTCCTGAGTATATGCTCGATGAGTAATTGGATTACCCGCTTTTTCCCGATATTGGCGGTTGCTTTTTCGGTTATTGCTTATTTCACGGCGGATTGGTTTTCCCAGTGGCGATCCAGCATCGTGCCGATGTTGATGGTGGTGATGCTGGGTATGGGGCTCACGCTCAAGGCATCGGATTTTCTGGATGTGTTGAAGAAGGCCTGGATCATTTTAATCGGGGTCGGTATTCAATACACAGTGATGCCTGCGGCTGCATTTTTCTTATCCTTAGGGCTTGGCCTCGAGAAAGAACTCCTTATTGGCATGGTTCTCGTGGGGGCAACTGCAGGGGGCACTGCATCCAATGTCATTTGCTACCTGGCAGGCGGATGGGTTGCCCTTTCGGTATCCATGACGCTCGTTTCCACATTGTTTGCGGCATTGCTAACTCCTTTCATAACTTGGCTCTATTTGGGAGAAGCTGTGAATGTGCCGGTTTCGGATATGATGCTGAGCATGGTGAAAATGATCGTTTTACCGCTAACGCTAGGCATTGTCGTGAATACGCTGTTTGAAAAGCAAGTGAGTAAATTACGGGGTATTGCTCCTGTAATCAGCGTATTGGCGATCGTCTGGATCATCGCCATTGTCGTAGCCCTGAACGCATCAAGCCTACCATCGGTGGGTATCCTGCTGGCTGTAGCGGTGATCCTCCACAACGCCATCGGTATGCTTGCAGGTTATCTGGGGAGTCGTTTGTTGAATCAGAATGAACAAATTGCACGAACCGTTGCCATTGAAGTGGGAATGCAAAATTCCGGGCTCAGTGTTGCTCTGGCGACTCAATTTTTCACAACTTTATCCGCGTTGCCCGGTGCACTCTTCAGTATCTGGCACAATGTGTCGGGCTCTCTGGTGGCAAGCTGGTGGAGCCGCAGGATATCTGAGGATAAGCAGTAATTACTCTAGCATTATGGGGAGAAAACCTATTCAGGCTGGAAGCTGAAGAGCGTCTATTTTGGGAGATTTGAAGTTTTTTTAAAGTATTTCTTGACGCGCTTATTAATTAAGATTGAATCTCAATATCATGAATTGGGCTTGCAAAAGCCAAGACTTAACAAACATGAAATTCGATCTATATCTGGAATTAAACTATGGGTTATTAACGCATCTGCTCCGAGCAGTGGGGCTGTCGCTAATGCTTGGGGGTCCCTTGACTTTTACGCAAGCTTCACAATCGCCCGGACAGGATAGTATTATGGAGCTGGACCCCTATTCAGTGGTCGGAAGATTTCTCTATACTGATCAGGTGAATGCGCTCAAATCGCCGACACCGGTCATCGACGTGCCGCAAAGTCTTTCGATATTTACCGCTGACCAGATGACCCTGCAGGGGTTTGTCAGTATCGGTGATATAGTGGATTATACACCGGGTATAAATACTTCTCAGGGTGAGGGACACCGGGATGCAATTGTATTTCGCGGCGTGCGCTCTACTGCTGATTTTTTTATCGATGGGGTACGTGATGACGTTCAGTACTACCGCTCACTTTACAATCTCGAGCAGGTGGAAATTCTACGGGGTCCCAACGCGCTCTTCTTTGGACGGGGTGGAACTGGAGGTGTTTTGAATCGTGTCACTAAAAAGGCGATGATTGGCGAGAATTTCACAGGATACCAGGCGAGTATCGACTCATTAGGTGAGTTCCATGTGCAAATCGATTCGAATGTCTCGGGCGATGATCATGCAGCTTTTCGAATAAATGCGCACTACGACAGCCTCGATAATCACCGTGATTTCTATGAAGGAGATCGTTTTGGCGTAAATCCTACTGCGAAATTCGAGCTGAGCCAGGCCACGCTTTTGGATGTATCCTATGAATATATCAATCACGAGCGATTTATTGATCGGGGCATTCCCACAGGTGCAGACGGACGCCCGGTAGAAGCTTTCAGGGACATTGTTTTTGGGGATCCGGAGCTCAATGTCACAGAGCTGGAAGCACACTTGCTTCGTGCCAAACTCGACCATCGATTTGCTGATAATTTGAAAGGCCGCCTCAGTGCCTATTATGGTGATTTCGATAAGCTCTATCAAAATTTCTATGCTTCCGGGTATAACCAGGCGACTACTCCAAATGTGGTTACCCTGGATGGTTATATAGATACCACACAACGGCAGAATTTAATCCTGTCCGCAGACTTGATTGGCGAGTTTGAGACGGGCGGTGTAAGCCACACGGTCGTCACGGGTGTGGAATTTATAGACACCGTGAATAATAACGACCGTTTTAACCCTGTTTTTGATCAGACCCAGGATGACAATGAAAGATTTATCATCGAGCGACCACTCAATCTTAGAGGCGGTGTCGGAGTCAATGCGGACGGTTTAACCACAACCAACGATTACACGATCGATCTGAATGACGACACCGAAGCCGACGTAAGCGTATTCTCCTTCTATATACAGGATGAAATTGCGATTACGGATGCACTCGATGTAGTCGTAGGTGCCCGTTTCGACAGTTTCGACATTGAGGTCTTCAACGTGAAGGATAATGAAACCAGAGATCGGAAAGATGAGGAAATTTCGCCACGTTTGGGTTTGGTGTATAAACCTGCCGAGAATATCTCCATTTATGGCAGCTACAGTGAATCCTTTCTTCCACGCAGTGGTGAGCAGTTTGCAAGTATCAACGGCAATAACAATCAACTGGATCCGAACACATTTACCAATCTGGAGGTTGGAGTTAAGTGGGATTTTTATGACAGGCTAAGTCTGACGACATCGATTTTTGAAATCGAGCAAAGTTCCCCGCAGGTTGCTGATAATGATCCATCCACACTCGATGTCATTGATTCGGAGACGACCGGATTTGAGGTGCAGTTACAGGGTAGAGTGACTGATGAATGGTTCATATCTGCAGGCTACAGCTATCTGGATGGAGAGCAGGTGAATCGTTCCGGTGCAACGGGATTACGCCCGCGTGAGTTGCCCGAGCACATGTTTTCGCTCTGGAACAACTATCAGGTGACGGATCAATTTGCAATTGGCCTGGGGCTCACTTATCAGGACGAGACTTTCATCAACAATGGAAATACAGCAGTTCTCCCAAGTTATACCCGAGTAGATGCTGCCGCTTATTATGATCTCTCTGAGAAATTGCGCCTACAACTCAATATTGAGAATCTTACGGATGAACTCTATTTCCCAAATGCACACAGCACCCATCAGGCTACGGTGGCGGCTCCTTTGAACGCTCGATTTACAATCATCGGGAGGTTCTAATTGGGCCTCCTGAAATTTAAGTGAATGGTTACGCTGACTGGTACTTGAAATTGGAACTGGAAACAGGTAAATAATTGATAATTAGCACCATTCGGGGTGATCTTTCTCACTTATCGAGAAAAGCCATACTTCGGGTTTGCCGAAGATCGCTACAGTGAAGAAAAATCAATATTAAAGTAGCTGTTTGAATGCCTGAAATCGATCCAACGAAAATTATGACCTTTGAATCATCTGTAGCGCTTCACGAATGGTTAGAAAAGAATCATGCCACTGAAAGTGAACTTTGGATCAAGGTTTTCAAAAAATATACTAAAATACCAAGCGTCGATTGGAACGAGATTGTTATTGAAACGCTGTGCTGGGGCTGGATTGATGGTATGAAGAAGTCCATCGATGACCGAACTTATCTTCAACGGATAACGCCCAGAAAGGAGCGTAGCACCTGGTCCAAGAAAAATACTGAGCATGCTGAGCGTTTGATCAAAGAAGGTCGAATGCAGGAGCCCGGACTCGCCAAGGTTCATGCCGCAAAAGCGGATGGACGGTGGGAAAAAGCATATCTGCCGCCGAGCGAGACACAAGTGCCCGAAGATTTTGTAGTCGCTCTTGAAAAGAAGCCAAAGGCAAAAAAATTCTTTGAAACAATTAATAAGTCCAGTAAATACGCAATCACGTATGGCCTTACTACTGCTAAGAAGCCTGAAACCAGATTAAGGAGATTTAAAAAGTATATGGATATGCTGCTGCGTCAGGAAGAGCCCGGATTTGGCTTTAAGAAGAAATAGCAGGACGTTCAACTCGAAGGGCAATTATGAGCTTATTTTACGATACACTGGATACGCCTATTGGCGTTTTAATGATTGAAGCGGATAACGAACATGTTCTTAAGATTTTGTTTGATCAGGATGAGGTTGCAGCGAATCCCAACGCGTTAACAGAGAAATGCAAGGTGCAGCTTCAGGAGTATTTTGAGGGTAAACGAACTGACTTTGATTTACCTGTGAAATTTCAAGGTACGGTATTTCAAGAACGAGTGTGGCAGGCCTTGCTCCATGTGCCATTTGGTGAAACAGCCACATACGCCGAGCAAGCAGGAAAAATCCATAATCCTAAGGCCGTTCGTGCGGTAGGCGCTGCAAATGGTCAAAACAAAATCAACATTGTAGTGCCTTGTCACCGTATCATTGGCAACAACGGATCACTCACGGGATATGGGGGTGGCATAGATCGTAAGCAATGGTTATTGGAACATGAACAAAAAGTCGCGGGAAAAATTTTGCTTTAAGCTCTTAATCTATTGTCCGCACTTGTAATTATTACCTTTAATAGTCGGTAAAAGCGGATTCGGCTTTTTATTTACTCTCGTCAGAAGGGGACCCTTTTAGTCAGTCGGCCAGAGCATACTTATAGTTCAATCGTTAATGAGCGCTTACTGGATGCGTATTTTAAATTCAATAAAATGAATGGATTATTAGATTTTGTGCATCTTATGCGTCTGAGAGAGTGTACTTACATAATCTACGAAGCAAATGAGCAAAACTTTAAAACCACCCAATGATGAGCTTGTTCATGATAAATGGTTTGAAAACGAAGTGAGGTGTCATGAACCCCTTGCTCGGGCATGGCTACTTTCTCAGTCATTGAGTAGTGGGGATATAGATGAGATTTTGCAGGACGCGTATTTAAAGATTTGTGAGGCCCGTAAGGCGGTCGAAATTAAGTCACCTAAAGCTTATCTAATGGCAACGGTGAGGAACAATGTGTACATGCGTTTAAGAAGGGAAAAGATTGTGCAAAACGTTTTTATCTCGGATATGGACACATCCTACCTGTTTGAATCGGATGATGATATCGCACGGAATGTTGAGCGATCTGAAGAGCTTGAGTTGTTAACTCGAGCCATACAGCTCATACCCAAGCGATGCCGTAGGGTATTGACTCTAATGAAGATATATGGAATGTCTCAAAAACAGGTAGCTGCAGAATTGGGAATTTCCGTAAACACCGTTGAATGCCAGTCGGCAAGAGGGATGAGGCGTCTGAGTAGATTTTTTGAACGATACAAGAAGGAAACGGGTAGATGAGTGGGGAAGATTCACAGCATAAAGTAAATCTGGAGACCATTGATAAGCAGGCAAGCCATTGGTTTATGCGTATCCAAAGAGGGCTGACCCCAACTGAGCAGGATGATTTATTTGATTGGGTAGCTGAAAACCCGTTACACGGGGAAAGGCTAAACCACTATAGGCGCAATTGGAAACGGCTCGATTTAATGGCAGACTGGAAACCCGAAAATGCGGATAGGCCGAATCCGGATTTATTGGAAAGCGATACCCGGAAAGTGATTTCTTTCTGGTGGTCTATACCCATTGCTGCCTGTTTGCTATTGGGTCTTGTTTTTTGGAGCTTTTTTGACTCCGGTTCAACGATGAACCAGGAAGTAGATCTTGTTTTTGCCGAGGAAAATCGTGCGCGGTTATTTGATGGTTCCGTAGTCAAGGGAGATGAAAACGCAATTGTATATGCGGAATACACAAGCAACAGCCGTCGCTTACATATGGTTCAGGGGAAAGCATTTTTCGATGTGGTATACGATCCCGGCAGACCCTTTATCGTAGAAGTGAATGGAATAGAAGTAGTAGCTGTAGGAACTGCATTTAATGTAAGTTTAGAAGACGATATATTAAGAGTTATCGTTTCGGAAGGAAGAGTAGAGCTGCGAAATGTTGAAGGGCAGGTTTCTGTGGAGGAAAGTAAAGATATCCAAACCAATCCAGTTCTGGAGAGAAATCAGGCTGCGACCATACAGCTCAAATCTGAGCGGAAAGATGTAGCCCTTGACTCACTTTCCGAAGATGAAGCTATGTCTGAAATTACCTGGCAACATGGCCCTCTTAAGCTCGAGGGGGAAACCCTGTCCTTTATTGTTAATGAGTTCAACCGATTGAACCTTACAAAAATGGTGATAGCGGATCCGAGCATTAGTGATATGTCTATCAGTGGGTCTTTCCGTTCGGATAATGTGGAAGGGTTTGCGCGAATACTGGATCTGGCATTTCAGGTTGAGTCCACTTATGTGTCCGAATTTGATGAATATCATTTGCGGGCCAAATAGGGACATTATGTATTTTTCTTTTTAGAGTCATTGAGTGCTTTGTGAGCTCCACGAGCTGTGTGCAAACCTAGAATGTTATCATTTTGCAATAAAGTCGGAAGACATGTCGATTACAGTAACCAAAGGGAGCCCTTTCTTTACAGATAGTGCTATTCAGCTTCGCGAATCTTTATGTTCAGCTTTGTTTAATATATTCTAACTTATTCTTTGAGAATCATTTAAAAAACAGTGAGTGGATATTTGAAAATCACTCATCCTATTAGGCAAGTGACGTTATGTCTATGCTTGCCCCTAATAGAATACTGCATTTTATATGGTTTGTTGGTCAGACGAATGAAGAAACCAACATGCCTGCTTGCTTGCCTGTGTCTGTTTTTCGCGGGGGTCGCTTTTGGGGAGCAGGCGGAGATGGATTTTCAAGTATCTGCCGACAATATCGAAACCGCAATCGAGGATTTTATCGATTTTACAGGCGTAGATATCATTTACAGAAGCGAGGATATCAGAGGATTCCAAAGCAATGCAGTCTACGGGTTAATGACTCCGCTGGAAGCGTTGCAGCAAATGGTTTCAGGAATCGGGTTAGAGGTGCTCCGGGATAGTAAGACCAATTCATACGCGATCATAAGGTCTTCAAAGAATCAAGAGGACTTCTCAACTAAGAAAACGGATAAACAAACTGAATCTAATAATACCCATAAAACCAAAGAGATGAAATTTAATAGAAAACCCTTGTCAGCAACCAACCGCATATACCGTGCTTTAATTGGAGTTTTGCTGGCTGCAAACACGAGCGTAATTGCTCAAAATGTCACAGATGACGAGAATGTGTTGATGCTGGATGCATTTGTAGTGACCGGCCTGAGGCAACAGCTTGCTGTGGCGGCAGAAGTCGAACGCCAAAATACTACCGTTACTTCGGTACTGACCGCGGATGATGTCGGTAATTTTCCAGACCAAACCCTGGCGGAGTCCCTTTCACGGCTTCCGGGTGTATCCGTCCAGGATGAGGAGGGAGAAGGCCGTTTTATAAACATTCGCGGGATGCCCACGGATTTTGCCCAAGTCACCATTAATAATGCTGAACTTGGATCTTCTGACCCTAACGGTGATCGTTCTGTGGCTCTGGATGTGGTTCCCGGGGACCTTTTTCAACAGATAGAGGTCGGCAAATCTTTATTGCCGGATACGGATGCAGGATCCTTTGGGGCAAAAGTCGATTTGAGACCACTCTCGGCATTTCTCCGTCCTCCTGAATTCGTAGGACGTATCTCCGTACGCAGCACATACAGCAGTCTTGCAAAAGAGTGGGATCCCAATTTAAGAGCGAACGTGAGTAAGCAATTTCTTATGGAAGACGGTTCCCGTTTTGGGGTCGCAGCGGCTCTCAGTTATAGTTATCGAACCGTTCACGGAGACCAGTTGATTTCGACTTCAGGAAGCGGTATACGATATGCGCGGGATTATCTGACTCCGGAAGGCAGTGAAGTGCTCGCAATTCAGGAACTCGATCAACGCATGGATCGTGGCGATCGTGAGCGTATTGGAGGTACTCTTGTTCTGGATTGGGAAAACAACGACAATCTGAGGCTCCAGTTATCGGGCATTTATGGCAGGCTCGATGATAATGATATCCGTATACAGCAAGAAGTAGAATTACGGGACGCCAGTAATGGCTTTAACAGTACTGGACGTAATGAGATTTACCTGCTGGAACCCGGGCATGGAATATTTACAGATGTTGACCTGGAGCGCCAGATCGCCTTCTTCGGGGGCGTCGAAACCACTTATGCGATTCACTTTGAAGGAGATTATACCTTCGGTGATAATGATGAATGGGTGCTGTTCTTTGGTGCTGATTATTCCAGAAATGATTATGAAATACCTACAGAAGCCAATCGTGGCCAATGGCGTGAGCGCGATCAGATCGTGGAAGCCTGGTGGGGTAAGGACGATGCTGTTTACCGCGTATTAGGACGTGGGGATCTGAATAGCGGCGATATTGAAGACCTTGAGTTTGGCAGGTTACCTACAGCGGAAGATCTTGCGTTCTCGCAGGTAGGTACTATCGAAGAAGATCGTTTTGACGAGATTCTTTCATTCAATGCAGACCTGCAGCGCGAAATTACGTTGTTTGATCGCCTTTGGACAATCAAGGCCGGAGTCAAGCACCGAAAACGTGAGCGGGGTTTTGTGCGCGGTGAATTGTTTCAGGGGGTCAGTGCCAGTGATATTGAGGAACTTGGGTTTCCCAGTAACCTGAGTACCGTACCGACGATTGTGCCTGAAACTGCCTTTGATATCAATGGGGGTATACCGGGTGGTGCTGTTTTTCCCAATGTGGGCTGGGCTCGCAATTTTCTTGCTGAAACTCGCCAGGCCTTTGGTATTGAGCCTAACACTTTGCGACGCGACTACGAAGCAGGGGAAGAGATCATGGCAAGTTATTTAATGGCTACCATCGATCTTACGAGTAAGTTGCAAATGATCATCGGGGCTCGTTTAGAAAGTACCGACTACACTGCAACTGGCTTAACCAGAAACACCATTGAGCTGGAGCGCCTGGATCCCAATAATCCTAATGAAACGATTGTAGAAACTTTGTCCTCTACGAATGAAGTGACTGACCATGAACACAGTTATGACGAACTACTTCCCGGCCTGTTTTTCGTATGGGACATCAGTGATGAAATCGTGGCGCGATTTAGCTACTCCAAGGGGATGGTGCGCCCGAGTTTCGGTGATTCCAACGGTCTGGTCCGTAATGATTGGGAGTTTGTTGAGCGCAGTGCGGATATTGATGGTCAAAGCACGCAGTTTGTAACGGTGAATCTTGCCGGAACCGATTATGAGGTGTCAGCACAGGATTATACGATTGAATCCCGCGGGGGTAACCCTTTCCTCGATCCGATTACCGCCGATCAGTTCGACGCGAATCTGGGCTGGTATCCAAACTCGCACAGTAATTTGACGATTGCGGTATATCACAAGGATTTGACCGATTATATTATCGGCGTGAATACAAGAGATGCGGATATCATCCAACAATTGGGCGGTCGTGCCATTGATCCATTATCCGGGCTTGCCCCAACAAGATACTCAAGAAATATCAATGTGTCGAGCGCCAGTTTATCGGGTTTAGAGCTTGCGGGGCGTTATGGGTTTGTGAATCTGCCCGGGTTCCTGAGTAACTTCTTCGTAGCGGGAAATGCGGCTTGGCTGAGTGGTTCCACCAGTACGCCGTTCATTGACAATGGCCAGGATTTTGATTTACCCGGTTTGGCAGACTTTATTGGTAATATCTCACTGGCCTACGAAAACAACCGGTTCAGCTTTCAGGTTTCCGCCCGTTACCGCACCGAGCGTGTAAGAGGCCGAAATAGTAATGAACCTGAGAAAAACACGTTTGACGACAGCGATTTCCGCCTGGGCGCGAATGTTCGTTACGATATCAACGACACATTCCGGGTGTTTGCAAACGTGCAGAACCTGAGTAACGAAAATTCAATCCGTTTCTTTCAAGGTGACGACGTTTCAGGACCTCTCATCAATCGCCGTGCCGACTTCGGCCGCACTTGGCAGGTGGGCGTCGATGCACGCTTCTAATCGAAGTATGTTGAACCCATATATTTGATCCTCTCACCTCGATAATCGTTATCACAAAGGGCAAAATGCATGCCTGCTTTCGCCCTTTGTGAGTTCCTCCTCAAGCGAATCATGATTAAATAATTTAGCGTGAAAAGAGTAATTATTTGGAATGCAATTCAGGCTAGGTTTGGATGAAGCTGGATGCTGATTATTAACAGAATAGAAAATCGGAAACTGTAATATTAACTATGAAATCAATAATAATAGTTGGGGCTGGCGAAGGCATTTCCAAAGCAGTCGCTATCAAATTTGGGAAGGAAGGCTTTAGTGTAGGTCTCGTCAGTAGAAATGGAGCAAAGCTGGAGAAATTGTCAGAAGAATTGAAAGAACTGGGTATAAACACCGAATACCTGGTGGCAGACGCATCCAATTTGGTTGAATTGAGAAAGGCTACTAAAGAGTTGGCGGCTGCATTGCCGAACCTTGAAGTGCTGCATTACAATGCGGCATCATTAAGGCCCTTGTATTTGCTGGATAATGATGTGAGTGAAGTAGTGAAAGACCTTCATGTAGGTTTGTTTGGAGCCATTGCAGTTATACAAGAACTGAAAGCTACTTTATCCGATAATAGAGGAACCATTTTATTGACGGGGGGCGGCTTTGCCGATTACCCCTCTGCAGAATACGGCTCGGTATCTTTAGCCAAAGCCGGTATCAAAAACCTGGCACTTCAATTACGTTCCCCATTATTGGAAGATGATATTTCCATAACGGCAATTAGTGTAAATGGGAGGGTGGACCCTGATGATCCCAAGCACAACCCAACGTCAATAAGTAACGTTTTTTGGGATGCTTACTCAGGGAAAGCTGAAGCGGTAATGCACTACTAAGTTAGGCGATTGCCTGCTCTTTGAGATTCAATTAATAGAGAGTGATTTTTTGAGGGATGCAGCTTTGTAAGTGACTTACAAATGGGCACTCAAAATTTACAAGCCGTTTAGTATGCTCGGGGATACTACTGATTATATGCTACATGTAGAAATGCACAACCTTTTGATTATTAGACTATTGAGAGCCCTTAAACAGATAGTTTAGTCTTTCGGTACCGGCTATACGATCCGGACTAAATAACCTCGTAAGTTAATTTTATTCAGATACTTATGAGGTTGAATGGTATACCGGTCGTGACTCGAACCCGACAATAAAAGTATACAAGCTGTTGATAATCAAGATTGTTGTAGAATTGAAGATGTCGAGCATACAGCAATAGATTCACAAAGATTTGTCTCAGATGATCCTGTATTGGCGCAAATAGTCAAAAATCAGAGCAGCTGAATGTTAATCAAAAAAAGATTATCATGACGGTGCTTAGCTTGATTTAATGGTTTGTGTGAATACATCCGCTTAAATAAAT
Organism: Puniceicoccaceae bacterium; assembly: GCA_028285755.1. GTDB lineage: Bacteria > Verrucomicrobiota > Verrucomicrobiia > Opitutales > JAFGAQ01 > JANQOQ01. The sequence goes on from JANQOQ010000014.1 coordinate 413,613, forward strand.
TCATTAGTCAGTGAGCAGCGGTTAGGTAGTCTGGCTGATTAAAGTATTGAAAAGTAGGGTTACCTTAATTTTGAAAAAACCTATAGTAACTATCTGCATGCTGGTGCGACTCACTTAAGAGTAGTTGTATCTATGCTAAATTTATCCACCATCACATCAGTGTTTCCCCGGTTAATATTACCTGTTTTGGGGTTGATTTTTTTACTGACGAACGGTTGTTTTTCCGACTCAGAATCGCTGGCTTCTGAAGAAGCTTTAAGTAAAAAGTTTAATATAGAATCGGGAGATGCTATTATCTCATTAAGGATTGCAGCTGAGCAGGCCGATGCTGAGTTCCTATACAGTGTTCAAGATGTTGAGGGAATACAAACGAATGCCGTTAATGGATATTATACCTTGGATGATGCGTTAGCCATCATGCTTTCTGATACGCCCTTAGTCTTTATCAGCGATGATTCAAGAGGTTATTCGATAAGAACTAAACAAAAATGACCGTATATTATAAATAAGCAAAAGCATTATTTTATACTCAATGAAGGAAGAAGACATACAGTGGTATCATAGTAGCGTGAAACCTCATGAGGAGATGATCCGCCACTGGATTAAAAGCAAGTACGGTAAATACTGTGATGTGGATGATGTCATGCAAGAAGCACTTTTGCAACTATTCAAGGCCAAGGAAGGTAAGGTCATCGAGTCTCCCAAGGCTTATTTTTTTTCTGTCGCCCGCAATATCGCCGTCAGCCAGATTCGTAAATCCCGTGTGAGGCTTGCCGAATCGATCTACGACGAGTCTGCATTACAGATTATAGATGATGATGTTTGCGTGGAGGAAGAGGCGGCGCGCAATCATGAACTGGAGATTTTGACTAAGGCGATTCAATCGTTGCCGGAACGTTGCCAGTGTGTATTTACTTTAAGTAAGGTTTACGGCATGAGCTATAAGAACATCGCGAAAGAGTTGGGAATCTCATTTCACACTGTAACCAATCAGATAGCGACCGGAATTTCCAAAATTACGGACTATATGCACCGACACGGGCGTAATTAAAAATTTGAGTTATGAGGGATATGGAAAGAAACGAATTTGAGGAACAGCGGATTGACGCTGAGGCAGCAAGCTGGGTATCCAAGCGCATCAAGGGGCTGACCGCCGAAGAGCAGGATGCATTTTTTGAATGGATGGCTGCCGACCCCAGGCATAGTGCCTGGTATAAGCGGCACATGAAAAGCTGGAAGCAGTTGGACTTGCTTGCACAGTGGAAGCCCGAGCACAGCGAAAAGCCAAACCCCTACCTGCTGAAACAGAAGATGAGATGGCACTCACTTCCGTTATGGCTGGGAATGGCGGCTACGCTTATATTAGGCTTTTGGTTGCTTTTAAATTCAACAATGTTGCAAAATAGGGGTGACGACCCCACCATTAAGAATCTTGTGGCGGAAACTTATCAGGAGCATCTGCTTTCGGATGGCTCTGTCGTGGGAATGAGGGAAGGTGCCGCCTTGAAAGTGGATTTTAGCAAGAATGAACGCAAGGTTGAACTGGTCTCGAGTGAGGCACATTTCGACGTGAAAGCTGATCCTGAGAATCCTTTCATAGTCAGAGCCAGGGGAGTTGAATACCGCGCTATCGGTACTGCTTTCAGTGTCAGTATTCGTGAGAATCAGGTAGAGTTACTAGTGACAGAGGGAACGGTTGTTATGGCTCGGGTTGAAGACCCGATTGCACTGCAGAGTTCTGAAACATCCTTTGAGGTGGAAGTAACCGCCGGGCAGCGTACGGTCGCCTTTGCAGAGCCCCAGAATGAGGGTTATAAACTCTACGAAGTAAATGATAACGAAATTGATCAACTACTGAAATGGAAGCCGAAATCGCTAAGTTTCGATCAGGTTTCGCTGCAAGAGGTGGTGGATGAGTTTAATGCAAGAAACCGAGTCCAAATAGTAATTCTTAACTCCGATTTAAAACAGGTAAGAGTGGTTGCTTCGTTTCATAGCGCGAACGTCGATAAGCTGCTTACTCTACTTGAAACAACGATGGATATCCAGGCAAGTTACGCAGAGGAGGACAGAATCCTGTTGGACTATGAAACCCCCTAGATACCCTTCAGTGTAATGGGTAATTCCCAAGTATTAAAAGAACACCCCTGAAAAACGACACCCATAAAAATAATTAACCGATGTTATAGTAATATTTGCTTTGCTGAGGCGACACATGCATTGAAGCATGTCTACACTACGTTACCCAGAAAACAGTTTAAACCCCTTAGATACATTAAGTTCACTCTGTTTTATTGGTGCGTATGGACTGCATGTTTTGACAGTCAAGGTGTATCTGCGCGCATATCGCCAGGCAAAGTTTATATGTCTGTCCCGCAAGGTCGTGCAATAGAGACTTTACAGGATGCGGCTGAACAATCGCAGGTGGAAATTTTTTACCGAGCAGATGTCGTTGAAGGGTTTTATACGCACCCGGTAGAGGGTGAGTATGAGCCCATAGAAGCTTTCAGGCTTATGTTAATAGGTACGCCGCTCGCCGTTTTCAGTGATGAGAAAACCGGCGTTTACGTGATTAAGGAGGGAGTTATTAACGACCTCCCTGAAATCGAACCAAACCCTAAAAACAATAAGCAAATGAAAATTGATAACCAACAACGCAATAACTTGTTTTCCCGGTTAATGAGGGGAATAAGCGCTGTTATGATTGCAGGTGCTACGGCAAACGCAAATGCTCAGGATGAACTTGAGGATGAGGATGTCTACTTACTGAGCCCTTTTGTGGTGGATGCCTCTGAGGACAGCGGATACTACGCAACGAATACACTGGCGGGCACCCGTCTGAAGACCAGCCTGCGGGATGTAGGATCAGCACTATCGGTATACACCAATGAATTTCTTGGAGATATCGGTGCATCCAGCGCAGGTGAGCTATTGACTTATACCACCAACACTGAGGTGGGTGGTCTATTGGGTAATTTCTCTTCCGGAACTGCTGGAGATGCATTCGTGCGGGTAGATACTCAGCGCAGGAATCCCCAGTTTGCAACGCGGGTGCGGGGCCTTTCGGGTGCGGACTTGACCCGTGACTACTTTCTGACGGTCATACCGTTGGACAGCTACAATACGGATCGTGTGGAAATTAACCGTGGACCCAATGCGATATTATTCGGACTAGGCAGTGCCGGGGGGATCATTAACAATGGTCTGTCCAAGGCTCAGTTTGCAAATAAGACTTTTGTGGAAACCCGTGTCTTTGGTGAAGGTGGAGCCCGTGGGGTCCTTGATATCAATCGGGAAGTGATTGAGGGCAAGTTGGCTGTTCGCCTGATCGGCTTGGCCGAAGAGGAGCAGTTTGTACAGGAGCCTACCTACGAGCAGGACAACCGCCTGTATACCAATGTGCTTTATAAGCCTTTGCAGAATACGACCATTCGCTTTACCGGTGAAACGGGGCGTATCGAGGCGATCCGGCCCAATCCGATATCCCCGGTGGACGCTTTATCCCACTGGTTTGATTTGGGAAAGCCTACTTGGGATCCTACCTTGCCCGCGTCGGCGCAAAACACCTTTGGCGGAGCGATTGCGCATCCGCAAACCAATCGCGGTATTTCAATGATCCGGGATAATAGTGGCATTTTCCCATACGGAGTTCCGAACCAGGTGAGGGGCCGCCCTGTTAGTGAGATGCGTTCTACCCGGTCGCTTAATCGTACTCCGGTATCCAGCTTGCCTGCGGATCACCCGTTAGCGGGGGTTACCGCGCCACTGAAGCACCAGGGGTTTACGGATTTGAATACATTTAATTTCCGCGATTATCTCCTGTCCGGAGAGGCGAACCGGCAGTTTCAGCGCTTTAACGCGATCAATTTCACAGTCGAGCAGACTTTTCTGGATCAACATCTCGGTGTAGAGCTTGCCTATGATAAGCAGGATTATGACGATCATTATATTGATAACTTCGGCAGTCAGAATCGTAATGTTATCTATATTGATATGAATACGGTGCTTCCGGACGGAGTGGCCAATCCTAATTTCGGACGTCCTTTCCTGAGCTTTCAATCCAGAAACTCTACCAACAATGAGGGTTGGAATGATCGTGAAGCTGTGAGGGCTACGGTGTTTGCCGAGTGGGATATGGCGGACGTGATTGACGGTTGGGGCAAATGGCTGGGACGCCACGTGGCCACCGGCTTTTTTAACACTCAGACCGTGGATTCATTCTCTTCGGGTATCGCGTATGCATGGGAAGGGGAAAACGCAAACACGCTGTCGCCGCGTTTAACAGACTTTCCGCGCCGGGTAGCCACCTACTATTACATCGGCGATTCTATTGCCAATGCGCAGTCTATCGATGATGTGAAGATTACCGGAGTTCCCAATATCGCCCCGGAAGCGTTTTGGGATTTCGGAGGTCCGGTTCGTGCGAAGTTGTTTAACTCCAATGGAGACTTGGTGGAACAGGATTTAACTCCGGCTATGTATCGTAATAGCGGAAGCATCACCCGTAACACAGTAGATTCTTACGCGGCGGTTTTGCAGAGTCATTGGTTCAGCGATACGATCGTGACCATAGTAGGCTGGAGAAAAGATGAATCCGAATCTTACCTGTCAGATGTTGGACGCTTCCCAGACAATTCGATCGATCTCAGCACCCTTGCGCTGCGTGAGGATCCGAGCCTTGAGGCCGCTGGCGAAAATTTCACCTACAGTATTGTGGCACACTTGCCTGACTCCTGGAAAGAAAAGATGCCTTGGGGGATGGATATCAGTTTGCATTACAATGAATCCGAAAACTTCCGTCCGGCATTACGCCGAAACATTTTTAATGAGCCGATTGCTCCTCCTTCGGGCCGGACGACCGAGTATGGGTTTACCCTGTCGGCTCAGGAAAATAAATACGTGCTCAAAGTAAATTGGTATGAGACTTCCACGCAGAATGAGACTGCGAGCTTCAATGGAGCCGGATTCCTGAACAATCTGGAGCTGGAAACGATTATAGCATGGAATCGTACGGGTAGTATGGGTGGCTTTGATGCCGACGGCCGTTATCAGACTCTTCTCTTAACCGGTGTTGATCCGACTACGGGTGAGCGTATTGGCAACGGTATTCCTCAAAATATTCTGGATGCCTGGAGGTTTAATATCGTGACTGATCCTGAGACCGGCTTCCGGGATGGGGATTATCTGAACCCGGGAGTTAACGATATCACCAACGTGGTTTCCGAGGGTATTGAGTTTGAAGGCATTATCAATCCAACCAATAATTGGCGAATTGCCTTTAATGCTTCGAAACAAGAAGCGGTCCGCAGCAATACCAACCCCTTTACCGCAGAGTGGTTGGAATTTCGCAAACCTGTCTTTGATGCGGTCAGCCATTTGATATGGAGGCCTGACCTGAATGGAACCCAAACCTTTGGGGAGCGGTTGGAGGAGTTTGGTACCATCCCGCTTGCACAGGCGCAAAATCTGGATGGTACGGTGACTCCCGAGCTGCGTGAGTGGCGTTTTAATCTGATCAGCAACTACCAGTTTTCTGAAGGTCCTTTGGATGGTTTCGGATTCGGGGGTGCTGTGCGCTGGCAGGATGATGTGGCTATCGGGTTTCGTCAGTTTCGTGATGAGCAGGGCACAGTCATTGTAGATACCGGTACTCCGTATTTTGGTCCGGCTGAGACAAATGTGGACGTATGGTTCGGCTATGAGCGACCCATATTCGACGGTAAAGTCGACTGGAAAATTCAGCTGAATATTCGTAACATTAATACGAGTGATGACGATCTCATCCCCATTAATACCCAGCCGAATGGGGTAGTTTCCCAGGTTAGAGTAGCTCCGCCCAGAACCTGGTTTGTGACGAATACATTCAGTTTCTAATCATTTTGGGGTGTAAAAAAATGTAGTTCGCAAGAACGCGCCGGGTTTACTGAAAGTCTCGTGGAAGCCCGGCGCATTTTTCCACAAAATCACAAAAAGCTAAGGAGCAAGGGGAAATCGATGTTTAAGAGTTTTAGCGTTGTAGGCGGATTTAGTGTGCCTTCGCAGACCGTTTTTATTTTTGGGGTCATGTTTGCTCTTCTTGGCAGTTTGCAAATGGCATCAGCCCAAGCGGCAGATACAGCGAAGCCGAATATAGTTCTCATTCTGACCGATGACATGGGGTATGGGGACGTCGGTATTTACGGGCATCCGACTATTAAGACCCCACATATCGACTCACTCGCCATTGGCGGCCAAAAGTGGACGAGTTTCTATGTGGCTTCCAGCGTTTGCACACCGAGCCGGGCCGCATTGATGACAGGCAGGATGCCTATACGCAACGGCATGTGCAGCAATGTAAGACGTGTTTTGTGGCAGTCTTCCAAAGGAGGGTTGCAGCCTTCGGAAGTAACGATGGCCGAATCTTTGCAAGCGTCCGGCTATGCGACCGCTTGCATAGGCAAGTGGCATTTGGGGCATAGCGAAGCGAAGTATTTACCCACATCGCAGGGCTTCGATTATTACTACGGTATTCCCTACAGCAACGATATGGATAAAACGCAGACCATCACCAAGGAGGATTATCTGAACCCCCGAATCGGGCATTATAATGTTCCTTTATTGGAAAATGAGAGTATCGTTGAACGCCCGGTGGACCAAACCACGATCACCCAACGCTACACAGCAAAGGCGGTTGAATTTATACGGGATCGTGCAGAGAGGCCTTTCTTTTTATTTCTCTCCCACAGTATGCCGCATGCGCCCCTGTTTGCTTCGCAGGAGTATTTGGGGAAAAGCGAGCGCGGTATTTACGGGGATGTGATCGAGGAGATTGACTGGAGCGTTGGTGAGGTCGTCCGCACCCTTGACGAGGAGGGGTTAACCGAGAATACGCTCGTCATTTTTACGTCGGATAACGGGCCATGGATGATGCTCGACCAGCACGGTGGCTCTTCGGGTCTTCTGAGAGGTGGCAAGGGCGAAACCTGGGAGGGCGGTTATCGGGTGCCTGCAATTTTTTCTTGGCCGGGCAGAATAGAGCCGGGGGTGATCGGGGAGCTAGGTTCTACGGTAGATTTATTTAAGACGTTTTCTACAATTACCGGTTGTGCCTACCCGGATGATCGGGTGATGGACGGTTATGACTTATCCGCAACACTTTTGAAAGCTGAGAAAAGCCCGCGGGAAGTGATCTGGTACTATCAGGGTCAGGATTTACAGGCAGTGCGTATGGGTGACTATAAAGTGATCTTTAGCCTGAATGAGTACGTTGGATTTCGTGAGAAAAAAACAACCATTTTCCAAAAAGCGCTCGTGTATAATCTGAGTGTGGATCCTGCGGAGCGGTATAACCTGGCAGCCACGCATAGTAGTGTCATCGAAAAAGCAAGGGGGTTGATAGGAGAACACCGGGACAGTCTGGGAGAGATCTTTGATTACCTGGCTCCCTTACCTGAAGATCACTGATTTAGAAGCATGAAGTATTGGTTTACATATGTTTTCTGTTTATTGGCCCTGACTGCCGGCTCTGTGGTGGCGATGAACTTTACGCAGCAGGACTGCTATTTTACCTTGGAGGAAAATACGCTGCGGTTGGGTAATCAAAGTATCGAGCGGGTGTTTACACTTAATGGCGGGGTCATTGTGTCGAGAGCGATTCACAATAAGGAAACGAATAAAGGTTTTGAATTTTCCGTGGATGCTGCCTCGTCAAGATTTCCCGGAGGGCATACGGTTGAAGATATCAAGTATCGCACTGCATGGGTTGCCGATGAGGTGGCGCATGCCTCTCATATGGAAGTGAGCATTCGTTATCACCTTGGTAAACTGGTCGTTAAGGAGGTTTTTCGGGTGTACCAAAAGTTACCGGTAATTGGAAAAGATATATACCTGAAGGGGAAGAGCGATCAGGACTGGGGTGCGGGGCTGAATGCGCTTAGTGTAATAAACGGAGATGAAAAGGCACTTTTGAGGGCGGTCGCATCGGATGTGAATACTCCCATCCTTGAGTATTTGCCCCTAGAGGGAATGCATTATAAGCTGAGAGCAGTGCGGTTTCGTGATGTTACAGATGTTAATAACACGCTTGTTCAGGAAGATGATTATCTGCTGTATACGCAGCCTTTGTTATTATCCGGCAATCTTCTGCTGGTGGAGGATCTGAGTAATCAGCAGCGTCTCTTTATTTTGAAGGAGGCTCCTTTGGGAGATGCGCAGGCTGCGTATCCGGGCTATGATTTTTATGCAGAGAAGGGTGAGCTCCGTGTGGTGGGTGCCGGTATCCAATCCACAGATATTGAGCCGGATGTGTGGGTAAAAGCTTACAGTGTTGTTATCGGGCTCAGTGAAGACAGTGAGCTGTGCCTGCTGAAGACTCTTCGGGATTACCTGAAGGACAAACGCCCTTACAGACCCAAGTACGATGCGATGATTATGATGAACACCTGGGGAGACCGGGGGCGTGACGCCCGGGTCAATGAGTCTTTTGTATTGAGTGAGCTGGAGGCAGGGCATCGGTTGGGGATCACCCATTTTCAGATTGATGACGGGTGGCAAAAGGGCCTATCGAAGAACTCCGTAAATGAGGCAGGAAATCTTTGGAGCTTGTGGGATGCGGATAGCTGGAGCCCTCATCCTGTGCGATTTCCGAATGGACTGTCACCCGTGGTGGAAAGGGCGAAGGAGTTGGGCATTGAGCTCGGGTTGTGGTTTCACCCCAGTGATGCTGATGAATATGCGAATTGGAAGCAGGATATAGATGTCATTATCGGCCTGTATGAGAAATACGGTATCCGTTATTTTAAAATTGACGGTATTGAGATCCCCACGAAGCAGGCGGAGGTTCGTTTACGTAAGTTCTTTGATAGCGTGGTAGAGGCTTCGGGTGGTAATATCCGATTTAATCTGGATGCGACTGTGGGCCGACGGGGCGGATATTTTTACCTGACAGAGTATGGCAATGTATTCCTGGAAAATCGTTATACGGATTGGGGAAACTATTACCCTCACTGGACGTTGCGAAATCTTTGGATGCTGTCGAAATATGTGCCGCCGGAAAACCTTCAGATTGAATTCTTAAATAAGTGGCGAAATGCAGAGGTATATGGCAAAGGGGATCGATATCGTCCTTATGATGTCCCCTTTGATTACCAGTTTGCCATTACGGCGATGGCTCAACCGTTGGCCTGGTTTGAAGGTGGCAACCTGCCTGAAGAGGCTTTTGCGACGGCTCCGCTCATTCATACATACTACTCGGTGATGCATGAAATTCATTCGGGTAGGATTCTGCCTATCGGCGATGAGCCTTCGGGGAGCGGTTGGACAGGGTTTCAGTCGATCCGGGACGAGAACAGCGGGTATGTGATTATCTTCCGTGAACTTAACGAAGGCTCAAGCGCACTGGTGAAGACCTGGTTCAGTGCGGGTGAGGAAATAAAGTTCAGGCAGATTCTGGGCCATGGCAGAGATTTCGAAGCACTGGTTAATCGACACGGTGAAATTGAATTCAGCCTGCCAAAGGTTCACAGCTTCTCACTCTATAAATATTTAGTGCAAAATGACTAAACGGGGATATCGGTTTATGAAGTTTTTTTATCCATATTCGGGCAGGCAACGGATGATGATCTGCATCTGTCTGCTATGGGGGATTCTGCATGTGCATGCTGCGGTTATCGATTCGGGTGAGCAGTTCAATGTACTGTTCATTTCAGTGGATGATCTGAGGCCTGAATTAAATTGTTATGGGCGGGAGCATATTGTATCACCGCATATTGACCGATTAGCTGCTGAAGGCTTTTTATTCAAGCAGGCTTACTGTAATGTGCCGGTATGCGGCGCATCCCGCGCCAGTATACTAACGGGACTCAGGCCTACGCCGCGTCGTTTTCTGGCGCATAACTCCTACATCAATGAGGATGCCGCAGATGTGGTTACTCTGCCTGCATTGTTGAAAGAACACGGCTACCATACTGAAAGTTTGGGTAAGGTGCTCCATCACTGGAAGGAGGATTCGCTCAATAGCTGGAGTGAAGCTCCCTGGCACCCTTCTCTTTCAAAAACAGGTTCAAAAGGGCGGCTTCGGCTGGATTTTCAGCTCCCGGAAAATGCGAACCGCCGAATGGCGTTTGAAAATGCAGAGGTGCCTGATACGGCCTATATTGATGGCAAAATTGCCGCTCGTGCTGTAGAAAGGTTGTCCTGTTTTTCGAAACAAGGAATACCCTTCTTTTTGGCAGTGGGTTTTGTGAAACCACATCTGCCTTTTAATGCGCCAAGCAGTTATTGGGAGCTTTATGACGCCGAGCGTGTCGAACTGCCGGACTTCATAGAAATTCCCGAGGCAGCTCCCGCGCAGGCGAATCATAACTCGAATGAACTGCGTACCTATGATAATATACCGGGCGAGGGGAGCTTGAATGAAGAGCTTAGCCGCGAGCTGATTCGGGGGTATTATGCCTGTGTCTCCTATGTAGATGCCCAGATAGGCAAGTTGCTGGAAGCACTGAAAGATTCGGGGCTCGAGGACAACACAATCGTGGTCCTTTGGGGAGACCATGGTTACAGTCTCAAGGAGCATAGCCTGTGGAATAAGCACTCGACTTTTGAAGTGGCTTTGCGTGTGCCGCTTATTCTGAAGGTGCCCGGTGTTTCGGGGGGTGCTGAAATCGGGGCGCTCACTGAGCTGCTGGATCTTTATCCCACTGTTTGCGATTTGCTGGGCATAGCCCAGCCCGATCACCTCCAGGGGGATAGCTTCGTTCCTATTTTGCACAATCCCCGGGCCATGGGGAAGGAGGTGATCTACGGCAGGTGGAAAGAGGCTGATTTTGTGAAGACGCAGAGGTATTTATACACCGAGTGGTTTGATGATGATGAGTCGATGGCCCGCATGCTCTACGACCATCACAACGATCCTCACGAAACCGTCAATATCGCCGAACTTCCCGAAAATCGTGAGCGCGTGGCCCAATTCAGCAAACAACTGCGGGAGATGCGAAAACTTTAAGTGAATCGAAAATTCCATGCCTTTAGAAAATGAATAAAGTGAAAAAAACGAATAAACTGCCTCTCGGTAGAATCTGTGCTCGCTCCCTTTGCAACTGGTTGGCTGCGACGATAATTTGCCTTACGTTTGCAAGCTGCGACATAGCAGAAAAGCAGAGGTCGCAGACGGATTCGTGGACTTTCGTGAGCGTGCCTGATTTTCTCAATAAGGATACGCTTTATCCGCATCCGGGTTTTGAAGAGGGGCTGACTTACTTCCTGCAGACCCTTAAAAGCGAAGACCCCGATTTTTTGCTCGTTGCCGGAGATATGGTGGACGGTCGGTGGCCCTCCAAGCTGGAAGCGACCCCGGAAGCGGTTATTGAAAGCGCTGCTATCTATTACCCTGCCTGGATTGAGCGCATGAAAGCGCATGATCTTAAGTTTTATACGGCAGTGGGCGATCACGAGATCGGAGACAACCCATGGCCTGAAGAGAAAACGAAAGTCGTGCCGGTCTTTGAGGAGCAATATCGAAAGTATTTTCAAATGCCTGAAAATGGTCCTGCTTCAAAAAAGGGTCTCACTTACTATGTTTTGCATAACAATACGCTGATCCTCTCGCTCGACGTGTTTGAGCAGGCTGAGAGTGAGGAGGGGTACATCGCTGCGCAGTTTACCGGTGAGCAGCTGGCATGGCTGGAGGAAATACTGGAAAAATACAGTGAAGTGGATCATGTGATTGCCATGGGGCATACTCCCATTCTCGGGCCCGTCAATAGAAGGCACTCGAGCGGAATGATGCTCGAAGGGGGTCGGGATTCCGATCTCTGGAAAACCCTGAGCAAGTATGGGGTCGATGTTTATCTTTGCGGTGAGGTGCACGCTATCACCTGCACCGAGAGAGACGGAGTGCAGCAGATCGCTCATGGAAGTCTTTTTGGCTGGGCTTCGACGGTGAACTACCTGGTGGGGAGGGTGACGTCTGAGCGCATCGAGCTGGAAATGAAGCAGATCGATATCATCCCCAATGTGGTGGATCGGAAATCCCTGAGCATTGGCTTTACCGAGGAAGCGATGGATGCGGGTTTCCGCGTGATCGGCAGCATGGTCGTCGATAAGTCCGATGAGCAGGCAGAAAAGATCAAAACCGGGTGTTTTGTGGAATCGGAGTAAATCTGTGAGAAACCTCCAAATGAGTAAATATATACGTGTTTTCAGGGGCTTTTACACGCATTGCCGGCAAGCTGGAGAAAAAATGGGCAGCCTGGGCCGATAGAGTGGGGGCCAAAGCGGAGATATGGAAATGAAAAAGAGATAAGATTTATGAAACGTGTGATTAATAATTCTAAAGTGAGGTTGTGGCGGTGCATACTAGGGATATGCATGGCCTGTTTGTGCAGTGGCTTTATGCATGCGGGGGATTCCCCGAGGCCAAATATACTGATAATACTGGCGGATGATCTGGGCTATTCCGACCTGGGTTGCTATGGAGGAGAAATCGAAACCCCGGCACTGGACGGACTGGCCGAAACCGGTGTGCGCTTTACGCAAATGTATAATTCGGCACGGTGTTGCCCGAGTCGGGCGTCGTTGCTGACCGGGCTCTATCCACACCAGGCGGGCATGGGCAGGATGGCACAGGTGGATCAAAAACTGCCCGGCTACCGGGGTATGCTGAAACCCAGTACCGTTACGATTGCCGAGGTATTGAAAGATGCCGGCTATCGCACATTTGGTACGGGCAAGTGGCATGTGGGCTTTCCGGGGCCTATTGAGCGGGGCTTTGAAGAGTATTACGGTTTTCTGGAGGATTATGGGCTCGATAGCTGGGAGCCGAAGTGGATGAAACGCTACCCGGAGGGCAGGGAAGAACGTGTTTACAAAGAAGGTGAGTTTTTCGCGACGAACGCCATTACGGATTACGCGCTCGATTTCATAAAATCGGCGGAAGATACCCCCGAAAAGCCATGGTTTGCCTATGTCTCTTATCAGGCGGTGCATTTTCCGGTGCAGGCACCGCTGCAAGATACGGCGAAATATGCGGATACCTACCTGGAAGGCTGGGATGCCTTAAGGAAAAGCCGCCTGCGCAGAATGAAGGAGATCGGTGTGGTTAGCGAAGATATTACGATGTCGCCACGGGGGCAACTGCCGAGGCCCGAAATAGCCGAAAGGCATGGAGTGCCGGGTGATGGTATCAATAACCCTGCCTGGGATATTCTGGATGCTGACCGGCAGGCGGACCTCGCAAGGCGCATGGCAGTGTATGCGGGTATGGTCGATAATATGGATCAAAATATAGGCAGAATGGTGACTTATCTTAAGGAGAGCGGGCAGTTGGAAAATACCCTGATCCTGTTTTTAAGTGACAACGGAGGCTGCGGGGAGTGGGACACTTTTGGGTTTGAATATCCCGGTTTGAATGACCGGGTGCATGGTAACTCGCTGAAGAACCTGAATGTACTGCACACGGGCGAGAGTCTTGAAAAACTGGGGGGGCCTGACAGCCCGCTGTTTAGTTACGGCTCAGGCTGGGCCAATGCCAGCAATACGCCGCTAACCCTCTATAAAATGTATACTCATGAGGCCGGCATCAGCACACCGTTTATTGTTCATTGGCCTGCCGGGATTCCTGATGTGAATCGCATATTTACTGAAAACTACCTGCATTTGATCGATATTATGGCCACTTGCGTAGATGTGGCCCAAGCCGAATATCCCGTAGAATATAATGGCAATGAGATCATCCCGATGGAAGGAGTCAGTATTCTTAAAACGCTGAGCGGAGAGACGGATCCCGAGCGGGTGATCTCGTTTGAACATTGGGGGCACCCGGCCTTGCGGGTCGGCGATTGGAAGCTGGTGAGCCGGGATCGTGCAGTGCGGGGCGACGGCCTTGAGCCGGGTGCGCGCTACGAGCTTTACAACATCAGCACCGATCGCTCCGAAACCAATGACCTGGCCGAAGCCTACCCGGAGAAAGTGTCCGAAATGAAAGCCCTAATGCTTTCGGAGTTTAAGCGCACATTCGTAATTCCAAGACCCTGAACCTCTAAACAAATTTATAGAAATCATGAAAATATACACTCTATTTCGCATGGCAGGCAGTTGCTTGTTATTTTTATTCGCAGTCAATCTGCAGGCTACCAAAAACGACCAAACGTTTATCCTGAATCCGGATGATTACAGGCACTACATCGATCAGTTTAATGAGGAGGACATACACGGAGCCAAGACCTACGTTTACAACGACAAGGCGTGGGGGTGGCTCAGGGGGCAGATTCCCCTGCTGGACTGCCCGGATGAGGCGATTGAAAAGACCTACTATTTCAGGTGGTGGACTCTTCGCAAGCACCTGAAAAAGACGCGGGAAACCTTCGTGATGACGGAGTTTCTGCCCAATGTGTCCTGGGCCGGACCACATAACACGATTGTATGTCCCGTTGGGCATCATTTAAATGAGTTTCGCTGGTATCACCTGACCAACTATCTCGATGATTATGCGACTTTCTGGTTTAAAGAGGGTGAGGTGGATCGCTACTCCAACTGGATTATCTATGCGCTTTATGAACGGTATTTAGTGACGCAGGATAAGGATATGCTCATTGCGCTATTGCCGAAGCTTACGGAGTTCTATGAAAGAATCGAACAGAAGCAACTCGATGAGAGCGGGCTTTTCTGGAGTATCGATACGCGCGAGGGTATGGAATTCAGCATCAGCGGTGTGCCGGATGAGGTTGTGCAAAAAAGCCACAAACACAGTGAAGTGTATAGGGCGGGGCTGGCTCTCAAGGGATACCGTGTTGCGACCAACTCCTATATGTATGCAAATGCATTGGCCATTTCGAAGATTGCGGAGTTGGCCGGCGAAGCTAACATCCATGCTAAATACGCCCGAAAGGCTGAGAGCCTGAAGTCGCTCACTCAGGAGAAGCTTTGGAATCCTGAGGCAGGTTTTTTTAAGTCCTCTGTGACCCGTGGAGATGCACCGGAGTTGTCAGATGCCAAAGAACTCAGTGGATTTATTCCCTGGTATTTTAATATACCGGACGCCACTCATGCAAGTGCCTGGAAGTATGTCACGGATGAGGAGGTATTCCGTTCTCAATACGGGTTAACTACGGCTGATAAATCGCACCCCCATTTCAAATATGAAAACGGACATATGTGTTTTTGGAATGGGCCTTCCTGGCCTTTTGCTACGACTCAGACTCTGGTCGCTCTGGCGAATCTGCTCAATGAGTATGGGCAAAACTATGTGAGTAAGGAGGATTATCTGGATTTACTGAGTACGTATGCGAGTTCGCATCGTTTGAAGCTGGATGACGGGCAGGAAATCTCCTTTATCGGGGAGAGCATGGATGCTGAGACCGGTGAGTGGATCTCGCGCAGGATTATGTATGAGCGGGGGCGCGAGGATAAGGACCGCGGCACCTATTATAATCATTCCGGCTATGTGGATTTGATCATTACGGGTTTGGCCGGTTTAAGGCCCCGTGCAGACAATATACTTGAGGTCAATCCGTTGGTTCCCCATGGCACCTGGCAGTACTTTAGCGTGGATAATATCTTATACCGGGGGCATACTATTTCGATCATCTATGATAAAACCGGGAAGCATTATGGCAAGGGTAAGGGACTGCAGGTGTTTGTGAATGGCGAGTTAAAGGCTTCCAGTGCCAACATAGGCAATCTGCAGGTGGAGCTTCCCCCCGCAGAGCCTTACAGCGAGACCTCCGCCGGTTGGGTAAAATACGAGGGCAACCCTGTGCTGGGAGGCGATTTGGGTACCTGTTTCGATGTGTCACTCCTTAAGGAAGACAATTACAAGATGTGGTTTTCATGGCGTCCAGAGAGGAGCATCGCGCTCGTAGAAAGCAGTGATGGCAAACACTGGAATGACCCGCGGATCTCCCTCGGTCCTAATGAGAGTTCTGGCTGGGAATATCAGCTGAACCGACCGGTAGTGATCCAAAAGGACGGAGAATATAAGATGTGGTATACCGGGCAGATTAACCGGCCCGTGCAAGCGTCCGAAATTGGACTGGCCACCAGTAGTGATGGTAAGCATTGGCAAAGGGCTCAGGCAGATCCTGTGCTTAGCCCTGATGAGCCCTGGGAAAAAGTGGCCGTGATGTGCCCCCACGTAATTTGGGACGAGGAAAGCGGTATTTACAAGATGTGGTATTCGGGCGGTGAGCAGTATGAGCCGGATGCGATTGGCTATGCGACCAGTACCGATGGTATCAACTGGGAAAAAGACTCACGTAACCCGATTTTCAAGGCGAATAAAAGCAACGGCTGGGAATATGAGAAAGTGACCGCATGCCAGGTCGTGAAACGAGGCGATTGGTATTACATGTTTTACATCGGGTTCCATGATGTACACTGGGCCCAGATCGGCATAGCGCGTTCGCGGGACGGTGTCACCGGTTGGGAAAGGCACCCTGAAAACCCGATTATCAAAACCAGCAAGAAAGGTTGGGATCGGGATGCATGCTATAAACCTTATGCCATTTTCGATGAGGAAAACGACCGGTGGATGCTCTGGTATAACGGTCGCAAACTCAGGTGGGAGCAAATCGGTCTGGCTATCCACGAAGGAGAAGATCTTGGTTTTTAATTGGGTGGATTATCTCCCGATGCTATGCCGGCTAGTGCTAAATGCGCCAATACGGTAGAAGCATCGAGTAAATGAAAGACAAAGCATACCTGAAGTTTTTTTGCTGACCATGAGTGTTTACTATAGAGCTACACTATATGTCTTTCTTTGGATTGCCGTGAAAGCACATGCTGCGGATAGGCCTAATTTTGTGTTTATTTCCGTGGACGATCTTAACCAGTGGGTAAGCTTTTTGCAGCATAGCGAAGGTAATTTCATCCAAAAGATATATCCGGATGAAAAAGTGAGAAATCGGGTGGCCGCAGAGTTAAGCCCAAATCTGGACAGGCTCGCGAAGCAATCCATGATCTTCACTCAAGCATACTGCACACAGGCACTTTGCGGACCCAGCCGCACATCTATGTTGACAGGCGTTCCCCCGCATATTTCCGGCTATGATAAGCACGATATGCATTTCCGGTACTACGAATCGCTGGCAAATGTAGTTACCTTGCCTCAGTATCTGAAAAATCATGGCTACTTCACGACGGGGCTGGGCAAAATTTTCCACAGTGCTTCGGTAAGATTTAAGGATGGCAGGCAGCATGATTGGCCGGATCGCCTGTTCTCATGGTCACATTGGGTGGACAGGCCCGTAGGAGTGCATACTTCGACATCCCGGCACATCAATTATTCTCCTTACAGCCCTCGTTCGAATAATTTCAGATTTGGAACCACCGATCATGCGATCAAGGATACCCATGACTTTATGAACGCCGCCTTTGCGGCTGAGTTGATAACAAAGGGCCGTTCAAGTATACTGGATGTGCACGGCGTGGAGCACACGGTTGAATTACCGGACGATCAGCCATTTTTTATTGCATGCGGAATCTTTGCGCCCCATCTCCCCTGGGCGGTTCATCAGCAGTACTATGATCGATTCCCAGTTGGGGAGATGGCAATCAACGGAGATTTGAGGGAATGGACCCAAAACGACACTGAAGATTTATCCGCCTATGCTGTGGAAAGATACATAGGCGGCGATGTCGCCATGCTCGATTCAGTTGCGGGCACAGTTGATAGCAGCAGTTCAGATCATCTTGATGCCTGGAAAGCAGCAGTGCAGGCTTATCTGGCAACCATTGCGTATGCGGACGATTGTCTGGGCCAACTGGTGGATGCCATCGAATCAAATCCTCGTTCAGATAACACCGTAGTCATCCTGCACAGTGATCACGGTTGGCACCTGGGGGATAAATACAGATACCGCAAGCAGTGTTTGTGGGGGCCCGCCAATAAATCGGTGCTCCTCATCCGGGATCCCCGATACCCGGCGAGCACCCGGGGCAGCTATTGTGATAACCTGGTATCTCTGCAGAATATTTACCCGTCTATTGCAAGCAGAGCTGGCCTGGATATTCCCGAACATGTGCATGGTAACGACTTATCTCCCTTACTTGACCAACCGGACGCCCCATGGGATCATACCATACTTGCCAGCTACCGAGGAGGCGATTACGCAATCCGGACGACTCAATACCTCTACATTGAGTATAATAACGGTTTAGCAGAGTTATACGATACGGAAAAAGATCCTTGGGAATACACTAATTTATACAACCACCCGGAGTACACAGATGTCGCTTTAGAAATGAAACAACTACTCCAGAATCGTATTACAAATTCAATGTATTTTGAATGAAATCTCATGCGATTAAAATCGTTCCAGTCGTTTTTTAGTTGTATTTCACTTTTTCTACATCAGTGCCAGGATAAAACAATTCATGCCTGAGGTGTGTTCCGCTCAAGATAAGTGGGTGTGTTGTGTGCTTTGTATCCAAAAACAGCGTATGTGAGTAGATTCATAAGAAATTTAACATACCGCTTAGGGGTAATTGGTCTTTCGATTGTTTTGTGTATGTGGGTTATAGCCTCAAATTTGACTTTAATGAGGTTCTCAGTCCGTTAATAGTTAAGTTATTGCACGCAAAGCGTTAATTATGCCCCAGGTTGATAAGCAGGAAAAAGATTGGTTTCTGAAGGAGTTACATCCGCATGAACCCATGTTGCGCGCCTGGTTAGCCAGTCGTTTTCCAACCATTTCTGATTTTGAGGATATCATCCAGGAAGCTTACATGCAGACCATAAAAAGGCATCGTAAGAAGGAGTTGGATGCACCGAAGGCCTTTCTCTTTGCGATAACACGTAATTTGTGTATCAACTTGCTGAGGAGGAACAAGATAGTCAGTTTCGAATCTATCAAGGATTCGGATACGCAGACTTATACCGATCAGAGTAAATACATACCGGACACTGTCATGGATAAGGAGCAGTATGTTACGCTCACTCGCGCGATACAGTCTCTCCCGAAGAAGTGTCGGCGGGTATTTACTTTGCGTAAAATCTATGGCATGAGCCTCAAAGAGATATCTGAAGAACTGAATATTTCTATCAAAACCGTGGAAGCTCAAATCACAATTGGGGTGAAGAAGTCCCAAGAGTATTTTATGAAGCTCCAAGACTGATTTCCTCAATGGACGGACATTACAAAACGTTTCTAAAGACCTTTGATAAGGCACAAAGACAACAGGCGGCTGAGTGGGTAACCCTGCATGAGCGCGGGCTCACTGATGAGGAAAAAAGCGCGTTTGAAAAGTGGTTATCAAAAGATCCAAGCAATGAGGCCTGCTTTTTTGAGTATCAAGTTACTTTAGCCGGTTTTGAAGCTATGGACGAATGGAAGCCTGCCTACAGCACTTCTCCAAATCCTGATTTGTTAGACAATAAATCTCATGTTAAGACGAAGGTATTTGTCGCTTTAGGGGGCTTAGCGGCAGCCATAACAATAGCAGTCTCTCTCTTAACAATCATGCAATTTGGGACGGGTAATGCAGAACAAGTCATCGTTAAGACTTACCAGGCACAATCCTATGAAAAGCATTTTTTAGATGATGGCTCTGCGTTTTATTTGCAGAAAGGCAGTGAAGTTGCGGTCTCTTATAACTCATCGGAAAGGCACATTGAGCTCATTAAAGGTGAGGCGGAATTTGTTGTAAATCATGACCCTCGTCGTCCTTTTATTGTTTCAACTGAGGTGGGTCGGGTTACCGCTCTGGGGACTGTATTTTCTGTTTTTGAGGATGCAGGTTATTGGGAAGTATTTGTAAAGGAGGGCAAAGTGAGAGTGGCAGAGGTCAAAGAAGACTCAAGACCTGATCGTTCAAGTGAGCATTACACGACCGAGTTAGTTGCCGGCCAGAGAATTATTGAGCTACTGACGGATGAAGAGTTTTCACCCGAGGTTGAAACCCTCGTGGGAGAGGCACTGGAAGCGAGATTAGCGTGGAAAGATCAGATTATAGAAATGGTCTCTGTCCCATTATCCGAAATCCTCCTGGAATTCAAAGACTTTAGTAGTCAAACAGTCGTGATCTCAGATGAGGAACTGAAAACCATGCGCATGACCGTTGCCATCAAACCGGACAGTTTATACGACTTTATCGACCTACTGGCTTTGACTGCGGGCGTAGAGGTAAACGATACATCACCAGGTCCCATTTACCTTACCAAAGCCAGTAATTGATTCTATATCAGGCAAATTTTTCAAACGAACCACTGATTTTGTGCGTGATGAATACTCTTTTAACGTTATGCAAAATTACCCAAATATTTTTTAAGGGTTACTAAGGCTTCGTACGATTTGGGAGTGAACATCGTCACTCTCGTGAATATAATTCATACCCATAAGCGCTCTAAAACTCCAGGCTATAAAATGGAGGAGAAATGCTCAATTACTGAGCTTTCTCCTGAGCTTGCTTGTTTTGTTTTTGGAGCCACTTCATGGAGACAGCGAAACACCCAAACCTTTCAACTTACCGGAAGGCAGGGCAATAGAGACCTTACGAAAAGCTGCGCTACAGGGCGAAATCCAAGTCATTTTTTGGGATTCTGTAGTCGAAGGCGTTATGACCAATGCTATACAGGGAAGTTATCTTCCGGGGGCCGCATTGGAAATCATGCTGGCAGGTACCGGTCTCGAATTCGCTCAGGCAAATCGCAATGATGCTTATGTCATCAGGCAAATCCAAAGCGAGGGCGAAATCTACGGCAGTGACGATACAACCAACACAACTAAGTTAAATACTGAAAAAAAACCCGATTCTGAAATGAATACAATAAAGAATAATTGGTTAAAGTCACTTGCCGCCGTACTAAGTCTGGGAATCGCATATACTCCCAATACGTCGTTTGCCCAGAACCCTGATGAGGGTGAACCGTTTGAACTGCCTGCATTTGTGGTCGTCACTGAAGAGCAGACGGGCTACCTGGCTGCGAATGTCTATAGTGGAACCCGGACCCGGCAATTACTGCGGGATTTGCCGAAGACCATCAATGTTGTTACCGCCGATTTTTTGGACGATCTGTCCATTTTTGATCTTGCGGAGTCGACCCGTTATAGCAGTGGTATTATCCCTCATGCCAGTGAGAATGCGATCTTCAATGAAAATGTATATACAATCCGCGGATTTCGCACAAACATCCACTCCCGCGAAGGGGTAACCCGGCTCATCGGGCCCTCGAATTCGGCCGGCATCGAGCGCGTAGAAATCGTTAAAGGTCCATCAAGTTTGCTGTATGGGCAGATATCTCCTGCGGGAACGGTAAACTACATTATGAAACGACCCCTCGGGCGTAAACATGCTGAAGTAGGCGTGTCTATCGGCAGTTGGGAAAACTATCGGGCTACCTTGGATGTCGGGAATAGTTTTGGCACGAGCGAGGCGTCATGGAGGTTAAATGCGGCATTTCAGGATACCAATACATGGCGCGACTTTGAGAACTTTCAAAACACTTATCTCGCACCTTCTTTCAACACACGCTTCAATAATGGGCGCACCGTATTGACTGTTTGGGCTGAGTGGTTGGATCGGCAAGGGTCACCCGGATCGATCCCTGTTCGCAGAGTAGACAACACAGGCCCGGCAGACGGGTTGCCCTGGTCTTTCAATGCAAATGGGCCGGATGGCGTTCGCGATCAAAGGCGCTACAATATCACTGCAGAACTCGTACAGGATATTACCTCATGGGTGGATTTCCGTTTCTTCTATGATAGGGCCAGTGATGAGATTTACGAGAATACTGCTCGGGTTCTTCGTATTGATCCTAATGGCGAAACCATGAATCGTAATGCAACATTAGATCAAATCGAAAGGGAGTTTGATACCATACAGGCATCTTTGCTTTTCGAGCGCCAAATCGGTGAGTTTAACTTAAACTTTCTTGTAGGCTATGACCGCACGGAAAATGAACAGGATCAGGTTCGTTTCGATAACCGCAGTCTCCCCAGAATCAATTGGAGAAACCCCACACCTGAGCAGTATGCTTACGGAGATCCTTCAGACTATACCCGTTTGCGCGCTGATCGCAAAAACCAGGGGGTGACCTCTGCGTGGTTTGGGACTCTGCATGGAAGCGCGTTTGACGATCGCCTTCACTTCCTGTTTGGAGTGCGTGATGACAGTCAGGAGGCTGAGGTTCTTAATCGAGCCAGGGGAGATACGGGTTTCACTCAAACAGCCGACCGGGGCGCTACTGTAGAGCAATATGGACTGTCTTACCGCATTACACCCAATATTAGCATATACGGGAGTTTTGCGGAATCTTACTTGCCGCCGGGACGGCCCACCAACAACGACGGAACCGTAACATTTGGTCCACAGGTGGGTGAGGGCACTGATATCGGATTCAAATTCAGTTTATTTGAACAAAGGGTCTCGGGTACCGTAGCCTGGTTTGATATCGATAACACGAATATCGTACGTTTTAATCCATCCCTATTGGACGGGGAAGGGGATTGGGAAGCATCCGGTCTGGAAAACAGCAATGGAATTGAGGCGGATTTAGTGCTGAATGTTACGCCTGATTGGACGGGCACGCTCTCGGTTACCCAATTGAATGCTGAAGTAGTCAACAACGTTGCAAACCCGGCAACCAATGGTGCCCGCCTACCGGATGCACCTGAATTCCAATTCAGCACCTGGCAAAAATATACGGTACCGTCTGGCCCGCTTGAGGGTGCTGAGTTCGGGGTAGGGGCCATTTACCTGGATGAGCGTGTCCTTATTACCAACAGTGGTAATGAGATTTGGGTGGACCCCGCTTACTGGAGATTTGATCTGATGGTATCTTACCCGTTCCAGATCGGAGATACTACTCTGCGGGCGAAGTTGAACGTTCGCAATCTGAGCGATGAGGAATACCTGAATCAGGTCTTGAATTATGGGAATCCCCGTGAGGTGATCTTCAGCCTCAACGCGCGATTCTAATTTGATAAAATTCTGATTTATAGGGCGGCAACACTTAGCTGTGTTGCTGCCTTTAACTACCTATGAATAGAAGAGATTTTCTGCAAAATAGTTTGGGGTTAGCCGGTTATTTGGGTTGCTCACGACTTCCCGGTTTTGCCAGCGACAAAGAGGGCTTCTTTCGAATTAAACCAGATTCGCAAGGCTATAAGCTGTTTGATTCCCGTGGAAATGTATTCTACTCACTTGGTCTCAATCATTTTGATCAGGCGGCACTATTAAGAGAAAATCCGGACGATGTATGGTTTACGCGTTACTCAAACAGTAAGGAAAAGTGGCTGAAAGAAGGTGTGCGCAAAGACATGCTCGATTGGGGCTTCAATACGGTGGGTTGGACGGCTGATGCGGTTGTCGGCACGCATGACGTGCGCTATCATTCTGATGAGTTTGAATTTGAGGACTATCAGGCAATCGGTCTTCCTTATTGTCACCGTTTACCATTTGCAGAGATTCACCACTATGACTCTGAACACAGATGGCCGGATTTTTTCAGTGAAGGATTTGAAGATTGGTGCGATTATGTAGCGAGACTGCAATGTGTGCGGTTTCGGGATGATCCTAAATTGATTGGTTATTTTTATGCGGATTGTCCTGCCTGGATTCATACGCGCGGGGAAGCTGCCTGGAAGGGGCCGATCATGGACCCCAAGGATGCGGCGACTCCATCCGGCGAGAAAGAGCTTCATCGTATCGCCACTCAGTATTACCGGGTTACCCATGAGGCGATTAGGCGTTATGATCCAAATCATCTGATTTTGGGGGATCGCTACGACGCCTGGCGTCCGTGGACTCCTGTAGTATTCAAGGCAGCCGCGCCTTATATTGATGTCTACAGCATACAATGCTTTGGAGAACCTGAGCGGGTAAGAGACCGTCTGCTCGAGATGGGCACCCATTTTAATAAGCCCATGCTACTGGCCGATACAGGTGCGCAGCATTTCTGTGAATGTTCGGGAACTTACGAGCACGATGTTGGGCACTATAAAAAGCTTTTAAAGGTTCTTGATCAGTTGCCCACCAATATTGGCATGCACTTCTGCGGTTCTTACATTAAAAACGGAGTCAGGGCCTATGGGCTGAAAAACAGAAATGATGAAGTGATTAGTCCGCTTGCGAGTGAGTTGCACTCGCTCAACCAATCTTTCCTTAAACGGATGTACAACTAGTCAATAAGCGTTCAACCCACACTTTTCATACAATCCATCCAAATTTTAAACCCACTTTAAATATGACACTATTTACCGTAATGAGATTCTATAAACTATTAGTATTGATGAGCTTGCTTCCGTTGTTTGCGCTAATCGCGAAAGCGGACACTGCGAAGTACATTGAGGCAAAACCCGACAACCAATGGTTTAGCGATGCCAAATTCGGCATGTTTATTCATTTTGGGCTCTACAGTATTCCCGCCGGCGAATGGAAAGGAGAAAGGGTCGGTCGCAACTGGTATGCCGAATGGATACGCACCCAACAGGGCTTTCCGGAATACAATGCAGAAGGGGGTGTCGGAATACCCCGTGCTGAATACGATACATTGCTCGACCAGTTTAATCCTCAAAAGTTCGATGCGGACGCCTGGATTCGCATGGCCAAGGAAGCGGGTATGAAGTATTTTCTGATTACGGCGAAGCACCATGATGGTTTTGCGCTTTGGCCTTCCGAAGTTTCTGATTACAACGTTGCTGATGCGACGCCCTTCAAGCGCGATATACTGGCTGAACTGGCCGAAGCATGTGAAAAGTATGATATTGCCCTGGGTTTTTATTATTCACACTGGCAGGACTGGGGGCATCCGGGTGGAGCGATGCCTCCCTGGCCAACTAATTCGGGGGAGTGGGATATAGAGCCGACTGTAGAGCAACCTTCGCAGGAGGATTTTGAAAAATATTTTCGTAAAATAAGTATCCCGCAGGTGCTCGAGCTCATCGAGAATTATCAGCCTAAGTTCTTCTGGTTTGATAATTGGGAGAAAAGCGAGATGTTGACAGAGGAGTTGCTCAATGAGTTGATCGTGACCGTGCGCAAGCACAGTCCGGAAGCGCTGATAAACAGCCGTATCGGCACTACGTGGAACCATCCCAAGGGCGACGCCATCGTCGATATTTTTTCCATGATGGATAATGTGTTTCCCGAGAAGAGCCTTGGCAGGGTGTGGGAAACCTCCGGCACGATGCAACGTTCATGGGGCTATCATAAGTTGGACCCTGCGTGGAAACCCATCAAACAGCTATTACGACATCTCGTGGATAACACCTCTCGTGGAGGGAATTATCAGCTCAACGTGGGGCCAAAAGGAGATGGTAGCTTCCCGCTACCGGCTATACGCAGGCTCAGGGAAATAGGCTCGTGGATGGATATCAATGGAGAGGCTATTTATGAAACTGATCCGGTGCTGCTGCCTGAACCCCAGTGGGGGCGACTTACCGGCAAACAAGCAGAAGATGCGTACCGGATTTACGTTCATGTATATGACTGGCCGCAAGATCGCACACTGGCATTGCAGGAGTTGAGCAGCCTACCTCAGAATGCATATCTCCTGGAATCGGGCTACCCGGTTGGGTCTGGTTTGAAGGGTAGCAATTTAAAGTTAGAGCTTCCTGTGGATGTAGCGCCTGATGAACGGATAACCGTAATTGTTTTGGAATTTGATGAAAATCCGGTCGAAATAAAGTAATATTATGCATCTGGTTTGGTTGGCGGGAAGTTCAACACGCCATATGTTCTTTTATCGGACTGATTTATGAAACTTCGAACAACATCTACACTACTTTCCTGCTGTATTTATTTATGGCTTTCGATGAGCGTATCGTTAGCCAAGCCCTATTCAGGACCCTGGGATTTAGACTCTCTCATTAATGAAAATACCCGTTACCATATAGTAGATGATTCTGGTCCCATATACAGCATCCTGTATGAAGGGGAACGGGTGCATGAACACTCCACAGAGGTATTTGCTTTCTATGCCAGCCCGCTAACCCTGGACAGAGAATATAAGGGTGATGATTTTCCCGGTATCGTGTTAATCCATGGTGGGGGTGGTACTGCTTATTCAGACTGGGTGTGGAAGTGGGCGCAACACGGCTTTGCAGCCATCGCAATGGATTTATCGGGCAGAATGCCCCCCCAACCTCAATTTGATAGCCAAGGCAACAAGATTCGGGATAACCGCCACCCGAAAGAGTTACGCGTCGCTTTGGAAAACGGGGGCCTGGATCACACACGTATCGAAAAATTCGAGAGTATCGGTGGGTCCTATAGTGACGATTGGCCCTACCATGCCATCGCGAATGGGATCAAAGCTCATAACGTTCTCAGAAAGATGCCGGGAGTCAATGCCAAGCAAACGGCTGTGACAGGAATAAGCTGGGGAGGATACACTACCAGTATTGTCGCCTCCCTGGATAATCGTTTTAAGGCCGCCATACCGGTGTATGGTTGCGGGTTTTTGTATGAAGGCGAATCCGTGCAAAAACCACTCATAGATGAGCTGGGTGACAAAGCTCAGCTGTGGATAGATAAATACGACCCTTCACAGTATTTAGGCTACTGTGAAGTGCCCATTTTCTGGGTTAACGGAACCAACGATCGCCACTACCCGCTGGATAGCTTCATGAAATCCTACCACTTGGTGAATTCTCCTAAGAAACTGCGGATCGAGCCGGGTATGAAGCACAGTCATGAAGCGGGATGGAAACCCGATGAAATTATGATTCACCTGAAATCGCTTTTTTTTAATGAGCCTGCTCTGCCGGTCATTCATCAGGTAACTCAATTAGATGATGGCCGTGTTCAGGTGGAATACACAGCAGATTTACCCATTAAGGAGGCCGCATTGCATTTTACCGAAGATAAAGGGTTGAGAAGCGAACGAAAGTGGAGGACCATCGAAGCTAAAATCCACGTAGGCAAGATCATTACATTAGCCCTGCCGACATCTGCAAATACCTGGCTGGTTACCCTGACTGATGAACGAGGTACCATGGTATCAACCGAAGCTTTCTTCAGGTAATGATCTGCCTGCAGCTATTCATATGCGGATTATGCATATAAGGAAAATCAAACACAGTATCATCATATCAACATGCGACACAGTTTAACTAGAATGACAAAATCCATAGTTGCGGTGCTATTATTAGCTGGGTTTTTATCAAATGCTCTAAGTGCGAAGAAAAATGTTCTGCTGATTATAGCCGATGACCTGAATTGTAATCTGGGGACCTATGGGCACCCGATCGTAAAGACACCGCATATTGACCGTCTCGCGGACATAGGGGTTCAATTTCAGAACGCTTTCTGCAATTTCCCCGTTTGCGGACAGTCCCGCGCCAGTTTGATGACCGGTTTGTATCCGGAACAAAATGGAGTAACTCACTTGCAGCAGTTATTTCGCCATACGGTTCCGGGAGTAACGACATTGAGCCAGCACTTCATGAATCACGGATATACTGCGGCAAGAGTGGGAAAAATTTACCACTATGGTAATCCTGTGGATATTGGGACTAATGGACACGATGATCCTGATTCCTGGGATATACGAATCAATCCTAAGGGGCGCGATAAAGCTGAAGAAGATAAGATTTTCTCACTCATTCCCGGTGAATTTGGAGCGACCCTAAGCTGGTTTGCCGCTGAAGGGGAAGATGAAGAGCAAACCGATGGTAGGGTGGCTACCGAAAGTATTAAGCTGTTGGAGCGATTTTCTAAATCGGATGAGCCCTTCTTCCTGGCAGTCGGCTTTTACAAGCCGCATACACCCTTTGTCGCACCCAAAAAGTATTTCGAAATGTATGATCTTTCGGATATTGAAGTTCCCCGGGTGCCTGCGAATTACCACGACAGCTTACCGAAGCCTGCTGTGAGGACGCTTCAAAGATGGAGGTCACAAATCGATCTCCCGGAGGAAACGGCGCGTAAGGCTATTCATGCTTACTACGCGACCATTTCATTTCTGGATACCCAGGTGGGTAGAGTAGTGAATGCCCTGGAGCAGCTAGGCCTAAGCGAAGACACGATTATTGTTTTTACCTCCGACCATGGCTTTCACATGGGTGAACACGGCTTCTTTCAAAAAACGACACTGTTTGAACATGCGGATCGAGTTCCATTCATCATCTCTGCGCCTGATATGGCAGGGAATGGTCATCAATCAAATTCTCTGGTAGAGCTGATCGATCTTTATAAAACTTTATCTTCATTGGCGGGAATTCCAAGGGTTCCTGAATATGTGCAAGGATTTGATATCACACCCATTTTAGATGAGCCCAATAAAACTGTCCGGGATGCAGCAATCACTCAGCTTAGAAATGGGTATAGCATCCGCACTAAACGCTATCGATATACCAAATGGAATAATATTGAGGGATTAAATACAGAACTGTATGACCGATTGAGTGACCCCTCAGAACTGATCAATTTGTCCCAGGACTCCAACTATCAGGATGTTGTGGCTAGTTTGGACAAAATCTGGCAACAGAAGGTAAAACAGATACAAACAAAACCCGATGGCTATCAATTCATTCCCGCAGATCCAGAGAACTACAATATTTCTTCTGAGAAATATCGGGAAATGGAGAAATCTGGAACGTTACCCAGGATGCATAGGTAGCTTTTATGTCCTAGTACCGTTTGTGAGCAGGCGGTGAGGTGTGTTTACTGATTCATATTCTTAAAACAGCGTATCAAAACACTTTCACCATTGAGTCCTGTATTTTAAGAATGAGTTAAGCCAACATCAGACTTATAACTGAATAACCTAAAATCATTCCAGTTTGGAATTTAATCAATGGCTGACGGCTTTAGTGGTAGACCGGCCGGGACTCGAACCCGGAACCAATGGCTTAAAAGGCCACTGCTCTACCGATTGAGCTACCGATCCCTAAATTCATTCTGGGTATGCTGCTCTACTGAGCGAGCATTCCAAAAAAACGCTGTATATTGGGTCGTTATAACCCCTTCGTCAATAACTATATCGGACAAAGCCGGATTCTCTTATGATTTGAGCGCGATTTTTAAAATTTGCTCAATTGTAGCATCTTCTGGGGCTTTTTTGTGAGCCTGGGTTGCCTTTTTTGCAGCATCTGCGGGTTTAAAGCCGAGCGTCACCAATGCGGCAATCACATCATCAATAATGGAGTTGTTTCCTAAACCGCTCATTGGCCCGGTGAGGTTGCCTTCCGGCGCGGCCATGGTCTCTTTTGCAAATACATCCTTAAGCTCAAGCACCAGGCGTTCGGCTGTTTTTTTGCCGATCCCGGGGCATTGGGTGAGCAGGTGCACATTTTCGGTCATAATTGCAGACTTGAGGGAATCAACAGTGATTCTACTCAGTATATTAAGCGCAATTTTCGGGCCGATGCCGGATACCTTTTCTGTGAGTGCAATGAATGCGTCTTTTTCAGTCTGGCTGGAAAAGCCGTAGAGACTTTGCGAATCCTCGCGAACCACCATCTGCGTGAGCAGCTTTACCGGGCTACCAATGGGTGGTAGTTTTTCAGCAGTCTGCAGGCTGATGTTTACCAAGTAGCCTATCCCTCCTGCTTCTACAACGGCGAGTAATGGGCTGGCTTGGGTGAGCTCTCCTTTAATATAACCTATCATAACTTAGCGCAGGCCCATGACATCCTGCATTTCATACAACCCGGGGGCTTGTTTAACTACCCACAGGGCGGATGTCAGTGCCCCCTGAGCAAATATCTTGCGATCGGTGGCGATGTGTCGGAGTTCCACGCGTTCGCCTTCTCCAAAGAAGCTCACACGGTGATCGCCGACAATGTCTCCGCCACGCAGGGCGTGCATGCCGATCTCACGGGGTTTACGCTCGCCTGTCATCCCCTCACGGCCATGTACGATGGATTCTTCGTAATCCCAGTCCCGGCCTTCGCAGATACGGCGTGCCAGGTCTACGGCGGTTCCACTGGGAGCGTCTACTTTAAAATGATGGTGGACTTCAGTAATCTCCGGTTCGTAGAGCTCGGGTAGGGTCTCTGCGCTGCGTTTGGTCAGATAAAAGAGTAGGTTCATACCGATCGAGTAGTTGCCGGACCAGACAATCGGGATTTGTGTCGTATATCGGATAATCTTTGCACGCTCTTCAGGTGTATGGCCGGTAGTGCCGATCACAACCGGGATCTTTCGCCTGGCTGCTATTTCCACTAATGGAAGTGTCGCGTCCTTATGACTGAAATCGATGATCACTTCTGCCCCTTTCAGGCAGGCTTCAGTATCGTCTCCGATATCCGTCTGCGCACAAATTTCCACCTTTGAATTTTCGGAGGCTGCAAGGATAGCCTGCCCCATGCGGCCTTTGTATCCATTGAGTAATGCTTTGATAGCCATGTCTTAAGGGCATCATCATCTTCGTGTGCGTCAAGCGGATAATCGGTACTTGCAGGCACAAAAAAAGCCGCTCGTTTCCGAGCGGCTCCTTTGATGATTAGTATGCTTTTTCTTTCTCGCTCTTCATTCGTGGCCGAATGAAAAATTCTTTAATTACTTGGATCTTAGCGGGTAGTAAATAGTTGAGCGGTTAATAAACTTAGAAAATTGAATCAAAAACTTGGACTCATTTCAAGCGATTTTTACACTTGGTGAATAACTTCTTAAATCATTGTCGGAGAATTTAAAAAAAATTAACAAATAATATTAATTTTCGGCAATTTTTGGGGCTGCTTAAGTTTGAATTCCCGTATTGTTCAAGGTTTGCTTTTTTAGCTGTTTTAGAGCTCCGTTGATTTTAGAGAGTTCTTTATTATCCATGCGATCTATAAACAATACTCCATTGAGGTGATCCACTTCATGTTGAATGCAGCGGGCCAATAATCCATTGCAGGTAAGTCTGTGCGAAACCCCTTCCAGATCCTGATATTCCACGGTGATTTGCTCAGGTCGCTTAACAATCGCTCGAATGTTCGGGAAGGACAGGCAGCCCTCTTCATAATCGTTTTGATTTTTACCAAGCTCCTGAATTCTGGGGTTCACCAGCGCCATGGGCATAATCAAGCTTAACGGGGGTTTCTTGCCATCGAGCATGTAGTCAAAGTCCACTTCCATACCTTCCTGGTAAAGATCAACGACGCAGAGCCGGATCGCCTGGTCGATTTGCTGGGCTGCGAGGCCGATACCGTCTGCCGCATACATGGTCTCAATCATATCATCCGCCAGTTGAGCCAGTGAGGCGTCGAAGGTGGTGATAGGTTCTCCGGGTTTTTTCAATACGGCTTCGCCATATTCAGTTATGCGTAGCTGCCCCATGGCTTACTGATTACGAATTTTCTCCTTCTGGGCTTCCATGTCTTCGGTCAGAGTTGCCCGGTCCGATGCTAATTGTTTGAGTAGATTTTGTTCTTCGGCGTAATCCCCCTCAGCGCGTGCTTTTTCGATTTGCTTCCCAAGGAAGACTTCACGTTCCGCGATTTTCGCGCTGAATTTCTGGCTAATATCTGCCAACTGCTCCTTTTGTTCAGCAGTCAGCTCTTTACGTTTGGGCTCTCCGGCATCCAGCTTTTCCATCGCCAGTTCGTATGCAGATTTCATAAGGCATAATAAATGAGTAATTTATGGATTATGTCAAAATCCTATGCGAGCAGGGTGGTTATTAAAACACTTAGCAAGCTCACTGCGGGCAGGTATAGGAATAGGTGGAGTTTGCGGGCGGGTTTGTCGTAAGCGATGGCTGCAAGGATTATGAGAATGAAGAAAATTCCCAAATTGGCAGTATCGGTGGGTAGCTCAATGGTTGTGTGGTTTATCACAATCGAAGTGCCCATTTGGCTGATTTTATTTACGAGATCGAGCAATACCCAACTGGCGTGGTTGATAAAATAGGCCACTGAGCTAAGCCCGACGAACCCAAAAGCCATGGATATTAAACCGCAGGTTAAACTGAGTCCAATCAAGGGTGCGATGAGGGGGTTGATCAATATTGCAAAGAATGGAATCAGTGAAAAATAACCCACGACTATCGGCAGACTCGCCCAATAGGCGGCCCAACTAATACATACTGAAACTATCGCCCACTTGCGGAATTGTCTTAAAGCACGGATACTCCAGTGTGACCACTGGTCCGGCAGGAGCTGCCTTTTATTTAGGCGGTAGTTGAGCGTGCGCTGTAAGGGTAGCCCATAAATGATCAGGGTGAGTACGATCGTATAGGATAATTTGAATCCGGGGGTGAAGAGCTGGGAGGGCTCGACAACGACGATAGCCAGGGCACTTGCGAGCACTGATGACAGGATATTGGGCTTTCGCTCGAGATAATAAGCGCCGAAATAGAAGCCCAGCATCCAAAGAGCGCGTTGAGCGGACACCGACGCACCCGTGACCCACACAAAGAGTGCGCAGCCTATAAATGTGACAACTGGGATCCAGGCTCGGGGTATGCGAGTGATTTGCGCGCATTGATAAAAAATGAGAGCGATAATGGACAAGTGAAAGCCACTAATTGCCAGAAAATGCATGATGCCGAGTTGCCGCATGCGTTCCTTATCTTCAAAGCTGAGGTAGCTTTTATTTCCAGTAAGGATGGCTTTCAGGTGGTTGGCGTAGGGTTGGTTTGCAGGCTCGCCGAGCGTAAGTGTGGTGTCAATTTTTGACAAGATGGATTGTTGTAGCCGATTGATCAAGTGAGCGGATCGGGAGTCTACCTCAATGACTGTGGCCTGCCTGAGCAGTAGCTCGAAGGGGTCAGTATACGTATTGTGAAAATAGAGGGATCCGCGGATGATTACTATCGATTCAGCCAGCGGCGCTTCAAGGTCTTCGGGCTTGTAGGCGACTGCGTAGATGCGGGATTGAGCGATGTTTGGCGTGGGGATATTGCTGGTGAGAACCGTCCCCCGAAGTTGAATAAAGCCCGTTTCATCAACCTGTGGGCTATTGATCAGGTGATCTACCTGAATTTCCAAGGTCGCCTCCCGAGGGGGGTAGTGGAGTGGATCATAAGTTTTCGTGGGGGGTAAACGTATGAATCCATAGATCAAAGCACCTAAAAATACGAATACGTAAATGGTCTTTCGGTTGCGTAATCGTTTGAATACGAGCAGGATAGCGATGCAGATGAGCGATATGACGGTAATCGCCAGACTGCTATCCGCATTGTGCCACGCTTGAAGCATCAGCCATTTGGAGGTGATGATGCCTGCAAAAAAGGGGAGTGCCCATTGTAGTATGGGAAGTTGGTTATGGATTTCGGATAGCCGCTTCAGGGGCTTCATTGCATGTCCGGGAAATGGCTGAGGAATGATTCACCGCTGAGCTGGATCGGTCGTTGGAAACAGCTCTGCAGGTAGGTGTGGGCGTTCTTAACGGATTCTTCAAGCGGGCTGCCTTTTGCCAGCCCGGCGGCAATTGCAGAGGCCAGTTTGCAGCCACTGCCATGGCTATTTACATGGTCAACTCTCTGGCTTGAAATTTCGGCTAGGATTTCACCTGCGACTGTGAGGATATCCACCAGGTTTTCAGTATTCAGGTGGCCTCCCTTTAAGATGACTGCGGTTTTATACGTTCTCGAAAGATCGATACTGCTTTGGCGCATCTCCTCCAGGCTTTGTATGCTTCTTCCCGTTAAAACAGCCGCTTCATCCAAATTGGGGGTGATCAAAGTCGCCTTTGGGAAGATAAGCTGCCGCATGGCTTCAATAGCATCTTCTTGCAATAACACTGCTCCGCTGGTTGCCACCATAACCGGATCCACCACGAGTGGAATCTCAGGATAAAGCTCAAGTGTTTCAAATACTGCCTGAATGAGAGCTGTATTGAATAGCATTCCCGTTTTGATGGCTCTGACTTCGAAGTGGTCGAGCACCTGAGTGATTTGGGCTTTGAGAAAATCCGGGCTAACCGCCTCGATGGCGGCTACACCCTGCGGGTTTTGTGCGGTGAGACTGGTGATTGCGGTTGTTCCATGGCAACCCAGTGCGGTGAATGTGAGCAGATCCGCCTGAATACCGGCTCCCCCCCCACTGTCGGAACCGGCAATCGTTAGGGCAACAGGCTTGTTGATATTTGGCATAAGCGAGACTTGTTAAAGGATTTAGAAAGGATGATAGCTATAGATGAGAGGGGATTTCTGCGTTGAGAGCCCATTTATTGCTTTGATTTCCTGTTTAGGATTACTCAATGCTATACTTTAATGATATTGACGGATCAAAAGATCAAGCAAGCGATTGAGGAAGGATCGATCGTGATCGAGCCATTTGACCCCTCGAATCTGGGGGCAAACAGCTATGATGTCCATCTGGGTGCAGAGCTGGCCATCTATGAGGATGATGTGCTGGATGCGCGCAAGCACAATCAGGTGAAACGCTTTACGATGCCGGACGATGGTTTTGTGCTCGAGCCCGGGCTGACTTATCTGGGGGTCACCCAGGAATATACCGAAACCCACAAAACAGTTCCTTTTTTAGAAGGGAAGTCGAGCGTGGGCAGGCTCGGTATAGATATTCACGCAACCGCGGGCAAGGGCGATGTGGGTTTCTGTAATTACTGGACACTTGAGATATCAGTGCACCAAAAAGTAAAAGTATACCCGGGTATGCCCATTGCGCAGCTCATTTATTTTGAGATCAGCGGAGAGGTGGAAGTACCCTACCACACCAAAAAATCAGCCAAGTATACAACGCGTACGCCTTATCCCGTCGAATCGATGATGTGGAAGAATAAGTTTTAGTCTTTAAAGGAACTGCTTTTTGAAGAAGAGCTTATTTGATTAATTAGTTTTATGAATTAGATCGGGGATTTGCATCGATTTGCAATTGTAAATTTATTTGTTTCAGATTTTCCGCAATTATTGCGAATAATTAGCTACGAACTCGTAACTGATAGTTCGTATTAGTAGTTATGAACTGCTCGCCATACCGCAAAAATTGGGCGAGTAAGATAGGTTTTACAGTTACCCTGTCTCTATTCGCAATTAGCTGTAGTGATGAAGAAGCTGCAGCACCCATTCCCAATGTACAAATGCAAAAGCAGGTGATTTGCGTCGGGAGTATTTCGGATGATCCGTTGAACAGTATGCGCAGATTTCAGGGGTTTGTGGATCATTTGAATAGGGTATATAGTGATTCCGACTACACCTTTGAGGCGAATACTGCGCGCAGTGTTGAAGAAGCGATAGGGCTTATACAACAGCAGGAAATCCAAATCTTTATTGATAGTCCTCTAGTGGTTTATCATATGCAACGAAACGCTCCGATTGAGGTGGAGCTAATACGATGGAAAAGAGAGGAAAGAGACTACAGCAGTGTAATCTATACTAGTAAAACAAGTGATGTGCGCACGCTTAGTGATTTGTTAGGCAAGCGTATTGGATTTGAAGATTCCTGGTCGAGCAGTGCTTATTTCCTCCCTCGCGCGCATCTTGAGCGTAATGGGTTAGCTACGATTGAGACTGAAATTTCGCAGTCATTCAATGATCCGGGCAAGGTGGGCTATGTTTTCACGGATGATGATGAGACTACGTTGGTTTGGGTATTGATAGGAAAACTGGCTGCGGGGGCTACCAATCCCTACGAGCTCAGTCGACTGGCAGGCGGTGATACCGATAAGCTCCGTATAATCGCAGAGACCGTACGTGTACCGCGCCATGTAGTGGCGATGCATGCCCATATGCATACCGATCTTCGGAGGTCTCTAATAGCACATTTGGTAAGGATGCACGAAAATCCGGAATATCAATCAGTCCTTTCCGGTCTTTCAGATACCACACGCTTTGAAATCATAGAGGACAAGCGGGCATTGAAGGAAGCGATGCTCGAAATATTGGAAGTTGTTGCGTTATAATATGAAAAGCAGCCTTAGTTTCAGGATCAGTCTTTATACGGTGTTAACCGTGGGTGGTTTGAGCGTCTTGTTTACCTGGCAGATCATTCATCATGAAGTTGCAGCCATCAAGCGAATGTATGATGCCAAGGTAGAGAATTTAGCCTCTTCCTATGCCGCTGCGATGCAAGCAGATATCTATGATTATCGGGTGCATAAAATTCGCGATTCGGTGATTTCTCTATTTGAAGATCATGAGGTCGTTTCCGTTATGGTGATGGATGGTGAGACGAAGGTTATCTATGCGAAAGGTGAGCATAACGTAAGTAGAGGGGAACTTGCGCCGCTGGCATTCGTTAGAGATTCTTTTGCCGAAATACAAGCAAAGACACACCGACACTATGATCGACTTTACGCGAATGTGCTTATCTTAAAGCCCAATGGACTGCCGGTTGGATCAGTTATGGTGGGATTAACTCTCGAGCACGAAAGTCGGTATATTTTAGATTCGGCCAGGAATACGATTGCTTTTGGTTTAATCATAGTGACAGCGGCTTTGTTTACTTCTATGTTTTTGGCAAATAGTATTTGTCGTCAAATAACCAAGTTGGAGAAAACAGCCCTCAAAATAAAAGCCGGTGATTTATCCGCGCGTGTACCGGATCTGGCATCCAAGGAATTTAGTTTATTGGGGGAGGCATTTAATGATACGGCCGCTAAGCTCAGCGCAACTATCCTGGATACGGACGAGCTGAGGCAGCGTCTGCACCTCATTCTTAAGCATATTCCGGATCATATCATTGTGTGTGATAGCAATGGGGGGATCATCAGCACCAATCGCGCAGATGATCACTATGAATTTGTGAGTTACTATTATCCGGGAGATTCTGAGAATCAGTTTAACCGGACTTTTGAAATCGCTAAGGAAACAGGAAAGGTTGCTGAGTTCGAGTACCTGTGTTTCGATACTCATTGGTATGCAACACGTATACTCCCGATGAGTGATAATACAGAAGATCAACACTACATTGTTATAAAATCAGATATTAGCTCCTATAAAAACTTTGCAGAACTCGAAAGTCTCTACGCTCAATTGGAGGAGTCAATGGAGGAGACCCGGTTGGCAGCACAGGCAAAAGAACAGTTTTTGGCGAATATGAGCCATGAAATCCGGACCCCCATGAATTCGATTATCGGTTTCAGTGATTTGCTGGTTGATTCCAAGCTTGATGAGCAACAGCAGGAATGGGTTTCTATAATACAGTACAACGGTGAAAATTTAATTCGATTAGTTAATCAGATTCTGGATGTTTCCAAAATACGCAGTGGCACACTTGAGCTGAAACCCACTGTTTTTACCTTAAAGAAAAATCTTAAACTGGTGGTGGCTTCATTTATGCCGGCATGCGCTCAAAAGGGGCTTGAGCTTAATTTTGATATGGACGCCAGCTTGCCGAAAACCGTTGAAATGGATGCCGGAGTCCTGCATCAAATTATGGTCAATCTCATCGGAAATGCTACCAAGTTTACCCAAGAGGGGGGAATAAGTGTGGCCGCCAAAAAAGTCACCCAAGCGGGTAATGAGCGTTTGCAGATCATAGTTTCGGATACCGGTTGCGGGATTCCTCAATCCAAGCAGGAAGAAGTGTTCAGTCCTTTTACCCAGGCGGATGATTCCCTCGCAAGGAACCATGAGGGTGCGGGTTTGGGGTTGTCGATTGCAAAGTCTTTAGTTGATTTTGCGGGAGGAAGTATTGCTTTTGACAGTGTCGAGGGCAAAGGGAGCACGTTTTATGTAGAGCTACCCTATGAAAGGGTAGCAGTGGAAAAAAAGCTTCAGGGACACAGCGCCGTTGTGGCGAGTGCAAAGAATGTGAGTGTCCCCAAAGAATTCAAGAGCTTACGTATTATTGCCGCTGAGGATAACAGTTATAATCAGAAACTGCTTAAGATCATGATGCGCAGATTAGGCTGTAAGATTGAAATGGTGATGAATGGGGAGGAGTTGGTTGAGCGATTGAATGATACAGTCGTTGACCTGATTTTGATGGATATCAATATGCCCAAAATGGATGGTCTGGAAGCCACCCGTAAGATTCGGGCAGGTGAAGTATTGCCTGAGAATAAGTCTGCCAAAATAATTGCGCTTTCAGCTGCTGCGCGACTTGAGGATACCAATGAATGCTACGAGGCAGGCATGGATGGGTTTTTAAGTAAGCCCTTTAAATACGAGGAGATGGTTGAGGTATTAAATATAGTAATGACCTCTGATAGCGCAAAAGATAGCTTGCGCACGGCTTGACCCTTAATGAGCGCAGGCTATAATCTGTGCTAATGACTACAAACCACACGAGACCTAAAGTAATTATCCTCGGCGGAGGATTCGGCGGCCTGGCGGCAGCCAAAAAACTGGGTAAATTGCCGGTGGATGTTACGCTGATCGATCGGCAAAACCATCACTTGTTTCAACCTCTGCTCTATCAGGTGGCGACTGCAGGTCTATCCGCGCCGGAGATCGCTTCTCCTCTGCGCAAGGTACTCATGAAGTATGGGAACATTAAGGTCATTCTGGATGAATGCGTGGATGTTAAGTTGGATGATCAAAAGGTGGTTCTCAGAGATACCGGTGAAGCGGATTATGATTACCTGATCGTCGCGGTGGGTGCGCGTAATAACTATTTTGGAAACGACCATTACGAAGCATTTGCACCCGGTTTGAAGTCTCTGGACGATGCACGCCGCATGCGCGAAAATGTTTTACTCGCCTACGAAGAGGCGGAACGTGCCACCGACCCGGAGGCGATTAAAAAGCTCACGCGCATTGTCGTTGTGGGTGGGGGTGCAACCGGGGTGGAGCTAGCCGGTGCGTTTGCGGAGCTTACCAAGGTTGTCATGGCTACCGATTTTAAGCAGCTGGATGCGAGTACCTCTGAGATCATACTCCTGGAAGTGGCAGACCGTATCCTGGGTGCATTTGATCCGAAACTCTCAGCCAGTGCAAAGAAGCAGCTGGAAGATCTGGGCGTGGAAGTGCGCCTCAATCAAAAGATCAATGATATCCAGCGGGAGAAAGTAATGCTCGAGGGTGAGACTCTCGAAGCGGCAAATATCGTATGGGGTGCAGGTGTGGTCGGCAGCCCCTTGTTGAATAAACTGGACGTTCCACTCGATCGTGCGAACCGGGTCAGTGTAGAGCCGGATCTGAGCCTGCCGGGATACCCGAATGTGTTTGCCATTGGCGATATCGTGAATCTGACCGATCCCAAGGGCCAACGGGTTCCGGGCGTGTCCCCCGCAGCGATGCAGATGGGCAGGCATGTGGTGAAGCTGATCGCTGCAGACTTGAAAACGGGTAAAGTAGCTGCTCCGGCGGAGCGCAAACCGTTTGTCTATTTTGATAAAGGTTCCATGGCTACGATAGGGCGTTCCCGCGCGGTCGCTCAGGTGAAAGGATTGAAATTTGGTGGCTTTTTAGCCTGGTTTGCCTGGCTGGCGGTGCACCTGATCTTTCTCATTGATTTTCGCAATCGTATCGCAGTGTTGCTGCAATGGTTTTATTCGTACATTAATTTTAAGCGGGGGGCACGGATCATTACCGGTATGGATCGCACATTCCGAGTGCGTAACGAGAAGGCGACTCCCAGCTCCCGTATCGAGTACTACATTTAGAACCGATCTCAAATTCCAGGCTTGCGTTTGCGGGCACGCCTTGCATCAAGCTACTTTATGTTACAAGCAGGAATTGTAGGACTTCCCAATGTGGGCAAAAGCACGCTTTTTAATGCACTGACGAAGACGCGCAAGGCAGATGCCCAGAATTACCCGTTTTGCACCATCGATCCGAATGTCGGAGTCGTCCAGGTGCCGGATGATCGTTTGGAACCCCTGGCAAAAATTGCGAAAACGACGAAGATCATACCCGCAGCTATTGAAATCGTGGATATTGCAGGACTCGTAGCGGGTGCGAGTAAAGGGGAGGGGCTTGGCAATAAGTTCCTCGCTAACATTCGTGAAGTGGATGCCATCGTGCATGTGGTGCGTTGCTTCGAGGATGATGATATTATTCACCAGGCCGGTTCGGTAGATCCACTGCGGGATATCGAGACCATTGAGGCGGAGTTGATCCTTGCGGATATCGATTCCCTGGAGAAGCAGAAGGAAAAGCTCGTGAAAAAGGCGCGTGGCGGCGACAAGGCTGCCCAGGCGGCGGTTACGCTGATCGATCGCCTGTTGCCACCTCTCAATGAGGGCAAAGCCGCAAATATTCTTAGCTACGAAGACGATGAGCTGGATACCCTGAAGCAGTTGCATTTACTCTCTGCCAAGCCGATGTTGTTTGCCTGTAACGTTGCAGAAAACGAGCTTTCAAATCCTGAGGACAATCCGAATGTCCAGATCGTAAAAAAAGCAGCGGAAGCCCGAAATGAAACGGAGATATGCGTGATTTCGGGCCGCCTGGAAGAAGAGCTCATCGATTTCAGCAATGAGGAGGCTGTTGATTATCTGCAGGATCTCGGGGTGAGTGATTCCGGCGTGAATAACCTGATCCGCTCGACCTATCATTTGCTAGGACTGGCTTCATTTTTAACTGCCGGTGAGATGGAAGTGCGTGCATGGACATTTAAACAGGGCATGAAGGCCCCTCAGTGTGCGGGCGTCATTCACACGGATTTTGAGCATGGCTTCATCAAGGCCGAAGTTGTTTCATACGAGGATTTATTGGCGGCGGGCAGTACAGTCGCTGCTAAAGAAGCCGGTCGCTACCGTTTGGAAGGCAAGGAATATTTAGTACAGGATGGTGATGTGATCCTCTTCCGCTTTAATAACTAGTGGTAGCTCTAATGACCACCGTTCAATCGGTTATGTGCTAGGTAGACATGTATGGCTTTTCTCAGAAACTCTTCCGGGAGTTCAAAATTTCTAGAAGATTCATGTATGATCAAAGTGACGAGTTCTCTGGAAAGTCTCAGTTTAGCGGTATGCTCCGTTTCATTAATACTTAGTTTTGATAGTTTGGTATTTGCGGATTTATTGCCGACTCTAAGCTCTATTCCTTCGAGGCCATTGTTTAAATCATTTACAGAGTTTTCCATATAAGTAACTTTATTACATTTTAGTATTTGCCTGTCAATGGCTTTTGTTGACATTTAAGTAACCTTTTACATTTTAGGAATAAATATGAGTATGGTTAATTCCTGGATCCAATACCTGGAGGATTACTTTGCCGGTAAGGGCTTGAGTGTCAGTCAGGTTGCCCGGTTAATAGGTAAATCAAATAATTATCTGACTCGTCCCATGCGGGGTGACTATGAGATGAATGCGGAGACCGTCCGGCTTATCTATGAGCACGTTACGTCCGATCCTCAAGATAAGCAGCAGTTGCTCTCTGCATGGTTGGCCTATCAGGCAAATAAAATTGATGCAGGTAGTGCTCAGAGTGTTTCACTTTTGGATGTGCAGCAGGCTAATCCCTTGGAGACACTAGCACCCTCTATGCAGCAGGCAATAACCGAGCTCATTCGAGCGTTAAGAGATGGGGATAAAGACGTGTTTCTTATTTTATCGGGCCTGAGTGGTATTTTACGCGAACTCAAGCAGGAAGAGTCTCAGGCACTGAAGGTAGCCGAAGATAACAACACGCCCTACGGTAATCGCTGATATATGTTTCCGGATGTTTCAGAAGGTTGGCTCTACGCCTTCCTGGCAGGCTTAATCGTAAGTCCCCACTGCATCGCCATGTGCGGACCCCTGTTTTGCGGATTGCTGCCGTTAAACAAAGAGAATGCGCGACCGACCGAACTCATGCAGGGTGCGTATCATCTGGGCCGTGTAATCTCATATAGTGTGCTTGGATTTGCCGCAGGCTTCTTTAGTTTGCAGCTTGCCAATTTTTTCCAGTTGAATGCGGCACTCTATTTGCCCTGGGCACTGGTTATATTCTTCCTGGGCTTCGCATTGGGGCTGGATAAACTCTTTAAGAAGCTGAGCTTACCAAAACTCCCGATATCCGGTTTGGGCAAAAATCGG
The DNA here is from genome assembly GCA_028285755.1 of Puniceicoccaceae bacterium. Classification (GTDB taxonomy): domain Bacteria; phylum Verrucomicrobiota; class Verrucomicrobiia; order Opitutales; family JAFGAQ01; genus JANQOQ01. The sequence continues at coordinate 455,325 of JANQOQ010000014.1, forward strand.
GGACTCTACGCCATGCTCTGGTTGGGTTTCCTGACTCCACTGCTTCCCTGCGCGCCACTCTACTCCGTTTTTTGGGTCGCTTTGATATCAGGTTCACCGGCATTTGGCGTGGAGATTATGTTTGCTTTTGCATTGGGGACGATCCCGCTGCTGTGGTGGGGGCAAAGCCAGTTCGTGAACGCGCGTGAACGCTGGCCCATGCAGCGCATCAATATGATCCAGCGCATACTCGCGGGCCTGGGTGCGGCTATCCTGGCATTTCGGGTATTGTTCATTGGCAACCCGTTTGACGGCTCCGCCTGCCTGATTCAGCTCTAAAAGCTGACAAACCGTTGACCTTCTGGAGGTTTCACTTTCTTTACTAACAACAAGCATTGGATAACACACCTAAAGATACTATCTATTTTGTCTGCTCGGGAAATACGTGCCGAAGCCCGATGGCGGCACGACTGATGCAGCATGCGCTGCAAGCGGAGCAAGCTCCGCTGGATCAACTCAAGGTGGATTCTTTCGGGACTTCTACCATACCGGGACTACCCGCCTCGGAAAACTCCGTGTTTGCACTCAAGAAGGTGGGTCTGGATTTAGAGAACCATAAGAGTAAACCTTTCGAGATGAGTATGATGGATCATGCTCACAGTTTGTTTTGTATGACCGAAAGCCATCGTTTCCTGCTGAATCGGGTGCTCGGAGAGGAACGTCCAAATATATTTCTGATGCGCGAATTTCTACCCGACAGTGAGTTTAAGGATATCCCCGATCCTTATGGAATGAGTGTGGATGCTTACATCCAGTGCAGGGATGCCATGGTGGAGGCGATTCCTTCCATCCTTGAGTTTTTGAGAAAGTAATCTATACCCATAGGTTTTTGTTGTTTATTACTATGAGCCAAACCTTAGACAATCGACCCTTGAGCGAAATTGATCCTGACGTATTTGCAGCGATCGAAGCCGAAAAACGCAGACAGCAGGATCACATCGAGCTGATCGCGTCTGAAAACTTCACCCTACCGGCAGTTATTGAGGCCACTGGTACCGTATTGACCAATAAATATGCGGAAGGCTATCCCGGTAAGCGTTACTACGGCGGTTGTGAGCATGTAGATACGATCGAGACCCTCGCAATCGAACGTGCCAAAGCATTATTTGGAGCTGAGCATGCCAATGTGCAGCCGCATTGTGGTTCATCTGCAAACATGGCGGTGTATTTCTCGGTGTTAAAGCCCGGAGACAAAATCCTGACTATGAGTCTTGAACATGGCGGGCACCTGACACACGGCTTCCCTAAAAACTTTTCTGGGCAGCTCTATGAGGTCGTCCACTATGGTACCGATGAAAATGGCTACATCGATTACGATGAAATCGAGCGCCTCGCACTCACTGAGAAGCCCAAGATGATCACCGTGGGGGCTTCAGCGTATTCACGGATTATCGATTTTGCGCGTATGGGTGAAATTGCCAAAAAGGCCGGAGCGCTAATGATGGCAGACATTGCGCACATTGCAGGTCTCGTAGCGGCAGGTGTGCACCCGAGCCCATTCCCCCATGCCGACTTTGTAACCACCACGACACACAAAACGCTGCGTGGACCACGCGGTGGGTTGGCCATGTGCAAGGAAGAATTTGCGAAAGGGCTGGATTCCACCGTGCTTCCCGGCACCCAGGGAGGCCCATTAATGCACGTGATTGCAGCAAAGGCCATTTGTTTCCAGGAAGCCGCTAAGCCGGAATTCAAAGCCTACGCGCAAGCGATTGTCGACAATGCGAAGGCGTTGGCAGATGCCATGACCTCCAAGGGATACAAGATTATCAGTGGGGGTACAGATAACCACCTCATGCTCATTGATTTGCGTGGGAACTTGCCGGACATCACCGGCAAACAGGCACAGATTGCATTGGACGAAGCGCATGTCACCACCAATAAAAATGCGGTGCCCAATGATACGCGCAGTGTTTTCCAGTCCAGCGGTATACGTCTGGGGGTTCCGGCGGTGACCAGTCGCGGTATGGGGCCTGAGGAAATGGCTGAAATTGCAGATATTATTGACGCTGTACTGAATAATCTTGGCTCTGAGCCCATCATCGAAGCGCAGAAGGCCCGGGTGATCGCACTATGCACCCGTTTTCCGCTCCCGTATTAATTTGCGAGTTGGGAATTTCTTCGCTTTTCTGTGAATGAGGCATTGCGTTGCTGAAATGAACCCTACATATAGGCTCTATGAAGACTGAGCCCGTTTACGTAATCGGACACAAAAACCCGGATGCAGACTCCATCTGTTCTGCGGTCGGTTATGCTGCCTTTAAGCACGCTCAGGGGCTCAAGCAGTATGTTCCGGCGCGTTGCGGTAATTCCAATGCACGTATCGATGCGATTCTGGCAAAATTTAAAACCCCTTTGCCGATGTTCCTGGGGGATGTAACTCCCCGGGTGAAGGATATCATGAAGCCCAAGCCGTTTACGGCAAAGTTGAAGAATACTTGTGCGGAGGCACTGGCAATCATTGATAAGTATGATATTCGTGCGCTTCCGGTCTTGGATGACGACCATGGAGTGCAGGGAGTTATTACCATTTTCAGACTGGGGGAGTACTTTACGCCCAAAATTAACGATCCTTTGGAGATGCGCCGGGTGAATACCTGTATCTCGGATGTCATCCGCGCCCTGGATGCGAAGGTCATCTGCGCGACTAATCCGGATTCTATTGAAGAGCTTTTTATTCGCGTGGGGGCGATGGATATTCGCTCATTCGATAAATCGCAGTCATACATGAATATCCCGGCCAATCAAAGTGTGATCATTGTAGGCGATCGTTGGGATATACAGGAAAAATCCATCAAGCTCGGTACACGACTTATCGTAATTACGGGGGATCTGGATGTGGATGCTGACATCGTCGAGCATGCCAAAGCCGAAGGTGTGAGCCTGATCGTCAGCCCGCACGACACCGCCACAACGGCATGGATCATCCGCACAGCGACGCTGATAGGCAGCCTGGTGGAGCCGGTGAAGGCGAATTATCGCCCGGATGACACCATTGCAATGGTAAGGCGCAGGACCATCGAACAATCCACGGCGCCGCTTAACCTGGTTACGGATGCCCAAAACAGACTACTCGGCGTATTCTCCAAGACGGATCTGTTGAAGCCTGTAAAAACGCGCCTGGTGCTCGTGGACCATAACGAAATGTCCCAGGCGATTGACGGTGCCCACGAAGTCAACATCGAGGAGATTATTGATCACCACCGAATCGGAAGTTTTACTACAGATCAGCCCATCCTTTTCCGAAACGAACCTGTAGGTTCAACCTCGACCATCATCGCGGATTTGTTTCGCAAGCATAATCTGAAGCCGGAGGCCAACGTTGCCGGGGTATTAATGGCGGGTGTGATTGCGGATACTCTCAATCTGAATAGCCCGACAACTACTCAGACGGATCATGAGGTAGTCGAATGGCTCGCTCCCATCGCAGATACCAGACGTGAGGAGCTGGCAGAACTCATATTCAGCTCCGGGAGTGTGATTCTATCGGAAGCACCGGATAAAGTCATCAGTCTTGACTCGAAGGACTATACTCATGGCGAAGAAACCTTCTCGGTTTCGCAGATTGAGGAACTCGGGTTTGATAACTTTTGGAAGCATGATGATGCACTCATGGAAGCTTTGGAAGAATATCGGAAAACCAATCAGTTACTGTTCTCAGCTTTGTTGGTTACAGACGTAAATAAGCAAAATTCACTGATGGCCATAGTAGGCGATCGGCGGGTTATTGAGACAATCTCGTACCCCCTGTCCAAGAAAGCGGGTATTTTTGTGTTAAAGAGTGTGGTAAGCCGCAAAAAACAATTGATTCCTTATCTCACAAGCTCTTTAAAAAACGTAGGTATTCTTTAAATTATTTTCTCATCCGCCGCTCATGAAAAAAAATCATAAATCTGCCCAGTCAGACCCTGCAACCACACCTGTAAATCCATCAAATCCAGCACCCAAAATGAAAGAAAAATCCGAGAAACAAATGATTGTAGGCTACGGCATCACCGTAGAAGGTAAAATCGATAATTGCGACCGCCTCGTATTGGATGGCAATATGAATGCAGAGCTCAATGATTTGCATACCCTTATCATTAGTGAATCCGGGTTTTTTAAGGGCAAAGGGCAGGTAAAAGAGGCAGAAGTCAGTGGTAAATTTGATGGAGAGTTGATCGTGGACGGGCACATCACAATTATGGAAACCGGCCGCATCGATGGCAAAATCACCTATGAGTCCATCGAGATCAAGCCCGGTGGCAAATTTACCGGGGAGATCATCCAAAAGCCGGAGGAGCTTAAGGTAGAAGAAACTCCCGCCGAGGAGGAATCCGGTACCGATTTTCAACCCACCGATAAGACCGAAGGTGGGGATGATTATATCGACCGTGCGCTCAAAAATCGCATGAGCCCGACCGGCTCAGCGAAAGAGAAGTAAGCGCGTTTACTAAACGGTCTCTAATCTTAACATTTGTAGCGGCGAAATCACCTTCGGCGTTGACTTGGACTTTACGCGATATTTTGTTGTATGGTTTGGGATGTTAAACACCCGCTAATATTAACCATACATAAACCGTGAAACGCAGCTTATTCCAGAAAGTGTGGGATGCGCATACCGTAGGCACCTTGTCGGACGGTCGCACCCAATTGTTTATCGGGACTCATCTGATCCACGAGGTCACAAGTCCACAAGCATTTGGTATGTTAAAAGAGCTCGGGCTACCTGTAAAATACCCGAACCGTACCTTTGCTACTGTGGATCACATTATTCCCACCGATGAGCGCAATGAACCGTTTTCCGATCCTCTGGCAGATGCCATGATCAAGGAGCTGCGCAAAAATTGTGCAGAGCATGGCGTGACTTTTTTTGACAGCAATACCGGTAAACAGGGTATCGTACACATTGTCGGGCCTGAGCAGGGTATCACGCAGCCGGGCATGACGATTGCCTGTGGGGATTCCCACACGGCAACCCATGGTGCATTCGGTGCGATTGCCTTTGGAATCGGCACCAGCCAGGTGCGCGATATTTTGGCGACGCAGACGATGGCCTTGAGCCCGTTGAAGGTGCGCCGTATCAATGTGGATGGTGAGTTGGCTCCCGGCGTTTTTGCGAAGGACGTGATTCTGCACATTATCCGTTTGTTGGGGGTTAAGGGGGGCCTTGGCTACGCTTATGAATACGGAGGTGAGGTCTTTGACAACTTCTCGCTGGAGGAGCGCATGACCGTGTGCAACATGTCCATCGAAGGCGGTGCGCGCTGCGGCTATGTCAATCCGGACCAGAAAACCTACGACTATTTGAAGGGCAGACCCTATGCGCCCAAGGGTGAAGCGTGGGATAAAGCGGTAGCCGAATGGGAAGCCCTGCGCTCGGACGAAGGCTGCGAATATGATGACATAGTAAACATCAACGCTGCCGATATCGCCCCGACAGTCACCTGGGGCATAAATCCCGGTCAGGCGATTTTTATCGACGAGGACTTGCCCCAGCCGGATGCATTGCCCGAGAGCGATCGTGAGACAGCGGTCGAGGCCTACGAGCATATGCACCTGCAGCCCGGACAGGCAATCAAGGGCACCAAAGTGGATGTGGTCTTCTTCGGTAGCTGCACCAACGGTCGCTTGTCGGATTTTGAGGAAGTTGCTAAACACATCAAAGGCAAGAAAGTCGCCGAGGGTATCAAGAAGGCCATCTGCGTGCCCGGCTCACAAGTCGTGAGTGCGATTGCTGAAGAAAAGGGCATCGCCCAAATCTTTCGCGATGCGGGCTTCGAGTGGCGCGGTGCTGGCTGCTCCATGTGTCTGGGGATGAATCCGGATCAGCTGGTGGGCGATCAGCTCTGCGCGAGCTCTAGTAATCGCAACTTTAAAGGCCGCCAGGGCAGCCCGACCGGCCGCACGGTATTAATGAGCCCGTTGATGGTCGCAGCAGCAGCCGTAACCGGTGAGGTTGCCGACGCCCGTGAAGTATTCAAGGTGGCTTAATCGTTATATAAGGAATAGATAAAATGGCTTTAGAAAATATAGTAAACGTAAGCGGCAGGGGAGTGCCCGTGATGGGAGATGATATCGATACCGATCGTATCATCCCTGCGCGATTTATGAAGTGCGTCACCTTTGATGGCCTGGGCGAATTTGCATTCTACGATGCGATCAAGGAATTCGAAGAAGCGGGAAAAACACACCCGCTCAAAGACTCAAAATTTGAAGGAGCTTCAGTGCTCATTTCCGGTGCAAACTTCGGTTGTGGTAGCTCACGTGAGCATGCGCCGCAGTCCCTGGCGCGGGCTGGTATCAAAGCGATCATTTCGGAAAGTTTTGCAGAGATATTCTTTGGAAATTGCACCACACTGGGAGTGCCCTGTGTAACTTTACCGCGAGAAAAATTGAACGAATTGGCCGATTTGATCACCCAAGAGCCTGATACCATGATCAATATCGACCTCGAAAATAAATCGGTTACCGCAGGTGACTGGTCTTACTCTGTCAATTTACCGGAAACGGCTCACCAGGCACTCACCACCGGTCGATGGGACCCCATCACCGAGCTGTTGGAGAGTGATGTGGAGAGAGTCGCAGGCTCATTGTCTTACGTTGACGCAAAGTAATCGATGCAAAGCTTACTCGAGGGCGCCGGTTTATTTGTATACCCACTGGGTTTACTCTCGTTATTGACGATCGCTATCATTGTGGAGCGATTGATCGCCTTGCGTAAGTCGGTGATCATCCCGGATGAGCTGGTAAATGCCTTCATCACCGGGGATGTGCTTCAGCGCAAAATCGATACCGGCACAGTCGGGGGTAGAATCGTTGAGTTTTACAAGGATAACCAGCCGGACGAGGAAGGCATCAAGGCCTTTGCCCGGCTACAAATCAATAACATGGAGCGCGGGCTCTTTATACTCGATATCGTGATCGCTGCCGCACCCTTGTTGGGGCTGCTGGGAACTGTCATCGGTCTTGTGAATGTGTTTGCAGGATTTTCTGCGGAGACGGGTTTGCCAGATCCCTCACAGTTTATTGAAGGCGTTGCGCTCGCTCTCTCGACCACTGTTTTGGGCCTGAGTGTCGCGATTCCGGCTGTCATCGGCAATGCCTGGTTGATGCGCCGGGTGGAATCGCTGGCGTCGAAACTCAACGTGGGCGTGGAACGCCTGATTGATATTTCCAAAAAGCGGGATGCATGAGCCTCTTGGTTGGCAAACGTCGTAAGAAGGGTGAGATCAATATCGTGCCCCTGGTGGACGTACTCATGGTGCTGATCTTCTTCTTTCTCATGACGATGCAGTTCAAGCATGTGGATGTGCTCAATATCACTCCGCCGCAGATTGAAACCGCCGGAAGAAATATGGTGACTGACCAGATTCTCATAGCCGTCAGTCCTGAAGGAGAATTTTATCTCAATAATACACTGGTTACCGGAGAGGTGCTTGAGCAGGCACTGCAGATAGCCGGGGATGCCAATCCAGAGCAGCCGGTTCTTCTGATCTCTGATGAGGAAACCCCCCTCAAGCACGTAACACAGGTGCTTGACTGGTGCCGTGCGAATCAGCTTAATAAAATACGCCTGAAATCGCGTTAAAGGACAAGTCATGTTTGAGTTGGGTATAGAGATGTTTATCACCGCTATCTTGTTCGCAAGTATTGCCACGATTGTATTTCTATGGGTCTATTACGATACTTTGGGTAAGACCGTTTTTGAGAAAAAGCGTCAACGTAATGTGTTTCACTGTATTCACTGTGGCCACGTTTATACGGCGGATATTGATGTGCAGGAGGCCATTTGCCCCCGCTGTGGAATGGATAATATCAAGCTTCGGTTTTAGAGCCGTTGGCGTTTGATCCACAATCCCCAGCTTTGGCATTAGTTATGCATCAAATGCTCCAACTTTTTTAAACGCTATTGGACGTTACTATTTAGACATAATTGAAAACTCTGGATTTTCGGGATTGATTGTCCTGAAAACCCAACCTAGACAAAAATTGTATGAGTGAATTATTAGCCGTATTGGATTTTGGCTCTCAGTATACACAGGTCATTGCGCGCAGAATACGCGAAAACCATGTTTATTCGAAAATTTACCGCTACGACACGCCGGTTGAAGTATTGCAGCAGGATGGGGTGAAGGCCATTATCCTGTCTGGCGGTCCCGCCAGTGTATTATCGGAAAATGCTCCGCTGCCGGACCCTAAAATTTTTGAGCTGAATGTACCTATTCTCGGAATTTGCTATGGGCTGCAGCTCATGGGTAAGCTTCTGGGGGGAGTCGTGGAAAACAGCACTGAGCGTGAATACGGCTATGGCATGCTCCAACGCAGTCAGCAATCGCAAATCTTCAACGGACTGCCCGAGACTTTTAAGGTCTGGAACTCTCACGGAGATCGCCTCGTCGAAATGCCGCCCGGCTTCGAAAGTATAGCAGTCACGGAAAACTCGCCGTACGCCGCCATTGAGAATCGTGCTCGTAAATTCTTTGCGTTGCAGTTTCATCCGGAAGTAGTCCATACCCAGCATGGTAAGGAGATCATTGGTAATTATCTTAAGAAGGTTTGTGGCTTTCGCGGGGATTGGGTGATGAGCAATTACATCGAGAGCTCTATTGAGCAAATCCGAGAGCAGGTCGGGGACAGTAAAGTTATTCTGGGTCTCAGTGGCGGAGTGGATTCTTCCGTAGCTGCGGCGCTTATTCACCGGGCAATTGGCGATCAACTGAATTGTGTATTTGTGGATAATGGGGTGCTGCGCAAAGGTGAGCGCGAAGCCGTAGAGAGTATTTTTAAGGATAACTTCCATATGAATCTCACTACTATTGATGCCAGTGAGGAATTTCTGAGCGCGTTGGCTGATGTGGAAGATCCGGAGACCAAACGCAAGCTCATCGGTAACATCTTCGTGGAAGTATTTGAGCGAACGATCAGCCAATTCGGAGATGCAGAGTTCCTGGCACAGGGTACGCTCTACCCGGACATCATCGAAAGTGTGCCCATCGATGGCAATCCGGCGGCACTTATAAAATCCCACCATAATGTAGGCGGCTTACCGGAGCGCATGAAGCTCAAGTTACTTGAGCCATTGAGCGAGCTTTTCAAAGATGAAGTGCGCGCCCTGGGTGAAGAGCTCGGGCTCAGCAAAGAGATGGTTTGGCGGCAACCTTTCCCCGGTCCCGGCCTGGCCGTACGTGTTATGGGAGATATCACCCGGGAGAAACTGGACATCCTGCGCAATGCCGATGTGATCCTCATTGAGGAAATGCGCAAAGCTAACTACTATTACAAAGTCTGGCAATCATTCTGCGTATTTCTACCGGTACGCACCGTAGGCGTTATGGGCGATGAACGCACCTACGATTATGTCATTGCAATACGTTGTGTGGAAAGTCAGGATGCGATGACTGCGGATTGGGCACATTTGCCTTACGAACTACTGCGAACCGTGTCCAGTCGCATCATTAACGAAGTGAAGCACGTGAACCGCGTGGTTTACGACATTAGCTCTAAGCCTCCCAGCACGATTGAGTGGGAGTAGTCCATTTACCTTTTACAATACCCTTATGATAATCATGAAAAACGGATTAAAGCCGTTGTGGTCAGTCATTGCCACGGCGTTCATTTTTACGACTATAACGAGTAGTGCCGTCGCTGCTGAGCTCGAAGCAGTGATTGACAAGGCACGCGCCTATCTGGGAAGCGAAGAGGCTTTGAACGGCATCGAAACCCTGCAATACAAAGGTAATATTACAATTTTTAACGAGGAAGAAAATCAGGAAGGCCGGGTTACGCTGACATTCGCAAAACCCTTTAGCCAAACCATCTTTCTGGATCTGGGCAACATTACCAAACTCACCGGCTATAATGGCTATGAAGGCTACGAGCAGATCACCCAGCAAGTGGAGGGTGAAGAAGAGCCACTCGTCGGGACAACCTCGCTGAGCCTTGTAGAGACCCGTCGTCTAAAAGCCTCTTCCCTCGAAAACCTCGGATTTTTTAGGCCCTATAAAAACCTTGAAGACCGTGCATCCTACCTGGGCCAGGAAGAGCTGGAGGGCAAGCAGGTGGATGTAATCCTCTATGAGCATCCCGGAGGATTCGAATACAAGCGTTTCTTTGACGTAACGACTGGCGACATGTTGAAATCCGTCACCGAGAGTGGCATCACTACTATTGAAGAGGGCGATATCACAGTGGATGGGATCCAGTTTACGCAAAAAGTAACGGTGCTCACGAGCAGTGGCAAGCCTCAGTTTGAGATGGTATTTGATGAAATCCTGGTGAATCCGGAAATTCCCGGTCGTTCATTTGATTATCCGTTGTTCTAGGTCTCCTTAAGTGTATGAAGATTTATGAGGCGGGCAGTGCTGAGCTCAGCGAGTTTCTGAATGCGTTTGAGCGCAATGAGGAAGCTCAGGATAAAGTCACAGAGATCGTTGCGGGAGTCATCGCCCAAGTACGCCAAGGGGGTGATCAAGCGATATTTCAGTACACCGCTCAATTTGACGGAGCCCAAATCAACACTGAGGATTTTCGGGTTACCGAGGCCGAGCTTCAGGCAGGCTACGACTCACTGAGTGAAGACGATTTAGCGCATATCCAAAAAGCCAAGACTCAGGTGGAGTGGTTTCACAAGATTACCAAACCTGAGAACTGGGGCCATACGAATCAGGACGGTGCGGATATTGGCGAACGCTTTTACCCGATCCAGTCCGTGGGGATTTATATTCCCGGAGGCCGGGTGCCCCTGGTTTCTTCTGTGATCATGTCGGTCGCCCTTGCGAAGATTGCGGGGAATCCGCGTATTGTGGTGGCGACACCCCCCTTGGCAGATGGCAGCATTTCGCCGGGAATGTTGGCTGCCCTGAAGATCTGCGGCGCAGACGAGATTTATAAGATGGGCGGCTCTCAGGCCATTGCAGCGATGGCATACGGTACGGAAACGGTGAAGCCCGTGGATAAAATTTTTGGCCCGGGGAATGCCTATGTGCTTGAAGCGAAGCGTCAGGTATTCGGCAAGGTGGGCATCGATCTCTTGCCAGGCCCCAGTGAGGTGGCGATACTTGCAGATGAGACGGCAAATCCCGAATGGGTGGCCGCAGACCTGCTCGCACAGGCAGAACACGGTACGGGCAAGGAGCGGGTGTTTTTAGTAGCGAGCAGCGAAGAGATTATCAGGCAGGTGGAAGCTGCGATAGTCAACCAACTGCCAAAACTCAGCCATTCGGATGCCATTGCCAATGTGATGGATAAAGGCTATGTGCGCATTACTTTTAATGAGCTAAGTGATGCCATCGATGTCTTAAATCAAATCGCACCGGAGCACTTTGAGCTTCAGGTGAAAGATGAATGGTTTGACGAGGTGCAGCAGGGCGTCACTACAGCGGGCGCTATGCTATTAGGCCACCACAGCCCAACCGTTTTGGGAGACTTTACCGCAGGACCCAGCCATACGCTGCCAACCGGGGGAGCGGGTCGTTTCTTAAGTGGCTTGCGCATTACGGATTTTCTGAGACGCACCAGTGTCGTTAAATATACGGCTGATAATTTGCCCAATGCACGTGACGTAGTCCGCACCTTCAGTCGACTGGAACAGCTGGACGCCCATGGCAATTCTCTGGAAGTTCGTTTTGGGGACAAGAAGTGACTTCCAGAATCATACTGGCATCCGGTTCGTCGCGCAGGCAGGAGCTGCTAAAGGAATGCATTAGCCAATTTGAGGTCGTTGTTCCTCAGGTTGAGGAGCTGAAGTATTCTGAAGCCGGGAACCAAGAGCTAGCCCGTCAGAACAGTATATTGAAAGCGGATGCCACGGCATCCGCACATCCGGATGCATGGGTCATTGGTTCCGATACGGTTGTGAGTTTGGATGGCAAGAGCTTTGGCAAACCATCCTCCCTGGATGAAGCTCGCGAAATGCTGCTAAAACTGTCTGGAAAAACGCACGATGTGCTTTCGGGCATTGCGCTTATCAACCAGTCAAAGAGTATCCAAATATCTGAAGTCGTATCGAGCCGGGTGATTTTTTATCCGCTCACAGACACTTTAATGGATGATTATCTTATGAATCATGACCCCACTCAGTTTGCTGGCGCCTATCCCATACAATATACACTCGGCACACTCGTTGCGGGCTATGAAGGCTCGTATAAAAATATCGTCGGGCTTCCGGTTGAGCGACTTACGGAAATATTGAAAGAAAATGGCGTAACCCCTAGCTGAGCGCTTCTTCGAGCACCTGGATGATTTCATCTACAGGCTCAGTACCGATCGAGAGCCGTACCATTTCCGGGTGAACTCCTGCATTGTGCATATACTGGCGGCCCTGCTCGGTCCGAATCAGGTCATAATGGGCCAGATATAGATAAGGGCATACCAGCGAAAATACCGTTCCAAAACTCGGGCCTTTGGGGAGTTTGACCCGGTCGTAAAATACATGAAGTGGTTCCTTGAATTTTACGGTGATCACACTGCCAACGGCTCCCGGATTACGCTCAAATTGTTTATAAAACTCCGCATGGCCCTCCTGATAGGCCCAGTGTATGGATTCTACTGCAGGATGGTTTTGCAAAAAGTCAGCAACTACAGGAGTATTTTCATTCAGCTTTTCCAGAATGGAGTATGCTGTGGGCAGCGTTGCACTCAAATACGCGATATCCCTTGCATAGGGTTTACTGATGTATTGAGGCAGAAGCTCGGCAAGCGGGTCGCCAAATGGGGATTCGCTATTGATGCATAGCGCACCCATCATGACATCACCCCGATAGCCGGAATATTTGGTGAGGCTGCAGGTAACTACGTCCCCCCAGGGGCAGAGATCCATGTTTTGAGGAGATACCAGGGAAGGGTCCAGAATCAGGATCGTCTGGGCTTCGCGGCATGCTGTCTGGATAGCTTTAAGGTCCGGTGTATGCACGAGTGGGTTCGCCGGAGCCTCAATGACCACGGCCGCTACCGGGTTGTTCTTGATGTAGCTGCAAATGGCTTCGGTGGAGCTGCCATCGTGGAAGTGTTTGTGGGTGCCTGAACGCCCTATATACTTATTTAAAATATGGGTCGTGTCCATATACAGCCAGCCCACAGAAATCCAGTGGCTTCGATCCTGCTGTAACTCCTTTGCAGCACGGAAAGCCGCGTAGAATGCATTCATGCCACTATTCGTCGGAATAATGCTATGTGTGCAGCCAGGACTAAACCACTCGCTGAGTTGTTGATTAAAGTAGCCTTCATCCACTGTGGATCGGGGTTCCTCCGTTGGACGGGAATCTATAAGATCGAGCTTGAGGAGGAGATCTTCAGCCTGCCGGGAAAGCAGCCCGCAACCCGTGTGCTGGATGTAATTTTTAACATCCGTGATTTGACGAGAATCTTTTGGTAGGGTCAGTATTCCGATCCCTTGCCACTCTAATGTTTGGTAAGGGTTAGGGAGCTCAAGGTCTCTCGCGGCTGCTTCTGCACCGTAGGCATTTGCAAAACAGAAGAGGGATACTTCCCGGCCTAAACTCAGATGATCCTGCAAATGCTCTGAGAGCCTTGTGATCCACGCATGCTGCACAAATCGGGGGTAGCCGGACAGGATTTTTGCCATCGCATGCGGCTCCTTTTCTTCATAGGAAACCACATCTTTCAGGGTAGGCAGACTCAGTGAAACGGCGTGGGGGCTGTCCGGAATGCGCTGACCTAAAGGAAAGTGTTGAAAACTATTAAAAAATTTGTCCATTATGGTAGTTCGCTGCTATACTTAACAATGCGATTGGCAAACCTCACTCGAAATAGTATCGGGTGACCTGTCAACGTCATTGAAACCACATTTCATTCCCAATTAATCCATTACGCCACGATCTTTACATGGAGTTTGATATTACCCTGCCAGAAATTTCAGTAGATGTTGTTCCGAACCCCAAGGGGGATCGTATTTACTTTCTGCCCAAAGGACATGACCCTATCAAAAATGTTGCGGAAGATGAGTTTTCGGGGAGTGTGGGAGATTCATTATTACTACGGGACCGGCGTGGGAAGCTTTACTATGCAGGGGTAGGGGGTGACCCTATAATCAAGTTGGATACCTACCGTAAAGCAAGCTCCATGGCTGCACGTGCTCTCCAGTCAAAAGGAAGCACGACCTTAACCTTTGTTTGCCCTGGAGATCACTTTGATGTCTCGCCCATCGTGGAAGGCGCTTTGATTGGTTTGTATCGTTATGAGGCGTTTCTCGATGATGCGGCCAAGAGCAAGTCTACCGTAACCAAAATACAGATAGCCGTAGATGCTCCCAACCTGGGATTTGCAAGACAGCAGGCGGATAAGGCAATCGCCCTGGGGAGTGCCAATAACTGGACACGTGAGCTCGGCAATACCCCGGCAAACGTCATGACCCCCGCAAATCTGGCGAAAGCGGCTCAATCCATGGCCCAAAACTACGGGCTAAAGTGCACGATTTTTGAGGAGAAAGAACTCTCCAAACAGGGTTTCGGAGGAATTCTCGCGGTAGGCCAGGGTTCGCGTAATCCCCCGCGGCTGGTGGTGCTTGAGGCCATCAACGGAAAAAAGTCCCAAGCCAAAATCTGTGTAGTGGGTAAGGCGATCACCTTTGACAGCGGAGGCCTTAATCTAAAAACCGGGAACTCCATGGCGGACATGAAGTTCGACAAAATGGGAGGTTGTGCGGTATTGGGCATTATGCGGGCTCTTGCGGAAATGGGTACACGCAAAAATGTAGTAGGTATACTCGCAATTGCCGAGAATATGCCCAGTGGGAATGCCTACCGGCCAAGCGACATCATTACCACCTATGATGGGAAAACCATCGAAATCATCAATACCGACGCAGAGGGCCGAATCGTGCTTGCCGATGCGATTGCTTATGCGCGTAAAAAATTTAACCCCCATGTGCTTATCGAGCTTTCCACCCTGACGGGCTCTTGTATGGTTGCGCTGGGCCACAAGCGTGCCGGCCTGTTCACCGAGGATAAGAAAATCAAGGATAAGCTGATCCGCATTGGCGAGAGCACGGGGGACCTTGTATGGCCATTACCCTATGGAGGCGAATTTGATGAGGATATCAAAAGCGAAGTTGCCACGGTTAAGAACGTGGGGGATCGCTACGGAGGTGCATCCTTTGCTGCGAGTTTTCTCAAGAAATGGGCCGATAAGACGCCCTTTGTACATCTGGATATTGCCGGTCCCTCTTATCAAACTCGATCTACCCCATACTCCATCAAAGGAGCATCCGGGTTTGGAGTTCGCCTGGTTACCGAATATGTCCTCGAATCCTGATTATAAAAAATCCTACTAGAATTTCATTTTTGCTTGGGCTCTTGCCCTGAAATCCTACAAATATCGATACTTTAATCTAAAAATAATATGACTGAAGCATTCTTCCCTGATATCCCTAAAATCCAATACGAAGGCCCTCAAAGTCGCAATCCCTTTGCTTTCAAACATTACAATGCGGATGAAGTCGTTGAGGGTAAAACGATGTCCGAACATTTTCGATTTTCTGCTGCTTATTGGCATGTTATGCGAAATGAGTTGGGAGACCCCTTTGGTCCGGGAACAGCGCTTATGCCCTGGGATGACCGTTCCGATAGTGTGGAAAACGCGCTGAATCGTGTGGATGTCTTCTTTGAATTTCTGGAAAAGACGGGTATCGATTATTACGCTTTTCACGATCGGGATGTGGCGCCTGAGCTGGGGACTCTCTCCAAGTCGAATGATGCACTGGCTCAAGTTGTGGATAAGCTTGCCGCCAAACAGCAGGAAACAGGTAAGCAATTACTCTGGGGTACCGCCTGCTTGTTTGCACATCCGCGGTATGCACAGGGTGCCGGTACCTCACCATATGCGGATGTTTTTGCTTATGCAGCGGCTCAAATCAAGGCGGCCATTGATGCCACGCACAAGCTGGGTGGTCTCGGTTACACATTTTGGGGCGGTCGTGAAGGCTATGCCACACTCTGGAATACCGATATGAAGCGAGAGTTGGAGCACTTGGCTAAATTACTTCACCTCGCTGTAGATTATAAGCAAAAGATCGGCTTCGAAGGCCAGTTCTACATTGAGCCGAAACCCCGTGAGCCGAGCACCCACCAGTATGACAGTGATGCTGCAGCTTGTCTGAACTTTTTGCGTGAGTTTGATCTGCTCGATCATTTTAAGCTCAACATCGAAGCCAATCACGCGACTTTGGCCGGGCACAGCATGTATCATGAGCTTACGGTTTCTGCAGCAGCGGGTGCGCTGGGCAGTATAGATGCAAACCGGGGGGATGAGCTGATTGGTTGGGATACGGATCAATTTCCCACAGATATTTACACAAACACAGAAGTCATGCTCACGGTGTTGGGCATGGGCGGGTTTACAACCGGGGGGCTCAATTTCGATGCGAAGCGGCGCCGTGAATCCCATGAACCTGCAGACCTCTTCCATGCGCACATCGGGGGTATGGATGCTTTTGCCCGTGGACTGAAAATTGCCGCTGCACTACGCGCAGATGGGCGAGTGGAAGAATTTGTGAAACAACGTTATGCAAGCTTTGATTCCGGTATCGGAGCGGACGTTGAGAGCGGTGCGGCAACTCTCGAAGGTCTCTCGAATCATGCGCTTAGCCAGCCGGAACCCGTTATTCCAAGCGGACGCCAGGAAATGCTTGAGAACATCATCAACGAACACCTCTAATGCCCTTTACAGTAGGAATTGATATCGGTACTTCCTCGACGAAGGCTGTAGTAGTAGAAAATACTGGAAAAGTCGTATACACAGTCAGTCACGAGTATGACTTTGCAACGCCCCAGGCGCTCTGGGCAGAGTCTGATCCTAAGGATTGGTGGGCTGCCACGCAGGCGTGTTTGCGTGATATCGCTGCGAATGTCGATGCCGGCGATATTGTAGGCTTGGGCTTGACCGGGCAAATGCATGGACTGGTTCTGCTGGATGATTCCGGCAATGTCTTAAGGCCTTGCATTATGTGGAACGACCAGCGTACGTCCGCTGAATGTGAGGAGCTTACTGATCAGCTGGGTCTTGAGAAGATTCTTGAAGTAACTGGGAACCCCATCCTGACCGGCTTTACCGCACCGAAGATATTGTGGGTTCAGAAACATGAGCCTGAAGTCTGGCAAAAGGTCTCCAAGATTCTTCTGCCAAAGGACTATATCCGTTACATGTTGACGGGAGTTTTTGCGACGGATGTTTCAGATGCTTCCGGTACCTCATTGCTGGATGTAGGTGCGCGGGATTGGTCCTCGCTGATGATGGAAGCCTGTGGGGTTTCGGCAGATATGCTGCCCCAGGTCTATGAGTCTCCTGAGGTGACTTCAAAGCTCACGAATACTGTGAGTGAGAGTGCCGGTCTGCCCAAAGATTTGATTGTGGTAGCGGGTGGAGGTGACCAGGCTGCCGGTGCTGTGGGCTCAGGAGTGGTGCTTGAAGGCATGGTCTCTGCCTCATTGGGTACGAGTGGTGTCGTTTTTGCCCCTGCTAACACTTTTAAACCCGAGCCTGAGGGTCGCTTGCACGCATTTTGTGCAGCAGTGCCGGGTAAGTGGCACTACATGGGCGTGCAGTTATCCTGTGCGGGTTCCTATCAGTGGTTTGCGGATGAGCTTGGTTTCGGCAGTAATTTTAAAGAATTGGATGGGGAGGCATCGCAGGTGCAGGCAGGTTCTGAGGGATTATTCTTTTTGCCTTATCTCAGCGGGGAACGTATGCCGCACGCGGACCCTTATTCACGCGCCGGGTTTATTGGGCTCACTCTGCGCCATAAGCGTGGTCACATGGCGCGCGCAGTGCTCGAAGGGGTCACCTTTGGTCTCAAGGAAGGCCTGTTGATGATGAATCAGTTGGGAATATCCACGGATAAGATTATAGTATCCGGTGGTGGAGCAGCATCTCCATTGTGGAAGCAATTGATGGCGGATATCTTTGATAGTCGTATTGTAAACGTGAATGCAACCGAGGGAGGAGCCCTGGGCGCAGCAATCCTTGCAATGGTCGGCGCCGGTCTGTATGCGGATGTGGTTGCTGCCTGTGAGGCCACCATTCAGGAAACTGCAGAAGTCACACCCGGGGTGGATCGTGAAGTATATCCGAAATTGCTCAACACCTATTCAAACCTTTACCCTGCACTTAAATCTATTTTTCCGAACATGAATTGATGCGATGGATGATATCCATATAGTCAATGCCCTGATTGTAAATGAGGGCTCCCAAATGCAAGGGCATCTTGCCATAAAAGCGGGGCGTATCCGCTCGATCTCATCAGATTTACCAAACGCCGAAAGTAAGCAAATCATCGATGCAAGGGGTGCATGGGTGATTCCGGGTTTGATCGATGATCAGGTGCACTTTCGTGAACCGGGATTTCCGAAAAAGGGCACGATTTACCAAGAGAGCCGTGCTGCTGTGGCCGGGGGTATTACGAGCTACATGGAGATGCCTAACACCAAGCCCCCCACGCTGGATGCTGAGCAACTCGAATATAAACACCAGATTGCGGCGCGCGATTCTGCAGCAAATTATAGCTTCTATCTCGGTGCCAGTAATGACAATATTGAGCACATCAAGCGTGTGGATGGTAAACGAGTACCAGGCGTCAAAGTATTTATGGGTTCATCCACGGGTAATATGCGTGTATCCGAGCCCGAAGTGCTGGAGCAGATTTTTAAGCACTCACCCCTTTTGGTAGCTACGCATTGTGAGGATGATGATATGATTCACCAGAATCTTCAGCTACACTTGGCCGAGTATGGAGAGGATATCCCGCCTGCCTATCATCCGGTGATTCGCTCACGCGAAGCATGCCTGAAATCCTCATCCCTTGCGGTTGAACTGGCGAAGCGTCATGATGCGGATCTGCACATATTGCATATCACAACCGCAGATGAGCTGGAACTGTTTCAACCCGGTGACATCGATGGCAAAAAAATTACGTCGGAGGCTTGTGTGCATCACCTGTTTTTTGATGAGTCCAGCTATGGCCAGCTTGGGCATCAGATAAAGTGTAATCCTGCTATCAAGGCAGACCTTGACAGGAAAGCGATCGTGGAAGCGGTAAATGAGGACAGAATCGATATCATCGCAACGGATCACGCCCCTCACGAATTTTTAAGCAAGCAGTTACCCTATACACAGGCTCCCGCCGGTTTGCCGTTAGCGCAGCATAGCCTGCCCATATTACTGGAGTTGGTGCATCGGGGAGAGATGGCGCTTGAAACGGTTGTCGAAAAAACCAGCCATGCTGTAGCAAGGCGTTTTGATGTCATCGATCGTGGGTATCTCAGGGAAGATTATTGGGCAGACATTGTAATCTGTAAAATCGACGATGAGACGAGTGAGGAATCAGCAAATCTCTTGTATTCCCGTTGCGGTTGGTCTCCATTTGAAGAGATTGCTTTTTCCGGAAAAATCGAAGACACTCTCATTTCAGGTAGTCATGCTTATCACAACGGTAAAGTGATTGACGGAGTAAGAGGCAGGGCACTTGATTTTAACCGATGAGCCTGGCGAACAGTTTGTTTCAGAGAATTGCGGATTTCCTGGTCCGTTATCCTCCGTTTCAATATTTGAGTGAGAGCGATCTCATAATGATCGCGCGCAAGACCAAGATCAAATTTCACGAAAAAGGGGAGTATATATTCAGTGAAGGTGATCCCCGCGGTCGGGTTTTCTTTGTGGTGCATTCCGGTCGGGTACGGGTGTTTAACCAAAGCAGCGATAAAAAAATCAGCGATTATCGCGAAGAAGGCGATATTCTGGGCCTGAGCCATATACTGGAGGAAAAACAACATCACAGCACGGCGGAGGCCGTAAAAGACACGCTGCTGTATGCGATTCCCTGGGAAAGTATGGCAGAAATCCTGCCGAACTACCCGGATGTAGTACGCTACGTCCGTGCGCATGTGAGTATTCGCAGTGAAACCCTTATCCTGGATATTGATGCGGGAGAAGAGCTCCTGGCGCCTGACATGGACTCCAATACCATGGTGAGCCGTATTGGTGAGATTACCCAGGTCGCCCAATTTGTGGAGCATCGTTTTGTGCGGTGTAAGCCGGATGCCAGTATGCAGGAAGTGGCATTCCTGATGCAGCAAAACAAGGTGGAAGCCGTCATTGTAACAGATAAAAAAGGCCATCCGATGGGTATCGTAACCAAGACGGATATGACCCGTCTGGCACAATCCGGCAAGCTGTCATCCCGTGCATTTGCGAAGGATTTCATGAGCACTCCAGTGGCCACCATTCAGGAAAATCCGCCCTTGGGCCAGTGCATACGTCTGCTTATGAAAAGTGGGTATCAGCACATTTGTATGACGGTGGATGGCACCGCGAATTCTCCTGCTATCGGCGTGATCTCGGAGCGGGATATCATGCTCTTTTACGGGAATAACCCCATGGTTATCATTCGCCAGATTGGTGAGATCAATAACTTCGAGGAGCTGAGCCATATTCGTCATCGGGCCGATATGCTCATCCTGAATGAACTGCGCACAGTGAACGGGATTTATTGGTTTGCAGATGTTATCTATGAGCTGAACCGCGCTTTCATGCGGAGAATTGTGCAACTCTCAATACGCGAGCTTAGGCAGCAAGGTGTGTTTATTCCACCTGCAGACTTTTGCTTGTTCTTTGCAGGAAAGGGGGGACGCAAGGAACTCTTTACCCGGGATGCCATGGACCGCGGATTGGTTTATCAGGTGACCGATACGGATTATCAGGAGCAGACCGATGAGTTTTTCAGGCGTTTGACTGAAACCATTTTTGACGGACTGATCAAATGTGGGTGGACTGAAAATGAACGGGGCCTCACAGAGAAAAACCCCATGTGGTGTCAACCGCTCGAACAGTGGAAGGCTTATATAGAGCAGTGGACCAGTAGCGAGGATGAAGAGGTCATGCGAATGTCCCTCAATTGGTTTGAAACGCGCTATGCGGATGGATACGAGAAACTGCATACCGAGATTGGCGATACCTGGCGTACGCTATTTCACACCCAACCTGATTATCTCGCCCGCCTGAAGAATATCACGCAGAAGAGCATCCCGAACCCCAGGCAATTTGAGAGTTTTAACCTCAGGGATGATGAGGGAAATGCAGAGCCGTTTGATTTATACGAGTTTGCATTGAAGCCGCTCGTCGATATGGGGCGCTATTTCTCAGTGATGAACGGTATTTATGACCTGAATTCGACCGTAGAAAGGTTTCAGGCCTTGGCCAAGAAGGACAAGGAGAATTTAGAGCTTTTTGAAGGGGCCGAGGATGCTGCACGATTTATCCTGTATTGCATCGCTAAAACCGGACTCAAGGAACAAAGCATTGGCAATGTCATCGACCCGGATGATCTGACCGGCCTTGAAATCCAGTTGGTTAAGTCCACATTCAGGAATATTATGGAGCTTGCCAATCTGATGGAGACTTACACTGCACGTTAGCATGCCGGAAACTCCTACAGTGACTGAATTACCGCGACGTTGGGTGGTGTTCGATACCGAAACAACAGGCACTTTGCCTTCACGGGATAAGATCGTCTCCTACGGCGCACTTGCCATCGTGGATGGAGAGATCGTCACCGAGGATTCTTTCGAGTGTGTGGTGAAATTTGACTATAATTCCTCAGCCGTAGTGGTGCATGGGATCACCCATGATGAAGCCCAGGCCACCGGTATCCCCGAAATGGAAGCTACACGTATGTTCCGGGAGTATGCGGAAGGAAGCTGCCTGGTGGGGCATCATGTGGCCTTTGATGTTTCAATCGTAAATCACTCACTGGATCGACTGGGTATGCCGAAGCTCGAAAATACCTTTATCGACCTCATGCGAACGGTGCTAAACCTCGAGGAAGCAGGATTAATAGAGCCGCGTGAGAATGCTCACGATTTCAGCCTGGATGGCCTGTGCCGCCACTTTAATGTGAAAACCAGCGGCCGCCATACAGCAGCGGGGGATTCGCTGATTACTGCGATGATCTTCCTGAAGTTGCTGAAACTCGCAAAAGGGCCGGGCCTTGAAGTTATTCTGGCTTCGATTGAGACTGAGCTAGAAACGGAGTATTAGAAGATTGGGTTACGGATACAGGTTTATCCGCAAGCGCATCATATTGGATTTCAAAAACCTCTCCGGAAGCGGTGGTTACCAGCAGCTCGGCCATTCCACTTTTTTGATTGATCAAGGTAGCCTCCAGTCCGGTTGAATTCTCGCTGTTCTGCGGATTCAAGAGCCAAATATATAGCCGTGGGCTGAATAGCATATCCACATATCGTGCGGAAACTGCAGGCTGGCGTTGATTATAGGTCCAGCTGTGCCAACCGCGCACTTCAGGCTCTGTTTGCCCGATTGCCAAGTCCCAATTGCCCTTTTTGGGATTTAAGAGAGAGAGCTGAAAGGTACCATATTCAGCAAGATCTGCGGTAAGAACTTCTTCGATTTGATTGACCTCGATATCGGGATGGAAATTCCAGTTTGCTTCAATCTGGGTTTTGCCAAAAGTGAGCACCCAGTCAAAGACCAGCCAGCCGGAGTCTTTCAGAAAAAGGAGTGTGCGTTCATGGGTGATCTTGTTGCTCAGGGGGCGGGTCGCCGGAAAAGTGGAGCGCCCCCTGAATGCAGCATAGGTGGCGTTAATCTCATGATAGTTTTTTAAGGGCTCCGGCACAATGTGAGGCGGGCGCAAGGGTTCACCTCCGTTGATTTTGAGAGTGTTATGGCCACTAATATTGCGGAAGTAGTCGCGCATGGGGCCGGGCACATATATATAGCGCCCATTGTCTACCAATACATCCACCGGACCTACGGATAGGCTGATGTGCAGCTTGTCATTGTGTTGATGGGCACTGCCGTGAGGGCCAATATCAAAGTAAGACCAGAGCGCATCTTCCCCCCAATGGTTGCGCATGATCGCGTGGCCGGCCCATGGATAGTATTTGGACGCAAAGCCGGCCGGGGGCTGCCCCACCTGACCATAGCTGAGGATATACTCCCAATCGCTGCGTTGGTAGGTATCGACTATTTCATCGATAAATACGAAATTGTGTTCCTGAGATGAGTCATTGTTTTTTGGGCCAAATCCCGAGGGTTTGCTGATGCGGGCGAAATAATCCCACATCATTTCAACCCGATCATAGAGGCGTTTATCAGAGATTTCTACGTCGTTTGCACTATGCAACTCGACCAAACGCTGGTAATTCTGGGCAACGACTTTTTGGTAGTGGTTTGCGAGTTCCTTATAAACACCATCCGGGTAAGTCTGCTCGATAAGACCTTCAGCAGTGTTCAGCATCGCATATTCCAGCCAGGCTTGGGATTTTTTGAATTCCGGCCATGCAAACGCACAGATGGCGATTGCCGTCTTTTCGGTAAGCTGGTGATTACCTCCCCAAAATGAATAGTGGTTCATGAGCACGTGGGTGTGTTCGGGGATCGCGCTCAATATAAGGAAGATTGCCTCATCCGTGAGTAAATCGAGATGCTTGAGCCGGTAAAAGGTCTGACTCCATGAATCTGCCACCCTCCGTGCCGCTTCCAGTGCACGCCAGGAGCTGGAAAATGTCAGGCGGTCAGGTGCGGGGTATTTGGGTATCCAGTCGATCAACTGTTCGTTAATAACTTCTATGAATTTGGGTTGTTCGGTAGCAAAATAGGCCGTGAGCAGATACTTGAAATGATTGTGGCGATTGAGCATCCAGGCCCATTCTTTATCGTTGTTGGGGCCTTTATCATCCCAATTGATACTGCCGTCCGCAAGGCGGGGTTGTTGATAGGTTTTGCTCTGGATCGTATAAATATCCCGGGTGACGTCTTCCGCGAGTTCGAGGATATCTTTACGGGCAGGAGGGAGGGCAAGCAGTATTTTATTGGGTGTGGGTTTTTCGCGATAGTAATCGATGATTTGTTGGATGGTGGCGTCTAAATTATTCGATTCATAGGCCTTTAGCGCCTTTTCAAATCCAGGATAAGTAAGGTCTAATGCACTTATCAGCGTTTCTACCCGCTCCGGATACTTTTCACTATAAGGTAAAGTGGCAGATACGGCGAATAGTGCCGAAGCCATGAATAAGCTTAGTAAGAGTAGCGCTGACCTCATTTTAGGCATAGACTCGAGGCAATTCGGCAGGTTCAGTTTTTCGAGATTTTTTGGCCGATCTTTTTGCTGAATACCATGGTTAAAATGCCAATACCAAGCAGTACCAGGGGTTTTAGCAGCTGGGTAGCGATGTAATAGAGAAAGAAATTGGGATTAAAGTCCCACATCGTTTCCAGCAAATTTCCCAGTAATAGGGCGATGGCTACCAGGGAAATTGCCAGCCCGATCAGGCGTACACAAATAATGGCAAATTGATGTTCTGACATACAAGTAAGCTCCCGTATGGGAGGCGATTATGTAAAAAAGCACTTCATTTATGCCATTCCAGGTAATAAATTGCAACTAAGACTTGTGTGAAAACCCACACAATGCCAATTTTCGATCTTTTAGGAATGGTCAGTTTGCAACAGTCGTCGGCACCTAAAACCACCAAAAGAGCACGTGTGGTTACGCTTGGCTGTCGTCTCAATCAGTCGGAAAGCCTGCTGATCCAGGATAAGCTCATAAAGGCCGGATACGAAATCGTAAAAGGGGATGAGCCTTCGGATCTGAATATTATTAATACCTGCACAGTCACCGATCGTGCGGATAGCAAGTGCCGCAGCAGCATACGTCAGCTGATTCGGAAAGATCCGAATGCGATCACGGTGGTCGCGGGCTGCTATTCCCAGATGGGCTATAAGGAAGTAGCGCAGATACCCGGTGTAGATGTGATCGTTGGCAACCAGCAGAAAATGAATCTGCTGGATTTCGTGGATGGGCAGAAAAATGAGCGTCCCTTGATCGTTCGGGATAAAATTGATAAAGAAGATTTTTCCATCCATTTCGTGGGAGAACACCTTTATAATAAGCGCGCGAATTTAAAGATTCAGGATGGGTGCGATTTTTTTTGCTCGTTCTGCATTATCCCGCATGCGCGGGGCCGCGCCAGAAGCCGGGATTTTGATAACTGTATGGATGAAGCCCGAGCGCTCGCGGATCGGGGAGTCAGGGAGCTGGTTATCACGGGTGTAAATATTGGGACTTTCGCTTCTCAAGGGCGTGGTGTGCTCGAGGTAGTGGATGCTTTAAATGAAATCCCAGGCATTGAGCGGGTGCGGATCAGCAGTATTGAGCCAACGACTATCCCGACGGAGCTTTTCTCGCGGATGAATGACTCCTCGCATGCACTGATGCCTTTCTTGCATATTCCACTTCAGGCCGGCTGCGATAAGACATTGGAGGCCATGTATCGCAAATACACGATCGGCGAGTATTTGGATTTTCTGCATCTGGCGTATGAATCCGTCAATGATGTGTATTTGGGGACGGATATCATGGTGGGGTTTCCGGGAGAGACGCGGGATGATTTCGAGGAGACTTGCCAGGTCTTGTTGAACAACCCCTTCCACTTCGCCCATGTGTTTACCTATTCTGCACGCAAAGGGACACCTGCGAAACGGCGGGAAGATCACATCGACCAGCTCGAGAAAAATCGCCGCAGTCTGCACTTGCGTCGACTGAGTGAAAAGAAGCGCTATGATTTCTATGAATCCTGGTTGGGCAAGACCGTTGAGGTCTTAATTGAAGATCCCAAGCCCGCTCTTTGGACCGGCCTTACTCCGAATTACATCCGCGTGTGCATCCCCCGTAAACCGAGTGACCCGGACTACACGAATCAGAAGGTCCGCGTTTTGCTGAAATCAGTCGCTGCGGATTTTGTTGAGGGCGAGATTGCTTAATTCGAGCTTTGCAAATCTTTAGATAACTGCTGCATCGTTTCGGTTTGCCGC
The DNA here is from genome assembly GCA_028285755.1 of Puniceicoccaceae bacterium. Taxonomy (GTDB): domain Bacteria; phylum Verrucomicrobiota; class Verrucomicrobiia; order Opitutales; family JAFGAQ01; genus JANQOQ01. The sequence continues at coordinate 481,188 of JANQOQ010000014.1, forward strand.
CGCTTTACAAATTCGAGGGCTTCTACTGCACGTTGGCGAGATTTTTTGGGGTTACTTGCCATATCCAGAACTGTTTGCGGTAGTTGTGCCCATTGCTCCTCATCGTCCATATCAAATAGCCAATCTTTGAGCCCGATATCTTCCCACATATAACCCTTGGTGGTTTGTTCATCCCAGCGGCATACGATCGCAGGAATCCCATGACCAATACACATTATAGGTGAGTGCATTTCGTTGCCAAATAAGCCTGCACTGCGGATGTACGTGCTGATCGCCTCACCTGTCAGCCAGTAATCGGGCTTCCAAACGACTTTCTTTTGGATTTTTGCCGGCAGCTTATCATAGATCATTTCTTTACCCAGTTGCATTTGGGTGCGGTCTTCCGGGCAGATTAAGACCTTCATATCCAGATTTTCTACAACTTGTGTGATTGCTTCACGGTGGGGCGCATGGTCTTGTTCTTTCATTTCCATATTCCGCGCAAGCCTCAGGGGATCAGGTTCTCTCCCGAAGACGGACCAAAAGGGAGTATAACGATATCTGGGTATGCAGCATAGAAAACGACCTTCCTTTAGCATATTTTTGTGAAGGAAACGTTCGGCAGCCTCCTCATCTTTAAGGTCACAGGCGAATGCGGCATCCGGTCCAAATTCGATCACCGGGCTGGTGCATCCCAGGTCCTTTGCCAACGCCAGTGATTTTGAATCTCTGAAGTAAACAAATGCAGCCTTACTCAATATCGAGATCGTTTTTGCCAAACTTTCGGGCGATTCTGGTACGGCTTTCCATGAGTTCTTTCGCGAGAAGCTAATCCCATATACCCCAAAAGGTTTACCGGTCGATTCATGCCATTGAATTACGTGGTTTTGGGCAGATAAAGTAGCGCTGGATCCATGAATGAGAAAATCGCAGATTCTAAATGCGTCATTGATTTCGCTCTGCGTTTGTACGATTTTTAATTTAGGAAAACGGCGCATTAATAGCTGATCTACGCCGCTATCTACTCTGCTCGGCCATAAGTATACTTCTACTTCGGGCAGATATTTTTCCAGCAGAGTCAAAAGGCCCGGAGTATGTGCGATATCGCCGATATTCAGGGTTTGCCAGGCAGACCTTAGCAGTATGCGCTTTTTTTGAGCTGGATTCGCACGAATCGCGGAGAGCCCGCCCAGTGCGAGCGTAAGTTGGGAAATAAAGTGCCTTCTGTTCATCGGTGTGTGTAATTTCTTAGACACACCAACCCTACTATTTATTTAAACTGAATTGTCCGGGTGGCCCTTCCATCAAGTAATGAAGCATCTCTGCTCTTACTGCGTTGTATTTTGGATTCTCAACCACATTGCGCGTCTCATAGGGGTCTTCCTCATAATCGTAAAGTTCCGCAGCAACCTCTTCTCCGGTCATGCCGAGGCCTATCCGCCAGGATACATAGCGATAACGCTGTGTACGCACAGCATGTCCATAGATCTCTACGCGTTCTCCATCGATTGTGCGACCCCGTCGGAAGATATGGTAGGCGGCATCCTTCACTGAAGATTTTTTGCCCTTGAGTATTGGCACCAGGCTCGTGCCATCTTGGACTTTTAAGGGAGGTGCTCCGCAGAGCTCCAGAAGCGTTGGCAGGATATCCACACTCTCCACAAGCGAATCGTTTTCACCCTTATACTCACTGAGCCAGGGGACTTTGATCATCATCGGGGAGCGCGCTGCGATTTCAAAATTTGAGTGTTTGCTCCATTGTCCGGAATCACCCAAGTGAAAGCCGTGGTCGCTCCAGAGCACAACGATGGTATTCTTTTCAAGCCCCAAGCGTTTCAGCTGATCGAGCACCTTGCCGATCTGGGCGTCCACATAGGAGGTGGCTGCTCGATATGCGTGTAATAAGTGGCGCGCGGTGCGATCATCTATCTGCTCACCCATGATGAGTTCCGGGTAGTCTCCGTAATCATAACTAAAAAAGTTGGGGTGGCGGTTAAAAGCGATTTCCGGCATGTTAGTGGGAAGATTGGGATTTTTCGCAAGTTCCATATCCTCTTCTTTATAGAGATCCCAATATTTCTTGGGTGCGCAAAAGGGTAGGTGAGGCTTCACAAACCCCACGGCCATCATAAACGGTTGCTCCTCCTTAGCTACCCGCTTCAGCTCCTTAACCGCTCGCTCGGCAATCTTTCCATCCACATAGCCGGTGTCGGGAACGTCAGCCATCTCAGTGATCGGGCGTAAGTCGCGCAGGTCTTCCGGGCGTATGCCCTCTGCCCGTTTGCGGGAAAACTCCATAACCCCTTTTTGTGATTCCGGATGGGCATAGGTAAATTTTTTACTGGGAGCCCAAATGACATCAAATTGGTCGGTGCGCGGTTCTGCGATGGTATGGTAGTGCCATATTTTTCCCAAAGCCAGCGTGTGGTAACCGGCAGCCTTAAAGGTGTTTCCCCAGGATTGCGCGCCTTCGATTTTTTCCCACATGGAGGGACCATAATTTTGTCCCGTGCGTTCAGATCGCAAACTCGTCAGTAACGCTACCCGTGAAGGAATACACACTGCATATTGCACGTAGTGGTGGTTAAATTGAATGCCCTCACTGGCCAACCGGTCCATATTCGGTGTAATCGCAGGAGCTCCGTAGCTGGCGATTTCGGGGCGAAGATCGTCGACGGCAATGAAAAGCACATTCGGTTTATCAGCAAATGTCTGGGTGAAGATGAATTGCAAAAAATAAAGTGCCAGGGTGATTCGTGTGAAGAGGTAGAATATTTTGCGCATTTGAGTGTCTATATAGGTTAAAGGGTATCGTTGAGTTGCTATTCTTAAGACAGTTTGCCAGCCTATTACCTGTAAACAAAATTTTGATTCAGGAGAGTATGCTACCGTGGTTACAGAATAATCAATTTCCACTGTATCTGGCGCCTATGGCCCGATATACGGATACGGTGTATCGGCAGCTCTGTAAGCGCGAAGGTGCGGATGTTGTGGTCACTGAGTTTGTAATGGCGGAGTCTGTCCTTGCGGATGAGCCCCAGGTCTGGGAAAATCTCCACTACACCGAAGATCAGAGGCCGATCGGTATGCAGATTTTCGGCTCCAATCCAAAGACCATGGCAGAAGCGGCCCAGTTGCTTGAGCATCGCCTGAAACCTGACTTTATTGACCTGAATTTTGGTTGTCCGGCTGAGAAGGTGACCTGCCAGGATGCCGGTGCATCCCTCCTCAAAAACCCATCCAAACTGATTGATATTGTAGAAAGTGTTGTAGATGCAGTTCCCGGTACACCCGTTACTGCAAAAATAAGATTGGGATGGGATGATCAGAATATCGTAGCCATGGATATTGCCCGGGAGCTTCAAAATTGCCGAGTCGGTGCACTCACCATTCATGGCAGGACGAAGGTGCAGGGATATTCCGGGGAAGGCCGTTGGGAAATCATCCGCGAAATTGCAGAGCGTGTAGAATTACCCATTATCGGTAATGGTAATGTCAAAAATTCCCGGATGGTGAAAGATATTCGGGATAACACCGCAATCGCAGGCGTGATGATTGGCCGTGCCGCCTTGGGCTATCCCTGGATCTTTAATGAAATCAAGCAACACCTTGAAACCGGGACGCAGCCTCCTCCCCCGGATATCGAAACCCGTTGGAATACCATCGTTGCCTATGCGGAATTACTTTCTGCACGTCCCGCGAGGCAACATCACACTGAGCAAATTAAGTGGATGCGCCCCCGATTAATAAAACTTACCAAGGATATGAGAGGGAGTAAAAAGTTACGCCACGATTTGCAGAATATCACTTATCTGCATCAATTAAGAGAGGTTGCGGCGGATCAAATGAAAAAGGAATTGACCGCGTAACCGGACTATCACTTACCTATAAGATGCCTCCATTATTAATACCAAGAAATCTCATATATTTCCTCATTGGGTTCACCTCGCTATATCCACTATTTGCAGACAATCACCCGTTTTGGGAGTATGAAATTGTACATTCTGAGCTGCCGTTCCAGTTAAATGAATATGCAGCGAGCCAGGGGATTTCATTTAACCCCAATATGGGTTTTTTGCAACGTGAAGACCTGGCTGCCGGGGATGAAATCAGTGTCCATATTGCGTATTCTGAAAACAGAAAATTACGCCATTGGCTATTGAATCTGGAATGGCTTGGTAATACTGAAAATATAGACCCGGATGCGGCTGCATCGGTGGTGCTCTATGCGAGTACGGGAGATGTTTTTGAATTTGATTCGGAAATCGCGGAGATGGTCACACGTATTGTAGGTCCCTATGAACAAAATGGCAGACGAGCAAAGCTACATGATGACATCAAGGATCAAAATACTCAGGTGCCTCTCGATTATTTAACCGTAGGCTTTGATAACCTGGGCCAATTGACCACCACATTACGTGAGCAGGGGTTTTTTGAAAAAGGGGCTACCAATCTGGGCTTGGGTATCCGGGGCAGACCTTACCCAGAGTCTGTGATCGAAAAATCAAGCGCAACGGCCCGGGAGATGGGGGTGTTGCCCATTCATATCAAGAGCTTCGCAGGCTTCGGGCTGAGTATGCAGACTTTCTTTCGCATTCTTAGCCAAATGCCGGTTCTGGAAGATTTAGTAAGGGATATGGTAGGGTTTCGCACCATGCTATCGATACTCGGGGGACAGGCCATGAATTTAATGCAAGGAGGACCTGTTCTTAACTTTGCGAACCAAAGTCAGGGAGTTATCGCCTATAATGCCGAATTCTGGGGGCTTGAGCCAGATATGCCCTGCTACCGCATACCGGTTATACTCAATATCAACGGTAATCCGACTTTGTGGATCACACTGTATGTGACGACTCCCCGGGCTCCGTTTAAAATTACGGCAGGGGTAGTGGGTTTGGTAGCGACCCCGCCGAAAGCAGATGCGGATAAGCGCTTGATCGCGCGTGTGGTGGGAACCGGCAAGAGTAGTTAATTGAAATAACAGTTGACTAATGTAGCTCATGCTACATCAATGGCCTTAACGTTTGGGTAGCTATGAAATGTTTTAGGCTTCAATATACTTTTGTGAAGGTCGTCGCTTTGGCAGCCATTCTTTTTGCCAATAGCTCTTGTAAGCAGGAAACGACTGGTGAATACCACGAGTTTCACACTCAGGGCCATGTGGAGGTTGTAGCAACGGTTGGTATGATTGCCGATATCGTGCGTGAAGTAGGAGGTGCCCATGCCAATGTGTCGGCTCTCATTGGGGAAGGGGTAGACCCCCATCTCTATAAACCCACCCGCGATGATGTGATCAAACTGCAGCGGGCAGATATGGTATTTTACAATGGCCTGTTTCTAGAAGGCAAAATGGGCGATATACTCGTGCAACTCGCCCGAACCGGAAAACCGGTCTATGCAGTTACGGAAGCGATTCTTGGAGATGCCGAGTATGTATTGGTAAATGACTCGGAGCATTTTGATCCCCACGTTTGGATGGATGTGCGGGGCTGGATAAAGGCAACGGAAGTCGTCGTAGATGCGTTGGTCACGTTTGATGCAATGCATCGGGAACTGTTTGAAGCACAGGGGGCAGCTTATATTGAGAAGCTGAAGACACTCGACGAATATACGAAAACGGTAATGAAAACGATCCCTGAGTATCAGCGCATTCTCGTAACCGCACACGATGCATTTAACTATATGGGGCGTGCGTATGGGTTGGAGGTCCTCGGTATTCAGGGAATCAGCACCGAATCGGAAGCGGGGGTTAAGGATATAGAGAATCTGGTCGATCTTATGGTTGAACGCCAAATACCCGCTGTATTTGTAGAAACCTCGGTAGCCGATAAAAATGTGAAAGCGTTGATAGAAGGAGCCAGTGCCAAGGGGCATGATGTGATCATCGGGGGTGAGTTGTTTTCGGATGCGATGGGACCCTCCGGTTCCTATGAGGGTACATACATCGGCATGATCGACCATAACGTCTCGGTGATTGCACGGGCTTTGGGTGGTGAGGCCCCTGCCGGGGGATTTCAGGGAAGATTAAATCTCGAATAAGGAACAGAGGATGCAAGCGAATTTAGAGAATCGACCCATCGCCACGCATGAAGCAAGCTACCCTTTGGCCATTCATGATCTGACGGTTGCCTATTCGCGTAAGCCGGTGATCTGGGACATCGATCTGGATATCCCTGAAGGTAAACTGGTGGGGGTAATCGGGCCCAATGGTGCCGGTAAGAGTACTTTACTGAAAGCGTGCCTGGATCTGGTTCCCAAAGCATCCGGGGATGTGCGTATCTATGGGCAAATCTACCGTAAGAATCGTAATTTGGTAGGTTATGTGCCCCAGCGCGAATCCGTGGATTGGGATTTTCCGATTAGTGCATTGGATGTTGTGACGATGGGCCTTTATGGCAATATTGGCTGGTTAAAGCCCGTGCGTAGTCAGCATAAGGCGATTGCGCTGGATGCGCTGGATCGTGTGGGGGTCGCTCAGTTGGCGGATCGCCAGATCAGCCAGTTGTCCGGTGGTCAGCAGCAGCGAGTATTCATTGCCCGTGCGTTGGCCCAGCAGGCGCAACTCTATTTCATGGACGAACCATTTGCAGCTGTGGATGCTGCCACGGAACGTGCAGTTGTGGAGCTCTTGCAGGATTTACGTAATCAGGGAAAAACCTGTGTGGTGGTGCATCATGATCTCTCGACCGTAACCCAATACTTTGACTGGGTTATCCTTTTGAATATGCGGGTCGTAGCCGCAGGGCCTACACAGACGGTGTTTACTCAGGAGAATTTGCACAAGACTTACGGGGGTAAACTCACGCTCCTGGTTGAAGCGAGTGAGGCTCTCAAGAATTTGGGAAAATGATCCCCGCATTGGGCAATTTCATTACTGAGTGGGCGGGTTGGCCTGAGGCACTCGATGTATTGCTTTTGCAAAATTACAACACGAGGCTCGTAGTGCTCAGCACCACTTTGCTGGGGATCGCCTCTGGAATTATAGGGAGTTTTCTATTGCTGCGAAAGCGCTCGCTGATGGGGGATGCGCTCTCTCATGCATGTTTGCCGGGTATCGGGCTGGCATTTATAATTCTGGTGGCCTTCGGGGGTGAAGGAAAGTACCTGCCCGGCTTGTTGCTGGGTGCGTTGGTTACCGGTTTGTTGGGCGTGGGCATGGTCATTGCCGTGCGCAATACCACTCGACTTAAGGATGATGCGGCAATGGGGGTGGTGCTGAGTGTCTTTTTCGGGCTGGGTATCGCCATCATGGGTTTGCTCCAGAAAATGCCGGGTGCCAGTGCAGCTGGGCTGGAGCATTTCATCTATGGCAAGGCAGCTTCGATGGTATTGAGCGATTTTGGGTTCATTCTAACGATCACCGTTATTGTGATCGCCGTGAGTATGCTCTTTCTGAAAGAATTTGTCTTGCTCTGCTTTGATGATAGCTTTGCGGCGACCAGCGGTTGGTCGGTAACCCTGTTGGATATGATTTTGTTGCTGCTTGTGGCGGCAATCACAGTTGTGGGGCTTCAGGCTGTGGGGCTTATTTTGATCATTGCCTTTCTCATAACTCCTGCAGCGGCTGCCCGGTTTTGGACGGATGACCTTCGGGGGATGCTCGTCTGGGCCGGAATACTCGGGGGGCTCAGTGGATGGATCGGAGCGTCCGTGAGTGCGCTCTTGCCGAATTTGCCTGCGGGTTCGCTCATCGTGTTAGTGGGTTCGGGCTTGTTTTTATTTAGTATGATTTTTGGAAATGCCCGGGGCATTCTCAAGCGCTATTGGAAACACCTTAAGCTGAAGCGCAAAGTCGGCCGGCAGCACCTTTTGCGGTCGGTTTTTGAAATCATCGAGGCAGAGTTGCGCGGCGAATCCCGTGAACCCGTGAATATGGCGGTCAGTGTGGATCGCTTGCAAAAGCACCGCACCTGGACTCCCAAGCGGCTGCATCATCTGATCAAGGCAGCGAGCAAGGAGGATCACATCGAGAGCTTTGACGCACACACCCTGCGTTTATCGGAGGCGGGTTTTGGAGAAGCGGCACGAACCACGCGCAACCACCGCTTGTGGGAGCTCTATTTGATCAGTTACGCAGATATCGCGCCGAGCCATGTGGACCGGGATGCGGATTCCGTAGAGCATATATTGAACCCGGACATGGTGCGGGAGCTCGAAGCCCGGCTCCTGCAAAAGGAATCTTCCCTCGCGATACCGCGCAGCCCTCACCAAATCGAGGAGAAGGGAGTTACCCCATGAGCTGGTATACGATCGACACGTGGATTGTGATCGTAGGCGTGCTCTGCGCGATCAGCTGCGCGCTACCGGGATGTTACCTGTTACTGCGGCAGATGAGTATGATGGGGGACGCGATCAGTCACGCGGTATTACCGGGGCTTGCGATTGCATTTATGGTGACTGGGAGTCGTTCAAGTATAGGTATGTTTATCGGCGCGGCGGTCGTCGGGGTGCTGACGGCTGTATTTACCCAGTGGATCAGCAGCTGGGGTAAGGTGGACCGCGGAGCTTCCATGGGCATAGTCTTTACGACGCTGTTTGCCTTGGGCTTGTTGTTGATTGTACAGGCTGCGGATCATGTAGATCTCGACCCCGGTTGTGTGCTTTATGGGGCCATTGAGATGACTCCTCTCGATGTTTTTACCAGCTTTACGGTGGCCGGTGTGGCTATCGATATCCCCCGGGCGGCCATTGTGCTGCTTGGTGTGCTGCTGTTGAATCTGATCATCATACTTGCCTTTTTCAAAGAGCTGAAAATCGCGGCTTTTGATCCCGAACTTGCCACCTCGCTCGGCATTAACGCACAGTGGATGCACTATCTGCTGATGACCCTCGTGGCGATTACGACGGTTGCCGCATTTGAAGCGGTCGGCAGTATTATTGTGATTGCGATGCTGATCGTGCCTGCAGCGATTGCTTATTTGCTGACGGATCGACTTTGGGTGATGCTCGTAATCAGTGCAGTATTTGCGGCACTCTCTGCGGTGTTGGGGCATGTCTCCGCAATCGGTTTGCCGCATTTATTCGGTATGGAAAGCACCACGACTTCAGGGATGATGGCTGTGGTGCTCGGTGTGTTTTTTATAATCGTGTGGTTAGTATCCCCGCGCCAGGGGCTTTTACGCAGGCAGATTTTTGGAAAGACGGTTGCAAGCAAAGAAGATTTGATGCATGAGTAGTCACAAATACAAGACTCCCTATGAATCCAACACCTAAAGTTCTTATTCTCTGCACCGGTAACTCATGCCGTAGCCACATGGCTGAAGGTATTTTGCGCAAAGTCGGTGGCAATTTATTTGATATTCACAGTGCCGGTTCGAATCCTGCGGGGTTCGTTCACAGCAAAGCGATTCAGGTCATGAAGGAGATTGGCGTGGATATCTCCATGCATTACTCGAAGCACATGGATGATTTCCTGAATGCGGACGTGAACACCGTAATCACGGTTTGCGATAATGCGAATGAGTCGTGTCCGGTGTTTCCGGGACAGGTGAATCGCTATCATTGGGCCTTTGAAGACCCCGCACACGCCAAGGGCAGTGAAGAGGAAGTGCTCGCGGTGTTTCGCAAGGTGAGGGACCAAATACGAAACACCTTCGAGGCGTATGCGGGCGGTTTCCGTGAAGGAATCGCCTTAAAGGCGGATTCCTAAGGAGAAAACAAAGCTGCGACCCGGCCGGGGGGCTACATCCTTGGTGCTGGAAGTGTGATGGCGTATTTCCTCGTCGAGCGCGTTACGCACCTTAAACATAAACGACCACTCAGCTCCCTGCCATTCAACGTTGTAGGACGCGAAGGCGCTGATATCCGTGTAGGCATCAGTCGGTAATTCTTCGAATGCGGTATCATCCTGCTCAAATGCATGGATAAGGCGGGTTCCGATGTTCCAGTTATCTGAATCCAGGTCTACGCTCAGTCCAACTCGCTGGGGAGGGACCCGTGGCAGATTATCACTGGTGGTAGTCAACTCAGCGTCGATATAATCGTAAAGTGCAGTCAGGTGCAGCTGGTATTCATCCGTATGCACGGCGTGCCAGGTGAATTCTGCTTCGACGCCTCGGAATTCGGCATCCTCAGCGGTGAATTGGAATACCGGTAACTCATCCTCGATTTCCCCCGTAGGATTCAGGTAGATGTAGTCATCGAAGTCACTCGCGAATACAGTGATGTTGCCTGAGATGAGCTCGTCTTCCCAGAAGAACGTCGCATCGATCCCTGTTGAGGTTTCAAGGCCCAGTGATTTATCACCGATTTCATACTGCGACGTGGCGAGGTGCGCTCCGTCTGCATAAAGTTCGGTCGAAATGGGATGACGCTGCGAGCGATTTGCGGAAATTGCGACTGCAAAGCGATCATCGATTTTATGATAAACACCTCCTGAGAAGCTGGCTGCTACATCTTCATAGTTGGCAGCGACATCGGTTTCGATAATGCGTCGTTCCAGTCGCGCTCCGGCCTCATAACGGGTATCTCCCACGTTCCATTCCTGAAGAACAAATCCGGCAAGATCCTCGGTCTCCGAAGGTGGAGTGAAAGCCTCTTCACCAATTGCGACAAAATCGCTGCTGTTCAGCTGGATGCCTGCGAGCCCCGGATTAACCTCCGAAAGCAGATAATTGGCTTCAGAACGTAACTCCCAGGCTTCGTTACCAAAGAAGGTGCCGGTTTCGTCCCCTTCAAACTCGGTATGTTGATAGTCGGTAAAAGCAAAACGGGTTTCGATGGATTGGAGAATTGGCTGATCCAGAACATGGACCCAGTCCAGAGCGACGCGAATGCTTTTCAGATCAATGCTGACATCCTCTTCTTCGCCATGCTCGTGGCCGTGCTCGTCCTCATGCTCGTCGTGCTCATCATGTTCCTCGTGCTCTTCGTCATGATCCTCATCTTCATGCCCGTGTTCATCTTCGTGGCCATGCTCGTCCTCTTCATGCCCATGTTCATGGGAATGGCCTGATAGACCATAAAGCGAGTCATACTGATTCCAGGTCAGGCTAATGCGCGAGTTATTGCCATAGAAACGAGTGGTAGAAGCAGAGTAGGCTTGTGATTCGAAAAAGCTATTGTCGAGTGTGTCTTTGATCTCTTCTTCATCTTCGTGGCCATGCTCATCATCGTGTTCCTCATGCTCTTCGTCATGATCCTCATCTTCATGATGATCGTCATCGTCGTCATGCCCATGCTCTTCTTCCTCTTCACGTTCGCGGAACAGATCAGACTCCGCATAGCCCGGGATATCATAATCCTGATGATCTCTGAGCAACGCACTGACCGTAACGGACCAATCCCCTTTGGTATGCGTGAACAGGGCTCCTGCGGTTGAACCTTCGGAGGCTGTATCAAATTCATAAATAAAATCACCGGTAACTCCCGGGGTGAGCTGCAGAGTATTGGTACGGCGGTCGATGACGTTTACCGTGCCTCCAATCGCTGCGCTACCGTAAAGCAGTGATGCGGGTCCTCGAATCACTTCAATACTGCGCACAAAAAAAGGTTCGATGGCAACGGCATGGTCTGGGCTCGTGTTTGAGACGTCCATAATCTCAAGCCCGTTTTCCATGATACGGATACGGGGCCCGTCAAAGCCGCGAATAACCGGACGGCTGGCACCGCCTGCAAACGTGTTGGAATGCACGCCGGGTATATTCGCGAGGGTTTCTCCAAGCGTTGTGTTTAAGGAATCCAGTAACGCATCGCCTGTAAGGACAGATGCAGGTAAAATAGTCTCGTTCACACTCCTTGGAGCTGTATTCCCCGAAGAAATGAAGGGCGAGAGCTCAACGATCTCATCGTCCTGAGCGTATTGACTAGTCGGTGCAAGCAGCAGACCGACTATTAGTGTATATATATAACTGTATTTAAATTTCATGATTTATCCTGATGTAGCTAAGGGTGTGCAAGCATAGCGACAACGCATGATTGCAGTAATTTTTGGGGCCTAGAACGGAGTAGGCAGGGTATAAGTGTCTATCAGGATAAAATGGGTGGGCCGCGGCTACGCTCTCTAATTTCTACCCGATGCAGGTAGGCTGCGTATTCATAGGTTTCCGCTTCGGTACGAATGAAAGAGATAACTGGAGGCCGGGTTTCAAAAACAAAGAGCGCAATTCCCCCTGCCATCAAATTTACGGCACACTGGTGCTCCGCCTGTTCCGGAGTTTCATCTTCCGTAGAATTATGTGCGCAGCAGGGATTGCAGGAGTTTTCACTTTCCGCATGTAGCCATTGGTGTAACTCAGGGCTTGTCGTAGCTACCTGAATACACAAAGTCAGCAATATAAGCAGGCTGGCAAATGCGGATTTCATTTTGGAATACTCAACAATTAGACAAGTAAATTCCCTTCTATCAAGTGCATAGTGTCAGTCTTTCTTGATATTTTGCGGCGAGTATCCTATGAACACCCTCTATGTTTACCCCCTTATTGCTACAAGCTGCACCCGATGTGGCTGCCCCACCCGTTACTGAGCTCCTCGCCCTCCTCGTTTTTGGGATCGCACTGTTGCTGTTGCTAATACTGAAGTTAAGGCTCCAGACATTTCTTTCGCTGCTTCTGGTTTCTATTGCTGTATCTTTAGGTGCGGTGTTGCTGACAGATAACGGCCTGAGCATCACCGAAATTGGTGCGAATGTCGTAGATAGCATGGGAGGTGCCTTGGGGTTCATAGCGACGATTATAGGCATCGGTGCGATTTTTGGGGCTATCTTGGAGCATTCCGGGGGAACGGAGGCGCTTGCTCGGTCTTTACTTAAAATGTTTGGGGTAAAGAAGGCCCCCTATGCGATGCTGGTAACCGGCTTTGTGGTATCCATTCCGGTATTCCTGGATGTGGCATTAGTGATTTTAGCTCCCATACTCTATGCACTGGCACGTGATACCAAGCAATCGATCCTGGTATTTGCATTGCCACTCTTGGTGGGTCTGGCCGTTACGCATGCCTTCGTACCGCCCACTCCCGGGCCGGTTGCCGTGGGGTATATATTGGGCGTTAATCTGGGATGGGTGATTTTATTTGGCGTGGCGATTGGTTTTCCTACGGCTTTGATCTGTGGACCATGGCTGTGCCGCAAAGTATCGACCTGGGTAGAGGTCAGCTTACCCGAACATGTGGAAACCGATGTGAATTACGAAGAGCTCAAGCTGCCGCCTGCCGGTCTGATTTTTGGACTCATTGCATTACCGATTCTCTTAATTCTATCGAATACTCTGGTGGAGCAGCTGGTCGCCTCCGGTCTTCCAGATGGACTTAGCAATGCCGAGCGCAAAGTGGAAATGGCTGCAGGCCTGGCGAATTTGAACATTGGTTTGCAAATTATCCATTTCCTCGGGCACCCGGTCATCGGCTTATTGATTGCAGCTTTGGCTGCCCTCTATTTTCTGGGAACTGCCCGTGGAGTAGGCAAGGAGGAGCTGATGGATATTAGCACGCGCGCTTTGGGACCAGCGGGTATTATTATCCTCATCACTGGAGCCGGGGGTGTGTTTAAGGGGGTATTGATCTCCACCGGAATCGCGGATGCTTTATCTTACGTGTTTCAGGGATCGGGTATTCCTGTCGTGATATTGGCCTATCTGTTTGCAGCTCTTTTAAGAATTGCCCAGGGCAGTGCCACGGTTGCGATGCTGACCTCTGCAGGCCTGATGGTTGCTTTTGTGGACGGCTATAGCCAAATGCAGTTGGGCTTAATCGCTATTGCGATTGCTGCAGGGGCCACCGGGTTTTCTCATGTAAATGACTCCGGTTTTTGGATTGTCAGTCGCTATTTGGGTATGACTGAGGCACAGACACTCAAGACCTGGAGTGTGCTTACCAGCAGTGTATCAATCGTAGCTTTTGTGATGATCTTCCTGGTATCCCTATTCGTTATGTGAGCAACTGTCGTGGTCGTGATTGCAATTACTTTTACGGCATTTCCTCCAGTTGCGCCAGTGTGCGCTTACCATGACAACACCGCCAAAGGTGGTCAGCCAGCTTTCTGCGGTAAGGAGTGTGGTTTCCGTGTCATGATGATGCCCACCACAATGAGGGCAAGCACCGGTAGCAAAATAATGACCGTAAATGATTCCCGTAATCAGTAATAGCAAACCCGTCACCGAAAGAGCGATGACAATCCGGTCTTTGTGTTTACGACATCCCAGAAACACAGCAATCGCGGTGGTCGGGATGACTGCAAACAACATCCAAAGGTGAAAATTCTCATCGACAAACAAGGTGGTTCCCAAGAGCGGGAATGCGATCAATACCACTGGCATGAGCAGACAATGGACTCCGCAAATGCCTGCGAGGCTCATTGCTACGGTATCGAACGAAGTTTGTAGATTTAGTTTTGTAATCATTAACAGGTTATATTCGGACAATAAAAAAGCAGATTAAGCCGCCTTAGCACAGTCTTCTGAATCTGCTCCTTAAAAATCCATGCTTATTGAAAAAGACTTTCAATAAGCATAATTTGTCAACTGATAATTATAGTATTTTTGAGATAGATTCTAATTATTGATAGATCAGAAGTTCGCTCGATATTATTGGATTGGGGTCGCGTGGTTTTGAAATGATAGTTTGATGATTTACTCAGAAACGTGACGCGAGGGGTATTCCTGAGTGTAGAGCTCGCCTTCATTCACGGCGATTTCATGGGCGACATCCCAGGAAAGGGGTAGTTCTCCGCGTGTAATTTCAATGCGTGCAAAGTAGCCTTCGTCTACAGCGGGCCAACCCACCTTCATCGCTTCTATGTGCACATCACTCCGCACAAATGCATTGAGGCTTTGATGGTTCTCCCAGGCAGTCATGGTCCAGCCTTCAGCTCCCAAGAGACTGCGACGAAGGGAGGCTCCGACAAAGCCGGGATTGTTTTCAATGTCACGTTGTACTTTGAAGGTATGCTCCCAGAAAGTGTCGCGATATTCATTGTCCTTCAACACTGAATAGGTAATCGCGAGGATGACCGGATCATCCGGCGAAGCGGCTTTCACTCCGCCGGATGATTCACTATATCGGAAGGGTGTGGAAAATTCGCATGCGCTTAAAAGAACAGCGATCGCTAAAATACTGATGATGCGGAGGAGATTTTTTATCAATTGCATGATTAGTTACTATCTACCTTGGACTTTATCTCTTTGGAGCTGAGCGAGAGACAGTATGTGTGCAACCGTTGCATACGGCACCAGAAATAGCGGAATGAGACCGGTTGGGTAATCGATTACGATATTGGGATGGTCATGAGAAAATAATTGCAAGGGGCTCTCGGAGCTCAGAAAACCCAGGGTAAATGCCATCGTGAAATCTGCTATACCTACCACTGCTACCGTTATTACAGCTTTTGCAGGAATCGTTTTTCCGTGATACTTTATCAGCACGTAGGCAGCGACGATGCCCGCAAGCAGGTCTCCCCAGCCTGCAGGATGAGCGAAGATCGCGGGCAGTATGCCTCGCTCGTGCTCGAGCACAAATAGCATGCCCAATGGACGAAAAAGTTGCAGACCGATGAGCAGGCGCTGGGATACGCCGGCCCTATTGCCGAGTAGCCAGTTTCTCAGAAAATATGACACGATAATTGCCATGATTAGATAGGCGAGGGGACGTCCGGGAAAGCCATCGAATAGCAGGGCATCCGCGTTGTAGCGGATAGCCGCATAGGCAAACATCGTCCACGCAAACATAAACGTGGAGATGAGGATGATCTTGGGTTTAGAGGCCTTGGCCTCGAGCTGGATCATGAGCATATGCCAGAAAGGGGCTGCCCATGCGAAAAGGACAATGGCCTCGGTGATGGGAGAGAATGGATGTATTGGATGCATCGGATTGTGGATTAGATGTGTATATACACGTATGGTTTAAAAAAAACTTACAACCTACTGTATTTCTGCGATGGCTATCAGGTGGTTTTGAAAGTCCTTCCAGTTGTTTTCGCCCATGCGATCAACAAATTGTTTTTGTAGATCGTCCCAGAGTGGAATCGCCTTTTCCAGGATTTCCTTGCCGGATTCTGTGATGCGGATTGTGCGCTCACGGCGAAATCCCTCTTCACCCAGTGTAATCCACCCCTGCTTCACCATGCGGTCCAAAGTGCGGATGAGTGAGGTGCGCTCCATATAGGCTGCCTCTGCCAGTTCGGTAATGGAGTCCGGCTCTATCCCATACACCATGGCAAGCAGCGAAAATTGGGTGCCCTTGAGTCCGAGGGGCTTGTAAGCCTCATCGTATTTGCGCGAAAGCGTACGCGCCGCCGCCCGCTGCCAAAAGCAGGCACATTCCCTCAGGGCAACCATATCCTGACGTTCCATAACATAACTGGTAGAACAGATAGAGCTGGATCGATCAAGTGTATATACACATTTGATATAAATAAAAAG
Organism: Puniceicoccaceae bacterium; assembly: GCA_028285755.1. GTDB lineage: Bacteria > Verrucomicrobiota > Verrucomicrobiia > Opitutales > JAFGAQ01 > JANQOQ01. Next base: position 497,516 of record JANQOQ010000014.1, read on the forward strand.
TGCGCACTTGGAGAATGCGCACTTTGATTGAGGAGGCTGCTATCTATTCATTAACCTTTCGCCGGTTTCAAGACGGGATGGTTAATCAGTCGGGTGTAATCATCGATGGTGCCGTTGTTCAAGCAGCACTCAATGATTTCACGACCGAGCGGATCAAGGTCATCCACCAGAAACTGGCTTAGCTCTTTGTGGAAGAAATTGGACAGCATTTCCGCACCCTGATCATAGGCGGCTTCGCCGACTTCCGGCTGCGTATCCACTTCGAACAGGCGTGCACCGATCTGGCGGCCTTCGACTACCACGCTGTTCGGGTGCCAGCCCAGGAGCGGGCAGCGAGATGCGGTGACGCGGTCTTCGGCAAACTCAGCACCACCCCGGCGTGCCAGGTACTCACGGGTTACCCACTGCGGCATGAAGCTGGTCTCCCAGGCTCCGATGTGCTGGTTGGGTATCAGGATGTAGCGCACTGCCGGTGTGTTCACGATCTGGCGCAGCAAAAGATTTGCCTGATCCACCATGCGACCGGTCGCAAAGGGCCAGTAAGAGCCTACACCCTCAGAGGACATACCTGCGGTTTGCACGATACTAGGGTTCGCATGTCCACGGGGAGCGACTAAGCGCCAGAGCCATGCCAGCGATGGCGGCAAAATGTGGAACATCCCGATGATGCCGTAGCTGGGTTGCTCCCGGGTACAGGGCGGGCAACGCACGCCGAAGCTGCGGATATCGACATCGACATCACCCTCCACAACATTGTCTACTACGTGTCGTGGAATAATTACACGCGGGTTCGGACAGGGGATGCCGGGGCTATCCTCAATATGCTCCCAAATCAGTGCGGTTGTATCTGGCTGTGCTTCAATATTCAGGAAAAGCAAAGGAGCTGGCGGGTTGATGGTCTTGGATTCCAGGTGCGGGTCTGTTCCGTATTTTTCAATGTGGTTGACCCGGACAAACCAGGCGTCCTCAGCATCCCTCAGCGATAATTTACCATCTTCCTTTTTCAAATCGATGTGGTGGCATAGTGCCATATCATCCGTAACCGGATGGAGTGAGCATGAGCTTGGTAATGTGAGGGTGCGCACGTCTCCGGTTACCACATTACGGCCCAGGAGCATCGATCCATCAGGCTGCCGGTGTACTTGCTCAAGCATTTCACTTTTACCGCCGCCGGAAGCACCCTCGTGGGAGATCACGATGGAACTTTCATAGGGGGTAACCACCTCTACGGTTGAACAGTGCATGGTGACCCACTCCTGAACTTCACCAAGCGTAAGCAATACTCCATAGATGCCCTTCTTTGCACTGGGACCCGGATACAGGTTGTAGCTGAAAAGCTCATGCATGTTTTCAATACGATTATGCACGACCACTTGCTTCCCCTCAAAATGAGTGTGGCGGAAAGGGGGTGCTACATAGATGATTGCTTTGGGATTAAAGTTTTCACCCAGCTGATCTACAGGCAGGATGCCCTGCAGCATGGAGAGGCCCATTGCGAAGAAACCGGCGTTTGCCGGTGCTATGGCAAGGGCGTCAGTCCCCTTATCCGGAGTGCCTGCGACAAAGCCAAACACAGCGAGGTCCTGGGATTTCATCCAGGCGATGGTTTCATCGCGCAAACCATCGAATGAAGTTCCGAAGCGGTCCTCAAATGTGGTTTTATCCGTTGGGCGTTTATCCCCGATCACCATACAGTCCGGATCGCGACGACGCATGTAAGGGTCCATATAGTTTGCTGCGATGCCGTTCTTTACGTTGCACACCTTGAGTTCGATCACGCGACCGCGGCCCGGGACTTCATAGGCGACTTCATGCCAACCGTCGGGGCCGGCATCTACCGTTGCCAGTTCTGTGAGTTCCTCGACAGATCCTGCGACGGTAACGGAGGGTGCGGCTTCCAGAATTTCGGCGGCCAAACCCTCGAGCTTGAATGGTAAGGGAGGTTTTGTATTATCAGATCTCGTTTCCATGAGCGACGAAGATTAGTAAAAAAATATGAAATTAACTTCGCCTATTTTTATTGACTGTGCATAAATTGACCTCAATTTAGTTTTTATTGCCAAATACAATTCGAAAGACTCTGCTCGCCAAGCTGCAAACCTCTCAAACGTTTGCAGAACTTGAGGCGGATTTTGAAGCAATCGCCGGCTTTCCGCTGAGATTGGTGGGTCCGTCGTGCATGGCTGCAGAAATGTCCGTGCCCTGCAGCAACAATGAATTATGCAAACATATCCGAAATCAGCCGAAGGGATTTGCGCATTGCCAGCGGTATGTCGAGGAGTTGGTGATCAAGGCCAACTCTCAGGATTTTTCGTGTAACCGGTGTGATGCGGGGCTAACCGGGTTTTGTGTACCTGTAAAGATTAACGGGGATACGCTGGGATATCTCATTGCCGGCGGCTACCGGACTGGCGACTTAAATGCGAGTAACCGTAATCGCATGCGTCATCTGCTGAGGCGGATGAATATTCCGGATATCAATTCTGTTCTGGCGGAGTATGAACAATCGACACTTTCAGTAAGCGATGCTAAGCATGCGGCATTGCAGCGTTGGCTCAAGTTAGCGGCAGATACTTTGATCCGTAGCCTCGAACTGAGTGAGGATATGTCTGAGCGCCCCTTGCCGACATTCATTATAAAAATTTGCTCGGTTATCCAGCGGCAATATCAAAATCCCCCTAATCTGAAAGAGGCGGCAGAAATCTGTAATTTAAGTGAAGGCTATTTTTGCCGCGCTTTTCACAAGTTTACCGGACTGCGCTTTGTCGAGTATATTCATGCGGTGCGTATTGAGCATGTATGTGACTTACTGCTACATCGGGAAATGACCATTACCGATGCGGCATTTGAAGTAGGCTTTCACTCGCTTTCGCAGTTTAATCGTGTATTCCTGCGATTGAAGGGTATTTCGCCTCGCCAGTGGCGCAGTGAACAACTTTCGAAATTGAAACTTGAGGTAGCTTAGCGTCGAATGGCTGCCCGAAGATATTGAAATACGAACTTTTCCCCCTATGACTCTGGTCGTGGGAATCCCTCACTCCCGTTGGGGTGCAACTCCCTTCGTATCGTACCCATTTTGTTATCCTATTGACGTGGTCAGGGCAATAAAAGTAGTTGAGCCCGAGGCGGAAAGTATGCTTCATCCGATTCGCAGGGTTCTCGAACGGGAAACACGTCTATATCAGGAATCAAGCCTAAAGAAGTCTCATATTGCTGAATAAGAGAGACTTACAAAAGCACGAATCACCCAGCTATTCCAGCTCGCTGAACTTCCTGAGGAGGCAAATTACTATTTGTGCGATCTTAGAGATCCCAAATCGATCCGTGCATTCAGCTTGAGAAAATTAGCCTTAATCGCAAAGGCACCCCCACAGAAACAGATGGATTTGTTCCGAGAATTAAAGAACTCCAACGTCTCAAAATAGGCTGAAATGTGTCATTTAATTCTTTTCTCATAATTTATACATACTTACTCTTACACTCGAATAATCCGTCTAGTTCTAGCAGTAATAAGATAATCGAGTATTTGGTAAAATGTGCTACATATATTGCTAAGAATCAGAGTCATTTAAATCCGCATATAGCTCACGGATTCTATCCTCACTCTATGTAAATACTGGAATTGAGAAGGAAAATGATTTGCCTGTTGGGATAGATCCGCTATATACTAAGCTGTGTTATTTCGATTTACAGTAACCTTGTTGATAGCCAATACAGCATTTGGCCTAAGCTTGCTAGAGCGTAGTCCATTTGCGCAATTAACAGTGGTTAAAAGCGAACCGGCTTTGAAGATTGAGAAGATTAATGAACTTGCTGAAGCGTTAGAATTTTGCGGTTCTTACTCTTTTGGGGAAAACCGAAGTTTTAGTCTTTTAATGATCCAGGAAAATCAAAGAATATGGGCTAACTTACAGGATGATGTATTGGGCTTTCAGCTTGTCGATTATGACCCCGCAGAACGGATTCTGTTTATCCGGAAAGATGACAAAATAGATAAGCTCTCGTTGCGGACCAGGTCTTTAAATACAATTACATTCAAAAGCTCTCAAAACAACAAACCGCGGATACCCAGGCTCCAGCGCAGATCGCAACGCACTGAACCTCAGGAGACTATTTAGCAGATTTGGAGTGTTTCTGAGTGAAGAAACAATACCCTGAAGCCAGCAGCATTTTGGCTGCTATAAACTTCAGGGCACTGATGGATTAGTAATGGAAATCGTAAATTATAACTCTGAGACTTTTACGTCATCAAAAGTACCGGAGGTATTGAATGTAAAGAATCCGACTTTACCAGAGGTAAGGTCACTATCGGTTGTAGCTCCGAGAATACGGTTTTCCAGGAAAGCGCGTATCTCGCTACCAACCACTTCAACCTTCAGTAAGTAAGTAGAATTCTCGTTTAGAGTCATCCCGGGTAACTCCCAGAGCACGGTTTGCACACCACTTACTTTCTTAAGTAAGACGAATTCATTCGTAGCATCCCGATAGATGAGGGTATAGCGGTTATTGTTATCAGTATACCGCACGTTGATACCGATCGAATTACTCGAACCCGTGAATGCTGTTGGCGTTATATACGCTTCAATCGCGTAGTCTGACCAGCCTAAGTCATCGAGAGTCGAGAATGCGGTGCCGCTGGTTGATGATTGTTCATATTCATTGGATGTATTTACTGCCCAGGTGCCATTGGTGGCAGTCCATTTAGGCGCGGAACCTGATTCGAAATCATCGATGTAGCGACCCAAACGAACATCGTAGTTATCAAATGTGGCGGTTGTATTAAACGTGTATAAACCGGTTTCACCGGAGGCCAGAGTAGTATCGGTATCCGTTACTTCCAGTTCAAGATTGTGATCCACATAGAGTTTTAAATTCTGATCGATCATTACCAATTCAAACAGGTAATTTTGATTGGTATTCATGGTGTAGGAAGTGGTTGCCAGGGTAGTTTGGGTGCCACTGACTTTCCTTTGAATAATCAATTCATTCGTACTATCACGATAGAGTGCTGTGTAACGGTTGTTGTTATCCGTGTATCTCGCCATGAGTCCCACGGAATTTCCACTTCCTGAAAATGCTGTAGGCGTGATTTCAACACTTACATGGCTATCCACTAGATTGACATTATCGAATTCAGTGTATCCGACCCCAGTCGTTTTCGTTTGGCTATAACGCTCCGGTGAACTGGTGATGCTCCAGGTGCCCTGAACAGCGTTCCAGTTTCCGGTTCCATTTTCGAAATGATCGATCTTAACCTGATTTTCGGGAGCGGGTAGGGCTCGATCAATGTTCTGAAATTGCGTCACATAGGTGTGATTGGCTTGATACTCATTACTTGAGGAGAGATCAGCAGTCAGGTTTGCGTAGAGCTGCTTCATATCAAATTTGGTGCTCCCATACTGCCTCATAGCTCCATAGCTAGTCAGAACAATCCCGGCCTGATTGAACAAATCTACCGCATTCTGCAGGTAGGTTTCGGTTAATGGAGAGGATTCAACGAAGTCACCCCATTCTGTGCCGGTGACCGGATTTTCGTAGCACGCCTTTACATAGTCTGCATTGGTACTGATGGTTGTCTTGACTGCGGCAGGTAATCCCGAATTGCTCAGAAATGTCGAGTCAATGCTTTGATTCATCCATGAGTTTAAAATCATCGCTTCAGACCACTCAGTGGCGATGATTGGTTTTTGTGCCCGGCTTTGGAGATATGCGATTTTGTTAGCGGATTCCTCAATATTGGCCTGGTGCATATGCAGGTCGATATAATCGATGTTGTCATCGGTATTACCCCATTCGATCATGGCATCCAGGAATACACCGGGAACTCCGGCTCGGTAACTATTTTCATCGGTAAATGCTTTATAGGCGTCGTCCATGCTGCCTGTAGAGATTCTGAGATGCCCCAAATTGGCACTGTTGGCAGGATCATTAATGGTATCGTGCAGACGTTGGGCTATTTTTTTCATCCATTCTACTGCCGGGATATCACCATTGGTATCGGGAGTGCGATCGGCCGTGGTGAATTTGTAGTTGGGTTCGTTTTCCACGGCTACGATTGAGTAGCTGCTGCCCACAGCTTCTACAAATTCTTCTATAGTATCCAATACTTTGCTTTCCGTCGGATCGGATGTGGTCGTTGGGATTATGATCTTGCCTGCTGTAGTCGCATTCGATGGATCATAACTCGATAGTGAAAGCACTGCGGGGACATCCTCTGCTCCAATACTTGTGTCGTTCGCGTATGCGGTTGAATAGTTGGTAACCCATCCACTATCGCTTCCGGCTGTGCTGAAAGTATTGCTGTAAAGAACCGTGCTGGTTCCAATTTCAGTAACGGTTACATCATCAAATGAGGCATTCGTCCGGAAAGTGGATAGGCTGATTCCGCCCTCCGAGATGGAATCATCACTGTGGCTTAGCTCTAGCGTCCCATCAAAATATGCCTCTATGGTATCGGTGGTTGCGTTAACGACCAATTTATAGTCATAGAATTGATCAAAATTAATAGTATATCCGTCTTCAGATACCAGTACCTGAGACACGCCATTATCAAATTGTTTGATTAGGCTGAGCTTTCCTCTGGAAGGATTTATCTCCAGTTTGTAAACACTCGCAGTTGTGTGGAAAGCGCCGATAGAAACATTGGAAGAATTCGTTCCGGTATCGATATTAATGGAGACTTCGAGCTCGTAGTCGGTCCAGGTGTTGGGGCTTGCGTGGTAATAGCTGCTTGATCCTGAATGGGGGAAGGGTTGATCATAAGTTCCACCGGATACCGACCACACATCATTGACTACGTCACGGTTGCTGGCAGCGACCTGGTCAAAAATGCCCTGTAGATTTGCAAAGCGTCTCGTGGTTTCTGCACCAAGGGTGCTTATGAATGACGCGGGGTTTACATTAAATAGCCCGGTTTCCAGGCGAATTACGTCGATTTCATCCACATAAAACTTCAGTGCACCTGCATCGCTGGTAATCAGGAGGTAGATATCATCCGGTACATCATTGGTGTTGTAATCGTAGATCCCGTTAATGTAGTGCCACCCACTGCCTGAATCAGCTACCGAAAGACTGATACTTCCTGACTGGGGGTAGGTTATCCCATTAACCTCGGCTACCACCCGAATGGAGATACGTCCCCGCGTTTCGCTGGAATCCAATTTGACCCTTCCGGAAAGCATGTAGGTGCGGCCCCAGTCCATTTTTCCGGCTAGATCCTGCTTAATCCCTGAACTGGAATCCTGAGTGTTAATATAGGCTGATTTGGAACCCCGATAAACATGGTTGGTCACTGTATTAATCGAGATCGTAGCATTACCTTGGGCACTCCAGTTATTTAAGTTTGTGGCATCTTCGAAACCGGAATTATCAAGAACAGATTCGGTGGGTACGATGGTCGCTTCTGAGCATAAGAGAAGCATAAATGCAAAGCTAGTGCATGTAAGTTTAGCTAACTTATTCATAGTGCTATGGGTATATAGTGGGTAAGTGAGTTTTCCCTGCTAACCAATAAATGGCTGCCAGGGGTATAATAACCCAATATAGCGAGTCTGATAATCCAAATTTATTCTGGTATTATCGTAATACAGGCCTGAGCTCTATACTGCCCTAAAGGGTAGGATAAGGCTAATAAGCAGCCTTTGGCTGAAGCGCTAATTCTTAATCCTGAATTCCGGATATTTTTAGAGTCCAGGCATATCTCCCAGCGAATTGGGAGGGATTCAGGCTCGGCATTTCAACTTCAAGATCATTTCCAACCTGAGACCACTTTAAGGGTCTCTCAAAGCCCAACAGGGTGATTTCACCATTTGAATCTACAACCACATCACGCACTCGCACCTTTTTATCGGGAAATTGGGTTAGGATCGCATAGACTGTGCTTTCCTTACGGGTGAACCACATTTCTTTGCGGGCAAACCCTTCATCCGGTTCCAGGGTGAGACTCATAATATCATACTCGATATTGTAATCGCCACGTTCCTGCTTGGGTATCTCACCTTCTGTCCACTGTACGGATTCCTTCCAAAGGGTGGTATCATAAATGGCTTCTCCATTTACGTTTAGCCATTCACCGATTTCCATGAGTCGCTCCTGCATGATAGTGGGGATGCGCCCGTCTGCGGTGGGTCCCACATTCAACAGGAAGTTGCCGCCCCGACTCACGATATCGACAAACATAAAGATGAGTTCCTGAGCCGAATTATAATCGTGGATGTTTTCAGCGCGGTTGTATCCGTAGGAAAAGCCCATACCCCGGCTTTCCTCCCAGGGTTTGTCAGTCGTAGAGAGGCCCGAAGTATACTCAGTAGTAAAATATCCGCCGTGATTATGTCGTGTTCCCTTACCCCAGCGGTCATTGATGACGATATGGTCCTTGCTGGGCGCTTCATTGTATAGCCATGCGAGCAGCTCTTCAGATCGCCAGGTTTCAGCGGGATGGTCCCATTCGCCATCACTAAAGATCACTGAAGGCGCATAGCGGCTTACAACGTCCTTAAATTGGGGGATCATATGCTGATCTACGAAAAGGTCTACGTCGGCCTGGTAGAGTGGATTATACCATTCGTAGAGTGAATAATAGATGCCCATTTTTAGGGGAGTCTCGCGAACCGCATCGGTCAGCTCACCCAGCAAATCGCGCCCCGGTCCAGTATCAACGCTGTTCCAAGGCCGACCCCAGGATTGATCTGCTTCTGCACTCGGCCAGAGGCAATACCCGTCGTGATGCTTGGACGTGAGAACCACATATTTTGCGCCCGAATCCTCAAAAAGCTGAGCCCATTCCTGGGGGTCAAAAAGTTCAGCAGTGAACTGAGGAATGAAGTCTGCATAGGTGAAACCCGGTCCATAATGGTCGTTGTGAAAGGTGGTTACCGCCTCATGACCTTTGCGGCCTGGGTTCCTTAAGTCTTGCCAATACCACTCCGAATATTGCCCTACTTTTGTATATGCTGGGACAGCATACGGCCCCCAGTGTATGAAAATACCAAACTTCGCATCGCTCCACCATTCTGGCGTGGGCCGGCTATCAATGGACTCCCAATTCGCCTCATATTGAGTCGCTACTAAGATTGTGGATAATGATAGGAAAAAAAAGCCACTTTGAATAATTTTCATATACTAGTATTTTCTAAAATTTTACCTCTATAACATAACCTAATTCAGCCTCAAAGCTATTAGGAATTTTAACGCTTAGGCCAGCCTTGGTTTGTTTGTAGTCTACAACTCCATAGCCCAAAATCTCTACGGATTGGATTTCACCGATACTTTGGGCAAAAGACTTGATAACTACACTATCAGAGGGTGTCGCCAGGGAAATAGCAAAAAGGGTATTCTTTTTGTGGGTAAACCAAAAGTCCTCAGTGCTGAACTCGGCATTAAATCCATCGACTTCACGAGCCCTTGTGCCTCCCATATTGATGTTTGTCGGTCCTTCCTTAAAAGTTGTCCACTTTTGTGTCCCGTAGATCGCTTCACCGTTTATTTTGAGCCATTCTCCAACGGTATTTAAGTTATGGATGCTTTCAACAGGAACTCCGCCCAACCCTGTTGGCCCAATATTGAGCATGTAATTACCCCCCTTGGAGACGATCTCGATGAGCCAGTATAAAATCTCAGTGGGTGATTTCCAATCCTGGTCGTAGCCATTGAATCCCCAGGAATTGTTGAAAGTTCCCACCGTTTCCCAAGGTTTTATCATTTCATCCAGATTCTCAGGGATTTTGTTATCACCCGGTATTGAATAATCCCCGAAGCCATTCCCAATGCGGTGATTGATAAGGATTTGAGGCTGGATATCGTAGACGATCTTGTAAAAATTCCAACTTTGTTCGGCATCCATCCTCCAGGGCATATCATACCAGAGTAGCTTCATATTGGGATATTGACGCATCAATTCCTTTACCTGAGGGTAGGCCTTGTTCTCCAGATACTCTTCAAAAGTATTCGGGCTGGGATCCCAGGTATTGGCACCAAAGTCAATGGGTCTATTAAATTCCAGAGTCCACCCTTTATTCCTGTATTCCTCGGTGCGTCCGTCTGAACCATCTGCCCAGTCAATATTGTGCGAATAATAGATTCCGAACTCTATATCGGCCTTTTTGCAAGCTTCGTGAAGCTCAGCGATGATATCCCGCTTAAAGGGAGTGGCGTCCATTACATCGAACTCGCTGACTGCTGAATCGTAGAGTGCAAATCCATCGTGGTGCTTTGCCGTTATGACCAGGTATTTCATTCCCGCAGCCATGGCAAGTTCTGCAATTGCATCTGCATCAAAAAGAATGGGGTTAAAATTGGTAGCTAGTTGCGCATACTCCTCTCGTGGGATATGCGCTTTATATTGAATCCACTCGGATATGGTGGGTCCCCGGTTTTCCATATCGTGCGTTTTTACTCCATTCCAGACACCCGCTGGAATGGAATAAAGGCCCCAGTGAATAAACATGCCGTACTTGGCATCCTGAAACCACTCAAAGGTCTCCTGCTTGGAGGCGTTCATCGCTTTCCATTCGTCAGTATGAACTTCGGGAATTTTATCCTGGGGTGCGCTATTCAGGTTTAAGCTGATAAAGATAAGGGTGATTAGGAACAGACTTTTTTTCATAAATACTAGCGTTTTGTAAGTGTGTGTGGGTCTATATAATGATTGATTGTACCCTCCAGCTCATCCGGACAGTCATAAATATGTTTCATATTGGCTCTGATATCACCACTATCGACATCGAGCGGATGGGTGGTATCTAAATAAGGAATCTCACCTCCTTCGGTCAGGAAGTCATTTTGCTGTTTCATCCAGGTGAACATCTTATCTTTGAGCTCCAGCTTTATCGCTTTGTATTGAGGATCTTTGGCTAAATTGGTGAGCTCGTATGGGTCATTCCATGTGTCGTAAAGCTCCTCTTCGGGAATATCCGGGTGCTTCTGTGCACCCAATAAGCGAAAGGGGTCAATTGGTTTTCCCATTTCTTCATCCATCTTGATTCGCTCCAATGTATTGAAGTTGTGTATATAGTGATAGCGTGGGCCCCTGGCGGAACGTCTTGGGAATATATGAGCATTCCATACGCCTTGTTGGGTCATTACCCCGAAAACAGTGGTATTATGATCTGCTATATCCCCTTTGAGCACTCGATAAAAACTACTTCCATCTACTTCTTTGAGAGGCTTGCCACCTGCCAGCTCAACTATTGTTGGAAGTATATCTACAAAACTGGTTAGTGCCTGGGTGCGTCCGGGTTTTATTTTATTGGGCCACCTTACTATAAAGGGAACATTCAGGCCACGGTCATAAACCGTAAATTTCTCAGTAGGTCCATTCCCGTGATCGGACGCATACATGAAGACTGTGTTCTCTTCCAGGTCATGCTTATTTAACAGAGTGAGTATCTGCTCCAGTTCACCTTCTTTCGTTTTTACATTATCGTAGTAGCCGGGAAGACTTTTGATTTGTGCGGGAGTCATGTAAGGCCTGGTGATCACTTTATCAGCAGGGAAATCTGGATTATACGGATAAGGTCCGTGAGGGTAGGAGGAGGTTACAAACAAACAAAACGGCTTGTTTCCCACCTCAGATAAGTAGGTATCAATTTCATCCAAATGGAGTGGTGAGTGGCCTCTTGAACCGATATACCTATCCCAGCGATAAACAGTCTCCGGTTTCACGTGAACCTTGCCCGCCAATACCACTTCATAGCCTAAGGGTTTGAGTGCGTCATAGACCGTTTGGGTGCCATCCCGGGAGGCGGTGTGATTGATGAATAATCCATTGCGAATGGGATATTGGCCTGTAAATAGTGATGCGCGACTGGGGGCGCAAATCGCTTGAGTGGTGAACATTCGCTCGAATACCAAACCTTCCTTCGCCAGTTTATCCGTTACCGGGGTTAGGTTGATGGGCATTCCATAGCATCCATAATCTGCCTTGGATTGATCATCACTCAGAAAGAAGACAAAGTTGGGTTTATTGGCAGCAAATGTGCCTAATTTGCTGCATATCAATAAAAGAATGAGCAACCCAGGGAATCTCATAGGTGAAAAAATCCTCATCCAACCACCAATCCTTTAATGAAAAAACCTTTCGGCTTCTTGCGGTTTGCCGGTATTTGCTGTGGCTCCCGCTTTTCGACTTTCTTCAAAGAAATCCTGCATGAGATTCTGGAGTTCTGAAAGTGTTTCACTGTAGTGAGGATCGGCAGCAACATTCGAGGTTTCCATGGGATCTTTGAGGTAGTCGTAGAGCTCTCGTCCATGGACTAACTCCGGGTCATACGGATCGGATGTTCGCCAATTGTTTATCCATTCGGTATAGCGATACCTTTCAGTGCGAATTGAGTAGCCCATGAGATCTCCCCGCGGGTATTGACTGACTGCTATGGGTTTTACCGTTTGTTTTTGCCCCTTCATCAAGGGCGTTAGGCTGACACCATCGAGATCTACAGGGGCTTTAAGCCCGGCAAGTTCACAGAGGGTAGGGAACACATCGATAAACTCTGTGGGTGCGCTGGTGACAACCTGTTTATCAATTCCGGGTGCACTTATGACTAGCGGTGATCGGGTCGCCTGTTCAAAGTTAGAATGCTTGTGCCAAAGCCCATGATCCCCTAAATGAAATCCGTGATCGCCCCACAAAACGATGATCGTATTATCTGCAATACCAATATCTTCCAAAGCGTCGAGCAACCTGCCCACCTGAGCATCAATGTAGGAAGTGGCCGCATAGTAACCATGAATGAGTTCGATTTGTGTTTCTTCGGGTAGGTGATCTTCGTCGTTTTCGGAATAGCTGTCGAAGTTAGGAGGTATATTAGCGTATCCCTTCAGCTCACCATTAGTATGATAAGCGACATCCACTGCATTTTTACTCTTATGCTGATAGGGGTGGACGGATATTTCCGATCGGTCATAGAGATCCCAGTATTTCTTTGGAGCGGTAAATGCCAGGTGAGGTTTCCAGAACCCCACGGCGAAAAAGAAGGGCTTTTCACGCTTGCTAAGGTCTTTCAGTATTTCAACCGCGCCCATCGCTATCCCTCCGTCCGTGTAGGCATTATCGGGCAAATTGTAATCAAGGCGTTCCACTGGAGGATTGGCTTCCAGAGTTTTCATGAATCTGAAAATGTCATTAAATTGTGTTAATCCTTTGGCCCTGGCTTCGTTGTATGCATTACGTGCCTTATCGCTTTGGTAGTGACCTGGAATCGGTTCGGGGTGATCCGGATGAAATATATGGTCAGCGCGAGTCTTATGGGGGATACTCCAGGACTCGGGATCAACGCGGTCGTTTACATTGCGCGGATCATAGATTTTCCCTATCGCGGTTGTCTCGTAACCACTATTTTTGAAGAATTCGGGCATAGTCACGGTTTCGGGTCGTATTTCCCGCATACGCTGGCCGAAGAACCATATGCCCAGCGTATCCGGTCTTAAACCAGTCATAATACTGGCACGGGAGGGTCCGCATAACGCCTGCTGACAGTGATTATTTTGAAAAACGGTGCCTGTTTCGGCAAGACGATCAATATTCGGAGTGATGGCAAAATCATCCCCGAAACAATTTATGGAAGGTTTTAAGTCATCGACTGCGATGAAAAGGATGTTTGGAGGTTTTTTTGCGATCGATAGACCACTAATGAATGCAGCGATAAGCAATAGAGTGTAGGCTTGTTTTCGTTTCATGGGGTCAGGGTATTAAGTTTTATTACCTAAAACTATTTATGCTCGCTTCCATTTTATCAACAAGCCCGTTTTTGTGTTATGGTAATACGTTTGATAAAAGACAAATCTTTTAATGTTACCATAATACTCTTTAGGATTTGTAGCCCTTTAAGTTGGAGTTAACTTAGGATTAATGACTGAATGATTCTGTCGGAAATCAAGGAACCCCTAATTGTAATGAAAACTATTGCATTATTCTTTCTATATTCGATTGCTCTGCTTCCACAGCTTTTAGATGCGTCCAGCGGTCCGAAGGATCGGCCTAATATCTTACTGATCATGGCGGATGACTGTGCAGCCGATGAACTGGCATGTTATGGAAATACTGAACATGAAACTCCGGTTTTAGATAAATTGGCAGAGATGGGGACCCGATTTGAGACATTTTGGTCTACCCCGATTTGCAGTCCTTCAAGGGCCTTGATCATGACGGGTCGTTATGGCTTCAGGACGGGCTGGTATCACAATAATATGAAGAAGAATGTTCCGCTCTCGGACGAAAACATAATCTTCTCTCAGCTATTACAAGAAGCCGGGTATCGGACCGCCGTGGCGGGTAAGTGGCAATTACCGGGTACTACCATCGAATATGGATTTGATGAATCTTCGCTTTGGGCTTATGAGCATATGCTACCCGAGGGGGTGAAGCATGAGGGGTATGATAGCCTTAATCCCGATGCCTATAACTACAAATACATGGCACGCTACTGGCATCCCAGTATAATCCATAATTATGACTATTTTCCAACAACGAACGATGATTACGGGCCAGATGTGCACTCGGACTTCATTATCGATTTTGCGACCCGGGAAAGCGATAAACCCTTCTTTGCCTATTATCCAATGATCCTCACCCATGACCCCTTTTACCCAACACCCGATACGGTAGAGGGCGATGAAGGAAAATTGGGACCCACGGATATGAAGCGCAACTTTAAGTCCAATATGGAATATATGGATAAAATGGTCGGCAAGATTATCGATGCTTTGAAAGAAAGTGGGCAGCTTGAGAATACAGCCATTATCATTACCACTGATAATGGTACGGTTACCCGTGGAAAAGGAGTATCCAAGGAGATCGGAGTCTATGTGCCGCTGATCGTCTACTGGCCGGGAGTCATCGAAAACAAAGGAGTCAGGCGGGAGCTCGCAGACTTTTCGGATATCTTCCCTACACTCATGGATATTGCGGATGTCGAAATCCCAGAAGACTATGTTTATGATGGCAGAAGCTTTTTGCCTTTGCTCACGGGTGAAGCCTATGAAGAGCGTGAGTTTATCTTCTCCTATTTAGGAAAAGATCGTCTGGTTCGCGATAAGCGATGGCTGCTCGAAGGGGATGGGCGTTTCTTTGATTGCGGGGAAAACCGGAACCCCAGGGATTACAAGGGATACAAGGACGTCACCGATTCCAAAGACCCGGAAGTGCTGGCGGCGATGGCTCGCTTCGAGATGTTCCTGAAAGACAAACCTGCACCTGTAGCAAACTAAGTCGAGGATTAATCATTAATTGTGACTTCCTTTAAGAAATTGAGTATTACCATAATACTCAATTAAAATTGTTATAAGTAAGTATTATTGATTTTCTCATAACATATCAAATTCCAATACCCTATTGGAACATTTACTTACCCTGAAATTAAACACTATATCATGAATAAGCACGTAGGTGATATGAACGTATATTCGATATACACTACCGCAAGGCGTGGTATTTTTTGCGCCTTTACTCTGCTCTTTTTAACCTTAATCGGTGTCCAGGCACAATCGGATGATGACATCCTAATACTCGACCCATTCCTTATTGAGTCGGAAGATGAGGCGGTGCAAGTCACCCAATCGATCAGTGCGACGCGATTTGCATCCGACATCTCTGAATTGCCTTTCACCGTGAATGTTCTCACCGAACAACTCATTGAAGACACACTGGCCGTTGATCCGGAAGAAATGCTCCAGTTTGCGGGTAACGTTGTTACCGGTGAGGGGATAGGCAATTTTAACAGTCAATCGAATGGTCAGGTGCGCCTGCGTGGATTTCCTACCCAGTTTAATCTGGTGGATGGTTTTCGCGTGAATACCTCTTTTTCCATTCCTACGAGTGCTGTGGCACGGGTAGAAGTGGTAAAAGGACCTACATCACTCCTATACGGCGCGGTGCCACCGGGGGGTGTTGTGAACTATATCATGAAGATCCCTGAATCCGAGTTTGGAGGCAGAATTCAATATACGTACGGGCAATACGATCACCATCGTGCGGAAGCTCAAATCACAGGACCGATCAATGATAACATTCGCTACATGATTGTGGGTACCTGGGAGGACCGGGAGTATGAATTACCCGGCGCATCCCGAACGATTGAGAATTTCAACCCAATGCTTGAATTCGATTTTCTGGATAAGCGCGGAAACCTCCTGATTAGCTACTATAATCAGACTTTGGAACAAACAGGCATGCAATGGCGTCCCCCTTTAAAGCGCTTCACTTTTGAAGATGAGTATGGACGTTTGCATCATGAAGTGGATGAGGATTATCCGACCCTCAATTACAATCAAAGAGACAGTGGAGGAATCTCTGCGCGTGATAACGAATCTCTTTTTGCACGTTTGCGCTTTACCTTTAATGAGACCTACACGCTGCGTGCGGCATTCAGGCATGAAGTTGATGATTGGAACAACGTCAATCAGACAGGAATGCCGGCGGTCTTCATTAATGGGGTTGCGAATGCTACGATGGACCCAAGCCACCCCAATTATGCTTCCAGCCAGGGACCTTTGTGGGATGTTGGAATCCAGGAAACGGACAATCAAAACTTTCAGTTAAACCTTTTGGCTGACTATGAAACCAAGTGGGGGCGTTTCCAGGTCATGCCGGGTATTGACTACAATAGTCAGGACTTTTGGTTCTATCGTGCACGTGCAGGCAGAATTGGCCCCAATGGACGTACCGGGAATTTCCGTTCACCCGGAAGAAGAAGTCTTTTCGATGATCCTTCTACCTGGAGCTGGGAACAGCCTACAGCAGTTCAATACGTAGTGGACGATCCCAATACTGCAGAGCTCGAAGGTTACGGCCTACTGCGTAATAATGAGGGTACGTCCGGTGAGTCTACTGACTTTTATATCTATACGGCAGGTTACTTCTTTGATGATAATCTCGTGCTGACTTATGGTTATCGTCAGAGTGATTATGAATCAGAATCTATATCTTCGGATCGCGTAGTGCTAGCCCGTGGCAGTGATCGGTTTGTTTCCGATAGCAATGAGGATTCGGAATCCATTCAACAGGCGGGCATTGTTTATAAGCTTATCCCGGACAAATTGCATATCTATGCGAACTATGCGGAGTCTTTTGAGCCTCAGTTCCGTTCGATTGAGCAAATCGACCCGGACAACAATCCATTCGATACCGATCTCAACGGGGACGGTATATTGGAGCCTGATTTTTCAGATAACAATATTGTTTTGGCTGCTCCTTTATTTGGAGAAGGCGCAGAACTTGGTTTAAAAACAGAATTCTTCGATGGCAAACTAACGGTTTCAGCGGCTCTCTTTGAGGCTACCAACAATAATCTGATTCGAAACATTATTGTGACTACGGATCCGGGTAGCTATTTACCCTGGTTTCCGAATCTGGATGATTCACTCGCTCAGGCCTATGCGGAAGCTGAAGGGGGAGGTAATGTGAGACTGGATGAATTCCAGGTCCAATCCGGAGAAGAGGAAGCAACCGGTTACGAAATTGAAGTAACTGCTACCCCACTGAGTAACTGGAATGTTCGCATGACCTATACGAATCTGGATGCTAAGCTGATCAGTGATGTGACCCGACCTGAAGTAAATGGTCGTGTGTTGCCGAATTCTCCCGAGCACAATTTTAACATCTACACCCGTTATGCCTTTAGGGAGGGTATTCTGGATGGGCTTTCTGTAGGGGGTACGGTTGATTACCTCAGTGGTCGCACCAGCAGAGCTCCACAGCAAGGCAATGGCGGCACATGGTTAGGTGAACGTACATTAATCAATGTATTCACCGGATATCGCTGGAGCACAGATAAGCTTACGTATCGTGTTAACTTAAGTTTGGCAAATATCACCAATGAATTTACCTCCTCGGGTCCCGGTTTTGGACGCTTGGTTCCTCGATCAAGCTTCAGATTCCGATTTGGAATCGATTTCTAAGTGAGGAAATTTTGATCTCAACCGTTTCCATTTCCTCATAATACAAGGAAATTAAGCTGGTTATGGGATGTAGCCCGGTAGGGTTGCATCCCTTTCTTTTTAATTGAGCTGCTTAATGGAGGGGCCGTCTACCCAACGCACAGGGAAGCTCACTTCGATTGGGGACTCGGGTAGGCCAAACATGGAGTGGGCAATTTTGGTTGTAAGCCTCTCCACGGCATAAGCACCCTGTAGATTCTTCTGGTGGTCTATTCCGGCAAATTCGACACCTGGCTTATAAACATAGTCATATTGTACTATGCCTACATCTTCAGGAACGTTTAGGCCCATGTTATCTTCCAGTATGGCTTTGACTGATACTCCGAGGCAGATGATCGCATCCGGTTTGTATTTTTTAAACCAGGGTATGAATTCTTCCTCAAGCTTACCCGCATCGGTAATGTCCTTTTGGGTCTTTTGGTTTTCTGAGATACCTATCGGGATGTTATCAATGCCTTCAACATGCTTTTGGCTGTAGAGTGCCCCCATTTCCAGGCGGTTTAATGACTGCGCCAGTGCCCAACGGGAAAAGAAATACCCAATTTTGCGGTATCCCCTCCGATGCAGGACCTTAGTCGCCAGGTAAACACTGTCCGCATCATCAGCCGCCACCGTATCAATTCGGGGTGACCAAAGCGTGCGACCCAGTTGAACGGATGCTACCCGGCTTAGATCCATGTGAAGCCGGGCAGGCCCGCCTGACATCGGCATAACTACGACTCCGCGTATTCCCCGGCTTCGAATGATCGAATCCATACGCTTCTCAGTCATGCCCGGGGAGGAAATAAATAAATAATCAAAGCCATAACCAAGCTCTTCTGCACGCTTTTCAAAGGAATTGAAGAAAAGTTGAAGGTGCTGATGATAGGCCAAGTCGGATTTTTGTGCGGCGGGCCAGTCCACTAATATTCCAAGGGTCTCGGCAATGCGCTTCTTTTTGTGCGTGCGCACATACTTCATGGCTTCATTGACTCGTGCATTCGGAGCATAGCCCATTTCTTGAGCCACCTTATTAACGCGCACGCGAGTAGCCTTAGAAATCCGGGGCGAATTCCTGAGCGCCAGACTGACTGTGTTTTTGGAACATCCCACTAAGTCAGCGATCTGTTTCAACGTGGGGGGTTGCATGATGAGCTACAGAAGAATCTGCAGCTATATTACCATCATACAGATTTGTTTTTGTAAAGTCCTTAATGGTTTTTGATACATGAAGAATAGGTTGGTTGTCAGCCGAGTTTACAGCTACACTTACCCCATGAAATTACATCTTATATTCTTACTCCTGGCCATGTGCCTGAATTCGTTTTTATTCGGAAATGAGTATTTTGTTTCCAAATCCGGGAACGATTCTAATGAGGGCACTGTAGAAAAACCTTTTTTAACGATCAGTAAGGCTGCAGCGGTGATGCAGGCGGGTGACCTATGTTATGTCGGCGATGGCATTTACAGTGAGACGGTAAGACCTCAAAATTCAGGAAACCTGAATGCGCCGATAAGCTTTAAGAAGCTTAATCCAAATGGGAAGGTAGTCATTAGCGGTGTCGATGTGATTTCGAGAGATCGTTGGGAGCAGGTATCCGAGACTCAATTTAAAGCATCTGTTGAAATGCCTCTGGATCATGAAAATCAGGTGTTCCTCGGTGATCAGATGCTCTTTGAAGCCCGCTGGCCAAACACAGGCAATGTATTGCTTGAACCAACATTGGCCACAATGGAAGCGGATACCACAAAGGCACTCATTGTGGATTCAAATCTGCCGGATTACGATTACACCGATGCTGAAGTATGGATTCACGCAAAGTATTATTGGTCGAATTGGACTACCTTCATAACATCAAATCCAAATCAAGGTGAGCTGGAAATTATAGATACGGCACCCTTTCATCCGGGTCGTAGACATGTGGCGGCTGAAGGCGCCGATTACTATGTCTTTGGAATCAAGGATGCCCTCGATGCGGATAATGAGTGGTACTACGATGATCAGGAAAAAGCGCTCTATGTTTCGAGAAATGATGGTGAATTGCCACTTGGTAATTACTATACCAAACAGAGAATGGTGGCTTTGGATCTTCGGGATCGCGCTCACATACACTTTGAGGGAATTGATGTATTTGCGGCTACGATAGAAACAGATGCAAGCTCATACAGGTTGGTTCTCGACCGCATGCAACTCCTGTATCCTTACTTTTCCTCTAGGGCAAAGAATAGTGGCTCACAGGGGGATAAAGGGGTACGCATGCTTGGAAAAGAGTGTATCATTAAAAACAGTGAAATCGCATACAGCTCGGGCACCGGAGTTGCTCTGTTTGGCGAAGGAAACCAAATCCTCAACTGCTATATTCATGATCATGATTTTATCGGAACTTATGCAAGCTGTGTTCAATTGGGTGGCAAGGGGAATGTTATCAGCCACAGCACTCTGACGCGGAGTGGGCGCAGTGTGATCGATTACCGGGCGATGTATCAGGCTCTGATCCAATACTGTGATATGAGCCATGCAGGCATGCTGACCAGTGACCTGGGGCTTACTTATGGAAATGTGATAGAGGGAGGGAACTCGGTAGTCAGATATAATTTACTGCGGAATAATGACGGCAGTCATTATAATATGGGATTATACTATGATCACGGAACGCAGAATATAATTTCACATCATAATATTGTTTATGGGGTTAATTACTCTGGATTTCAGCTCAACCAATATGCCTCGTATCACCTGGTCTACAACAATACTTTCATCTCGAGCAGATATGGATTTCGTAATGTTTGGGGAAATCAGTATGATCCTGAGCTGAATGGGGTTCGTTTCGCAAATAACGTATTCAGCAATACCGCTGAAACGGCAGCCAGCAATTATCATTGGAGCCATAATCTCACGGAGTATGATGGCTTTGATACCTCTTCGCCCTTTAAGGTAGACGAAAGCCTCTTAGGCAGGGGAAAATACCTGGAAGGTATTTCGGAAGTTGAAGAAGGGGTCCGTCCGGGATTGGGTGCGCTTGAAACGCCAGATTCGGCATTCAAGGTCGGCCACGATTTTGAAAATCCACCCGTAATTGATACTACGCGCAGTAAGCCGTTGCATCGCAACCTGATCGTAAATTCGGCTTTTGAGCATGAGGATAATCTATCGCCCTGGAAGGCAGTGGGTGAAGTAGAAAAAATCAGTCATGGCTTAAAAGAGCAGATGCATGAAGATACCTGGGAAGGGCGCATGGGGCGTCATTCCATCAAACTTTCGGCTGCTGGCAGTGAGGTATACCAGGAGATTTCCGGTTTTGAGCCCAATGCAACCTATCAGTTTATCGCTTACCTCCGGGTCGATAGCGAAGAGCAGGCGATCATCGGAGTCCGCTACGCAGATGGTAGCCAGTTTCAGTCCCCCCATGTCACCTTTGGGGCTCCCGGTTGGCGACGTGTGAACCTCTCTTTCGATACCTATAACGCTGACGAAGCTATCACCGTTTTTGTTAAGCGGCAAAGTGATGGTGAAGGCAGTGTATTTCTCGATGACACCGGCCTGGTGCTGGTGAGCAAATAACAAAAAAACCTTAGTGAACAATACCCAAACGAATACCTCTGATAAGAAAAATGTAGTGATGATCGTCACCGACGAGCTCAATATATCCTGTTTGGGCTGTTATGGGGACCCTTTTATAAAGACTCCCAATATTGACCGCATTGCAAAGAATGGTATTCGCTTTGATGAGGCCTACTGCATCATGCCGCTATGCACTCCGTCTCGGGTATCCATGTTTACGGGGCAGTATCCCAGTACCCATAAGCGATTTTTTGTAGATGAAGCGTCTCATATTGGTGCTGAAGTCCCCACTTTGGTAAGCAGCCTCAAGGAGCGTGGATATACCACAGCCCTCATCGGTAAAAACCACTGCTTTAACCAATCGTTTCTGGATAAATGGTTTGATGTGATAGAAGAGTATCACCATTGGGGCAAAGTCCGGGGTGAAATGCGACCCTCCGATCAGGCGGTATTTGATTGGCGTCATAATGACAAGCGTCCGATGTTTGATAAGCTGGAACAGCGGGGTGGCAAGATGGGCATGGGCGAGGGCTTAATCGAAGACCCCGAGCCGTTTCCGCCGGAAGAGTGCATGACGTTTAGAATCGCTGAAGATACGGAGAGTTTCTTAAGTAAGCAGGGGGATAAGCCGTTCTTCCTTAAGTATTCATTTCCTGATCCGCATTGGCCTATTACGGTTTGCGAACCCTATTACTCCATGTATTCTCCCGATCTTTTTGATAAATTGCCCGGATATAATGAAGTGGATTGGGAAAGGCATCCTTTTAAGCATTTTATCCAATCCATGGCGGCTGGCTTTGATCAATATAGTGAGCACGACCGCAAGCGTATGTTGGCGATCTATTATGGTATGATCACCTTTATAGATGATGCAGTGGGTCGCCTTCTGGATGCTCTTGAACAGAATGGGTTGATGGATAACACACTTATTATGTTTACCTCAGATCATGGTTGTTTTGCAGGTCATTTGGGCATGCTGGGGAAAACAGGGGGCTTTTATGATTCGCTCATGCGTATCCCGCTCATCGTTTCAGGCCCTGGGGTTGAATCCGGTAAGACTTCGAGCAGTATGATTAGCAATATCGACTTTTTGCCCACGATCCATGAATGGTTGGGTTTTGAGCCGCCCGATTATTCTCAGGGGATTGCTTTTAATCATTTATTTGAATCGCCTACGAGTGAGCACCGCACTGAGGTTTATGCTGAATGTGGTACGCTTAAAGCGCCCCCGCCCCCTTTCCCATTCTCTGATTTTGAAGCAGAGAATAACCGCAGAAGTGCGGAAATCGGTTGGCAGTGGTTTGTCGATTATACAACGAATGGCCACAGTGCGATGATCAAAAAAGATGGTTGGAAATACTGTTTTAATCATTCGGATATGGAAGAACTCTACCATACTGAAGTCGACCCCCATGAGCTGAATAATCTGGCAGATGATGGGGGCTGTTATAAGATCAAGGAGACGTTGAAAAACAAGCTCATGGAATGGTTGTTGGTAGAGCCCCACACGGTTAACTCTAAATAGTCGGATGAATAACGAAAACGCAGAGAGTAGCTCCGAAACTTCAACTGAAGCGAAAGAGTCCAAGCTGAAATCGGTTCTACACAAGAGTGCCTACGGTTCGGGAGCTGTGCCGGAGGGTATCCTCAACCAGGCCATGCAGCAGTTTGGGAATAATGTATTTACGATAACTCTGGGTGTAAATCCAGCCTTGGTAGGAACCGGTTTAGCAATATCGAGGCTGTGGGATGCTATTTTTGACCCGATTGTAGGAAACTGGAGTGATAAGCTCGAAACCCGATGGGGTAGACGTAAGCCCCTGATGCTGGGTGGAATCTTTGGAGCAGCACTGGTTTTTGCTTCTATGTTCTTTGTGAATCCGGATTGGGCGGATACCACTAAGTTTACCTTCCTGATGATAGGAACCATCCTGTTTTTCAGTTTTGCAACCATGTTTTGCATCCCCTTTGTGGCCATGGGATATGAGTACACTGATAACTATGATGAGCGTAGCCGGCTGATGGCATACCGGGCCGTGATGGCTCCCTTAACTGCCTTCATCATTATGTGGCTGTTTCCGCTGACTCAATCGGGGATATTCAATAATCCATTGGAAGGGGCCAGGTATGTCGCAATCGGAGTCGCTGTTCTATTGATCGTGTTAGCCCTTATCCCGATCCTTTTTGTACCCACCCGCAAACGGGAGAAGCTTCAGAAACCGAAGATGAACATCCTGGCGATGCTGAAGGTTACGATTACCAACAAGGCCTTTTTGTATACGCTGGTTCCCTGTGTGATTGTCGCAATGAGCATCAATTATCGTGCACAGTTTTTCCTGTATGTGAATGTTTATCATGTATTCGAAGGGGACCTTGCCAAGGGCTCGGCCTATGCAGCGACATTCTTTACGATTTCAAACATTGTTTCGATGATGTTAGCTCCGGTTTTTGCATCATTGGCGACTCGTACGAGCAAGAAGACTGCAATGATGATCGTGCTCTCAATGCTGACGCTCGGTTCTCTTTCTTCATACTTACTCATGACACCGGAAATGCCCTATCTGGCAATAGTCCCTCAGCTGTTGGTAGACCCGGCAATTGCCGCCATATTTATGCTGTATCACTCGATGATTGCGGACGTTTGCGACCTGGATGAAGTCAATACAGGTTCCAGGCGCGAGGGGAGTTTTGGTGCAGTTGCCGGGTGGGTCTATAAGACGGGATCATCGATTGCGGTTTTACTCTCGGGGATTGGGTTATGGCTCGGTGGGTTTAATGTAGATCTTGGAGCGAATCAGACAGAAGGTTTCATTATGAGCTCTCGTATACAATTTGCCTTAATCCCGGCCGTAGCCGGCATTATTGGCCTTATCGTTTTCAGTAAATATCCGATCACTCGCGAACTTATCATGGAGATCCGGAAAAAGCTGGATGCCAAGCTGGATGAGCCCGCTTAAGCACATGGGTTCTATGCAGATTGATACGAACGAATTGCTGGCCGAACGACCTTGGTTGGACTCTACAAAGTCCTTTTCTGAAAGAGCGAAACTCATCGTCGGCGAAATGACGGTTGAGGAAAAGTTGAGTCAGCTCAACTATCGTAATAAGGGGATTCCACGTCTGGATATCCCCCCCTATGTGTGGTGGAATGAAGCGCTGCACGGGCTCGCCCGTTCGGGTACGGCAACGGTGTTTCCCCAAGCCATAGGGATGGCCGCTACCTTTAATCCCAGGCGTCTGAGGCAGATGGGGGAGATCATTGCCAAAGAAGCACGGGCGCGCCATCACGAGAGTGTGCGACAAGGGGATTATGGCACTTACAAAGGCCTGACCTTTTGGTCGCCCAATATCAATATTTTTCGGGATCCCCGGTGGGGCCGTGGGCATGAAACCTATGGGGAAGATCCCTGCCTAACAGCTACCATGGGGGTTGCCTATGTAGAGGGGTTGCAGGGAGATCACCCAAAATACCTGAAGGCCGTTGCTACACCGAAGCATTATGCGGTACACTCAGGTCCTGAGCTTGACCGCTTATCCTTTAATAGCGAAGCCGATGAGCGGGATTTGCAGGAAACCTATTTACCTGCATTCAAGGCTTGTTTTAAAGCAGGCGCGCAATCCGTGATGACTGCTTATAATGCCTTGAATGGTGAGCCTTGTAGTACCAGTGATTATCTGATCAATCAAATCCTCAGGAAAGAATGGGGATTTCAGGGCGCAGTCGTTACCGATGCCGGAGCAGGGGAG
Organism: Puniceicoccaceae bacterium; assembly: GCA_028285755.1. GTDB lineage: Bacteria > Verrucomicrobiota > Verrucomicrobiia > Opitutales > JAFGAQ01 > JANQOQ01. The sequence continues at coordinate 522,735 of JANQOQ010000014.1, forward strand.
GCACTCTACAAAGAACATCAAACGGTCAATGATTACCCCGAAGCGCTGGCTATGGAGCTGAGCCGGGGCGTAGACGTCATTGTCGATTGGGAAGATGGGGCCAACGAGGCCTGGCAACGAGGCCTGATCAACGAAAACGATCTCGATCGGGCGATTTATAACCAAATCATGGTTAAGCTGAAGCTCGGATTCTTTGACGAAACGCAGGAAGTTCCTTTTTCGGACACCTCCACTGAAGTCATTGAATGTGACGAGCATCTTGCCGCTGCCCGTGAAGCAACCCGGGAAAGTTTGGTACTGCTTAAAAATGCAGATACCCTGCTTCCATTGAGTAAGAAAAAACTAAAGACAATCGCAGTAATCGGGCCGAATGCGGATGCACGGGATGTTTTGTTAGGCAATTATCACGGTACTCCATCCCGACAGGTAACACTGCTTCAGGGAATTCAAAATGAAGTTGGAACGGATTGTCGGGTTTTATACGCGAAGGGGTGCGAACTGAATACATACAGGACTGAGGAATGGGCGGAAGATAATGATCGCTATTCAGAAGCCGTGAACATTGCTTCACGCGCCGATGTCGCGATATTGTGCCTGGGTTTAAATCCTAAGATTGAAGGTGAATCCGGGGATACCTTCAATGTTGAGGCAGGAGGCGATAAGCTCCAAATAGAGCTCCATGAAGCCCAGGATGAACTCGTTAACCGAGTGGCATCTACTGGCACTCCAATTATTGTTCTCATGTTTGCAGGCTCAGCGGTTATCAGCAATGCGGTCGAAGAAAAGGCGAGCGCATTACTGCATTGCTGGTACCCGGGGGCTGAAGCAGGAACCGTGATTGCCAAAATGCTGTTGGGTGAATATAATCCTTCGGGACGATTGCCAGTCACCTTCTACAAAAGGACATCGGATCTTCCTCCTTTTGAAGACTACTCAATGGAAAACCGCACGTATCGATTTTTTAAGGGGGAGGTTGCTTATCCCTTTGGGTTTGGACTGTCCTATTCAACTTTCCATTATTTGAATTTTGAACTCGAAAGCAAAGAGGACAAAATAATTGCGACCGTAACCGTTATTAACACGGGAGATAGTGCCGGAGATGAGGTCGTCCAAATCTACGCAAGTCAGACGGCGGAATTTCGCACCCCCATTAGAAGTTTGGTAGCCTTTGAGCGGGTCTTCCTGCATCCCCAGCAGTTAAAAAGGTTAAAGTTGGAAATTGATTTCGAATCCCTGAAATTAACAGCACCCAACGGAGAGCAGAGTCTCTATCCCGGCACTGTTAAATTAACTGTAGGGGGTACACAGCCTGATGAACGTTCTCTTGAGCTGGCTTCTATAAAACCTCTGAAGGGTAATATCGAAATTAAAAGTTAGCGCATATTGAAATCACTTTATCGAATGATTACCGCCATGAAATTAATATTACCCACGAGTTCTGCTACAAACCAACCCAGAAACCTGTTCCGTCTAATATGCTTTATCGTCATAGGGTATTTGTTGATTACGTCACAACTTGCTTGTGCGGATGATAAATCTGATCGTCCCAATTTTGTATTCATTTTGGCGGATGATCTGGCCTGGAATGATACGTCATTTGCAATGGACCCCAATGATCCGCTGTCCAAATCGGATTACATAGAAACCCCGAACCTGAATCGCCTCGCAAGTGAAGGTATGGTTTTTTCTCATGCCTATGCGCCTGCTCCCTTATGCACACCGACACGGCGCAGCATTCAGTTTGGGATGACACCTGCCAGGCAAAAAGGCACCGAATTTTTAGGTTCTTTTGATCCAGCCCCGCACTTATCGATAGCACAAATGCTCAAGAAGATCGATCCCGACTACGCTTGTGCACACTTCGGGAAATGGGGTGAGGTGATGACTGGTATCTTTCAGGATCGCAGTACCGAAGAGCCCGGTTTACCCCATAATCTGGCTTATGATATCAGTGACGGCAGAACGGGGAACATGACCGGTACGTATTATCACCAACGACTGAATAAAGAGAATTATCACCGGAATTTTAAGAATGAGATCTACGATGATCCAAAGCTCACATTTTCAGTTTCGGAAAGGGCCAGTCGTTTTCTGAAAGATCAGAAAAAATCCAGGAAGCCGTTTTACCTGCAGGTAAGCTATTATGCGGTGCATACTGCGGCACAGTCCAAAAAGGAAACGTTCGAGAAATACTCAAAGAAGGGACCAATCCCCGTGCAGGCGAGTGATGGTATCGCGCCGATGACCGATGATATGGACCAGGGCATCGGTATGATTTTGGACACCCTGCGATCACTAGGTTTGGATGAAAATACCTACGTTATTTTTACTTCTGACAATGGGGGTGAAGTGCTGCCTCCTAAATATCTGTCCACCGAGGACAAGACACGTTTACCCAGAAATCATCCTTTAAGGGAGTCCAAGCATTGGTTGTATGAAGGCGGGATTCGAGTGCCATTCATTGTAGCGGGACCTGGGATCAGGGCGGGAAGTCATTCCAGTGAGCCCATCGTGGGTTATGATTTATGGACTACCCTCTATGATCTGGCGGGGGGTGAGTTCGAAATCTCGGATGAAGTCGATGCGATTAGCATCACAGCCGCCTTGTTTGAAGTAAATGAAGGCAAATTAAAACGCCCTGAGCCAGGCATTGTATTTCATCGTCCCAAGAGCTTCATTCAACCGGTATCCGCATTACGCAAAGGAGACTATAAACTTGTTGTTCATTGGGAGACAGGGGAGAAGGAGCTTTATGATTTAAGCTCCGATATTGGAGAGAGCAACGATATCGCTTCAAAGCAACCCGACATTGCCGACGCGCTTTATTCCGCCTTAGTCGCTTATCTCAAGTCTGTCGAGGCAGAGGGGGCAGAATATTACCAATAATGGGTAACCCGTAGATTCTAAGGATAGGCTGGCCATGATGAATTTTCGCAAATTATTTTCCTGCATTTTGCTATTAATAATGGGGGCATCTGTTGAATGTGCCGAAAACCCCAAGGCTCCGAATATTGTTCTGATTCTGCTGGATGATATTGGGTGGAATACACTGTCAATCCCCATGGATGATCGGGTGCCGAATTCCAGGAGCGATTATTTCCAGACCCCGAATCTTAATAGAATTGCACTGGCAGGGATGCGCTTCACACAGGGGTATGCGTCATCCCCGATATGCTCACCGACTCGATACGCGATCCAGTTCGGCCAGTCACCCAGTAAACTGGGTCGGGTGAGTAACTTTAAGGACGAGACTGAACTCATCGACCATGAGAGCCTCCTGAGCATACCTAAAGCAATAAAGGCGGCGAATCCTGAATACGTAACCGCTCATTTTGGTAAGTGGCATATGGACGTCATGCCGGCAGTGGTTGGCTACGATGAGAGTGACGGCCTCACATCCAATGTGGAGGGACTCTATACCGGCTATCAGACGGAGCATAAGGATAAGTTCATCATGAAAGATCCTAAGCTGTCCTATAGCTTAAGTGCGCGATCAGCAGACTTTATCGAGCGACAGACTCGTGAAGGAGCCCCTTTCTTCCTTCAGGTTTCCTATTATGCAAATCATACAAATGCAGTTTGTTCGCCTGAGGAGTATGCGAAGTTCAGCAAGCTCGAACCGGGTAGGGTGCATTCGGATGTCCACTATGCAGCCATGACTGCCGATCTTGATAACGGAATTGGCATCATTATGAAGCGTCTTCTGAAGCTTGGGATAGAAAGCAATACCTACATCATAGTAGTTTCGGATAACGGAGCAATTCCGGGCTTCCCGCCTAAACCTGATGCCAAGGTGAGCTTCAATTATCCGCTTAAAATGGGAAAATGGAATGTCTATGAAGGGGGTATCCGAATCCCTTTTTTCATCAAAGGGCCCGGGATTGAAGCAGGTTCCATGAATCATACACCGGTAATCACCCATGATCTGCTACCAACGATTTCTTCACTTGTCGACCCAAGTGCTCCGATACCTGATATAATAGAAGGAATTAGCCTTCATCCGATGCTCTTTAATAATGAAACCGATCCCGATCGCTTGATCGTAGTGAACCTTCCTTTCGAATCAAACTGGGAAATGCGGACACCCAGCACCTCATTACGCAAGGGAGACCACAAAATCATCAAGTATCTCGAAAAGGGTCGTATCGAACTCTTTGATCTGTCTTCCGACATATCTGAACAGCATGATTTGTCTGCGAAAATGCCTAAAAAGGCACAAGAATTAAATGGGAAATTAGACGAATATTTCCAAATGATTGAATATACGTATTAGAAAATAATGAACCTGCGAACTATGCGACAGCATGCTGGATCTTAGCGCTTTTTAATCTCCTTATTGACTTGTAAGATGTTGGTATATAGGTTCTTAAGTAATTAGTCGTTTAGCTTGATGAAGTCGCTGGTTAGAGTCCTGTAATTGCAATATCCCTTCAAAGTGGAGGGATATTTTTGGTTGGAATTCCCCAGCAAAATAGTGGGAAATATCCCGTTTTTTACCCTGGGAGCATGAAGTTGATTGGCAAAAAATATCCTCGTATTATGCTGCAGAGGGATACTTTTCAGTACGGTTCGTGAAACATTCCATCTACAAAATGAGGAAATGGCTGCTCCGGCTGGATTCGAACCAGCGACCAAGTGGTTAACAGCCACCTGCTCTACCACTGAGCTACGGAGCAATGAAGTTTTCTCAGCGAAAAGTGTGGTTAAAACTGAAATTGACAGCCTCGTCAAGTGATCATTCGAAAATCAGGGGCTTTTTTATGATAATCGGGAGCAGATGAAAACTTAGGATTGCTTTTTCGTATAATTCACCTTTCTTTGAATCTTTTTCGCTAAAAACAAAGAGTTATCCTTAGCGTATAGTCATGGAAGATTTAGTTATAGAAGTAGAAAGCAGAGAGGCCACGGGGCGCATCGCAAACAAGGCCTTGAGGGCAGAGGGGCGCGTACCGGTTAATTTATATGGGCCCAGCGGCAATAAGAATTTGAGCGCTTTGAAGTCAGATGTGCGCAACTTAATAAAATCCATCGGCGGGCAAACCGCGCTTTTTGAGATTTCTGAAGGCGGCACTCGTACCCGTACACTGATTCAGGAAATTCAGAAGGATTCGATTTCCGGGGAGTTTATACATCTGGATTTGCGGGAGATTGCAAAGGGTGTGGAGATTACTACCAACGTGGTTGTTCATACAAAGGGCGCGGCATTTGGCGTGAAAAACGAAGGGGGTATTATTGAAATCGTAGCCCACGAGCTGGAGGTAAAGTGTCTACCACGAAATCTTCCCAGTGAAATCACCGTGGATGTTACTGAGCTGCACATCAATGATTCGATTCATATTGGAGAATTGCCGGAGATTGAAGGCGTGACTTTAACGGGCGACCCCCAACAGGTGGTAGTGACTTGTGCACCTTCATCCAAGTCCGTTGCCGCAACTGAAGTTGAAGAAGAGGAAGTGGCTGAAGCTGAAGAAGAAAGCACTGAATAACGCGCTTTTATTAAGCCATATTAACCTATGAGGACAGATTGCCATGAGTTCATCGATTCAAAGCCAGGACATTCGCGTCGTGGTGGGGCTCGGCAATCCGGGAAAGCAATATGTGGCTACCCGGCACAATCTGGGTTTTATGATAATCGATGCGCTTGCCGAACAGGAATCGCTTGGTTGGAAGCGCAGTCTGCGATTTCACGGTGAATGGTGCCAATGGATAAGAAATGACATGATGATCCATCTATTAAAGCCCCATACCTTTATGAATCGTTCCGCCAAGAGCGTGCATGCACTGCTTAAGTATCATAAGCTGGCGCCTTCACAAGTGCTGTGCATCCAGGATGATATTACGCTGGAGGTAGGTGATACAAAACTCTCTGTAGGTGGGGGTGCAGGTGGACACAATGGCATTAAGGATTTACAGGCAGTATTGGGCAATGAGTTTGCCCGCTATAAGGTAGGCATTGGTCAAAAGCAACCTGCCCAGATGGCGCTCTCGGACTTTGTGTTGGGCGTCTTTCCAGAAGCTCACAGACAAATAATCTGGGATCGCATGCAGGCCTACCGGGAGCAGATTGCACTTATATTGGATGAGGGCATCACCCCAGCAATGAATTTAATAAACCAGAAAATTTAAGGAATAAAAATATTATGGCGGTAAAAACCAACAGTAACTACCGGGCGACCTTTTTGCTCGATACACGCGGAGTCGAAGAATCTGTGGACTCGCTTTATGAAAACATCACCCAGACTTTGGTAGACCTGGGCGGTGAAGTCACCCAGGTGAATAACCACGGTACACTTGAGATGTCCCGCAAGTCTCGCAATACGAAGCAGTCCTCTGCAGTATATGTGCAGTATGAATTCCAGGCGGGGCCTGAAGTGCCAGCATCCGTGCACAAGAAGTTTGAGCTCGATACACGCATCGATCGCATTATCATCGAGAAAATTTAACCTATTTATTCTAAGCAAAAGGAGGACCTATGGCCAATTTTAATAAAACCATTCTGCTCGGCAATTTAACACGCGACCCAGAGCTGCGCGTAACGCCTCAAGGTCTTTCGATTTGTAAACTCAGCCTGGCAGTAAATCGTACTTACAAGGATTCTTCCGGAGCAGACCAGGAAGAAACCACCTACATTGATGTAGATGCATTTGGTAAGCCTGCTGAGATTATTTCCAAATACATGATGAAGGGTCGGCCCATCCTCGTGGAAGGCCGTCTGAAGACGGACAGCTGGACGAGCCAGTCCGGTGAAAAGCGCTCCAAGCTGAAAGTCGTACTCGAAAATTTCCAATTTGTTGGCGGTCGGGGTGACGCCGTATCAGAGCCTGGTCGTGATAGCTACCAATCCGCCCCCCGCAGCAATCAACCCGTTGAGCCGGGTAATTATGAGAGCAAGGATATGGATGAGGACGTTCCTTTTTAATCTACCCTTTGAATTTTAAAACTATACGAATATGGCAACCACAGAAGTACTTTTATTAAAACCCGTAGAAAGCCTGGGCGCTGAGGGCGATCAAGTCACCGTAAAGGCGGGCTACGCACGCAATTACCTGCTACCGCAAAAAATGGCACTCCCCATTACCCAGGGTAATCGCAAGTATATAGAGTCTTTGCAAAAGCAGCGCGCGGAGCGTGAAGCAAAAGAAATCGCCGGTGCAGAGGCAATCCGGCAGAAGATCGAGAAGCTGGAGTTCACCTTTGAGGTGAAGACTGGTGAAGAGGGTAAGATGTTTGGCGCGGTCACAGCAGGGGATTTGCTTGAGCGCTTCAAGGAAAACGGTATCGAGCTCGATAAGAAACAGGTGGCTCTCTATTCGCCCATTAAGTCACTCGGTAAGCACACTACTAAGATTAAGCTCCATAAGGAAGTGAGCATCGAATTTGAATTTGATGTGGTATCCGAAGACGGCGAAGTAGAAGCTGCTGAGGAAGAGACAGAGTCGTAGTTTGTTAATAACTACCAATAAGTCTAATAAGAATAACATCTTAGTCTTGGCATCTGTGGCTCCAGCGCATTCGTTCTAAACTCTATGGCAGAACGAGATGAGCTCAATAGTACGCAAGGTATGCAGGATCCGCATAATCTGGATGCGGAGCAAGGACTGATAGCGAGTTGCCTGCTGGACGGAAGCAACGAGGTCCTTTCGGAAGCATTTGCCAAGGGTATCACGCCAGAGTCATTCTACAGCCCAGCACATAAAGTGCTGTTTCAGGCGGTTAGCGATATCAATGCAGAGGGGAAGCCGCCGGACCTCATTCTGCTCATTGATCACCTGCGCAATACCAAGACACTGGAGAGTGTCGGGGGTGTGCAATATGTGAATCAGATATCCAGCCGCATTGAGACCCCTGCGTATGCCCGCTACTGGATCGATATCGTGCGCGAGAAGTATATGCTCCGCCAGCTTAAGCGCACATCCGAGTCTGTCATCCAGGAGATTTATGATACACCCCCCAAGATCGCTGAATTTCTCGGTAGCGTTGAGGAGCGGATATTCAAAATTGGGGATGACCTTATCGACAAAACGGCGGTTCATATCTCTGCAGCCGTTGAGGATGCCTCGACACAGATCAATAAACTCATCAAGCGGGAGGGGAGTGATACCGGTATCATGAGTGGATTTGCCGACCTGGATAAAATGACTTTTGGCCTGCACCCGCAGGAAATGATTGTGCTCGCTGCTCGACCCTCAGTGGGCAAAACAAGCTTTGTAATGAATATCGCCGAAAATGCGGCCTGTGGTATTCCTGCGAACAAATCCGAAAAGTATGGTACGCTGGTATTCAGCCTGGAAATGGGTGCCGACCAGCTCGCCATGCGCTTGCTCTGTTGCCGTGCGAAAGTGGATATGAAGCGGATACGGGACGGATTTGCCAGCCGGGAGGAGCAAAAGTCGCTTGCCAGTGCTGCCACTGAGCTCAGCCAGGCACCCATCTGGATCGATGATTCCGGTTCTACCAAGATTCTGGAGTTGCGTGCGAAAGCACGACGATTGACACAAAAGGAGAAGATCAAGCTGATTGTGATCGATTACCTGCAGTTGATCGGGGGTGACTCGAAAATTCCCCGGGAGAACCAGATTGCGGATATTTCCCGGCAGATCAAAGCGATGGCGAAGGAGCTTAAAGTACCCGTGATCGTGCTAAGCCAGCTCAACCGGGAATCTGAGAAAGAACGACGGGACCCGCGCCTTTCCGACCTCCGGGAGTCCGGCTCCATCGAGCAGGATGCTGACCTGGTCATGCTTTTGAGCCGGCCACGGCAAAAGGAGAATGAGCGTGAAGGCAATGAGGGTGAGGCCACCTTCCCGAGTGATAATGAACATATTAAATTGATCGTGGCCAAGCAGAGAAATGGGCCCACCGGTATCGTGGATCTCAACTTCCTGCGGCGGTTTACACGCTTCGAAAACTTCACGCGTTTTGAACATGATCTCGAATCGAATCTCTAATATTGAGTAGCTGTAATTTAAAATTATCTGAATAAGTTCTTTACTAACGGCGGCGGATAAACATTTTGCATGTTTAAAGCACATCGAATTATGCCCATTCCCATAAAACGTCTTTTAAGTCTGGTTGCTTGCGTCTACGTTTGCTTAGGCACTGGAGTTATAACCGCACAAACTCCCCCCAATCCCCCAACAGTGGTCTCCGTGGAAATCGTTTTTGACGGCTTCAAAGTGGTCAGTGAACAGTACATTCGGGGTAACATCCAGGTGAAGCCGGGGGATGTCTATGACCAACTGAAGATCGATGACTCTGTTGAGAGTCTGTATCGGACAGCTCTTTTTGAGTTTATTGATGTGGATGTAGATCGTGAATCCGAAGAGCGGGTAGCGATTACCTTTAACGTGCGGCCGAAGTATCGGGTGGGGGATATTGAGTTTGAAGGTAATGATCGTGCAAGTGATCGCCGTCTTCTTCAGGAAGTCGGTATGCGCACGGGGGTGTTTATTGATGAATTTGTGATCAAGTCGAATGCGGATAAACTGGTAGAGTACTATCAGGGACGCGGGTTTTCGGATGTCAGCGTAGATTATCGTATTGATCGGGATCTGGAAACCGGAGTGGGCGATGTAATCTTTCTCGTGGATGAGGGAGATAAAATTAAAATTGATAATATTCGATTCAGCGGGAACGAGTATTTCAGCAATCGCAAGTTGCGTGGTGCGATGGAGACCAAAGAGTGGAGCTATATTTCCTGGCTAACCGGTAATGGTAAGTTTGATACGGATGAGTTTCGCGAAAGTATCGACGCGATATTGAATCTTTATCGCGAGGAAGGGTTTCTGGATGTTTTTATTGATGAAGAAGCCATCACCCAGGAGTTTCCGGATAATGAGCGCAACATGATCATCACGATCCCCATTACCGAGGGTGAGCAGTATTATCTGGGTAGTATCAGCATTGAGGGCAACACAGTCTACACCGATGGTGAATTACTACGCTTGGCGCCACTGGTGCCCGGCAGTGTATTTTCTCCGGAGTCTATCGATGAAGCCCAAAAGAATATTAACGACTACTACGGCTCCCGGGGATATCTCGATAGCTTTGTACGCGCGGAACGCATTCCGAATATGACTACCGGCCGCATCGACATCGAGTTTCAGGTGCGTGAGTCAGAGAAGATCTTTGTAGAGAATATTAACATCGAGGGAAATACCACGACGAAGACTATTGTTATTCTTCGTGAACTCGCCCTGGCACCCGGGGATGTATTTGACATGGTGACGATGGAGCGGGATAAGCTGCGGCTTGAGAACTCCCGGTACTTCGAGAATGTAAATATCTCTCCAGAAGATACGAATATCCCGGGCCGTAAAAACCTAAGGATCGTCGTGCAGGAAGGGCGCACGGGTAACTTTACTTTTGGAGCAGGTTTCAGCTCATTGGAGCAGGCCTCATTTTTTACGGAAGTCAGTATGGGTAACTTCGACCTTTTCAACTGGAGAAGCTTTTTCCAGGGAGACGGGCAGAAGTTCCGCTTGAGGCTTTCCATCGGTTCACGTCGGAACTCTTTCGTGATTGATTTTCAGGAGCCCTGGTTGTTTGAGCGGCGCCTGGCATTCGGGGTGCAGCTCTTCCGGGAGGAAACGGAGAATCTGTTTACCGAGTATAACCAGGATGCGACTGGTTTCAGCCTGTCGTTACGACAGCGATTGATAGAGCTTGTGGAAGGGATTTATTCCTATCGATTGGAGCAGATTGAATTTAGTGGTGTGGATCCCCAGTTATTAGATCAATTTGGTCCGAACGCCTTTGATGACTTTACGGCCTCTCGCGTGGGATTCACGTTATTGCGCGATACGCGGGATCGCATCATCTTTACCCGACGCGGTAATCGGGTGAGTATCTCAAACCAGGTTTCCGGGACTGCCTTCGGAGGCAATATTGATAACTTGAGAACGGAGATTCGCATTGCACAGTTTATTCCCACATTCGATTTATTAAACCAGTCTCTTGCGGTTTTGATACGAACTGGCAGTGTGGTGGAACTTGAGGAGCAACAGTTTATTCGCCCATCCGAGCGTTTCTATCTCGGGGGTCCGGATGATCTGCGTGGTTTTGATTTTCGTAGAGTAGGTCCGAAAATACCTCTGCCACCCGATGAAAATGGTGTCATTCGTGACTCAAATATATCACTCGGAGGTCAGTCCTACAACTTCCTGAGTCTGCAATATGGATTCCAGATCGGGGAGCAGTTTCAGTTTGTGACCTTTTATGACTGGGGGGTAGTGAATGACACTGAGTATGATTTCGGATTTGAAGGCTACAATGACAACGTAGGCTTCGGTATCCGTATTATGGTCATGGGAGCCCCCATGCGCCTGGACTACGGAATTCCATTGACGACTGATGATAGTAATGATGAAGGTGGACAATTCCACTTTACATTTGGAACCAGATTTTAGATTAACAACAAGATAATGAATATTAAGAAAATACTTATTAGTATCGCACTTTGCAGCTTGATGAGTTCTGCATTTGCCCAAAAGACCCCGACAGTTGTAACGGTAAACATCCGCGAGGCACTTGCGGGTTATACTCGCCTGCAGGAGGCTCAGGTGAAGCTGGAATCTTCGGTGCAGGAAGCGAATGAAGAACTGGAAGTAGAACGTGAGGAATTACGCGTCGTTGCTGAGGATCTCAGAGCCCTCCAGGAGCAATCTCAGAATCCGAGCCTTACTGAGGAAAAGATCGAGGAGCTCAGAGCGGAGTTTGAAACCAAGGCGGCCGACTTTCAGCAAATGCAGAATGAGTTTAATCAGTTTGCACAGCGCACCCAGAATGCCCTGCAGGAGCGCGAAGCCAATATCCTGAATCTGCACCTGGAAGAGGTAAAGGACGCGATCCGCCAGGTATGTCGTGATAAAGGCGCTGATCTCGCTTTAAACACTGAAGGCAACCAGGTACTATACTCCGATAAGGAGTTCGATATCACTGGAGATGTGCTTCAAGTGCTGAATGCGGATATTCCGACTGAATAAAAAACGCATACGGACTTTATGGAATAAGCCTTGCTCCCCAACGAGCAGGGCTTTTTTTATAGTTACGCGTAGTAAAACACTTAGAGATAGATGTTGAAAGAAATCAATATACAGGAAGTTCTCAGTTGGATACAGGCTCCTTACGAAGTGCTGGGGCAGTCCGATGTGGATTTTCTGGGCATCGCTCCCATACATCGTGCGCAGGTTGGCGATTTGAGCTTTATCACTGATAAGCGGGGATTGCCCGCACTGGAATCCAGCCGGGCGAGCTGGGTGATCGCTCCTGAGTCCATGAACCTGAGCCCGGAGAATGGTAGGGTGATCATTGCAACTAAAGATCCATCCGTTGCGATTACTGATATTTGTGAAAAACTGGAATCCTTAATCTTTGAGCCTGCGACTGGTGGAGTCGATACGCATACATCGATCCATGAGTCCGTGGGAATCGATGAATCGGCCTCGGTAGGGGCATTTACAAGCATTGGTGAAGGTACTCAAATAGCAGCGAGCGTTGGGATCGGGTCCAACGTCTCTATTGGGCGAAACTGCCGTATTGGAGAAGGCACGCAAATCGGCCCTCAGGTCAGTCTCTCCGATAATACTGAAATCGGGACGAATTGCAGGCTATACCCAGGTGTGGTGATTGGAGCTCCCGGGTTTGGATATCAATTTGTGGCCGAAAAGGGATATCACCGCAGAATTCCCCAAATCGGTCGGGTGATCATTGGAGACCATGTGGACATTGGCGCGAATTCAGCGGTGGACCGCGCCCGTATCGGGGAGACCCGCATCGGTAGTGGTACCAAGATTGATAATCTGGTGCAGGTCGGCCACAACGTGACAATCGGGCAGCATTGTATCCTATGCGCCCATGTCGGAATAAGCGGGAGTGTAACAATCGGTAATTATGTGGTGCTGGCTGGTAAGGTGGGCATCGCGGATCATGTAAGTATTGCAGATCAGGTGCAGATTGGGGGAGATTCGGGAGTAATGTCAGACTTGAATGAGGTAGGAGCAAAGTACCTTGGAGTTCCTGCTATGGACTATCGGTTGGCTACCAAGATCTGGGTACTGCAGAAAAAACTACCGGATTTGTTTAAACGTTTTGGGGAGCTTGAGAGTATCGTAAAGAAGGGGAGTCATGGGTGAGCAGGCGCTGAAAGTATTTGCCGGGACGTCGAATGTTCCCTTGGCGGAAAAGATTTGTGAGGAAATCGGTATGCCTTTGGGTAAGGCGTTGATAAAGTCCTTTCCCGATGGGGAGATATTTGTGCAGATACAGGAAAACGTGCGGGGTGCGGATGTGTTTATCATCCAGTCTACCAGTGCGCCTGCGAATCAGAATATCATGGAGCTTTTGATCATGATTGATGCGGCCCGGCGTGCTTCGGCAGCCCGGATAACGGTCGTGATCCCCTTTTATGGTTATGCGCGGCAGGATCGTAAGGATAAATCCCGTGTGCCGATTACGGCAAAGCTGGTTGCCAATATACTCGTAGCTGCCGGTGCAAATCGGGTACTCGCAGTAGATCTGCATGCGCCGCAGATCCAGGGTTTCTTTGATATCCCGGTGGATATGCTTTTTGCATCACCTGTGATCTACCAGTATCTCAAAGATAAGGTAGGGGATCAGCTTTGCGTATGCTCGCCGGACGTAGGGGGAACTAAGCTGGCCACTATGTATGCAGACTTGTTCGGGTGCCCGCTGGCGCTTATCGCGAAACGCCGTGTAAGCGATACTACGGTACAGTCTTTTAATCTGGTAGGGGATGTAAAGGGGTGCGATGTGCTGGTCGTGGATGATATGACGGAGTCTGGCGGGACGTTGCTTTCGGCTGCAGAATTACTGCTTGAGAATGGTGCACGCTCAGTTCGGGCAGCCGTAAGTCATGGTGCCTTGAATCACATCGGCTATGAACGTCTCAATAAGTGTGTGATTGAAGAGCTGATAACGACTAACACGATCGACTTTGATCCTCAGGATTTACCCATTACCGTGGTCAATATTGCTCCAATGCTCGCTAAAGCAATCAAACGCATCCACAGTAATGAGAGTGTGACCGGTTTGTTTAAGATCAAGGGCTACAATGTGTAGTCACTAGCATTCGGATTTAACCGAACTATTGGTTTCTGGAACGGTCTTCTTGCCTCGAAAGCTGAGAATAAAATAAAAGAAAACGGCGACACAGATCGCACTGTCAGCAATGTTGAATGCCGGCCAGCGGTAAAAAGGCAGATGCACATCAATAAAGTCAGTAACATGCCCGATAACCAGGCGGTCATACAAATTACCAAGAATGCCGCCGATCAGTAGCCCAAAGGTGACTTGCATGGGAAGCTGTTGTAAATGCAGGGATTTACGAAATACGATGACCAGGGCGATGGTTGCGATTGCAATGGTGGCAAGAAATGTACCTGCCCCTTCCAGTAAGCCCCAGGCGGCCCCTTTGTTCCCAATGTGTACCCAGTAAAGAAAGCCGGGAATAACACTTATGGGGTTATGATAGGTGCCGTAGGGAATATTTTGGATGACAATCCACTTGGTCAATTGATCGGATGCAAATATGCACGCGATCAATATTAACAGGAGACGATAATTATTGAGACCCTTCAGGAATTTCATTCGGGCCTATTCGTCGGAATCATCATCGGATGTAAAGGCAGCCGTGTCTTCAACAGTCTCTACGAATACGCCGCCGCGCTGAATTGTCTTCTTCTGGGTTCTTTCAAATTCTTCCTGCCCTTCTACTGAGAAACGGGTAAAGGGAACTGCTTTTAAACGCTCTTTGTTGATGGGCTTACCTGTGATTTTACAAATACCGTAGGTGCCGTCAAAAATACGTTCGATCGCCTTTTGGATTTCGTGCAGTGCTTCTTTTTCCGAAGAAACAAGGCTCAATGCGAAATCGCGGTCAAAACTTTCAGTGCCGGCATCGCCCATGTGTTGCCCATAGCTGGAAATATCTCCGGAGTCATCCTTCGCTGAGCGGTGTAAAGTCTCCTGTGTATGATAATCGAGTCCCGAAAGTACGTGGTTGCGCAGGTCGATCAGCATGCGGTAATAGGGCAGGAATTTCTTCGGCACATCTTTCTCAGACTTTTCTTCCGTGGTTTCAGGCGTTTCATCCGGTGAAAAACCGAGGATATCCATTGCTGAGACGGCTGAGAGTCGTTGCTTTTTGATCTGTATATCGCCTTCGGCAACTTCCTTTTTCTTGGTTTTACTCTGGGCTTGAGAGTCCTGAGTTTTTACCTCAGATTCTGCGGTAGCCGTGGAGGTCTGTTTCTGGAGAATTTCTTCGACATCATCCAGGCTGAAGAGAGGGGTATTGGATTTTGCGTTGTTATCTTTTTCGCTCATATTAAAAATTCTGTGGTTAATTATTTTGAGTAGAGTGTGTCATGCACTGCTTTATCCCGAGGAGATACTCTACCCCAGTTTTCCGTTTCGACCAACTCGGGAACCCATCGCCAACTGCGCGGGCACCTTTCTCCGCCTGCGCGTGCTACGGCCACTTGGTCTTCGCTTGAACTGGTTTCTAGTATTACAGAGGACACAATGAATAATTCTGCAAGATCATCACTGTATTTTTGAAGTATATCTGCAATAGGGTTTGACGCCTGAAGTGCAACCTTTATTTCCGCATCGAGGGATTGTCCGATCGTTTTTTCCTGCCGGAGTTTCTCAAGCTTCTCGTTAATTTGCTCCGATTTGAACTTGAGCAGGTCATTCACCTCCTGAGCTTCGGTTTCAAAAACCGGGTAATTGTCAGCAATTGGCCAGTCCTGCAGGGTGGCTAGGTTTTCGGAGAAATCCTCGTCATTCTCGTAGTATGCTATGGCTTCATCTGCTGTAAATGGTAATACAGGCACGAGCAGCTTGGTGAGTGCTTCGAAGATCGCGTAAATAACCGTTTGCGAAGATCGGCGTTTGGGATCATCTGGCGCGAGTGTGTAGAGCCGATCCTTAATAATGTCGTGATAGGTTGCCGAGAGCGTGTTATTACAGAAGAGCTGGATCAGTTGGAAAACCTTCGGGAAATCATAGTTATCGTAGGCCTTCGTTACTTGCTGGATAAGCTGGCGTGTCTCTTCAAGCGCCCATTTGTCGAGTATGTGCAAATCATCTCTTTCAACGGTGTCCGTTGCGGGATCAAAGTCGTAAAGGCTGCCAATCTGGAAGCGCAGGGTATTGCGGATGAGCCGGTAGATACCGGAAATCTGCTTGATGATGTTATTCCCGATCGGAATGTCCCCCCGGTAATCCTCGGAAAGAATGAGCAGACGCAGGATGTCAGCACCATATTGTTTGAGCCATTCTGTGGCCGTCTTGGCCCCCTGGCTTTTCGACATTTTGCGACCGTTCTCATCTACGACGAAGCCGTGGGTGAGCACTGTCTTGTAGGGCGCATTACCATTCTCAATCACTGAAGTCCAGATGGATGACTGGAACCAGCCACGGTGTTGATCACTGCCCTCAAGGTAAAGGTCTGCCGGACGGTGCAGACCATCGAAGCGGTTGAGCACCGCTGCGTGGCTGCTACCACTGTCGAACCACACATCCAGGGTGTCTTCACCCTTTTTGATGTCCTCAAGTGACCAACCCTCGGGTAGTTCCACTCCATGGAGTAGCTCTTCTTCGCTTTGTGTAAACCAGATGTCCGAGCCTTCTGTTGCAAATTTTTGGGCAATGGCTTCGATTACATCCTCCTGTAAGAGCACATCGCCGGCTTCGTTATAGAATACTGGAATGGGCACCCCCCAGGAACGCTGGCGTGAGATACACCAGTCCGGGCGGTTTTCCACTGCAGAGTGTATACGATTCTTTCCCCAGTCGGGTATCCAGATCACCTTATCGATCTCATTGAGCACCTTTTGGCGGCTGTCGTTATGATCGAGTCGCATGAAAAATTGATCCATCGCGCGGAAAATCACCGGTGTTTTGGATCGCCAGCAATGCGGATACTGGTGTGTAAACTGCGTATGCTGGATGAGCGAACCATTCTCCTGTAGGAGCTTTAAAACTTCCTCATTGGCCTGGCTCGCTCCGTTCTTTTTTTCAAATACGGATTTACCAACCAGGGATTCCGGAATTTGCCCATCATCAACATAGCGCGAGTTTTCATCGAGCGGGCTGTAAACTTCGAGCCCATACTTGAGACCGGTGATGTAGTCATCGTGGCCATGCCCGGGTGCAGTGTGCACGCAGCCCGTGCCTGTTTCCAGGGTCACATACTCAGCAAGCACAATCGGGCTCTCGCGATCGATAAACGGATGCTGGTTTCGCAGTCCCTCCAGTTTCTCCCCTTTGATAGAAACATCCGTAATCTTCACTTTGCCCTCCCACTCAACGTCCTTAATAAAGGTCTCAGCGAGCTCTCTGGCGACCAGGTAATTGTGCCCCTCATATTCAATGAGTGTGTATTCAAAGCGCGGGTGTACCGCGATTGCCAGATTTGCCGGCAAGGTCCACGGTGTAGTGGTCCAGATGACTGTGGAAGTGTTTTCAGGCAGTCCGTATTCCTTTGCGTTTAATGATTTAAAAGGAACCCAGATCGAATTGCTGATGTGCTCCGCGTATTCGATTTCGGCTTCGGCAAGTGCGGTTTTATAGGGGATGGACCAATACACGGGCTTCTTGCTACGGTACACAAGACCCTCCTTTACGAATGCTGCAAAAGTGCGCAGGATGTCCGCCTCATAGGTCGGGTTCATCGTGCGGTAATGGTTTTCCCAATCCGTATGGATGCCCAGGCGCTTAAACTGCTCGAGCTGGATATCGATGTATTTTTCCGCGAAAGCCGTGCAGTCTCTGCGTATGGTTACCGGATCGAGCTCCGTCGTGTTTTTCTGCAGGTTTTTAGTCACCGCATGCTCAATGGGCAGACCGTGGCAGTCCCAGCCGGTCACATAATTGACCTCATAGCCCCGCATGGTTTTGTAGCGCACCACGATGTCCTTGAGCACTTTATTTAAAACGTGGCCCAGGTGGATGTCCCCATTTGCAAAGGGCGGGCCATCATGCAAAATAAACGGCTCAGCATCTTTTCGGGCCTCCAGGGCTTTGTAATAGGCATTCTGCTTTTCCCAGTGCGCAAGGCGCTGGGGTTCCCGCTCCACGAGGTTTGCCTTCATGGGAAATCGGGTTTGTGGCAGGTTTAAGGTGTCCTTTAAATTGACGCTCATGAAATATGTACAGAGGCGGAAATAATGCCCCAGCTCTGATCGAAGTCAAGAAATCAAGTTTCAGGAATGAACAACTCAGTCGTATTCAAATCAAATAAACAGTTGAGATTGGCAGGATTTACGCTAATTATTGAGCTTTTGTAACGTTATATAAGACATCCGAAGTGATCCAAAAATTTAAAATTACCCTTTCATTTATTCTCTTTATGCAGCTTTGTGCGCTTAGCTTTGCAGAGACCTATTGGGACGTAGAGGATATTGAGCCCGGCATGCAGGGAGAGTGGCATACGGTAGTTCAGGGTAATGAGATACGGGTATTCCCGCTACGAGTCTTGGGAGTATCCCGCAATTTTGCAGGACCTAGAAACCCGGTAATCATTTGCGAAGCCCTGGATGCAGAAAATGTGCTGAGTGGACCCGTTGCTGGCATGAGTGGTAGCCCCGTGTATATCGATGGTAAACTCGTGGGTGCTTACGCATATGGGTATACTTGGGCGAAGGAACAGGCGATCATCGGGGTAACGCCGATTGACAGCATGATCGAGATTATTGAGCGCTTTCCGCCTATGCCGATTGGTGAACGCTATCGCAGAGCCTTTAATAACGGTACGGAAGGGTTGCCCGAACCTTATCGGCCGAATCCAACCGTTGAGGACATGGGCGAGTTGCTTGATAGCGGAAATCTGGATAAGGCAGCCCTGCGGCTCAATGATTTTGCAGGTTCACGCACCCCGCTCTTTGTTTCAGGATTTTCGCAGGAAGTAATCGACGCCTTTGGGGATGAGTTTCACCAGGTAGGTGTCGAGTTGGTAAATGCACCTACGGCAAGCTCCGGTGACATGAGCGACTGGAGTGATGAGGATGCCAAGAACTTTGAGCCGGGAATGCCCATTGCAGGTGTATTAATGGATGGTGATTTTAGTGTAACTGGTGTCGGCACTGTAACCTGGAATAAGGGTAATGAAGTTTTGGGTTTTGGTCACCCGTTTTTTGGTGAGGGGGATGTTGAAATCCCAATGGCGTCTGCAAATATTCTCACGGTAGTTCGTTCGTATCAGATTTCTTTTAAACTCTCTGAGATTGGCCCCGTGGTAGGTTCTATTTATCAGGACCGCCTTACGGGTATTGCCGGGCAAATTGGCAGGCAAGCGCCCACTACAGAGGTGGAGTATCACATTACTAATGAGAGTGGGGTGGAGACCATTTATCACTCCAGTGTTTTTGAGCATCCTAAGCTTTCTCCGCGATTAGCCGCGATTGGTTTGCTGCAAACACTCCAAAGCTCTTTGGATCGCGATGAGGAGCAGACGATGTATATGGATGTCGAGATGCACATCCAGGGGCGTGAGCCGATTAGTTTTTCAAATGTAGGGGTAGGTTCACTCGGCTCCATGAATCTCGCTACTCAGCTGCTTCAGGTGTTCAGTGCCGTGTCGGATAATCCCTTTCAGTTTCCCCGTATTGAAAAGCTGATTTGCAAGGTCGACCTCAAAAAACAACAACGTTACAGCTTTTTTGATGAGGTCATCGTCGATAGCAGCGTTCCCCGGCCGGGTGAGACGCTGGACCTTGTTATCAACATCCGTAGTTTTCTCGGGGAGCCGGAGCAATTTAAGCTGCAGGTGCCCATCCCCATCGGTACGAAAGGTGAGACCTTCACGATCCAAATCGCGGACGCTAATCGTGTAAATCCGGAAAATAATCTGATCATCCGGGCGGATATGGATACCCTTGGGGATATCTTACGCCAGGTGGAGCAACTAAAATCCCGCCAGAATATCTATGTGCAGCTCATCCGTCAGTCGACGGGTTTTCAGGTACAGGGAGATACCCTTTATGATGTGCCGCCTTCAGTCGCCCATTTATTTACAACCCCTAAAAACGCACAATACAGCAGCGAACTCACTGAAGTCGTATTGTGGGAAACTGAGATTCCCCTCTCGGGAGTATTTGAAGGCTCTTATCGCCTGAATGTTGAAATCCGCTAAAGCTTTGGAATTTATATATGAATAGTATGCGTAATGGTCTATACATTCTCTTAATTGCCTTTCTCGCGGGCTCTTTAAGTGCAGTTCGCACTGAGAACCGTATTCTCGAAGGCTTCAATACCTTCAATAAAGGAGAATTCCGGGATGTTGGTATCACCCATGATGGTAAGCTCTTTCCCTCTCCCAGTTTGACAGAATTTGCAAAACTACCCTCGCCGATCGTTTGGGAGACTGCCCTGATGGGAGATGGTAGTTTGATTGTAAGTACGGGCAATAATGGCACCGTCTACCGAGTCCTCGCAGACGGAGAAAGCGAGGTGCTGTTTCAGCCTGAGGAATCCCTGTCACGTGCATTAGTGGTGGATGAGAAGGGGCGTGTATACATCGGCACATCACCCAAAGGCCGCATCTATCGCATCCTTGAGGATGGCAGCAGTGAACTATTCTTCGATCCTACCGAGCTCTATATTTGGGATATGGTCATTGGCCCGGATGGATATCTCTATGTGGCTACCGGGGGTCGCGGCAAAATTTACAAACTCAGCTTGAGCTACCGTCTCGGCGAAGATGTTTCACCCCTGTACGAAGCTTCAGAAACCCATATCAATACGATTGCATTTAATGCAAATGGTGAGCTGGTGATAGGTACTGGCCCGGGAGGCAATCTATACAAAGTTTCGCCTGACGGTGAATCGGTAGAAGGTCTTTTTCATGCAGGTGCAGAGGAAGTAAAGGGTATTTACCCGCAGGCGGATGGCAGCGTGGTATTTTCAACCTTCTCAACTAAAAGTTCCGGAGCCAGTGACTCTTCAAGCAACGATTCCAATAATAATTCTCAGAACCCGTTTCAATTTACGGTCTTTGCCAATGATCTACCCGAATACAACGGTTTGATGCGTCTTGATCCTGAGGGTAATCTGGAGACCATCTGGTCGTTGAATCCCCACAAAATCTTTTCGGTGTATCCCTTGGAAACGGGCGAATGGTTTATTGGTAGTGGCACCAATGGTCGCTTATTCAAAGTGAAAGACCCGTTTAACTGGAGTAATTTACTTACAGTGCCTTCCGGAGGTGAAATTACGCAAATTGTACCCATGGCTGAAGCGGGTGGTTACTACGTGATAGCCAGTAATCCGGCCCGCATCTATACGATGCGTAACGAGGTTAGCACTACCAGCCGCTATACCAGTGAAGTTGTAGATGTGGGGAAAACAGTGAAATGGGGGAACTTACGATACCTTTCGGTCAACGGCACTTTTGAAAACCACGTGACTGTCTCTACCCGCACGGGTAATATTGAAGACCCCAACCGTTCCTGGAGTGACTGGTCGCCCCTGAACGGAAGAAGCATCGTGAGCAATAACTCACGTTTTATCCAATATCGGCTGGATATCTCTGCAGAAAGCCCGGGGGTTCAAAGAGTGCAAATTTTTTACCAGGAGCAGAATCTAGCTCCTCGCATTGGCCAGATACGTATTTTGCCTGGGGCTTATCGTATGTATACTGCCCCCAAACCCTCGCAGACAGTGACTTTCACTAAAGTTTTTCAGGCGGGTAGTAATGATTTGGACCTTGGCACCAATCGCGTGCCCCAGCTCATCCTCGAAAAGGAGGAAGCAGCCGTAACGGCAGTATGGATGCCATCTGACCCGAATCGGGATCGTATGCTTTACGATCTGTTCGTGCGTAAGGTGGGTGATGAAGATTGGATTCTTGCGGCCAAGGAAATCAATGAACCGCTCTATGCCATGGATATCCGGGGTCTTGAAGAAGGGTTTTATCAGCTGAAAATTGTTGCCAAGGATAAACTGGATAACACCGCAGAGGACGCACTGACCTTTGAAAAAGCGAGTGATCCGTTCCTCATCGACTTTACATCCCCGGCAGTCATGGTTGAAAGCATTGAAATTGTCGGACGCTCTGCGAATGTGAAAGTGAGCGTTGAGGATCGCTTTGGGGTCATCGAGCGCACCTATTACAGTCTGAATGGGGAGAACCTTCAGAGAGCCATCCCAACAGATGGTCTGTTTGATGCTGAGCTCGAGCAGTTTGACATCCAGTTTTCAGAGCTGGAGCTGGGCACCTACAGCCTGATCATGCAGGCCTATGACGAAAATGGAAATGTGGGCATATCCACTTCCAATTTCATCATCGAGTAGCCTAACGTAAGCCGCGATATATTTTATTCAGGCGCAAGAGGAAAAACAATCCCAGGTATATCATCACCGATACGCCTATTACGCCGATCACTTCCATTGCCAGGACTGCCTTACTCACGTTCATCTCGATGATATGCATGCCTAGCAGATAGGTGGCAGCTACCATGGTGACAGAGATGACGGCGAGCTTGAGCAGATTGGGTATCAATTGTAAAAATCGAAAATCCGGGCGTATCCGCTTAAATAGATAAAGGAGCAAAAAATTATGCACGACCGCAGCAGTGGTATTTGCAATGGCTAGGCCGGCAGCACCCCAGATATTCATAAATACCAGGCTTAGCAATGTATTGACGATGAGCGCGATGACTGAAACGCGTACAGGCGCCCTCATGTTTTTAGTGGCATGAAATGCTCGCGTTAAGAGTGCACTCAATGCGATGGGAAGAATTGAAAAACTGTAGATGATCAAGAGACGGCTAACTTCAATCACATCAGATTCACCAAATTCTCCCCATTCAAAGAGCAAACGCGTTGTTGGCTCTGCCAAAAGTATCAGTCCCAGACTGGCGGGCAGGGAGATCGCAGTGATTAATAATATTCCTTTTTCAAAAGTAGTGTTAAACGAAGTTGATTCATCGCGGGTGGCTTGTTTTGAAAGGAGTGGAAACAAAACCGTATAAATGGCTACCGAAAAGATTCCAAGTGGCAGTTCAGTGATCCGGTTCGATAAATAGAGGTGTGAGACCGCGTCGTCAGACACCTGGTAGGCCAGTATTCTTGAGATCAGGTGATTAAGCTGCACGACCGCAGCACCGAGCCCAGCGCCCAGAAAGAGGGTTTGTACTTCGCGGCTGTCTTCATTAAGTTTTGGAGTCCATTGGGGTTTCCAGCCCATAGACATCAGTTGTACTGCCGGGAGCAACATCTGTAATGCACCGCCAATCAGCACGCCGATGCATAAAGTCATGGCGAGGTTTTGGGTGGATTGATTTAAAATTAGATTCCCAATGATGACCGCGGTAATCATCGACACATTCAGGATAATGGGTGATAATGAGGGAACGGCAAATTTGCTATGGCTGTTGAGCGCGCCGGTTAAAATGGCGGCGATGCAAATCAATACGACGTAATGGATTAACCATTGAGTGTAGGGGATGGCGGTTTGCCAGTTTTCAGGCAATATGGACAGATGTTTGAGCCCCTCAAAAAAAAGCAATGTAATCAATGCTATGGCACTTGTGATAATCAAGAGTCGCGATATCACGCTGTTTAACAATGCCCATGATTTACCGGAGGTCGCATCCGAAAGCGTCCTTGTAAATACGGGTATAAACGCTGAATTCAAAGCGCCCTCACCCAGTAGTCGGCGAAAAAGATTGGGCAGCGTGAAGGCGACCAGAAATGCAGAAGTATACAAACCCGTGCCCATGGCAGATACCATCACCACGTCGCGTACCAGTCCCAGCACACGCGAAGCACTGGTGGATCCCGCGAGGGTTAGGATGTGTTGAACTGTCTTGGGTAAGTTGGGCATACTTGGCCTGGAGCAGAATGCGTGTTTTTAAACCTTTGGATTTATGTGGTTTGTGAAATGCTTGTCATCTAAAATATCCAAGATTGATAAATGTGTGCTTATTTACTTTGATGCTAACTGGCTACAAAAAAGATGAGTGTTACCTTTCTCGACAGTTTAAAAACTAAATTACAGCGACACCCCAAACGAATCGTGTTTCCGGAAGGGGGCGACCCGCGTATTATTCAGGCTTCGCGCCAAATTGTTACCCAGGAGCTCGGTGTGCCGATACTGCTGGGCGATCGTGCGGAAATTAAAAAACGGGCGCTTCAGCTAAATATAAATCTGCAGGGCATGCGCATTATTGAACCGGTACGAACTGATGAGGCCCAGGAATATGCGGAGCTTCTTGCAAACTACCGGCATTTTTCGGAATCCAGTCGGGAAGAACGCCAAAAAGTTGTGCTGGATACCAATTACTATGCAGCGCTCATGGTCGCCAACGGCCATGCGGACGGAGTGGTTTCCGGGGCAACCTCTTCGGCCTCGAGTGCGTTGCGGCCGCTTATACGAATCCTCCCCAAGCAAGAAGGCTTTAACACCATCTCATCACTCCTAATCCTGGATGTCGCAGCCGATGAAGACGAGAGGCGCGTGCTCTTTTTAGCGGACACCGCAGTAATCCCGGATCCGCGTGCAGATCAACTGAGCGATATCGCTATTACCACAGCGAAGCTATCCTATCACTTGACCAACGAGAAACCTAAAATCGCATTCCTGAGTTACACCACCCATTCCGAAACGAGCCAATCTTCGACCGTAGCCAAACTTAAAGAGGCTACTGAGATTACAAAGGCTAAGTTGCATACACTGCCGCTTGAAATCGCGCTGGATGGTGAAATCCAGGCAGATGCCGCACTTGATCCTTTCACTGCGCGTATCAAGAACGTTCCGTCAGAGGTTGCCGGCCATGCAAACGTGCTGATTTTCCCTGACCTTTTTTCAAGCAACATTGCATCCAAAATGGTGCAATTTCTTGCAAGCTGCCGCTCTTATGGCCAAATATTAACCGGGTTTGACAAACCCGCAGCTGAAATCAGCCGTAGTGCCAGCGCCCATGATATACTCGGAACGGCGGTAATCGTAGCTGCCCAGGCTATTGACATGCACCTGCTTTTTGAAGATATGAAGACGCTCGACGATATCTAACCCATGAGTAACCGGGAAAAACCGTTTCTTAAAAAACCCCGTAATCGCTCCACAAAGCGCATATTCGTTGCGGGAACACGTATGAATGAGGGCAAAACTACGACCTGCCTGGGTCTGTTTTCCGCGCTTCAAACGATGGTGCCGCGCATCGGATACATCAAACCCGTTGGGCAGCGTTTTATCGAAATTGATGGTTCGATGATCGATGAAGACACGGTCCTCTTTGACCGCACCTACGAGATTGCAGCCCCCATTAAGGCAATGAGCCCCCTTGCTATCGATCCTACGCTTACCCGCCGTTTTCTCGATGATCCCGATAAGCATTCCAAGCATCTGGTCGATTCCATCAGCCGCGGGTTCGACCGGGCTGCTTACGAAAAGGATTACATCATTATTGAAGGCAGCGGGCATGCAGGTGTTGGCAGTGTGATCGATATGTCCAATGCTTCGGTTGCCCGCCTTTTGGGGGCAAAGGTCATCATAGTGTCTTCGGGGGGAATCGGGCGCCCGACGGATGAGATTTCGATGAATCGAGCCCTTTTTCGGGAACATGGAGTGGAAGTCATTGGCGCGATCATTAATAAGGTTTACCCTGAGAAAATTGATTTTATACGCGAATATACTCAAAAGGCACTCACACGCCTCGGCATTGATTTACTGGGAGTTATCCCTGTAGTGGAGGAGCTCTCCCGGCCAAACCTCTCCCAGGTGGTTAAGGAAATCGGGGGTCGCTGGCTCAATGGCGAGGCCAATGCAAAAAACAACCATGTTTTGAATGTTGTTATTGGGGCGATGACCGCACGTGCGATTATGGACTACTTCAAGCCCGGAGTGCTGATTATTGTGCCCGGAGATCGTGAGGACGTGCTCTTTGCGGCGATGTCGTCGATGCGTTTTTTCAGCAATCAGGCAGGTATCAGTGGGTTAATCCTTACTCGCAATGTACTCCCGAGCCCCAAAATGATGGAGCTGATTAAAGATACCGATCTGCCGGTCATCATTTCCGAGGATGAGAGCTACACGGTTGCATCCAAAATCAATAACATGACCATCAAGACCCAACCGGAAGATGCTGTGAAAATCCCCATAATCCAAAAGACGATTATGGACAATATCGACTACCAGAAGATTTTCGAAGCCTTTGAATAGAGAATATCGTTAACGTTTGGTAATGATCAACGTGGATTCTCCTACTTCGATTCGTTGAATATCAGGCCATATATTCTGGATCTTTTGGAACTCATCAGTATCAGCGATTAACCCGATCAGGGCAGGCTGCAGGGCTGTGAAAATTGCTGCACTGAAGGGTATAGGTGCTGAGTTGAGATACAAACGGTTGGCAATCAATATGGGTCCGTTAGAGCTTTCCTCAAACCTCCCTCCCACCTGAACCGCAATTTTTTGAGCAGTCCCGATAATATCGATCTCAATAGGGATGAGGATGTTGAGCTGCCCTGGCTCTATGTGCGCACTCGGACTTGCCATTTTCAGGCCAACTACGGCAGATGCCGGTGTCTCGATGTTCTGATTTTCAATATCTGCAAAAATGTTGTTGGACCAATCATTCAGATCTGCTGCAGACAGGCTGATCTGCCCATTTGCAATTGCAATCAAACGTTCACGTAACATTTGCCAGCGAAAGCCCGCCAACTCCTTGCGGTGGTAAGTGACTTCTTTGTCGAGCTGAAAAAAGGGGCTGATTTCCTCGGTTTCCTCCGTCTGGGCGGTTCGTTGGGTCCGTTCTGCTTCTGGATACTTGGAAACCAGGAAAACAAACCCAATGAGCAACCCAAATATCACAAGAACTATAAACAGAAATAGACTTTTAAGAAGTTGGCCAAAATTGGATTGCGAGGGCTTACCGTAAGAGTTCATGGTTTGGAGGTGCTTTCTTTTTTCTTCGATTCAGTCTTGGGGGTATCTGCCTTTGCTTCGGTGGAGCTACTGTCATTCTTCTTATTTTCCTGAGGGCTTTTTTTGTAATCAGTCTCGTAAAAACCGCTACCTTTAAAAATGATTCCTGCCCCCAGGCCAATTTTACGCTGTAGAGTGGGTTGCTCACAGGTAGGGCAGTCCGTCAAACTATCGTCCTTCATCGACTGAAATACCTCAAACTCGTGGTTACAGTCCTGATTTTTACAAAAATATTCGTAGGTGGGCATAATCTACTCTGATTGCGGATGCTCAAAATAAGTAATGAGAAAGGATAAATATATCAGTATGCCGAAAGGTATGCTGAATCCAAACAGTGGGAAGCCCAGATAAATAAACCCCCAGAAGGCAATAGTTGGCAGCAGCATTGAGATGCTATGCAACTGCAGGATTTTCCAGATATCTTGCAAATAGAACAAAGCCGCCAAAGTTCGTTTCTCCAGATATACATAATAGGCACAGACCGAAAGGATAGGACACACTAGCAAGAGTACGCTATAGGGTAGCCACATCACAAATTCAAGTACTCCGAATAAGGGAGCGGTTAAACTGGTCAGCCAATGGACAAGGATAATCGGTATGACATTGTATAGCAGGATAATAATAATCAGCTCTATACTCTCAACCAGTAGGGTGATCCACCCCTCCCATTGAGGTAAGGTATATTCCCTTTTATCTTTTACTTGGCTAATGTAACGCGCAATATATCCCAAAACCAATGGAATACCCAGTATAGAAAAAAACAAGGCAGCCATGATCAACACTTTGGGTAAAAAGCGCTCGGATTCTACGATATGTTTAATGTAAGCCTCTAAAGGTTGCATACGTGTAATACTATATTAATGAAAGTTAGGAATAAGTGAACATTGATACTGAATTGCAAGTTTTTCGAGACAATATTGAGGCTGCCCTCAATCGTTGGGTGCCTATTGATCCAAAAACTCCGGGGGGTCTCACTGAGGCGATGCGTTACAGCCTGTTTGCGGGAGGGAAGCGCATCCGTCCGCTTATGTTATTGGGTGCTGCGCGGATTAATGCTCAGCTACTGGAGCCTTATCCCGCTGCGGTTGCGATTGAGTGCATTCATACGTATTCACTCATACACGATGACTTACCCGCGATGGACGATAGTAAACTGCGGAGGGGCTTGCCGACAAACCACGTTAAGTTTGATGAGGCAACCGCCATCCTTGCGGGGGATGCTCTGCTGACGCTTGCATTCGAAGTGATCGCACAAGCTTACTGCGATAGCCCCGGTATAGCGATAGCCCTCACGCAGGAGCTAGGCCGGGCAGCGGGCAGTGCACAGCTCGTAGGCGGGCAATTTCGGGATTTGGCGCTCGAAAAGGGGGAAAGTGAAGTTTCTCTGCAGGCTATAAATGAAATTGAAAATGCTAAGACCGGGGCGCTCTTTGTTGCTTGCTTGAGAATGGGTCTGCTAACCACCGAATATGCTCAATCGCAATGGGAGGTGGTCACTGAGCTTGGTCAGACGTTTGGTCAGGCCTTCCAGGTTATTGATGATATCCTCGATGTTGTGGGGGATGAGGCAACGGTCGGAAAATCTCTGAGATTAGATACTCACAATAACAAGGCAACTGCAGTCACTGAATATGGGCTTGAGGGCGCCTACAAAATAGCAGACGAGCTCACCCAAAAGGCACTTGATCATTGCCAGGCATTAGGTGAGGGTGCTTCCTTCTTACGCTACCTCATTCAAAAAATGCGCAAACGCGTCAATTAATGAAACTCTGCAATTTCAAGAGAGTTTCTTCGGGGATCAGGCGTGATTCAAGCTTATCTTCCGCCAAATCTGAGCTCGCATAAACCGTTTTCATGTTACCCTTTGCAACAGCCGCATCCCTACAATAAAACCCGAATTGGTAATCCAGAGAATAATCCTTAACCGCAAGCGTCTCGATGCATATGCGGAGTGTGTCACCCAGGCGTAAAGGATGGAGGAAACTGCAATGGGCTTGCACACGGGGCCAGCCGGTTACCAATGTGCCTTCCTTATAAATGAGCGGGATTTCGAGTGAACTTAGCAGCGCAAGTTCAGCCTTTTCCATGAATTTATAAAAATTCGAAAAGTGTA
Organism: Puniceicoccaceae bacterium; assembly: GCA_028285755.1. Classification (GTDB taxonomy): domain Bacteria; phylum Verrucomicrobiota; class Verrucomicrobiia; order Opitutales; family JAFGAQ01; genus JANQOQ01. The sequence goes on from JANQOQ010000014.1 coordinate 551,801, forward strand.
CCAGACCTGCCATATCGGTTTCAGAGAATTGTACGGTGTGTTCTATTTCAAATAAGGCTTGCATGAACTTAGGTGCTGATATGACCTCTCTCAGAGTCAAAACATAGCTTTTCTTTAAAATTGACAATAGTTATTCACCGATACACACTGAGTTATTCACAATTTAGATGGAATTAGTAGCTTTGATAAAATGAAAAATGGTATTTGCCTGAAATTTGCCTATCTGACAGGCTTACTCGCCCTACTCATCAAGCCTTTTACTGCTCTTGCTCAATCTGACGATTACAACATCAGGATTGGCGACTTGCTCATGGACTTCTCCGTTTATGTGGAATACGCCTATGATGACAACGTCACAAAAGTAGAAGAGGGTGTTCCGGACATCATTGATCCCACCATTGTTGGCCCCAGAGATGATTTTATTCTTACATTCGGTGCGGATATTGGCTTTGACTGGCAAATAACCGATTTCAATGCACTGACTTTTACTTTGGGCTTTGGCTACCGCGATTATCAGGACCTTAACTACCTCGATACGAACGAAACCTTTTTTAGCATTAATCCGGAATCCGAGCTGGATTTTACTATCCTTGCCGGGCCGGTTGAAGCCCGTATATATGATCGTTTTGGGTACACGGTAGATGGCTCAAACGCGGCATTGATCGAGCAGGTTCCCGGCGGCGGAACTGTAATTAACGATCCGGAACTTGGAGATGACTTGGTAGCCGGTGAGGCGCTGCGCACTCAGGTAGATCGCTACTCTGGCTGGGAAAATGAGCTGGGCCTGGAATTACTCACCCTCTTGAATCCATTCGAGTTTACCTTTGGTATACGCCGCCTCGATATTATGCCGGATGATAACGGTGACTTTGTAGAAAGCCAGGGACCCACACTTCAGCCGGATCGTTGGGAATTTCTGCGACGTAATGAGTTGATTATCGATGCTCAGCTCTATTATCCAATGGGCCGTAACAATGGAGTTGGAGTGGTTGCCGCTTATTCTGATAACAACTACAAGCGCAATGTTTTATCTGACTCGCAGGGTTGGTATTTTGGAGGAGTCGTTGATTGGACACTCGGTGAGTCTACCACAGTTCAGGTCACTGCTGGCTATGATTATCGTGAATTTGAAGAATCTACGACTGCAAGATTCCTGAGCGTTAGCGATTTGCTCTCTCCGGAGCAGCTGGGCCAGTTTGCTGATATTACTGAAGGTAGTAACTTCGTCTATTCGGTGGAGCTACTCAATCTATTGGGGGAAAGCTTCAATCATAAAATTTCGTTCACACGCGCAGTTGGCTATGGCCGTACCATTAATGAGCAGCTGACTACCACGCTCGCATATGATTTCCTCTTTGAGGGGATTCGTAACGTAGACTTCACCGGTAATTTCCAATGGGTTACGGTGGATGATTCCGCGATCGATCCGATCTTTGTGGATGGTGTTGTTGGCGTAAATCCGTTTGGCGAGGACTATGATTTGTTCTTTGCGAGCCTCGGACTTGATTTTCAGATCACTGAAAGCTTAAATTCTTTGCTAAGTTACCGATATGTAGATAAGAACTCAGACAATGAAAACCGTAGCTTTGAACAAAGCTTGGCTAGCATTAGTCTACACTACGATTTCTAATACATAAAATTTACAGATTATGGGTTATAACCCGCAAAGATGGGCTCTTCAGCTTTTATTACTGCTAAGCGTTTGTAACTTAGGCACTGCGCAAAATTCAGAATTTAGCCGTATGGATCTGCTTGAGGATGAAATTCAACTCAAGTCAGGGGATCGCATACAGTATTTTGTTATTGAAGAACAAAATAGCCCCGTAGTAATCCAAATAGATGCGGATGGCCAATTGCGTATCCCTTACATAGGCAATGTATATGCAAACGGAAAAACACCGAAGTTGTTGGCACAGGAAGTGAAATCCAGACTTGAGGTGGATTTTTTCTACCGGGCAACCGTTATTATGAATCTGGCCCAGGCCGACATACGTGAGTTAATAACCATTTACGGCCAGGTCATGAAGCAAGGTAAGCTCGCGCTCCCGGAAACGGGCTCAATGAGCTTGAGTACCGCAATCACTCAGGCCGGCGGCTTCAATACCGGTGCGGACTTGCAGACGGTTACAGTTGTACGCAGGGATGTTGAGAACCCTGACCTTGAAGAACGCATCGTTGTGAACATGGAAGAAGTGATGCGACAGGGGCGAGTCGATATGGATATTGACCTGCAGCCGGATGATGTAGTGATCGTGGCGAAATTGGATGATATCGGCGGTCAATATTCAGTCCATGGAGCTGTCAATAATCCCGGCCTGTATCCCATCCAGTCCAGAGACCTTACCGTGTTTGACGCTATTCTCCTGGCAGGAGGATTTACAGAGGTTGCTCGTACAAGTCGTGTTAAATTAACACGTGCGAGTAAGGAAGAAGAAGGTGAAGTCGAAACACTCTATATCAACGTGGCTCGTATCATCGATGGAGATCGCTCCCTGGATGTGAACGTAGAGCCTGATGATATAATTAAAGTGGACGAAAGAATCATTGTATTTTAAGTTAATAAGAGTACCTTTTAAGCGATTATTATAATAGCGAATTGGCCTACTTATAATGGACGAGGATTTTCTAGCAAGTAATTCGAGCCAAAAGGAAGAATCTACCGATTTAGGGGATACTATCCGTAAGGTCTACTACCGTGTGCGCTCGTTGCTGGGCTCATACTGGTGGATTTTGCTGTTTACTCTTTCGGTGGGCATCGCCTACAAGGCACTGCAAGTGCGGGATATACATGACTCTTATCACTCCAGTGCTCAACTCATGATCCGTGGACAAATTGAAATTTCCGAAGCGGATCGTATGCGAGAGGTTGCTACTAATTTTCATGAGAACCAGCTGCACCTCATGAATAGCGGTTGGGTACGCCAGCGAGCGCATGAGCGGGTAGCAGCGCTCCATCCCGAATTGGAAAGAGGGCACGTGAACCTTCATGCTGCGGTTAAGGGCAATACCGATATTTTTATTTTGTCTGCCTATGGTGGGCTGGCTGATTATACGCGTGAATATCTCGATGAGGTTATTGAGGCTTACCTTGAATACCGCAGACAGGCCCGGCATGAAAAATCAGATGATGTGATGCTCTCGATTGATGAGGAAATTCGGGAACTGGACATCGAAATCCAGCAAACTCAGCGTAAAGTGCGGGAATTTCAGCAAAATCACAATATCGTAGCGATCCAGCAGTTGAACGACAGTGCTACCGAACGCCTCGCAGAAGTGAAGGAGCTGGTTGAAGATTATCGCACCCAGCTTCGTATTCTGGAGTCATTTGATGAGCGCGCTTCCCTGGATCAAATTGCAGACATTATTGATCTCAACGCACTGCAAAGTGCACAAAACTACCAGACTACCAAGCGTCAGCTTCAGCAATACATCACATTGCGCGATCAATTTGCCATTTATCTGAAGCCCAAGCATCCGAAGATGATCGGGTTTAATGAAGAGATAGAAAATCTTCAAAACCGTATCGATATTTTGCGCAATCAGGCCTTTGTCCAGATTGAGGAGCGCAAGGACAATCTCAGAAAACGCGTCACCGCTGTTCAACCGGAACTGGATAAATGGCGCACCGAAGTGCTCGCAAATAGCAGCATCATGGATGAGTTTGATACTCTGAACAGCCAGCTGAAACGGGCTCAAACCAGCCGGGATAACTTGATAGTCCGCCAGGATCGCCTGGAATTTGGTAAAGACGTAGATACTGAAATCATCGATATTCTCTCACGTGCATCTCCTCCGATACTTCAGCAGGTGAACAAGCAGAAGGAAATCATGATGGGCGGGATCATGGGGTTGATGGCAGGTGCAGCGATCATTTTCCTGATAGCAATCCTCAATAACAAGATTAGTACCGCAGATGATATTAAGCGCCAATTTGACGGTAAGGTCGTGGGGTTGATCCCTCTCGCAAAAAGTCGCATTACCCTCGTAAAAAAGGATTCGAATCACGTGTTCGCAGAAGGATTTCGGGCTTTACGATCTTCGATTCTACTGAGTCAGCAGGATGCTAAAACAAAGCAACAGATTCTGTTGGTAACCAGCTCTGCACCATCGGAGGGGAAATCTACCGTATCGAGTAACCTTGCAGCCACACTGGCCTATTCCGGCGCGAAGACCTTGCTGGTTGACTGCGATTTAAGGAGAGGGCACTTGCACGATAAGTTTGGCATTTCCCGGGAACCCGGGCTGGCTGAGCTGCTTGAAAACCCGTTTCTCGATATAGGTGAAATCACCCTCAATGGGGATAAGTCATTCGCAAACCTGAGCGTAATCACCGCTGGCAAAGCCAATGACAACCCGGGAGATTTGTTTTTAAGTGAGCGCATGGATGAAATACTGGCTTACTGCCGAACTCAGTATGATTATGTTATTCTCGATACAGCCCCATTGCTTGCTGTCGATGATACGATCGGTATGCTTAAGAAATCGGATGCCATTCTGTTTGTTGCACGTGCGAATAAGACCACTTTCCGGCAATTAAAACAGGCATTGGAGCGCCTGGGAGTATCTGGACGCAGAGTCTGGGGCTTCGTGTTGAATTATGTCAATTCCAGTGGTGGGGATTATTACTATTATAGCCGATATAAGAGCTACCGCTATCACGAGCAGGATAAAAAGAAAATGAAATCCAAGCCTCGTAAAAAAGTCACGGTGACCCGGACTTAAAACGACAGAGCTTAGTAGACGTGCATAAAATTTCGAGCTCCCTGGCCTTTTATATCTATGCACTCAGCGGAGTCATCCTTCTCATTATTACAGGAGGTGGCACCAATGTTTACAGCGAAGGGTTTGCGTTTGCCTGGGTTGGCGTTGGTTTGATCTTGTTTCCCATTAAGAGTATTCCCGGCTACAAGCTCACTATCCTATTATCGCTGCTTTTTGTCTGGATAGTGGGTGCAGCATTCCTGCCTTTTAATTTTTTGAGGCCTGATTGGTTTAGCCAGGCTGAGACGCAGGGGCTGAAAACTCATTTTGCTTTATCCATACACCCCAGTATCACGCTGGAAAAATCGATATTCTTCATAACCGGCCTCTGCTGGCTTTTGTTATGTATGGGGAATATACTTGGTAGGCACGATCGTTATCGAATATTTAAGTATGCCACTATCGCATTGGGCTCATTAGGATTAATCGTAGTCGCAGGCTTAAATTTTAACTTCCAACACCCCCTAACCTGGGGCACCCATAAGTTTAGTTTCTTTCCGAATCATAACCAAAACGGTATCGTCCTTGCCATAGGTGCGATTCTTGCCATGGGCTTATTGGTAAGGGCAATTCGTCGCAAAGAATGGAAAGGTGCACTGTATTTTATCATCGTAAGTGTTATAACACTCGCGCTGATGCAAGGCATGTCACGCGGGGCGTTGTTGGCTCTAGGATTGGGAGTGATCCTGATACTACTTTTGACGATGGAAAATCAAAGTTTTAGCTTTTATGTGAAAGTGGGGCTGCCTTTGATTCTCGTATTTGCATCGTTCTTTATCATATATGGGCAGAGTCTGCTTTTTGAGTTTATATCCTTAATCTATGCAGGCACCGGCGATGAGGAAATCCGTTTTCAAATATACAAGGATACATTCGCGTATCTCTTTCAGAATCCCTGGTTGGGTGTGGGTATAGGTAATTTTCGATACGTATTCCCGTTTATGCGTGAGAATACGCTTACCCCGCAAAGTGTACATCACCCGGAAAGTGATTTCCTTTGGATATGGGGTGAGACTGGCCTGCCGGGCTTGATTCTTGTCTGTGCTGCTCTGGTATTGTTGGTGAGCCGGTTACACATGAAGGACCTGTTTTTTCTGAAAGGGCTTCGGTTAATCGGGTTTATTGCTTTTGCTGTATTTTTAGTCAGTGCATTAATTGAAGTCTCAGGCCATCGTCTGGGTACAGTGATGCTTGCCATATTGATTTATGGTATGATCCAGTCTGATCATGCTGAAATCATTCGGATCTCGTTTTTACCTATACTATCCCGCTTTGTGGGAATCTGCCTTATGGTTACATCCACGGTCTGGTTGCTGAATGATCTAATCGGCTGGGACCTTAAAACTCAATCCGCAATTGATGTTACACAATCCACCCTGGAGACGCAGTTTGAACATCATTCACCCGAAGAGTTGCAACAGGTCTTGGAGAGATACGCGGAAATCTATCCGTTCATGAGCTCAATTTATCAAATGCAGGGCTTATTGCACTTGTATCAAATCAGTGAAATCGAAGAAGTGGATCAGGCATTTCAGCGGGCATCTTTTCTTAGGCCTAATGATCCTCAAATCTTTTTGCAACAAGGTATCGCGTGGATTAACTATGATCACCGGAAAGCCGTCAACTCCTGGTACAATGCATTGAACCTGTCCGAAAATCGACAGGAGTTATTCCGTAGGATTCTCATCGCCACCCCGGAATTTCAATTGCAACATTTAAGGCCGCTGACTCTCGATTTTGTGGAAGTAAGGTTTAGCTATTTCAGATATTTAAAGGGGTTTAAAGATGCCTATCTGCGGCAGGTGAATCTTGAGCTGGCGGTGAATCCTACTTTGGAAGGTTTCTCCTCCGAACAAAAAGAACTGATTTTGCTGCTCCTTACGCAATACGATGACCAGGGCCAGCTCGGCCGACTCATTACCAATTTTCCCATACTTGGGAGTGAAAACTGGTCATTAAAGGCGTATGCAGCCAGTAATGAGGGTAACTATCAGGAGGCAAGCAGACTCGCTATGCTGAATATAGGTAAACCCGAGATGATCGACTTAATGCGCGGGCGCACCTATGCGGACATTCGTTCCGACTATCTGAGCAACAGTGAAGATGTTTTGAAGATCATTGCGCTCATCCAAAAGCTTGAGGAGGAAGAGCGCTATGACGAGGCGGAGATAATCATTAAGGTCGCCTATGGAAGAAGCATTGAAAACGCATACCTTGAGTATATGTATGCCAAAGTAAGTTATCTATTGGGGAACTATGAGGATTCGTGGAAAATCTTTTCCAGAATCATTCACTCGAATCTGGATTGGCAGAGGTACTAGAGATGGCGACCAGATTGTCCAATACAGCTGCTTGGGCTTCATGGATAGTTGGATAACCGCTTAGAATCCACTGCAGGGAATGTCTGCCATCCACAATGCGTCCTGCCCATGCATCTTCGATGCGTTCCCAGGCAGTTTCTGAGAGGCGGGCATTTTCAACATGATCGTTCCAAACGGTGAAAAATACATGCAGTCGCTGATCACTTAAGGCGAAACTGAGTCGCCGAATGCTTATCGTCTGGCCATTGGGTAATGGATAAGCAATGGGCTCGTGCTCTTCGATCAACCGAAAACCTGCTGATGGCAAACAGTTTTCAGGACGGTGCACCCCTGCATGCGATGATATATTGCCAGCTTCCCACTTGAAGTAAAATAACGACCACAGGTAGCGTGCATCTTCCACCCATATATAGTGATAGCCTTCGGTGTATTTGAGCTGGGCTTTGATCAGCGGGTCGATTTCATTTTCAAACGCATCGATTTCAACAATGGGCGCCTTATTAAATGCATATTCATTGAGATTTGCGTCCTTGCTGCTGCCTCGTGCATACCAAAGCCAATCAACCCCAAGGCTAAGGGCTGCGATAATTATCCCAACCATTGCGGGCATGATGCCCAGACTCTTGAGGGCTTCGGCTTTGGCTTCTGTTTCGGTCTCAGCAGGCTCTTCCGTTGCTTTTTTACGAATCCAGAACGCAAGTAGCCAAACCCCGATAAAACCAACTATGCTGACAGCATTTCCGATGGGATCGTGCCAGTCCTCAAAAACGGATTCCCCCTGGAAGTAAGTGATAAAAGTTAAGGTAAGCGTGCGTATGATATTCAGCAGAAAGGTGAATGCGATGCTGATTGCGATGAGCAATGCTCGTCTCACGATGGACATCCTGAAAAGCTCACCAAATAAGTAACCCGCCATGAGTGAAGACTGCAGAGAGCGCACTCCGCTGCACGCTTCTTCAATGCCTATAAGGGCTCCGGATAGCTCAATCACACTGCCGCGTTGCACTGCATAGATACCCAGGAGATTGAGGATTTCCACGGTAATCGTAGCGACTACCTGCATTAGCTCCAAGGTTACCCGCGTTTCCAGATTAATGGGCCATGCTACCGCAAACAGGATCATCATAAGCGGTGGTGTAAGGTAGAGTGCGAATGGAACGCCCCCTTGTTTGACTAATACGAGTAAGGTGACGATACAGCCCAGGATTGTAATTAAATAATAGATCAATCGCCAATCGGGGTTGGCGGTTTCGATAATCTGCAGGGGAATAAATAGCACCAGGCAGAACCACAGAATCGGGTAGGGCAGGCGGAATGTGGAAGTTCGGAAATTTTCATTTAACCGATTGTATATCAGATAAATCGTGAAAATGGGCACGAAGAACCCAAAATAATACTGCTCATTATAGCGCCATTCGAGGCTAAGAATCTCGAGGATTGGTAACCATATGACGGCTAACAACAAAAAATCCGGCCAAAAGCTGCTAATACTGCGCGGTTCGGGCCTCAGCTGTCGGGTTTCCTCCATTTAGAGGTATTTGCTTAAATAAAATAATGACGTAATGCTCAGGCTATGAATCATTTTTCCGTTATGAGCCCATTCAACGACCTCATCATAGGGTACGGTTTGGGTGAGTATTTCTTCCGCTTCGTCCCATTCAAGCTCGGAGGTTTTCTGAACATTCTTCACAAGTACAAAATTGCAGTAGTTACTTTGAATCGCAGGGTTGGGGCTGATGGTTGCGATTAGCTCCGCCTCATCGCCCGTGAAGCCCGTTTCTTCCCGCAGTTCCCGCAGTCCTGCATCAATAGGGCTTTCGCCGCGTTCCATCAGACCTCCAGGGACTTCCCAGGATAGCGTTTGAGAGCCAAACCGAAACTGCTGCACCATGACTACTTCTTTTTCGGGGGTAAGCCCGATCACGTGTACCCAGGGTTTGGTATTGATAACAAAAAATTCGCCGCTTTGATTCCGGGGCTTATGATGAAAGGTCACACGCTCTACCTCAAATATCCGACAGTCCGAATGGTGGACTCGCTTTACTTCATCCCACTTGTAAGGATGTTTGGTTTCCGGTCTGTTTGTATCGATAGAATCAGATGAATGCATAACGGTGATCTTGATTCACTATGAGTATCGACTAATTTAAAAAAAGCAAAAATCAAATATTACCGCTTTACTTTTGGGCATTTATTTGGAATTGATTTCACTTTGTCTTAAGTCGGGGTGTAGCACAGCCTGGTAGTGCACCTGCTTTGGGAGCAGGGGGTCGCTGGTTCGAATCCAGTCGCCCCGACCACTTTTAGAATTGGGCCTAGATCGATTGTATCATTTATCATGAAAATCAAAATCTACGTCATTACGTTAAATCGGGAAGGTGATCGGGCAAAATCTTTGGAGGCGTCACTGAAGGGTGAGATAGAGCAGTTTCCGGTTCATTGGATAGAAGGGATTCGCGGTTCAGCGCTCACCGCAGAAGAACAAATCACTTTTCGTGGTAAGAACAGATACTACAAAAATATCAGCAATGGAGAAGTGGGCTGCTATCTCAGTCATTTAAAATGCCTAAAGCAGCTTATGGATGATGAGTGTGATGCTGCAGTCATTCTTGAGGATGATGTGCAAGTAAATCCGGGCTTTGGAAAAGCGATACAGGATTTGGTCTCTCGTAGCATTGAGTGGGATTTGATTAAACTCTACGGTGGGCGAAAGGCAAAAGTGGTAGTTTCCGCCTCCAATGACCTTGCGGTTGTCGAAAATTACCCGGTCGCTATCAGTACTCCTGCGCAGCTTTGGTCACAAAAAGGGGCAGAAACCTACCTGCAGCATGCTCAGCAGATCGAACGCCCCATCGACGTAGATTTGAAATTCGTTTGGGAGCATGGACTGACTATTCTATCTACGGATGACGATCTGATCACCATTCAGGATGTACCTACGGAGATGCCTGATAAGCGTGTGGAGAAGACGAAGGCATTACGCAAGATGGGATTCGAACTTCAGTTCTTTTTAGGGCGATTTATCTATGGTGCCCGCAAATTTGGTCTGTTTAATACCTTTAAATTGCTTTCAGGTAAAACGATTGTGGAAGATAAGAACTGATCCGCTAAGCCTGTTTAGAATCAGGTGCGCAGGATTTCCTTGGCTTTATCCAGGGTTTCCCGTTCCGCGGCAGTCAATGAGCCAAATCCCTGGGCATTTATTTTATCGAGTATGCGGTCTACCTCTTCCTTAAAATCATCCTGCCCGGACATATTGACCGAGTAGCCTATTTTCTTACTCGATTTGGCTTTTTTCTTACGGGGTGGGATGATTTCCGTCGCTTTTTTCGAAAGTGAGAACTTAAACCCTCTGCCGGTTGCATAGCGATAGTATAGGTAGCCTCCGAGCATACCTCCTATATGCGCTGAGTAAGCCGTACCGTCTGAAGTGTTAATGCGGGCAATTTCACTGAAGATCAGGCCAAACACGGAATATCCCCCCAGTGCCCATAGTAGCCATTTAGGCTTAATCGTCACTGGAAATACAAAGAAAAGTAGTAGGGTGATCTGTTGATTCGGGCGCGATATACAAAACAGTGTAATCAACCCGAATGCCGCTGCCGAGGCTCCTACCACTCCACCGCCTGAGTTGAAATGTACCAATAGATACCCAATACCCCCTAACAAGGCTGCTACGATAAAGGTATCAAGAACCGCACGTTCGCCATAAATGGTCTGAACCATGCGCCCTGCGAAGAAAATGGTGATACCATTGAAGAGTATATGAAAATGGTTGCCCGGTGAATGCAGCAGGCTGTAGCTCAGAAGCGTCCATATCTTGCCCTGAAAGAGATGCTCCGAGTTTAATACAAGCATTTGCTCAAGCCACAGATAGGCGGGACTTTGGCCGAATTCGTTTCTGCCAAACGTAATCAACAGCATCTGCACGATATAAACAGCGAGCAGCGTGATCAAAATCCAAAGCAATATGCCAGGTCCTTGCCTGGGTGCTTCACGACGCATATATGGACGATCGTATATCATCAGGTATTGGGTGATAGTGCGCTTTAATCAGTAAAAAGCAACTGCATCTTTAAAATTCGACCTAACCCTTTCGAAATTCAATAAAACGTTGCCAAACACGCAAAAAGCAGGGTGCAAAATCTCCCGGAGACTGGTCTACCCAACTTTGTATCCCCCTTATAGTCAACCACTGTCCATCACTGATTTCGATGGGGTTGGGCTTGGGTTTCTGCCGCGTTCTCAAGGTGAATATTGCTGTAAACTCCCATCCCGTTTCAGGGCTTGCTAACAGAGTTTCATGGTAACGTACCTTATCTGCATTGCGTATACCGAGCTCTTCGTCGAGCTCGCGTATAGCGGCTTTTACATAGCTTTCGCCCAGATCCACGTGCCCGGAGCTTGAGCTGTCCCATTTTCCGGGGGAAGTATCTTTCTGCATGCTTCGTTTTTGCAGGTATACCTGGTCATCTCTGAGGACCAAAGTATGCACTGCGCGGTGGAGCATATTATACTCATGTATGATGGACCGAAGTTCCCTGCCGATGACAACATCGTGTGAATTGACAACGGGCAGAACTTCTTCGCTGGAAACTGTGGGAGGTGTTTGCACAATGAAGTTAATTAAAATTTTACAGTTATGCTTCATCGTTTTACAATCATAATATCCTTTATTTTCCCGAATCCATTTGCTTGAACAAGGGAATGGAAGCATGGTTTCGCGGGATTATTGAGAAAAGGGCACTGATAAGTCTGTGTATTATTGCCTTTGGGGTGCTGCTTCCCGGTAGCATTCAAATGCCGCTTTTAGATCGGGATGAGCCGCGATTCAGTCAGGCAACTGCTGAAATGATGGACCGTAAGGATTGGATAATTCCTTACTTTAATGATGATTACCGTTTCGACAAACCGCCGCTCACGTATTGGTGGATGCGCGTCCACTATTGGATACTCGGGAAAACTGAGATTGGCGCACGACTCCATTCTATTTTCTCTACGCTGATCATCACATTCGGTATATTTTTCTTTTGCCGTAAGTATTTTACACCGTTTATCGGGTGGTTATCAGGCGTGGGGTGGTTGACTTGTCTTCAAGTGTTCCAGCATGGTCGCCTCGCACTTGCGGACATGCCCATGGTGGCCGCTATATTTTTTGCCAATTGGGCACTATACGAACTGACGAATCCCCAAAATCAAAACCCATCAAAAAAGTGGTTCTGGATATTATGGGGATCGCTTGGTTTGGGGTTTTTGGCCAAAGGGCCGATCGCTCTGCTCGTTCCATTTTTGACCCTTGCACTATACCGGTTCGCATTCGGGCGTAAACCGCTGAACTGGCTTAACCTGAAGCCGATAACAGGCACATTGATCGTATTAATAATGATGGGTGCCTGGGGCATACCCGCACTTATTCTTACCGATGGCCTTTTCTGGGACATCGGAATGGGTAAGCATGTGATTGACCGTGGAATTGAAGCCTTTAATGAGCGACCGGTGATTCCGTTTTATTATCTGCTCACGGCCATACTGAGCCTGTTCCCGTGGTTCGCATTCATAGGTAAGCGTTTCTGGCATATTCGGCAGGGCTGGGATCAACCCACAGCATTTCTGATCAGCTGGATCATCAGCCCCTACATCATTTTCCTGTTTTACTCTACACAACTGCCGCACTATGTGATGCCTGCTTTCCCTGCTTTATTTATTTGGCTGATGAGTGCAGTTGGTAATAAGGAGCTCCGCTGGAATTTATTCTCAAACTTGTGGTTTTGGATCTATGCAGGCTTATTCCTCATATTATCCGTTGGCGGATTCATTTGGGTCGCATTTTCGGGTTTGGAGATTGCACCTTTGGTCTGGGGGATGGCTGCGTTGTTTGCCGCATTGTTTTTCCAGCTGAGTATTGCCTTGTTCTTTAAATACCGGCGATATGCATTCGGTTGCATTTGCATGGTTGGGATACTCATTTCTCAAATAATCATTGGCTCCCAAATGCGTGCGCTCTCACCGGTCATCCCAATTTGCGAAAAGATCGCCTTACTGTCCGAAGACACACGTCTTGTAGGTGTGGGTTTTGAGGAACCTTCACTGGTTTTCTATACGGGTCGCGTTTGGGATTTTAAGGTGGATAAAGAAGATCTGATTGCTGACCTGCAAACAGAAGAAGCCTTAGACAGCGTATATGTGATTCTTAATTATGAGCGCATTGTTGACCAAATGCTTATGGAAAAGTGGGGTTCAGGAACTGCGGATCGTCGCCGCGAGCTGGGACTGGAATATGAGGCTATCGCTGCAGGTAGCCACGATATTCAAGAGCTCAAAGGGCTTAACTTTGCCCGTATGCGCTGGTCATCGATTTCTATTCTAATTCCAAAGGATCGTCCGGTTCCTTGATTCGCCGGCCGGCTACTACAAAGAGGATTCCAAAGCCTCCGCCTAGGACAATGCCTGCAAAGACATCCGTCGGGTAATGCGCATTCAGCTCCATCCGGGACCAGCCACTCCCCAGCGATAGTAGAAAATACGGTACACCAACGATGGGTTGGGTTAACATTAGCGCTGTACCACCCCCGACATTCGACATGGTGTGCCCGGATGGAAAGCTCAGGTGGTTCGATGTGACTTCAAACCACATAAACTGATCGACCATTTCGGCGCGTGGGCGTGGGCGTCCAAAAGTAGGGCGTAGAAAGTTTACAAATATCCCGGTGAACGTACCGGCTACAAAGCAGATTAACGCGGCGCGTTTTAGAGCAGGTCGTTTGGCGATCCAACCCACCATCCAAATAACAAAACAAAGGGCCAAGGGAGTGAATTGAAAGCGCGTATACACACTGACATGTTCGCCAATGCGATTGATCGTAGGGTTGCCTTCCTTACCCTGGCGGATCACCTCAAGCCACGCACGATCATACTGCATGGTGATACTACAGATGATTGTGAGGACGACAACCACAATCAGGGCCTTCCATTTGTGATCCAGAAAGGCTGCCCAGAAGTGTTTAAACAGCAATCCAACGTATTTAAGAGACTTTGGCATCTTTCACTAGCTCCTTGCGGTTTTTCGTGTCTAAGAACAGATTATACGCAGCGATTAATGCGGGAAACAGGTTTGCCAGTATGCCAACTGAATCATTCTTACCGAAAACAAAATAAAGGAGCAACAGGCCGGAACCGGTGAGGCTCATATACCAGAAGAGTCGGGGCATCGTGGGTTTGCCCGCTTTTTTGGATGCGATTACCTGAACTAACCAGCGCATCGAAAACATGGTCAAACCGAGGTAGCCCACAAGCTTCCAGGGGGTAATGATCCAATCGTAATTAAAGAGAGTTATCGTGAAAATTTCGTTATCCATTTTTTTCGATTTTAGGAAAGTTTACTTTGCGGTTTAGCAGCCAGGCAACGCCAAACAAATCGTAGATGCCCCGAATCGCCCGATTCCAGTTTGTGTATTTGGATACGCCTGCAGAGCGTTGGCGGTGGTTCACGGGGACTTCAGCAATGTTCAGTCCTGCTTTCTTAAAAGTGGCAGGTAAAAAGCGGTGTAGCCCATTAAAGGGCACTAACAGCTCCCGATACACTGTAGGGAATGCCTTTAGCGAACAACCGGTATCGCGCACCCCATCTTCCAGAAAAAGCCTGCGAATGCGGTTTGCGATTTTGGAAGCGGCCCGGCGGCTCCAGGTATCTTTGCGCTTCGCCCGGTAGCCGACGACCACATCGGCTTCGGTAAGTTTCGCAATAAGTGTATCAATGTCTGCAGGATCATTCTGTCCGTCCCCATCCATGAGCACGCATACCTCTAAGCTCGCTTGATAAATGCCGGCATACATGGCTGCACTTTGCCCCCGATTTTCGGTAAGATTGATAGCCACGATTCCCTCTATAGATTTCATTTTTTCCAAAGTGCCATCTGAGCTGCCATCATTAACAGCGATGATCTCGGCATGAGGCTGTGCAGCCTTAATTTCTTCCAGCACTTCAATGACGCAATCTTCCTCGTTGTAGAAAGGTATAACAATGCTGCGACTGATTTCAGAAGGTTGCTGATTGCTGGAGAATCTGCCGGATAATGGTTCGGCGGTTTGGACGGTAAACGAAGACATGCGCCACAGAGTGTTTATTTATTGAAACTGCACTCTACTCAATGTCCTTTTGCAGTGTAAAGGGTATAGTGCCTGATGCGCTTATGACTGCCCGGATGGGCGATGGTCTCAATCTTTTCAACATTTCTGATTTCATCCAATAAAGATTCCGGTAGCTCCACATCCTCGCCATCAACGATGATAAAAGTATCCCGTTGACCAAATTCATCCGGTAGACCCCAGAGCTCGTATTGCGAATCGATATATCCCGGCTGGCTCGGCCAACGATAAACCTTGGGTTGATCAGGTAGATAAAATGCAAGATGCGAAGCTAGGTAACGGTGCCCGACCGTCAATATCAGCGGATCTTCCTGATCCTCCCGATACTCCTGGATCGTTTCGGACAGGCGTTCCCACCCCTGCAGGCGTACAAGCGGATCAATTCCTTTGAGACCCGTTTGCTGGGTCGCAATCAAAACCCAGGGGATAGACATCGTAAAGATCACAAATGCAAATCCCGTGTAGAGTGTTGCCTTCTTCCATTTGGGCCATAACTGCTGCCACTTTTCTGGGAGATCCGGGCTCGCACAGATTGCCGCTGCAAGCAGCAGCATAATACCCGGATAAAAAACACCGGGCCAGTTTGGATTAATCTCCTGCCTGAATAGCATGAGCAGCACAAAGATCAGCCCGGGGGCGCTGAAAAGCGCAAGGTAGCGAGCTTTCGAATCTAACCTGGGCCATAGCTTCACAATTCCGAATAGTAAGCCTAAGACCGCCACATACATCACCGGAGACAGCACCCCTAATTGACTGCCCAGAAACTCCCCCGCTCGGCTGATAGTGTCCAGAAAAGTTATGGGCTCGCCCTCAAAGTGGTGCTGTGTGTGGCTGATCGTGATCCAATCATTCGCGGCATTCCAGAGAATCGTAGGCACCAGAAACAATAGTGAAACCAGAATCGGGATCCAGAGGTCCAGCTTCTTAAGCATGAAACGATACGGTGCGCAGAAGATGGCTGTTGCGACCATGAGGGCATGAAATGCAAACATCATCTGCTTGCTCAGTAGTCCGACTCCCAAGCTGAGCGTGGTTAAGAGTGCCCAGAACCCCGCGCGTTTACGATCTGTGATCTGTAGATAGAAGGTCAATAATGCCGCGCTCCAACAAAACATCAGGGGTGCATCAATCGTGAAAATGAGCGTCAGTGCAACATTTGCCGGAGTCGCGAGTGTCAGCAAAAAGATCCAAAATCCCACGCGCTCGCTAAACATGATTTTGCCCAGCTGAAAGAGAAAAATCAATGAACCTGTGCCAAGAGCCACCGCCATAAGACGAATGCCAATATCTGTGTTACCCCCTAAAAAACCAGCAAAAGCCATGAGCCAGGCGATCATCGGAGGCTTGCTGAAGTAGCCCCAGGAAAGCTGACGACCCCAATCCCAGTAGTAGGCTTCGTCTCCCGAAAGATCAAAGGGGAAGAGGATCACGTAAACGATTCGAATGATCGTAACGATAGCCAGAGTCTGCCAAAAAAGTCGGGTGTAGTTGACTTCCTTTAACATGCGCCCGCTTCAGTTAAAACCTTCTCAATGAGTGGTTTTTTAATATCTGCCTGAGTCTTGGCCTGACCCAGTTTTTCCAGCACGACAAATTTCATCACCCCCTGCTTTTTCTTCTTATCCCGGCTCATAGCCTGGATCAGGGCAGCACTTTCGAGAGGTTTTTCAAGTTTTGTGGGTAACTCGTATTTTTCGAAAACTCGGGCTATTCGGATTACTTCAGCTTCCTGAATGTTTGCCAGCTTATTGGAAAGTAGGGCGGCCATTATCATACCAATGGATATCGCTTCTCCGTGCAGGTATTTCTGGTAGGCGGTGACTTGCTCAATGGCGTGCCCAAAGGTGTGCCCAAGGTTCAATAGTGCGCGTCCGCCACTGGCTGCAGACTCCGTTTCATCGGCTTTAACAACTGACGCTTTGATCTCACACGCATACTTAATGATGCTCCCAAGTTCGGGGCTCTCAGCGGTTAAACGGGGAAGTGTTTCGAGTTTCTCAAATAAGGCGATATCAGCCAACAACCCTGCCTTGATGATCTCAGCCATACCTGCTGAAAATTCGCGCGGATCCAGTGTTTTCAGGCGATCCAGCTCGATGATCACACGTGTAGGTTGTTTGAATGCGCCGACCAAGTTTTTCCCCGCGCGCAAATTAACGCCCGTTTTTCCTCCTACAGAACTATCCACCATGGATAGTAATGTAGTAGGGATTTGCACAAAATCGACTCCACGCATGTAGCTTGCTGCTACATAACCTGCCAAGTCTCCCACGACCCCGCCTCCAAATGCGAATACACACGTCGAGCGATCGAGTCCCTGGGTTGCCATGAACTCGAGTGCGTCACTGAAGGTTTGCAGGTTCTTACTGGTCTCACCATTTGGAAATGTGAAGCGGGGAGTTTGCGAAAAATACTTGTCCAGAAAGTCAGCCTGACTGGCTGCCACTTGGTTGTCGGTGATCACACAATAGGGGCGTTTTGCATCTTTGATGGCCTCGATCTCCGCAAGGATGACTGCACTGAGCTCCTGGCCAATATAGATGGGATAACTGCGCTCCCCGAGATCTACCAACACTTTTTCCATTTGTCCTAAAAGACTGTGAGCATGTTTAAATGCCTGTAGATGACAAATCCTATTTTATCAAAAACGGGTAGCTAAAGCCGACATTCCTGGATGATCTCCACGTGACCATCTTCACAATTGGGGCGCGCGACTACACCTTCATAGGGCTCCATGGGGAAGGGAACGTCTGCACGATTATTATCAATGAGGTGCTCGTCACATACATTAAAGAAATCCAGCTCAGTATGGCAACGGCGCATCGCCTTGATGAACCGGGTGTTTGGATCTACGCTTTGCCCGATGAAATTCACATACTTCTTCAAGTGATTGATGCGGGATCGCTCCCGGTCCCAGTGATCGCTCATTTCGTAGAGTCTGCGAATGTATAGGCGGACATCAGCAAGCGTAGGCTGAGTCAACTGCTTGCCAAGCGAGTGTTCGCGGATCTGGGTAAAAATCCACGGATTGCGTATCGCGTGCCGTCCGATCATCACCCCTGCTGCCCCGGTTTGCTGCATCACATGCTCGGCCTTTGCCGCAGAAGTGATATTGCCATTCGCATATACGGGAATATCGAGCATCTCCACGGCTTGCCGTATGTATTCATAGTGGGGCTCTCCCCGATACATCTCCTTGACCGTACGAGCGTGAATGGTCAGGAAATCCACCCCATGCTTGTGAATGAGCTCCATGGCACCCTCAAAAGGTTCAAATGAGTCAAAGCCGATGCGAATTTTTACCGAGAATGTTCCTTTTACAGAATCCCGCAAAGTACCCAGGATACTGTCCAGCTTACCCAGATCGGTAAGCAGGCCCCCTCCTGCCATGTTTTTGTAAATTTTTGGTGCGGGGCAGCCACAATTCAAATCGACTGCGGCGACCGGATATTGCTCAAGCTGTTCCACAATGCGGCGTATATCTGGCAGACTGTTGCCCAGTAGCTGTGCGACTACTGGCCTACCGGTATCATTCTCGGTGATTGAGCTGAGAATATGCTTATCCAGACGTGAGTGCGGGTATACCCTAAAGTATTCGGTGAAGTAATAATCCGGATCCCCATACTGATTAATCACCCGCATGAAGGGGAGATCCGTTACATCTTGCATAGGTGCCAGTACAGTTGGGATCGTCCCCTCAATGAGTGGTGGTGGTAGCGGGCTCTGTAGCTTAGAAATCACAGATACTAAAAAAAATTAAACTCCATGATAACCTGCAAATATCAAGAGTAATCTGTATCTCCGCTATTTTTCGATTGAAAAGCGCTGACCAATCCTTCACATTCCACCTTCCTTCACATGCCTAGGTGGTGGAATTGGCAGACACGCTAGACTTAGGATCTAGTGCCGCAAGGCGTGCGGGTTCGACTCCCGCCCTGGGTACCATTTGTGAATTTTTTTTACACCTTCACCAGCGAGTTGTCGCAAAGCCGTTAACCCTGAAATATCCTGAAATCAGCGGATTATAAAGATAAACGGTGGCCAGAAAGTTGGACATACTTCCTGCCAAACTGGATGAGAAAGCCATCGTTAAGCACCTCTACAAAGGCAATGACGAACGCGTTATCAAACTCCTTACAAGCA
>JANQOQ010000011.1 GCA_028285755.1 Puniceicoccaceae bacterium
ATAGAGTTTTACGGCAAGGTAATTGATTTAGAGGGCAACCCTGTCGCTAGTGCTGAGGTGACTTACTCGGCCTTCAATCGCTTCTTTGACAACTCGAAGACACAGACGACTACCTCAGATGCGAAAGGTTACTTTGCCATTAACGACATTAAGGGTGGAAGTATCTATGTTCGTGTAGCTAAAGAGGGTTACTACAAAATTGAAGAGTCTGAGCGTAGCTTCGGATACGCTGTTCCCGATGAAAATCCAGCGGCTGATGATCCGGATAATCCCGCCATCTTCAAACTCCGCAAACATGGAAAAGCTGAACCTTTGGTGAAGTTTGGAGAAAGATGGAGCCGACCACGTCGAATTCCTCGCAATGGTGATGCCGTTGGCTTCGACCTGCTCAAAGGCCACCGAACGTCTCCCGGTGATGCTCATATAATCGTGCGTGCGTGGTCACCGAAAGAAAAAGGGTCCTCGGACAACGCGATCATTCCCTATGCGTGGAAGTTTGAAATGACTGCGCCCAACGGTGGTTTTGTTGAGCGAGTCGACGAAGTCGATTTTATTGCTCCTGAATCAGGATATGTTGAAAAACTCTCTTTTGAGATGCTTGCTGACGCTGACCGATGGAATGATCTAGGTTATCAGAAGGATGTTTTCGTCAAGCTTAAAGACGGTAACTACGCTCGTTTAACCTTTCGTTATCGACCAAGTAAAAACAGGGAAGGAGATTCCTTCAAAATAGAGTCCTACGCAAATCCGAGTGGCTCGCGAAATCTGGAATACGATCCTGATCTTGAGATAAAGTGATGCCCTTCGCTCCAGAAACCTAAGAACAAAGTTCAAATCATGAAAGCCAAGCATGCATATCTTGGGTTCCTTGCGTTTGGATCGTTGGGCTTTTCGTTGTTCGCTGAGAGAATGCAGCAATCTGATGCAAGCTTCGCCGAAAGCTCTGCTGGCGAAGCGGTGATTGCCGAGGCAGAAGCTGCAGGATTAAACGATAGTAAGTTTCGAAGCATCGAAAGTAATGTAGGCCAATTAGCTCAGATGGTTCGTGTATTTTCATATCCGATTGAGCTTTATGGAAAGGTGGTCGATACTGATGGCATCCCTGTTGTCGCAGCCCAGGTAAAACAGTCCTTCACTGGTGAAGGCTGTGACTGTCCCGAGTATGCGCTGACTGATGAGAACGGAGAGTTTTACCTCAGTGGCAAAGGGTCGAGCGTTTACATACGTGTCACAAAGGACGGATACTACGAAGCGGAAGAATCGAAAGGTTCAGTCGGCTACACGGTGCCTTCCGAACGCCCCCCTGCAAATGATCCTAGCAATCCTGCTATCTTCGTTTTGCGCAAACATGGAGAAGCTGAACCTTTGGTAAAGTTTGGAGAGAAGTGGGGTCGGGCTTGGTCCATTCCTCGCAATGGTGATGCTGTTGGCTTTGACCTAATCGAAGGTCGCCAAACGGCTTATACTGATGCTCACATCTTCGTGCGTGCATGGTCACCGGGTGAAAAGCGTGGCCCAGACAACGAGAGAATCCCTTATGCGTGGAAATTTGAAGTTACTGCGCCCAAAGGTGGTTTTATTGAGCGAGTCGGCGAGTTCGATTTTATTGCTCCTGAATCAGGATATGTTGAGAGTTTCTCTTTTGAAATGCCCGCTGACGCTGAGCGATGGAATGACTTGGGCCATGAGCAGGAAGTTTTTGCCAAGTTGAAAAATGGCAACTATGCTCGCGTGCTTTTCCGCTATCAGCCTAGCAACAGCCAACGCGGAGATTCCTTTACAATAGAGTCCTACACAAATCCAAGTGGCTCGCGGAATCTGGAATACGATCCTGAGCTTGAGATAAAGTGATGCCCTTCGCTCCAGAAGCCTAAGAACAAAGTTCAAATCATGAAAGCCAAGCATGCATATCTT
>JANQOQ010000004.1 GCA_028285755.1 Puniceicoccaceae bacterium
GGGAATTCTGACACTTTCGAAACCTGTGGTAGGTTCTGAATTCTGAATATTAGTATACAATTCTAATATCAGTTCGTCGAATCGCTCACGATCAACAAAACGCTCAATGGACCAGGCGGTCATCAATACTGTATTACTAAGTTTATGTTCCTTTGAGCTTAAAGGCGCACATCCGCCAAAAAGATTCGCAAGTATCTCGATTACAAGCATAATCGCATAGCCTTTATGAGCTCCAAATGGCAGCATTACCCCACCCTCGTAATAATCATCCGGGCGGATAGAAGGATTTCCGGCTGCATCCAGCAGACAACCGGCAGGAATTGCTGCGCCTGTCTTTTTGGCGAGCAGCATCTTTCCTGTGGCAATAGCCGCAGTGGCAAAATCCACAATAATGTCCGCAGGATCTCCCGGAGTTGGAATGCCCCAGCAAATCGGGTTAGTCCCAAACATACGTTGTTTACCCCCGTAAGGGGTCACTTGCCCCCCGGTATCACCACCACCCGCCATTATCATGGATATCAGGCCATCTTTTGCCAGTTGCTCCGCATATTCGCCCAATCGGCCTACGTGATTCACGTCTCTGAGAGCTACTGAGGCAACGCCCGTTTCTTTTGTTAGGGCACTTATGACTTCCACTCCCTTGTAGGCCGTTATTTGGCCAAATCCGTAGCCACCCGTAATGATCGCAGTGGAAATCCCGGTGTGCTCCACTTTTGGTAATACTGCAGGAAATAGCCTGCCTGCGCGGATTTTTTCTACATAACGACTCACCTGCAATATTCCATGGGAGTCCATCCCCTGCAGGTTAGCCTCTACAAGCGAAGCGGCCACCTGAGAAGCTATCTTCTCGGGAGCCTCAAATCTTACAAAAATTTCGGTCGCGATCTCCTCGAGCTGACTATGACTCACATATAGCATAATTATGTATAGGCCTTGTTATCAATTAAGACGGTATTACCTCTAGTGTTTGATTCCATAATCGCGCGTATGACTCTTAACGCGGTTATTCCCTCAGCACCTCCGACTTCGGGTTGCCCTCCCTTACGTATACACTTTGCAAAGTCCTCCAATTCCTCCCGCAAAGCAGTGCTATGCGGCATGGGGCCATGAATCTCCAACTGACGCAGGACAGGTGGATTCTTCTTCGCCTCAACCGTATCCACGACCTCCTGAAACCAAAGCTCCTGACCCGCGCGCCTGAAATGCAGAACGCCCGCTGATCCGTAGATGGAGAGTTCGCTCACGTAGGCAGAGATCTGATGCGTCACCAGAGAGCCAATAGCACCGTTTTTAAAATAGAGATTCGCACAAGCTGCACTCGGTAAGTCGGTGGGCGACATACGATCCGTGATCAGCCCACTCACTTGTCTGACAGGACCTACCAGATACTGCATTAAATCTACGTAATGGATCGCCAGGTTATCCAATGGCCCACCGGGTATTTTTTCAGGGTCGAGCTCCCAATCTCCCGCACTATATTGAGGTAGCAAATTTGCACCTAACGCAGCTCTGAATAAAATAATCTCACCCAATTCACCATTGTGGATCATGGCTTTACTCATACGTGCGGCACCCGTTCGCCTGAGCTGTTGGCCTACTCCCAATACTAAATTATGCTCCTGACTATACTGATGCATTTCCACAGCTTCCTCAACCGTGTTGGCCATGGGTTTTTCGACAAACACATGCTTACCTGCCCGCATTGCAGCCATTGCCTGGCTGTGGTGAAGAAAATGAGGTGTAGGCAATAAAACTGCCTCTATGGAACTCTCGGACAACATACCTTCATAAGAAGCGTAAACATCTCCACCGTATTTATTGGCAAATGTAGATGCTTTTTGAGGATCGCGGCTGAAGACCCCAGCCAATTTCAAGGCTTCTGAATCGGAAACAGACTCTATCAAATTGGCAGCCCATTTTCCGGGGGACACAATTCCAAATCTTACGGGCGCTGTCAGAGCTTTCTTTATCATCCTGTCAAGATTGTTAAATCATTGCCAACAGTTCTTTTACCTGAACCCGGCACAGCATGAGATCGGAACGCTTGCGATCTTTAGTGACCCGACGATAGTGGATAAGCACCTGATCCTGATGAAACAACAGCCCCGGATACTCCCACCAATAATCAGGATCAGAATCTAGGGTTAAAGGTAATTGCCAACGGTTACCACCATCCTCACTCAACGCACATATTAACGGACAGCGATACCCACGAGACCAGGGAATTGCCGGATTAAAATCAGGATTCCATATCAGCAGTAAAAAATCTGAAAGGGGTAAGCGCGTCAAATAACTGGGGGCCGCCGGTGCAACCACTCCTGACGGGCGCGGCATTTGCCAGGTTTTGCCCTGATCATGGGATTCTGTAAGAAAGCCCTGCCCCAAATAAGTGCGCATGATCATCAGTAAGGAACCGTCCGAACGCTCCACTAGGCAGCCTTCCTCAAACCGACCCTTGCGCGGTTCAATCAGTTGATTGGAGTAATGCCAGTTCTCACCCTGATCATCAGAATAAGCAGTGTATACCGCCATTTCCTGGTCCTTTCCGGGTTTGAGAATCGTATGGCAGGGCGCAATGATACGCCCGCCGCTTAAAATCCTCAAGCGGTCACTGGGTCCAGTATGGTAACCCTCGTCAGGAGTGATTTGCACAGGATCTGTCCAGGTTTTTCCAGCGTCGGCTGATAGGCGCATTCTGCGCTCAGCACGCCCGATTTTACCAGCGTATATCCCTCCACTACGCCAGCTGTATATGAGCATTATCCGGGTATCAGGCAGTAAAACGGCCTCCGGACATATACAGTTGATCTGAGCATCGCGATCATCCACTGCTACCCACGGATCAGACCAGGTATGCCCTCCGTCGTAGGAGCGCATCGCGCAGATGCGGGCATAACCGTCATCCGTATAAGCTGCCTTTCTTAAAGAGCTGGCAGGCGGGCGTTTATCCGCATCCATCAATTCAATATCCAGAAACTGTGACCAAAAAAGAAGTAGCGAGCCATCCACAAGACGGATCATGCTCGCCTCACTGTGCTTGGGGCTAAGGTCCGTCGCTTCAATTAGCACCTCTCCTCTACTTATCGGATTTACTTCCAAAGAGCCGTAGCCTGTCGGGTCTGCTGCATTCATAACCCAGCGGGCAGCGCCCCTTTCCAACCTTCAGTCAATTGCAGCATTAACCTACTTAGCGTTTCCCGGTATTCCGGTTCGCGCGCCACATTGAGGTTTTCCTCAGGATCCTTTTTCAGATCGTAAAGTTCAATACCCGCCACGTGTCCGGGTTCGCTAACCGAATCCCAGCGAGTCAGACGATAGCGTTCGGTAACCATCGTATACCCCATAACATCCCAGGCACGTCGCTCCAGCTCATCCAGATTCAGGCTGCGCGGATATTGGCTAAAAGCTGCGCGCTTCCAAGGTCTGCCAGGGTTTTTAAGCAACGGGAGCAGACTCAATCCTTCAAGCTCGTGCGCAGGCTCCAAACCCAGATAATCCGCAAGGGTCGGGTAAATATCCACCAGCTCTACCAGAGCGCTTGTCCTAGCCGGCTTAAAATCAACTCCCGGCATACGTATGATAAACGGTACACGAATATCCAGATTCACATTCGTCGATTTACCCCAGGCATCATGCTCACCGAGTTTGAAACCATGATCGCTCCACACGATAATAATCGTGTTCTCCAGTCCATTGGATGCTTCAATAGCGTCCAGCACCCGGCCTATTTGAGCATCCACATAACTAATGCAAGCATAGTAAGCACGCCTGAACTGATAGGCCAACTCATGAGGGACTGTCCCCTCCGGCGTGCCATCATAATTGCGAAACTCTGAGCTTCTGCCGAGTGCATACCAAGGCGCTTTAAGCGGATGGTAATCATTCTCCAAAGACGGCAGCTTACTTTCATCGTACAGGTCAAAATACTTCTTGGGGGCATTAAAAGGCAAATGTGGCTTGGTAAACCCCAGGGCCAGCATAAACGGCTTTCCGGTTGCGTGCAGCTTTTGCCAGGCCTCAATCCCTGCAGTTGCCAAGCGTCCGTCGAAATAGGCCTCATCATCTACTTCGGGCGCTTCATACACAGGCCCGCGCGCTGCACGCTCAAAGGTAATACCGGTAAGGCCTGCAGCAACCGCCGCATCATACTCAGCCTGCACGGACGCAATCGTAACAGGATCCGCATACTTCCGGGCTGCCCCGCATAATCCCCCTTGCAACGGATCGGCCTCTACAGGGTCCGCCCAGCCTGGCTCTGTCCAGGAAACAGGATCGTAGGGTGCACACATTTTGCCCAGGCTCTGCGTTAAATACCCTTTTTTTTGAAGCAATTGAGGAAAGGTCTCTATCGCGGGATTTATTTGGCGGAAATCATCTCGCAAATGAATTACCCGATTCGTATCCGGGCGCTGTCCGGTAAATAAGCTGGCCCTTGAAGGAGTACATACCGCCTGCTGGCAGTAAGCACGCTCAAATACCACGCTGGTTTCAGCCAATCGATCCAAGTTGGGGCTATGAATATAATCACTTCCGTAACAACCCAGTTCTACACGTAAATCATCTATGGAAATAAACAGAATATTGGGCGGCTTTTCACTCCACAACCATGTCTGTAGAAAGCAGAAAACAATAAATACTGATTTTTTCATAATCCAATCATTCACCCGAGGTTTACTCCAAAAACCAGCTGACCGGCAGTTTCAGGTAGGCGAGATTGAGTTTGCCCCACTTTCCCTCAGGCGTTAGTTCCACAGCTGCATAACTGATATGAGCCGTATCCGCTTCGATCAGCATATTGGGATACTGATACCACCAATTGGTGCTGTGATGCTCTATCTCTTTATAATTCTGCCAACTGCGCCCTCCGTCTCTACTGATTTGCGAACCCAGAACAAAACGATCCCCAAAAACAGTGGTGGGATGATCTGTAAAAATCCTCGAATTATTAAGATAAACAATCGTACCCGAATCCGGTAACTTCTTAAGATAAGGAGGGGCTAACGGGTTGCGAATGCCCATCTGCTCAGCTTTTGACCAGGTGCGACCATAGTCATAGGAGCGGCTACCATAAAGCCATCCAGTAGCGGTACGGCCCACAACGAGAAGCTCACCATCTTCAAGTTCCACCAGGGACGCCTCCCAAAAACCCAACTCGCCTTTGTCCGTCAGACTCTGCGGAACATCCAGGGGCATTTGACTCCAATTGCTCCAGGTATGACCGTCGTCGAACGAGCCATAAACCTCAGTCACCAGGTGTTTTTGAGCCGTTTTATCCGGATTATCAATGACTGAATGCACCAGGATTATCAAATCACCATTACTGAGCTGGTAAAAACGGTCGTGTGAGCCGGTGGTGTAATCATAAGCATCGCCCGTGATCACCTGCTCATCACTCCAGGTCTCTCCCTCGTCTTGCGAAATACGTATTACCCTCTTGGAAAACCACTCCCCCGGAATTCTACGGGCGTAGGTAATTGCAATATTATCATTAGTCAATCGCATCACGCTGGGCAGGAAAAGAGCCATACCAGGCTCGCTGAACACAACTTTGCGCGGTGCCCAAGTGTCCCCGGAATCCTTCGATATTTTGACGGATATCTGTGCCTCAGCCAAGTCACTGACAGTCACCATATCGCTGTAGTAGAGAGCGAGATCCCCGTTTTTCAGTCGAACAAAGGTGGACTCACTCTGTCTCGCCGAGCCTGATTCAATGATCGTTGCTCTTCGGTGGGTAAGCATACTAAAAGTTTTTGAAACGACTGCCTCAGATGCGGCAGCGTGCTCTCCGTATAAAGCGACCACCCGGTGCGAATAAGAGGTAAACGGAATACATCCGGTGCTGCTAAAGGTGCGCACGTGCGAAGGCACTTCTCCGGCAATTATCCAGTCCGCACCTCGCCTTTTTCTTTCAATACGGAACCCGTCAACTGCTTCACCTAAATACTCCCAGGCCACCAGAAAGTGTGAGCCCGACTCCGGCACAACCATTACCCCGGTGGGAGCTTCCTGCCTGCCCATAACGGCACTCACGGTCACGTATAAAGCGATCCCAGAGTTTCTTATCCACTTAAACATCATAGTCATCTGTTACTCATTTTTTTAAAATACTATTAAGTTTGCTTGCCTTTGAATTTGCCGGAGTAGCAAACGACAAAACTAACTACAGACCCGAAGACCATCCACCAGGGCCAGGCGATATCAAGCACTTCTCCAAAAATCAAAGGTGACCAGTATTTGACTAAAAACGGCTGCAGAGACAGCACTACCAAAGGCCCGGCAATCAGCGCAGCCAGTATCGATTTTTGATTCCCCCGCTTTGTAAATATAGCAGTAACAAAAACTCCTAAAAGCCCTGAATAAGCAAAGCCCATCACTCCCAGCGCAAAATCCACCAGACGCTGCCCTCCGGCCTGTTGCATCAAGGCCGCAAGGATCGCAAACAAGGTAAGCACTGTGCCGGTAATTAAGACGGTAATGCGTGACTCCTTCAGCTCTTCTGCATGGGCGGTTGTCTCCTTGTCTGCACCTTTTTTCCGCTTTTTCCAGGGCAGGTAAATATCCGATACAAAGCTGCTGGCCATCGCATTGGTAGACGAGTCAAAACTGCTCAGCGCCGCTGCGAACAACCCGGCAATCGTAATACCCACAAGCCCGGGCGGCAGATGATTAAACAAATAATGCGGAAATATCTTGCGGGTGTCTTCGATCGTTTCAGTCGGTCCGAAATCCCCCATAATATCTGGTCGCCCATAATAAATATAAAGTAACGCCCCGATAACGAGAAACAGCAGGACCACCGGTATCGAAAGGAACCGAGATGCCACCATCGAACCGATGGCTCGCCCGGTGGATTTACAAGTGAGCATGCGCTGGGCAAAATCATGATCCACCCCGTACTGAGCCAGGCTAAATATGCCAAACGCAAATAAAGCACTCCACAGCGAGTAAGGGTTAGATAGGGAGCTATCTGTCGAGACCAGGGTCAGCTTGCCCGCCTCGGATAAAGTGCCCCACACCTCAGGGATCGACAGGGGGATCGCGTGCAGCAACAAACCGATTATAATCAGGCCTGCAGTGGCAACTATGACGATCTGCACACAATCAATGAGGATGACCGCCTTAATACCTCCCAATGCGGTATAAACCGTCGATATCGCTCCAAGCACCGCTATGGCCGTAATCAGGAACGGCAACTGAATGGTGTTAAACAGCATGATCGAAACCGCAATTGCCGCAATAAACAGCCGGGCTCCCGCAGCCAGCAGCTGTCCCAGCAGAAAGACGATGCTGCTCATCAGCACCACATCCTCGCCATAGCGTTTCTCAAGGAAACCGTAGACCGTAACCGTCTTTGCCCGATAAATCGCCGGTAAAATGATAAATGCGGCTGCGATACCGCCGATTGTACTGCCTAACGAGAGCATTAGGTAGGTAAAATCCTTCTCGTAGGTGATCTGCGGCAAACCGATAAAAGTTCCAGCGCTCAGCGACGTGGCCACGATAGACATCGAGACCGCCCAAGTCGGCATATTACGCCCACCGAGAAAGTAGTCATTCACGCTGCTCTGCCGTTTTGAGATATAAATCCCAATAGCAATGAGGCCGGCAAAGTAAGCAGCCAGTATCATCCAGTCTATAATAGCCATAACAAAAAATTGATAGATTAGGTTTACTCCATACCCGAACCTCTCGGATATGGCTCTTCATGTTGGGGGATATAGAAAGAAAGAGCCTTGATAATGCCCTCATAATCTTCGTGCGCTGCCAGATTGCTCCACTCCCAGGGGTCTGCAATCATGTCATACAATTCCCCCGAACCATCCGGGTACCGTATGTAGCGAAACTGCTCATCCCGCACCGCATGATATCCGGGATAATAAGTCGTCACAACGGGTGCGCCCCGATTGGATGCCAGGCCCCGGATCAATGGGCTCAGATCGTAACCGTCGAGCGGATGTCCCGGTTTCTCCAAGCCACAAAGTGTTAGCAATGTCGGGTATAGATCGAGCAAGCTAACAGGAGACGCTACGCGAATACCTTCATCGGTTTGCCCGGGTATGCGAATGATAAAGGGAATACGGGTCGCCCGCTCCCAAAGTGCAAATTTATGCCAGTGCTGCTTTTCTCCCAAATGGTAGCCGTGGTCACTGGCAATCACCACGATGGTATTATCCGCATACTCACTGACCTCAAGCGCATTCAACACCTGGCCCAGCATATCATCCGCATAAGCGGTTGCAGCGAGGTAGGCCCTGACCGCCTCTACATAAAGATTGTTTTCCACCAAATACGGTTGAGCCATTCCTCCGTCCCCCACTCCGGGCACGATACTGTCGGGCAAATTTTCCAAATCGCTAAAATCCGAATGGGTCTCCCCCTGATATGCTGGAACCATATTAAACCGTTGAGATAAGGCCAGCATACGCCCATACGCGGGCACATCCTCCAGATCCCCTTCCATAATACCCGCCGCCAATTGAATCGTTTCAGCCGGAAACCGATTCCAATAGCGCTTTGCTGAATAAAACCTGGAGTGGGGGCGGTATATGCCAAGTGCCAAAAAAAACGGCTTTGCATGATCTTCGCTTAAGAACTCGATTGTACGCCGAGTGTTCGCCGTGTCCTGCTGCATCTTACCCGGGTCATCACGATCCCAATCATCCGGAAGATAGCCAAAATGCCTGGGAAATACGGGAAGCTCATACTTTTTCTCAGCGACTTCCGGCAAGATCGCCTCTGCCTCAGCATTCCATGAGACTACTCGCCCGGGTGTCCACTGATCCTCATAATACTCTTGGTGCAGGTGATGATAGATTTTCCCAAATCCACCGGCAATATAGCCCTGGTCCTGAAAATGTAGCGGTAAAGTGCGCACATTTGCGATCCAGTGATCCGCAATAACGGGTATTTGCCTATTGTGGTAAATCCCCGAATTCGTGGGCCTCACGCCCGTCATTGCAGCAACTCGCGAGGGATTACAAATAGGAGCTGCACAATAAGCGTATTCAAATACCGCACTTTGCTCTGCCAGACGATTTAAGTGAGGAGTTGCGATACCCGGATCGCTCAGCACTTCCGTCCAGTCGTTCATGTCGTCAAAGAAGACAAACAGCACATTCAGAGGTGCAACTTCTGCTTTCGTAGGTAATCCTGACAGTAACCAACAGGCAAAAAAAGCTAATAAGCTGCATACATGGGGTAAGCGTGCCTTCATGATTTATTGACCCATGCACCTTGCGTAACGGGGTCCGCCTCACCCGTAGTACCTTCTTCCTCTGTGAGCGGCAGTTGCCCGTATTTTTCGATGGCCTCATAATCCGGCTCACCGATACTTTCACCAATTTCCGCGCCCTGTTCGATGAGCTTTGCCTGCAAATCCGGTATCGAAACATCGCGGACGGCTCCTCCCTTTTTTGCTGCCATTGCTGCCGCAAGACCGACTGCCTGTCCCTGCCCCATGCAGATGGGGATCACCCGGGTGGAACCGATCGCCTCATGGGTTGCGGATATGCACTTTCCGGCCATGAGAAAGTTCTCAGCGTCCCTGGACATCAGGCTGCGATACGGTATCGTGTATGCCTGCACATTGTAGGACTCTACCCAACTACCGGAAGGCCGGTGAATATCGATGTGATAGCCGCCCATGCTCACGGCATCGTCAAATCGCGCTCCACTGATCACATCGTCCGCAGTCACAACATAATCCCCCATGATACGACGACTCTCGCGCACACCCATGATCGGTGCGATTTCACGCAGTATCGCATTTTTAAAACCAGGTATCCAGCCCTGAAAAAGCTGAACGATGGGAGGTATCTGAGCATAGAGCCTGGAAAACGACTCCGACATGCTGTGGACGTCCGTCGGATCGAGCCCAAGCACGCGGGTCATTACGACGGTAAATTCATCTTCCACGTGTGTCTTCACGCCAACAATTCGAGACTGCGGAATATCCACCCCACCCTCACTCCTGGCGTGCTCAATCAACTCCGCAAACCCACCAAAAACAAAAGCTGCCAGATCATCGAGATTGCGAGTAAACTGCTTGTGAATCTCCGGGTGACCTTTAAACCATTCGCGGTATTGAAGCGCAGGGTCCTTGCAGGCGCGGATCAATTCCGCACGATCGACTCCACCCAAAGTAAATACCAAAGTGGGTGCTTGTACGAGCCCATCTTTCGTCCGGCCTTTTTGCCACTCGAGCCCGGCATGAGCCGCCACATCCCCGTCACCGCTGGTATCGATAATCACCTGGGCATCAATGCGTAAGCGACCGGACTTCGTCTCTACCCACACGCCAGCCACTCTGTCTCCCTCCCGGATGCTATCCACAAAAAGCGCCTGCATCATGCAGGTAACCCCAGCCTCCTCAAGCTTACGCATGAGCAAAATCTTGTAGGCGTGGGTGTTCAGGCTGAATGCGGAGCCACACTTCGGGTCCAGCGAATAGGGAGCCGCCGCACCACTGACAATTAAATCTTCAGCAAACTCCCTGGCTATCCCTTTGACTACCTGCCGGTAATCCCGGTCGTGGAAACCCAGCCAAGGCAATGTGGCGGATATGCCGCCCAAAAAACCGGAGCGTTCCAATAATACAACACTTACTCCGTTCCTGGCTGCCGATAAGGCCGCAGTCACTCCTGCGGAACCCGCGCCGATTACCAATACATCTGTGGCGATTCTATTCATCTATTTTATTTGGATTCTCACTTTAAAAACAGGTGCTGCGGTTCTCCCGCAGCACCCAGATCATAGATAGAAATCAATATTACATATAACAAAGTTGACGTTTTTTAGCTATTGTACTCTAGAATTCAGCAGTAAACTGGAACTTCACCCAGCGCTTATCACCTGGGACCGCAAAGCGGATTCCCCCATTAAAACCGAAGTATTCCTCATCGAACAGGTTGTCCACATCCAGGGAAAGCTTGTAGCGATCCCAGGCGTATTCGATGAGGAGGTTCGCGACATCATAGGAGGGACGCATTACCGGATTATCCCGAGCGTCCGAAAAGGGAGCCTCACCCACCTGTGCATATCCGAAAACGACAGCCAATCCTTCAAGCGCATCCGCGAAATCGTAGCGCGCCAAAGCATAGGCATTCGTTTCGGGCACACCACGCAGTTGGTTGCCGAGGCGATTCAGATTCGTGTCTTCACTCACAATCGCTTCCAAACTGCTATAACCTGCTATTAGGCTTAAACCTTCTGTAATCTGAAATCGGGTGTCGATTTCGATACCCTCTGAGCTCAACTCACCCGTTTGGATTTGGAACCCGGGATTGATCGGATCAGAGACCGTTAAATTTTGCTGCGCCAGATTAAAATAGGCAACCGAGACACTTGCACGGTCTTCCAGAAAATTAAACCGTATACCGATTTCCTCCTGCTCAGCTGTGGGCGGATCAAAGGGGGTGCCATCAAAAGATCCCGCACCGGAGGACGGCAGGAAGGATTCATTGATTGAGCCGTATAGGGTGATGTCGTCAGTAATACTGTAAACGATTCCTAAACGCGGTGACCACTGGGCCTCTTCCTGAGGAGGTAACGTTTCTTCGGTAATATTATTCGTGTTAATAATATCCAGGTGATCGTAGCGGATACCGAGCACCAATGAAAGCCGGTCATCCAACATCTTAACAGTATCCTGAAAATAGATGCCATACTCCTTCTGCTCAATACGCTGATCACGAGAAGCTCCCAGTATCTCCTCGCCCAGAGACTTTCCATAAGTAGGATTAAAAAGGTCAAAGACTTCACGGGTGCCATCCTGATTCACGACACGGAAGCGGCGGTTTGCACGGTCCTGTGTGAAATTTCGATGGCGGGCTCCAAACAATACTTCATGCCTCAACCCACCGGTCTCAATGATTCCTGTTAACTGAAACTCACTGTAAAAATCATTTGTATCACGTGGGATAAACTGGGTGAAACGATCCCAAAGAAATGTGCCATCGTCCAATAATCTGGGTGCGGTAATAAAGGTTTCTCGACGGTCGGCATCTGAATCCAGATACGCATTAAACCAACGGATCACCCACTCACTCGTAAGAAAATGCTTAAAATCAAACGAAACAATGTTATTCATCACTTCCTTGCGATCATCCGGCTCTCCGCGGAAAAAGCCATGAGGCAGATTCAGGAACCGTAAATTCGGGTTATTCAAATCATCCGAAGTGGCAAAGGGCTGTGCGAAATTCTGCAAACCATCGAAATCCTGATAATCCCATCTCACCAATAAATTAGTACCTTCCTGAAAAATGATGTCAGCTGCCAACCCAAGAACATATTTCTTATAATCGGTGAAAGGCCTCCAACTCTCGGAATCCTCATAGGCAACCACCGCACGGTAATTCACATTCACACCATCACCGCTTTTCAGGGGGCCCGTCACATCACCCACCGCACGGTAGTAGGCATTTTCTCCGACTTCAAGCGTCACACTACCCGCGAAATCGCTAAGCGGTTGCTTGCGCTCCATGCTCACCAAACCGCCCGGCGGGGTTGATCCATAAAGCACTGCAGAGGCTCCTTTCACCACTTCCAAGCGGTCGATGTTTGCCAGATCCCAGCTTGCTTCCCTGCCGGGGCTGAAAATGAAGCTATCCAACATAACGGACGCACCAAAGCCGCGGATACGAATATTGGCGTCATCACGCTCATCCCGACCCGTCGCACTGGATACATAGCGTAGCGCATCCCCTACTTTCTCGGGACGAAGGTCCTCCAGAAACTTATTGGATAAAACAGTCATGGACTGCGCCATATTCTGCACAAGCGTATTGGTACGCGTACCGGAAAGTGAACGAGTTCCGATATATCCCTCATCCTCAGTCGTATCGACTACGAAAGGGTCAAGAACAAGTATGTCATCATCCTGAGCGTGCAAATAGGCTTGAGTGGTCCAACACACAAAAGCAGCCGCACTGCTGATTATTAACCTATTAAAGAAGTTTCGATTTTTCATTATTTTTAGGGTTCAATTAGTATGGGTGCATTGGATTGCAAGGGGCAGAATCCAACACTTTATGTCGCCAACAAATCCCGATACTTGTATGTTATCGAATAAATTGAGCTTGTTCCTTTCAGGTACTTCTTATAGGATTTATAAGTTATGCTAGAACGGACATCCCTACCAGAACAGGTGGTTAAAAACATTCGCGAAAATATTGAATCGGGGCGATTCTCGCAAACATTGCCTTCTGAGAGAGTATTATGCAGACAATTGCGGGTAAGCCGCAATACTTTAAGAAAAGCTCTCGCTATCTTAAGCAATGAAGGCGATATCGTAAGTAGACGGGGCGCTCCTACCCGGATCTTGCGCAACCCTCGCCGTACAGAACAGATTTCACAAAACTCGAAACTTGTCGTTATCGTATCGCCGACCCGGCTGGTCGATCAAAGACCTTACAATATACTCTGGATTGATGCGTTGAGATCGCTTCTACATGACGAAGGCTACACGATGCAAGTTTACAGCGATGAACGATTGCTCAGGAAATTTTCCCCGAATGTCATTCACCAATTGATAGACGATTTGAAGCCTGCCTGCTGGGTGCTCATCGATTCGGGCCAAACCATGCAGAAAATATACCAGGAGCGCGAGCAACCTTGCATTATTTCAGGCTTAACTGCTGAAGGAATCGATATCCCCAACGTCGGTATCGACATTAAAGCCCTTGCCCACTACATATTCAGAGAGGCCGACCGAAAAGCCTGTAAAGCGCTCAATTTTTACATTACTCAAGGGGAATCCCCCGGAATTCAGGCACTGCAGGAAAGTATTCAAACACTCAGTAAGTCCAAAGCATTCAGCCACATTAAAATAGATTCAATCGTCCTGCACGTCAAAGACACTCAGGAGCTCTGCAGACACGTAAGCCACATTAAGAACAATGAGCAAAAGGTAGGACTATTCATACTCAATCCGATGCTCTGTATAACCGCGATATCCGAGGCGTTAAGAATAGGGCTGAATCCCCAAAATCTATTTATCGCAACCAGCTATCTGGAAACGGTGATCGAATACGTAAAACCCAGACCGGCAAGTTTCCTGTTCGACCATCAACTCTTTGCCAGAAAATTGCATTCCAAAATCCGGAAAATTATTAATCATGAGACACCGGAGCCTGCATCTTCGATGATTATTCCCAAGTATAATCCTGGAGAATACTAAATAAATTGGAGGGCTGCAACAGAGGAAACTCTATTGCAACCCCAAAGGAATTAGCTGAGTGAAGTGAATTAATTCAACAACCAGTCCATATCAAAGCGTACTACACGCAGTTTGCCACCGTTGGCTGCACTGGTGTTGTTTTCCATATAAACAACTACGATCATCCCATTGGCTGTCACCGCAACTTCCGAATAGCGGGCATTCGGAGCACTCGCAGTAATATTTTTAATGTTTCCCCAGGTGGCTCCTTCGTCAGTGCTCCTGGCAATCTCCAGTTGATTACTGCTGGTAGTACGTGTCATCAGTAAAGTGTTATTGTCGTAGCGCACGAAACCAAAATTATTGTTCGCTCCGTAAGTAGTCGTCGTGGTACCATTGTCGGAATAGAAGTCCGATATACGTATCTTTTTGTATTTCCCCTGGCTGACGTTTTGGGTTCTGTAAGGAACCAAAGCAGTCTTCGACATGGCTCCACTGATAAAATACGGCTGACATTTGGTCTCCACATGACTCGTAAACTCGGGAGTCGCCGACCAGCTGACACCATCATTGTCGCTATAAAGCAGGCATTCCCTGCCCGGGATAATCCAGCGCCCATTGGTGTGCACGTAGCCTTGGCCTCCATTGGTGGGTTTGCCATAGCTGGGATTGCCACTCACTGTAATATCAGTACCATTTCCACTGGGCCACGTGCTTCCGCCATTGGTGCTTATTTTAATATGTACGTCCAACTGTGATTCATTCCAGTTTTGTGGTCCTATCGAATAAATACAGGCCACCTTGGAACCATCGCGGATCAACACAGGACCGTAGCCGCAATCACCGCTTGCCCCCCCGGAGTCGTAAATCGTTTTACCCTGATAAGTCCAGCTATCCCCTGCATTCGTGCTCCTCCAGGTAACGATATCGGCCGCCCCCTTTTCCCAGTGGCCACCCGAAACGGTCGTTGTGTAACGCCTCTGGGCTGCAATCAACAGATTTTCACCTCCCGTTGAAATGATGCAAGGCTCCATGTAGGCCTGAGTATTTCCAATGATACCTTCATCTATAAACACTCCCGTGCCTCCTCCAGAAGATTCAAATTTTATCCAGTCAACCGATATCTTATAGCCGCCGCTATTACCAGCTGCCTTAGTTTCAAATTGCAGTGTTTTGTTCCCGGTTGTGCCAAAAGTAAAACTACCCAGGTTCGCCACCTTGTATTCATTATTGCTGCCTGAAGACTGATTGATTTGCCCGCCAATATTAAAACCGTTCACCGACAATTGCACCTGACCACGCACACTGTGGACCTTGTAACCATAGGAGATTGTGTAATCACCAGCCTGTACATTGTTAATGGTAATACTCAGGTAATCACCCACATTATTACCATTGAGCAGTACCCACTCGTCATTGCTCGCGGCGGTATCAGTTACAATTTGTGAGGAGGCGCCAGTTCCACTTGGCGATTGATTCTCAGCTTCATAAGTGACAGCGGGGGATATGTTATATAAGCCCATGCAAAGCAGGACGGCCGAAATGTATCTCGCAAGCAGACACAGGAGATTTTTAGTATTCATTGATTTTTATTTTTGGGTTATGAGAGTTTTGATTCGCTCGATTGCATCAGTTTTTCTGATAAAGTGCATAAGCGAAATCGTTAGTTAACCCTGAAATCAAAATCTCTCTTATCCCTCAAAAACAAAGAACTTATTCCTTTCAGGAATAAGTTCTACAGGAAAAGCCAACTCTCCGGGAAAATTTAGCAAACTACTCTGCTCGTACCAAATATTCCCAGATTCCAGTCTTTTTTACCTCTTTTATCATAGACTCAGCGTCCATCGGAGTCAGCCCTTTTAATGGCCAGCGGCAAGACCCCATCGGCAAATCAAGCTCAGTCATGATCGCTTTTTCAGAAGGAATCACCCCATATTTGATTAGGACATCGATCATATTAACTGCTATGGAGTGCAGGCGGAAAGCCTCTACTGCCTCCCCCGCAAGTTGTGCCGCAATCACTTTTTGATAAAGCGGCAGCGCAAAGCTGTAAGTACTGCCGATGCCTCCCTGAATAGGGTAGTTCAAAGCCGGCAAAAGCAATTCATCAAAGCCATAGTAAGCGACCAACTCATTACCGAATATCTGGCAGATTCTGCCCAAGTCCATAAAATCACTGTGGGTATATTTAACTCCCTTCAACGTAGGAATCTTTATCTTACCCAACTTGAGTATTTCGGATGCATTGCACGCGGCATTTGAAAGACTCGGAATATGGTAGTAAAAATAGTCGGTATTAGGCGCAACGCTTGCGGACTCCGCACAAAATGCCACAAAGTCCTGCGTGTCAGCGATTTTATAATAAATGGGACCTATCGTCGAGACAGCATCCACACCGATTGCTTCAGCATGCTTACCGAGTTCGTGAATTCTAGGCACTGCCGTATCACTGATATTTACAAATAGTTTAAGCTTATTGGCAGTTACGCCTCTCCATACATCAGCCAAGTCCAGGCGTTCTTTCACGCTAAGGGAAAGCCCCTCACCTGTAGTTCCATTAATAAAAACGCCAGTCGCCCCCAATTGACAAAGGTAATTCGCATAGGGAGCAACCCTCTCCAAATGAACGCTGCCATCCAGATTTAAAGGAGTAAGCGGAGCTACTATAAACTCTTCGAATGTATGCTGCATCCAAGAAGCCCCCTATATTATCAACTTCCTCGCAATTAAAAATAACTTATACTTTTAAATGACCAGTTTGATAGAGATTCAAATGGCTCAGATTTTGTCTTAGGGGTTTCAGCTAACTAACTGCTAAGGTACCTGGCTCGAATATGCTCAATGAAGTAACACTTATTGCCTCTTTTTGTCTTAGAAAAAGCGTTCATTTAGCTAGTGACGCTTACGGAATTTAGACTATGGCTTGATCGTCGGTGGTGAGTGCCGCTGGGATCGAACCAGAAGAACCGACGATTTAAGGTTTTCATTATTAATATCTTACAGAATTGATTTATGTAAAGAGTGAAGTGTAGTCTTATTCTTATGACCTACTCCTTAAGCTACTATCTGGCCAGATTCTATAAAAGAAAATGCAAAACAAATAATTCGACTAATTTTAGACAGATTCATATTATTGAATAGGATGAAGTAATATTATGAATCCATCTACTGAAATCACCTATGTAAGCGAAGAAACAGTAGCCGAGTTGCTGACTTCAGCGGAAGTCCAAGCTGTCGTCGAAAACACTTTTATTTCAATGAGCGAGTCCAAGGCGCGCAATTTTCCAGTTGTGCGAGAACAACTCGGTTACAAAGACGCAATTTATGGATTCAAGTCCGGATTTGATGCTGAGAATAATATCTTGGGAGTCAAAGCAGGTGGGTATTGGCCGCAAAACGGCTTAATTAATCTGCCCAATCACCAATCAACCGTACTTCTCTTTGATCCTGATTCGGGACGTCTGAAGGCATTGGTGGCAGGTAATCGCTTAACTGCATTCCGAACTGCGGCTTCGTCTGCGATCTCAATCAAGTATTTGGCACGGCAGGATTCTACGAAGCTTGGAATCCTGGGTGCAGGTGGTCAGGCACCTTTCCAAGTGGAGGCCGCCTTGCGCCAACGAGATTTTAAGCAATTGCTCATTTCAGATCTGGATTCAGAAAGAGCTAATCAGCTATCAGCAACCTTTGAAAACTCGAATCTACGGGTTGATTGTGTTCCTGCGGAGCAAATGGTTCGGGATTCCGATGTAGTCATAACTATTACACCCTCTTTTAAGCCTATAGTGGAGTCTGAGTGGGTTTCGCCTGGTACCCACTTCGCATGCATGGGAGCAGACACCGAGGGTAAACAAGAAATTGAAACTGATATTGTGGTGAATGCCCAACTCTTTACGGATGAAATTGTACAGTCCATTAAAATTGGAGAGTTTCAGCACGCAAGCAATGCAGGTAGCATTTCAACTGAGCAGATAACCCCTATCGGACGTGTAATTTCAAATGCGGATACAGGGAGAAAGTCTCCGGACGAGATTACCGTATTCGATGGAACAGGCGTCGCCCTTCAGGATCTTGTGGCAGCCAAACTCGCATGGGATCGGTTCCTGGAAATCAGCTGACTCAGCCCTCCAGCCCTAAAGCACGCACCGCAATTGCCGCAACCTCATCTGCGCAACCCCAGGCAACGGTATAGCCGCCACCCCCGTGACCGTAGTTGTGAATGATAGGCTTTTCGGGTGATGGAAGCTCAAGCTCCAGGCGGATTTCCGAGCGTCCGGGGCGCAGACCCACAGAGATACCCAACATTTGACTTCGCTTCACCTCGGGGAAGAGCTTTGCGCATTCTTTCAGAATCGTTTGGGTATCTTGGGTAGACGGTTCTCTACTCCAGTTCTTCTCCTGCGAAGTTCCCCCGAGTATAATATCCTCCGATCTTGGGAGAATGAGTGTCAGCCCACCTTGGTTCTGGTAAAGACGCCGTGACCCCTGGATATCGGTTTGCGCGGATACCCGCACGATTTGGCCCCGAATGGGATATACCAAAGGATCCCGGGCAAAGCGGGACGCCCAGACACCCGTGCAGTTCACCACAAGATCAAACTCAGGGAACAATTCTTCAGGGCTCTCAACCTCCCGAATGTGAATCTCTACTCCGGCCTTCAAGAGCTGATCCCGGAGATAGGGCATGAATTTCGGCACATCGATTACGGGTATCATTACCGAAAATGCAGCTGCGCAAGCCATGCCGTACTCTGATGCATCAATGCGTTCCCATTCATCCACCAAGTCAAGCGCATACAAACTATCATCTACGTCCAAACAGAACCGAAGGTGCTTCTGGAAGAAAACTCCAGACCCTGCAATGTCCTGTAATCTTCGATATTCTTCAAATGAGATTTTAGCCCACCCAGAAACCCGGTGCTCGGGATATACTTTGTGGGGCCACCAATACGCACCTGCTGAAAGAGAGTTCGTCTCATGGAATAGCTCCTTAGAAAACACGTGCACAGAGAATCCAAGTTGTCGGAGTCTTTGTGCCGATGTGAGACCGATAATCCCTTGGCCTACTACCGCAATCCGCATATTACTAGCATCTTGCAAAACTCAAATCCTCATTAAACCAGGGCTAATGTAGTAAACCCATTTTATTGTGTTTTACTGTGGATCAACGGGCGAACGCGGATCGTCAATTATTTCTGAGAAGAAAACTGCATTTGCTGTTAAGCGCTCCACCCCCCTTAGGTAACCCCTGAAGTGCGGAAAATCCGACATCAGCACTACCCGGCCCTCTCCAAGACTGCGAACAAGCACACTCGCTGCGCTGGAAGCAAGTTCTTGGTTAACCTGCGATGCATAGCCACTTACCAGGGGACTCTCAACATAGGCAACTGGAGTTGAATAAGCTCGATCGGAAAGTTCCATAAACTTGTTCTCCGTGCGAAGCATATGAATTGTCGAATCCGCAAAGCCATACCCAATCGGGTGGCTCACGTCGACATCCGCTTCAAAAAATGATCCTCTAACAAGCTCGCGAGCCAGGTCGAGTTCTGATTGCTCGTACCGTCGTCTCATTCGCTCTTCAGGCTCATCTTCAGGTGCCGATACTTCACGAAATTCGACACCTAGTTCCTCTTGCTTTACGGCCCACTCGATAGCTCCCGCGTAGGTGACAAGGTTTCCACCTGCTCGAACAAAATCGAGTATGCGCGTCTCCACAGATTCGCCTAGAAATTCCAGTTCCCGAGAGCCTTCCACCAGTAGAATGTGTGAATAGTCACTGAGATCCCTTACAGGCACTTCATAGTGCCGCATGTGAGTAATCGGGAGATTCAGTCGCTGGTCAAAGTAGTGCCATAGAGCACCTGCTAAATACTGATCAAAACCCGGACCGGTCAAAAGGAGCACCTTGGGCTGCTCAACTTTCTCAAAGGCATTACTGCCCAGGTCGATACCCGCAGGAGTGTAATAGGTTTGCACAGGCCACGAGCGCACGGATGCGACAGCGGCACGTAACGCGTCATTGTCGAGTTCCGAATCTCCAGGACGGACCCACAGTGTACCAGGCGGGAGTTCAATCAACCCGTCGCCGTCTTGAATGCTCAGACTCTTCGTTGCAACCCGTACATCGACTCCAGTTAAAAGCCACTGTGCGAGATACTCAGTTGCTTTTAAGTCCCGCCAATCCACCAGATAGCCCAGTTCGGATGACTCCAATTTGGAGACTGATGCAGCTTCAGTAGCTTCGCCCCAGGCATCAGCTGAGATAGCAACCGGTTCAGTAGTGTATTCAAGATCATACGCTAGCGGGACATGCCACGTCGAAACGTCATAGAAAATGTCATCCTCAAACTCCGTGTGAATGTCCATCATAGCCCGAATAAATGGATACTGAGTCTGGAATGCGGGAACCGCAATGGAGCCAGCCGGAAAAAATCCTGCGTCAAAATCCTGCTCTTCTTTTGTCCAGCCGTGCCGGATATCGTGAAGATCCAACCACGAAGCAAAGGCCTTTAAGCGATTCGTGTCCTCCTTTGCGTGAAACAGAAATGTACCTCCTGAGGTCTCCCCGTCTTCGAGGGCTTTTTTCCAAAAATCCGCCTGATATTCCGCCAACGCATCAACCTCGTTCGCCATAGCTGAGACTGTTTCAATTGCTAAAATCAACTGATTTTTGATTGTTGTATGAAACTCGAGCAGACCATGTATACTTTCCTGATGAAATCCTCGCGAACTCGCCTGCTCAAAGAGGATACCAATGGTTCCCTGCACGTCTGGATAGGTAGAGCCTTTGCCGATATAGTAATCATCATAGCGTTCTTCCGAAAAATAGGGCTGTCCTATCTGATCAAATGAATCGCGATAGTAATCTGCTAGCAACTGAGTCAGCTCCTGATTGCGTTCGGGAGTCCTGGGGTTTACACGCGTGGGAACCCCAGGCTGAAAAAAGTACGTAGAGTTCGTGGACATTTCATGGAAATCGAGAAGCACATTGGGCTTCCATGTATGAAAAACACCCAGCCTCGCCTGGCTAGACGGATGCACGGCCAGTAACCAATCACGGTTCAGGTCGAACCAGTAGTAGTTGGTTCTACCGGTGGCCATACCCTGCCGATGCTCGCTGTCGTTGGGATCGCTCGACGGATTCTTGCCCATCTGGCTATTGGTCCAGTGGGCAAAACGGTCAATCCCGTCAGGGTTCATTGCAGGATCGAGAATGACCAAAACCTTCTCAAGCCATTCCGCTACTTCTTCTGACTCGGCTGAAACCAACGCGTGAGCAAAGAGGACCGACGCATTGACTGGGCTCGGTTCGTCCCCGTGGACTGATAACCCCACATAGAGCACCAATGGGCTGCCTTCAGGAAGCGCTCTGCCCTCACGGAATGCCTCCAAGCGCTGTTCCTGCAATTCAGCAAGATCCTCGAGTATCTCGGGTGCCCCAATCGCAAACAATTCAAGGGGGCGTCCACCATGGCTATGTCCTTTCACACCCAGCGAGACCATGCGATCTGACTGGGTATCCAGTGCACGCAGATAGCTGATAACCTCGTGATGATAGAGGTGGCGTGATCCTATCTCAATTCCCAAATACTGCTCTGGAGTTTTGTAGGATTCCGACAAATCGCCGATGCCTGCATCGTAATAGCTCTGAGGCTTGGCAATAGCCGCTGTTGCTCCAAAAGAGAACAGCGCAATGAACAAGGGTGTATACTGCAGTAACCTAAATATCATTCCCCTATCTAAGTCCCTAAATTCATGATTTCAACGCAGGAAAGCGTTTATGGTACACATCATGCCGTCATTTATTGAACAAAAAAGACTTTCATGAAGATGTTGACCCGAGCTTAGCTCAGATCATGATATTTATGATGGTTTTCCGATTCTTTCTGAGCATACTGTTAACCTTTGTTTCTCTAGAGCTGCTTTGGGCGGATCGTTGGAAAGAGGTTGAGGTTAAAACGAGCCGAAATGGGATCGTCGTTGCCGGACATCCTGAAGCCGCAACGCTCGGTGCTGAGATCCTCGAAAGA
Organism: Puniceicoccaceae bacterium; assembly: GCA_028285755.1. Classification (GTDB taxonomy): domain Bacteria; phylum Verrucomicrobiota; class Verrucomicrobiia; order Opitutales; family JAFGAQ01; genus JANQOQ01. The sequence continues at coordinate 22,186 of JANQOQ010000004.1, forward strand.
GGTGGAAACGCGATGGATGCCGCAGTTGTTGTATCACTCGCGCTCGGCATTGCAGAACCTTATGGCTCAGGCATCGGGGGAAAGCTGCTTTATCTCTACCAGCCAGCCAATAACTCGGAGCCCATTGTCATTGATGCGCTCGATGAGGCTCCGGAGAGCTGGAACCCTGAACAATACAGCAGATTGCCAAGAGACGAGCGTCTCTACAGCTGGCATGCGGTCGCAATTCCGGGGCTGCTGGCAGGTCTGGATTACGGACACAACAAGTGGGGAACGCTGCCATGGAGAAACCTTGTAGAATCTGTGATACCACTCGCGGAGCAAGGAGCTGAGCTACTTCCCGGTAACCTCCGCCTCACGCAAGCCGCTGCCTATCGATTGAGCGACCCCGAGTTGATTACATGGCTTCTTCCGAAAAACCTCGAGGAAAAGGTGGGGAAACGCTCTCCCACACCCCTCATGGCAAACTTCCTCAAACAGTTAGCGGAAGAAGGAGTGGATTGGTTTTACGGCAGGGAAATGGCCGAAAGAGTCTCGCTTGCCTCCGGAGGCCTTATCAAAGCGTCCGACTGGAAATTCCAAGCACGAGAGTTTGCACCGCTTCACATGGATCTCTCGAACGGCATGCGCATATGGTTGACTCCCCCACCCGGCATGGGAGGTGCTTTAGTTGCAGCTATGCTCAAACTCAGCGAAGAGGAAGGCTGGAGCTTTGAAAGTGCTGTCGATCTCGACTCATACGGACGCAGCTACCGCTACCTTGACGACGGTCAGAGAGCCATCGCAGAGGATTCGCCAGAGGCGATTACCGCGGTCAGCACGTGGTTGGCTGAAATCAAAAACGATGCACCCCCTGTACCCTCTTTCAGACTGTCAGACCCGGAGATAGACTTCCCTTCTACTACCCACTTCGTCATTGTTGACAGGCATGGAAACCTCATCAGTGCAACCCAGTCCCTAAGCCACCACTTCGGAGCCGGCGTTTCTATTCCCGGAACTCATGTGATCCTCAATAACTCATTGAGCAACTTTTCACTGGCTGCGGCTGCGACCGCAAATACACCAGAGCCCGGGAAACGCCCCCGATCCACCATCGCGCCTCTTATCCTTTCAAGCTCGGAAGGCATACCCACCATGGCCATCGGTCTTCCTGGGGGTTCTCGTATCCCTTCCACCCTTGTCCAGATCCTCACCCGTTGGCTGAACGACGAGGAACTCGACTATGCGATCTCAATGCCAAGATGGCACCCGGTTCGCCCTCGTCGAATCGATCAACCGCCAATGCGGTGGGACTACGAAGGGTCTCTCACTCCCGAAACCAAGCGCGAGTTGAAGGCAATGAACTGGGAGTTTCTGGATGACTCAAATCCGGAAGCATTCGGTGGTGTAACCGCCATATTGCGAGAATCAGATGATCGCTGGACAGGTTATGCGGACTCGCGACGCACGAACTCAGTGGCTATCGTTCCCTAAGATATTCCAGTATAAGTTTGCACACCTCCCAGACCGAATGATTAAATTACTACAATAATGCCTCAAGAACCAAAGAATCTTCAGGAAACCTTCACGCCTGCGCTTGTCTTGGACCGTACGAGAATGCGCCGAAATGTAAGCAAGATGAACGAATCGCTAGGCGATACGATGCTGAGGCCTCATCTGAAGACTTCTAAAAGTGTGGATGTTGCGCTTGAGACCACACGCGGACGAAAATCGGGCGTCACTGTTTCAACCCTGAAAGAGGCCGAATATTTTTATCAAAACGGGTTTTCGGATATCCTCTACGCAGTAGGCATGATTCCGGACAAGGTGGAGCGCGTAGTTCCGATGCTGCTGGCAGGTGCGGAGCTCACTTTTGTAGCCGACGACCTAATGAACGTCCGCGAACTCGGCAATGCAGCGAAATCGGCGGGCGTCGTCCTGAAGCTGATGATTGAAATTGACACCGATGGGCACCGTTCCGGTCTGCGCCCGGATGACGCTCGAGTAGCCGAGATGAGTCAGCTCATAAACGCTCATCCCTCGCTTGAGTTCCGAGGGGTGATGACTCATGCAGGAGAGAGCTACGGTCTTCATGATCCTAAGGCTCTCGCTGAAATTGCTGAAGTCGAGCGAGCCGGGGCTGTTAAAGCTGCCAACAGCATCCGATCTGCAGGTGTGGCGTGCCCGGTGGTAAGCGGAGGCTCAACTCCCACCGCGCTATCCGCCTCTAGCCGTGAAGGACTCACTGAAGTGCGAGCCGGTGTTTTCGTTTTTCAGGATTTGGTACAGTCGAATATTGGAATCTGCTCAGTCGATGATATCGCGATCTCCGTATTAACAACAGTCATAGGACACCAGCGCGAGCGAAATTGGTTAATTACTGACGCGGGGGGGATGGCACTTTCGAAAGACCGGGGAACCGCATCGCAGAAAATCGATTATGGATACGGACTGGTCACACCGATTGAAGACTCAAAACCCATTCCAGGACTAAAGGTGACTGCCGCAAACCAGGAACATGGAATAATCAGTTCAGACAATACAAGCATTCCGTGGGATCGTTTTCCCATCGGAACTCGTCTTCGGGTACTACCAAACCATGCCTGCATGACTGCAGCCGCTCATGATCATTACTGCGTCGTTGACTCAGGAAGCACAAAGATCCTCTCCGTGTGGGATCGCATCAACGGGTGGTGAGATTTCGCTATGAATCTCTCCCTTAAAGTTCCACGAGAGCACCAAGCCCAGCTCAGGCCTGATGCCATCAATCCAACGAGAGACCTAGAGTCCGTACTTTTTCAGCGGACCTGCATTGAGTTCGCCATATCCAAAGAGGTAATACATGCCAGCAGGAGATGCAAAAACGTCCCCTGAGCTATGCGCAACTCCCGGAAGAATCGCTATTGAGTGCAAATCGTAGATCTCCTCTCCAAAGAAGTAGCCGACGTAACGATAATAGTTGATACCCCTTTGGAGACGGGTCGGGCCTTGAATCATAGCACCGATTCTTCGATCGAGGCTACCATGATCCGGATCGTTATCGTCTTCACCAAGTAAATACACAACTCTGCGCTCAGGGTATTGCTTCATGACTTGATCGACCCCCGTATGCTGCCAGTACAAAGGTATTTCATCCAGACCATATTTATAGACATTATAGCCTGCATTGGCCTCTGAATCTTCCTCTGGAACAGCAAATGTTCCAGGCTCGCCGGGAACTGGCCTCGACTCGCAGAAGTAGACGTAAGATGACGGGTTAGCCACGATGTAGGTCATCACTATGCCAAATTGCTCTTTCAAGACAGGTTCGATTCGATTAGAGGCAGCATAACGGTTCATATATTGACCGCCCGCTGAATGACCGGCAAGCACCATGGATTCGAGGTTTGGGAAAAGCATTGCGCAACGCAAAAGGAGACGATCGAGCGCCTCGAATGCAGCGAGGTGAGCCTTACTAGAACGTTCGGATTGATTAGAGGAGAGGCCCCCACCTCGCCATGCATCACCACTGAAATACAGAACATCCGGGTCAAGATCCCAACGATCTACATCCTTAAACTCGAGAAACTGTGGGGCAATGACGACAGTGTAGCCTAAAACCCCTGCTTCAGCCGCCGAAGCCATCATACGCTCAAAGTATGGGCCAGCAGTACGACCTGCACCGTGCTGTGAAATCACAAGGTGCGTGACTGTCGGATCAGGAGTGGTCAGCGGGCGAGAGCTGAAGTATGGGAGCGACAATACTTCTCCATTTACATCAAAATACATGCGTTCGGGTGCAATTACTTCAACCGGAGGCCGTTGCGCCGAGAGCTGCACAGTAAGTAATAGAGTGCATGATACTAGCAGACGCCGGATTACTTGCATCTGCGGCTGTAAATTATGGTTCGATAACTTATTCATAATAATAAAAAAACTAACGCCGCCTAGACTCCGGTAGTTTGGCAAGTCGTTGAGACACCCAGTTAATCAATGGGACTCGCGATCGCCATAAATGAAAACCTGGGCTTCCGTATCGGACTTCACGAAGCCGCGATACATGCCATCGCCGCTGTAGGACATGGCTACATTTCCTCCCGCATCGATCGCAATAGCACCCCCGCCGCCACCTTGAGCCACCAGACGACCCTTGATCACATCGTCGAGAGCTTCCTGGACTTCCATGTCCGTCAGCTCCATGAGCATGGAAACCGTTTTAGCTGAACAAATCACCATGTGCACTTCGCCCAGTCCCGTGGTCGATATCCCGCAGGTTGCGTTATCCGCGTAGGTCGCCGCACCAATGATGGGTGAATCGCCCACGCGTCCGGGCATCTTCATTGTCCGACCACCCGTAGAAGTTCCAGCTGCAATATTGCCATGCACATCCAGGGCAACTGCACCCACGGTGCCGTAAAGATCATGATCGTTAGCATCCCCGGCTTCTGCTGAATGATGGGATGTCAATCGCCCGCCATATTGAATGTCATTGCGAATACGTTCCTGGAGGCTATTCCAACGTCTCTCTGTCCAAAAATATTCGTCTGAGCGCAATTCCAGGCCTTCTCTTACCGCAAGTGCAAGGGCTCCATCAGCTGTCATGAGTACATGAGGGGTCTCCTCAAGAACTGCACGGGCGGCCAAAATGGGATTCTTCACAAATTTTACTGCAGATACAGCACCTGCCTCGAGATCCTCGCCACGCATGATCGAAGCATCCAGCTCGTTTGTCCCCGCTTTAGTGAAGGCCGCACCCTTGCCAGCATTGAATAACGGAGAATCCTCGAGCACCAAGATGGCTGCCGTGATCGCATCGATCGCGGTTCCAGAATCAGCCAAAACTTCACGGCCTGCTTCAAGTGCTTCCTCTAGAGCAACTCGGTATTGCGCTCTTAATTCAGGGGTCATCTCATCCATCGAACGAACGCCAGAGCCGCCATGTATAACGAGCGCAAAGGGCTTTTCGGAGCCAAATACCGTAGAGTTCAGTAACACAAAAGCTGCAAATAATGTGATGATTCGGTTCATAGTGATTGAGTTTGATTTAGCACCCAAGCCTTAACAAGCGCTGGGTAATGGTGGAAGTGAGACATCTTTTCGCTGACCCTGTCAGTCAACTCAGTTGAAATTAAATCAGTGAGGCGGTCTTGCACAAGTGGATCAGACCGAAAATATTCAACGGGAAAAAATCCACGCTTGACGGTCCCGTTCATAGCGTCTGCAGCTGCTTCTTGATCTTGCGCAAACGCATAAAGGTGAACCATCCTGTAGTAACGCTCTCCGTCCTGCAGTCCCTGGGCTTCAAAATCAGCGATCAAAGCATCCAAAGATTTTAAATCCCCTCGATATCCTGCCTCGTAGGCCATCGCAAAGCGGGCCCAGACGGTAGAAGGATTGAGTGCAGCAGAAGCTAGCCAGAACTGTTGTGCAGCAGCATACTCGCCTCGATAGAATGCAATGAGTCCCGAGTAAAACAGATGCTTTTCTGTAATCGGAGCCGCTTCATTCCGAAGGGCGATATACATCACATTGTCCGATTCGGTTGCTGCCTGGTAATCTCCGCTATAGATATGGTTTTTCGATATCTGGCTTAACGCTTGGGAACGGCGATAGTTTGAGTCATCAAGTTCAGCAAGATAGGTGTATAGCTCAACGGAAACAGTATGGTAACCCACATAGCGAAGCACGTAGGCTAATCCGGCAGCAGCCGAGATATTAAACCCTTCAAAACTCATGAGTTCAAAGTATGCTTTCGCCGCTTCCTCTGGCCTAGCTGTTTTAGAATCGAGCCGCGCAAGCAAAAACCGAGCCTCCAGATCGTCTGATTGCTTATCCAGTCTATTGTTAAGTAGTTTTCGAGCCTCTTCATAGGCACCGCTCACTGCGCCCAGGGAACTACCCTGCTCCATCAATTCCTTGATGAACGTGGGGGAGTATTCATCGGCGATACCAGAAATAAACAAGCCAAAAGCCGCTCCAACTACCCAGCAAATCCGGGAGTTGAAGCGGCTCGGAATAAAATCAATGGAAGTGAGCCCCATTAATGAAATCTAGAAGTCGTAGCGCACCTCTGCATAGAAATAGCGTCCACGATTGCTGTGGAGTGCAGACTCGTAGCCATAGGATTCATCCGGGTTGAGCGGCGGATCCTGGTTGAAGAGATTGCGAACCCCAAGAAGAAGACGTGTTCCATCAAATGGACCCTCGGAGAATCGATAGGAAACGGTTGAGTCCAAAGTCAGGTAAGGATCAACGACCCACTCGTTAGACTCGCCGGAGGGATCGAGGTCGGCATCTGAATCCACATCATTATCAACCACCTTGCTGATGTAGCGAGCTGATAGCGATGCTCTCCAATTATCTTTGCGCCAAGCAAGGGAAGTCCGGCCGCGAAAACGTGGCTGAGCCCGGTCCGCATCGCCAAGTATGGAATTGTTAACTGGTCCGCCATCCACTTCCTGCTCACGATAATGAGAGAGGAACGAAGCCGTTCCGCGTAGTGTAAACTGCCCGATATCCGTTTCAGAGAAGACATACTCCATGAAATAGTCGAATCCACCTACTTCACGTATTGAACGATTTTCAAATGTGTTGAACACGAGATCGATCGCACCCACCGCAAATACTCCCTGGCTCTGTGCGAGATCAATATCAGCCTGCGTCAAAGGACGTCGGCGGACGAAATCAGCTATTTGAGGGGCGTCTCCAACGGATACGGATGGATCGAAACCCAACGTTTGACCGATCGCTGCTTCACGCTCAAGGACATCCTCGGTATTATCGATTCGGATAATGTCGTTGATCTTGATGTTAAAGTAATCTATACCCAGTGTAAGGCCTTCAAATTCGGGAACTCGCCAGACTGCACCCAGCGTGTAAGTCTCAGACTCTTCGGGTCCCAGATCGTCACCCCCACCCCGTAGTTCAGATACGGGATCCGTACCGTCATTTTCGGGATTGGAGGGGTCAAACTCAATGCGATAGGTATCCTCAATACCTTCATTTGAACGTTGTATGGGTTGCGTCAGAAGCGACAGATTCGGTGCGGTGAAACCCTGTGCAAAGCTTGCGCGAAAGAGGACATCCGGGCTCGGATACCAGGCAACGCCGATCTTCGGCTTAGTCACAGTGCCGAAATCATCATAATCCTCAAAACGGCCTGCGAGCTGAAGCTCTAACCGGTGAAGCAAGTGCTGGCGATTGGCCTCCCCAAATATAGGAATGAGTGCTTCTACAAACGCACCGTAAACGGTTCGGTCTGCCTCGGTATCAGGAGTCGGGCTCACGCCGATAACATCGGATTCTCCGTTCACTGAATCATCGAAGCGGATCGTGCCGTCAAGACGTGGATCACGGTCATCTTCGTAGCTTTCCTGCCTTACCTCAAAACCGAATGCCACACCAATGGGGTTTCCATTCCATTCAAAAATATCTGGTGAATTCGCTTTGAAATCGTATTGGACTAAATCAGTCACACCCGTTCTTTCCACTGAGATAAATGCAGATTCGAAGTCAGCAGGATCGTTGACCCCAGGACCTCCAAAAAGATTCAGTGCGTTAGGGGTGGACCGACCCAAAACATCTTCAAACCCTGTCTTGGAGAGTCGCCCGGTTTCACTATCATTGGCCTCATTGCGATTGTAGCGAATACCCGTATCCCAATACCAGCTATCGTTGAAAAAGCCAGCCAGGCCAGCGGTTGCTATGAGAGATTCGTTTTCTACAGTTACGAGTCTTTGGCCGAAATCTTCAGCGCGCCAATTACGAACCAGCAGCGGAATGCCTTCTTCTGGGAGTGGATCTCCACCTATGGTGATTCCATCCAGGCGATTGGGATTCGGAGAGCCGTCCGCGAAAGTCACAGGTCCAAACGGATTATAATAGTTTTGGGCAGGGATGGTTAAAGCCGCAGAACTACTGATGTTAGAGGGTGCACGCGCAAGGAATGTCTCTGAATCGTAATACCCCAACTCCCCATATACGCGAAGCGTTTCGCTAAAATCATGATTAACCGTAGCGAAGAATGTGGAACGCTCCGCAGAAGAAGTCAAGGTCCGCAAAGGGACGGTATCGTAGCGCTCACTGCGAGGCAATGAGCCATCGTCGACTCCCAGACCTGTATTCAACACTGCACGGGTGCCTCCTGATCCCGGAGGCTCGATATGAAATTGACCGCGAGAATTAGAAAAAGTAGCTCCATCAATGCGAATGCGTGCTCCATCAACGGTTCCCAGGTTGGTATAGAAACTACTCGATGAAACGTTTTGGATAGACGTATCACCCTGGAACCACTCCGGGACGAGGGGTCGTTTGTCCCCTAAAGCTGCATAATCCCGATCTCCGGTCAGAATAGGGTCACGCTCAAAGTAGCTAGCGAAAATCGTTACGTTGGTAGCTCCGTCATTGAAGTCAAAACCTCCTGTGTAGTCTATGAGATATTCGTCAAAGTCACCTTCTTCCGTAAATCCATATCGAGCGCGCAGACGTTGCCCGGTAAGATCTTGCTCAAGAATCGTATTCACCACACCCGCAGAAGCATCGGTTCCGTAAATGGCTGATGCACCATCCCTGAGAACTTCGATACGATCAATCAATCCTGCGGGAACAATATTCGCGTTTACAAGAACGGATGGTGTAGAATCGATCGTCTGGTTAAGAGGGTGAGGCGCGAGTCGTCTGCCGTTGAGTAGCACTAGTGTATAAGCCGAACCCAGACTACGAAGATTAACAGACGTAACATCCCCGCGGGCATCATTGGGGCCATCTTCGGACTCGTTGAATTCTGCAGCCCCAGTGAAAACCAACTCACTAAAAATCTCACCTGAGGTCGAAAAACCGTCCTCTAAGATAGTATCCGTATCCACCTGTGTGATCGGAAGCGTCGTCTCAGTGTCAAATCGAGTAATCTGTGATCCTGTGATGAGGAATGGATCCAGCATTAGCACATTCTCGCCAGCCGATTCCTGGGCTGACGTAATCGATGCAGTGGCCAGGAGCCAAAAGACAGTTATAAATGCGAGAGTTCCCGTGAATATGGTTCGTTTCTTATATTTCATAGCTTACTTGTAAATTCGATAATACTGATAGCCAGAAAACTAGCAGTTTTAGAGGTAGAAATATGTATGCTAGATCAATGCCAACACAGAGATTGTAGTTAAAATCGTCACAAAGGATTAAAAGATAAAATAACCCCTAGAAGCTCCAGTTGGCTGAAAATGGAATGTCCGTTACAAACCCGATTCATTTATCAGTTCAGAAGTTCAATACTTTGCTGCGTTCTAATATTGCGCTAGTCATAATATTGAGTAAGCAATATACGCTCAATAATACATGCATGAGCTTACATACAATGACGTTCAGAATGCGGCGAATCGTATAGCAAATATCTGCTTAAAAACGCCCGTTAAACAAAACGATCAATTGGATTTACTGACCGGGGCTAAAATTTTTCTGAAATGTGAAAATCTTCAGAAAAGCGGTTCATTTAAAATGCGAGGTGCAACCAATGCCATCAATAGCATGGCGCCCTCAGCTTTAAGATTAGGCGTAGTTGCCCATTCCTCTGGCAATCATGCAAGTGCACTAGCTACGGCAGCAACGGCTAGAGGTATTAACTCTTTTTTAATTATACCCAAAGATGCACCCACTACTAAACTAAAGGCCACTGAAAGGGCGGGAGCCAACATTACCTTGTGTGAAAGATCACCCCAGTCTCGCATTGATACAATGAAAAGAATCCAGAGTGCGACCGGTTCCACCGAGATTCATCCATTTGAGAATCCATACGTAGTAGCAGGACAAGGAACTGCTGCGCTGGAACTTCTAAATGCAGTGGATAATCTCGACTACATTTTGGCACCTGTAGGTGGTGGAGGATTACTCGCGGGTACTATTACTGCAGCATCTATGCCGGGAGCAAAAACGAAAATAATAGGAGTCGAACCTACTAAAACGAGTATTGCTAAGCAATCCGTTGAAACCAAGAAGAAATTCTCGCATACAAAGCCCGCTTCAATTGCGGATGCTTTGCTAACTGGCAGTCTCGGAAATCTAACGTTCCCGATCATATGCAATAGTGTGGATCAAATTCTTACGGTTTCAGAATCAGAAATATTGGATGCCGTTAGGCTTATAAAGGATAACATGAATATCATGGTAGAACCATCATCAGCTACCTGTTTGGCAGCTGTATTGAGTTATAAAACGCTTTTCTTGGGTAAAAAAGTTGGAATCATCCTATCCGGGGGTAATATATCCCATGATGAATATGAAAGCATCGCTATTAAACTTTCCACTCACATGATCTAATACCAGATTCAACGCAAACATTCCAACCTATTTGTATGTCTTTCATTCACACTGGGATTTATGTCTGCCATGGCCAAAACTTAGCCTTACTCCATAAGAATTATGTAAAGCTTGGCGCAACGATAAATGTGGGTGGCACCGCCATCATGCAGGGCATCGCTACTATATTCATATCCCAATATTATGGTATACATATCGGAATCGCCGGTTAATTTGACTATTATTCTAACCGCAACGCTTGCAAGTATTGGAACAGCGGGTATACCCTGTGCGGGGGATCATAATGCTTACGATCGTTTTGCAGCAAGCAGGGCTACCCATTGAAGGATTATCACTGATTATAGGCATCGCCCGTTTACTGGATATGCTTCGTAGCGCCATCAATGTCACTGGTGACGCCGCCGTGACGTGCCATTATAGCCAAGTCTGAAAAGGCGATGCATATGAACATCTACAAGGCCAAAAATACGACATAGTAAAAACCTAAAAATGGAGTATGCCTATTTCAGAAGACATACATTATGGTTAACTCATATTACTCATTGAGTAAATCACAAGTAATTGAAGCCCATAATTAAGATAACCTGCAACTAAAGAATTAAGTGAGGTTAACAATAATTCATTGGTGGAGCCGAACGGGATCGAACCGTCGACCTCTTCAATGCCATTGAAGGATGTATGTTTTCCATAGCATTCATAGTAAGTATCTTACGAATTATTGCAAATAAGTATTTCTGGAAAAATAATACTAAATAATACTTTTTGAAACTAAAATCGCTACTGCAGCAGTATACATGGTCTCATAAAATCTTAATTAAGTTGGGATACTCTATACTAGAATCGAATTAAAATTCCCAATGCCATAAAGCTTTCCACATTTAAATCTTACAAAAAAGTAAGGCGCGGGTAAAACGTTCCCCGCGCCTTTGTTAGGTAATCAGAATAAATTGCTGTTTCGTATCTAGTTACCGATACATTCGAACTCGATAATTTCTACTCTTCCAGTCCCCGGAGGAGTCAAGAAGAGCCTGATCTTCGAGGTCGTTCTATCTGTAAAATTCACCTCATTCCAGCCTGCACTATTTGCATTTGTATAATTAAAGGCATCTGCCCAGGCACTGCCTGTCCAATATTGAATCTTCCACTGTCCAATATGCCAATTTCCCGCATTATCTTCATTAACACGCGCACTCTTGATAGTCTTGTTGGCTCCGAAATCGTATTCCAACCAGGCGGGATTAGCAGTAGAATTCGCTGCCCCCGAACTTGTGGAACCATCATGAACCCGAGAGATGTTACTCCACCCACCGCTGTTCGCATTAAAATTACCTGCGTTAATTAGATTTACGTCACCTCCAACATTCTGACCCGGATCTACCTCACTAAAGCTGGATGATGCATCGCCCACACGGATCTCGTCAAAATAGATTGCTCTAGGGCTTGCATCAGGATCCGGTAATGTATCTTTCTGATACCAGTTTGTCATATAGATTCCTACATCCATTCTAAGGTTTTTAGTTTGACTATCGAAGTAGTTCTTTCCCGTTTGATTAAGCTCCTTAGTGCCATTGACCCAGACTTCAGATTTTGCGCTGCTGTCATCATCAAAGTGGATTTTCATTACAACTTCATACCACTGTCCTTTCGCAAGATTCGTGATCAAATTCGTTTCTACTTTCGTTGCTGAGTTTACAGGACCAAATTGTCGGGTAAATGTTAGTTTTTGGTCGTTGATTTTTACCCAGATATTTGGCTTAAAGCCTTCGCTACCTCCATAGTCTGCGATGGTCTGGAAAAGCCACATGGATTCGGGTAAAAAATCGTGGTTCAGAGGTATATAGAACGCAAAACCAAACCACCGAGTCGACCCGTTTCCGCCAATATTACTCTTAGTCTTCATGGCATGATATCGGCCATTATAACTTCCGTTAAATGTACACTTGGTGAACATCGAAGTTGTTCCTGCATATTGCTGTGCTGTCGAAGTTGCTACCTGACAATTTGAATTGATATTGCTACCTGACCAGGCGGTGGTGTCGTTTCCGGGGTTGTAGAAGATAACTCCCGCGTGAGCAGAAGAAGCGGCAGTAAGCGCCGCTGACATGACTATTATTATTTTGAGTATTTTCATCCTTATTTGTAGAGTTTGTATATTCTATACAAATTTGAATACTACTTAAAACAACCTCTAGTTATTGTTAGTGTAACGATGAGCTAAAAATGGATAATACAGTAATGTAAGCTTTACCTATTTGACATCAGCAGCAGACGAAATATCCACTGCCTGTGTTTAGACGCCTCAATATATACCAACTTAATTGAGATTACTCTTTGTGGGTTATTGGTTTATAGAGTAGTGATCTATAATACCTGCGGATTTCTTAATGGATTGGTTTTGAGCAGCTAGATCCAGCGTAATCTTATCTTGCCCGTCGTTTTGGGATACATTATCAATATTTATAATAATATTATCTTGAGTGCGGGGCAGATCAATGCTCTCACGTTCCAGTTTCTTGATTTTATTTTTGCTGCCACCATGGATTTTATAGAGAATAGTATTTGGCCCGAAATTCTCTAACACATTGCTCTCCACAGATGTGTACTCGTTTGCCTCATCAAGGTATATGCCATTTACGTTGTCTTTCCAAGAAGGGGTCACGTATGCACTGGCACGAATGTTTTTGACCCAATTACTATTTACCAGTATACCATTTTCCGGTGAATCAGGCACCCCAATCACGTAAATTCCTCCACCATCCGATAACAGTCGCATGACGTCATGCACATAGTTGTTACGAATAACATTATTACGAATTCCCAGGTAATAATACTCGTGGTGATTTCCTATCTGCATACCACTGTAAGGACCCCAGTAGATCTCGTTATGCTCGACGAGCAGATCTTCTACGACACTGGCGACAATGCCCATGCCGCTTCGATAATCTTGCCCGAAGTTAAAAATCTCATTATTCGCGACAATGTTTTTTGTACATTTGTCCACAAATTCGGGATGCATTTTCCGGGCAGGGTCTATATGGATTGCATTGGCAGCAATAATATGAAATCTTGAATTAATAATTGCACTATTCTTCACTCCCATGACAAACGACAAACCGTTAGCACCCACTTTCCGAAACTCACAATTGTCTATAGTGACCTTATCCGCATAACTAATTTCCATAGCCGCCGTAGGCATATCTGCCATAATTTCCGGATACCCCCTTGGCTGAGATGCTTGTGTAGCAACCACGCCTTCTTCAGATGCCTGCGTCCAATTGGTATATTGAAAAGTTAGGCCTGAGAATGTTAAATTGCGAATAGGTTGCTGAGCTTTGCCTTTAAGGATAACTAATTTCTCGAGTCTAGGATATATGACCTCCACTGATTCCATGTTCTCCCCCTCTTTTGGAAAGTAGTATAAGCGATTTTCCTCGGTATCCAGAAACCACTCCCCTGGAGTGTCCAAGAATACCAGTGCATTTTCAAGATGGTAAGCACCTCCATCCGCTTTTCGGGAAGTTGCCTGATTAAAGTAACGATCCCGTTCAGGTTGCTGAACGGTAATAAATGCATAGCGATCATAGGGATCATCAACTATCATGGACTCAGTTCGCAAATAGCTGTGATACCATGCTCCTTGGACAACAATCTCCATTCTTTCAAAGCCTTCCCATTCACGAATATTGTGTGCAGAAATTCTGAGCCGTTTGTTGTCAAAATCATGAATAACTTCCTGATAATAGGGGCCAAAATCGATGGTATTTTCCTGATCTGGTTCACGGCAACGCACTGCTTTGTTCCCATCAATGTAGAGCTGCCTGAAAAGAGCTCCTGATTCTACTGCTGCCTCCCAAATACCGTTACCGTCTTTATCCGACCAATGAGTAACCTTTTGTGAGCTCTGAATGACCGGTTTTTCATTTTCATAAGCTCTCCAGATTACCGTACGATTAACACCACCACCATCCTCAGCAGTAAACACCAAGGGGGTTTCAAGATTGTAAATGCCGCCTCTGAGATTAATTATGATATCTCCATCGATTTCATTTAAATGTGCACGTATTTGCTTTTTTGCATATCCCAGACTGTTCCAGGCGCTGTCAGTGTCTTTACCGCTAGCGTTATCATCGCCGCTAATCGGATCAATAAAAAATTCAGCTGCGTTTAGAGCTCCGATTAAATAAAAAAAACCGACTATAAATACTAGACTTTTGGGGACCAATACCATGCGAGGTAAAAAAATCTTATCACTCATAAATTATACAATAATGAATTTTGCTGAAACTTAAATCCAGTGGTAGTGTTAGCGTAACAGCAGATTATCACATATGTATTACCTGAATTGTTACGTTATCATGTTTAGCAGTTTTCAAAAACATCCGACTTATTTCTAGATTTGAAGTGACCAAAGAGTTTTAATCTTAAGCATTGCATGTGAGCGCTGAAAAACAGAGCAAAAACGATTCTCCAAAACCAAAGTTTTTGGAAAAAGCTGCATTTGGCATGGGCACCTTCAATGAGCAAGGCGCGATGATGGTTTTTACCAAGCTGACTATGCCGGTTTACAACATAATTTTGGGTGTTAACCCAGCCTTGGTAGGATTGGTCCTCACAATAATGCGATTATGGGATGCAGTTACAGATCCGTTAATGGGCAATATCTCTGATAACACCCGTACGCGATGGGGGCGGCGCAGGCCATATATGCTTATTGGAGGCGTCATATGCGGACTCACTTTTCCACTTATGTGGATTGCTCCATTGGGTTGGTCTGAAAATACCTATTTCCTTTTCTTTTTGTGCACGGGACTTCTGTTTTTAACGGCCAATACCATATTTAGCGTTCCGTATCTCTCTGTAGGATTGGAAATGACGCCCGATTATCATGAAAAAACACGTGTCTGGGCTTATCGGGGTTTTCTAATTCCTGTTATCGTAGTAATTGTTGATTCAGTTTTCTACTTTGTCCAATCCGATTTCTTTGCAAGCACTCAGCAGGGCTTGCAGTTTTTTGCCTTTGGTTTCGGAGGGTTGATCCTGATAACTTCAATATTACCGGCGCTATTAGTTAAAGAACGGTTTCAAACAGAAAGGCGTAAGCAAAATCGTGTCGATTTGTTTAAAAGCTTGAAAGTGATGTTTCAATATAGGGCATTTGTTATAATAGTTACGGTGATGGTATTGTTTGGGATTGCGAACAATACTTTCAATGTCCTGAGCATTTATTTGAAGTCGTATTATGTTTTTGGAGGAGATATTAAAGCAGGAGCGAAACTCACAATATATGTAAGTGCCGCTTATCAGATCATTCACCTATTGTCCGTCCCCGGAGTTACTTATTTATCGTCAAAAGTTGGTAAACGTCACGCATTACAGGTTTGCATGATACTAGGATGTATTGGAGCCACCTCCAAATTTTTTGTTTATAACCCTGATTACCCATTCTTAATCATTGCAGCAGTGTTTTTCCTGGCACCTGCGATGGCAGGTTTTAACGTGCTGTTGAGTTCCTTATTGTCGGACGTTTGCGATTATGATGAATATAAGACAGGTTATCGCCGTGAGGGGATGTTTGCCTCAGCCAATTTATGGCTCTATAAATTATCGTTTTCACTATCCGGCATATTGTCCGGGTTATTGTTATATTTCGTAGGATTTGATGAGTCACTGGGAGGCAATCAGAGTGATAGCACATTGTTCCAAATGCGCTTTTGGTTTGCAGCAGGACCCGCAATAACTGCGCTGGCGAGTTTTTTCCTAATCAGGAGTTTTCCTATCTCAGAAAAGAAGGCGGGAGAGATTCGAGAACATCTGGAAAAGAAAAAAGCCGAAAAGGACTCTGACGAAAACTCATAAGCTGAATAAAGAACAACTAAAAGCTTTAATAGAGTAGCGCTTCTAATCGCTGTAGTGTTTCTACGGTTTTAAATCCTTCTTCGATACCTACGCTGGGTTTTACCGTATTTTTTATGCAATTGGCAGCTTCGGTCAGTATATTTCCCATTTCACCCACATGGTGAGAATAGCGTCCAAATGGAAAGTAGTGATCGATTGATGATGCATATTCCCTGTCCAGATTTTCATGAACATCAAAAACTGCGTGGTATCTCATCTCAGGATAAGTGGCAACCGAGTAACCATTTTCCCCTCGCAAAACACACTCTACGATTGAGGGTTCAGGCACGCTGTAATATCCCTTAACCAGCCCAAGTTGGCCTGATTGATTGTTAAGATTTACGAGGTAGTTGTCCGGGTAAGCGTTGCCTGTATTTATTATCGAGCTGGACGCATGGGAAATCAATGATAGTTCCTTGACATCGCCTAAATACCACAAGGCGATATCCATTGGGTGAATTAACCAAATATACAAGGGTGAAAAGCGACCCCACTTATCTGCAAGGTGCAGCATACGCGATCGTTTATCGTCGTTGTAAGAGGCCTCCACAGAGATGAATTTGCCCAATTTCCCCGCTTGAAAGTCTGCATACTGATCCATCAGCGACGGGATGAAGCGGCTGGTATGCGCTGCAAAGAATAATTGATCCGGATACTTTAAGCAGGTCTTCTGAATCTTTTCTGCATCTTCGATACTCGATGCGATGGGTTTGGTAAGAATCACGTGCTTGCCTGCTTCAAGAGATGCTACTGCGTGTTCTGCATGAAGGTGATCTGGCGTGAAGATTGCCACTACATCTACATCTGGATTGTTCAATACATCGTCAATACTAGTCACAAGATCCGCATTGAGTTTGTATGCTTCTTTTCTCTCTTCGAGCAACTGTGAATTCAAATCACAAAGAGTAGTAACATTCCATTGCTTTGAACGGTGGGCTGCATGCAATGCACTTAGCCCCTCCTGAAGCCCGATAATGGCCAGGTTAATCGATTCGTTCATGAACTAATTATCTATCCTCTCAATCGTTAATTTTCTAAAACCCATATCCTCATTACCATACTTAAATAGCTCAGGGACTTTATTTTTCATGACAATATGCAGGTCATATTGTCCTTTTTCCATAAACACTCTATCTATAACGATAGCTGTTGCTTCGGTATCTTCTATTGCTGCGAGTGCTTCTCTTCCTTTATAAGAAATACCCAATTTACCGTTTTCTGGATATAAATAGGGCTGGAATTCCAAAAAACTGAAACGATAATACCCAGTTGATTCTACCTGGATAGGATAGCCGCGGGTTTCGTGAAGTTTGGTATGATACAAAGTAATCACTTCTTGTTTCTCGGAACCCACAATCGTATAGGCAGGTTCAAAGGGGCGTTCGCTCGTAACGTCCGCAAACCATTCTAGATAATCCCTCTTAAGCTTTTCAGCGATTACCAGGCTTTGCCCGTATATATTTCGCAGTTCACCCGGATCATCCTTAAGATCATATAGAGTGCCTGACTGATGCAACTTATGCGACCCTGATATAACAGTACTATTTACAAATACTTCAGGCTTAGCTCTTCCGCTTAGCTGAATATATAAGTTACGAGGTTCCAGTGCCGTTCTTGCCTTAAGGAGATTATACAAGCTGACACCGTCGACCTTTTGATACTGTGGTTTAGTAATGCCGCAAATCTCAAGTATAGTTGGAAAAATGTCGATATGAGCCGCGTTTTCAGCGATACTACCAACTGGGAAATTCCCATATCGAATAAAACAGGGTGATTTTATACCACCCTGTAGTGTCGTGCCCTTTCTACCACGATATCCATAATTATAGCGCATATTGTCACCAGGGAGATGAGCACCATTATCAGATATGTATATTACAACGGTATTCTCACGTATGCCCGCGTCATCAATCGCGGCCAGAACTGCGCCCACCGCGATGTCCAACTCTTGCACCATCGCATATATTTCCTTAACCTCCTGACTTAATTCCTGAAAGCGATGAAAAGGCTCCACACTACTGTCAGGTACTTGCTTTCGGAAGTGGGTGTGCGGCTGATAAAACGGGATATACGCAAAAAAGGAGTGATTACTATTTTTGTTGATAAATTCCACCGCTTTATCGGCTATGATATGAGGCAGAAACCCCTCGTATTTGGAAGTTTCGCCATTTTCGAGCATACTAGGATTCATTCTCTCAAGACCGTCCCAGGTAAAGCTATATTCAAAGCCCTGATCTTGTGCCCGGAATGGATAATTTGTGCCCAAATGCCATTTACCGAAGTGGGCTGTTTTATAGCCATGGTTACTTAAGACTTCGGCAATCGTGATCTCGTCTGGGTGCATCATATCGCGGCCTTTCCAGGTATCCCATACGCCTGTACGTTGGTTATAGCGACCGGTTAACAGGCTCGCGCGAGTAGGTGAACACTTAGGGCTTACATAAAAATTTCGGAGCCGCGTACTCTCCTCAGCCAACCGGTCTAGATTTTGCGTATTTAAATATGGATTTCCATAATAACTAAAGTCTCCATACCCCTGGTCATCACTGACAATCAGCACTATATTTGGTGACTTCCCGGGCGCACCAGACAATAAGCTAGCATGGCCACAAACTAAAAGCGCAAAAATCAGTAGTATCAATATGTGTGTATGCATCATTTTCATATCATAAATAACAATCTAAATTATTTAATCACTTCCAATAGCATTGCAGAGTTAGGTGAGAGCATTAATTGATTTCCTTTCAAGGCCCCTTCGGGTCCCCAGGCATGCTTAATGTTCTTCTCAATTTGCATATCGATAATATCCTCCCCTACATTAGCCAGTAAAGTATAGTGTTGGTCGAAGGCAGACGTCACATTTATTTGACGCAAACCTCCACGGTTAGCACCTGCAATTCGCGTGCTTGAAAAATCTATAGTGTCTTTGGCGTTAATACCCGCCAGTACCGCAAAGCCGTTGTCATAAATAATCTCATCCTGTTGGACCCTATAACCTTCCAAATAACGAGGTGCCACAATTTCATTAGCGTATAAATTTCCACCTGCCGGACGGCTATCAATGTGCGGGTATGGCTTTATGCCAATTTGACGGTACCCAGGCTGTATCAGACTCAAAGGTTCATTTAGCCATGTCATGACCAGCGACAGCTTATTATCCACATTTATCCAGTTATGGGGAATGGCTGTATAACCGCATTCCCTATTGTCCCCCCCAGGAACTATCTGTTGCCCCTGGGAATGATGAAAAATGCGTACGGAATCATTAAACACATCATTCGGTATTTGAAGAAAAACCCCTTTTACTGAAGCCAACATATCAGTAATCAATGATTTGCAGTATTGAATGACCAACATCGTCTGCTGATCGGGGATCGCTGCAGCAACAGTAAACTGTTCAGCCATTTTAATCGGTTGTGTGATGCCTTCGCAGCAAAAAAAATCAGAGTAATGATGACTGATACCCCAAGTTAAGAACCCTCCCGGGATTTCACGATGACCAAAGGACGATGGCAACTGGTAATTACGCGCTCCAGGTCCGATGATTTGACCCGAAAGGTTCTGATTCCACTCGGCCATATCGCTGGACTCAACAGGCACACATAACCCCTGCACCGGTTGGGCAGCCTTCCATGTCCAAGAAGCTAAGCGCCTGCTGTCCCGTACCAAGTGAGCGCCGTGCCATGAATCATGCCAATGAATCGGGTTTAGACTCTTTTGTGGGTTCAGTTTCTCAAACGTTTCCAAGTTTATTAACTGTTCTGCTGCAATACAAAGAGAGAGTGAATCTGCCCGATCGCTTTCGAGGCGAGAGTAGTATAACCATGAAGCTTTCTTTAACTCAGCTAACCTTCGACCAAAAAAACTCCCATCCCCACTGTATTCAGCTTCTTTCTCTATAACACATGTCCATTGTTGGTAGAAACGATAACAGTCAGCGTCCCCATTTGTATCCAACATCATCAGCCATACAATCGGGGCGAAATCCTGGCAGTAAGTATATCTCGGTCGGGTGTCCCCACCAGTTCTGGCCAAGCGGCCATCCGGAAAGGTTAGGTTTTTCAAAACCTCCCAAAGCTCGGTATAATGATGATAGAGTCCTTCAGGAGCTTTCCAACCCATTTGCTTGCAAGAAAAATGCAAAATTGCAATCTGAGACAGGCAAATATACATATAGCCCACGTTCAAATAATCGTGGTGATAAAGGGCCATGCTGTCATAAAAATGGCTACCTATATACCAATCCCTCATTCTTTTACCATGTATAACAACCTCATTTTCTGCATCCGCATCGATGGAAATGGAATTGAGTAAAAATGCATAGGCCTTTTGCACGAATTGCTCTGCCTGTTCGTAATCCGGATATATTTGGCTTACCCGGTAAAGCAGGCAACCGTTCCAAAGATTGGATTCAGGCCTATTCGGGTTAACCTTGTCCGCTTGTATCGGGTAATGCTCTAAGAGCCAATCCGCTTCAGAAATAAGTACCCTGCGGAGCGAATTGCGATCATCATCGCTGAGATAGGGCTCAAGTGAGGGTATCGCATGCATCATTCTCTCTATACCCAATACACTGATCCATGTGTTACCCCAATGATGACCGTCCATCATTCGCCGATTACCACTAAGGTGGGTATCCAGGCTATACCTCAACATCTTAACCGCTAGCTCCATCCAGGATTGTTTTTGCGTTTTATCAGCCATGATTGCAAAAGCTGCCAGTGCTTTTTGATTGGTTTGCACGCCCCACGCATCCATGCCATTACCAAAATAAGCCAGTTCATTTCCATCGATGAAGTTAACTTTTTCACTGGCCCAGCCGCACCAGGATTCCAACAATTTTTTTTCCCTGGAGTTGAAGATATAATTTATTTTGGGCATCGTAATGAAGTAGTCTGAGGTCTATTATCGATGCCTATCTATCTAGTTCTATCCTTATGCAATGTTAGGGTAACATTCCTCTTAAACTAAAGCACTTAGACCACCCAAATCTACTGAACTACCGCCACTCCGCTTTGATTTTTGTTGGGCAAAGATGTTCCATCTTCCCAAACGCACTCGATTTGAGTGACATTGGCAATTTTAGGTAACCCAAAGATGTTATTGCGTAATTGCGTATCGATTAAGTCAATGGCTGCCGCTCCGACCTCCTCACTGTGATGCTCAATACCCGCAATCTCAGGTGGGCTAATGGTTGTATTTAGAGAAATCAGACCGCAATCATTTTCAAGTGTCATTTCGCGTAAAGTGCTTCCCTCCTGCAGCTCTTCCGCACTTGTGATTATGACATCCGGCTTGAATTCATCATACCAGTGCCTGAGGTCTATGTAATGGTTATCGTTTACAACCGGTATGGCATTTTTTGCATCCCATGTGGATTGATGGTAATGATAAGCTGCCAGATAACGATGTCTTACGCGTTCATCCAAACTCTTGGTATTGAAAAACCCTATTCTTTTATACCCGTATTCCAGCGATTTCTTAATCGCTAAGTCCATGGATTGAAATTGGTTACTGCAAGAACGGTGCATCTCCGGACTCGCAATCGAAAAACCCATTGTGGCCCACGCAAATTGATCCCATAAAAACCCCTCCATGCTAATAACTGAATCATTAGGCGCGAGCAGCACTCCACGTATGCCTCGATTAATCAGGATTTCACTCAAGCGACGGGGAGTCATGCCATGTTGTTTCAACCAAAAAACATCCAGTTTGTAGCCGAATTGATTGGCTCGACTATGTGCTCCCTGAAATAAGCGAACCGTTACTGGCACTTTCCAGCCATTCATCGTATCGTAATTAGTGATAAATGCAATTCGGGCGGTATCCTTATCACGTGAGTGCTGCCGCAGATGATGCATCAGTCCCGATAAGAAAGGATCTGGTCGGTAATTAAGCTCAATCGCCGCTTTACGAATCTTTTCAGCTGTAGTCGCGCTTGTGCAGCTTTCATTTCGTAATACGCGGGATACGGTCATCACCGAATAACCGGTGGCCATTGCAATGTCACGCATGCTCGTGCGACTGAGATTGTTCTGGGGCATAACTAGGCTCGATAAAGCATACAAATATTAAATAGAATATCCGAGTAGCGTCCACTCCAAAAACTCAAAATGTTACGTTAACACAAATTCCAAAAGCTGCTCATTTCTTCTCGTTTACCTGCAAAAGAAAAAAGACCTCTGCAACAATACAGAGGCCCCTTTAATGCTTTCTTACAATTAATTCTAGAAGGTGAAAGTATTTCTTATAATGATGGATTTCTGGGGGGCTAGGCGGTAGTGAGCGATACTGCCATCTGGCTGTGCGCTAATGGGGATCACATCGTCACCACTATGATAGATATTGCGGAAATTGACTTGTATTCTCCAGTCAACTTTATCGTCCATAATCATGCGTGAATAGCTAAGCCATAAATCACCATTGATTTGAGAGTCATCAAAGTATGGATTTTGCGTATCGAAAACAACACCCGTTACTTCATCCTCTTTGAGTGGGAAACCAATGGCTCCCTCATCCTGGTAGCGTAGGGCGCCACCAATCCCGAAACCACTGAACCTACCTTCAACAAAGGTGTAATTTGTGATGAGGTTTGCCCGCCATTCGCGCTGCTCCTCCACCACAGCTCCATTTTGATCCTGCAGTGCCTGGAATGGGATGTATATACTTGTTGTATAACGTTGGTCTACCGTATTATCAAAATATGGATTTGAAGGATCATCCACACCGAGGGCAAACGTTTCGAGATCGTAAAAACCGGTTACCGGATCAGCGATGTTCGTAGTGTTTGTAATACCCGGAGTGAATTGTAGCAAGGAAGGCCCATTGGGTAATGCACGGTTGGCCTCCCATACGGGGCGGCGGATGCTCAGGTATTCAGCTACACCCGGAGCATTGTTGCTGATCACGGTTTCCTGACGCGCAATATTCAGCAAAACTCTCCAGTTTGGCAACGGATTGTAGATCAAGTCAATCTCGACACCCTCGGCAGTGGTGTCAGTTGTGTCTGCCAAGGTTGTAGGCACGGTTGTGTCCCAATTCGTATCCAAGGTCGGTGGAATTGCATTAAATTGATCAATTACCTCCTGAGGTGGGGTTCCCCAGCTGTCCGACACATTGGTGCCAGGTGCAAAATTACCATTACGGTCTGATTGCCAGTAGACGCTTGCGTCAAAGAAATCGATGCCGATAGCACTACTTAGCAGACCGGTAGCATCAGGAAGAGTCTGGTTAGTGAAATTGCTCTCGTACCAGTTGACGCGCATGTTGAACTTGTCATCAAAGAGACTAACGGTAAACCCATAGTCTTCTGTGGTCCCTTCTGGCGCGCTAATGGTTCGCCCAAAAGCATCTTCACGCAAGCCAACCGGGTTAAAGTTGCTGGATTTGTTATAATGTACGCTTAAGCCTGAATTAAAGGGCAACTGGATACTATCCGGCAGGTGACCAACTACACTATATGTGCGTGTTTCACCACTACCCTCCAATTGTGCGCTATCCGGCAACACCATTTGATTGATCAGACGGATTTGTTCATCATCTACGGGTGCAGAGGCATTTGAAAACTCAAACTCATCTCTCCGCCAGCCAAACAAGGTTACAATATGACCATCAAAGAAACTACTGTTTAAACTGACCGCATAAGAATCTACAATATCCTCACTAAGACTGCCTGATGTAGCGACTTCTGAAACCGTCAACGTGCGATCCCGGAAACGCTGTACATCCTTATCCCACAGGACTGCATTGACTTGTTCACCCTGGCTGTAGCGTGGGTTTACGCTGAGCCTTGAAATGCTGACTTGATCCAATGTCGAAGCAGCAGGCCCCAGATAAATTGCACGCGATGCTGAACGATTGGCATCTCCATCTGGACGACGGCTCGTACTATTCTGCGCACCATTCGCAAGGAAGCGGTCAACATCGCCACCAAAGTAGTGCTGTCTGAACCCATTTTGCACTTCATCTCTTTCCTGCTTATTAGCAAATGCGGTAATCGTGTGATCACCCAGTATGCTCCCCCACTTGGAATCTAACATCTCTTCGAAATCGAAGGTGTAGAAAGCAGTCGCTCTGATTGCGAAACGCTCAATCTCCCTGGTCGATCTTTCAGATCCCGGAGTCAGATAAACAGGACGCAAGATATTGGGGTTACTGATCCAGGTGCCGTCGTCCAGGGCAATAGGATAGCTAACATTCGGATCTACCTGGATGGCATGGTAGATAGACTGGTGCAACTGACCATTCACATTTTCAGTTTCCCAATTCTGGAAATCAATGCCCACTTCCACACCAAAGTTCCCATCATCGTTCAAATACTCCAGGGTGGCATTATAGGTGTGAAAATCTGCAAATTGCCGAGCCGCATCACCCGAAAGCAGGTTATTTTCCCAATCAAAGAGTGAAAAATCGGATAGACTGTAAAAGCGCTCCTGGGTTGCAACACTGGCAGGTCGATAGCGACGTTCATTCAGCGTACTGGTCCAACGAATAGTACTGCGAAAAATATTTGCCTCATTCCTGTCTATATTATTTGCGACAAAAGTGCCAATCATTGCTCCGCGATTATTCAGTCCTGGAGCTACCTGACCATTATTATCTGTGAAATTGACCACCTGACGATTGTGCCTGGGTGAGGGGAAGTTGACCGCACGCACCAGATCATCCGTCACTGGCTGAGCACCCGGTATCGGCAGCGTATAAGTCACTGAATAGCGCGGTAAAGTGCCTGCGGGTCTTGGAAAGTCAGGCGGAAAGTTACCCGTCCAGTTGGGCACCGGCATAGTCCCTAAACCTCCCTGAGATGCGCCGATACGATACCACTGCGAAAAATTGTCCAGTGGAGCCACCGGATTCGGTCGGTTGGCGTCTATGGAGCCAAACTCGGTATTGGCTCGGAGTGTGAGATTCTTACTAATCTTATAAGTGGCAGTCAGATAAAGCCGCTGATCCTCTTCAAAAGCAGGCTCTTGCTGAAACTTTTCATCCTCCCATAAACCGGCTACCCGAATGCCCAGCTTATCTTCAACGATCTCTTTGTCGACATCCAGAGTTACCCGAAAACTACCGTGATCATCAAAACGGACAGATACTTCGTTCCGGTTGCTGAAAAGTGCAGTCAATGTAGTATTATTCACAATGCCTGCAGGACTGCCTAAACCGAATAACAGTGAATTCGCACCGCGAACTATATCCAGACGCTCCGTATTATAGTCGTCAAAAGGAATCTCGGTTAGGTAAAAATTGCGTGTGACATCAGCTGCAGCCAAACCGCGGACGCGTGTCTGCCCGGTAAAGTTCAGCACATTACTGGCACCTGAAGAAGACGGTGCCCCTAAAAAACCGAAACCTTGCTGTAAGGTGGTAGACGAGAAGTTACCAAACACACCTGCCGACTCAGTGTTCCCTGTGTAGATAAACAGCTCATCCAGATTAGTTGCCGCAGTGTCCTCCATGAACTCCTCGGTAACTACTGTAATAGAAGCACCTACATCTCTTAGTTCGGTATTGAGGCGCGTGCCTGCCAGTGTGGAGTTGGCCTGGTATCCGATATCTTCACCCGTCTCGATGACAAAGGGGGACATAAGAAATATGTTATCATCTTCACCTTGGTCGTCCTGGCCAAAAGCTACATGAAAACCTAAAAACAGAGTAGTGCCAGCAAAGAAATTGAGGCTGGACTGCCTAAGCAAATGGTAGCATTTGCGCTTCAGATTCATATAAACAGATCTGCAATTCATTTTTATAAGTAATTAGAGTTATGACAAAAACTATATTCGCACAATCTTGCGGTAATTGAATACACTACGGGGCATGCAAACATTGGTATGTCTATAATTTTGGGTTCATGGTGGAGCTAATCCTAGGGATGGGAATCTTACAACGCGAACACCATGTTAACGTATCAAAAATTCAGATAGTCTGACTAAATTTTAAACAACAAATTGCTGGTACAATTTCATTTAGCTCCAAGAAGGAATGTTACACTAACAAGCGGTGGTTCTTGGATCAGATATAATACTAAAGTAGCTAAATTGCAGAGGTAATTACTACCCAAAAGTATATCATGTAATGAGCAATAAACATTCAGCTAAGAAGACTTACTTTTCTTCAAAAGACGATTTTCATGATGGAGAAATCCAAGGGTGCTTTCGTAAAATTAGTGTGGCTGGCGGAGTTGGCTTGGTCGCTGGCTCCATGCAGGCGAAGCTAGAACTCGGTCACGTGCAACTGTACGCTTCCAAAGGATCGCTCGTTTTCTGGCTACTGCCTCTGGAAACTCTTGCCACTGCAGCCCAACGTCCCGACTACGCGGATCATCTCCCAAATCCATCTGCCTATATCTTATTAAGCGACACTCAAAATCGTGAGCACTTGGCAAACGGTCGCTTTAAACTCGTATGGGATTCTGACTGGTATCCGCAAATGTATTTTAGAATGGATCGGGGACTGGGTCATCTACCTGTGGGTGAACAATGGACGACAGGCGTCGCACTGACTAACCATTTTACCTTAGAAGAACATAAGTGGTATTGTTTTGCGGCAGTATGGGATAGAGACGCAGGATATTATGCCCTCTATGCAAATGGGATGAAAATTGCTCAAAATAATGCCTTCCCCGACCCTTCAGGCGCATTAAGAGCCCCCGGAGAACAAATCGATACATTATACGCCGGGCATACTTGCTTTGCGATGGGAGACTTCCTTTGCTACGAGGAGGCTTTGAGTGTGGAAGTCTTACGCGAAGTATTTGCTTTAACGAAAAATGACAGAGTGATAGCTCCCACCCACTTATTCGAGAAGACGCCCTTTCAGTTTTTCCCCGATGACCAATGGCAGCAAAAATGGTCAATCGCACTGAACCAGGATAAAGATTTGGACAACTTTTACATACAGGGGAATACCCAGGCCCCATCAATAACGCCAGAAGGCCTTTTGATCGAAACACCCGTCATCGACCAACCGATGCGCTACTACGAAGAGGATGACCTTAACCAGCTTTACCTCTGGAGTAGAGAACCTTTTGAGGGAGATATCTACGTAAAATTTGAATTTATGCCGCTACAACGCGGTGGTTTAAGCCTAATTTGTCTGCAGGCAAGCGGCATGCAGCGTGAGGATTTCATGCAGGAGTATCCGCTACGTACAACAGGTAGTATGCGCATGATTCACCTGGAAGATGTCCGTAGTTATCATTGGGAATTTTATCGCGAAATGAATGATTGTAGGAATGACGGCGCATCTCATGGTCTGTTCAAGAACCCATGGCTTTGCCCACTTGCTTTCGTCTGCGAAGAGGAACTCTATTCACTAAATACATGGCATGTTTTGGAATTTTTACAGCAGGGGCCGGAACTAAGCGGAGCAGTAGATGGCAAACAAATATTTAATGTCCTGGATTCGGCTACCACGAACAATGGTCCGATTCTGAACTTTGGTCGCTTTGCATTACGCTGTATGATTCGCAGCAAACTGTTGTATCGCAATCTGGAAATATGGAACCGACCCAACTTTTCCGAGCTTTGAACTATAAATAGATAGCAAGATGCAAAATACAGGATTAGAGGGATACCGCCGACTGCTTATAGCGGATTGTGGTTGCGATCGTGCAACCGCATACACCATGAATAATAAGTTAGTCAGGAAAGGTGATCTGCTTTTTTGCACCTGGTTGGACAACAATTTTATTTCCCACATCACAGTAGTCGATACCCGTAAGTTGAGTATCATTGTAGATAAGCCTATTGCTCAAGGGCTTGATAACCATTGTGGAACTACTCTGGAAATCGATACACAAGGCAGTATCCACGCGATTACAGGAGGCCATCACAGCCCGATGCAGTACTCTGTATGGCGCATGGAGAATACGTCATTAGTATGTATGGATCATCAGTTTTTATGGCACGGTACTTATCCTTCCATGATATGCAGTTCTGATGGAAAACTACATCTCGCATACAGACTCGAAGCAGATCACTGGGAAATACGCCTAGGCTCGAAGAAGCCTCAAGGCGATTGGCATTCAAGGGGTGCGGTAATCCGTTCTTCAATATCCGGCTACCAATTCTTTACAAATACCATTGCACAATGCCCGACCAAGCCAGGCGATCTATACCTAGGCTTCGCTTACTATCTTAAAGGTCGAGCTAAGCACAGGAAATATTTACCCGCTTTGCTAGAAATTCACGAAAATGATGAATATATTACACTAGAAACGGATACCCTGAAGGCGCTATCAACTCCATTTTGCTTTGCCGAACTTGATGAAGGTAATTTTAAAGAAAAAGGACCCGCGCATATATCATACCGCCAACATATACTGTCAAATCTTAGTATAAACAAAACCGGTCAGGTAGCCGTTGTGATTCATGACACCAGTCGCGGCTCTGCAATGATCGGTATAAGACATTCAAATAAAACCATAAATTGGATATCATTGAATTTGAAGAAACTTTGTGAGCTTGAAGATTCCATAATAGGGCCATCGTCCGCCCTCCACCTCGCTGATACTGGCCAAATGACCATCTGCATCCAGATACATCCGACCAGCGAAGTACCAATAATGGGAAACCCAAACTCACAGTTACTGATTTTGGTTTTGGATGCTTCAGGCAACCCGATAAGCCACGAATTTATGACTGCCGAAAAGCCAAATATCGCTTGGTTACCTTCGATTGAAAGACACCATTTCTCACAAAATCCCGCAATCCTCTACACCGAAGGCATCAACCTGGGAGGATTTGATAATAATATAAATCGTACAATTACTAATCACGTTTGGTTGTATTTATAAATTCATGTAGTTTCTGTAAATACATACAACTTCAACATCTGTAATCCTGCCTTTTTTTTATCTCGATTATCATATCATATTTTTATGCACCTATCGCTTAGAGCGTGTTGCATTTGAGCTGCTGGGATCAAACCATTTTACCATAAAGCGTCTACTTGCTTCTCATAGAAGCTAACAATTGCAATATACAGAGACTGTTTGCTCTATTTTATTATCACATATAGCATTCGATGAAGCCGCGAGATGACACTTTTTGTCCCGTGCAAATCGTAAGTCGTTGATCATCAGGCACCGCTATTTGAACCCGACTACCTAGGGATATCACATACCAGGCAGTATTTGTTTCTGTGTAGGTTGCCGATTAGTATCCTTTAATCGAGCCGCATTTGCTTCATTTTCTTTTTTCTCAATCGCATCATCAACTCTTCTCGATTCGACTGGAACTCGGAAATCAAGTGGTAATACTTGCCATTGAAATCGTCTACAAGTTGCTCGAATGATTTCACGCTTTCTTCGGATTCGCTGAATTGCTGCATCATTTTCTCTAAAGAATCCAAGGATTGTTTCACATCGAGATCTAATTGTTTGAACTGTTTTTCCGAGTTTTCCAAAAAAACTTGAAATCGAGTATCTCGATGATCTTCGTTCTGTGTGATTTGAGATAGCTGATTCACTAGCCGACAAATTCTGGTTGCCATTTTTGCTTTCGTCCCGGTTTGGGTGTTTTCGGAGTCAGTATTTTGGAGACCTTCATAACGAGTCCCCCCTTCGCCCGGTATTCGTACAATAATGTACAATAAAAAGTAATACTAGATAATACTTTTTTCGGGTAATTCTGTCCCAATGAAATGAGATTGAATCTCGAAAATAAAAATTCTCGCTTCGCTCGGATTTTGGTAAGTCACACGCTATAAGTGACTTGTGCTGGTTAGCGGTTGGTGGAGCCGAACGGGATCGAACCGTCGACCTCTTCAATGCCATTGAAGCGCTCTTCCAACTGAGCTACGGCCCCTTCTTAAAATACCAAAAGCGCATGATTAGGCATTCATGCGCTTTTGTAAATCTTTCTTTTTATACTAATTAAACCTCGAAGGCATCTACCTCGCGGTAGGCCTCGATCAGGCGCATTTCGCCGGCTTTACCGGGCTGAGAGATGCCATGCTCCATGCCCATTATTCCGCGGTAGCCTTTATCATAGATGTGCTTAAAAACATTCTTGTAGTTGATCTCACCGGTGGTCGGCTCTCTGCGACCAGGAACATCACCGATCTGGAAATAGACCGTCTCATCCCAGGCGCGATCAATGTTATTGATCAGGTTACCCTCAGTGATCTGTTGATGATAAAGGTCGTTCAGGATTTTGCAGGAGGGACTGCCGACTGCCTTGCAAACGGCATACGCCTGAGGAATGCGCTTTAGAAACAGCCCGGGGTGATTCATATGGTTGAGTGGCTCCAGAACCATCACGATGCCATGGGGCTCGAGCATTTCTGCCATATACTTTAGATTGTCCACAACATTCTGAAACTGATACTCGGGCTCCAGACTGGGGTCTTCACAGCCGGGAACAACGGTCACCCACTTGGCGTTAACGCGTTTGGCACACTCAATAGTCTTCTCCATCTCAGCCTTGAGTATCTCGCGTAGGGCCTTAGGATCACGATCGCGCTTATCGCGATCCAGGCGATTCCCGGAAAGCGTTGGATGGCGAAAATCTTTATAGGCTACAAAAACACCCATGGTCATCCCCAGGTCTTCGAGTTTTTTGCCAATCCTTTTTTGAAGATCTACCTCGCGCCCCATCATTCCGTTATCTTCAATACCACGGAAGCCGTGATCATACATAAATTGGATCGCATCCAGCTGGTCTTCGCCAACATGTTGACGAAAATGACGATAGTTGGGCGCATACAGATGATTAAAGGTATCTCCCTTCGCTTTCTTTTTGTGGGCATCCGCATTTGCAGTCATGGTTGAACCCAGTAAGGCGCCTGCCGAAAGAGTGGTGATTGTCGATTGGGCAAATTGTCTTCTATTCACAATAACAGAATTTATAGGTTAATATGTAAGGTAAAATTAGCTCTTTCGTGTATTAAAGAGTTAATTATAAAGCAAGTGATTCTTTAGGATTAACGAATTCAGAAACAAATCAAGATAATCAGTAACTTTATAGAGACTAATAATCCATCCAGGCTTCATAATCAAGGTAGCCAACAACTTAGAAATCTTAAATACTATCAGAATGCAAAGAATCGCAATTATAGGCAGTGGTATCGCAGGAATGGCCTGTGCATGGTATTTGAGAGATTATTATGATGTTACATTGATTGAACAAAATAACTACATTGGCGGCCATACCAATACCCAACTGGTGAATGAAAGCGGGCGTCAAATCCCGATTGATACCGGATTCATGGTTTACAACCAGAATACTTATCCCAATCTCCTAAATCTATTTGCTGAGCTTGGGGTTGATAGTGTTGAAACTGATATGTCTTTTGGGGTAAATAACTTACAAAACGGCCTCAACTACAGCAGCTCAGGTATTAGCGGACTATTTGCCAAGCGCAGCAATCTGGTAAACCCTTCGCACTGGGCATTGATCTCCGGTATTTTAAAGTTTTTCAAAGCAGCAAACCGATTTTTGGATGAGTATCCCGATTCAGGCATAACGGTTACCGAGTTTTTCAAATACGAGCGCCTCAGCATGCGAGTAGCTAATACCTTTCTGTTGCCAATGGCGTCAGCAATCTGGTCGACTCATAATACAGGCATTGGCGATTATCCTGCGCTAGCGCTGTTTCGTTTCATGAGAAATCATGGCCTACTGGGTGCTAATAAACAATTCAAGTGGCGCACTCTTCAGGGGGGCAGTATGCAATACCGGGATCGCTTGATCGCCAGATTACCAAACAAGCCGATTCACTCATCAGAAATAAAGAATGTAATCCAGGTGGGTGATCAGGTAGAGATATCTGGGAAAAACCTGGAAAGCCGCTTGTTTGACTATGTGGTTATCGCCGCGCACGCGGACCAAGCGCTTTCGATGTTAACCTACCCCACCAATGGGCAGGCAAATTTGTTACAGCAATTCCAATATACTGAAAACCATACAGTGCTTCACTCGGACACTTCCGTAATGCCTCAGAACCTCAGGGCATGGGCCAGCTGGAATTACCGTATTGAGCCTATTAGTAATTCGGGCACGATCGACGCGTCCACCCACTATTGGATGAATAACCTGCAACCCCTGGACACAACTAAGCCCTACTTTGTATCGGTTGATTACTCGGGTGATATTGATCCCACAAAAGTCCACTGGAGCACTACTTATCATCATCCCTTTTACAATCAGGAAGCCATTAAAGCGCAAAAACATCTCCCCAGGTTGAATGAAGAAGGCCCCATCTACTTTTGTGGCAGTTATTTCAAGAACGGCTTTCATGAAGATGCACTGGTTTCAGCGCTAAATGTTGTTAAGAAACTTAAGGAAAGGAAGGGGGTAACGCATGAAATCCTGCCTGTATAGCTGCGAGATATACCATAAGCGAACCCGCCCTAAATCGCACGCTTTCAAATACAAGCTTTTCACTTTCTGCGTGGATCTCGATGAATTGGAACAACTTGATAAAGTGGCACTCATTGGCATAAACCGAAGCAGCATATACTCCCTGAGAAGTAGCGACCATTATCATCAGGACGCTAAGCAAACAGATATTAAAACGAATATCCTGCAATACATACGCGAACAGGGAAATAATGCGCCGATTGGGCAAATCAAATTAATAACTCACCTACGCACATTTGGTTATCAGTTTAACCCGGTCTCATTTTATTTTGCTTACAGTCCCAGCGGTAAGATTAATTGCGCGGTAGCCGAAGTTGCGAACACCTACAACGAGCAGAAAATGTATTATTTGCCGCACTCAAGGCTCAAAAACAACCATTTCCGGGATACTCAAATCAAGCAATTTTACATATCGCCTTTCAGTGATTTGGAGACATCGCTGATATTCGACCTGTGCCACCCCGGTGAAGACCTCAGCGTCCATATCAATGAATCCGACAGTGAGGGTGTTTACTTCTACAGTGGAATGACTGGTAAGCGCGTAGAGCTGACCAGCGAAAGTCTGATTTTGAACACGCTACGCTTTCCCTGGGTTACGGCTCAGGTAATCTTATCTATTCATTGGCAAGCCCTTAAGCTCTTTTTAAAGAAGGTGCCGGTTCGCAGGAAATCCGATAATCCTGAGCTACAGACCAACACCCGCACTTACTTGAATTCAAAAAAGAAAACCGCAAAAAAAATTGTTTAGTTCTATGAGTCAGTCCTTCGAAAAACTATTTGTAGAAATTTTGTCACGCTTCGATAAGGGACAATTAACCCTAAAGCTGCCATCGGGAACAGAGCATTTCTTCGGGGACGCCCAAAGTGATCAAAAAGCGCACATACAGGTCAATGATGAGTTGTTCTTCAAGCGCGTTATCATTGGCAGTGATATCGGGATGGGTGAAAGTTATATGGAAAATCTGTGGAGCACTGATGATCTGACAGCCGTGCTTAAAGTCTTTATTCTCAATCGCCCTCACATCCAAAAAATAAGTAAAAATCCATTCATCATTGGACGTATTATTTTCTACTTATTGGGCGAACGCATTCAGCATAAAGGCCGCAGCAACAGCAAAGACCAAAGTCGCAAGAACATACACGCCCACTATGACCTGGGTAATGAGTTTTATCGGGAATTCCTCGATCCGGGCATGACCTACTCTGCCGCTTACTTCGAGCACCCCAACCAAGATCTGGAGAGTGCTCAAAATGAAAAATACGATCGATTATGCCGTAAACTAAACCTTAAACCCGGGCTCCATTTACTTGAGATTGGATCCGGTTGGGGCGGGTTTGCCATACATGCCGCTTCAAATTACGGTTGTCGGGTAACCACAGTCACGATTTCGGAGCGCCAATACACCTACGCTAAGAATCGCATTAAGCAGGCAGGACTAGAGGACCTCATTGAAATCCGCATACAAGACTATCGCGATATACGTGGACAGTTTGACCGTATTGCATCGATTGAAATGCTTGAGGCTGTGGGGCACGAGCATCTGGATAGTTATTTTGGCCAATGCAGCAACCTGCTGAAGCCCGACGGTATTCTGGGCATTCAGGTCATACTATCCCCGGATTCCCGCTATCAATATTATCGAAAGCGCGTCGATTTTATCCGCAAGCATATCTTCCCGGGTGGCCACCTGCCCTCGTTCCAAAGCATACACAATACGGTTAAGCAGCATAGTGATTGGGATATTCAGCATGTTGACACTTTCGGAGCCCATTATGCGGAAACTCTGAGACGATGGCAAAGGACCTTCAATGACACTAAAAAACAACGCCGCAACCTGGGGTTTGATGATGTATTTGATCGCAAATGGAACTTTTACTTCTCCTTTTGCGAAGCGGGGTTCGACATGCGCCTTATTCAGGTGGCTCAGTTAATCTACAGCTCACCCCAGAACACGAACTACCAATTCGAAAGCGATTGGAAGGTCTACAACCGGGAAAACAAAAACTCAGCTCAATATAAATCGCTATGAGCTTTTTGGAACTGGCAGTTATCGGCCTGATTGCGGCGATCGTTATCATGACGATCACCTATTTCTTGTGCCTGGCCATCGATAATGCAGGATGGGTGGATGTTGTATGGGCTTTCAGCATAGGGGGGTTGTCCTTATTCTACTTTATCATAGATGGTTCAAATGGATATAGCTGGTTGCCATTGGCTATAATACTTGCCTGGTCGATTCGCCTGGGAAGTCACCTCTTTGTGCGCATCGCAACTGAACCCGAAGATGGGCGCTATAAAGCAATTGAGCAAAAATGGGGAGGACGCAAATCACCCATGTTCTTTGGCTTCTTCATGATCCAGGCAGCTGCAGCATTCGTATTTTCACTCCCGGTATTACTGGCTATGCGTAATGCGAGTTCAGTCATCGGTTTAATTGAAATCCTGGCAATCGTTGTGGCAATGGCTTCGATTATTGGAGAAAGCATTGCTGACCATCAGTTGAAATCTTTCAAAAAATTTCCTAACAACCACAGTGAGGTTTGCAAAGAAGGCCTTTGGAGATACTCACGCCATCCTAATTATTTCTTTGAGTGGACTTATTGGATTAGCTACGCCGTCATTCTGGCAGGCACTGATGCCTTCTATCTCTCCCTTTTATTTCCCGCAATCATGCTATTTCTCGTATTGAAGGTAACTGGAATACCGCCGACCGAGGCACAGGCCATCCGTAAACGGGGAGATCTTTACCGCCAATATCAAAATGAAACCAGTGCATTTTTCCCCTGGTTTCCCAACACAAACAACAAGTAATATTTATGAACGCAGTAACCTTAGTAGAAAATGGATTCATACCGACCTGGCTTGTAAGAGTGGGCATACGGAACAAGCTTAAACGTAAGCTCGAGCTCGAATCCAACAAGGCCAACAAAAATGAATTTGTGGAGATGCTTAAAAAGAGCCCCATCGCAATCGCCACTGATGACGCAAATGACCAACACTATCAAGTGCCTACAGAATTTTACACCCGTATTCTGGGAGCCCGCATGAAGTATAGTGCCTGCTATTGGCCCGAGGGTGTTGGCAATCTGGATGAGGCAGAGGAAGCCTCACTGATGCTGGTCTCAGAACGTGCAGAACTCAAGGATGGCATGGATATATTGGAGCTGGGTTGTGGCTGGGGTTCATTCTCACTCTGGGCAGCAGAGCATTATCCGAAATCCAGCATACTGGCAGTATCGAATTCAAAGACTCAGGCTGATTATATCCGTGCACGTGCCGAAGAGCGAGAGCTTAACAATATCGAAGTGATCACTGAAAACATGGTCAACTTTGATGCTCCCTCACAGTTTGACCGGATCGTCTCCATTGAGATGTTTGAGCACATGCGTAATTATGAACAACTGTTTGCACGGGTATCGAGCTGGCTTAAAAATGACGGCAAGTTATTCGTACATGTTTTCAGCCATAAAGAGTATGCATACACCTATGATGACTCAGACAAGTCGGACTGGATGTCCAACTACTTCTTCACCGGAGGGGTAATGCCCTCGCACGATCTATTCTCGCACTTCAGTAATGATTTGAAGATCGAGGACAACTGGCAGCTCAATGGAGTGCACTATACAAAGACTTTGGAGGCGTGGCTAAAGAACCTTGACTCCCGCTATAATGATATCCTTCCTATCTTTCGGAAACACTACGGTAAGCGGGATACGCAGAAGTGGATACACCGGTGGCGTATATTTATTTTAGCATGTTCTGAATTATTTGGTTATCAGAAGGGTAGCGAATGGGGAGTCTCCCACTATCGCTTCACAAAAAACGTTTAGTTAGATTATGACAGTTATTATAGTATTTTTTGTTCTGCACTGGTATTCCAGCGCGTTTGCACAAAGCTTTTTCTTACATCGCTATACATCGCACCGCATGTTTACGATGAATAAATTTTGGGAGCGATTCTTTTATCTGTTTACTTTCATTGCGCAGGGTTCCTCTTTTCTGCACCCCAAATCC
This sequence comes from Puniceicoccaceae bacterium, assembly GCA_028285755.1. Lineage (GTDB taxonomy): Bacteria > Verrucomicrobiota > Verrucomicrobiia > Opitutales > JAFGAQ01 > JANQOQ01. The sequence goes on from JANQOQ010000004.1 coordinate 58,723, forward strand.
TACGCTTTATTGCATTTGCAGCATCACACCCACAGCGATACGGAAGAAGATCCGCACTCGCCTCACTTCTTTCAGGATGTACTTCAGATGATGCTAAACACCAAGCGCATCTACGAAGAATATCGACTGGGTAAACGCAAGGGCCCCAATAAGTTTGCAGATGCAATCCCCACTTGGGATTTGGTAGATCGTATCGGTAACAGCATGATCACGCGATTGGGTTTCGTAGCCATTTACGTAGCTATCTACGTGATCTATGCTCCTTCTATTTGGTGGTTCCTACTATTGCCCATCCATGCAATTATTGGCCCCCTTCATGGAGCTTTCATCAACTGGTGTGGCCACAAATACGGATATCAAAACTTCGATAACAAAGACCACTCCAAAAACACCTTCGCAATTGATCTTTTTTTCGTGGGTGAGTGCTTTCAGAACAATCACCATAAATATCCGCGAAGAGCAAATTTTGCAGTAAAGTGGTTTGAATATGACATAATATATCCTATAATCAAGTTGCTCCATTGGACGCGTGTCATACGCCTACTCGATCCAAAACCGGCAGCTGCTTAAAATTCTAACCACTATGAAAACACTTACACTTGCAATAACACTACTACTCACAAGCATCATGTTCTCTCAGGCAGACGAATTAAATGTTGGCGATACTGTTCCGGCAGTCACCGTCCTCAATCAAAATAACGAAAAGGTGGACATGGGCACTAAACTCGCAGATGGCATCACCATGGTCTTCTTTTATCCAATGGCCGACACACCCGGATGCACGAAGCAGGCATGCAGCATGCGCGATTCTTTCGAAGAACTCCAGGCACAAGGAGTTAAAGTGTTTGGCGTCAGCTACGATTCAGCGGAAGCCCAGGCAAAATTTAAAGACAAGTATAGCCTGCCCTATGACCTCATAGCGGACACCGAAAAGAAGCTGTCCAAAGCGTTTGGCAATGATCGGGCCATGCGTGCACCCAGGCAGGCTTACATTGTGGAAGATGGTGTTGTCATCTGGAGAGATTTGAAAGCCTCGACATCCAGTCAGGCGGCAGACGTTAAGCAAGCATTGACAGACCTTGGCAAAATGAAATTTGCCTCGTTGTCTTCATAAATGAGATTACTCCTCACCTGCTTTTGTGCGCTTGCGTTATCAGTAACATACGCAAGCGCATACGACCTAAACTTACCGTTTAAGGGGAAGTCAAAGGTCAAAGTCGCATGGTTTTTGCATATCTGCGACATCTCCCTCTATTGCCTACCCGAGACGGATATTACGGATGTTTTAGAGGCCACCCCCAAAAGGCTTGAGATCGAGTATGCACGCTCAATCTCCGCTGAATCTCTCATAAAACAGGGCAATAGTGCCCTCGAAGACACATTCGATGAAGCTACCATTGCTCAATTTGCCGAGCCGCTCGATCAAATTAATGCAGCTTACGTGGATGTAAGGGACGGTGATATCTATGCACTCGAATATATTCCAGGCAAGGGGCTATCGTTATACCTGAATGAAAAGAAGAAGCTCGAAATCGAAGGCGATGAATTCGCCGCTTTTTATCTGAGTATCTGGTTAGGCGACGAAGGTAAAGCAAAGGAAATCAAGGAAGATATCTTCGATTAATTCCTAAATAGTTCATTCCGCTTTATTAGAATCCGCTTCACCTGCTCATGCTTCGCACGAGTTATCCTAACGGTAGCAAATGCCAAACCACTGAGTATAAAGAGCGAGCCCACACCCACCCCAAAAACGATCGCTATGCGCCGACTGGCCTCAAGAGTTTGAACCTCCAAGTCTGCATTGTAACCAGTCCAATCCAACATATATCCAAAAAGTCCTATCCCAATCGCACGTGCTACCTTTGCTGAAAGTTTCCAAACCCCAAAAAACGCCCCGTCTCTGCGCTGTTTTGAGAAAACCTCATCATGGTCAATGGCATCTAGAACCAACGATTCAATAAGCAGAATAGATCCTACTGCAACCCCTCCAAATATCGCCATAAAAATAGGGCCTGCAACTCCACCCACAGGAAATAGTGGATAAAGTATACTACCACCTATTCCCAGAAAAAGAATACCTATCATTGCAGGCACTTTCTTCCAGTAGCGCTTCCCTAGCCAGAGCCAGAAAGGAATAGACCCTATGATACAAAGTATAAAAAGACCTAAAATAATACCCACTTGAGTCTGTTCATCGAGTAGCAATCGGTCTTTGTAATAAAACAATGCAAAACTGGAGTTCAGTGCTCTGGCAGCACCGGCCAACGCAAAGGCAACTAAGAGTGCAAAAAAGAACCTATTGGTAACAACAGAGCAAAAATTGGAGATTATCTGACCAACAGTTATCCGTTGCTTATTTGAATCAGATTGAGTCGGCTTATTCTCGAATTTTCTTATACTTAGATAACAAATTATTGAGGTAGTGATCAATATCACACCTATTATCATAGCGGCTGTAGCACGACCTTCCGTAATCGTTCCTTCTGCAATAAGCAGATTCGGCAAACCTATGCCTAAAAGCAGACCTAGATTAGAAAAGAGAAGCCGCCACCCAATAAGGTTATTTCGCTGTGAGGTAGTTTCTGTCAAATCACCCACACACGCAATATGGGGAACTGCAACTATAGTCATACCAGTGTTTACAAGCATATAACAGAGCGTAAACCAAATAAGGAGATAATGCTGATTATCCAATTGCATTGGATTAAACAACGCCTGCAAAAAAATCGCCATTACAATACCTCCAGCAAGAATGAAACCTCGGCGCTGCCCAAACCTTAGCTTTACCCGGTCGGAAATAGAACCCATTAACGGATCAGTGAACGCATCCCATAGCACGGCTATCATTGCACCATTTGCAACTAGCTTAGGATCTAGTCCAAATCCACGGATATAATACTCCAACAAATAAACCTGTAATAGCAGCTCAACGGCTGTCACACCGGTTTCTACCGAAGCATATCCACCCTTCCGCAAGGCATTAAATTTCTTATACATAGAGGCTTTGGGTAATCTAGCAAAATTACCTTTGGATTAAACAATAAAAAAGGCCGATCCTTACAGATCGGCCTTAAAACGATTTAAACTAACTTAAGATATCAGAAATTAAACACAGCTGTAAACTCAATACGGACCGGCTCACGTGCAACGACTGAACCGTTACCGTATCCTGCATTAGGTACGTCCCAGTTTTCCTCGTCGGTAACGTTGAATACCGTCGCCTTGAATTCCCACTGTTCATACTCGTAGAAAACCGTAAGATCGAGCTCATATTGCCAAGGGATTTCTACAGTATTGGCAGGGATTGAAAAGCCGGGAGTATTTCCGGTAGGATCGAATACGAATATGTCAAACCCTTCGTAGCCGGTATTCATAGGCCCGGTGACAACCACATTCGCACGCACACCCAGATCCTCAGTGATGTTGTAGCTCACGAGAGACACAAACTGATGCTCTGGATTGCCCGGATATTTAAACTCGTCATCAGGATTCGGGGCACTGGGGAATGTAGGTGTAATATACAGACCACCGGTTTCATTTGCACGATCCGCAGTATAACCCGTTGCAAAGAAACCAAGCGTTCGCACTGCATCGATAAATGAGTAACCAAATGTTGCATAAAGCTTGGGGCTTGGCTGATAATTTAGCTCAAACTCAAATGCATTCAGTTGCACGACATCACGAGTTCCGTTTTGGTTTCTCTCAACGAATTCACGATCTACAATCGCCGTACCGATAAAGAGCTTATTCTCAACCAGCTGAAACTTCGCGCCTACCTCATGCAGCAGGCTTTCCTGAGGTTCTGCAAAATTGGCAACGTCGAAACGTCCTCCTGTGTCAGCGGGGGTCGATTGGCTGTAACCATAAGTGTAATAAAGATTCATGTAGTCAGTCGCCTTGTAGGTAATGCTACCGCTGTAGTTCTCAAGCAGTACAGTGTCCTGCAACTTGAAGCCCTGCTCGTTGGCATCATCAAAATCACCGTCTTCATTGAAGTCGAAACGACCGGTTGCCCCTACAATCGGGTGAACTTCTTCTGCATCCACAACGTCAAAACCGGCTCCAAGATCAATAATGAAGTTCTCAATCGCTTTGACGCTGAATTGAACAAAGGGGCCAAAGATAGTTCCTGTAGAATGCCCACCGGTTCCTCCATAATACCAGCGATCCAAAATACCATGAGGCTCTTCATCCGGAACGTAAGGGTCACCATTATTGACAAACCCAAGATCAGGGACGCGGCGATTATTACCCTCAATTGGGCGCGTCAAATCCCAGAAGTTTACAGGCTCATTGAAGAAGTGATTTACAGACCACACATCCTCATAGCGGTAGCGCAGACCTGCACTCACGTCGTAATCTTCCTTCTCAACCACGATCATTGCACGTGTGTCAAAGCTCCAGTTATCACGTAGAAGCTCAGAATAATGATAAGAGCTGAAAGTGCTACGATCGATCCATTGGAAATAGGAATTGGTTTCGATGTAAACGTCATCACTCAAGGTGAAAGTCTGGATAGCTTGCGCCCAAAAGTTTCTACCGTATGAATCATCACCCGGAGCCAAAAGGCGTATGCTACGATCTAATTCTACAGGATTATCCAGATCGAGAGGGACGATGGTTGCAAAACCCGCACCTCCAAATACAGAAGCCATGTCAACGCCGGGAACTGCTCCTGGTATAAACACGCCAACTCCATCTCCCAACCGTGAGATGTAGTCGAAGTATTCCGCATCGGTCCCAATGTTGGGAATGTAAAGACCATCATCGATCAACTGCTGAGTAGGGCGATTCATTCCCCAGTTTTCTGTGTAGTCAGCCACGAAGAATTCTGCAGCGACAAAGAGTTCATAGCGGTCGCTGGGGCGATAGGTCATCGCACCATAAATAGCCTGAGTCTTCTTTTTGCCAAATTGATAATATCCTTCTGTGTCCTCACCGGAATAGGAAACGCGATATGCCAGCGTGTCACTGATCGGCGCACTGTAATCCACCTGCCAGAATCGAGTATCGTAAGAACCAATGGTTGCCGATATAACACCGCGCGCCTGGTCGAAGTAAGGACGCTTTGTGATCAAGTCTGCGAAACCACCAAGATAATTAGAAGTGCCAAAAATCGGACCTGCAGGGCCCTTAACAATGTTTACTGACTCAACCGCGTTAAAGTTGATGGGCAATCCGTTACCATTACTGGTTAAGCCTTTACGGATGCCGTTTACGAAAAGGTCTGCCTCCTGACCACGGAGATTCGGTGTAGTCGGTGCGCCAAAGTTACTTGCAGTATATGAAGACGAGGTTAAGCGCGCAAAGTCACGTGGAGTTTTGATGCTGATCGCATCCAGCTGCTCACGCGAAATGATCGTTACATTACGCGGGGTTTCGAGGATGCTTCGGTCGGTACCAAATACCGAGTTGAAGGGTCTGGTAGTAGGCAGGATACTCTCTTCCACCGGCACCTCTTCCGAGATAAATGCTTCGAGTTCCTGTGGTGCCTGGGCATGCAGCCCATTATTTAGGACGCAGATAGCAAGCGTCATAAATGCAATCAGTTTTTTCATGTTCATTAGTTGATAGTTTTCGAGTTAATTAAAAATCTTCTGAACCTTCAGATTGCAGCGGTTTGATGCATCAAGCGTGCCACAGTAGTAGATTTACTAACCTTTGTTAGAATTGTTCAAAAAAATGCTACAAATCAGGCTTTAATCAGAAAACAGGGTCTGTTTTTTCATCTCAGGTACCAGCACCAAACCTTTGTCGGTCAACCGTATTTCGGGGATTACCGAAAGGGGTAACAAATTGAAGCCCATGTAGGGCAATGTGCATCCCGCTTCATTCCAGGCTTTCTTCATGGCTGTGACCTCTACTGCAACCTCTCCTGCACGCTTATCCGACATTAGGCCGGCAATGGGTAATGGCACGGCCGCTTTCACCTCCCCATTGGCAACGACGACTACCCCACCCTGGTGCTTACGAATGGTTTCAATGGCCAGCTGCATATCGGCTTCGTTGAGACCGGCAACTACCACATTATGCGCGTCGTGGCCTACGCTGCTGGCGACAGCACCTTCCTTCAGCTTAAAATTCTGCAAAAACCCATAGCCGATTTCGCCATTCTTCCCGTAACGCTCAATAACCGTAAGATAACAACAGTCATTTGCTTCAAGAAAAGCATCCCAGTTCTCACTTCCTGCCTTGAAATGTGCGGTCGTGTGCAACGTAACGATGCCTGGTAGTTCGGTGCGCAACAGATGCACGGTGCAGTCATTGGCCGGAAGATCAGGAGTCAATTTCAGCGATTCGGGCATCGTGACCGTTTCGTAAGCCGGTTTTGGATAGACATAACGCTCGTTTGCTAACTGATTTTCAAGTAATGAGGTAATCTTCTTATCTTCAACGACCAGCTCCCCACCATACCAGGTATTCTGGACTTCGAGTTCATCATTGAGCAGGACGATATCCGCGCGTCTACCGGAACCAAGCCCGCCGAATTCTCCATCCTGATGATAACGCGTAGCCCCATGCAAGCTCCCCATGCTCCAGGCAGTTGCCGGTGCAATACCTGCCGCCTGTGCCTGGCGGGTCACCCAATCCAGCCCGAACATAAAAAGGTCGTCTGCGTCCCGGTCATCCGTGCAAACACAAACCCGTTTCGGTGAGTCTCCATATTGAGTAACCGCCCGAATTGCTAAAGGCAGACTGTGCCAGGGGGTAGTCGGTGGCCCACCCCGCAGAAATACCCACATGCCGGCTTCAAGGAAATCGTTCGCTATATCCGGGTCAATGGCTTCATGGGTATCGGTTACCCCACTCGCAGCATAAGCAGCTACAAATTCACGTCCATAGATATGCCCACATATGACCTTGTCTCGCTTGAGTGATTCCGCGATGAGGCCGTGGCTGCGCTCATCACCCATACAAACCGGCACGAAATCCATCTTTTCACCCAGGGCCAGAATTTCAGGCCATTTTTCAAAGAGTGCTGCTGCTTTTTCAGGCGTCAGGTCGCCTCCGCAGGTCTCGAGTCCGGGATGGGTTGCTGGAATCGCACTGGGCAAGGTAAGGAAAATATTTAGGGGAGCCATACGCGCATCTTCGAGCATCCACTCGATGCCATCCGTATCGCACACGTTCCCAATCTCGTGACTATCGCAAAAAATCGTAGTTGTGCCATTGAGAAGCGCAGCCTCCGCGTAGGCACAGGCGGACATCATGCTGCTCTCGATGTGGATGTGGGGATCCACCAAGCCCGGTGCTACAATCCCTCTATTCGCGTTGTATTTTTTCCCTGAACTCCCTGTGAAGCTACCTGCAGGCTGAATCGCTGCAATGCGCCCTCCGGACACCCATACTTCCTTATCCAGCAGGATTTTCTCGGTATAGGTATTGAGCACGCGGGAATCCGTAATGACAAGATCAGGCTCGGTAGTGCCATTCGCGACGGCGGCCAGCTGCCGCGTGAGTTCCCAAAGGGGTTTAACGCTAAATCGGGTGATCATAGGTATTAGATTTTCAGTTTCAGGTAGTTCTTTCCGTAGCCATAGGTTTCGGCATTTACTTCAGCGAGACGACTCTGCCAGGATACATTTTTAAAGCTCTCTTCAAACACTTCCATATCCGCCTCATACGATGCAGTGAGTGCCTCTTTTTCCAGATGGTTAAGGAAAGAGAATTGGATACTGTTGTGTGCCATTCGGGTCATTTCTGTCCAGGAAAGGTTAAACAGTGAAACACCTAGCATATACTCATCAGTCATATTGGATGACCACATACCACGATCATCGGTATTAAAGCATACCGGTATACCCTGCCGCAGATAAATGGGAAACGGATGTTTTTTCGGATCCGGTACGTACTTGAGCAGATGGTTGGAAATCAGATTGATCTCGATCAAGTGTTGTGCCGCGCGCATATGCTGCATGGTTTTGAAGTCCTGAATCAAATTACATCCGTGACCAATACGGCTCGCACCTAGTCTTAGAGTGTCAAAGATATAACTATCCGGTGCTTCACTCTCCCCTGCGTGAATGGAAATACCGATATCCGGGTAAATCCGCAACATTTCATCGTAGACTTCAGTAAATCTTGCCGGATAACCCATGGCATCGTCCTCACGGCCGGCCATATTAATACCCCGCCAGAGCTCACGATTTGCGTCGAGAAACGCATATTGTTTGCGCACATTGTCCAAAGCATCGGGTGCGAACCGCAAAACCACCGTTTGAAAACGTATCATTACGCCGGTTGCAAGCGCATCAGGCTGGTTAAGGCGATTCAGTATAAAAGCATCGTATTCTTCAGGAGTCATCGTGGTACCATCAGGTCGACGTTTGCCCCAGGGACCGCTCATTATCTCAATGTATCGAATGCCCTCGGCACCGTACATTTCCATGTTTTCAACCATCAGGTTGCCGATCACTGTAGCATCCGAAAGGAGAGAACCCAGACGTGGCCAGTGATACTCAAAAAATTCATCCCGGCCCTCACTGATACTGTCAAGAACCACTGAAGACTTCCAGGATTTCTTTTCAGTTTCACTTAAGGATTCCAGAGGTTTAAAATCTCCCTGAAGGTCGCTGCTCAGCTCATTGTAAAGTTGCTCATGGACAGTCATCCAACGAATCGTGTTTGGCCCGGACCACTGTTGCAGAGATTCTGGTAGAGTGTAATTCGTCACCTTAAAGCGGGTATAAAAGGTCTGTCCGCCATTCCTGGATTTATCAGTTGCAATGCGATACCACATATCCGGCAGCATCGAGCCCCCCATATGGTGGTGGAGATCACCGCCCTTAGGCATCGCATAGAGAAAGCGATAGAGGTCCTCAGGTGTGCCCTCCTTTTTGATTGTCTCGTATATATTCGCGATCCCACTAGTGCGTTTCGTTGCAGCTTTGAAGAATGCCTTTTTATTCGCGGAAACGGGCTTACCCGCTTTATCGAGTGGCTGGGATACCTGAGCTTCTGCGGTGCTTTTACCCAGGATTGCACCTGCGAGTGCGGAAAACGCTCCGGTCTTTAAGAAAGAGCGACGGTTAAATCGGGAATGCGAGGATTCGTTATGCATGGCAGGATTCGATTATCGGGTTGCGTAGTAAAGGATGAATAAAAGGGCCACGACATAGGTGAGTATTGGCACTTGTTTATATTTCCCTCCACATAGCGTGATGAAGAGCCAAATAACCAAACCGAGGCCTATCCCTTCGGTAATACTAAACGTAAGCGGGATCATGAGCATCGTGATAACAGAGCCGGTCATCTCTGCCATATTGTCAAAATCCAGATCGCGCAGACCCTGTGCCATAAACACACCCACCATGACAAGTGCAGGCGTAGTCGCAACTGCGGGCACAGCCCCAATGATCGGTGCAAAAAACAATGCGAGCAGGAAACACGCGCCAACGGTCACTGCAGTCAGCCCCGTACGGCCGCCGGACTCAATACCCGCTGCTGACTCCACATAAGAGGTGGTCGTCGAAGTTCCCAGGAATGCACCCGTCGATGTCGCAATTGCATCGGCAGTGAGCGCTTTGCCCATCTTGGGCATTTTGCCTTTTGCGTTCATCATATTGGTGCGGCGCCCCAGGCCGATTAAAGTCCCTAGCGAGTCAAAAAGATCGAGCATTAGCAGTGTGATGAGCACCGAGAGGGTCTCCATCGAGAAATGGGTAAATGGATAGAAGAGATCGAGCTTAGCAAACGTCGGCTCCATTGACGGCGGTGCCGAAACAAAACCGGTAAACTGCGTAATCATTCCCCCCTCACCATTTGGCACTACCAGGCCGATCAGGGTGACGCCGATAATCGCCAATAAAATAGCCCCAGGTATTCTCCAGAATGTGAGCACCGAAATCGCGATAATACCCACCAAAACGAGAATCGATGTGGGTGAGGTGATGTCACCCACAGTCACCAGAGTAGCTTCGTCATTCATAACGATTCCCACGTTCTTCAGGCCAATGAACGCGATGAAAAAGCCAATACCTGTCTGAATACCTATCTTGATCCCATTGGGTAGCGCTTCGGCAATTTTACTCCGCAAGCCCGTCACGGAGAGTATGAGAAAGAGAATACCGTTCCAGAAAGTCAGAGAGAGTGCAGCCTGCCAGGAAAGCCCCATGCCCAGCACGATCACAAAGGCAAAATACGCATTGGTCCCCATACCGGGAGCCAGTGCAATTGGGTAGTTGGTCAACGCTGCAATCAGAAAGCAGCCAATTGCTGCAGCAACTGCGGTTACGGTGATCAGGGAGTCCTTGGGAAGACCGGCAACTTCCAGGATATTGGGATTAACCGCCAGGATGTAAGCCATCGCAGCAAAGGTTGTTAGCCCCGCGATGAGCTCCTTGCTGATTGTGGTATTATTTTCGCTTAATTTAAACAACTTTTCGATCATAGCAGTCAATAGATTGAGGGCAACTTGAGCAGGAATAGTGCCACCAGTCTATTTGGCACGAATTGTGTTCTAATGGAATCATGAAATCGACTACACTCACACTTTTTATACTCTGTATTCTATCCCCCCTATTTATGACCCAAGCAGCGATCCCCATAAAAGTTGCCGTATTGGCCATGTATGAAATTGATGAACCCACGGGCGATGTTCCCGGTGAGCTGCAATTCTGGGTAGAGCGGCTGCCCGGCCTACAGGAGGTGGAATTCCCTATGGGCCGAAAACCTATCTATTACAACGATGAGGGTGTCTTGGTAACCCTTACCGGCGGTGGTCTTACTCATGCTGCGACTACCGTAACTGCACTGGGATTAGATGAGCGCTTTGATTTTACAAAAACCTACTGGATCATCGCAGGCATTGCAGGCGCTGACCCTGAGGATGCATCCCTCGGGACCGGTGCATGGGCGACCTGGGTGGTGGACGGTGATCTCATGAAAGAGATCGACGGGCGCGAAATCCCCGAAAATTGGCCCTATGGAATGATTCCGCTCGGTGCGAAAGAGCCCAACCAGTTCGACGATGGGTGGTCGGTGGACAATATCGTTTTCAAGCTCAACGAATCGCTGGTCGAGTGGGCGTATCAACTTACTAAGAACTTTCCGGTGTCCGATGCCCCAGAACTGGCAGAATTTCGCGAGCAATTCACCGGATTCCCCAACGCACAAAAGCCACCCATGGTGATCAAGGGGGACTCTCTTGCCTCCAGTACCTATTGGCATGGTGGGCTTATGAACCAATGGGCGAATGACTGGGTGAAGCACTACAGCAATGGCGAAGGCAACTTTGTAATGACCAATATGGAGGACACGGGCACACTCACAGCACTGCGCAGGCTATCAAGAGTGGGCAAGGTGGATATGGAGCGCGTACTCGTGCTCCGCACTGCCAGTAATTTCTCCCGCCAGCCCGAGGGTGCCTCCGTTGCCTGGAGTACTACCGCACCCTACCCGCTGGGCGGACGGCCCGCACTTGAAGCTGCCTATCAGCTCGGTCGCCGGGTCGTGGATACGTTGCTTGCCGGTTGGGAAGAATACGAGGTGATTCTACCCAGTTATGAGGATTGATCCTCTGCTTTCGCAGGCTCCTGCTTGAGCCAGTAGACCAGCAGATAAACAAAGGGTGTGTCGACAATGGCTACAGCGACCTTCAGCAGCCAATAGCCAAAGACTACGCCCGGTATCTGCGCCCAGGGGATAATGCCGCCAAAGGCGATCACCGTAAATACCGTGGTATCGATGAGCTGGGAGCCCATCGTTGATAGGTTGTTACGCAGCCAGAACATCTTCTCACCGGTTATATTTCGCCAGAAGTGGAACGCCCATAAGTCATGAAACTGTGCAGTCAGATAAGCGACCATCGAAGCCAATAGTATGCGCGGCACTGCGCCGAGCACGGCGTTGAAGCTGTCATTATAGGCCGGATCCACAACATCCGCAATCGGGAGCTGGACGACGACGAAGGTCATAAAAACCACCAGTGCATTTGCAAAGAACCCAAGCCAGACGACTGTCGTTGCGCGCGCTTTGCCAAATACCTCCGCTACAGCATCGGTTATAGGGAATGTGAGTGCGTATGCAACAATCCCGGATGAGAATGCAACCGTAATGCCAAATAAGTGAAACTGTGCGAGCTTGGTGCTCAGCACATTGAGGATCGATACCCCCGCAATAAACACCGTCAGCAATACCCAGAACTTCTGCTCCCTCTCCCAATCTTTCATGGCCGAGGGTTAGACCATGAATCATTCCAATCTATTAAATGAGCGAAATTAGCTCTCTAGCTCAATCCACAAACACCTGATCCTCGGGCGTCCAGGCGGGGACGCAGGTGACGAGCATTTTGAGAGGTTGGTCGGTATGGTTGGTGATGGTGTGACGCTCCCTGGGAAGGATCACAACGGCATCTCCCGCTTTGAGCAGCTGCTTACTATCGCCGATTTCCATTTCACCCTCACCTTCCATGATAAAATAGTGCTCCTCCAATACAATATGGTAATGCGGCTGCACCTGCACACCGGGTGGGATCACGATATCCGCCATGCTGATCGTCTTGGCACGGGAGTTGGAGGGCGATACCCATTCGCGCACCACGGCCTTGTCCGGCGCGATGAACTCTGGAGTTTCATTGAGATTATTCACTTCCATAAGTAACGGATAGCATGAATATTCCGAAAATTAGCAATCTGATAAAGCGCGTATAATTCACAGGCGTGACTTTTATTTGGTGCATCTTTTGCTATAATAGCGCGCATGCATCCCGTACCGGACAATTTTAAGCTCATACACGATATCGATTCCATCCAGAAACATATTGGACATTTGGTGGAGGACATTACACCCTGGGCCCGCGAGGTGCTCGATACTACGGGCAAACCGGTGCTGGCACTTTGCGTATTGCGCGGAGGTGTGCTCTTCTTTTCAGATTTGCTGAAGGCGATGCCCATTTCCATTGAGCCCTGCTTCTGTCGCTGCCGTAGCTATTCCTCCGAGGAAAATGCCACACAACTCGACACGATCTCCACGCATTATCTGGAGACTGACTTCAAAGACCGCGATGTGCTCATCATTGACGATATCTGCGACTCAGGTAAATCCCTGCGCCACCTCACCGAGGATATCATGACCCACCAGGGCGCAAAGTCTGTAAAGACCGTTACCTTTATCTTTCGGGATCGGCCGGATTCTGTCTATAAACCCGACTGGCACGCACTCACTTATGGGGGAGATGAGTGGTTTGTTGGTTACGGTATGGAGGATAAAAACCTCTACATGAACCACCCCCACATCCACATCATTGAGAAATAGAATTTATAAAGAGCTATGAAACACACCTACGTATTACTTACCTTATGGATCGCCAGTGCTGTTGCGCTGGTTGCAAGCCCCTGGGGGCCACGCACTTTTGATGTCGATAACGAATGGACGGCCATTGTCGCTGCCTACGCGCCTGAGATTCGGGCCATCGACGAAGCGATGGAAAAACACCCGGATGCAGAGATTACCGAGGAGATTTTCATCAAGGGTGTACGCTACCAGCTTGGCACTTACAAGGGTGAGCCGGTCGTTATCTTTACAACCGGCGTGAGCGTGCCAAACGCAGCCATGACCATGCAGATGGCTCTCGACTACTTCCCGATCGAACGCGTAATCATGATGGGTATTGCCGGTAGCATTAACCCGGTTTTTAAGCCCGGTGATATTGCTGTGCCAGAACGTTGGTATTTTCACGACGAGTCTGTCTACATCAACCCGGACCCCGATAACCCCGGTGAGTGGATTAAACCGGATTACTTTGTAGCGACCCGTGAACGATTCAAGGCACGCGAGAAAGTGGATCCTCACGCGCCGCGCTATGAAAACTTCGGCTTCATTTTCCCCGATGAAATGGCGATCGTAAAAGAAGGTTGGGACACCCCCCAACAAATGCCCTATTTCACAGCTACTCCTAAGCTTATCGAGCTTACTAAAAAGGCTCTGGATAGCATCGATCCCATCAAGATGCCTTCGGGTAATCCGATCACCATCGAAGTAGGCGGCAACGGAGTTACCGGTTCCGTATTTCTCGACAACGCAGAATATCGCAACTGGCTTCAACGAGTTTACAAAGCTCAAGTGACTGAGATGGAATCGGCCGCTGTTGGGCAGGTATGCTTCGTGAATGAGGTGGACTGGGTGATCATTCGCTCTGTGAGCGACCTCGCGGGCGGTCAGCACGGGAAGAACTCGGAAAACGTATTCGATGCGATCGCATCCGGGACAGGCACTAAGCTGATGCTCGGCTTGCTGGATCAGGTGGTCGAATATTACTACGGCGAATAAGGGCTTGAGAGGTGGTAGGCCTCTCCATCCTGGCCCTTACCAGGCCACTGGATTTGGGAGTGCGCTACCATCGGCATCGCCCGGCGCAATACCTCATTTAGAAACAGCTCAAAATACAGAATCGAAAATGGGGCAGGAAGTGGTGACTCAATCACGGTGTACGCACTACCGAGGCGCGCAAACAAGGGACACACTTCGTTAATCAATGAACGCTCAGTATCCGTATTCCCACTGAATATCCATTGGTGTACCGGTGATGCTATATTCTGCTGGAAAGGCCCGTGTGCAAACTGTAGGAGCTCCCGACAAACCGGTTGTGAAGCAAATACACCCTCAACACGCTTGTAAGCTAGATTTTGCACATAATTAGAGACCTCTCCGGTGAAATTGTATTCGACTCCCTGGATGAATTGTTTCGCATAGATTTGCCAGTTATCCTCATTAATCACTGCCAAACTATTTTCAATGGATTCAATATGCTTTGAATCGAATTTCTGTGCTGAAGGGTTATCCTGATTGATCCATTGATAGGCTCCGAGATAACCACAAAGTGGTCCTACGAAACGCAGCAAGATTGTATATTCATCACGTTCAGGTAGCAGAATTACTGAGTTTTTGGCCTCTAACTCCCTGTATATTTCCAGGGCATCCTGCTTGTCTGCAGCTTCCAGGGATAATATGTCGGCTGCGGTAAAGAGGATCGTTTCTTTGAAAAGATGGCGTTGCTGGAGAGCAATGCGGGCATTGGATGACATGCCCTGAGTAAATAGTATCAGGGAAGTATCCGCATAAGCTTCTTTTTCGAGTGGAGCATAAAAGGCAGTGGTTGGCAGGAATTGAGCACTCCCGGGCTTCCGGCTATTTGCCAGCTCTACGAGGTAGCGAGCGTGGGCTTCGGAGCTGCC
This sequence comes from Puniceicoccaceae bacterium, assembly GCA_028285755.1. Lineage (GTDB taxonomy): Bacteria > Verrucomicrobiota > Verrucomicrobiia > Opitutales > JAFGAQ01 > JANQOQ01. Next base: position 73,896 of record JANQOQ010000004.1, read on the forward strand.
TAAACCTGTAATTACCAGCGGCGTATCAGGGATGGAAGGGTTCGCTACCGGATTCTCTATAAGTTCCAGCAGGCGAGCTCTGGCCAACGCAATGCGTTCTTCAACAATATCAAATCCCGAATCCTGCATATTACCTGCAACGGTATTTATTGCGACATGGATTGCTCAAGGAAAATCCAGTTCACCACATCTAACTGGTGGTGATCAATGGCCTGAGCATATTCCTTTTTGGTGACGAGGCTGTTCGGCGAGTTCATAACCATTTGGATCTTATTGCTCGGCAGGTGTGCACGCAGTACCGAAAACAGACTTTCATAGTCCCGGTTATCAAACTCAATTCCCAGTTTGTTATAAGACTCACGGCTGCTGTAACTGTGTTTTTGCTGAAGCATCATCTGGTCGATTGCCATTGCTCCGAATCCCGCTCCGCGACCATCCTGATATACGAGCATGATCGCACCACAGCCATATTGCACGATGTTTTGAAGCGCTGCACGATACTTGGCTTTGTTATCGTCTGATTTAACCGGGAAACGATTTAAAATGGATTCACTCTGCACGCGAACGACCGGCACGTCGAAAAACTCAGGCTTACCGTAAACCAAAACCACCACGTCGTGACCGCTCACAATATCATAATATACATGCACCCGAAACCAGTATGGCAGATATTGGAGTTTACCCAAGGGATTCTCCGGTTGGCCTTTCAATAGCTCAGCCAATGCACCCTGATTCACCTTGAGCATCATGCGATGCTTGCGCAATGAAGTTAATTGCTCGATCACATTACCCTCGCCGATCTCATCCTCGTTGATCTCATTATTCGGGAAGTATTGATTCGAGTCCTGCACACTCATCACCACTTGCCCATCCACAGGTCGGATCGGCAGGAAATAACTGGCCATGTATATATATCGCTGGGCACTTTCCAGCACACGTGGCTTAAAGGGGATGACCGGTTCTGGTGTCTGAACACTCTGCAGACCACTGATCTGCGGGCGATCCAGGAAGTGGCCCGACTCCGCCTTCGACTGCAGATAGGCCAGATTGAAGGGACCTGGATCAAATTCGAGCTTCTCGGTGCGAATCACCTCCAGGCCGTTGTTTCTCATAGCATCCACCTTATCCGGATTGTTCGTCAGGAGAATCCAACCCGCGTTGATATCAAGAATCTTGACGATTTCCATCACATTCCGGTATTGGCGATAGTCCTTCTTGAGACCAAGCATCTTGTAAGCCTGAAAAGTAGAAATGGTATCCTGGCTGGCTTGCACGAGCATTCGGTCACGCGCTTTCGCAGCGTACCCGACCCCTCGGCCTTCCTGCAAAAGATAAAAGAGTACGCCCTGCCCTTCTTCTGATATCTTCTTCATAGCGCCTTCGAGCTGCTGCACACAATCACAGTCACAACCCCTGAGCGTCTCACTGGTTACACAACTGGAGTGCATGCGGGTATGGAGCTCCCGCGCCCGTTTGTAATCACCAAAAGTCATCGCAAGGATGTAACCCTTGTGTATGATATCCTGAAAAATGAATGCCTTGAAGCTTCCAAAGCGTGTCGGCACCTCGGTTTCAGCTAGAAAGACGGTCGTGCCAAAAGTCGCGCGGGAATCAACATCATTGGCATCATGCCTCATCGCCTCTTCGCTGTATTCCTGCAGCTTATCGTAAACTACATTGAGCACTTCGGGCTCTTCATGGCCCTGTGCTTGGTCTTTGTTTTGAATGTCCGTTTTAATTTCCATCGAGTTCTACCGTTACCTGAATTTCTACGGTCGCATTGACCGGGAGGCCGGCCACGGCAATCGCCGCACGAGCATGTTTCCCCTTTTCGCCGAATACCTTGGCAAAGATCGCACTTGCCCCATTGATCACCTTCGGCGGTGAATCAAAGCCGGATACCGCATTCACATAGCCTCCCATATAAACGATCTGCTTGACGCGCTCGAGGCTTCCAGCAGCAAGTTTAATCACCGAAAGCACATTCAGCGCGCAAATCTCAGCAGCTTTGTAACCACTTTCAATGGTCTGCTCCGCTCCGACCTGTCCCTGGTGAGTCATCTTGCCATTGAAAGTTGAGATGACGCCTGCCAGGTAGAGCATATTGCCGACCTGTTTATACGGCAGATAATCACCTCCGGGAGCGGGTGGCTCTGGGAGTTCCAGCCCAAGCTCTTTAAGTTTGCTTTCGTAAATATCCATAAGGGTTGGTCGTTTGAAGCATAATTGTCGCCAATTTCTATTGAGATATCAAATGCGTTTTCTATTTAATACTGATGATGGCTGAGCGCAAACTACTATACCGATCTCTGAAATCGTGGAGAGATGTAGCTGTAAACGATAAAAACCGGTGGGAGAAGGACATCCGCGCATTGCAGAGCATCATTCTAAAGGATAAACTTTACGCCAAAGCGATTGTTTCGCTGACAGAGCCAAAATCAATCGAGAACTCCACGGATTCATCACTCTTAGGAGTCCCCTATTTATTAAAGGATTTATTTGACGTAGCAGGAATACCCACAACTGCCTCTTCAACCTTTCTAAGGGATGAGCGCGGCATTCCCTCGGACGACTCTGCGGTCTATCAATGGTTATCAAAGGCAGCTGCTGCATATATCGGTAAAACCCACCTCAATGAGTTTGCTTATGGTCTGGACGGCGTGAATCCCCACTTCGGAACGGTGCCCAACCCTAACGTTCCTGATCGCCTTGCAGGAGGTTCCAGCAGTGGCTCGGCCTATGCGGTAGCCAAAGGCTGGGTGCCTTTTGCAGTAGGGACCGATACGGGTGGCTCGATTCGCGTGCCGTCGGCATTTTGCGGCCTCTTTGGCTTTCGCCTGACAACTAATCATCCGCTGAGCACTGAAGGTTGTTTCCCTCTGGCACCGAGTTATGATACCGCAGGCTGGTTTACACGCACTGCTGGGGATATGCTCGTGCTAATATCTAATTTGGGTGACCCCAAAATTGAAAAAAGCCCCAAGGGCCTACACATAATCGAAGCTTACTTCGGCTTAAACCCAGAGATATATAACAGTGCTATTAGTTTTAGTTCGAAACTTGCCGACAAAGCAGACAAAAATCGAATCGGTGAATGGCAAAGTGTTACTCAGGGAGCTGTATCTGCGTTCAACGTTTTACAAAGCAGTGAAGCCTACGAGGTACATAAGGACTGGCTTCAAAAAAATAAAGCACACTACGATCCCGCTACGTGGGCTCGTATCATGAGAGCAGAAAGCTGGACTACTGAAGACCAAGAGCACGCTTATGCCAAACACCAAGAGCTCAATACCTTCTTTGACAAATACTTCTCAGAACACGATTACCTAATCATCCCTGCAACACCTGCACCTGCCCCTTTGATTTCCGAAGGTATGCCGGATGGCTTTCGCAGCCGTTTACTCGCACTGACTGCACCTGCAAGTATAACGGGTTTACCGGTTCTATCCATTCCCATTCATTTAAGCTCAGGCTTTACTTCTGGTTTGCAAATACTGCTGCCAAGGGATATCGAGAAAGCAGTTTCTATTGCTAAATCCATCTTAACGCATAAAAGCGTTGCTGGAACTTCTTACATGTAATGAAAAGTATTAAGCACATCATAAGGATATTTCTATTGATTGGCTTATATCAGATCTCGCAGTCCAACGCCTCTGCGTCATGGCTCGAAGTCATAGTAAAGGGTGCAGAGCCAGAGATCGGCCAAATTGAAGTCTCTCTATTTAACAGTGAAGGCAACTTCCTGAAAGAGCCCCTAATAAAGCGATTTATGCCCGTAAATGCAGAGGGCCAGGCTATCTTTAGGTTTGATTCTCTGGAGCCCGGACAATATGCCGTCAGCACCGTTTACGACAAAAACATGGATGGCATACTGAATACTGGTTTTATGCGCATACCGAAAGAACCGTATGGATTTTCCAATAATGCCAAAGGCCTCTTTGGACCCCCCAGTTTTGAAAAAGCCGCATTTCAAATAGATGAACTGACTATAATCACTATAAATTTAACTAAAGCCAAATAGCTTATGTTCGACCAACCCAGTGTTTTTAATCGTACGGAATATGACAGTCATGGCTCTGCCATATCGGCAAACATGTATAACCTTTATATCGGCCTGGTGCTACTTTGGGGCTTCTTCGTGAATTACCTGATGGTTAAGTATATCCCGGTCGAAAGCCTGCTACAGATTAACTGGATTTTATTTATCATCGGCTATATGGCCTGTGCATTCCTGGGAATTTTTATTTACAGCCGCTCGACTAATCCGAATGTCAGTTTTCTTGGCTATAACCTCGTGGTCCTCCCATTTGGGCTCGTAGTCAATATAGCCGTGCATCAATACGATCCTGCGATCGTGCTGGAGGCCATCCAGGTCACGGGTCTTGTAACAGCCCTGATGATGCTATTGGGAACGATTTACCCCAAATTTTTCTTTAAAATCGCCCCCGCCCTGACGATTGCCCTGATCTGCGTGATTATTGTGGAGCTCGTGCTTTGGTTCTTTTTTGGATCAAACCCAGAGATTATGGATTGGCTTGTGGTCGTCATCTTTTGCGGGTATATTGGTTACGATTGGGCACGTGCCAACCAAATACCCAAAACACTCGATAACGCAGTGGACAGCGCGGCTGCCCTTTATATGGATATCATTATCCTATTCCTGCGTATTCTGAGTATTTTGGGCCGGCGACGCTAATTTAGATATAGCGGACAAGTCTCACGTGGTTAAAAATCCTTACGGCGTCTCCCTGGGGTCCAAACCCGGTTGGGTAGTCATCCGGGTCCCCTACTTTCGGATCACTGCGTTGGCAGCCCGCGCCATGCACGTCCTGCCAGATTCCATTAAAGTAGCCCAATCCGCGTCCAAAGGGAATGTAACAGGCTCCCTGAGCACTACGGGTGCTATTGTGAGTGGTGGATGACCAGAAGTATGGGTAGTCCACTTCTCCCCCCTCATTAATAATCGTGGAGGTCAGGAAGATTGGATCGATTGCAGCTGAGCCCGTTGCCCCCGGGGCTCTTGTGTAATCCACAATACTTTGCAACTCCTTCGCATTGGGCAGTCGCCAGTCACTGTATCCCGCAAGCTCAAAGCCTTCCGCATAACTGAGCGCTGCTTCCCAATTCATACCCCCCGCACTGTCTGCCTGCATCCACATAAGCCCGGTTGCCTGATCGGTAATCGTGCCGTCCCCGTTATCCACATAGGCATTCTGCCCATAGGCTTCATTGCCACGAACGTAGATCACAAAGTAAGTCTTATTGGTTGTCGGGTATCCTTTTATGCGACCATCCGCGAAATTTACGCCAAACATCAGGTTACCCCCACCAAAGGTGCTGTCCCCCACATCCAGAGTTGAAGTTGCCCACTGCGAGTCGATGAGCCGCTCACCCGCACTTTCATCCCCGTAGGAGAAGTTGAAGTAGTTAGTATTCATGAAGGGAGCAACATCTTCAATTGTATCATTGCCCGTTCCAAAATCGATACCGTAGAACATGATCAGCGAATAGAGCTCTTTCACCGTTGGGAGCCGCCAGTCATCATACCCCGCCAGCGCGAAACTCTCCGCACCGTCCACCGCCTGCTGGTAAGTCATTTTAGCACCTGGGTCCTGCTGCCACATCAGGCCTGTAACCAAGTCCGTAACGGTGCCATCTCCATTATCCGTATACTGCGGTTGATTGCCCAGGTAATGGGCATCCTGTCCATAAAAGGCCGTTCCATCCGCGGGTTCCGGGAGCTCTGCATTATCATCATAATAAGCCGTTTGACCTGTATCCACAATTGCGTAGCTAACCTCAGTTGTGCTTGGCACCTCATCCTGTAGGTTCGGATCATCGACAGGTTGATTCGTCGTTTGCCCGCTTGAAGATATTAAAACCGTGTCCGTATTATTTTGAGAGTTGGTTGCGATCAACTGACCATCAACAATCTGGATACTCAGCCAGGCATCCTGATCGAGCGAATACAGCCAGTTGGAATCTTCCAGATAGTACCAGCCCTGATTTGCATTGCAGAACAATGAAGTTATGCAATATGCGAGCGCCGCGATTAGAGTGTTTGCCTTATTCATGGGTAACTTTTCCTTTCCAAATTTTAAGTATTTACTGTATGCGTGGCCTGCGACCATGGGTATTGGGGCCGCTAGGTCTGCCAGAATGTTTGATGAATCTATAGAGCTCACCCGGGTTCAGTGCTTTATCTCCATCCTCATCAAAATGCTCAATAATTCGCTCAGCATGTTCCCCGAGTTGTGCAGGATTTTGCTCCGGTTTTCGAAAGTCCCTACCCTCATGCTTTACCTGGCGCGCCTCTGCGATATTCACAGGTTGATGCGTCGGGCGGGGATGTACATTTAGAGGACCCCGTATCTCATTAAAGTCTTCCAGCACTTCGGTAAATTCTTCCGCACTCAGAATGGAATCTGCGTCGTGATCGTAGTTTTCAAATGCAAAGTCGACCAACGCCTCGATCATAGGATTGCTATTACGAGGTAGATCGTTCGCACTGACTGAATAGGCGAAAACAGGTGGTGTAAGTGCCACCGTAAAACATAAGGGTTTAAGTATGCTCTTTTTCATGACTGCTACTGGTTCAAAGTTAGTTTTATTGAAGCCAGCTTAACGCAGTCAGATGAATATTACGGTGAGCCTAACATGACACTTTTGTCATTTACAAAAAAAAGATGGATTTTAATCAAAGATAGCCAATGGCAGATAACCCGTAATCGTCGTCTCCGGTTGATTCACGAGTTGGCTGACTTTGAGGTCGAGCACGACACTGCATAAAACGTAGGCCTGCTCTGCACTCAACCCGAGCTTTTGTCCTAAATAGTCGATTGCACGGCGCACCACTTGCTGGCATGCCACCCGGGGATCGGGGTTGGACTCGATGAATGCCTGCCAGGGCTTCGTCAGGTAGCGCGGGGGCACTAAAGTAGGCGGAACCACGGCTGCCGGCGGCTTGAAACCCACATCCTTCAAAAGCTCGATCTCAAAGGTTACCGTCATGGGCGCCTCCATACCGTTGATGGATACTTCCCCATCTCCCTGAGCGCCATGGCAATCCCCTGAGCAAAGACCCGCGCCAGGAATCAATACCGGCAGGTAGAGCTCTGCTCCCGCAATCAGGTGCTTCACATCCATGTTGCCCCCCCAAACTCCGGGAGGACGTGTGCGGAACTCTCCCTCCTCAGCACGTTGCACGCCGATAATTCCGCAGAAGGGGTGTAAATCCAGGGTAACCCCGGGCATTGACTTCGTTTGCTTCTCCTCTAGCACCCAATGATGCAGGAAGTGCTCTTTAAAGTCTTCAGGTAATAACCCAAGCCCGGGTATAATACTCGTCCATGCCCACCCTTCATGCTGATACTCCAATATCTTGATTTTGAGCTGGTCGCCGGGCACAGCCCCGGCAATGGCCACAGGTCCCGTCAAAGAATGGATACGCGTTTTATCAATCTGGCTGAACTCCCCGGCGCTCATCCCGGGTTTTACCTGACCATCCGAGGCATCCTTCATTTTAAGGGTTATGCGCTCACCCGATTCAATGGTTATCTGAGGTTCGTAGGTATTATCCCAACGATTGTAAGTAAGCGTACGGTCGAGAAAGTGTTCTTTCATTACTTGGAAATCTGTTTGTAGAATTCAGCGATCGCAATTGCCAGGCTTTTCCCGCCGGTTTGCAACCATTTCTCCCCATCTTCGGCATTTCCCAGAGTTGCATTGCCTACAACCCCGGTCGTTGAAAGATCCGAGCACATCCACGAAAAAATCGCGGGCGCGTCCTCGGGCTCCAATTCACCCGGGTCATTGACCCAGTCCGGGTATTCATTGGGTGCAAGCTCCATTTCAACGAGATCCGGCGTGAGCGCGAGAAGCCAGGAAGTCTCCGCCTGATTTGCATGGAAACCATATGCCGCTTCCAGGGGATCCAGCTTCATTTCACAATTCATGCGCAAAACACCAGTAAACATACCGAACGTCGCATGAATTTCACGTAAAGTGGACCTTACGACCTGAATATTACCCCCGTGGGTATTAATAACGAGAAGACTGCGAAATCCCCAATCGCTCAACTGCCGGCCGATCACCAAGAGCTGACGATACATCACCTTTTTATCAATCATCAGTGAACCGGGGAAGCCCGTATGCTCATTACTTTTCCCGACGATAATCGAGGGACCCACCAGGCAGGGAATTTCATCAGGCAGATGCGGCATAGCGGTTTCCAACCAGGCCTGAGCCATCATGGCATCGACCCCCACTGGCAATTGAGGCCCGTGCTGCTCGATAGCACCCGTAGTTATCACAATGGGAGTATGTTCCTTATTGGGCAGGGCCTGGATTTGCTCAAGCGTATAGGCCCCGATCCAGCGCTTACGATAGTTGGGATGTTCGATACTCATGGCCTTACCCCCTTTGGTTTAACCTCTATCGGAGCTTTGTTATAGATTTCCTGCGATAGCCGTATGAAATGATCGACCGCATCATCAAGCACTTCCTTCCCATCAAGGCCACTACCCCCAATGGGCTCTTTAACGTTCACATTCCAGTTCTGCAAAATCCCCGGGTGTTGAGTATTTGATTGGGATTCTGTGGATTGAGCTGGCGCTTCCCCAAATAGATGGCGTAGCACAGCATTGAGGCGGGCCCGATCCGCATCCGGATGGAAATTAAGTTGAAGCCCGCTCAGGTTCACACAAAACATTTGCAAATCCAGGGCAATTCTTAGGTCACGCCCTGTCGCATCAATGATATCTTCCATCCAGGGATTCGCATTAATAAAGACAATTTTCCTAAATCCCGAGGCTGCAATAGACTTACCCAAATCATGAAGGTAATCGTATGCCAGATCCAGGTTCACCGGAAAGGCCGTGCGCATATGCGGACCAGCAACCAATGAAGCAGGTGGCAGATATAACCAGGAAAGCTCGGTTGGTTTACGCTCCGAAGCCGCTTTCAACAACGACATGACCAGAACTTCTTCAGCATCCAGCGGGAAACCCATACCCCAATCTGTCATACTGATTGTTGGCACATAAATCAGTGTTTTCTCTTTGTTTTCCCAGGAGTCGAACTGCGGCCATCGGTAATTAGGCCAAAACGCATCCGGGTGTTGAATCGCTATGGAAGCTCTCATATTTTAAATCGATCGTTTATAAAGATAGGCTTGCCCTCACGATAGGTGGCGAGTACTTCGCAGGGGGTCACCCGTGTGCAAATGCTGGCCAGCAGGTGACGGGTCGCTCTGAGGTGCGGAACAGTAAAGTCAAGCAATGTGAAATTAGCTGGTAAACCTTCTTCCAGGTAACCGGGGAAGCGATCGCCCAGCACCTTGCCAACATTGGATGTTGCCATTTTGAGAATCACTTCCGGCTCTGGATCGACGGCATTGCCATACTGACTCTCTGTAATTTTGTAGGTATAATCCAGCTCAGCGAACATATTGGGTGAGTTGAGCATGCCGTTATCTGTACCCAGGAGCAAATTTACCCCTGCATCGATGAGCTTCGCAATCGGTGGAATTGGTAAGCCCAAATTTGCATTCGCACGGGGATTCAGTACTGCGGTCACTTCATGATCCACCAGCATCTGAATCTCCTCATCATTAGCGACAGTCAGGTGAATAATGATGTGCGGATCGAGCAGATCGATTGCCCGCTCAAGATCTCCGCGGCCTGTGATTTCCAGGCTTACATCACGATATCCATCGTTTTCCAGACAATGGATTGCCCGCATCTTTCCCATTTCCCGGGTTACTTTTTTGATTTTCAGCCAGGAGGCATCCGTGAGATCATTCATCGTGCTTTCACTGAACCCATCAGCAACTGCGAGCATTTCTTGTAACTCTGCAACAGCGTTCTCTGGAAGGGATTTCACATTTGCCCGCAATTCCTCATTGGTAAAGGGAGGATCCTTGAGCTGACCCAGGATAACGGAATCTACCCCACTCTGCCGGGAAGCCTCTCTCAAAATCTGAGAACCGATCACTCCCATTTCCCGAAAATCGATGTGAGCACTGGTTCCCGATTGAGCCATGTAGTCCAAGTGTGCTTTGACGTGAGGTAAAATGGATTCTCCCCGCTTAGAAAGTTCCCGGTATTTATAACCGTTCGGCCTGAAAAAGCCCTCTTCCAGGGTCATACCCGTAGCCCCATCCGGCAGGCAACTGTCGCCCATGTGGGTATGCGAATTGCACATTGAAGGCATGACCACCACTGCACCTTCATCGATCTGTATCACCGGATCTTCCAGTTTTATTTCCTGGATCTTACTGTTCTCCCAAACGAACCGACTACAAAAGTGAGGTTTTAGCTCGCTACCATGCAGCACTATACAATCTTCAATCGTAGGCATAGAAGGAAGGTAATTTATGCTTCGGAGCTCTCAAGCTCGTCATCCTTCATGAAGATGAATATAAGAATGATGCCCATGACCACAAACATACGGTGCGCAGCATCCTGACCATTCCACTCTTCCGACTGCCACATCAGAAACCACTCGGCCCCTACCGTTAGAAATGCGATATACCATTGAAGCAAGCTCACCGTATGCCCAAACAGAGTAAAGGATTTTGCCTTTTGCCAGACTGCTGCAGCTGCACTGCGTGCCTTGAATAACTTCCATGTGCCGATGCCGATGATCACACATGCAACCGCTTCCCAAATAATGATACCGGCATAGAAGAGATGATGGATTACCGGTGAGTCAACTGCCCGCCACATGGCTGCGTTGCCTTCAAACGTGGTGGTCATCCCCAGGACATTTTCAACAAAAAGCAGGTTAGACCCGTAATCCGTGATATTATTAAAGACTACCAATAGCAGGAAAAAAGCGGATGCTGCCGAGAGTAAGATTTTGCTATACCGTATAAGCATACGGCCTAAAAGCAGTTAGCTTGCCAAGACACCGTTTGAGCACTAATGTGAGCAGAGCAGGGAGTGTTAACACTCCCTAACTGAATAATGAATCCAGCTCCCGATAATCCGGCAGCTCAGGATTGCTGATATGCCCGCCCCGGATTATCTGCGGTTTCTGACTGGGTCGGCTCAACAATTCACTCCAATCTCTCGCCTGAAACAAAACAAAGTCCGCTTGGGTTCCCGTTTTGATCCTCCTATGCTTTTCAAGCCCCATAATGTCGGCAGCTGCCAAACCCACCATCGCTGCTGCGTTACTGTATTGAGTATCCAGGTGACCAATGCGTATCAGCTGAACCATGACCTCGAATGGATTCAAATCACCGTAAGCATAAAAAGCATCCCGCACATTATCAGATGCCGCTGCTACCGGTATGCCCATCGCTAACATCTCCTGCACCAGGGTGATACCACGCCAATGTGGGGTGTGACGTGACTCTGCAGGAAGTCGCCGGTCCTGAAGATATAAATTACAAAGGGGCAAAGTTATGATCCGGATACCCGCTTGTTTAACAAGCTCAAGCGTCCTTTGGGCTTCCTCCCAGGGTTGGACTGCCAGGCTACAGCAATGCCCGCAGGTCACCGGATATTCAAACTGGTTGCGCAAGACAGCCTCAGCAACTGCTTTTAGGCAGGCAGCTCCCGGATCTCCACTTTCATCCACATGCAAATCGATACCTACACCCGCTTCACTTGCCATTGCCAATAACCGATCGAGCTGCTTGTCGAGCTCGGGATTGATCAAGGGCATCCCACCCAGGCAGGTTGCCCCATATTTAAGCGGTATATCCACAAATTCCTGACCATTGGGCTCGCTGTATTGATCTACCCCGCATAGGCTGACCAGTTGCAGCTCGATTTTGCCCTTCCAGGCCTCGCGAAGCCTGGAAAGGGTTGCAAAGCTGATTTCTGATTCGGCACCCCAGGTATCCACATGAGTGCGAATCGCTCCCACCCCGTGTGCCCAGGCACAGCGCATTGTAAAATCGGCACGCGCATACATTTCCTCCTCGGTCCAGTTAGCCTTGTCAGCCCCCAAAGTTTCGAGCGCGTCCTGGAATGTGTGATTTGGATTGGGAGCACGGTTCCAGGTATGGCTTTTATCCAAATGCACATGGCTATCGACCCATGCAGGAAACAACATGCCACCGCGACAGTCGATTTCAGATTCCCATCCGAGAGTATTGGGCTGCTCGCCGGTCTGCGCTATGCTGCTCACGAGGCCATCCTCAATCAATAGGTCAAAAGATATGAGCCCATTGATCTGATAATCCTGGATAACCAACTGCCCGGGAATGCGAGCGTCTCGAATGAGTGTCTTTGCCATGCCCTACTCTTTAAAGCTCAACAGCTTATCCAGATCAGCCCCTTTGTCCAACACTCCATGCTTTAAGTAGAGGCTTTGCATATTATTCCAGACCTCAGGATCTACGGGGTTCATTACCGTTCCGTTGGGTCTAACGAGCTTCTCTATTTCCTTCATCGAAGCCAATAGGTAATCTGCTGAAAACTCAGTGCCGTATCGCTCATGGATAAGCGCTACGGTCTCCTCCATATTGTCCATTGCGTAAATCCACCCCTGGCGACTGGCCTCTAGAAAAGCCCTAACTTTGTCAGGTTTCTGATTGACGATTTCAGCTGTTGTAAAGAATACCTGAGAGTAAGTGTCATAGCCATAGTCTTTCGCCAGCAAAACCCCGGCCTGGTTATTCGTTTTCAGCTGAAGGCGCACAAATTCATCGATCACATAGCATTGCATGGCATCGATCTCACCATCGATCAATACATCCAGGCTGTAATTTATGGTTGGCAATGTAAAGTTTGCCAAATTCAGCCCATTCTTTGCACCAACCAGCGCAAGTATCTTTTCCCCATCCGGATGAATACCCACACTGCGCCCTTCCAAATCCTTAATCGTCGTGATGCCACTTGATTTTAAATACATCCAGCCCATGGGATTTGCCTGGAACATGGCACCTACCACCCGAAAAGGCGCACCTTCAATATAGGCTCGCATGATGATATTGCTCTCTGCACTTCCAAAAACCAGCCCCTCTTCAGCGAGGACTGCATCCACAGTCTTTTGATTGGGGTCCGCCTTACGAATGTCTACCTTGAAACCGGCATCGCCATAATAACCCTGAGCATCCGCCTGGTAAATACCCGCAAATTGGGCATTATAAACCCAATCCAGCTGCATGACCACCGGCGTGAGTTTCTCTTTAGCAATCGAGAGTACCGGTAAGACCCAAAAAAAACCGAAAAAGGCAAAGTAGTATCTCATATTACTTTTTCAGCGTCGCTATAAAATACTCCTGCTCAGCCGCAGCTACCAAAGCCCGAAAAGACTCTACGCCTGAGAACTCCTTTTGTCTCACCCTTTTAAAAGGCACCTGGAATTCCAAAACATCCGCATCAAAGGGATAAGGGTCCAGACGGTAAGTGTTATTCCCTTCCGGATAGCAAGTCACTTCCTTTAATTCGCCCGATGTGGTTACCTGAGCGTGCCTGAGTTTAATTTCTGTCGGAAACTGAACACATACCGTCAGCGAAAGACTGTCGCAGCATTGCAGGAATTTAAAGTTTTGATCCAAAATGGCTTCTGAGGTGAATTCCCCAGAACCTTCCTTTTCTTTGGATACTTCGATAAGCTCTTTCTGGCGATTGAGCTGCCCGTCAATAAAGGCACTGTGCAGCTTGGTTTGTTCGGCGTCCAACGTGCTTAGATCGGCCTGCTCTGTAAGTAAGTTTACCGTGTGCATTGATATAAGCGTTGCAGAATACGGCAGCGCGTCTGCAACAGCTTCAGTGGCGTTTCCGCGTACCTGCAAGTATTCTTCCAGGTCAATTTCCTCAAAGGCGTCGTAAGTGCCTACGAGCTCCTTTGAAAACGCACTGGGCAGACCCTCTCGGGTGATCTCCGGCTCTGCATCTCGGGGCACCCAAGCGTCATCGTGCTTGGCAACGCCTTCTCGTACGAGTGAGAAAGGCTCCGGTTTCACAAAAAGATCATTTCCCCAATGGTCTGCAAATGCGCCTGCGAGCTGCGCATGATCCTGGTGATTGAGCAATAACCAACCGTCTTCTGTTTCAATTCTTACCATGTATCAACATCAGCAACGGCAGTGCCAAATGGAAAATTGACGAATTTCTGCGCTTATTTTTTAGCTAAACTCAACTGGCAAGAGGCTTGCTTATGGGGGGCAATGAAAAAAATAGAAGAATCCACTTTGGCGGATTTTGTGGAAGCTGTGGAAAGCATCGGAGCCAAAGTTATCACTGAAGACAACAAACTTGCGAAAATGTCTAAGGACTTTTACTGGTATTCGCCGGTTCTAAAGCGTTTACTGGAAGATAAGATCGCGGACATCGCTGTGCGCCCGAAAACCATTGATGAGCTTAAAAAAGTGGTCGGCTTTGCAGCAAAGTATTCGCTGCCCATTGTTATTCGCGGAGGCGCAACCGGAAATTACGGGCAAGTCATTCCTATTCACGGGGGCCTCGTAATCGACACGAATGCGCTCACTAAGTTTGAAATTACCGAAGATGGAGTCGTTCGCGGCGAGCCCGGAGCGCGTATCGGTGCTATTGAAAAAGAAGCCCGTATGAAAGGCTGGGAAATGCGCTGCATCCCCTCTACTTTTGTCATATCTTCGCTAGCGGGCTTTCTGAGCGGAGGTTCGGGAGGCATAGGCTCAATCACTTATGGGGGAATCACATCCAACGATAATGTGAAATCGCTTACCCTTTTAACCGCTGAACCCGAGCCGAAGATAATTAAGCTCGAAGAGTCCGATTGTCTGACTGCCCTGCACACTTATGGAACGACCGGCATCGTCATCGAAGTCGAGATGCGTCTTGGGCCTGTGGTTCCCTACGAGGAGCTCATAATTATGCATGAGGATTGGGACACTCTGTTGGACTGGACCGACGGCATCGCGCGCGATGACAGCATTACCAAACGTCTCGTCACCATGTTCCAAAAGGAAATTCCGCCCTATTTTACCGCCATTGAGAAACATATTGGCGAAAATCCCGGCCACACGACCTTCCTTATTGTAGATAAGGCGCAATCTGAAGATATCATAAAGTCCGCCGAATCAATCGGAGCTGTTATAAAGTACCGTAACGTCCTGCCTAATCCGCTCAAGCCCCCTTACATTACGGATTACACCTGGAATCACACCACGCTGATGGCGCTCAAGGTGGACCCAAACATCACCTATCTGCAGGTGGGCTTTGCAAACCATTTTCGGGAACAGGTAAAAATGCTTTGGGAGAAATTTCCCGGCGAAATCCTGTTCCATTTTGAATGGGTCAAGAGCAACTCCAAGATGGAGGATAAATCCTTTGAACAACGCAAACTCGAAGGCAGCAATGTCGTGGTAGGCAGCATCCCGCTCATTCATTTTAAGAGTGAAGAACGTCTACAGGAAATCATCGATTACAGTAATGAAATCGGCGTACCGGTGGCAAATCCACATACCTACGTCCTCGAAGAAGGGGGGACTCATCCGGACATTGATGAGAAGGTAGCCCTCCGCGATAAAGTAGACCCCCAGGGATTACTCAATCCAGGGAAAATGAAGAGTGCCCGTTGTAATCCTTTTGCCGCATAAAAACCGCTTATGAATCTGGCTTCACTCGAAAACGCTATACCGGGTATTCACATCGAAACGGATGTGAAAGTGCCTATGCGTGATGGAGTGAAGCTGGCAGCCGATATCTACCGTCCCGAGTCCGAAACAACACTGCCCGTACTGCTGATGCGTCAGCCCTATGGCCGGGATATTGCATCGACGGTAGTCTACGCCCAGCCCATTTGGTTTGCGAAACAAGGTTACATCGTGGTGATCCAGGATGTGCGAGGCCGTGGAGATTCAGAGGGAGAGTTTTACCCTTTTCGTAATGAAACGCAAGACGGCTTCGATACGATCGAATGGGTGAGTCACCTGGAAGGTTCAAATGGTAAAGTGGGGATGTATGGCTTCTCTTATCAGGCATCCACTCAGCTCTATGCAGCTCTGAGTGGGCATCCGGCACTAAAGGCGATAGCACCCCATATGACTGCTTTTGATTTATACAGCGGATGGTTCTATCGGGCGGGTATGTTGCAACTGAACACAACCCTTGGCTGGGGGAATCAGATGCTGCGGGAGAATGTGAAACGCAGCGGACCCGGGGATTTATACAAAGCTCTTGAAAAATCCTGGGCCAATACAAATGCACTTACAAAGGCCTTTCCGATTTCGGAAGTGCAACCCCTAACAGACGAACGCGGACCGACCTTTGTGAAAGACTGGTTGGAGCATGATGAATATGACGAATACTGGGAACAGTTCGATTTACTCAAGCAGCTCGATAAACTGGATATCCCTATGTTTCACCTCAGTGGTTGGTATGACTACTACCACCGGGGAAGCATAGCCGGGTATGAGGCCATGGCGGCTACTCACAAAAATCAATTGCTTTACGTAGGACCCTGGGTGCACATTCCCTGGGGTGACAATCTCTGTGGATGGAATTTCGGAGATTCTGCCAAAGTCGATATCAATGCCATAATGATCCGGTGGTTTGACCGGTGGCTCAAGGGTATAGATTCTGACACACCCATTGAAGGTGTGCACTATTTCTCAATGGGAGACAATCAATGGCATCATTATTCATCTTTGAGCGCCGACTCAGTTGCTGAAAAGACTTACTACCTGGGATCCCAGGGGAATGCTAACAGCCGCTTTGGAGATGGATTTTTAAGCGATGATCCGGAAGAGGAAGGTACGGATACCTATAACTACGATCCTGAAGTGCCGGTCCTCGCACCGGGTGGCGGTTTTGACGGAAGCCTCATCTGGGGGCCAAGCGATCTCAGGCAGAGTCAGTCAGGCAATAATCTATTGGTTTACACCAGCCAACCGTTGAGCAGTGAGATGAAAATAAGGGGTAAGCCGCAGTTGGAGCTTTTGGTGAGTTCTTCTGCAAGCAATACCCTATTTGTAGCGAGACTCAGTGCTGTTCAAAGCAGCGGATCGGTTCGATTTTTGTGTCTGGGGGTGATCCAACTCAATGAAGGCGCAATCATGGGGGATGGTAAAACGCAAATCACGATCGAGCTCGATATGATCGCCTACACCTTTTCTCCGGATGAGTGTATTCGTTTAGATATCAGTAGCTCCGCATTTCCACTGCTTGCGAGGCATCCGAACGGCCCATTGTCAGCAAATAAGCTAAACGGTCCTGAAGATTTTGACCGTGCTGTGCAGATCATCCACTACGACCTGGCTGCGCCATCCACACTAAAACTTTGTTATGTCGATTCATAAAAATCCACCATCCATACCCAGTGTCCTGTTCGAAGGCGTTCAAAAACGCTTTGGTAAAGGGCCGATCGTATTGGATAATATCAACGCATCTTTCCCACGCGGTAGTTTTGTGAGCTTCATTGGTCCCAGTGGATGCGGCAAATCCACTTTCCTAAAGCTGATTGCAGGACTGATTGATCCCACAGAAGGTAAAATAGAAGTGGAAGGCATGACGCCTGCAAATGCTCGCGAAGATCTGTTCTTTGTATTTCAGGATGCCAATTTGCTGCCCTGGCTGCGTGTCCGGGAAAATGTAGAGCTTCCCATGAAGATTCGCGGAGAATCCAAGAAAAGGATGCACGAGCAAGCCGAGAAGATGACCGAGCTGGTCGGCCTCAAAGACTCCTTGCGCAAGTATCCCTGGCAACTCTCCGGAGGCATGAAAATGCGGGTATCCATTGCACGAGCATTGAGTATCAAGCCCCACATCATGCTTCTCGATGAACCCTTTGGCGCACTCGATGAGATGACACGCGATAAGCTCAATGAGGATCTCTTGAAAATTCGTGAGGTCGACCCCTTTACAGCCTTTTTTGTTACCCACTCTGTATCTGAAGCGGTATTCCTGTCCTCCCATATAGTGGTGCTTTCCAGCCATCCGGGGCGTATCGCAGAGATCATAGAAGTACCGTTTGATTATCCCAGAAGCGCAGAGATTCGAGAGTCCCAAAAATACCTGGAAATTCTGGCGCATACTGCCCACTCACTGCGTAGTGTAAAGGAGGAAGCAGCATGAAGTATCTGAATAAGTCTCTCGCAGTTATTTTGCCGGTATTAGTCGGACTACTGTTTATCAGCATTGTTTATTTCATTGGTGGCAATATAGAAGCCGAAAATCAGGAGGCCGGCCTCACTGAATCCCAGGCGAGTGGTATCCGCCGGATCATGCTACCCTACCCGGGTGAAGTTTTTACCGCTTTTAAGGAAGAATCAGCGATTATTCTCAATGGAGCCCGAAGCACATTAACCGCAGCGGTTCTTGGGTTTGTTTCTGCTGTAATCGGGGGTTACTTCATTGCACTCATCATGTCTCCCTCTCGCTACCTTAAACAAAGCATATACCCCTGGGTCATGGTCCTGCAAATGACACCGATCGTAATTCTTGCACCCATTTTGTCCGTTTGGCTGAAAGAACCGCCGATGGGGCCCATTATTATGGTCACCTTTCTGATAGGATTTTTTCCCGTTTTGGCAAACTCGATGATGGGGCTGACTTCTGTTGATAAAAACCTGGTCGACCTCTTTGAAGTATGTTCTGCCACCCGGATGCAGGAGTTAATCCATCTGCGTATTCCCAATTCGGTGCCATATCTGCTCACCGGCATGAAAATAGCAGGAACGCTCGCACCTATCGGAGCGATTACCGGAGACATTTTCGTAGGTTCTGCGGATGCGGACCCCGGTCTGGGCTATTTGACAATACTCTTTAAACAAAGCGCCAAAACCCCGGCCTTATTTGCAACTGCGGGTACCGCATGCATCATGGGCTTCTTGTTTGTAGGCGTGGTAAATTTCATTCATTGGTATCTGCTGAAGAACTGGCATGATAGTATGGTAAACAAAAATAAATAGGAAGATGCACAATATATATAAACACGTCTTACTTTGGGGAACGCTCGCTCTGACACTCTGCACATTTTGGGTCGGCTGCGGTGGGGGAGCCGGCAGTGATGAATCGGAGGGTAAATTGTTTAAAATACGCATGCAGACGGACTGGTATGCCCAGGCAGAACACGGTGGCTTCTATCAGGCACTGGTTAATGGATACTATGAAGAAGAGGGGCTGGATGTCGAAATCATGCAAGGGGGGCCTAATACCACCCAAATTGAAAATGTAGCACTCGGAGTATTGAATTTCAGCATTGGACGCTCTGATGAAGTGCTCCTGCAGGCCAACCGCGAAGTTCCTATTGTAATTGTAGGGGCATTCATGCAGAAAGATCCTCAGGCGATCATGGCCCATAAATCCAGCGGTATCACCGAATTTGCAGATCTTGATGGTAAGGCGATCATGGCCATCCCCGGCAGCAATTGGATTGAGCTGCTAAAGCGTAAATTCTCTGTTGATTTCGGAGTCGTTCCCCTGGATTACGGCATGGATCGATTCTTAACTGACAAGAATTTTATCCAACAAATTTTCCTAACCAATGAGCCCTATTATGTGATGAAGGAAGGCGCAGACCCCGTCGTCTTGCCACTGTATGAGACCGGATTTGCTCCGTACCGTGTATGGTATGCACGTAAAGACTTTGTTCTGAGAAATCCAGAAGTAGTTCGCGCATTCTCAAGAGCGACGATACGCGGATGGCAATCTTACATGACCGGGGATCGCACCAAGGCTAACGCTATGATCGAGAGTCAAAACCCGCGGATGGAAGATGAATTTATGAACTACAGCCATTCCCAAATGCTCAAGTATCAGCTCATTGATGGGTATGACGGTGATTGGGATACGGTGGGGGAAGTCGATCCGGCCCGGATACAGGAGCAGATCGATCAGCTAACGAGCATCGGGGTTATAGACGAAGGATTAAGTGTGGACACGGTATTTATTTCAAGTGCAGTCCCGGAAGTCTTAAAAAAAAACAAGCCAGTTACTGAAGAAGCCGCAGGAGAGGATTCATTGATCGTTCAATCCCTGGTAGGCGGCAATGAGGAAAGGAGCATCATTGAATATGAGACCCTGATTAATCACCCAGATATCAAAATATTCAATGACTACCTGGAAGACTCGGAAACCAAGCTTGAGCTGACTGGGCTATACCTGAAAGACTTCCTGGATTTTATTGGGCAGGACCCTGAATCCGTTGTCACCCTGGCAAACTGCACTGATCTTTATCAGGCCAATTACGACCCGGACATCCTGGAAGCCTGTAAACCCTACATTGTATTGGAAGTTGAAGGCATTCCTACTCATCAATGGGCTGCAAATCGGGGAAACCCTGAATGGGGGCCCTATGTCATACTTGTGGAGGATGACAGCTCGCTCATTGATAAACCCAATAAGAAGCCCTGGGGAGTTAACGAGTTGATCATTACCGATTTGGATAGCGGATTATGGCCGGATGCGATGTTGGCACTTAATGAGCAAAGTGAGATAATTGAATATGGACGCGCGCTTTACGAAGGCTCATGCATCAATTGCCACGCCATCAACGACCCGCTAGGTGGCACACTTTCCAATCGAAATATCCAGATTATTGCCGTTCATGCAAAGTTCAATCGTCCATATTTTGAGGATGCTCTTATTAGGGCAAAAGAGCTGCTTCCTACTGCTGAAAAAATGCCTATATACTCTCATTACACCGATAAAGAGAAGGAAGCATTGGTGGCATATTTATCTCAAATTAGTCAGTAGTTGATCTATTGAGATTAACAATCCAGTCTTTGGCCTATTAATTTACAAAAAAAGCTGGATTAGACCCATTAATATGCAGACTTGAGGCACTTGTGGCATATTCTATGCATAATGTGCCCCCAACTATTACTAATGACTATTGGAAGAATCATTATGAAAAGGGGATTACACTATAAATTACTGGCATTATGCCTCGGTGCATTTATCTGCATATCAACCATTGCGCAGGACGCACCCATTGCCGAGTTGGAAGCCTTCATCTCAGAGGAAACCTCTGCTGAAGATACTGACTCGTTACTACCTACTGAACGCAGCATTGATTCTGTCTTTTTTGCTGACATGTCGATCCTTGAGACTCCGCGCTCGGTATTGACGATCAGCCCGGAGACTATGAAGCAGTTCCAGATCAAGAACTTCGATGATCTGGCAAAAATCGGTGCGGGAACCGAGCGTGTCAACTTCTACGGTATTGCCGGTGCTCCGGTGATTCGCGGTTGGCAGGGCGGCACTTACTTCAACGGAATGCAACGTGCCTTCCAACGAAATGAAATGCCCACTTCATTCGGTTCTTTGGATGCGCTGAATATCATTAAAGGTCCGGCACCAGCACAGTATTCACCTTCACACGTCGGGGGTTACGCAAATATGATTCCAAAGTCACCTTACTTCGATGAGTTTCGCGGTTCTGTGAAGCTGGAAGTGGGCTCGTGGAGTTACTTCAATGTGCAGGCAGACGTGGGTGAACCTACCTTGATCTTTGGCCTGCCTTCTGCGTATCGTATCTCAATTACTGCACAGCAGTCTGAATCTTTCTACGATCGTATCAATAATGATTACTTCTCTATCTATGGTGCCATTAAAACGCGTGTAAGTGACACCATTCGTATCTTTACCGGTGCTGAGTATTTCCAGTTTAAATCCAATGAAAATGCGGGCTGGAACCGTCCTTCTCAGAACCTGATTGATAATGGCGAATACGTAATTGGTGAGCCGCTTAGCTTAGTCCGCGCAAGTAACGGAGGGGTTGCCGAGCGGGGTATCATTGATGGGTTGACCTTTGATTTCGGCGGCATACCCGCTGAAAACCGTCCCCTTTTCCGCGCGCTGGTAGTTCCTGAGGCTGTTGTAGACACTTCAGGTATTAGTGATGATCTAAAATCACTGCTTGTGGATATGTCGGACTCAGCGACACGTGATCTTGTATATACTGGTACACCCGACGATATCGCACGCACGACTTCCGGTTATGTTTACACACCTGAGTACTTTCAGGCAGGCGGAACCGTGTTTACGACTCCTATTGACGCAAGCACGGTCCTCTCTGACGATGCAGACTTTGCGGACTCCTTGGACTTCATCTACTTCTTCGATATTATTGGTACACCGAGCGAGGACTTTACCTGGACCAACAAATTCTTCTTCGAGTATCTGGAAACCCGTAAATTGTCATCCTACGGTTACGGTTTTGACAGTGACCAAATGGTTATCGCAGATCGTCTGATTTTCACCAATGATCTCGAACTCGGCGGCATCCAGGTAGATCTCGGCTATGGCGCAGAACTTCGCTACAGTGAGGCGCTACAGCTTCAGGATTTCTGGACTGAACCATTTGCCCGTCGTGACATCTCAACCGGATTCATAAGTGCTAATTCGGTAATTTTAGCAGGCCCTCAGGTCGATCCCAATACGGGTAACAATTACTGGGGTGGCGGATTTGGCGCAGGTGGCCCGGGCGGCCATGCTGCTAAGTCAGAGCTCCTTCAGGGAGGACTCTTTGCTTACGGTGACGTAGAATTCAGTGATATGTTTTCTGTATTGTTTGGTCTTCGCCAGGAGTTTGCTGATTACGAGACAGTGGTACCCGATCAACCCACTGACATTGCAGATGCTGAAGTGGAGGGTGACATCGACTTCTTTAACTGGAGCATTAACCCAGTGCTGAAACTTACGGATGAGGTCTCTCTTTACGGTGCATACCAGGAAGCGACTACGATAGTGCCCACACAAGGGGGTGCGATTCTGGGTGACGGCAACTTCGGGGATGCTGAACTCATCGAGTATGGTGCTAAGTTTTCTTTGATCGAGGATACCCTCTTCGCGAGTGTTGCTTACTACGAGTGGGAGCAAACCAGCTTCTCAGATCGTGAAGCCACTTCCGACCAGTTTGAGTCAGAAGGTTTCGAAGTAGAAATGACCTGGAAACCCACCGATAGTTTCACACTGATCGCATCCTTTGATGATCGTGAAACCAAGAAAGTATCTGATCTGAATTTCCGTACCGTGCCCTTCTCTTTGATGGATCCGACCGGTGCGGGTAACGAAGAGATAGGTATAGCACTTGAGTCCGGCATCCTTGGCAGTCAATTTTCTGCTGCAGTCGGTGGGTTTACACCCGAAGGAGGAAGCCCTTCAGGTAACCCGGATCAGATCGTTCCCGGATTTCCTGAGACTACTCTCAAGCTATTCGGTATCTACGAATTTGACAACGGTTTTGGCGTGTCCGGGGGTGCAAGCTTCCGCAGCGACTACTATCACAACTACGACCGCACACTCCTCATCGATGAGAGCACGATCGTAAATGCGAACATATTCTACAAAGCCGAAAAGTATGAAGTGATCATCTCCGTAGAAAATCTTACCGGAGAAGACTACTTCGTAGGGTCAGACCCTGAGTTTGCAGCAAACACACTCATAACCAAGGCACCGGATGAGCCGGAGTTCCGCCTGACTTTCACCTATTTCTTCGATTAATATAGCACTCAGGAAAAATACTTCCGCTAAAACAAAAGCCCTGCTTAATTGCAGGGCTTTTTTTAATGTCTCTATAAAAAGTTAGAATATGAGAGGTGCGCTATGCTTCCAAAACCACAGAACGTTTTAGCTGGCCTATACTCTCAATGCTAACTACTACGTCATCGCCCTCCTGCAAATAGACGGGAGGTTTTTTAGAATGCCCTACTCCGCCCGGGGTTCCGGTCAAGATGACGGTCCCAGACAAAAGCGTGGTGCTGCCTGATAGAAACACAATGATCTCCGGGATACCGAATATCAAATCTGAAAGTCTGCCCTGCTGACGTAGCTCCCCGTTAACATGGGTCGTAAGGCTGAGCGATTTAGGATCCGGGATAGAATCGGCACTAACAAGCTCAGGACCCAGGGGAGTAAACGTATCGAAACCCTTACCTTTGGTAAATTGTCCACCCCCAAGTTCAAACTGCCAGTCACGTGCAGTTACATCGATAGACGCCGTGTAGCCTGCAACGTAACTCATGGCATTCTCCAGCGTAGCGTTCTTACAGGTTTGCCCGATAATAACTGCCAGTTCCCCCTCATAGTCCACCTTGGCACTGGAGAGACCCGTGGGTATCTCAATAGGTTCGCCTGCAACTGTGGCGGAAACAGAGGGCTTAGAGAAGAGCAACGGTCGCTTAGGGATCTCCAGCCCAATGGACTCTGCATAACTGCGATAGTTCAACCCTATCCCATAGATCGCAGGAATACGCAGATCACCCAGACTTTTGAGCGGCAGTTGAGATTCAAAGTAGTCCCGGCTCATTATCGACCCAGGACACGCTCAAGCTGAGAGATGTAGTCGCTGATGAAGCGCTGATCATCAATGGATCGCGCCTGCTTCAAATACTCGAGTGCATTTGCGTATTCACGCTGGCTGACAAACAAACGGGCAAGCGCAATGCAGGCCTTCCATTCAAACTCATCCACCTTAACGGCGGCCTCGTAGGCAAATTGCGCAGCAACAATATCGCCCCGCTCCCGGTAAAAATCTCCCAAAGTAAGTTGTGCTTCCCCATTGAGTGGATCACGGTCAACGACCTCTTCCAAAATAGCAAAGGCCTCATCCGAGTTTCCCTGTGCAAGTGCAACCCGTGCCTGCAAAGTCAGCACATCGAGTTGCTCATCCGGGCTGGCCGCAGATAAATCACTCTCAGAGAGAGTTGAGAGCAACTCGCCGGATTCGTCAACCGAACCACGGGCAAGCAGGCTTTGCGAGAGTTGAAGCACCTTTTCCAAAGTCATTGTGCCTGTCTTAAAGGCATCCTGATAAGCGACAACCGCAAGCTCGGCCATCCCCTCATTCAGATATAGATCTCCGAGTAATGTAAGACTCGCCGTGGTAGCCTGCCCCATGTCTCTCAATACTTCCAAATTAGCGATCGCGTCTTCATATTGGCTCAGCAGCAGAAATGAATTGGCCTGCTGCGTCCAAAGGTTGGCCTCGTTTGGACGTTGTTTCAACATATCGTTAATATACGCGATGACCTGTTCGTTTTGATTGGACTGCACTAGAGCATTGAGTTTACCAAACTGCCAGTCACGGCTATCCGGCTGATACATAAGCGCATTGCGGTACGCATCAAGAGCAATTTCGGGATAACCCATGCTCAAATACGAATAGCCGATCAATCCGAAGAGGCCCCCATTGCCCCCTCCTATTTCCAGGGCTTTTACCAGGTATTCGATTCCACTCTCAAAGTCGGAGCGTTGAACGTAGGCCAGCCCTAAATTCTGGTATGCCCGATAAAAGTTGGGAAATTTGCGAATCGCAGTTAAGTAATACTGGGTAGCGCGTGAGATATTTCCATCCTGCAAGTAAAGTGAGCCGAGCGTATAGTCCAACGCGGCACTGTACGGAGTGCCTTCTTCATCTTGAGGATTCTGGCTAATATAAGCTTCTATCTGGCTAATGGCCGAACGTCGGTTACGTTCCATGCTGGGTGCAACCGCTGAGAATAATTCTGCCTCCGGTTGCGTGATCTGCGGATTGATGGATAAATCAAACCCGTAGGAACCTATGAATCGTTCCACGAATTCTGGATTATCAAAGCTGTTCTCTGTGAGAGGATATGGTGCCTCCAGAGCTACTAACTGAGTAGATATGGATAACAGTGCGATTCCAATAGTTTTTCTCATAATAAAATTAAGCATTAAATCCGAATGGGAGCACATAACGTGCATTAACAGCTTCGCCGTTCTTTTTAGGAGGAGTCCATTTCCATTGTTCGACTGCCTCAATGGCAGGTCGGTTTAACTCCCGGTCCGATGTTTCTAAAATTTGAATGACTTCAGTATTTCCTTGCTCGTCAATTTTGATTTCAATACGCAGGCGACCGTCAATACGTTCACGTTTAAATCGTGTGGGAACTAACATTGCAACTTGCTTTAGTGGTCTCGGTAATTCATCCAAATCCTTAACGTCGAAGAGCTGGATGTCTTCCATTGCGTCCGGCTGCACGGCAAAGCCGCCAAAGCCAAATCCTCCGCCCATGGCATCTCCAATACCGGCCTCCAGGGCGACTTCCAGCTGCGAAAAATTAAGCATCGGTGGAGGGGGTTGGATTTCAGGCGGTGTTTCCTGCTCTTCAATTTCCTCCGGCGGCTCTTCTACTTCTGGCGGAGGGGGCGGTGGAGGCGGCGCCACTTCTACGGAACGTATTTCGGGTCCACCATCCGTTAATGCGGTAATAAATTGGGTAAAGGGGATCGCAAATAAGATAATTCCTGTCGTAGCCGTTGCATAAAAAACGATACGAAACAAGCCACCACCACTCCGCGGCTGCTTATAAAAGGGTATCTTTTCCGGATCAGGACTCATGCTAATCAGGTGTCAGTGGATATGTTTACTGCAGAAGCGCCCGCAAGTTTTGCTTCGTCGATCACACGTACCAGCAGCTCCGTGCGGACGGATTTGTCAGCCTGAATGATAACGGGCATATCCTCTTGCTGAGTTAAGCGGCGTACCGTGGAGCGCACTCCCGTAGGCCCTATTTCACGACCTCCATAAATTACTTTTCCTTCAGCCGTAATAGCGATCAGAATACTGTTCTTTTCCAGGTCGATGGCACTGGCTGCCTGAGGTTTGCTGACCTCTACGCCCGTTTCCTCTACGAAGACCGTAGTCACGATGAAGAAGATCAAAAGGATGAATACCATATCAATGAGAGGCGAGATATTGATGTCCTCAGATTCGCCTTCATTGGATGAAAATCGTCGTTTAATTGCCATAAATTATGCGTTTTTAGTTTTCTTGGATTCCAGTTCCTGGAATCTTCGCAGCGTGAAGATTTCGATGTGCATGATAAAGTTTTCAAGCCATTGCTGCTTCTTGCGCAGGTTACTCAGCATGATGTAGCCGGGAATTGCGAGTATGAGCCCGGTCTGCGTGGTGATGAGTGCTTCGGAGATACCCCCGGCCACTACATCCACCGCTTGGCCGGTGCTGTTGGCAAGGCCACGAAAAGTCGCCAGCATCCCAACGACTGTTCCCAGCAGCCCCATCAAAGGTGCTGTAGATACCAATATGGCCGAATAACGCATCCGCGATGAAATGCGGATGAGATGGGAGGCGCGGATCTCATCCACCCGGCTGCGTATATCATTGGAGGATTGGACGCCGTCCTGCACGTAGTGCACGATCTTTCCCAGCTCTCCTTTTGCATCTTCAGGCCGCTCAATCCAGTGCTCCCATTCATTAGGATCAGACTTTGCATAATCATGCTTGCTGAAATACACATAGAGCTCGAAAATGCCAAAATACATGACAAAGGAAAGGAGAGCGAGGGGGATCATTAAATACCCACCGGCACTCCAAATATTCCAAACCTGTTCTAGTACTTCCAACCTGAATCCTCGCTCGTGTTACTTGCTGTTTGCAAACAAACCGTTGATGAAGCTCATCGAAATCTTCTCAAGATTTGCCAAAGTACTCTTTGCCTGGCGACTGAGAATCGCGTAGGCAATCAGGGATGGAATCGCCACAATCAGCCCAAACTCGGTGGTGATCAATGCCTCCGAGATACCCCCAGAAAGTTGCTTCGCGTCCCCGGTTCCGAAAATGGTAATCAACTTAAAGGTATTGATCATACCCGTAACAGTACCCAGAAGTCCCAATAGCGGGGAAACAGCCGCAGTCACCTGAATGAAAGGCAGCAGGCGCTCCAGCTTGGGCTGCAAGGTTACGATATTCTCGATCATCATTTCTTCCAGGATTTCCTTCGGCTGATCGGAGCCTTCTACACCATTTACGATCAAGTCATTTGCCGGTGTGGGCAGCGCACGTGCCTTGGCGAGTGCTTCATCTTTATTGCCCGCCTTCAAATCAGCAATAATGGGGCGAATATCCACATTTTTGCCAATCGTCATACGGGAATTTTCGATAAATTTAAAGATGGAGAGTGTAGTGGCTACGAAAGCGAAGCCCAGTATCGGAAAGATCCAGATTCCCCCTTTTGCAATGTGTTCGGTGAGCGACTCCTCGGTCTGTTGAATTGCCATCGCACGTCCCAGGGTTGAGTCTACAGGCAGTGTGCCTGTTCCGCTTCCTATGACCTCATCGATATTGCTTTGAAATCCATCAAGCGCATACAGTACTGGCACATCTGTCTCTCCCTTGATCAGCATACCGCCCTGCCCTTGTCCGCTAAAGAATGCCGTGGGACCATACAAAATAACCTGACCGTTGAGCAATTGCCCATCACTGACTGCCTGTCCATCGAGTATGGCTGCGCCTACGTTTTCATCTACATGATCAATCCCATCCTGAAGGGCCGCCAGGAGAACTTCCCACTTATCATTTTGCGTAAGGCTGGGATCATCAACCGATGAGAAGGCACTCGCCAGCGTATCCAAATATTTAGGAAGCTCAGCCGGATGTAAGCGGGACTCCAGTGAGGATAAATACTCAACCATGAGATTATTCAGATAATCTACCTCGTCCTGGCGGGCCTTAATATCTGCTTCCAGCGAATTCAGGTCCAGTGATGAACTGTCGCGCAACCGAGCCGCGCGGTTTGCCTCCAGGCGCAGTTTTTCCACCGATTGCTGGAGCTCACGCAACCGGGTTGCCATCGGGATTTTTTCCTCTGCAATGGTATTACGCTGCTCACTCAGTATTTGAGTAGCCTCCTCGAGATCCGTCTGCACGTCCTGGATCATACCGTTGATGGATTGCCCCATAAGACTCACCGACGCCGAAAAAATAGTAGTTATCGCAATTATGTGCTTCATATTAAAATACTCTTAGCGTTATTTGATCTGCACCGGTACGGGTGTGAAACCTGCCTCATCAATGCCCTGATATACCTCAATCGCGTTTACAATGTCGGAACGATTCTCCTGAGACTCGATCCATTCCCATCCATCCGCATTGGGTAACCCATAGCCCGCTGATGCACCGCTCGCGTCTGCATAGATTGCTCCGCCCAGCCCGAAGTAAAGGGTTTTCACTTCAACCGTTGCCCCCCCACTCTCACGGAGCTCGGTTATGACCGTGATACCGGAGTTAAATTTATCTGCCTGAGATAATATCCCCACAATGGATTGTAGACGTTGGCTCGACGGTAGATTGCCCGGCTCTTCTTCAGTAGGTATGCGATTGTACAAAGGCTCTACGGTTTGTTGCAAAGGTTCAGGAAAGCGCGCATAGAGGGCTCTCACTTGTTCTTCCAGTCCCGGAAGTGATTCCTCAAGAGTGCTGGAAGCTTGGAGAAGCTTACTTCGCTGGTCTTCCAGAGTCGTGCGCTTTTCATCCGCAGTTGAAAGGAATTCCTCGTTTTCCTCGATACGTGCGGTCAAATCGACCTCTTCCTGCTCAAGCACCTTGAGCATATCGGAAATTACCGCTTTCTCGACTTTCCACTCGGCAGCTTCCTCGCTTGTAATCTTCTTAACGGCAACCCATTCCTTGAATATCGCGCGGAGTTCATCCGGTGTTTCAGCGATTACGCTCTTGACCCCTATCGCAATCAATATCAAAAACCCAAAACTTAAATTCAATTTCATATCAGTATTAGAAAAGCAACTAGCGGATTTTATACCAGTTCAATATTAGCTAGCATTATTACACGAATAACAGAAGCGCAAGTCTATGAATTGGCTCAAACAAAACAGTCTCGTCCTCTCCATCATTCTCGCCGTTGTCATGGGCTGGTTGACACCTGAATGGGGAGCTAAGAACGGGCATCTCCAAAGCCAAATACTGATTAAAGTGGGAGTGGTGCTTATATTTATAGCCCAGGGCCTGAGCTTATCCACACGTGCTATGATTGAGGGGATAAAATTTTGGCCTCTGCATCTTTTTACCCAATTTTGGATATTTTTAGGCATTCCCTTAATTGCATTGGGAGGACTCGCGCTTTCAGGTGACTTACTGAGTGAAGGTTTAAAAATGGGGCTCTTCTTTCTGGCAATCCTGCCTACCACGGTTTCGTCAGCAGTGGCCCTGGTGGGTCAGGCAGAGGGTAATGTAGCCGGTTCGGTATTCAATACGGTCTTTGCGAATTTGGCCGCCATATTCATTCTGCCCGCATGGCTGCTTTGGTATCAGACGAATCTGACAGGGACCCAGATAGACATCTGGCCGATTTTGATTCAACTCATTTTTCTGCTCCTCTTACCATTCCTGATCGGGCATTTGGCAAGGCCCTTGGTCGCCAAGTATGATAAGAAAATAAAGGCGTTCACAAAACCTATGAATCAGTGGATCATTGCGTTTATGGTGTATGCAGCTTTTGCGACAAGCTTCAGAGACCAGGTATGGGCGGAGGTAGGCACTCAAACCGCTCTGAGCGGAGCAATGGTCGGTATCTGCTTATTGCTGAGTGCCTCGGTCACCATCGCCGTAGTCGCACGCTGGGCATTCAAAGCGTATGTCAATCGGGTGACCGCCTTTTTTACAGGTAGCCAGAAATCCCTCGCAGTCGGAATCCCCTATGCGGCCGCGTTTTTCACAACCGTGCCGGAAGGCGTGCACTCAAGTTTCACGCAGAGTGTGATTATCCTGCCCCTGCTATTTTATCATCCCCTGCAGTTATTGCTCGGGAGTCTGGTGATCCGCTTTCGGAATACCGCATTTGGCGCGCCTACCACTTCCACTCAGCCCCAACCGTGAGTGAAATTCCCGGCATAGGATAACCGGGGCGATACTCGTAACTTTGGTTAAGAAGATTTTCACCAAAGAGGTAGAGCTCTATGAGCGATGCATTTTGTAACTCAAAGGCATAAGCAATGCGCGCATTGAGCAGTTGGTAGCTATCGATTTCTTGCTGGGGAGCGCCGAAACGGGGATTGATCACCGTTTGCTCACTGATTGACTGTAGATCCGCTGAAAAATTCCACCCGTCACGCTCATAACTCAGGCCAACGATGCCGGTCCATTCCGGAGTATTGGGGCGTTCAGTATCTGAATCCAGCAATGTCAGGCCAAAGAACATTGCGAGATTTTCTTTGCGGTAATGCAACAGTGCTTCTGCACCCTGTATCTGATAATCGCCCTGATTAAATATGACGCCCGCAGGGGGTGGCGCGACGAGCGTAATCGCGTTTTCAACCTGATCATTAAAGAGACTGAAATCCAGAGTGAGGCTTTGATTTATATGCCATTTGGTTCCGATTTCAGCATGTTGGATCGACTCCGCCTCAAGAGTTCTCCAGTCCTCAGCTACTCTCCAGGGTGGTGGGCGGCGCCCGAAAACGCTCACGTAGACACCCGGATAGTTATAGGATTGTGCCAGGTATACGTAATACTCCACTGACTCTTTTTGGTAAATCAGGCTCAATTGACCGGCAACTTCACCATCAAAAACCGAGTGATCAAAATAGCGCACGCCCCCCGACAGCTTCACCGTATCAGGCGAGCCACTGGGCTGCCACGTCTTTTCAAAGCCCACGGATGGCGAAAATAGCTCAAACTGGATTTCTTCGAATATGTTTAGCGGACCGCGTTGGAAATCCTCTTCTACACTTCCCCCGTAGCGGTCCCAGTTCAAACTTGCGGTCAAAGTCCAATCGTTCTCAAGTATTTTGGAAAGGCGGGATTTGATGCCATAGTTGTCATATTGAGTCAGGGTTTCCAACTGCTGAGCAGGAAATGGAGGTGGCGGCGGTATATGCCACTGACGCCAATCTCCCGTGCCATCTTCATAGTGAAATTTGATGTCGCCGAACACATCGTCACCCAGGTATTCAATTTTTCCGAGATAAAAGCGATTGCGTGTCTCATAGCGTTCGGTGATGGGTATGGTTACGCCGACCGGCTCAGGATCATGCGCCCAGCTGTCAGTAAGGCTCACTAGAAACGAGCTACTCCAGGCATCATTCCACGCATAGCCCACGTTTGCATAGAGCGCGTCGACTCTACCATCCGCATTTTCCCGATGACCATCGCTTTGGCTTCGTGATCCGGATACCAATGCAGACAATCCGTCTGCCTGGTAGCTGATGATGCCTCTTGCCTGAAAAGTCTCATGGTGCCCATAGCTCGTCTCCAGCTCACCGCGTAAGCCTTCTCCGAGAGCTGTCCGCGGCGTCAGATTAACCGCACCAAAGCCCATATTGCCAATCTCGATCGGTTGTGGGCTTTTGAAGACCTCCACACTTTGCGCCAGATCGATTGAGAGAGTATCAATGAGTGGATGTGTCCACACACCTACAAACAAGGGCACGCCATCAATCAGCGTGGAGATATCCGCTCCAGGCCTGCCTGAGCCATGCCCACGAATAAATACACCACCCCCATCACTGCCTCCATAAGCCCCAACAGGATTGTATCGCGAAATGGTCACGCCGGGGATTCTGCGAATGGCTGAAGTAAGATCCTGGGCATTAATCGTATCTAAAATAGTAGGAGACACCACGCTGATTCTACCGTTACTGCGCAGTTCACTTTCTTCGACAACGGGGAAAGAAACCGCAGTTACAGGGTCCAGCTCTATAATTTCTTGTGCGTGAGCACTTGTAATTATCAACAATATGGCAATAAAGTATGAAAGACTTACGCCTTTTTTAGGTAGTTTGTTTTTTTCTAGGCACATAAGTAAATACTGGGTAAAGTCAGCATTCTCAAAAAAGCAAGCATGGTTGCACAAAGTTCAACTCCTTCTTCAAAATCCGATTTTCTGCAAGGCATTTCGGAAATAGGCATAGTAATAGGGCTTACGATGCTGCTGCCGTTTCTGGTGCACTTCATTCCTTCCTGGGATGATTCCCCGATTGGCGGCAAGCTTTTGCCCATTTTCTACGCGCCATTGATTGCCGCGATCACGCGCAAATTGCATGTATCCTTGATCGCCTCTCTGCTATCCCCCTGGATCAACTATTTGATATTCGGAGCTCCGGCACTACCCATCGCATGGATGCTGTTCGCACAACTCATGCCCTTTGCCTTCATCGCTTACTGGATGCACCGCAAACTGGGTAGTAATTACTTTAATGGAGTTGTCGCCTATTTGGTAAGTAAACCGCTGATTGCCCTATTGTTTTTTGCACTCCCGCAGACGATGGGCAATATGAACCTGCAATACCACCTTATACAGGCGACTCTGCACGCCTGGCCTGGCCTAATTATAATAGCCTTGATCAGCCGCTTTGCTGAGCGTTTGTTTCATCCCCCTGCAGGCCACGCTTAATGAGTGATAAACTGAAACTCAGCTATGAAGCCATTGTTGAGCGCTTTGATTCGGTAGAGCTACCCGATGTCGATGCCATCGTGGGCATCCAAACGGGAGGCAGAATCCCTGCTGCACTTTGTGCATATCGCCTGAAAAAGCCCCTTTTCATGCTACCCATCAACTATCGTAACCCCGACAACAGCCCAAAATTTGAAGCACCCAAGGTTTTAGGTGACGATCTTGAAATACCCGATGCAGATTTGTCCATACTACTCGTGGATGATGTATCGGTAACCGGCAGCACCTTTCGTACGGCAAAAGCCCTTCTCAATCAAAAGGACTCACAGATTACGACCTTTGCGCTCAAAGGAAACGCGCATATTTGTCTGTTCCCCGAGGTAGCGGGATGTGTCGATTGGCCCTGGAACGGCTAATTTGCTGTATAATCATCCGCTTTCAGGGGGATTCGGTTGAAAAAATGCTCACAACAGGCATAACAATAAACGAATCTCAATAGTATCATGGACAGAAGACACTTTATACGCTCCCTACTCGCTGCAACCAGTGCAACTGGTTTTTTAGGCACCTCATTCGCCGGTTCTCATTCATCTAAATCTGACAAGTTGGGCAAACTCCTGCCCATACGCCCCCTGGGTAAAACCGGGGACTCCATCACCATCATGGGCTTGGGTGGCTACCACATGGCGATCGGCAGTGAAAAAGAGTCTCAGACAATTATAGAGGCTGCTCTGGAGGAAGGCATTCGTTTTTTTGATCAGGCGGTAAAATATCACCGCGGACGAGCAGAGGATATTTATGGTAAATTTCTCATACCCAAGTATCGCGAACATATTTACCTGATGAGTAAGTGCGATACGCGCGATCCTCAGATTCCGGCAGCACAACAACTTGAGGATTCCCTGCGACGGATGAAAACAGATTACCTCGATATGTGGTTGGTCCACACCATTATTGATAAGGCCGATGCGGAATACCGCGTGAAGGAGATGCTTGAAGTCGCTGAAAAGGCAAAGCAGGATGGGAAAATCCGCCACTTTGGGTTTTCGGGTCATAAGGCAACCGAAGCCCACTTGGCTGCACTGGAAATGACTAAGAAGGAGCCCGTGGATACTGTATTGATGCCTATCAGCCCGAGTGATTTTGTTTCGCGCGACAGTTTTATCGTCAATGTCCTACCCAAGCTCGTTGAACAGCAGATTGGACCCTTAGCCATGAAAACCATGAATTCCGGACGCTTTGCACAGGAATTTGAGGGCAAACGTATAACACCTGAGCGACTTAGCATCGAAGAACACCAGTGGTTTAGCCTGTCATTACCGGTAACATCCTGGGTGAGTGGCATGACCAACGTTGATGAAGTCCGTCAAAATGCCGACATAGCACGCCGCTATACCAAACTCAGTGAGGAGGATCGCCTGGCAATCGCAGACAAGATTTCGGATATGGCGGATATCGCTCAGCTTCAGCCCTACCGTCAGTGGAATACCTGATCGGGCTCCATAGTTACGGATAGAGTTCCATTGACTCTAAAGTCATACTGATAAATGCTAAGGACGTTACCTTAACATTATGTCAAAATATATTGGTTTTATTGGTCTTGGCGCCATGGGTTTCCACATGGCCTGTAATATTTCTAAACATTACCCGGTTTGTGTGTACGATGTAGATGCGAGCCGATCTGAACAGATTCCCAATGCAAAAGTGGCAGGCGATGTTGCTGAAGTGGCCCAAAATGCTGAAAAAATCTTTTTGTCGCTCCCCAAAACTGAAATCGTTAAGGCGGTCATTCTAGGAAAAGACGGATTAGCTGATCATCTACAACCCGGTTCTCTCATAATTGATACAAGCACGACCGCCCCACAGGCGAGTATAGCCATCGCAACTGAACTTGCAAACAAGCATATTGACTTCATGGATGCCCCTGTGAGTGGTGGTCCCCAAGGTGCAGAAGCTGCAAATCTGGCGATCATGGTCGGAGGCAAACAAATGGTTTTTGACCAGAACTTAGATTTACTCAATTGCATGGGTTCTTCAGTGAAGCGGATGGGTGAAGTAGGAGCCGGGGGAATCACCAAATTGGTCAATAATATGATCGTTGGTGCGGCTTTTTCATCGATCGCTGAAGGATTTGCCCTGGGTATACAATTGGGATTAGATCCTGCTCAACTTTACGAGGCCATCAAGGGGGGATGGGCGGGTTCGCCGGTACTGGATGTAATTGCCCCCAACATAGCGATTAATAACTACGATACAGCCAATACGATCAATCTGGCGGCTAAAGATCTGGGATATGCATGCGCGCTCGCAGGTGAAAATAGTATAGAAGTACCGGTAGCCACCACAGTTAATCGACTTTTGCAAGAGGCTTTGCAGCAAGGGTTAGGCGAAAAAGGCCAACAAGCTATGATTAAGCTGTGGTTGTAAAGAAGTGGCATAGTATTACAGAAAATTAATGCAATTATTAAAAAAACTTACGGCGTAATCTTTTTTTAATTTTATTTTCACTTCCAGTAAATCTCAGTCTTCGTTCTGCCGATATTCGGGCTGATTACGAATTAGAACGAAGTTATGAAAATTAGTGAAATATCCCTACGAGCGAAGCTTATTATTACCGGTATCGGTCTGCCGCTCATGCTAGCCTGTTTATTTTTTATACTCTATTACTTTGATAGTAAACAAAAAGCCATCGATACGATGGTCGATAAAGCCGAAGCCATTTGCCTGACTGCAGAATCCGTCCGAGACACCATGGAACGCAAATGGGAAATGGGTGTCCTGAATGTTGAACTTCTCAGAGAATGGGGGGAAGCGGGCGAAATGGAAAAGGTCATCGACTCTATCCCCGTGGTGAATGCGTGGCAGGCAGCAATGAGACGTTCCGAAGAAGGAAACTACATCTTTAAAGTTCCCAAATTCAAACCCCGTAATCCGGATAACGAGCCGGATGAATTAGAGGCACGTGCACTTAACTACCTGAAAGCCGAGGCAGCTAAACCCGAGGGAAAAGAGGATTATCACGAAATCGATAAATCGATGAATGCCGTTAGATACTTTCGACCCGTTAAACTAAGTAAAAATTGCCTTCTCTGCCATGGCGATAAGCAAAATTCCCAGGAATTATGGGGAAACTCAGAAGGCCTTGATATTACCGGAGGCGAAATGGAAGGCTGGGATGTCGGCGAGATCCACGGCGCATTTGAGGTCATCCAATACCTGGACGACAGTGATGAAGAACGCATGGCCAACATGGCCATCTCAGGGGGAACCACCCTATTGCTATTTAGCGGAATGGCGCTCATCTATGTTTGGTTTGCCAATTTCCTGACACGCCCTATTACCATACTCAGCGAAAAGATGAAGCAAATCGCAGATGGCAACCTTACGGTTAAGTCCGATATAGTACAAAAGGATGCAGTAGGCACTCTTTCTGATTCGATGAATCATACTACTGACCAGCTGGATGAGCTGGTTAGCACCATCCGTGTGGACTCAACTAGTGTGATAACGATTTCGGATGCGCTCAACAATATGGCGAAAATCATTGAGGAAGGTAATCAGCGCATGATCAATGACAGTAAGCAGGTTGCAGAATCCGGTGAGATGCTCTACGAAAACGTCAACACCATGGCATCATCGGCCGAGGAGTTCTCCGCAAGCGCAAATACGATTGCTGCTTCATTGGAAGAGATGAATGCCTCCGTTAACGAGATTTCAAAAAATTGTATTGAAGAGGCCAGGGTTGCCCGAGATGCAAACGAACGTGCTCAAAACACCCGTAAGGTTATTGAAAAATTGGGTAATTCGGCACAGGAAATCAATCAAATCATAGAAGTCATCAATGGCATTGCCGAGCAAACCAATTTACTTGCTCTCAACGCAACCATAGAAGCGGCCAGTGCCGGAGAAGCAGGGAAGGGATTTGCTGTCGTTGCCAATGAAGTGAAGGAACTTGCCAAACAAAGTGCCGATGCAACTGAAAAAATTGCCCAACAAATCAATCAGATTCAGGGGGCAACCTCCCAAAGTGTTGAGGAAATTGTGAGCATTACTGAAACCATCGAAAATATTCATGAGATCGCCAATACAATCAGTAGCGCAGTCGAAGAACAATCTGCAACCGTGAGTGAAGTCACCCAGACTGTGAATGCATTTTCCCAGGCAACGGATGAAATGTCAGGCTCAATCCAAAGTACTGCAGATCAGGCAGAAGTCGTTTCCAATAATATTCAAAATATTAGCAAAGGCATCATGAATGCCCAGTTCTGCAATCGTCAGAATCGCTCAATCTCTCAAAAACTGGATCAGGTCGCCCAGGCGATGTCTACAAATGTCGAAAGCTTCACATTAAAGGATGCACCGTTTGATATTAAGCGCATCAAAGAGCAGCATTTAAAGTGGTTCGGGCATATTTTGGATGGCATTAGCAATCCTCAGTTACTCCAGGATACCGTAGTTTCAAAGCCCACCGAGTGCGAATTTGGCAAGTGGTTCTATGGGGATGGTAGTAAACTGGCCGAGTTGCCTGTCTACAAGGAATTAGAGTCCATCCACAATGATGTTCACAAAATCGTAGGAGAATTAGTAGAGATTTGTAAGAAGGGGGATATGGAGGCAGCCTTGCCGAAGATGGAATCATTCAATCAGGCATGGCAATCACTCTTTGTTAAGCTCGATGAGCTCTACTTAAGCAAATAACAGACGTAGGTAATTCTCTAGCAAGCAATTACAAAAGATTACCTACAACGGTCATTGTGAGAATGATTTTGATAAGCCCGAACACAATCACTATCGCAATGACCCAGAACAGAGGGGATTTAAGCCACTTACTCATAGTGTTAATGTATTATAAATCGGCGCTGATTCAATTCCATTTTCTCTGAAAAGAGACGAAACTTTGAATCTGAATGCTCTAATGATGCATATGCATGAAATAATAATGGGTATTATGCGTTATATTTTTAGAATGCTTTTGTAACGACCCTTTAAACATGCTGAAAAATATACCGTGCAACTTCACTGCTTACCTTATCCCATGCTTATCGGTATTTGCAAATTTCAGCTTAAGCGGTAAACCGGAAGTCAATGTTACCCATGAAAACTGTAGCAAGCCTTGTTGCATGGCGGACTTTACAAGCGTTGATACCTTCATCCCTCCCCGCCGAACCGTAAGTGCACAAGCCAACAATCCGCCAAGCACCGACTTATTTAACACTGCCTTTCGCAATGTGCCTGAAGCCGCCAAAACGGCCATCATCTATGCGTTGGATCTATGGGATGACCATATATCATCCCCAGTTCCGATTGATATATCATTTACCTGGAGAGAATTTGATAATGAGGGAGGAGGGAGAACCTTGGCATCCGCTTCACCCGGTACCTTTTTAAATGACCTGCCCGCTTTCCCACAGGCAAACGTCTTTTACCCCATTGCGTTGGCAGATCGTTTCCTGCGCCAGTCGCAATTTTCAAACCGTTATGATATCCGTGTGAATTTAGGAGCGGATATCCCCTGGTATTTCGGTATCGATGGCAATTGCCCGCCTTCCCAATTTGATCTCGT
The DNA here is from genome assembly GCA_028285755.1 of Puniceicoccaceae bacterium. GTDB lineage: Bacteria > Verrucomicrobiota > Verrucomicrobiia > Opitutales > JAFGAQ01 > JANQOQ01. Next base: position 112,517 of record JANQOQ010000004.1, read on the forward strand.
ATCCGTCGTATTGCATGAAGTCGGTCACGGTTTGGGAATCATCGATACTGCTAATCCGCTAACACCTCCCGGTAGTGAGCCGGAAGATGCGACTCGAGCATCGATCGGTTTTGTTGGCGGCGATCCATTCCCCTATGACACATTGCTCACAGTCAATACCGGTGAGAAACTCTTGAATAACCCCGCTTTCCCCAATCTCTCCGAGAGCCTGCTTACTGTACTTACCGATGGTGATCTCTTTTTAACGGGGCCAGTATTAACGACTCTCAACTTAACCCAGAATGCGGTCGTCTACACACCTTCTGAATATGATTCCGGCTCCAGCATCGCCCATCTGGATGAAAACACGTATCGTCCCGGTAATGAGAATTCCCTGATGACCCCATTCCTGAGCAGAGGTGAGGTTGTGCACGATCCTGGGCCCATCATCCTCGCTGCCCTTGCAGATATGGGATGGCAGCATACCTGGTTTATCCACGAAAACATACGGGATATCGAAGATATTGAAACGCCTATCGTTATTACTACGGGCATTGAGTCCGATAATACTGCGCTTAACGAGCTGCAGCCCATAATCCACTATCGCATGCCCAATGTCGCGGGAAACCCCTTCCAGAGTATGCAAATGGTGTTTAATAATGAGAGCAGGCAATTCGAAGCGACTCTGCCCGCACCCATAGATTCAACCACCCTTGGGTATCGCTTTGAGGTCGAAGATTCTGTCGGTCGCGTATTCACATTTCCTCGCGAGGATACGGCGCTGCTTTTCAATGCCAGGATAGGGTTTACCGATATCCAGGACCCAATCATCAACCACACAACTGACTCATTCATATTCTCTTACATCAACGAATACATTATAGAAGTCGAAGTCACCGATAATGTCGGCATTGAGAGTGTAGTGCTCGATTGGAATCTCGATGGGGGCGCGGAAAGAGCCAACATCATGGAATCTGTTGGCAATAATCGTTATAGGGTAAAGCTGGAGTTTCCCAATAGTCTGGCAGGCTTTAATCAATTTAACTACCGCTTTGTGGTTACCGATAGTTCCGGCAACTCCAATGTAGCCAACGCCCCTATAACGGGCTTTTTTCAGATACCTATCGAAGCCATCTTTCCAGCTGTTATTGATTATCAGAACGATTTCGACCAAGGAGATGTTGAGATAATTTCCGAAGGAATGGGAATCTCAACCCCCAATGGATTTGATTCTGCGAACCTGGGCACCCCCCACCCCTATGCAAGCCCCGAACAAAGCGAAGCCTTTTTTGAATACACCGCCGTACTTCGCAAGCCGATCATCGTGCAGCCCAATACCGCCATTCGCTTCAATGAAATCGTACTCGTCGAACCAGGCGAAGACGGAACACTCTTTGGTGACTTCGATTTTTGGGACTTTGTGGTTGTCGAAGCGACAAGTAATGGAGGGCAGACCTGGTTTCCCCTGACCGATGGCTGGGACTCCCGGGACAACCCCATCTGGCAAAATCGTTATAACTCGAATCTCGTAAGCAATAATTCCCGTGCAGTCGGCACACCATTGATTTTTAGGCAGCGGACAATCTCTCTCTCCCAAACGGTTAATGTCGAACCGGGCGATTTCATCATCATTCGCTTTCGACTTTTCTCGGATCCTTTTGCAAATGGTTGGGGCTGGGCGATTGATAACCTGGAAATCAGCAGCACCGGTTTTTAGACAAGATTCCGCTATTTTCAGCGCTTTACTTTACAAAATATTCTATTGTAAACACATTATGATGTGATAACTTTGAGCCGTTATGACTCTTGAGATCGTTATTCGTTACCTTCACTTCTTGGGTTTATTTGCCTTTTTCGCCAGCTTGGTGGCCGAACATTTACTCCTATCCAAGCAGAACACACGCGCTGAATTAAAACGTATCAGTGTTATCGACGCCGTATATGGACTGGCGGCACTAACCGTCCTGGCGACTGGCTTACTCTTGTGGTTTTCGGTCGGTAAACCCGCTGAATTTTATAGTAAAAATGCCGTTTTCCACACGAAAGTCTTAATCTTTATTATCATCGTTATCCTGTCCTTGTATCCCACGTTTTTCTATATTCGTGAATCCAAGGGAAATCCCGAGGAACTGGTAGATATCCCCAAGAAGGTGATCATACTCGTGCGCATCGAATTGTTGCTGATCTGCGCAATGCCTTTGCTCGCGACCTTGATGTCACGAGGAATCGGATATTTTGGTTAAACCGATTGAGCTCCGCTTCTTATAGACCCACCCGCAATTAGGACATTTCTCTGCATTGGGCGGCATCTCATAGTGGCATGCGATGCACTCATTCTTGCGGATCACGATCTGCTTGTTTGTCTTTTTATCGATTGAGGGCCTTAACCAGAACCACCACGCATTGGATAATGGCCATATAAAGAAAGTAGTCATCATGACGGTCATGTAGGGGTTCATACCCCGACGAACGGCATCGCGATAGATGTAAAGCTGATTCCAGGCATAAAGTCCCAAAAAACCGATCGTTATGAGCTTCACATAACTTTCCTCGTTCAACAACCTGACTTCTGCATTTTGCAGTAGAAGCAATCCAAAATCACTCATCATTAATTATACATGCTAACGTTTGGCACCCAACGTTGATTCTTCGAAGACATATCCACGGCATAGGGTGAATCTCCATAATTAAGATACTCAAGTTCCAGAATATTGCAAAGCGCCTTTGCGATCCACTTCTCAATCTTCAATACCACCATTTTCTTACGGAGCCGACCCTGCACATCCCGGTTTAAGATCGTGGGGATGGTGTTAAGCGTCAGGATCTCGTCAATGGCTGTAGAAGCCATGCTCGCCCGCCCCTCATCACTGGCGTGAAAGTGCGTAAGTGCAAACACGGTCTTCCCGGGATTTACCGCTTTGAGAAGCTCACATGACTTTACTACGGTTGACCCGGTCCGCACCATATCGTCAAACAATACGATATCGTGACCTTTGATTTCTTCAAAACCGGAAACACTCTCAGGGTGCAAAGTTATGTCTACCTGGCGCTCTCCCGTTCGCTCCTTGTCCAATAAAATGAATTTCGCTTTCTGTAGTCCGAATCGATTGTATATTTCCTGGACAAATTCACGGGCTCCTTTGTCCGGTGCACAGAGTGCAAGGCCATCCCCATCTCGCCCAAATTTCACAATATCCGATCTCAAGACATAATCGACATATAGCTCATAGGGGATGAGATTATAGTATTCGTTCTCAAAAATCCGGTTAAACTCAATCGATACCGAGTGAGAGTGGTTATGAACGGTGACCACCTTGTCCACCCCTGAAACTTTCAACAGTTGTGCATAGAGGCGTGAGGTAAAGGGCTGCCCGTCAAATTTCTTTAGGTCCTTTTCATTTCTATCAAAATCGGTCTCACCGTAATCCATACGCGGTCCCCGATCCTGCGCACTGTAGAAAAGATCCGGTTCCACAAGTATCACTTCAGCGGCACCGTTTTCCTTCGCAGAACGCGCGATCATCAGATTACGCATTGCAAGGCTCTGGCGACTGTTTACACGATTACTCGTGCTGACGATAATGACCGTTTTGCCATCCAGCTTATTGCCTACATTGTCGAAATCAGATTCATCTGATATAAAACGCGGGCAAAACTCAGAATTAGCAAAATTCTTAAGACTAATGATGTCGGCGATATCCACGGCTTGCCGCATTGCATGGGCTACATCAATAGTGAAGGGATCGTCCGACGAATTACCGACTATTAAAATATCTCTAGTACTCAAAATCGTTTAAATTAAAACAATTTGAGTAATTCATCTTCTGCGGGTTGTCCAATCCAATCGGATTCCACACACTGTTTTTGCTTAAAACAGGCTCCAGCTACTAATCAAATTGGAGGGGAAAAAACCGAGCCAAATGATTGAGAGCCCCAGGGCTGCCAGTAACGTAGCATCTACCCATTTAGGAGCAGCAAATATCTTTTTAGAATTGGCATTATCCAATTCTTCATCCCCGAGAGCCGTATCCTGATGAAAAGCCTCCCGAATCCATTTGAAGTAATAATAGATCGAAATCACGACGCTTACAACTGCAGTTCCAAGAAGTAGATACATCTCACTTTGAAATGCAGCCATAAACAGCCCCAGCTTTGCAATGAAACCACTTAAAGGAGGTATACCCGCTAGGGACCCTACCCCTATGGCCAGGACTCCGGCCTGGAACGGACGCGTCTGGTATAGGCCGGTGTAATCATACATATCCTGATCTTCATCCTCATCACCGGAGATTACCGACATAATACCGAATGTCACAAATGAACCTAACAAATAGATGAACAGGTAAAATAGAATCGCACCGGAAATCCAAAAAACGCCATCGCCCCGTATATAGATGAGTGCGGCTATCATCAGGAACCCCGCATGGGAAACACCCGACATGCCCAGCATGCGTTTCAGATTGGTATAACCAACGGCAGTTATGTTACCGTATATCAGACTTGCAATCGTCACGATTGATAAGATGGGGACTACAAATTCACCCATAGGGCTGAAAGCTCCGTTTTCCTTAAAAAGCAGTAATAAAGCTGCAACGCCGGCAGCCTTTGAGCTCACCGCGAGCAAGGAAGTCGTAGGCGTAGGCGCACCCTGATATACATCCGGAATCCATATCTGAAAAGGTACGAGCCCAATCTTAAACGCGAGCGATGCGAGAATCGCCAGTACTGCAAACTTGGTAATTATATTATCCGCATTAGCCTCCAGGAACGTAGCAGCGTTCGAAAATAATAGAGGGTCTCCAGATGCTCCCTCCAATTGAAGGTTTCCGCCAATGCCATAAAGCAGCGCCAGACCGAGCATCAGTATTGCGGTGCTGGTTCCCCCGATAATTAAATATTTGATACCCGCTTCGAGTGAAAAATTGCTCCTGCGCGAATAGGCCACGAGCACGTAAAAACCGATCGTGATCGTTTCCAGTGCCACGAAGAACGTAACAAAGTGGTTGCTGAGCGTCAGCAGCATCATTGCTGCTGTGACAATGTTAGCAACCGCGTAGAACTCGGTGCGGACTAGCTGCTGCTTGCGAAAGTATATGCCTGCAATCCAGAACATCATTAGGTTTGCCAAAACGAAGAATGGGCGATACCAGGCAGCATCGCCACCAATTTGAATCAACCCTCCAAAATAGGTGCCTACCGGATATAGCGATGAATCTCCGGCCAGATGTACCCAGAGATCCGCTAAAAGGCATCCTAACAGGCCAACATTGATGATTACTCCGGTTCTAACTACCCACTGATTTAACCTAGCGGGAATGAGCACATCCAACAGCAACAATACGAGTGCACTGACCGCCAGCGTCATTTCCGGCCAGAGTCTCAGCCACTCATTCGTGGATGCAATATTCTGTAAAGTCTCAATATCCATGGAATCGGTCGTTTGCTTTAGTGTTCGTGCGTTTCCGTTGTTTGCGTAGTATCCTGGAGCAAGATATCCGCAGGTTGTGCGGTCAGGGATGCTTCAATTTGCTCATAGGCTTCACCGGCAAGAATATGCTGAGTGACTGCAAGATTAATTCCATCACCTGCCATGCGCGGCATCAGGCCCAGAATTAATAGTGCTAGCAACAAAAGTATACCGGGAGAGCGTTCTACCCAGTTGATGTCCTTAACCGGAAACTCATCCTTGATCTTATCATAGGCCTCGGTCCTGTCGCCGAATGCAATCGCCTTAACTGCGCGCAACCCATAGATCGCGGAAATGATAATGCCCAACAGCGCCAGGGCTAAGACAAGGGGGCTGACTTCCCACAGTCCCAGGAAAATCGTAAATTCTCCCCAGAAGTTGGCAAATCCGGGTAGGCCTACACTCGCCATCATTGCTGCGATGAGAAAACCCGCGAGAATAGGCGCATCTTTACCAAGACCTCCCATTTCATCCATGTAGAACGTGCGGGTGCGATTCTGGATGAGGACTGAAAGATTAAACAACAACGCTATCGATAGGCCGTGCGCTACCATCAGGAATACAGCCCCACTCACGCCAATCGCATTCAGCGAAGCAATCCCAAGAAAAGCATATCCCATGTGCATCACGGAACCATAGGAGATCATATCCTTCAAGTGCTTCTGCGCCATCGTCACCAAGCCAATGATAATGATGTTACCCAGGGCCAGCCACATGAGTGCGGTGGACCACGCAAAGCTGCCTTCACCCAAGAGTGGTAGTCCGACCTGGATGAGCGCATAAAGCCCAAATTTCTTTAGCACCCCGGCATGCAACATCGATACAGATGTCGGCGCCGCAGAATATCCACGCGGAGCCCAGGAGTGAAAAGGAAATAGGGAAACCAGGATACCCAAACCAAACATCAGCAAGCCAAACAGACTTTCCTGCATTGCGGATTGGATGGAATTCTCCGAAAGGTAATTACTCAGCGAAATCAGATCAAACGACCCTACCCCACTGCTGGCATAAATACCGACCAGACCCACAAGCGAAAGCATCGCTCCCAATGTCAGGTAAATCGTCATTTCCATCGCGGCAGGCCGCTTATTGGGGCCGCCCCAGATCGCGATCATAATAAACGCGGGAATCAGAGCGATCTCGTGAAAAAAGTAGATGTAGAAGATATCATAAGTAACGAATATCCCCATGAGCCCACCCTGCATGACCAGTAGTAAGACCAGGTAGGTCCGCATTCTCTCGGCTACTGAAGTAACAGCGGTAATCCCAGCCGCTATACCCACAATTCCCGCGAGTAATACGAGTGGGGCCGAGATACCATTTACTCCAAGTTTCAGTGAGATCCCATAAGTGGAGAGCCCTGTATCTATCTCGCTTAAAAACAGGAAACTACCGGTATTGGCACGTGCATACTCGCAAAAAATGATAGCTCCCAAAATTGCCGGTATTCCAAATCCAATGAGGCCCAGTATCTTGAATAGCCTTTCGGGTAGGCTTTTGGGCAACGCCATAAGAAGGGCTGCTAAGACCCAGGGGGCTAAAATGCTTAAATATAATAAATTAGACATGCTTAATCGTTACTCCCCTATCATTTTGCAAAGCCAAATACGACCGCCCCGCACAGGATCAGCCCTACCGCAAACCAATAAACATAGTGATGCACGCTGCCTGTAGTTAGCATGCGAACGATCAACCCCAATAAACCCACTCCTCCGGCAGAGCCGCGCATTCCCAGACCCCCAATAACCGCAAGATCAATGAGAGAAATTGCGTTCGCGATGGGTTGCTGAATGCGATTTACATAGAAAGCGTAAATCTCGTCAAACCAGAGTCGGGCATTGATGAATTTGAAGACTGCAGGCAACTTGTCTTCCAGGAAATCCTTCTCTGCATTTGCGCGATACAAAAGGGCCGCTAGAATATAGCCTACCACTGCAACTGCTATGGATATGATGGGCAACCACATCTTCATGGCTCCTTCCGGATGCGGAATGCTGCCATGCAGTGCGGGAACCAAACCTGCCGGATAGATAAACTGATAACCCGCTAAAAGGGCAAATACGGATAGAATTATGAGAGGCAAGGTCATGACCCAACTGGTTTCCTTCGCCTCGGCAACATAGTCGGTTTTCGGAGTACCGAGGAACACCTTAATCCAAAGTCGCGTCATGTAAAAGGCAGTCACACCTGCACCGATCAGTAAGATGTAGAAGATTGCGGCGTTTTCTTCCTGCGCTACCGCAAGGATGCTTTCCTTGCTCCAGAAACCTGATAAAAGCGGGAAACCTGTTAAGGCAAGATAACCAATTGAAAAAGTCACAAATGTAATTGGCATCCGCGCAGCAAGACCGCCCATCTTAAAAATGTTCTGCTCGTGGTGGGTCGCATGAATAATAGACCCGGCACCCAGGAATAATAGCGCTTTAAAGAAAGCATGAGTCGTCAGATGAAAAAGTGCTGCCCCTACCCCATAGTTAGTATCGCCGTGTGCTGCAATGGTGCCGATCGCAAATGCAGCCACCATATAACCGAGCTGCGAGAGTGTTGAATAGGCGAGAATCTTCTTAATATCATTCTGTGTGATGGCACTGATTCCTGCGAAAATAGCCGTAATCGCACCCACCCATGCAATGATGTCCAGTGCTTCCACAGAAAAGATGAAAAATACCCGGCACATCAGGAATACCCCTGCTGCGACCATCGTCGCCGCGTGGATGAGCGCGGAGACCGGTGTGGGACCTTCCATGGCATCCGGCAGCCAGACGTGCAATGGCATTTGTGCAGATTTCCCAAGCACCCCGCAGAACAGCAAAAGACCAATGCCTGTCACCAAAGTATCCGCCTGCGCTTCCAAAGCTACCAAATCAACCGTGCCATACTGCCACCAACACCAGATGATGCCGATCAGAAATCCGAAATCTCCGATACGATTGACGATGAAAGCCTTATTCGCTGCTTTACCCGCAGAGTCCTTAAACTGGTAATGCCCGATCAGCATGTAGGAGCAAAAACCCACAAGCTCCCAGAAAAAGAACATCATGATCAAATTGCTCGAGAGCACGATGCCTGTCATCGAAAACATGAACAACGAAAGCGCCCCGAAAAAACGCGCGCGACTCTCATCATGTTCCGAGTATTCTACAGCAAACAAATGGATTAGAAATCCCACGAAAGTCACTACAAACAAAAGCACCGCACTCGTAGAATTCAGGTAGTATCCCAGTGTGATATTCAGGCTCCCGAAGGTTAGCCAGGTGATCTCACGGTGCACAGGCTCAACATTCCAGGTGGTAATCGCTATAAAAGCAATTGCAGCGCAGGCCATTGATGAAAAGACCGATATGCCCACCGCAATTTTGTGCAATTTCCTGAAAAAGAATGTGATGAGTGCTGCCGAAATCAGTGGCAGAACCAAAAGTAAAACGATTTGATAATCAGCAACCATAAACCAGTAAATTTCCTCAGTTCTTCATTTCAGTGAAGGCATCCACCTGTACCGTATCCTTTCGTTTAAAGAGGGCCACGACAATCGCCAGCCCCACGGCCACCTCAGCAGCAGCAACCGTTATGGCGAAGAACACAAATAGATTTCCGTCTAAATTCAGATTATAGCGTGAAAATGCCACGAAGAGCAGATTCACGGCATTGAGCATCAGCTCAAGGCACATTAGCATGACCAAGGTATTGCGCCTGAGCAATACGCCAAACATTCCGATGGAGAACAAAATCCCGGCAACGACTAGGTAGTGACTCATTAACATGGCGCTTACTCCGATGCGTTTTCCTTAACCTTAAGCATCGCCTGAGAGCGTGCATGCAGGTCTTTACTGAGGTGGATCACGCCCACCATCGCCGCTAATAGTAAGAATCCCATTACCTGAATGGGCAGCATATACTTTCCGTAAAGTCCAAACCCGTAACTCTTTGCTGAGCCATCAAACGGTATAGCTCCCTCTGCGGCAAGTGTCTCCGCATCTTCGAGTGCCGGCATGGGTTGATTCAGCTCCGGGCTCATTGCCATCATCACAAACCCAACCGTCAGCATAAGAAATGCAATGGCGGCGGCTATCAATGAAGGGATGTCCCGCTTCCGCTTTGTCTCAGCAGGCGCATTAATCAACATAATGATAAAGATGAAAAGCACCATGATGGCCCCGGCATAAACTAACACTTGGAGAGCAGCCATAAAGTAGGAGCCTAACAATGCAAATAATCCTGCAGTACCGATCAGGCATAGTATCATATACATGGCGCCATTGACCGGGTTTTTAGATACCGGAACCATGAGACCCGAGATCAAGGTCAATGCACTCAGGAAATAGAATAGGAAATCTTGCATGTTTGTCGTAAGATGTGCTCTTAGAGATTAGTGGTGTGGATTGCCAGAAACTTCTGCTTCTTTTTTCTTCTTCCACTTGAAGTGCTCATCCTCTCGCACCCCACCAATATCGTAGAGTTTTTCTTTGTTAAATACGAGTTCCTCGCGGCTCAAGCCATTGATACTGTAGTTATCCTGCAGAAAGATCGCCTCCTCCGGGCAAACCTCTTCGCAGAGCCCGCAGTAAATGCAACGCAGCATATCGATGTCGAACTCCTCAGGCGCCTTCTCCACATTGGCATGTTCACTGTCTTCGGGAATGGAGCCCGGGATGATGCTGATCGCCTTGGGCGGGCAAACAAACTCACAGAGCTGGCAAGATACACACTTCTCGCGGCCATCGGGATCTTTCACAAGTGCCGGTTGCCCACGATAACCCTCCGGTATCGGGGGTTTTACTTCCGGGTATTCCATGGTCACCTTCTTGCGAAACATGTTTTTGAAGGTGATTCCCAGACCGCTGACGATCTGCGGCATATAGGTCTTCTCCGCTAAGGTGAGCGGCTTACGTTCCATTACTCTAGATTGTGCAGGCATGACTATTAAATTATGATGCGGTGGGAGTAATGATCGCCAGGAAGATCATCACAACGACCAGATTAACGATTGCGAGTGGGAGCAGGATCTTCCATCCCAGGTGCATTACCTGGTCAAAACGGAAGCGCGGCAATGTCCAACGCACCCAGATAAACAAAAAGATGAGCGCTGCTGTTTTAATAATAAACCATAGAGTCGAGAGCACTGCCCCGAGGATTCCCGCAGGCCAGGGATCAGCAAGCATCGGTAAGAAGTTAAAGCCACCCAGGAAGAGCACGACAAATAAAGCCGAACCGAATACGATGTGCGCGTATTCACCGATAAAGAACATCCCGAATTTGAATGCTCCATATTCAGTATGAAATCCACCCACCAGATCCGTTTCGGATTCTGCCATATCAAAGGGTGCCCGATTGGTCTCCGCAAAAAGTGTAATCAAAAAGAGCAGTGCAGTGAAGGGCATCAGGTAGACAAACCAATGGCTCTCCTGAAATGAAACAATACCCGTAAGGCCAAGTGCCACATCGGAACCCGGAGCATTCGCCCAAAGGAACACAGGCACAATTGCCAGACCCAGAGCCAACTCGTAGGAAATCATCTGCGCACTCGCACGGATGCCACCCAGGAATGGATATTTGCTGTTCGCAGCCCAGCCTGCCAATACTGTGCCATATACACCCAACGAAGATGACGCCAAAATGACTAAAATACCGATGTCAACGTTAGCCAGAATCAGCGGTGCTGTAACACCTTCCGCATTCGTATAGGTGCCAAACGGTAATACTGCGACTGCAATGAGCGATGGCAATATGACGACGATCGGTGCCAGATTATAGTAAAATTTCTTAACATGACCGGGAACCGTTTCCTCTTTGAATAGAAACTTGATACCATCTGCCAAGAGCTGGAAAAGGCCGAGTCGCGTAATTGCACGCCCAATTATGGGGATGCTGCCTATCAGCGGGAGTGTGGTGCGATTGGGCCCAAGGCGCCCCTGGATGAAGCCACACACTTTGCGCTCAGCAAGCACGGACATGCCCGCCATAGTCATCAGGCTAAAGATCACAGTGAGCCCGAGCCCTGCTTTTACCAGTAAATCTATCCAGTCTGATTGAGTCATTTTAGGCAGTTTCGGCGAGTTCTGGCTGAGCTTCGTAGTGCAAGCTGCCGGTTTCTATATAATTAAGCTGATCGAAGCGCGAGCCATCCAGCTGTACCCCTTCGTCCGGAATTCGGCTGTAGGAGAGATCCTCAAATTCTTTCACATCGCTAGAAAGCGATTCCCAGATTTTAGCCAGACTGGAACTGGCATCCTCATCTCCCAGCCCGGCTCGAAGTGAGGTAATGATAGCTGCATCACTCTTAACTCCCTGGGGGGCAGGAATGCAGGCTTCAAATTTCTGCAGGCGGAAATTTTGATTTACGAAGCTGCCTGCTTTCTCAAACACGACCTGCGAGGGAATAACGACCTTAGCCATTTCGCTGGTCGCATTTTGCTGGCTACCTACGTAAATAATATCTACTTGTTCCAATAAGCTCTTATCCACACCCGCCTCGATGAGGTCTTCATTAAAGACTACGAGCGTCTTCATCTCGCCCTTTTTCAGATTGCGGCCCACTACGTCTCTCTGGCGGTAAGGTAATGCCTTAGTCAACCCGGTTAAAAGCGCACCCCGCGTATTGGGAGTTGCATCCTTGGAAATCAGCAAGTCATCCCCTTCCTGAATATGGCCAACAAACATGACTGGAGCGCCATGGCTTTTGGCTAAGCTCTGTATACCCGCCATCTCTTCGACGGATGACTGCGTGTTGCCTACGATGCCAAACTTTGCTCCCTTCAGGATATCGACTGCTTTCTCAATGGCCTTCTCAGTGGTTACCACGTCTTTCTTGAACTTTGCGGCGAGCAGTCGCATTTCAGATTCCACCAGGTTATAAAGCCTGCGACCGCTATCAGACATCCAGGTATCATTCACACCATCATTTTGCCGTGGTGTGATACGGTAAATCTTTCCTTCGCGAGCCCAGACCACGGTATTCACGCCTACACTGCTCTCCGTACAAATGCTCTTGGCCTGCTTGAGGAACCATACACGCATCTTAAAGCGGAAGTCCGTATCCGTCAAAGCACCTACCGGGCAGATATCTACAGTATTCAGCGAGTAGTTGTTTGCCAGTTCCTTACCCGGATAACAACTCAGCGTTGAATAGCTACCTCTATCGACAAACCCGAGCACGTCATCCTTTGCGATTTCCTGGCTAAAGCGGATACAGCGGGAGCAGAGTATGCAGCGCTCATCATCGAGTGTGACGCGGGGACCGAGGCGAGTGCGCTTGGGTTTTACGTTCTTGTCCTCAATGAAGCGGCTGTAGCCTCTACCATATTCTGTAGCAAATTCCTGCAAACGGCACTCCCCGGCCTGGTCACAAATCGGACAATCCAGCGGGTGATTCACCAACAGAAACTCCATGATGCCATTCCGACAATCTTTTACCAACGGACTGTCCGTCTTGATGTGCAAACCGGGTGAAGTATTGGAATTACACGCGATGGCTGGCTTCGGCATCCAACCGATCTTCTGCACCCCATTATCATCCAGTATCGGTTCACCCGTGGCCCGATCCCGCATGGGTGTGCCCATTTCCACGAGGCACATGCGGCAATTCCCGGCTACAGAAAGCTTTTCATGGTAACAGTAGTGAGGAATCTCCTTCTGGGCGTATTTTTCTACGGCCTGAATGAGATTCATACCGGGCGGGACCTCGTAGTCCTTCCCATCCACATTGATCGTGATTAACTGGTCTTTTTTATCCTCACTCATATTTATGCCAGGGTAAATGCTCCCATCTTACCATTTTTTCCTGCACCATTGGCTTGGGCACGGGCTTTTTCAATAAATTCATCCTTAAACTTTGCAACAAAGCTCTGCACCGGCCAGGCTGCGGCTTCCCCAAATGCGCAAATGGTGCGACCCTCGATCTGATCGGCAATGGATTTCAGCAGATCCGCATCTTCCTCACGGGCTCCTCCATTCACCATACGAGTGGTTACTTTCTTTAGCCAAAGCGCTCCCTCACGACATGGGGTGCATTGCCCACAACTTTCGTGGGCGTAGAAGGCATTGATATTCGCCATGGCTTCCACCATGTCGGTGGTGTCATCCATGACAATCACCGCACCGGAGCCGGACATTGAGCCAGCTGCCATCGGCCCATCAAAATCAAGGGGGATATCCTCGATGCTCCAGTCAAACTCTGTCCCGTCCTTCAGTTTTCCCTTAAAACGCTCATCCGCACGTAATACCTTTGCCGATGATCCGCCGGGGATCACTGCCTTTAATTTACGACCGTTCGGTATTCCTCCACATACATCGTAAATGAGTTCACCATAAGTGAGGGCTCCGCATTCAAATTCGAAGTAGCCGGGTTTGTTTACGTGACCGGATACTGACCAGATACGAGTGCCCGTGTTGTTCGGGCGGCCGATCTTAGCGTATTCCTCACCGCCCATCTCAACAATGTGTTTAACGTTGCAGAGAGTCTCGACATTATTGACGAGCGTCGGACACTGATAAAGGCCTAATACCGCCGGAAAGAAGGGAGGCTTGATGCGTGGGTTTGGGCGTTTGCCTTCGAGGGATTCGAGCAACCCCGTCTCTTCTCCACAAATGTAGGCCCCTGCTCCGCGATGGACGACCATATCGCAGCTATAATCCGAGTCTAAAATCTTATCACCCAAATAACCGCCCTCACGTGCTTCTTTGATAGCATTCTCAAGGATGCGAGCGCCTTCCTGCATTTCACCACGAATGTAGATGAACGCCAACTTCGCATTAATCGCATAGGCAGTTATCATCATCCCCTCGATGAGCTGATGCGGGTCCTTATACATGATCTGGCGATCCTTGAATGTACCGGGCTCCGATTCGTCGGCATTGCACACCAGATAGATCGGCTTGCCGGATTTGCGGTCCAGGAACTTCATCTTCATCCCCATGGGGAATCCCGCCCCTCCGCGGCCGCGTACGCCGGAGGTCATAATCTCCGCCGAAATATCCTCGGGCTTCATTTTGAGCGTTTTTTCAAGCATCTGATACCCCCCATGCTTTTTGTAGCACTCAATATCGGGAGTATATCCGGGCTCGTCCGCATATTTTAGAAGGATTCTTTTCTCTGCAACAGCCATTGTAAATTATGATGATTTGACTTGCGCTTTCAGTTGGTCCGCGAGTTCAGTCGCATTCTCAGGGCGTATGTTCTCATGCATGGTCTCATCCACATGGACGACCGGGCCCGTACCGCAGGATGCAATACATTCGACAAATTCGATTGTGAAGTTGCCATCGGGCGAAGTGCCGCCCAATTTGCAATTAAGCTCACTCTGGAGTTTCTCACAGGTGGCATAGGCTCCATTGAGCGCACAGGGTAAAGTACGGCATACTTTAACATGCACCTTTCCGATAGGCTCCTGTCTGAGCATCGGGTAAAAAGTTACGAGCTCCTGCACATTGATCGGCTGTAATTCCAGCTTCTCAGCTATCCATTGCACCGCCTCAGGTGAAATGTAACCCTGATCCTCCTGAACCTTGTGCAACAGCATGAGTACAGCACTGCGCTTCTCAGGATACTTCGGGATCAACGCATCAATTTCTTCGACTAATTCAGTTTTGAGTTCCATTTCAAAAATTCAATTTATCGGTCACACTCCCCCATTACAAAGTCCAGACTGCCCAGAACCGAGGTCACATCTGTGAGCATCAAACCTGGTAGTAGTTTGGGCAGTATACTCAAATTACAGAAACTGGGAGCACGGATCTTTAGCCGATAAGGCACCCCACCCCCATTGGAAACTACATAAAAGCCCAAGGCTCCTTTGGGGTTCTCGGCCTCAAAGTAGACTTCACCTGCAGGAATCTGCGGTCCCTGAGTAACGAGCATGAAGTTTTGGATAAGTTCCTCCATACTGGTCAGGATTTTATCCTTGGAAGGCGCATAAATCTTTTTGGCGTCTTCGGCATACCACAGCCCGGGTGGAAATTTCTTAATTGCCTGCTTCACAATAGATGCACTTTGGCGAACCTCCTCAAGACGCACGAGAAACCGATCATAGCAATCACCTTTGCTGCCCAATGGGATATCAAAATCATACTGTTCGTAACCGCAGTAGGGTTTGTCGCGGCGCAAGTCCCAATCGACGCCGGAACCGCGTAGATTCGGGCCGGTGATTCCGTATGCAATCGCATCTTCCTTGGTAATGATGCCAATGTCCACGGTGCGATCATAGAATATGCGGTTGCGCGTGAGTAGCTTGTCGAGCTCATCCACTGTTCGCATGAATTCATCCAGAAACGCTTCCACCCGATCCAGCCAACCTTCCGGCACGTCACGGGTCACTCCACCAATGCGCGTGTAGCTGGTCGTAAAGCGAGCTCCTGTGAGCTCTTCAAAAAGATCATACAGCTTCTCACGCTCGGTGAAGCAATACATGAAGGGCGTCCACGCACCGGTATCCATGCCAAATACGCCCAACCCCAACAGGTGAGACGAGATTCGCGCGAGCTCACAACAAATCACGCGTATGGCCTGACAACGTTCAGGAACTTCAAGATCTGCCAGCTTTTCAACGGCGATCGCATAGGCCACATTGTTTGCAAGAGGCGCGAGATAGTCCAAACGATCCGTGTAAGGCACGAACTGGTTGTAAGTCATATTCTCGGCGATCTTTTCATCCCCGCGATGTAAATAACCAATCACAGGATCAACATAAGTGATGGTATCTCCATCAAGCTCCATCTTGAGACGGAGAACGCCGTGGGTTGTTGGGTGAGATGGCCCCACATTCAGGGACATGCGATCACTCTTGATCTCTTCGCCGCGTGCCTGAATGTCTCCGATTGCGATTTCTTTCGTGTCAGCCATTTAAATTATTCGGGTTTGTCGTTATACTCACGCCAGCTCTGATCCTTGGCCACCGGCTCGCTTTTACTCATGGGACCGGAAGTTGATGCTACAAACGGTCCGCCCGCCATGGGAGCAGCTTTCACTTTTAAATCAGTGCGCTCAACAATATCCGGTTCCGGATATTCAACCTCGTGCCCGGCAAGTGGAAACTCCTTGCGTAGTGGGTAGTATTCATATTCGTCCCACATAAGTATACGACGCAGATCCGGATGACCGACAAATTTAATACCGAACATATCATAGGTTTCACGCTCATGCCAGTCTGCGGCAGGCCAAAGATGGGTTACTGAAGGCACCTCCGGCTCTTCATTTCCCTCACAGTCGCATGCAATCCTTACCAGCTCTCCGTTTGCGATATTCAAAAGGTGGTAGATGGACGTAAAACGGGAATCCGCATTTTCACCATTATCAATGGCGGTAACGTCTACGAGCATTGAGAAACCCAGCTCATTCTTTAAATAGGTCATCGCCTCCAAGAGTTTATCCGTAGGACAGTTGTAAGCTTCATGCCCCACTGAGTCTCTTTCAGTTAGGTAATCCAGTGTTTGCAACAAATTCATAACAGCAGCAATAATTCTCGCTATCTCGGGCCGGTAGGCAGGTTTTTGCCGTCTCCACGGCCTCCTTTAATTTGTTTTAAAGAAGCTTCTTTCGTGATTTTGTCCTGCAGACGCATCATACCATCCAACAAGGCTTCGGGGCGAGGCGGGCAACCGCTAATGTAAATGTCTACGGGAACCACACGATCCACACCCTGGAGAGTCGCATAGGAGCGATACATACCGCCCGTAGATGCACAAGCTCCCATCGCAACGACCCACTTGGGCTCTGCCATTTGGTCATAGATCCGGCGAACTGCCTGGGCCATCTTATAAGTGACAGTCCCTGCCACAATCATACAATCAGACTGACGCGGCGAGAAGCGCATGACCTCCATTCCAAAGCGCGCAATGTCAAATTTACTTGCCCCCACTCCCATGAGCTCGATCCCGCAGCATGCGAGTCCCATCGGCATGGGCCATACGGAGTGGCTTCGAACCCAGTTGATCACCGCATCTGCCTTTGAGACGATCACCTCACCTTCTACCTTGCTATTGTAGGCTACATCCTGGTTTTCAGCTATCATAATACTCTTAAATGGTTTTGGCTCTGCTTTTCAATTGGACGGTTTTGCTATCGGATTCTCTTATGATAACTATTCGAATTACTTATCCCACTCAATTGCACCTTTTTTCAGCTCATAGATTAAGCCGACCACCAACACGACAATGAAAAATAGTATCGGCATCAGGATAGGGATACCTACGCTTAGAAAATCACGATAAACGAGCGTCCAGGGCACAAGGAAGACCACCTCGATGTCGAAAAGAATAAAAAGCATGGCGGTTACATAAAACTTTATGGAGTAACGCGATTGCGCTTCATCCAGGGGTAACATACCGCATTCGTAAGGACTGTTTTTAATTTTATTGCCCACCAGGCGCTGTCCAAAGAGGTGACTCGCAATAATAATCGTCAACGCCATGCCAATCGCGAGAACGATCTGAATGGCTATCGGTAAGTAAGCAGCTTCTCCCATAACTTCTTAAAGAATCTTCGCCAGTGAATGCTTCAAGCTTAAAGTTCTTATTTAAAGCATTTATGGAAAAATAATTAAGTCAGCCCTATCAGAAAACACGTATTCAGTTAGCTTTAGAGACGTTTTGTTTCATTTCGTGCAAATAACCATCCAGTAACTGATTCATTCGTTTCGCTTTTTGGACGTAGGCGTCATCGCTATTATTCCACCGCTGCATAGTGTTTATTTTACCATGGAGCAAATTGACCCATTCATTGGGATCAGCTCTTTGATCATAAAGTTCCCAGGATGAAGGAGCATTCGTCGAGTAGCGAATAAAACGCATACCATTCGCGTAGATGGAGTGATTGTCCTCGACGTATGTGGTAACCGCCATCCCCTGCCACTTTTGATTGTTAGGATTCCTGAGCAAGGGACGCATGCTCCTTCGGTTACTTACCCAATCGGGCAAATCGAGACCGGCCAGATCACAAAGCGTCGCGTAGGCATTGGAGAAATCGACCGGCTCATCACAGAGAGAGTTCTGCGGAGTGATTCCCGGGGCTACCCAGATGTAGGGCGCACGGGTCGATTCATTCCAGAGCGTCCGTTTACAGATATGCTGCTTCTCACCCATGTGATAGCCATGATCGCTCCAAAGCACAATGATCGTATTATCCTTGTATTTAGCATTGGGGCCTTCAAAAAAAGCATCCAGTATCTTGCCCACATTTTCATCAGTGTACGACACACAGGCCATGTAAGCACGAATGATCTCCTTTAGCTGCAACTCAGTGATCTCCAGTGTGGTTTGATCCCCGCAACGTGCCAGTTTGCACACGGCATCCAGGTCGACATCATCCCGGTCGTTTTCCAGAATCTCGGGTAGCTGTAGGGTTTCAAGGGGATGCAGGTCAAAATAACGCTTCGGCACATAAAAAGGCACGTGGGGCTTGAATAGGCCCGCCATTAAAAAGAAGGGCTTCTCCTCATCTTGCACTAAGTCCCGTTCCAGTTCATTGAGCACAAATTCGACAGGCACATAATCCTCAACCTGTTGGTCCCCTTTAGGCGTATCGGGATACATGCCCCAGCTTTGCAATGAATCGAGATCCTTCTCCATGAGCAGTTCTGTCGTTGCCCGGGTTTTCCTTACAAATACATCCGTAGAACCTTCCAGCTCCTCACCGCCGATGATTTTACCTGCGCCGGAGACATAGTAGCCCTGCTGGCGAAAATAACGAAAAAGGCTCTTGCGGTGATGTGAATCGGGACGATCATTGCTGTTTTGATAAATCCCCGACACAAAAGGTGGCTGGCCCGAGAAGAATGCCGCCCGCGACGGATTACACTGCGGAGCCATGGTATGCGCCTGGGTAAAGGATACGCCCATTTCGGCGAGGCGATCAATATGGGGAGTCTGCATCTGTGGATGCCCCCCTAAATGGCTGACCCAGTCGTTTAGATCATCAATGGCAATCATCAGCACATTGGGCTTCGGTTTGTCTGCATGCAGAAATATAGTCGCTTCAACTATAAGAGCACTAAAAAGCAGAAAACGAATAAAGGCTATAAGTGGCATTCTTCGCGTCTAATACCCAACGCTATCAAGGCGCAAAACCACTGACTTAAACAGTTAAATCAGCCTAGGCCGGTTTTTTCGCCATGATCTGGTCGTGGATCCAGGCATAGGTTCTTTCGAGACCATCGCGAAGCTTAATACTGGGTGCCCAACCGAGCACTTCACGAATGAGTGTATTGTCGCTGTTTCTTCCCCTAACGCCCTGCGGCTTATCCAGCAAGTAGTTACGTTTCAGCTTAATACCGGCGATATCCTCTGCAATATCCACCAACTCATTGATGGATACCATTTCATCACTCCCTAGATTTATGGGATCAGTGAAGTTACTCTTCCACAGAAGGTCCATTCCCGTCAGGCAGTCGTCAATATACATGAAGGAGCGGGTTTGCATACCGTCGCCCCATATTTCAATTTCGTGATTTCCAGTCAGCTTTGCCTGTATAACTTTGCGACATATGGCCGCAGGCGCTTTCTCACGACCTCCATCCCAGGTTCCATACGGACCATAAACATTATGGTAGCGGCAAATGCGCGGATCCAAATCAAAGTCCTTGGCATAGTAGTGCGTTAGAATCTCTGAAAACAGCTTTTCCCAGCCATAGCCATCCTGAGGGTTCGCGGGGATCGCGGTATGCTCCTTCAGGCCCTGGTTGGCAGCATCCAGAATTTCTTCCTGAATTTCTTCGGGGTAGACACATGCGGAAGAGCTGTAGAGGATTTGTTTTACCCCCAGGTCACGAGCCGCCATCAACATGTGGGTGTGAATGAGCACACTTTGCATGCAGAGCGCGTGATTGTTTTGGATAAATCCCATCCCACCCATATTGCACGCGAGATTGTAAATTCGGTCACAACCTTCCGCAGACTCATAACAAGCCTGCTTTTCCTCGAGATTCGCCACCTTATTAAGGACGTTTTCAGAATCAAACTTCTGATACCATTGATCGAACGGCTTCTGATCGACAGCGACTATAGTATGCCCTGCATCCTTAAGCTGTTTAACGAGGTGTCCTGCAATAAAGCCTCCGGCTCCGGCAATGAGAATTTTCATACGCTTGTTCGATAGGGTAGATCTATGGATTATTTGGCAAAAATCCTTCCAGCCATGATTCAAATCCAAACTTACTGCGGTATTGCAAGTAATAATTTTTGCTGGCATCCTGCATCGAGGATAAATCCTGCACGTTAATTAAACGATCTAGCATTGATTCTATAGACTCCTTGTTCTCCAATCGAATTCCGCATTGATTCTTGGCAACAATCTGGCTGATTTCGCTTTGTTGATCAGCATACACCAGAAGTGGCTTTCCTTGCTTCATGTAGCTGAGCATCTTACTTGCGAAGCAAATGCCCGATGGCATCCAGCTACCCATTTGCGTACGCTCGCTGATTACGCAAAAATCAGCGGCTTCGAGTGTCATTGCATACTCCCAGCTGGGTAAAAGGTCAATAAGATGGATATTATCAGATCCAAGCCCTTCAACAAGTGCCTCTAATGATTTCCGTTGAGCGCCCTGCCCCGCAATCACCCATTCAAGTTCCTCTTTGGGGAATTGATTGATAGCGATCACCAAGTCATCCAAAACCTGTTTATCTCCCAGGTTTCCGCTGTAGAACAACAATTTCTTTGCAGAATACCTCGCACGTAGATTTCGCATATCTTCTACACGAAAGCTTGCCTGAGATTTCGCAAAGTTCGCCAGGATTGTCGCATCCTGCGTTTTTTCATTTGGCAACTTCTCATTTAGTCTTGGGAGCATAGCCTCACTGATGGTTGAAAGCTGTAGTGCTTTTTTCAAACCCCAGTTTTCAATCCCGCTTAGAATAGAATATAAAGCCTTAGACAACCCACTGGTTTCATAGGCTGCAGCTACCTCAAAGTCCTGGATGTGTATCCCATAAGGCTTATTCTTGAGGGCCGCAACAATCCTAAGGATCGGACTGATCAAGAACGGTGGACTTACCCCTACATAGAGATCTGCCTTTGGAAGTGTAAGGATACGGTAGGTGCTCGTTAGCATAAAGGTAAACTGCTGAAGCATCCTTTTGAGCAGGCGGGGTCGCTTGGGCACATACATTCTACAACGGTGGACCCTTACGCGATTGATCTCATCGGTGCGAAAGCTTTCACCCTTATCTGATTCCGCCAGCTTCCAGGCAGGATAATAAGGGAAACTGGTTACCACTTCTACCGAATATCCTGCTTTGACGAATTGTTGCGCCATCCAGACATTCTGGGGAGCAATCCCTGTCTGCTCAGGCGAATAATTAACTCCCCAAATCAGGACTTTTTTTGGACTGGATTCAGGCATATACTCAAAGGATGCTTACTTTGAGCATAAACCTGATGCAAAAACAAACCCTTTTCTGCCTGAATTTAGTCCAACAACTTAAGTTCCTGCAGAATGAAATCCGCGCAGCTCGCGGGTGTCTGCCCATCGGTTGAAACTTTCAATTCAGGATTCTCGGGGGCTTCATACGGTGCAGTAACCCCGGTGAAATTCTTAATTTCACCAGCTCGCGCCTTCGAGTAGAGGCCTTTCACATCCCGGGCTTCGCAGACTTCCAATGGCGTATCTACAAATATCTCATGGAATCGGCTTTCAGATTCATCAGCAGCCCCATTAATGATCTCACGCGCCTGTTCACGATCCTCTTGATAGGGTGAGATAAATGCGGTGATCACGATGAGACCTGCATCATTCATCAGAGATGCTACCTCTGCAATGCGGCGTATATTCTCCTTACGATCTTCCGGTGTAAAGCTGAGATCCTGGTTCAGACCATGCCGGATGTTATCACCATCGAGTATATAGGCTTTTTTACCAGCGGCTACTAGCTTCGCCTCCAATACCTGAGCGATTGTCGACTTTCCGGAACCGCTTAAACCTGTCAACCAGAGTGTTTGCGGCGCATGCCCCATAAGCGTATTGCGCTCGTCCCGGCTTACCTGGCCTTTTTCCCAATTAACATTACGCGGGCCTGAAACGGTCTTTTTCTCCTCAACCCTCTGACGGATAATCATCCCTGCAGCAAGTGTTGCATTCGTGACGGTATCAATGAGGATGAACGACCCGGTTTTACGGTTTCGGCTGTAGTTATCAAAGCTGAAGGGACGGTGCGCAGTGAAGCCCACACGGCCTATTTCGTTCATCTCAAGCTCAGTGCTGTCCTCGCGACCCAAATTATTGATATCAAAGCGATAGCGGACGCCATCCAGGGTGACCGGTACCGTTTGAGTGGTCGTTTTCAACAAATAGTTTCTACCGGATTGCAGTGGGGTCTCATGCATCCAGACGACGGTTGCATCAAACCCGCTTTCCACGTGTGGACGGTTATTTGGATGGCTTAAA
This sequence comes from Puniceicoccaceae bacterium, assembly GCA_028285755.1. Classification (GTDB taxonomy): domain Bacteria; phylum Verrucomicrobiota; class Verrucomicrobiia; order Opitutales; family JAFGAQ01; genus JANQOQ01. The sequence goes on from JANQOQ010000004.1 coordinate 135,332, forward strand.
ACATCTCCACGGCTGATATCGACTTCTTCATCGGTAGTTACCGTAACTGCCATCGGTGCAAAGGCTTCCGGTATTTCGCCGTTGTAGGTCTCAATGCTTTTGATTTTTGCCTTTTTGCCGGATGGATTGACGATCACGCTGTCACCTTTGCGCATAATGCCGGAAACAACGGTACCGGAAAATCCGCGGAAATTCAGGTCAGGCCTCAATACGTACTGCACCGGGAAGCGAAGGTCGATCAAATTGCGGTCGGCACTGATTTCAATGGCCTCCAGGTAACTTAACAAAGGTCGCCCATCAAACCAGTCCATATTTTCACTGCGGTCGACTACATTATCCCCCTTAAGTGCAGAGATGGGTAAAAAGTGGATATTAACGTCCTGGAATTTCGCCGCAAAGCTCAGATAGTCTTTACGGATTTTTTCAAAAACATCCTGATCGTAGTCCACCGCATCCATCTTGTTGACGGCAATAATAAGATGGCGAATACCGAGCAAACTCGCAATGAAGCTGTGGCGCTTCGTCTGCGGCATGACTCCATGCCGTGCATCAATTAACACAATGGCTACATCACAGTGGCTGGCTCCGGTGGCCATATTGCGCGTATATTGCTCATGCCCCGGCGCATCACAGATTATGAAACTACGCTTTTCTGTCGAGAAGTAGCGGTAGGCGACATCGATCGTAATCCCCTGCTCACGCTCAGCCTTAAGCCCATCGGTCAGCAGTGCCGGATCGAAATCATCATTGGTCGTCCCGTGCACCTTGGAATCTTTCATCACCGCGGCCAGCTGATCCTCGTAGATCATCTGTGAATCGTAGAGCAGACGCCCGATCAATGTAGACTTACCATCATCCACACTTCCACAGGTCAGGAAGCGAAGCATGTCTTTTTCCTCGTGGCGTTTGAGGTAGGCTGAAATATCGGAGCGGATTAAATCCTGCTCCCTCACTTTATAATTCGTTTCAGACATAGTCTTAATTATTAGAAATAACCGTCTCGTTTTTTATCTTCCATGCTGGCACCCCCATCATAGTCGATCACTCTGCCCTGGCGCTCCGATGTCGTCGTCAGCAGCATTTCCTGAACAATATCTTCCACGGATTCTGCTTCGGATTCTACTGCACCGGTTAGAGGATAGCAGCCAAGTGTGCGGAATCTTACCTTCTTCATTTCGGGCTTTTGGCCGGGCTCAAAGCGCATGCGATCATCATCTACCATGATCATCACACCGTCCCGCTCGACTACAGGCCTTTCCTTGGCAAAATAAAGAGGAACAATGGGAATATTCTCAATTTGAATATAGCGCCAGATATCGAGCTCAGTCCAGTCAGACATGGGAAATACCCGTATGGACTCCCCCTTGTTGATCTTGGTATTATATAAATCCCAGAGCTCAGGTCGCTGGTTTTTAGGATCCCATTGGTGAAACTGATTGCGGAAGCTAAATACCCGCTCTTTGGCTCTCGATTTTTCCTCATCCCGACGTGCACCCCCAAATGCCGCATCAAATTTATACTTGTTCAGCGCCATTTTCAGTGAATCCGTTTTCATAATTTGGGTATGTTTTTCCGTACCGAAATCAAACGGATTCACCCCCGCTGCCCTGCCCTCTTCATTAATATGCACGATCAGATCAATGGCAGGATCGTCCGCGATCATCTGGCGAAATTTGTACATTTCCTGGAACTTCCAGGTTGTATCCACATGCAAAAGCGGGAATGGAATCTTTGCGGGATGAAAAGCTTTACGCGCCAAATGAAGGAGTACCGAAGAGTCCTTTCCGATGCTGTAGAGCATAACCGGATTAGAAAACTCCGCAGCGACTTCACGCATGATATGGATGCTTTCAGCCTCAAGTTGCCTTAAGTGTGTGATATTGTAATCTGTCATCGTCGATTAATTAACTTGCTTGTGACAATAGGCTATTCAAGCCATTTGTGATCTTTATCAAGTAAAGAAGCGCAATAAAAAATATACTGATATGCGGTTACCCCGGATAAACAAAACTGCGCAAAAAAAAACATTCGGTGCTTTGAAAAGGTAACCTCCAATACCTCTAAATCCAAAGCACCGAATGCAAGAAGTTAAAAAGATAGGTAATGATGTATATTCTTTGCACTCGATTTCACTTTTCAATTTCTTTCTAAAATTGGGAATAAAGAAATCCGAACGATATCTAATTTTGATAAAATACTTAATTATTTCCGTTTTGCATTATTCTTGATGTTACAAAAGTCTGTGCTAATGATTTACTTATGAGAAAGCGAATACTGGTCATAAACGGCCCCAATCTCGGACGTCTGGGTAAGCGCGAGCCGGAAATTTATGGTAGTACCACCTTGCAAGAGCTCGAAGAGCGGCTCATTGAGTATGGCAATTCGAAGGATACTGATGTCATTTGCTTTCAATCCAACCATGAAGGCCGGATAATCGATCGCCTGGAAAAAGCGGTCGATGAAGAAGTGAGTGGATGTATTTTAAATGCTGCTGCCCTAACCCATACCAGCGTAGCCCTTCTGGATGCCGTAAAAAGCTGCAACATCCCGACCGTCGAGCTCCATATCTCGAATATTCACAAACGCGAGGAATTCCGCAAAAAGAGTATCACCGCACCCGCTTGTGTTGCATCAATCTCAGGCATGGGTCTGCATGGTTACGAATACGCACTCGATTTCTTAATTAAGCAGAGCTAAATTCGCTGAATGAATAATAGTCCGCTACTGAAGAAGGCCTACGAATTCGCAAAAGAAGCCCGCTTGAGAGCCCATGCTCCCTACTCTGAATTTAAAGTAGGTTGTTGCCTGAAACTCAGAAATTCGGATGAATTAATAGTCGGCTGCAATGTTGAAAACGCGAGTTACGGGCTGACGACGTGCGCAGAGCGCACCGCAATATTCAAAGCCATCGCAGAGCGAGGCACTATTGACCCTGAGTATTTGGTAGTGGTTACAGATGCAGACCCCCCTGCTCCTCCCTGCGGTCCCTGTCTGCAGGTCATGGCTGAATTTTGCCAGCCCCATTGCGAAATCTATTTGGCGAATCTTAAGGGGATACAGGAAAAACTATTGTTTAAGGAGTTACTTCCCAAGCCGTTCCACCTAAAATTTTGGAGTATCTGATCCGATTTCAATGATAACTGCTTGAAGGTTGCTCTCAAACCGGTATAAGGATATACATGAGCTCAAACGATTCTATTACCCACCCATCCCGTCGATCATTTCTTAAAGGTTCCTTGGCTGTTGCTGGAGGAATTGCCACAGCAGGCGCTGTCAAAGCATCCGATACTAGTCAAAAAACAAAATACAAACAACTTCCCGATGAATGGCGCAATAAGCAAAGCGGCATGACCTACCGCCGCCTTGGGCGCACCGGACTTATGGTTTCTGAAATGGTGATCGGAGGGAGTAGCAAAGTATCTAATTTTCCGGGCAAAACGGGCTTCTTTAAAGAAGCCATTGATAGTGGTGTTAACTACCTGGATACCGCAACCGCTTATGGACGAGGGCAGAGCGAAGAAGGATGGGGAGAGCTTTTTGAACAGGGCTATCGCGACAAGGTATTTATCGCTACGAAGATCAGCGGCTACAATTCTTTTATAACCAACCTGTGTGACGAGCTCTACCAAAGTCTCTCAGCGGATAAGCAGGCAAAAGTAAATAAGATGGCTGAGGAACTGATCGCCGAACGTGAAGTCACCAAACCGGGTTATTTTTTCAAGTTTTTCCGCTCGCACGGGAATGAAGTGGAAGGCGCATATCGCAATTATGTGGTGAGGCGTGAGTATGGCTTCCAATCCAAGTGGAAGAAGATCGTCGAAGACAAAATGCGTGAATCGGTAGAAGCGAGCCTTACGCGTATGAAGACGGATCACATTGATGTTCTCCATTTCCCGCACGGTTGCCGCATGCCGGAGGAGCTCATGGACGAAATCCACCTGGAAATGACAGAGAAGTTTAAAAAGGAGGGTAAAATTCGCTTCACTGGATTTTCTTCGCATACCGACCAACCACGCGTTTTATACAAAGCTGCTGAGCTGGGTCATATTGATATGGCCATGGTTGCCTACAACATTGCCAACCAGGGAGCCATGGAACCCGCGATCGCGGCTGCGGTTAACGCAGGCATGGGCATCGTCGGCATGAAAGCGGCTGCCACGATCAGCCCGATTCAGGAAGGAATGGAGGTTCCCCAATGGCGTATTGAAAAGCTCAATACTGCGATTCCCGGCGACATGCCGCTCCCGGAAAAAGCCTACTTATGGGTCTTGCAGAACCCTAAGATAAGCGCCGTCATCTCTGAGATTAACGATGCAGACATGATGCGCCAGAATCTGGCGCTTATTGGGAAACGCGTGGAAATCAACCTCGTGTAAGCCTAATCAATGATCGGCGCATTACCGCCGCTGTGGCTGATCGCCTGGTTTCCAGGCAACGGCAGCAACTCAATTTTTCTGAATTGAATCGGTGCGGTTTCGGCCTGGATGCTAATGTATCCGCCAGGCACGAGCTCTCCATCGTTAAACTGGGGTTTCTCATAAGTCATAACGACTTTACCATTAACACGGTGAATGACTTCCGCTGATCCATGGATTTCCACCTCCACAGTGACCCACTGATCCCCAAAGAAATTTTCCGAAACGGAATTAGTGCAGTGGGGCTCATGGAGCTGCCCATTCATAACGACATGGGTGTGAGGAGTGCAAAGATTAGCGGTCGTCCGAATTTTATCACCTAAACTTCCCAGAAGCTGAACTTCCAATGAAACGGGGAATTCCTGCTCTACCCGCATCGTCTCAGGTATCTGGCAATGAAGCATGAGTCCATTGTTACGAAATGCCCAGCCAGGCCCGCCTTTCACCTGCTCACCTACAAAGCGATACTCAGCACGCAGTATGTAATGAGAAAAGGGGTTCTTATAAAAGAGATGCCCAAATTCACGCTTTATTTCATCCACCTCATCGTAAGACACTGTTAAATATCCATCCTCAACACGAAAAACATTCTTCCAGTTATAGCCTAGCGGGTATCCGTTGAATTTGGGAGTCCAGGCATCCAAATCCTCTCCATTGTATAACTGGATCCAGTCTTTTTTATGGTGCTTGGCGGATACTGAGAAGGCAGAAAATACGGCAAGTAAGATTAATACGGTTAAGGGTTTCAAAGGGGGTAATCGTTTCATAATGGTTCTGACTTGTAGACTCCTGATTGATTCAAATTTATTAAAGAGTCAACTTTAAGGCTATTGGGAAAACCTTAATCTACCTTGCAGTATATTTGATAGAGCAAACCCAGGATACTGCGAACATCATCCCGGGTGACTCTATAAAAAACTTGCTGATGATGCTTCCGGGTGCCCACCATACCCTCTGCACGCAATTTGGCCAGATGTTGGGAGAGCGCAGACTGGCTTAAATCCAATTTTGACTGCAGCTCAGAAACCGACAACTCCTCTTCCATCAATAAATGACACAAAATCATGAGGCGCTGAGGATTACTGAGCGCATTTAGAGTAGCCGCCGCATTGCTGGCCTTATCCAGCATTTCATCGAGATTCAATTCAGAGGGAGATTCTACGGACATGATTTAAAGCTTTAACTATATTAGAACTTTCTAAAATAATATGCTTATGTCAATCCGTAATTAATTAAGTCGAATTTTTGGGTAACAGTCTTTAGAAAAAGAGCTATTACTTCCAAATACCACTATTCTATCACTTATGAAAAAATATTTCGTACACATTTGGGTCACAGTACTGACCTGCATCTATCTTCCTGCCGCTACAGTCACCCAGTATTCAAGCTATGTGGGACTTCTTGAAAGACTTTTTGATGGTTTTGTGAGTATTGAGGATGCTATGAACTATGGAGATCATGGTATCGGAACCACTCACGCATTAGACGGTGAAGTCATCATCATGGATGGAGAGATATACCGGATAAATTACGAGGGAGCAGTAGAGCGGATCAATCCCAGTGAGCTTACCCCATACGTCACCCTTGCATTTACTCCCGAATCCGAGGCGATACCCTATAATCTACCTGCGGGCATAGCCTATGATCAGCTCGCAAATACCCTCCATAAACTGGATTCCATCGATCGCTTTGCGGAGAATCATGCGTATGCGGTGCGTATTGAGGGGAATTTCAAGTATTTAAAAGCACGTAGTGTTCCCAAGCAAACCAAGCCCTACCCTTCTCTGATCGAAATCGTGGAAAATCAATCTGTTTTTGAATTTCAGAATGAGAATTTTACCGTCATTGGCTTTTGGAACCCGGAATACGCTGCTGCCTTTAATCCGCCTAAATGGCATATCCATGGCATTAATCAAACGAGGGACGGCGGAGGACACATTCTTGATTTTATAACCGGGGATGACCTGAAGCTCTACCTTTGGAAAATGACCTCGCTTCAAATTCACCAGCCGGACACTTTAGAGTTTGAAAGCGCCGACCTAATGAAAGACCGTAGTGCAGACGTTCACCGCGTGAATAGGGATCAGTAAACGCTCCGCCTTTATATCTATAATTTATTAAGGATATTGGTTGACATCATTATATTAGTATTTACTAAATTAGATAAAACTAATTTTTAAATCCAATTACCATGATACAACCCAATTCAAAAGACTCTGAACATCGACTTGTGATCATTGGCGGTGTCGCCGGTGGGGCTTCTGCCGCCGCGCGTGCCCGCAGGCTTAATGAGCATGCCAAAATCACCCTTATTGAAAGAGGCCCGGATGTATCGTTCGCAAACTGCGGGTTGCCCTATTACATCGGGGGTGAAATCCAGGATCGTTCCCGGCTGGCCGTTCAAACACCGCAGAGTTTAATGAGTATGCTCAATATCGAGGTGCTCAATCTGACTGAAGCTACCGAGATTAACCGGGAACATAAGCAGGTAAAAGTTCGTTATCTCGAAAGCAAGGATGAGGACACCCTGGAATATGACACTCTGATACTCGCTCCCGGTGCTGCCCCTCTGCGCCCTCCGCTTCCGGGAGTCGACCATAAGTTAGTATATACCCTGCGCAATCTACAGGATATGGACAGACTTAAGGAGAAAATAGAAACCGTTGACTCCATTGTTATTGCTGGTGCGGGTTTCATTGGGCTCGAAGTAGCCGAACAGCTGGCGAATTTGGGCAAACAAGTAAGTGTGGTAGAGCTTCAGTCTCAGATTTTACCGCAAGTAGACCCGGAAATTGCACGTCCAGCAGAAGAACGACTAACCGAAGAAGGGGTGAAACTGGTTTTAGGCGATGGTATCTCCCGCTTTGAAGACAAAGAAGGCTCGATCATTACCGAGTTGGCCTCAGGCAAACAAATCGAGAGTGGCATGGTTTTGCTTTCCATCGGCGTAAGGCCTGAGTCACAGCTTGCTAAAGAAGCAGGCCTGGAAATCGGTCCTCGGGGGCACATTGTAGTAGATGCCTATCAACAAACGTCGGACCCCGCTATCTATGCTGCGGGAGACGCTGTGCAAACAATCGATGCCATTACCGGGCAGCCAACGGCGGTTCCGCTCGGTGGCCCCGCCAATCGCCAGGGTCGCACTGCAGCTGACCATATCTTTATGGGAGATCAGGCATTGCCCTACCCGGGCTCTTTGGGTACGGCAATCGTACGTGTATTTGATACGGTGATCGGGATTACCGGTTTTAGCGAAAAACGGCTCAAAGCGGCCAAGATGGATTACAAGACCACAACGGTCACAGCAACCGACCATGCCGGTTATTACCCCGGAGCCATGCAGATGACTCTCAAAATTGCCTGGAACCCGAATGATGGGAAATTGCTTGGAGCACAGGCAGTCGGGGTGAACGGCATCGATAAACGCATCGATGTAATCGCAACTGCATTGCGTGCGGGAATGACGATTCAGGACCTTTGCCATCTGGAGCTCGCCTATGCACCCCCATTCGGTGCTGCCAAGGATATCGTAAACATTGCCGGGTTTTCCGCCATGAATCTGGAAGACGAGCTCTATGACGCCGTCTATGAGCTACCGGATGCTGAAGCTGCTCAAATCGTGGATGTCCGCCCCCCGGAGTTGGCAACTATGAAACCCATCGAAGGCTCACGCAATATACCTTTTGCGAAACTCAGAGACCGTCTGAACGAGCTCGACCGCGAAAAGCCGGTTGTAACCGTATGTGCCCTGGGCAAAACCAGCTATTTCGCATCTCGTGTACTCAATCAGGAAGGATTTAAAGCCCAGAGTCTTGTGGGTGGCATGACAGTGATGCCCACGAAGGAAACCAAAAATGACCCAACACCTATGCAAACCAACGATAAACCCAAAATAGAAAATCAGCCAAGTTCCATTTCCGCAGATAGTATCGTAAAACTGGATGCGACCGGACTCGCCTGCCCCGGACCCATCATGCGCGTAAAGCAAAGCGTAGACCAGCTCGAAGCCGGACAGGTGCTCGAAGTGAGTGCAACGGACTCGGGCTTTATGAAGGATCTTCCAGCCTATGCGAAAAACGCAGGGCTCGAGTTGCTCGACATCTCTCGTGAAGCAGGAGTTATCACCGGTAAAGTTCGGAAGCTGGCTACTGAAAGCGTACCTGCTACCTCTGACGAAGCATCTGCAAATAATGGAACAACCCTGGTCGTCTTCTCACAGGATATGGATAAGGCGCTCGCCTCTCTCGTGATTGCAAACGGTGCATTAGCGATGGGTAAAGAGGTCACCATGTTCTTCACCTTCTGGGGCCTGAATGTGCTGCGCAAGGAATCTGGAGCAACTCCAAAGGGCAAAAGCTTCATGGATCATATGTTTGGCTGGATGATGCCCAAGGGCATGGGTAAACTACCGCTCTCCAATATGCATATGGGCGGCATGGGCACGAAGATGATGAAGTGGCGCATGGCATCCAAGAATCTGCCGAATGTGCATGGCCTTATGCAATCTGCACGCGAACAGGGCGCACGTATGGTTGCGTGTTCGATGTCTATGGAAGCCATGGGCATCCGTCAGGAAGAACTGCTGGACGATATAGAAGTCGGAGGTGTGGCAGACTTTCTCGACGCTACCAACCACTCAAAGGCCAATCTGTTTGTCTAAATCAGACCGGTATTTCCTTGAGCCATTCCTGGTTTGAGAGATACCAGTCGGCTGTTTTTCGGAAGCCATCCTGAGGAGAAACCTGCGGGTGCCAATCGAGCAGGTTGCCCGCTTTTTGGATATCCGCATAGGTAACGAGCATGTCCGCCTTATGAAAGGGTTTATAATCGATCGTCGCCTTTTTTCCCAGCATGTCCTCAATCCATGCGATTATCTGATTAATCGTAATCGGCTGGTTGCCACCGCCCAGGTTGATGATCTCGTAGCCCGTAGATTGCAGTGCCTTGATCGTACCTGCCGCGATGTCATCGATATAGGTAAAGTCGCGCGCCTGCTCTCCGTCCCCATACAGAGTAATGGGAGTACCCTCGTTTACCCACTTGATAAAACGGTAAGGAGCCATATCGGGGCGCCCTGCAGGCCCAAAAACTGTAAAATAGCGCAATACGGAAACATCGATGCCGTAGAGATGGTGGTAGGTGTAAGCCATCGCTTCAGCCGCCTTTTTGGTAGCCGCGTAGGGTGAGATCGGGGTGTTGACCGGCAGATCTTCCTTAAAAGGCATGGGTTGGCCCGCATAGAGGGATGAAGTCGATGCGAGCACAAACTTAGAGATCCCCCGTTTGCGCATAAACTCGAGCAGATTCAACGTACCGTCGGCATTGGTAGTCATGTAAATGTACGGATTTTCCATGCTGTACCGCACCCCTGCCCTCGCAGCGAGATTGATCACGGCATCCAGTTTTGCTTCTCCCAGGAATTGATCAATCGTTTGAAAATCCTCGATATCCGCTGTGAAATAAGAAAAATTACCGGCATAAAAGGAAATCGGATCAGCCAATGTAGATTCTCTATAATTGAGAGAATTCAGTATTTCATTACTGGCACCTTGCTTCTCAGCCAACTGGTGCAATCGATACTTTTTGAGCCTTACGTCATAGTAGTCGTTCAGGTTATCCACACCATATACAGAATGCCCCTGATCCATGAGCAACTCTGCGGTCTTGGACCCAATAAAACCTCCGACTCCTGTTACGAGAATATTCATAAACAAAACGCTATCAAAAGCTTCTTACGACCCAGTGTGCAAGACTTTAGAAGCGATACACGCATTATGCCTCTATCCGGTTCATCACATCGACATTGACAACCCCTGATTAAGCAGGCATTATCAAGTCTTTATGAATGAGGTGTTGCACATGATACTTGAGGGCGAAAAGCTCTCAACACGCCAGTTGCAAAGCCTGCTGGATTTCAATGATCAGCAGATCGTTGAGGAAGTCGCCAAACTCCAGCAGGAGGGCATTCTATTGGGTTGGCGGCCCATCGTAGACTCCGAAAAACTCGACTCCCAGCTCGTAAGGGCGGTCATCGAGATCAAGATAAGGCCCGAGCGCGAGGGCGGCTTTGACCGGCTGGCACTGCGTATTTCACGTTTTGATGAGGTAGAAAGCTGTTACCTCATGTCCGGTGCCTATGATTTGCTGGCCGTTGTAACCGGTAATAGTCTGCATCAGGTTGCATCGTTCATCTCCGAAAGACTTTCAAGCATTGATGGGGTGCTTTCGACTGCAACCCATTTTATGTTGAGAGCGTACAAGGAGCAAGGCTTTCAGCTCATTACAACGGATACTGATCCGGATAAACCCGCAGTCAGCGCATAAGCTTAATCAGAACGCTCAAAAGCTTCTGAAAAACATGTATTTTTTTAACTCACTATAACTATGTCACTCGATTCATCCAGATTTGTCGCTGACCATGTAGGGTCACTTCCTAAATCGGGAATCCGGGACTTTTTTGCCCTGGTTTCCCAGCGGCCAGACGCGATATCACTCGCCATCGGCGAGCCTGATTTCGTAACGCCCTGGCATATACGGGAAGCGGCGATCTTCGCACTGGAACGTGGGAAAACCAGTTATACCGATAATCTGGGCCTAATTAGACTGAGGCAGGAAATTTCAAGTTATGTTGAAGACTTTTTCGGAGTGCGATATGAGCCCCAAGACCAGGTGCTCGTAACCGTGGGAGTATCCGAGGCTCTGGATCTGGCATTGCGGGCACTCATCAATCCCGGGGATAAGGTGATGTATCACCAACCCTGCTATGTCTCTTACAACCCAAGCATCAAGCTGGTTCATGCAACTGCCATCGGCGTTGCTGCAAAGTCCGAGAACGCTTTTTCTTTGGATATAGAGGATATTAAAGATGCCTGGGAACCGGGGGTAAAAGTATTTATCCTTAACTTTCCTACCAACCCCACCGGAGGAACTGCCGACAAGGCTCTGTTGCAGGAGATAGCCGAATTTGCAATCGAGAAGGATATGCTCATCATCAGTGATGAAATCTACTCGGAACTGACTTTTGAAGGTGAGCACACCAGCATCGCTACCCTACCCGGCATGGCTGAGCGTACCATCCTGCTACATGGTTTTTCGAAAGCCTTTGCAATGACGGGCTTTCGCATCGGCTATGCATGCGGACCGGTTCCACTGATTGACGCCATGATGAAAGTGCACCAGTACAGCATGCTTTGTGCGCCGATTCTAAGTCAGGAAACAGCTATAGAAGCCCTTAAAAACGGAGCGCCCAGTGTGCGTGCAATGAGGTCTAAATACAAACGCCGACGGGATTTTCTGGTGGAGCGACTCAATGGTATGGGTATCCCCTGTCACCTGCCCAGGGGTAGCTTCTATGTGTTCCCGGATATCAGGCCTTCAGGCAAAAGCTCGAAGGATTTTGCGACTGGGCTTCTTGAATCCCAAAATGTGGCTCTGGTTCCCGGGACGGCATTTGGCGAAGATGGAGAGGGGTTTGTCCGCGCGAGCTTTGCCAGTAGTTATGATAACATCATAGAAGCCTGTAATCGCATCGAGCGCTACCTGCAGCACTGAAAATCATGAAAAAGTTAGGCTAATGCATTTGAAAAATGCATTTAGCTTAATTTATATAAAACATGGCTTATCCGAGTAAGTATCTGGTTGATGCATTAATGCAGGCTGCTGATAATCTGGAATGTGGCAGTCGTTACATGTGGTCGCATATGGGGCATTGTAACTGCGGCCACCTTGCCCAGGTCTTGACTGGCCTTTCTGCTGAGGAAATTCATAAAAGTGCCATGAAGCGCGAGGGGGATTGGTCTGAACAAAGTGAGCATTACGAACCTTATTGCCCTACAACCGGCTTTCAATTAGACTACGTGATCGATTCATTGATTGAGGCGAGTCTGCACCCCACAGATATTCGTGAGCTTGAGTATCTTTCAAACACCCAGGTATTGAAGCGATTGCCGGGGGGATTTCGCTACCTGCAAAGAAATCAAAGCGACCATGTCGTCTTATACCTGAGAACCTGGGCACAAATGCTTCAGGATAAACTGAATATTCAAAGTAGCGCACCCACCAGGAAAATAGCGGAAGTCGTAGCCTGATCAGGTTTCGATATCGAATTCTTCGATTCGCTTACGCAGGGTTGATCGGCTGATTCCCAGGATTTCGGAAGCACGTAGTTGGTTGCCTTTATTTTCCTTAAGCGCCCTTAAAATAATTTCCTTCTCAATCGCCATCAAGAGCCCGCGATCATTCTCCTGGCGCAGGAGTTTATAGACGTGATCAAAGCTTGATGCCTTATCCATCGGAAACCCCAGCAAATCACCCGTCACTGTAGTGGGAGCAGACGGCTCATTTGAACTTGATTCGGACTTACGGTTATCCGCTGTCGTTTCCTTGGATTCTTTATCCGCTGGAATTTTTTTGTCATCCTTACTGGCTTTTTCATTCCCCCGGATTTCAGCCGGCAGGTCACTCTGCAAGATCACATTACCCTGTGCGAGCACTGCGCTGTGCTGGATCGTGTTTTCCAATTCACGCACATTTCCTGGCCATTTATATGCCTTGAGCACATCCAGCGCTTGCGGCGACAATTGCTTAGGCGAGCTGTTGGATTTTGTTGCTAGCTTTTTGAGCAGAAAACTCGCAATAATCGGAATGTCTTCCATACGCTCCCTGAGCGGTGGCAACCGCAGTCGGAACACGTTCAAACGGTAAAATAAATCCTCCCGAAACTCCTTTTCGCCGACCATCGCCTCCAGGTCCTTATTTGTTGCCGCCAGTAAGCGAACATCCACCTTGATGGTTTCCGTACCCCCGACGCGTTGTACTTCGCCTTCCTGCAATACACGAAGCACTTTCGTTTGTGTGGAGAGTGTCATATCCCCGATTTCATCCAGGAAGATCGTACCTTTATCTGCCAGTTCAAATCGTCCTTTTTTCTGGGCAGTGGCCCCGGTAAACGAGCCTTTTTCATGGCCAAAGAGCTCACTCTCGATCAAATTCTCAGGGATGGCCGCACAATTGACAGCTACGAACGGGCCGCTTCCACGGTGACTGTGTCGATAGATACTGCGGGCTACCAATTCTTTACCGGTGCCGCTCTCACCCGTGATCATCACAGTTGCATCACTTGCGGCAACCTGACCAATTCGCTTAAAAACACCCCGCATCGACTCCGCAGAGCCTACAATGCCCTCTACATAATCATTGGAATCAATTCCGGGTAAAGCGTCCTGCTTCGCACTCACCAACTGCTGATTGGCCTGAAGTGCACCCGCTACAAGATCCAGGATTTTCTTCAACTCGAAGGGCTTAACAATGTAATCAAATGCGCCAAACTTCATCGCCTCAATGGCAGTTTGAGTGGTCGAATAGGCGGTCATCAGGATCACCATGGAATCCGGAGCAATGTTGCGGAGATGCTGGAGTGCCTCAATCCCGCTGATCCCTTCCATGCGATTATCACAAATGATCACCGAGGGCTGCTCATCCTCTGCCATATTCACCCCTTCCTCACCACTTGCAGCGAGAATCACTTCATATTGTTGGGATTCGAGGACACGCTTTAGAGAATAACGAATCTCGGTATCATCGTCGATCACCAATACTTTTCCTTTAACTGGAATCGTGCTCATAAATGTTTAATCGACTATAATGAAACAAACATTTGCAAGCGATCAAGCAAATGGTTGAGGGAGTCGGCAAGAGGAACGTATCCGCGCATTCGAATATTGCCTTTGCCCACGAGCGCTAGATTATCGGCCTGGTTGCTCACGCTTACCCATGCGGTTTCCAGGCTTTCATACTCCAGGTCTACAGTTCTCTGCGGATCGGCAACCGGCTTCTCTCTCGTGCAAATCAGATGTTCTTCAGTTAAATCGATGTAGAGTATCGGTTCTGCTATGCCTTTGATACGAATATGAACGCGGCCTCTCGATCCTGACAAAAACAGCTTATGGGTAAAGGTATCGAGCTTGATGAGCCCATTAATGCCTGCACAGGCGGCGAACAAGGTGGCGATCACTTTAGGCTCTATTTGTGCGTGATTTAGAGATTCCAAAGATTCAACCTTCAATAGCTTTTGTATATAGAGGAGCCTGCTCAGGAAACGGATCAATGCCGGGAAATTGCGGATTCCGCGCAGGCGTCCGGGTAACACACGCCTGTTTTCAAAAAAATTCACTAAACCCGTGGGGCTTTGAAAATGTATGCCGACCGCATTATTTACACCATGGTGTAATCGCTCAGGAAATTCACGATCAGGATGTAATGCAGTTAAGATATCAGAAGCGCTGAATAAGAGCGGTTGGCTAAAAGGCTGAAAGTTTCGATTCTGGATTCTCGAATGGGGATTACTCAGCTCCTTGAGTAATGACAGCAGGATCCAGGGGTAAAGTTGGCTTTTGAGGGTTAGGCTTGCCTGTGAATCAGCGCCCATTCTTTTGGTTATGCAACTCAATCACTTTTTCGAGAATATTCAGGGGGGTATGCTGTGGCCTTACTTTCCTTAAATTGGCACGAATCTGCTTTAGCTCCTCGGGATCATCCATCCACCGTTTAATGATAACCGGTAGTTCACCTGCCCGACGGATGGAGCAACCCAAATTATGTTTCATACAGAAACGGATCGTAATGATCTCCTGCGGCATCAGCCCCCCTATCCCATTTGAAATGATCGGACAACCCAGATAGATGGCCTCGCTGGTGAGTCCCGTACCGGGGCGGGCCACCACTGCCGAAGCCGCCTGAAGTAGGATGTTCATGCGGTCATAATAGCGCAGGGGCTTAACGCGCATGGAAGGATGCTTACGGTCCCAAATATTAATTGCATCATAGACCAGATTATTACGCGCACAAAGGGCAACTACCTGAGGACGTATGCCCTGGCTGTATATAAACTCAAGCTTATCCAGGTGATTGTTCGCTCCGTTGGCTCCAGTCCCGAGGACCAAAATGAATTTGTCAGGATCCATATCGAGCTCCTCAGTGATAAATTTCACCCGTTCTTGCTCAGTCAACCGCTCATTATAAAAGGGAGGCTTGAGCAAAAATCCGCCGGTCCAGCTTTTGCTCTCATCCATGCCAAAGGTATTAGCGGCCTCAGCGGTTTCATCGACGGCTCCAATGAATAAATCGCTATCCGGATTTACCCACTGTCTACTAAAACCGTAACCGCCAAATAATTCGCCACAATAGGTGATACATACGACCTTGTCATCCCCCAGGGTTTGTCGGGCTATTTCAAAAAAACCATGATTTAAGTGCGGGTGCGTACTGATGACAACGTCGGGCTTGTAAGCCTGGAGTGCATCTATGAAGTTTTGCCGGCCAAAAATACGCTTCGCCGCACCCAATAGTTTCATACGCTCTAAAAAGTTCCAATATATATGGTGCAGCCGGGGAGCCAGTCTCTGAATCCAGTTATACACTTCGACCCCAAAATTGTAGAGGGCGTGCGTACCCTCCAGGGTTTGGTGAATATTGACCTCCATGTTGGATTTTTTACCCTCAGGAGTGTTTGACCAGTCTTCAAACGCCCGTGCCCGCATGTTGTGGCCCGTACCCGTACTGGATGTTAATATGAGAACTCTCACTACTTAATCGATCGTTTATCCGTAAAAATTTTGATATATGAAGAACTTCAACGCCTTGAGCAAGGAATACTTAGAAATATTACGTATTAAGTTCGTTTCCTGTAATCTGTAGTCAACTCGCCTGCAAATCCCCAATTATCTTCATCTATCTCATCAATTACAATATGGATATGCTCAGGTTTCTTATCCAAATGTTTAACCAGAGAATCTGTTATATCAGCTATTATCTTCTGCTTGATCTCTCGGGTAACTCCATTCCGGGTCACCTTTACATTTACATAGGGCATGTTGGCAAAATGGTTGAACTAGTTAAAGGATTTCCCACACCCGCAGGTTTCCTTGGCATTCGGATTTTTCACTTCAAAGCCCTTGCCTTGCAGACCATCGTCAAAATCAAGCACCGAACCCTGAATCAGTTGCATGCTATCGGGATCAATAATCACTTCACAATCATCCTTCAACACCCGGTGATCGTCACTAGCAGGGGAATCAAACTTCATACCATACTCCATGCCGGAACATCCTCCCTGGGAAACAAACACCCGCAGCCGTGCCGACTCATCGTCATGATGGTTCTGCAATTCCCTAATTTTCGCTACAGCCTGATCTGTAATCGTAACCATAAATTACAAATCTAAGCATTCAGCATTTCAAATCAAGTGGTAAAAACGATTACCCCCTGATTGAAGCAAATTTCATGCAAATCATGTAAAGAAACTTGATTTATTAATATCCATCATACAACATCACCCACAATGGCGCAAGGCTTACAACAGGTTCAAAAGCAAACTCAATCGATTGTTCTGGCACCCCAGCTCAGACAATCCCTCAAAATTTTGCAAGTACCGGCCGTTGAGTTAAGATCGACCATTCTCGAAGAGCTTCAAATCAATCCGACCCTCGAAGAGCTACCCAATGATGGCGTCACTATAGACAGTATGTCATCAGATTCCAGTGAGAACAACAGCTCCGAGAGTAATGAAAACACCAATGAGGAGCTCGATTTCAAAGAAGACTACGACATCTTCAACAAGCTCGATGAAGACTGGAAGGAATACTTCGCCCAGGAGAATGGGAATCGCGTCTACAGCTCGGAAGACGCCAAAAAACGCCAGCATTTTTTTGATTCACTCGTGAGCGAAAAGTCTCTCCAGGAGCATCTGACCTCTCAGGCAGAACTTACCGATACCAGCGAAGATGAGATGCGTGCGATCGAGTATTTCATCGGTTCTCTGGATAAACATGGCTTTTTAACCGACAGTCTCTCAGATATTTCGCTGAAGACCGGCATCCCCTTTCGCGCAGTTCAAAGTGCCCATAAAATATTCCTGACATTCGATCCCAAGGGTATTGGCTGCTTTGATTTGCAAGACTGTCTTCTCTTTCAGCTCGAAAGTGAAGGCAAGAAAAAGGCGTTGGCCTACAAAATAGTCAAAGAACACTTTAAACTATTGCTTAGGAGACGCATCCCGGAAATTGCGCGTAAGACCTCTGCATCCATTTTTGAAACACAAAATGCCTTTGAGGAAATATCCGTTCTGGATCCATCCCCGGCAAGTAAGTTCTCGGAGGATACCAACCGGGTAATCGTTCCGGATGTCTCAGTAAAAAAGCGGGAGGATGAGTGGGAGATTACCCTCAACAATGAGCTGATCCCACGCCTGCGCATCAACAGTGCATATAAAGAAATGCTCGCCAAGGGCCGGATGAATTCAAAAGAGAAGGCCTACATTCAAGACAAGATGAGGTCAGGAAAATTTTTGATGAACTCCATCGAGCAACGGCAACAAACAATCGAGAATATCACCCGCCAGCTTTTAAACTTTCAGCGGGATTTCTTCGAGCATGGGGTATCTGCCTTAAAACCACTGACCATGAGCCAGGTGGCAGAAATCGTCGGCGTGCATGAAACCACTGTCAGCCGAGCGATTGCCAACAAGTATATCGATACACCGCACGGGATCTTCGAGTTTAAGTATTTCTTTAATCCGGGATTACAATCCGGAGACGGTCAGAGCATTTCCAATAAAAGTGTTAAGGAGTCCATTGCCCTGATTATTGAAGGTGAAGACCCGGCAAAACCCCTCAGTGACCAGGAAATTGTGCGCATCCTCGGCGAGCGTGATATCAAAATTGCTCGTCGAACCGTCGCCAAGTATCGTGAAGAGATGGGCATTTTGCCAACCAATCTACGCAGGCGCTATCGTCACTAAGGCCGATGCAGTCCCTTCTCTCTGATCATTTGGCAGACGATTACTGGCTGGTATTGGACTCGAGCGCACCCAGGCTCCAACTAAGCTTGTTTCAAGGAGAGCGCGTTATTGAATACAAGTGCGTGACCGGCGATGCCGTCGAACACCTTATTGAGAGCGTTACGGACTTACTTAAGAACAACCGTGTAAGCATCAGCAATATTGATCATTTCGTATACTGTCAGGGACCGGGAAGCATACTGGGTATCCGTATTGCTGTCATGGCAATCAAAACGTGGGTAGCAGTCAAAAACCCCTCTAAACCGGCAAATGTATATAGCTATCATTCTTTGAGTGCCGCGCTTGTTCACTTATTAAATAAAACAAATACACAGAATCAGAAAGTAGCCGTTACTGCAGAATGGAAAAAAAACTACTGGAATGTAGCTGAATCTGAGGGCGATAACACACAGATTCAGGTTTGGGATACCCAAAAGCTACTCGATTACCCGGATAAGCTATACTTGCTGCCCCAGAAAAAACTATGGACTTCACTGCCTATGGAGCTGCCCACGGTTGATTACAGTATTGAAATGCTCACCCAGCCAGATTTCCGCCGGGCACTGCTTTCGCCTGCGGATGGCTGGCCCATCTATACACCGGAGGCTAAAAACTACGCAAAGTGGTCCGGTAAACGCCACCGCAAGCAGGAATAAATAAAAAAGAGACTTGATTCATCCGATTTTTAATAGTTAATTATTACACGATGGAGTTAAACAAGGTTGCTGTTTGTTGCGCCTAAATTCATTTCAAGCTACACCCAACACGCTTGAATCCTATTCTTAAACTTTACCAATCTTAGTTTTTTCGCATACGCGGGCCTCACTGCATTTGTATTAGCGATGCTCCGGTGTGTGAGTGACATGTATTAATATATAGATGAGCGATCAGGATAAAAAACCTGAAAATCAGGAAGATGCTGCCAATAATAAGGTAGAAGTATCAGGCATTTTAGAAATCACGAGTGGCAAGACCGGTCAGTTATTGAATCCTGACCGCAATGGTAAGTCCTACCCGAGCGATCCCTTTGTTTCCAAAGAATTGATCCGGCGATTTAAACTCAAACAGGGGAATTTCATTGATGCAATCGCCCAACATGATGGGCGCTACCCAAACCCCAAAGTGCGGTACATCCAGAAAATCGATGGTCTGACTGTGGATGAACGCAAAAAGTGCATTCGCTTTAACGAGCTTACAACCATCACTCCGGATGAACAATTAAAGCTCGAAACCAAGGACCACCGTATGACCAACCGGGTGATGGATTTATTCTGCCCGATAGGAAAAGGCCAGCGCGGACTCATCGTCGCCCCACCCCGTACCGGAAAGACGACCATGCTGCACGATATCGCAGCCGGTGTGCTCGAGAATAATCCGGAGTGTCATGTAATGGTATTGCTGGTAGACGAACGTCCTGAAGAAGTGACGGATTTCAAGCGTAGTGTACCCGCCGAGGTATTTGCTTCATCCAATGACGAGCCGATCGAAAACCATTTAAGAGTAGCTGAGCTTGCAATCGAGCGGGCGAAGCGACTCACCGAAGCACGCCGTGATGTTGTGCTGCTTATTGATTCCTTGACCCGCCTCTCACGCGCATTCAATTCAGCCAAAGGAGGAGGAGGCAGGACTATGACCGGTGGTCTGGATATACGCGCACTGGAAAAGCCGCGTCAGATCTTTTCATCCGCACGGCTTACCGAGGAAGCGGGAAGTTTGACCATCGTTGCAACTGCCCTGATCGAAACCGGCAGTAAAATGGATGAGCTCATTTTCCAGGAATTTAAGGGCACCGGGAATATGGAAATTGTGCTTGATCGCAAGGTGGCAGAGTTGCGAATCTGGCCGGCAATTAACATAAATTCATCCGGTACAAGAAAGGAAGAACTGTTGCTCGAACATAGCACCCTTGAGAAGATTAAATTTTTCCGCCGCGCACTTGCACCTCAGAAACCGATTGATTCTGCGGAAAATCTGATTTCACGCATGGAACAGGCACCTACCAATCTTGCTTTCCTCAAATTACTCGACTTATCCGCGCGCGTGGCGCGCTAATGGATTTTTTTAAAATTGGCGTCTTGACAAGGCTAAATGGCCTAAGGTAAAACCCAACGCTTACCCGGAAATTCAAGTGCATCGCATTCTGTATTTCTGAGTAACATCTGATTGTCACTCTAACCTAACAAACAGATACAGACTCATACTCTAGTTTACTGATTAATGGAACACCCATTTGCTGAACAGTGCCAGGATCTCGCTGCATCCATTTTGGCCAATAATCTGAGCGCCATCCAGGAAGATGGTACGGTTCTTCCGGTGGAAGGAGAATCTTCACGCCTGGATGAACCGGGTCATGCTGCCCTGGCAATCGGTGAGTATTATAGAGCTACTGGAGAAGCAAAACTCGAGGGCTATGACTTGGTAGACCTAAGTGCCCGCTGCGTTACCAATCAGGCATTTACCGAGCAGGACACTGATAACGGTATCGCCTACACGGGTCTAGGTTTACTCTCTTTCGGCCCTTCCAAGGAGCGTAATCTCGTATGGGAGCGCCTGGTTGAGCAAACTCGCGAAAATTTGGATAAAATGCTGCTCCAGCGCAGTCGCTTTGCTCATGACCAACAGGCTTATAACATCGGTAAAGCAGTGACTCGCTTCAGTATGGGGCTTTCCAAAAAGGATGAGACGGGTAAGCTAATCGAGCGCTTTATCAGCTCTATTCAGGAGCATAGCAGCGCGGGTTTTGTAGATGCTTTGCCCGAACGTAGTATGGGAGGATGCTTCGACATATGGGGGATCAGCAGCTTTGTATTTATCAGGCAGGCACTACAACTACACAGTAATATTCACCTGCGCGATCGCAAACTGCCTACTTTGCGCACCTACGCTGAGAAGTACGTAAAGATCATTCCTGATACGCTACGCATTGACGGCCTTGGCTGGAATACCGGGGAAGCAGCGGGTGCTTACGCACAAATGCATAGCATCAGCCTCGTGTTGCAGGCCATGCGTGATGAGTGGATTACCGAGGATAAAAAACCGATCTTCCTGGATGCACTGCGCAAGCTCTTCTATTACTTCTTTGCAACGTATATCGATCAGGAGACCGGTTATCTTGTAATTCGTGATGCCGAGCGCTCAACGATAACCCGGCATACGACCCGCATGGCTAACTTTGACGCCGCGCGCTACCTCAGCCAGTGGGCACGTCTTGCCAAGAGTATCCATGCATCGATCGATGATGCGGCTTCCACCAAATCCCGCAGCACGGGCCGTTATATCATATTTGATAAATCCAACAAAAAAGAACAGGGCTTATTCATATACCATAATGCGAGCAACGGCCTCGTCGTTCAACTGCCGCTCATCGCTCCCCGTGATACCAATAGCTGTGACAGCCTCGCATTCCCTCACTGTCCCGGTATTTTTGATTGGCCCGTAGAGCATTTTGTGCCGACTTTGCTGCCGGAACTGACCTTCAATGGCCAGAAGGTAATTCCTGCCTACTATGGAAAGCAATGCGTCACCGGTCTCGGTTTACGTAATTCTTTTTTCTTTAAATACGAACAACCCGAATTCATTTCAACCGAAGGGGAAATCGTATCGGGCATTGGAAATGTGAAGGTTAAGTGGACCTTTTTTGAGAACTCCATCCAAAGCGAATTTGTCTACATGGTGAACAATGTCACTCAGATGGATTCATTGGCCTACAATATCTGCCTGAGCGCTCCTCATTCCCGCTATACCCTCGGAACTTCGCTTAAACTGGGGCCTGAAAGCCTCCGACCGACTGTTTTGAAAAACGACTTTCAGGCAGAATGGGCAGACAATGAGGTGGTATCGAACGATCCCAAATTTCGCTCTTACTTTGGAAAAATCCACTACGTACAGGTGCTTCGACGCAGCCACCCGCTAATCATGCGGCCCGGGATCCAATACAAACTGGTGATCCAGTTTGAGCCGGACATCCAGTTTGTCGAAGAATAATTGTGCACGATTCCTGCTAAGAAATAGCTTAAGTTATTTTTACATTTCACGATAATTCATTGAGCGAGCACTACCAACGAGTGCGCGCGCAGTGATTTGTCCGAAAACAGAGATATATTGTGCCTTTAAAAATTACACTCAAACCGGATGAGAAGATCTACATCAATGGAGCCTTGCTTACCAATGGAGATCACTCCACTACCCTTTTTGTGGAAAACAAAGTCCGACTGCTGAGGGAGAAGGAAATCATGACTCCCGACAAAGCGGACTCTGTCTGCAAAAACATCTACCTGGCCATCCAGATGATGTATTTTGAACCTCAGAACGTTCGCAAGTATCACCAAACCTACTGGAATCTGGTGAGGCAACTCACTGAGGCTGCACCCAGTACCGCTGAGATGATCCACGATATCAGTGAGAAAATTTTGACTGAAGAGTATTACTCTGCGCTTAAGAAAACCAAAAAGCTTGTTGAATACGAGCAAACGCTAATGAACCATGCCAAAGCCGCCTTATAACCCCTACGAAAAAACCCAAAAGGATACCTTGCCTGGGATAGATATCGAGCTTACCGTGCTTGAAAAAGCTTCGGCCATGTTACGCCGCTGCCAGGAGAATTGGGTAGAAAACGAATTCGACCGATCTCTGGACGACGCACTGCGATACAATCAAAAGATCTGGGATGTGCTCCAAAACGATTGGCGTAGCAATGATTGCCAGCTTTCAAAATCTTTGCGCGAAAATCTGCTGAGCCTGGGTATGTTTATGCGCAAAACTTCACTGGATATCATGGCATACCCGGAAAAAGAGAAGCTCAATGCGCTCATCCAGGTAAACGAACACTTGGCTTCCGGATTGAAAAACCAGAAACAGAACGTAAACGCCTAAAACGTGCGTGAGTCATCTGCGTTTAAACGAATTTGCCAGACAGTTACCTATCCAGGCCCTCTCACATACCTGGGACGCTACGACCGTCGATCTACAGAAGTTTGTAGGTTTGTTGCAGCAAGCACTTAAAGGTTTAGCGAACAACCCCTCGGCCATAGAGGAAGCGTCTGAAATATTATCTCATGTTAAATCCATCTTGGGGAGCCGCTCTCCCAGCTATTTGTATGATACTTTCCAAAGCTTCATTCTTCCCATTTTAGAACATTGGGAAAGTTTTGAAAAAGCAAATTAGCGGACTAAAAGAGTCTTGATTTATGGAGATATTACGAGTGGAGTCACCTATTCAATATGGATAGAGCTACGCTAGCCCAACAAATCTACACAATTGCGAATATTCGCGGCGAATTTAAACTCCGCTCCGGCGCAACGAGCGATCAGTATTTTGATAAGTACCGCTTCGAGGCCCAGCCCACACTACTGAAAGCGATTGCCGAACACATGGCAGCGCTTGTACCCGCCGGCACCGAAGTCATAGCGGGACTGGAGATGGGCGGCATCCCGCTGGCCACCATGCTATCGCAAATCACGCAAATCCCCACAGCCTTTATTCGCAAGGAAGCGAAGTCCTACGGCACCTGCCAATTTGCTGAGGGCACTGATATCCGGGGAAAAAAAGTTCTGATGATTGAGGATGTCGTAACATCCGGGGGCCAGGTGATTCTCTCTGCTACGGATCTTCGTAGCCTGGATGCAAAGTTAGGATGCGTATTATGCGTGATTGACCGCGAACAGGGCGGACGTGAAAAAATCGCAAATGCAGATCTGGAATTAAAGGCACTTTTTACACGAACAGAGCTGGAAACGGCTGCCGGTATCTAAACATTCGCGGTCTTTTGATAAAAATTCCGTAAAAAGCATCATTTTGAATGTAAACCAGGATTATAATGACGATTGCTAATACCCAAACACAAGTAGTATTAGCACGGTGCAAAAGATTCTCCATCAGAATACCCATTCTGAACTGAAGGTGGTAAACTTTCAGGATTGCCTTATTGTGACCCCTTCCAATTGCGGCCAACTCCAGTTAGCGCGCTGGTTTTGTTCACTCTATCTTTCAGATCAGGACATGCCTGTATTTGCAGCGTTAGAAAATAGTGCCATAAACCCCTGGCTCGCCTACACGATGGAGGAGTATGATAATGAATTCGATAGTCGCACTCCTCCGACCCTGTTCGAATTGTATCCAAACCAAAGGCATTTTGAGCAAATATTTGCACTGGGGCACATTGATACTTTTGAAAAACAACAACCTTTCTTTTCGACAATACGCTCCCTCTTCGGCAGTGATAGCAGTATCCGTCCTATTAACGTCCATAATCCTGAGGACGTCATCCTCGGCACATCTGCCGAAATGCTCAAGGCCGCCAAGGAACTTCGGGATGAAATCGAACTGGAGATTGCCAAACTTGTGGAAATCTAATTGAAGCTCACCTTATATTTGTCTAGCCAATAGACAATGGGAGCAATCAAGCATGTATTTTTCGATCTCGATGGAACGCTGGCAGATCAATTCGTAGCCATTCACAAGGGCTTTAGCACCGTAGCAAGGGAATTTGGTTTTCCTGAGCCTACATTAAAAACGGTCATAAAGAGTGTTGGCGGCTCGATCCCGCTTACTGCTGAACGGCTTTTTGGAGACCTGCTAAACGAATCCAAAAAAGAAGCATTTGTGAATGCCTATCGGGAATTGTTTCCCAGTATTATGTATGAGGGGCTCGTGGCAATGCCAGGTGCCGCGTGGATCTTGGATGGCCTTGCGAAACAGGGAATAAGTTCTTCTGTTTTAACCAATAAGCATGGAGACTTTGCCAGGGCTGCATGTGACTTTCTTAAGTTAACACCCCTGTTAAAAGATATTGTAGGCACCCAGGACAGCCCTTATCGCAAACCCGAAAAAGGCATTGTGGACTTTGCTATGCAGCGTGCTGATGCGCAGCCTGAGCATTCCTGTATGGTTGGCGATTCCCCCTTTGATGAAGCCACTGCAATATCTGGCAGTATGCCCTGCTATCTGGTCTCAACAGGATCGCATAGCCGTGAGCAGCTGGAAGATGAGTGCAACTCACCCATTTTTAAGGACTTCTATGAATTGGGAATCTCTGCTTTTGGCTTGCCCCAACCTACAGAAGCGTGAAATGGAGCAGCCAACATGCTGTATTGAAGCCTCTTTCCAGAGAGTTGACCGATCAGCAAGATTGTCTGTAATTTAAAAAGTATGCCCGATATCGAAAACTCCGAAAGCTTATCAGGTGTTCTTGAGAAAATTGTATATTACAACGAAGAGAATCATTATCTGATCGGCCAGCTCAAGGGAGGCGACGACAATAAAGATACGATTACCATAACGGGAAAGCTACCCGAAGTACAGTGTGGGGAAACCCTTGAGCTTAAAGGAAGTTGGACGAATCACCCGAAATTCGGCACCCAATTCCAGGTAACGAGCTTTCGCTCCACCCTGCCGGCTTCTGTGTATGGCATACGCAAATATCTGGGCAGTGGACTCATACCGGGCATTGGCAAAACCTATGCAAACAAGATTGTAGACCACTTTGGGGAGGCCACGTTAGATGTTATAAGCAACTACTCCAAACGCCTGAGAGAAGTCCCGGGAATTGGCAGAGAACGCGCAGCCTCCATCAAAAATGCCTGGGATGAGCAGCAGATATACCGGGAGGTCATGATATTCCTGCAGACCCACAATGTGAGCAACTCACAGTGCATTCGCCTGGTAAAAAAATATGGAGCCCGCACAATCCAGACACTCCGGGAAGATCCGTATGTATTGATACGTGATATCGATGGTATCGGCTTTCTCACCGCTGATAAAATTGCCCACAATCTGGGCATTCCCAGCAACTCGGATACAAGGATTAATGCTGGGCTCTATCATACGCTCAAGGAAGCCGGAGAAGAGGGGCATACGTGTCTGCCTTCAGAGTCACTCCTCAATAAAACGCAGGAATTGCTAAAGCTGGAGTCTGATGAAATCAAAACAAGCCTCGATGCGCTCCTGGCATCCCGGGAGCTTATCCGGGTAGAAGAGCAATTTGTCCAGTTGCCCCAACATGAAAGATCTGAACGAAGAATCGCCGAGAGCCTCTGGGGGATCAATCAACATGCCAGTAGTCTGCCCCCCATTAAAAAAGATCTGGCGGTCGAATGGTTTGAAGAAAAGGCTGGGTTCCAATTGGCAGAGAGCCAGTCTCAAGCGATTCTCGAAGGCCTGTCGCATAAAGTTTCAATCATTACTGGAGGTCCCGGAACGGGTAAAACCACCTTGCTGAAGGGGCTCGTCAGTATACTCAAGGCCAAGAAAGTAAAGGTGCTGCTCGCCTCCCCTACTGGCCGGGCGGCCAAGCGGCTTGCCCAGGCCACCGGGGGCTACGCCCAAACCGTGCACCGTATGCTGGGCTACGACCCCGCGAAGGGTGGATTCCTCAACAACGAGAATAGTCCGCTAAACGCTGAGTATGTGATCGTTGATGAGGCCTCCATGCTGGATAGTTACCTGGCATCTGCCTTATTTGCGGCCATCCCCTACCAGGCGCATTTGCTTTTGGTGGGTGACAGCGATCAGCTCCCATCTGTTGGCGCCGGTAATGTGCTGGCTGATCTCATTGCGTGCAAGTTATTCCGGGTCACCCGCCTGGAGTTTGTTTACCGGCAGAGCAAGGGCAGTGAGATATCCACGATCGCACACAGTGTACTAAAGGGGGCTGTAAAGACGGGAGAGATCATTAATCAACCCGATCAGGTGCCGGATGGAGCGGAGTTTGTTTTTATAAAAACCCCTGACCCTGAAACGCTCCCCGACACCCTCACCCATTTAGTTAAAAACATATTACCTCAAAGATTACCTCCGGATTGGTTATCCGATTTGCAGGTCCTTGCCCCCTTACATCGTGGTACTGCAGGAACTCAAAATTTAAATCAGGTAATGCAGGCAGCGCTAAACCCTCGTAAGGATAAAATATCTGCGGGGTATCAGGAGTTTCGAACGGGTGACCGCGTTATACAAATCCGCAACAACTATGATAAAAATGTATTCAATGGGGATGTGGGGCAAATCTCCGAATTGGATACTGAAAAGGGAGTGCTTAGCGTAGATTTTGAGGGACGTATCATCGAATACAAGAAGAGTGAGCTCTACGAGTTGCAGCTCGCCTACACGATCAGTATTCATAAAAGCCAGGGCAGCGAATACCCAGTGGTTATCATCCCCTTACTTAAGCAACATTTCATCATGCTGGAACGGAATCTGGTCTATACAGGCATTACCCGGGGCAAAAAGTGCGTTATTTTGATCGGGCAGGTCGAGGCATTTGCAATGGCAGTGCGCAACAGAAAAACGCAGCTACGCTACACACAACTCGTATCACGACTTGAGGAGAAAATCCAGAGCGCTTAAGCTTCAACCCATTGAGTACGCGTTAAGTTGATCGCATCCAATAAAACCGCTTTTGTAATTTTGCGGGGTGTATTCGCAAACGCGAGATAACGCATCACAGCGGAGAGTTCCAGGTAGTTTCCTGGCCAATCATAACTCAGTAAAAGCTCAACCGCTTCCTTATGTAAAGTATGCTTAGAGTAATTCCCTTTGAGGATCTTGTTTTCCTCCAAAATCTCCATGGCGAAGCTCGCCAAGTCTGCTTTGCGTAATTTCAATTCCGGCAGGATGAACAGAGACTTTTTGATAGTCTCTGAAAAGCGACTTGAAAAACCCTCGTTGTCCAGGTTTGGGTCAAAATCTCCAATATCGTAAAAGAACACGATTCCCGGCTCGATAAAAGATTGAATATGATCACAGATTAGCTCCTGCTCCTCGAATTTAAGCTCTTTTGCGTTGATAATGATTGCAGGAGGCAGGGAACGCCCCTGCGGCAGTCCTAATGCCACTTGCAGGTGATCCGCATTTAACAGGTATGCATCCATCTGTACCACTCTATCTACTCTGCCCGGTAAACTGGATGTATATTCACGAACCAGCAAATCCAGCTCTACCCCCTTCGGACCAGCGAGGAAAATATGCGGATACTCGCCACACATACTCAAAAACTGGCTTACGATCTCCTGAGAGTTTTTAGAGCTTTTGCAGAAATAATTCATGTATATCCCTTATAGTCGGAATCTATATGAATTGGGAGATCATTTTTGCAATAATTGCAATTGAATTAACAAAGGTCGATGATCACTCGCAATCATCGCTTCAGGATCATCAATGATCCTGGCGTTCAGCTTGAATCGGTTATGATTCACGAGTGAGGGGCTCATAAATACAAAATCGACCTGCTCCCACACGCGCTCTTTTTGATAATGATAGGTCCATGAATAACCCTGAGTATCAACAACCGGAAGCTCACGCAATAGGTCGTTTCCCGAAATCTGGGTGATTCTCCGATATGCGGCTGAGCCGAAACGGTCATTCAGATCTCCCATTAGCAGGAGCTCCCGGTCGGGCGTTTCAGTCAATAAATTGCGTATGTAATCGCGAATCGCCCTGGCCTCCTTCTCCCTGCGTTCAGCACTTTTGGGATCTTCCGGGTAGTCCGTGTAGCGGCTCTTTAAGTGCATTCCGAGCAAATCAATAGGTTGTGAACCCAATTGAGTTTTAATATGAAGCAAGCCCCGCTTTGCTGTCACTTTTTTACCCCGATAGCTAAAGTTGGGGAGGCGCACATCTACAACCTCAAACGGTAGCCTGGAAAGCGCCACGATCATGCGTTCCTTATCTTCGGCCTTCACCCAATGAGTGTATTCATACTTAATCCCTACCTTCGAGAGATCTCGCTGGATTTCATTTAAAAAGGGTTCTCCCCCGACTTCCTGAAGTATCAGTATATCGGGCGAATGCTGAGCAATGATCTGCCTGAAAGCAGCCTTGTCGCTTTCCGGCTTGGGATACCCTTGCCGGTATACTGCCTCGACCAAGCCATCCGATAGATTATAATTATGAATATTCCAGCAAAGTATTTCTAACGGCTGCTGATTCGCCTGCGCAAAACCAAGAAAAAGGTTAAAAAGTAAAGCACCGATTAACCCACGACTTTTCATGTGGTTCAGGCTTCTTCCATCATGCTGCTGTTCAAAGCGTCCTCACGCTCCAGCAAGGTAGGATGCGAATAATAAAAGCGACTGTAATACGGATGCGGCGTTAGGTTACTGAGGTTCTTCTCATGCAACTTGCGCAATGCCGATATTAATGGGCGCGGGCTGTTAATCATTGCGCTGGCAAATCCGTCGGCCTCGTATTCGTGCCTGCGTGACATATTATTACCCAAAGGGCCAAACCAAAATGTTATATAGCCTGAGAGGATTGTAAATAACAGCATAGCCGGCACAATCTGATAATTAATGCCGCCATCTGCTCCCAGATGGTAGGTAAACCCGAACGCCTCAATAAACCAGGGACTTTGAGATAACCAACCGAGCAGTGCGAATGCACCTAGTCCAGTGAGCGCTGAGATGATGAGCATCTTAGGCACATGTCCCTTTTTGTAGTGACCAATCTCATGCGCAAGCACACCCTCCAATTCATCGGTCTCTAATTGCTCTATCAACGTATCAAATAACACAATTCTCCTGAATCTTCCAAAGCCTGTGAAGAACGCGTTGGAATGTGTAGAGCGTTTACTGCCATCCATCACCTGAATGGTTTTCGCATGGAATCCCGTCTTTACCGAGAGTGCTAGTAAACGCTTTTTCAGCTCACCCTCTTCCATTGCTGAAAGTTTGTTAAACAAGGGCATAATGATCATCGGGTAGAGAATCACCATCAACAACTGAAATGCGAAGAAAGCAATGAACCCCCAAATCCACCAGGTTTTGGGAAACCAATTAAAAAAAGCCAATAAGAGGCACAAAAGCGGGTAGCCAATCAGGAATGTAAGCAACAAACCTTTAAATTTATCCGATACCCAAAGGTTGATAGTGCTTTTGTTAAAGCCGTACTTGTTCTCCAGCCTGAATTGCTCCCACCATTCCATGGGCATAGAAAAGATACCGATCAGTATGGTAATGAGCATGAGCACTAAACTCTGCGCCCAGACAGCCCCCCCCAATAATCCTGTAAGCCCATCATACAACCAGGGAAGTATACCAAAACCCAGAAAGATGATTACCAAGGCAGTGTCTACTATCGATTCTATCTCTGCAAATCTGGATTTATCCAGCGAGTAATCGACCGATTTATCATAGGTTTCCTGGTTCATAACCTCCTTAAATGCATCCGGTATGTTGCCGGATGAATTTTGGATATGCTTACGGTTCAAGCGGTTAAGCGTAAACTCTGTAAACCACTTGAGAATAATCAGGAACCCGAATAGTATAGTGACACTGTTGATCATAGGGTGTATTCTATCACAAATATGATTGAAATCATTTTAACCTTCTCAAATTCGGATTTACGTTTATGGTAATCGTTCTGAGAAGCTAAAAGTAACGAATTAATTGAATGTCAGAGCCAGACACAACTGAAAAACTGAATTTCGAGCAAGCTTTAGAGCAGCTCGAGAAAATCGTCGAGTCTTTGGAAAGCGGAGATACCCCTCTGGCAGAATTGGTAGATCGGTATGAACAAGGCACACGGCTTATAGCACACTGTCGTTCCAAACTCAACGATGCCGAAATACGCATCCAGAAAATTTCTGAGACGAAAGAAGGCGTTACAGTTGAAAATTTAGTGGTTGATAGCTAAGCTAATACCGTTGTTGTAATTCAGTTAGATCATGGCACTATTGTCTCAAATCCGTTCTCCGAAGGATGTTAAAGAACTCGATATTGATGAGTTAAAACGACTGGCTGCAGAGATCCGGGAGGAAATCATAAACGTTACGTCTGTCAACGGCGGGCATCTGGGGCCGAATCTCGGGGTGGTTGAGCTAACACTCGCCCTTCATTATGTATTTGATACCCCCGAAGATAACTTTGTTTTTGATGTATCTCACCAGGGTTATGTGCATAAACTATTAACCGGCAGGCAGGGAGACGATTTTAAGAAGATCCGCATGACTGACGGTTATAGTGGTTTTCTCGCGCGCGAAGAGAGTGAGCATGACTGCTACGGAGCCGGACATGCGGGCACGGCACTATCTGCCGCAGTAGGTATGGCGTATGCCCGGGATCAAAGAGGGGGTGATGAGCACGTTGTTGCCATCTGCGGGGATGCCGCATTTACCTGCGGGATCACTTTTGAGGCACTCAATAACATCTCTCAAAGCACAAAGCGGCTCATCATTATTCTCAATGATAATGAATGGTCGATCGATAAGAACGTAGGTGCAATCAGCGGGTATTTAAACCGGCTGCTTACCAATCCAGTCTACAATAAGATCAATGAAGATTTGGCCCAGTTCGTGGAAAGGTTTCCCGGAGGTGTGAGTTTTCGCAAATCGGTTAGCAAGGCTAAGAAGGAAACCAAGGACATGTTTCTGGAATCCTCGCTTTTCGAGGAATTCGGCTTGCGCTACTTTGGACCCATCGATGGTCACGACCTCAAGAATTTAATTGCCTATTTGCAGTTTTGCAAAAAGCAGGACATGCCTGTCATCCTGCACGCCATCACTAAGAAGGGAAAAGGCTGCAATATAGCGCTGGATGAGCCTGAGAAATTTCATGGCACCAGTCCGTTTGACCTTCAGACAGGAGGCTCTCGCAGCAAAGGCGGACCTACCCCACCCAAGTATCAGGATGTATTTGGCAAAGCCGTGCTTAAGCATGCCCAAAAGGACAAGCGAGTCATCGGTATAACCGGAGCCATGCCAAGTGGCACCGGGCTTTCACTGCTACGCGATAAATTGAACGCCCAATACATGGATGTAGGCATCGCCGAGGAGCATGCGGTATTATTCGCGGCCGGGGCGGCAACGAAAGGGCTTAAGCCCGTGTGCGCGATCTATTCCACATTTTTACAACGCGCTTTTGATCCGGTAGTGCACGACGTCTGCCTGCAAAACCTGGATGTGCTTTTCTGCATGGACCGGGGTGGATTATCACCCAATGACGGCCCTACTCACCACGGCATTTTTGATATTTCCTATTTGCGTTGCATCCCCAATACCATACTGATGCAGCCTGCAGATGAGGATGAGCTCTGTGATATGATAGCTACCGGACTCGATTTCGAAGGCCCGTGCTTCATAAGATATCCACGAGGCTCGGGTACAGGAGTGGCCATCAAAGATCAGCCGGAGCTCCTGCAGATTGGCACTGCACAAAAAGTGAAAGAGGGAACCGAGATTGTAATCTGGGCATTGGGCCCCATGCTCAAAAAAGCCAAGTTACTGGCTAATATGCTGGAATCTCAGTTTGCCGTTTCGGTGGCGGTTACGAATGCACGCTTTGCAAAACCTCTGGATTCTGAACTCCTGCTGGAACAATCGAAGAAAGCAAAACTGGTGGTTACTCTTGAAGACCATGTGATTTCCGGTGGATTTGGAACGGCCGTGATGGAGCAGCTTCAGGAGGCAGGTTACAGCACTGCGGTTTGCAGAATTGGCTGGCCGGATCAGTTTATACCGCATGCCTCGGACAACCAAACTCTGGAGAAGCAGTATGGGTTGGATGAAAACTCCATTTTTGACAAGGTCATCCATCACCCGGCACTTGTATCGATGAAGGAGCGGGAGTCGGAATCTGCAATTAGCATTTAACGGGTATTATGGATGTCGGCCCCATTGCTGAAAATCCTGTATTATTACCGGTAAGTCTTCTGATCGGATTTATCCTGTTTCAGTGGATGCTTCAGCTCAGCTACCCACTCGTTGTATTGCTGCATGAACTTTGTCATGCAGTTCCCGCAGCAATATTACGCAAATCCAATATTGTAGTCCATTTGGGCAGAGCGCCCTACTCTAAGGAGATAAGACTGTTGAATTTAAGAATCAAGGCTAGCAAAACAGCGATTAGACACGGATACACCGAGTATGCTCCGCCTCCTGGCTCTGCCTTCGAAGCCTGGTTCATTGTGGGCATTGCTCCTTTCGTGAATATCATGATTACAGCCATCGGGGTATATGGTTTTTTCCATTGGCAACTTCCACTATTAATCTGGTTTTTAGTTTTACCCTATTGGCTTGCTAATACCCGAGTTGCATTGTCATCGCTCTGGTTCAAACCGGTAAATCTGGGAACGATGGAAAACCCAAACTGGGCACAAAGCGATCTCCTGTATCTCATCCGCTTTAGAAAGTCCTGACGCTCTCTGTAATTCGGTAAAGATAATCTCGAAATCACCGATAATAGAGTTGTTAAAGGCTTATAAATGAAGAATCGCGGCAAATATGGAATGCGCTTTCGTGATCGCGTGCTCGTGATCGCATGCCTTGCACTTACCCTATTTCTCGGCGGCTGTGATTCTCATTCAGAGGCAGAGGACAATTTTTTTGGCGAGCCGGGAGAATGGTTTACGCTTAACGCCCAAAATCTTGGTTTTCGCATTGAGTTCCCCAAGAAACCTACGGAACGGGTGCAAAATTTTGATTCGGGGGGTGCTACCGCGACTGCCTACATGTATGGCTATAAGCACGTCGCCTTTGAATATGGTGTAACGGTTGTCAAACTTCCCAGGTTTCAGGTGGATAATAGCAGGCCCGAAGTCGTGTTGGAATACGCGGTACAGTCCCTGGTGCACGAAAAAGGGGGAAAACTGATCAGACAATATGATATTAACCTCAACGGTTATCCCGGACGCAGGGCTTACATCAATTATCCGGACTCCTTCCTGAAGGACGTACGACTGAATACCGTCATACTGTTGAGGAATAATCTGGTTTATCGGGTTACTACAGCAGGTCTCGGCAACGAAGAAGAGGTCAGCCAATTTCTAAATTCTTTCTCACTCACCCCATTGGGCTGAATTATAGAATGCATCGCTGTAGCTTATAAATAGCTGGCTGCATTAGACGGTGTGATTTAATCTTGATTTCAGGCAATCTATAAGCGATTTTGATAATACCCGCCTCGATTATGAATATTCGCATTCTCTCAATAACGATCTGGGTGCTTGTTTTCTCATTCTCATCTTCAAGTGCCGCAATAACAGATAAATCATCTCAAATTCAGGAATCATTAAATTCTGAACTGGAGATTAGGGCAGACAGCCCTGAAAATCGGAAAGCCCTGCTCGAGGCTTACATTAATGGTGATTCTGAAGCCCTCGTTAATCTGGAAGTGACAGCGCTTTATGAGACCGCATTACAGCAGAAAGCCCAAAAGGCTACTCCAAGTAGCCTACAGAAGAGCGGCGAGTTTGTAGGCACGCCCACCGACGAGCCTCTGTTTGGTGAGCTCTGGCATATCACCAACAATGGAAGTAATGGGGG
Source organism: Puniceicoccaceae bacterium (assembly GCA_028285755.1). Classification (GTDB taxonomy): domain Bacteria; phylum Verrucomicrobiota; class Verrucomicrobiia; order Opitutales; family JAFGAQ01; genus JANQOQ01. The sequence continues at coordinate 169,831 of JANQOQ010000004.1, forward strand.
TAAACGCGGTGAGGATATCAACGTATTGGCAGCCTGGGATCAGGGATATTCCGGTCAGAGTAAAATAATCGGCTTTATTGATTCAGCGGTGGAAGGCACCCACCCGGATTTAGGCAGTAACTACCGCTTTGATCTGAGTTTCGACTTTGCCGAAAATGATGATACCCCCTGGGAACCGGGAATAACCGATAGCAGCGGCACTGCGGTGGCAGGATTAGCCGTGGCAGCCGATAATGATATTGGCATTATAGGAGTTGCCTACGAGGCTCACTTTACTTCTCTGCGCCTGCTCGAGCCTGCGGATACCGACAGTGCGAATGCCCCGCAGGTATTTACCCACGAAAATCAGAATATCGATATTTATAATATCGGCTTCGGTTATGATTCAAACAGTATCAATTTCAAATCGTTGCCGGATGCCAGCCAAGCGGCAATCATGGAGGGCATCACCAATGGACGGGATGGACTTGGCTCCATCTATGTGGTTGCTGGGGGCAATGATCGGGGCAGAGATGCCATGACAAACTATTTTGCGCTCACAAGCTCACCCTATACTATTGCTGTAGGTTCAGTTGATAATACAGGTAACGTTGCGGGTTTCAGTAACCCTGGCAGCACACTCTTTGTAAGTGCACCCAGCTCCGGCACCCTAGTGGGACTTACTACTACCGATGCAACGGCCGACAACGGCTATGTTTCCACCAACTATATCTCCGATTTTTCGGGAACCTCAGCTTCAGCATCCATGGTATCGGGTGTAATCGCGCTTATGCTGGAGGCAAACTCAGGTCTTTCGTGGAGAGACGTCCGGCATGTTTTGGCAAACACTGCTTTCCCCATTAATCCGGGTGATGAGGGCTGGCAAGAAAATGGTGCCGGGTTTTTCGTGAACCATGATTATGGGTTTGGGCGCGTAGATGCAACCGCAGCCATAGCCGGTGCCATGGCCTGGCAAAGTGTGGGTAACCTTGTCAATCTGGAATATACCAACTCAGAGGCAGTCGTGATCCCCGATAATGACGAAACGGGAGTGACCAGCACCATTCAGGTAACTGAGAACATCATCCTCGAAAACGTAGAGATAACCGTTGTAAGTGACCACACTTACTGGGGAGATCTCATCATCCGCCTAAAATCACCCAGTGGGACTATAAGTGAGATAACACAAGCCAACTCTCTTAACAACAATCAATACGGCGAGTGGACATTTAGCACGGTTTTTAATTGGGGTGAAGAATCAATCGGCGAATGGGAAATTTTTATTGAAGATGAATTCTCAAATGATACGGGATCTCTTAACTCATGGACCTTAAAATTAAGCGGCACTGAAATCACCGATACCACGAATCAACGGCCCGTTGCTGAAAATGATCTCGTAATTGTTCAGCGGGGCTCTGAGAATATTGTGGATATTTTCTCTAATGATTCCGAGCCTGACGGCGACCCCCTGAACCCAATTTCTTTTTACCAACCTGCATTTGGTACATTGGTTTACGATGCAGAGGGCAATCTGGTATATACTCCCAATGAAAACTTTGGCGGGGTAGATAGCTTTGGTTATACCCTTATGGATAGTCAGGGCAGTACAGATAAGGCAATCGTTACGCTCAACGATGTCGTGCCCTTTGCGAATCAGGATCAGGTCGTCACCCAAATGAATACGAGTACGGAATTTGATCCTATATTTAACGATGTGGATGTTAATGAAAATCAACTCTCCGTAGAAAGCATCGGAGATGCTGCCAATGGATCAGTAGCATTAAGCAACATCAACAATGATATCGTTTTTACTCCAGATCAGGATTTCAGAGGGCACAATCAGTTTAATTACGTTGTAACCGATAATACCGATGGAACCGATACCGGACTGGTCAATGTATTCGTCACCGAGTCCGACGACTTTGCAGCACTCTTACCAGGATCCAATGAATATGTCATTACTCTCAGCAACGCGTTTACTCAAAATACAGGTTTCAGTTACGAATGCTGGTTTTACCCACTAGAGTATGCAGCACCGGACAGTGACTTCAGCTTCTTGTTTTCAAATAACTCAATAGCCATTGCCGTCATTAAGTCTCAATTTACCGATGCCAATGCCAGGTCCCTCGTTCTACTGGCGATTACTGAGGATTTAGACGTAGTGGATTTCATAGCCCCTGCAGATATAATTGATCTCAATAAATGGCAGCACCTCGCAGTGACTTATGCGCCCATAACCGGCTTTAAAATGTATTTGGATGGGGTTGAAGTAGCGTTAACACCAGGCTCCACGGAGACTTTGGATCCTGGAGCCTTGAACCGGGGAATCTTAGGCTTTATTGGTAATACTGGAGCACTAAGAACGGGATTTCGTGGTCTTGTCGATGATTTTCGCTATTGGGACATTAGTCGAACACAAGACCAAATCAATACTTCCATGAACGGCTTGGCAGACGAAGAATTAGGACCATTATCTCCATTACTGGCCTACTTCAAATTTGATGAAGGCAGAGAGATTTTTGTAAATGATATCTCCCGAGGAGGAGCCATTGCTAATCTCCGACTTGGTTTGTGGAGTCCCAAGGATGTTGATCTCATTCAGTATCAGGTAGATAACCTGCTGAATGCTCCCTAGTCTGCTGATTTCTGCATCGACCTTTGCGGCGGACTATTCATAAGTTCTGTAAATGCAATGGATTCCTGATTTTGTAAGCTCTCCGACTTTCTGGGCGATGAGCGTGCTTTGGGTGTTTTTCATCGCGGGTTTCATATTAACGATCCTGCCGATTGCCCCCGGTAACTTCATCGTGCTCGGAGGGATCGTAATCCACAAGCTGTGGGTACCCTGCTATTCAGTCAGTTGGGAATTCATATTTATAATGCTCGGGCTATCCTTGTTAGCGATGGCGGGTGATTATGCACTCACCTATTTTGGTGCGAAAAAGTTTGGGGCTACGTGGCGAGGAGGTGTGGGCGCGATAGTAGGTGCGATTGCAGCCATTTTTATTCCTCCGCAGTTGCTTACACTGATTCTGGGTCCCTTGATTGGAGCTATCGTTTTTGAGCTTGTGGGAGGCCAGGAATGGAGAAAAGCGGGAAGAGCCGGTTTGGGCTCATTTCTGGGGGGCATCGCAGCCACACTTGCCAAAGTCATGCTTTCCGCTATCATGATTATAGGATTCTTTTTCTATAATTAAGGTGGATCAACAAGTTACAGCTCATACAACCCCGCAAACCGTCGACTGGGGACTCACCCAATATCAGGAGGCTTTGGATAAGCAGCTCACTTATGTGCAGGAGCGTATCGCGAATCAAAGAGCGGATACGCTGGTATTTAATGAGCATCATCCCGTCTACACAATGGGTAAACGCATCGGTACCGGCAACCATTTGATCTGGCAGGCGGAGCAGCTTAAGAAGGTGGGTATCGAAGTCGCAGAGACGAATCGTGGTGGTGATATCACCTATCACGGGCCGGGGCAGATTGTGGGTTACCCAATCATGAGCCTGCGAGGACGGAAGGATCTCCATGCTTACCTGCGCGATCTTGAGGAGGTCATCATTCAAACGCTCAAGAGTTACGGGCTGGACACGAGCCGCCGTGAAGGAATGACCGGTATCTGGCTGGGCAACCGCAAAATCGCCGCAATCGGTGTAGCGGTTAAGCAATGGGTCACCTATCATGGCTTTGCGCTGAATGTACAGCCGAATATGAGTCACTTTAATGGGATTGTGCCCTGTGGCCTGCATGGCACTGAGGTAACGTCTCTCAAGGAGGAATGCCAGCAGGAATTTGATATGGACGCAGTAAAGCGGGTATTAGAAGTTGAATTCTGGAAAATTTTCACACACTATGCCTCGTATGGTCAGAAATAAGCCCAACTGGTTGAAGGCAAAACTACCGACCGGCTCGAAGTATAAAGACGTTCGTAATCTGGTAGATAGCAATAAGTTACACACGGTGTGCCAGAGCGCACAGTGCCCGAATATGGGTGAATGCTGGTCCCGCGGGACGGCGACACTCATGATTTTGGGTAACATCTGTACGCGTGCCTGCCGCTTCTGCGCAATCCAGACCGGTAGGCCTACGGAACTTGACCTCGGCGAACCGGCACGCGTTGCCCTCGCCGTTCAAAAAATGAATTTAAAGCACTGTGTGGTTACTTCTGTAGCCCGCGATGACTTAAAGGACGGCGGCGCTTCGGTTTGGGCTGCCACCATTCGTGCTATTAAAAACTTAAACCCAAATACCGCAGTAGAGGTATTGACTCCTGATTTTCTGGGCCGTTTGCAGCATTTGGACACTGTATTAGATGCAAATCCCGACATTTATAATCATAATATGGAGACGGTTAAGCGTCTGCAGCGTGCGATTCGCCGGACCGCTAATTATGAGCGCACCATTAAGGTGCTGCGACATTCGGCTGAGCGCGGATTTCCCACAAAATCAGGCATCATGCTCGGCATTGGCGAGCAGAAGGAAGAAGTCGAAGAGATTTTTAAAGATATGTATGAGGCTGGAGTGCGCATCCTGACTATCGGACAGTATTTACAACCTACGCCCGATCATGAGCCGATCGACCGCTGGGTGACTCCCGAAGAGTTTGCATTTTGGAAAAAATGGTGCCTGGATCTCGGCTACGAAGTCGTTGAGTCCGGCCCCTTAGTCCGTTCATCCTACCATGCAGATGAGCAGTCTGACCGCTATTCACGCAAAGATAGTGAACTTGCGGAAACCGCCTAACTTACCCTTTTGTTCATAACCACAAATTGAATCATTGTGTCTATAAAAGATTCCACTAAGAGCTCCAAGGCCAAAAAATTCGTAACTTACGAAGAGGTTCTGGAGAGTACTACTGATTACAGCGAAGTTCCCGTTAATGCCAAATTGAGCGCAAAGGATAAACTGCACCTATATCGCGAAATGATACGCATACGCAGGTTTGAGGAGCGCACCCTGAGGGTTTACCAGCAAGGGAAGATTGGTGGCTTTTTGCACCTCTATATCGGGCAGGAGTCCATTGCTGCTTCCTGTGCATCGCTCATGGGTGATAATGACCATATCATCACCGCCTACCGTGACCACGGCATCGGCCTGGCTGTTGGCATGAGCATGAATGAGTGTATGGCTGAGCTGCAGGGTAAATTTACCGGTTGCTCCAAGGGTAAGGGAGGTTCTATGCACTACTTTGCACCCGATAAGAACTACTGGGGCGGTCACGGTATCGTGGGGGGGCAAACCCCATTGGGTCTTGGCCTAGCATACGCATTGAAATATAAAGAGCTCGAAGGTTGCGCGCTGTGCTTATTGGGAGATGGGGCAGTAAATCAAGGAGCCTTTCATGAATCGCTCAATCTCGCATCGCTTTGGGACATCCCTGTTGTCTACGTCATTGAAAACAACGGTTACTCCATGGGTACCAGTCAGGAGCGCTCATCGGCCGGCCAGGTATTGGCAAAACGTGCGGATGCCTACGAGATGAATTGGGATGCAGGCCACGGCAATGATGTATACGAAGTGCGCGCTAAGCTACATGATGCCATGGAGCTTGCACGCAAGAAACATAAGCCCAGCATTGTGGAGCTCATAACTTATCGCTATCGCGGGCACTCCATGTCGGACCCTGATAAAACCTACCGCACAAAGGAAGAGATCGAAAATTATAAGAAGACCAAGGATCCTATCACCCTGTTTGAAGACCGTCTCAAGAAGGAGAAGGTGCTCGATGAGGATGCGATTAAGGCTATTCATAAGGAAGCGACTGAAGAGGCTGAAGCTTCAGCCCAGTTTGCAGATAACAGCCCATTTCCGCAACCCTCAGAAATCATGGACGACATTTACTGGGAAGCGGATAACCCGAATCAACGCAGCTCAGAGGGAAGCCTGTTTTTCGAAACCCTCGAATCCTAACCAATTTATCTATTTACCATGCGAAACATTACGTATCGTCAGGCATTAAATGAAGCCCTCGCCGAGGAATTGACGCGCGATGAAAACGTCGTGATCATCGGTGAGGAAGTCGCCCAATTTGATGGGGCCTATAAGGTGACCGAGGGCTTGCTCAAAAAATTTGGGGACAAGCGTGTCGTGGATGCACCGATCAGCGAAGCCGGTTTTATCGGCATGGGCATAGGCGCCTCTATGCTGGGCATTCGACCGGTGATGGAGCTCATGTTCTGGAGCTTTGCTTATGTCGCCTTTGACCAGATCATCAATAACGCTGCCAATGTACGCTACATGTCAGGCGGATTGATTCACTGCCCGATCGTCGTGCGCGGTCCTGCCAATGGCGGCACTGCAGTGGGAGCAACCCACTCACACACGCCCGAAAATTTCATTGCGAATACTCCCGGACTCAAGGCGGTATGCCCGGCCACGGCTTATGACGCCAAAGGCCTCATGAAGGCATCCATCCGGGACAATGATCCGGTCATGTTTATGGAGAACACCATTCTCTACAATGAGAAATGGGATGTTCCTGAAGAGGAGTATGTGGTTCCCCTCGGGAAAGCGGATGTTAAAAAGGAAGGTAAGGATTTGACGATCATTGCTCACGGAAGGTCCGTAGTGATGAGCCTCAAAGCCGCTGAAATCCTGGATGAGAAACACAACATCAATGCAGAGGTGGTAGATTTACGCTCCATCCGCCCCTTGGATGAAGAAACCATTCTGGAATCCGTGAAAAAGACGAATAACGTGGTGTTGGTTGAGGAGAACAAACCGTTCTGCGGAGTGGATGCACAGATCGCATCCATGATTCAGGAAAAGGCCTTTGACTATCTGGATTCGCCCATCAAGCGTGTCTCTGCGATTGACGCACCTGCTATCTACAGTATGCCTTTAGAAAAACTCCAGTTACCGGATGCTGAACGCATCGTAAACAAAGTGCTTAAAGCGATCTAACCCAAACCTATTGCTATACTATGGCTGAAATTATCGAAATGCCCAAGCTGAGCGACACTATGAGTGTCGGCACCATTGTTTCCTGGTTAAAGAAGGAAGGCGAAGCTGTCTCTTCCGGTGATATGATTGCTGAAATCGAAACAGATAAGGCTACCATGGAAATGGAGGTTTTCTCTGATGGAGTGCTTATTAAACAATACGCTAAAGCGGGCGACCAGGTAGCCGTGGGAGATCCTATCGCAGCGATTGGTGAAAAAGGCGAAGCCGCACCTGAAGTGGCCGCAGCTGCTCCTGCCACAGACACTGAACCCGAACCTGCGAAAGAGGAAAAAACCGCAGCTCCTGAGCCCGTAGCCGAAGCTCCGGCACCCAAGGTCGAGGCTGCCCCTGCTCCCGCACCTGCATCCGTAGAATCAAAAAGCGGAGAACGCATCAAGGCGTCCCCACTCGCCAAAAAGCTCGCGAGTGAAAAGAATGTAGATTTAAGCAGCATCCAGGGAACCGGTCCCGGAGGTAGAATTGTTAAGGCGGATATCATGGCTGCGCTCGAAGCGGGTACCGCTTCCGCACCAGTCGCGAGTGCCCCTGCGGCATCGTCGAGTGCACCTATCCAGGTGCCGGATCTGCCATTGAGCGGTATGCCGATCACTGAGGATAAGGACGTGCCGGTATCCAACATGCGAACGGTCATCGCAAATCGACTGCTGCAATCGAAGACTGAGATCCCGCACTTCTATCTGGATATCGAGGTGGATATGGCTCCATTGATGGCTCTGCGTAAGAGTATCAATGCAAAAACCGCAGAGATTCCACCCGAGCAAGGCGGAGTTAAGTTCTCGGTGAACGATTTTATATTAAAAGCATCTGTCGAAGCGCTACGCAAGGTGCCCGCTGCGAATAGCTCCTGGCAAGGTACCCATATCAAACAACAGGGGGCAGTCCATCTTGCATTTGCAGTCGCTTTGGATGATGGCTTGGTAACACCAACCATCAAGAACGCCCATTTGAAAGGGCTGCGGCAGATAAGCCTCGAAGCGAAATCACTGATCCAAAAAGCGCAAAGCAAGAAATTGAAACCGGACGAGATGACTGGTGGGACGTTTACCGTTACGAATCTCGGCATGTTTGGCATCTATAGTTTCTTTGGGATCATCAATCCCCCGAATGCAGCGATTCTTTCCGTGGGAGCTACTATCAAGAAACCGGTCGTGAATGCGAAGGGCGAAATTGTTCCCGGAGATCGCATGCACATAGGCATCAGTGGCGATCACCGTGCGATTGATGGCGCTGTGGGGGCACAGTATCTCTCAGCACTTAAGGAAGTGATTGAGAATCCAGCAATGATGCTGATCTAGCGGATAACCAAACCATCCACAATTTCCGGTTTTTCGTCGAGGTCTGTCCACGCTTCGACGAAAGACTGCTCATCATAGGCAAAGCTCGGATCGATCTCTATTTTGATTGCCGGTAGACCAGTTTCATCCACAGCTATACTCTCCCCTGCCGCCAATAACCAGCGGGCAAACATTTTAAGCTGATCACGTTCGCAGGACTCCGGAGAATCGACCCCCTCGGCATTCTTGACCGGGCTAAAGTCGTCCTCGCGATTGGCCTCAATCACGACTGGATTCTTTGCATGAGGCAGGGCATCAAATACAAACATCTCAAATTTGACCCCATTCGGTTCGCTTGGCTTTTCAGTGGTTCCTGCTGCGGTTAACTGAGGCACCTTTTTTACTGCCTTGTGGAAAGGCAGACTCTCGTTGGAGTCTTCTCCACCCATACGCTTAATAAAATCTACGTCAAACATGTGGATGGCGACACTTCCAGCCTTGAAGCTGAGCTCTCCTTCTGCATCCGTCTGCTCCTGATATTCATCCGGCAGATCGCTGTATTCAACTACAACCATATTATCCTGATACATGCAGAAGTGCCCTACCTTTTCCTTAGGATAGGCTTTCGGAATCATTTTGCTGCTCATTTCGGAGCCCTTTTGCACGTGAAAGCCAACAAAGTAAGGATCAATGAATTTCACAAGGGGATTATCCACCTGCCAATAGGATAGTATCTCTATTCCCTGATCTTTCATTAAATCAATGGAACCGCTGCGATTCAAAGCCCTGAGCGAACCCCCGTGCCCATCCGGACTCATTGCCACTTTCGATTTGGATTCCATGATCATTTTACCCTCAAAATCCACCGCAGGCATCAAACCCTGGGTAAATAATCGTACATTTTCATCTTTTAACCCAAAATATTGATGTTTTTTAAAGAAATCTTCGGTTTGCTGATGATTGACGAGGCTGGTCATTATGAACCAATAGAAGGGGCTGCCGTAAGCCTTTTCCGCATGTTTAAGCTTGGCGGCAAAGATTTCAAAGAGACTCGCCTTGGTAACGGGACTGACCGGATAAGTACCTTTGGGGCCATTATAGCCTAACCGGGTGCCCTGCCCTCCAGCTACTGTAAATGCCGCTACCTTGCCGGATGCAAGTGCATCGTTGCCCAACTCACGAGCCTGTGCCCACAACATGGAATCGCCCCCTTTTTGATAGTGCGGAATATAGGGAGCGGGGCTCAATTGCGCATAGTCGATAGCTTCCTTGGATTCACTGAGCACATGGATATCTACCAGCTTTTTGATCTCCGCCAAGTCAATATTCTGAGCCTGCCCGAGTAGCTGTTGCCGAGAGCTGACATCCAGTGTGTCCCAGTATTCAAACACGTGACCTTGACCGTATTGCTCATAGTAATCGATCACTGATTGTAGGTTATCCATAATAATAGTTCGTTGATAGGTTAAAGATGTAGTTTCTATTCCTCCTCCTCAAATCGAATAATATGCTCACCCGCCTTGATATAACTGAGCTTTTCACGGGCAACTCGTTCCAGGAATTCCGGATCTGTATTCAATTTGTGAAGAAAGGCCCGCTTGAGTTCAATTTGCTCCTGGGTATTCCCTACCATCGCTTGAGTTTCCTCCAGTTTCTGCTCCAGGAAAGCACGCTCACGATTCGTCGAAGGTATTAGGTAAAATGCAGTATAGCCTGTTAAAACCAGAAGGGCCAGTAAAGCCATCCATGAAATCACCACTCCGAACGTATTGAAGAATGATTTCACTTTTTTAAAATCAGATCAGGCCCTTGTAGGCATTCGGGCTCAACAGCTCTTCTGCCTGGCCCGGTTCGCTCATTTCTATTTTTACGAGCCAGCCTTCACCGTAAGGATCGGTATTAAGTGATTCCGGTGCGGATTCCAGGCTGCTGTTGACCTCAGAAATAGTCCCGCTAACCGGCATATATAAATCGGATGCGGCCTTTACCGATTCTACAACTCCGAAAGCATCGCCTTTGTTATAAGTCGTGCCCACCTCGGGCAGCTCCACAAAAGTAACATCTCCCAGGCTTTCCTGCGCGAAATCAGTAATGCCCACAGTTCCGATTGAGCCATCAGCAGCAATCCATTCGTGATCCTGAGTATATTTCAGTTCTTCTCTTATCTCACTCATAAAACTTTATTCGTTAGTTTGTGTATTCGAATAAATCAACATCGTTTCCAACGAGCACTCAATTTTCACTTAGTCAGATGCAACGGGGGTCTGGTGATTTTCAAATCCAAGGATTTTCCCCTAAGCTCTACGGTAAGCCCCTCAGGCGTCGTCGATACATCATCCAATATCAGAGAGCCAATCGCTCCACCGGTAATCGGTGAATAGGTGCCGGAAAGTACGCGCCCTACTACACTATCGCCCTGATAAACGGACTCTCCCTGTCTAGCGATTCGGCGATCTTCAATCTTATAAAAATGAACCACCTTGCGAGGATAAGACGTTTTCAGGTCAGAGAGTGAAGATTTCCCCCGAAAATCATCTGCTTTATTGAGCTTTACGGTCCAGCCCAGTCCTGCCCGTATAGGGTCTATCTCTGAATCGATTTCATGCCCATAGAGTGGATAACCCGCTTCGAGCCTCAGGCTGTCCCGGCAGCCCAGGCCACAATAGAAATCCTCGAGTTCCAGCTCCTGTGCCCGTTCATCCAGTGCATTCAATACGCTTTCTGCGGTATTGGCAGGAATGTAGATTTCAAAGCCATCTTCACCGGTATAACCGGTTCGTGATAGGATTACCTCAACTCCTGCTAGTTCTGTCTCGATATGCGCGAAACGCCCTAAATCATCCAGAGTGGATTGCTGTAATGGCAGCAAAAACTCAGCCGCCATCGGCCCCTGCAATGCCAATAGCGCGTAATCTTCGGATACATTGCTGAGATCCACTTCAAAGTTAGTAGCATGTTGCTGCATCCATGCAAAATCCTTATCGCAATTGCTGGCATTTACACAGAGCAGATATTTGTGAGGCTCAAGCGCATATACGATTAAGTCATCGACAACCCCGCCATCTTCATAACACATCATCGTGTATTTAGAGTTTCCGGGTGCCAGATTCGTGAAATCGTTTGTAAGCAGGTAATTCAGGTAATCGATACTACCCTCCCCAGTTACGATGATTTCGCCCATATGCGAGACATCAAAAAGCCCCACTCGCTTGCGCACAGCCTCGTGCTCCTTGATGATACTGGTAAACTGAACAGGCATATTCCAACCCGCAAAATCCACAAACCGGGCACCTTTTTGCTCATAAAAACTTTGCAGGGGAATCGATTTTAGGTCTGACATACTTCTTAAAGACAACTCATATTAGTTGTCGTCTTAGCTATCAAACTCTTTTGAAATGATTATTTAATCAATGAAATTTGTAATTTTAGCATCATTACCGATTATCACAGCGCTCATTGGCTGGTTTACCAACTGGGTAGCCATCCGCATGCTATTCCGCCCGCGAAAACCATTGAATATACTGGGCATCAAATGGCAGGGCCTGATCCCGCGGCGACAGGAGGATTTAGCGGAGCAGATTGCAGATATTGTAGAGTCTGAGATTCTCCAGCAACACACGATCACGCAAGCCATTGAGCAGATCGACTTTGAGCCCGAACTCAAAAAGATGATCGATCGGCTTATCGATGCGAAGCTCAAGGATCACCTCGCGACCATCCCCTTTGTCGGTAATTTCATTAATGACTCTACACTCAGCACCATTAAAAATCTCGCTTACAAGAGCATTCAGGAAGAAGTGCCCGGCATGGTGCAGAATATTTCCAGCGATCTGGAATCACGCATCCAAATCCGAGCAATGGTCAAAAAACGCATGGATGAGCTCGATCTCGATAAACTGGAGGAAATCGTGAAGCGCGTCGCCAGCAAGGAATTTCGCCGTATCGAGCAGCTCGGTGCCGTCCTCGGTTTCATTGTTGGGCTCCTGCAGCTCGCAATAATTGTGTTTTGGGAATATTACGAAGGCACCCTTTAACGGGTATTACTTCAGCAAGCCAAGATTGCGGAGGCCTTGTAGGTTTGCAGTGAGGATGCCTTCGACATCGACGCCGTGGACGTGACCCAGTACACCGAATTCACCTTCGTAGCCCATTTCGAGGAGGATATTCATCATTTTCCGCTCCAGGTAGCCTTCACCCAAAGTTAAAATCTTAGGGCCCTCGCTGCGCATCCCATTGATATTCACTGCATAGAGGTGCGGTAGCATCGCTTCGGCGATTTCCTTGTAGTCAGCCAATTGATCGTGGGCGTGGTGAAAGTTGTAGACGATGCCGATCTCCCGCTCTGGCAACGCTTCGATGATGCGAACCTGATTGCGTGGGTCCCCAAACCAACCGCCATGATTGTAGAGACCCAATTTTAACCCCAAATCATTGGCACGTCCTGCAACATAGTCCAAAAATTCAACAGATTTTTTGAGTGACTGCCCTTCATCCAGGTCTGCGAAAAAGTTATCGTTGAAGCTGATCCAGAGCTCTCCCGTGTATCCGGTCTCTTCAACGATCTGGAATAAGCGCTCATTGGGCTCATTCAATCCCTCGACGGTATCGTAGCGCCCGTCAAACCACATCCACACGGAGTTGACATTCACGCCCGCCTCCTTGGCTAGCTGCAGCTCCCGTGCAGTATCCTCAAGATCCTTGACCCGCCAATCGTAGGCATAAGTGTCAAAACCCAGGCCCTTAAGCATTTCAATGCGTGCTTCCGGGCTGCGCTGCGGCTCATCAAAGGGCACCACACACCAGGCGAAGTAGCGATCCATCGGTAGAGGTGCATCTGAGAATAGAGGGGGACGCACCATGTATTCCTCTACAATCGCCCTCATCTCTTCAGGCGTGGTATTCAGAATCACACGATGATGCAATGGATTAGCCGCATTTAAATTCCAGCGGAGAAAACTCTGCTCATCATCGCGATACTCCATCGCACCACTGGAATCAAAGGAAAACCACTCACCCTCTCCCACTGCTGCAGCGATCAGCGCTATTTGATCCCAGCTATTGCGCTCGTTTTTCTCTGGGTTAAACCAATCCAGCCAAACCCGGTAGGAACGTCTAACCGGGTTGATCTCATCATACTTTGCGAGGAGCTCATTGCCTGTTTCAATATCATTACCCGCTGGCGATAGATAAAACGGTGCCGGCCACTTCTCCAGCAGCTCGCCCACAAAATCACGCATACCGTTCGCACCAAAATTCCAATCCCGATACCAGTAATCCAGACTATTCTCCGGGCTACCCAGCACAGCCATGCCCATCGCAAACCAGCTCTTCACCTTTTCCTCGATCAGGGGACCGTGGCCCCGGTCGAGCAAATGCCACAGGGCAATGGGGTGACCCACTGTCACGATAACGATATCGTCGTGTGTTCTCATAAGATCGACATACACGTCGATCATATCCTCAGCCTGATCAGCTGTTAGGATGTCATGCCCGTAGCGCTTCTGGTCCAGTGCGACCTCACGGACATATTGCACCTCCCCGTCACCTACATCCGTTTCCCGGCTTACACCGATGCGAATATCCGGCCTGCCGTAGTAGGTATTGATCGCATCCAAGGCACCAGCTCCATAGCGGTTATGGCTGGTATCGGTACGGGAGCTGTGAATGGTAGCGAGTATCTCGATCAGGCCATCGTCCGCGAGCTTATGCAATACGGCGAGCGCACCTGCATCGTCACAATCCGAGCCGATATCAGTGTCGAAGATGACCTTTATCTTTGCCTGGGCTATCCCGGCAAAGCTGAAAATCGCAATGAGTACAAAGCAGTAAGAGAATCTAAGTAAGGGGAACATACCCCCTTACCATGTGACTTTTGCCAACGCCGACAAATCCAAACTACCATTTAAGAGCGGATTTTCTGCTCCCACTTCCAGGCAGAGCGGAGGGCGTCTTCCAGCGTGAGCTGGGATTTCCAGCCGAGCACGTCATTGGCATAGCGGGTATCCGCCCAGACCTGCTCGATGTCCCCCTCGCGTCGCCCTACGATCTCGTAGTTGAGCTTTTGGCCGGAGACTTTTTCAAAGGTCTGGATTACCTCAAGCACGGAAGTGCCGGTCCCTGTGCCCAGGTTAAATACTTCGTAAGCGTCGTTGTTCTTGTTTTCAACCAGACGTGACACTGCGATCACGTGCGCCTTCGCAAGATCCACTACGTGGATGTAGTCGCGGATACACGAACCGTCGGGAGTATTGTAGTCGTCCCCAAAAACCTTGAGCTTATCGCGCAGGCCAATGGCCGTCTGCGTTACGAAGGGTACCAGATTTGCCGGCACTCCTGTAGGAAGCTCACCGATCAAGGCGCTCTCATGGGCCCCGATGGGGTTGAAATAGCGCAGTGCAATGCCCTTGAGTTGTGGATTCGCCTTCAGGGTATCGCGCATGATCTCTTCAGAAATCTGCTTGGTATTTCCGTAGGGGGATTCCGCAGGTTGGATGGGGGCCTGCTCAGTCACCGGTAGCTCATCAGGCTGACCGTACACGGTACAGGAGGACGAAAATACCAGATTGAGAATATCGTACTTGATCATCTGCTCCATGATCAGGATGAGTGAGAGCAGGTTGTTGCGATAATAGAGCAGCGGATTTTCCACTGACTCGCCCACTGCCTTGCTGGCTGCAAAGTGAATGATGCCCGAGAGATCATTGTATTTTTCGAAAAAGGCCTCAACCTCGCTGGCAACCGCGAAGTCCACCTGCTCATGGATAACCTCCACTCCGGTAATTTCCTTTATGCCCTCGAATACCTGGGACTCGGAATTTGAATAATTGTCGGCGGCGATGACCTCATAGCCTGCATTGATTAGCTCCACAGCGGTGTGTGAGCCTATGTAGCCTGCTCCTCCCGCCACTAAAATTTTAGGTTGGTTACTCATCTCGCTTGAGTTTAAAAGCAAAGAGTCAGATTCAGGCAAGCCAAGTCTGCGAAATCGGTTTGAATTTTAGCGGATTCTCGATCCTAATAATAACATTCATTCAATTTCCTTTACCGCTATGAAACCTAAAGCCTCTCTTTTTCTTCTTATCGCAATACTCATCTTATTGCTTTCATCTCTTTCTTATGGAGATACTTACGAAACACCCCCTGTATTCCAAGCAACCGATATACTTCCGCACGAGTTGCTGAGCAGTGAATACCATACGGTTGCGGATGAAGTGGAAATCTATAGATACGGCTACCTGTTCAGTATGCAGACCGAGGCCGGCACTGAGTTGGTGCTCGGAGAAGACTTATTGCAGAAGCGCGTGCAGGAAGCAGCGGCAATTGCCCGGCTCGATGGGGTCACTAAGACGGAAGCCTTTATCACATCGCTGACCGAAGCTGCCAAGAGCCCCTTATACAGCGCTTTGGGAGTGGTCACCCGCCCTGTATCGACCATCAAGGGCCTACCTGAAGGCGCTACCCGCTACCTACAGGGGAAGCTATTTCGCGTACGCCAAACAATCGGCACCGTTAAAGAGAAGACCGAAGAAATTACCGATGATTCCTACGAGCTAAATACCGAAGAAACCCTGGATGAAGCTACAGTCAAAGCGCGAGAGCTGGCCCGTTCTCAAATCGGCTACAACGATGCCAAGCGGCAGTGGGCGAAGCGTTTGAATGTAGACCCCTACTCCACAAATCCCGCCCTCATACGTGTTTTGGACCGGGTGGCAGTAGCAAGCAGTTTAGGCTCATTTGCGGTGGACTATTACATGCCGGGCAATGATGTGCTGGGCTACATCAATCAGGCGGAATCCCTGGTCTGGGATGCATCGCCCGATGAGATACGCAGTCGTAATGATAAGGAGCTGCGCAGCCTCGGGATCAGCAGTGATCTGATTGAGGCATTTCATGATCACGCCCTTTATTACCTTTCAGATAAGATCACCATCGTCGAATCCATGAAAACCCTCATGGAACTGCGGGGACTTGAGGACTTATTGCTGGTCGTTCTGGGCGCGGAAGATCCCTATGAAACCGCACTCATCTTAAAGACCCTAAAGATGTTGACCCTCTATCATGAAGAAAGATCAGAACTCGATGCTATCGTTATTGAGGGCGGGATGATTGCTGCCGTAGAGCCTGGCGGGCGTCTTGTTTTCCCCTTGGCAATCGACTACCTGTTCTGGACAGACCTGGCTGAACAGATCGCTGATGAACTGCAGGATAAGTATCCGCTTAAGTTGCTCATGCTTTCAGGGCAAATCAGCGATCGTGCGAGTCGTGAGCTTGCCGACCGCTTTTGGGTGGTCTACTCAAACAGCCTGGAGTTTTTGGAATAGTCCGAAAATCGCTGGATAATCGCCGGTTGCATTCTGTATCGGCGTATGTAGCTTTAAAGTATGGAGAAGATTCTCGTAGGCCTTTCCGGGGGTGTTGATAGCTCAGTGGCTGCTTTGTTATTGAAGCAGCAGGGCTATGATGTGTCCGCCGCCTACATCAAAACGTGGTCGAATGAAACGGAGGTATTTGCCGACTGCCCGGGGCAGGAGGATATCGACTACGCACAAGCGGTTTGCAAGCAACTGGATATTCCCTTTGAGGTGGTCAATCTGGTGGAGACCTACTACGAACGTATCGTACAATACATGGTGGATGGCTACCAGCGCGGCGTCACCCCCAACCCCGATATCATGTGCAATCGTGAGATCAAATTCGGTGCGTTTCTGGACTACGCTTTGGGTGAGGGCTTTACTCAGGTGGCAACCGGCCACTACTGCCAGAAAGTGACTGCCGAGGATGGCTTGGAATACATCGCAGAGGGGGCAGATGGGAACAAGGACCAATCCTACTTCCTTGCGATGGTTACGCCGGAGCAGCTCAAGCACGCGCGCTTTCCCATCGGTCACCTTGAAAAAAGCAAAGTGCGCGAAATCGCTCAGGCAAATGACCTGCCCAATGCCGCCCGCAAGGACAGCCAGGGCATCTGCTTTCTGGGTAAGGTGAAGATCAATGAGTTTCTGGCTCATTACATACCGGATAAGCCCGGCACTATCGTAAAGCACGACGGCACCGTGCTGGGTGAGCATAAGGGTCTGCACCGCTACACCATTGGGCAGCGCAAGGGAATCGGAATACCCAGTAACAGCGATTTTAATGCCTACGTTGTGGTCGCCAAGCGACTGGAAAGCAATGAGCTGGTCGTTGCCTTTGATTCCGAAGATGCTGAAGGGCTCTACACGGAAAGCCTGATTATCCAGGATCACTCATACGTTACAAAGCCCTTTATTCATAACGGAGTGCAACTCGCGCGCCCCCGGTACCGTGATCCGAAGCAAGTATTGAGCGGCATTGAGGATATGGGAGGCGGCACTTATCGTGTGCACTTTGCAGTGCCTCAACGTGCCCTGGCGAATGGGCAAATATTGGCTTTCTATGAAGAAGACCGCCTGTTGGGCGGAGGATTCATGCTAAACCAGGGCCTTAATTAGCTCCATATCCACAGGAACCGTAGCGAGCGACTCTTCCATCGTAGAGTAGCCCTCCCGTACCTTGAGCATACTGTCCTGGTGCAGTGTTTTCATGCCGTTTGACATTGCGATACGCTTAATCTCAGCCGTCTCACGACCCTCGTTGATGGCACGTACGAGTTCCTCGGTAGTCAACATGAGTTCGTGAATCCCGATTCGTCCCTTGTAGCCGCCATTGGCTGCATTCGGCCCGGAGAAAGCATTGGCCCGATACACCTGCCCTACCCAACCAAGTGCCCGATCCAGTATCTCCGCCTCGTTGCCCTCCGGAGTATAAGGCTCTTTGGAAATTTTGCACACGCGGCGCATCAATCGCTGTGCACATACACAGAGCAGAGAGGCCGATATCATAAAGGGCTCGATCTCCATATCCGTGAGGCGGGCTACCGCACTGGGCGCATCATTCGTGTGAAGTGTGGAAAAGAGCAAGTGCCCGGTGAGCGCTGCCTCAACGGCGATCCGTGCCGTTTCGATATCACGCACCTCACCCACGAGTATGATATCCGGGTCCTGCCGCAGGAAAGCACGCAGCGCAGTCGCAAAGGTCAGCCCTATCTTGCGGTTCATCTGCACCTGGCAAAGCCCGGGCAAGGTGTATTCGATGGGGTCCTCTGCGGTGCGGATGTTGATCTCAGGCCGGTTGATTTCATTGAGGGCTGAGTAAAGGGTCATGGATTTACCCGAACCGGTCGGCCCACAGTGCAAAATCATGCCGTAAGGACGTTGAATCACATCCCGATACTTTTCTAAATTTCCGTCGGAAAACCCAAGATCCGTGAGCGGCAATGTACTTTTCTGCTTATCGAGAATACGCATCACTACCCCTTCCCCGTGATTGAGCGGTGCAGTGGCAATCCGCAGATCAATATCCAGACCCTTGCGGTTAAACTGCTTATAAACAATACGCCCATCCTGCGGGATCCGCTTCTCAGCGATATCCAGATTCGACATGACCTTATAACGTGCCAAGAGTGAGTTACAAACCTTGGGGGGAATTTTAAGTTTCTCCTTACAAATACCATCGATCCGGATACGCACACGGGCTTCTTTTTCAAAGGGTTCGATGTGGATATCACTCGCACCCGAGTAATAAGCATCCTCTACAATACGATTGGCCAACAGGATGATCGGCGCGGATTCCTCGTCGTTGATATCATCATCATCGATTTTATCATCGAGGTCATACTCCATCCCAAGCTTGTCGACTACATCCCCAAAGCCAATGGGAACCTGTGCTTCTTTCGGATCGACCAGCTTTTCGGTGATATCCCGCTCAAGCGCCAGCAGCACATGGACCTTCATCTTGGTCTTCAGCTGAATGCGATTGGTAAGCTGTAGCTTAAACGGGCTATCCAGAGCGATGATCAGATGGTCGCCGGCACTCCCAATGGGCAATACCTTGTTCTCGATGCAGAAATCCTTATCCAGCTTTTCGAACGTAAATTCATCCGGCAGGAAGGATTTAGCATTAAACGGCGTAAGCTCAAAAGCACGGGCACGAGCTAGCAGCAACTGGTTTTCATCCACGCGATATTCATCCATGAGGAGCTTTTCGATGGCTTCTCCGGTGAGCTCAGCTTCCGAGCGTAAAATCACATCTGCGGCCGATTCCTGCAGAACCTGCAGGTTAACCAATTCCTGCACAATGCGAGACTGTATTCTTCCTAAAGGCACAAACTAATGATGATTTTCTAATGGAGCGAATTGTAAAAGTCCAGAAAAGGACAACTGAAATGTAAAAATAATGGCATTACGCGGCTATTTTGGGCAGTTGAATGACTGCTGTAGTGCCATGATTGCTGGTATCTTCACTTTTCGCTTTCGACTCAAAGTGCATATCTCCGCCATAGCTCATGACTAACTTTTTAACCAGACTGAGCCCGTAACCGGTGCTTTCCTCATTCAATGTGCCTGCTCTGCGAGTTACCTTACGGGGTTCAAAAATGATAGGCAACATATACTGAGGAATACCCATACCCTTATCCCTAACCTTGAGGATCGTTTCATTCTCGGTATCCTCCGTATAGATTTCCACCTCAGAATCCGGGTATGAATACTTCAGCGCATTACTAATAATATTGCTCAAGAATATCTGTATGAATGAAGTTTTATCCACCTTTACCTGAATGCCTTCGGATACCCGGTTGATGAGCTTCACATTCTTATCGGTGAAAGCGGTCTCCCAGGATGCCAATACTTCCTGAATAAGCTCCAGCAAATCGTAAGTTTCCAAGTCAAGCTTAGCCATTTCCTGCTCAAGAAGACCTTTCTTACGCACGAGCTCAATGGTGTTCAGGCATTTTTGGAGCGAATTTGCGACATTGGGTGCCACCATCTCGACTATGGTGTCACCGTCCTCCAATAATTCCATTAAACCCCGACATGCCACAAGCGGGTTTCGCAAGTCGTGAGTAAGGATATGAATCAACTCGTGTTGTTCTATGATTTTACGCCGAATGCTTTCAGCATGATCGAGTGCCCTGAGCTGCGTATTTACCCGGGCATTTAATTCTGCGGTTTTAAAGGGTTTGGTAATATAATCGACCGCACCTGCTGCAAATGCCTCAGTCATGGCGTCGATCTCTTCAGTGGCCGTTAAAAATATGACTGGGATTTCGCGGTATCTCACATCTTCCTTTAGTAGTTTGAGCACTTCAATACCATCCATGCCCGGCATTTTGAAATCGAGGAGGATGAGATCGGGGTAGTCAATTTCGACTAATTGCAAAGCCTGTTCGCCACTGGTCGCCTGAATGATCTTATGCCCCATTTTAGTAATAATCTTCTCTAAAACCCGCTGATTAAAGGCAATATCGTCCACGATCAAAATACGTCGTCGAATTTTTTCGAGTTCTTGTTCTATCATATGAGTTTTTAAGTTTACAATTAATGGCTAACCTCCAATGTAAATCGGTAAATTTGCCCTATACATTAGCATGGGAAATCAAATTAATAAAATTCCTCAATCAGTGCTTATCATTGATGATAGCGATTCCTATCGTCTGCTCTACGAAACACTCCTGCGGAGCATTGGAGTAAGCAATATTGATGAAGCCCAGGATGGTATCGTTGGATATCGGAAATTCGTGATGGGGGAGTTTGATTTGGTGATATTGGCCTATCAGTTACCCCGTAAAAGTGGGCTGGATACCTTACGTGAAATCAAGGGGACAACCATGAGTGCAAAAATCATAGTATTGACTGCTGAAAATGACAAAGAGACTGTATTAAATTCAATACGTGCCGGTGCCGATTACTACATCCAAAAAGATCTCCCCGTTAAAGAGCTTAAAAAGAAGCTCGTAGAGGTATTTAACAAGATCCTTTGAGGGATAGCCTCCTGATTGGTTTTGCATTTAGGAATATTCTCGTGAATTTCATCTAAATGTTGCCAATACCCTAGAAATTATCATTATTATAATAGGCACGTTAATATAATTGTTTTACCTGAATCCAATTTATTCCCGTTAGGGTATACATCTATAAATTATGAAAACGTTATTAGCACTCGTTTTAGTACCACTTTTGTTTACTGCTCTCAGCGCAGACACCTCTGAAAAAGAAAACGCTCCCACATTGGTCGTAGAACTGGATGGCTTTGGGTTCCGTGGGGATCTCACATGGATCCAGTTTGAAAAGGGAATGAAAAGAGCGTTTGAAGAGAAAGGGGTTCCCTATGAACTCGATTTTAAGCGTTTTCCGGTACGCGACTATAAAGGAAATCCTGCTTTGGAGATCCGCTTGAATCAGTGGAGAAAACATGTAGGCGGGATCCGGCAAATCAATTTCTGGCTTACGCACGTATCTAGCAACGGTGAGAAAACCGAGTTGGATATCGTTCACTATCAGGATGTTCCATTTGATGTGAGTACTCTGCAGCTCGAAAGAAACCTGGAAAATGAAGCTTATGAGGCATCCAAATTAATGCTCGAACGCATCGAGGAGCGTATCTCATTAGCTGCGCTATAACCGGGTTTTACAGTTAACTGATTGCCCCTTTTAATGGGCATATAATCGACCTAGCTTATCGGGGTTCTTACCCCGATATGAAAAAATCACTATTCACACTACTATTAGCGTTTAGTTGCCTCCACTGGAGCCACGCCGAAAAAGTAGCACTTTTTAACGGCAAAGATCTCGACGGATGGTATGTAGTCATCCGCGACCAGGGCAAAGTTCTCAATCAAGATATATTCAAGGCTTCCGGTGATACTATTCATGTATATCCCACTCAGGTAGACGGTTCCAATCAGCCGTTTGCAGGATTAATTACCAAAGAGAGCTACAGCCACTATAAACTGACATTGGAATATAAATGGGGTGAGGCTAAATTTGAACCACGCTATGAGCGCGTGCGGGATGCCGGCATCATGTATCACCTTTTTGGTGACGAGATCATCTGGCCAAATTCCCTTGAATGCCAAATCCAGGAAGGGGATACTGGGGATGTCTGGCTGGTGGGTGCTCAGGCAGAGTCCCGGGTGCAATCCGTCATACGCAACTACTCCCCCAATGGTGATTTGGTAACCCGGGGCGGCGAGGGGGCGCGTTTTGCCCGATTCCACCGAGGGTACTATTGGGAAAAACCCGGCTGGAATCAGATAGAACTGATCGTTGAAGGCGATGATTCCAGGTTCTATGTCAACGGTAAGCTCGTCAACGAGATCATTGACGCACGGTATCCAACGGAGTCCGGCTCCTGGAGGCCATTGACCCAGGGCAAAATACTGCTGCAAGCCGAAGGCGCGGAAATCTTCTATCGCAATATCTACCTCGAATCTTTGAAATAATACCCATGCAGACGCGTCTACCCCTCCTCTTAAGCCTACTCGCTTTTTTTATATCCTTCACTTACCATGCGATCGCTCAGTCTCCCCATTCAGAACGTCCAAATATCATTCTGGTATTGGTCGATGATATGGGTTATTCAGACCTGGGATGCTACGGAAGTGAGATTAAAACACCTCATCTCGACACGCTTGCATCGGGGGGTATCCGTTTTAAACAATTCTATAATACCGCACGTTGCTGCCCTACGCGGGCATCCCTGTTGACCGGCCTTTACCAGCACCAAACCGGTATTGGGCTTATGACTTCGGGCGGTCGCTGGGACTTTGACTTTGGCGTAGAGGGTTATCGGGGACAGTTAAACCGCAGATGTATAACCCTTGCGGAAATTCTCAGACGTGAAGGCTACCACACATACATGACCGGCAAATGGCATCTGGGCGGAAATGATCCGGATGATCTGCCACTCCAGCGGGGTTTCGACCGGTATTTTGGAACTCCGGCGGGAGCCTCCAGTTTTTTTAAACCGCAGGGCAATCAAAGTCTCTACATGGGAAATGATCGTTTACCCCCGCCTGATCCGACCACTTTTTACACCACCGACGCATACACCGATTATGCAATCGAGTTCATTGAGGAAAACCCGGCTGGTGAGCCTTTTTTCCTTTATCTTGCATACAATGCACCGCATTGGCCTCTCCACGCTAAACAATCGGATATCGAGAAATATGTAGGCAAATACAAGGTAGGCTGGGATCAGCTTCGGAATGCACGTCTCACGCGCCAGAAGGAGCTCGGCATGATACCCGAAGGCTTTGAGATGTCTCCCCGGGATGAGCGCGTCCGCCCGTGGACGGAGGTTGATAAAGCACAGAAGATAGAATCCGACTATCGCATGGCGGTATATGCGGCACAAGTCGACTGTGTGGACCAGAACATGGGCAAGCTCATTGCTTTCCTCAAAGAGCGCGGAGAGTATGAAAATACGTTGATTCTATTTCTATCCGATAATGGAGCATCCCCCGAGCCGCACAATGAATTCGGCGGCCAAACTATCGCGGATATTAATGACCCCAATAACGGCGGCATCGTGTCCTACGGCATCGGTTGGGCAAATCTATCCAATACGCCCTACCCGCTCTACAAACGACATGCGGAGGAAGGCGGTATTCGCACATCCTTCATCGCCCACTGGCCAGCCGGTATCAATGAAGACTTAGTCGGAACATGGATTAGTGGCACAGGCCACATTCTGGATGTGATGCCTACGGTCGTTGAGATTACTGGTGCTCATTACCCAACGATGCACAAGGGCTCCAGTATTTACCCGATGGAGGGGCATTCGCTTACCCCCTATTTTAGCAAAGGAAAGCGACACTTTCAGCCCACCTACTTTTTTGAACATACTGACAATTGCGGGATTCGTCACGGCAACTGGAAAATGGTAAGTCGCTTTGGGGAATTCGACTGGAAACTCTACAAACTTGAGAGCGACCCCATCGAACAAGTAAATATCGCGGCGAAACATCCCGACATCGTCTCAGAGCTGGCAGCAGCCTGGCATACCTGGGCAGCCCGCGTAGGTGCTACCCCCAAAGGCACGCGCACTGAAAACAGCTATCGTTAATTCTTTATGAAGCATTTTTTGATTTGGGCAGTTGGAGCTTTTCTGACTACGTCTTCTCTATTCGGGAATAAGGCACAACCGAATTTTCTATTCATCGCGGTAGACGATCTGAATGTTTACAACACAGTACTCGGGGATCACCCATCCAGTTTCCTCACTAAAATTTATCCGGACGACTCTCTCCGCAAAGACGTCGTAAAAAGACTCACTCCGAATATCCAACGCTTATCGGACCTGGGGCTTACCTTTAATAACGCATTCTGCCCCTACCCGCTCTGTGGCCCATCCCGCACTGCGTTGCTGACCGGGGTTCCGCCCCATGTTTCCGGCTACTACGAGCACGACCGGCATTTTCGCGCGTATCAGACGCTGACCAAAACGATTACCTTACCCGAGTTCCTCAAAAAGAACGGATACTACACAGCCGGTATTGGCAAAGTATTTCATAAGGGGCGATCTTATCTGGATCGAGGATACTTCTCGGATTGGCCTGACCAGCTATACTCCTGGTCGGATTGGGTTGAAGCGAATTCAGGCACCGGCCGCACTGCCGGCTCAAGCGTTCCATTCGAAGAGAAGCGCTCGAAATACTGGGATCAGCAAGGACGATCCCCAACCAACTTTACAAGATTTGGAGTCACTAATCTACCTCAGGAAGAGAGTAATGACTACGAGAACGCACGATTCATAGCTGATTTAATGGTAAATAGGAAAGCCACTATCGTGGATATACAGCGGGAAAAGCGAACTCTAAAGCTGCCCGAAAATACTCCCTATTTCCTGGCATGCGGCCTGTTTGCTCCCCATTTGCCATTTGTAGCTCAGCAGGAATATTTTGACCTTTTTCCCCAAGATGAAATGGCAATCGGGGATGAACTCCTGAATTGGATCCAGGAAGACCTCAAAGACCTTTCGCAAACCGCTCAGAACATGACAAGTAACACCCACTTCAGTCGGCTCCTCAAATTTGGAAAAACCCTGGATGGTACCGGCGGTGATATCAACGCCTGGAAAGCCTATTTTCAAGCCTACCTGGCGACCATTGCCTACAGTGATCACAATATCGGGATGCTCGTGGACGCCATCGAAGAGAATCCACAGCGTGAGAATACGATTGTATTTCTCTGGAGCGACCACGGATATCACCTGGGGGATAAAAACCGCTCTGGCAAAACCACACTGTGGGAAGCTGCTAATCACAGCAATCTGATCATTTATCACCCCGCATTAGAAGGGGCTAATCGGGGATTAAGGACAGATGCTACCGTGAGCCTGCAGGACATCTACCCAACCATTGTAGCGCTTGCGGGATTAGAGCGCCCGGCACATATCTACGGTTTTAATCTTAAGCCCATTCTTAAAGATCCAGATATCGATTGGCCTCATGCGGTGCTCAATACCAATGGAGAAGGCAACCACTCCCTGAGAACACAGAACTATCGATACATCCGCTTTAAGAACGGAGATCAGGAGCTCTACGCTCTTAAAAAGGACCCGCTCGAATATGACAACCTGGCAAACCTAGAAAAATACCAGGATATGCTCGAGCAGTTCAGCAGGCAATTGGATCAGCGGCTGGCGATGGGTCCTCGCGATTTCAAATGACTTCATCTTTTGTTTACAAATAAAAGAGTTTGTTTTTGAATCCAATTTTGTTTAATAAATTATTTCATGACTGTTATAGAACGCAATGCGATTGAAATGGCTCAATCGTTGGTCCTGCGCTCAGGCTTCCCCATTGGTGAAGCTGAGCTTAAGACATTACAAACCAATGACTTTGGCCTCAATAATTTTGAACATGAGGGCTTTGTATTTACCGACCTTCTGCGCACCCCTTTTGTGAGAATGACACTTATGGTGTTCCTACCCGGGCAAACCCTCCCCCAACATAAACACCCTCCCCACGAGGACTCACCGGGCAAGGAGGAATCCGTGCGCACGCTCTGGGGGCAATTCAAAGTATATGTAGAAGGAGATTCTCACAGGCAGGATTTAGTGTTTCCTGAATCCAAGGAACCCTACTATACCGCGCGCAAAGAAACGGTGCTCGAAGTCAATGAACAATTCTCAGTACCTCCGGATACTGCACACTGGTTTCAGGCCGGGCCTGAAGGTGCAGTCGTACTTGCAGTTCAAAACCGGGTCAACGAGGACTACAATCAATTCTACGATCCCCAGAGCACTGGGTGCCCGATCCCGCAGAACAATATCCAGGACTGATTAGTTATGCTGCATGTGGTTGCTTTTATCGACTTTGAAGCAGAACGGCTTAACGATCTAAAGGAAATCTACCAAAATTTCACACCTAGAGTGCGTGAGGAACCCGGCTGCATTCAATATACCCCTACCTTGGATTTCGATACTGAGCTACCGAATCAAATCAGAGATAGTTCTCAGATTACAGTTACCGAAATTTGGGAAGATTATAAGGCGTTCCAGACTCATTTAAAGGCCCCCCATGTGATCGAGTTTCGCAAACAGATTCAGGGGATCGTTAAGCAGGTAAACGTGAAGGTCCTGCAACCGATTACTTAGCCGAATTTTCAGCTTCCATTCGCTCTTCAATGGTTCGAATGGTCATACTCAAGTGATAATCCATGGCATCTGAAGCTGCCTTGGCATCGCGCTTTGCTATGGCATCGATGATGCGGATATGCTCGTCATAGGTTTGTTGAGGCAGCCTGAGCAGGCCATACTGGAGCGTTGTCTTTAGGACACTGCCCACCATGGGCACACTATTGATCACCGAATTCCCGGAACCCTCCAATATGCGATTGTGAAAAACATGATCCGCATGCTGATACTCCCGAACATTAATCGCATCTTTATTATTTTCAAAGGGCTTAAATATCGCATAAAGCTCTTCGATCTCAGTTTCCGTCATTCGCTCAGCAGCAAGCCCGGAACACATCGCCTCGACGCAACATCTCAATTGAAAAGCATCCCGGAGTTCCAGTGTGCTCATCTTTCGCACATACATCCCCCTGCGTGGGATACTGACTACGAGCATATCTCCTTCAAGCAGTTGCAACGCCCTCAATAATGGAGTGCGGCTCACACCGAGTTTCGCTGCGAGCTCTTCCTGGGTTAGCTTCTCACCTGGCAAAAGCTCACCTTCGAGTATCATATCGCGCACTTTATTATACAGCTCGCGAATCAAATCGTCACTCTTAACTTTGGGCATTTAACAACACATTCTTCCTCGAACTTTAAAGACGGTAGATTTCCGTTTTTACCATCTCCATGAGCTCCAGGCTTTTCTCCTGTGCCATTAAGTCCAGAAATGCCTGACGGTCAAGCCTTTCAATGAGCTCCCATAGCGCATTTGCAAATTCAGTATGCTTCTGAAAATAACCTACGCGATCGAATATTCGTGGACTGGCATCGGTCGTAAAGTGCTTATCATAGCCCAGCTCCTTGGCGTAAAACAGCATCTCGGCAAAATGCAGGAAATGGCGTGATCCTGAAGAGAGGTCCCAGTCATGGCGCGCATCGTTGTCATTAATATGGATGTAATAGCCAAAACCAGAATCCGCAATCTGCATGAGCGAACGTGCAGGATTCTCGCCCGCATACATACTATGCCCGAAGTCTAGCGTCACACCCGTTGCGGGATTACCAATGTCTTTAAGCAACAGCAATGCTGCAGCTGTAGTATCAATGGTACAATGCACACGGGTTTCATTAAACTTAGGCTCTACATAGAGGGGAATATGTGGCTTATAGTCCGCAGCTTCTCCAAAAGTCTCTACTGTGTTCTTCCAGGCATCCGAATAATTCACCTGAAACAGGTGGTCGTAGCCATCGGATAGTGGGCAGCAGGTCACCAGCGGCGCACCTACCGTTTCCGCAAAATCCTTCGCCTGCTTGATGTAGCTAACGGCCTGATCCCGAATCTCCTTACTGGGGCGACTCAAAGCACCCGGGACAAATATCTCTTCCTTTTTGATGTTTACGTTGATCGCAGCGAACTCAAGCCCGAGAGAACCCATCCACTCCATTGTTTCCATACTTTCGCCGGTTTCATAAGGGTAGATCATTTCAATCCCCTTGAATGATTCTACCTGGGCAGCGAGTTTGAGTTTTTCAAACGTATTTGCGGGACTTTGATAACTCGAGAAGCGATCCTGGCTCTGACCCAGAAAGGCGATGATGATTCCTTGTTTCATAATAGAGTATTAGGGTATAACAGCAATTGGGGTTAATTCAGTTTTGCTTGCACTTCATCCGCAAGAGTGCCCAGGATCAGACAACAGGAGCATGCTCCGGCATCCAGGACCCCCCGGGATCGTTCACCCAGGCGGCTGGAGCGGCCAAGCTTTGAGACTAAATCTTTTGTAGAGTCTTTACCCGCCTCCGCAGCCTGCTTCATTTGATTGAGTGCGGTATCGAAATCGTGCGAATTATCAACCGAGGACTGCAGGGATTCAACGGCAGGCACCAGGCAATCCATTAATGTTTTGTCTCCGGGTTTTGCGGGCGAAATTTTACTGATAGCGTCTCTCGCTGACACAATCATCTCCGTAAAGTCAGACAAGCCGATTTGCTCCTTATCGGAGACAGACTCAGCCATCGCCTTAAAAAACATTCCGTAAAGGGGCCCCATGGAGCCTCCTATTTTCATCATGAGCGTATTCGAGAGCTTCTTCAGATTTGAAGCCATATCACCCTCCTGCCCACTCAGTGCTTCAGCGGCCAGGTTGAACCCTTTTGCCATGTTGATCCCATGATCTCCGTCGCCAATCGCTCCATCGATTTCACTCAAATATGCCTTGTTCTCGGTAATGGTCGTATTGAGCGCTTCGACAATGCTGCCCAGATCGCTTACTAAAACGTGGTCTTTTGCCATAATCTCCTTATTTGCCAAATTGAGTTAACCCCCAACAATCTGCCGGGTAGTCGATACATGTCTTCAGCTCATCATCCAGCTTCATGAGCGTGAGTGTGATGCCCGCCATTTCGAGGGATGTAAAATAATCGCCCACATAGGAACGGTAAAGATTCAATCCGTGCCCCTCCAGGAGCTTCGCAATATCCTTAAAGAAAATGAATTGCTCAAGCGGCGGAGTGGAGCCAAGCCCGGATATCAAAACTGCTACGTCATCACCCGCACTGAATGGCAGATCATTTACAACCAAATCAGTCATACGCTTCGCGATTTCTGCGGAGGTTTCCAAATCTGCCACCTCAATACCTGGTTCACCATGGTGCCCGATCCCGATCTCCATCTTGCCCGGCTCCACTGTGAAATTCGGCTTACCGACTTCCGGGATGATACAAGGAGATAAACCCACGCCCATACTGCGCGTATTATCGATGGCTTTTTGAGAAGCAGCAATCACCTCTCCCAGGCCCGCGCCCATATCCGCCTTGGCGCCGCCCACTTTCCACATAAAGATTTCACCGGCGACCCCACGGCGATCGTCCAAACGATCCTTGGGAGCACTCGGCACATCATCATTGGCGACCACGGTTTGCACCTCAATACCATCCTCCTTAGCCATCTCGATAGCCATCTTCACATTCATGTTGTCTCCGGCGTAATTGCCGTAGAGGCAGGCTACACCCGCCCCGGCATCCGCAGCCTTAAAGGCATCATAAAACATCATGGCAGGCGGAGATGAAAAGATCTCTCCACAGGCGACCGCATCTACCATATTCTTGCCTACATAACCGACAAACGCCGGTTTATGTCCGGAGCCACCACCGGTTACGATTCCAACTTTGCCCTCTTTGGGAGCAAACTTCGACTTAATGACACGTTCATTATCGGTGGATTCCAAAAGATGACTATTCGCTTTAACAAAGCCTTCAAGCGCTTCGTCTACAACGGTTTGGGGGTTATTAATGATTTTTTGCATATTCGAGTAGGGAAATAAAATTAGGATTTTTGGTTTTCAAAAGCTTCTTTCTCAAGCTCCCGCATGAGTTCTACTTTAGGGGCGGAGCCACCCCCGGCAAATTCCGAGTCAAGCCACGCGTCCACGATCTTCTTCGCAAGCTCGCTACCGATTACGCGTGCCCCAAAGGTCAACACATTGGCATCGTTGGATTTCTTCAGACGCTCCGCCGAATAGGTATCATGACAGGTGCCGGCAAAAACCCCTTGCACTTTATTGGCCATCATTGCCATGCCAAGACCTGTTCCACAGATGAGTATACCGCGCTCAGCCTCTCCTGCGGAGATTTTCTGAGCCAAATTATAGGCGACGCCCGGGTAGGTGGTTTCCTCATTTTCCATAAGGCGCAAATCCACGACATCCACACCTTTTGAACGCAGATGTTCGACCACTATATCCTTTAGATCATATGCGGCATCATCCGCATCAATCAGTAACTTCGAAGGAGTTGTCATAGTATAAAACGATTAAAAGTCAGAGTTATAAAACACGCAATTCTTTTTTGAATTCAATATTGTATAATAAATACAATTGACTCTCACAGGCTAGTTGATTTGCTATAAAGTAAGCAACTAAAATCTCTAATTTTGTAATACAGTATACATTGAAAATCCCCTCTAGATTCCTGTTCGTCAGCGGAACATTCTCTCTCTCACTGCTACTCTATATTGATCGTACCTGCATCTCAGTCGCCAAAGGCCCGATCGCTGAAAGCCTCCAATTGAGCGACCAACAAATGGGTTGGGTGTTCTCCGCATTTGCACTTGGTTATGCCTTAGCACAGGCACCTTCCGGCTATTTGGCAGATCGTTTCGGCCCCCGCCTGATCTTAACGAGCATTGTAAGCATCTGGTCTTTGTTTACTGCCTTGACCGGTGCCGCCTTCAACTACATTTCACTGCTGGTTTATCGTTTTCTATTTGGCGTGGGTGAAGCCGGAGCATTTCCCAGTATGGCACGCGCTACATTTTCCTGGATTCCACTCAAAGAACGGGGTCTGGTTACGGGGATTAACTTCTCAGGTTCGCGCCTGGGTGCAGCGTTTGCCCTACCCCTCATGGCCTGGCTGATTACGGCCACCGGCTGGCGAGCGACATTCTTTATATTGGGCGGCATCGGCGTGATCTGGGCGGTTGCCTGGTGGTTCTTATTTAAAGATGAACCCGAGAATCACCCGGGAGTGAGTGAAGAGGAAAAAGCCTACATCCTGGAAAACCGGCAGAAAGCGGTAAAAACGGAGAATAAACTCAAGGCCTCAATCGTGCTCAAAAGCCCCAATATGTGGTATACCATGGTGCAATACTTCTGCTCGAATTTCACTTTCTTTTTTTGCCTCAGCTGGCTCTTTCCCTATGTGAAGGAGACCTACAATATAGGAACCATGGAGGCCGGGTGGCTGGCTGCACTCCCATTGATCGGCGGTGCACTGGGCAATTGGTTTTCCGGCTACCTGATCGATTTTATATACGGCAAGGGGCACTGGGTCCTATCGCGGCGTTTGACCGCGATCATCGGCTTTGCGCTGGCAGTTATTGGGCTGATCGGCAGCCTGCAAATGGAAACCGCCTACGGTGCGATTATCATGCTGACGATAGCTATCTTCGGAGCAGATATGACCCTCAGCCCCTCCTGGTCGTTCTGTGTGGACATTGGGAACAAGAACGCGGGTGTTGTCTCCGGCACTATGAATATGGCCGGGAATGTGGGAAGCTTCGTAACTACGCTGGCTTTCCCTTATCTGACAGCCTGGTTTGCGGGCAGCGCACTGGTCGGTGAAGACCAACTGTTTGCCACCAAGACGGAGCCGTTTTTCTACATCGCCGCACTTCTGAATGCACTCGCCATCATCATGTGGCTGCTTATGACCCCCAAGAAACCTTTGCTTAAAGAATCTGTTTAACTATTTTAGCGCCCTATGAAAAAGCCAACCTTACTTATAACTCTACTCATTACCGCATACCTTCCATTGAATGCAAAATCCTGGGAATTTGTCTGGGGTGAAGGCAAACCCCTCCCACGCCATGAAGCCGGATTTGTGGAATTCGAAGGGGAGTTCTACCTCATGGGCGGACGTCGCATCCAGCCTGTGTCGATCTACAACCCGGATACCAATCAGTGGCGTCAGGCCTCCAAACCTCCGATCGAGTTCCACCACTTCCAACCGGTCGTCATTGGAGATTCCATCTACATCATAGCCGCAATGACCGGTGGATTTCCCAGAGAAGTCGGGATTGACCGGGTGCTGGTCTATAAACCGAAAAGCGATACCTGGGAGTTTACCCACCCGGTCCCTAAGGACCGTATTCGCGGGGCAGCCGGAGCCTTGGCAATCGATGGTAAAATCTATGTAGCCTGCGGGATCATCAATGGGCATATCGATGGGCATGTTAAGTGGTTTGACCGCTACGACCCCGAAACCGGCGAATGGGAAATCCTGCCGGATGCTCCCCGGGAACGAGACCACTTCCAGATCGCTTATCTGGATGGCAAAATTTACGCAGCGGGTGGGCGCCGAACCTCTCATGCTACGCGGCAGACTTTTGAGCTGACTACCCCCGAGGTGGACGTATACGACACGGAAACCGGGGAATGGTCCACCCTACCGGAACCGCTACCCACACCCCGAGCGGGCAATTCCACATTTGCCTATAAGCAGGACATTATCGTAGCCGGTGGGGAATCCCGCCAACGCCTTGCCCACAAGGAGGTTGAGGCATGGGACACCCTCAATGAGCGCTGGAAAAACTATCCCTCCAACATCCATGGCCGCCACGGTACGGGGCTGCTTTTACATGAGAACTGCATTTATACCTGCTCCGGCTCCGGCCATCGCGGCGGACGTCCTGAGCTGGTTTCCCTTGAAAAGCTGGACATGACCACCGCCGTCGAAAGGGATGGTTTTGTACAGTTCGAAGCGGAAGACTTTCATACCCAAAGCGTAACCGATATGCGCAAGTGGTATATCACCCGAGAAGGCAATGATTACTCTCACTTAATGCGTGATGATGATGAAAACCACGCAGCAAGTGCCAGTGGGGGTGCATACATTGAAAACCTGCCGGATACTCGTAAAAACCACGATGAGGATCTTATTCAGGGTGAAAACTTTTTCCCGCAGCCCGGAGAGCAGGCAATCCTGGGTTATTTCGTCGAATTCACCACACCCGGTCGTTACTGGGTGTGGGCATCTGCATTTAGCACGGGGCCCGAGGATAATGGCCTGCACATCGGCATAAACGGAGAGTGGCCGGAATCCGGGCAACGCCTGCAGTGGTGTGTCGGCAAACATCAGTGGTCCTGGTCGTCTGCTCAACGTGTGGAGCATCGCCACTGTGGTTATCCGACCACGATTTACATTGATGTCCCGACTGCGGGCGTTCACGAGATCCAGGTTTCCATGCGTGAAGATGGCACTGAAATTGATCAGTTTATTCTGGTTAACGACCGCGACTTCAGACCTGAGGGCTTTCCAGGCTTCGACTTCGATGCAGAGTTTGATGAGCACATCCAGAATAACGGCAACATCCAGCTGGGTTTTGAAAACTTCACTGTGGATGGCAGCATCCCCTACTATCGGGATCGCTGGCGCAGTGCTTATGCCATCAATGCCGCCAATAAGGACTACCGTAACGATTTCGCTGCCGCGACCACCCCATTCCCGGGCTCCGATGGTGCTTACAAACTCCGGTTAAAAACGCTAACGGAACTCGACGGCGAATCCGAGTATCGCATCTCAGTGAATGGGAAAGTGGTCGCTAGGTATACCAATCCTGAAACCGATCTCGACTACGATCCATCCGGTGTGACTACTGATACTCTACAGCTCAAAAAAGGAGACACGATTACGGTACAGTCGAAAGCACATACCAATGGTAAAATCCCGGAAAACGATGAAACCGCATGGGCCCGCGGACGTTGGCAGAACCTGACTGCCATCAAGGAAGGTAACCAGGCCGGGCACTAAGGAATCAGTCAAAAGACTGATACCTGAAATTGCGAAAGACTGCGTGGCCTTTGCCAAAGGAGTAAAGGCCAAAAATCTCGTCGCTCTGATCCTTGCGGGCTGCCTTATTAAACTGCTTCCAGCTAATACCGTCTTCAGAATGATAATAGGAAATATCGTGGTGGTAGTTACGCAGCCTTACCCAGATTCTTTGTTTATCGGATTCCGCTGAGGTTTGCTGATATCGCCTGCCAAACGTGTAAGCCTCACCTTTACGTAAACCAACACCCACCGGGATATCGAAAACGCGATTGCTTAGGAAAATTCCCGCAGATACATCCCCCTGAATCTCCACCTCGACGGTAAGCTCATAGGCGTGATTAGTAGGCATGGCGAATAATCGGGATGCATCAGTCATGCCCTCACCGACCCCCTGCATCCTTAGCTTTCCCTCGCCCAGCTTATAGACATCCGTTGAAAATCCATCTTCGAGCCAGTGCCATTGCCTGGCGAGTGTTTGTGACTCGAAATCGTCCGACAAAGGCAGCCCATGGCCGACATTTTCACCGGGTGGCATCCGCAGGATTTCCTCCGCATGGGCATCATCCTTAAGGATGGGCCAATCATCATGCGTCCATTCAATCGGGAGCAGTAAATTCACTTTCCGGAAATTCTCGTAGTCCCGCTCATAGGCGGTATACATCATCCACCAATTACCCTCTATATCGTCTACGATATCGCCATGACCCTGCCGCCACCAGCGTTCATGAGCAGTGCGCGTGCGAACAAGCGGATTATAGGGTGAGTTCTCCCAGGGACCCGTTGGGCTGAGGGATCGTGCGATGACCGCCATGTGCGCGGTGGAGGGTCCCCCAGTCCCCCCTTGTGCTGAAATCATGTAATAATACTCTCCGCGTCTAAAAAACTTGGGGCTTTCCAGGCACTCACACTCTACGACCCAGTCTTCAGGTATCGGCCACCCCTCGTAGGTAAAAATGGCTTCTGGGTCAGCCGTTTTACCGTCAGCGGCAAGTTTATGGTAATATCCCTTATCGACATACACATAACGATTCCCCTCATCGTCGGCAACATGCCCGGGATCAATTCTACCAAAACCCAAATCAAAGGGACCTTCCCAGGGACCGGCGGGATCCTTTGCCTTCATCGACATATTCGTAAACCGC
Organism: Puniceicoccaceae bacterium; assembly: GCA_028285755.1. Classification (GTDB taxonomy): domain Bacteria; phylum Verrucomicrobiota; class Verrucomicrobiia; order Opitutales; family JAFGAQ01; genus JANQOQ01. The sequence goes on from JANQOQ010000004.1 coordinate 204,999, forward strand.
AAGCCATCACCGGTATCTTCCAGGATGACCGGCAGAAAGAGATAAAACATGTCTTCCGGTTCATAATAATCAAGATCAATTGCCCAGACTCGCCCAACCGGAACGGTGAGTGCATAGTCGAGAGGTTGCCAGTTAACGAGGTCGCGCGAATGCCAGATGAGCAGCTTATTCGTGCCCGCATTGGTATGCGTCATGTAGAAATCTTCACCCTTGCGGCAGATGCTCACATCTCCCTGGGTTCCGACCAGTATTGGATTTTGATAAAAACCGTTGCCCAAGTCCGCGATCAGCTGCCCCTCAGACTGATATTGATCGGCTCGCTCGTTTGCTGGCAAAAACGCAGGCAGCAAAAGGGCAAACCAAGTAAGCAGCGATTTCATGATCATCGATACAGACTAGTAAGCTACTGGATGCTTTCAGGACCACCGTCCGCTTCTACCCGTTCGATTTCTGACTCGGGTTGAGCAATTTCATAGTCGCTTTTCCAAAGCGACTCATTCGCCTCGGTGATGCGATCACGATGGAGTTTCTCTACCTTGCGGTCATAAGTATAGATGCCGTTCATTTCGCTCTCAAGGTCAGTCCACTGGGTATATACGGCCCCGGATAACGCATCCCTGCGCTTAAACTCGTGGAGCATTTCCACAAAACGTTCATACTCCTCGGTCGCGGCATCAATACCATCGTAGTTAAAGTGAACGTAGTCTCCCTCATCTTCATCCGGGTTCCATACGTGCCCCTCGATGATGTAGCCAATCGCTCCATACTCACCATTAACAACCGCACGATCCGTAGTCGGGTAAGGATTCGTGGGGGGTCTGTAATGGTGGTTATCTTTGATGTGGCCCACCTGATAGTCCAGATCCGGCTCACCGGCATCAATACCGCTATTACCCGTAACCAGACGTGAAGTATCGAGCTCCATAACCCACTCGGTGAGTCGCTTCACATCATAAGCGCCCCAGTGCTCATTGAAGACGACCCAATTGACAATGCTGGGGTGATTCCAGAAATCACGCACCATTTGCGAGAGCTCTATCTCAAATTGCGCTTTTTCATCATCCGTGCGCGCATTAAAGGTGCTCGGCATATCCTGCCATACGAGCAGCCCGATCTTATCACACCAGTAATACCAGCGTTGCGGCTCGATTTTGATGTGCTTGCGGGTCATGTTATAGCCCCAGGCCTTCGTTTGCTCCACATCCCATTTAAGCGCCTCATCCGTGGGTGCGGTAAAGAGTCCATCCGGCCAGTATCCCTGATCCAGTGGCCCCATGTGAAAAATAAACTTATTATTCAGGAACATCTTCTTGATCGGGCCCATTACCCGTCCACGGCGTTCGTCAATGTAAGTGGTATCCTTAATATCGATTTTGCGCATACCAAAGTAGCTATCTACAGTATCGATAATTTTTCCGTCCGGGTTGATCAATCGCAGCTCGAGATCATACAAGTAAGGGTCTTCCGGCCACCACAGGCGTGCATTCTCCACTTTAACGACAAACTCCTTCGACAGCTCCCCCTGTCCTTTTGAGAGCACCTTGCCATCTGCCTTAACGATGGCCTCAACCGTCCAATCCGCCATGTAGACATCTGCATTTACATTGAGGCGTAGTAAACCGAGATCGATATCGGGAGTCGCCTTGAAATTCACGATGCGCTCTTCGGGCACGGGCTCGATCCAGACCGTCTGCCAGATACCTGAAACCGGCGAGTAGGTGTATCTGCCGGAATCTTCAAAACGCCGATCCGACTGCTTGCCAACAGCGATGGCCGTATCGGTCCCGGGATCAAATACGCGAATGACGATCGTATTCGGCTCATCAAAGCTGACCGCATGGGTTATTTCGAGCTCGAAGGGGTCAAAGCCACCCCGGTGCTCACCCACGTATTCTCCGTTCACATAGACAGTCGTCTCCCAGTCCACAGCTCCGAATTGCAACATCAGGCGTTGCCCTTCCCAACTGGCGGGCAATTCAAAGGAACGTCTATACCAGGCGGTCTTACTGTCAAAATGCTCACGAATGCCCGATAGTGCAGATTGCCAGGGGAAAGGCACCAGGATTTCACGCTTCAGCGTTTGCTCATGAGGTGGCCTCTCACCTACCTCTGCAATTTGAAACTCCCAAACCCCGTTGAGGTTCATCCATTCATCCCTCACCATGACCGGGCGTGGATATTCAGGTAAAGGGTTCTCCGGATCGACTTCGGAGGCCCAAGGCGTCTGGATCGTGACATCTGCCATTTCCCAGGCACTGAGAGGATTCAAAAGGATGCAAAGCAACAAAGCATGCGCGAGCACAGATAAGTATTTCATAGGTATCGTAACTAAATTCGCTGAAAGCAGAGTCTCCATACTTGGGTGCCCGGGGGAGCGTTTAAAGGGCAGAGCACTTTACTGTAAAACCTGTCTTTATAAGTTTTTGAAGGGTCTTGCCCATCTTCAGTTTAATAACTAGTTAAACAGCTTATCAAATATCGATAACCCCGAGCCAACTATGAAGATACAAGCAATACTCCTCACCGTTCTTCTATCCTTACCTGCGATCTTCATACACGCAGGCCCTGACGTTGATATAGTCCACAGCAATTCAAGCGGCATCTTAAATCAACTCATGTTTTCGGCAGATCCGAATCTGCAATTATCTGAAATCCAGAGATTGAATCAACGGGCCAGAAAAGCGGTAGCCGAGAAAGACTGGAAGAAAGCTTCCGATTTACTCAAGGAAGCCTATCAAAAAGACCCTAAGGATGCAGAGACATTTCTCGGATTCGCCCATTTTCACCGGGAGCGTGAGGAATATCCTTCTGCGGAAAATGCATTGCGCCAGGGCTTACAAACAGCCCCTGATCATACGAAACTTAATTTTGAGCTCTCACGTATGCTCATCCTCAAGGGTGAATTGGAAAATGCCATCCAGCATGCGGAACTGGCTGCTAAGAATGAAGACTCACTCTGGGCACATGCATCCTGGTTGGCACAGCTTTGTGAATATAATGAGGACAAGGCCGGCCAGAAGGATGCCCTGCAAATTGCCCATGAAAAGATCGCAGCAGACATCGAAATGATGGGTCTCGCAATCGTCCGCTACGAACAAACGGAGCAAGTGGTAGATACCTATACAGATACCGAGATTGTTACGCGTTTTGGTGGAGAAACCGAAGAAATCGAAGTGGAGCGTTATATCCGGGAATTGCGAGAAGCACCTCAGGCCTGGAAGGACAAACTTGTAGAACTGCAAGCTCAAGAAAGTCAGATTGCTGAACAGCTCAAAAAGTTGCAATCCTAGGCTGAGGTATCCCTAATTTATTTTAGCACGATCACTTAACCGATAAGTGTCTGTGAGTTGCGGGTAAGATTCGGTGCTTACTAGCTTAATGCAATTCAAGATAGTAGCTGCAATTCGTTTAGCTACATACCCATGTATTAACCTTAGCACCATGAAATTACTTACCCTACTCTCCGCGCTGTTTATTTCGATCGGCGCAATTGCCCAGAATCCACTAATGGTGGGTGATCGTTCGTTTTACGGCGCAGATCCCTCTGCACTCTATACCTCCGATGGCAGGCTTTTTATGTTCCCCACCACGGATAACTTGGTCTGGGATAACCAGGTGGGCTGGAGCGTCTACTCTTCCGAAGACGGCGTACACTGGAAAGACCATGGTCTCATTTTCGATAATGAAATGTCCGGCTGGGGCGTAAACAATGCCTGGGCACCGGATATTACCGAAAAGAACGGTAAGTTTTACTTTTACTACTATTTTCGCAACAGCGGACCTGACGGAGGTGTGGGTGTAGCAATCGCTGATAAGCCGGAGGGACCCTACAGGGAAGCTCTGGGCCACCGCCTGTTAAAGGGGCATGACCCGGCGATTTTCAACGATGATGATGGGCAATCTTACCTGTTTATCCAGGATAAGGCTTATATCCTCGGCGATGATATGATCAGCATCAAGGAAGGTCCCATCAATCTCGGCCTTGAATATCGCCCTGAGAAATTTGAAGCCGCCTATGTCATCAAGCACAAAGACACCTATTACTTCACGATCGCTCGTGCATGGAACAATCTGATCTACTATACTGCGAAAAATGTACTCGGGCCTTACACCTTTGTCGGTGAATTTATGGAACCTTATGGCGGTAATAATCATCACTCCATCGTGAATATTAAGGGTCAATGGGTCATTTTCCATCACGAGTGGGTCAAGGACAAACCCGGCCATGAAGGCCACCAACGCCGCATCCGTGCCGAGTATTTACACTTCAACGAAGATGGCACTATAAAGATGGTGAAACCCACTGACCAAGGGATCACTCTGGATCTCTAGAGAATTTACGGAATAAAACCCCTGCGGGTGTGATCACCCGCAGGAGAAACCCATCAGATCTCTGACATACGATAAATTTTAGAGCCGTGCGGTGGAAGCTCAACGGTAAACCGCTTCTCATAAGCGCCCAGGGTTTCCTTTGTCCACAAATCACGGATCAGGTATTTGCCCCGGTAGTGCTCAAGCTCGAATTCGAAGGTTACGGACTTCTTTTCCTCTGAGATGTTGAAGAGCGCAAAATACTTGTCGTTTGAATTCGGAATATCCGCGATCCAGATGACCTCGGTCTGATAAAAATCCCGATAGATCTGGCGACCGTTTTCGCTGTTCTGGTTTACTTCGAGCACTTCCTCATTCGTGAGCAGATCGAATGTGAAATCGGGCGATGAGAGCAAATCCGCACCGATCATCAGGGGTGAGCGTGCGATACACCACAGATTCATCAGCGTGTATTGCTCATCTTCAGTAAAATGCGTCATGCGCTCAGGGCCATGTGGGCGATCGTTCAGGCTTAATCGGCCAATGGGCAGCATATCGGCATCCGGCCAGTGCCCGGGGCCCGCAAAATTGGACCACGCGTTGATCAAATCAAAATTGTGGCGCAAGTGCTCCCACTTGTCCCAAAAATCACCGGAGATCCGCCACAGGTTTGTGTGAGCCGAAACATGTTTGGCCGAGGAAAGAGGCGTTTCACCGGGCGAGAGGCTCAGTACCATGGGTCTGCCGCAGTTATCAATGGCATTACGGATGAGCTCAATCTCCCCCTTCCTGTAATCTCGCGCGGCAATGTCATCTACCTTCACATAATCGACTTCCCATTCAGCATACAGTTCGAACAATGAATCGTAATACTCCTGGGCTCCGGGCTTGGAAGCATCCACCCCAAACATATGGTTGCTCCAATCGCAGGTGTCCCAGGGCTCACCGATATCACGGGCAGTGTATTCGGTGCCTTTGATGGGCAGGTCGTAATACCAGGCTACCCGGTGGATGCCGCGCATCAGGTGAATGCCAAACTTAAGGCCTTTACCATGCACGTAATCTGCAATCGGTTTAAAGCCTTTGCCCCCTGCCGATGAGGGGAAGCGCTCTACCGCCGGCAGTAGCCTGCCAAATTCATCGATAGTCGTATACTCCGGGTAAAGCGGCTCGCCATCTTCCTTGTAACGGATGTTACCATGCCCCCAGCGGCGATGGGTTTTCCAGTTTCCCGGCGCAGGATGCCACCAGATATAGTCGATGACTGCATATTCCCAGCCATAATCCTTAAGCCGCTCGGCCATGACGTCGACGTTTGCCTTGTAATCCGCCTCATTGATGCGCGAATCGTAGGCGTCGAAGCTGTTCCAGCCCATGGGTGGCTTTTGAGCCAGTTTGTATTTAGGATCGATATGATCTGCGCACAAATTTAGCGCGCAAACTGCTAGCAGCAAGCAAGGAATCAGGGAGTATTTCATAAACAAAATAAGGGGTGATTGTCCCCCTATTTTGTTCGAAGAAATATGGCTGCCAACGCCCCCCTACTTTTCAGTTGAGTGGCATGATGGCCCGAAGCACTTATCGGGCAGTAAATTTGTAAATGGTGGTGGTTTCGTAAACTTCGCCTGGCTCCAGCACAATGGATGGGAAATTCGGCTGGTTGATGGAATCCGGGTAGTGCTGGGTTTCGAGGCAGAATCCGGTGCGCTTCTGATAAGCGATGCCCTTCTTGCCTACATTCGTGCCATCCAAAAAGTTGCCTACATAAAACTGCACGCCCGGTTCTTCCGTCAGAACCTCCATATAACGGCCTGACTCCGGCTCGTAAACTGTCGCTGCAAGAGTCATCCCCTGGCCACGTTTATTAAGCACCCAGTTGTGGTCATACCCACCGCCATATGCGATTTGCTCATCGTCAGCGTCTACACGATCCCCGATTGCAGTTGGTTGGGTAAAGTCAAAGGGAGTTCCGGCTACCGGTGTAATCTCTCCGGTTGGGATTAAGCCTGCGTCCACCGGAGTCATATTATCCGCGTTGAGCGTGACAATGTGATCCAGAATATCGCCATTCCCTTCTCCGCGAAGATTAAAGTAAGAGTGGTTGGTCAGGTTCACAGGGGTCGCCTTATCCGTAACGGCATGATACTCAATTTTCAACTCGTTAGCATTTGTAAGGGTATAGGTAACAGTCACTTCCAATGTTCCCGGATAGCCCTCTTCTCCGTCCACACTAGTGTATTTGAGCTTAAGCTTCGATTCATTGTTCTCAATGTAGGCCTTTGCATCCCACAGCACTTTATCAAAACCGCGTGTGCCCCCATGCAGGTGGCAGGGAATTCCCCCGGGCGCATTATTGGTAACCAAGGAATAGTCTTCACCATTGAGTGAAAACTTGCCATCGGCGATACGATTACCTACGCGGCCGATCAATGCTCCGAAATAGGGAGTCGCTTCCAAATACTCATCGATCGTGTTGTATCCCAATACGATGTCCTCGAAATGTCCGTTACGATCCGGCGCAAACAGGCGGGTGACGATCCCCCCGTAGTTGGTGATCTCGGCAGTCATGCCGTTTTCATTTTTCAGCGTGTAGAGCGTGGCTTCTCTGCCATCCTGATCGTTTCCAAAGGGCTTCATTTGTATCGTAGAAAAATTACCCGCCCACAATGCATGAGCAAGGAGAGCCTTTACAAGTAAAATGCGAATTAGGTGCGTCATAGAATATAATAAGTTAAACAGGGGAAATGATTTAAGACTTATTACGTCTAAAATCATAAATCAATAATGCATTGAACTAGAATAAAATATGCAATCAAACAACTCGATAAGTCACCCGTATCCATTAACTGTAAAGCTCAAATCTTCCTTACGTGCGCAAACACTCCACCCATATTAAGATTATGCGTAAAACCTGCTTTCTAGCTTTCGCCTGTCTGATCGTATGCGCATCGGGCTTTGCAAAGGACTCTCGTAAAAATGTGCTGCTGCTCATGGCCGATGATTTTAACCACTGGCTCCCTAAGATCGGCTACTACCCGAGTGCGAAAACGCCGAATCTTGACCGACTCGCAGATCGCGGGGTGTTGTTTGCGGACGCTCAAAACTCCTCCCCGGTTTGTAACCCTTCGCGCAATGCCATTTTCTCGGGTTTACGCCCGGTCACCTCGGGAATCAGCGCTAATTCACATGGCTTCGTGCGAGAGCAGGAAGGTCTCGAGCATATCGTATCCCTCCATCAGCATTTCCTGAACAATGGCTACTACACCTACGGTGCAGGTAAACTCTGGCACCCGGGCCGTATGGGCGCACCGAATACTGATCCCGAGAACTGGACGGACATATACCGAGGCGGCACCGGCAGCCCCGGAGGTGACTATAACCGCTTTGAAAGCGGCTACCGGGGCTACAGCTGGAGCGGCGGAGAATTTAACCTCCAGGACGATGCGGCAGATACCATAATGGCTCATCATATCGCTGAGCTGATCGAAAATATGCAAGACGATCAGCCGTTTTTTATCGCGTGCGGTTTCTTTCGCCCTCACCTGCCCTGGCATGTGCATAAACGCTTCTGGGACCTATACGAAGAGGAGGATATCGTGATTCCTCAGGGATATCGGGAGGATGATCTGGAAGATCTCGTCAAAAAACCGAACAATCGTGCCATCCATGAACAAATCACAGGTGAAGGGCTCTGGAAGCAGGGCATTCATGCCTATCTAGCTAATTTAAGCTATGCTGACTACAATGTGAGCATCGTGCTCGATGCACTGGAAAACTCACCTTACGCTGAGAACACTATCGTGCTTTTCATGGGGGACCACGGGTGGCACCTCGGTGAAAAGAATCGTTGGAGCAAACATGATGTATACGACCAGGCCAACCGCACTACCTTCATTATCTACGATCCATCCGCTAAGGGCAATGGGCAGATGTCCCGGAAGGTGGTTTCGCTTCAGGATATCTATCCGACGTTAATTCAATTGTGCGCGCTCCCTGACAACCCGCATGTTGAAGGCAATGACCTGAGCCCGCTCCTAAGCAACCCGAATGATCCCGATTGGGATAAGCCGGTGCTTATTTCTTATCAGGACATACACTACCTGAAAACCAATGAATGGAAGTGGATACCCGACGGCGAGGCCAGTCAGCTGTATGATGTCGTGAATGACCCCTATGAGTGGAACAATCTATACGGTAAACCCGAGTATGCACAGATCGCGGCCAAGCTGGACGCGATTGTCCAACGGGAGATCAGACGCGGGGAAGCCCTGCGTGTAAAGATAGCCTCAGAGCTTACCTTCTAGATTCCTTATTGCTCGAATTGAAATTTGAAACGATCCGAAGGAACTCTGGCATTCTCTAAAAGTGTTTTTGCTTTGGCCACCAGATCGGGGCGGTCGTAGGCCAGGTTACGTGTCTCACCGATGTCGTTTTCGAGATCGTAGATTTCAATCGCAGCTTCAAAGCCATAGCCATTTACGCCGTTGCGGACGGCTTTCCATTTACCCCATCTAACGGCCTGGGCACCCTCCCGCTCCAAGAACTCCCAATAGAGATATTCGTGCCTGGGTTGCATTTTGCCCTTAAGCTCAGGAAGAAATGAGATTCCATTCGTTTTTTCGGGTATCTCCACACCGGCAATTTCAGAAAAAGTCGGCAAATAATCCCAAAACGCGCTGATATGGTCACTGGTTCGCCCTGGTGCAATCGTGCCCGGCCAGTATGCCACGAAAGGCACGCGGATACCGCCTTCGTAGAGGTGGCGCTTCATACCCTGGAGTGGCCCATTCGTATCGAAAAACTCCTTCTGGTTGCCCCCCTCTTCATGCGGGCCGTTATCCGAGGTAAAAATAATCAGGGTATTATCATCGATCTCCAGTTCTTCAAGCAGAGCAATAATCTGGCCGATTCCGGCATCCATGCGCGTGACCATGGATGCATGGGCTTTCTGCACCAAAGGCCAATCCTTGTTTTCATAGGGGCCTAGATCCGGCACCTCCATGCCGTGCTCAGTGCCAGTGAACCAGAACTCATTATTCGCATGCGGGATGGTCACGGACAGGTATAGCATGAACGGGCCTTCGCTGTTCTCTTCGATCCATCGAAGAGAGTCCTCTACCAGTAAATCATGGGAGTATTCCTTGCGGTCCTCAGGGAGCGTATAGGTGCCTTTACCTTTCGAATATCCGCGATCGGCGATCTGAACCTTGTTTTTCAGCATCTCTTTTTTGCCGTTTCGCCAAAGATGTGAAGGATAGAAATTGTGCGCATCGATCTGGTGCATGTAGCCGTAGGAATAATCAAAGCCCTGCTTTTGAGGTTCCCCGCTGCTACCCACATTGCCGCTGTCCCATTTCCCAATAATGGCTGTGCGGTAGCCCGCCTTCTTCAGTTGTTTCGCAAAGGTGTGATCTTCAGGTCTGAGCGGATAACTTCCGTTGCCTCTGATTCTAGCATGCCCTGTATGCAAACCGGTAAGCAGCGAACATCGTGATGGCGCACAAACCGTTGCCCCGGAATAGTGATCGGTAAAACGGATGCCCCCCTCAGCCATACGATCCAAATTGGGTGTCTGGATCATCGTTTGGCCAAAGCTACCAATTTCCCCGTAGCCCAGATCATCCGCGAGAACAAGGATGATATTCGGGGGTGTATCTTTCGCAAATGCAGAAGATAAAGCAAACAAGAGACTGATAATAGCTGATTTGAAAAGCAGGGTAAGTTTCATAGTAAATGTAGGTTAAATTCCTTCCGGGAGTGCGGCTCGCCAGCCATTATACAGGAGCTCTCGCAGCATAGCTTCGGTTTTGGCATGTTCAGGTAAGCCCGCCAAATTGATGTGTTCATTGGGGTCTTCCTGTAAATCGTAGAGTTCCACGGCTCGTAGATTATCTTGGGTGAAATCGGGGGAGCGGTCACTACGCCACTCGCTGTAGCGATAACGCTCAGTGCGCACAGCCCTACCCAAACCTCCTATCGGGATCATCGAGTAAGCTGCTTTTTTCCATTTTTGACTGGGATTTTCCAGAAGTGGCAGGAGGCTCAGTCCTTCCAGATTATCCGGGGATTCTAAATCCCAAATATCGTAAAGTGTCGGTGCAAAATCCACGAGCTCCACGATACCTTCTGCTGCTGTTCCGTTGCCCTTAAGATCCGGCACGTAGATAATGAACGGCACGCGAGTCGATTGCTCGAATAGCGTAAATTTGCTCCACAAGCCATGCTCACCCAGATGGAACCCGTGATCCGATAAAAGAATAACAATGGTATTCCCAGCGAGTTTATTCTCTTCGAGTGCGGTCAACACCTCCCCGATTAGCGAATCGATATAAGAGGCAGTTGCATAATAGGCTGAGATTGCCTCACGCTGCCGTTGCTCCGTGGGGCCATATTCGGGGTAAAGGCCATTGAAAATATCGTAGTTGCTGCCATTGCGTTTCGCCACTGCAGGGATGTTGCGGTCTTTGCGGGCAGGTGCGTCTGTCAGCTCCATTTGCTCAGGCGGATACAGGTCTACAAATTCCTTAGGCGCTAGCAACGGCGTGTGCGGGGCGTAAAAACCCAGCGTCAGGCAAAATTGCTGCCCAGACTCGGCGAATCTTTCGATGAGACTCACGGCGTGCTTCGAGATGCAACCGTCTTCCATTTCCTCAGCGCTCATCCCGCTGTCGCCGACTTGCTCCGCCATCAACTGCTGAAAAGGTTTGCGCAGTGGCCAGGTATTTTTCTCACCGGCGGCCAGGCGTATTTCGCGCTCCTCCCGCTTCTGGTGCAGGCGTGCGACCACCTTTTCATCCGGCAAAAACTTGTAAACCAGCTCGGCGTCTTCCATCACCTCTTCATGCGTCATGATCGATGCATGGACGCCCGCAAAATTCGCATCCGGGCGGTCATAGGCGTGGGTATAATAGATCTCATCAAACCCATCTATGAAACGGTAGGACTCCTCCCACTTATGCACAATTTTGCCACTCCCCACGATAATTGCGGATGGATTTTGCTGCAGAATATCTGCATAAAAAGTTACCCCCTCCGGAATGGTAGCATCCATTTTGTCACCATTGCCGTAAACCCCAGTGCTATCCGGCCTCAATCCCGTGCCGAAGCTCGCACGCGAGGGATTGCATACGGGCCCCTGGCAATACGCACGGTTAAACTGAATGCCCCGGCTTGCAAGGCGATCCACATGAGGTGTCTGCACGACGGAATTACCGTAGCATCCAACTGCTTCCGCAGACCAATCCTCGACACTCAGGACCAGGATATTCATACCCTTCGTGCGCTCCTGCAAACTCTCGGAATGGAGCAAACTTGTTGAAACCAGGAGTAGACCTGCGATCAAATAGATATTTTTCATGCTATGCTTAGCTTGAAGAGACGAGCGCCATGTGCTGGCACATCGAAAGTGTATTGTCCCTCGAAAGCCCCCACATCGGTTTGAGACCATAAGTCGCGGACAGCTGCAGATCCCACTAAACCAAAATCTTTATGGAATAATGTGTAGCTAGCACTCAGATCGCCTAAATTAAATATTGCGACGTTCTTACCTCCATCAGAGGTATCAGAGCTCCAGGCCAACAAATCGCCTTTGCGTCCAAGTGGTTTTGGGCATTGCCCTTGCTGATTCACCGCTAGTACCTCAGCATTCGAGATGAGCTTGAGAGTGTCTTCATCCGATCCAGGCAAGTGCCCGCCAAACATCAAAGGAGCCTTAAAAATGGACCACAACGTCATGAGTGTGGTTTGCTCGTTCGGAAGGAAATTAGTTTTTCGCTCTACACCGACTTCGCCGCGGATGCCGATTCTACCGAGAGGCAGCATATCCGGGTCGGGCCATGCGCCTTCGATGATGTAGGGAGCCCAAAGCTCGCACCGGGCAAACTGACGTTTCAAGGCTTCCCAATCGTCCCAAAAATCGGCCGATATGCGCCACATGTTGGCATGCTTGCGCAGGTGATTGGCATTACAGACCAATGCCGCACCCGGTGAGAGGCTTAAGACCATGGGTCTGCCGGTAGAGTCAATGGCTTTGCGAACTGCTTCGATTTCGTCGGTATGATACGGGTAAATTTGCCCGTCCCCGTCCCAGGAGTTGATATCATCGGCCTTCACAAAATCGACCCCCCACTCTGCGTAGAGTGAAAATATGCTATTGTAATAGGACTGTCCGGCAGGCTCTGTCATCTTGATCCCAATATTATTAGCATACCAGAAGCAGCGATCGGCAGGTTGCGCGATCTGCTCACAGGTGGCATCCGTGCCCAGCACCGGGCATTGCTGATCGGCTGCCTGGAAGGGCATGCCCCGCATGATATGGATACCAAACTTCAGGCCCAAACCGTGCACGTAATCCGCGAGCTTCTTAAAACCGCTCCCATCTGCTGAGCAGGGAAATTTCTTTGGGCACGGAATTAGACGCCCATATTCATCAATGAGCTGCTCGAGGCCATATTTTTTGTAATTATGCACCGTAGCATCGGGTGCATACCAACCGAGATCGACCACGACATACTCCCAGCCATATTGCTTGAGGTTTGCCGCGATGTAGTCCGCATTATCCTTTATATCCTGTTCCGTAACGGAGACTCCGAAACAGTCCCAGCTATTCCACCCCATGGGGGGTGTTTTTGCCCAATCTAAATGTGCTTCTCCCATAAAATCCTAATATCGTCAGAGTATAATACTAAAGAGCGCGACAAAGAAGAACATACCAACGACACAAGCCCCCCACCAGAGTAGTACGCTATTATACCATTTGTCACCCAAACCTTCGCCGAAGTTCATTTTGCTCCAGTTGAATGTAAGTCCGTCGCTCACCTGTTCCGGATTCGGATTTTTTGAAAGCAGGGTCGATACGATCAGCACCACCATGCAAACCAGCCAAACCGACATGCCCTGCATCACAAAGCTCATGAGCAAGTCAGGCAGCATACCCAGATGCTCGAGTATTTTGAGGATCGCTGCGAATACGAGGGCAACCACAGTCGCAAGCAAGGCATCAAAGCCACTTACCTTTTTCCAGAGGGTACCCATCAGGAAGGTTGCCGAAAACGGGGGCGCAAAGAACACATAGAGCATCTGGATAAACCAGAAGAGATTCACACGCGTCACCTTCGCCAGTAGGATCGACATGAGAATCGCCAATACCAGGATCACTACCCCGGCTACGCGACCTACCCACACTTCCTCACGCTCGGTGGTATTCTTATTAATAAAAGTCTTGTAGAAATCGAGGGTGAATACGGTAGAGGTCGAGTTAAGCACTGAACACACGGTTGACTGGATCGCACCAAAAAGTGCCGCCAATAAAACCCCGGTCAGAAATACCGGGACCAGCTCCTGAATCATCACAATATAGGTCTTGTTCACCGCATCGCTCGAGTAGCTAAAGGCCGCTTTACTGATTTCGTCCTCGTCTCCGCTGGAGATGGCTTCGGGATTGATTTCTGCGATTTGCTCCGGGGTTGGGTGCAGCATATCAGGATTCATCGCAAAGAAGATCAAGCCGGGAATCACCACGATGAAGGGAAGCAGCAATTTCAAACCTGAGGCAAACACCATACCCATGCGCGCGTGATAAATATCCTTCGCCGCGAGCACTTTTTGGATCATGTGCTGATTGATCGCCGTATACCACAGGCCAATATAGAAAAAGCTGAATACCCAGTGCACCCATGAGGTGAGATTGTGCTCCCAGGGCTGCAAAACGAGCAAGCGGTCATAAGGATCCCCCTCCTCCGCGCCATTAATTATATGCGGAACGGTGCGATCTACCCATTCCTTCGCCCAGCCAACCTCCGCGCGGTTGACTTCGATCATGTTGGATACCCCTGCTAAAAGGCCTTCTCCGGCGCCGAGATGGACTAGCCCCAGGTAGGTGACACTCAATCCCCCGAATACCATAATGATGATCGTCAACACATCCATGAGAGCAATGGACTTCAGTCCGCCCCAAATCGCCCAGAAACCGGACAGAATCGCGATCAGGATGATCGATAAAATGATGTCTACTCCAAATAATTCCTGAAGCACCAGCGCACCCCCGTAAATTACCGGTCCGAGGAATGCCATGACATTCACAATCAATGTCACTGCAGCAAAGAGCGTGCGCATGGGCTTATTGAAGCGCTTCTCCAGAAACTCCGGCCCTGTATAGACCTTAGACGAGAGCAGGAACGGCACGTAAAGCCAGATCAGGAATGTAAAGGCAACCACAGTACTCCACTCCCCGGTCGCCACACAGATTCCATAAATGACTGCTGCGCCGATTAAGCCGATAAAATGCTCAGTAGAGATATTCGCCGCGATGTAGGAGCTACCCACCACATACCAGGGTAAGCTGCGACCCGCCAGAAAGTAGTCTGCTGCGTCTTCCTTTTTCTTCTTACCGGCAATATAGCCAATGATGCTAAGCAGAATAAAATAGCCAAAGAAGGCTGCGATATCCTGCCAGGCAAGATCGAGGGTTCCAATTTGTGCGAGTATCATAGGGGTATAGAGGGTTAATGGAATCAGGGCTTTGTGAAAATGTCCCCGTCAGCGTTTAGAAGCTCAAATGAAGTCCCGGCTTTGCCATGGGTGTGACTATAGACCTCATTTTCAAATTCCAGAATTACAGGCCCATTGCTGTAAGGATTGTAAATTACTATACCTCCATCGAATTCGCGTTGATGCGCCCCATCCTCACGGAGATAGCCTTTAGCTTTTGGCATACCGAGGGGGATATCCCAGAAGTCATACCAGTCGTGCATGTGATCCGGAGTCGGAAGGGGGTTCATGTCCCCATAGAGCACATAGCCGTTTGAGTGCGTAAGGCCAAGCGTAGTCGTTGCACGCATGCGTCGAAGGTCCTTTCGGTCTCCCCAGACTTCAAAAGCGTTAATGCGAGGCTCCAGGAACTCTACCTCGAAAAATTTAAGGGCCTTTTCCATCTGATCCCAGGTGCTGATATTACGCTGGGTCGGGACTCCCGGGCCATCCGGATTGCACTCCATAAACGAACCGTTGATGTAGTCTTTGTAAAGTTCACCTTTTTCGAGATCGTCGTGGATATTGACGATGATCAGGCCCGTATCGCCAATCGCCTCGCGCACTTTTTTGACAATGGGCAGATAGCCGCTCCAATCGAGCATCACCCCATCGTATACCCCGGACTCGATAGCTAGGCGGGATTGCCGTGCGATATTCTCGTGAAAGGCCTTGCTGTCACGATCGATCAGGTAATACGGCTCGGGGCCACCCTGCCAACCTTCCGCGCGTGTGCCGTCATCATTGCGCCTCCAAAACTCGCTATCCTCGGGAAGGAAACTGCCGGGCGCATCCCGCCAGCGTACTTCGAGCAAGAAGATCATGTTTGGGTTCATTGCGAGCATCTTCTTGCGGTTATTGAGTGCGATCCCGTGGCTTTCCGGGGTAAACTCAGTAGCCAGTCCCCCATGCTCATGATTCCAGACGGCCCCTAAGACCAAATCCGTACCAAACCCCAGCATACTTACGGGTTCCTCCCAAAGCAGATCATGTTTGGCAGCCGCAACGAGTCGCTGATCATTGGTATCCAATGGATATTCCGGCATATCTATGGGGTTCCACGCCTGAAAAACGGAAGGAAAGTCCCGATCATCCGCTTTTTGTTGCAAAGACTTTTCGGGAGCCGGTTGGCAGCCGCTATAAAGGCTGGCTATCAAAACCAGAAATGCGAAGACTAAATGAGTTCGATTCTTAGAATATTTCATTTGCGGAAAAGAGGAAGTTATTGGGACTGCCCGTAGTAGGCATCTTCCCCATGCTTGCGGAAAAAGTGCTTTTTGAGGAGATAATCCGGTACGATATTCGGCTCCGGCATAATCGTAAGTGCCTTAATTGCCATATCCGCAACGATCTCGAGCGCCTGTGCGTTCTCTACGGCTTTCTTGCCATTGGTTCCCCATGTAAAGGGTCCATGATTTTGCACCAGCACTGCGGGGCATTCCATGGGCTCGCGCCCTTCAAAGGCTTCGATGATGACCTTGGCGGTCTCCCACTCGTATTCCCCCTCAACTTCGGCCTCCGTCATCACTCGGGTCACGGGCACGGGGCCATTGAAATAGTCGGAATGGGTAGTGCCCAAGCAGGGAATTTCTACACCCGCCTGTGCAAATGCGACCGCACAACGCGAATGCGTATGCACGACTGATCGCACCCCCTTTTCTCCAAATTCCTGATAAATGCGCCGGTGCGTCGGAGTGTCGGACGAGGGACGCAGTTCCCCTTCGATGATTTTGCCACTAATATGCAAAATAACCATGTCCTCGGGAGATAGCTGATCGTAAGGTACGCCTGAGGGCTTAATTGCAAAGACACCCGTTTGCGGATCAAAGACGCTCACATTTCCAAATGTGAGATCTACGAGCCCGGTTTTCGGGAGGCGCTTATTCGCTTCGGTGCATTCTTCTCTAAGTGCTTGATAATGCATAATCCAATATCAAAGGTTAGAATACGGACTCATTCCAGCGCAATTCCTGCTTGAGCGCATGAAGCTCTGTTTGCTCATCAATCACAATGAGCTCCACCCCTGCCATCTCAGCAAAATCGGTTATTTGATCGATAGAAACCGAATAACTGAACGCAGTATGGTGCGCCCCACCCGCCAATATCCAGGCAGCAGCGCCCTGCTTTAAATCGGGCTTAACATCCCACAACACCCGAGCCACGGGCAATTTCGGCAAGTCAACCATGGGGGTGTGCGCCTCTACCTGATTCACCAGGAAGCGGAACCGATTGCCTAAATCCACCAGCGAGAAATTAATCGCGGGACCTGACTTTCCATCAAAAACCAAACGCACCGGATCATCCTTACCACCGATACCCAGGGGGTGGATTTCACACTTGGGTTTTGCATTTGCGATGCTGGGGCAAATCTCAAGCATGTGTGAGCCGAGGCAAAGGGGCCCCGCAGGATCGAAATGATAGGTGTAATCCTCCATAAACGAAGTCCCTTTATCATTGCCTTTTGCCATGGTTTTGAGTGCGCGGACGATTGCCGCATGTTTCCAGTCTCCCTCTGCACCGAACCCGTAGCCATCAGCCATCAGGCGTTGGGTGGGAAGGCCCGGGAGCTGATTAAGCCCATGGAGGTCTTCAAAAGTGTCGGTGTAGGCGCTAAACCCACCCTGATCCAAAAATTTGCGAATACCGAGCTCTATTTGCGCCGCTTCGCGGAGACTGCCATGACGATCGCCTCCGAGTTCGAGACCCGGCATAATGTCGTATGAATCTGCGTAGACTGCCACCAGGTCATCGATTTCACCTTGGGAAATCTCATTGATAACTCCTACGAGATCACCCACACCGTGCGTATTCACAGAGATGCCAAACACCATTTCGGCCTCTACCTTATCCCCGCAGGTTACGGCTACCTGTCTCATATTATCTCCAAAACGCACGATCTTGAGGCTTCTGAATTCATTCCACGCAACTGCGACTCGCGTCCAACTTGCAATCTCGCTGACCACTGTGGCGTCCTGCCAGTGCCCGACGACGACCTTACGATTAATGCGCATACGTGCGCAAATATGGCCAAACTCCCGCCCGCCATGCGCCGACTGGTTGAGGTTCATAAAATCCATGTCGATGGAATCCCAGGGGATATCCTGATTAAACTGTGTATGCAGATGGCAAAACGGCTTGTGCAGGTGTGTCAGCCCCCGTATCCACATCTTCGCCGGGGAGAAAGTGTGCATCCAAAAGATAAGACCTACACAGTTGGCATCGTTATTCGCTCTCAGGCAAACCTCATCAATCGAGTCGGGTGTGGTCACGACTTCCTTAAAGACGATATTTACCGGAATTCCTGCCTCAGCATTCAGTGAATCGGCAACGATTCTTGAATTTTCCGCGACTTTTTTGAGGGCTTCTTCTCCGTATAGGTGTTGGCTGCCCGTGACAAACCACACCTCAGAGAGTGGGTAGATTTTGTTCATAATTATACAACTGGGGTGATGAGCATTTAATCTATGGGGTTGTTCATTTTTGCGTTTCTCTGGCGATCCTTGATGGCAAGCAGCTCTTTCATCACTGTGCCTAATTCAGGGTTTTCAACGCCGCCAAAGGCATCATGTACTTTCCTGTATAGAGTAAAAATTTCGGTGTAGACCTTGTGGTTTTCGGGGTTCGGAGTGTATACAATGTCCTTAATACCGGTCATTGCCTCCTGCGCATCCTGCAATGTGTCATGACCTCCATTAACACTGCCCGCTAACACAGATGCAGCAATCGCAGACCCCAAAGCACAGGTTTGAGAAGATCTGGATACACACATATCACTGCCGGTAATGTCTGCGTATATCTGCATAAGCATGGCATTCTTTTCCGCAATACCTCCGCAGCATACGATCTGATTGACCTTAACACCATATTCGCGGATACGCTCGATTATCATTCGTGCGCCGAATGCGGTCGCTTCAATTAAGGCACGATAGACCTCTGCGCTGGTAGTATGCAGAGTTTGCCCCAGAATCAATCCGGTCAGGCGCGGATCTACGAGGATGGTGCGGTTGCCGTTATTCCAATCCAGTGCGAGCAAACCTGTTTCTCCGGGGAGTTGATTTTCGATTTCACGTGTCAGCTGCTCATGGGTATCGGCAGATTCTCCGAGGAATACCTCTACGAACCACTTAAAAATATCTCCTACGGCCGATTGCCCGGCCTCTATGCCATAATAGCCGGGGAGAATCGCGCCTTTTACAATTCCGCAAATCCCCGGTATGTCTGCCACCTCTTTATCAGCACTAACTACTGTACAGTCACAGGTGGAGGTGCCGATCGCCTTAACAATAACGCCTTCGCGCACCCCACTGCCGATCGCACCGTAGTGTACGTCAAATTCACCGATCGCAATGGGAATCCCCGCCGTTAACCCGAGCTCGCTTGCCCATTTACTGGATAAATAACCTGCGGGCTCGGAAGCATCATAAGCGACCTCATAGAGCCGCTCCCTAAGGTCCGCGAGCTTGGGATCGAGCATTGCCAAAAACTCTGTATCGGGGAGACCTCCCCAATCCTCCGCATAAAATGCCTTATGCCCGGCTGCGCAAACTCCCCGTTTGATTAACAACGGATCATTCACCCCGGCAAGTAAGGATGGAATCCAATCACTCAATTCGACCCAGCTGTAGGCCGCGTCAAAAACTTCAGGACTGACCTTCAGACAGTGCCAGAGCTTGCTCCAAAACCACTCGGATGAATAGGTGTTGCCACATTTGGCAACATACTGGGGGCGATGCTCGCGTGCCAGCCGGGTAATGGTATCTGCCTCTTCATAACTGGTATGGTCTTTCCACAACCAGCACTGTGCGTTCAGGTTATCCTTGAATTCAGGCTTGCCGGCGATGGCTTCATTCTTTTGATCGACCGGAATCGGGCTGGAGCCTGTCGTATCTACCCCGATTCCAATAATATCTGCCGGGTTAAATGTCGGATCATTGGCCCTAGCCAGCTTGAGGGATTCCTGAACGGTCACCCGGATACCCTCTATATAATCCAGGGGATTCTGGCGTGCCAGGTTATCATCTTGACTGTCAAGTAGAATACCCTGGTGACCACTGGGATAATCATAAACAAAAGTTGCTAACTCGTTACCATTGGCACAATTAGCTATTAACGCACGGACGGAGTTCGTCCCATAATCTAGCCCTAAGGTGTATTTCACTTTGATAGAACTAATTAAAAATAATATTGAACAAACCCCTGACAGACTTTACAGTAAAGCCATGGAAAAGTTACCCTCTATGAAAGATATCGCCCGGGAAGCGGGTGTATCCAAGACTGCAGTTTCGCTGGCACTGCGCAATGACCCCCAAATCTCTGAATCCCGCAAACAGCAAATCCTAAAGATCGCTAAATCGATGGGTTACGTGCGTAATCCGAAGATTGGGGAGCTGATGTCCCAAATGCGAGGTGCGGGTTCCGGCAACCTGCACGGAATCATTGGTATTATTAATTGTAACCAAGACAAACATGCATTCCGCGACCATGCAACCATTCCCAGCTATGTGGAAGGCTGCAAACGCAGAGCCTATAATCTGGGGTATCACACAGACAGTTTTTGGCTGTATGAGCCCAATATTTCCGCCCAACGCTGGATTGGCATTTTAAAGTCACGCGGGATCACCGGCCTGGTGATGGTGGGCATGATGAAGCAAAACCGTGTGCCTGAGTTTTTCCTGCCGGTGATCGAGCACTTCCCCACTACCGTAACGGGAGTCCGTACGAAGCAACCGGCTCTGTCATTTGCTTGTGTGGATCACCACATCCTGAGTCTACGCGCCTTTCAAAAGGCGACTGAGCTCGGCTATAAGCGACCGGGGCTCGTACTTGAGGAGACAATCGACCGACTCGTCGAGCATCGCTTCACTGCAGGATATCGAACCGGTCAACAGGAGATCGAGCCGGATAACCGTCTGGAGCCTTTTATGCAGGTGGATGCTGCCAAAGAGAATCTGGAGTTCTTTGTAGAGTGGTTTGAAAAGCAAAAACCGGATGTCATCTTTACGCTCTATAATATTGTTGATAAGTGGGTGCGTCAAATGGGGCTGCGCGTTCCCGAGGATGTGGGCCTGATTCAACTAGAATGGCGCTCCTACCGTCCCCACTGGGCAGGTATGAATCAACACAATGATATTTGCGGTGAAGCGGCCGTGGATATGTTGATCAATATGATTTACAATGGGGATAAAGGATTCCCGGCCTTTCCCAAGGCGACATTGATCGGGGCCTCCTGGATCGATGGAGAGACCATCCGCTATCCCCGCAAGCAGAAAGCTGTTTTTGCTTAGTTAATCCTATTAACAGTAAAGCAGTTTCGAAGTCGCGCAAAAACCCAAAATAGGGCCCTAGCTTAAATAATAACTACTTATATTTTTATGCGATTACTGCCATTACCAGCCCTGCTGATTGCCTTTGCAACCAGCCTCCTAACTGCAAAGGATAAGCCCAATGTCATGCTCATCCTCGTCGATGATTTGAAACCGGCCATCGGGGCCTACGGGGATAAGATCGCGGTGACCCCTCATATGGATAAACTGGCCAATATGGGAATGCGCTTTGATCTGGCCTACTGTAACCAGGCCGTGTGCATGGCCTCCCGTTACAATCTGTTGCTCGGTTCCCGCTCCACCTCTACAGGTTTTTATAATTTTGGCACCCAGTTTCGCGAGATTTACCCGGATGCGGTGACCCTGCCTCAACACTTCATGAATGCGGGGTATCATGCTGAGGCCATGGGCAAGGTATTCCACATCGGACACGGCAATGATAACGACGATGCCTCCTGGAGCATTCAGCACTATAAAGAGAAAGTGATCGAATACCTGTTGCCGGAAAGCACCAATCGCACGCTTACCCGCGAGGAGGCCTTTTTTACCAATGCGCGCCGCTACGTCAAGGGACTACTCGGTAATAACGAAATGGAGCGTGGAGCCGCCTGGGAATATCCGGATGTGCTCGACGATGCATACGCAGATGGGCGAATCGCCAGCCATGCGATTTACCGCCTGCGCAAGCTCAATGCTGAACAACCGGATCAACCGTTTTTCATGGCTGTAGGTTTTGCAAGGCCCCACCTTCCGTTTACTGCACCCAAGAAGTATTGGAACTACTATGATCCTGCGGATATGCCGATGCCCGAGTTTACTGAAGATCCAGAAGGCACGCCAGCATGGATCGTCAAGAAAAAGGGCGAAATCACGCAGTTTAAACCGGTCCCGCTCGAGGGGGAATTTAGCGAAGAGCTAACCCGTAAGCTGATTCATGGCTACTATGCGAGCACCAGCTACGTAGATGCGCAAATCGGGCGCGTAATTGCTGAGCTTGAGAGGCTCGAGCTGCTGGATGACACCATCATCGTGCTTTGGGGAGACCACGGCTGGCATCTGGGCGATCATGGCTCGTGGACGAAACACTCGAACTTTGAGCAGGCAAACCGAATCCCGCTGCTTATTTATGCTCCCGGGGTTACCAAGCCCAATAGTTCTACTCTGCAGCTCGCGGAATCTGTCGATGTGTATACCACACTTGCGGAGCTTGCTGGACTGCCGAAACCGACCGGCCCGCAACCTATCGATGGTGTCAGCCTGGTGCCTGTATTGAAAGACCCAAGCAAACGCGTAGATGATCATGCCTATCATGCCTACACCCGTATGCGCAATGCCAAGATCGGTAGTGCAATCCGCACGGAGCGCTATCGCATGGTCCGCTGGAGGAACATGGTAGATCCGGATGACCCGGATTTCATTGAGCTATACGATTATCTGGAAGACCCCCTGGAAACTAAAAACTTTGCCAATGAGAAGCCGGAAGTGGTCAAGAAGCTGATAGCCATTTTAGAGAGTCACCCGCCTGCGAAACCTCAGATACGCCGTAATTAACGAGTTCGTATAACCATGCAAAACGGGATAAAACGCTTCCTGGCTCTTGGTATCTCTTTACTGGGGATTGTTCTTCCATCGACTGCAGCACAGCGTGAATTCTTTGCCTTTGCATTTGGATTCCCGGAGTGGAACCCCGCTGAAAAGGTGGGGTTTCTCCATAAATCAGGTTACGATGGAATTGCTCCTAATGTATGGAATGATGAGCTACTTGATGAATATAAGCACATGCTTGATCACCCCCTTATCGCGAGTGGAGAAATCAAGGTGTATGGGGTTTATCTGCCTTATCGATCCACCAATGAAAGTCACCGAGAGCTTCTCTCCCGTTTGTTAGTGGCAAGCAGTGGTTTAAAGGTGCCTCTGTGGATCACCCTGGATCAAAACTTCGCAAATGATCAGACGGCAGTTCCTTTTTTGAAAGATATCTGCAAAGAGGCCCACACTCTGGAAATCGACGTGATCCTCTACCCTCACGACAACACTTATCTGCTGGATGTCGATGATACCTTGCGCGTGCTCAAAAAGGCAGACCAACCCAATCTATTTACCAGCCTTCACTTGCATCATGAGCTCAGGGCGGGTAACGCGGATGAGCTGAGCGCCATCGTCAAACGTGCGGCTCCTTACACCCGACTTGCAGTCGTATCCGGTAGCAACCTACCGGAGAACGTCAACCCGGGCTCACGGGATTGGAGCGATGTCGTGCAGCCGCTTTCCGGCAGCGCCTATGACGTTGGCATGTTTTATAAGCTCCTCACAAAAAATGGTTTCGAAGGGCCTATCGGACTCATGAATTTTAAAATCCCAGGTGATCCTAAAGTTCATCACCGTGAATCCTTAACCATCATGCAAGGATGGAGTTCTAACAAACCCCATTGATTTACAAATACCTACTATGCAATCCCCCCAAAGATTTCTAATCGTATTTCTTTTACTTGGTTTATTCCACAGCTTAGCTGCTGCCAAAAACATTTATTACTCAGTAACTGATTATGGCGCAAGCCCTACCATGGACGGGGATGACACGCTTGCTATCCAGGCTGCGATTGACAGTGCTGCCGAGGCCGGTGGCGGGATCGTCTACTTACCACCGGGAGACTATGTTTCAGGCCCATTGCACCTTAAAAGCAATATCACGCTGCATATCGAAGCGGGTGCCACCCTTTGGGCGACTGATGAGTTTTTCGCCTATTTTGAAAACAGTATCCTACCCTCGGTTGAAGCCCTGGCGAATCGCCAGAGCCTGCACACCGACTATGCCCTCATTAACGGCAAGAGCGTCGAGAACGTAACCATAAGCGGCTCCGGGCGCATCCACGGTCAGGGGAAAACCCACTGGTGGGAAAAGCGACGGGTACGGCCTTATACCATCAAAATAGAAGATTCCAGTAATGTGGTTTTTGAGGATGTAACGACGATTGAGTCCATGTTTCATACCTTTAATTTTACCAACGTTGAAGGATTGGTCATCCGGGGCATCCGCCTGTTCAACGAATGGCGCAGCCCCAATACGGACGGCATCCACCTCTTTAACTCCCGCTATGTAAGCATTTCCGAAGTAAACATGTATACCGGGGATGACTGCGTATTGACCATGGGGGGCACCCATGATGTGACCATCACTAATTGCCGGTTCTCCACCCCCTATGGAGTGCTGTGGATCAGCAATGGCTCTAGGATTACGATGACGAATTGCACGGTCACCTGCCAGATGATCATTAAGGACATTCGCAAGGCAGATGATGTGATCGTCTCGAACATTGTTGCGGATGGTGAAGGCAGACTTTTCTCATCCATGGGTGGACCGGTAACCAACCTGCAAATGAGCAACATTATCGCAACCGGCTTTGCGCAGGGCGGATGGTTTCGCAATGCGAAGAATGTGGATCTGAGTAACATCCGCATCACCCGGGCAACCGGCACCGGATACCCTGCACTCTATAACGGGCTTGATTTCGAAGGGGTTGAGGGCTTGCGTCTGCACAATGTCAGCATCCAACCCGTCGAAGAAGGACCGGGGTTACTCATTGTGAATGGCAAGGATGTGCAAGTTACGGATTTTGAAGCGCTCGGAATCAATGATGGCAGTCCGGTAATCCGGTTACAAGATGTGGACGGCATATACCTGAACGAATATGTTGCAAGATCCGAGGGAACCTTTCTGGAAATCAGTGGGGAGAATTCTGCTGATCTTCGCGTGGGCGATCTTCATCTGGGATCACAAAGTATACAAGTGGGCCCTGAGGTGAAAGATGGCTTGATCGACGCCATCGCCGTTGAATTTGGATCGATCCAATATCCCAACGAGATCACTGCAGCTGAAGCATTTCAAATAACGGTAGATCTCAAATCGCTTGATTATAAGGCCGGGCTATTTCCGCTGAACGTATCTGTCAATGGTAAGCTGACAGCGAGGCAGTGGGTGTGGCTTGAAGCGGGCGAACAGGCGTCTGTTAGCCTTCAATGCGATGCCCAATATGCTGCGGGTGATAAGGTCGTTCAGGTCAACGGAGAAACTTCCAAGACCATCGCGTTTAATGCGCTACCTGCTAAGGCGGTCGTTTTAGCGCAAACGCTTAAGCAGGATATCGTAAAGTCGGGGGATGAAGTAAGCCTGACCGCTCAAATCCAAAACCAGGGGAGTGAAACGCTGAAGGAAACCCTGACGCTTGAAGCCAATGGTCAGGCAGTCACCCAGCAGGAAATCAGCATTGGGCCCGGTGAAGTCCAGGAAATCTCCTTTAAATACAATGCAAAAACGCCCGGACTCACAACCCTTAGTGTGGACGGAAAGTCTAGCTCAACATTAAAAGTGTATGCGGAGAGTCTCGATTCCACGTTTATTGATTTAAGCTTTGAAAGCATTGAATCCGGCAAAATTCCAGATCAATCGGGGCTAGCGAATCATATGATGCTGGCGGCACTGGCTGACGGTAAGCTCCCTTGGGAGAGTGAAGGCAAATTTGGCGGTGCGGTGCAATTTGACGGTTTCACCGGATATGGGGAATTTGCGAGCCAGTGGTTCCAAAGGCCGATGACGATCAGCATGTGGGTAAAAATGGGCGAACTCAATGAAGGCAGTACTGCCGGAAGGCAGATGTTGCTCTATGCAGGTGAACCCAAAGGCACGGATGGTTACGGACCTGAGGAGGAAACCCACCTCATGCACGGCACCGGGAATAACTTTGTGTGGTGGAGTAATGCGGAGAGTCCGCGCCTGAATCTGCGTGCACCTATACCCGATTTAGAGGAATTCCACCATCTGGTCGTGGTATACGATACCGAGATGAAAATTTATGTGAATGGGGAGCTGATCAGCACTTTGAAAACGGAGGATATGCCGGACTACGAAAACTATGCGGATCGCGTATTCTTCGGAAGGCCCACGACAGAGCGTATCCGTTTCTTCAGCGGAGCCATTGATGAGATGCAGGTCTACGCAGAAGCATTAAACGAAATTCATATAAAAACCCTTTATCAGCGGTCTTCGAATTAATATACAGGAATCTATGAAACGCTACACTATCCTGGCTCTTATTTCTATGCTGGTCGTACTGTTGCCGACGACTATTCTCAATGCTGACGATTCCCAGCCCTACAATGTGCTCTTCATCTCAATTGATGATCTGAACGACTGGATCGAACCCCTGGGGGGACATCCGGATGCACTGACACCGAATTTGCAACGACTTGCAGACCGCAGCGTATCCTTTACCCGCGCGTATTGCCCTGCTCCTGCCTGTAATCCCTCGCGCACTGCAACCATGACGGGCATGGCACCGTATACCTCAGGAGTCTATAACAACAACTCGGTCTGGCGCGAAAGCCCGTTACTCAAAGACTGGGATACGATCCCGCAGTTTATGATGAAGCAGGGCTATTATTCGATGGGTGCCGGGAAAATCTTTCACACCAATTTCCCTGATCCCGAGTCCTGGCAACTGTTTTATCCCTCGCTGTATGTGCAGCGACCTCTCCCACCTTCCCTGCCTACCGGAACATCTTTGAGTGGAGTCAATGCTCAACATTTCGACTGGGGAGCCGTTGATTTTGCGCTCGAGGATTATACGGACAGACTGGTGGTCGACTACGTTGCCAAGCAGCTCGGCAAGCGATTTGATAAACCGCTCTTTCTGGCCTGTGGGATCTATTATCCGCATTTACCCTGGTATCTGCCTCAGGAATACCTCGACCGCTTCCCGCTCGATGAAATCCAGCTCCCGCTGGTCCTCGAAGGGGATCTGGACGATCTGCCTCCCTCCGGTCTTGATAACATCCGTATAGAAGATCACGAGCGTGTGATCCAAAACGATCAATGGAAAATTGCCGTTCAGGCATATCTGGGAGCGATTGCGTTTGCGGATGACTGTCTCGGCATCGTGTTGGATGCACTCGATAATGGCCCCAATGCCGACAATACGATCATCGTTTTGTGGTCGGACCATGGCTGGAACCTCGGTGAAAAGAACCACTGGCGTAAGTTTGCCCTGTGGGAGAATACTACGCGCGTGCCGCTCATGTTTTCCGGGCCGGGTATTCCTCAGGGGGTCACCAATGGCTCACCGGCGAATTTGCTCGATATCTACCCGACCATCGCGGATCTGCTCGGTTTTGAAATCCCCGCAGAGCTGGACGGTAAAAGCTTAAAGCCCGTTCTTGAAAACCCGGATTTAGTGCTCACCGAGCCTTCGATCACGGTCACCAAACCGGGAACGTACGCCGTGCGCACGGCTGATTGGCGCTACATCCGTTATACCAACGGAGATGAGGAACTTTACCGGCACGACACCAGCCACCCGGACTATGATCCGCATGACTGGCAAAATCTTGCGAGCAATCCGGAGTATCGTGAGATCATGGATAATCTGGCGACCTATATACCTACGGAGGAGGCAGAGGTAGTGCCCGGATTTGAGACTCGCATGACCTACTACGAGCGTGTTGAATGGCGGCGTAAACTGCTTGAAGCCGAAGGCTTTTACGATAAACCGAAATAATCCCTTTATGAAAATACCCCTACTCTGCATCGGTGTGTTCTTGCTGCAAAGCTTGAGCGCGCAAAACCTCATCACGCACGGACCGCTATTGGGTCACGTTACCGAAGATTCCATCCGCGTCATGGCGCGCACGCAGGCACCCGGCGAAATTGTGGTCGAGTATGCAGAGTATGGCTCAAAGGACTTCTCGGATAAAGACTGGCCGCGCCAGCAAACCAAGCTTGAAGATGACAATACCACCTGGATCACGGTGAGCGGGCTCAAACCGAATACCCGTTATCGCTACCGGGTCTTAACTGAGGATGACTACTCCACGGAGTGGTCCACTTTTAAAACATTGCCCAGCCCTGCGGATTACATGGATGCGGAATTGAATCCCCGTGGGCTCTTTAATTTTTCGTTCGAATTCGGAAGCTGCTCGAATCAGTTTCCGCGAAACAGTATAGGCCCCACCCTGCCCACCTATGATACGCTGCTGGCCAATGTCGCGGACAAGGTATCGTTTGCGATCATGAACGGGGATTGGCTCTACGAGGAAAAACGAGACTACCCCGTCAAGATGTGGGCCAAGGATCTGGGAATCGAAGAATCGGACATTCCCGATAACGTGAGCAAGGCCCCAAGTATCGTAGGTGTCTGGGAAAACTATAAGCTGTATCTCGCCCGTGGGCAGAATCTCAGTAAGTGGCATAGCCGCGTGCCCTCATATTTTACCTTTGATGATCATGAGTTGCTCAATGACATCTGGGGAGCAGGCACCGCCGGAAGAGTGGATCGCCGCGCAGTCTTCCGTGATATCGGAACCGAAGCATGGTATGACTACCTTGCGGGCGCAAATCCTGTCTCCTACGAGCAGGATACACACTTCGGTATTGGCCAAATGGAGGCAGGCTCTACAATCCTTACCGATACGAATACTGACTTTGAGAGCATTGATTTTTCCCAGGCTTCTAATCTCCATGTGCACTGGGGCACGGACACTGCAGGGGTGGACCGCATCGCGCTCGACGATCAACCGGGAGCGCCCAATGCAGCCGTTTACGATGTCGTGAAGGTGCTGGACAAGCACCGTGTGGAGCTCAGCCATCCTGCGAAAGAATCCGGGGAGGTCGCCTACTCCATCGGGCGCAGAAATTATGCGAAGTTTACGGTAGGAAACTGTGATTTTTATCTACTTGATACGCGATCACACCGCGAGTGGCACAATACCCGGGAACCGGATAAACCGGGACTGAGCATCCTCGGGAAGAAACAGCGTGATTGGCTGATGGACTCCATGGCAGAGAGCGAAGCTGACTTTTTCTTTCTGCTGTCTTCGGTGCCATTTATGATTCCACACCGAGGCGCCGGCGGATATGAGGCACACTCCAACAAGGATGAATCCTGGACGGTCTTCCTGGATGAGCGGGAAATCCTTATAAAGCACTGGGAGACCCTCAATAAGCCGGTCATGGTGCTAACCGGAGATTTGCACAACAGCTTTGCCATTAAAATAACCGATATGATCTGGGAATTTTGCTCAGGCCCGCATAACTCGGTCAATCACCGCTTCAATGATGAGGGATTCCGTCCTGCAACGGGGTTATTCAAGTTTGATAACCGCGAGATGGATATCCGCTGGTCTACTGTGATGCGTGATGATGTGCCCCGACCGGAACGCATGCACCCGAATTACTGTGTGGTGCAGATCAATAATGTATATAACAACCCCATGAAAGTGGGCGACGAACGCTGGATCGCTTATGAGCACCCGCAAGTCGTTTTCCAATACTATGATGGGCGTGACGGCAGCTTTAAATACGCCGAAGCCATCTCTACCCCCCGCGAATAAAACCTATGAAACTCCGCCTACCCCTAATCCTTATCAGCCTTTTTCTTTGCATCTCGAGCGTACAGGCCAGTGATAATTCCCGGCTGATCATTTTGGCCGATATGGGAAATGAGCCCGATGAGATGCAACAGATGATCCACATGATCCTCTGCAGTAACGAATTTGACCTGGAAGGACTCATCGCCGTTACCGGTAAGTTCCTACGCCCCGGACACCGAATCGAGTATAAAAACTACGTTCACCCGGAATTGTTTCTTGAAATCATTGATGCCTATGAGACTGTGCTGCCCAACCTGAGGAAGCATGCGGATGGATATCCGGAGCCTGAGTATTTGCGAAGCATCGTCAAAGCGGGTCAGACGGACTACGGTATCCGGGATGTGGGTGAAGGCAAAACCAGTGAAGGGGCACAACTGATTATCGATACCATTGCCAAGGACGATCCCCGGCCCATCTGGGTCGTTGTTAATGCGGGCTCCAATACGCTGGCTCAGGCGCTTTACGTCATCAAGACTACGCAGCCGCGCACGGTGCTGGATGCTGCGATCCAAAAATTACGGGTTTTTGAAAACGGCTCCCAGGATAACGCGGGTGCCTGGATTGCCAGTGAATTTCCAGCTATCCATTGGATACGCTCAAACTTCCAGACGTATGCTTACGGTGGCCCCGGAGCACGCGGGGGTGATGCGATGCGCGGACTCGGACCCCACCAGTGGAAACCCTACGAATATAGCCCGCAAGGCCAGGGTGACTGGCTGGGCGAGCATGTGCAAAATAACCATGGGCCTTTGGGACATCTTTATCCCGATCGCCGTTTTCGGGAGGATGGCCCGCTCGCCTTTATGGAAGGTGGCGGCACGATTCCGTGGCTGGGGCTCGTCAATAAGGGGATGTTTTCCATCAATCACCCGCATTGGGGAGGTTGGAGCGGCCGATTCACGCGGGAAAAGGTTCCCTGCTTTTGGTCACGCCATGGGGATATCCGCCCGGATGAAGAGCTATTTGCCCCCTTCTACACCTATCGGGAAGCCAGCGATTACTGGGTAAATCCGGATGACGGCGAAGTATTTCAGGGCGACTATGTGCCGATCTGGCGATTTCGACCAGCAATGTACGCGAACCTACAGGCGCGGATGGACTGGTGTGTAAAAGATTATGATGATACGAACCACCACCCGGTCGCTGCAGTCGATGGCGACAGCAGCAATGAAATCGTCAAGGCGCATACTCACCCGGGGAGCACACTCACTTTTGATGCCAGTGCATCGAGCGATCCTGACGGGGATGGCCTGAAATATCATTGGTGGATCTACCAGGAAGCCGGGAGTTACGCAGGCAAGATACACCTCGAGGGTGCTGATACGGAGACTGTTTCACTGACAGTGCCGACCGGAGCACGCAATCAGGAAATCCACCTCATACTGGAAATCCAGGATGACCACCCCAAAGTGGCCCTCACGGATTATCGGCGCATAGTCATCCAATCAAGCGACTTTGAGCTCTGGCACGGCTCCCCCCAGGGACGCCAGGAAGACCGCTTTGACTTATTACCGCTGGATCGGGAATAGGCTTTACATATTTTCGGGCGGCTCGGGATCCCAGTGTGCTTCATTGTGCTCGGGAATCCATTGCGAGAGCCGTTCGATGACCTGCCGGTAGGCCGGATCGTTCGCACGATTCACCCATTCGTTGGGGTCTATCTGGTGATCGTAGAGCTCTTCGCCCCCGTCCCGGTAAATGATGTAGCGGTAACGCTCGTCCACGATGGCGTGGTTATCCTTCCAGTGGGTGGTGAGGGATGGGCTCCACTCCTTGAGCTGAGGGTTTTCGATCAGCGGTTTAAGACTGCGGCCTTCAATTTTTGTATTTTCGGGCAAACCGCTGAGCTCGACCAGTGTTGGGTAAATATCCAAGAGATTCGCTGCCTGATTCGTAACGCCGGCAAGCTTACCGGGCACATAAATCATGAGCGGGGTGCGGTTGGTATCTTCCCACATGGCATACTTCGCCCAGTGGTCCTTTTCACCCAGATTCCAGCCATGATCCCCCCAGAGCACGACAATCGTATTATCCTTGTATTTGCTGTTATCCAAAGCGCTCAATAAATGACCAATACAGGCATCCGCAAAGGTGCTGCAGGCCAGATATGCGCGCACCGCCTCTTTCCACTTGCCGGAAGCTTTGATTACAGGGAAATCCTGCCGCGCGAGACGTCGCCCGATGGGCGGCACATCTGTTAGGTCATTTTCGATATAGGGCGGCAGCTGTATGTTCTCCAATGGGTGCATGTCAAAAAACTCTTTCGGGGCATACCAGATCAAATGAGGACGGAAAATGCCCACACCCAAAAAGAACGGTTTATCATGGTCCTCCTGCAGAATTTTTGCAGCACGGTCTGCGGTTTGCCAATCTGCGGTTTCCTCGATGGGTTCATCGATGGGACCCCAGTCCAGTGAATTGTTAAAATACCACGAGGTTTCATCAAAAGCACCCCGTAGGCCGTGTTGGTACCGCCGCTCATCGGGCGGATTCGGGGTGCCGACCTGATCCTGATAAATGACATCCCAGGAGACTGGGTCCGACTTTTTGCCCTTGGCGTGGTGGAAAAGCTTACCGCCGCCATAGGTGTTGTAGCCATGCTTGCTGAAGTATTGAGGTAGCGTCACCCAGTTTTCATAACCCGGTTTTTCACGAAACCAACCACGATTGCAGTAAATGCCGGAAGTAGATGGCCTCAGCCCCATAAAGAGTGCGGTTCGCGAAGGGTTGCAGAGCGGTGCTGCTGGGTACGCACGTTTAAAGACGGTGCTGCGGTTTGCCAGTTTATCGATATTCGGAGTGATGGCATTCGGATGCCCCCCAAGTGCACCGACCCAGCTATTCAAGTCGTCCACAGCGATCATGAGGACATTGGGTCGCTGTTCCTTGCCCAGCACAGAGAGAGTTACCAAACAGAAAATGAGGGATAAGTAGATTTTCATAAACTCAAGGTAGAGGCTTTTCCGAAGCAGACTATTGTCCGTCGACTTTACTGTAAAGATGTGCTTCCTTTAAACTGATAAAATCCCTGATTAGGTTAATCTCATAAATCAACCCCTCTCGTA
Organism: Puniceicoccaceae bacterium; assembly: GCA_028285755.1. GTDB lineage: Bacteria > Verrucomicrobiota > Verrucomicrobiia > Opitutales > JAFGAQ01 > JANQOQ01. The sequence goes on from JANQOQ010000004.1 coordinate 237,646, forward strand.
TATGCCATTGAAAGTGACCCGAAGTTTCTTTGCACCCATCTTTTTGCTTTTTTGCGTACTGACACGCCTCGTTGCGGATCAAGCGCCCAATATCCTGTTGGTCCTTACGGACGATCACAGTGTGCCCCATGTGGGTTGCTACGACAACCCGGACGTGCATACGCCCCATTTGGATAAGCTTGCGAGCCAGGGTATGCGATTTGATAAGATGTTTGTTACGGCTCCGCAATGTGTACCTGCGCGAGCGACGATTATGACGGGTATATCCTCAGTATTGTCCCGTATGACCCGATTTTCAGCACCCCTGGACAGAGATATCATTACTTTTCCCGAGATTTTGAGGGAACATGGCTATTTTACCGGCGTTGTAGGGCGTATCTACCACCTGGACGGGCACAATAAAATCGGCTCAGAGGCTACCCAGGACGTTTTTGCCAAGCATCAGCTTGAGACATTCCCTGACCGTATGGATGTCGTGATGATCGCCGATGGGGGCGTCGGCCATATCGACCAGTTTGAAGCCTTTTTATCTAAGCATGATACCCATGAGAACAAAACCAAACCCTGGTTTTGCCAACTCAGCTTCGATGACCCGCACAGACCATTGGATAACAATCCACTCCCGGACCTCCACGACCCAGAGACCCTCACCCTCCCTCCTCACATGCCCGATACCCCTCTCTTTCGAGAGGATTTTGCAAACTACTATGATGAAGTCAGCCGCTTTGACACTGACTTTGGCAAAGTCATGGAAATCCTTGAGAAGAGAGGGGGCATGGAAAATACAGTAGTCATCTTTATGGGTGACAACGGTGCTGCCCTTATTCGCGGTAAAGGCACCTTGTATGAATGGGGCATCCATGTACCCTTTATCATTCGCTGGGATGGTGTGATCGAGCCCGGCACGGTATCCACCGATTTAGTAACTTCCGAAGACCTCGCACCGACATTCCTGGAGATGGCAGGCTTAGAAATCCCCGAAGTGATGAAGGGACCCAGCTTTTTGCCCATCCTTATGGGTGCTAAAATGAAGCACCCGCGTGAGCATTTTATCGCAGCACGGGGCACCCATGGGTATAACCTGCCCCTGCACACCGCTGACTTTGATCTCAGCCGTTGTGTCAGAGATAATCGTTATAAGCTGATATATAATCCGCTCTGGCAGATCCCCTATACGCCGGTGGATATCTTTGGACTTGAGGTTTGGCAGGACCTCGTAAATCGCCATGCCATGGGTGAGCTTCAGGAGCCCTGGGCAACGATCTATTTCGAGGCAGAGCGCGCTATCTTTGAGCTGTATGACCTGCAGGAAGATCCGGATGAATTCGTAAATCTCGCGGGTAATCCTGAGTATGCCGAAATCGAGCAGGGGCTGAAAGTGAAAATGCACGAATGGATGATCCTCAACCATGACTTTGTACCACTCCCGATTTCCGACTTTAATCCCTTTTTAAAGCGCTAAGTATTTTCTGTTTCCCTACTATCAGATACGAACCATGGGCCGCCCGCGAGGGCGGCTAATTACTCTATGAAACACATCACACGTACGCTACTCACGCTTGCCCTCTTACTGTGTTGGATAATCTCCAGCTTTGCCGAACGCCCCAATGTCATCCTGATCATAGCAGATGATATGAACCACTACGGGTTTTATAAAACCTATCCCGGCACCAAGACGCCGTATCTGGATTCCTTCAAGGAGACGGCAATCACCTTTCAAAACGCGTATTGCGCCTCCCCTGTTTGCGGACCCTCGCGCGCTGCCATGTTTTCGGGGCTTTACCCGCACAATACCGGAGCCTATCTAAACGGAGCCAACCCCTGGAGAAATGCCCCGCTCAATGAAACGGAGACCCTGGTTGAGGTTTTTAAGCGCAGTGGTTACACCACATGGGGCGCGGGCAAAATCTTTCATGCGCAGTTGGATGAAGGACGGGAAAAGGCAAAATTTGACAATGATGTCTACCATGGCGGATTTGGCCCGTATCTGGATGAGGAATATCAAATTGGAGATGGAAATTCTAAAAAATTCTGGGGTTCGCAACCCTGGGAAGGCCCTGATAGCGACTTTCCGGATGTCGTGAATGCGGAGTCCGCGGCAGAGTTTCTCAAACAGGATCATGAGAAGCCCTTCTTTATGATCTATGGGCTCTGGCGTCCCCATAACCCCTATACGGCACCCAAGCGTTTCTTTGAGATGTATGACGAGGAGTTTAAGGATATGCAATTTCCCCCTCCCGGATATGATGAAGACGATCTCAATGACATACCGCCAAAGGGGCTCCACTTTTCCCGTATCTGGGGCCATCGCTGGGAGAGCTCAGGCAAAAGTAACCCGGAGAACTGGAAGCGTATCGTGTGGGGTTACCTCGCGTGCACCACCTTTGCCGACTGGAGTGCAGGGCAAGTGATTGAAGCCCTCGACAAAAGCCGATATGCGGACAATACGATCGTTATCTTCACCTCGGATAATGGCTATCACCTGGGTGAGAAAGACCACTTTGAAAAGGCAACGGTCTGGGAAATGGCTGCGCTTACACCCACTGCCATTCGTATGCCTGGTTTCAAAAACGCGGGGGTAGTTACGAAGAATCCGATCAATACGATCGACCTTTTTCCCACCCTGACTGAACTTTGTGGACTTGAAGCTACCGAGCATACGCTGGATGGCACCAGCATCGTTCCGCTACTCAATGATCCCCACATAAAATGGAAGCAACCCGCGATCACCACTTATGGGCCGGAGGTATTTTCTGCAAAGAATACGCACTACCGCTACATCCAATATCCGGATGGTGAGGAAGAACTTTATGATCACGATAAGGATTTCCACGAGATCCATAATCTCGCGGGAGATCCCAAGTATAAGAAGATCATAGAAGAGCTGCGCGCCTACAGGCCCAAGCATTGGGTGACCAGCCTGGGAGGGCGCAACGGCTGATCAGAGATCGACGCCCATTTCCTTGAATTGGGCTGCTGCATTGATAAAATGGGCGGTTATCCAAAATACCGTCCAGTCCTCCACATAGTCTCCCCGGTAACTGATGGGGGCGCCTTCGATGAGCTCCTTGCCCTGGCTGTAAAAGGTTTGCTGCACCTGTTCGCCCTGGCTGCCATTGTAGTCGATCAACTGACCGCAACTACGGAACATCAGCTTGGCGGTTTCTTTAAGCACCTCGTCATCCGTGTATTTGCCCAAGCGATAGACGTCCGGTGCGATGAGCACTCCGTAAACATCCAGGTGGTGGTTTTGCACGGAAACCGATGTCCAGCCGCGTGTCTTAAAGTCGTGATCGCGCAAGCGCCCTGCGGGTAAATCGATATCCCATACCTGGAGATAAGTCAGGCAGACGGCTCCTGCATGCTTTGCCCATTCCAGATATTTGGAATTCTGGGTAATTTCATAGAGTGCGATAAAGCCCTGGAAAGCGGCAAACGCTCCTTCCTTATCCTCACAGCTCGCATCCAGCGTGCCACCCCAATAGGGTTCATCCATGGATAAGTGGCGTTTGGCATAATAATCTGCCGCATATTCAGCGACTTCCAGATAGTGCTCGTTACCAAAAATAGCGCTGGCCTTTGCCAAAGGGGCGATGAAGAAGCCCTCGTTGGTGGATTGCGGGTTCCAATCATCGCTCAGAATACGCTCTGCGTAAAAATCACATGCTTTTTTGAGAAATGCTTTCCATTGCGAAGTATCGTAGCCGCCTTTTTCACCCACCCGGATGGCGTTGGCCATATTCCACATACCCTGGCCTTGTGAAAGGAATTCGGGGGATAAACGCCATATGCGCAGTCCCCATTTTTCCTGTTCTATATCATACCAAGTGTAAAAGCCGTCTTTGTAGAAAACCGAAGTAGAAAGAAAATCGAGTGATTTCTGGACCCGCTCCCGATCTGATGGCTTGCCAAATTCATCAGCCAACAGCTGCATGGCATATCCGGGTGCTGCCGCCTGTCCACACCAGCCCCAGACGATAAATGTTTCATCAACTTCGAACTGATCATAACCTGCGTAATTTTCACCTTCCCGCCAACGCTTTTGGGCATAGCGGTATTTCTCAGTCATGATGTAATCGTAAGTCGGAAAGCTCTCCAACAGTTTGTGTGCCTGCGTCAAACGGATGGAGTCAAAGGTGGGTTTCATAAAGCCGGAGCCTCTTTGACTCACCGGATATACCTGGAGGACAAAGGATTTCTCGATGACTGCCCCGGGTTTAAGATTGAGATAGGCATCCGGGTATTTCATGAGCATGGGTGCATTTGCCCGTTTGCCCTGATGTGCCTTGACGACGCTCAGCTCACCATTCATTGCTGTCGGTCCTGAAAAGAGTCTGAATTCTGTGTGATCCTCAGCAGCCTTCACCCCGAGGCTCCACCATTGATCCTGCTGATTGCCGTAATTAACGGGTGAAGGTAAGCTGTGCATGGCAGCGCCTAAATATTGCTCGCCGTTTTTCCATTCCAGACTGGCCCAGGGCATCGGATAGCGATGCTCTTCCATCATGAGTATTTCGCCCGGCTTGCCGTGATAAACAGGGGTGAGCCCGCTGTTTTCTCCGTTCGGGTTGCCGTGATACATCAGGCTGGGCATGACGAGCCCATTGCCGGTACCCGGCGTTTTGAAGCGAATGGATAGAGTGACTTTTTCAAGCGTTTCTTCCCCATGCCACTCAACCCGGCGCATGCCGTGCAGTCCATGCTCACCCATGCGATAGGTATCCCGGAAATGTAAGGTGCCACCCTCCAACGTTAGCTCACCGATGACGACTGTATGGCCATTGACTTCCGTGATTTCTTTTGCCTGGACATGCTTCCAGCCGGACGGCCACTCATTCTCCCAATCCAGCGCGACCGACCAGAGGCCCTCTTCGGGCGATTCCAGCAGAACGGCATCGTTGCTTTTCAGTTTGAGTGAACCCCTGGAGTCCATAGAGAACTCCATTGCGAAACTGAACGAATGGAGCGTGAAAGTGAGCAGAGCTAAAAGAATGGGGATAATCTTCATGATAGGGCCATGGTTGCACAAAACTCGCGGGGCTGACAATCCCTTGAGCACAGCGGAAGCTTAACAGTCAAACTTTAGCTCGTTTAGGCAAGGAATAGGGTCGTCTATGTTTTGCAGACACAGATTCGATCGTGAAAGCTCCCAATATCTTTATTCTCTTAAGCATCCCGCTCTTGTTTCTGCCTGCTCAAGTTTCGGCAGGTATCCAAACCTACGCATATTCCGATGAATATGCGGAGCGTTGCCCCTATTATGCCGTCAGCATCCAGCAGAACCAGGAAGCTTACCCAAGCTATGTGCATATCAGCCACGCGCGCACTGAAGGGCCGGGCAGCCAATTCCTGCAAGGCAGAACGGCCTCCTGGACACAATTTTCAATCACGGGGACCGCATTTGTGGATGTTCGTGTGAGTGATGACTTTCAGGCATTTATTGAGGATGCACGTGTCTACCCGAAATCAAAGTATGTGGAAGTGGAAATGCTGGATGAGGATATCCTGAGGCTCTATATTCCCGGCCCAGGCCAGTATGTCCTGGAGCTGGGGGATGAAGGCTATCGGCACCCCCTGGTGATTTTAGCGAGTCCCTGGGAGAGTAATCCACCCTCGGGCACAGACTCCGGTGTATTGACCATTCATGAGGCCAATAAGGATAACTGGCAAAGTGACGCGGATGCAGTGCACACGCTGCACTTCACTCCGGGGGGTTATGATTTCCCCGAATATACACTGCCTGAACATATCCGGCGCGTATACATTGAGGGCGGGGCCATTATTTACGGGGCTTTTCAATTGGACCATGATCATGTGCTGATTGATGGGCGGGGCATCATTTCCGGGAAAAAAATGGCTCACCGGGAAGCGCATTTGATCGAATCACCCGGCACAGTGGCAAACGTGGTCGTCGAAGGCATTACACTCACAGACTACCCGTATTTTGCGATTCGACTGTTGGGGACAGACAGCGTGATCCGCTGGGCCAATATGGTCGGTGCCTGGATTTACAATGCGGACGGTGTCGTCGTTTGGGACCGTGGCACGGTGCGGGATAGTTTTATCATGGCCAATGACGACTCCATCAAGCTCTATGATAACCATGTATCGGTGAGCGATTGTGTGATCTGGAATATGACCAATGGCGCCGTAATGCAGCTCGGCTGGAGCTCGCTCGAAGCCCATTATGTGAGCGTCAATGATATTGATGTCGTGCGCGCGGAATGGCGACCGGAGAGCACCTCTGCCAATAACGGTGTGATCAATCTAAGGCTCGCCAACAGCGGCGATAATCAGCAGAGCCACTACCGCTTCAATAATATTCGCACCGATACGCCGGTATTGCGGGTTATTGATCTGCGAATGTCCGGCATGGGACCGAATCGTGCGCCGAATTACCATCAGGTGGAGGATGTGGTTTTCAGAAATTTTGATGTGCAGATGCCCTTATTAAACCTGGAAAGCTCCAAGAACTACATAATGGGCTATGATGAAGATCACGGGTTTAAGGATCTTCAGTTTATTGATTTTAAGTTGAATGATGTCACCATCACTCAGGATAACTGGAACGATGCCGGTATCTTTGAGATCGATGACCTCAGCTTGCCCGAAGTCACTTTCACTATCACCGAATCTTAATCCAAACCACCATGGCTAAGTCTCTGTTGCCTCTGCTTCTATTAATTACCTGTACGATTCGTCTGTTCGCCACTGACTCTGCACAACGACCGAATGTACTGATGATCTGTGTAGATGACCTGCACCCCTATGTGATGAAGGGGTATTTCCCCCATATCCAGACACCCGGGTTTGATAAGTTAAAAAGCGAGGGCGTCTATTTTTCGAATGCTGCGGTAAACACGCCGGTGTGCAATCCCTCGCGCTCGTCCTTTTTCAGTGGTTTGCATCCCCATACTACGGGAGCTTATTTTAACGGTAGTGACGGTTGGAACCGCTCTGAGATACTCCAGAAAATTCGTAATATCCCGGAGCATTTCCGCGATCAGGGATATGTCACCTGGGGTGCCGGTAAGATTCTGCACAATCCGCTCTCGGAGGAAAGAGAAGCCGATATGTGGGATAATTTTCCAGTGTATAAGGGAGGGTTTGGCCCGTTTGGCAGGACCCCCGATGTGCAATATGGCAATCACTTTCGCTCAATTGTCCCGTGGACTGGTCCGGATTCAGACTTTCCTGATAATAAAAATGCAGAAGGAGCCATTACCTTCCTGCAAGAGGAGCACGATAAACCGTTTTTTCTGTATTACGGACTTTGGAGACCGCATTCGCCCTATACTGCACCGAAACGCTTTTTTGATCTATACAATGAGGAAGATTTTGATTTTCCCGAGGGACGTGTGGAGGACGACCTGGATGATTTACCTCAATTGGCGAAATATCTCACCGGAACAATTGACCGTTACTGGCGGGACGGAGTCCCTCATGAGGTCGTGCTGAAGCGTTTCCTCTATGCGTATGCAGCCAATACGAGCTTTACGGATTATAATGTAGGTCGTGTGATCGAAGCACTCGATAAAAGCCCCTATGCGGATAATACGATCGTAATCTTCTTCTCGGATAATGGATTCCACACCACGGAAAAAGAACGCTGGGGCAAAGCGACGCTCTGGGAGCTTTCAGCCAATATCTCGATGATTGTGAGAACTCCGGGTATGCAAGCCCGTGAATCTCAGGCGACGATTAGCCTGGTCGATCTTTACCCTACGCTGGTGGATTACTGCGGGATCGAGTATCCCGAACATGCGTTGGATGGCTTGAGCTTTTCGTCACTCCTCTCAGATGCGACCATTCAGTGGCAACGGCCTTCTTTCACGAGCTATGGCATAAACTACTCATCAGTCCGTAGTGAAGATTATCGCTACATCCAATATCCGGATGGGACTGAGGAGCTATACCGCTACCCGCAAGATCCTCATGATACGCACAATTTGGCAAACGACCCTCTCTATCAATCGATCAAGGATGCCCTGAAGATACATATTCCTGAAAACTGGGCCGACAGCCTGGGCGGACGACTGGAAATACCGGTCGACTTTGACAAAGTGATGCGACCTAGAAGTAAGTGGGATCACCTCCCCCACAATTCCTAATAATCTGCGGGATTGTATTTTTTATTCCGGTTTAGCTTGATTTCCTGAAAAGCCGGTAGTTATTTTGTATTCAAAATTGCGCAAAATATCTAACTTTTATGAAAAATCTAAAAATCCCCCTGTTCGTATCTCTAATCCTTTTACCCGTAATTCTGGCCTTTTCTGAGCCTGAAATAACCGGAGAGCTCAAAAAATGGCATAAAATTACACTTACCTTTGATGGTCCTGAAGTTTCGGAAACGGATGAAGTGAACCCGTTTCTCAATTACCGATTGGATGTAGTCTTTAAGCATAAGGAGGGCGAAAAGACCTACAAAATCCCCGGGTACTTCGCAGCAGACGGGAATGCAGCTGAGACTTCTGCGGATTCCGGAAACAAGTGGCGTGTGCATTTTGCACCGGATGAAATCGGCACCTGGACTTGGGAAGCCACCTTTCTCAAAGGGAATTACATGGCCGTACGACCCGAGCCCAGACGCTTTGAGAATGCAGGCTACATGCACGGAGCAAAAGGCACTCTGGAGGTTAGTGAGACTGATAAGACCGGCCGTGATATGCGGGCCAAGGGCCGTCTGCAATACATCGGCGAACACTACCTGCGATTTGCAGGCAACCGTGAGTATTTCATGAAGAACGGTGCGGATGCCCCCGAAAACCTCCTGGCCTACGTTGACTTTGATGGTGATTTTGACACCGACGGCTACAAAGATCACTTTGTAAAGACCTGGGAACCCCATGTGAAGGACTGGAATGCGGGTGACCCTACCTGGCAGGGCGGTAAAGGGAAAGGACTTATCGGGGCCATCAACTACCTGAAATCCGAGGGGCTGAATTCATTCTCATTTCTCACCCTTAATATCAAGGGCGATGACGACAATGTATTTCCCTACATCGACTATTATACCTACGACCGCTTTGATGTATCGAAGCTTGCTCAATGGGAAATCATCTTTGAGCACGGAACCAAGAATGGATTCTTCCTGCACTTCAAAACCCTTGAGGCCGAGAATCAGGGATTGCTCGATAATGGAGGCGTCGGCGCGCAGTATAAATTATATTTTCGTGAGCTGGTCGCCCGTTTTGGCCACCACCCTGCTCTCAACTGGAATATCGCCGAGGAAAGCGGTGACTGGACCGGGCCGAACCAAACCCGCACACTGCCCCAGGATTCGATGACCCGTATTGCCATGGCGCACGCGATTGATGCAATTGATCCTTATGATCATCACATCGTGATCCATAATGGCATTCAATACTATGATCTCTTGGGGGATCGGAGTAAATTGACCGGTATTTCGCTGCAAACCCATCGGCGCGATTTCGGCATGGTTTACTCCCATACGCGCAAGTGGAGAGAATACTCTGCAGCAAGCGGTCGCAAATGGGCAGTTGCTGTGGATGAGCCCGGGGATGCCCAATACTCACTGGTACCCGACTCGGTAGACCCCGATAAATTTGACGCACGGACGAATGCGCTGTGGGGGGCTTACCTGGCAGGAGCCTGGGGGATCGAGTGGTATTTTGGTTATGCCAATGACGAGTCGGACTTAACGTGCCAGGACTTCCGCTCTCGCGATCTGTTCTGGGATCAGTGCCGCCATGCTCTGACATTCTTTCATGATAATGAAATTGATTTCTGGAATTACGAGCCAGCGGATTCAATGTTTGGCAGACCGAAGGCCTATAATATGCGCAAGGGCTACGATAGCATCATTGGGATGATTACTGATACCAGCGGAGACCTTACTATTAGATTCGGGCGCAATGAAGGCAGTTACAAAATAGAATGGTATGATCCTCGTAACGGGGGAGATTTGCAAAAAGGCAGTGTTGCTACTATCGAAGTGAATAAACCCCAGCAACCATTCTCTATAGGCAACCCACCCTCCGATAAAGGCAAGGACTGGGTAGTCCTGGTAACTCGCCAATAAATTTTACGCGAAATTCAGCCGCTCAAGGCTACCCGGTAGTCTTGAGCCCGCTGGCTACTGCGTTGATGTTCTTGAGCAGTTGCATGAGCAATTTGTCGCTCGCTTCCTGACTGCGATCTTCGCCGTTGCGCCATTGCCGAAGCAGTTCAATTTGCTGTTCGTGAAGGAGCTGCAGACGCTCATCCCGGGCCTTGAGCGTGAAATACAATCGGGGCCTGCCCTCTTCGATGGTTCGGCTGAGCATCTCTGCGAGCATCGTCTTAACCAGCTCATATTCCTCGACAATCACTGACATAAACCGTTCCCGAAGCTCTGTCTCCTTCACGAGATTTGCATATGCGTTCATGAGCTCATAGGAGCAACTTGCCACGGTGGACTCCGCATTGAACAAGACGTATCGCAGGAAAGGCCAGCTACGGCATTGGCTCTTCAAATATTCAAAGCCCTCGGGCAAAGTGTCCTTCAGAGCAGCCAGACCACTGCCCAACCCAAACCAACCCGGCAAGTAAAAACGGGACTGATTCCAGCTGAATACCCAGGGGATTGCGCGGAGGTCCTTGATCGTCGATGCTCCGGTACGGCGCGACGGACGTGAGCCGATCTTACTGAGCTCAATGATATCAATTGGCGTGGCCTGACGATAAAACTGGATGAAGTTTTCGGCTTCAATCAGGGAACGATACTTTTCAGTGCTTTTTTCTGCAACAAGGTCCATTGCGCTTTGGGCACGCTCGATAATCTCATCGTGCGTGGGGAGCATTTGCGAACAGGACACGCCCGCCATCCACTGCTCAAAGCTCGCCTTTGCTTTGTCGACAGAGTTGTATTTTTGGGCAATCACCTCGCCTTGCTCGGTAATACGGAACCCATGGGTGAGCCCTTGCTGCGGCAAGGCTTCGATAAAGCGGTGAGTGGGCCCGGAACCGCGACCTACAGTGCCTCCCCGACCATGGAAAAAGCGAACGGAGACACCCATCTCTTCGGAAAGATCGAGAATTTCCTTTTGTGCATTGTAGACCGACCATTGGCTGGTCCAAATGCCACAGTCCTTGTTGCTGTCGCTGTAACCGACCATGACGGTTTGCGGCAACGGATTGCCGTGCCCGTCGCCAAGCACTTCCAGGGTATTGCGCACCAAAGGCACTTTCCAAAACTCAGACAATATGCCTACCCCTTCCTGGAGGTCGGCCATCGTCTCAAACAACGGAACAACGGGCAGCTGACAGGCCATACCCTTATCGGTCTTCTTAATCAGTCCCACTTCCTTACAGAACAAATATACCATCAACAGATCGGATGCGTGTTGGGTCATACTGACAATGAGATTTCCCAGACCTGCAGAGCCGAATCGATCAATATGCTTGCGGATCGATTTGAAGGTGTTGACGACCTCCTGAGTCTGATCGCTCAGGGGTTGCCCCGGTACAATAAAAGGCCGGCGAAACTGAAATTCATGCGTAATAAACTCAACCTTCTGCGCTTCCGACCAACCCAGGAATTCCTCGGCGGATACAATATCTGAATGCTCAATAATCTCAGCAAGCGCACTGCGGTAGGTTTCACTGTTCTGGCGGATATCAAGACGTGCGGTATGAAAACCGTAAAAGGATAACTGGGAGAGGATCGGGCTCACGTAACGATTAATGAGCCGTGCGGCATTGATTTCCTGAAATGCTTTTTCCAGAGCCTCGATATCATTGCGGAAATCATCCGAAGATGCATAGTGGGGAGTATCCCTGAGCTCAATTGTGTTGTTGAGCGTTAAAATGACCCGCTCAAAAAACAATAACCAGGGCTCGTGAGACTGACTGTCCAGCCCGTGTGCATAGAGCCACTCCATAAGTGCCGAGGGCGGCTTTTGGCTGTAGTTGGTAAAGCGGACCTCACTGCGAACGGCTTCCAGCTTGGCTACGAGCTGTTGTATCGCATTGGTGCGCAGCTCCATGAGGGATTCGCGAGTGACATCTGCAGTTACGAACGGGTGGCCATCCCGGTCTCCGCCTACCCAGGATGCAATGCTGAGCCTGGGGCTTGCCGGGATTTCAGTATCCGGAAACACACGTGACCATGCCTCCCGAAACGATGCCTCCACCTGCTTGAGGGCCTCCGGGAACACTTCGGAAAAGTAGTACTCCAGGTTGCGTCGTTCCTGGCGGACGGTCGGCTTTTGCATATTGAGCTCACCGCTACGCCAGAGCAGCTCCAGGATTTCAGCCAGTTCAGCACGTACTTCCTCGCCATTATAAAGCCTGACAATTAAAGAATAGAGCTCACGATGCAGATGCAGGATGATCCACCGTTTGGCTTCAGTGGGGTGCTTGGTGTAGACGATCTCAATATCGGCAAGGCCAACACGGGCTGCAATTGCTTCCGGGGTTACGCCTGCTTCCTTGAGGCGGTGCAGATAATTAAGCCAAAACCCTGACTCCCCTTTCGCAGTCTGATCCTGATTGTATTTTTGCTGGACAGTAATCGAAATCGCATCCTCCACGAGATTCTGAATCTGAAAGCAGATGGAGTGCACCTGTGCGGATTGACCTGCCTCCATATTATGCTGTTTTTGCCGGTCCAGATGCGTCACCAGGTCCGCGCATTCCTGCTCGCCCAGATCTCTGAGAATTTCCTCAAAAATGGATAATAACTCATCCCGAATCGTCTGCGTCTTTGGTAGATAGGTAGTGACCCGTTTTTCAAAAGTGATGGTGGAATCGTTCGTCATGCCCAGAGAAAATTTCGATTGTTAAATGGCTTACCCCAAACGGGTGTACATCAATGATTATGTCAATCCGTAAGGTACAATTTTGGCTACAAATAAGCACCTGACTGTCAACAGTATAGGTGCTTATAGACGGGTATCGGGCTATTAGGGAGTGTTAACACTCCCTAACGAATTTAACGCTAATTGAGCCAGAAGCTGAAATAGAGATACATACCCAACACACAAGTGAGGATGAGTGCGGTGAGTATCTTATTGCCGGTATCCCAGCTTGCCTTGAGTTCCCCGGATTCATCGTCCTTGATGGAATCATAGGTGAGTCCCTTGATTTTCTCAGGATCCTGTGCCTTTGTGAGCAAGGAGACCCCAATAATGATAATCACACTCAATGCCAGCAAAACACCCGTCGCGTAGAGGAAGTTAAAATCGCCGATGGCTGCCAGGAAAGCGGGGTTGCTCATCTTCCCGGGTGCTGCCCCAAAGAAGGTCTGGATGGCAAGCTTGGACATACCGAGTATAAAGCCTCCGGCAAGGCCCCAAACCGCGCCATGGGCATTGATGCGTTTCCAAAAGAGGCCGAGCATGAATACGGCCACGATCGATGGTGCCAGATAGCCCTGAACGGATTGTAAATATTGATAGAGCCCTCCGCTGGATACCAACTTCATTACCGGGATCCACAGCATACCAAGGCCAACAACTACAGTCGTGGCAATGCGGCCTACCCACACGTAGTGTGCCTCGCTTTTTCCGGGTTTTAGCTTTTCATAAACATCCACGGTAAAGAGGGATGCACTCGAGTTAAATAGAGATGCCAACGAGCTCATGAGTGCTGCCAGAAGGCAGGCCACGATCAAGCCGCGCAGGCCCATAGGCAGGAGATTCGCAACGAGTGTGGGGAAAACCATGTCCCCATTAATACCCATGTTGCCGTCGCCCAATTCCTTAAGGGGGATGGCGATAATGCCCTCCTGATGCAGCGCCCATCCAATCATGCCGGGAATCAGAAAGATCAGAACGGGGGTGATTTTAAGCAAACCGCCGAAGAGTGCACCCTTACGCGCATTGGTGAGGTCTTTCGCGGTGAGTGTTCGCTGGACGATGTATTGATCAGTACACCAATACCAGATGCCAACGATTGGGGAAGCGATCATAATGCCCAACCAGGGAAAGTCCGGATCGGACATGGGTCGCCAGAGTGCGAATTGGTCCGCATTTTCCTTAGCCATACCAATAAGGGTATCCCAACCGCCCAGCTCGTTGAGCCCGAAGAAAGTGATGAAACAAGAACCCACGATGAGAATGATCGCCTGGGGTGCCGAGGTGTAGAGCACGGCACGCATCCCACCAAAAACGGTGTAGATACCAGTGAGAATAACGGTCATGAATGCCCCCACCCAGAAGGCGGCATCCGGCGAGCCAAAGGTATCCGGCAGTAATGCTTCGAATACAACCGCACCCGCATAGACCGTCACACTAACCTTGGTAAAGATATAAGCGATCAGTGAAACCAGCGAAAGAATCCAACGTGCCTTCGCATTAAAGCGTTTTTCCAGGAACTCCGGAATCGTGTAGACCCCTGATTTGTAATAGAAAGGCACAAATATATAGGCTAGCAGCACCATTACCCAGGCGTGGAGCTCCCAGTGGGCCATCGCCATACCGGTGGAGGCACCCTGCCCTGCCAGACCCACGATATGCTCGGAGCCAATATTTGAAGTGAAGATGGACGCACCGATTGCGAAGAAGCCAGCATTGCGACCAGCCAGGAAGTAATCCGTCGTCGTATCTTGTTTACGGCCTACCCACCACGCGATAAATCCGATGATGGCAAAATAGAGGCCAATGATTATCCAATCCAACCATTGCATAACAGTAACATAATTTTGGGTTCAGGGGTATTTCCCGGTTAGTAAAAGCACCACTCTGATACAAACTGGGAGTTCTGAGCAAACCCTAAATCTATTGTATGGTAATACACTCACTGTATCGTTTAGTAAACCGCTTTGATTTATACTCGTAATTTGAATTCAAAATCGTTTACCTAACTATATGAAATCCCCGTTTACCCTAGTTCTCGTTATTACCCTACTATTTACTGGCTTACCGTTTGCGTTTGCAGACGGTCATGAAAAAACTGAGCTCGGTTACGAAATGACCGATATGAACCGCTCATGGCGACTCATCAAACGCCAGGTAAGAACCCCGGATAAGAACGCATCCACCATCGAATTGGTTGAAAAAGCGATAGCGAACGCCCAGGAATCCAAGCCGATGAAACCGGATCTGCTAACAGATGTGCCTGAGGCAGAAAAGGAAGCATTTCTGGAAGGCTATCAGAAAGAGATGGATGCATTGGTAAAGCATTTGGGGAAACTTAAGGCATTATTGGAAGCGGATGATAATGCAGCCGCATCCCAGCTCATCCGACAGATCGATGGGCACCGCAGAGACAGCCATAAGGCCTACAAACGGCCTGATGAGGAGTGATCTGCAAAACTGAATTTCGTTGATTAAAGCATTAGAGCGATTTATCTGTTAAATAACAAATTCGATTAGTCACTGTTGATCGTTCATGTATCCTAATATATAGCGGTCTGTTACCCATGAATAACCCCTTTGCATCGTCAAGACTGTTACAGCAGTTATTTTTTGGATTCATAATTGGATACCAAGCAAACGGTGTGGTGATTGATGGGCCCGCACGTGCCATGGTGGAGAACAGCTGTGTGAGCTGCCATAATCCGGATAAGCAAAAAGGAGACCTGGACCTGCAGAGTATTCTCGATGTGGATATGACTGAGCATCCGGTCGTGTGGGAAGATGTTTTGTGGATGATTGAGGAACGGGAGATGCCACCGATTGATGCCGAAGCGGTAGAACGACCCAGTGAGGCGGAGTATCTCTCAGCAATTGTATGGCTTCAGGCGAATCTGGCAGATGCGCCCCTCACGCCCATCGAGCCGTTGGGGATTCACAGTCTGGATCAGTATTGTGTATCCTGCCATAGTGGGGATGAGCCGCAGTCGGGTCTGGATATAGCCTACCTGCTGAACGATGACATCCACAATCACACCGCATCGTGGGAGAAAATCGTGCGCAAACTGAAGTCTCGCCAGATGCCACCGCTGGATCGCAGGCGGCCTGACTCGGCGGGCTATGATCTCATAACCGCTGAGCTCGAAATTCAGTTGGATACGGTAGCAGCAGCAAATCCAAACCCGGGCACAACAAGCACCTTCCGCAGGCTTACCCGCTATGAGTATGCGAATGCCGTGAGGGATTTACTAAAAGTTGAAATCGATACCCGAGAGCTACTACCGCGCGATGAAGTCAGCCACGGCTTTGATAATATCACGGTCACGGATCTCTCGCCCACTTTGCTGGATCAGTATATTTCGGCAGCACGCAAGATCGCAAAGCTCGCCATGGGTGAAGCGGTGAACCAACCCATGGGGCGCACGGTGCGTATACCGGCGGATATTACGCAGGAAAAGCATATCGCTGGCCTGCCGCTTGGTTCGCGGGGAGGTACCCTCATCGATCATTACTTCCCACGGGATGGGGAGTATGAGATCGTCGTAAGGCTTGCACGGGACCGGAATGAAGAAGTTGAGGGGCTTTATCGGGATCATCAGGTGGACATTCTGCTCGACCGCAAACGGGTAACCCGATTTACAGTCAGTCGACCCTCAGACCACAGTGAACATGCAAGTGCTGATGAACACCTGAATGTGCGCATCCCAGTGAAGGCGGGACAGCGCAAGGTAGGCGTAACTTTCCAAGCGGAGTCGCTATCTGTATTACAAACGAAGCGAGAACCTACGGAATCGCGTTTTAACTTTCATCGCCACCGGCGCAGCAATCCCGCGATTTTTCAGGTGACCATCAATGGCCCGTTCGAAGATGCAGGTCCGGGGAATACGGCGAGCCGCAAGCAGATCTTAAGGGGAGTCAATTATAGACTGGAAACTCACCGGGACCAGGCTGAACTGGTGCTAAAACGATTAGCCCGCATAGCTTATCACCAACCTTTGAAGGCTGGAGATTTGGAAAACTTGATGGCGCTCTATGATCAAGGCTATACTGCAGGTGGCTTTGAAAACGGGATCGAGGCGGGTATCAGTGGTATCCTGGTGAATCCGCGATTTTTGTTTAAGATGGAAATACCGCCCGCGAATATAGCCCCTGGTGATGTCTATGAGATCAGCGATCATGAGCTCGCGACGCGCATGTCCTTTTTCCTCTGGAGCAGTCTGCCAGATGATCACCTGCTGGAACTGGCTGAAAACGGGAAGCTACGGGACCCTGATGTCTTGAGTGATGAAGTTATGCGCATGCTTAATGATCCGAAGGCGCGCTCATTAACCGAGAATTTTGCAGGGCAGTGGCTGTATCTGCGCAATCTCGAGACGGTATCGCCCAATCAACGCATTTACCCGGATTTTGACGATAATCTGCGTCAGGCCATGCGGCGGGAGACGGAACTACTGTTCGAGTCGATCGTTCAGGAAGACCGCAATGTGATGGAGTTTATATCTGCGGATTATACCTATCTGAATGAGCGCCTTGCGAAGCACTATGAAATCCCGAATATTTATGGCACCCGCTTTCGCAAAATCGATGTCCCGGAAGACAAACCCCGCGGGGGTCTATTGAGACATGCAAGCATTCTCGCTGTTACCTCCTATGCAAATCGCACTTCTCCGGTGATTCGCGGTAACTGGATACTCGAGAACCTAATCGGAGCTCCCCCGCCACCCCCACCGCCGGATGTGCCGGACTTGGAGGATAAGGTAGTCGATGCGACTCTACCGATCCGTGAGCGGCTCACCGAGCACCGAGCTGACCCCTCCTGTGCGGCTTGCCATGATATAATGGACCCGCTTGGATTTGCACTTGAGAACTACGATGCAACGGGTGCATGGCGCACGCGCATGGATGGGAATACAATCGATACCTCGGGTTATTTAGCGGATGGCAGCACCTTTATCGGTATTGAGGGGCTGGAGGCGATCCTGCTGGAAAAGCCTGATTTATTTGTAAGCACCCTGATAGAAAAGCTCATGATTTATGGGCTTGGCCGCGGCATCGAAGCCTATGACCATCCTGCAATACGCCAGATCGTACGTGATGCTGAGCAGCAGGACTATTCATTTTCATCCCTGGTAACAGGAATCATCGCAAGCAACCCGTTTCAAATGAGGAAGGCCCCATGATTATTACTAAAAAAGCACTATCCCGACGCACATTTATCAAAGGAGTAGGCGCTACCCTGGCGCTGCCGCTGCTGGACTCCATGCTCCCGGCGGCTACGCCAATTTCCCGCGTGACCGGTATCCCCGCCAAGCGCATCGGTTACATTTTTATGCCCATGGGTTGCGATATCACCCGCTGGACTCCCCAATCCCAAAGCAACTTGGACGAGCTCTCTCCCATACTCAGCTCCATGGAGAAGCACCGGGAGGACATCAGCATCCTGACCAATATGGAGCTGAAGAATGCTTACCCGGGGACGCATGCGACCTCAAATGCGGCCTTCCTTTCCGCAGCTCAGGCAAAGCGTACGGAGAGTAATGATTACTACCTGGGCACAACGGCGGACCAGATTGCGGCGAAAGCCATTGGACAGGATACGCGCTTGCCCTCGCTAGAGCTTGCTATGGATATTCAGGAGAATGTGGGTCAGTGCGACAATGGTTATGCCTGCGTGTATCAGAATAATCTTTCATGGTCCTCACCCACGACGCCCCTGCCCTCTGAGGCACATCCGCGCATCGTGTTTGAACGTCTGTTTGGTGAAGGGGGTTCGCTGGCGGAACGGCAGGCGGCGATTCGTGAACGTGCGAGCCTTTTGGACTCGGTAATGGATGAAATCGCGCGGCTCAAGAAAGAGCTCGGACCCAGTGATCAGGCGAAAATCAACGAATACCTGGAGAGCATACGTGAGGTGGAGCGCCGTATCCAATTGGCTGAGACTGAAGCCAAGGATAACCCGGAGCCGGATATGGACCGGCCCATGGGGGTGCCTGCCTCGTATACCGATCATGCGAAGTTGATGTTTGACTTGCAGGCTTTGGCTTTCCAGGCGGATATTACGCGGGTGATCACCTTCCAGCTCGCCCGGGAAACGAGTAATCGCGTTTACCCGGAGACCGGGGTCAATGATCCCCACCACCCACTATCCCACCACGGAAACGATCCTGAGAAGATCGCCAAGATGGCGAAGATCAATGAGTATCATGTGTCGCTGTTTGCGGATTTCATGGACAAGCTCAAGAAAATCCCTGAGGGCAACGGCAACCTTCTGGATAATTCGCTCTTTCTCTACGGCAGCGGTATGGGCAATCCGAATGTGCATGACCATACGAACCTGCCCATCATTGTGGCCGGGGGAGCTGCCCGGGGTATGAAGGGTAATCGCCACATTACCTATGATAAGCCTACGCCGCTTGCGAATCTGCATTTGACGCTGCTGGACAAGGTGGGCGTGCATATTGATTCATTTGCCGACAGTGAGGGCTATGTGGATGAGTTGATCCATCCGCTTTCGGTGTAATGAGGGGATTTGGTTATTTTTTAGCGCTTTTGCTAAGTATCCATTGGGGATATGCAAATGTAGCGGATTTGGTTGAAGCGGGCGCTTCTGAAGAGGCCCTTAGCGAAATCAAGGCTGGCGTGGATGTAAATGCAGCCCAAGCGGATGGCACGACTGCGCTGCACTGGGCGAGTTACCACGAGAATAGTGAAGTGGTGGATGCCTTGCTCAATGCCGGAGCTCATGCGGACAGCGTTAATGATTATGAGATATGCCCCTTGTACCTAGCCTGTGAGCTGGGTAATGCTGCTATTGCGAAACGACTGATCGATGCGGGTGCTGACGTAAATGCGACGATCCCCGGTGGGCAAACGATGCTGATGACTGC
The DNA here is from genome assembly GCA_028285755.1 of Puniceicoccaceae bacterium. Classification (GTDB taxonomy): domain Bacteria; phylum Verrucomicrobiota; class Verrucomicrobiia; order Opitutales; family JAFGAQ01; genus JANQOQ01. The sequence goes on from JANQOQ010000004.1 coordinate 257,330, forward strand.
AGTCAGGACGGGAGTGTCCAAAGTCGTTGAGCATTTGCTCAATGCCGGAGCGGATATAGCTGCCACAGAACGCAGCGGACAGGACGCGCTCATGTGGGCGGCGGCTGAGGGGCATTCGAAGGTTGTCGAGATACTCATCGATGCAGGGGCTGATTCTGCGATTACCCTGAGTTCGGGATTTAACTCACTATTTTTTGCGGCGCGTAACGGCCATCTGGAAACGGTTCGTGCTCTTCTGGATGCCGGGATGGATGTTAACCAAACCATCCAGCCCAGCGAAAACAATCGCCATAAGCGGGCCCGAACGGGTAGCAGTGCACTTATTCTGGCAATCGAGAACGGCCATTTTGAATTGGCTCTGGAGTTGGTTAAGCTCGGGGCAGACCCGAACGACCAGCGATCTACTTTTGCGCCGCTGCATACCCTGAGTTGGGTACGCAAACCCAACAGTGGAGATGGCGCCGATGGAGATCCACCCCCCCAGATTTATGGGGAAATCGGTACGCTGGACTTTGTAAAGGCCCTGGTAGAACTGGGGGCGGATGTAAACTTGAGATTAAACGGTGGAAGGCCTAATGGGCGTGGGCGTGTGAGTAAGCAGGGTGCGACCCCTTTTTTTATGGCTGCGGATACTGCCGATATTGATTATATGCGCTTATTGTTGGAGCTTGGCGCAGATCCGCATATCCCGAATGAGCACGAGGTGACACCTCTCATGGTGGCTGCCGGCCTGGGCACTTTTGCACCAACGGAGGAAGCCGGCACTGAGGAAGAGGCGTTGGAAGCAGTCGAGCTTTGCTTAGAACTCGGCATGGATATCAATCATATCGATGTGAATGGTGAAACGGCGATGCACGGTGCAAGCTATGCTAGCTGGCCTGAAATGGTGCAGTATTTATATGATCACGGAGCGGATATTGAGATATGGAATCGCATCAATAAGCATGAATGGTCACCGCTGTTAATTGCTCAGGGCTACCGACCGGGTAATTTTAAACCCTCCTATGAAACCGTTGCTGTTTTTGAAGCAATACTGGCGACTGAGGGGGTGACGCTCCGTTTTGACCCTCCTAATGCTCAATTGGGTTATGAGGATTAGAACGTTCCCGATTTGTGTGCTGCTCGCCTGGCTTGTTATCATTTGCGATGCAAAGGTTTTAAAAGATATCGAGTATGCGGTGACGGATGCGCAAGTGCTCATGCTGGACCTGTATTTGCCGGATATGGAAGACGATGCTCCGCTCATTGTTTGGGTGCATGGAGGTGCCTGGCGCGCGGGCAGTAAGGACTCGGTACCGATTAAAGCCATGATGCAAATGGGTTGGGCGATTGCGAGTGTCGAGTATCGACTGAGTCCCATAAGCAAATTTCCGGCTGCCATCCATGATATCAAAGCGGCGATCCGCTACCTCCGGGCACACTCGAATGCATACCCAATACAGGCGGACAAGATCGCGATCGCGGGATCATCTGCGGGCGGGCACCTGGCGGCGCTTGTGGGTGTATCAAATCAGCATCCGGTTCTTGAAGGCAATGTGGGAAAATACTCAGATGTGTCGTCCGATGTGCAGGCGATCGTAAGCTTTTTCGGGGCTTCCAATCTGACGAGTATATTGGGGCAATCGACCCCCCACGGGTTGAGCGTACGCGTGCCTGCACTGGAGTTATTCCTCGGAGACCATCCCGAGCAGTTGCCCGAAATCGCAAAACTGGCCAGTCCCGTTTTTCATGTGGACAGCGAAGATCCTCCCCTGCTCCTACTACATGGGGACCAGGACCCGCAGATGCCGATCAATCAGTCCCATGAGCTGATGGGTGCCTACCTCGAGGAAGGATTAGCGGTAGAAATGGATGTCGTCTACGGAGCAGCACATGGGGGTAAAGCATTTTACGAGAAAGACCGCTTAATGCGCGTGGACTCCTTTCTTAGAGAAGCCCTGGGTATCGAAAATCAAGCGGGCAACTGATTCTGACGGCGGAAGGAATCGGGGGATATACCCTGCTTGGCCTTGAAGAATCGCGAGAAGTAAAAAACGGAGCTAAAGCCGAGCTGATCGGCAATTTCACTGATATTGTAACGGCTGTGAAGCAGCAGTTCCGAGGCCCGGTTAAGTTTCGCCTGCAGGTGATATTGACGCGGGGAGAGACCTGTATTTTGCTTAAAGAGCACACGAAAGTTTGAGTAACTCAGGCCCAGGCGTCCTGCGAGTTCTGTAAGATCTACGTGCTCCGGGTGTCGGCGGGTAAGCTCGATCTTTGCGAGCTCAATCTCGCGTGAATGCATGCGTGAGGAATCCTCGGAATTCAGTGCATCGCGATATACAACCGCAAGTGCCAATTGTGCAAGTGAAGCGAGAATCCTGCGATAGCCGGGGCTCTCATCCCTGAGCCAGTATTGAATGGATTGGAATGTGTTTAAAAGTTCCAAATTGTGCAAAACCCGTATCACGGGGCGTGTTTTCAGAAAGCTGCTCTGCACCATATATTGGGTATTCGTACCCCGAAAGCCGATCCAATATTCCGACCAGCCTACCTCCGGGTCCGGCCGGTACCGGTGCCATTCGCCGGGAAAGAGTAAGAGCGCATCGCCCGCACTGACCTCAAGGAGATCTGTATGACTCGATTGAAAGTGCCCCCGCCCTTCTGTAATGTATACTAATTGGTATTCATTGAGTGTGCGCCCGGTTTCCCAGTCAAAGTAATAACTCTCGGGATGATCCTGCACAGGATAGATTTCGCCGGGTGCGGTCTGCGCAGTTCCCGCGTCAAGCACGTAGAGGCCCCATCGCTGCACATCCTTATCCTGAGGGAAATATTTTATGACTGAATCCTGCATCCTGTTTTATCAAAAAGTGCAAAGATTAGATCAAATCCTGTATGGTTTCCACCCAAAATTTTTGGTAATGTATGCGGAAATACCCAAATTACCCTAATATTATGAGTGATACCCCTGAAAACAATACCACGACTTCAGAATTTGAAGATACCCCAGTACCCAAATCCCATTTAAAGGACTCCAAGAGCTTCTGGGGTATGTATGCCGGTGAGCATACGGCGGGCACGGAATTTATGATCGGGCCGCTGTTTGTGGCCTGGGGAGTCGGTGCCTTCGACCTGATTGTCGGCCTGCTGATCGGCAATATTCTCGCGGTGTTGAGCTGGCGCTATATATGTGCGCCGATCGCGACTGATCTGCGTATGACTTTATATAAGACGCTTGAGAATATTTGCGGCAACGGCTTGGTAAAAATCTACAATCTCGCCAACGGTATCTTCTTTTGCTTTTTAGCGGGTGCGATGATCACGGTATCAGCGACTGCGGTGGGAGTGCCCTTTGAGCAGGTGGTGATGCCGAGCCTGGGAGATCTTTACCCGACCGGGCCTGCGTGGATATTGATCGTGCTGGTGGTTGGCCTGGTCGTCGCGTTTGTCGCAGCGTTTGGGTATAATGCGGTCGCACGACTCTCTACGATTGCCGCACCCTGGATGATCCTGATCTTCATCGCGTGTGGTCTGGTAACCCTGCCGAAGCTCAACTCCATGGAGCTAAATGCGATCTGGACGGGTGTACCGGTCGGCGATCTACCGAAACTCGGCTTATGGCATGTAATCTTTTTCGCATGGTTGGCCAATGCAGCGATGCATATCGGGATGTCGGACCTCTCGATTTTGCGCTATGCAAAGAAATCCTCGTATGGGTGGGCTTCCTCCGCAGGGATGTTTCTGGGGCATTACATCGCATGGATCTCAGCATCATTGCTCTTTGCGCTTGCAATCCAGCGCTACGGAGACAGTGCATCCAGTGCGCCTGGGCCGATGGTCTATGATGCGATAGGAGTGGCCGGGTTAATATGCGTAGTTATTGCCGGGTGGACGACTGCGAACCCAACGATTTACCGGGCAGGCCTGGCGTTTCAGGCGATCATGCCGAAGTTACCGCGATTTGGCGTAACCCTGGCAGCCGGGCTGCTAGCCACTGCTGCTGGGCTTTTTCCCGCCTTTGCAATGAAGTTGCTGGGGTTTGTCGGTATTTATGGGACTATCCTGGCACCTGTGGGAGCCATCATATTTGTAGAATATTACCTGATCCGGAAGCTCAAGCTACAACCAGAATACGCAAGGGAAAATGGACAATCCTTTAATATGGCTGCACTCTATGCCTATGCGATCCCCGTGGTCGCTGCCATCATCTACTGGCTGGATAATCCGGCTGCCTTTAAATCGTTTGCAACGGTGCCGGTGTGGATCGCGTGCGGACTGCTCTACATTGGGTTTAGCTTCTTCTTCCAGAAAGGGCGATCATTAGCTGGCTTGTTGTCAATAATTGGCCTGATCGGTAGCATCATTCCACCCGTGTTATACAGCTTTGGAGCCATGGGTGATTTAACCATGAAGCTCACAATGCTAGTCGCTGTGTTGATCTGGTTCATGGCGTTTCCTTTGTATTTAAATCAATCTAAATCAAACATCTGATTCATGGATATTTTCCAATCACCGAGTGACTCAAGCATTGAGCAGAACTATCAATCCGCCAAGGAGAAGTATGCCGCATTTGGTATTGATACGGATGCAGCGATCAAAACAGCACTGAATAAGCCGATCAGCATGCACTGCTGGCAGGTGGATGATGTGGCAGGGTTTGAAAATCTTGAGGGGACGACCTCCGGCGGGATCATGTCCACGGGTTCCTACCCCGGCAGGGCCCGCAATATCGATGAGGCACGCCAGGACCTGGAGGAAGTGCTACGTTTGTTGCCCGGTGAGCAACGGCTCAATCTCCATGCATCGTATGGGGATTTCAGCGGGGGCGCTATGGAGCGGGATTTGCTGGACCACACCCCATTTGTGAGCTGGGCTGAGTGGGCAAAAGCCCAGGGCATCCAGCTGGATTTCAACCCCACGTATTTTGGGCATCCGCTTGCCAATGACGGGTATACCCTCTCCCATGCAGACCCGGGGGTACGACAGTTCTGGATCGACCATGGAATCGCTTCCCGCAATGTGGCCACCTATCTTGCAGAGGTGCAGGGAAGTATTTGTGTAAACAATCACTGGGTGCCGGACGGGGCCAAGGATCATCCGGCAGATCGCCTGGGGCCGCGTGAGCGACTCGCGGCAGCGTTGGATGAGGTGTTGGATGAAGCGCATGGTATCTCTGAGCAGTGCGTCGATGCGGTCGAGGGTAAGCTTTTTGGCATCGGGGCCGAGGACTATACCGTGGGAACCAATGATTTTTATGCGAATTATGCGCTCAGCCGGGAAAAGACCTTGTGCATTGATCTGGGGCACTATCACCTGAGCGAATCCGTTGCGGATAAGGTGTCTGCCCACCTACCCTTTCATAAGCAGTTGCTGGTTCATACGAGCCGCCCAATCCGCTGGGACTCTGACCATGTGGTGCTGGTGACGGATGAAGTGCGCGAGATGTTTCAGGAAGTGATCCGCGCGTCTGCGCTGGATCGTGCCTACCTGGCACTCGATTTTTTTGATGCGAGCATTAACCGGATCGGCGCATACGTGATCGGCACGCGTGCGACCCGCCAAGCGTTGTTGATCGCCTTGCTAGAGCCTTCAGCACTTTGCAAACAACTGGAGGCGGAAGGTAAAAATGCCCAAAAGCTTGCCCTGATGGAACATGCGAAGGCATTGCCTCACGGTGCCGTGTGGGATAAATTATGCCTGCAGGCGGGCGTACCCACAGGGGTCTCCTGGATAGCCGAAATGGAGAAATACGAAGTAAGCGTTCTGCAGAATCGAAGCTAAGTCGAATCGTTTTGCGCTTGGGGGATCGTCTGTATTCCTGCGTCTAGGTGAGCATGAATCGGCTACACTTAGTTTTTTTATTGGGCGCATGCGGAGTGTGCATCGCTACCCTTCATGCCGGGAGTCTCAAGCTCGAGGATTTCAGGCCCCATGGCGGGAATTGGCAAAGTGCCGGGGAAGTAAAAATCGATCCCGATAACGCAGAAGCAATCGTATTTACTGAGGGGGATACGCTAATCGTGAATGGAGCCCTGGGGAAAACGACGAATCTATTTACCCAAATAGAACATGGGGATGTAGAGGTCCATGTGGAGTATTTTATACCGTCGGATTCTAACTCGGGGATCTACTTTCAGGGGCGCTACGAAGTGCAGATTCGGGATAGCTATGATCGTGGGGAGAATGTGCGCCATGCGGATGCCGGGGGCATCTATCAACGATGGGATGAGGATCGGGAACCCCAAGGCTGGGGAGGTGTGCCTCCCCGCGTAAATGCAGCAAAACCTGCGGGTGAGTGGCAGACGCTGGACATCATTTTTCGTGCGCCGCGTTTTGATGAAAGCGGTCATAAGGTTGAAGATGCCCAGTTTATTCAGGTAGTGCATAACGGGATCGTGGTTCAGCAAAATGTGCCCGTAACCGGGCCAACCCGGGCTGCCCACTTTGAAGATGAAGCCGTACTTGGGCCGCTAATGTTTCAGGGAGATCACGGACCGGTGGCCTACCGGAATATCCGCATGCGCTCGCTGGAGCTGGATCATCACGGTACGGTGATTGGGGAGTGGCAAAGCCTGGATCTCAAAAACGACTTTGATGTGATGCATGATGGCGCCGATGATATCTCTGATGAGGAGCTATTCGAAGCAAAGGGGAGTGAGTTGCGCGCGATGTATAACTGGAATCGGGTTGGAGCCGCCCCTGAAGCAATCTACGTGAGTAAAAAGCGCTACTCAAACTACGATATTGAGTTTGAGCTATTGCACGGGAAACGAGCGTTTGAGCCCGGACTGGACGGACCGATGAATGCGGGATTTCTCTACCATATTCCCGCAACGACTCCCGTATGGCCCCCTTGCCTGGAAATGCAGGGTCGCAAGACACGGAAAGGCATCCATTTCTCGATCCTATGGGTGAATGCGATGCAGTTGGATGCCGCAGGCAACCTGAAGTCACTTCCTGAGCTTGAATATTCGTACGGAGCTCCCTGGCGCGAGGATTTAGAGAAGGAGAATGTAAATTTGTTTCGTATCGAAGTGCGGGAGGACCGGGCAAAGTATTTTCTGAATAATCAGCAAGTGAACGAGCTACAGGGTGCAAATTATGGCGGTATGCCCATTACTGCCGGATTTATTGCATTCCAGGCTGAATTTGCGGAGGCCACTTACCGGAATATCCGCATCCGCCAGCGCGGGCTCTACTAGGGCTTCGCTTACATGTTGCGCTCGCGTGACCACTCGTAGACGCGCGGGATGAGGGCCAAGCGGAAGCCGATGCCGCCGTTGCGGCCTTCATTGAGGGCTGAGTGGCGGTATGCGGAGCGCAGGTGCTCTGCTTTGCTGCGCCAGCTGCCTCCACGCACGACCTTGCTCTTCACCCAGTGGACTTTGACAGGGTCGGTGACTTCGTGCGGCGCGTACTGGAGGTTGGTGTCGAAGCACCATTCCCAGACGTTGCCGTGCATGTCGTGAAGGCCCCAGGCGTTGGGGAGTTTCTGGCCGACGGGGTTGAGGCCGCCGTCGCTATTGTCGCGAAACCAGGCGATGGCTGATAAATCGTTATGGTTGTAGGGGGTCATCGTGCCCGCGCGGCAGGCGTATTCCCACTGGGCCTCGGTGGGCAGGGAAAAAAAGTAGCCCTCGGGCAGGCGACCAGCGGCGCGCTCCTGTTCGGTGAGGCGGCTACAGAATTCTTTCGCGTCGAGGCGGCTGACGTAATACATGGGGTAATCCGGGCCGGTCTGATACATAGGCCAGCTTTTGTTAGTCTCGTCTCTCAGGCTGGCGGGATCACTTTCCATGATGCGTGCCCATTGGGCCTGGGTGACCTCATATTTACCGAGCCAGAAGCCCTGGGATAAATTAACCGTGTGCAGGTTTTCGATGGCTTCGCGACCGGTCTCTTCCCCGGGACTGCCCATCTGAAAGGTGCCGGGTGCTATCCAGAGCATTTCGACACCGGCGACCGGGGTGAGCCAGTTTTCTCCAAAACTGGGTGCGATCTCAGGAATTGCGGAGAGATCGATTGAAGGAGTTTGAACACTGGAAGCCGGTCCTTGCGGGAGTTCTGCGGTTAGCTGAGTTTCGGCGGGGGTTGCGGGTGTAATGACTTCGAGATTTGCACCCTGCTCGATCCAGAGCCTCAGTGTCTCCTGCTGCTCCTCGGTGAGGGGCTCGCCATCTTCCGGCATAAAGTCGGGATCCTCGGGGTGATAGGTAGTGAGGTAATAAAGGGGGCTTTCATCCGGTTCGCCCGGCACCACCGCGGGGCCGTATTCACTGCCGATTTCAATAAAGGCGAGCGTATCCATGCGCAGCTCGGATTTTTGCTTATCCGGGCCGTGACATTCGATGCAGCTTGCTTCCAGGATGGGCAGGATATCGCGCTCAAACTGGAGCATGCCATCATCTATTTCAACAAACTCTTCGGCTTTAAGCGGTTCACGGGCAGGTGCTGCTTGCTTTTCTGCAAACAAATGCTCGGTTAAGAAATCCCTGCCGTGCGTCATGACCGCTCCGTGATGCGAGCCAAACACCATGAGCACCAAGGTCAGGAATAGGCAAACGCGGTAGCTTATAAACTGCCAGCGGTTCTCTCCCCTGCCCCATGCAAGCACAGTGGTAGCGGTGAGCAGCAGGGTCATGAATATGCCCAGCCATTTATGGAGCGTAACGGTGGCACCACTGTAGCCGCCCTCACTTTCGAGAAGCAGGCCAGTCACTACCGAGCCGATTGCCGCGAGCAGGGAAAGCGTCAGCAGGAAGCGACGCGCTGTCAGCAGCATCCTGACTTCGGAATCGCGCAAGAGCCACTCCATGAGCACAACGGCAATGATGATGCCAATGGGCAAATGAACAAAAAGCGGGTGAAATCGACCCAGAGTGTATAAGATAGTTTCGAGCACTTGAGGGGCAGTTAAAAAAGAATCAGGTCAGACCATATCCAGGCCGCGCATTGTTCCCGTGGATGAGGCAAATCGATCACTCTCAATGCCCATACGCTGAATCATGGAAACGTAGAGATTGGGTAACGGGTAATTGTGTGCTCTGTCAAAGGCAATGTGCTGACCATGCCTGAAACCGCCGCCCGCGAACAGGATGGGCAGATTGGTATTCACGTGAGTATGCGCATTGCCGAGATTACTGCCGTAGAGCATCATGGTACGGTCCAGCAGGGTCTCATTGTCCTCCTTTACGGCCTTCAGATCATTCAACAGATCATCAATGAGCTTCATGTGCCAGTTATCAATCGCACGTAGTTGTGAGAGCTTTTCTTCATTTCTACCGTGGTGTGAAAGATTGTGATAACCATTGGTGATTTCGTAGCCTTCAAGGTCAAGCGCCGGTGAGTTCACACTATCGAGCATGAGGGCGATTGAGCGTGTAGAGTCTGTCTCAAATGCCATGCGCGCCATATCATACATGAGCCGCACTTTTTCCATATATTGGCGCGGGTCCTCAGGGTTGAGGGGAACGGGTTCGTCCACCGTGGGTTTTGGCTTTTGCGCCCACTCCTTGGACATTTCCATACGCGTCTCCAGCTCACGCACACTGGTAAAATACTGATCGAGGCGCTCGCGGTCCTTCCCGCCTACTTCACGCTGGAGCGACTTGGTTTGGTCGGTCACGGCATCGAGGATACTCTGCCCGATGGAGAGCCTGCGGATTTGCTCATCCATCTCCTCTTCAGTGCCATCCATAAAGAGCATGCGATAGATGTCAGCGACATTTTCTTCACACGGGATGAGTACGCCCGAGTTCGTCCAGGAGAGGCTGCGTGCGCCCTGCGCTACATTTACCCCGAAATTCAATGAAGGGAAGCGGGTAAGGTGGCCTATATGCTCCGCGATATACTTATCCAACGAGATGGTATTGCGGAAGCCGCTACGACCGGGGTTGGGTGCAGCCGTGAGAAAGCAATTGTCTGCCGGGTGACCGCCATCCACATCCGGGTGAGACACTCCGCTGAACACGGTAAAGTCGTTGCGATGCGCTTCCAATAGCTTGAGATAGGGAGACAGCTCATAATCACGGCCCACCTCAGATGGAAAGAACTCTGTATCCAACACACCGAGGTTGTTACAGATGGCAAACATGCGGCGTGGTTTTACAGTGGCCGGATTTAATGCGGTATTTGCAGACGCCGTGGCAAATGCAGGTTTCATGGATTCCAGCAAGGGCAAAGCCATTGCGACGCCGACGCCTCTCAGGAAACTACGCCGGGACAGGGTGCGATTGGTAGCAACATAGGGTGCATTCAGGAGTGTCTTTGTATTCATGGTATGGGCAAATTTGTAATCAGGATTTATTTGTGCAAAAAGAGTTCACTCTGGACAATCTGGTGGATCAGCGTGCGGATACCGTAGCCGGAATACTCGGATTTTTCAAGAATCTGCTCCACTTCCGGACGGTCTCCGAATGAGACGGGTGCGCCTGTCGCGTAGGTTACGAGCTGGTTAGTCATGTTTTTTGCAAGGAGCTTTTCCTCGCCTACGAGTATGGTTTTTAATTCGTAAATATCTGCAAATTCACGGCCATCCCAAAGCTGACCACTGGCGTCGACGGGCTGCCCCCGGCTAAAATTGAAGAAGAGCCCATTGTGACCGGTGCCCTTGATGAGCTCACCGTCCCCGGTCGAACGGTAATAGTCGCGCCAACCGCCCATGACATCAAAGTTCTCAAGGGAGAAGCCGACGGGATCGATCTTAAGGTGGCAGTTGACGCAGGACGGGCTGTTACTGTGGAGTTTTAATTGTTCGCGGATGGTAGTCGCCCCGCTGGTGTCTGTTTCGACGGCCTCAATATTGGGCGGCGGTGGCGGAGGATGCATGCCGAGCAGGCGTTCCATAATCCATACCCCCCTGACGATGGGTGAAGTGTTATTGCCATCTGCAGTGACTTTCAAAACGCTCGCCTGGGTGAGGATACCGCCACGCGGACTGTCTGCCGGCAGCGTGACCCGTTGCATTTGAGCGCCCTGAGCGCGATTGATGCCGTAGTGATTTGCCAGGCGTTCATTGAGGATCGTGAAATCGGAGTCCACGATGGTTCGCACGCCGAGGTTGTGATCGAGCATTTCCCGAAAATAGAGGCGTGTCTCCCAAAGCATGGAATCTTCGAGCATGTCATCGAGCTGGTAATCCGGGTAAAGGACGGGATCAGGGGCGGTCTTGCGGATATGGCGCAGATCGAGCCAGTAATCGAGAAATGCGTATATAAACCGCTCAGAGCGATCATCATTGAGGAGGCGCTCGGTTTGCTGCTCAAGCACATGCGGAAGCATCAGCTCGCCCGTATTGGCAAGTTGCAACAGCTCTGCATCCGGCGGGCTGTTCCAGAGGAAATAGGATAAGCGCTCAGCTACTGCGAGAGCCTCCAGCTTGCCCGCGTCCTCCTCGAAATAAATGAATGCAGGCGATGCCAAAACTCCCGTATACCCGGCAATCAGGGCCTCCGTAAAATCCACTCCCTTATCCATCGCAGCAACCACCACGTCCAGCATGGGCTGAACCTCGGCATCCGTGACTCCCCGATTGTATGCCTTTTGCATAAAGCGCTTTAAGAGGCGCTTTGCGTCGACAGCGGACTCTCTGCTGATCACCCGGATATCATCGCCGTGCTCTATTATGGGAAGATCGTCAAACAAGACACGATGGCTCGCAGTGGGCCACTCCTGATAGAGGGGGCCTTCCACCTCCAGCCAGCTAAAGGCCACTGCCGGACGTCCCTGAGGCACTGCCAAGGGGTTACCAAAATCGGGCGGGCGAATGCGTGGGAAACGCGTTGCATCCGGATGGATGGTCTCCCCTTCGAAGAGCCACACACGCATTTCAAATTCCTGGCGATCCGGCGTCACATCAATGGCGTGCAGCGGTCTGAGTTTGCTTGCATGCGTAGATGAATAAATCCTCACCGGCTCTGAGCGCATGCCGCGACTGGCTTTATCGAAGGTGTTGCTGATTGTAACCGTTTTTGCGGAGAGTGTCAGATTATACCAGCCATCATGCGGCGCTTTAAACTGGCTGAACTGGCCATTGATGGGCTCAAAGTTACTCGCCATGACGGCCATGCTCTCATAAGGTTTCTGGGATTCGGGCCGCTTGGAACGGTCATAGGCACTGCGCTCTCCGCGCATGATGTCGAGCTGCACCTCATAGTCGATCAGCGGAAAGTTGGAGCGCATAATCGGGCCTAGATAAACAGTATTCCAAAAGTGATTATCATCCCAGGCGTAATACCTGCCCTGCATGGGCTGGGGCTTATCTACCTGATGGATCATCGCCGCCCGCAGCGCATAGTCGGCAACATCCAGATAGCGCGATAACTGCACATAAGACATGTCCAGCGCTTTGCCGATTTTATTGTAGCCGTGATAAGTGGGATCCTCCGGTAGCGAATCTTTCACCTCGAGCAAGGGCAATTCAAGGAGCTCGCGCAGAGCGTTCTCGTATTCATAGCGGTTCAAGCGCCGTTTTACTGCACGTCCCTCCTTAACGATGCGGGCATCCTCAAAGTTAATTAACTCTTTTGCCAAGAGTTTACGAAAGTCTTCAATCTCGTGCTCAGCGGGCCTCGGTTTTTTCTCCGGAGGCATTTCCCCGGCAACTACGCGGTCATGAGCGAGCACCCACTTTTCATAAACCTGCGGGTCCCGCAGATCGCGCGGGAGCTGGGTCAAATCCAGCCCTGCCTCCTGGGTATCGGAATCGTGGCAGTCATAGCAGTGCCCCTGGAAAAAACCTTCCAGCTCAAAAAGCGCCTCAGTCGCCCCTATTCGACTGCAGCAAAGCAGTGTGAGCAATATTGTACTTAGCAGGCGAAAGCGTTTAGAAACAGGGGAAAACATAATGACCAAGTGATACTGAAGTCGTAGACGTAAGTTTAAGGAAATCACCCCAATAAAAAAGCCAAAAAAAAGGAGTTATCACCGAGATTAATGATGAGCTAAAACAGCCGTTTATTTACCGGATTTCGCTAATTAGCCCATCTTATTAGATTTAGAGAATCGCTAAAGATACCCTACAGTATTGGGGGACAACGTAAAATCCGACGTCACCGAGTTGATAAATCATGAATCTACACACATTTCAACACATGTTCCCACATAAAGAAAGACCCCTAAAACTCTTCATGCTGTTCATCCTTACTTCATTTTTGAGTAGTGGACTGCTTGCGAAAAAGACTGAAGACATCTTTGAAGCTTTTGAAAATCCTGATAAGCAATATGGGCCCTTTGTGCGCTGGTGGTGGAATGGTACCCGTGCGGAGCCCGTAGAAATTGCGCGACAGCTCGATATTATGGATGCTGCGGGAATTGGTGGCGTGGAAATTAACTCGATTGCCATGCCGGACCAGGTCCCGGCAGAGAGCCTGAATATAGCCCCTGAGCTTGAGTGGCTGAGCAAGGAATGGACGGATGTGGTACTAGCGGCCGTCGATGAAAGTCGCGAACGCGGCATGACGCCAGACATCATTATTGGCTCCGGCTGGCCCTTTGGCGGAGAATTCTTAAAACCTGAACACCGAATCAAGCGCGTAAGATCGTTGGTGATCGAAGTGGGCGGCCCCGGAGTGTATGAGGCCGATAAAGATAAACTCTGGGATCTCTTAGCTGAAAACGACCATATACTCGGCGCCGAGGGGCGTAATGATTACCGGCCGGAACGCCTGGAGGTGATCGATCTCCAGTTGCTTGATAAAACGAAAACGAACTTATATCCGAAAAGCATAACTCTCAATCTTGCGGAGGTGTATGACCGTGAAGCGGGGCTTATCCGCATAACGGTACCGGAAGGCTATTATTCACTCCATGCCGTTTTGCTCGAGCAGGATTACACTGCTGTGAAGCATGGATCGCTCGGCGCTTCAGGCCCTGTGCTGGATCACATGAATCAGGCGGCGGTGCTCAGCTTTTTAAATAATATGAGCGATAAAATCACCCAGCATACCGACCTGGATATGGGCGAGCTGTTTCGGGCGACCTTTATCGACAGCCTGGAACTCTCGCACTCCAACTGGGCTTATGATTTCCCAGAGCGGTTTAAGGAGCGACGGGGGTATGATATCTTTGATTGGCTGGGATATATCCTCGCTGAGCCGGATGAGGAGTGGCATGCGGCATTTGCGGAGGATGTGAAGCGTGCCAAATACGACTATTACAGTGTGCTCGTAGAGCTCTTTGAGGAGCGCTTTATCACCACGTATGCAGATTGGGCAGAAGAACACGGAATCGACTCCCGCTTTCAGACTTATGGTCGGCTGGCCCATCCCCTGAACGGCAGTTTGATCCCCACGATTCCCGAAGGAGAGACCTGGATCTGGGAAGGGTTTACGGAAAACCCACCCAGCGTGGTGATGGACTCTACCTTCATTAACAAATATGTGTCTTCGGCTGCGCATCTGGCCGGCAGAGATACTATCACGTTTGAAGCCATAACGAACGCTGTCCCGGTATTTCGCGAATCACTTGAGGACTTTAAGCTGGGCATGGACATCTCCGTGCTGGATGGTCTCAACCACCCGGTAATGCATGGCTATAATTACACCCCTGTCGAAGCGGGCTTCCCGGGATGGGTGCGTTTTGGCGTGTATTTGAATGAACGGACGCCCTTCTGGCCCCACTTTAAGCGGTTCTCCGACTATGTATCACGTTTGTCCATGGTCTTGCGAAACTCGGAAAACATTGCCAGCGTGGGGATTTTGACCGCGCGGGGTGAGGAATGGGAACGCGCCGGGCTGCAGTACTACCCCTTCCCTACCGATCATTATCCCTGGTATGAATATCTCATGGCCCGTGCATTCCAGAAAGTGGGAGTCGGCACCGATTATCTGAGCGAGGAGGTCATTCAGGATGCTAAGATTCGTGGAGGCGAATTACGCTATAACGACCGCCGATACGAGCTTCTGGTACTTCTATCCGTCTCAGCCTTGCAAACCGATACCGCCGAGAAGATAGCGGATTTCGTAGCGAAGGGCGGAAAGGTGGTCTTTCTCGATCAATTGCCCAACCGCGGCCTCGGTCTCATGCACCAGGGTGAGAAAAAGCAGGCTGTTTCCAAAGCCATCCACAGAGCCCGTGAGGACGGCGCATTTTTCCTGCAGGCTCCCGATGCCCCTGAGATCCTGCCGGACTTCACGAATCGCAACCAGCGTGGCTTCCCCGTCGACTATTCGGGATTGATCGCACTCTCGGAGCAAATACTGGAGAAAACCGGCGTGGAAAAACAGGTCAATATCGTGAATCCGGATAGTTATCTCTCGCAGGTCAACCACATCGACCGCAACGGCAACCACTACTTCTTTTTTGCCAATAAGCACCGTACGGAGCCCGTAGAATCGGAGCTCACTTTTTCAAATGAGAAAAAAAATCCGCTCGATATGAATTTACACACGGGCCAGATCACCTCAAGTCCTCATTGGTCAGAGGGTATCTATCACCTGAAATTGGGACCCTTGGAGTCCCGGCTGATCGTGATTCCCGCAAAATCCAAAAAGGGGGGTGACAAGGTTCAAAACAAGGATAAGCCGAGCCACGCAAAGACGCTCGATTTCAATGGTCCCTGGGAGCTCACTTTCAAGACCGTCGATAATGGCCCGGTCTTCAGTCGCACGCTGGATACGCTCAGCGATCTCAGTCTGAGTGAAGATCCCCAGGTCTCAAGTTTCTCGGGTGCTGTGCATTATAAAAATCAATTCACACTGGACACCCTACCCGCTTCCGCAGCCATCGATCTGGGCTTCCTGCGCGGGACCACCACGCTGATCGTGAACGGTCAAACCGTAGGCACTCATTGGTATGGACAGCATCGTTATGAATTGCGTGATGTCCTCAAAGAAGGCTCCAATGAGGTGGAAATCGTAGTCACCACGACCCTTGCCAACTACATGCGCACGAAAAAGGACGACCCGATGGCCCAGCGTTTCAGCTTCTGGTTTAACCCGACGCGTATGGGCATCGAACAGGATATCCAAGTCAAGCTCTACGAATAATCGCAGGGCTCAAACTTGCAGCTTCAAAAAATCCGGTGCTGCTACAGAGCAGCCTGGATTGCCTTGAACCCGTCCTTCAGTGCATCTATGCGGCGTTCGAGGCTCTCCTCGTAGTCCCGGTCTTCCACTTCCAGGCACACGGGACCCTCATACCCAACCGCGCGCAAAGCGTTGAAAAACGCACTCCAGTCGATCTCTCCCCGTCCGGGAATCACCGGGCTATGATACGTCAGCGGTGTCGACAGGATACCGTTGGTCTTCATTGCCTCCCAATCCATACGCACATCCTTGATATGAATGTGAAACAGCTTCTCCTTAAACACCTCAATCGGTGTCAGATAGTCCATCTGCTGCCAGATCATATGTGAGGGGTCGTAATTCAGCCCAAAGTTTGCACTGGGGATCGCCTCAAACATACGCTCCCAGATCTTCGGAGAGATCGCCAGGTTCTTGCCACCCGGCCACTCATCATTCGTAAACAGCATCGGGCAATTCTCAATGCCTACATAGATCCCCTGCTCTTCCGCAAATTGGATGATCGCTGGCCAGATCTCAAGGAAACGCGGCCAGTTATCGTCGATCGACTTCGTGTGATCACGCCCGATAAAGGTATTTACCTTACCAAGCCCCAACAACTTAGAAGCCGCGATGACACGCTTCAGGTGCGTGACCGCCACCTCCGATTCCTCTGCATCACCCGAGAGGATATTTGGATAATAACCCAGCGCACTAAGCTCAATCCCTTTCCCGCTCGCATACGCTAATAGCTTATCCGCATCTGCCTGGGTAAAATCAGTCACATCACAGTGAGTCACGCCCGCGTAACGCCGTTCCGCCTTGCCGACAGGCCAGGACATAATCTCAACGCAGCTGTAGCCAATAGCAGCCGCCTGATCGATGACGGCCTCAAAACTTAAGTCCGGAAGTATCGCACTCGCAAATCCTACTTTCATAAATATCTCTAAATAAAAGGGTTAACAGGGATTAGGTTAGACTTACCCAACGGCCTTCGCGGTTGCTTTCCACAATGGCATCGCACAGTTTCAATTCGTAATGCGCCTCATCAAACGTTGCGATGTCGGGCGGCAGATCAAACGCTTCATTGTCTATTCGCTCATAGAAAAGCCTGAAGACATTGATAAAAGTCTCCGGATACCCTTCCGCGTGTCCGCCGGGCAGGTAGGTCATTCCCCGGCTGCCTTCCAACATCAGCGCAGGGTCGCAAATCATACGCTCATTCGGTTTATCACGGTAGCCAATATTCAGATAACCCGGTTCATGACTGTCCCAGGTGAGAGTGGATTTGGAACCGGCAATCTCAAAAGTCGAACTATTCCTTTTACCGCCGCAGACTTGTGAGGCATGCATTACCCCACGTGCCCCATTGTCAAAGTGAAGCAGGAGTGCTCCGTAATCCTCCGTATCCACCTCGATTTCATAATAATCCTCGGGCTTGAGCATCATATTCGAATACGTTTCCACTTCACCCTTAGGTCGCATACGATGTTCGTGCACGATTTTGAGATCTGCAAATACCTTCACAATCTTAAGACCCGTGATGTGGCATACCAGATCCATCCAATGCGTCCCAATGTCTGACATCACCCGCAGGGGCCCGCTTTTTTCAGAGAGCACACGCCAGTTGTAGTCAGTTTTATGAAATAGCCAATCCTGCAGATAAGTACCACTGATGTGAAAAACATCACCTACCAGCCCTGCCTGAACACGTGCCCGGGCTTCCTGGCACATCGGGTAAAAGCGCACATTATAATTCACCCCTGTCACTACGCGCTTATGCTTATGGGCGAGATCCACCAGTATTTGTGACTCCTCGACGCTCATTGCTATCGGTTTTTCGCAGAGCACATGCTTGCCCGCCTCCATAGCTTTTTTCGCATACTCAAAATGCGAATCATTCGGTGTTGTGATGTGCACG
Organism: Puniceicoccaceae bacterium; assembly: GCA_028285755.1. GTDB lineage: Bacteria > Verrucomicrobiota > Verrucomicrobiia > Opitutales > JAFGAQ01 > JANQOQ01. The sequence goes on from JANQOQ010000004.1 coordinate 275,234, forward strand.
GCATCTACCTCATCATCAGCAACCAGCTCATCATAATTCGCATACGCCTTGGGTATATTGAGCCTCGCAGCGGCTTCTTGTGCTTTTTCAGGACGACTCCCTACGATGCCCACCACGGGTATTTCCATGCGCCGTAATGCACCTGTATGCGAATTGCCCATAAAGCCCGTACCGGCAATCGCCACTTTAATATCTTTTAACATGTATAATAAACAGGGTAAAGGTTAACAAAAATTCAAAATGTGAATAATACGCATCGAGCGTCAAATTGTAAATACCTTTAGTCGCAACGGGATATCTATTATCGCACTTTTTTAAACTCAGTGGGCGCTTGTCCCGTCACCCGTTTGAATACCCTTGAAAAGTGGTAGGGATTTTCAAAGCCCAGATCATAGCTGATTTCCTTTATGGATATTTCCGTATAGGCGATCCACTGCATGGCTTTTTCGATTTTATACTCCAAAAATGCCCGGGCCGGGCTGTTTTGAATCAGTTCCATGCACTTATTATGCAGCGTGCGTTTACTGATCTTCAGCGCCTCCGCCATCTCATCCGTTTCCAACTTCTGCGCACTGCGCTCCTCAAACAGTCGATAAAGCCGCTCCACGAACAGTTTGTTCTCACTTTGCTGCCGAAAATGCGCAGAGACCACACTGGGCCGCAGGTTACGCAAAATTCGCCAGAACAGGATTTCCAACACGGCATCCTGCACACTGGACGCAAAAGGTAAACCGTCGGCAGATTCTCTCTCAAGCTCCTGAAAATACATGAGCTCAGTCGGAAAGCGGTTCATGCAAATCTGCTCCTCTGGCTTCACTTCATCAATAAACAAACCAATACCGGGTTTATTGGACGAATTCTCTCCAAAGTGAAAGTGCAGCACATAGTGGAATTGCCAGGGCCTCAAGTGGTCCTGATGCCAGTCGCCCGGCTTAATGACCAGAATCTGGTTTTCCTCGAGTGACAATTCCTCGTCATTGAGTTTGCATAGATACGGCCCCTTTTGCACGTAGATAACTTCGTAGTTCGAGTGCTGATGGACGGGATACTCATAGGTACCGGTCATTTTCAGCTTATGGAAATCCTCAAATACAATTGGAATGCGGTAGCGATCCTTGGTTTCTTCCACCCGATGGTATCGCTCTTTATTTACATTCACCTCTACATCTGAGTATTTTCCAGACGCATTGTCAATACCTGGCCTTGCACGAATAGATATCTTTATGCTTCGAATGGCATTGTAGACAGAAACTTTTTGCTGTATATTCCATGGCATCATGAGCATAAACATGCAGTCGCAATTATCAGAAAATGCACCCCATTTTATAGGGGGTAGCACAACTCCCAGCGCAAGCGGAGCCATTCTCGATGTAGACAGTCCCTGGACAGGGCAGAAGATGGGCGAGGTCAGCGTAGGTAAGGATGAAGATATTCAAAATGCCGTACAGACCGCCCGGGAAGCCTTTAAAACCTGGGGAAGCACCCCGGTCAAACAACGCGTGCAGATCCTCTATCGTTTCAAGCAACTCGTTGAAGATGAAATAGATACGCTCGCTAAACTTATTTCCCGCGAAAACGGTAAAATGCCCGCAGAGGCTAAGGCCGAAATCGAAAAAGGCCTGGAGGTTGTCGAGTACGCATGCTCCATTCCCAACATGCCCGTCAACAACATCCTTGAGGTGAGCCGCGGGGTGGACTGCTATTCCAAACTGTTCCCGATCGGCGTGGTTGCAGGCATCACACCGTTTAACTTTCCGGCCATGGTGCCCATGTGGATGTTCCCCATCGCCCTGGCACTCGGCAATGCATTTATACTCAAACCTTCTGAGCAGGTGCCATTCACGCCCATACGTTTGGCAGAGCTCCTGAAACAGGCAGGACTGCCGGATGGGGTTTTCACAATTATAAATGGTGATGCGGAGACGGCTAAAGCCATTACTCAACACCCGGATATCACTGCAGTGGGATTTGTAGGTTCATCAAAAGTTGCCAACTGGGTACATCAGGAAGGAACGGCACTTGGCAAACGTGTGCTGGCCATGGGCGGTGCGAAGAACCACCTCATCGTGATGCCGGATGCAGATATGGATATAACTGCAGGCAACATCGTAGCTTCGTTTACCGGTTGCTCGGGACAACGCTGTATGGCGGCGAGCGTGCTTGTCCTGGTGGGCGATTCCGAGCCTGTTTTTAATGCGATTTGCGAAAAGGCCTCCCAACTCAAACCGGCTGAGAACATCGGGCCCCTCATTAATCCGGCTGCCGTGGAACGCGTCAAACGCTATCTGGATCTCGCAGAATCTGAAGGAGGCAAGTTCGCTGTGGATGGACGCTGGTATAAGGCCGATGTTGAAGGCGAGGGATACTTTGTGGCTCCTACAATCATTGATGGACTAAACATAGATTCCGCCTGCGTTAAGGATGAAATATTCGCACCGGTGCTATCAGTCCTCCGCGCAAAGGATCTCGACGAGGCCCTGGAGATCGAAAATCAAAACCCTTATGGCAACGCCGCCTCAATATTCACAACCCAGGCAAGTAATAGCCAATACTTCATCCAGCGTGCCAGTTCCGGCATGGTCGGCGTGAATATCGGCGTCCCCGTTCCCCGGGAGCCATTCTCCTTTGGCGGTTGGAACCAGTCTCGCTTTGGCATCGGCGATATCACCGGCATCGGTGGCATTCAGTTCTGGACGCAAAGTAAAAAAATCACCCAGAAGTGGAGCGCCCGTTCCTCTCAAAACTGGATGTCTTAAATCTTTATTCAAATACCTATATGAAAGCTGCTGTTTACGAAGGTAAAGAAATGCTGACGGTGCAGGAACGGGATATCCCGACCATCCAATCCGGCGAGCTCCTCCTCAAAATTCACTCCTGCTGCGTCTGCGGCACCGATCTGCGCACCTACCGCAATGGCGATAAGAAGATCGCACCCGGCCGCATCCTCGGCCACGAATTCTACGGCGAGATCGTCGAATCCGCAATCACTGAGGATCAACCCGGCGACCTCAAGGTAGGCGACCGCGTGGTCATGTATATCGTGATCCCCTGCGGTAAATGCCGTTACTGCCTCGCAGGCATGCCTAACCTCTGTATCAATCGCACCACCATTTCCTATCAGCACGACGGCGCTTTTGCAGAATACATGCGGGTCCCCGCCGCTTGCGTGGACCGCGGGCACGTTTACAAAATCGACCCCGAGATTGAGACTAGTAGACTGTGTGTCGCTGAGCCGCTCGGCTGTGTGATCAATGCCCACGGCCGCCTGAATGTCGGTCTCAAGGATAAAGTCGCCATCATTGGCGCGGGTCCGATCGGAGTCATGCATGGCCTGGTATCCCGATTCAGTGGCGCTCAGGAAGTCTACATGCTCGACACCTCAGCCAACCGCCTCAAGATCACCGAGACATTTGGCTTCGACAACTACATTCAGGTCGACAAGGACGGCAACCACTTCGAAAAAATCAACGAACTTACGGATGGCTTTGGCCCATCGGTAGTCATCGTCGCTTGCAGCTCCCCTTATGCCCAGGCAGACGCCCTCGAAATGGCAGGCAAGGCGGCACGCGTAGAATTCTTTGGCGGTCTGCCCAAAAGCAACCCATTTGCGACGCTTAACACCAACCACCTCCATTACAAGGAGCTGCTCGTTACCGGCTCGTATTCCGAGAAAAAGTCAGACTTCGAGGCCTCCCTCGCACTCGTCACCAATCCCGCATTTCCGGCTGACAAGATCGTCACCCACCGACTCCCGCTCGATCGGATCACTGATGCCTTCGGGCTCATGGAGACCGGCGAGTCCCTCAAAGTCCGGATCGACGTTGCTTAAAACAACCCATTTACAACTATGAATCTAGTAGAATCTCCCGAATCTTTCGATCTCATCATTGACGGTGAATACCAGGCCGCAACCAGCGGGAAGGTCACCGAGGTCAAATCACCCGCCACCGGCGAGCTAGTCGGCACAGTGGCCGTCGCGTCTGAGGCGGACATCGCACGCACCATCGACTCGGCGGACGCCGCCTTCCGGGAATGGTCGGCCAAGACCGCCTATGAGCGTGAAAAGATCATAAAAAAGGCCACTGCCTACACACGCACTCAGGCAGACACCATCGGTCGTCTCATGGCGCTTGAGCAGGGCAAACCGTTCAACCAGTCCCGCTCCGAGGTCACCGCCTCCTGCGATATTATCGACTATTTCGCGGCCGAGGCCGTCCGCATTGAGGGCACCATCAACCCCACGGAAAAAGCCAATCTGCGCTCCTATGTAGTTTACCAGCCCGTGGGCGTCTGCGCCTTCATCACCCCGTGGAATTACCCGGTTGCGTTACTTAGCTGGAAGCTCGGTCCCGCACTGGCCACCGGCTGCACAGTCATCACCAAGCCCACCAGCATCACCCCCATGTGCCCGACCGCCTTCTGCAAGGCTATGCTTGATGGCGGCATCCCCGCAGGCGTCATCTCCGTCCTCAACGGCTCCGGCGGCTCCGTGGGTGAAGCGCTCATGAAGAGCCCGAAAATCAAAAAGGTCGCCATGACAGGCTCCACTGCCACCGGTAAGCGCCTCATGGAAGCCTATGGCCCTACCCTCAACAAAATTTCCCTTGAGCTCGGCGGTCATTGCCCCGCAATCGTCTGCGAAGATGCCGACGTAAAGCTTGCCGCAAAAATGATCGCCTACAAAGGCTTCCGCAATCTCGGACAATCCTGCAGCTCCATAAATCGTGTCTACGTCCACGAATCCCTCGCGGACGCACTCACCACAGAGCTCAAGGAGCTCGCTGAAAATATGACCATCGGCGACGGTGTCACCGACGGCTCGGTGGACATCGGCCCCATGGCTACCGCCGATGGTGTTACCGACGTGCAGGCACACGTGGACGATGCCGTGAGCAAGGGTGCAACGCTCGTCACCGGCGGCAAAAAGCCAGACGCCTTCAAAGACTCCCGGGGCAACTACTACAGCCCTACTCTCTTAACCAACTGCACCCACGACATGCTCGTCATGCGCGAGGAAACCTTCGGCCCTGTTGTCCCCTGTCAGACTTTCACCGATCTCGACGACGCCATCGCAAAAGCAAATGATACTACCTATGGGCTCGTCGCATACGCCTTTACCAAAGACATGGCGACCACCATTAAAGTCACCGAAGAGCTCGAGGCCGGCACTGTCTGCGTGAATAATGGCGCGGTCAACACTCCTTACGCCCCCTACGCCGGCTGGAAGGAAAGCGGCTTCGGCGTGGAGCTCTCCCGCAAGTCCGTCTTCGAATACCTCAATACCAAGCACATCAAAATCGCTTTCTGAACGAACCATGCTGCTCAACCCGGATCAAGCGCGTGCCCTCCTGGCCCACGCCCTGGAAAATCAATACGCCATACTCGCGGTTAATGCGGATAGCCACGCAGCCGTCATCGATTGCCTGGAAGCCGCCCGCAGCTGCGATGCGCCCATCATCATCGAGACTAGCCTCTGGCAACTCCAGGGCCATAGCTACGGCAGGGGCGATGCCCTGCTAGGCGCCGCCCGCTACCTCGCGGATCTTCAGGTATTAGCCGGCAGCGAGCGCTATTCAGACATTCCGGTCATTTTTCATACGGATCACATCAAGGGACCCATCGCCATGCAGCTTTTATGCTTACTTATTGAGGGCTATCCCCTTATTTCTGACACCCAAAAGATGCTTTTACACCCTTCCACCATCTCGCTCGACGCGTCCGAGCTCACCGATGAAGAAAACATCGCCTCCATTTGCAAGCTAGCTCTTGCCGCCTCCGCAGCCGGTAAGAGCGTCACTCTCGAGATGGAGTCCGCCGTGGACGATGAAATCACCCCACCCGGAAAGACCAAAAAACTCATTGGCAGCGTCGAAGAGCAGTACCCGGGCGTAATACACCTCTGGGCGCCCGGCCTCGGCACCCAGCACGGTTTCAGTGCAGAGGGTTTCCCCGAATTTTCAGTTGACCACGTAACTGCGAATGTCGAGCTGCTTGAGCAACTAACGGGACGCAGGATCGGCCTCGCCCTGCACGGTTCATCCGGTCTCCCTGCAGAGCAACTCAGCGCTGCAGCACAAGCGGGCGTCATTAAGGTCAACTGGTCTTCGGAGTCCCTCGCCATCCGATCGCAGGCCGCTCAGGAATTTTACCAGACCCACTCCGAGCAGCTCCAGCGTAGCCACAAACAGTGGAAAACCACTGCTATGGACAACGGCCTTCAAAGCTACATCAGCAAAGCCTACATCCCCATCGTCGAAAAACGTATCTCCCTACTCCACGGTTCAGGCCAGGCCAGTTCATTTATCAGCCAAATGAGCTGACTCGCCATTCTCTTTTAGGTTCAAATATCTCAACGAGTATAGCCCAGAGAAGAGTAACAAACAAAAACTCACGCCTTAGACCCTGTACCGGTTCAAAGACAAGCTGATTCATCTAGGCAATACGACCTGCCTCCATCTAAGAATATTAAGCAAACCCCACCCTATTAAATATCGTAGCATATTCTTTCTTGACATTTACACTACACCGTGTAGTTTACTTATAGAGTCACAAAATGAATACTACTGAGCCAATAGCCTATATTAATAATCCTAAGCGGCTGGCCATTCTGAATGCAGCTACTGAAGAATTTCATACTTCCGGATTCTCGGGCACCAGTATGGACCGGATCGCTGAAGTCGCTAATGTTTCCAAGAGAACCGTCTATAACCATTTCCCCAGCAAAGATGATCTCTTCCAGGCCATTATTGATGAGCTCGTAAGGAAGATTGGTGAGATGCCATACTATGAGTATTCAAGTAAGCAGCCCCTGAAGCCGCAATTGGAGCGAATCGTAGAAGCCTTTACTCGGACTATCACAGCACGAGAATTCGTTAAGCTATCGCGGGTGGTTGTTTCTCACTTTATCAGCCACCCCAAGTGGGGCAGTTCAACATACGATCAGCACAATATCCCGATAAAAAATCTAATAGATTGGCTTACTGCCGCCAATCAGGATGGACGACTCTCGATAAATGACCCTGAAAGAGCAGCTACCCATCTCTACGGTATGATCAAAGAGCTTGTTTACTGGCCGGAGCTCATGTGGGGGCAGGCACCTGCCACTACCAACGAACGCAAAGACGCAATACAGTCATCAGTAGCCATTTTCTTAAACCATTTCTCGATCAATCACGAATAATTATTGAATGGAAAAACGGATATGAAAGACCAAAAGCCATGTTTCGAAAATGCTCACTTCAACTGCTATGTTAAAGGCAAAAATGCAATCGTTGAGTTCAAGCGACAAGCCTTGCTGGGCTCAACTCTGCTGGATGAAAAAATGGAATTGAATAACTTCTTGAGTGCAGTTGAGGGAGATCAGGATATCATCTGTGTCACACTTGTGGGAAACCCGGAAAAGAGAGGTATCCCGGAAATTGCTGAACTACTGGACAAAATTAAGGCTGAAAAGAACGCTAACTTCACGATTGAGCGTATTAATAATGCAATCAATGACTTAATCAGCCGTATATTGCTTTCGGATAAAATCTTTATTTCTGTGGATAGCGGTAATGTTACCATGCCCTACCTGAGTTTAGCCGCAGTTTGCGATTATAGTATTTTCGCAGACAACAGCGTATTTCATAAGGAATATCTGGAGTTTGGCCTTATACCCAAAGGCGGTATCATCGCATTGCTCGTGGAAAGACTCGGGTCCAGAAAGGCATTGCAGGTTTTGTTAAGTAGTGATGAGTTCACGGCTGAACAGGCACAGGAACTGGGATTGATTGATGAATTAGTCCCCTACGACGCACTTGAGCAATCTTACCAGCGCGTAGTCGACAAATACAGCAGTATTGATGACTTCATGCGTATAGGCCTCAAAAGATTGACTAATTATAATAGTACAATCCGCCCAGTCTTTCTGGAACGTGAAGACGAAGTTCTGAAAAACCTCATCAAGGGAGTAAAACCGGTTAAAATTTCTTCGTATTAAGAGAGTTTAAGCCCAAAAGAGCCCCCTTAGAGGGACTCTTTCTTAAAGAGCAGGGCAAAGAACACAGCCACGCCCGCCGCAAAGATCGCGGGATACATCCAGATCGACTGCCAGTTGTGCACGTTCTCAGTGATTGCGTATGAGTCAGTGATACTCCCCAACCCCTACCGCACGCTACTTTCGAGTTCGACCCGAAGGCGTGACCCGGTAGCGAGCGCGTATTTCTTGAGTGTTTTCAGCGAAGGATTCCCATCGCCTCCTTCCAGACGCGCGACGGCTCCCTGTGAAGTGTTCATGCGCTGGGCGACTTCTGCCTGCGTCAGGTTCGCTTCCACACGGGCTTTCACTAAAGCGCGTGCAACTTCGAATTCTTCAGCTGATGCCTCATAGGCTTGTAGATACCCAGGGTCTTTCAACCATTTTTTGTGTAATTCCTTTACGGTGCTCATTGCTCTATCTCCTTTGCTCTTTCCATTGCTATCTTTATCTCTCTTCCCGGGGTTTTCTGCGACTTCTTTACAAAGACCCGCAGCACGACAACGCGCTTCCCGGATGTGCTCACATATAATGCTCGGGAAATCCCGTCTTTGCCTTTGAGTCGCATTTCCCAAAGTTTGTCCTGGATGTGTCGCACATGAGGCATTCCAATGTTTTCCAGCCCGAATTCCTCGACCAGTTGTGCAATACGCACAAAAGAAGCTCTCATATCTGCCGGTAACGCTTCAAGCTCCTGATCAACGACTTCGTTTAGTGTGATGACAGTCCAGTTAATGATTTATAATATACCATATATGGTATAATTAGGTCAATCAGTAAATATCTATTTTAAGACTAAAGAGCCCCCTTACAGGGACTCTTTCTTAAACAGCAGAGCAAAGAGGACAGCGACGCCCGCCGCAAAGATCGCGGGATACATCCAGATCGACTGCCAGTTGTGCACGTTCTCAGTGATCGCGTATGAGTCAGTGATAAAGCCCGCAATAATAAAACCGATCAGCATGCCCACCCCATAGGTCGCCAGCGTAATCAGGCCCTGCGCAGTACTCTTTAGCTGCTCACCCGCTTTGCTGTCTGTATAGATCTGCCCGGATACAAAGAAGAAGTCATAGCAGATACCGTGCAGTAAGATTCCCGTGATCAGGAACATCTCCAGCTCACCCACATTGCCATAAGCAAACAGCACATACCGTAGCGCCCACGCGAGCATCCCGATAAGCAGCGTCCACTTGATGCCAAATCGTTTCAGGAAAATAGGGATCAGCAGCATAAACACCACTTCCGACACCTGCCCCAGTGTCATCTTACCGGTTGTATTCTCCATGCCGATTTCCACCAGAAACTGGTTGGTGTGTTGGTAGTAAAAAGCCAGAGGAATACAAATGAGGATCGACGACCCGAAAAACAAACCAAAATTGCGATCCTTAAACAGTGTAAGCGCCTTCACACCCACGATATCGCCCAGGGTCACTTTTTCACCCTTCTCCATACGCGGAGGGGTTTTGGGCAGGGTAAAGCTCATCAAACCAAGCACGGCAGAGGCAATTGCACCCATGAGGAACGTGTTCTTCAGCAGCCCTTCCGAGAGAGTCGCCTGGCTGTCCCAGCTGAAAACAAAGCTGATCATCAGCCCCGCTACGATCCACCCAATCGTGCCAAATACACGGATCACTGAGAACTCCTTCGCCGGATCCTTCATCTGGTAGAACGATACCGAATTCACGAGCGCCAAGGTCGGCATAAACACCAGGTTATAGGCCAGGACAAACGGATAGAAACTCGCAAAGTCTGTCGATATAAAGAGCATATACATCAGCACTGCCCCGATCAGGTGCAGGATACCCAGCAGCTTTTCCGCGTTAAAGAAACGGTCCGCGATCAGCCCCACAAAGAAAGGTGCAATGATCGCCCCCCACGAGGACGTCGAGTAAGCCTGCCCGATCTCCGTCGCGCTTGAGTTCAGGTTATTCGCCAGAAAAGTGCCCATGGTCACATACCAGGCTCCCCAGATAAAGAACTGGATGAACATCATGACGGACAGCTGAATTTGGGTAAATGGTTTCATATCGGGTGTATCAGGGTTAATATTGAGATGCTACTCAGGCACCTGCACAAAACTTGTAAATGCTTAAAACAAGCAAGAAGATGAGTCGATGATTGTCAATGGTTTCGCCGGGGTTTGAATATCTATTAATGCTACCGTTTATCTATAAATGAATAGGTTTCTTTCGGATTCTCGATAAAGAGCGCATTCCACTGCGCCTGCGTCAGCCCTGCCTCCAGGAGTTGCTGCGTAAATGCAATCAGCAGAAAGCTCAGGCCGGGCGCTCCACCATAGCTTTTCCAATACTTAAATTTCGCAGTATCCATCCCCAGCATGATTTGGTTCGGAAACTCCTCTAAAAGCCCAATTACCAGATCCAGTGTCGGATTATCCTCCCGGTCCTTCCAACGGAACGCGCTGTCATACTCCACCTTCACGCCTGTGGAAAGGATTTCCCGGTGGTAGCTCAGATCCGGCTTGCGATCCAGGTGGGAGATCACCACATGCCCCAGGTCTACCCCATAACCCTGCAAAAACTCCACTTGTTCAAGCCCCATCGAGCCTTCTTCGGTATGGGTCAATATCGGAGCACCGGTGATTGTGTGGGCAGTCGCCGCTGCCCCAAAGCTACGCTGCTCACGCCGCGTCCACTGCAGATCGGTTGCGACTTTGATCAAACCTGCCTTATGCGGGCTGCGTTGCACAATCGGCCCGGTATAATCGTGAATATCAATACCCTGCTGAATATCCGCCACAAACAAATCCGCCAGCTGCTGGGCATTGTAGAGATTCCCCCAATGCCCGCTGTCGTAATACTTCGCCAAATGCAGGCCCGTCGGAGCCACGATCGACACCCCCGTATTTTGCGATACCTCCGCCAGCTTAAGCACGCTACGCCCGCAGTCACACGGCATACTGTCCACCACGGCACGCCCGCCATCCGCATAAAACTGTTTCAGCTCCTGACTTGCCTTGTCGACCGAGTTGATGAGGAATGCCGGATTCCGGTCCGTCGTCAGCGAATCATCAATGATAATATGCTCATGCGCATAACACACGCCCAACGCATCCGCGTCGATATCTCCCAACACTGTCCGAACGATCGCCATCTTACTTCACCACCTTGCAACGCTCACCGAGCCTACGCGCCGTCCCGGGCACCACTGCATTACCCGTATCTGCAGACTCAATGGCCGCAAAAGCCAGCTCCAACGATTTCAGATTATTTCGTGCTGAGTTTTCAGGCTCCCGGTCTTCCGCGATCGCACTGAGCAGCTCGCCCATTGCCCCGAGTAACCCATCGGGAAACCACTTCCCCTCAAGACTCACTTTGCACGCACCCTCGTTATTTCGGAGCTCTAGCTCGTCAATCTCACAAACACCTCCATTACCACTGATCACCCCCTCTGAGCCGCTCACCATAAAGCCTTCACTGCCGCCTTCTTTGAGACTCGCACCATCCAGGTGCAGACTACCGATACCGTTTTCAAACCGGCAGACCGACGCCCCCGTGAGCGCAGGCTTGATTGGCTGGTTCTTCGTCGCTTCGATCGCGGCAAAGACCGACTTCGCAGGCTTATCTCCCATATAGAGGCGCATCATATCATACCAATGGATCGCAAAATCATAGAGTAGAATATGATGAATGTATTCAAAATCCTTGCCCTGAATCCAGGTGTGGTCCCAGTTGAGACGAAAATTTACGGTTTGCACATCCCCCACAAAACCCTGTCGGATGAGCTGCGTCGTATATCTTACGTAAGGTGCCCAGCGCCCATTCTGATTTATCGCGAGCTTCACCCCCTCAGCATCGGCAAGCTCTACAATGCGTTGGCCCTCATCCAGATCCAGCACAAACGGCTTCTGGCTAAGTACATGCTTACCCGCCTTCAGGCTTGCCTCAATCACCGGTAGCCGCGGCTCCGGGTGCAGGGCAATATCCACCACATCGATATCCTCACGCGCGAGCACCTGCTCATAGTCCTGATACAATTTAGCCTCAGGGTAGAATTCCTTTTGCCGCTTAGCAGCATTATCGAGATTTAAATCGCACAGCGCTACCACATCCAGCCCCGCTTTCGTATATCCCTGCAGGTGAAAATCCGTAATCCCCCCGCAGCCGATCAACCCAATCTTCGGGCGATAACCTTCTGGCAGTTGCGGCTTATAGGTCACCTCCGGCACGGGGATGGTCTTCTGCTCCCCGTCACTCCCTAAAGTATAATCATTATCACTCATCGTTACGCCTCAGTTATTGCACGAGCGGCAGCGTCTTCTTCACCTGAGCACTCTGAAAAGCAGTATCCACCAACTGCTGACCCACGCGCGCCATTTCGATACCGAGCGGCCCTTTAGGAGCCTGCCCATTATCCAGACAATGGATGAAATACGGAATCGAGTTCGACTCATGCGGCGCCAGCGTATCCACCGGATAATCCTGCCCATCCGGGCAATCCTTCGTCTGCAGCCGGATCGTGCTCTGATAGTCAAAACTCGCAATGGTTCCCTCCGTACCCACAATGATAAATCCGCAACGCGGGTGCGGCTGGTTCACCCAGGGATCGCTAAACGTCCCCCAACGCGTCTCAAACTTCGAGAGCCCCTTCTCATAGCGCGCCACTGTTACGCTGTGCTCATCCACTTCGAGTCCTTCGGGTTGATCCACCATGCAACACACCTCGATAGGTACATCCCCACCGTGAAACCACGTACCCAGTGTCGCCCCGTAGCCCATGTAGTCGAGCAATGAACCCCCACCATATTCGCGCTTATACCACCAGCTACTCGCCTTCTTCTCAGGTGTGGGCTCCGTCACGATCTTATCTGCGCCATGATACAGCGGCCCACGGTTACCATCCTGATAGTGAACATGCTTCACCTTGCCGATCACGCCCTCATCGATCAATCGCTTGGCCGTAATGTTCGTAGGGAACCACCGCATCGGCCAGTTGATCATAAGCTGCTCGGCCTTGCCATCCATCGCGGCGATCATGCGATCCGCCTCAGCGAGATTCGAGGCAAAGGGCTTCTCCACAAAAATATGCACATTGTGCGGGGCCAGCCGCTCCACCCAATCCGCATGCTCCGCAGTAGGCGAGCAGACGATCGCAATATCCGCATCGGTATTTGCCATACAGGCATCAAAATCCGTAAATACGCGGTCCTCGGGAATGCTGAAATTATCCATCGACATTTGCATCTCATCACGTTCCGGGTGAAAGATACCCACGATCTCCGCATTCGGATGCTCGTGCACTTGTCTCAAAAGGTCGCCCATGTGCATGTGGGCAAAATGGATTCCAACGACTTTCCAGGGTTTATTACTCATAGTGGCAGGGTTTTAAAGGGTTAGGATTGATCCGCATGCAGGGAAAATCGCTCGCCGACTTCCAGCACACGGTAATTTTGATTTCTTCGCTCACAAGCCTCGATAAAAGCCTGCGGACTTTCAGTATTAAAGGTAAACATATCGTAATGGCAAGGGATCACGCATTTACACCCGGCATTATGTGCCAGTGCAGCCGCCTCCTGCCCCCATAAATTACCGGACACCCGCCTTTCCTCCAGCATGCCGTTTATCGGCAGGAGTGCCACATCCAGTGCATGCGGTTTCAGCAGATTCGCCAGCCCGTTGATCGGTCGGGTATCCCCGCTGTGGTATATCGACCATTTCCCGATATGCAGCACATAGCCCATATACAAGCAGCGCCCCTGCTTATCGCGATCGACTTCATTATGCGCCGCCGGCATCCCAACAAATCGCACATCCCCGATGCTCACCTCCTGCCCATCATTCAGACCGACTGGCCAATCCTCAGCCACACCCAGCCGCTCCGCCACGAAGCTCCGATTGGCCTCCGGGATTATTAGCTTCGCATCCGGCGACGCTTCAAAAAGTGGCTTGAGCGTCTCCGCATCCAGGTGATCTGTATGATTGTGCGTCGAGGTCACCCCATCGATAAAATCCAGCTTCCCCGGCTCAATTGCCAGCTCTGTCATCCGATCATGTGGCTTATCCGTTGCCGCATACTTTCGCGTCAACGAGTCTGACAGGTAAGGATCAAACAGCACACTCTGCCCCTCCGCACATGCAAGAAATCCACTCTGCCCCAACCACCAGATATGCAGACAATCGGGATGATTTGCGCGCGCCTGACGGATGTCGCTCAATAGCTGCTCACCCTTTTGCTTTGCAGGCTTCATGCAATCCCAAGCTCTTCCTTCACAATATTCACGCCAGCCACCATATTCGCCATCTTCTTCTTGGCCGCCCAGCGCGCCGTCTGGCTGAATCCGCAATCCGGAGCAAACGCCAGCCGGTCCGCAGGCGCAAACTCCAGGCATCGCCGCACCCGATCCGCAATCACTTCCGGCGGCTCGATGTAGTAGCTCTTCACGTCGATTACACCTACCGCAACGTCTTTGGTCTTCGCGATCTCCTCAATCCGCTCTAACTCGCTGAACTCACGGCTCGCCATCTCCAGATGGATCTCCTCCACCGCAAAATCCAGGAAATCCGGAAACAACGGCGCATACTGCCGCGGAGCCACCGCACGGGCCTTAAAATTGCCAAAGCACAGGTGCGTAGACAACCGGCTCTTCCCCACTGCAGGCTCTACCGTACGGTTAAAGATATCCACAAAGCGCTTCGTATCCTCCTTGTGCGCATAGCAGCTCATCGAGGGCTCATCCACGGTGATCTCCTCACACCCGATCTCCACGAGCTTCGCAATCTCATCGCGCACCAGTGGCAGCAAAGCCTCCGTCAATGCATAGCGATCGGGATACTGATCATTCGGCAGCAAACGCCCGCTCAGCGTATACGGTCCCGGTATGCTCGCCTTCAGGACCGGTCCCTCCGGTGCAAGGCGCTTTAGCAGTTGATACTCCTCAACGACTCCCAAACCCTTTTCGGCTCGCAGGGTATCCACTACCTTATGCTTGCCGCGTTGGTCATGCGCCGGAGGTCCAAACATCCGGGGCGATTTCGATTCCATCTCAATGCCCTGCAAGTAGCCGTAAAAGGACAGATTAAAATCAAAGCGTGTCTGCTCGCCGTCCGTAATCACATCAAGCCCGGCAGTCATCTGATCATGGATCGCCGTGATCACTGCATCTTCTTGCATTTCTATAATGTCATTGCTGCCAAAGGCGTCGAGATAGCCGGAAGCATGCTCCAGCCATGAGGGAAATGGATAGCTCCCGATTACAGTCGTTTTTAAGGGTAATTCTTTCATAAATAGGTAAGGAGAACCAATCTCAGATTCAATAAATGAACAGGGTGTGAGCAAAAAAGCGAGCAGCGCAAGGCGGCTTGTCCCGTAGTGTGCGAGCGCACATGAGGGCCAAGCCAACGCCGCGAACTTGCTTTGTTTTGCCGCATCCTTGTAGGACAATGCGTTTTACGTTTTTGAGCACGTTCGCACAGGCAGAAAAGGGTTTCAACCCAACCTTGCCTGTGCCGTTTGCTCATAAATCGTAAAATCGTCATTGCCATGTTTATTTTGGAATTTGAGATGGGTTCTAGATTTAAAAATTCAGTTTCCAGTCGTGCTCTCCAGTATGGGCCACATTCCCAGGCAATGCAAGGACTGCCCCCCACGAAGCGAGCCGATCCCGCAAAGCATTCACGTTGAGTCCACGAGCTGATTCATCCTTTTCCAGCGACAGCGCTGCAGCCGTCCCGACTGCCTGTCCCATACTCATGGTCTGCCCCATCGAACGACAAGAAGCATGCGCATCGTGGGTCGCGCTGAAGCAACGCCCCGCCACCCACACGGTATCCTGCCCACGCGGCACCAGCGTACGATAAGGCACCTGATAAACGCCCCCGTCCGGCACGTAGCCCCATACGGTCTCTTCAGCACCGCCCTCACCTTTTCGGTGATCTTCTATCGGCGCACCGCACACCAGCACGGCATCGTCAAAGGTAGCTGCACTCAGGCAATCCTCCTTGGTCAGCCGGTATTCCCCATATACCCGTCGCGTCTCGCGCACACCGATATGATGCGAAAGCCCAATAATATTCGAGCGCTCATAGCCCGGCACACAATTCCGGAAAAACTGCTCGTAAATAAACGCCTGCCGCCGGCCTTCTTGCTCCGCGACAGTCAATTGCTCAAAATCCAGAGCATCCAGATCGCCGACACGCACAGCTACAGTCGCGATGCACCCCTCTATATTCATGCGGTGGGCACTTCCGCTCTTGCGAGGCAGCGGGTAAGTTCCATTATCCACAGCTTCAGCCATCCGCTGCATGAGCATCTTTTTGCCTCCTGCATCCGCATAGGCCTGCAGGTCCACATTCGCCATGCGAAAGGTCGTGGTAAGCGTCTGCGCCGGGTCAATATCGCCCGCCTTCTCATAGTCAAGGCCTGCCAGATAGCACAGATCCGCATCCCCGCTCGTATCGATAAACCGCTTCGCCTTGATACGGAAAAAGCCGCGCTTCGTCCAGATAACGACCGCCTTCAGCTCGGAATCTGCTTCCACATCCACGAGATGCGCGTGAAGTAGCACTTGAACCCCTGCCTCTTGCAACAGCTCATCCCAAACCAGTTTGAGCAGCTCGGGATTATAGTTAACACCCGTCCCGGCCCCATAAGTATTGGGCCTAAGGAATACTCCATTACGATCATTAAGCGTATTAACAACCGTATCCGGAATACCGCCCACCACTTTACGCGGGCTATCTCCCGGAGTGAAAAACCCATAGAAAGTATCGAGTATCTGTGTACTCGTTCCGCCCAAAAAGCCATAACGCTCTACCAGGGTCACTTTTTCTGCGCCCGCCTTGCGCGCGGCCAGCGCAGCACAGCACCCCGCCGAGCCGGAGCCAACGATCAGCACATCGGTCTCCAGCAATACCGGTATTTCCGTTTTGTTTAGAAAGGAATACATCTACAGATTCGCAAAATAAGGGGCCAACCGGTGTGCATGCTCGTCATAGGCCTGCTCAAAGATCTCTGCGGCTCGCTGGCTACCCAAAATCGCGGTCGCAGCCAGAGCCTTCGGGGGTTGCCCCGCCTCCGTCAAGCGCTTGGCCACTTCCGCCTTGATGCTGTTGATCAGCAGGCATCCACCGACCGTAGAGCCGGGAGCCACCGGCATTTCCATACCGTCGATCTGCACCATCGCATCCCCCACAGGTGCCCCACTATCCAGGGACCAATCGCAAAAGTCCGACAGCTTCTTGCCATCCGGGTGCTTGCTCGTGCTGGCCTCCGAGTGCGCCTTGCTATGCATCCCCACCACCGGGATATTCCGCTTCTGAAAAAGCTCCGCCATTTCAATCGGTACCAGATTGCATCCACTGGATGAGATCACCATCGCACTGTCCGTATCCTTAATCGCAAAATTGCGCAGAATACGATCCGCTAACCCGGAAATATTCTCAAGAAACATCGCCTGTCGCTGTCCGTTACAGCCCACCACCAGCTGGTGATTGGAGAGCGAGAGCTCCACAATCGGGTTGAAACCCGGAAATGAACCATAGCGGGGCCACATCTCCTCAGTCATGATGCGGCTGTGTCCACTGCCAAAGATATGTACCAATCCTCCCGCAAGAATCGTCGCTGCAAAGGCATTCGCCGTTTTCTGGATCTCAGCCGCCTGGGCCTCCACGATATCGATCAGCCCGCGGGCCTTGCTCAGATAGTCTTCTGTCGGTGTTGTCATGGGTATTGTAATAAAAATTATTTGCGCGCTTATTCCTCAGGATACTGCCCCTCGGAGACACTCCAGCCGCCGTCTACAGTCAGTGTCTGCCCGGTGGTAAATCGTGATTCATCCGATAAAAAGTAAAGCGCTGCCCCATCCAGATCTTCGGGCACGCCAATACGCCCACCCTCGAGTGGCTGCTTCGTTTGGATGTAGGCCTGGATCGTATCATTCGTCGCAGCCCGCTGCGCCATGGGTGTTTCAACCAATGCGGGTGCGATCGCATTCACCCGTATCCCCTCAGTAGCATAATAGGCTGCGATCGATTGCGTAAAGCCATACACCGCCGACTTGGCCGCCGCATACACATGCGTAGAGAAAAACTTCGGAGCGGGCGAATACCCCAGCACCGAGGTCATATTCAAAATACTTCCGCCATGCCCCAATTCACGCAGTTTCTGCACCGCCGCACGATTCGCATACATCAGGCCATGCAAATTAATCTCCAGGGTCGCCTGGATCCCTTTATCCGTCACTTCATGCAGGGGCCCATCCCCCATTCTGCGGCCACTCCCCCCGGCCACATGATAAAGCCCGTCAAAGTCACCCCAGGTTTCCACGCATAGCTCAATCGCCTGCTTGGAAGTCTCCGGATTCGCAGCATCCCCTACGAGTGAGACTGAACACTCAGCTCCCAACTCTTTGGCCGCTGCATCGCACTTATCGGCATTGCGACCGACGACGACCACTTTTGCACCTTCCCGCACACAGGCACGGGCAGCGGATAAACCGATTCCAGCAGTTCCCCCTATCAGGACAATATATTTGTTTTCTAATCGCGGCACAGCTTCAACAAACCTGCAGGATCAGAAAACATCAAAATTATATATACAAATAGGGCTAAAAGTGATATGATAATCAATCAATGGCTAGACCCCGTTCACTGCGCATTCTCAATATCAAACAGGATATCCTCTCCCGCATCGAAGAGGGCTACCTGCGTCCCGGAGATGCTTTCTTTTCAAACCGTTCCCTGGCAAGGCGATATGATATCAGCTACCAGACTGCCCACCGCATCGTCAGTGAGCTTACCCAGGAGGGGCTGCTCATTCGCGAGGTGGGTGCGGGCACCTTCATTGCCGGAGACTCCCGTATCCCGGAAAGCCTCGACATTATCATGAACACACGGGCGAAAATCACGGGGAGCTTTGGGCACTTCCTCATGAACTTGCTCGTCGAAAAACTGGATGCCCTCGAAATCCCCTACAGCCTGCGCTACCAATACGGCTCTATTTCATTCCAGCACCGCACCTACCCCATCCTATGGGAATGCCCGACCCTCCTGCCCAAGCTCGCAAAGTCCAAGGGTTTTGGCATGCTCCTCTCCAACCGCCCCCCGCCGGGTCTGACAAACCCCTTTATTGACTCCGTCGAAATCGATGACTTCGCAGGGGGCATCCTCGCGGCCCAGGTCCTTAAAAAACGTACAAAATCCAAGGATATCATTGTAATTGGTGGTCCTAAAAACGACCTCCGCTCCAAACGGCGCATTCAGGGCTTTCAGGAAATCCTACCGCAGGCAACCATCCTACACACCCGCAAATGGCACTACGAATCTGCATTGAGCGTGGTAGATAAGCTCGGACAATATCAGCCCGATGGCATCTTCTGTGCAAACGACCGCCTCGCCCAGGCCGTCCATTTCTACTACAAAGCACAAAAGCGCAGTGCGCCGCCCATACTCGGCTTTGACGATGCTCCCATCTCCCGCGAGCAGCAGATATCCACCATCGGCATCCCCTGGGAGGAGTTCATCGACGCCGTCGCCGAACGCGCTAAGCTACGCCTCTCCGGCTACAACGGCACCGCCGCACGCACCATCCTCGCCCCCCGCATCATCCACCGCGATACGCTCTAAATTATCTATTAATCATACCGTTGCCACGGCAATTTATGCTGATCGATCCAGCGATAGTGATCACTGTAGTCGAGCCGTGCGGCCGCATTTTCATCCACGATGACGATCGTGCGTTTATGCATCTGCAGGGCAGAAGCCGGGCACATTGCCGTAATCGGCCCTTCAATCAAATTCGCCACCGCCTTCGCTTTGCGATGCCCAAAGGCCAACACCAAACAGCGCGAAGCATCCATGATCGAACCCACCCCCATCGTGATACAGTGGTTCGGCACGTCCTCGATGTTATCAAATAGGTCGGAGTTATCCTTCACCGTCTGTTGAGAAAGGATCTTGATCCACGTGCGCGAATTCAGCGAACCGGTTGGCTCATTAAAGCCGATATGCCCATTGGACCCCAACCCGAGCACCTGTAGATCGATTCCCCCCGCCTCGCGTATGCTGCGCTCATATCTTCGACACTCCTCCCGCAGATTCGGTGCCACCCCATTCGGCAGGTGCGTATTCTCAGGCTTGATATTGATATGCTTGAAGAAATTCTCCTCCATGAAGTAACGGTAAGACTGCGGATGATCCGGCTGCAGGCCGATATACTCATCCAGGTTAAAGGTCGTCACCTGCGAAAAATCGAGACCATCGTTCTTGTGAAATCGAATAAGCTCTTTATAGAGCTGCACGGGCGTCCTACCGGTCGCTAGGCCGAGCACCGCATTGGGCTTTTCTTTAAGCAAACGAGCGACAACACGCGCTGCGAGCTCGGACGCTCTTTCAGGGGTGGGTTGTATTAAGACTTCCATATCACGTAGACGCAGATGTATCACAAGACCCCGAATGAGAGAAGCAGAAACTTTTAAAACATACTCTGAAAAAACTTGCATATACAAAGTAATTTTGATTTTATAAAAATATAAGATCTACTCTAAGTTGTATTGCATCCCAGTTTTAACCTTGCCTATGAGTAACGAACGCTACGCTATCCCCAGTGTTACCAGAGCGCTTCGGGTATTAGAAACCATATCCGAACATAAGGAGGGCCTCACATTGAGTGAGCTCGGTAGCGTCCTGGATTATCCGGAGAACAGCCTCTATCGCATCTCTGCTACACTGATCCACGAAGGTTACCTTACTCGGGATAAACATTCCAAAAAATACCGACTCACAGGCAAAACACTTTCCGTGGGCTATCAGGCACTGAATGACTACAATATAGTAGAGCTCGCGCTCCCCCACCTCAAGACACTGCGCGATAAAACAGAAGAAACGGTCATCCTCAGCAACTTCGATGGAAAAAACGCTACCGCGCTCGCCCAATTCGTAAGCCATTATCCCTTTAAGTTTACCATCGATATTGGTTCCAATATCAACTTCTTCTCCGACGCTGGCGGTAAGGCCATTCTCACCCAGTTGCCCGAACACGAGGCCAAAAGTCTGGTAGAGGACATGGAATTTCACAAACTCACCCAAAACACAATCACCACCCCAAAAAAACTACTCACCGCCATCGGCAAGTATCAAAAGCTTGGCTATTCTGTGGATCTGCAGGAGCACTTCGATGGCATACACTGCGTGGGTGCAGCCATTCTCGATCATAACAACTACCCCATTGGCAGTATCACTGTAACCGGCCCATCCGCACGCATTAGCGAAACCAAAATTGCAAAATACGGAAAGACTACCCGCAAAACCGCAGATCAGATTTCAGCTCTACTCGGCGCTAAGTTAGTCGCATAACTCCCAATTCCATCGACCATGAAAACACCCAAAAAGCTCTCACGGATATTCCTCCTTCTGGCATTATTCTCGTTGCCTTTAAATGCATACGCTTCGCTCGAGTGGCAAATCAAAGTTTTTAAAGAATCACTAAATTACTTCGATCAGCAATATCCTGGCATCATCGATGAGGGATCAATCATCGATCAATTGAACTCTATCCAAACAGAAGATGAAAAAGCAGCGGCACACGCCCTGAATGCCCTCAGAAAACAAGTTTTTTTAAAGCATCCAAAAATCGCTTCCGGGAATATCCTATTTGTCCAAATCCCTACGGATGTCCTTAAGACACAATCCGGCCTTCTGCAAAATAAGATCGGGCTCATGGAGACCCACCTATCCTTAAGCAGCATACCCAAAGATGCCCCATCCGGTTCTATTGAGCAAATGTCAGTCCGGGAGGGTAACCTTTCTCTGTCCACATTGATCGAAGCCAATGAGAACGAGCCACTCTACGGCATTGATCTGCACTGGGATGGGCAGCGCTTCCTATTCTCACGCAGAGTCAACGACTACTGGGAGGTCTTCGAGGCAACCCTTGGCGGTAAGCTAACGATCCGGCAGGTCTCCAATGGAGGCCAATTCGCCATCGATTCCTATGACGCCGCTTACCTGCCCAATGGTAAAATTGTCTTTGGCTCCAATGCACCCATCCAGGGCGTCCCCTGCTGGCACGGGCATCCCAACATGGTCGCAAACCTCTACCTGATGGACTCCAACGGGGAGAACATCCGCCAGATCACCTACGATCAAGGCCACAACGCCCAACCCTATGTCTTGCAGGACGGGCGCATCATTTTCCATCGCTGGGACTACACCGGCATGAACCGGGTATTTAATCAGTTTCTCATGCAAATGCGACCGGACGGCACCGACCAGCGCGTGCTCTACGGCACCAACACCTGGTGGCCGAATGGCACCTTTGCACACCGCCAGCTACCTGACAGTGAAAAAGTGCTGGGTATCGCAGGCGGATATCACGATACCGCACGCAGTGGTTATCTCGCAATCATCGACCCCAATAAGGGCGACCGTGGCACAGAGCCTCTCACCACGATCGTCACCGGTACCCAACGTCCTCCTCAACAACCCGTTGCGGACTATTGGATTCGGGAGGTCTTCCCAAAATTCACCGACCCTTACCCCATCGATGAAGATTACTACCTCGCCAGCGTCGCCAGGGATCCTGACAATTTTCCCGACTACGAGCTCTGCCTCGTCGACCGTTTCGGTAATATAACCCCCCTCGCCGCACCTAAGGATCATACGATACTTAATCCCATTCTCGTGGAATCCCGACCCACTCCTCATACCTTGCCCGAAAAAGTCGACCTTGAGCAAGATATGGCGAGCGTGTTCATCCAGGATGTTTACGCGGGCCCGGGCCTAAGCGGCGTACCTCGCGACGTTATCAAAAAAGTGCGCGTCATCGCCTACAATTACGGATTCCCCACACTTGCTGGCATTGATAAAATCGGCATGTCCGGCCCGTGGGAGGTCGTCGAAATTCTGGGAGAGGCGAATGTCTATGAGGATGGCTCAGCCCACTTTAAAATTCCGGCAGATACACCGGTTGCTTTTCAAATGGTCGACAAATACGGCCAGGCCGTCCAGCTCATGCGCACCTGGACGACCGCAATGCCCGGCGAGCAAATGAGCTGCATCGGCTGCCATGAAAACAGCACCCTGGCACCCCTGCCCAAGCAATCTCAGGCACTGCTCTTTCCCCCCGAAGACCTCACTCCCTGGCATGGACCCGCAAGGCCCTTCGATTTTGAGGTCGAAGTTCAGCCGGTTTTAAACCAGAATTGCCTCAGTTGCCACAACGGCACGCAGGACCTGGTAGATCTTCGCCCGAGATCCCTGGCACCTGAGTATAAGGGTCCGATCATGTCCTTCTACGATCGAAATCGTATGCACGAGGATTATCTCCAATATACAGACGGTGAAAGGCGCGCAGACTATTCACCCGCCTACGAAACCCTCATCAAATACATCCGTCGCGTAGGTGTGGGCGATACCGTCTCCTTATTGACTCCCGGCGAGTATAAGGCAAACACCACACCCCTCTTTCAACTGCTGCAAAAAGGGCACTACGATGTGCAATTAACCCGGGAAGATATGGAGCGCCTCTCCACTTGGATCGACCTCAACGGCCCCTATCACGGTTCCTGGCTGAATGTATATGACATGCCACCTGCGGACGGCCATTACGAGAGACGTTATGAGTTCCGCCAACGCTACGGCAGCAAGCAGCCGCGCTACGATCAGTCTGAACTCAGCGAAGTCCAGCTCCCTGAAAATTTTGAGATCCAAAAAACCAGCGGTGCTTTTCAGAATATCGAAGAACAACCCACTTTGGAACCCATAGAGTTTATCCAGCCAACCCCCAAATGGGTCACCAAACAAGTCCGGGAAATAAAAATTGCCGAGGGGGTTAGCTTGAGTTTCCTGAAGGTGAATCCGGGCACATTTACGATGGGTAGCACCGAGGGGAGCCTCGACGAAGTTCCGCTGCGAGAAGTTGAAATCAAGGAACCGTTTTGGATGTCCCAAACCGAAATCAGCAACAAAGTATTCCAGGCCTTTAAAGCCGAACATGATAGCGGTTACCTTCAAAAACGCCACGACAACCGACCGGATGATAAAGGCCTGGCACTCAATCGTCCGGACCAGCCTGTCCTGCGAGTTTCCTGGGAAGAGGCCATGGCTTTTTGTGAATGGCTCAGCGACAAAACAGGCATCCCATTCACCCTGCCCACCGAAGAGCAGTGGGAATACGCATGCCGCTCCGGCAAGGACACCCCCTACTTCTATGGAAATGCCGCCAATGATTTCTCAGCATACGCCAATTTGGCCGACTATTCATTTGCCAGAGACGGTGTGACCGGTCGCTCACGCAACAGCCAATTCTTCAGCACTGCAGCCGACGTCGAGATGCTTAACAGCCACCTCGTGGATCTTTCCGATACGCGCTTCCGGGACGCCTTTATCGGCACAGCCCCGGTCGCGCATTTTGAAAGTAATCCATGGGGAATGATCAGCATGCACGGCAACGTGGCCGAGTGGACTCTCTCCGACTACGTGCCACATCCGGACTCCAACTATACCCCATCCGATGAATCCCTCAAGGTCGTCCGCGGGGGCTCCTTCAGCGATACCCCGAAACGCAGCACTTCGAGCTATCGTATCGGCTATCCCGAATGGCAAAAAGTCTATAACGTCGGCTTTCGCATCATCAGCAACGATACCCTCTAATCAATAGATGACATGAGAGCTTTATGCATCTTTCTAAGCCTGACCCTCGGAGCAAATTTGACCTGGAGTAGCACCTACCGCTCTCCTGCAGACATTGCATACGACATTGCTAGTCAATCTCTGTTCATCGCTGAAAAGGAGGGCCAAAGCCTGGCACAACTTTCCTTAGATTCGAATGCCATTCAGCGCATGGACATCCCCGGTAGCCCCACTGGCATCTCTCTCCATGAGGACAGCCTATGGTTGACCTACCTGAATGAGCAAAGCATGGGCTTTTTGGCCAAAATAGACTTTAAGGGGCAAAAAATCAGCAACACACTCGAGCTTAATTACGGAGCCATACACCCCTTGTATGATCCCGAATCCCAACGGATCTACGTGCTTAATAAATTTGCCGGCACGCTATCGGTGATTGATGCAAATACCCTCCGGCTACTCTCCGAGATTGCAGTGAACCGTATGCCCGTAAGTGCAGCGCTAGAACCATCCTCAGGTCACCTCTTCATCGCCCATCTTTTGCCGGACATGGCTTCGGACCTGGATGAAGTCTATGCAACGATTTCCGTTATGGATACAGATACTTTGGAGATCGTAGAGAGAGTCCCGCTTCCGGTAGGGTCTACAGCCGTGCGTGACATTAAGATGGACCCACAGGGAACCCACCTCGTTGTATCGCATGGGCTGTCCCGTTACCAGTTACCCGTCAACCGGCTCGACCGCGGCTGGATCATCACCCACGCCATCAGCATCATAGACCTCAGAAAGCAATACGCAGTCAAAACTCTGCTCCTCGATGACGTCAACCGCGGAGCTCCCGCCCCCTGGGGCATCGCTTTTAGCGAAGATGGCAAATACCTCGCCGTAGCTCTATCCGGCAGCCATGAAGTAAGTTTGATCGACTACGAAGGCATGATCGAAGAGCTGGATTACGGCCACACCCAGCTGGCTACCGTAGCCCCTTACCGCAAGCGTCTGGCTACCCAAGGCCTGGGACCCCGTGCAGTCACCTTCGCAGGAGGCTCCCTCGTCGCGGCAAACTATTACTCGGATACACTCACGGCTTTCAATATCACTCAGGTCGATAAACTGGGTAGCGTAACCCCCCTAACCGACTCGATCGCCACCCCCTCTCTCGCAAGAAAAGGTGAAATCATCTTTCACGACGCCACCTACTCCTATCAAAACTGGGCCTCCTGCACCACCTGCCATGTAGACAGCCGGTCCGACGGTCTCAACTGGGATCTACTCGGAGACGGTATGGGCAACCCCAAAAACACCAAAAGCCTGCTCTATTCTCACCAAACACTTCCCATGGGCTACGACGGCAGCCGCCCCCAGATCGAAGGCTCCACCTTCAACTCATTCAAATTCATACTCGAGTATGAGCCTACAAAGCAAATCACCGATGCCGTAGATGCCTACATACAATCGCTCAGGCACATCTCCATCCCAGAGAAAGGTGCCGAGGATGAAATCGCCCTCGGGCACGATCTTTTCCATGGCAAGGCCGAGTGCTATCAATGCCACAGCGGAGAATATTTTGCCGATACTCAAATATACGAAATGGACAACGCCGGCCCCAACGACCACCAGAGCGCATGGGTCACCCCCACTCTCTTTGAAATGTGGCGCTCCGGCCCCTATCTGCATGACGGCCGTGCAAACACACTCAACGAAGTTTTCGACGACCCGGGCCACCGCGAATTCACTCACGAGCTCAGCCCTCGCGAACGCCAGCACCTTGTCACCTACCTCAAATCCATTTAAATTCGGCCTAAGTTAAGCGAGCTTCATCGACATTGCTCGGTCTCAACATTCCAGCGAAACCCGCTGAAAATAATTCAACTTCAGCATTTGATTCCCGTGTTTATCTGTGACAATATCACAACAATGCTCAAATAAGCTTCATTACCAGGGCTTCCTTAAGCTAGCATTGAACGCAACACAGCAACTAACTTTTTGCCATCTTACATCATGAGTATTAACCGACGTGATTTCATCAAAACCTCAGGAGGCCTCGCACTCGGCTTCGCAGGCTTGCGCGCCTTTGTGCATGCAGGCAGCACTTCCAAACCAACAATGCTCATTAGTAAGGGATACGGCCCGCTCATGCCGGACCCCAATAAGGTTTTTGACCTACCCAAAGGTTTCAGCTACAAAATCCTGGCTACCAAAGGCCAAACCATGGACGACGGCTTTATACTGCCTGCGATGACGGATGGCATGGCTGCGTTTCCTGGCACCGACGGCAAAATCATCCTGGTGATCAACCATGAAAATAGCGACGACTCAGACCCCAAAGACGGCCCCTTTGGAGAAAAAAATGAGCTCTTCACGGATGAACTGCACGATAAAGTCTTCGATAAGGGAAAGTCTAAGCCCATGCTCGGCGGCACTTCGACGCTGGTTTACGATCCGAAAAAGCAGGAAGTGGTTAAACATTACCTGAGCCTCGCAGGCACCGAGCGTAATTGTGCGGGCGGCCCAACCCCTTGGGGCAGCTGGATCACCTGTGAAGAGACTACCACCCTGGCAGGTGATGACTGGCTGGAAGACCATGGATACAATTTTGAAGTCCCGGCCAAAGAAGATATCGGGCTCGTAGATCCCGTACCGCTAAAGGCAATGGGACGTTTTCGCCACGAAGCCGTTGCAATCGACCCCGCGACCTCGATCGTGTACCAGACTGAAGATACCGGCAACGGCCTCATCACCCGCTTCATCCCCAATGTTAAGAAAAAACTGCACAAAGGGGGCAAACTCCAGGCACTCGCAATAAAAGGGATGAAAACCTGCGATACCCGTAATTGGCCCGATCTCAAAGCACCCAAATTCCCTGCCGGCGAAGCGCTCGACGTAGAGTGGATTGATCTCGAAGATGTCGAATCCCCCAACGAGGACCTGCGCCTCCGCGGTCAGGAAAAAGGAGCCGCAATCTTTGCACGCGGAGAAGGCATGTGGTATGGCAATGATGAAATTTATTTTGCCTGCACCAACGGTGGCCCTGTGCTGGAAGGCCAAATATTCCGCTACAAACCCAGCCCCTACGAAGGCACCGAACGTGAGGCCGAGCAACCTGGCAAACTTGAGCTCTTTGTAGAGAGTGAAGACGCCGAAATCCTCTCCAAGGCGGATAATCTCACCGTAGCAAACTGGGGTGACCTTTACATCGCCGAAGACACTTATGATGCACGCTTCTGTAAGCTTGTGGGCGTCACCCCGGAGGGTGCCTGCTACGACTTTGCGCAAAACTCCTACAACTCGTCTGAGCTTGCGGGCGTTTGCTTCTCACCCGATGGGCAGACTATGTTCGTCAATATTCAGGTCACCGGGCATACCCTCGCCATTACCGGCCCCTGGGACCAAAAAGCCTAACATAATTATCCATCCCCCTACTTGCAATCATAGGAGTGTAATCATACAATAAATCATTATGAGCATTACCCTTAATCAAGTCGTAGTAATCACCGGAGCCAGTAGCGGAATTGGAGAAGCCACCGCACGTCTCTTAGCCCAAAATGGAGCAAAAATTGTCGCAGTCGCACGCCGCAAGTCCCGTCTGGATCAGCTGGTCAATGATATTAATGCCGCCGGAGGCCAAGCGATTGCCATCGAAGCCGACGTGACGTCCATCGACGATATGAACATGGCTGCCCAAACCGCCAGGGATACCTACGGGAGCCTGGATGTCTGGGTGAACAATGCCGGGGTGATGCCTCTCTCCCCTGTTGAGATGAATCGTCTCGACGAATGGAATTGGATGGTAGACGTAAATATCAAGGGAGTTCTCAATGGCGTTGCTGCAGCCCAACCCATCATGCGTGCTCAGGGCAGCGGTCAATTTATCAATGTGAGCTCGGTAGCGGGCCACCTCGTGTTCCCGGGAGCCGCCGTTTATTGTGCAACCAAATTTGCCGTCCGGGCACTCAGCGAAGGGATCCGCATGGAGTCAGATGGTTCCATCCGCGTTACCAATATCAGCCCGGGTGCTGTCAAGACCGAGCTTACTGATCATATTGGAGTACCTGAAGTCAAAGAGGGGGTACAGGCTTTCGTGGACATTGCGATCGATGCAGATGCCGTAGCCAGAGCCATCCAATATGCCGTTGAACAACCTGCAGATGTGGACGTCAATGAAGTCATCATACGCCCCTCCAGGCAGGCTCTATAAAGCGAACAATAGTTTGCCTGGCGAATTTACTTCAAAATATATTTTTAAACTCGGTTCAATCCGTCTTCTTACCGATTGCGCGGATTAATACCGCCGCAGAAATAGGAAAAAGCAGAAAGAATATCCAGGGGGTAAGCCCAAAGAGCGCCACTAAGCTATACCCGGTGAGGCTGGCCAAAACCATCGTCGCAACCGCATACGGCAGCTGAGTGCCAACATGATGCAGGTGGTCGCAACCGGTAGCGACTGAGGAAAGCACAGTCGTATCTGAAATAGGGCTACAATGATCGCCAAAAATAGCACCATCCAGCACCGCAGCCGCAGTTAACACAAAGAACGTCATCTGCATGGGGTCGCCCGCTCCCAGCTCCCAGACAAAAGGCAGCATGATCGGGATCATCACACCCATCGTGCCCCAGCTCGTGCCAATGGCCATTGCCATCCCTGCCGCAAGCAGGAATGTCAATAGAGGCACCGTAGCCACCGGCAATGCATCACCGACCAGCGAGAGCATATAATAGCTCGTGCCCAGCGAGTCGCAGATGCTTTTCATCGCCCAGGCCATCACAAGAATAAAAATGGTCACCCCAAGTGTTGGCAGCGATGCGCCATATGCTTTAGTCGCCTGCCAGGGGTTCAACAACCGTTGAACAACCGGCAGGAGTATCGCTACAACACCTCCTGCAATGGCTGCCCAAAAAAGCACAAGGGGCACCCCCGGCCCGCCGTCAGGCAAACTGGGATCGTAAACTACAATACCAAAGATCTCGCGCAAACCCGCCGCTGAGAAAAATTCAACCGGCAGGCCATCCCGCGTAAGTCGTTGCCAACCGACATAGAGGATTCCCCCAATGAGGCCAAACATCACTACAGCCAGTGGCACCACAGCGTTCCACCAACGGTGAGGAATGCCGGGCGGCGGCTCCATACTCTCCGAACGCTCCCTCAATAGCGGGCGAGCATCATCCGCGATGACTTTTCCGGTAGAGCGGGCACGCTCTTCGGCCCTCAACATAGGACCAAAATCCCGTTGCATAAATACGATGAGCGCCAGGAAGATCAGCGTACCCCAACAGTAAAAACGTACGGGCAACATCTGTATAAACAGGGCATACCCCCCCGTTTCCAGTCCCAGGGATTCTGCTGTCGATCCCAGCAACCATACCTCATAGGCAATCCAGCTCGAAATAATCGCCACCCCCGCAATGGGCGCTGTGGTAGAGTCGACCAGATACGCCAGCTTTTCCCGGGATACACGCCATTTATCTGTCAAACTCCGCATCGTTTGCCCCACTACGATGGTATTGGAGTAGTCATCAAAAAATATCATAAACCCCGCACCCAAAGTTGCCGCTTGCGCACTTTTAGCACCTTTCGCAAAGCGCGAAAACAGTTGAACGAGCCCCTGTATGCCCCCGCTTTTGTAAAGCACATGCACCATGCCCACCAGCGCAAAAAGAAACCCGAAAATATAGAGCGAAAACTGGCCCAGCATGTTGACGATTATAAACTGATTCAACGCATCCGGAATAAAAACGAGCGGATTATACCCAAAACTCAAGAGAGCTCCGACCAGAAATGCACAGCTTAATGCGACCACTAAGGAGCGAAAACAGACTGCAATCACCACGGCGACTAAAGGCGGCATAAGCGATGTCCAGTGCCCCTGCCCCATCGCTGCACTATCGGGCAACGGCCCGGTTGGCAACGCCCACAATAACAGACAGATCGCCGCAAGCCCAGCAACACACCATATCCAGCGTTGCGGGGAACGCCACAGGGATATCAACGGGGAGTCTTCAGTCATACGATCAAACCAGCAGTAAGTATGCCTTAAAAAAGAAAGCTTCAATCGACACCAGTGTCTAGCTCATTATAGCTACCGAGCAAGCATACAGTCCAACAAAACCAGATGTTACTCTCTCAGACGAATGGTCTCACCCGTTTCTGCCGATCGAATGGCAGCTGCCAGTATTTCTACGACGAGCCGGTTGTTTTCAAGTGAAGATAGACTATAAGGCTCCTCCTTGATTTTCCCTCGGATTAATGCGGCCATATATGCAAAAGGATCATCAAACGGATCTTCCAACTCAGCAAAAGTTTCCTCCTTTGGCTTTTGGTTCTGCTTATGTATCTGCCAATCGCTTCGGTTCGCCTGGTATATCTTACCCGTTTGCCCATAGATTTCCGTATCCTTGCGGTTAAATGGCCAATTCCAGGACGCCTGAATGATCACCTGGGCTTTGGGATAAGTTAAAATAATGGTAGTCTCGTCATCCACTTTGGGATAGATTTCCGGCTTAATTTGTTGACTAACCGCGTATACGCTCAGCGGAGCCTCGCCCTTCATGAGCCAGGTCGCAATATTAGCTCCATAACAACCAAAATCAACCAGGGCCCCTGCCCCATTTTGCTCCGGATCCGTCAGCCATTCCAGAAACTCAGAGTTCACCCCAATCTCCTGCGGGCCTTGATGGCCTGTCATGAACACGAGTTTGCGCAACTCGCCAATGGCCTTTTCTTCATGGATTGCATCGTAAGCCCTGTGCAAAGTCGGATACCAGGTGGTTTCATAATTGGTCAGCAATCGAATGTTATGCTTTTCGACCAACGCTTCCATTCTCTCTAGATGATCCAGCCGGTAGGTAAGCGGCTTCTCAACCATTACGTCGATACCCAGGGGCGCGCAGGCTTCTACCGTCTCGAGGTGCCCATAAATGCTATTAAATGCCAATACTGCTTCAGGTTGGGTTTCGGCCAGCATAGTTGCTAAATCCTCATACAACATCGAATCCGGCAACCCATATTGGCCTGCGTAACGCTTGGCCAGATCCCTGTTTTCCTCGGCGATCCCCACAAGTTCAATATCCCCCCGGTCCTCGCGACCCAATATCCAATGCACATGGGTATGCGTCAAGCCGTGGATTGCCACTCGCAGAGGTTCATGGATCGATTGTCCATGAGTTAGCAGATTAGAGCAGAACATGAAGATTAAGGGTAATAGATAACGGGTAATATTCATCACCAAAGAATATGAACTAAAATATCTAACAGGCAAAGCACACAGTTATAATTATCAGAAAACGCTCAGTTGATAGTATCTTATAAAGCACATTAACGCGCTTTTTTATTGGATAATTGGGACATTTTGTGCAACTAATTTGCATAGGCTCTTCAAACATGGGCTGTAGCCAATACTCAGAACCAACAGTATACCCAATTAAATATGAAACGACGCGCCTTTATTAAAACCACCCTGGCAACCACATTAGCTAGTTCAGCAACTTTGAAAGCATTCGCACTCGCAAAAAACAATCCCTACCGCAAGAATATCGGCATTCAGCTATATACGCTGCGTAACGAGATAAAGGAGGATACGGTAGCAACGATTAAAGCCGTAGCCGAAGCTGGCTACAAGCAGGTGGAAGCTTATGGCTTTCCCAATGCCGAAGCGATGATTAAAGCGTCAAAAGACCACGGCTTGGAAGTAAATTCTTCTCACTTTGCATGGGAAGCGGTTACCAGTCCCGACAAGGCAGAAAAAGGCGCCTTTGATAAGATCCTTGAGCAGGCTCAAAAAGACGGCTTATCCCATCTGGTCATCCCTTACCTGCATAATGAAGAACGTGCAACCCTCGACGATTACAAGCGCGTTGCCGAACGCTGCAATAAGGCTGCTGTAAAAGCCAAAAAAGCCGGCATTCAACTCGCTTACCACAACCATAGTTTCGAATTTGCGCCCATGGAAGGCAAAAAGTCCGGATACGATATCCTCATGGCTGAATTTGCCGATGAAATGCAGTTTGAGATCGATGTTTTCTGGGTAAAGCTGGCAGGTGTAGAGCCCGTTGATTTGATGAAAAAATTAAAGGGCCGGGTTTCCCAGCTCCACCTCAAAGATCTCAAGGCGGGAATCGACATCCCCCATTTCGAAGGAGGTGTGCCTAAGGAAGCATTTAAGGAACTCGGCAACGGGATTATCCCTATGGAGCCGATCATCAAAGCCGCGAAGGCCGTGGGCGTCGCCCATTGCCACGTAGAGCAGGATCAATCACCAGACCCACTAGCTAGCGTCCAAGAGAGCATCAAGCATTTGGCAACGCTGTAGAATCCAATATCGGATAGATAGCAGCGTCGCCTAAGCTCGCGGACAGCCAAAAATCTCAATTTTGACCATCCGCTCGACGCAACTGCGCAATCCCCGTATCGGTACGGATAGAAAGAGTAGTTAGCTATTCTTCAATCGGCCAGCTCAGTCTCTGGTTAATTGCTTTCAGCCGATCCAGTAATTGCTCTATATCGATTTCCTGTACGGCAACATCACTCTTGATCGCCAACGCAGCCGCTTCTCCTGCTGACTCTCCGACAACCATAAATACGGGCTCCATCCTGGCAGACGCATACCCCAAATGAGTTGCCGAAAAGCAAACGGGCACCAGTAGATTAGTGCATTCACTCGATCGCGGTGTAATCATACGGTAGGATATGGGGTACGGTTTCCGTGTGGGGCCTTCGTGTTGCCCGATAAACATATTACCCTCATTCGCCACATAGGTACTGCCATTGTAATCAAACCATATGCGCCTGACCGGATAGATATCCACCCCATATTGGGCCAGACCGATAGGATCGGACACATGGGTTTCATTATATATATCCTTTAGGGTTAACGTATAGGGGGCATCCATCCTCCGGGTCACACGGACGTAAAGTTGATGAGGCCAACCATTCGTCTCGGGGTGGTATCTGGCATCCAGGCCCAACTTTGCAGTTTGCTCCTTAAAGAACTGGGGTACACGTGGGTCTTCCAATAGGTAATGATAGAGCCCTTTAATGTAGTCCTGGTGTTGTTTCCATACACGGGCCTTCTCAGCGTAATCACCATCCGCATAAATATGGCTAATCCCCAAAGGTGAGATGGAAAATAAATCATCGCGCGCATAATTCCGGTCTCCCCGTTGCATTTTTCCGGGAAAAATCCATCCCAAATGGTCTACTAACTGCCTGCTGTTGTAGCGATCATCCAGGGCCTGGATATAGCGCCCTATCAGCTCGAAGTCTGCAGGGTCGTAGTTATCCGGCTTATCAATCTCCACCCGATGTGCGGGATCCTCAGTCACATAAAAACGGTAATTGTATGCTTGGGTATACGCGTCACCCGCTCCCAGTGGTTTTCCATGATCATCCTCCACGAATGAGAGGAGACCACTATTACGATCACCGGGAACCACGAATGGATCGAGCGGGGTTATGCGATTAAGCGTTGTCACCCCTGCGACGGGTTCATCAAAATCCTGACTGCTCTCTCGACCGACCCGGTAGCTCACACCACTCCGCGCCATGAGTTCTCCCTCATAACTGGCATCAATAAAGACCTTTGCCTTCACAATCGCAGTATGTGCGACTTTCGGCTCTGCAAACGGAACGCCTGTAGAGTCAGGGGGTGCATAATCGAGCTGAATACCTTGTATCTCACTATTTTTAACATCCACGCTCGATACGCGATGTTCGTAGACTACCGGTATATCGTGTTTTTCAATCAACGCCTGGTAGCGAACACGCACTTCTAACGGGTCTTCACCCAGTGATTTTAGCAGGCTCCGGGTCATACCTCCCACCGCCTCATAATTGGGGCAGTCCTGCATGGGCTTAATACCTGCGCCCAGAATACCTCCGAGCCATCGGCTCGGCTCAACCACTAATACATCCAGGCCGTTACGTTTACTGGCTATAGCTGCATTAATTCCAGAAGGAGTCGCAGCATAAATACACACGTCAACCGAATACACTTGCGTCTGTGTTTCCGCAAAAACAGACATGAAACTAATGGCCAGGGTATAGGCATATAACTGAATTTTCATTTTAGCTTAGTAAAAATTACTAAATCTCATAAGCTATACAAATTATATGCGAATCTAACAGTTATACTAACCCGTTGCGGCAAAGCTATATCCGGTTTTAACACCGCATAACGTTGCCGCAATGCTGCTCAAATCCTAGCCATTTACCAGTGTAGAGTATCCGGTTAACGGGACATTACCACGAGGGAGGCAAGCCGTTTCAATTTGATGTAAACTTAACTTATCTTTTGTAAAAACATAGAGTTAGTAATTCGAGAAGCTCACTGATACACCAAAACATAAAAAGCCGGCACAGATTGGTTTGTAGATTCTGGCTCCCCTACTCCAAGACTTGATTACCTGCTAGAAGGCGATCTCTAAGCTTACTATAATCCACTTGTTGGACAAAAGTGTCATATTCGATAGCGAGACTTGCAGCCGTTGCTGCACTCTGGCCCAAGACCATGAATACGGGCTCCATTCGCATCGATCCAAATGCAATGTGGCTTGCACTTATGCAAATCGGGACGAGCAGGTTCGTGCAGTCCTCAGCTTTCGGCCTAATGGCCTTGTAACTAATGCTATAGGGCCCAGGCACACGACATTCCACATTGCCTTCATTCTTAACCCACCCTTCGGGTGTAATATAGCGTTGCACATTATGGGAATCCATTGTGTAAGCAGCCATACCGATAGAGTCATCTACAACCTTAAGCCCCTCACAATAGTGTTGGGTCATCACAAAATCACTCACCATGCGCCGTGCTTCACGCACGTAGACCTGGTTCTGCCAGCCATCTTCGGTATCATACTCGTCCTTGCAGGTACCCCAACGAGAAATCTCATCCCGTATATGCTGAGGAATCCGCGAGTGATTCGCCAGTGTCCACATGAGGCCTTGTTGATGTTTACGGATACGATCTCTGATCTCCTCACGCTCTTGGTAGGTGCCTTCCGGGTAACCGTAATTACCCCCCACCAGATTCGTCGAAAACCCGGTGCGATTGTTAGTATCGGTCTTGCGGTTGGGCATACTTGAGTTAATCCAGGGGAACCCGTCAAAGCCCGCTTCGTAATTGCGGAAAAGAAGCTCATAGTTGATCTCGTCATACCCTTCCGGCTTAAAAAATGGGATACGATTCTCAGGATGATCCGTTAAGGTCATGCGAAAACAATAGGCCTGGATGCGCTTGTCACCAGCTCCGCTTTCACCGGGGCCATTTACATCAATTCCTGGCAAAACACCACTACCGGGGTCGCCGGGTATAATGTAGGGATCCACCCCGTCTACGAAATTATGATTGCGCTGGTTGCGGGACTGGGTGCCGAGCAATGAGGTGCCCATATAATTATCCTGCACACCATTCAGGGTTTCACCATATTGGCTGTTGGGTTCACGGCCAATCGCGTAAGTCACTCCTGCCGAAGCCATTAGATCTCCCTCATAGGTCGCATCAATAAAGACCCTTCCGGTATAAATCTCACCGGATTCCATCTCAATGGAGACAATTCGCCCACCTTCGACGATTACTCCGGTTTCCCGATTCAGGCGTTGCGCATATTCAAACGATATATCCTCCTCAGCCAGCATTTTGTGAAAAACAGTCAATCCTGCAGAGGGCTCAAAGGTCCATTTGGTATCTTCATCCGGATCCGTTCTTGCCTGGCCAACATCCCGAAAGTCCTCTTTTTTTTGCCAGCGCCAATTTGCAGGATTATCATAGTATTTACGGATCCCCTGATAAAATTCGCGGGCTATACCCCCAATAGACTGCTTATTGCCAATGTCTGTCTGCCCCAACCCACCGGTCGTCAGCCCCCCCAGGCGATTGGTTGGCTCAATAATGACCACGGAATGATCCATCCTTGAAGCTTGAATAGCTGCAGCAATTCCGGCAGAGGTGCCTCCATAAATCACAATATCGTAATGATTTTCCGGTTCAGCAAAGAGAGGTTTAAAGAGTGCCAGTATAAAGACAATGCCTAGAATAATGTGAGACTTCATGAATGTTTAATTGATTTACGAATTGAGAAAATGCCCCATGCGAATAGGGCCTTGAGCCGATGGCTCAATATTAATGACAGTCAGGAAAGATTTAATACTCAAAAGAAAATGCACCCGGGCATCAGAAATTTCGCTCTTGGTAGTACGAAAAAGCGGGAAGGCTGATTTTAACAACCTCCCCGCAATTAATAACTCTAATTCCCTACAAAGTAGTAAACTCGATCCAGTTGACACGGCTTTGGCCGCCCGTCTTCACAATCACAAGGGTCTGAATGCCGCTTGTAGTCGTTACAGCCATATCCTTGTTCTGATAAGTGGTCCACCCCCCAGTAGTGGGGTTGATCGTGCCAATTAATGTTCCGGTTTCACTGCCTAACCGCACTTCCAACCCAGGCGTAGTGCCTGCATTCGAAGAGCAGCGAAAGGTTATAGTATCGATGCCGCTTCCGAGATCCACGTTGTTAAATCTTGTCCAGGCACTTCCACTGTCATAGGAAACGCTCACCCCACCGTCATTATTCTTAAGCGATGTAGAGTTTTGGGCGTTGTAATCTTCCGTTTGTATCCGGGTGGTAACACCCCCTCCGCTTCCACCGGCTGCGTAGTCAAACTCGAACCAGTTGAGTCGGCTTTGGCCACCGGTTCTTACGATTACGAGATCATTTACTCCGGTAGTATTAGTGATATTTACCGTCATTTCCTGATAGCCAGTCCAACTGCCGGTGAACGGATTTACGGATCCCAGCAATGTGCCGGTTTCGCTGCCCAGGCGGAATTCCAGACCTGGAGTAGTTCCTGCATTTGAGGATACCCTTACCCTGATTTGGGTAACGCCACCGTGGAAATTCACGTTGTTAAATTTGATCCAGCTACCGCTACTATTAAAACCAACGGTCGTTCCGCCATCGTTGGTATATAGGGTTATTCCGTTTTGGCTGTTATAAGACTCTGCTTCTACAGTCGTCGTGCCTCCAGACCCACCAGTACCCCCTGAATCAGGGCCATACAGTGGCCACGAAGCCGCATAAGCGGGCTGAGCGGTCAGGAAGAGAGACTCTGGGATATCGTCCGTTGCGCTAAGCGCACCCCATACCATCGTTCCGCCATTGCCATTGGCATCCGTATTTTTGCGATTGGCACCGACATAATGGTTGGTTCCGCTGGTCTTAATACCATTGGCTTCGACTTCATTGCCAATGAGATTCATCTTACTATTCAGAGGTTCCTCAGATCCTACCTTAACCTTTGCATGATTACGGAAATATGTAGTGTATTCAGTGCCAAAATTATCTCCGAAATTATCATTATAGAGCTCTTCACCAAAATTTCCTTCCCACAAGTTGTTGTGGCATCCCTTTGAGTTGTGCTCACCGAAGTCCGCATAAGCATTATAGGGAGCATTCGCTACATTGTAAGCGATTACGCAGTGGCTTGTGCCAAACTGAGTTGAGTAATGGTGGCGCAAATCCGCTGCAACGTTATTGATGACATTTACGCGGGTGCTGCTTGGTATGGTGATACCATATTCCCAGCCACCGCCCCCACCAAAGCCATCGGCTACATCACATTGGGTAATCAAACCATCACGACAGTTTCCAACTTTGATATGCGATTGCGGAGATTTCCTACTGACAATATCTGTAACCAGTATGTTTCGTGCCTTACTGATCACCAGGTTGTTAGAAAATTTGCCATTCGCGCGCACGCGCTCCATTTTGAAGTCACTTACTTTGATATTAGCAATGAGGTTAGTCTCGTAAACAGTAGTTTTGGTCTTATCAAAGACCACACCCAGTTTCATATCGAGAGTCAGGGTATTCCCATTTTTGGCGGTCACCCTGACAATCTGCTTCATGGTTTCATCCGCATCATTACCTTTTTGATGTTCCAGACGAAGGTAGTCGTTCACTGCAATACCTGCTGAGTTTGTCAGGGTAATTTGGTTATCTCCACGATTTGCGTTCGCATTCAGTGTATAAGTGGTCGCCTCATCACCCCCTTGAAAAACAATGCCGCTTATGACCTGAGTGCCTGGGAAGTCCAATTTAAAGATCGTCGTAGGACCATCCCCCTTGATCTGAACCCCTCCCTTCGTAATCTGGCACTTGGTCTTAAAATGATAGGTACCCGCAGGGAAATAATAAATCTTATTGCCAGTATTTGCGGCTACAAGACTCTGAAGGACCGCACCTGCATCTACGGTATTATCATTTTTCGGAATTCCATTATTATTAACGTTAATCGTGGTCCATCCGCCGGGATCATTCCACTGAGTGTCTACCCAGCCTGCAGGGGGGAATTTGTTGGCATCAAGATCACCGTAGTCAAAAGCGTAGGAGCTCAGGGATAGGAGTGCACAAAAGCACGTTAGGAGTATACGTATTTTCATATTTGTAACAGATTTTAGTGGGTATCTACGAGCTTAAGCTCTGCAGCTAGGACTTATGGGGAGGATTTAATACTCAAAAAAATCTTTAGCGCTTGCGGGGAAATAGCTTCTTAACGGATAACAGCTGCAGCGTAATTTAACCACCCCACTTTTTTATGTGTTTTTTTTGAGTATAAACAGATGTTGGTTCGTCAAGAGTGTTGTCTGTGTGTGATTATTCTAATATTACCAAGGACAAATTGAACATGAATTTACCCCGGTTAAGCGCTAAAGAAAATGAATGGTTTATGAGGGAATTATACCCTCATCAATCCGTGCTAAACGCTTGGTTAAGAAGCCGTTACCCAACGATTCCACATATCGACGATATTATTCAGGATTCATATTTGCGTGTATTGAAAATCAACCGGGAAACCAAGCTGAAGGCCCCTAAGGCCTACCTGTTTTCCACCGCCAGAAATATTTGTATCGATTTTCTGAGGAAGGAAAAAATCGTTAAATTCCAGAACCTTTCGGATATGAGTGATGATATTTTCCCGGAAAATGATTTGGGCGTGCAGGAAGGGATTATCCGCAAGGAGGAATTTCAGATTTTGGCTGAAGCCATAAAGAAACTCCCTAAAAAA
The DNA here is from genome assembly GCA_028285755.1 of Puniceicoccaceae bacterium. Taxonomy (GTDB): domain Bacteria; phylum Verrucomicrobiota; class Verrucomicrobiia; order Opitutales; family JAFGAQ01; genus JANQOQ01. The sequence goes on from JANQOQ010000004.1 coordinate 314,886, forward strand.
TGCCGACGGGTATTCACACTTCGAAAGGTTTACGGCTTAAGCGTTCAACAAATCTCAGAAGAATTAAAGATCTCAACACGCACCGTGGAAAACCAGCTCTTCATAGGGGTAAGGAAGTGCCGCGACCATTATGCAAGTGTTGACCGGGAACTAGAATTTAATAGCATTAAGCAAGCAGGATGAAAGGCAATTACAGTAAAACTCAGCTAGATGAGGCATCTCGATGGGTCATTCTTCACGAAGAGGGACTTACTGAGAAACAGAAACGAGCCTTCGAAGACTGGTTGAAGGCAGACCCTGAAAATGAATCCTGCTTCTTCGAGCATCAGATGGCATGGAGCAGCTTTGACTCAATGTCCACCTGGAAGCCCCAATACAGCAAAAACCCGAACCCGGATTTGTTTGATGAGCCCAAAAGGGGAAATCTGCGTCAGTGGCTGCCCTACATGAGCCTTGCGGCAATATTAGCCCTATGTTTTACATTCATCAACGCGTTTAATCTTAATAACCGGTCAAATTCATCTGAAGACAACCTACTATCCGTCGCCAGTGAAAAATACTTTCTCGAGGACGGCTCTTCATTTTACTTAAAATCGGGAAGCGAGTTCAGCGTCTCTTATACGAGTGAACAGAGAACCGTTTTTCTCGGAACGGGGGAAGCCATATTTACTGTTGCTCACGATTCGCTTCGACCCTTCGTGGTTTCAGCGGGCAATTCCCGCGTCACCGCACTCGGCACCGTTTTTTCGGTGCGATCTGGTTTCGAACACCTTGAGGTATATGTAACTGAAGGGCGTGTAAGGGTGGACAATAACACAGAAACTCAATCCGCCGACCCTGATGAGAACATCATCGTTCCTGAATTGGTAGCTGGAGAAAAACTCACACTGGATAACAACCTGACAGAGGCCCCCCTGATTCAAAAATTCGCCCGCCAGGAATATGACAAGCAGACTTTATGGAAGGACAATTTGATCGATATGGTATCCGCGCCCTTATCGGAAATTATCAGTGAGTTTAACAAACACAATGAACGAAAAATCATTATCAATGATACTGATATAAACAGCATAAGGATGTCAGTTTCAGTGAAACCGGACAATCAGGTGGAGTTTCTGGAATTACTCGAAGCCACCTTGGGCATTCACACAGATATTCAGGAATCAGGGGACTATGTATTGTCTTTCCATTGAGATAATTGTGTACATATTTTTTGAGTATATTTAAAAATCCATCCGTCCTGTGTGCGAATCATTGCACACATGATAGGCGAGATACCCCATAGATACACTGATGCTACCCAAAACACATTTTTGTGGTATTGCACGAGCTGTAGCTGTGCTACAACTGACAGCTTGGAGTGTTCTTGGTGGATGGATGGCAACCGCAAATCCGTTGAATATCGATATACCCCGAGGCTATGCAATCATTACGCTGAAGGAAATCGCAGATCAGACGGGAATACAGATCATGTATTCGGACGCAGCTGTCGAGGGTATCGTAACCAATGCAGTACACGGCAGCTATCAGCCGGAAAAAGCACTGTATATCATGTTGGAAGATACAGGCCTCGAGATTGTTCAGACACAATCAAACACCATATATGGCGTGAGAGTGAATGAGCATATCGAGCCGGTAATCAGCAATGAAGACCTAAACCCAAAAGCTGATTCCAGTATGAAAAATATACAAAACAACCGAAAACCGAACAATACATTATTCGCAACTCTTCTTGCGGGTCTTATTGGTTCCACAGGCTCTGTCGTCGGGCAAGATGATCTTGCAGACGATGATATCCTGCTACTATCCCCATTCGTAGTCGATGCCGCTGAGCAGGATGGCTATGTAGCATCAACCACCCTTGCAGGAACTCGCCTGAATACACGGGTTGAGGACTTGGGGGCTGCCATATCCATTTATACCGAAGAATTCGTGGAAGACATTGGTGCGACCAATGGTAATGAGTTACTCATCTATGCCGTCGGTATTGAAGCAGGCGGTTCTCAGGGTAACTTTGCTGCCTCAGGCGCGAATACTGCGGGCATAAGAACCAACCCCCAAAATGCGGTCAGAACACGGGGACTGGCTGCACCCAGTCTAACCCGGGGACTTTTCGTGACTAACATTGGTTTTGATAGCTACAATACCACTTCGGTTACCGTAAATCGTGGCCCCAATGGAATACTGTTTGGAATCGGTAGTCCTGCCGGTATCATAGACGCTTCTGTAAAGCAGGCGTCATTGTACGATAATTTTGGGGATATCTCTTTCCGGATTGGAGACAATAATAGCTTTCGTTCAACCTTGGATGTTAATCGCACACTCCTTGAAGATAAATTGGCCGTTCGCATCGCATTGCTTTATGATGAAGAGCGCTTTGATCAGAACCCTGCTTTCGATATTGATGAGCGTTTCTTTGCTACGTTTACCTTCAAGCCGACTGAAAACACAACACTCCGCGCAAATTTTGAAGACGGCGAGATCTACGCGAACCGCCCGATCAACGTTTTACCATTACAAGGCTATAGTGATATCTGGCTAAATGGCGGAAGACCTACCAATGACTGGACCTTTTGGGATGATCCCTCACGTAACCCCAATGCAGCCTCTCAACTGGCGCAACGGGAACGGGATAACTCACTGATCGGTCAGCGAGACTTCTTTCTGCGTCCTGGCTTTATTTATAACGACGGCTCGATTGCTGGAGCAGGTCCCGATAGTGGGATCATGGGCGTAGTTCAAAACAGTGCAAATCGTGCAGGTCGTATCCGCCCCGGAATCTTCCACCCAACTGCTAATCAGGATAGTGCAAATGACGTATTTCAATGGCTGGCTACACGTAACATCAATACGGTCGCAGGCAGCCAGTTTCCTGGGGGTGAGCGCCCTCTGGGCATTGTTCCCCAGGGATTTACCGATTACAGTGTATTTCCTTTCAATGAACAGATGCTGGACGAAACGGCACGTCAGTTTAATGATTTCTATGCTGCGAATGTAGCGCTGGAACATCTCATCCTTGATGGTAACGCCGGTGTGGAAGTGGCCTATGACAAACAGGAATATAACTCGGATGGTCAAATTGCATTTGTAACCAATGGGGGCTCCAATCAAATACGTATAGATGTAAATGAGCGGCTTCAGGATGGAACGCCGAATCCAAATGTAGGACGGCCCTATCTGGTCAATGCTTCGGGCACCCAGAATAATCAGAGTATCGGGCGTGAGACTTACCGAGTTACAGCCTTCTTCAAGTTTGATTTTGCGGATATCAATGATAAATGGGGCAGTTGGCTCGGCCGTCACACGGTGACTGGTCTCTGGGAGCGCAATGAAATTGACAATCTGAACTACGATACCCGCTTCACCAGTAATTTCATAGAGGACTCGGCACTCAGCCCTGCCTTCCAGAGTGGATCCCGCACGCCCTCACCGATTGTGTATCTGGGACCCTCTATCCTGGACGGTAGCGATGTAAGATTGAACCCGATCCGGGTGGCCCCATTCGTGGATGGCACCTCAGTCAGCACTCGCTATTTTGCTGCCACACCCAATGATCTCTCCCAGGGTGAATTCATCAATCGTGATATAACTGCGATTGAGTATACACGCCAGGGGCAATACACCAACGAGGTGATCGAGTCTCAAGCCATAGTGCTTCAAAGTTACTGGCTTAATGATCTCATCGTAACTACTTTCGGCTGGAGAAAAGATACCTCTGAGGCACGGGCTTTTGCATTGCCACAAACCTTGGATCAAACCTCATGGAGCTTTGATGATTTCGACCTATCAGGCAACGAACCCAATCGCGACAGTGGAAAGCCAACGAGCATGGGCATTGTCCTTAAATGGCCGGAGCAGTTAATATCATTACCTGAAGGCACTTCATTTAGCTTGTTCTACAATGAATCAGATAACTTCACCCCAGCGGGCACCCGTATTAACCCTTACGGAGATAACCTTACTTCACCGAGCGGAGAAACCAAAGATTACGGCTTCAACCTCTCTATCAACGAAGGGCAGTTCAATGTAAGGTTTAATCTGTTTGAAACGGCTTCGGTTAATAACAGCTTCAATCCCGGCAATGTTTTGAGCCGGGCGACGCGTGATGGCAGCATTCAACTCGCCAATTTCTGGGCGGATGATTTGAATGATGTCGATGAGAACGGTAATCCGGCTCCGATTGATCGTCGTGCGGATTTCCAAAGGATTCTCGATGCCATGCCACCTAACTATGCAGAAGTTTATAGTTGGACCGGGTTTGTGCAGGATGATGCAGGTCTCTGGTTCGCAAACTTTACCGCACCGGGAGGAATCACCGACACGCAGGATTTTACCGCTGAAGGTATGGAGCTTGAGCTCGTATATAACCCAACCAACAACTGGAGAATCCTTGCAAATGTAGCTCGCCAGGAAACCGTCAGAACCAATGTTGCACCCTGGACACAGGACGCCGTGAATCGCCTCACGCCGGTTTGGAATGCATTGGCTGACGAACCCCGCGGAGCTTATCCGGACGGTTTTGCCCCTGGGGATACCCTTCCGGATGGTACGGTTACCGTGGGCTCATGGATTCTTGAAAATGTTACCGTTCCACTTGCAGCAACTCTCGCAAACGAAGGACTGCCCAATAATGAGCAACGTGAATGGCGATTCAACATCGTTACCAACTACAAGTTTACCGAGGGTGTATTGGAAGGATTCAACGTCGGAGGTGCTTACCGCTGGCAGGATGAGGTAGGTATCGGTTTCCCATTCGAGCGAGATGCGAATGGCAACGTGGTCGCTGTCCAGGACAGCCCTTATACCGCCCCTGCAGAAAGCAATTTTGACTTCTTCATGGGGTATCAGCGCCGTATCATGGACGATAAGATCAATTGGAAGCTTCAGCTGAACATGAAAAACGTCTTTGGGGATGATGATCCTATTCCGGTAACCTCCCAATATGACGGCACACCGGCAACAGTCAGAATTCCGCCAGAAAAGCGTATCTATCTGACCAGCACCTTTGAGTTTTAGTCCCAAGAGTAAAATACGCAGAACCAACAGGGGGTAGTTGGTTCTGCAAAATCTCATGTGTGACTCATCGGATTATCCACTGCGTTTGCATTTAATCCGGTGAGTCATTTTTATATCTGCTTATCCGTCACAACCTTAGGTAAGTGAATTTATAGATCTTTACTGGTATACAACCGCTGGAAGCGAATCCACGAATCAGAAAGCTCTACGCCAGATACATTGTTCAAAAAAAACGATGGTCCAAAGATATACCCAACAACGTATAATTGCCGTAGGGTCTTCAATTCACCAGCGATCAAATTTCAGAAAGATAATAACTCTTTCGCCGAGTATTAAATGATTGGGCATCAAAGCACTGCTATTGGGCACGCTAAGTCATTAATTCTGCTACATTGGCTACAAATACCTGCCGATACTTTCGCTCTGGCACACCGTTAAAACAGACCTTGCGGTAGTCCCTGCTCCATACCGGATGGGGATCTACACGCAATAGGCCTGCTTTATCGGAGGGAGGAGAATAAACCCTGCACAAATGGATTTCATCTTCGTTGGTCAGATTAATGAGTCGCAATGGGATCATACCGTCATCTCCAACAAATTGCGTTTCAAAGGTGTAGCAATCGGTGATCAGATGGCGGGTATCCGGAGTCACACTGGGGTGACCGGATCCTGCCAGTTTATCGCTCAATAAACGAAAATCACTCCCATCATGATTGACAATAATGAATCTGAGTATGTCATCTCCAAATTGTTTGGGAGTGAGATTCATTACGATCTGTTTTCCATCCGGATGCCAGTTCGGGTGGTGCCCAAACGCCTGCCACTGCTCGTGAGTGATAGTCGTCTGGATATCCCTGCCATTTGCATCCAGATTCATAAGGATTGCATTACGCTTGAGTGACTGCGAGCGGGAGTAATTCGGATCCTGCATTTCACCCCCATCGGGAATGAGGCAACGCACTACCTGCATGATTCGCGTGCCCTGCCGATTGTATTTAGAGTGAAAAAGAAACCAGTTACCCCCTGCTAATAATTCGAGAACCCGAGGGTCCATTGCGTCCCTTATGTCCCGAAGACTGGTAATCAATTTGCTTTTTCCGGTTTGAGTATCGGTTTGCCAGAGACCTTCATTACCGGGAGCTCCCTGAATCGGCATATTGTTGACCTTGGGATTATACGGCACCCCATATCCGACTTGGGTCTGATTGATGGTATCCAAAGGAAAGCCGACTACATTTTGCTCTTTGGGATGGATGTGATACATGGGGCCATCGATAGATACTGCTTCACCCGTCTCCACATCGATCTGTATGCTTACCGCTTTGCCATTGATCCAGTCGTTGGTATATAGATGCCGGTCAGTTGCTCCCCAATTGAGATTCGCGCCAATCTGGATTGCCCAACCCTTGGTTGAGTAGACAGACTTAATAGCCTGTTCCTGAAGATCGATCACACACACTTCGGCTATATCTCCATAGCTCACATCTCTATCTTCAAATGGGAACTTCGTAACGGCAAGATATCTACCGGATGGACTGAAAGGACAAACATCAAAAAAAGTATGCAGGTAAGCGCCGTCCTGCGGAGTTACACACAACACTTCAGACGGGCTGCTCTTTGGCTGATAAGAACGAAATTTATAGTGTTTCCACTCACTTTTTGGTGTGTTTACTCCCCAAGTAAATGGGGTCAGCGCCACTGCGGAAAACCCTGCGCTGGTAGTTTTAATAAAAGCTCTTCGGTTCATCATGATATTTTCGAGGAGCCGCTATAAACAACTCCTCGAATACTATTTTTAGTTTAGTTGGATCTAGAGTGTAGTGAACTCGATCCAATTAACGCGGCTGTAGCCACCAACCGCTTTAATCACAATATCCTGAACCCCGGTGGTGGTAGTCACTGTCATATTCTTTTCCTGGTAGTTGGTCCAACTGCCCGTAGAGGCATTTATAGTTCCCAGTAAAGTGCCTGTTTCACTGTTCAGGCGCACTTCCAGAGTCGGTGTGACCCCTGCATCGGAGGCGCATCGGAATTTAATACTATTAATACCCGTTCCCAGATCAACGTTATTAAACTTCACCCATGCACTACCCCCCTGAAACTCCACGGTTTGCCCTCCGTCGTTGCTCTTAAGCACAGTAGCATTCTGACTATCGTAGGATTCCGTTTGCAATCGGGTAGTAACGCCACCACCCCCTGCGGCATAATCAAACTCAAACCAATTCATCCGGGTTTGTCCTCCGGTCCTTACAAAAACCAGATCCTGAACACCTGTAGTATTTGTTATACTAAAGGTCTTTTCAGTGTAGTTCGTCCAAGATCCATTGTGAGTAGCAACACTGCCCAGGAGAGTCCCCGTATGGCTGTTTAACCTCAACTCAAGGCCCGGGGTCGTGCCTGCATCCGAGGCGATACGAACTTTTATCTGATTAACGCCTCCCTGGAGATTCACATTATTATACTTGGTCCAACTGCCACTATTCGTAAATCCAACGGTTTGCCCACCATCGTTACTATGCAGCGAAGTTCCGTTCTGACTATCATAGCTTTCAGCTTCCACTTGAGTGGTTCCTCCGCCGGTTCCTCCCGGAGTTCCCCGAGGGGCGACTTCATTGTAGCTGCTGAAGGCGTCACCGATACGGATTTCATCATGATAGATCCAGCGCTTATCGACATCTGCAAAACCATCCCTCCAGTCTGGCTGATAAATGCCAAACTTTACATTATAACCAGGGCCTTCATTTCCGAAAATGAAATTGGATTTATCGACTTTCAAGGTGCCGTTATGCCAGACTTTAATGGCGCAATTCGCTGGATTGGGCGGATCAAACTTCATGTAGAGCACGAAGTCATGCCAGATACCTTTGGTAACCGTTCCCAAAGAAGAGGATGTATATACCCGGCTTGAGGATGTGTGAGGATTTACAGTCGAACCCCCATGGGTAATCGTAAACTCATTATTGCGGATATGCATTTTAATGGGATATCCCTTGGGCGATTCCCCGAGATTAAAATCCGCCTGATGCAAAATCTGGAAAAAAATGGAATCATGACTGTATTGATCGAAGATCCAATCCTCAGTCCCGCCATCCACGATGTAGACACTGAAACCCACCCAGTATTCACCGAAATCATCCAGATCGGTTACCCTCCAGGACTCATTCTTGAAGCCTGCCTGAACACCCACCTGACCAATAAGCGTGTGCTTGCCCGCATAATTTCCTGATCGAACATAATTAGTCACTACACTGCGTGGGCCATTGGTGAGCAACCAGTCATTGAGGTTTTGATCCTCAAAGGTTTCGCTCTTGATGATAGCAGCCTGGACATGGCAAAACGCCATGGATACGAATAATATCGGGATAACGATTTTTTTGTGTAACATATTTATAGGTATATATTTAGATAAAGCAGTAGCTACGTTGCGCAGATGATAGCGCAATCATTGAGACCTTAGTTTGGCGAAATGGGTTTTGCCTAATCTTAGGCTTCGCAGTCGATTAGTATGTGGAGAGCGTCATTATTGGGATCTGAGCGTAATTCAAAGGCTTCCTGTATATTCCCTAATGGCAGTGTGTGGGTAACCATTTCCCGTGTATTCACGAGACCGTCCAGGGTCATTTGGATTCCCTCATTAAAGAAACGTCGCATCTCCATGTCGCTGCGAGGTTCTGTGGAATAAATATTCAGGCGCTTACGATGAACTTTAAAAAAATCAAACGGACGATTGCAGGTGCCAATACATCCGTACATCACCACCTTACCGCCAAACGCAGCAGCATCTACTGCATCCATCATTCCATCCCCTTCCAATAAGCAGGGTATCACCACATCAAACCCATCCGGGAAGTCTTTGCCAACGACATCCATCGTAGAATCCGTCGTGTTGGGTATTTGATAGGTGTGCGTCGCTCCATATTTACGGGCAAGGATAAGGTTCTTCTCATTTAGGTCGGTAACTGCCAATACTTTGGGGGAAAATAGGCTGATCACCTGAGTAATGACTAAGCCACTGACACCTTGGCCGGTTATAAGGACACTTGAATGAGGTTTAATTTCTGAAAGCTCTGCAGTGTGAATTACACCTGGAAGCACTTCCAGGAGACTGGTTTCAATGAGTGGAAAGTTTTCCGGCACCACCTTAACATTAAATGCACTACAAACTATATATTCAGCAAAAGCACCCCATACATAACGGCAGGTCACCTGATCCCCCACCTTTAGGCCTAAAATATTTCCGCCAACCTTATCGATAACTCCTGCAACTTCATGTCCCAAACGACTGGGGGTCGATAAAAACTCAGGTGCCCTGGCTCCCCGAAAAGCTTCCACATCGGAACCACATATGCCAACCCATTTGATTTTGACTCTAATTTCATCCGAACCAGGTTCAGGAATTTCGGCATAGGAAAGCTCAATTTTACCGGTTTCTGCTAAAATCGCAATCCTTTGGGAGTCTGCACTGCCCTTGCGAACTGTATTGAGCTTAGGTTGAGACATCATTGTTGCCATATTTGTATTATACCCTAAAATAATATAAAAAAAATGGCATAATCTGCTATAAATTTAACAATTCCTTAGATTTGTGACTCAGACCGAAGCCTCTTTCCAAAAGCCTCTACTGCCCGAGGTATTGTATCATCGTAAGGATAAAGCCACACAAGGTTATCGGGTAGGCAACCATGACCACGCTTTTTGGCAAATTGAGTATATCAAATCAGGAAACACGGACTTTCGATTATCCAACCAGACCGTAAAAATTCAGAGTGGTGAATGGTTACTCATCCCTCCTAAAATCGTGCATAGCATCAGATATAAGAGCCCGACCCAATATGTTTCGATTAAGTTTGAGCTATCCGATCCTGATATCCATAAGCTTAAAGGGAAATGGAAAGCCGGTCCAGTGCTTAGCGGTTTCGGAGAAATTTTCACCCGATTAATACCTAGAGGAGAACACTTTCCAGCGAATAATAAGCAAGTGTCACTAACGTTAGCCGCCGTCATAGAATATCAAAGCCATTTCGAACCTGACACCCTACAGGATGAATCCAGGCTTCTGCATGAAAGGGCTCTGGTGTTATTAAGGGAGGCCGATGGGACTATTGCATCTGTAAAAGATCTGGCAATTCAATTAAATTGTTCGCCAGACTATCTTAGTGCTCAGTTTAAAGCGAAGCATAAACGCAACCTCAAAGGATACATTGATTTCTTACGCATAAGAAAGGCAAAATCGATGATTACTTACTCGGAAGGTCAAATCGGCGAAATCGCAGACAGTTTGGGCTTTAACGATATTTACTCATTTTCGAGATACTTTAAAGCGCATACGAACAAGAGCCCTAGGCAGTTCCGTAAAGATACTACTTAATCGAAAGATGCAGAATCTACAATTACGAACCCTGTAAAACCCTTCGCATGGATTTCAACCCACCCCGAGTTTCCTCCGGCAAATTCAAAGACCCCAATCTCCCGTGTCTCTGAAGTATCTCTAAGTTTTTTGCAATTTTCTAATGGTAAACCATGAAAACTAAACTTGTGCTCGCTGAGCACAGGTTTAGGTAATTACCTAATATGTTCTAATATTAGGTAATTCAGCTACACTTGTATGTTTATTGTATATTAAAATCGTCAAAGTAGCCGTGGGAGCCCGAAACACTGTTCGAATCGCAGGCCGTGATTTTAGCAGAGGTATTACTACCACCGGTCGTGAATGTAATACTGATCTGTGTATAAGTTCCAGCGTATTGATTACTGGATACAACGGTTGTAGTACCGCGTAGACCAATTGTTAAGATTTCCTGTTTCAAAATCAGGATTATTTACAGGATTGGTAGGTGGAGATGTACCCCAGCTCCCGCATTATTGACAACCGACTAGGCACCCGATCGTTACCTTAACACTGTTGGAGATTGTATTCGATGAATGCGGGGTATTTCCCTGCAAGTGTGAATTCCGAACCACTACTTTCCACTGCACCGGACAACTCAAAGAAACTCTCCTGCACCAAATCATCTACGTCTTCAATATCGGGAAAACGATTCAACTGCCATGCCCTCAGCATATCGATGTGCTCCTCATACCATCGGTCGGTATTGGGCTTCTTAGGGTTCATACGGAAGGGAACACAAAATTTAGTATCTGCAAAATATTCTCATCATTTTGGCAAAGTAAAAAAAGTGAGCCAGATGCTCCAATACACCATATTACTTGATAAAAGCACTTGTTACAACTCGCCAACGAAGTTGCAGTGCTGTGCCTTCTTCGAAGAAATGTATTAAAAGCAGGGCTGAAGTATCCAAGAACTCACGTTTTATGGACTCAAATAATTAAAAGAACATTGCTGGTAAAGTCACACGACCGAATTAAGTCGAAACAGTTGTTGCTTAATTGAGGCTCGTGAGAATGTTATTGTTTTCTAACTATCGCCTCATTGTAGAATATACATCTTGGTGCTTTCCAGCTTCCCTATGCCAATCCAGGGCCATCTCGTTTGCAGCTTTTGCATGTACCAAAGCTTCAAGGATAGGTTGACCATAGGGATCAAAGTAACCGGTCTGTGATTTACCCGTTGCATCACTGGTTCCGGAGCACGTTTCAAGATACCCACACGCCTGCCACCCCAGCATAAAGGGCAAATTCATTATGCCCCTGAGATAAACGGCATATTGCTTACCCTTATCTTCCATCGTTTCGACTTCGATTCCCTTAACGGTGTGCATGCATGGACGCAGGGCTCCATACGCGTGGTCGCCATTGATTATGGGCTTACCGGTTAACTCATGGATATGGCGCAATTTCTTTTCATGGGCAGGGGTGAAGAAGTCGTAATCCTGGATCAAGATCACATCCACATATTTCTTAACGATTTCCCAAACCCAGTCCGGTTGTGGCCTGGCATTCTGGATCTTATCACCCAATATGAGATGATGGGGATCATGTTTACGGATCGCATCATGGTGAGCTTTAAGGTATGCCTCTACGATTTTGGCATTCATGAGTGCCTGGTCCGCAAAGCCCGCTTTTTCCTCTTTGGGCATTCCATATTCCTGAACTGCGTAGAACTCATCCCAGGCATTGATTTTCACCCCATACATTTTTCCTGCTTCTTTTGCAGAGTTGTATTGGCCTTTGAGAACTTCGATCCAGACCTTTTTACCCTTCGTTTTACCGGGCTTCGACAATATGTCCATGATCCAGGGATGGTGCTCAAATCCTCGAATGGGCTTTTCGATGTTATAGATCGTGTAAGCTGGCAAATCGTCGTAGCTGTAACCTAAGAGAAATTTTGAGTCCACATGCTTCGAGGTATAGCTTTCCACAAAAGCATCCAATTTTTGAATCCACTCCGAATCAAAAACATCGGGAAAGCGTTTGTCTGGCGACCACCTCTTCACCCGCTTTGCATGCACATTGCTCATTCGCAGTTTCCCGAAATAATATAAACCGAGCTCATTACAATATTCCGTAGGCATGGCATGGGGATGATGAAATGCCAGTGTATTAAATCCGTAGTCCTTGTGGTCCTCCGCAATGATCTCCAGCCAGGTTTTTGCGCCTTCAGACTGCCAGTCCACTGAGTTCCCCTTAAAGATACCCCCGCCGATCCTTTCCACCCAAAAGTCCTTATTGTAGGGAGCAAATCTGGACATTGGCCCCACGTGATTCATGCCGAGGGGGATGAAAGACTCACCCTCGGCATTCACCAATGTCCAGATGCCGTTTTCCTGAACTACATGTACAAAATCTATATTTCCGATGATCTTGGTGTCAGAATCTACTGCAAAGGATCGATTTAGAGAAAACAATAAGGCCAGAATCAGTAGAATACTTTGAGCTTTCATTGTGGAATTCGTAAGTCAAAATTGCTCGCTCATCCACTGAGCGATCTTCTTATTGGCCTGCGCCATAACACTTACATGCACGTCATCAGGATTTTCCATCTCGTCCAGTAATCCCCGACGACGCGCCTTGTTTCGCTGATAAGCCCCACATAGATGGAAGCCAATACAGCCCGGGTTTTTGTGAAGAGCTTCCAAAGTTTCAACATACCATGCGCTATTATTGGGTTTGTAAAACTCATCGCTGTGAAACCTCACTCCAGCCGCATCGGCAAGTAAGACAGGTTTGCCCGTCTTTTTATGCCATTCATCCATATGTTTGACGGGATCATTAAAATCCTGAAATGACAAAACGTCGACATAAGGCATGGCAGCTTCTACAACCTCCATCGGAACCGGCGCATTCGCCTCGTATCGATCACCCAGTATCAAATGATGCTTATCATATCGGCGAATCGCATCATGGGTTGTTTTATAGTATTGATGAGCCAGCTCTCTCAATTCCTTTCGCCCGGCATCGGATTCCAGTCGATCTGGATCAAAAATCGGACCACGCCACTCATTTTGAGGTCGTTCATGCACCCAACACGGACAATCACTATAGAAATATCCAATTAAGTTAGGGTCCTGGCTCAAAGCCGCACAGTGCGATCTGGCTACGTAGTCGCACCACTCCTCCCAATCGTTACTATTAAAGTCGTAATGGACGGTGTGCTTTTCCCATTGATGGGATTCCATAAACGGCAACAAATGGCAGTAAGGCATATCCAGCGCCCTGTATTCATCTACGGTAAATGCCCGTGAGTGTTGCCATTGCATTACAGTGACTTCCTGCACCCAGCCAACGGTGTTGAAGCCCCACTTTTGTAGATTGGGAGCTACCGATTCTTTAATCCATCGCAGCGTGCTTCCCCCATATTTTTCCTGCCAGATCTCAATATTTTCCGGGTAGCGCAGACTCGCCGGGTCTATATGGTTCAGACCAATCGTGAAAAACGGTTTTCCTTCGGGAGTAATGAGCCACCAATGTCCTTTGGCTTTTCCGAGAGTGAAAAACCCAGTGGTGTCAATTTGGGTGGTTTTTACGGTTTTAGCAGCGGGTCCTGCAAACAATGGAGTTGCCAATAATCCTGTCCCCGCAGCCAAACCACCTTTTAGAAATTGTCTTCGATTTAAAGTATTCATAAAGCCTCCGATTCACTGGGTTGATATATTAATCTTTGGTGGGTTTCATCCTGAACATGGGAACGATAAGTCTGCGCCTGAGCGCCTTCACCCACTGTGACTTTGTATATTCCTTTGAAGGCACGTAAATGAATTTTTCCATCGGCTGATGTAGTAAGCACTTCGTCCGTATTAAAATCCTCCTCCATCATCTTAATCCATTGCTCCGCCTCCGGCCTCAATTCACCTGTATAAGAGAACAAAGCCCAGGGATGTGATCCCGAAGCTCTATCCACAAAGGTCCAGTGCCATAAACCCGTTGAATTCGGATGACTGAAAAAGATCGTCAATAATTCAGCCGTCATTTTTTTCCTTTCATACACACTGAAGGACTCGGCATCATTCATCGGCTTGACCTCAAATTCTGTAGCTTGAAACGGAAGATTGAATTCTTCGTAATCGCGAAGTCGCTGATACACCGTTTCCGGATCTACGTATCTTCTAAAGCGATATTGGAACCCGATCCCGTCTATGGGCACATCCGCATCGATAATTTCCTGTATACGCCCCTTATACACATCCTTGTAGTCATCATAGTTGTTCCAATAGTGAACAAACGAGGCTACCTGATTCTCATTATAGAATAGCATCGGCGGGTTACAAAGGCCCTCTCGGGTCTCAGCAGCCTTCCTAAAGGTTTCCACAAATGTATTAACATCGGGAAGCAGATCATTGATTAAGTGATTCACCCGGGGCTCATTGACCACATCCCAACAAAAAACATCCCAGGCGTTCATGGAATGAACCAGATGCTCAAACTGAAGTTCAAGCATCTTCTCCCCCTTCTGGAAGTCTGAGAGCGCAGAGTCCTGATAAACGTCTTGCAGATCCCTCGCGATAAAATTTTCACCTTCCCAGGAAAGCGCATGCCCTCGGGTAGGAATATCATGCGCCCTAAACCACTCAAATTGTTCAACAGCAGTGTAATAGGCTGCCGTATTCTGTGTAGGATAAGCTTCTAAAGGACGTTGCTTAGGCTTTAATCCATTTTCCGATCCGGAACTGTTGAAGTATTTAAGGAAATAATCCTGAAGCTTTGCAGTAGCGGGGCTCGTTAAGAACTCTCTGCCCATGACACCTCCCCAATGAAAGGAGTGTTTTAATAATTCCACACGAACGGGTATTCCTTCAAGCGCATCTCCATCTGTATCTACGATCGTTAGCGACAAACCCGCTTTCCGATAGGTATTGATACGCTCATCCGCCTCGATTTTCCACGGAACCTGGGGAATTTCATAATTATCTCCATGGATATTTGTTTCCGGATTGTAAGGGATTGGATCCACCTCCGGATCCCAAACAAACTCATCACTTAAATGCCTTTCAATATTATCCCACTGGTGTGCAAAAAGGAAGCCAGAGAGAAAGACTACAAACAGTAAATAGGGGGTAATCTTCATGATAATAACTATGAAATCAGTGCACAGTAACCGCATCCAATTATAGAAAACTTTAAACATTATAGGAGATCTTTGCCCAATCCTCAATGACATGATTATGTCTGTTTTTGAGAGCTCTATGTCATTGACAATTGGATCCGATCAAAGGGATGATTTAACATCAAGTTTCCACGAATATACATCCTATTGGCTTGGATTATCGCACCATTGCCTCTCGTAATTTTGGGAGCCGAGGAAGCCAATGAATCGACGCTTTATTACCAGGTTGCCCGCGCATTAAAAAGCTCGATTCGGGAATATGAGAAAACGCTCGAAACAATGTTAAACCGCCGGGATGAGCTCTCTCCTTTAGCTCCCGGCAGACATGGAGAAAGCCTGGGGTTCCACAGCCATTTTCAGGATAATATCGATGATCCGTTGGACATTCTGATAGATCTGGGAAGTATACAGACTATTGACCGTATCGCAATTTTTCCTGCGAGCACGGTTTTTCAGGGGGAGACCATAGCAGGATACGGATTTCCCCACCATTTCAGAATCGAAATATCGAAACAGGCAGACTTCAAAAATGCAATCTTAGTACACTCTTCGGAGGACCCGAAAGTCGAAACACGCCCAGAGTATCCGGAACAAATTAAGCTCGCAGACCTTTCCGCAAGATTTATTCGGCTTAGAGTTTTGAAACACTGGTTACGGGTGGATGATCGTATATTAACCGCATTTAGTGAAATCATGGTCTTATCAGGGGGGCGTAACGTTGCTATTGGTGCAGAGGTTATTGCTCGATCATTTATCTCTCTGCCTGCATGGAGTAGTGACAACTTGGTAGATGGTCAGACCGATCTCGGTCTTCCGATAAAACCTGAACCCAGTGAAAGCAATGGCTATTTATCGAGACCCTCAAAGCATCCGAACCAATCTCGCTGGATACAACTCGATCTTGAGAAACCCACCCAAATAGAAGAGATCAGACTGTATCCGACTCAACCTCTGGATGCTCCCAGCCAATACGGCCATGGATTTCCCAGGCGTTTCAGAGTCTTGGCGGCGATGAATCCGGACTTATCAGATAGTCGGGTTATCGCCGATTTCTCGGACCCAGCATTCCCAAACCCAGGGGACAATCCCGTTTTTATTCCGGGCGACGGCCTACCCGCCAACCATGTACGCATTGAAGCCGATGAGCTCTGGCACATCGCGCAAAGAAATTTCGCAGTGGCCTTATCCGAAATGCAGGTTTTCGAAAATGGCAAAAACGTAGCCGGTAATGCAAATGCCGTAAGTTCACATCCATGGGAGCTTAGCCTGCCCTACCGCAATGTTTGGAAACTGACATTTCTTACAGATGGTTATAGCAGTCAAAATAAGCTGATCGGTTTGGATGAATGGTTGGATAACCTTGAAGAAAGAAAAACGCTGGATCAACAAATCGCAGCCATCCGAAGTAGTATAAGGCAAACAACGGACTCAACCATTGCAGGTGTTCTTATATTGGGTGCTCTTTTTGTAGTGTCACTCCTAACTCTTATTCTAGTGAGTATTGTACGTCGACGAAAGTTAGTGCTCGATAATCAAAGAGCGCTTCGCAGTCGCATATCCAGGGACCTTCACGACGACCTCGGAAGCCGCCTGAGCGGTATGCGGCTTATCAGCGAGACTCTGCTAAACGAGCCAAACCTGCCTAAAGAAGTGCGCGACGAAATCGAAATCATCTTTAGAGCCAGCGGTGAGGCAAATGATGCAATGCGGGATATCGTATGGTTATTGGATACCCGAGAATCTTCCCGCGTAAAACTGGTCAGGCATATGCGACAGATCGTACCCTCTGTATTGGTCCACATTAAACACCATTTTCAAACCAATGAAGTTCCTGAACAGAATCTGGATTTTGAGTTCCGCAGACAAATCCTCTTTTCGTTTAAGGAATGTCTGGGAAATATCGTAAAGCATGCAGATGCTCACAACGTCTACTGCTATATCGGTGGAGACGAAAAGAGGTTCACTTTCGAAGTTCGGGACGATGGAAAAGGATTTGACCTTGAAGCAGTAAGCGCCGGGCACGGACTGCAAAATCTTCAAACACGCGCTTCCAGCATTGAAGGTCAGCTCCAAATACAAAGCGCTCCTGGTGAAGGCACACGGGTACTATTGGATACACCTATTCGTTTAAGTAAATAGAGAGACATAAGAATGAAAGCGATTCAGGTTTGGTTAATTGAAGATAATGAAATTTATCGTCGGGGTTTGGAAAAAATTCTGAATTCAGCCAATGACATCGTTTGCTCAGGTAAGTTTGATCGAGCTGAGACTGCACTTCAGGCGATTGAAACTCATCCCTCTCCGGAAGTCATCCTGTTGGATGTAGGACTTCCCGGGATGGATGGGATAACTGCGATTGAAGGGTTCCGCGAAAAAATCCCGAAGTGCAATGTGGTGATACTGACCGTATTCAACGATCCCGACAAAATCTTCAAAGCAGTCTGCGCGGGCGCAAATGGATATCTCTTAAAATCGGATACATCTGAGTCGTTACTGAACTCAGTTCGTTACGCAGCGGATGGAGGAGCCCCCATGGATACTGCAGTTGCAGAGCGGGTTCTCAGCCTTTTTGATCGTTTCGAAACACCTCGTAATTCAAGTGAAGCTAACTACGGATTAAGTAAAAGAGAAAAAGAAGTGCTTAAACAGATGTCCGATGGATTGGTTATCAAAGAAATCGCTGACGTTTTGAATATCAGCATCCACACAGCCACTAACCATATGCGCCGAATCTACGAAAAACTGCACGTCAATACCAACACCGGCGCCGTAGCCAAAGCCATCCGCGAAGGCCTGGTGTGATAATTTTTTCTATTGGCTGGATTCCTATAAAAATCCCCGGCTAAAATGAACTACACGTAACAGTTATTCGATTTTCTCAATAAAGCTATCCCCGGGGCACCATTGAGGCATGAGGGATATCCGCATGATCCGATCCGAATTTGAAAAATCGAGATGGCGGATTTTCAAATCCAAATGATACACACAGAGCTCTCCATAAGCAGCAAAATCCAGATCGCATCCCGCAATCGCCATATCGTTATCGACCTTCTCCATACTGACAAACATGAAATCCTCCGGCATGTTATACCCGAGTTTTACTAAGTGATGATAGTTATGGTCTCTGCCAATAATGACCTTTGGCTGATATTCGGAGATCCATTCTATCAATTGCGATTCAGTCATTTGATCGTTGAACACCGGAATATGATCACCCTTGTTCGGCAAATACTGGTTTTGCAGACTTAAAAACGTTCTTGCCGCTGGCGTATTAAAACGTCTTACCATTAAGGCCATACGTGGATACTGATTCTGCAGAATCTTCTTAAAACAGTAACTAACAAGATCTCCAGCATTGGGGCTGATGCGGGTTATGGACTCCATATGCCATATACCGGAGACGATCGGCAACTCATACTCTTTAGCCAGTCGAATAATTTCTTCGATGATATCTGATTTCTGAAAATTAATAAAACCCACAACGACACCCACAACTCCCCGATTGATCAATACCCTGAATAATTGCGCAACAGACTCATAGTCCGATAGGTAATATTCAGACAATTGATAATTTAAACGCTCGGCATACCTGCGTGCACCTCTATGTATCAATCGATTGGGATGCTGGCTGTAGTTATACGAAAAATTGATAATGGCGATATTCTGAAGCCTTGGATGAAAATCCCACCTCAATGCCGCGAGCCTTCGCCCGGAATAATCCATTTCATAACCCAATTGCTTCGCGGTCGCTAACACGAGCTGCTCGGTAGCCGGGGAGACTCGCTTCGAACCTCTCAACGCCAGGGAGACTGCAGTCGGTGATAGACCCAATAACTCCGCGATTTTTTTCTGCGTAACCCGACCTGCATTATCATTCAAATGGGCCTCAATATCATCCAGCCGCTTGCGAGCAGGTTTCGATACTTCAATCGAGTGCTTTTTCCAGATCTTCCACACCGTGTCATGGGAGGTGTCGGCCTGCTTTGCAATACCACGGGTAGTTACTCTTTCACCCTCTTTCAACGCCCGGCGGGTAAGCTTCAGGACAAGCTTTTCATTCTTAAATAAGGATAATGATTTCGGGGTATTATTAATATTAATATCTAAAAATTCCAAGCCTCCCAAGTCCAGCAAAACTGACAAGTTTATCGCATCATTTGTAAGTCTCTTGTTTCTCAAACGCGATTTTCCGATTATAGGAGTTAACCCGATTATCCCCGATGCGCCCTCAATCGGGCCATCGTCATCCCACAATCCCTTTTGTAACAAAAAAGCACATGCGTTGGCTGGCGATGCGATTATAGCTCATCTCAATTCTTAATCCCAAAAAAACAATAACTTATGAATAAAATACTCTACGCAGTCTGCATCTGGCTGCTTACTTCCACGCTGCTCAGTGCGGCGACCATCAATGTCTCAAACAGCAATGAACTGCAAACCGCGGTAGCCAATGCAAATCCGGGAGATGTGATTCTCCTGGCAAACGGAGCCTACACCGCAAAAACGATTAACGGGAACGGAAACGCTACCAACTATATCACGATAAAATCAGAAAACCACCTGGGCGCCCGATTTACCGGTAAGCTTACTTTAAAAGGCTCCTTCATGAAACTGGAAGGGATTAAGTTCACCGGAGGAGGGGCCATCTACACGGCAGCTCCCTGTACGGATATGATACTGACAAAGCTTCATTTTGATGGCGTTACCCAGCAGCACTATATCTCGTTGCACACCAATACAAAACGCCTGGAGCTCTCTTACAGTCTCTTGGAAAACAAGAACAATAACGGCGCCATGATCCGCTTTGATAAAACGACAGCGGATACCGTACCTTCTGAATTTTACTTTCACCACAACCACTTTCGGAATTTTTCCTCCCAGACACAAGGGGATGATGAAACCATTCAATTCGGCCTGGGACAGGGAGCACAGTTCAAAACCTTTAATGTGGTTGAGTACAATCTCTTTGAAAACCTGGATAGCGAAGTTGAGGTTATCGCATGTAAGTCTTCAGACAACACAATCCGCTACAATGTTTTCAAGAATTGCTTCGGTGGACTCTCTTTCAGACAGGGACACCGCAACAAAGCCATAGGCAATTTTTTCATCGGCGATAATAAGCCGGGCAGCCGGGGAATGCTGGTCACCGGGGATAACCACGAAATAATCAATAACTATTTTGTGAATATCGATGGACCCGTTATTTCGTTGAGTAACGGTAGTCAGGAAGGAGGCGTCGCAATTGGCTCTGCTCCCCGTGTGCGCTGGGCGAAAATCCTGTTTAATACCTTTGTAGGAAGTGATGAGCTTATCTGGGTCGGGTTTCGTTCGGATCGTGGCCCCCTGGTTCCCCGGGACTGTACGATTGCAAACAATGTCTTCAAAATACCATCGGGCATGGTGCTCAAATATGACTTAACTCCGGTCAACTGGACCTATGAGGGCAATATCGCCTGGGGCGGTCCCTTGGGAGCCACCATACCCTCTGGCGTCACTGAAATTGCCCCCAATCTGACAAATACGACAGTCAACGGATATAGCTTGCAGATCCCGAATACCGGCAGCCCGGCAATTAACGGTGCAGCAGGCACATACAATGACGTAACCGATGACGGGCTTGGAAATGCGCGCAGCGGCACCAAGGATGTCGGCTCATTTGAGTTTCCCGCCACCGGCAATCCACGTCCTCCGGTGACCGCATCTGACGTAGGCCCGGGAACGGCTCCCCCACCCCCACCCACCGGAGGACCCGTATATGAGGTAGAAAACCTCACCTACAGCTCAGGCGGGGCAAACACCGTTTTAGGGGGCACGGGCGACCGTATCAATCTCATAGCGGACAGCGTAGGTGATTGGGTGGAATTTACCCTCCCCAACGTAGCCGCAGGCACCTACGACATAGAGGTAGATATTATCAAATTCTTAAATGCCGGGCAGGCCCAGCTTACTGTGGACGGCACTAACCAGAGTACGATTAAAGACTGGTATACGAATTCTGCCACCACCGATCCATTCGATGCCGGTAGCATTACTTTCGCGACCACGGGCAACAAAACCTTCCGCTTCACAGTCACCGGCAAGAATGCTGCCAGCACAGGGTTTAAGCTCGGTTTTGATAAAATAACCCTAACCGCGGGTAGCGGGGGTGCTACACCCGGCGGCACGTTTGAAGCGGAAAACCTGAGCTATGTCGGTATTGGAGGTCCTCCTAACGTTAATCCCGCAAATAATGCAGTCGGTATGGGCACCAATCAGGCAAATAGCATCAATGATATCATTGAATTTACGATTCCAAATATCGCAGCAGGCACTTACACACTGAAGGCTGATATCATCACATTTGGTAATGGCGGGCTTGGGCAGCCCAAGTACAATGGTGCGAATGTGGGCGCAGTCACGGATTGGTGGAACGGTGCCGGCACGCCGGATCCCTTCACAGCAGGCACGATCAATGTAGGCACTACCGGGGATGTCGTTATTCAGTTCCAGGTCACAGGGAAAAGTGCGGGTAGCACCGGATACAAAATAATGATCGATAAGATCATTCTGGAATAATCGGTAGTCATTCTAGAACACTAAAAAGGGGAAGACCTGCCTAGGTCTTCCCCTTTTTCTATACGGTTTTGAATATCTCAGTCGCGTTAAGCCACCGGCTCAGACGTTTGACACCTGCAGCCCGATAGCCCGCCAAATGAGATTACTCACGATGACCGGTTATCGAGAAGAGTTGCTTTCTAAGATCCTTCTTAATCTCAGCATAATCTTCGTTGTAAGCTAAATTAGTCCATTCATTGGGGTCCGTTTCATGATCGTAAAGCTCTTCATCACCATTGGGGCAAAGGATGTAGCGGTAACGCTTTGAACGGGCGGTAAAAAACTGTTTCTCCAGCTCACCCCCCTCATATTTATCCAGGGAATCGTTGGCTGCGACACTCGTTACAGCGATATCCGGCCCATCCCACTTGCCGGCTTTCGGATCCTTCAGCAGGGGCGTTAAATCATGCCCATCCAAGGGTTTTTGACTTCCCCAGCGATTGGGATTACCCGGCAAATCTGCCATGGATATAAGCGTGGGAAACATATCGATCAATGTTATGGGCGTCTCACAATCCTCCCCTTCAGGGATATCCGGCCCTTTTACTATAAACGGCACACGCGTACTCTCTTCCCAGGGAGAATTTTTAAACACATAGTT
Source organism: Puniceicoccaceae bacterium (assembly GCA_028285755.1). Lineage (GTDB taxonomy): Bacteria > Verrucomicrobiota > Verrucomicrobiia > Opitutales > JAFGAQ01 > JANQOQ01. The sequence continues at coordinate 337,598 of JANQOQ010000004.1, forward strand.
CTTTTCACCCATGTGATGCCCATGGTCGCTGGTAAAGATCACATAGGTATTCTCCGCGTATTCACTGCCCTCAAGCGCGTCCAGCATTCTTCCAATCTGCACATCGATGTAGGAGATATTCGCCAGATAGGCCTGTAACCATTCCTTCAGGTAAGCTTCTCCGCCAGCATTGATGATATTATCATACTTTTCGTACCCGTAATCATTTGTGCTAAGCTTGGTGGGTGATTTCAGCTCCTCAGATACATCATCGAGGTCATTGGGATTAATCTCGGGTAGCTTCAGCGTATCGAGCGGATACATATCCATATATTCCTGCGGAGCAAACAGTGGTGTGTGCGGTCGGTTGATACCCACACACATAATAAAAGGCTTATCATGCTTCTGCTGGAGCTGTTCTTCCACCCACATCGCATTCAACTCATCAGGCATAGGGTCCCGGTCATCATCACTGACGTAACGATAGGGTTTGTTGTAAACCCTCCAGCCTTTGTAGCCAGGGATGCCCATCTCTGGATCTGCGGGCACGTTGGGCACATCATCCACCGAGCCAAATTGCTCATCAATGGTAAATCCCTCCGGCATACGGGGGTGGACGACCGAATTTCTAAATTCGCTTAACGTATCCACATCGTATTCAACATCCGGGGTGCCATCCCAGGGCCAGGGGCCCCAGCTCTCCGCATAGCCAAAGACATCCCACACCTCTTCATCCTCCTGCTCATTGTGGAAGATCTTTCCGGTGCCCATGGCCTGATAACCATTGAGCTTTAGGTAATCGATAAAGGTGATCGAGTTTTGAAGCACGCGGTTAGTCCGCCAGTGATCCCACACAAACGCATACCCATAATAACCGGTGGTATGCGGGTATAGCCCGGTTAGCCAACTTGCCCGGGATGGGCCGCAGACCGGGGCATTGATCTGTGCATTGAGGAAATTCACACCTTCAGCGGCCATTTTGTCGAGATGGGGAGTGATCACCTGAGGGTGTCCCCCCAGCGGGCCCACCGCGTCGTTGAGATCGTCCGCGATGATGATGATGAAATTCGGCTTTTCCGCAAAAGCGGTGATGAGCAGCGTAAAAATCATCAAACAGCTAGTTATTACAGCTCTGAATGCTTTCATAATTATTTGAGATAATGGGTTAAAAAGAAGCCGCAAAACGCGGTTATCCGTTAATTTTCACTGGCTAAAACAGTTTACAGAGCACCCTAAACTAAGCTAAACGTATGTATTTAAACCCGTTTAAATACACTAGATAACTGCGATGCCGGTCACACTCGAAGAAATTGCTAGAATAAGTGGCTTTTCCAAGGCGACGGTCTCTCTCGCATTGCGAAACCAGCCTGCCATCCGGAAATCCACGCGGCAGAAGATCCACCGCATAGCTCAAGAGCTGGGCTACCGGCCCAATCCCCTGGTCGCTGCGCATATGGCCCACATTCAGAGGGGTTTTCAGCCTGAGAAGAAAACAACCCTCGCCTTTGTCTCCCGCTACAGGAACCTGTCTGAGCTCTACGATAAAGGCCTTCTAGGGCTTTGTTATGAGGGTGCCAGGTCACGCAGTGATGCCCTCGGATTTAAACTCGACCGATTCTGGAGCGCCGAACCCGGGATGACCGGTAAACGAATGAGCGAGATATTGAGAAACCGAGGCATAAAGGGCGTGGTAATCTCCCCCACCGTGGAGCCCGAGAGCATCGTCGACCTCGACTGGCAGCACCTCTCCGCGTCCACCATCGGCTACACGATCAAATCACCGGAAATGCACCGCGCCTGTCACAATAATTATCAAAGCATACAGAAAGTCCTCGCCATACTCACCCAGCGAAAATACGGGCGCATCGGCTTCGTGGCACTCAAACGCAACCTCATTCGCGTCAACAATTTCTGGTCTGCAGGCTTTCTGGATTATCAGCGCACTCGACCTGAAAATAATAGAATCCCGATGCTCCTGATGGATGAGTGGACATCTCCCCCATTTACCAAATGGCTCAACACGCATACTCCCGATGTGATATTGAGCACCGATGCAGAACCGTATCAATGGCTCAGAGAGCTAAATGTCCGCGTGCCTCAGGATATGGGCTTTGCGACCGTATTCTGGCTGCCGCAATGGAAGCACCTGTCCGGCATCGACCAGAATATCGAGCAACTCGGCTCAGCTGCGATCGACCTGGTCGTCTCTCAGCTCTACCGCAATGAGACCGGATTACCCGATCAACCGAAATCCCTATTAGTCCCGGGCACCTGGCATGAAGGCAACACACTACGATCCTAGAACTCTTTTATGAAATATAGAGAACAATTAGTGAGAAGTGCACAAATCTTGCCGTTTTCATGGAATTTGAAATGATAAATAAAAGGCATTTTGGTCTGTTCTTCAAAGTTCTGCTATGCAAAACGTAACATAATGCTTAGTCAGACTTAGCTCCACTTCATCTTTGAAAAGGTATTATACGGGGTCAAAACCGGGGAGCCCACCAACGCGTAATCAACCTAAATACTCGACATAGTCCACCCTAGTTATTGGCTCGTAGGTTCTATTTACCACAACCTTGAGGCTTTATACGCCGCGTTATTTGACATGAGGTCCGAGTCGAATTGCTTCGTTGGGGTATTAATGCTAAATATTAATAAACAGGCTATAGAACAATCGGGCAGATCTATTAAAAATAGAGTTTGTTTGGCGGTAGCTTCTTTGCTGTTCCTATCCGGTTGCACCAGTCTCCACAAAGTCGATGAGAACCCGCAACCATCGGTATTACCGGTCACCTATCCTTCTGGCACGACTCAATCCTCGCGCGTAGCAGGGAATTTTTGGTGGAAACAATTTGAAGATCCGACACTCGACCAATTGATGATTGCGGCTCTGAAGGAGAATCTCACAGTCGCTGCTTTCACAGCGCGTATACGTGCTTCACAGGCATTGGCTCGGCAGGCTGGTGCACTTTCTCGCCCTCAGCTTGAGGGAAGTGCAAATACCGGATTGATTGAGGAAGATGCTCCCGGGCTGGCAGAGACTCTTGATGACCTGGACTCTCAGACAAACGTAGGGCTCCTGGCGAGTTGGGAGATTGACTTATTCGGCAGGCTGGCATCCCGACGTGCGGCCGCACTCAGTGAGCTGGACGCCGCATCTGCGGATTTAGATGCAATCCGCCTAAGCTTAACCGCACAAGTCGCCACTGAATACTACAGAGCCGTCGAACAAATGCAGCTGTTAATTTTGCTCGAAGCACAGGTCGAATCCGATGAAGCATTTCTGGAGCTTACAGAATTGCGCTTTCGCATGGGAGTGACTGATCGGGTCGATGTCCTTCGACAGCAAGCTTTACTTGCAGAGACACGCTCACTCTTGCCACTGGCTCGTGCTTCTTTAAGAGAAGCTGAAAACCGTCTGGATGTCTTACTGGGATTATCCGCAGATGGGATGAATCGTGTTAACAGCGATTTCCCGGCACTCATCGATATGCAATTGGTAGGTATTCCCGCTGATTTATTATTACACCGCCCCGATCTCAAAGCCCTCCAGGCACGCCTTGAGGCGATTGATTTCCAGACAGCTGAGGCGATTGCGGATCGTCTGCCCAGATTTGAGCTAAGCGCAAACTTAAACTACAGAACCGGGGATGCAGGTACCAATGTTGCCACATCGTTGCTGGCGGGTCTATTTGCACCCTTGTTGGACGGGGGACGACGTTCCGCATTCGTAGAGCAACGACGCGCAGAATATGATGCAGCTCTCGCAGAATATGAGGAATCCTTTTTGATCGCTGTCTCTGAGGTGGAAAATCTATTGTATCGGGCAGTACAGCAAGACGAGCGCGTAAGCAACCTAAGTGAGCGCGAAAGCCTACTACGCGAAGCGCTTCTGCAATCACGCGACCGCTATGAGAATGGTCTTATTGATTTTCTGGCAGTATTAACTGCTTTGGAGAATTTACAGGAAACCGAACGGGAACTCATCGCTGCGCGTCGCGAACAAATACAACTACGCGTTGATCTGCAAAGAGCCATCGGAGGCAATCTTCCTTAAGGCAACATCGTTTATCAGTTTGAAAATCATAGTCATCCAACAATTATGAAAAATGAACCTCTTCAGCAGACTCCGGCCAGAGATGAAGCCGATACAAAAATTCACTCTCGTTCTGTACTTTCTCGTCTGCGCTCGATTTTACCGTTGGCAATCGTGATTCTAGGCGGAGTTCTCATATGGTGGTTATTAGCATCCGCACCGGAGCAGTCAACCCGTCCCACATTACCACCGGCTCCGGTTGTAGAGGTCATACCTGTCGAGATGAATGCTAATCCAGTAGAAATCGTTGGTTTTGGTAATATAATACCAGCGCGAGAGGTACAGCTTGCTCCTGAGGTGAGTGGACGCGTTATTGAAGTCGGCGAATCAGTCCAGTTGGGTGGGTTTATCCCGGAAGAGACCATCCTGTTTCGCATCGATCCGCGAGATTATGAATTGGCACTTCAACAGGCTACTGCGTCTCTTGAGCGTGCACAGGCAGACTTGGCATTGGAAGAAGGCAGGGGTCAGATTGCGCGCCTGGAATGGGAACGTTTCAACTCCTCAGGATCGACTCATCAGGCATCCCAGGCACCTTCTGCGCTAGCCCTGAGAGAGCCCCAGTTACAACAGGCTCGTTCCGCAGTAATAGCCGCACAGACTTCCCTGGATCAGGCTACGCTAAATCTTGAACGCACTACAATACGGGCTCCCTTTGATGCTACAATACTCAGTGAGAACCTTGAAGTAGGTCAGCGAGTTGGTCCGGGCTCAAACGTCATCCATATTGCCGGCACCGACACATTCTGGGTGGAAATCACAGTGCCTGCATCTCAAATCGAAAGATTAAGAAATCTCGAGGCAGTTGAGGTAGATGTCTTTCTTTCAAGTGGCAGCAACGGAGCCTCAGAAAGGAAGGGACGTTTTGTGCGCATTTTGCCGGGGCTTAATCCGGAGGGCCGAATGGCCAGAGCCCTTATCGCGGTAGATGATCCGCTCGGCTTACGAACTGGTCAATCGCTTTTACCGCTTAATGGTTATGCACGCGTAGAATTGAATGCCGGATTGCTGGAAAGTGTTATTGCCCCACGCGAAGCGCTACGCGAAAACAATCAGGTGTGGGTACGTAGCTCTGAAGGGACCCTACAGTTTCGTAACATTGAAGTCCTTTGGAGAGGTGACCGAAATGTGCTGCTAAAGGGTGATTTTGAGTATGGTGACCAGCTCATCACCAGTTATTTAAACAACCCATTGCCCGGCCTCACCGTTGGCATTCCTGAAGTCCAATGAATCCAACCGATCAAAACACACCCGGTACCCCCCAAGACCGGAATGACGTAATCACCTGGTTCACGCGGAATTCGGTAGCTGCAAATCTGCTGATGGTTGCGCTGTTGCTAGGCGGGGCATTTGCCGCACTCAACATACGCCAGGAGGTATTTCCAAGTTATCAACTCGACTTCGTAGATATAGAGATGGCATATCCCGGGGCAAGCCCTGAAGAAATTGAAGATGGTATCATCCTCCCAATCGAAGAACAACTGCGCGGTTTGGAAATTGCAGAGCGAGTCATCGCTACGGCAACAGAAGGCAATGCTGAAATTGCTATAGAGCTTGCCGAAGGTGCAGATTCCGGTCGTGCCGTGCAGGACGTTTCCAATGCGATATCCCAAATCAATTTTTTTCCGGAAGATGCCGAAGAACCGATTATAGGACTGCGCACGGAGAACGATGATGTCCTCTGGTTGATTGTATACGGTCCCCTCGAACAACGCCAAATCTTCCAACTCTCTGAACGCATCCGCAGAGATATAATCGCACTTCCTGAGGTATCTCAGGTGGGGATCAACTTGGGCCAACGTCCTGAAATTAATCTGGAAATTTCCGAAGAACGCTTGCGAGCTCTCGGCCTATCTCTGGATCAAGTGACTGATATTGTGCGTGAGAATGCACTGGACCTACCCGGGGGGGGAGTCCGTACACCTGGAGGTAATGTGCTATTGCGATCCAGCGAACGGCGAAATGATGCGATCAGCTACGGAGATATCCCGCTGGTGAATAGCGCGGATGGCGTCAAAATCAGAATCGAGGATGTTGCTGTTATCACAGATGGCTTCGAAGACAAGCCTTTCGAAAACTATTACAACGGAGGGCGTGGGGTATTCATGTGGATCTACCGAAATGGCGATGAGAAACCGCTTGAAATCGCTGCGGCAGTAAATGCCTATCTGGAAGAGCTTAGGCCTACTTTGCCAGAGGGAGTTTATGTTGAAGCGCTTAGAGACCGTGCTCAACAATATGAATCCCGCCTCAATCTACTTGCGAAAAACGGTCTTATCGGTCTCGCGCTAATTCTCATAGTTCTGGGGCTCTTTCTCGAATCTCGCTTGGCTTTCTGGGTGGCAGTGGGTATTCCCACGACGATCATAGGGGCATTGGTGCTACTCCCACTATTGGACGCGAGTATTAACATGATCACGCTATTTGCCTTTATTATAACGCTGGGAATAGTCGTGGATGACGCGGTGATCGTCGGGGAAAATGTGTTCCATAAAATCCAATCGGGAGTGCCGAGACTTCAGGCTGCAGTCGAAGGAACTCGCGAAATGACAGTCCCTGTCCTCTTTGCCGTCATCACCAACATTATTGCCTTTCTGCCGCTTCTGTTCGTTCCCGGCGAATCCGGGCGTTTCTTCGCCCCGCTTCCGGCAGTCGTCATTGCTGTATTCCTGGTCTCCATTCTTGAAGCGCTGTTTATCCTCCCGGCTCACTTGGGTCACGGAGGCGATAAGCGATCATCTTCAACCATTCTGGAAACCCTCAAAAAGCGTCAGGCAAAATTCAGCGCAGGCTTTGAAGATGCAACCGATCGTTACTTCGTCCCCCTGTTAAACTGGACGCTGACAAACCGGTACCTTACCGTATCTGCAGTGACCATAACCGTAGGTATCATACTTGCCTATGCAATATCTGGTCGAGTCAATTATAGCTTTAACCCTGTGATCGCCGGACTACGGGTAGACGCGGAAGTGCAGACCGCACCCGGGGCTCCCTTTGAAGATACTGTGCGTATCGCAAACCACGTCGAAGCGGCGGGAATACGCGCGGCCAACAGATTGGGTGGCATTGATGAAGTTGTAAAGGGTCGCATGAAGGTCATCGGTCGTTTGAACGAAAACTGGGTCGATATGAATTTCATACTGGTTGAGCCCCAGGAACGCGACTTTGACCAGGCAGAATTCGCACAACTTTGGCGGGAAGAAATCGGCATATTAGCGGGCCTCGAATCACTGTATTTTGAGTGGGAGGAAGGCCCTTCGTCCGGTTCCGGATTAACTATTGAGCTAAGCCACCCCGATCGTCGTAGCCTTGAGCAAGCAGCCAGCACCCTCGCAACCCGTATGGCCGAATATAATGGTGTAACGGATGTGAGGGATGGTTTTGCCGAAGGCAAACCTCAGCTCGATATTGAACTTACACCGGAGGGTCGCGCGTTGGGATTGAGCAGTGAGCAGGTCGCCAGGCAGATACGCTCATCCTTCTTTGGCGCGGAAGCTTTGCGATTCCAGCGAGGGCGTCATGACGTGCGCGTGATGGTGCGTTTACCGGAACAAGAAAGACGCAGCCTTGCAAATGTCGAAAACCTGATTATCCGCACACCCAGTGGTGGTGAGGTGCCGCTTTCACAGGTCGCCGATCTTATGCCGGGTCGTGCCTTTACAGAGATTAGCCGTATTGATGGTCGACGCATTCTTACGGTTTCTGGAAATGTGATAGCAGAGCTAGCCAACGTAAACGACATCCGTACAACGTTGCAAACCCAGGTTTTCCCACAGCTTCAGTCCAACTTCCCGGAACTGGAAATCGGATTCGGCGGACGACAACGGGAAGAAGCACGAGCAATGGAACGCCTGCAATTAGGGCTCATTATTGCCGGTTTCGCTATTTTTGGCCTGCTGGCATCACTCTTTCGTAGTTATGGACAAGCCATGCTGGTTCTCGGCATTATACCGGTAGCGATAGCAGCCACTATTGTAGGACACGTACTGCTCGGACATGACTTATCAATCATAAGTTTATTCGGTATAATAGCCCTAAGCGGCCTATCCATTAATGGAGGACTGGTATTCACTCAGGAAATGAACCGTAGACTTCGATTCGAGGGGCACGCCCCTATGGAAGCAGCATTGGGTGCAGCAAGGCGCCGCTTTCGTCCCATACTACTCACGTCACTGACCACATTCGTCGGGCTCTCACCCATGATATTTGAAACAGATCCGCAAGCACTTTTCCTCGTACCGATGGCAATAGCACTCGGTTTGGGCAGTCTGATCAGCGGACTGACTTTACTTTTCACACTACCCGCTGCCATGCTCATTTATACAGACTTTCAATCACTCTTGAAACAGGATGACAAAGCATTCGATCCTACACCTACTATTCGCGAGCGATAAAACGGTAAACCAAGGCATCTACTTGTATTCTTGTTTAACAAAAGGATTGAATGTATAGGTCATCTTGAAGCCAGATCCCAAAAAACATATTGTGTAGGATAGTCGTATAACAGCTTTCAATAGGCAAATCAGGAAAAATTCCACTGACGAAGGCGTAACTGTACCTTCGTCGGTCAAATGTCACACAAACATGGCTGGAGTGTCCAACAATACTAACTAAGACACATTTTGAAATCTATGATCCTGGACTAACGGGAATTTTATGTGCTCAAGTTTTCGCGGGTTCTATAGTTGAATGTTTATCGCATTTCATCTACTCAGTTACATTTATGCAAAATCAGGTGGTAATAAGCATCAATCATTCGCAAATCGTGCATGAAACGATCGATGGGGAGACCATCATTCTCAATATGGACTCAGGAAGCTACTTTAGCCTAAATAACAGCGGTACTGCGGTATGGGAATCTATTTCGTCTGGAGTGAGTTTAAACGAAATCGATAAAGAGCTGCAAAGAATCTATCCAAATACAGAAACCGTAAAAAATGATCTGGATGACTTTATTGAAAAACTGCTGGCTGAAGCACTACTCTCAAAAAATGCTAATACTGAAGAAAACGGCTCTGATTTCTCCAAAAAGCCAGAATCACTTCTTCACAATCTATCTCGCGATTCATACGAAAAACCCGCTTTTGAAAAATATACAGACATGCAGGATATTCTGCAGCTAGATCCTATTCACGAAGTTGATGAAGCAGCAGGTTGGCCGGTAGCAAAAATCCAGCCTGAGCATGCATGAGGCCCACGCTCAATTAAGTTCTGCGTTTACCAACCCCAGTGAAGAACTCCTTCTAACGGCAGCCCTTATAGAGGGTCCACTTGGTTTAGCAGCCTGGGATAAATGGAAAAGGGAGGTAGATTTTGAATCCCACATGGATTATTCCTCATTTCGAATTCTACCTATACTCTATAAAAATCTGGCGAACCAAAGTGTAAGTGACCCGCTCATTGGCAGATTAAAGGGTATCTATAAGCACAGCTGGTTTAAGAATCAGCAATTATTCTTAAAAACTGCTAAGGTTCTTCAATTTCTCAAAAACCAAAACATCCGATGTATGTTGCTGAAAGGGGCTGCGCTCAGCATCCAGGCTTATGAGGACAATGCTATTCGCAGTATGGCGGATGTCGACTTCATGATTCATGTTTCTGATTTCAAAAAAGCGAATCAACATCTGCTGCAGCAGGGATGGAAGAGCCCCTATAAACAACCATTGAAGGAAATTATAAAATATCGAAAATCCATTCAATACATCAACTCAATCGGGGAAGAAATCGATATACACTGGAGTCCGTACAACGAATATAATCGTGATTACCTCGATGATATTTGGCAGAATGCTGAAAAGATACGATTTGCTAATATGGAAACATGGGCACCGAGTCTAACCGATTCACTCATTCATGTGATCATCCATGGCAGTTGCTGGAACGAGGAACGCACTTTCCGCTGGATCACAGATGCATCGGTTATTCTCAATAAAAAGGCAGATCAAATAGACTGGGATCGATTCATCGAAATCGCACAAAGAAACACCATTGGCAGTCGGGTTAATGATGCCATCAAGTATTTGAACAATCAAAATTTTGCGACAGTTCCGTCTGAAGTGATAGAGCAATTGGAGCAAGTCAAACCCAGGCAAAAGGAAAGAATTATTCGTAAATATGCGTTGGTAGACCCCGCATTATTTACCGCCAAGTTTGGATATATCCCGTTTTATTTATTGGATTGGTTCACTCTGAGCAACCAACAAAATATTTTCATGCTAATCTACCGTTTTCCGGGTTACCTTAAATTTGTAAAATCGATGGACAGTATTCTAGAGGTCTATACTTATCTAGCAAAATCTGTAATCAAGAAGCTCTTCTGTCGTTAAGCGAAATCCTTATCTCATTTTCTATTAAAGACTTATAACATGCCTCAATCAAGTTTATCCCGGAAATTGCAGTTTGATCGCAGTGCATGGAAATACTACACGGGGTATTTCTCGTCTTTCAAAAAATCAATTTTGGGCACGAGTATTGTATCAGCGCTTCAGGGATTAATTATCATACCCCAACTGTTGATAATTAAGTATGCCTTCGATGTAGCTATCCCGGAAAAATCAATAAGCATGTTGATGTGGATAGGTGTTGGCATACTTCTCATTCAAATCATTGATTCTCTGATTTCAATTGGTCTAAAATCAGTGCACATACGCATAATTCACGAGGCAATTTTCAATATTCGTAAGGATCTGGTCATGAAGTTATTTTCATTATCGCGTAGTTTCCACACCAATAGCGATCAGGGGCTCATTCACACCCGTGTAGTTCAAGATACTGAGAGACTGAGTAATATGAGCAACTCAATCGTCTCCAATTTGCTCCCGGCAATTTTTTCCAGCACTGCACTGTGTTTCGTTTTACTTTGGGTAAACTGGAGTCTCTTCCTGATCCTCATTGCTCTCTTCCCTCTCATCTATTTGTCCAACAAATTCATGGGGAAACGTATAAAGTCGCACGTTTATAAATTTCAGCGCGATTTTGAAGATTTTAACTCAGGGATTCGGTTTATTCTGCGTAATATTGATTTATCCAGGACTCAATCGGCCGAACCATTCGAGCAGGAAAGGCAATTTACGGTCTTGAAGCGCTTGAAAAAAGCGACGGTCAGAATGTTCCTGATCAATTCTGTGAATGGTAATCTGCAAACAATAATCCGACGATTATCGGCAGTTTTAATCATTATTGTTGGAGGCTCTGCTGCAGCAAACGGTTCGATAACAATAGGTGCCCTTATCTCTTTCTTTATCGCTTCCACTCAGCTTAATAGCCGCATCGCAAATATCACCCAATCCTTTTCGGATATAGTTACCGGAAATGAATCGGTAAACACTTTGCATACCCTCATGCTTACTGATGATCCCGAGCCATACAGCGGTACTCGTAAGATTGATATAGCGGGTAATTTTAAGCTAAATAGAGTGACATTTTCCTATGACTCGAGAACCGTGCTTGAGGATATCAATCTGGAACTCAATAGCGGAACGTGCACCGCAATCATTGGTGATAATGGCACCGGAAAAACAACGCTTACCAACCTCATTCTGGGTTTCTATAAACCGAATACGGGATCAATTACCGTAGAGGGCCAGCCTTATGAGGCGCTTGATATCTCTCACATTCGGAAGTCGATAGGCCTTGTCCCACAGGAGCCCCAATTATTTTCAGGAACCATAAGGGAAAACATCACATACGGAAGCATAGATAGTCTAAGTGATGAATACCTAAAAATAATTGCTTCAATTTCAACAGCAGATTCTTTTATATACACATTGGAGCATGCGCTTGATACGCAAATCGGAGACGGGGGGGTGCTTGTTTCCGGAGGGGAACGCCAGAAAATTGCTATAATGAGAGCACTAATAGGAAACCCTAAATTACTGATACTCGATGAGCCTACGAATCACCTCGACATCCATTCGATCCACGCAATTACACAAAACATATCCACTCTGGAATTTAAACCCGCTATACTGCTAATCAGCCATGACGATAAGGTCACCCAAATGGCTGACACCGTATACTCACTCAAGGATGGGTTTCTCGAACAGATTCAATGAAAAGCTACCGATTGAAGGATGCGTAACGCCAATTTCACAGAAACAGAACAGCTCGATTTTTTTAATCAGTGCCAAGAGCAATTTGTTCAGGCAGGGCAAACCACAGGATTGAGCAAATTCCATTATGATATTGCCGGCACCCATGTATGTCTGGAGTTTGCGGGCGAAGCCCTCATTCAAACGATCACAAGGGCGCTTGTACATCTACAAGTTGATACTAAGGAAACACCTGAGATTACAATCGGTGTCTGGGACTCTGCATCAACCTCCGTAAACATGACTCCTCCACCCTGCCATATAGATCATTTTACAGACCGGGGAGATATTTGGGGATTTAACAGCAATCGCATTAAAACGGCTTTTCACTGGAGCGATTATTCGGTTAATCTTTTAGACACTCATCAAAAAAGAGGTATTTATTGGGTCAATGATGCCAAGGCACTTCCCTATTGGGTACAATCTTCGCCCTTGAGGACCCTTTTTCACTGGTGGATGGAACTCCAGGGCAATCAACTCCTACATGCTGCGGCAGTCGGCAACAGCGAAGCCTGCGTCCTTATTCCCGCGAAGGGAGGTTCCGGGAAATCCACTACATCCCTACTATGCCTGGATTATGGCCTGCAATACCTAGCAGATGATTATTTGATCCTCCAAAACAAGCCGAATCCGAAGGTATACAGCCTATATAGCACCGCTAAAATTTTAAAAAGTAACCTGACTACTTTTTGCGAAACTAGTCTTCCGGTTGACCTCATACCCAATAATCAGAGCGAGAAAGAGGTCATTTACCTTTACCCCCAGTTATCTGGGAAAATCGTAAAAGCATTACCATTAATAGGTATTCTAGTACCCGAAATCACCCTTCAGCCAGAGACGAGTATTCATCCAATATCAGCCGACGAAGTCCATCGTGCAATGGCATTTACGACCCTCTCTCAATTACCCGGTGCCGGCAGCCATACCTATAACTTTATCCAAAATACAGTCTCGAAAACAGATTGCTACAAACTCAAGCTCGGTACCCGCTTTCAAGAAGTAGCTCCGGCAATCTCTCACTTTTTGGATAATCCCCAACACAGTCAGTACAGAATCAATATACAAAAAAGTAAAATCCAGACTCAGGACTACCCGATGATTTCGATCATTCTCCCCATATTCAATGGCGCCAGGTTCATTGAGGTAGCGATTGACAACATACTTTCACAAAACTACCCCGATATTGAAATAATTGCAGTTGACGATGGCTCTACTGATCAAAGCCTGGATATACTCAACCGCCTGAAGGCTGAGATCCGCATACTCTCTCAGGATAATAAGGGACCTGCCGCCGCCCGCAACCGCGGAATTAAGGAGGCATCGGGTAAATACATCACATTTTTGGATGTTGATGATCTCTGGCCGAAAAACAACCTCCTTAGATTAGCCCGGTTTATGGATGAAAACCAGGGGGTTGGTGTAGTCAAGGGACATGGGCAGGAGCTAACTATAATGGAAGATGGATCCCATGATTTCATGGGTTCACCGGGTGCTTTATTCGACACGTACATTGGTAGTGCACTGTATCGCACCGAAGTTTTTCAAAAAGTCGGCCTATTTAACGAGCACTTAATCTATGGGGAAGATGGAGATTGGTTTGACAGGGCAAAGCAAAAGGACACCCAAATCATTGAGTTGGATGAAGTTACTCTATTTGTAAGGAGGCACGGGAACAATCACACCGTGAAAGACAACTTTGAAGCAATCAACAACATATACATCGTCAAAAGCTACCTCGACAACAAGCGCAAACAAGATAGAAATACTTCACGATGAGCAGACCCCGAATCAGTGTAATTGTAATCGTTAGAAATGGTGAAAGATTCATACATGAAGCCCTCGATAGCATACTTTTACAAGGAGATAGGATCGGCGAAATCGTAATCATCGATGGAAACTCCACAGACAGGACTGTAGAAATAGCACAATCATACGATAAGGTTGTTATTTACCCCCAAACCGGAAAGGGCTTTTCCCAGGCCTACAATCAAGGCATCCAAATTGCGAAACATGACCTGATCGCCTTCCTCTCCCACGATGATATCTGGACTGCAGACAAGCTGGAAATCCAGCTGCCGCACATGGAAAAAGATCCCAACCTGTTATTCACCATTAGCCATTTTAAGTTTTTTATGGAACCCGGCACTGAATCACTTTCCGGTTATAAAAAGTCAGTAATGGAGGGACCGAAAATCGGTTTCTTACCGGAGACATTGATCGCGCGAAAATCTGTATTTACGCAAATAGGGCTATTCGACACAGCAATAGGAATGGGGCACGATATAGACTGGTTTTCAAGGGCTATAGATGCCGATATTCCCTACAAAGTGCTACCGGATGTTTTGCTTCACAAACGCATTCACGGTGATAACTCATCACTGAAAGTCCAATCCCAGATCAAAGATATATTTGAGGTAGTTGTGAAATCGGTGCGTCGCAAAAAACAAATATCTGCAGCTACAAAAGGACAGTAATGGCATCACCTTTAATCAGCGTCATAATCCCCGCATATAATGCCGAACGCTTTATTGGTGAAGCACTCAAGAGTGTATTTGAGCAAAGTTATAGTAATATAGAGGTCATTGTAATCGATGACGGCTCTTCCGATAATACTGCAGGGACTGTTCAGGCCTTTTCAGCAGACATTCTATATATCCGACAGGCCAACCAGGGCATAGGCGGAGCGCGGAACACCGGAATCCGCAAATCCAGTGGAGATTACCTAACGTTTCTCGACTCAGACGATCTTTGGCATCCTGATAAGCTGAGCAAGCAAATCGCTTTCTTAACCAGTACTGACGATCTGGATATGTCGTTGGCCTTTGTAGAGCAATTCATCGATGATAGCGTCAAAGATTCGCCGGATGCACCTACACTGAAAGAAGCAAATCGTGTCATGCCCGGCTATGTTGCAGGCACCATGATGATATCCCGAAATGCTTTTGAAAAGGTCGGTTACTTTAACACGGAGTTGAAAGTCGCCGAGTTTGTAGACTGGATTGATCGTTTCAAATCAACGGATATGCAGTATGCGGTAATGCAGGAAGTGTTGCTACGCAGGCGAATCCACAGCACCAATCAGGGGATCACCCAAAAAGCCCACATGGCAGACTACCTCAAAGTGCTCAGACGATCCATACACATGAAGAAAAAAGCCTCTCTGTAAACCCATCCTAGCACTTCAGTTTTCAGGGGTTTTGAAATGGCATTGCAAAACTATTTCAGACCCTTGGAATTACTGGTGAAATAGCTTGTAGATCGCATCGACACCTATTTCGAGAAAAATGCCAAACCATATGAGCAGAGCATCCGGTTCACAAGATCATCTCCCCTAATCACGCATGAGTCAGATACTTGCATCTGCTCATTTCAGTAACGAGTCTGTCAATATCATCTTTAGTGAGCTGCCCAATGGTTCCAATTCGAAAACTTTTCATGTTTGCGAGCTTACCCGGATAAATGTGCAATCGTTTTTCCGCCAGATAAGAGTAGAGTGATTCAAAACTGGATATGCGATCACCCGGAAAAGCCGTTATGACGGGACCCTGCAAGGATCGATCCAGTAGCGGCCTCAAGTTCAAGGTTTCCATTCGTTGAACCAAATGCTCTTGAAGTTTGGAATAACGAAGTGCCCGAGCTGCTGTGCCCCCTTCTTCCAGAAACAGATTGAGTGCTTCTCTGAAGGCGAGCACTGCGTGCGTAGGTGGAGTGAAGCGAAACTGACCATGAGCCTCCAAATACCTCCACTGCGAATAAAGATCGAGACTAAGGCTCGGTGAGTTATCGGCAGATTGTTGAAGCAATGCCTCGGTAGCAATTGCGAATGCAAATCCCGGAACACCCTCGAGACACTTGTTGGCCGAAGACACCACACAATCTATCGAGTTCTTAATATTAAGAGGGATTGCTCCAAAGCTGCTCATGGCGTCCACGACTACTGTAAGCTTATAGGCCTTTGCCAGTTTTGTTATCGAATCAACCGGATTCACAATACCCGTAGTGGTTTCACAATGCACCAAGGCTATTGCATTGATGTTCGCATTCTCCTCTAGCGCCTTTTGCACCATTTGAGGATGCAGCGGCATCAAAGGGTCGCACGAAATTGACACGACGGAACGTCCCGCTTGCCGAACGATATTGCCTAAGCGTTTTCCATACTCACCATTCTCGAGAACCAGCAGGCTATCTTCGGGCCCCAAAAGGCTCAAAAGAACACTCTCCAGGGCATAAGTACCGCTTCCTTGTATAGGAACTACGGTATAACCATCTTCCGGGCGAAGATCTGCGGCGTGTATTAGATCTTTGCGAATGGAATCGAGAATTTCGATAAACTCAGGGCTGCGCGAGCCGAGATCTCTTTGCATCGCTGATAGCACGGACGGCGCACAGTTCGCAGGTCCTGGCGTGAAAAGGATGTGGTTTTCGTTAGATTCAGTCAAAATTCTTCTTTAAGGAAGGACATAAACCGTTCCTTCACTTCTACCGGGGATAGTTTGGGGCGACCCAGGTTGCGCATCGAACCGGAGCGTATCTTCATGTGGATGAGGTTGGGGCCTTCAAGTTCAATCATATTGGCAATGGATTCCCTTAATTCACTCAGGGTATTTGCAACGGCTACATGACGGTAATTGGTTGCGGCTGCAAAACTGGCAAAATCAACTGTAGCCGATGATGTGCTTTGGCCCCCTGTCGAATCATGAACTTCGTTATCAAGGATCAGGTGTATTAAATTACTGGGGCAGGCCGCACCTACGCTGGCCATCGCGCCGAGTTTCATGAGCGCGGCTCCATCTCCGTCGATTACCATCACAGGTCTGTTAATATTCACGGCAACCCCCAGGCCAATGGCTGAGGCAGTACCCATTCCACCGACAACGTAAAAATGCTGCTTACGGTCACTCAATGTATACAGTTCGCGACTCGTTTTTCCCGTTGTCGAAACAACTGCTGCATGCTCTGGAATTGTTTCGAGAAGGGTTTCAAGGGCGGCCAACCGAGTGGGTCGATCATTCTTAGGAAGCGATACGTCAGAGTATTTCTGAAGCCACTTGGTTTTGATACGCTTAACCTTTTGATCGCTCAGCGTCTCTACAGGTGAGATGTCCCCCTTTCGCATCACAAAGGCGTAAGGGCGCGATGACTGCTGCATCCACATCACGGCATCATTTACCACTGAGTCGATAATTTCAGTAGATTGCGGAAAGGCGTGATGAGGTATTTGCATCAAATCCAACAGCTGTTGCGTAATTTGCCCCATCAGCTCATGTTGCGGTTCATCAGACCTGCCCGGTTCACCACGCCAGCTCGTAATAACCAAAGTAGGTATTTTAAACGGATAGTTTAATGAGGTCAGAGGATTTACCATGTTGCCCAATCCTGAGTTTTGGCAAATGGAAATCGTTTTTCGACCCGCGAGATACGCGCCTAGTGTGATACCGACAGCTTCTCCCTCGCTGGATGCTGGAATATAATCAAGATCCGGTGAATCTATGACCTGATTAATGAATGGCTTAAGAAACGAGCAGGGCACCCCACTTACAAAGGTATGTTTGTGTTGTTTAAGTGCTTGAATAAATGCAGATGCTTCAATCATCCTTCATTGTTGGAGTGCACATTCTCAGGAGTATATAATTGTTCGTCCCTATTCAATTCATCTACCTTTTGCAGCCTGAAAACCTCATCAATCGGTGCGATATGTTCCTCAATATGTTTGATCGACTTCTGCTCGTAGATCATTCGCGCTGCATCTTGCATCGCAGAAATGGAAGCACGTACCAAGTGGTTTGCCCAAACAACCATACTAATACCCGCATCTATATAGACTTGGTTGGGTGTATCTCCGTAAGTAGTCGGTATAATGACAAGCGGGCAAGGACGATCCCATGCTTCCGCAAACGCAAGGACTTCATCAGGAGTATTTTGCTTACTGTGTACCAAAATCGCATCCGCTCCAGCTGCGTAGTATCTATCCGCACGATCCAGATTATCATGCAGTGGTATACCTGCTATAAAGCCCTCCAGCCTTGCAATGACCGTAAAGTTACCACTGTTCTGGCAATCCTTAGCTGCGCGAATTTTTCCCGCAAACTCTTCCGGGTCTTCCAGTATTTGCACCCCACTCGTAAATGAGTTACGCTTCGGGAATTTTTTGTCTTCTAGACATACGCCTTCGAGTCCTCGTTGCTCCAGCTTGCGGACTAGCCTGCGAACATTGTTAAAATTTCCAAATCCTGTATCACCATCAACAAGGATAGGTGTTTGAGGGGCAGCATCACGCATAAATTCGACCACCTCCAATACCTGCGTCCAACTGGCCTCATTGCAGTCGCGAACACCTAATCCGGCACTAATGGAAAGGCTGCTGGCCCAGATACCACGGAAACCGGTTTCTTCAACGATTCTTGCGCTCAATCCATTATGAGCTTCCATCAGAAACTCTAATTGATCGGACCTCAGAAGCTCCAACAGTGTAGGTCTCTTGTTCATTTCCTGTTTCATACGGCTGGATCTTTACTCACTCCTTCTCTCCCACGAAAATAGTTTTCAGTAGGTTGATTTACCAGTTCCGGCTGCAGTTCATTGATCACCCAGTCATAGTTCTTCACTGACTTCAGGTTGTCCAGTGGTTTCGACTTGGTTCTGCGCCGTCTCACTTCCAATACGATACGGGCGGCTTCACCCAGCATGGGAGGTATCACCTCCTTTTTAACCGGATCGTCAAAACTAAGGCCCGGTCCTATTTGAACTTCTGACAGCCAGGGTGTGAGCTGGTCATCGAGAATCATATCCGCTCCGAAGAGTGCAAAGCAGTCTCCCAGTTTGGGGTACCCCCTCTCCAGCTGGTCTCTGGCTGCATAAGTAACCGTAGCCAGAATTTGCCGAATACGTGGCCTCAGTTGCTCTTTGATAAAATTCGGATCGGTGTAGCCTAAAGTTTCGTGCAGGTATTTGCCTAAAGTTTGAAAGGGCCACTTCAATACTACACTGGGATCGTAGTCCGGGTGGTTTTTTTGCTGATAAACATTTGTAACATGAATGAGTTGATTATCGAAATCATCCAGTGTGAAAGGGAGACTGTTCAGGCGAACGGTGCACTCAGGATAGACCAGCACCTGAAGCGGGTTCAGATTCAGCACTAGCCAATAAACCCGAATCTCTGATTTGCGCCCTTCAAGAAGGAGTGGGTTCTGAATGTATCGTTGGATAATTCCTTGTTGCTTCTTATCAGTGATCGGGCGATCCCCCCACTTTCTGTATTTCTTCTTCAGGTTATTGAAACGCCACATGATTTCAATCCCTCGGCCCCGGGATTGGTCGCCCGGTTTATAGATCCAAATATTCTTTCGATCATCGACGATCGGGACGGAGTCCAGGAAGTATTTACGTTCAGCAGGATCGAAAAGCCTGTAGGTCTCGGGATAAAACTGGTCTATCGAAAGAAGCTCATCCGGGCTTACCGGCTCAAAATTTTTAAGCGTACTGGTCAAATTGCCTTTATTGATCAGAGAGGACTCTCCCGGAAAATGATTCAACAGTTGGAATGGACGTAACAAACGAAACTTATCACGATAGTTTTTCCGCAGCCACAACAGCTCAGAATGTTCCGGGAAAAGAGCCATCGTATGCCCTTCCATTATAAATGCCTTCCGAGCTGATCTTGAAGCCTCGTCGCAGAATATGCGCGAAGTTGGGGTAAAGATATTTGAAAGAAATGACATCAACCTTTTAGTCAGCAACTATTTACAGTTTTGATTTGTTCAATAAAAATGTAATGGCAATAAGTCTATTAATCGGAAGCAACCGCTCGATGTCTATTCGAAAGATTAAAAACTCAGCCTTATTCTTCTGCACTTATTAATTCACTGTCACTAGATAAATAGCTCCAGGGGATACTCAAAACCTAAAGATTTATGGTTCTGACGGGACACCCAATTCGTAAAAAAATCTGCCGAAGTTTCTCAAATCTTTCAGTTTCCAAAGGGTTTGAAATGCTAGACAAAATAACAGATTGAGTCGCGTTTCTAACCCGCTTTCACGCTACTGGTATAAGCAGATCCTTATTTTAGTCAACCCGGCCTGCCCCTGCTTGTCAGAGTTGGCGAAGTGGACAGTCCATTGAGGGATGGGGCCTTTGGATTGAAGCGTTCGGATGAATAAAACGGGAGTCTCCCCCGAGGTCCGTACCGCATAAGAAGCTCATCCCTGCGCTTATTCTAAATGCTTGGCATCTTTCATGCCTTGGTTGCCGCTATTCACCAACCTAAAAAAATGTCTTTAAACATTTTTTTAATAGAATGCCAAATGTTCTGATACCTCGATAATGCTATAGAAACTGATAGCAATACAAATAATAATCCAGCTATTATTGGAGAATAGAATACCAACAAAAAGGCAACTAAAAGCACCAACAAACTAATAAATAAAACAAAATTATTCATTAGAAAACAATAAACCCAATGAGCCGACATCCGCCCTGCTTATGATTGGCCCGTAGGTTCATTCTTCATTCAGAATCGAATAATTTGCGTAGCCCGATCATATCTTTCAGGATCTTCTAAAATATTTCTTACAATTTTCGAAGCTTGATGCTCGGATATTTCTACTTTGCACAAAATATCTACCATTTCCTGTTCATTACGCTTTTTTGCACTTTCATACCAGGAATCAAATAATCCTGTCTCAAACAAACGTTCATTTACAGTCATTCCTGAGAGATTTTGTTGATAGATCTTCTTAACTCTACGCAATTTCCTCATCACTAAGGTTTAGCTATGTCAATAGGAGGGGGCAAGGCGTTTCGATGTTCAGTCAGACGTAGGTTCATTCACAAACCTATAAGCATTAAACTAGATGGCCAAGGATATATAAACTTTACTAATTTGCTGTTTTTAAGTTTCCATGGAATATCACGATCCTCAGCTAATAAACTGGTTATCCAAACCTTGCGTCCATCCTTTAGTTGAAAACACATGTAACAATAGTCTTCCCAAGGGAGTAATTGTAATCCTTTCACAGCTTTCGAGGCAGTTTTTTGAATAATCACTCTTTCAACTTCATCATTAGTAAATCGAATACTTTTTTTGCCAGAAATATATTCAATTTGCTTTTCCTTGGATTTTAGAATCAATTTCGCATTACCATTTAATAAGGTATATTTAATATGCAGGGGTATTTGTATAACACTTAGTATGATAACTAAACCCCAGAGTGATGAGTACAATCCTCCAAAATTGTATTCATCATAATTATTCACTACATAATAATAAGCAAATATACATCCTAGACAATACAATGGCAGTGTCCAAAATAAATAAATATGCCGCACCAAACTAGGCGTTAGGGTTTTCATCTTTATGGTGAAAAATAATCATCATTAGAATCACAGTAATAAAGGTCAATTGCAGGATCAAAATAGTTATCAGCACGAAAAGCTCACTAACGCGCAATAAACCCAGTAAGCCGGCATCCGCCCTGCTTATGGTTGGCCCGTAGGTTCATTCCTCAGAATTAAGTGTAGCACCCTGACTGGTTAATTTTTCCCTTAGTTGAGTTACGTCGATATCTCGTACATCTGAATTATCCCTTGCAGCCAATGCAATACCCAGGCCTGCCGCGTGGCCCAGATCCATCATGGTGCGGCTTAAACGGCAACTCGAAGCAGCCACATGAGAAAAGCTCGCACCTCTGCAAGCTACCAATAAATTGCTAAATCCTTTGGGAATCAGGCAACGATAAGGAATACCATACGGAGCCTCTAATTCTATTGCTCCGCGAGAGTCTTCACCGTGGGAGTCCATGGAGTGATCCGCAATAGCGATGATATCTTCATGGGTTTGACTAGATAAGCCTGCAAGCAAATCGTGCTCAGTTAGGATATAATCCCCTACAACGCGTTGTGTCTCACGAACACCCAAAGAAGGGGCTATCCAGCTGATCTTGAAGGGCCGGAATTCATCATAACGTGCACGAAGATACTCCCAGTGTGCAGATGCCCTTTTTTTGCATTCCTCATAGGCTTCCTTGTAGCCGTTTGTACCATCTTCAAGATACCGCATAAGTTCACGCCCCTCCATAGTCGGCAACATATTAATATTTTTGTCCCCGTTCGGATAGTTAAAGATCACAGCAATAGGCCATTTGCTTGCAAACCAGCAATCCGGGGGTGAACCCGAAATTTTTGATAGCGTACCTTCCTGGCTTACCCGATAAATCAGCGAAACCGCATTCACCGAATGACTCTTAGCATATTTGGGCGCGTGCTGCTCCTCAAAGGCGGAATAAGGTTCCTTGCCCTGCATTATTTCACATCCGAGATCCTTGCAAAGGTGCACTCCTGCTGATGAATCCACAAAGTAATTGGCCACCAGTTCAATTTCACCCAAGTCCGACTCCAGATATATTGAATGTACTTTACCGCTATCGTGCTTAACCCCCGTGTATGTTGTATTAAAAAAGCATTCACAATTCCCGGATTCCTGTAGTAGGTCATATTGAATTTTTGCCATCGCATCGGGCTCAAAAGTCATTGAATTCCAGAGCTCTTTTACCTTTTCAGCATCCTTTATGATACCCTTTGTGCCATGCCTGATTAGCGTGTCCTCATAGCTGCGATCCGGATCCAGAGTGAGTTCACCGCCGGGAAAATTCTGATTTTCGGGACCATCCCAACAGAGGTGGCGGCTCTGTTTACTGATTCCTACCGCAAGTGGTATTTGCTTAAGTCGCTTATAAATCTCATAGGGAAATGCGGTGCCTCCTATTCCAGATTCCCAGTTGTTAACACCCCCATGGACCGCATTACCGCCAAGCATATTCATCTTTTCAATTAAGGCGACCTTCAGACCACTTCTTGCTGCGGCTAAGGCGGCGCCAAATCCTCCGCTGCCTCCACCAATTACACAAAGATCGAATTTTCTAAGACTTGACTCCATAAATAGATTAATGCTTTAATCAATTTAATCTCTGAACGTCAAATTATTTATCTATCTTTATTTTATAGTTAATCATTAACAAAATAATATTTACAATTTAAACATCAATATGGAATATCGAAAACTTGGAAATACAGACTTGAATGTATCCGTCATTGGCATGGGCACCTGGGCTACCGGGAAGCTTTCCTGGGGTGATGATGTAAACGACGATGAGTCGATACGCTATATACAGGCCGCCCTGGACAATGGCATAAATCTGATCGATACCGCAGATGCTTACGGAGATGGGCATGCTGAAAAAATTGTAGGTGAAGCTATAAAAGGCCGCCGGGAAGAAACGCTCATAGCCACAAAGGGGGGCGTTATCATCGACTCCGACAACAACTACCGCTTTGTAGCGACTACTGAGCATATTTTAAAAGCCATAGATGAATCATTGCGCAGGCTCAAAACCGACTATGTTGATTTATATCAGATACACTGGCCCGACGGAATCACTCCAGAAGAAGAAACCTACCAAGCTATGGAGGAGATCAAACAATCCGGAAAAGCCCGTTGGATAGGCTGCTGTAACTACGGAGTGGACCTACTCGAAAAAATTGCTGACGTAGGTGGGCATTACTCAAGTATTCAACCAAACTACAACCTGCTTCAGCGCGAAATTGAAGGCGAAATCCTTCCCTATGCCAATAAACACAACCTTGGTGTCCTTGCATACGGGAGTTTGTGCACCGGCCTGTTAACCGGGAAGTTCGACAAAAACAGCACATTCCCAAAGACCGACTACCGCAGCTCGGATTACCCTGAATTTCAGCATCCGGAGTTCCAGGGTGAACGTTACCTCAAAAACCTTGAGGCAATTGAACGCATGTGCCCCATCGCTCAAAAGTACGGTAAAACTTTAGCTCAAGTTGCCATACGCTGGTGTATCCAGCAACCGGGAGTGAGCAGCGCCCTCGTAGGCGCGAAACGAGTGGATCAGATAATGGATAACCTGGGTGCAGTGGGCTGGGAATTGAGCCAAGAGGACCTATCTCAACTCACTCAAATTTCTGACGATCGCACTAAATAAGCGACAAAGTGCAAGCATCTGCGGACAGGCAAACACTTAAAGACATCCATGAGTGCGAAGTACTTATTGTAGGCGGTGGTATCAATGGCTGTGGTCTCTTAAGAGAACTCAGTCTACAGGATATTGAATGTGTGTTAGTGACCAAGGAGGATTTTGGCTGTGGAGCAACAAGCGCACCTTCCCGAATGATACACGGCGGGCTTAGATACCTGGAGCAGGCGGAATTCCGGCTTGTCAAAGAATCCTTAAAAGAACGTAACTACCTACTCAAGCATGCCCACCATTACGTGTATCCACTACCGACCACGATTCCGATCTTCGGATGGACCTCTGGCCTGCTAGAAGCGCTTAAAAAGCTTTTTCGCATCTCCAGTAAAACCGGTAAACGAGGCGCTTTATGGGTAAAAATCGGATTGAGCCTATATGACTTTTACACACGCAAACAGCGGCTGATGCCCGCACACTTTTTCACCAGCCGGAAAAAGTCTCTCGAGAAGTTTGAATACCTAACGGACAACATCGTATCCACTGCCACTTATTACGATGCGTGGGTTACTTTGCCCGAGCGCTTATGCTACGAACTGGTTACGGATGCGCGCAAATTCAGCCCTTCTGCAAAGGCTTTTAATTATGTATCACTCGAAGGGTTCGAAGGGTATACGGTAACACTCAAATGTGAACTAACCGGTGAAACTCACCCAGTCAGGCCAAGAGTATTGGTCAACGCCACCGGTGCCTGGATAGACCAGACGAACTCCCACCTAAACCACCCTACCTCATACATCGGTGGTACCAAAGGTTCTCACATTGTCATTAACCACCCGGCATTACATGATTCACTCAAAGGGGAAATGATTCTCTATGAAAACCCGGACGGGCGGGTATGCCTGGTATTTCCTTTCCACGGGAAAGTGCTGGCAGGTTCGACTGACATCCCTATCCAATCGCCTGATGACGGGATATGCACTGACGATGAAGTCGATTACATTCTGGAATCCATCCGAAATATTCTCCCGGATGTCGCGATAGACAAGTCAGATATCATCTACCGATTTTGTGGGGTAAGGCCTCTGCCCAGGAGTAACGTAAGTACTCCCGGGCAGGTGAGCCGCGACCACAGTTGCATACTTGATCCGGAGACGCCCGAAAGGCATTTCCCCATTTACTCGCTGGTTGGAGGTAAATGGACGACCTTCCGGGCATTTGCCGAACAGGTGTGCGACAAAATACTTCCCCGGCTTCCTGCCGATCGCAAGGAACATACCCCAGACATCCCCATTGGCGGAGCTGAAAATCTTCCTGCAAACCGGGTAGCTAGAGCTCATTGGGCAGAAGAACAATATGCGCTAAAGCATTTCACACGAACACGCCAAACCGCACTGATCGAACGCTATGGCAGTAAGGCTGAAAGCGTTGCGAACTTCATACTGCATGAAAAAGATCAGCCTCTGCTAAATTGTCCGGACTACACGCGCCGCGAGATTCTATACCTGATTACGCATGAAGATGTCGTTCGCCTTGCAGACATTTTGGATAGGCGCACCTCTATCGCGATCCTGGGAGGGCTTAACAAAGCCTTGATCGAGGAAGTCGCTGACCTCTGCGCTGACGCGCTTCGTTGGGATTCAGCCCGCAAACAAACGGAAATCCAGATCTATTTAACACAATTGCGAACCCACAACGGGATCACCTTTTAAACCTTATTAAGAAAACTGAAGATGTACAACGCAAACAAAGTAAGAATCAATCGCATGTTCAACGCCTCAGGCAAGTGCCTGGATGTTGCTATCGACCATGGTGTATTCAACGAATACAGCTTTCTCGACGGCTTGGAAAACATGGACCATGTTGTCAAGACGCTCGTAGAAGCGGGGACCGACGCCATCCAGATGAATTACGGGCAGGCAGATGTGCTCCAGAAGATCCCCGGAAAACATAAACCGGCACTCGTCATGCGTACGGATGCGGGCAATCCCTACAATGCTCAGACCCACCGCCACATGTTTAACATACCGGCCCACATGGAAGACCCGGTGCTGGCTGCCGTGCAGGTAGACGCCGCTTGTGTAGTCGTAAATCTGCTCTTATTGCCGGATGAACCGGAGCTCCATATGCAAACCGTGCGAAATATATCTAAAATCCGCGAGCTTTGCACCCAATACGGAATGCCCCTGATGATCGAACCGCTCGTTATGGCCCCCAACAGCGAAAAAGGCGGCTATCAGGTAAATGGGGATAAAAGCCTGATCGTCCCGCTCGTCAGGCAGGCTCGAGAGCTCGGTGCCGACATTATCAAGGCGGACCCTACAGATAATCCTGAAGACTATCATGAAGTCATTGAAGCGGCCCGCTGCCCGGTGCTGGTGAGAGGAGGCGGCAAAAAACCGATCGATGTCGTATTTGCAGAGGCGCATGCCTTTCTCTCACAGGGAGCCCACGGACTCGTATATGGGCGAAATATCTACCAGCACCCCAACCCGCGCAAAATCGTTAAGGCATTTATGGCCATGATCCATGAAGGAGCAAATGCTGATGAGGCAGTCGCTATCTACAACGATCCGGAATAAGTGTCCATCGCTGCAATACCCCTTATCCCAACCATAAACAGTCTGTGCTCTTAGGAATTGATATAGGATCGAGCAGTGTAAAAGCCTCACTGCTTTATCCGGATGGAAGCACCTATCACGGTGTATCCAGGCGACTGCCGCTGATTACTCGTTCAGGCACTATCGAATGTGAGGAGGAAGGCATGCTCTCCACCGTTCGCTCAGCCATTCAGGGTTTGCTTACCCACATCCGGGAATTTGATTCGCCCTTGAAAGGTGTTGGGATCTGCGGGTTCGGCAACGGGCTCATCATAATCAATCGCGAGGGGCAGTTAATACGCCCTATTATACTCTCGGGAGACCAGAGAGCCGGAGAGGTCGTTGAGAAACTCAATGCAAGCGATGAATCGTCGGTTATCAGAGCTATTGCCTGTCAGCAATTGTATGCCGGGCAATTAGCCCCCTTGTTGATTTGGTTGAAGGAAAACGAGCCTGAGCATTTTAAGCGAATTCACCGGGTGATGCTTATCAAAGACTTCATCCGCTGGAAACTGACCGGCGATTTCGCCACGGACCCAACCGATATCGGAGCGACGGCCCTTTGCAATGCAGAAACCGGTGAATACAGCCAAAATCTACTTAAGATTTATGGTCTTGAATCCATCGAACCTTGCTTACCCCGGATCCTCAGTAGCAGTCATAGCAATGCTACCGTTACAGCTCCTTCTGCTAAAACATGGGGATTGCCGACTGATACTCCCGTTACCATTGGCTGCATTGACTGTGAAGCTGCTTCAATCGGCAGTGGGATACGATCTCCTAACCAGCTTTCCATGATTGCGGGCACCTGGGCCATTAATCAATCCATCAGTCGACAAATCCCAAAATACACAAACGACCTGTTTTTGTGTTCCCGGTCAGCACGCAAAGGCTATTACTGGCTACTGGAAGGCAGCCCCACATCCGCCAATAATTACGAGTGGTTTGTGGATCACGTGTTCACGCAGGAATCGCTGGAAGCCAGGAAAAAAAACATCAATCCCTATTCCTATTGCAGCCAAATAGCCAGTCGCACTGAGATCAAAGACGACCACCTGCTTTTTCTACCCTTTTTGTTCGGAACCGTGGGCAATGGCTCCGCGCATACCGGAGCTATCTTCCACGGCATAGAGAGCCACCACACTCGCGCAGACCTTATACGAACGGTTATTGAGGGTATCGCATTTTGCCATCGCTATCACGTGGAAAAGCTTATGGCTGCCAGCATCGCTTTTGACGATGGGACGCTATCCGGTGGGCTCGCCAAGGACGACATCGTTTCTGCAATCTTTACAGATATCCTGGGTTTTCCGGTGAACACTTTGATGGATCAAAATATAGGCGCAGTCGGAGCAGCCATTCTGGCCGGAGTTGGCAATGGGGTTTGGGCAACCATCGAAGAAGCGCAAACCACCGTTTGCAAAATTGATCAAACCTATGAGCCAGACCCAACTCGCAATGAAATTTACGAAAACAAATTCAACAAATTCAAACAGTTAATCGGGCAAGGCTCAGAGTAAGTTCGTAACCCTTCCCGCAATCAAACCAATATGAACATCACAGTAAAACAGCCTCTCAATTTCATTGGGGGAGAATGGGTAGAATCCACCGCTACCGAGAGCCAAAACGTCTACAACCCCAATACGGGGGAAGTCATTGCCCAAACTCCGCTTGGGAATGAGACGGACGTCAATAATGCTACGGAAGCTGCCGCTGCCGCCTTCCCTGCCTGGGCGGAGATGCCCAGCCCCAAACGGGCTACTATCCTCTTTAAATACAAAGCCAAGCTGGAAGCAGAGTTTGAAAGCCTCGCACAGCTGCTCACACTGGAAAACGGTAAAACGTTGGATGAGGCGCGGGGCGACCTCAGGCGAGGCATTGAGGTCGTTGAGTTTGCTTGCGGAATTTCTCATTTGACGAAGGGGGACACCTTACCTCAAATCGCACCCCATATCGACGGGATAACCCTACGCGAACCTCTTGGGGTGTGCGCAGGTATAACTCCCTTTAACTTTCCGGCGATGATCCCGCTGTGGATGTTTCCGCTATCCATCGCTTGTGGAAATACCTTTATCCTGAAACCGAGTGAAAAAGTCCCACTCACTGCAATGCGCCTGCTTGAACTTCTCGCAGAATCGGGGCTACCGCCGGGCGTTATCAATCTGGTGCAGGGAGGCACCGAAGCCGTCACATCTTTGTGCACGCACCCAAAGATCAGTGCAGTCAGCTTCGTGGGCTCATCCAAAGTTGCAGAGCATGTATACAAGCTGGGAACCTCTCATGGTAAACGGGTGCAGGCTGCAGGAGGAGCTAAAAATGTATTGCTGGTAATGCCTGATGCCGAAGAAGACTCAACCCTAAGGGCGATCATGGGCTCTGCCTACGGCTGCGCAGGGCAGCGCTGCATGGCGGGTTCACTACTGATGTGCATCGGAGATAGTGCGGATAAATGGCGCGAAAAAGTATCCGGCGAGCTGGCGTCCTTCAAAATCGCGAACACAAACACCGTAAAAGATGCGGACATGGGTCCTGTGATCGATGGCATCGCCCAAAACCGATTATTGCAGACTCTTGACGAAGCCACTCAAAAAGGAGCAGATCTCGCCTTTGACGGTCGCTATAAAGTCCCTCAGGGTGACGGGTTCTTCGTCGGACCGATGCTTATCGATCATATTAACCAGCAGGACGACTTCTTTCAAAACGAACTATTTGGACCCGTATTATCGCTCTCTCGCCCTGAAAGTCTGGATGAGGCCATCGCCAGCATGAATACACTACCCTTTGGTAACGGAGCCACCATATTTACCAGCAGCGGCTCCGCAGCCAGGCAATTTTACCGCGAGATGCAGTGTGGTATGATCGGTATAAATGTAGGAGTACCCGCACCCATGGCGCAATTCTCATTCTCCGGGTGGAATCACTCCTTTTTCGGCGACCTACACCTTCAGGGAACAGAGGGAATCATGTTCTATACCCGGCAAAAGACAGTGCTTTCGCGCTGGGATAAAGGCTATGTCAGGCAACAAGGATGGTAACATGAATCACACACCCATAGCAGCTACCTTTAACTGCCCGCCTATCCTACTTAGCGGAGGAGGCTCAAGCAACGAATTAGGCAACCTGGCTAAGCGCCTGCGTGGCAGCAGGATACTCCTGATTACGGACAAATTCCTGGTCAATAAGGGGATCGCTTCCCGCTTTGTTGATTTATTAAGGTCTGCTGATGTAGATGCAGAGATATTCAGCGACATTCAACCGGACCCAACCGACGCGAATGTACGTGCAGGCGTTGAAGCATGTCGAAACCTGAATGCAGATGCAATCGTCAGCCTCGGGGGCGGCAGCCCTATAGATGCAGGCAAAGTGGTCGCTGTCTCGGCGGCCCACGAAGGCCCCATCCGTCAATTTCAGGGTTATCATCAAGTTCCGAAGAAAGGCCTTCCCTTTATCGCGATCCCCACAACTGCCGGTACTGGCAGTGAGGTAACCAAGGTAGCGGTAATCACCGATACCGAACGCAACATAAAGATGATGATGCTCGACGAATATCTCATGCCCGATGCAGCAATTGTCGACTATGAGTTAAGCATGTCGATGCCCCCGGCGCTCACCGCTAACGTAGGAGTGGATACGCTCACACATGGCATCGAGGCCTTTGTTTCACATAAAGCGAATTTAATGACCGACCCTCTCGCGCTCTCTTGCATCCGTTTGTCAGCGAGCAATCTTGAAAGCGCTTATCATAAGCCTAATAGTCGTGAGGCTCGTGAAGCTATGGCTATGGCTGCCTGTCACGGTGGCCTGGCATTTGCCAACAGCAGTGTCTGCCTGGTTCATGGAATGAGCCGACCCATCGGAGCTGTTTATCATCTTCCGCACGGACTGTCAAACGCAGTGCTGCTACCCGAAGTTACCCGATTCTCCATTCACGGCGCCCGTGCACGCTACGCACAAATTTCACGCACGATGGGTTTAAGCACTGAATACCATTCTGATGAAGAAGCTTCAGAACTACTGATTAAGGGATTAGAATCTCAGAATAATACACTCAAAATACCAAAACTGGGTGAATGCCTAAATATTACAAAAAAAGAATTTCTTAAAGGCCTAGATAAAATGGCAACGGATGCTTTAGATTCGGGCAGTCCGGCGAATAACCCGGTAGTTCCTACGAAAGCTGAAATTATAGAGATCTATAAAAGAGCCTTTTAAGCATTCAGATCAAAATTGTATGTTGGTATACAAATGATGGTTTGTAATTTCTATAAACCAAAGATTTACTAAGGCTGTCTGCCATATAAACTTCTATCAACAGTCAGGATGTCTTCAAAATCTGCATATTGCAACCTATCACTTTTAACCACGAGAGTGTTATCTCCATTCACTTGGTTATTGCCGATTATCTGCATCGTCCCCCTGTTATTCTGATGAGCATAGTAGTCGTGCCCTTTTGATGCATTGATTATATTATTGTATACTTTGATAGCAGCACTGCCTTCATCAGTATAAATACCAAATGCCAATTTTTCGCAGCCACCGGTCTCCTCTATCAGGTTATTGGATATAACAGTCCCCGGCTGAAAGCCTACAGTATATATACCTGCTCCATCTGAAACATATTGAAGGCATTTATATACGTAATTTCTATTCACCAAATTGTTATGAGTATTGCTCGGTATCTGATCCCACCTCCAACCTAAACTAATACCCGTGTAAGGCATACTTCGGATTGTATTGTGTTCAATCACTACATGATTTGCATAAGCAACCAGTATCCCTACACCCCCAAGATCCGTAGTAGCACAATTCGTAATTAAGTTATTTTTAATCTTAATATCACTTGGCGCATCAACTGGATTTGAAAAGTCATAATAGAGCGGATGTCCCTCTCCAACATAGTCAGAAGGCGCTCCAACCTGAATAACATTTGAGCCTACATCAAAGAAAATATTGTTTGTGATTTCTATATTTCTGCTTCCCGCATTGAGTGCAATAGCACCTTCTCCCAATTGAGAAAAGGCGCTGTTCTGGATAGAGATGTTGCGTGCATGCTCAATCTCAATGATCGCGGGGGGTGCAAATACGGGTTTACCAATTTCGGTTCCCCAATAGCCCGCTTGAATACCCTTACGTTCTACTTCACCCATTTTCCAGTTGGAATATTGGAAGTGAATGCCATCGATGATTATGTTGCTTACTGGGTTGCCCTCTACACCTTTTATAGATATCGTCGATGCAGTAACGGGATAATAATATTCAGCGTTATTTGGATCTACATCTGAGTATAGATAGCAATAACCATTTACTTTGTCGAGATACCATTCATCCTGTTTATCTACGAATATCAGGTGATTCTCGAAGTGTATTCGGTCGCTAACCCCCACCTTAGTGCTGCTGCATTCGGGCCCGACTTCCGTAACTGTTTCAATGATGCTTCCATCCCCGTTTGTATCAACCATTTCCAAATACTGACGCACATAGTGCCATTGCCCTGTTGCATGCAGCTCAATTTCACTAATACGATCTTCAACTGGGAATTTGTTCTCAATGCTTAGCGTTCGTCCTTCCGCATTAACTCTAGTTGGGTACACCCAACTATTAGGCCAGCGCGATCTTAATAGCCTCTTATCGCCCTTGAATAATTGATTAAAACGATCACTTAGCTCTGTTTTCCATAAATTTCTCTCTACTTGCTGCCAGGTTGAGCTGATTTTCCTACCTCCTGAAAATACCACCTTTTCGCCATCTTTAGATTTCAGGGTTAGTGCATCAATATTCGAAAGTCTCTCCTTATAAATCTCTATAGGACGGTCTACAAAATACAAACCTCCTTGAATGACTATTTCAATTTTAACATCCCCTCTAGTATGTTCATTAGACAGTTCATAACACTCTTCAATCGCCTCATGGATAGAGGAAAAATAGAAGTCATTTTTTTTATCATCTAACTCCACAATTTTATCCTCAGGCATTACCCTCAAAAGATAATCTGCTGGCTCTTTTCCAAAAATCGAGCAACTACTTACCAATAGAATAAATAATAAATATATTTTTAATTTCATATGCTAGAATTTCTATAATTTAAATAAAATACGCATAGATCGCTGCCATTATGACCGCTAGGACTAACCACAAAATCAGGATATACTTAGATTGATTTTCATATCCTTCTTTAAAGCTTGGCATACTCAAAGAGCTTTCTTGAGGCCTTGGAAATAGCCACGAGAATATAGCCATAAAAACAGAAAGACCTACAAATAAGTAGAAAGTAATGAGTAAAAAGTGGGGCCAGGTAAAAGTGCTTGGCCATTTGGCGAGATACATCACTCCAATTGCTATGCTGGGTATGTTGCCGATCAGTAGTGTGTAATAGGCTGCTCTTGGGCTTGCCCATGAGAAAAATGCTCCGAATAGGAATATGACAACCAATGAGGGTGAAAGGAACGAAAAGATCGAATTAATAAGGTCAAATAGCTGCATGCCTTCAACATTGCTTAAGCCATAGGCGATTATTATGCCCAATAAAGTAATGGCGAAAGTTGACCATTTGCCCAGCGTGGCCGCCTGGTTAGGCTCCAGCCTCTTGTTCGTAAATTGTTGCCAAATATCCAGAGTAAAAATGGTGCTACCCGAATTCAACATCGAGTTTATTGTGCTGATTAAAGCTGCAACTAATACCGCGACGATAAGCCCAATCATACCATGTGGCAGATAGCCGGTTACCATAGTCATAAATGCTTCATCAGGATTATCTAAATCTGGGTAAAGCCCACGGCAAATAAGACCCGGAAGAAAGAAGATCACTGGTATCAGCAGCTTCAAATAGGAAGTAAAGACTATGCCTAATCGAGCATGATTTAAGTCGTTGGCAGCAAGTGAGCGCTGCACTATAGTTTGATTCGTACACCAAAACCAAGTAGCCATAACCGGGTAGCCAAGTATTATAGCATGCCAGGGATAGACCGGGTCATTAGATGCACGAAATAATTTCCAATGATCATCGGGAGTTGAATCACGTAAAGTTTGCCAACCGCCTAGAGCATCCAGCCCAATCCAGACGAGTACTGCACATGCCACGATCATAAAAATGGACTGGAATGAGTCGGTGATTACAACGGCTTCGAGACCCCCGGTAATTGTAAAGCTCGCGGAAATAGCCGCCATAAACAGTATGGATACAAGCAATGGCCATCCCAATATTTGACTGAGCAATAAACTACCTGCAAAGAGCACGGAACCCACACCTATTGTGATCTGAAGAACTATGATCCAAGAAAGCAAATCACGTGTTCTTTCATCATACCTTAATCTTATAAACTGAGGCAGGGTTACAATACCTGACTTCATGTAAAATGGCAGGAATACACTTGCGTAAAGGAGAAGGAATATCCACGCGAGCCATTCGAAATTATTAGCTACCATACCATAAGCATAAGCCACACCGGCAGAGCTAATAAGCATCATAGGACTAACATTTGTACCAAAAATTGATAAACCAATCGTATACCACTTGAGTTTCCGCCCCGCTAAAAAATAATCTTCACTGTGCTTTCTGCGAAAAGATATAAAAAAGCCTAAACCAACAAGGATAACTAAATAAATCGCAACGACTGCAAAATCCAGAGTATTTAACATTTGCTTAATTAATCGGTTAAATGATCTTTCAGTTCTTTGCTCCGCGGCCAATCAAGCTCTACATACTGTTTTCTCAATTCATTTTGCAGCTCTCCTGCGCCCAACTTTATATAAGGCATGTTTTGAGGACTATTAGCTGCCAATACAGTCGCGACTCCCGCAGCTTGCCCCAGTTGCATCATCGTACGGGATAAGCGACAGCTCGATGCAGCTATATTGCTGAATGATGCTGCACGTGAAGCAATGAGCAAATTCTCTGAGTTTTTTGGAATAAGGCATCGGAAAGGTACACCGTAAGGCTCTCTAATTTCCTTACAGAATGAATCTTCGACTCCATGAGGATCCATGGAATGATCCGCAATAGTAATGATATCATCATGACTTTGCCTACTTAAACCACTGGTTAGATCATGCTCAGTAAGTATATACTCTCCGGTTACCCTGTAGGTTTCCCTGACACCGGGTGATAATGCAAAATTCGAAATTCTATAACTCCGAAATTCCTGATAATTAGTCTGCAAATAATGCCAGTGCGCTAGGGCGCGCTTCTTACATTCCAGATAAGCATCTTTATGACTTAGCTTCATGTAATCCACGCCCGACATAGCCGGAAGCATGTTTATATTGAAGTCTCCATTGGGGTATTGCACAATACTTGCCAATGGGAAGTCTTTATCCCACCAGCAATTATTTGGCAGATTGTATGACAGATTCTCAATACCTGCTTCCTCCGTGGGTGTTATTCTGTATATGAGCGATACCCCATTAATTTCATTTACGGGTATATCAGGCGCATTTGGTTCTCCGAAGACCTCTTTGGATTCGCGACCAAACATCATTTTCGCTCCAAATAGCTTACATATGAAGCCACTATCCGTAGAATCGATGAAGTAACGGGCTGATACGGTATCTCCGGTTTTCAGAAACAAATGACTTATCCTATTGCTATTTTTTTCGACTCCAACTACCTGGGTGTTCTTTAAAATTTTGCAGCCATAGTCTTGTAGTATCTTTTCTACTGTATTGCTGTATATTTGTGGTTCAAATACGACCCCATGCCAGTATTTTTTAACAAAATCCTTATCTTCTTTTAGAGACCTGGCACCATGTCTACGTAATGTGTCTATGTATTTCTTGGAGGGATCGATACGAATATCTGCACCCGGCGGGAATTCACTATTCCCTCGATTATCGAGCCAGCTGCAATGTCGTGCAAAAGAATAGATACCGACGGCACCCTCTATATCTTTGAGGTATTCGTAAATATCGTAGGGAATACCTGTTCCCCCCACTCCCATTTCCCATATCGATACGCCTCCATGACTGGCATTGCCACCGATTAGCTCATTCTTTTCAATGAGTAATACCTCTAAACCCAAGCGTGATGCTGCAATCGCAGCTCCTATCCCCCCGCTACCTGCACCTACAACTACCAAATCATATTGGTTGCTCATTGTGGATTTATGCGGGGTCATTTCGGGGTTCAGCATCATTATTAACAAGGCAGTATTTTCTAAACCAAAGGTAATAAGGTAATTTCAGGTATTACCCAATGTTCTGGTAACGAACATATATCTACGCAGAGATTTCCAATATCAGCAGGTTGAATCATTCTATCGCCTAGATCTTTTTCCACATCGGGTAAATTCGACGAGTTCGCAAAATCGGTAGTTCCCCAGGAAGGAGTAATGCAAACGGCACGAACATCGTGAGGCCCCATTTCCAAATATAAGCCGCCGCCAGTGTTTCTAGACCTGCTTTGGCAATCCCCTTCACCGAATCCGTCAGAAGCTCCTATGACTATAGCGACTTTGCCGCTTAAGCGTTTATTACTTTCACTCATAGCATAATAACCCATTTACTCTTCGGTTGGCCAAGGATATGTGTTTTGACCTGCACTCTCAGAATATGGACCCGGCGGAATTGTCGAAAACCAGCTTAGCAACTCTTCTTTCATAGGCTTCAATACCGAGGGATTCTGAGTTGCCTGATTATTTAATTCGCTAGGGTTTTCGATGAGATTATACAGCTCAATGCGGCTTTGATCAGGATTCATCAATAATTTCCAGTCACCTTGCATCATTGCAAGTGAAGGACTGCGATCAATGTATTCCCCAAAAATTTCATAGCGCCATTCCCAGAATTTCGGTTTGCTACGCTTGAAGTCTTTCCCAAGCCATCCGCTTGAAACATCTTCTCCATCAATTTCAGAAAGAACATAACCTATTGGGTAATTGAGACCGCAAAGTTTTACCAAGGTAGGAATCAAATCAACTCCTGAAAAAACAGTTTCGTTATCCACGGTGGACTCCTCAATTACATCGGGTAATTTTGCAATGAATGGCACGCGAATCCCTCCCTCATACAAACTCCTTTTAAACCCCCTAAAAGGGCCTGTACTTCCCGCTGCACTATGAGAAGCTGTGGTTATATCCACTACTTCAGGACCATTATCACTGGTAAAAATAATTAGGGTATTATCCTCAAGTCCCATCGCTTCTAGTTCTTTCAGGAAATCGCCGATTTGCTGATCCATGGCAGTCATAGCTGCATAGTAAACCTGCGTGCTCCCATAAAAAGGGACTTCTTCATTGTAATGCTTTCTAGAATAGGGATTCGCTGAAAATCTCTCAAATTCAGCTAATTGCTCTTTGGACGGTGCTAACACTGTATGTGGATCCACAATCCATGCGCTGACATAAAACGGTGTTGATCTATGTCTCTTAATAAAATCCAGGGTTTCATCTAATACCATCTTCGTAGCCACGGGACGGTTAGAGGGCTTCCAAAGATCGAAACCTGAAGTATCATTACTGGTGTTTGAACGATGTTCATCAAAGCCATAGGCATCGGGTAACGGAGCATCAGGGGTATGCCCCAAGTGCCACTTGCCAAAGTGAGCAGTCGCATAATCGTTTGCTTTAAAAATATCTGCCAGGGTAGTAATATCCGGATCCAGGAAATCAGCCATGCCTCGTCTTGAGTTGATTTCATGAGTCGAAAGATGACCGTGTATGCCTAATCTTGCAGGGTATTTTCCGGTTAAAAATGCAGCACGAGTCGGAGAACATACGGTTGAATTAGTGTAAAATCGCGTAAACAGCCTTCCCTCTGAAGCGAGTCTATCGAGATAAGGAGTTTTAAAATGCTCGTTTCCATAGCTGCTAAGATCACCCCACCCCAGATCATCTGCTAGTATAAATATAACATTTGGTTTTTGATCCTGATGATCCGAAGCAAGTGCAACCATTTTATAGCCCCAACAAACAATGGAGGATAATAAGATTAATTTTAATCCTTGGTTATAATTCGTTTTCATATATTTTTTAACAAAAGTGCTCAATTTTCAGATTTAGAGCAAAGTATTGCTCACATAGGTCTTCAAGCTGCCTTATACCTGCATCATCAATATGAGGACTAACCGTTGAAATCAATTCATCGCCAATACAAATTTCCAACGTCTTAAATCCAAAATCATTCGCGATTTTGAAGTGTTGCTTAATTGGCAGTTCGCGAAAACCCCACCAACCGCAGCCTACTTTAATATGTTTTTCTAGTGACACAAAATATATAAAAGGCCTCACCCCTTTAAGATGAGGCCTTTACTGAACTGTAGATGCTTGAGGTAATATCTACCTTTAGATTAGAAGCTGAAGGTGTTACGGAGTTCCCAAACGAGAGGGCTTGGGATGCGGTAAGCAGCTACTCTCCCATCAGGATTTGCAGCTACTGGAATCAAATCATCATCATTAAGCAAATTACGAACATTCAACTGTATGTTCCAATCAACTTTGCCGTCCAATAGAGCCCTGCGATAACCTACCCATGCATCAACCAATAAGGTATCTTCCCCCAAGATCGGCTTACTCAAATCAGAAATGGATGCACCGGTTAGCGGATTTTGGCCTAATTCATAGCCAATTGGTGCCGCTTCTTCCCAACGAACACTGCCTCCGAAGTTGTATCCGGCTAGCGGCCCTTCAGTGAAAGCATAATTGCTCACTAAGTTCCAACGCCACTCCCGAACTTCAGGAGTTGGAGTCCCTTCAAATACGGTAAGACGAGATAGTGACGGAGCCCAAAAATTATTCCACATCTCGGCATGAGTAATTCCTGTTGGATCGCCGCCCTGATCTGCAGTGATATTGGCATATTGTCCAGTATAGGCTTCACTTATGGAGGTATCTGGAGTACCATCTCCATTTAGGTCATAGAGTGGCCTAACCGTTAAGAACTCGGTCAAATCAATACCCAGGCCTGTTTGAACAGCTTCCTGCCTTGAGGCATTAAACAAGATGCGCCAGTTTTCAGTAGGATTGAATACAATTTCTAATTCCATTCCTTCTGATGTAACGTCATTGATCGACGCAAAGGTAGTCACTGCATTATAAGTGGCGACTCCTGCAGAATTTATACTGAATCCTTGCAGATCGAGCAATTCCTGAGCAGGTGCCCCTAAAGTAGCATCTGAAACACCATCACCATTGGTATCGGCAAGTATATTGAGACCATCAACTCCAGTGAATGCGTCTCCAGAACCAGAAACGGCAACATTATATAGGGCGACATATCGATCAACTACCTCTGCCGCCAAAAAGTTTGGGGCCCCACTTGAGCTTACATTAACTTGTGAAGTTTCATACCATGTAACGCGAACGTAGAGTTTATTCTCCATCAACCCCAATGTGAAACCGTAGTCAGTAGTTTCTCCCCCAGGATTATCAATAATTTCACCGGAAGTATTAGTCCTCAAGCCACTAGGTTGAAAATTAGAAGACTCCCCATAGTGAAAGTTGAGTGTCGAAACGGCTCCTATGTTCTCAAGCCAAGCTTGCGGGACCTTAGCCACTATTCCCCAAGTAGTAGTTTCTTCTTCACCAATAAGCGCATCAGAATCAGGTATGAGACCCGTATTATACCTTAGAGGATCTACATCGAAATCACCAAAGGGAGTTCTCTCTGGATTTCCCCGGGTTCGTGTATCAAACTCATCTTTTCTCCAGGAGAATGTCCCCACAATATTATCGTTAAGCAAGTAACTCTGAAGGACTAATGCTTGAGTTTCGAAAATACTCTCGCTAATGGATGCACTACCCACCGGATAATCTGTTTGCGTCAAAGCAACGTCTCTGAAACCGGGTGCTGTAAATACATCCGTACCATTCACATTTACAGTCCCATCTCTCTCGTTGGTATGAACTCTAAACAACCCTCCCGGGATATTCTTGTCCGACATGGGCAACTGATTTACCCGAGTCTGAGGGATATTGGAACCTGCAGCTTCTGTTCTGTCCGCTAAAGAAGGTCCTAGATAATGAATAGATGAAACCACTCTGCCTTCATCAGAAGCTAAGAAATTATTGAAATTTCGTTCTCTGCCGTAGATGCCGCTAAAAGGGTCCCAACCCGACAGCGGACCTCCAATAGATCGCGAATTTTGCTTAAATTCAGAAGTAAGCCCGGTAATCAAATGCCGGCCTAACCATTTTGTAATACCATCATTTTCTCGGAAATCGAGATCTACAAATCCTGTAAAGCGACTGACTTCAGTATCAACAGTGGTACGGTTGTATCTTGGATTACTTGCATAAAAGGGCCTACCATAATTCTTATTGGGAGTTCCGTCCATCAGATTAACATTCAGGTCAATCATTAGACCTCTACGGCGATTATTCTCCACTAATCGATCATAACCGCTATCTACCGTTTCATTTGCCCATGCAAACTCTATACCCGCTTTGTCATTCCAAAAGAGCTGCTCAATATTAATGTTGGCTACTTCGAAATCAATATATTCTCTTTTATTCGGCCCATCTAAGGACTGATTTCTGTAATCAAAGATAGAACGATCCTCCACTACAGGATTGAAAAAGAATGTGGAATAATCGATAGATCCTGGATTATCCGTAGTACCGCGCCATTGGCCCAGTGAGGTCTGTAAATTGGTAGGCACCATCATAGCAGCGTGTCCCCATCCACGAAATGGTGTTGTGCCTACCCTGTCTCGCAGAATAAACAGAACATTGCCCTGACGGCCTAACAAAGATTCACCAGCAGCATCACCGGGTAATAAATGATCCTCACCTTCAAAAACCATACCCGGGGTGAAACGAAAACCATCTACAACGAAAAATCCGAGACGACCATTATCAAGTAATGGGTCACTGGGGTCGGTAACCGTTCTAACATTCCATGAGTCAGTGCGCCCCGATCCCGCCTGACCTCCTAATACAGCATCCCATGAACGCTTGGCGGGAACATCCACAGTACCTAAAACGTCATCAGTGTAAGGTGTAAACCAGGGAGTAACGAGATCAACCGGAGGTATTATGCGCGGGTTATTGGACTCATTTTCACCACTTTCAAAATTTGCTCGAATCGTAGTATTACCCACCATCTTATCATCTTCACCGATCAAGTCTTTTGAAAATTTGGCCGCGACATAGACACGTTCCCAATCGGAAAATGCATAGTCCTGCTCGAAACCCTCATAATCCTTCAAAGAGGCCACACGAACTGCGAGCTCATTTTCAATCAATTCTTGGTTGAAATTGAAAGAAGCACGATAGGAATCAAAACTACCAATATGTAAATCAATGCGCCTTGAATCACCAAAATCAGCATCCTGGGTAGCATTATTAATAATGCCTGCAGGGCTTCCTAAACCAAACAAAACCGCATTGGAGCCCCGATTAATTTCAACTCGCGAAGTATTGTATGAGTCAAATCGCACAAGTGAATTGAAATAATTACGAGCAATATCAGCACTGGCTAAACCTCTAACGCGATTACTTTGATTAGTAATAACGGTAGTATCATCCGTAACATTATTGTTCCTAAGGGTAAAATTAGTGAAGTTACCCCCCATACCTGCTACTTCTGTGCCGGTAGTATAAATTAAAAGGTCTCGCAAATTCGTCGAACCGGTATCCTGCAAAAACTCAGGTGTAACAACAGATATCGACGTGGCAATGTCATCCAAATCGGTTCTTATGCGCGTCCCTGCTAGAGTTGAAGATGCAAGATACCCTATATTTTCAGTAGTCTCGACAACGAATGGACTCATTAAGAAGATGTCATCCTCTTCATCATCCTGTGCAGATATAGAACTATTGAGTAACAACGAACCAGTAAACAATAATGATAAAAGATTCCATTTAGGAATCCTGCAGGGTAGATATACCTTGGATTTCATTTTAATTTGATAGTTT
Source organism: Puniceicoccaceae bacterium (assembly GCA_028285755.1). Lineage (GTDB taxonomy): Bacteria > Verrucomicrobiota > Verrucomicrobiia > Opitutales > JAFGAQ01 > JANQOQ01. The sequence continues at coordinate 379,203 of JANQOQ010000004.1, forward strand.
GGGTTAACTATTGATAAAAACGTTGATTAAAGCTTTTACCATTCGTAATTAATTAATGCTTTAATCAAAGTCTTTCTGTCAAGCGTATAAATAGAAATTTTAAATAAAATTAGAAAAAATAGTTTATTCGATGGGGTTGAATCGACTAAGATTTTGTGCTTTGGCGCACTACTAAATCAGTATTCAATTCATACAAGACATCACTCTCACTATCTCCTGCTGGCTCTTGATAGCCGTTTTCTATACGATCAATAAGCTGATTCGTGGAATCAGCACCTAAACGGTTAAACGGGACCCTTACTGTGGTCAGTGATGGATCGCATACGGATGCGAGCTTACTATCCCGGTAGCCGACAACACCCGCCTCCTGAGGTATTTTTAGGCCTGCGCTTTTTAATATCTTGAGCGTCTTGATTGCAATATTATCTGAGTCACATGCAAACCCTCTAAAATCCTGATCTATTAACTCCTTAATATTCATGAGTTTAGCTGCGACGACGCTTCCATCCGCACGCTTTACCAATGACTCGACTGATTCCATGGTCATTCCTATATCTGAATGCTCAAATTGACCCTCATGTATTAGGGCGATCTTGCGATGACCAATATCCAACAGGTGATTAACCGCTTGAGTATAGCCTTTCAGATGATTAATAAACAAACCTCGAGATTTCTCAATGCCCGCCCTGCGATATAACACCGATAATGGTAATTCTAACTGATCACATAATTCTACAATAGCAGAGGCTTCCTGCGGATGAGTAGGCAGATGTAAAACCCCGGCAATCTTCAACTTTTCGTATTGCTCTACAGCAAGCAGAGATTTATTTGTCTCGCCCCGAGTTGTGGAAACAATGAGATGATAGCCCCTTTTGGAAGCAGCTGTTTCCGCACCATTCAAAATATCCTGCCCGACGCCATCACCCATGTCAGAAATAATCAATCCGAGGATGTTAAGACGGTGCCCATGAAGCACTCTCGCATGAATACTGGGGCTGTAACCATATTGATTAGCCAATTCCAAAATTTGAAGCTTTAGTTTTTCGCCTACGCGTCCCTTACCATTTAGTGCATTTGAGACCGTAGCTTGCGATATTCCCAACACCTCCGCAATAGACTTTAGGCTAGCTTTACTCATAATATTGCTGAATCATAAAATATGTGCTTAATGCTTTTAATGCAAAAGTCTTATGGCAATATTATAATCTTTGGAATTAGATCAAAATTAGACTTTATCTGTCTATAATCTAAGCCTGAATTTGCGATTGGCAAAATAAAGTTATTTAAGCGCTCAACTATGTTAGATGTTAGATGATAACTTTTACAGTCAATTGAAGAGTGGGCAACTTCAGCAGCTTTTCGAATACCTTCCAGATGTTTATTTTGTAGTGAAAGATCGGTCTGGCAAAGTGATCATGGCGAATAAAGTGGCTGCTCGGCTTTGTGGTGTGGAATCTCCACAAAAGATGATAGGTAAAACAGATTATGATCTGCTACCTCGAGAAAAAGCGCTAGCTTACGTGCGCGATGACAACTATATTTTTGATACTGCTGAATCAATAATTGATCGGGTAGAGATGGCTCCGGATCCGAACGATCAAATTAATTGGTTTCTCACAACTAAGATACCTCTATTTTCTAAGAAGGGAGATGTCATAGGGTTGGCCTGTATTGCTAAAAACATGACCCATGCTCATGAAAAGCTAAGGCCCTATGTTGAGATGAATGAGGCCCTCGAGTATATACGCCTCAATTACAATAAAGCTATCTCGGTCGCTGAATTAGCATCCTTATGCAATCTATCAGCAAGCCAGTTTCAACGACGTTTTAGATCTGCATTTCATATAACACCCCTGCAACACCTTTTAAATGTCAGGGTAGAGGCAGCCTGCCATCTGCTCAAAACTACTCATGATACGATCGCATCTATTGCTCAAGACACAGGCTTCTTCGACCACAGTCATATGACGAGGACATTCAAGAAGATTACCGGAGTCAGTCCGATTGCCTATCGAAAGTCAGCTTAAGGGTAGATAAGTCCTCAACAATAAAATCATACAACATCGTGCGCGTATTATACAAGCTGACGGATGGCATAAAATGTTAATATTATTTTTTACTTAATAATAGAAATATGAATAGGCGTGCTTTTATAAGACAATCGACACTGCTGGCCTCTGGGTTGCCGCTGTTTCACATTGGTAGATCCTGGGGCGTCTCGCCTTCATCTAAGATAAAGCACGCAAGCATTGGAGTAGCCAACATGGGGTTGAATGATATCCAGGCATTCTCAAGACATCCATCTTTTGAGCTGACTGCAGTTGCAGATGTTGATTCTAATGCCCTACAACCTATTCGGGAAATGTTTCCCCAAGTCAGAGTTTACAGAGACTGGCGTGAACTCTTATCCAGCGAAGAAGACCTGGATACACTGAATGTAGCAACTCCGGACCATACACATGCCGCCATAAGTGTCACTGCGATGAACAAAGGTTTGCATGTATATTGTCAAAAACCCTTAGCCCAAAACTTATACGAAACGCGGAGAATGTCAGAAATTGCCGCTGAAAAGGGGATTAAAACTCAAATGGGCATTCAATTTGCATCCAGTTTTTATGAACGTTTAGCCGTTAACTTCCTGCGCGATGGCCATATTGGCGCTATCAAAGAAATACACGTATTCAGTCATAAACAGTATGGAGATGCAGAGATAATCCCCAAAAGGGGAGATCCGATCCCGGCAAATTTGGACTGGGACCTATGGTGCGGGAATATTGAGCCTGTCGCGTATCTCGATGGCTATTACCACCCTTTCGAATGGAGAAAACGCCTTAAATTTGGGACTGGATGTCTCGGTGATATGGGTTGCCATTTACTAAGCACAGCATTCAGAAGCCTAAACCTTAATTCCCCCATATCCATTACTTCCAGCGGTTTGGCTCCCAACAAAGACAATTTTGCTGTCAATGAAAGTTACCAATTTGTATACAAAGGTAATCATTTAACGGAGGGTAATAAGCTACCATTGTATTGGACGAATGGGCTTTATCTTCCACCCAAGGAACTCGCTTCATTGGTTGGAGGGGAATTGCCGGATCAAGGAAGTATATTTGTCGGTACAGAGGGGGTGTTGCTCGTTCCACATATGGCATTGCCCGTGGCATATCCAAGAGAAAAATTTGCCAGTTATCGTTTTCCCAGGCTGGAGCCTAGAAATCATTATTTCGAATTTCTCGATGCGGTAATTGATAATGAGCAAAATCCCGTAGCAGATTTCGCGAGTTATGCAGGTAATCTCACTGAATCTGTCTTGCTTGGAGGAATCGCATCCCGTTTTCCTAATACACGATTAGATTGGGACGGATTAGCCTTAAAATTTACAAACAATCCCGAAGCGAACTCCTACATTCGACGCATTTATCGACCAGGATGGGAAGTTGAGGGCTTATCATGATTCGCGTCGGTATTTTAGGATTTGGTTTCATGGGAAAAGTTCATTTCAAGAACTGGAACCAGCTAGAAGATGCAAGCGTGGTATCTATTTGTGATTTATCGCCTATAAAAGATCTCAACGTCTCCGGTAATATCGATGTAGGAGGAGATCCAATCGATTTGGATGCAGTTCAAATATATAATGATTTGGACAGTATGTTAGCTAATGAGAAGCTGGATGTTTTATCGGTCACCCTACCCTCCCATCTTCATTGTGAAGCGAGTATTAAAGCGCTTGAAGCGGGGATTCATGTGGTGTGTGAAAAACCAATGGCCTTAGATCTTAATGATTGTGATAAGATGATTGAGGCAGCCCAGGAGACTGGAAAACACTTGTTTGTAGCGCACTGTATTCGCTATTGGCCGGCATATCGCTGGCTCAAGCGTAATCATACAAGCGGCAGCTTTGGCAATTTATTGAGCGCCCGATTTGAGCGCTTGTCAGTAATGCCACAATGGGGAGCCGGTAGCTGGATGACGGACACCTCAAAAAGCGGAGGTATCGCTCTGGATCTGCACATTCATGATTTAGATTTCATATTACACCTATTAGGTAAAACCGATACAGTTGAATCATACGGCTTGGCACAGGGTGCTGTAAATCCAGCACACATCATGACTCAATTATACTACCCGGGGAAGATTGTGACCGCTACTTCGAGCTGGATGATGCCAGAGAGTTTTGGCTTTGAAATGCGATACGAGGTCATTTTTGAGGATGCAACTGTCATTTACAGGTCAAAGCAAGATGCTCCTTTAGTGGTATACCCAAATAATAGTGAAGCTTTTTCTCCGGAAGGTCTCGCAGGGGATGGATATGTGGCTGAAATCAGAGCTTTTGCAGACATAATTAAAGGCGAATCGACTGAATTACTCATTACACCTCAAGAAGCAAAAGCCTCAGTAGAATTGGCATGGAAAAGCATACATTAGCAAAGAACAGGCTGGGTATCTGTTCCTGGTCTTTGGGTGATGATTTGCAACGAGTAAAAAAAACACTCATAGAAAATGATTTGAAGTGTATCCATCTCAACTATGCATATGCTGCACAATACAGGGATATGTTGAAGAGACTCGGCGTGAAGGCCTCCGCAATGATGCTAAGTTTTCCTCAAGAAGACTATTCTAGCCTCGAGAGCATACGTAAAACAGGGGGAATAATGCCTACAGAGCATTGGGCAAATAATCAATTATTAGCCCAAAAAGCTATAGAGATAACTGCAGAATGGAATGTTCCCTATTTATCTATGCATGCAGGTTTTATCGATACAACTGACACCCAGGCATTTGAATTGTTCACTTCGCGCATCCTTTGCATTGCCAATATGGCTGCTGAAAAAGGGATTCTCTTGCTACTGGAGACAGGACAAGAAACTGCCGAAGAACTGAAAGAATGCCTGAAGCTACTAGAGCACCCTAGCATTGGCGTTAATTTTGATCCAGCAAACATGTTGCTCTATGGCAAGGACGACCCCATCAACGCCATCGAAATACTAGCTCCATGGATATATCATATCCATATTAAGGACGCCATAAAATCCCCTAATAATAATGAATGGGGAACAGAGGTAGCATGGGGCGACGGTCAGGTAGACTCAGCCGCATTCATAAATACGCTAGATAAAATTCAGTATACCGGCTATTTAACGATTGAAAGAGAATCTGGAGACAAAAGGGAACTTGATATCTCAAAGGCCGTAAAATCCTTAGCGCTTTAAGATTAGTCGAATGTTTAATCAATATATAGCTTAAGCGGGCTCTCAGATTTAATATTCATCCAACATTTTATCCATAAACTAAATACTTTCACAGTAAAATTAAAGGAGAAGCATAAAAGTGAAGCATGTTACTAATAGTTTTGAACGAATACCTACAGAAGTATATAAAAACTCGCTAGAAGCAATTACGAGCATAGCCAAAGTGATAGTGGATTTGATTCGTGAAAGACAATCAAATGGCAAAAATGTTGTACTTGGGCTGGCAACTGGCTCAACTCCCGTGCCTCTTTACAAGGAGCTGATTCGTTACCATAGCGAAGAAGACCTATCTTTTCATAATGTTATTACGTTTAATCTCGATGAGTATTATGGCCTTTCTAAGGAGCACCCTGAGAGCTATCACCGTTTTATGCAAGATCAGCTGTTTGATCATGTGGATATCCCTGATGATCAGATTCACATACCGAATGGTATGTCACAAAAGCAAACCGTCTTCCAGGATTGTAAAGATTATGAAGATGCCATTGTTGAAGCAGGCGGAATCGATATACAGATTTTGGGGATTGGTCGAACGGGGCATATCGGGTTCAATGAGCCTGGCTCAACTATAAACTCCCGCACTCGAAGGGTAACCTTAGACAGTTTAACGATTAAGGATGCAGCTCGCGATTTTCTCGGGGAAATGAATGTTCCTAAATATGCAATTACTATGGGTATTGGTACTATCATGGATGCGCGCAAAGTCTTTCTTATGGCTTGGGGCCAATCCAAAGCAGAGGTAGTCAAAAAAGCAGTCGAAGAAGAATTAAGTGACACTATTCCCGCCAGTTTCTTGCAACAGCATGATAATGTAACTTTCATTTTAGATAATGCAGCTGCATCGGAATTAACCTATCTAAAATTCCCATGGTTAGCGGGCTTCCCAGAATGGACGCCTGAACTTGTTTGTAAAGCAGTAAGCAATTTGTCGCTCTTGACCGGAAAGCCTATTTTAAAGTTAATTGATAAAGATTACTTAGAAAATGGATTATCTGATTTAGTGACAGAGCTTGGACCCTCCTACCAACTGAATATTCGCATTTTTAATGAAATACAACATACGATAACTGGTTGGCCCGGAGGCAAACCGAATGTAGATGATAGTCATCGACCAGAGAGAGCTGAACCTGCACTAAAAAGAGTATTAGTGCTTTCACCTGAACCCTTGGAAGATGTTAGCGCAATGGGTGGTACACTTAGCCGATTGGTATCGCAAGGCCATGATGTATCTGTCATTTACATGACTTCAGGAAACCTTGCGGTTCCTGATATCGAAGCCCGCTGGACTCTAAATTTATTAGGGCAATTAAAAGTAGAGCCAGTTAATTCCTTCATAGAAGACGCAAACGCTTTTCTAATAGAGAAATGTGAATTTGATGAAGATATTCAGGCCCTAAGGGAACTTAAGGCTTTGATTCGCAGAAACGAAGCACTCGCATCCCTAGAAATTTGTGGCATAGGCAAGGGTAAAGTTAAGTTTCTGCATTTACCCTTCTATGAAAAAGGCCGTTATCGCCGTTTCAACATAACCCAGGAAGATTTATCACTGCTCGCACCTGAAATTAAGAAAATACAACCCCATCAGATATTTGTTACCGGCTATAAATCTGAGCCTAGTAGCGTGGAGGGAAAAGCATTCAGTGTTTTTGAAAAAGCAATTGAGAGCCTATTGGATGAATCTTGGATGAAAGACTGTTGGGTGTGGCTCTACAGAGGCGGAGATAACGAATGGAATATCAGCGAAATCGACATGGCAGTTCCGTGCAGCCCAGATGAGTTAAGCCGCAAAAATCACGCTGTATATCAGCACCGCTCTCAACGTAGTCAAACGCCTAATATTGAACAAAATCATTTGGAAGCCTGGGGCCAGGCTATGGTGAGAAATCGGAAAACCGCCAAACTATACGATGAATTAGGCTTAGCCGAATATGAGTCAATAGAGTGTTTCGCTCGCTGGCAACCCGGGCAAGCGAAGTGAGTCAATGGAAAAACAGTATTTTCGTTCCTGATAAAACTTCGAACGAAGCGGCTTTTGCAAGAACTACACATCTTGCGATTGGGGCTCATCATGATGATTTGGAAATCTTTGCAATTCATGGGATATTAGCAGGTTACAAACAACCAGATTATAATTTTGCCGGGGTAACTGTAACAGACGGTTCAGGAAGTCCGAGAACTGGAGAATACACATCCGTAAAAGAACAGGAAATGATTTTGATACGCCACCATGAGCAAGTCGAAGCGAGTCAGATTGGGCGTTATTCTTTTCAAGTTCAGTTAGGCTTTTCAAGTGCGTCTATTAAAGAACCAACGCTAAATGAAGATTTAGTAGAGGCACTTACCCATATTTTGAATGCTACGCATTTAGAAGCGCTATATCTACACAACCCGGCTGATAAGCATCCTACACATATAGCCCTATTATTGCATTGTATAGAGGCTTTAAAGAGACTCAGCAGAGATCAACTCCCTCGCCAAATCCTCGGATGCGAAGTATGGAGAGGGCTCGACTGGCTTTCAGATAATGATAAGATCATACTAAAATCTGGAAGATTAGATGATCCACTACCTTACACGCTTATTGATGTTTTCAAATCACAGATTCATGGGGGTAAAAATTATACAGATGCTGTAATCGGAAGGCGTTTAGCGAATGCAACTTTTTACCAAAGCCATAAGGTGGATTCGAATGATTTAGTGACTTACGCTATGGATCTCCGGCCTATTTTTGAAATCGGAGGGCCATCACTCAAAGAACTGGTTGCTTCCCACTTAAGGACATTTTCGGAGGAAGTTCTTAGTCAGCTACCTGACTAGACCTTATTATACTACAGAAAGAACAATACTAAATGTATGGACCAAATTAGAATAATTATTCTTAGGGATTGTTGGAACTAAATGAGATCAAAGCAATTAATAGATTAACATTTAATCTCCTGAAGCGCTTTTTTGGGAGTGCTCGAATTTGGGGCACTGAAGATTCTCTTTCTTAGATAAGTAAATTGCACGTTTTGTAAGCCTTTCGACAACAGCGATATGCTCATCATAGTAGAAACCGATGCTTGTAAGGAGTTTGATAACGCGTTCGTCATTGCCTTTGTAGAGGTGCTTAACGATGGCTTTCTCATCCAGTTTGGCAGGAAGTATGTCCAACTTTC
>JANQOQ010000005.1 GCA_028285755.1 Puniceicoccaceae bacterium
TGCTTCGGAATATGGGTTTTCACCGTTTGCCAGTGGGGTAAAAAACGCTCAGGCGTTACAGTCTGCAGTAAAATCAGGGGGTACAATAATCGTTAGCGAGCCCGGGGAATACGCTATCGCTGAGACCGTGTATCTGGGTGACAATACGTCACTCATGTTCGCCGAAGGCGTTGTTCTCAAAAAAGTGGATGAGATAGGTGAGTTCACTCATGTTTTTTTGAACGAGGGTGCTCTGACCAAGACGTATAACCACAATATTTCCATTCAAGGCCTCCATATAAAAGTCAACGGGATGGATCAGGTCTTTGATAAAATTTATGGTCTTAGGGGGCAAATAGCATTTTTCTATGTAAAGAACTTAAGCATTCGGGATTTCCGTTGTCTGGATTTAGAGAGGATGCAGTTTTGCATTCATGTATGCACCTTCGAAGACATCATTATAGAGGATGTAGTCATAAAAGGTAAAAAAGATGGGATCCACTTAGGGCGTGGAAAGCGCTTTACGATTCGGGATGCGGTTTTTCAAACGGTTGATGATGCCATTGCCCTGAACGCGCATGATTATGCCACCTCGAATCCTGAACTGGGATGGATAGAGAATGGAGTAATCGAAAACTGTTACGATTTAGGTGGGGATGATAATATCGTTGGTTTCTTTTGCCGTATTCTTGCAGGTGCATGGAGAGATTGGGAGGCAGGTATGGAGGTTCAACACTCGGATACTGTAATCTCAAACGGCAGGCTCTACAGAGTTCAGGCGGAGCCGGATCATACGATTTACACGACAAACACACAACCGAGTCATGAGTCGGGTAGTGAGGTTTTGGATGGTATCAACTGGGGAGTCGTTCAGGAGGACGTCACCTATACCGCCGGGGTTCGCAATGTCGTATTCAGAAACATCTTTTTGGAAAAGCCCAGGACGTCATTTTCAATCCATTTTGATCAGGATCGGTTTAGCCGATCTTACTACCCGGAATCGCAGCTCCCGATTCAGGAACAAATACTGTTTGAGAATGTAAGGGTATTACACGAAGAGCCTGTGAGCTTTTTGAACATAGCTACACCGGTAGACGTTGTGACCCTATCGAATTCGGTTCTACAGAATAGCTGGATAACCGTTCGTGATGTGACTGGAATTGAAGATTACCCGGATACCATCATTAACATCTCGAACACTGTGTTTAAGCAGCCTGAGGACTACGACTTCATACGGAATTCGACTCAGAACCGTGAGGTTCAATTGAACAAGCATATGGTGACCTACCTGGAGTAGTATATCTAAAAAGATATATAATGAATAGAATTATACATATTCGACTCATTTCGCTAATAATGCTGGGGTCGTTTTACGCAGTATTGAGTTCGAGCGCTGAAAACAATCCGGCGCGATTAGAGTGGCTCAAGGATGCGGGTTTTGGATTGTTTATTCATTGGAGTGTGGACAGCCAATTGGGGGTTGTTATCAGTCACTCATTGGTGGGTGCGGATGAAGCCTATTGTGAGTACTTTTTCAATGAGCTTCCCAAGACTTTTAACCCTACGGACTATGATCCTGACGAATGGGCGCGCTTGGCAAAAATTGCAGGATTTCAGTATGTGGTGTTCACGGTAAAGCATCACTCAGGCTTTTGCATGTGGGATACCGAAACGACTGATTTCGGCATCATGAACACTCCTTACGGCAAAGACATTACCCGTGAGCTGGTGGATGCATTTCGTGCC
>JANQOQ010000006.1 GCA_028285755.1 Puniceicoccaceae bacterium
AATTCCCGGCGAGATAGAACAAAGCACCCGAAAAGAACGACTCGAAGGGGGAATTCCCATCCCCGATGAAGTATGGAGGGATCTATGCGGTTTAATATAACCTACTTAACGAATGGATATTCAGATTTTTGTAATTTTATTTGGTCAACTAGCCAGTCCATGCATCTTTCAATGGCATTGAAGAGGCCGACAGTTCGTTTCCACAATAAGGTTGTTTCTTGAACTCAGTGTTAAAGCGATAGCTTTTCCCAGTTTAAGCTTTGAGTGAAACAGGCTTATCAGTCTGCCAGTTAGGGCCTCGCTTTAGTATCGACTAAAAATTATAGGGATGTAGGGTTGATTTTGTGTATACAGTATATCAATATATCTTCAATTGAATGTTCCCCAATTATGAATCGAAGAACTTTTCTTAAAAATAGCTCTGCTTCAATACCCATAATAGCGATGCCGTATATAAGTCGATTAGGCGCAAAAGAATCTACGGCCAATCGTATAAATGTGGCCTACATTGCTGTAGGTGGCTACGGCAAGTATGCTGCACAGGGAAATCTGAATCACAATACGGTTGCTTATTGTGATGTGGATGAAGCCTACGCTGCCGAGACTTACAAATTGAGGCCTGAAGTTCCCCGTTTCCGTGATTTTCGGAAAATGTTTGATAAGCTGGGTTCCGGTATTGATGCCGTCAGTATTGCTACGCCTGATCATACCCACTACCCGATTGCGATGGAAGCGATGCGCCGGGGTTATCATGTCTACCTACAGAAGCCGATGGCACACACGATTTCCCAGGTGCGTACACTTACAAAGGCGGCTGAAAAATATGAAGTCGTCACGCAGCTGGGAGTTCAGGGGCATAGCCTTGAGGGGCTGCGCCTGCTCAAAGAGTGGCTGGATGCAGGGGTAATTGGTAATGTGCTCGATGTGCATCTCTGGACCGATCGTCCAAAGTCACGAGATTATCATAGTTACGAGCAGGATGCCCCTGCACAGAAAGTGCCCGATACGCTGGACTGGGATTTATTTTTAGGGCCTGCCCGAAACCGTCCGTATAATCGCACATACCACCCCGTTTCCTGGAGAGGCTGGTGGGACTTTGGAAATGGACCTATAGGAGACATCGGAGTTCATTTATTTGATAATCTCGAATATTGCTTAAATTTGGGGCCTCCCGAATATGTCAGTGCACAAAGCCCCCGGGTTTCCAAAGTGGGCACACCGCGATGGATCAAGGTCGATTACTTCTACCCGGCTCGGGACGGTCGTATGCCGATTGCTGTACATTGGTATAGTGGCGAGCGTAATGGCGAGCAGCATACGCCCGCAAAGCTTCCCTACTGGCCCGATGGTCTCGAATATCGCAAGGATTCGGGTATGTATATTGTAGGTGAGCATGGTGCAATTTACATTGGGGATCAACGAGTTAGTTCTGTTCCTCGGGTCTATCCGAATAGTCTCTGGCAGGATTTCCGCAAGAGGCTCCCTCAGCAAACGCTAGAGAGGCCTGTGGGTAGTCATTATGATCAATTTTTTAACGCGATCCGCGATCATCGGGAGGCCAATTGTAATTTCGCTTATGCCGGGCCTCTGAGTGAGGGCGTTCTGGTTGGTAACCTTGCGGTGAAAACGCGCAAGACGATCCATTGGGACAGCAAAAACATGCGGGCAATAGGCGTTAAAGAAGCAGACGAATTTATCTACTCACAGGAACCAAGGAAAGGATGGGAATATGTACTCTAGAACAATAATCGTTAATCTTGTCGCAATAGTGTTATCTTCAAGCCTTTGGGCAGCCTCTGAAACGAAGCTCCCCAATATTGTCTGGATCATGGCCGAAGATATTGGAACAGATCTAGCTTCCTACGGCACCCCGGGAGTTCAAACGCCAAACCTGGATCAAATGGCCGCAAATGGCCTGCGTTTGAACCGCCTTTATTGCACCTCGCCGATTTGTTCGACGAATCGCACGGCTATGATGACGGGTATGTATCAGACCAGCATTAATGGCCATCACCACCGCAGTCATCGGGTAACTCCCTATGCACTCCCAGACGGGATAATGCCGATAACGACTTATCTGGCTGAACAGGGTTATTACCTTGCTCTTGGTTGTGGCTATCAGAACAAGACAGATCTAAACTTTGATCAAAGCTCGATTGAGTGGGATGGTGATGATTGGTCGGGCAGGGCAGAGGGTCAGCCCTTTTATGCGCATATCCAACTCAGGGTTACCCACCGCGGAGACTGGTGGGAGGAGGTACGTGCAAACTCCCCCGATCCCGTAAGTGTTGACGAGATCGAGTTGCCCCCCTACTTACCCGATCACCCCGAAATCCGTAAGGACTGGGCAATGTATCTGGACCAGATCGAAAAAGCGGACGAGGAGGTTGGTGAAATTATTCAGCGATTGAAAGATGAAGGTATTCTTGAAAATACCTTACTTATCTTCATTGGCGATAATGGCCGCTGCGTTCATCGAGGGAAGGGCTTCCTATACGAGGACGGTATTCGGGTGCCGGGTATCATTCACTGGCCGGGCAGGGTTGAGCCCGGAATGGTATCGGACGAATTGGTAAGCACGATCGATATCTCTGCACAAGTGCTGGCTGCAGCGGGGGTGGAGATTCCGGAATATATGCAGGGTCGTGCGTTCTTAGAGGAAGGCCCCAGTGAAAGAGACTTTGTCTATGCCGCAAGAGATCGTTGGGATGAAGTTTACGATAAGTCGCGCGCAATCATAGGCCATCGTTTCAAGTATATCCGAAATGACATGCCGGAGGTGCCTGTTTTTACCTACCAGGAGTACCTTGAGATGGTGCGCCCAATACGACCTATTCTCTGGGACTTATATCAGGCAGGCGAGATGGACGAGACTCAGGCTTACTACATGGCACCGGAAAAACCACGGGAAGAGATCTTTGATCTTGTAAAAGACCCTTGGGAGACTCGTAATCTTGCTGAGAACCCGCGATACGCCTGGGTCTTGGATTCCATGCGCAGATTCCTTACTCAATGGGAGGAACAGACTAACGATATGGGTCGTCTTGAAGAGTCTTTTGATAGTCTGGATGAAAGAACCCAGAACCGCATTCGCCTCAGAAATGAAAAGCTGGCGAGTGGAGATGCAGTTCAGTAACGCTTTGTATCAAAAACCTTAAGTTTTAATAGAAAAAAAGCCCCGTATCACACGGGGCTTTTTTGTTTAATGGAATGAAGAGATGAAATTTGGGCTATCTGACGATGCTAAAGGTTTCAAGTATGCGGCCTGGTTTGCCGTCACCATCTCCGACTGCATAGATGGTTACCTTAAGTTCATCCGGTTTTACCTCGAAGTAGCCGTAGTGGTGATCTTCATCATTACGCAGCGCGATAAACTCCTGCTGCGGAACCACAAAGCGCGAAAACTGATTACCGGTCTCGGATTTCTTGCCGGATGGGCTGATCTTACAATAGATGACCCCTTCACCTGCGCGATATCGGTTCTTGTGGTCTGACATGACTTCTGGGTTTGAGGGGTGTCCCAGTATTGGGTAGGTGCGCTCATAGTTTTGATCATGTGCGCTGAGATTGAGATCGACCTTATGCTTTTCAAGAATGGGTATGATGCGTTCGGAAATGCTGATTTTCGAAGGATGGCTTCTGCCAAACCCATAAATGGGCTCATGGTGGTATACTATAAGCCACTCCTGGCCGCGTTCGCGGGCTTCACGTAAATCATTATCGAGCCACTCCAGTTCGTCGTCGGTAGGTTCGATGTTAACCAGGAAGAATCCGGTGAAATGTACATTGCCAATATCAAAGGAATACATCTTGCCAAGAGCATCGCCCTCAGGGTGTGCAAATCGGGGCGCCCAGTCAGAGAGTTCCTCGTCGAGGTAGATTTCGTGATTACCATATTGGGTCATAAAAGGAATCTCAGAGATTAATGGCTCATAGAGATTAAACCAAGCATCCACGGCTTCTCCGGTATTTGCAAAGCGGCCATCCCGGTTGGCATAGGCGTAATCTCCTCCGCCGATAACGAAAAGGGGCTCTAACGCTTTGACTTCCTTCATGATTTGCAGAGTGCCGGTGGAGTTTCCGTCAATGCGCCCGTGAAGGCCGGTATCCGAAACGAATGCAAAGTCGAACGAAGCTTCTTTTTCTCCCGGTGCGGTGCGAAAGCTACGGATATCCGAGAATGCCGGTTTCATTCCATAGTCATTGGAAACGCGATACTCATAGCTTGTGTCAGCCTTTAGGGTGTCGATTGAGACTCTATGAATATAATCACTTCCGGGTGAAGGATAGCTGATACCTTCTTTCTCGGAGAATACCTCTGTTCCCATTTCGCGATACTCAACGATGCTTGGATTATTACCGAAGTGGGTGTTCCAGGTGATGGCTATGCTACTGGCGGGATCGTCTGTCCATGAAATGTGGATTTGCTCAGCGAGGCCGACAGGTTCCGGGTTTAGATAGAGCAGCCAGTCATCGCCTCCCTCCGGTGGAGTGAGATTCTGCCCATCCTCAGTAGTTCCGGCATAAAAGCGTTGGTGAGGTTTTTGGGCATTGATCCATTCCACCCCGAAGACACCGCCTTCTATGGAGACATTAACGGTTTCAGTGCGCTCAAGATAGACCAGATAGTATTGCCCGGGGCTCGCAAGGCAAAAGCCGATATCCACGAGATCCTGCCGGGGTTTCATCTCATACCAGGGAAACATTTCCAGGGCATCCCATGCCATTTTCACAATATCGTGGCGGCGTTGCACCCGCTCAGTGAGATCCATCGACCCACTGAAACCGGAGGAAGAGTTCCCGTTATTGTCCGCAAAGCCAAGGCTCGCTCCCGACATGGTGATGACATAGGTGTTTTTGCGAATATCATCATCACTGTAATCATGCCCGATCGCTCGTATATGCACAGAGTTATTTGACCACAAGGTTTCTTGTGCGAATAGTGGCTTGGAGGGATGCAGGTTTTCAAGGAGCCCTTCGCTGAGCCTAGTGCGGTCAATCGTTTTAGGGCCCTGGAGGGTGCCAAAGGTACTCCACTCGGAATCTTTGTGTGGGTCGTCCCCCGTGCGGTTATGGACGGTAATCGGGTGGTTGTAGATGTCGTATTTGCGAATCATCGCGCCTAGCTCTGCTACTTCTTCCTCCACAAAGTAAATATACCGACGCATATCGGGCTCCGGACCGGCAACATT
Organism: Puniceicoccaceae bacterium; assembly: GCA_028285755.1. Lineage (GTDB taxonomy): Bacteria > Verrucomicrobiota > Verrucomicrobiia > Opitutales > JAFGAQ01 > JANQOQ01. The sequence goes on from JANQOQ010000006.1 coordinate 5,193, forward strand.
ATAAAGCATATTCCCATAGTGACCAATGCGCGCCATTGTGTAGCGAACGTAGAATTCCTGGTCTTTCGGATCATCAGGATAGCCCCCGTGCTTGCCAAAAAAACCGGCAAACGGGTAAACAATAATCCCTCTTTGCTCCAGATCATCGAGAATGCGTTCCATCTTTCGGAATTCTTCAGCGTTTAATGGCCAAAGGTCCGGAGTATCCCAACCACGCCCGCGACCCACTTCATCCCGATTCAGAAAATGGCTTGCTATGGATAGTGTATTGTAGCCCTGATTCTGGAACCATCTGAGGAACAAGTTACGCTCCACGTCTGGCCAGTTCTCCGCAAAAAAGCGATCTCCCACATGCAACGCACGCATGAAAAAAGGATTTACACCCCTGGCGAACCATATCGAATTCACGGGGTTTACTTTGATAGGATCATAAGGGGCGTACCGCCAGAGGCACCGGAATGTTCCTTCAAAGCTACCCGAACCATCGCTGAAGCGAGCCACATACTTCCAATATCCCGGAAAACCCGGTCGAAAGCGAATCCGCCAGGTATTGCCTCCGTCGTAGAAACCCCAGGCATCTATTTGCTTGCCGGTAGGATCCGTGTAGGTCACTTCGAGAATAACATCCCGATAAGGATCATCATACGTAGTGTTATTGATAAAGGACTTTTCAAATTTGCTGTATCTAATAATACGTTCGGGTTCTTCCTGTGCTTGCGAAATCAGGGGTGTTAAAACCGTGCATACTAGAACGATGACTAGGGTTAGGCTATAATGGGATGTGCTTGGATTGTGTATGATCATAAGTATTAAATTCAGGCTTTTTTCTTGCGGAACTGCAGGAATAGGGAGCCGATTATCAAAAGGATTAAAGTGAGTGAAATGGGGCGCATAAAAATACCGGCGAGGTTATCGGAATGGTCAATGAGCGTGCGGCGCAGATTGACCTCTGCCATGGGTCCCAAAATAATGCCGATAACCAGAGGCGCGATCGGATAGGCCATTTGTCGCAGGAAATAAGCAACGATTCCAAATCCGATCATCAGATAGACATTAAAGATTGAAAAATCGAAGGAGTAAGAGCCAATCACGGCAAACAGAGCAACCACAGGCATCAGCAGCGTAACCGGGATACGCAGCACATAGATAGAGACTCGGCTCATTAAAAATCCGCAGATCAGCATGGTAAAGGAGGCCATCAGCAAAATGGCCGACATTTGGGGGATGAATCCCGGATTCTCTACGGGCAGACGCGGCCCAGGCACAATTCCATTGAGCATGATCGCGCCCAGCAGCATCATGGCTGGTGGGGAGCCGGGTACCCCCAGGGTAAGTAGTGGAATAAGTGCGCCGCCGATGCAGGCATTATTCGCGGTTTCGGCAGCGACTACACCTTCCAGTGAGCCTTTACCATACTCCTCTTTTTCCTTGCTCGCCTTTTTGGAAACATCGTAAGAAAGCCATGCGGCAATATCCTCACCGACCCCCGGTATCGAACCCACACCGACTCCAATCAGCCCGGATCGTATGCCTACGGTAACCTTTCGGTAAATGTATTTGAAGTTGGGCCACACACGTGAGATTGCTGAGGGCTTTGAAGACGCATCCTTCTTAGAGGATTGAACAATCGTCTGGATGATTTGGGGAATTGCAAATCCCCCCAGAATCACCGGTATGGGGGTTATACCACCGATGAGCTCCGGAACGCCAAACGTAAAACGCTGATGTCCGTGCATGGGATCCATGCCTATGGTTGCGGCAAGCATCCCCAAGAGTCCCATGATCCAGCCTTTCACCGGACTGTCCGCCGAGGTGAGCGACCCACAAATCAACACCCCGAAGAGCGCCAGCAATAGATACTCTGAGGACTGAAACATGAGTGCGGTTTTACTCAATATCGGGATAAACATGAGCATCGCGAGCACACCAAATACTGTGCCTATAAACGACATGATCGTGGCCGTGGCGATGGTTTCACCGGCCCGCCCTTTGAGGTTGAGCGGGTAACCCTCGACGGCAGTGGCGGCGCCCGCCCCGGTGCCGGGTATATTGAGCAGGATAGCGGGGTGGGAACCTCCATAAATAGCGCCCACGTAAATCCCCATCAATGCGAGCATGCTGGCTTCTGTAGGTAGATTGAGGCTATAAGTCACCGTTGTGAGCAGGGCAATCCCCAGGGTGGCTGAAAGCCCCGGAAGCGCCCCGAAAATAATACCCACGACTACTGTAAATAGTAGCAGGAAACAGTTAAAGGGCGTGATAAGACTACCCAGGCTAGTGAAGAATGTCGTAAAGTGTTCCATTGGGCTAGGGGAGGGGCACTTTCAAATATTCACTGAAAAGGAACCCCATGAGAAAGGGGAACAGAACGGAGATTGCACTCAGCAGGGCGTGGCGTTTCCAGCCCTTGAGTCCGCCAGCCGGACGGTGGAAGTATTGAGTAAACGCAAAGAGGAATATCACACTACTGCTGAAGTAGTTGGCTCCTTCAGGCGTGGCTAGGTAACGAAAGACATAAACATGGTGCAGCGACAAGCGCTGGACGGTATTGGATACATCGTCAAACCAGTGCAGACTCAGAAAAGCGATGTAGCTGAGCAATAATCCGATGATGATCACCAGTTTTCGACCTGCCGGGTGGGTTAGGGACGAACGTATCTGAGATAAACAATATGTGAAAAAGTCTTTGGCCCCTTCGAGCTTCACGGCACGCACAATCAGATAAACGGCACATACAGCCAGCAAAGAGCCAATAATGAGCGGAAAGCTTGCCGGCGAAACATACCAGGTGTTTTCTACACCAGCAAAAGTTCCACCGATGGGCATTTGAAGTGCCTCGATGATAATTGCCGCGCTTAATATCAACAGGATAACCCCGGTGATAATGTCTGCCTTGCGTAATGGTTTTTCGGAGAGCATCTTTATTCTATGGGTTCGATTCCGAGCGCTGCAGGAGAGCGAACAGTAATACCCAGATCGTGGAGCATCCACGTCCAAATACGCTCACTTTTCGAGGCAATCGCATTTGCCTGCTGTCCGTGGTAGCCGTATAGAGTCAGCAGACGTGTTTGCGCGAACTGTTCGACTTCCTGAGTTTTCATTGCGGCTTCGTAAGCCGCAGCCACTTTTTCTAAAATAGGCGCTGGTGTATCAGCCGGGAGTGCAAAGCCCAGCCATTGTTTAATGGGGATTTCGCGGATGAGCGGGAACTGCTCTGCAGCAGTGGGGATGGTAAGCTCCTCAGAAAATTGAAATGCCTGCTCCTCAAGCATGGCAAGAGGCCTTAGGTTACCACTCCGGATCAGTTCGGACTGTTCTGAGATGGAGGTCAGCACGGCATCGACTTCGCCCGTCAACGCTGCTGTCTGGCTTTTCTGGCTACCCTGAAAAGGAATATACTGAAACTGCACTCCGGAGGCCTTTTGCAGAATCAATAATTTCGTATGCCAAAGCCCACCTGTAGAGGATGCTGCAACCGCTATGGTGTTTGGAGTTTTTTGTGCTGCCTCAATGAAGTCATCCAACGTCATCCAGGGCGAATCCTCAGGCACAGAGATAACTCCGGGAGCCCCGGCGACCATAAAGTAAGTCCAATCACGTGTGGTTGTATGATGCACACCCATAACAGCTGCAGGCATGATTGATTCTGAGAAACCACCCCAGTTATACCCGTTACGTTTTTGCTGCCAAATATAGTTGAGTGCTGCTCCTCCGCGTGCACCTGTGCGATTAACTACGTTTATTTTCACACCCAGTTCCGGTTCCATCGTGGCGGCGATCAGGCGGTTCACTGCATCCGTGCCTCCTCCGGCTGCTGAAAAGCATGCGATTTGGATGGGCTGGGTAGGCCAGCTACGATCGGAGTTCTCTGAATTTTCTAAAGGAGGTGTACAAGCGGTAAACAACAACGTCGCACAAACGCCCATAAAAATAAAGGTGTATAAATGACTAAGGGGCAAACTCATTAATGGATACTGTATACCGTTAGCATTCTTAAGATGCTTGTTCAAGGATTTCTTACAAATTAATTTAAAAATAGGGCATTCTTTTAAAATTTATATTCTCCAACAGGCACTTATTACAAAGGGTCATTATATTAATGCGAAGAAATATACTTGACTATCGTGTTATTGTATACAGGATACCAAAACGAAATTACTTGGTATCAACCCAAAACCGTAATTACCCTGTATGAAAAATAATATAAGCAAGCTATTGCACAGCTGGTTGCTGTGTTCGTTTCTGGTTACACTGGTATATGCCCAGGATGATAATCTAGAGGATGAAAATGTATTTCTGTTGTCCCCTTTTGAGGTAAATACCTCGGGTGACGAGGGATACTTAGCCGCCAACACTCTGGCTGGGACACGCTTGAATGCGAGGTTAAAAGACGTTCCCGCGTCTGTCTCGGTATTCAATATAGAGTTTTTGGAAGATGCGGATCTTCTCGATACAATTGAAGCGATCGAATACTCGGTTACCTTCACGCAGGATGTATCTTCAAATAATGGAAATGCATTTCAAACTAATGACGTAAATGTAAGAGCGCGAGGTTTCTCGAATAGTAGTTTTGCATCGAGGGATTTTTTCCGTTTCTTTATTCGTTCAAATTCATACAATTCAGAGCGATTTACTTTTTCAAGAGGTCCTAACTCTGTATTATTTGGCAACGGTAATCCGGGAGGTATCATTAACTCGGTTACTAAGCGCGCATTTTTTAGAGATGCAGGCTCAGTAGATTTAAGGGTTGATGAATTTGGATCTTTTAGAGTAGCAGCTGATTACAACCGCGTTATAATTGAGGATAAATTCGCTGTTCGCGTAAACCTGCTGAAGGACGACGTTAAAACGAGTCGTGATAATGAATATGAGAATCAACGTAGGTATCATATCGCCACCACATTTAATCCCTTTAAGAGTACAGAAATCCGTATTGATTATGAAAATGGGGATGCGGATCGGCTTATTCAACGTCGTTGGACCGTTCGTGATGGATTCGCTGATTGGATGGACGCTGGAATGCCCTCTCTCAATCACAATGATTTTTTGACGGATGGTGTCTTAAACACCAACGCAGCTCGTACGTTTGCGTTTGCTAATGGGGGGAATTTTGAAACCCGCCCGACTCCGGTGATTATAGATGACGGCCAAAATAGAACTGTTTTCAATAAGCAATACTCAACAATGTCTGTTGGTTCTAATGACTTATGGAAAGAGTTCGATGTGTTTGGTAAAGACACTGGTCTTGCGGGTCCAGTGAATACCTCGGATTATGAATTCGATGTCTTTACTGCATATTTGGAGCAGCAAATCGGTGAGGATTTCTTTATTGAATTGGCTTACAATGAGCAAACGGATGAGCGTAGGCGCAATAACATGATTAACCATGCTCAGATCCGTGCACACGTGGATTTTAACGAAACGCTTCCTGACGGATCATCAAATCCCAATTTCGGGCGTTATTTCATTGAGGGCCCACCTGAACTGGTTCCTGTAGAACGCGAAGGAGAGATTCTCCGGGTGACTGCTTCTTATGAACTGGATACGGGCAGCAAATGGTTTGGGCGCCACCAGATCGCAGGCCTCTATCAGGATGAAGAAATAAACTCTCGTGCCAAAAGATATCGTCTTGCTAATACAACACCGTTGATAGCAAGCCGCAACCGCGTGAATCAGAATCGTATATTCGGCCGTACCTACATTGAGGCAGGTGATCAGCCGGGAGCAAATGGTTTCCAGTTTAACCCGGCGGTAAGCCCTGTTGAACCATTTGACTTAAGAGATCCTGTAACGGGTGCTGTCGTCGGTAGAGTTACTCCCGAGTGGATTTTGGAACGTGATCGGCCAAGGTTTGAAAAGACAGAAAGCATGATGGTAGCAGGTCAAAGTTACTTTCTCGATGATCGTTTTGCGATTACCTGGGGATATCGTGAAGATGAGCTCACTCAGGCAAGCTTTGTAGAACAACGAGCAAGCAACACTTTTGCTCAGCAAAATCCGGGGACTCTCCGGGATACTATTCTTGATACCGGTCTTGGCGAAGCATCTACTTTCAAGGGAGATACAACAACGCTCGGTACCGTAGTTTCACCATTAAGTTGGTTATCCTTTTCGGCGAATTACTCAAAGAATTTCCAACCTCAGGCATCTTTTGATCTGTTTAATCAGAATATTGGAAATGTCGAAGGAATCGGCCGTGATTATTCAGCACGTTTTGAGCTCATGGAAGGTAAGATTTATGCAAATATTACCTACTTTAAGACCGAGGCCGTGAATGATGCTTCTAATGCGTTCTTCGTCTTTACCCGGATCAATGAGATTTGGGAAACACTGCAGGTTAACGATATCGTTAACGATCCTCCTTTCGTAGTAGAAGGTGCAAGTGACGTAGATAATTTTGAGGCCAAGGGCTGGGAATTTGAAATTGTTGCTAATCCTACACCGAATATCACATTAAGGTGGAACTTTGCAGATGCGGATAATGTATCCAGTGCCGTAGAACCCGGTTTAAGGGATTATCTTGAGGATAATCTATCCTTGTGGAATCAGCACCGTAATCTGGAAATCCCGGATGGGGGCGGAACTACCGTTGGCGATAGAATTGACCAACTGGTAGATCGCAATACAGGTAACCAGTTGGCCGCAGGCCAACAGTCAGAAGGTCACGTGCCGATCCGCTCCAACTTCTTTGCGAAATACACTTTTCTGGACGGACGCTTCAAAGGCTTTGATGTAGGTGTAGGCGGTCGTTATCGCGATGGTCAATACACCGGTTATTTTAGTGATAATGGAGTCACCCGTGCAGCACGTGGAGACAGTTTTTTCCTCTTTGATTTAGCATTCGGGTTTAAGCGCGCCATATTCGACGACAAGATCGATATGAGAGTGCGTATGAACGTAAAGAATCTCTTTGATGAGCAGGATATTATTATAACTGAAGCAGATAACCTCGGATTGCCTGATGACTATGTCCTTCAAGCACCGCGGGAGATTAGTGTATCTGCGAGCTTTGATTTCTAATCCTTCAACTTATATTCTACGAAAAAAGCACTCTCTGAGTAGGGAGTGCTTTTTTATTTCAAAGATTAATGACCGGCTATTCCGATATGTTATCAGTGAGTTCTTTCTTGGAGCGCTGGATTCCTTTCTCCAGGCGCTTAATGGCTGCCGCGAAATCCTTGTTTTTAATCGCCTCCATAATCTCTCGGTGTCCCTTTACGGATTTCTGATTCCAATCTGGAATATTGCGGGCAAATGCCCTGACGATTTTGATACGCCTCCAAACCGAGTTTAGCGCCTCTATGATCTCATCATTTTCAAAGCAACGCCATAGATAGGAGTGAAATTCTTCATCTACATCGAGCATTCCGATGATATCCTCCTGGTCTAGAGCTTCTTGTTTATCAATCAACCCTTCGGCTTCAGCGATCATTTCATCAGTAAAATGAGGGAGCGATTTTTTAATCGCGTAGGGCTCAATCAAGAGTCTGTGCTCAAAGAGATTTTCAATTTCCTTGGTGTCTATATTTCTGACGACCATCCCTTTTCGTGGAAGCTGCCTGATCAGGTTCTTTTTATGCAAAATGGCAAATGCATCCCGAACCGGAAGGCGGGACACTCCAAATTGCTCGGCAATTTCGTTTTGCACCAAACGGCTGTTCGGTGAAATTTCGCCCTTGAGAATCATATTTTCGATTCGTTCTGCTATAAACTGGGCAATATTTGGGATCTGATTCAGCTCATCAATGACTGTACTCATAACATATTCTAATGCATAATGTATGTTTTTGGACTCAGTTACAAGTCTTTGATTTTATTTGCTATATTGTATACTGTATTACATTGACGGTCATGGAATTCGTCATACCATTGGTTTCATGTTAAGGCGTTTTATTTTCTTATTCTCTTTATTCCCTGTTTTATCCCTTTATCAGGCAAAAGCTGAGGACCATTATGTAATCTCAGCAGTTGAAGATTTTACGGCTCCCAAGAGTCAACAGTGGTACGTTCCTTTCTACGAAGAGACCCGAGCTGAAGACAAAAACCTGCATGGGCTTGCAGTGCGTTCAAATTTGTATCCTGCGAGGCCATCTGCCGCAGAATACACTTTCAAAGGGGAGTCTGGCAGCTACCAGATTCAGTTGGAAGCAGTCGCCGAGGAGGATGGACAAAGCTTCTACGAAGTTTGGCTTAACAGTGAATATTTAGGTACCCGGCGCACCCAACCTGTGCTTGAAAAGCGCGTGCCCCAAAAATTGGATTACGGGATCAGGGAGATAGAGCCGGAAGATGTAATAAGAGTGGTCTTTTACTCGCATACAAATATGCAGATTCCGGAACATGATGGCTATGCATGGTCCCGTGGGCGTTGGCGTAACTTGCATCTGACGGCACATCCCGCTATTCCTGAAAATCTTGCAGAAGCGGAGGCAATTCAGGTGTGGGAAACTCTTGAGGTCGATTTAGCCGGCTATGCGAACGTGAGTAGAGTGGAGCTCACCGATCCTTGGATGGATAGCTATGAGCTGCCTGTCGACAATATAGGCTCTGATACCCCTGTAGTTCGTTTTTTGCCAAATAAATCAGGTCGCTATGGGCTGAAGATTTATAACCAGGATGGGCAGCTATTGGATCTGTTATCCTATGAGGCTCACTTCTTTAAGTTTTCAGGACCGTTATCCAAGCGCTCTGCTTACCCATGGAGATTTACCGATGCCTTTGATCGTTCCAAAAACCTTTTTGGCTACGTTATCCCCTCAGATTTCTTTAATCAGGATAATCTGGAGAAAGAGTTCCGGGAACTAACACACTTAAAGGAACTGGGTGGACAAGTGCTGCTTATGCAGGACTTTGAGTTTGAAACAAGTTCCTGGGTTTCAGAAGGCGAGATTGTATGGAGCGAAATTCGTAAAGACATGGATGCGTTTTTAGCTAAAACAGCATTCCTTTTAAGGCGGGATTTGGATCTGGTGATTTTGGGGCAGCCGACCGCCAATTTGAAAGAAACTTTGGGAGAAAAGTCATACGACGAAGTGCGGGAATACCTTAAGCTCCGTTTTAGTAATATTTCATACCTTAGCATACCTGAATTATTCGAAGATCCTTTTGGCGGGGATTTGCCATTCTATCCCCCAATCTCTCAGCGGTTTATCGCGGATAACCCATTCCAGGATGCGATTATTTTGCACTCATATCAGGAAACTCTACCGGGAGATGTTAGTGAGACGATAGCGAGCCATTTCCTGCAAGGCAAAGTTGTTTTAGTAGATTATCAAAACCCGCATAAGAATGATCTGATCGCTAAAATAGCCACCACGAATCAATGGGTGGGCACATTTCAGAAAGATAACATTCTCCCGGCAGAATATGCAGAGAAAGCAGTAAGCGAATGGGCGAGTACCGGAGTTGACGAGCCTGGTTACATTGGGCAAGGGAGTTACCCGGATCTGACTATCGACTCCGCAGGTATTATGCACATCACTTATGCACGGGAAGGTAAGGGTTATTACCGCACGAAAGATAGTCGTGGGTTAAGCGAAGAAGCTTTTACCGGCATCACTTATACCGGTGGTTTGCAGGATGGACCGCAACGTAGCGACCCGGAAATAGCTATAGGAGCTGAGGGTGAGGTATTTGTATTAATCGCGAATACCCTGTCCAGAAAATCGGGAGGCAAGTGGCAAGTGCTATCAACGGAAGTAGGCAGGGATACCTCAATGGTTACAGACAGCCGGGGGAATTTGTTCATCAATAAGCGTGGCGGTTTCCACGGTGGCCATGTCGGTCTGTGGGTGCTCCCGGCAGGGCAGGATGTATTGCAGCCCGTAACGAAGGATCCGGATACGGGCACGGAGCAGGGTAATGACTGGTTAGGGGGAGATCATCCATACGGTCAGTTATTTGTAGGGCAGGACGATGCCCTTTATTTAACCTATCGCCAGGGCAAACCCGATTACATTGCATGGCGGAACACTCAAGATATTGGCCAAACCTGGACGGGAGGCGGCGTTTACGGCGGAGTCACCTGGCAGTCCGAAGCTTCAAATGGAGTAGTAGCTTCCGGGAGTGTTCCGGTGGTGATTGGCCCGGTTGGACATGTGTTTGCTATACTGCATGGGGCTGATGAGTTCAAATTTCTGGGAAGAGCACTGAGTTGTGGAAGCCGTGACTTGCCTGATATATTGTCCACACAAACGGGAGCAGTCGTCTTTGCCGCTTTTGGAGGTAAATACTCCCTGTTTGCAAATGGAGGCTTCAGTGAGGAAAATTATCTGATTAGCCCTGATAATGAGCCTGTGGGCTTTGTCGCACTTGCGGAAAACCCTGTGGACAGCGGTATTTGGGCAATTTATGAAACCGGTGCTAATCTGAATAAGGAGCAGCTTTCCGGAACCAGCAAAATCTGGCTCACTCAGTTACCGATGAGCGAGTAGTGGTTTGCTTGCAAATGCAAAGCAAACGCTAATTGAAAACTATAGAAGGGTATCGAAGAGATATTCGATACTCTTGTTTGGATTTCGTTCCTGGGTAAGCTCTTTGATTTTCTCACTGTCCAGTTTATCCGCCAGGCTTTCGAGTTTGCGGGTAAGCTTAGTCACCAGATTAAAATGTTCTACACGATCTACTTCCTTGGATACCACATCGTAGGAAAACCAGTCATCCGTATAACCGCATTGCTTAACGTAGTAGAGGAATTCGATGCTGTCCCAGAGGTTAACGGAGCCGGGGAGCATATCCCAGTCCCAGTAGCGGTCATTATCATTGAGGTGGACATAGAACATCTTACCGGCGCGATGGAGTAGGGCGACCGACTGTGCAGGTCGCTCATTGGCCTGAATGGCATGCCCGATATCAAGGGTCGCTCCCAGATTATCGGCCCCAACACTATTGCAAAGCACCAAAACCTCAGCCGCGGAGCCGATCAGGCAACGCTGGCGGGGATCGTTCCATTTATACTCGATGCATATTTGAGTATCCCGGTTATGCGCGCAAATTTCTGCCAAAGCCTCTTCAGAGTGTTGGTAGGCATCGAAATAATTCATTTCAAAAACGTAGTCACTGCCTTCATTCAAAGGGCAGGTAGATATTCGCTTACAGCCTAAGCCATTCGCCATATCTATGGCCTTGCGAAAGTCATCTATTACCTCCTGGCGCTCAGCAGCAATTGCGGAAGAGAAAGAGCCTCGCCACCACTTGCCGGTGCGCCGGGTGCGCACATTGACTGCCGCAATACCCAAGCCGGCATCCTGCATACGTGCACCGAGTTCTTCCAACGGGATTTCTGTGAAATCAGCGGGGTAACACAGCTCAAGCCCGTCGAGGCGCTCTACCTGCTTGGCCATATTGATTTTCTCGATAATCGAGTTATCCGGATGATACTCAATGTATCGATTTTTTACATTACCCAGAAAGGCGCTGATCGCAGCTAATTTATTCATATTAAAGTCTTAAGGTAGTCCAAATCTCTTTGGTTGTTATTGATTTCGTTTGAAATCGTTTCTTGTTTATCGGGCAGTGCGTCTATCCAGCTTTCTATGTAGATATTACAGTCAGGTGCCTGTTCTTTGATTGATTGGATAACCGAGGAAAGGTTGATAATTCCCTCCTCCAATGAGCACCCTTTAATGTAGAAACCGGTCCCGTTGCGTTGAGAAGTTACGTTTTTAATGTGGACGCTCCGCGTATAAGGCAGGAGTGCGTTAAGTGTTTCATAAACTCCGTATAGTTGGGAAATCGAATTGGCCACATCGTAACAAATGGCGACCTGCCGCTGATCGTAGTTTTTCACTAAATCACTAAGCTCATAGGGCGTGAATGTGAAATGGTTTTCTACACACAGCGTAATGCCGCTTTCAGTTATGTAAGATAATACGCTGTCAATAAGCTTGCCCAGTCCAGATATGCTTATCGGAGTGTTCTCACTCTCCGGGACAATCCGTAAGATATTCGAATTCAGGTGCTTGGATATCTCGAGGTTTTTGAGAATCCTTTCTTTGCTCGATCCACGCATCCCGACTTCCAGTTCAATGGCGTTGGCTTCGGCGTAGTTGAGAATCGAATCAAGGCCATCCCCGGATAGATCTTCCAGCTTCAGGTTATCGCATAGTTGAACCGTTTCTGCCCCCATATTTTTGGCCATTTGCAGGAATTCGAGAGCCGATATCGGTGCGTTTGGCGACCACGTTTCGGTCCCGACCGACCACCTGAATGCATAACTTCCAAATCCTACTTTCATATCAGTGTTTGTGAGAACCATTATTTATTGGGTGTTTTGGGAAAGCTCACGTCTTCGTAAAACTGATACTGGTTAAAATCAACCGGAGGCGTAAAAAAGCATACGATTTTCATCACTTCTTCTGAGGTGTTGCGCACCATATGGACGGCACCTGCCGGAAATTTCACTGCATGCCCTGCCTGAATAGACTCAATTTCTCCATCCACGTAAACTTCTCCCTGACCGCTGATGATGTAGATCAGCTCTTCTTCATTAGGGTGGGCATGGGCTGGCTTCACCGTTTCCCCAGGCTCAATGCGAATTACGTTCATCGAAAATTGTTCAGACTTACCATCTTCCGGGTGAAAAAGCCATTTCAGCTTTCTCCCGGGCATATCCAGGGTTTCGATGTCTTTTTCATGAACAATAACCATGGTTCTAATTAATAAAGTCTTTTTGTGCGTTGAAAGAGAAGATGAGATTATAGTTCAAGAACGGGAAAGTGTTTCGGTTTTGGGGGCCAATGATGGTTTTCATAGAAAACTGAATTTGGGTGGGATAGTGTTCGACAAGTCGAATAAACTTTCAATAACAACAGTAATACTGTATACAGTCATACGGTCAAGAAAATAGAATGTTCAATCTCAGAAAAGTTTACAATCCATCGCTTCCTTTTATACATGCTGATAAGTCAGCAAAGGTTCTACTCACTACAATATGCTTTGGCCTTACTGGCTTTACTCAGGAATTATTGCTTGAAGATTGCCTTACTACCAAGCAGTCGAATGCCGGTATTAAGGCGAAGAAGATGGATGGAGGCCGTTTTACGGAAAAAGGCTGGATCTCTGAAGATCCTCGCGGTTATTTGCGAATAGAGCTTACGGAAGCTTTACCTTTTGAGGGTATGCTGGAAATTGAATTGGATGCTTTCCATTGGGCTGAAGCAAGTGCCTCCTCAGGAAAGGACCGCAAGATTCACTTTATCAATTTGTTTTCCAACAGGCTGGGAGACCATCACTTTGAAGACGGAGGAACTGCTGAGGATGCCATCATCACACTCCGTATGGGTTCGGATGAAGAAGGCCTCCCACGATATGGAGATACTTTTAAGGTGCTGTGGGCATCCAAAGGTGCCAAGCGTGCAGGGGGGAGTGATTATCACGAAAGGCAAGCGCGCTTAAACGAACCGTATGAATGGTCTACGAATCCGGTTTTTAAGGTTTTCTGGAGCCGTAAGAACCAAACCATTCGTGTCTTAGTAGATGATAAGGAGTTTATCGAATTACCCTGGAAAAACCAGGTTGAACCCTTTCGCTACATTTTTTTGGCAAGGGCCGGAGACTTTTACTCACTGCAGGGAGTTTACTTTAAAAATCTGAAAATCTTTAGCTTGGAATAGGTTTATAAGCGCTCAGCCAGCGGTTCAGGACTTTCAGGTCACGTTGGTGAGCCTTGATCACTTCTGGCATTTCGTGCTTTTCAAAGGCGCGGTAACCCATCCATTCCATGTGCAGGCAAATCGGCATTTGCGGGAGATCTTCCATGATATAGTCAAAGATGCCTTGGTTCACAAACCCTTCATCCAGCGGTACGTCTTTGAACTGGTCTCCACGCTCTCCGAACCAACGTCCGTCCTTAACATAGACAGAGCGGATGTGACTTTTGAGCAAACCAACCACCGTTCTCCAGGCCGTGCCACTGGTTTTGATCAAATGCCGGGTATCCAGCGCGACTCCGATGTGATTGGGGTTAATACCTTCCAGGAGCGTTGCTAAATCCCACCCGAGGTTGCCGAAGTTCCTGCCGCCGGAATGCGTTTGGTAAATGCCCTGGATGCCGATACTCTCATTGGCAGCCGCGAGAGACTCAGCCTGTTTGCGAAAATGATCCAGTTGAGGGAGCAGTGGCTTTTCATGATCCACACGATAATAACCCATCCGGTAATACTTCACCCCGGAATCGACCAAAGTCTGAAGGAGTTTTGGATTTTGAGCGTTCTCGGTATTATTAATTCGGGTTGCAGCGATGAGTATGCACTTGTCCTTCTTCTGAAGAGCTTCCTGCATTTTCGGCACCTCAGAGGCTGCATTTTCCGGCTCAATATGACCTTCCGGGCGGATTGTAGCCTCAAGACCATCGGCTCCGGTTTGTGCGATGGCATCTGCGAGTTGGGTGAAATCGAGGTTTTCAAAAGGCTTACCAAAGACAGCAATGGGCCAGCTATTGGCTCCTTTAACCGAAGCCAGAGAATAATGGGTTGGTGATGCGGCAAGCAGCGCTCCTGCACCCAGGCTTTTGATAAAATCACGACGACTAGCAAGCTTTCCTCGGGGATTCATTAATCAGGTATTTTGATACGATGCGGTTTTTTACCGATTGTGATATCCATATACATTTTGGATTTTACGATTTCGATATCCGGCATTTCGAGCTCTCTCGAAGCAGTTCCATCCACATAGATTGCGCAGGGGGTATTTGGCGGAACTGGTTGATCTGAAACCCAAAACGGGTAGGCCCCACGACCTCCAAACAGGTGCGAGTGCTTCCAGCCGGGTCTTACATCCAGGTGGTGATACTGTAGCTGCCCTTGTGGAGCCTGTATAACCTTCATGGCAGAACTGAATGAATCACTTTGAATGCTCAAAGTATTATCTGAGATTTCGGGCCTGGGCTTCTGCCCATGCGGCACAGAAATGCCATAACCACCCAGGTGCATGTAAGCGGGTGTCGCACTCGTATGCCAAAAAATATGCAACTCGCCATGATCTGTAATGAACGTGTGGGTAATCATATTCCCTCCGTCTACCAAGCGATCGCCGCTGGTAAGTGTCATCGGCTCCTCGCTGATGAGGTGATGCTCGCTGACCTTAATATCAACGGGCGACGCCCGGTATTGCCAGGTATTACCATCGTAGGAATAGCCGTTGCGGCCCGCTCCGAGGTCTTCACCGCCTTCGCCGGTCGCACTCCAGCCGAGCGATGAGGAGTATGCCAACTGACCGTATTTGATGCCCCGCTGCCAATGGGGCATCGGACGAAAGGGCTGAGCAACCGGGTAAAAACGGGCATCGCCATCGTTTTCGCGTACACGCATCAGGATACCCGCATGATGAAAGGCTGCACTGCCACCTTGCAAGTCTGCCGGCATGGGTTCTTCTGCTGCAGTCCAAAAAGGGTGATCTTTAGGCAACATGAGTGCCGTTAAGCCATGAATCGCCCAGTAAGGAGCCCCTCTGCCAATGTAATTTTCGGCAATGGCTGCATTCGGGCCATGAAAGCCGGGTTCCAGATAACCGGTCTCCGCCAATGCTCCGTTTTCCCAGAAGTATTTCAGACACCCGGAGGAGATTCGCCGTGCGAGGCCTGGTGAAATCGTAGTATGGCCGTTAACCATTGCCCAGCCCAGGCCGGAAAGCACCCCGAAGCGGTAAGTCACCGAACGTCCCCAGGGGATCGGTGCACCATTGCGCCCAAACCCCAGCGGAAGGTGTTTGAGATACGCATCCGTTGTTTCAGCCATGCGTTTGCCAAATAGGGCGCGCCAGTCCTCATCCAGATACACCAACATATTCCCATGGAGAAAATATCCCCAGTGATTGTAATAATCATAGCCACGGTTACTCCCATCTATAAACCAGCCTTCTCCGGTGTAACGGTAGAGGTTGCGCTGAAGCGCCCAGGTAAGCTTTTCACGATTCGAAGGTCGCCCGTATTTTTCCAGAATCGGAACGGGCACGGAATGGAAAAACCAGTGATTGTTATCGTAAGCCCGGGTCTGGCTGAGATCTTCAAAGACGGTCAGGATATTTGCTTTTTCAGCTTCTGTAAAAGGATACCAAAAAAACTCGGGGTTCATTTGGGCGGCAAAGGCAAAATTGGTGGCCGTGATGTCAAACCCCTCCAGTCGTCCCCAGTATTTGTCCGATTCGGGGTCGGCTCCCGCACGCATCTGATCGAGGTAGGGCTGCGTAACCGAGCCTTCATAACCCGGCACACGATCCTTGCCCGTAGCCTTTGTGTAGAAAACCACCAGCATGAGTGAGCGATCAAATGCCTCCAGTAAAGAGGTCCGCACATGACGACGCACGACCTGCTCATAGTGACCGGTTTCCGGCGGGTTTTCAAGATTCGGTAGTCCGGTCTCGGGATCGAAGTTGTTAAGCACACCGGCAATAAACCTTTCAGTGATCTCGAGCCAGTGTTCGCGTGTATAGCCTGTATAGGGGCTGAGTTCGGAATCAAGCTCAGCATTTAATTTCAACCTTTTGGGTAGCTCACTCGTAGAAGCCAATGGCAAGCTCATGCCAATGATGAGTAGTCCGCTAATAAGTAACCGCTGAAAATAGTTACTAAATATGATTGGCCTGTAATCTTTTAGGAAACTCATACGAACAAAATAACAATCACATTTCGGGCTCTACGTAATTGACAAGATCGCTACGTTGAGGGTGTACCTCGCCTTCCCACTCCGAGAGCAGCTCCTTAAGGAATTGCGCAGACTCCGGGTCACTTTCCAATAGGTTATTCGATTCACCGGGATCGATAGACAGGTTAAAAAGATACTCCTCGATGCCATTGCGCTTTATGAGATGCAGATACTTGAGTTCGCCGTGGCGTACGGCCCTGTATTTCGTGGGGCTGCGTTGCTTCCTCCAGAACAGCGTACGGTCCGTCGCTTTGTAATCCGGAGTCATCTGGGAGAGAATGTCGATGCCGTCAAAGGGCTGCTCTGGTGCGTAGTTCACTATTTTCGCAAATGATTTTGTGAAATCCATCCCCATAGTGACCTGATTGAAAGTAAAATTCTCCGGCATTTTACCTGGCCAACGAACAATGCAGGGTACACGAATCCCGCCTTCAAACAGCTGTCCTTTGATGCCCCGTAATCCTCGCGTATCGCCCCTGCCGGTAGGGCCATTATCTGAAGTGAAAACGATGAGTGTGTTTTCTGAGAGGCCGGCCTCATCGAGAGCGAGCAGGATTTGTTCGATTCCACTATCAAGAGACTCGACCATCGTGCGATAGATTTCGCGGGTTCCGGTATTCCAGTTCTCCGAGGTCTTCGGTGTGGGTTCATAGTCGTCGGGTCCCTGATAGGGGGTATGGGGAGCTGTATAAGGCAAATAAAGGAAGAACGGCTTATCCTTTTCCCTTTTGTTTTCAATCCAGTCTACTGCCACTTCGGAGAACAGGGTCGTCAGGTATTCTCCATCGTGATGTATGCGCTCGTCATTTAGAAACAGGTCGTGCCTGCCTTCTGCCGGTGTGCCCAGGAAAATGCCTGCGGGCTCCGTATGATGAAAATAATCGACGGCGGCTCCAATCGGGCCGAAAAAGTAATCAAACCCGTGTGCCAATGGGCCAAACTCCGGGCTATCGCCCAAATGCCATTTGCCGATAAGTGCGGTGGTATAGCCTGCTTCTTTAAACATATCGGGAATAACCGAGAATTCAGTAGGGAAGCCGAGTCTTCCTTTGTCCGACAAGTACTTGGCCTGCGGGTAACGCCCTACATTACCAATACCGATCGCACACTCTAACCCTCCGACCCGGTGCTGGTATCTTCCGGTAAGGATTGCAGTGCGTGTAGGGCTACACTCTGAGCCATTCGTATAGAAACGGGTGAGGCGTGTGCCCTCTGTAGCCAGTTGATCCAATGCCGGAGTGCGAATATCGTCAGATCCATAACTGCCTAAATCTCCATAACCCAAATCGTCCGCTATGATGAAAACGATATTGGGAAGCGACTGGTCTTTGGCATCGGCAGCGATCACACAACCGACGCCGATAAGCATAGATGCTAAAGATATGAAACCATTACGAATATGGGATCGAAAGTTCATAATAACAAAATGAAGCAGATAAGATTTAAGACACCTAAAAGTAAGTATTTACTGGAATTCTAGTAGATACGGTATATCGTATACATTTCAAGCATTCTCGTCTGTATTCTTCAAAACGCTCACCTAGAATTTTTATATGCCCATTAAAAACCTGAAATCCTATACTCTGGTTCTCAAACTCATAACCCTTTTCATAACAGCAGGCGGCTTACTATCTTACGCCATTTCTGCTAGTAGTTCGACACCCGTTCTAAATGAACCCTTTTTATTGAATAACAAGAACGGATGGCAGCAGGAGAGTCCGCGCGATGCCATCGCGCCACAATTCAGTATTGAGGCGGGTGATGAAAGACTGCTCGTATTGGAGGCTGCCGGACGCGAAGGGGTAAATGGTAAATGGGCCAAAACCATGGGTGTGGAGGCAGATCAGTATTACCAATTTCAAGCACTTAGAAAGACGGAGGGTATTGCGGTACCTCGGCGTAGCGTATTGGTCAGACTGGTTTGGCTGGATGAGGAGGGAAGACGTGCAGTCACCCAGGAGTATGTAAATCCGGATTACTTCGGCCCGGGTGTAACCCGCGCGGATCCCGACTACCCGACTGACGGTTATGTTGACGCCGATGGCTGGACTACCGTAAGCGGTGTTTTTAAAGCCCCGGAGGAAGCGTCTCAAGTTGTCGTAGAGCTTCATCTGCGCTGGTGCGAACCTGAGGGAAGTGTTGCCTGGAAGCAGGTTTCTCTGATACCCACTACGGCTCCCGAACCCCGGAAAGTAAGGCTGGCAACCATCCACGCGGACATTCGGGGTGGAGAAAATGCGATGGACAATCTGGAGATACTCGCACCCCTTATAGGCGAAGCAGGGCGAAAAGGGGCCGACATTGTGTGTCTGCCTGAGCTGATTACTATTAAAAGCAACGGCCTCAGCTTTTATGAAGCCGCAGAGCCTATACCCGGTCCCTCGACCGACTTCTTTGGTGAATACGCAAAGAAGCATAATATGTATATCGTGGCGGGCCTCGTGGAAAAAGCGGATCACCTGATCTACAATACTGCTGCGCTGATAGGTCCGGAGGGTGCAGTGCAGGGCATCTATCGCAAAGTCACTCTGCCGCGATCAGAAATTGAAGGGGGTATCCAGCCTGGCTACGATTATCCCGTGTTTGATACCCGGTTCGGCAGAATCGGCATGATCGTGTGCCACGACATCTCTTTCCCCGAAGTGGCGCGTATGGTGAGTCGCCAGGGGGCAGAGGTGTTATTTATTCCCATCTGGGGCGGCAACCCCACGATGACACGTTCACGTGCGATTGAGAACCATGTTTATCTGGTCACCAGCACTTACACACAGCTGCACCATGACTGGATGCGTTCCGGGATCATCAACCGTGAAGGGCACTTCATCGCCGAAGCGGACGAGTGGAACACCGTAGTCATGGCAGAAGTCGATTTAAACGAGCGGACTTACTGGCGTTATCTGGGAGATTTCCGCTCACGTATTCCCAGAGAAGCCCCCGTGCTCATTGCAGAGTAGGGAGGAAAAGAAATTCCTCTGTTTAGCGATGCTCGATATCCACGACCCGCAAGATGGCAGCAGGCACGGTTAGTTTAATCTGATTATCGGTCACTTCGAGAAGCTCTCCGCTTAAAATATCGCGACACCAGACAGCGTCCAAATGCTGGAACATGATCTGCGCCTCACGTTCTGCCGGCTCCAGGTAGCCGGAATCGATCAAAAGTATTCTTACATGATTCGGCCCTAGCCTGACCACACTCCAGGCAACATCTCCCTGCACCCGAATCGGCAATTTCTCTGCGGATGTTTCCAATAGCGCTTCAACGCGTACCTTTGAGTCCGCTGCGGAAATGGCCTGGCCATCTTCATCATAAAAGAATTCACCATCGGTAATCAGCATATATTTCCAGCGGTCATCGGTCGAAATATCCGTTCCGGCGGGAATGGTCGCGATCAGCCCGTAAGGATTAGTCGGCAGGAAATTATAACGGCGAGATTGGCTGCCCATCGCGTAATGGCTGAAATCCGTTTCCGGTACGGGTGAACCCGCCCAGTAGGTGTCGAGACGACTGAATACCGCATCCGATTCGCCGGGCCCATAATTGCTGACGTGGTGGCCGTTGCGCCCATGTTCAAGGATATATTCGGAAGGTTCACGCATGCCCAGACACACCTCGGATAGTGACAAAATATCCTGCGGCCCTGGGATGGCAATGACTCCCTTATCCACCATTTGATAAAAGGGTGCGACATCCCGCTCATCCCCCTGGTAAATATTTACCAGAAAGAGGTCTGCCCCGAGCGAAGCCTGGAGGGCCATTTTACGGACGTGGTGCGTCTGAAATTGCTGTGCTCCCCATTCCCAGAAGCGCCCAAAGTTGGCATTGTCCGTTACTGCGCGTGAGGACAAGGTATCGAATTTGCCCAATAACCAAAGTCCCTGCCTCCCCGAAAGGCTGATGGCCTGCGTGCGGCAATTAGTCTCCTCCATGCTCGGAACAAAGACGTCTCCATATTCTCCGTTTAACAGCCGTTCGCGCCAAAACCCTTCATAAATGCTGGCGTTCCAAAAGACGTTTTTGTTGCGCAGCACAATCTTGGTGGTGCCTTGCTCACGGCAGAGCTTAGCCAAAGGGATCAGATGGGTTTCCATGGCATATTGCATGTCAGTATCGAGGCGCTCCAGCTCCGCATATACTAAGGCTTTCAGCATGGTAGGTGCGGTTTTCAGGACTTTTTCAAGAGTTGGCAATTGGATGATAAAAGCATCGTGCCCATGCCCGGCCCACAAGCCAAACGGTTCTTTGCGGCTTTCGCGTTCCTGCGCAAACGCAATGATTTCTTCCGCGCTGAAGGAGTAGCTGCGCCGATGATCCACCTTGGTAGGCCATCCACCCGGAAGTAGGCTGCGGTCGTAATCCTCACTACGGGTGTAGTAGGCCGCAAAAGTCACGTTCTGATAGTCGAAATCATTCAGGAAAGTTTCCTCAAGTAACTGCTGCCCGGTGTCGGGTGCACGTTCCGTCAGGTTTTTGGTCAGCACAGTCGTTTGACGTGGATCAGGCTGATAATCGGGTCGCTCAAAACTCTCAATCTGTTGATTCAGGATTTCGATGTTATTCTCAATCCGGGCGAGTCCGATCTCCGGTTGCAAATTTGCGAATGCTTGTTCCCATCCTTCTTTATCAGTCCGCAGGGCATATATGCCATCTCCCCCGGTGATACTACTGCCGAAAAAGAGTGTCTTAGTCCGGGGGTCAAAAACATGAGAGGCGAACGAGTAGGGGGCTGCCAGAATTTTATCGATCGAACCATCGAGGTGGTAAAGGATCAGTTGATTGCCAATGAGGCCTGCGATTCTTTTTTCCTGAGCGGTGCCTACCCGGATTTCTCCAAGTATATTCATGCAATAGGCCCGAGTCCTCACACCCTTGCTGGAGCTGGTCATCGTCCACTCACCCTGTGCATTGTAAACTCTGAAAACACCTCTTTGATGGGTGCTTTCCGCTAAGGCGATTTCTTCCTGCCCATCCGCGTTTAAGTCACTCACTAACATGCTATATACAGGGACCCGTATTCCCGCATCCGCACGCTGGTAACTGTTGGAGGGAGTGCTGGCGTTTGTCAGGGTTACGGGTTCGGGCCACACATCGCGGAGTGTCTCAGCGTCTATAACGTGAAGATTAAAAAGGGTGCTGGGACTCCTTGCGGTAACCACAGCAGCGTAGGGCTTTCCATTACCGAAGATGTCTCCTGTGCGAACGTGGCGTACCACGTGGTCAAATTCGCGCGTTGCCAGTAGCTCGCCGTTTGCAGAGAGTGCGTAGAGTTTACGCTCATTGCCCCCGGTCAAAATCGTGATGGTACCGTCTGCCTGGACTGCCGAGGCGACCTGCAATAAGGGAGCTTCCTGAGAAAACTTCCAGCGAACTTGTCCCTCGTGGTCATACGCGTAAAGCGTGCCATCCGCAGAAGCGAGCACTGCCTCGTCATTGTCGTCCCCATCAAAGTCTGCTACATCAAAATCAAAGGGGAAAGCCCTGTTTTCAGTATTCTCCCAAAGCTTTTTACCGGATTGAGTAAAGCACATTACCGTGCCATCCGATGCTGCCGTAAAAAGAACAGCTTGGCTTTCTACACTCAATTTCCCGCATTCCAAGTGATAAACGGTATGCCCCCCGGTATTAAAGGACCAGCTGCTTCTTTCAGATAGCTGAGCAAAGCTCTGCGGGAAAAACGCAAAGGAAAGCAGGCATATCCATACGATTGCTGAAATGCGTAATTGAGCGAATTTGAGTGTCATGATTGGAAGGGATTTGACTTTTAATTATGTATACCATAATACAGTAAACTTATAATTCAACCTTTTGCTTAGCGCGAAATCAAGTTTTGCCAAGCAGGCGCTTGCCCTAGTTACACACCCCAATTTCAATATTACAAATACCTGTATAAAGTCATGACACCCAATTCAGTAAAGATTCTCTGCCTCTTCATTATTGGTTTCGGTTCTATAACGGTTAGCCACGGTAAAATCCCCATTTTTATTCAGAATTTTGAAGCAGAAGAAGTAGGCAGCCGTGGGGTGACCGGGTTTACCAATTCAGGTTCAGAAGCGTCTTATGCTGCTAAGGTTGTCTCTCGAGAAGAGGGTGAGCCGGTCAGAAATGGAAAGCACTCCTACCGATTTGAGACCCGATTTATGGGAGACGCCCGACCCGTTGATAAATGCGTGCGCATACGCTCAGAGTTATCAGAATCCTATTTAGTGCCCTGGCGTGAGGAAATCTGGTATTCTTACAGTATCTATATTCCGGAGGGCTATCAGCACTCGGTGACTGATACCCGCTACGTTGAATGCCTGGGGGCAGAACAGACATTCTGGAGTCCGATAGTTGGCCAGTTTCACCGTAAACCTGATGAATGTGATGGTAGCGGCAACCCCTGGTTGGTATGCCGCATGAATAAAAATACGTTTGCATGGTCGGCTCGTGCAACTGCTGAAAAGTGCACACCCACTGGAGATCGCATTGATATTGGCGCAAAGGATATCGAGTTTCCGACGGACACCTGGATCGATGTGAAAATGCAATTGCGCTTTGACTGGGAAGAGGACGGAGTAGGCCTATGCAGAGTGTGGATGGATGTGGGCAAGGGCATGCAACAACTTGTAGATTACCAGGGACCTATCGCCTATAATGATGAAAAGGGAGGCTACTTTAAAATCGGTATATACGCAGTGCAGCCTGATCCCTTCGCTCACAAAATAGTATACCTCGATGAATTTCGCAGGGGGCCTACGGAAGCTTCTGTAAGACTACCGGAAAAGCAATAATACGGGTCACAGCTCTCTATTTTAAGCGGATACCTTGACGGCGCTTGCTAAGTAATCCTTATTAAATTCAACTCCGAAGCCTGGTGCTTTAGGGACATTAATTACCCCTTTGACGGACTGTATCGGTTGACCTGTGTCGATCACCTGATAAGGGATTCCATCTTTATCCCCCTTGTATTCCTGAAAATCACCCGCATTTTCGACTATCGATGCAAAATGCAGGACATGCAGGATTCCCAATCCAAAACCCGACATATGAGGAGTTACACGTAATCCCAGGGCATCTGCCATACGCGCAACTCGGATTGAGCGTATCATGCCGCCAAAATGAAGAAGATCTGGCTGAGCAACCTGAACGGCTCCATTTTCCATCAGCCAACGAAAACGCCTCATGCTGGATTCCTGCTCTCCGCCTGCAATTGGTATCTCGAGAGCATCTGCAACCATTTTTGTCTCTTCATAATGGTCGAATTGGACAGGCTCTTCGAAAAAGTCATAGTTATATTCAGAAAGGAGTTTTCCCATCGAAATGGCAGTCGCCACATCAAAGGAACTGTTCGAATCTACCTTCAGGGTAGTTTCATCTCCCAACTCGGCACGAGCCAAGGGTATCAACTCCCGGTCGCGGCGGTTGCTCGCTTCATCAAAACGCATGCGCCCGCCCAATTTGAATTTAACCGCCTTCGCCCCGGACTTTGCAATCAAAGCCTTAAGCTGATCAATCACTTCAGCGGCAGAGCTTCTGCGGTCGCCATTTGCGTAGTAAATCATACACTTATCCCTTATACGATCTCCCAGCAACTCTCCGACAGGCTTGCTGACCGTGTGTCCGAGCAAATCCAACAATGCAAATTCCATCCATGCCACGCATACCCAAAACGCCATGCCCTGCCACTTGTAGTTGAGGCTGTTAGAAAAGACACCGTCAATAAGCGTATCCAGATCCCTGGCATCTTTGCCAATGAAGAATGGAGTAATCATCCTTAGAAAAAGGGGATACACGTGGCGAATCATCGTTCTGTTTGTTAAGCAGATTCCGGTATGCCCCTCAGAGGATCGGACAACCACGAAATGCTGATCATCCCGTTTTAGAAGTTCCACAGACTCGATGATAACTGGTTCTTTAAAGAGAGATTTGCGGAGCACCGGCTTCTTCAATGCTTCGAGGATGCGAGCATTCAATTCTTCATCGACTCGATGGCCTTTCGTTGCTCCCAACGCTGAGGCAGATTGTTGTGCAGTTACCAGGCCGGCTGCACCCAGGCCTGCGGACATCAAGAATTTTCTCCTGCTTTTAAATTCGGGTTTCATGGATAAATATTGGTTGTTTAAAGTTTATTGGTATTTGTGAGAATAAAATTTCCGGTCATTTAATAAGTGTGATGATTTCGACCTTGGGCTCGTCAGGGTAGGGGCTAAACGCAATTCGGCACTGCTGCCCAGGCTCCAAAGTGAACCCCTGGACTGAAGAGATGTCACCGTTGTTATTGACCCGGTAACGAATCTCATCGTTCAGCTTTAAATGGATAATCCGTTGCTCTCCATAAGGGAGCTCTTCGATCAAGTCTGAGCGTATCCGGATGCCGTCGATTTTGAATGAGGATCCATCGCTTTCGACGATTTCACCGACGAAAAGAATATGGTTGAGGTGATCCACTTCGGGGAACTCATAGCTAGGGGTATGATGTGCCCCAAACTCGACCGCTTCCTCGAAAGTAAGCTTAATGACCCGGGTTAATTCCAGGGGTGACTTTTCGGGAAGTCCAAGCCGCAAAATCCCATCCGCCTTAACGGGTTTCACTACCACGGGCTCATCGCCGTCCAGAAAGTGGGCACTTTCGATTTTCCCTGAGAGACCTTCCAGTGAGATGTCTCCGCCTATCCAGTTCCATAGATGCAAATAGAGGAGCTTATCTCCTGCTTTCCTTGTAAATGAGCCCCAGTTATACTCAAATTTAAACGGAGAGCCTTGAGTCTCGTAGATGCTCTCGCCGTTAATTTTAATCCATTCTCCGATTTCGTGGAGTCGTACCGTCTCTTCGGGTGTTATCCTTCCGTCCGCGTTCGGGCCGACATTGAGCAGGAAATTTGAGCTTCGGCATGCGCTTGAGCTCACCATCTTGATCAACTCTGAGGAGGGTTTCCAGAAATCATCATTGCGATCATAGCCCCAGTTCAGCCGCATGGTCATGATATTTTCCACATATCCCTGCTTCCCGGGCTGAGCAATCTCCCGGTCACCGAAAGTTTGATAATCTCCCAGGCCGTTTCCGATCCGCCCATTGATGATGCAATCGGGCTGTAATTTCCTTACAATGGCTACGCACATTTCGTTAAATTCGCGATGTTCGTCGAGAGGTGTGTCAAACCACATTAAATCAATTTTCCCGTAGTTGCTGAGAAGTTCGGTAACCTGGGTTCTCACGAGTTCCACATAGCTTTCCGGCACAGGGTCAGGGCTTCTTCGCAAACGGGCGTGATGCCACCAGTCCTTTTCGTGAGAATAGTAAAAGCCGACTTTAAGGCCAGCATCCCTGCAGGCGCTTACATAATCCTTGATAAAATCCCGGTGCGCCCCGGATGCCTGCACGGAGTTCCATTCGGAAGCATCGGTATCAAAAAGGGCAAATCCGTCATGATGCTTTGTAGTGAGCACCACATACTTCATGCCTGCGCTTTTTGCCGCTTCCGCCCATGCTTTCGCATCGAAATGGCTTGGGTTGAATGATTGTGCAAAAACTTCGTAATCCTCTTTGGGTATCCCGGCTGCCAGGTATATCCACTCCGAATTTCGGTTCCCCATTTCCTTGCCATAGTCAATACCTCGGAACTCACCTTCGAGGGTCGAATACACCCCCCAATGGATAAACATCCCCAGTCTTCCATCGTTCCACCACTTCATCCGCTGATGAAATGCCTCCTTTGTTTCATCATTTGTAAGGCCGACGAGCGGATTTCCTAAGATGCAAATGATTATAAATGTATATATAGTCTCCTTGATTTTCATTTTCTGCTAAGTGCAAAGTCAGTGAGAGGGTAACCAGTGATCGGCTCAGGATGAATCCTTTGCTTCATTTAATAGAATGCCAACTACCGGTGAAATATAAGGAAGCCCCTATCGAGAGACTCTGCCAACTCGACAGGGGCTTCTTTCATTTTTCTATTTTAGAGCTCTACACTCCAAAATCTTAGTGCGTTTTCCAATTCTTAGAGGTCAAACTTGACGCCGAAGATGAAAAGTCGCCCAACATTCTCGAATTGCTGGATCCTTCGCACTGATCCTGAATTCCTGAAGGTGCGAGCCGAATACTCATCCAAGAGGTTCTTTACATCGAAATACAATGAGATGTTTGAATTTCGATAGGGGATCCGGTATTGGAATGAGAGGTCAATTGTTTCTTCGGAGTATAACCCGGTATCCTGTTCAGGATCATCAATGATTTGACCCTCACTTACTGAGGCCCCGATGTTCCGATAGAGTTCGCCATTGTAGTTCCATGCAATTCTGGCTGAGAACGTATCTACCTCATAATAGAGCTGGAGATTAGCGACCGAATCGAATTGCCCCAGCAGGAAATCACGCTCGAGTCCTTCCGTAAGCACGGATTCTCCATCCACATAGGTGTAATTGGCAATGATACCCATATTGTCCAGGGGGCTTGGAAGGAAATTAAATTTCTGCTGATAGGAGAGTTCGATGCCAGTGACATTCGATTCATCGCCATTGCGAGGGCGCTGATAGAAGAAGTTCTCAACAACGGATACCCCTGCAGGTATAAACGGTCTTGCAAACTCCGGCAAGTCGGTCAGGGCAACATCCTCCTGTCTCACAGATTCGGTGTATTCAAAATTCTCAATGATTTTGTGGAAAATACCCGCTGCGAAATAGCCTCCATTGTCGAAATAGTATTCGAATCCAATATCGAAGTTATCAGCCGTGAAGGGCTCCAGCGTCGGGTCTCCCCCGGTGATACTCAGCGAGGTGTTAACTAAGCCTGTTTCCTCGTCAATATTCTCTTCAAAGTCTATATCCGAGTTAGGTGCCAAATCAATAAAGTCCGGTCGTCCCAAAGACTGGGTGAACGCGGCTCTCCAAACGAGATTCTCGTTTGGTTGATACCTGAGGATGACTGAAGGGAAGAAGTTGTCGTAGTCGCTACTTGCAGTCGCCAGTTCCAAGTCACCATTCACCTCGGCAAATCCAGTATTATCGAGACTGGTATGCTCGTACCGGAGACCGGCAATGAGAGAAAAGTCGCTCTGCTTGTAGGTAGCCATGAAGTAACCTGCCTGGATGATTTCCTCCATGAAGTAACTGTCCGATGTATCGTCACCGCGAAACTCAAACTCATCGGTGTTATCCAGGAAAAACTGATCGAGGACTGCCTGATCGGCCCATTCCACCGTTCGCAGATCGTAAGGCTGGGATGGGGTAGTGCGGTCTGCACCGAAAAACTCATCCGCAAAGAGATCGTCAAGGCCTTGGCCTCTGACTCTTCTCCAGTTACCCGCGAGCGGAGAAATACTTTCCCGGATATCGCGGTCATTCCACCTTCCTTTGTATCCAGCCTTGAGCTCAATGACATATTTGTCCATCTCAAGGGTCCTCAAAACATTTCCCTGAGCTGAAAACACTTCATCTTCGGACTTATCGTCGTATATCCGGTAGGTGCCTAGGTTCCCCATCTCAAAGTTGCTGGCATTGTGGCCCCAACCGGTTGGATTCGAGTAGGAGAAAACACTGTCAGTCGGGCTATCAAAGTCCCAGGTTAAGTCAGCGATGCCATCCCCCCGGGCAAAGCCCTGATCCCGGATATGGCTCTCTGTGATTCGCGCTTCCCAAATTCCTCGGGTGCGATACAGCTCCCAGCTGGAGTAGATTTGAGAGATTCTCCAATCGACAAATAAGTCTTCGAACTGGTGTTCGCCTTCCAGGAAGAAATTGTAAGTGGTCGTGTCTTTCTGGCCCGGCCTTACCCGCATGCGGAAGCGCCCACCGTCCGATTGCCCCTTGATGGCAACATCATCCTGAATGACTAATCCCTCTTCCAGGAAATCATTCGAGCTGCTGAACCTTAGTTCGAACCTTCGGCGAAGCTCCTTGTCATTGAATTCGTTGTAGAAAGCACCCGCACGCAGATAATGATCCTCCGAAATCTTCCAATCAAAGGCAATATTTGAGCCAATACGTGTGCGTTCCAGGTCACGCCACATAACCTGGTTGCTACTTGGGAACCAAACGTCTCTGCCCAAGTCTACATCATTTCCTTGTGCATCGACTACCTCATCTTCACGGGTCCAATTGTGGACAACTTCTTCAACAGCTCGGTTATTGACTTCGTAGGAGGCGCCTAAAATAACACCAAAATTCTTTGAATCTCCTAACCAGGTACCATAGGTAAATTCACCGGAATAGAGATAGTCCTCAGGAAGCTCATTCCACCCGATATTCACCTGGGACTCAAATATGCGTTCGTCCAGGTCAGTCGCCCGTTTTGTCTTGATTTCGACTATCCCCCCAATGGAGTCAGCATCCTGGTCTGCACGTGCCGCTTTGGTCACTTCGATACTGCTTACCATAGTCGCAGGAATGGCGGTTAGTGACTGTCCACGTTGCCCCTGTCCCGGGTCAACGGACGAGTCCGGGCTTGGGATACGATCCCCGTTGATCGTTACAGCGTTCAAGCGTGAGGCCAGACCACGAATGGTTATGTTCTCAGCCTCACCCCGGTCTTTGATAATCGATATGCCCGGTAGACGGGAAAGCGCCTCACCGATACTTTGATCGGGCAGATTATCCATGGTCTCCTCCGACACGACGTTAGAAATCGTCAGGGATTCCTTTTGGGCTCGGATGGCTGCTTCAGCGCCGGCCTCAATGGGGCGTATCACAAACTCATCCAAAACAATGACGTCTTCGTCAAACTCTGGATTGTTTTGCGCACCTACTGTTGCGGTAGCAGCAAGCAGGGTGGTCATACCTCTCAATAACATAGAGAGTAAACCATTCTGGGGTTTATCGTTTTTTTTCATTTGGTTATCGTTTTTAGGGTTTTCACTGTGCGCAGTTATGTCCTCCTCATCAGGAATCGGTAGCTCGGGCGCTTCCACTTTTTTAACAACCAATGCTCCAACAACTGTGTTTTTATGTATCATCAGTTCCGTATCCTCGGTCATTCGCTCAATCGCGTCATGGATGCTCATTTTGCCGATAACCTGATTCAGGCGAACCCCATCAACATCTTTAACCAAATAAAGAAGAGGCATTTGTAATACGCTTTCCAAGTGTCTGAGCGATTCTTCTGCAGGGCCTGCAGGAATATTGAATTCAATGATCGTTTCTACACTTAAGTCTTGATTTGGAATATCTGCATTCTCCGACTTTAACTCAGCGAGCAAAGGCGGAAAGTGAGACGCCATCATCAAGAGTAGGTATGCGTATTTGTTTAACATTACCTCATCCAAAGTATCAGAGTTATCATCATAGCGGCTATTTAAATGTAAACTTGAAAATTGCCGTATGTTGACATTCTGATGTAAGGGGTGAATGCTTGTAGGGGCTGACATTACTGTGCAGCAGTAAGTCGAATAAGGGACGAGCCCACCCCCACGGGTTTTTAGAAAAATTATGGGTCAATACCTATCTCAATCTTCGATCCTTCGATTTTCCAGGGAATATCATACTCCATTTTGAGTAGTTCGAGAAAACCGATAGGGTCTTCACTGGGAAATTTTCCTCCGATTTCAAGAGATACGAGTTCGGTATCGAGTATCAGCATCTCGTAACCGGTCTTCGTCTTAAAGTTCTCTGCGATCTCCCCCAAAGTCGTGCCGCCGAATGTGATCAATGATTCTCTCCATATCAGGCGTTTCTCAATTTCCAGCTCATCGGCTATACGTACTGAGAGAGAGCTGAAATCTCCACTGTTTGTGAACTCAATATTGGCATGATCGCCCATTCCCATCGTATATATTCCGGATATCTGATCTTCCGGATTTTCTTGTGGTTCAGTATCACTGGCCGTCGTTACATTTGAATTTAGAGCGACTACGCCCTCAGTCACAATTACATCCACCGTGTTATCAGACAAAGAAACATTAAAGGCGGTGCCTATCGCTTCGATTCGGACCCCTGAAGCGTAAACTGTAAACACGCGTTTACTGTCTTTTGCTACGCTAAAGTGCACTTCACCTTCTATAAGATTAATAGTCCGGGCATTCTTTATAAACTGATATTCAATATGGCTATCTCTATTGAGCTGTACCACCGACCCATCACTTAGCCGGAATGTATTTACGGCATCCTCAGTCTCGAAAGCACCCTCAGCTACAGGGTTGCCAGGGTTAAGCATTCCCGAACCCGGCCAAAGCATTAAAAATCCCACGGTGAGTAAAGCCGCGACCGCCAATTCTCTGATAAAGGGTCTGAACAAAAGAAATTTCTTTCGCGGAACCTCCAAATATTCTTCAGGCAATTCACCGCTTTTCGCTTTAAGGTAACTTAATAGCTCTTCTGCTTTATGAAATGCTTTGGACTTTTCCTCATCCCCTAGGATTTCGTCCAGAAACTGTTCGGATTCCTCTTCATTCAACCCTTTTTCTACCTTAACTGCCCACTCCTCAGGGCTGAGCGAGCCATCACGCTTTTTCGAGGGTTTATGATGATCGGAATTCATTTTACTATCTTCAGATGTGGGCCATGAAAGCTCTGTGCAAAATATTTCTTGCAGCGTTTAACCGCCTTAATCAATTGATTTTCGACGGTCTTCCTGCTAATACCGAGTGTATCGGCAATCTCATTGTAAGAGTATCCATGATATATTCGTAACATGAGCACCTCCCTGCAGCGGTCAGGCAATGTGTCCACCGCTGTTTTCAACAAGGCTGAATCATCATTTCGCATTACGCTCTCTGAAGGAAGGATGTCTTCGTCTATATAGACGTTTAACGAGGAGACATCCCCCACGGAAACCGTTTTCGAAGCCGTTTTTCTGCGGACGCGATCATAACAGATATTTCTTGCGATTGTAAAAAGCAAAGGCCTGACCGAACGAATATCCTTGCGCTTCTTAATCTCAATAATGCGGGAAAAGGTTTCCTGAACGATGTCATCAACATCTGCTTCAGAATTTTCTAAACGTTTTAAAAAAGCACGTAGTAATACCTCATGGATTCGCACACTATTATCGAACCATTGATTGATCTCAGTTTGTGGGGGTATTAGATTATCCACGGTTAATCAAGTAGGATAGTGTTTGTTCAAAGCGGCCCATAAAGTGTGCTTAACCGACCGAACCATTTTTGCGGCTTCCCTGCTCTCCAATAAAATACCGATGAGAATCGCTTGTAAAGCCAATTTCCGGGCAGTGTGAATCACGGGTTTTCGATAGTTTGCAAGAGTCATGGCAGAGTAAGAGATAACAATGCAAGTTTTGCTGCGACAGGATATGTTATCCGCTATATATGGTACAAAACTAATCCCAACCATAGGCACTTTGCGATACAATGAACGCTTAATTAAAACTGTTGAATGACCTTCAGCACAGGGTCTTCAATACATTAGCTTACTAAAGGAAGTTGCCGAAAATTATGTGTAGGAGTCTTAATGTCCAATTACGGTCAACAAACTATTCAACAATTTTAGAATACAATGATTTGTGCATTAAAACACAGCTAATATAGCTGGAATAATAGGAATAGTTAACAGCTACTCTATTCTGTATTTTTAACCCCCACAGATCATGAAGAAAAGAACGACGATACGCGATATTGCCGAAAAAGCGGGCTGTCATTTTTCCACGGTTTCTCTTGCGCTCCGCAATAACCCCAAGATATCGAAAGAAAACCGTGAACGTATCCACAAAATTGCCGAATCTATGGGGTATCGACCTGATCCCTATCTGTCGGGCCTTACTGCATATCGCAGCCAGAAAACATATACGAATAATATTACATGCCTGGCTTGGTTGATCACCAGCGAGGATCGTAATTGGGGTGAAAACTCCACAAATTTCCCCTTTTATTTTAAAGGAGCACTCAGCCGTGCGGAAGAACGTGGTTACCGCATCGAGAAATTTTGGCTCAATGAAAAAGGCATGAATCCACAACGTATGAGCAATATTCTCTATAATCGGGGTATTGTTGGTTTGCTTCTGCCTCACAGTGAACGGCCCAAACCTGTGGACTTTAACTGGAAACACTTTGCCCCGCTGTGCCTGGGCAATTCGACAACCCGACCCAAACTTCACCGTGTGGCTCCCAATGAGTACCAAAATGTGTCCTTAATCATGCAGGAAACTTTTCTACGTGGCTATCGCCGGCCTGCATTGGTGGAATCTACGAATGGTGTAGTGCGTTTCGAGAACCACTGGCTGGGTGCATTTCTGACCGAGCAGGCATGCAATCCTCATATTGATAAAATAACCCCCTACATCTACAGCAAATGGTCACTGGATGACTTTGCCCGATGGATCGAAAAAAGTAAACCGGATGTAATCATATCACGAAGTACGAAGGTCAAGGAAGCGCTGGAAGAGCTGGGCTACTCGATCCCGGAAGATATCGGCTTGGCATATCACTGTATAGTCCCGGGTGAATATGATGTGACCGGCACGACTAAGAACGCCTTTGAGATGGGGAAAATGGCGGTAGATTTTGTGATTGATATGCTTCACAGACACGAGCGAGGGGTGCCGAAAATTGCTCAGCGCCATTTGGTGGATGGGTGTTGGGTAGAGGGCGGTACGCTCAGGAAGCGCCCCAGAGGCAACGGGGCAAGTCTGGGCAACGAATCACGCGAATTATAATGCCATCCAGTCTGTAACGCTTTGATTTTCGTTTGCAGTTTGGAGCGTGCTCAAGTGCTTCATATTTGCACAGAATTATGCGATGTAGGCTTCTTTGGTTTTATAAGTTACTTATAGATAAATACTTAAGAAAATTGTCAACAATTTGACTTATGATACTGTTGTTTAGATGGGCGGGTCAGAGCATTTCATCATCTAAAAACGCTATAATAGTAGTTGCTAAATCTTTGATCCATGCCTCTGGTAGACTTTAAACACGTGTTGACATATGCCCGCGAACGCAAGTTAGGGGTGGCAGCATTTAACCCGGTAGACTATAATTCCACTCAAGCGATTATTGATATCGCTGACGAGCTTGATGCACCGGTCATATGCCAAACTTCTGCGAAAACAGTACGTTACTACGGTGCAGCATCCATATATTCCTGGATGCAACAACTTTGCAAAAAAACGAGTGTTCCCGTTTCGCTGCATCTCGATCATGGCAAAGACCTGGATATGATCGAAAGCTGCATTAAATCGGGATGGACTAATGTTATGATCGATGCCTCGGACTTGCCTTTCGAGCAGAATCTTGCGCGCTCGAAGCAGGTCTATGAAATGGCAGCAGCCCATAATGTAAGTATTGAAGCAGAGATCGGAGAAATCCATGGTGTCGAGGAAGACATTGTGGTTGAAAGCGGTGGGTCCGTAGTTGATCCTGATAAGGCTGAAATATTCTGCAAAGAGATGGATCTGGGTGTGTTTGCACCTGCCATTGGTACCGCCCATGGCATTTACCACGGAGAGCCCAAGATAGCCTGGGATGTACTGGAGCAATTATCTGAAAGAATCAACACGCCCTTTGCCCTGCATGGCGGGACCGGACTGGAAGACGATGTAATCCAGCGCTGTATTAGTCTGGGATGTTCCAAGGTCAATATTTCTACACAACTTAAACATGCATTTATCAGTGGGTTCTACGAGCATCATCGGGAAAACCCTGACGATTATGAACCCTTAAGCCACCTGAAGGCGCAAGACCAAGCCATGCGGGAGGTGGTTCGCTATAAGATGGAGCAATTTGGTGCTGCTGGGCATGGGCAGGCAATTTTGAAAGCAATGAATACCCAATAATATGGATGCACTGATATTTGATTGCGACGGTGTCCTTGTTGATACTGAAAGAGACGGCCATCGGGTGGCATTTAATCAGGCCTTTGATCAAGCGGGCATCGCTGCCCAATGGAGTATTGGGGAGTATGCCGTATGGCTCGAAGTAGGGGGTGGTAAAGAACGCATGCGTGCTTACTTTAATGAGAACGGGTGGCCCGAAGGTAGGCATGACAGAGATACGCTGATCAAGGATTTACACACACAAAAAACGTCCATCTTTTTGAAATTGATTGAAGGCGGGCAATTACCCTTGCGTCCTGGGATTACAAGGTTGATTGACGAAGCAATCGCAGCGGAAATACCCATTGCCGTGTGCTCCACTTCCAATGAGCGTGCTGTTAATGGTATTGTGCAACAACTGCTAGGGAAGGAACGTGCTGGAAAAATTCGCATATTTGCAGGCGACATGGCCCAGAAAAAGAAGCCGGATCCGGAAATCTACAACCTGGCAAAAAAGGAGCTCTCGCTCGACCCGGCAAGATGCGTAGTCGTCGAAGACAGTCGCATTGGCCTGCTTGCGGCCAAAGCTGCGGGCATGCATTGCATCATCACGCGGAGTGCCTACACGCAAAGCGAAACGTTTGAAGAGGCAGATCTTGTCCTGGATCATTTGGATGCGTTTCACGGCAAGTCCGTCGAATTGAAAGATCTTCGCAATTATATAAAAAAATAACCCTCAAAACGGCAGAACCATGGATAAACTCACCTTAAAAGATGTAGAAACGATTGTGGATATAATGGCCGCTGTGGCGATTGAAAACGAAAAGGAATTTTCGCGCCTGGATGGTATTTGTGGTGATGGTGATTTTGGCACTTCCCTGGCAGAAGGATTCGGCGCCATTAGTGAAAAGTGGGACACTTATGACCGCAGTAGCTTCAAATCGTTCCTGATGCAGTGCGGTATGACCATTACCAGCAACACCGGCGGTTGCTCCGGCCCACTTTGGGGAACCTCCTTTTTAAAGGCGGGACTCACTGCCAACGAGCAAGACTCTCTTAGCTTGCACGATCTCGTCACGATTTCCCGGGTAGCTTCAGAGGCGATGATGGCGCGGGGGGGTGCAAAATTGGGAGACAAGACACTCCTCGATGCGCTCGATGCGGCCACCCAAGCCATCCAAAAGGCGGCTAACGAAAGCAAACCTATTCCGGTGGCCTTTCAATCCGCTGCAGAGGCATCGGCTGCAAAAACTGAAGAGGCCAAAAGCTGGACTGCGCTGAGGGGCAGGCAGAGCTTTACCGGAGAGCGCAGCCAGGACACTTACGACCCGGGCATGGTTGCTATTACTAAAATGTTGGAAGCCGTTGCCGCACACTTTTCAAAATAATCAATAATCTCAACTGTTACACCCTTATGAAAAAATTCGTTAATGACCCCGCAAATTTTGTGCAAGAGATGATGGAAGGCCTTGTGCTGGCAAACCCTGATACTCTGAGCTGGAAAAAAGAATTCAATATAATCTATCGCTCGGATGCGCCGAGTAACGACAAAGTATCTATTATCCAAGGCTCCGGCAGCGGCCACGAACCTGCGCACATTATGGCCGTGGGTAAGGGCATGCTCGATGCGGCTGTGCCGGGTAATGTTTTTGCAGCACCTCCCATGGAGTATGTGGTGGAGTGCTTTAAACTCATGAATTCCGAGAAAGGCATCCTGCATATTGTCAATAATTACCAGGGAGATCGCATGGGGTGGGACATGGCGCGCGAAATGGTAGAAGCAGAGGGCATCAAAACCGAACTGGTTATCGTCAATGATGATGTAGCAGTAGAGGACAGTCTTTATACTGTGGGCCGTAGAGGCGTAGCCGGCAACTTCTTTGTGATCAAGGGGGTAGGAGCTGCATCGGAGGCCGGTGCTGAACTGGGTGAGTTGGTGCGCATAGGTAACAAAATAAATGACAACGTTCGTACAATGGGTATGGCGCTGACCGGATGCACGCCGCCTGCAAAAGGTGAGCCGATTTTCACACTTGCCGATGATGAGATAGAGGTGGGCGTAGGCATTCACGGAGAGCCTGGACGGCGCCGGGATAAAATGAATACTGCAGATGCCATTCTCGAAGAACTCTTTGAGGCGGTAGCGGGTGACATTCCTTTTGAAAAGGGAGACAGGGTAGGACTCATGATCAACGGCCTGGGAGGAACTCCTATTAGTGAACTTTACTTGCTATACCGCAAAGCGGCACTGCTCTGCAAAGACCATGGCTTTAATGTGGTGAAGAATTATGTAGGCGAGTATTGTACGGCACTCGAGATGGCCGGATTTTCCATCACACTGTTAAGGCTGGATGACGAGATAGAGAAACTCATGAATGCTCCCGCTGAGATACCCATTCGTGTATTTTAATACTCTTGACGAAAGCCCGGCCTTGCATGAGCACCCAAGTATCAACGCGTAGTCGTAGTCAAAATATAGGCCTTATTTTGGGTCCGGTATTAGCGCTTCTGGTGTTAATATTCTTTAACCCGGATCCATCCAGGCCGGAGATTGGCAGGATGGCTGTGGTTGTAGTGCTCATGGCAACCTGGTGGGTGACGGAGGCGCTACCCCTGGGAGCAACTTCGCTACTGCCCATGGTAATGTTTCCCTTATTGGGGATCGCGCCCGGCAGAGAAATAGCCGGTTCCTACATGAACTCGATTATATTCCTCTTTATCGGTGGATTTTTAATCGCGCTGGCCATTGAACGTTGGAATTTACACCGCCGCATCGCCCTGAACATAATATACTTTGTTGGTAAAAAGACGGATTTCTTGATACTCGGTTTCATGATCGCGGGCGCCTTCCTGTCTATGTGGATCTCCAACATGGCGACTGCAGTCATGATGTTGCCTATCGGTCTGGCAATCATCAAGCAAATGGAAGAAGAATTTGGCAAAGAACGCGTACATGACATGACCATCGCGTTGCTGCTGGCAATTGCGTTCAGTTGCTCGATTGGCGGGGTCGCCACGCCTGTGGGTACGCCCACCAATTTGGCATTTCTTCGGATTATGGAAGAAACCTTCCCGAACGCACCTGTGATTTCGTTCGGGCAATGGTTTATGATGGGGCTGCCTCTTACTCTTGTATTGGTAGGGGTGAGCTGGTTTATACTTACCAAGGTTGTGTGTCGATTGGATCAATCCCTGGTACTCGACCGTGCGTTGATTCGGCAGGAAATCAAAGATCTCGGTAAACCTAGCTATGAGGAAAAGCTGATCTTGGTGGTATGGGTGGCTACAGCGGCACTTTGGATATTTCGGGGTGACTTGACCCTATTTGGTTTCACGCTTCCCGGTTGGAAAAATCTGTGGAGCGGCTTTTCGCTGGTCGATGACAGTACGATCGCCGTCTTTATGGCACTGCTGCTCTTCATTATACCCTCTCAAAAAAACAGTAAAGGTAAAGCGATACTCGAGGTAGGCTCTTTCCGGGATTTACCCTGGCAGGCTATTCTTCTGTTTGGAGGAGGGTTCGCGCTGGCCAACGGATTTTCCGCCAGTGGACTCATCGAATATCTGGCCATGCAGTTTGGCAAAATCGGAGTCATGCCGCTTTTACTTACGATCATACTCGCCTGTATTGTAGTAACCCTGGTCACCGAGCTTGTTTCGAATATCGCAACCGTGCAAATGTTTGTACCCGTATTGGCTGCCTGGGCAGTAGCCCAGGAAATTAATCCGCTCTTATTGATGCTGCCGGCAGCTATCGTTTCATCCATGGCATTTATGATGCCGGTAGCTACACCCCCCAATGCGGTGATATTCGGCAGTGAACGGCTTCATGTCTTTGATATGGTGAAGTGTGGTTTTCCCGTGAAAATTGCAGCCGTCATCATCACAATTACGATCATGATACTACTCATGCCCTTATTCTTGGAAATAGATACGAACGCTTTCCCTGGTTGGGCAGTTCAATAGAAGTATATATGAGATTCAAAATCCTCATATTGATATCACTGCTATTCACGAATTTTCATTTTAATCTATCCAGAGACAGCAGGGAACCCCTGCCCGAAAACTCCCCATCTTGATAAGATGTTAAAGAAGGGGGTGACATTCTCGCGATTTTACTCGGCAAGAGGGAGTCATGAAAGAACTCAAGCTTGTAGAACCTTGAAAGAGTAACAATCAAATCTAGAAGGCTTTAATCATTGTTACTCTTTCGCTAATTCCCAGAGATGCTTGAAATACTGGAGGAAGTCCTCGGTCAAAGACTTGCTTTTTATTTCAATCGTTAGGAGTGGGGAGCCATAGATTACGAGTACAACAGTATCATGCCAGATATGGATACCAACCGGGCTATTGCGCTCTTCGGGTAAAAAGCGATACCGTCGCTGAAGAGCCTTAGGCTGATCTTTAAAATACTGGTCATATACCACTCTCTTGGCTTCGCGTTCGGACTCGGAAAAAATGAGCTCTATTAAGATTTTTCTCTCAATACGCCTGGATTCAAATTCCTCAAGACGTCCAACACTGGCCATTGTCTCGGTGAATAGTTTCGGGGAAGAGCCAACAACACGATAAAAACATCCTTCCGGGATTCTCGCGAGACCTTCAACCTGCATGGCAGCAAAACCCTCGGGGCCTTCGTATATCCTTACTTCCTGGCCATGATGCGAGAGGGCCCGTAGGTTCAAGAGTTCAGGAATCACTTCGCTGGCAATCTTCTCCTTTCGATCGATTTCTTCGCGAATGACCTCTGGATAGGCGGAAATCCAGTGTTTGATTCCTCGTTTCGTGGTAACATGCACGAGTCCGCGTTTCTCAAGGCGTTCAAGAGTAGTATAGATGATCTGACGATGTAAGCCCGTTTTTTTGATAACGGGCCCCGCAGTCGTCTCCCCCGTTTCGATAAGTGACATGTAAACTTCTGCTTCATCCTCATTAAGGCCAATTTGCACAAGCTTACTGCGTATATCCGACTTTTCCATCGGTATGCATTAGCAGGTTAATGAAAAAATTAAAAGAATATTTTTGTCATCAAAAATAGTTGACAACTAACTGCTCCTGTTTTCCGTTCGTTATGTCACATTTCTGTGACGACACGCTATCATGCTTGCCAGTGGTAGGGCGACCACGTAAGTAACATCTGCGAATCCAACTATGAAATTCCTTAATCTACTATCTCAATATTATGCGGAGTATCCGCAACCTTTAGGGAGTAAATTACTTCTTACTAGGGGGATAATTCTTCCCCTTTATTCGGCTCTCATTTCGGACAGTGATATCAATGTCAGAATTCCTCGAATGGTATGAAGAACCTTAAATCAACATGCCACTTCGCTTAAATGCGAACGGAACAGCCAAGCGCTGAGCTGATTCTAAGAAGAACCACATTTCCTTAAACTCTGCTAACTAGGCTCCAAGCGAATCCTAAGTAGAGCAAAAACTTTCCTAACTAACTCACAAAATGGGTGAGGAGTCTTCCTAACTAGTGCTCCGAGCCAGTAACAACCAACTAGCAATGATTCACAAAATCAAAAAATCATGTATTCAAAAAGGGCTGATACTTCACGGTTTGCTCCTTTTTACGTCCGCGCATTTTGCCTTTCTAAATGCCGCGACGATTAACGGACGCATTTATGATGCGCTCAATAATATCTACCTTCAAGGTATTGAGATCACCATCAATGAAACCGGGCAATCTACCTACACGACCAGTGGGGGTAATTTTCGTTTTACGAATTTGGAATCCGGTTCCTACACACTGGTTACCTCCAGCTCCGGTTATGAATCGGTATCTCAATCGGTTCAAGTCAATGTCGGTGAATCGGTGAGCACCACCATATTTATCAATACTGAACGCGATGATGTCGTAGAGCTCGATGCGTTTGTCGTATCGGGCACAACCAGTGCTACTGTGAAAGCACTCAATTTGGAACGTTCTGCAGCAGATTTACGGGATGTGATCTCATCAGATGCGTTCGGTCAGTTTGTGGATCGCAATCCTGCGGAAGCGTTGCAGCGGGTCGCTGGCGTTACCGTTGAGGATGACCAGGGTGAAGGCACATTCGTAATCATCCGGGGGGCGAGTCCCGAGCTTTCAAACATTCAGTTGGATGGAGTTGAGCTCGCAACCCCACAGCCTGATGGTCGCCGCGTAAACCTTAATATCATTACAGTGGATCAGTTGGAGCGTATCGAGGTATCCAAGACTTGGCTACCCAGCCAGAAGGGTAATACCATTGGGGGAACCGTAAATCTGGTTACCCGGAGCGCACTGGATCGAGGGGAACGTTATCTTTCCCTGGAGGGAGCCTATACCCAATACGATATCTCGGATGATGCCAGTTACCGGAGTAATGTAACGTTTGGCGACACCTTTGACAGTGAAGACTGGGAGGGCTTTGGTGATCTCGCTATTGGGTTTCAGGTATCCGTAAACTACTCAGAGGATAATCGGGGAGCTGAAACGCTCGGTTTCAATTGGAATACCGACGCCGCATATCCGTTTGGCGGAGACCCTCTTTTTGGTTATACATTGGTCCAGAATCAGTGGAGAGACTTTTCGATTACCCGTGAGCGTGAGGGTGTATCCTCCAAACTGGAATTTGGTTTCAATGAAAACCATATGGTCAGTTTCAGT
This sequence comes from Puniceicoccaceae bacterium, assembly GCA_028285755.1. Taxonomy (GTDB): domain Bacteria; phylum Verrucomicrobiota; class Verrucomicrobiia; order Opitutales; family JAFGAQ01; genus JANQOQ01. Next base: position 46,136 of record JANQOQ010000006.1, read on the forward strand.
GTTTCCTACAACAAGTTTAACGATGATGAGGTGAATCGCTTCTTCAGTCGAAGCGCTAACGTAGGAAATGACTTTAACTGGGATGGAGATGAGTTCCTGACTACGGCTAATGCTACTGAACTTGGATACAGTCTTTCGGATCCGGAGATTATTGCTCGATTGGCAGCGCCTCCTACAAGCACAACCCGTCGGCTTACTTTTGATGAAAGCATCAATCTCGGTCAGCTGAGCTATGATCCTGAAACCAATCAGTTTACGTTTGGTTCATGGACCAGCGATTTTGACCGTAATTTCCGTAGTGAAATTACTGAGGATGAGTTGCTTACTTATCAAGCTAGCGGAGAACATGTTTTCTTTGAAACCTGGGAAGTCGAGTGGAATGCCTACAGCACTACTGCTGAGCGTAATTCGGAGGCTTTGTTTTTTAGTTTCGATGGTCAGGGTGGGATCATCAATTCAGTAACCGGAGACGGTTTACCTCGTATCGACCCTACTGAGTTCACTGAGGTTTCGCTCAATCCTGAGCTCTATGTCATCAGTGAGCCGAGTGGTTCCGGCAGGGTAGAACTGTTTGATGAGACTTTCACTTTTTCCGAGGACGAGCGAACCGGTTTCAAACTGGATATAAAGAAAGAATTTGAGTGGTTGGATGCTTTTTGGACTACTCAATTTGGGGGCACGATTGACACCCGCGAAAAGGTTAATTCCGCACGTGATCAATCCACTCAGGTCGCGGCGAACGCTTTCGATGACAATCTCTACAGAGACAATCGTATTCGCTTGTCCGATGAGACCTTCTTTGGAGGCAACTCAGACAGCTTCGTAGATAACTTCGGGGACTTCTTTAATTTCGGACCCACATTGAGCATCGATGGACTGCGTAGCTTTGCTGCTAATCCCGGCAACTTTGGAGTGACTGTTTCACCCGATGTAAATGCGAATACCGCATCCAGTCAGTTCTTCGATAGTATTGTGGATAGCTACAGCCTAACAGAGGATATCACGGCTTTCTATTTCCAGCAAACACTCGAGATTGGCAAGTGGAGCTTCATTTTTGGGGCTCGTTGGGAAGAGACCGACCTTAGCTTTACGAGCCGTAATATCCTGACCCGCGATCCTGCGGGCAAGTTCAGGTTTGTGCGCCCTTCTTTCTGGAGATTTCTTGAGTTGGATGAGTTCTCCGTGGAAACGACCAATGAGCGTAAGTACGACCACTTCCTACCTGCATTCCACCTGCGCCGCGATATAGGCACTAACACAGTATTACGGGCATCTGCTACCAAGACAATTGCACGCCCTCAGTTTACTCAGCTTAACGGGGCTGAAGTGCCCACGCTGATTGGTAGTAGCGGTTATGGCACCTCTGCGAGATTGCCCAATTTTGATACGATCGACCCGATGGAATCCATCAATTACGATATCTCGATCGAACACTATTTCGAGCCTGTCGGAGTCGTATCCTTTGCCCTATTCCACAAGGACTTGACCGGGCCCATTTATTTGGAATCGCGCCGCAACGTGGGTCCCGATGATGAAACCCGGGCATTTGCGTTTCGCTATGACAGCCGTAATGCCAATCGGGAAGGCGTAGATGACCCGACACTTTTGAATTCCTCTCCGTGGAATTTCAGTCAGTGGACCAATGCCGGAGATGCTGAGCTTCAGGGCTTCGAGATCGCGTTCTCACGCCGCCTGGATGATCTGCTGCCGGATGTGCTTACGGGCTTCAGTATTGATGCCAACTACGCAGTATTCGACTCCGAAGTTGAGCTACTCGCACAGGAGCGCACCAATCCAACCTTCGGGGATGAGGAGCTTGAGCCGGATGCCATTGTGCCTCTATTCCGTCAACCGGATCGTACGGCCAATTTCTCCCTCATCTGGGAAGGCTGGGATATCTTTGCCCGCATCAGTTATAACCTGCGAGGCGAATACCTAAACGCAGTATCCACCGATGATGATATTATCGATATTATTCGGTTTGGGGGTGCGTTATCAGACGATGATGTATACCTCGCAGATCAAGAGCGCTGGGACTTCACCCTGCGTTACAATCCGTGGGAGAATGTCCAGTTATTCCTGGAAATCATCAACTTCACGAATGAGCCACAGGAAGTATTCCTGGGGGACGAGGATCGTCTCTCTTCGATCCGTTACACCAACCCTGTCTACACATTCGGGGTTAAGGCAAACTTCTAAAAACTACATTGAAACATTCAGTTTTTAAATCCAATGAAAGCTAAAAAATTTATCAATCGTTCTAGCCTAATACTGGCATGTCTATTCGGGTTTTTAACCTCGAATATCCAGGCAGAAGTCGTTACTATTCTGCAGGAAAGTTTTGAGACCGATGGTCTGGGCACACGCTACACGGTAATCGGTGGCGGGGATAACGGGGAGACGGACTTCTTCGCACGCCGTGAGCAATTCTCAGCCGGCACGGATGCAAGTGGAGGTACCATTGATGGTAACTTCTTCTTTGGTGCCAGTGATATCGATAACATTAACCGTGATCTGCCGAGTCCGGATTTCCCGGGATTGGGACGCCGCGATGGGGTTATTATCTTTAATGATATTCCGGTAAATGGGTTTGGTAACCTAAATCTTCAGATGGCCGTAGCCCAAGGGCAGGGCACCTTCGAGCCGGATAACCATTTCCGCATCCAAGTGCGTTTTGATGATCCGGGGGATGCCATCGCCAGTAACACGGAGTGGATTACCATTGGGGGGTTCCGATCAACTTCTACGAATACTCCCGGCCGCTACTTTGAAGGGCCTCTGCGATTGACGTCTGAAGATGATCCCCGGCTTGTCAGTGAGTTCACTGAGTGGGAATGGCCGTTGTGGGGCTTTGGAACGACGATGGACATGCGCCTGATCATCAATTCAAACTGGCGGGATGAGGATTATTATATCGATAATATTCGAATCACGGGTGATAATGAAGTGTTCCGCGTTGAAGCGAGTCTTCCGAGCTTTGACTTAGTAGAGCCTTCAGGACCGGAGCCTATAGCTGTGACGTTCAGCTCAAATGCGCCTGCACCAGCTGGCGGCTTGGTTCTAGAGGTCGTTAATGACGACTGGTCAGCATTCACGCTGGAGCTGCCTGAGACAATCACGATTCCTGAAGGGCAGTCGAATTTTACCTTCAATACCAGCCATATTCCTGACGGTCGTTTTACAGGCCTGAAAATAGTGGAAGCACGTTTCCGTGCGAATAATGTCTCGCGCGAATCTTTGCGCTTCAAGGTGGAGAATTCCACGCCGAAACCGAGAGTGATTATCATGGAAGTGCAAAATGTGATACCCGGCACCATTGAGGCTGACCCGGAAGGAGATGCGAATGGTGACGGTGTGTCCGACTTCCCAGGTGACCAATTCGTAGAACTCGTCAACTTCGAGGACTTTGATGTGGATATCTCGGGATGGACTGTCCATGACGACCTGGGGCCACGTCACCAATATCCGGAGGGCACCGTGATTCCTGCGGGTCGAGCGTTGGTAACCTTTGGTGGCGGCACCCCTTCAGGTGTTTTTGGCGGAGCAGACGTATTGACCGCTTCATCAGGAACTACCGGATTTGCCTTCAACAGTACGCGTGCTGAAATAGCCGGTGTATTTGCACCATTCGGCGGTGAGATGGAGATCATCGACCTACCGTTTGAAGCTCAGATTTTGGAGCGCACGCTGCAGCTACCACAGAGCAGCCCTGCGTTTGGTGAAACCGCATCCATCCATAGAACCGGAGATTCTATTGATGCTCCGTTCGAATTGCATCCGTTTATTCCGGGCTCGAATGACAGTCTGTTCTCACCGGGTGCACGCCCGGATGGCAGCCCTTACTTCACACCTACGAATGTTGTGACTGTAGATGTGCTTGCGGATAGCGCAAGTGAGACCGATGGGGCAGTCGGGGCAGTGGTAACGCTCGAAACACCGGCACCCGCAGGTGGTTTAACGTTGAACTTGTCTTCAAATGCAACGGACGATGAAATCACCTTCAGTGCTCCTCAAATCACGGTGCCGGCGGGTCAGACCACTGTGCAGTTTGAGATACTACCGTTTAATGATGGAGTGCTGGATGGGCCTTCGGAAGTCAGTATTTTCGTAACCGGCCTGGACGGCAGTGACGTTCTCGGGGGTCTTGATAAGATCACCATCGAGGACGTTGCCGTGAACAACTTCCGGGTTGAGGTTGCCGAGTTCCTCATCTCGCTGGACGGAACCGGCGAAGATCCAAATCTGAACGGCAATCTTGAAGAAGAAATTGCTGACCAGTTTATCGAAATCGTGAATCGCTCAGGATTCCCGGTAGATTTACGAGGCTGGTCGATAGTCGTTCGTGTGGATGACGCTTTTGCCGTCAGGCAGCTCGGTCATACCTTTGGCGGCACTACACTGGAAGATAACGCCTCAGCCTTAGTCTTCGGCGAGATATTCAACAGTGCAGCTGCAGATCCTATCTTCGGTGGATCATTCGTCGAAGATGCAACGAATGATGACAGTAACGGAGGTTTGCACGCGGATTCTGGAGATGCGGCATTCGTCGACATTGTCAACCAGTTTGGCTTCGTTGTGTTCGAGGTGGAAATCCCTGCGGACCTAACCAGCCAGGGTATGTCTGTGGTGATCGAAAACGGCACACCAATCCTTCACCTGGAAGCATCCGGCGGAGAGAGTATCATGTCTCCGGGCCTTCAGACGAACGGCTCAGCTTATCCGGGTAACTAGGATTTGGAGTTATCTTGAAAATCATCTTTCCAAGATAATCAATATTGCATACAGCTCCCGGCGTTTTGCCGGGAGCTTCAATTTTCGAAATAACGCTCAATTCGAAGCAATGTTATTCAAGATTTGGCTAAGATTCAGATATCTGCTTGTCCAAATCATAAACCACACAATTTTATTAAGATAGATCATGTCGAACAGACTCAATTTACTTTTTTTCAGAGGAATCATTCTGCTGCTATTTTCGATTGTTTTGACAACCGCCGTAGCCAAGAATGAATCCCCACTCACTCGATTTGCTTTTGGTTCATGTGCCAAGGAAGACCGGCCCCAACCCATATGGGATCAAATTTTGCAAAATGAACCCGAGCTTTTCATCTGGTTGGGTGATAATATATACGGAGACACCCTGGATCCCGAAGTCCTTCGTGAGAAATATGGGAAACTCAGATCTCAGCCAGGATATTCTGAGCTGCTCGACAGAGATACGCCAGTTCTTGCCACCTGGGATGACCATGATTTTGGGGAAAATGATGCAGGAGCTGAATATCCAATGAAGGAGGAATCGAAACGGATTTTCCTCGAGTTTTTCGGAGTTGAGGAAACCTCAGAGCGATGGAATCGGGACGGTGTGTATCACAGTGAGATTTTTGGACCGGTTGGGCAACGTACGCAGATCATTTTGCTAGACACTCGTTTCAATCGAAGCCCTCTGGAACGATTTCAAGCTTCACAAGGGGAACGTGCAGCTTACAAACCAAATACTGATGAAGGGGCTACTTTCCTTGGGGAGAATCAATGGAAATGGCTTGAAGAGCAGTTGCGAAAGCCTGCAGAAGTCCGATTTATTGCTTCCAGTATCCAATTCGTGGCTTCGGAACACATATACGAAAAATGGAGTAACATTCCTCAGGAAATTCGCCGAATGCTCAATTTGATATCCGAAACTAAGGCTCAGGGAGTTATATTTCTGAGTGGAGATCGACATCACGCAGAACTTTCCAAACTAGAGGTGGATGATGGTTATCCTATTTATGATCTAACATCGAGTGGCATTAATCAAAGCCGGCCACGCAGCCCTGATGATAGCCGACCGATCGAGAAAAATCGCTCCAGACTTGGGCGAGTTTTCCGTGGACACCATTTTGGGCAAGTAGAAATCCATTGGGAGCAACCTGACCCTCTGATTCGATTATCTATCATTAATCAAGAGGGTGAACAACCCATCTCACATTCTCTATTGCTCAGTGAAATCAGTGCCAATGCTGAATTGAATGTGCAGGGAACATGGGTCGGCAAAAATGAATCCAAGGCAATAGTCCACCCTCAAATCGCGATTGATGGGCGCACGGATGATTGGAAATCCGCTGAACCCGCTATCAGCACTGATGAATCCATATTATTAAGGTTTTCTTCCGGAGACGAACGAACGGTTCGTCGTCATTACGAATCGATTGAAGTTTTGTTCGATTTAGACGGTGAAGACTCAGGCCAGAGTTTCGGTGGCGAACGAGGTTATGACCTTGAAGTTGTCCTTAGTCCAAATCGTGACGAGAAAACACTTTCGAGATGGGGGCCTAAGGTTGTTCTTCATACTCCGGCAGAGAAACCAATTGATGCTGCTGAAGTGGGCTTAGCCGTTGCTCCGACTCACAGTTCAAGGTGGTTTGAGTTAGCCATTGATAGGACTACTCCATTGGTTAAACAACAGCTGGCCGCGAATGAGGACAACAACGTGCGAATTCGGGTAAGTGCTCGAGATCGTTACACATCAAGTGAACGATTGATCCTATCCGATACAATCAAGCTGGTTCCGGCTAGTGAGGATATCTCAAGAGAATTCAATTTGCCCTCAAAGCCAAGCAACGCGATCCGGGTTGCTGCCATAAATGTACTTTGGGGTACACAACTACGATCTCCCGAAGCATTTTCCCGGATGTTTAAGGCGATCAATGCAGATGTTTGGCTTCTTCAGGAATGGGATCGAAATTTGTACACAGAATATGAGATTGAATCATGGTTTAGTAAATGGGTTGATGAAGCGTCTTCCTGGGAATCGATGGTGAGTGGTGCTCAAGGATCGTGGAGTGGAACTGCTATTGTATCGAGATACCCCGTTAGGACTCGTGTGCCGGAGTTCACCCCTCTGGCAGCTGGGGGTTGGAGTTTTCCGGTCCGTTTTGCGGGTGCAGGTATTGAAACTCCTTATGGAAACGTGTTGGCAGCTTCCGTACATTTAAAGGCAGGAGGCTCCTTTCGAAGTAACGAAGACACACGCAGAAAAGGTGAAGTAGATGCTATCAACCGTATCCTTGTCGGAGCCAAGGCTGCCATTCAACCGGATGCGGTCATTTTTGGGGGTGATTTTAATATGAACGGAACCACCGAAATCATGAAGACTGCTTTCAGAATGCTGGATGTGGACAATAGCGACCTAACCCTTGCAGACGCTGCTGTGCTAGGAAGAGAAGATGAGTTCTACACTCATGGCCGTTCAGGGCTGAGAAATCGCCTCGATTACATCGCATATTCTGATGCCAGCAGTGAGGTCATTAATGCTTTCGTTTTAGATACCGCTCTATTTGAAGAGGCCCAATTGAGGCCTTTCGGTCTACAGAAAGAAGACTCTAACGCAACGGATCACCTGCCAGTTGTTGTCGATTTGATCCTAACCAATCAAAAAAAGTGAACAGACTATTTGTTAGTATGAACAGGTAGCTTGCAGTGGTTACCTCGATAGTAGTTAATCAGTTAAGATTCGGGCGGTGGCTCTTGCTGGTCCCGTCCGGATCTTAACCTATTTTTTTATGTAAATGAACATTTCCAACATCATGAAAAACCTATACGCAGCGCTATTTGTATTATTACTCACCGTATCGGTCTATGCCCAGCCGCGAATTAAGGTGCTCGCGTGGAATATTGAAAGTGGAGACAGTGAGATAAATCTCATTCAGAGCCAGCTTAGTGCTTTCGAGGGGTTCGATCTCATGGCTCTTACGGAGGTGAATCCATTTTGGGCATCGTTTCTGGCTGAGGCTGCAGGAGTAGGTGAGGGTGCTCGGGGCGAGAGTCAGGCAGATTTTGACTATATATTGGGAACGACAGGCAACGATATTCGCATGATGATTATCTGGGATGCCAAACGGTTTGAAACGTTGGGTGACCCCATTGAAATTCACCAGCTAAATAGCCCAACGAATACACATCGATCACCGTTGTATGTAAGGTTCCGCATGCTTCGTGGGCAGCAGGAGTTTATGTTTATGGTCAATCACCTGGCCCGCGGGGATGCATCCCTGAGAGTAAGGCAGGCACAAGGCTTGCAAAACTGGGTGCAAAGCCAAGAAGTGCCTGTAATTGCGGCGGGCGATTTTAATTTTGATTATGAAATCGACGATGGCATGGGTAATCCTGCGATGACCGCTTTTCTGGAGGGTGATCACTGGCAGTGGATTCGTCCCCAATCTCTATATGCAACGCAGTCCAGCTCCGCTTTCCATTCGATTCTGGATTTTGTATTTACGGCACATTTCCCCGAGACCTGGGAACTGCGATCAAATATACTCCGTATTGTTGAACCATTTGAGGATACCGCCCTAATATCCGATCATCGCCCCGTGGAGGCTGTTATTTATCTCTCTGAGCCAACTGAATTTCCGGTTTTTTAATATTATTCCTATGCACTTAGTTATTTGTATATTCTATGCGTAGTGGTTTCCGGCATTAGCTTCGTCGGTAACTTTGGTGCAGTGCAGAATTATACACAATAGTAGTCCTTTGTTGGGCATAATAATAGTCGCTTTGTTGAGTTCATTGCTGAATGCAGAGGAACCTTGGCATGGAACCGCTGAGTATATGGACCCGACTCGCTTTGAGGGTTACGTTCAGAAGCTTGAAGCTGAGGATCGTTTGAATCCCCCTCCTGAGGGAGCGGTCTTATTTATAGGCAGCTCAAGTATTCGCAGGTGGGCAACTCTCGAAGAAGACATGCAGCCGCTTACCGTCATTAACCGTGGCTTTGGAGGAAGCAATTACAATGACGCCCTGCACTACGCCGATCGCCTGGTAATCCCTCACAAGCCACGCGCATTGGTCATTTACTCCGGTGGCAATGATATCCGCAGAAATATTGATCCTCAGAGAGTTGCAGATGCATTCAAGGCATTTGTTGATAAGGTCCATCAGGAATTACCGGAATGCCGCATTTATGTGCTGTCGATAAAAGTGAGCGCAGCCCGATGGCATTTGAGGCATATCGAGGAGACTGCCAACCGATTAATCTATGGCCATATTGTTCAGGATGAGAGGTTGCACTACATCGATGTTGCGAGCACAATGCTCAACGAAGAGGGACAGCCCAATCTGGACATATTTGTGGAAGATATGATCCACATGAATTCGGCTGGCTATCGGTTTTGGATCCAAAAGATTAAGCCTGTGCTCATGATCCATGAAATGAAGTATGAGACAGTCGCTAATAAGATTCTCGAAGAATCCGTACCTTATGTGGATCCTACTCGTCATGAGAAGGCGATACTCGCCTTTGAGGCCAGTGATCGTGATTCTTTTCCACCCGAAGAGGCTGTCTTAGCCATTGGCAGTTCAAGTATCCGGCGATGGTCTACAATTCAGGAAGACCTTTCTGACTACACTATAATCCACCGGGGATTTGGCGGTGCCAATACAAATGAGGTCCTCTATTATGCGGACCGTATCGTGATTCCCTACAAGCCCCGGGCTATCATTGTCTATGCGGGTTCAAATGATATTAATCGGGATATTGAGCCCGAGAGGGTTGCAGATACTTTTCGGGAATTCACACACAAAGTGCATGACACCCTCCCGGATTGTCGTATCTATTTTATATCGATTAAGCCAAGCCCCGGACGCTGGTATATGTGGGACGAAATGTTAGAGGCAGGTCGCTTGATACAATCCCAGATTCAAAGAGACGAACGCCTTTTTTACATCGATGTTGCCACCCCCATGTTAGACAGGAACGGACTTCCACTGCTTGATATATTTGTGGAGGACATGATCCATATGAACGATAAAGGCTATCGTATCTGGAAAGATGCGATCAATAAATCTTTGGCACAACGCGAACTGATATATGAATAGAATACACAGAGAATCCCTGCACCCTACAATCTTGACTTAATAACATAATTGGATGATAGTGAATATGTTAATGCCTGCCCCTAAAACGAATAATTACGAATGGTTTGAGCGTGAAATAAAGCCCCACGAGCCTGAGTTGCGTGGATTCATAAATAAGCACGTCTCTGAATTAACGGACGTAGATGACGTCTTGCAGGAGACTTACCGCAGGTTATTTCGCGTAAAGGAGCAAAAACCCATTCACTATCCGCGCGGCCTATTGTTTACGATCGCCAAAAATATTACTCGGGATCTCTTTCGCCGAAAATTGACAGCCAAGACATTTCCGGTCGAGGACATAGAAATCTATGATCTTGAGGATGATGATCACCTGCATGAGCGAATTAGTCGTATTGATGAATTGGATATACTAAAGGAAGCGATCGATACGCTGCCGAAAAGGTGTCAGGCAGTGTTTGTGCTGCGTAAGTTTGAGCAACTCACCTATAAGGAGATAGCAGAACGTATGAATATCTCGGTAAATACCGTGGAGGTCCAGTTACGCAAGGGCTTGAAACGTTGCCATCAGTATTTTGTGGAAAAAGGAATTGTTTAAAGGAGAGACCAGGATGAAAAACCGGAAACAATCAGAAAATATCGATTCAAGTGGGAACCTCACTGAAATTGCACTGGATTGGGTCATCAAGCATGACCGTGGATTGACGGATGATGAGCAAGTCGCTTTTTACGAACTTTATGAAGAGAATCTTGCTTTCAGGGAATCTTACAAACAAGTGCGGAAGTCATGGCGTATCGCGGATACAATACCTGAAGATTATGCCCAATCTATATTAGACGATATAGAAACATCACCCGCGTGGTACACTCAAAAATGGCTATTGGGTGGTATCGCAGCAGCTATGCTTTTAGTATTAAGTTTGTTTTGGTTTGCTGAAAAAGAGCGTTTATCTCAGGAACTTCCTGTTATTGCATTCAAAGTTCCTCATACAGAGCGATTGCCTGACGGTAGCCTCGTTCGTTTAAATTACAATACTGAGCTGGTCGTTGAATACACGAACGATTATCGTAAAATTAACCTCTTAAACGGTGAAGCCCACTTTGAAGTAATTAGCAACAAACTAAGGCCATTCATTGTGGAGGCAAACGATCTCGAGGTCGTCGCCGTGGGAACAGCATTTAATGTCAAACTCATTAATGATAATGTTGATGTTTTAGTAACCGAGGGGGTTGTAAGGCTGGATCACCCATCGAAACCTTTAAAGATAGAAAGGCAGCAAACTGCCGGGGAATCCATTGAGTTGCCTGTTGAGTCTCCCGATTTATTGACAGCCGGACAAAGAGCTCATGTGGAAACAGTTCAAAGCCAGCCGGATGTTATTGTAAATGTAACTGGCATTGTGAAGGATGAAATTGATTCTGCACTCTCTTGGCAATCATCATTATTGACCTTGGGAGGAGATACTCTGGAAGAGATTTCAAACAGTTTTGAGCAAAAAACCGGTGTAAAATTGATCATACAGGATGCACACCTCAATAATTTGCGTTTTGGTGGTAAAATCCCAAGCAACAATGTGCTTCAATTTTTGAAAGCTCTGGAAAGTAATTTCGGGTTGCATTGGGAGCAATTACCCAATGGAGATTATTTAATCGGGGCTCCCTGATTTTGATCTGGGGTTGCCTGGAAGTTGCAGGTAACAACGTTAAAAGTAATTAAAAAATAATTAACGTATAAGCGTAATGGTAAGGTCAATGTGTTGCGTCGTAGTGCATAAGAACCCATTGACATGTGTTGTTACCCCGATAAGTATCGTAGGCTGGATATCAGCTTGCTGGATGGATTTAGCGCGAATTATGCGTTGGATGCTACCTGCTATGAAGATGACTCCGAAAAGATGATACCCCGTACGATAGTCATGCTTGCGCTGCTGTCCAAGGTTGCCATGGCACCTTGTATCGCGAATGCACAAACAGCTGACCCTCGTAATGGTTCATCGGAACTGCAGTATTACGATATCTCTGAGCAACTCGCTGAGAATGCACTGTCCTTGCTCTCCGAGCAAATAGATATGCCTCTCATCTACAGTATGGAGGAGATTGAAGGAATGCAGGTAAATGCGGTGAAGGGCATGTATACTGAAAAACAGGCACTTCTCGCAATGGTTGACAACACTGAACTACAACTCATTCAGGATATGGAATCCGGCATTTGGGTAATCAAGCGCCGCGAAACGTTTCAGGAATCAGATGTGGAGGTGGGTTCTATAGATAATGATCAATCACTAGCTATAGAAAATATGACAACTACACAAGTAAGGCAAAACACTGTTTTTACCCGGCTGATGAATGGGCTAACCGCCTTGATCTTAGCCGGAGCCAGCACGACTGCTGTTGCTCAGGATGATGATGAAGAGGATGAAATATTCTTCATGTCACCCTTTGTAATAGATGCTTCTGAAGATACTGGATATACTGCTCAAAGTACACTCGCGGGAACCCGGATTCGCACCGAAGTGCGTGAGCTGGGTTCATCGATAACGATACTCACAGACAAGTTTCTCGAAGATACAGGTGCTACGGATGCACTGACATTACTTACCTACACAGCAAACACAGAAGTGGGTGGGGTGCTCGGTAATTTCTCTGCAGGAAGCGATGGAAGCGGGCGATTTACTACGAATAATACTCGTAGAAATCCGCAGAACGGGCAACGCGTACGTGGACTTTCGCGTGCTGAACTGACGCGCGATTATTTTTCAACGGTCATTCCGTTCGATCAGTATAATACTACACGGGTAACCCTCAACCGCGGACCGAATTCAGTGTTATTCGGCATTGGTTCTCCAGGGGGTGTGATCGATCACTCCTTAAAACAGGCTATTCAGAATGAGGCTATTACGGAGGTAAAGTTTCGTTTTGATCACCGGGGCAGCACACGCGGTAGTTTTGACGTAAACCGGTCCATCATTGAAGATCGCCTCGCAATCAGGGTTGCAGGTTTGTATGATAAGTTAAAATATCAGCAGGAGCCTGCCGAGGAGGAGGATCAACGCCTGTTCGTTGCATTTGAAGGGGTGCTGTTTGAAAATGAAAACAGTGATTTCCTCGGGCAAACGACTGTGCGTGGACACATCGAGTTTGGTGAGATTGATCGCAATCCTCCGGATGTAATTCCCCCTATTGATGCGTTTCGCTTTTGGTTCGATGGTTACACGGATGTAGATTCCCTTCTTGCGGTGCCAGGAGTTGAACTAAGTGATTTGGGGCGGAACATGCTCAGCCCTCAACAAAGTCCAGATGGCCGCTTTATTCCACAGGTCACCTATGATAGTATAAACCGCCAGGGTCACCTCAATACTAAGACTCGTACCGCATCCTTTATCAATATTCCGCTCTATTACGAAAGTGGAAACGCTACCACACCCGGATGGTCAGATCCTGCTTTGGCTGGATTGTCCGGTGGTATGTCACGTATTCGCTGGCCTGGAAGTTCAGGTAGACCCCGTCAGGATCACCTGTTCTCGGGCAATGCGATCCGTGATCTGGTAGGATTCACAGGCTACTCGTTGCAAAACCGTGATATATTCGATTACCGCAATAACCTGTTCCAGGGCACAATGAACAATGTGAATGATAAGTTCAATGTTCAGCAATTCGTGATCGATCAAACTTTCCTGGATGGGCGTGCGGGTATCGAGCTTAGTTACAACCGCCAGGATAGTGATAAGTCCAGTTTGTTGCCTTTATCATCCGGTCTGGATAAGGAGCTATATATCGATATAACTGAAACCGTATCCAATGATGTGCCTAATCCGAATCTGGGACGTCCGGTAGTGCGAATCAACCGTATTGATACTCAGTATAGCAGTGTTGAGCAAGAGACTGTACGTGCGACTGCTTTTGTGGATGTAGACATCCGGGAATTTAGTGAAACCCTGGGCACCTGGCTGGGGCGCCACACGCTCACTGCACTTTTTGAGCAGCGGGATACCGATGACAGTGATTATACGTCCAACCTGGCATGGGACAGTGATACAATTGATGTGGTATCCAATGAGTCTTTTGGGGCGACTGCAAATTCCGGACGTCGTGCCGTTACGCACCTGGTCTATTTGGGACCCTCAGTTCTGGGAGCCGGCAATTTTAATGATGTTCGTATTACAGACAGTGTGAATGTGCCCTTGCCCCAGGTGGGTGACCGGCATACAGCCTGGTATTGGGACCATACCGCCCGTGAGCGAAAAGTAGGTGAATTTTTCGTTGAAGATTACATTACGGATGCGGACTTGGAGCGTCGTGAACTGACTTCGGAGGCATTTGCACTGAAGAGTTCCTTCCTGGATGACCATATAGTTACTATTTTGGCATGGCGTAAAGACCAGGAAAAGGCATATGAGCGCCTCACTCAAACGGGCACTTTCAGCGGAGATCTCCCGTTGCGAAATCCGGATGGTTCCATTAATGCGGATATTATTCGGCTTAATGATGAGGCTAGTGCAGACGTTACCGATGAAACCCTTACCACGAGTATAGTCGGTTTCTTTCCTGAAAAGTACCTCTTTGAGCTGCCTTTGGGAATGGATTTAAGCTTCCACTATTACGAAGCAGAAAGTTTCCAACCCGCTGGCTTTAGCCAAAATATCATTGGAGAACCGGTTGCTGCACCGGTTGGTGAAACTACGGAGTATGGTTTCAGTCTTGATTTCCTGGATCGTCGTTTATCTCTGAGGGTAAATCTCTATGAGACCAGCAACGCCAATAATCGTACTACCGTTCAAGGTACGATCAATAATGCGACCAACCGTATCGGTGACTGGCTGGCAAATTTCCGTGGAGCACGAGATCAGGGCATTGCATTTTCTGATTTGGGTGTGCCCACCGGTACTGCAACTTCTTATGACGAGATATTTGAAACGATTATTAACCTGATACCGGAGCCCACCCGCAGTTTGAGAAACTATGGTTTCGGTGGACCGAATGGAGGCGTAACCAGTGATCAAATTGAGAACCTTACTTCCACATTTGATTTCGTTTCCGATGGTATGGAAATCGAACTTGTAGGCTCTCCTTTGCCGAACTGGAGTATCTCATTGAATGTGGCTAAGCAGGAAACGGTACGCTCTAACACTGCGCCGGCACTGAGTGATGTCGTGTTTGCTATTGAGCAAAATATTATCGACAGTGGTTTGGCAAATGTGGCGGATGCACCGAATCTGGGTGTCGATATTACATTCCTTGAGCGTTACCAGAATGTAGTCTCATTCCCGGTACGTGCAGAGCTTGCCAATGACGGACGTAAATCACTTGAGCAACGTGAATGGCGCGTAAATCTGGTCACCAACTATGATTTCCTGGATGGCCCGGTGAAAGGGTTTTCTGTTGGGGGAGCGATCCGTTGGCAGGATGAAGCCGCAATTGGCTATCCATTGCTTTTGGATGAAGGAGGAAATCAAATCCCGGATCTGGATAATGCATACTTCGGAGATGATGAGCTCAATGGGGACATTTGGTTCTCATACCGCCGCAAACTGTTTGAAGAAAAAGTCGACTGGCGCATACAGCTAAATATCCGCAATGCGATTCGTTCCGATTCAGATATTCCGGTATTTGCCAACCCGAATGGCGAAATCGCAGTGTTCCGTATTCCGCCGGAGCAATCTCTATTCATCACGAATACCTTCCGTTTCTAGAAGGTAATCATTTGTAGTCCGCATCAGTTCCTCATGGTGCGGTAACTCCAACACTATGACCCTGAGGGTATCTATTACCTTCGGGGTTATCATTATCTACTGATCGGGCATAAATAAGGCCCACTATAGCTACCATATTGAATGAAAATACGCGTTTTCTTATATTTAAAAACACTAGCATTGTTTATCTCGTCAACGATCGATTTAGCGGCAGAACTGAACATGACGCGCGATGGTTGGAAGATACTTGAGATTACTTCGTTAAACGAAGAGCCCATACGCTCCAGTTATTCGACGCATGACACTCTGGCTGACGCAATCCAGGGAAAAAAGTCATCGTATGTGAAATCTCTAAACGGGCCCTGGAAATTTAGTTGGTATTCAAAACCCGCGGAGCGATCGCTTGATTTCTACAAAACTAACTATTCTGACAAAAAATGGGATACGTTGGAGGTGCCTTCTAACTGGCAAACAAAGGGTCATGGCACCCCTATCTACTTTAATAATGGGTTTCCTTTTCTGACTCTGCAGGATCCCGCTATCGAGCCGGAAGTGGTTCCTGAAGATTATAACCCGGTGGGCCTATACAGGCGGACATTTAAGATCCCGGAGGATTGGGCGGAGCGTGTCGTTTTTATCCACTTTGAGGGCGTTGAAAGTGCCTTTAACTTGTTTGTCAATGGGCACCACGTGGGATATTCAGAAGATTCGTTTGTGGGCGCCGAGTTTAACATAACGGATTTCCTCGTGGAAGGGGAGAATCTCCTGGCTGTAGAAGTGTTTCGTTGGTCGGACGGGAGCTATTTGGAAGATCAGGATTTTTGGCGGCTTAGCGGCATTTTTCGCGATGTTGAGTTGATCGCCCGCCCTCAGGCTTACGTTAGAGATTTTTTTGCAAGATCGCAGCCGGATGCTGATTTTAAGGATTTTGAATTTATTATCGAGACGCGTATTCGTGATCTTACAGGAGAATATGGCGTTGGCTTTCAAACTGAAGTTTATCTCCTGCCTTATGATGATCTGAAAACCGAGATTGACCCCCTAATCGTATTTGAAGGCTATGACCGATACAATTATGAGCGACTGCTCAAAGGCATCGAAAGCTATGATACCCTGAAGGCCACGGTGAAGAATCCCAAGCTTTGGTCGGCAGAAGAGCCGAACCGATACCGGGTATGTATAGCTTTAAAGAACCCCGAGGGAGAGGTATTGGAAGTGGTTGCCCACGATTTCGGATTTCGCCATGTAGAGATCGCGCAGGGGGAGTTATTGGTTAACGGCAAGCCTGTCTTGATGAAAGGGGTTAACCGTCATGAATTTGACCCGCATCATGGACGAGCCATCAGCAAAGAACGCATGCTGGAGGACGTCTTGCTGATGAAGCAGCACAATATCAACACCGTTAGAACCGCCCATTACCCCAACGATCCTTACTTCTACGAGTTGTGTGATCAGTATGGTCTCTATGTAGTAGGTGAGGCCAATCTTGAGAGCGGTGGTTTTAACTACACCTTTGCAGGAAATAAGGGAGAGTGGCGTGAGGCGGTTGTCCGCAGAATGGTTAACATGGTTGAGCGCGATAAAAACCATGCGAGCATCTATTCCTGGTCTCTGGGAAATGAAGCCGGTATGGGTAAGAATTATGAGTTTATGAGAGCGGCTGCGGAGATTATAGATGACACTCGCATTATCCAATATCTGGATAAAGAGAATTGGAATAACCCGGTGACCGATGTGATAACCCCCATGTACCCGACTATCGAAACGATTATAGAATACGGAGATCAGGATGATCATCGCCCGCTCATTATGTGCGAATATGCACACTCCATGGGAAATAGTAATGGGAATATGAAAGAATACTGGGATGTGATACGCTCTCACCCGAGAATCCAGGGTGGATATATCTGGGACTGGGTGGATCAGGGGCTCATTAAAAAGCTGGAAGATGGGCGCGAAGTATTTGCCTATGGGGGCGACTTCGGTGATGAACCCAATAATGGCAATTTTTGCCTGAATGGCCTCATCATGGCAGATCGCAGCATTTACCCCAAACTACTTGAAGTAAAAAAGGTTTATCAGAATATCCATATGAACCTGCTGGATAAGGATAAAGGGGTTCTTGAGATATATAATGAATATTTCTTTAAGGACTTAAGCGACTACGCGCTGCACTGGTCTATCGTGCATAATGGGGCAGAGGTGTTTTCAGGAGTTATTGAAGGCCTGCTAGTGGCCCCGGGCAGCACAGATATGATTCAGCTGCCCAAAGAAGCAATTGAGGTAAATGGTAGCGGCTATTACACCCTTGATCTTTATGTTAAGCGCAAAGCAGCAAACAGCTGGAGCAAAGCGGGTTTTGAGGTGGCAAGGCAACAGATACTGCTCCAGGAAGCCAGTGGATATCTGGTGGAAAAAGGATCGGCAAAGAATGCTTCAATATCAATGGACATTCAGGAGGATTCGATCACCATTCAATCTGATTTTGTAGAGGCTGTATTTGACATGAGCTCGGGCGAACTCACTGAGTATTCCTATCAGGGCAATACCATCATCAATGTTGGAAAAGGTTATTATGGACCCAGGCTCAATTTTTATCGTGCGCCAACAGATAATGATCGCAATTTCTTTGAAACGTGGGATGGGGTGGACCCGTGGAATCAACGGGGCTTGGATAAGCTAAGCATTAAAGATGCGCATTTAAAGGTAATCCAGAAGAGTCCTGAGAAAGTGCTTCTGGAAGCGACTCAGAGCATTCATACTGCCGTGGATTTAGCGGTTCAGCATCGTGTCATTTACACCCTATTTCCCAATGGAGTTATTGAAGTTGTACAGCATGTTGAAGTGCCGGATACTCTTGAAGTCCTGCCTATGGTGGGATTGGTCATGGGGTTGCCGCCGGCATTTGATCAGGTCGAGTGGTTGGGCAGGGGGCCTCACGAAAACTATTCTGATCGGGCAGAATCTGCATTTTTTGGACTTTATCAGAGCGATGTAGCTTCTATGTATATTCCCTATGTACGTCCGCAGGATTACGGTAATCGCGAACATGTGGAATATGTCAATCTCAGCAATAATGATGGTTTCGGAGTAAAAGTCGTCGCTCGGGATACCCTGTCTTTTTCAGCGAAACGGCACTCAGCTGCACAGCTTGCGGAGAAGACTCACTATTATCTGTTGGAGGACGAACCCGTGCTGCATCTTAAGCTGAATCATCGTCAGCTCGGTATTGGAAACAGTAGTTGTGGCCCTCCAGCACTGGAACCCTATGTAGTGCGGCCTGGAGCGTTTGAATTTGCTTTTAAAATAGAACCTTACACTTCGAATTATTAGACTGCTTAGCAGGAAATCAACGCGTCTACTTTAAGTTGAGCTTAAAGCAGGCGCGACTCCCAGCATCTAAAAGCGCACTTGAGTTGGCCTACTGGCCAATCCGTCTGGTGAGCTGGTCACTACTCGCACTGACTAAAAAACCTCATGCCAATGAATCGGGGATAAACACAAACCCGTCCATCAGCTTGTTAGCGGTTCGGATTACACCGGCTTTATGCAGAAGCCATTGATCGTTCTTTTGTTCGATATCCAGTTCTATATCAATGTGACCAGAGGGGTGCTCCACTCGTACCGGATTGCTAGCAAAGTCCTTGGCTTTCAAGCGATTTGCCACGGTGTCGTCTGTGCTAAAAGCTGTAGATATACCGATCGCTCCGGAAACCGCATGTGAAGGGTGGAGCTGGCTGGGTGTGAAATACTGCGAGCGAATGGCGCCTCCCTCTGTAGGTGGGGAGAGTAAGGCCATCTTAGGCAGAACCGAATCCGCCACATCTCCGAGCCCCATACCTTCCCCTACTTCCAATCGCATGTTTAGAAGGGTTTGGACGATTTCAGGGTGATTTTCAAAATGATCAGCTTTTTCGGTTCCCTTCAGGTTGAAATCGCTCGCTTTTGCAAGCATCATAACGGTCCCAATATCGATCAGGCTAACCTCATAGCCCTGAATGGTATCTACTGGACTGCCAGTGGGAAACATTTTGCCAGTCTTGGCACCGACCTGATCAAAAAGATTGAGTATAATAGGGGCCGCACTTCCCGGAACTCCGCTGATTTGCGTATCTCCCTCATATTTGACAACTCCCGCCGGAGTCCTGACAATCGCCTCAATCTTTGCTCGTGTATTGATGTTGTAGATCATCACCCGTGTTTCTTCTCCCTGAGCTGCGACCAGACCCCGCTCAATTGCAAAGGGTCCTACACCGGCCATCATGTTGCCACATGGCGGTGAAGTATCTACTATTGCCTGCCCTATGTCGATTTGTGCAAAAAGGTAGTCCACATCAATTCCGGGTCTGGAAGAGGGTTGGACCATTACTACTTTGCTCGTAACAGTTTGCGCACCTCCCAGGCCATCAATTTGCATCGCATCAGGCGAACCCATCACCCGAAGTAGTAATCGGTTGCGCGCATCTTCGTTTTCGGGCAAGTCGCGCATATCGAAAAACGGGCCTTTGGAAGTACCGCCACGCATTAACATACAGGGGATTTTCTGGTAGGGCATAGCGACTAAAAGAAGTTAAGGTTAAATAGGTAACCCTCGGGCATATATAGGTTTAGAAAATAATTAAAAAGAAGCAAGACTCCCACTGCTACACCTGTAAGCGTAAGCGTTTGCAATATGCTGGTTTTTGCACGTAAAGCCAGGAACGCGACAAAAAACAACAAGGTTGCGATCAGAAAACCAAACAATTGCGAGGCCAGATAGTAGATGCCTATCCATATCACTACACTATACACAGATCCACCAGGGCTCTCATCCAATTGCTCACTGTCAAACACCACGCCTTGATCTGGGTCCCGCTTGAGTAAAAAGTAAAATACCCAGAGCCCTGCGGGAACCATCGCACCGGCGATTATCAACGGAAAGATTCCTCCCAGAAACGATTGTTTGAGACTATCAAAAATACTCACCAGAGCAATCACAATCAGCAAAACCATAAACATCAATTGGGGCCTGAAGCGATAGTTTGCCTTGAGTTTTTTTCCGCTGTGCTCGGAATTTTCGTCGACCGCTCCCTTGCGACTGTAATACATCGATACAAGTGAAATCAGAATGATGATCACAACACCCGGACGCAAAAACATTTCCCAACCATAAAATTGAACCGCCATATTTAGGTAGGATTCCGCCTGCTGGGACAACACAAAGCCGATCAGGAAAGCAGGGCGTGACCACCCGAAACGCTTCATATAAATGCCTATCAGTCCGAATATCAAAAGCACCCATAAATCCATCATATCCCGGGTGGCTTGATATGCAGCAAAGCTGATCACCATAATCATGAATGGAGTCAACAGATTAAAGCGGATGGAGGTCAGTTGAGCCATGGGCTTGGCCAGCAAGATAGCAAGGCCCGCTCCGAGAATGTTGGCAATCGCAAGCGACCAAATGATCGTGTAGGTAAGATTTATATCGCTTGTCACCATCGAAGGGCCGGCCTCAATACCGATCAAAACCATCCCTCCAAGGAAAACCGCCATCGAACCGGATCCCGGAATACCAAAGAGTAGGGTAGGCACCAAAGCCCCGCCTTCCTTGGCGTTGTTCGCAGACTCGGGCGCGATCACGCCCCGGATATCCCCTTTGCCAAAATTCGATTTATCCCGGGTGCTTTGTACGCCGTGCCCGTAAGCGATCCAGTCCACTACACTGCCTCCCATACCGGGGATTGCCCCTATCAGTGTACCGAGTCCTGAGCAACGGAGTGCAAGCCATTTATGTTGCAGAAGGTCTTTCAGGCCACGATACAGGCCTTTCCCAAGCTCCGCTTTTTGGGAGATGCTGCTGCCCTTACGAGACAGATCGCTGATTTCTGGTAGTGCGAAAATGGCAAGTGCAATAACCACTAGGGGCAAGCCATCAAACAGGTAATCAACCCCATAAACCATACGAAACTCTCCGGTAGCAGGCGCCGCACCAATGCAGCCTACAATTAGCCCAAATCCACATGAAAGCATGCCTTTGACCAGGCTCTTACCGGATAATGCTCCGACCATGGATAAGCCAAAAATAGCCAGCATAAATAGTTCCGCAGAACCAAATACCAGAATTACAGGCCTGGCGATCTGGACAAAAAAGGTCAGGATTATCGCACCCAATATACCTCCGAAAAGGGACGCTGAGAAAGCAGCACCGAGTGCCCGGGAGGCTTGCCCTTGCTTCGCTAATGGAAAACCATCGAGCACGGTTGCCTGGCTTGAACTGGAACCCGGTATACCCATAAGAATTGAGGTAAAAGTGGCGGAGGTTGGAATCACCGCAACCAAACCCACGAGTGTGGCCAGTGCAGACTCTTCATCCATTCCATACAAAAAGGGTAACAACAAAGAAAGGCCGGCTATACCTCCTAAACCCGGAAAAACACCAATAATCAACCCCAGAACCACCCCCAGCATTAGGTAAATCAAGTGCTCAGGCGTCAGCAGGCTGCTTAAGGATTGTAAGACTATCTCCAACATGGCTAATCTAAGGAATATTTAGGTCATATCGCTGCCTCAACCATGTTTTAACCCACTCCTTCTCCTCATGAGATATCTGGGTGGCAAGCTCAAAGAGGATTTCAGCCTGGTCTCCGACTTCCTGGGTATACAGCCCGATCGCTCTATCCTTGCGTTCAATGTATTCCGTGTCCTGTCGCATTGCCAGAAATGCCTGCTGATAAGCTTCAACAATAGCTTCAGGGGTTTCCTGTGGAACCACCAGCAACTTCATTCCGCCGAAGCCCGCAGACATCAGCGCAAACCAGGCGTCCCACTCGATACCTTCCGTGGGTTTACCGGTGAGCTGCTCATAGACTTCACCAAAGTGTGGTAAATCCGGGAAGCTCGGGTCGCGCACTAATTTGCGATTCTCATCCAACACCCCCCAACTCCATAAAGGAATAGCCGACCCTTCCTCCACCAGCGGCAGTACATTGCGCAGATACCCGGCAGAAGTTTGATAATCTATGAGCACCTCACCACGCTCAAACGCGAGCCTTCCCGCGCTGCGACCCCGGAACCCGAAAACAGTCTTCACATCGAGCCCGAGTAAATCAAAAGCAAGCATCGGAACAATGTCCAGCGAAGTAGGTCCCTGACTCGCATACATCAGGCGGTGCTTCTCGTCGATGTTCTTGAGATCTGCAATTGAGCTCACATCCAGCTCTGGAGAGCAATACACGACTCCCCCGTTGGGGTAAGCGGCAATCACCTTCCAGTCCTGATAGGTATACTTGACTCGGGGATCATCCAGCAGATAAGGCAATTGTGTTGAACCCGAGGTTCCAAGTATCATCAGACCATCGGGGCTTGCACGTTGGCTATATAGGTTTGCCCCTTTGATGGAGCCACCCCCAGGAATATTCCGAACGACCACTACCGGGTTACCGGGTAAATACCGGGTGAGGAAAGTAGCATTAAAGCGTGCCCAGGTATCGCTGCCGCCTCCTTCTTTATACGGGATT
Source organism: Puniceicoccaceae bacterium (assembly GCA_028285755.1). GTDB lineage: Bacteria > Verrucomicrobiota > Verrucomicrobiia > Opitutales > JAFGAQ01 > JANQOQ01. The sequence continues at coordinate 69,171 of JANQOQ010000006.1, forward strand.
ATATACTCAATCGTCCTGCCAGCGAATAATTCTTCACCTCCGTTGGTTAGTAGAGCTCCAGAGGATTGTCTGCAGCCAATTAGCAGAACTGCCAGAAGACTTATTGCAACAGTTGATAGTAAAAGCGATTTGCTACCGCTACTAGATAGCCGAGCCCACATATACTTAAAAAACATCAAGGCTGCCAGGTGCCGAGGCCGTCATAGAAAGGGGGTTTCATTTGGGCTTTCCAAGTCTCAAGCTCAGCCTCCAGAGCGTCGGTTTTTTGGCGTTTCTGACTACTCAAGTCATGAGTCTCTCCCAGGTCATTGTTAAGATTGTAGAGAGCCCTTGTCCCATCTTCAGGCATAATGACCAGTTTATCTCCGCCTGAAGTCAAAATGGCACTACGATCTCGGTCATACATGTGCCAATAGAGGCGTTCATGAGGTGGATCATTGCGTTCGCCATTAATGTATGGAATGAGGTTAACTCCATCCAAAGGTCGGGTCGGATCAATGTTCACTCCTGCCAGATCAGCAATCGTACCCAAGATATCCAGGGCGCTTATCGGATAATTGTAGTCTACACCTGCAGGCACCGCTCCCTTCCAACGTAGCGCAAAAGGCACACGTACGCCTCCTTCAAATACCTGACCTTTGAACGACCTGAAGGGTGCATTATTGGCAGCATTGATGCGGTAGGCAGCGCCCCCGTTGTCAGATAGAAAAAACACCAACGTTTTTTCAGAAAGATTAAGCGCATCCAGTGTGTCCAGCAGCATACCGACACCATCATCCACAGAACTCACCATGGCAGCATAAGTTCTCCGGTGTTCATCCTCAATATGAGCAAAGCGCTTAAGATACTTCTCACTGGCCTGCATGGGGGTATGGGGCGCGTTGTAAGCGAGATAGAGAAAAAAGGGCTTACGCTGATTACGCTGTACAAACTTAACCGCCTCCTTGGATAACTCATCAGTCAGATATTCATCAATTTCGACGCGCTTCTCATTGCGCAGCAGTTTGGTATTATACCATCTGCCTGCGCGATCTACAGATTCGATATCCGGGTAAGTCAAATTCTCGGGGAAGTAGTCGTGACCACCTGAGAGAAAGCCAAAAAACTCATCAAATCCGCGCTTGTTCGGCCGAAACCGTGGGTGCGTACCCATATGCCACTTGCCAATAATTCCGCTGTGATAGCCAACTGAGCCGAGAATCTCTGAGATAATCGGTTCTTCAAGCGGTAGGCCAGCCAAGGGATCGAAGGGGTTAAGCGTTGGGTTCCGTCGGAATCCAAATCGACCTTGATAACGACCCGTCAGTAAACCCGCTCGACTGGGGCCGCAGACCGGATAGGTGACATAACCACTCGTAAAACGAACACCCTCCTGTGCAATACGATCAATATGTGGGGTTGGAATCTCAGTAGAACCATTGAAGCCTACATCGGCATAACCATGATCATCCGTCATGATAATAATCAGATTGGGCTTCTCAGCGCCCAGCAGATATACCGTTTGAGCTAATAACAGAAATACAGGCAGCAGTATTTTCATAGAGCTTATTGTAGGTTGTTGAATAGAATTACTTCACTGTCCATGGCACCGTCGGAAACTGCAAAGGGTGAATTAACACTCATAAAGTCATTATCGCGCAGGACAATCTTTTCTGTCAAATCCCCTTCGATGGAAAAAAGCGTATCGACATCTACTATGCTATGATAATCCATGAAACGGACGTTTCGATTGTTGATCAGACGAAAGGGCGGGCGGCCATCGCTGGGTAAGTCTGCCTGGATATTTTGCAACGTAGAGTCCAGCACATCATCAAATACGATAGCTGGCCTTAGATCCGGGTTGCGGAGCATTAATCGCATGTTTTCGAAATGAATGTTCTTGGCATGGCGAACATAGAATCCATGTGCGGGCAAGCTATCCCCATACATACGATTTTCCGGGTAACCATCAATGTTTTGAGGCACCACACGATCGGCATGTTCGGCGGTGCCGGTGCCTTTAGTGTTAAAAATAACATCCCGGATCGTCACGTTTTCCACATAGTGCCCGGGTATTCCGGTAATGGAACTGGTGATGCGGCTGACATCTGAGGCTACAATGTTGCTGATGATCACATTCTTAAGCGTGCCGACTTGATCTAACCCAGCTTCGTTGCGATCTCCAAGGCGTATGAATATGGGGGTTTGCACGCCGGTCATGGTGAGGTTGGATATCACGACCTGATCCATAAAGCCGCCGTCTACAACTTCAAGCGCTATACCTGATATGCCGTTCGGCTCTTCAGTTATACCCTCCATACGCGTATGCCAGGGGCGTGATATATGCTCTTTATCAGGAGCGGTTAGCACGCAATTGGTAATGGTTATATTGCGAAAGCCATAAGCGCTCCAAGTGCCGAATTTGATGAAGTTGCAAGTGCTCGCTATGCGGCAGTTACTAATCGTCACATTCTCTACGATGGTGCCTTCGTTCCAGCTTTTGAAACAAATTGCGTCATCTCCGCAGTCGATAATCGAGTTGGTAATAACCACGTTGCTGGCATCAATATCGATGCCGTCATTATTGGTATTGGCGTGCGAATAGAGATTGATGTTATCAATGGTTATCCACTCTGACCTTTTAAGGCGGATCACCCAGGTAGCTGCGTCCCTTAATTTAATGCCGGTTATACGCACATGCCTGGATTCTTCCACAAAGATCTGGTGAGGGCGGGGGAGCTTTACCTCGCGACCGCGGTTATTGAAGTTGTCGTGCCAACCCTGCCCATTGATCGTACCGCCCCCACTTACACTCACATTTTCAGCCTGATAAATGTATAGGATGGCTGTTTTCTCATAGTCTTCAGGATTATTCGTACTCCCTAATAGCACCGCATTGTGCTCCAGGTGAAAGTCGACATTGTCACGCAGCCAAATGGTGCCTGTTAGATAGGTTCCTGCCGGTACAATTACTTGCCCACCTCCCGATTCCGCACATGCATCGACTGCGCGTTGAAACGCTTCGGTATTCAATGTTTTACCATCCCCAACCACACCAAAATCCGTCACCACAACGGTCTTCGCGCTAAGCGGGGAAAGCAAAAGAAAGAAAACGATACAAAGGCAGTAGAGTATGCGATAAGTCATAGTTTAGTGAAGTGTTAGTGATTTTCGTAAGGTTTCAAAATGCTCAGGACCTTCATAGCGATAGAGGTAAGATTTATAAGGTTCCAGCGTGATTTCGAATACTCCGTTATTTGCCCGGGCGGATTTTTCAGTGGTAAATTCCTCCAGTGCAGCAGGCTGAGAAAATCCGGATACACGCATAGCCCGCTCCTCATTGCTCCAATTGAAAACACCCAGTACAATCTCGCCCGCTTCATTATTCGCCAGGTAAAGTCGCGGCGCATCATTATTCGCACGGTAGCGATCCCAAAAATCGATCGGAACATATTGGGTAAGCCATGGGCTTTCAAATGCACGCTTAAACAAGGCACGCTTAGGGGGAGTAAGCGTCGGCAACTTATCACTGTTGATCCGGGCGCTCCCTGTGATAACCACAAAATTACTCCACAGCTCTGTTTGATTATAATTCAAAGTGGAATGTTTTCCGGGAGAAAGGGATATGCTGTCATCCTCATCCTCTGAGGAACGTATTATGTGGTAATCTGCGTCGTTCTGATACAAACGATTATGTGTAAACCAACTGCTGGCATTCTGAGCAGCCCGCTGGGTGATTTCAAGATACTGGGGTTTAATGTCCTTTGACGTTCTGCAGCCATCTACATAGCCGGTAACCGCTCCAAACAAGGCATTGCAGCCAAGGAAATAAGTGTCTTCCATCGCCTCGCGCATGACTTGAAGTCCCATATGGAAGCGTTCCAGGCGGGTGACCGGCAGGTGAGATTTTCCCTCAGGCAGCATGCCTTGAGTCATAAAATCTACTTTAAAGTAATCCACTCCCCATTGCTCCCGCGCATGCGTGATCACATTGCGGATGTACTCCCGCGTCCCAGGGTGGGAATAATCAAAATACACAATTTCGCTGTCGGGATGATCTGCAGGAATCACAAAGTAATCCGGATGCGCTTTAAAAATTTCCGAATTCCGGGTTGCCCGAAACCCGTCAAAATGCATTCCCCGTATAAAACCAGCCTCATGGATGGAGTCCATGACCTCCTGCATTGGAGGAAAGCGCTCATTCGTCGTAAAATAGTCCCCCCGTTCTATCCACCAACTCCCATCGATCTGTATTAGACGCAGCGGATTTTCCAGAAACTCATTAAATTCAATCGCCCCGGCTATATTATCGAGGACATCCTCATAAGAGAAGTACTTGGTATAGTAGTCCCAAGTGCCCCAGCCAGACCACTGCTTGGATGACACACGGGCATTTTGGGCAGATGCCACGATCTCTGCATACCGTATCAGTAAATCCTGCCAGTGATCCCCATGCAGATAGACAATCGATTCGAAGGGTAATGATTCATCCTTACGAAGTGTGCGATTTTCACCATCTGCCTTTACGTGGATACTCCCGTCCTGGGTATATAGCTCGCATAAAAAGATATCCCAGGATGATAAACCGACGAGTCGATAGTCATTGGCTCCTATTTTAAAGAGTAAATACTTAAGGCTCGATTTCAGGGAATCCTCTTCGCCTGTTACATAGCGCTGCATGAAAAGGGGATCGGTTACCTCAGAAGCCATAATGTGACTGCCTGTCATATAGGGGATGCCATCGGGTATGGGCACACCCAGGTCTATGCGACCATGAATACGCTCAATCACAACGGGACGTTTGTCTTCAGATGAAATCTCAGTATGCCATGACCACTCATTCTTCCCCTGGATTGACTTATAATTAACCTGCGCTTCTACACCCCCCTTTGTCTCAATCTCAACGGAAAGCGTTGGAATATGGGCAAATAGGAGCGATGGACAGGCAGCCAAGGCAAATATGCAGTAGAAAAAAGAGTGTCCCATACTTTAAATGACGTCATCTGCTGCCTTAACCGTTACCTATTGGTTGTGGATTTCTATTTTTTGAAATACCTAAAGATCAGTAAGTGATTTGTTTAGGAGCGACGTCTAGAATAAATAGACTGGGGATGGATACCCTCATTTTTTATGAATAAGCAGTTAATCTACTATACGGCCGGATTTCTTTCCGGCTTGCTCCTCTGTATCTTCGTCTTTGCAGGCTTTCTCTCAGATCATATGCGTAATGGAGGAACTGAGACCTCATTAAAGTTCGCGCATGCATTGCCCACCAATCACCCCGTACATCTGGGTATCGAGTTTTTTGCTGAAAGAGTCGGTGAGTTATCGGGTGGGGATATAGAGGTTGTTGTTTTCCCTTCAGGTCAACTGGGGGATGAAACGAAATCGATTGAAAACATTCAGAACGGAACCCTGGATCTCACCAAAACCAGCACAGCAACATTAGGAAATTTCCTGACCATCATGAAACTGTTCAGCTTACCCTACTTGTTTGAAGATTCAGAACATTATTGGCAGGTGCTGAATGGGGAGATCGGCAACGAGCTGCTTGCTGCTATTTCAAAAAGAAACGACGGTGAATCCAGTGGGATCGTAGGTCTGGGTTATTTCGATTCCGGAAGCCGATGCTTTTACACAACACGTCCGATACGGACCCCTGAAGACCTGCAGGGCATGAAACTACGTGTCGCCAGAGACCCCGTGGCGATGGATATTGTGAGCGCCTTTGGCGCATCGCCTACACCCATACCCTGGGGTGAGATCTATACTGCGTTAAAACAGGGTGTCGTCGACGGAGCTGAAAACAACCTGCCCAGTTTTTTTGCTGCCAGGCACTACGAAGTCTGTAAATACTTCACGTTTGACCACCATACCCGCATCCCGGATATCATTGTCATGAGTGAGGCAAGCTGGCAGAAACTCAATGATCAGCAGAAACAATGGATCACCCAGGCAATGCAGGATGCAACTATCTATCAGCGTCAAGTCTGGCAGGAGGCTGAAGTGGAAACGATTGATGCCTTGCTTACAGCGGGTGTTGAGCTTATAGACGTAAATATCGATGCATTTAGAGCGGCTACCGGATCGGTGATTGAAAACTATGCAGAAGGTTCAGTAGCCACCTATTACAATCGGATTATCAGTATGCAATAAATGAAAATTGATCTGGAAAACAAACTGGCGTTGGTAACCGGTGGAGCGCGGGGTATTGGGCTCGGCATCACTAAGAGTCTTATCGAATGTGGAGCTCAAGTCGCAATTGTTGGAAGAGACGAAAATCAACTGATACTCGCCGAAACCGATCTGGGTGAAGCATGCAAAGGCTTTACACTCGACGTTGCAGATACGAGTGCTCAAGAGCCCGTACTGGGAGCAATTCGCGAACATTTTGACAAACCAATCGATGTACTGGTCAATAACGCAGGCAATCATCTGAAAAAGCCAGCACTAGAAACCAGCGATGCTGATTTTGCTACGATTTTGAATACCCACGTTCATGCAGCATTTGCCCTGACCCGAGCAGTAATCTCTACGGATATGCTTCCCAGAGAATCGGGTAAAATAGTCTTTTTATCATCCATGGCCGCTTACTTAGCGATATCTGATATTGTCGCATACACCACTGCAAAAACAGCGGTCGATGGGCTTGTACGCAGCCTCACGGCTGAATTCGCGCCGCATAATATAAACATAAATGCGGTTGCTCCCGGGTGGATTGAAACTGATATGATGCGCCGTGCGGTCGAAAATGATCCCGAGCGTTATGAACGTATCTTAAATCGAATCCCGGCAAATCGTTTGGGAAATACCAAGGATATCGGTCGTATAGTCACATTTCTTTGTTCAGATTTCGCAAATTACATCCATGGAGTAACGCTACCCGTGGATGGCGGTGCGGTCAACAGCCTGTAGAACTGCTGGATCGTTATGAAAATCAAAAAAGTAGATACTTTCATCCTACATGCGCCGGTTACCCGGGGAGGGATTGCCGATAGCCTCCATAGTATTAGCCATTGGGGTGCACCCGGGGTGGCGATCCATGCGGATAACGGATTGATAGGCTACGGGTTTAGCGGCACCCATGCCCATTTGCCTACTGATAGACTGATCACAGATTGTATCTGCGACAGTTATGGTCCTTTACTGTTAGACAAAGATCCCAGAGAAACCCGTGGCATCTGGCAGCTACTCCATAACAATAGCCCCATTATGTGGGTGGGTAGGGCGAGCATCCCTCATCTGGCGCTCGGAGCAATCGATATTGCACTCTGGGACTTGAAAGCGAAATCTGCCGATCAACCACTATGGCGGCTTCTCGGCGGAAGCCCTAAGCAGGTGGAGGCTTACAATACCGATGGGGGGTGGCTTAACTGGCCACTCCAACAACTCCTCGACGATTGTAAGCGACTGGTGGAAGTAAATGGCTATCGTGCCGTTAAGATAAAAATAGGTTCCGATAATCCCGTAGATGATCTTAAGCGCGTCGAAGCTCTGAGAAACACTTTGGGGCCAAACATCCGTATCATGACCGACGTCAACGGGCGGTGGAATCTCGCACAGGCACTCCAATATGGGGGCCGCCTCGCAGATTTTGACATTACATGGATCGAAGAACCGCTGCGTTTTGATGACATAGACGGACATTCGCGTCTGGCCGCCTCAATCTCGACGCCGGTTGCCTTAGGTGAGCAGCTTTATTCAGCCTCAGATTTCAGAAACTTCATCCAAAAGCACGCTTTACACTATGTTCAACCGGATGTATGCCGTCTCGCAGGCATCACTGAGTGGTGGCAGGTTGCTGAACTGGCGCATGCGTATGGCTTACCCGTTGTCTCTCACGTGGGGGATATGGCTCAGGTGCATCTGCATACTGCAATTGCGCATCCGGCTTGTTCCCTTTTGGAGTATATTCCCTGGCTGAGCAACTGGATGAAATACCCCGTAAAACCAAGCGATGGGTATTATGAGGTACCCACAGAACCTGGAGCAGGCACCGAGCCGACCCCAGAAGCGTTTGAAGCTATTGGAGTTAAGACTCGGTAAAGACTTCGAGACTATTTAAAACTGGCTGTTGTGTAGTAAGTTTCTGGTTGCAGTTAGCCCATTATCGTTAGTCCAGCAATTAGGTGCTGCAAGTTAACTATTAAGGGATGTAATCACGACAATCTAGTTCGGTTACTCTAGCAAGTTATACTGATAATTATACAAAGTTAGATATCTTTTTGGGAATTTTCCATTATCAGGTGTCATCTTACCGTTGCCAAAATAGTATAAATGAAGGAACCCCGCCCTCAACACGACCTTTGGTTCGTTGACCAAATCTATCCCCATGAGAAGAAACTCAAGTCATGGCTCATGCAGCGTTTTCCTGAGCTGAGCGAGCTCGATGATATTGTACAAGAGGCCTACTTTAAGGTATTAAAGGCACATGCCTCGGGCCCTATTATAAACCCCAGAGCCTACCTGTTCCTCGTGGCAAAAAACTTAGTCCTGAATCGTTTCAGGCATTTTAAGTATGAAAAGCCGCCAGGCGATACGGATTACGAAGTGGAGGAGATACTCGACGAAATAGACGACCCTCTCGAAGAGGTCACCAAGTCTGAGGAAATTCAGATTATGATACAGGCAATCAAGTCTTTACCAAAACGCTGTCGTCAGGTGGTTACACTACGCAAGATTTACGGGTATTCCCTGAGAGAAGTTGCCAAGACCCTGGGGATCTCCGTCAGCGCAGTGGACACGCAAAGCACGATAGGTCTCAGAAAGTGTGCTGAGTATTATGAAGCCTACCAATTTAGAGGGGAAAACCAATGAACAAACGAAAATTAAGTATGCCTAAAACAGAGTTAGCAAAAATAAAGGATGAGGCCTCAAGATGGGTCATACTCAATGAAAAAGGATTAACTCCAAAACAGGAGCGCGAATTCAGTGAGTGGCTAAAGCTTAATCCGAAACATGGCGAACATTATGCACGTCACAAATCTTACTGGAGCGACATGGATCGGCTTGCCGGGCTGCAACTGTATTTTAAGAAAAACGTGGACCCGGATTTACTGGAAGATGAAGTCTTGCCTCATACAAAAAAGCGCAGAATCAAACCCTTGATCACAGCGATAGCGGGACTGGCCGCCTGCCTGCTCATTGTTTTCTCAATTTCATACTTTCGCCTGGATCGTTCACTGGTTGAACCAACCTTGGCAGACGAATTTAAAATAGAGCGAATCCAAAAGCTTGAGCTGGAAGATGACTCTACCGTTTTCCTGAACCGCTCCGCATCCATCGTAACCCGATACAGTAGTAAGGAGCGGTTGGTAATACTAAACTCTGGTGAGGCCCACTTTGAAGTTACCAAAGATTTCAAACGCCCTTTTATAGTAGATGTACAGGGCGTGAAAATCCGGGCGGTCGGAACCGCATTTAATGTCCACTATGATTATAACAAAGTGGATGTTTTCGTGACTGAGGGAACGATCGCGGTACAGTCTCCAAAAACAAAAACCAACCAAGCTACCAAGGAATCAATCGTTGAGATCAACCAGCAGGTCATTGTATCGCTCGATCACAAAAAGCCGAAGCTTGAAGTAAATACGCTACAGGAAAAGCAAATTGAGGATATGCTGCTCTGGAAACCCCAGTTGATTGATTTCCAGAATACCCCCTTGGTTCAAATCATTGATGAATTTAATCGTCGCAACGATATTCAAATCATAATCCAGGATCCGGATATCGGTGATATCCGGATCAGTAGCGTGTTTTGGTCGGATAATTTAGGCGGGTTTGTGAGGTTATTGGAAGCACGCTTTGGAATAGTTGCCAGAAACCGGGATAACCAGGTAATCACTCTAAGCCGTTCTTAAGATTGAGAAAAAGCCTGGTATGATCCGTCTATTAACACGATACGCTGTCATGTCATTGCTCTTTCTGAGCCTGATTCCTATAGGAGCAGGTTGTCGGAGGGATAAGTTACGCGATTTTGATATTCCTGCAGGAAGCGCTACAACGACCCTCATGACTTTCGCGGATCAAGCTGAAGTAGAGATCATTCTGGATGATCAGAATATAAGCCTGTATCGCACAAATTCAGTTAAAGGTAACATGACTCCCCTCAAAGCCCTCGAGCGTATGACGAAAAGTACCGGGCTTAATTTTACGCATGATCAGAGTAGCAATGCCTATGCTGTGAGCTCTGAACTGAGTCAGGAAACACAATAAAGAAATGATGTGCTAAGAATACCAGCCAAGTATATAGCAAAGCGCCCCCTAAGCATATCAGCCAATGCAACCCCTCATTAAACAGAAACTTAAAACCTTACGTGAGACAATCGAAAGATTCAGGCAGAAAAGCAGCCTGAGTTTACTCCTTAGTTTCATTGTGCTCTCTTCATGGGCGAAGAGTTTGGATTTTGATATACCCGCGGGTCAGGCATCTGAGACATTGAGGCTCTTTGCAATGCAAAGCAACCAAAGCCTGATTTACACAATCGAGGATGTGAGCGGTGTGAATACACACCCATTGCACGAAAAAATGGAGCCAAGCGAGGCTCTCAAACTAATGCTCAAGCACACCTCGCTTAGCTTTATTCAAGATGATTCAGGTGCATACGCAATTTTAAGGAAGGATGAATGTGAAACAGCACCTTCCAGGAATCCCGAGAGCGCCAACTCAGAGGACTCCGCAAACGTAAACCCAAAACAACTAGGAAATAGTAAAATGAAAGATAATGAAACGAATCGCAAGACTCTAATGTCTCGCCTTGGACAGGCGTTTGGAGTCTTTTTATCTGCAGGCGTGGCGACCACTTCGTTGGCCCAGGATAGTATCACGGATGATGAGGGCGTCTATGAATTGTCTCCCTTTGTGATCAGTGAAGAGGAAAATGTGGGATATCTCGCAACCTCAACCCTTGCGGGAACCCGTCTGAATACCCCTCTAAGAGACGTAGGAGCCTCCATTTCGATTATGACTTCGGAGTTTTTTAACGATGTCGGTGCGACTGACTCTACTACCTTATTGTCCTACGCGCTGAATACGGAGACGTCCGGAGCCTACGGTAATTTTGCCGGTGGTAATGATGCAGTGCAGGGAGGTGAGCGGGTGGACTTATCCGACTCACGAACCAATCCTCAAAGAGGGCAGCGGGTGAGAGGGCTGGCATCAGCGGATCTTACCCGTAATTACTTTGAGACAGATATCGCGTTTGACGCTTATAATACGGAGCGTGTAACGATCAATCGTGGACCGAATTCACTCCTGTTCGGGATTGGCAGTCCCGGAGGCATTATCAATAACTCTACGATGCAGGCTTCGGTCTCCAAGAATTTTGGTGAATTCAGCATCCGCCTGGGTGAACGTTCCAGCCACCGTGAAACGCTAAACTACAATCGTGTGATTATTGAAGACCGTTTGGCAGTAAGGGTTGCGGGTTTGAACGAGAATTTCAATCATCAGCAAAGACCTACATACGAGGATAAGGAGCGTTTTTACGCTGCAGTGGAAGCGGTTTTGTTTGAAAACGAAAACAGCGACATACTCGACCGTACAGTCTTTCGTGCTAACTTCGAAACCGGCAGCTCAAGGAGTAATCCCCCGCAAATCACTCCTCCCGGTGACGGTATTTCAGCATGGTTCGACTTGCCAAGTGCTACCAAGGTTGCAGAGTTGGAAGCGATCACGGGCTCCACTTTCCCGGGGTTTTTTACAGATGGCTCGTTTCAGCCGAAGGCAACTTACGACCAGCGTAATCCGGGAACTGCACGCTCTGATTATAATAACGTAGTTGATATCCCCAACTTTATCCAAATCTCACTGATATACGAACAACTTGGCGGAAGTAGTGCTCCCGGCTTGACGGGCTCTGACCTTGAAGCAAGTGTTATGCGTTCCCAATATAATCGTAATGGAGATTTCCCGGGACGTTTGGTGTGGGACTACTTTGTGGCCAGTTCGCTATTTAGTGCTGACTATGCGCCGGGCTTTGTTACCAAGTCGTTACCCAATTCTGTATTTGACAACGAAAAGATGGCACTGCATGGGAACACCAATTTGGTAACCCGTGACTTTGATGCCCAGAACTATACGCTGGAGCAGACTTTCTTCGGCGGTAAGGCGGGGGTAGAGCTTTCTTACGATAAGCAGAGTTACTCCACTTTCCGTCGTTTCCCATTCAACGCAGGCGGGTTCGCGATCGCGTTTAATGATATTCTGGTAGATATTCAGGAGTATCGCAATGATGACACTCCGAACCCCAATGTGGGGCGTCTGATGGCGGTAAGCTCTCAGAGCGCATTACAAAGCATCCTCGGGGGGCAGTACGAAGATATTGAGCGTGATGCGACCCGCTTAACCGCATTCTATGATTTGGATTTCCGTGATAATGACAAACTCAGTTGGCTGGGGCGACACATCATTACCGGAGTGATTAGTGAACAAAGCCGTGACATTACGAAGCGGGACGAAGGTGCGGCCTGGGAATCGGATGCTCTTGATATCGGAGGCCGTAACTTCCACTTTCATGATATCGACGGTAGCCGTCGTCAGGTGGTCTCGCAGGTTTATCTCTCAGATCCATTGCACAACAATTCATCGATCAATTCGATTAACGATCTGAAGATCAGTCAGTATGTAAACATTGATCTACCTCAAAACGGACAGACCTACAATGTTGCAGTCTACGACCGCTTTAATGGAGGATTTCAGCATATTCCGGCAAGGACAGTTACCTACGACCGCACCTTCGAGCGTACCAAGCGCGAGGTTAAAACCCGTGTGATCAGTTTACAGAGCTATTTGCTGAATGATCACATTGTAGGGTTGGTCGGTTTTAGAACCGACGAACAAACCACCTTTCAGAATATTCCCAATGTGGAAAACGATGACGGTTCAATCAATATTCCATCATCCAATCAGTTGGATCGTTCGCGGGATGCTTTGACCGGCGAAGTGTTGGATCCTGAAGAAGGGGACACCCTCACCTGGAGTATTGTTGCTCACGCTCCGGATAGTTGGACAGAGAAGTTCTGGGGAGCGCCGCGCTTAAGCCTCCACTATAATGACTCTGAAAACTTCAATCCAGTAGGTGCCCGTACCGATATTGACGGCTCCAGCATTTCATCACCAGCCGGCAAGACTGAGGAGTATGGTTTCTCTGTTTCGTTATTAGAAAATCGATTCACCGCACGGGTTAACTGGTTTGAAACCACCATCTCCAATGACTCTGCGTCGATCAATCCGGATACCATTCATGGACGGATCGGCAACTGGCTGAGTCGGTGGCAGGAAGGTATCAACGACGAACAAACGATCCAGTGGATGCTTGCTCAAACGCCGGGGAATCCAGAGCCCAATCTTTGGAATTCCTATGAAGAAGCATTTAACGCATTCATCAACCTGCTACCTGCACGTACTCAATCCCTTTACAATTATCGTGTAGAGCCCCTAAATACAATTGGAGCAGATATTGAGGATAATAAGGATCTGTTCCCGAACTCTGCAGCAACCCGAGACTTCGTATCCAAAGGTTTTGAAGTGGATCTAATTGCCAATCCCACACGCAATTGGCGGGTCATGGTAAATATTGGCAAACAGGAGACCGTTCAGAGTAACATCGCACCGAGGACTGCAGCGGTTGCGGCTGAGATCGACGCGAATTTGCGTGCATCCCGCTTTATCGACCTGCGTGATGCGCCAACATTGGGTGAAGCGTCTACCTTCCGTTCCCGCTGGGCAGGCACCTATGGCAACTTGCTGGCAGAGCTTGCGCAGGAAGGCACGGCTTCTCTGGAACAACGCGAGTGGCGTATCAATGCAGTCTCCTCGTATGACTTCACCGAAGGACGCTTGGCAGGTTTCGGTGTGGGAGGTGCGATACGCTGGCAAAGCGAAATCGCAACCGGATACCCACTGGAAGATCCCGACAATGATGGAATTAACACCCCTGATTTGACCCGTCCCTTCTTCGGGGATCCTGAGCTAAACGGTGATATCTGGCTGAGTTATAAGCGCAAAATATATGATGGTAAAATCGATTGGAAGATCCAGTTGAATGTGCGCAACCTCATCGGGGGTGATGACACTATTCCCGTAATTACCAATCCTGATGGCGAGCTAGCCGTATTCCGTAATCCACTCCCACAGGAACTGTTCTTAACCAATACATTCTCCTTTTAGTAGATCGATATAATATTATACTACACGTATTAGTTGGTCAGAGCCTGAACTTCATGGGATAGGTGAAAGTGCTCTGGCCAACTATTCCTTTTCAAAAAATTCGGGCAGCTACTGAAAACGCTGCCTGTAAAATCAATAAATTAAATCAAAACCAATGACTAATCTCACAAAAATCTCTGCGTTTATATTCCTATCCTTCATAATTTTGGTAACACTGCTTCAGGCAGAAGATAAATCCAAGTATGGCCGCTGGACTGAGGAACGTGCAAATCAATGGTATGCGGATACCGGATGGATCGTCGGGTGCAATTTTTTGCCAAGCACTGCAATCAACCAACTGGAAATGTTCATGGAAGAAACTTATGATCCCGAAACGATCGATCGTGAACTGGGGTGGGCCGCTTCGCTTGGGTTTAACACGATTCGTGTCTACCTGCACGATCTTTTCTGGGTGCATGACCGTGAGGGATTTCTGGAGCGGCTCGATCATTTCCTCGACATTTGCGATAACCATAACTTAAAGCCCATGCTCGTGATTTTTGATGGAGTGTGGCATCCATTCCCCAAATGGGGTAAACAACCGGAACCGATTCCTCATCTGCACAATTCCGGGTGGGTACAAAGTCCGGGAGTTGAAATCTTGAGCGATCCCTCCAAATACGACTCACTGAAAGGTTATGTGCAGGGTTTGATGAAGCATTTTAAGGACGATGAACGCGTGCTTGCCTGGGACCTTTTTAATGAGCCGGAAAACCGAAACATCCCGACTTACCGACGACATGAACCCCTGAATAAGCACGATCTGGCTATGGAATTACTGGATAAAACCTTCAAATGGGCCCGGGAAGTCGATCCTTCGCAGCCACTGACTGCAGGCATTTGGCGTGATTATGAGGGCTTGGTGGAGAACTCAGAAATTTTTCAGCTCATGCTAAATGAATCTGATATTATTACTTTTCATAATTACCTGAATTTGGAGAATGTTAAGAAGCATGTTACCATGATGAAGCGCCTCTTCAACCGCCCCATTATTTGCACGGAGTATATGGCACGAGGCACCGGTAATAAATTTGATCCTATATTGGGGTATTTTAAGGAAAACAATATTGGTGCCTATAATTGGGGACTAGTGAATGGTAAAAGTCAGACTATTTATCCCTGGGAATCGTGGGAGAAAGTCTTCAGAGATGAGCCTTTCGAGTGGCATCATGACATATTCCGCAAAAACGGAGATCCCTATCGTGAAGCTGAAGTGAAGTATATCCGCAAACTAACCGGCAAACACACAAAATAGTTATTATGAGCACGAAACGAATACTCTTCATCGCCAGCGCCTGGCTTCTGCTGATTCTTTTCTCAACAGCAGATACCCCGCCTGAAAGACCGAATATCGTCATCATAATGGTCGATGACATGGGCTGGTCAGATATTGGCTGCTATGGTGGCGAGATTCCCACGCCTCATATCGACAGTCTTGCGGAGGGGGGTATTCGTTTCACTCAATTCTACAACACATCCCGCTGTTGCCCCACGCGCGCTTCTCTTCTGACCGGCCTCTACCAGCATCAGACAGGTATTGGCCACATGACTACGGAAGGGCGGGCGGATTTTGACTTTGGAGTCGACGGTTTTCGTGGCCGTATGAACCTTAATTGCGTGACACTCGCCGAAGTTCTCAAGACCGTAGGCTACAGCACCTGTATTACCGGCAAGTGGCACCTGGGCAGTGAACGCCCCTATGATCGCCCACTACAAAGGGGGTTTGATCAATTCTACGGAAGCCTTTCAGGCGCATTTAGTTTCTTCAAGCCGCATGGTGAGCGGGGCCTAATGCTTGGGAACCAGAGGCTTGAAGAGCCCGATCCCGAGGCTTATTACGCTACAGATGCATTCAGCGATTATGCAGTGGACTTCGTTAATAAACAGAGTGGGGAAGCGCCGTTCTTTTTGTATGTGGCCTATAACGCACCTCACTGGCCTCTTCACGCCAAAGAAGAGGATATTGAGAAATTTGTCGGCAAATTCACTGAAGGCTGGGACGTTCTCAGACGCAAACGATTCGAACGACAGGTAGCGATGGGCATATTCGACGAAGATTTCGATATTGCTCCCCGAGATTCAAACGTGCGCCCCTGGAGTGAGGTAGATGCCCAACAAAAGAAGGACTCGGACTATCGGATGGCTGTTTATGCGGCACAGATGTATTCTGTAGATTATGGTGTCGGAAAGATTATGGATGCCATCCGGGATAATGGTGAGCTCGATAATACGCTGATTATATTCTTGTCCGACAATGGGGCATGTGCCGAGCCTTACAATGAGTTTGGGGGCGGCGAAATGTCCGATATCAACGACCCCGATAACGGGGGAATCGTTTCCTATGGACGCGGCTGGGCCAACCTGTCGAACACCCCTTTTCGGGAATATAAAAACCGACCCCAGGAGGGAGGTATCGCTACACCGATGATCGCGCATTGGCCGGATGGGATCAATTCCGATTTGGAGGGGGCTTTTGTGCGGGATGTTGCTCACATTATCGACTTTATGCCAACTGTTTTGGAGATCAGCGGTGCGGAGTATCCGAGAATTTATCGGAATGAGCTCATCCATCCTTATGAGGGTGAAAGTCTGACTCCGTTTTTCACGGATGGTGAGCGCGAGGCTCCTGAGTTTTACTTCTTTGAGCACTCTCAGAACTGTGCGGTGAGAATGGGAGATTGGAAGATTATTGGTCGCTATGCTGAATGGAATTGGGAGCTCTATAATATTGTAGATGATCGCAACGAGCTAAACAATCTTGCATCAAAACATCCTGAGATTGTGGATGAGATGGCACAGGCCTGGGAGCGCTGGGCGTTGCGTGTAAATGCAGCCCCACGAGGAGTCAGAACTCCCAATAGCTACGATTAGTCATTTAGCCGGGTCGCCTATACTTCTGCTTGCGGTAGAGGCTGGGGCTGGTCGCCTTTATTCGCTTAAATTGCTTATTGAAATTGGATAAGTTCTTAAAGCCGCATGAAAGCGCGATGTCCAATATGGTGCGATCCGACTCTAACAGCGATTGTGAAGCTTGATGAATGCGATGCTGGATGAGGAACTCTTGAAAGGTTATACCAATATGCGTCTTAAAAAATCTGCTTACAGAATGAGGGTGTAAATTAGCAATTTTCGCAATTTCATCTCTCGTTATATCCCTATCCCAGTTTTGCTCCAGGTAATTAATCGTTTTTTTAGCTCTCTCAATACTGGGAAAACTAAAGCTTTGCTGGTAAGCAAGGCTTGTAACCGGCTTGCGGTCTTCACTGCTATGTAAGAGCCAAAGGAGTTCGATGAGTAGGGTTATCTTGCGCCATGGTTCCTGAACAACAAATATTTGACTCATAACCGACGATACTGCCTTGAGAGTCTGTTCACCAAATTGAATACCCCTTTTAGCTGAAATGAAGAGATCATTCATCCAGAAAAATTCAGGCTTTACTAAAAGATCTTTGCCAAACACATCCGGTAGAAATTGGACGACCTTGGATACTGCCCGGGTTTTACCCAAGTTCATGTATTGATGAGGCACATTCGAACCAATCAGGGCAAGATTACCCGGTTCAAATGACTCTATGGAATCGCCAATGATCCTTTGGCCACTGCTTTTTACGATCCATGTGATTTCTATTTCGGGATGATAGTGATAGGGGTTATCAAATTCTTCCATGTCAAGATCCAGGCATGAAATGGAACTTCCCTCTTCGGGTTTGATGATCTCTCGCGAAATACTCATGGTAAATAAATCACATTTATTGCTAAAAAAATATTCAAAAATGTGTTTTTAGCACTATTCTTGGTTACCTGATGCGTTGCAGGTCAATTCAAATTTTACTAATATTGCCGTGTAGAAAATCTTATTAGGCACAAGAGACTATGGCAAAAATTGCATTTATAACCCCAGACGGCGAATCGGTAGTCGTAAATAATGCTGAAGGCAACCTGATGGAAATCGCCACTTACAATGAGGTGGAAGGCATTGACGCATCCTGTGGAGGGGTGTGCTCATGCGGGACCTGTCATGTGAGAGTAAATCCGAACTGGATAGATCGTCTCGGTGATAAAACGGAAGCCGAGATTGATATGCTGGATTTTCAGCCCGGCGCGGATGAGCGAAGCCGCTTATGTTGCCAGATTGAAATTGGTTCAAACCACGATGGCCTCATACTGGAAGTAGACCCACTGTAAATCAAAAAATTACATTATTATGTCTGGATGCCCCTATGACCCGTTTAAAGAGCACCGCAAGAAAGGTGTGCTAAATGCAAAGCTTGATGGGGATGAAATTCCCATGATTTTGCGACACAAGGATCTCAAACTCAGAGCTAAAGATTGGGAGACATATAGCTCAGATGCCCCATTTCGCGTGCCAATACCTGCAGAGGAGGATGTTCGTACGGTTCGCCAATTACCCCTAGAGGTAGATCCGCCCGAACACACTGAATATCGGGCAATCGCTGAACCGTTTTTTCGTAAACCGCTGCAAGCTGATTTTATTCAGAAGATTGAAAACCTGATCGAAGAACTGCTGTATGCCATAGGAAACAACGAAGCGATTGAGATCGTGAGCCAGTTTTCGCTGCCTTTACAATCCAGAGCGTTAACCTACTTGCTGGGAGTTCCCGAATCCGAAGCGGATGAACTTATCAGTTGGGGAACCCATGTTTTTAGAACAGGAGATGGTAAACAAAAAGGCGCGCAGATGGAAGCTTACATAAACGCCTGGCTCGATAAAGCCGAAGAGAATCCGGGAGATGATTTTTATTCGGCGCTCACACAGGCTCAATATCGCGGGCGTCATTTAACGCGTGAAGAGATGGCAGGCTATTGTAATATCATGTTTGCAGGGGGGCGGGATACAGTCATTAACTCCGTTTCGTTTATTATGGGTTATTTTGCCCAGCACCCCGATAGACTTGATCAGGTTCGAGAAAATCCTTCGTTCATTAAAACAGCAACGGAAGAATTTGTGCGCTATGTATCACCCGTAACGCATATTGGCAGAGTCTGTCCTGTGGAAACCGAAGTGCATGGGCATAAAGTGAAGGAAGGTCAAAGGATAACGCTCGGTTTCGCATCTGCAAATCATGATGAAACAGTCTTTGATTCCCCTGAGGAAGTGAGAATCGACAGGAAACCCAATCCCCACGTTGGTTTTGGCTTTGGTATTCACAACTGTTTGGGGGCTCATCATGCGCGCCTTATCATGAGAACGCTCATTAAAAAGTTATGCGAGCGCGTGGAGACTCTCGAATGGGTGGATGCGAAGGAAAACCTTGAAGTGGAAGAAGATTACACCCGGACAGTCTCTTACGAGTCCCTCACACTTAAAGTGCAAACGAAGTCATTAGATGCCCATTAAAAGCAAATCGGCGATTACCGATGCGAACGGTTCATTGATTATAGATGAAGTCGAGATATATGAACCTCTGGCAGGCGAAGTGCTGGTGCGAATTATGGCATCGGGAATATGCCATACTGATTACGATTCACTCTCCTGGGGAAAACGTATAATCATGGGCCACGAAGGCTCGGGTATTGTTGAGCAGGTGGGTGATGGCGTCCAAAACGTAAGGGTGGGCGATCGGGTGATCCTGAATTGGGCAATCCCCTGTAATGAGTGTTTTCAATGCATGCATGGTAACCACAATATATGCGAGAATAACAACCAGGTGACGGAGCGGATTCCCGGTTACGGCTCGGCTCATTCAGGAGCCTCAACATATAAGGGTACTCCGATAGGCAGATCTTTCAATATCGGAACTCTAAGCAATTATACGGTGGTTAAAAAGGAAGCGGTGGTACGTATTCCGGATGATGTACCCTTTGCGTCTGCATGTATTGTGGGTTGTGGGGTTATGACAGGGTATGGCTCTGTGGTGAATTGCGCGAAAGTGGAAGCAGGTAGCTCAGTCGCCGTCATCGGAACAGGTGGTGTAGGGCTGAATGTCATACAGGGTGCACGAATATCCGGTGCTGCAAAAATCATTGCTGTGGATATCAGTAAAAACCGGCTTAACCTCGCGAAAAAATTTGGAGCCACCCATGCTGTTTTGGTCTCCAAAAAGGATGCGGGTTTAAACCAGGCATCTGAGCAAATCAAGGCGCTCTGCGCAAGAAGGGGCACTGATTACGCGTTTGAATGTACGGGCATACCGGCGTTAGGTGCAGCCCCATTGGCCATGATTCGCAATGGAGGTATGGCAGTACAGGTATCGGGGATCGAGCAAACAATCGAAATTGATATGAATCTTTTTGAATGGGACAAACTATACCTCAATCCCCTTTATGGCGGTGCTAATCCGGAATACGATTTTCCCAAATTGATCGAGCTGTATAAGCTGGGTGCCCTGAAGCTGGATGAGCTGGTTACCCAAACCTATAGCCTGGATGACCTGAATGTTGCAATCGAGGATATGCTTAATGGCAAGAATGCGAAGGGCGTTATCCTAATGGAGCATTAATCTATGGACGATTCATACTTCAGAACGATTGAAACGGGCGATTTGGACCTTGGTATAGGCACATTGCAGATGATCACGGTAAAAAGCCCGTCGCTTAAGATGAGGTCTGATATCAGTCTCTACATTCCCGGTAACACACAACTCCCTGCTAATACACCCGTGGTTATCTTGTTGCATGGGGTCTACGGTTCGCATTGGGCATGGTTTCTAAATGCCAGAGCGCATGTCACTCTGCATAACTTGATCGAGTCAGGAAGAGTGCCCCCCATGATTCTTGTGGCCCCCTCCGATGGCTTATGGGGAGACGGAAGTGGTTACCTGAAGCATAAATCCAAAGACTTTGAAAAGTGGATCGTGGATGATGTACCCCGGGCAGTATCTGAAGTCACAGGCAATGCACCTGACGCTTCCCATTACATCGCCGGTTTATCGATGGGGGGATTCGGTGCACTGAGGTTAGGGGCAAAATATTGCCATCTATTTAGGGCGTTTGCCGGGTTATCATCGATCACCGAATTTAGCCAGCTTACTCAGTTTATTGAAGAACCCCTCGGGGATTATGCACAAACTGATAATCCATCTGTCATCGAGGAGATTAAACAGCACTCTAAACAATCCCTTAAATTTCAATTTAACTGCGGTTTGGGCGACCCTCTAATTGAAAACAATAGGCGACTCCACCATCAGCTAAACGAGCTGGGTATAGAGCATACCTACCATGAATATCAAGGTTCACATGAGTGGCCTTACTGGAGCGCGCATATTGGAGAAACCCTTCAATTTTTCGCTGAGCATGAGAGCGTTCGGGAAAACTAATTTGTTCGTTTCATACATTCTATTCCGAATGTCCTACTAATTAGATTGTTTAAAAATAGCTTCGAGAATTGGGGGGTATTGCCAGAATCAACGTCCTCGTTTTGAAGCTATTAAGGCGATCCATATCTCCACACACACTTATAAAAATGCGCTTATATCTAATTATTCTTACAATAATTTGCGGTAGTCTAACTGCGCGGCAACCCAATATCATTCTGATCTTATCTGACGACCACGGTTATGCCGATATGTCACACACCGAGTATGATACCGGTGTTGATACTCCGCATCTGGATCGATTGGCGGCGGAAGGCATTCGTTTCACAAATGCCTATGCAACATCACCCATTTGCACCCCTTCACGCATTGGCCTCGTCCTCGGGCAATATCAACAGCGATATGACAATTGGTGGTATAATAGCCCCGGATTACCCGAACGCGACATAGCGCCGACCATGGCCGAGATCTTACAGGATGAGGGATATGCCACCTGCCTAATAGGTAAAATCCACTTTAATGCTAATTTTGGTCTTCATTTACGGAATCATCCACTCAACCATGGTTTTGATCGATTCTATGGCTTTAATGGCCCGGCCAAGCATTATCTGGTTCACAACAAGGAACGTCATGATGAGTTTATGGCTAAATTGAGAAAGCATGAGCCCGACCGCCATTACTTGCTCATGTTTATGGAACCCATGTGGGATGATCGCAAGCAAGTGGACGTTGAAGGATTCTCCACCGACCTCTTTCGGGACGAAACCATTCGCTTTATTGATGATCACCGCGATGAACCATTCTTTATTATGCTCTCTTTCAATGCAGTGCACGACCAAACCCATCAATTGCCGCCAGAATACCTGAAGGAACAGGGTATTCCCATACCGGATGATTGGGACCCTGGCCTGGAAAGCTCGAGCGAGTGGATAAATCGTACCTTTTCAGAGGAGCTCAACCGTGCGTTTAGCATTGGCCATCTTTATTACATGGATGAGGCGATTGGCCGCATTATGGAACATCTTGATAATACCGGGCTGCGAGAGGATACATTGATTGTCTATACAGTGGATAACGGTGGTTCAGTCCCCACGGGAGGAATCAATACACCGCTCAGCGGGAGTAAATTCACCGTGCTCGAAGGAGGGTTACGCACGCCGTTTATCGTCTCATGGCCTGGAAGCCTCGAACAAGGCAAAATCCTGGACAATGTAGTCAGTGCGATGGATCTAATGCCCACCTTTGCCTCTTTGGCAGGTGCTGAGATACCTGAAGATACCGATGGTCTGAATATCCTACCTCTGCTAAAAGGGGAAAATACCGATATTGGGCATGAAACCCTCTTTTGGGACATGGGACACTGGAATCAGTTTGCAGTGCGCCATGGTGACTGGAAATTACGATTCAGCGAACCCGCACCGCGACAGTATCGCTTGGGAGAAAAGCATGGCTTTTACCTGCATAATCTTAGCGAGGATATTGGCGAAAAAGTGAATTTGATTGAAGAACATCCTGAAAAAGTTTCCGAACTGAACGTTTTGCATCGTCAGTGGATCGAAGAAATACTCCGTAATTTACCTTAGTGCTTAAACGCGTTGGATTATTGGGAAACCCCTGCACTTTCTACAGTCTGAGTAGTTTCACCCACAATCATCTCGCCATCTACGAGCATGTGTGCACGGCTTGCCAGAGGTCGGTCAATGCGACGCTTGATAGATATCATGCCGGCCATGCCGATTTCATGAAAGTTTGAGCTGTATGTAGTGACTTGCTTCATGCCAACGGGCACCGGTATGCCGTCGTAGCCGGTAATTGATAAATCCTCAGGTACACGGATTCCTGCTTCACTTAAATTTCGAATTAACTCGTACGCCTGATGGTCGGCTGCACACATCAACGCAGTCATCCCTTGCTCCATTTGCTGTTTTATGAGCTCCACTGTATGCTTAGAATCTTTCGTAAGATCCTCATTCACACGAATAATACGACTCTGCTCGAAGGGCAAATCGAAACGATATAGGTGCTCGAAGTATGAACCGAGGCGTGTTTCCACCCAGGGGGTATCCACGCGTTTATAATTCCAGCTGTAAAATCCAATCTTCTCATGTCCCTGATTCTTCAAGTGGCGCATCATTTTAGCTACCCCTCTGCCTTCATCAGGATTGATACTGTCGATCTCCATTTCTTCATAGTTATCCAGGACAGAGGTAATATTGAAACGTTGAGACAGACTATCGACCGTGCTTTCTTTAAATGGAAAAATCAGTACGATCCCTGCATAGTTATTATCCCTGGAGTTTGGAATAATCCGGCGGGATTTCATATTGGGATCAAAGCTTGATGGATCCACATGAAACAATTCTACCGCATAGTTGAGAGTAGCTGCTTTTTGGGAAATACCCATAAAGATTTGCGCAGCAACGTTGGCAGCATCCGATAAACTCTCCGGGGCTCCGACGAGCACACCGATCGTTCCGTTTTGGCCATGGGCCAGCTTCTTTTGATTACGGAACGGGCTGTATGAATAGCCAAGTTCGGCAGCCAGATTCAATACACTGGCGCGCGTTTCCGGGTTGATTTTTGGATGATTGGTGAAGCAACGAGAAACCGTGGTGATCGATATATCGAGTTTATCTGCGATATATTTCTGGTTAATCTTTGTCATGTATAATCACTATTGAACAAAAATAAATCCGAAGTTTGCAACAAAATGCAAAGCTTCGGATTTCATTAAATTACATTTCAACAATTCGATTCAATACAAAATCGAAGCAATTTGAAAGTGGATTAGAACTCAAAAGTGGTCTGGAATCTCCAACTGAGCCCCGATTCATAAACGTATCCATACAGATCTTTGTCGTCCGTGAGATTGTCTATATTCAACTGGAAGGATATGGGATTTTCCTTAATCTGAGTGTCATAGGCCACCATGCAGTTGAACAACCACTTCTCATCGGTGAATAGGTTGATACGGTTACCATCAGCATCTCTTACTGCATTACCGCCTACTGTAAAACCCGTCAGGTATGCTCGCTCACTTTGATAGTCACCCCCGAAAGCAAGTCTCAAGCCTTCGAGCGGTCCTTCATCAAAACTATAGCTGCTCCAAAAGCCGAAATCATGCTCAGGGGTATCGTCAAGAGATAGCCCATTGGTAGATGCAGGGCCCCCTGTCCAGGTGGATGTATCCTGAGGATCAACGTAGGCCTCGTTGAGTGGCACTCCCTGTAGACCCCAGTTACCATCCGGGAAATACCAGATTGCCCAGCGATCCTGTGGATATGGATATTGAGGGAACTTACCTTGGTCAGTGATTTTACGCTCGGTGTTTGCGTAGTTCATGACGAGCTGCCAGTTGTCGGTAAGTGTGAACATGAACTGAAGCTCATATCCGGTTGATTCCTGTCCGCTAACCAGGTTAGCATCGAAGGTTCCGGCTGATCCTGCACCCCAGTCCATCGCGGCATTATTACCGGGTGTATCCGAGAAATCGTTCGCAGCGTATAGCCATCCTGGCCAACCGTTTCCGGCGGCAGTCCATGCAAATACAGCATCCAGATAGGCAGCGCCTGCGGTGTCATTACCATTTGCATCAAGTACGGTCAGGTAAGTGATGCCGTCCTGCTCGAACACATTACCTGCTGCTACTGCGTTTGCATAGAGATCCCCGAGTGCTGCGTGTGCGCTATTGGTCTGTATGATATTGTTGATATCATAAACAGTGGGTTGGGTGGGGTCGTAACGCTCTTTAGCGGGAGCCGGTGTCCACCAGGCAGGTAGGGTAGAGGCGCCGGTCACTTCAATTTTGTATGCGCTCGCGCTGGCTGCAACACGACCGTCAAAAAGTGTGAGCTTAATACCGGCTTCTTCACTTTCCGCAAAAGTCGCCGAAATCGCATTACCGTTACCATCCCGAAGTCCCGCGAAGTTGGGTTCGAGCCCCTCAGATTGCATGGCAAAGATACTTACGCCCTCCAATATCTCCACATTGATACCCCATTGCCGAGTGGTTTCAGATTGGGGCGTTGAATCACGTAATTCTTCTTTCGTCAAAGAACCATCTTCAAACGTAAACTCTGTAATACGCTGGTCATTACGGTCTCTACGCATACCATAGATGGCAGTGATACGGTCATTCCAGAAGCGTCCCTGCCAAACGGCATAATAGCCTTGATTGTAAGCGATGTTTTGGTCGCGCTCAGTTTGCAGAAGGGGTGAGAATCCGGCAAATCCATCGGGAGTGCCATTATCCTGAATGCCTTCACCAAACCGAATCGGAGTCAGGTCGTTCGGATCTCTGTATAGCTGAGCACTTCTTGCTGCTGCACCCGAAACAAATACCTCTTCGGAACGATATCCGCGAAGATCAGACATCCCCAACAGGAAAGTATGGTTACTGCGGAGCATCGTAGAATCCTGAAATAGGTTTACCAGGTAGTTGAGTTCGATCTTAACTTCATCGCGCTCCTGGATAATGTCCTTTGTTTCCCATTGATAAGCTAATATCGCATCATTTAGCACCGTATTGTCACCATCAATGTTAGGATTGAAAATCTCACCGTCATAAATGGGGTCTCCATTTGCAGCTTCAAAGGGTTCTACAAAAATAGTACTGCGCAAGTTGGAAGGACCTTCGCCAACGCTGAAAAGATTGTTAACGATATCGCGGGTAGCTACATCTACGTCCGAACGGTTGTATCCCACGAGCAAATTAAGCCCGCTAGTAATATTCTGCTCTACTTCAATAAGCAAATTAGTTGCGTCTGTTTCCACAAAAGTGTCGGGACCTGAGATACGGGCTGTGCGGTTGTCTACACCGTCAAAGACCACAAATCCAGCCTTGGAAAGTCGGTCCTGTTGGTCACCGCCTACCACTTGGTCAATACTTAGGTCACCCCGTGCACGCATTGTCTGAAAGCCTACACCGTTGGTTTTTTCGTTACCGATTTCAAAATCGAGTGTAATCTTGGTGCGCTCAAAGGGTTTGTATTCCAATACAGGGGAGAGAAACCATTTGTCCTTGCTCTGGTGATCAGTCCAGTGGTCTGCCTGTTCCCAAGCACCGGTTACACGATACGAAAATTGATCGTTCACCGGAGCTGTTGTATCAATTGTAGCACGATATTGATTGTCAGAGCCTATTAAGGCTGCAATTTCAGTGCGTTCGATATCCAAAGGTCGCTTAGGCAGGTAATTTACGATACCACCAAAGTTTCCAATACCATAGAGTAGGGCAGCGGGCCCGCGAACCACCTCCACACGATCAATGTTAATGGAATCAGAGCCATGTTGCCGACGAAACCCTTTTCGCAGTGTAGATTCCGTTACAAAACCCCGAATCTTGATGGTCGTACCTGTCAGGTTTGCAGTGGCACCTGCGCCATTGTGAACACCTCCCACAACACCGTCCAAATTCGCACCCGCATCGTTTTGTGAATTTAGTATAACACCGGCAGAAAAGCGCAGTGATTGCCGTAAGTCTGTCGCCCCTGTATCTTCAATAAACTCTGAAGTGATAACCTCAATAGGCATCGGCATATTTTGAAGTTCTATATCGATACGGGATCCGGAAATCGTATTACTTGCGTAATACCCTTTGTCATTTTCAGTACTAACTTCAAATGGAGACAAAAGGAAAATATTCTCTTCAGAATCTGCTTCGCTTTGCGCGAATATACCATTTGTCGACAATAAGCACAGGCATGCAATAACACCTGCGCAGCGTGTGAACCATTTTCTCTTCATTGTATAGGGTAAGTATTATTCTAATCTATAGGGTTTTGTAAAACTGGCAACCATATAGAATGAAAAAAAATGCAAAGTCAATATATTTTTGCATTGATTTTCATTTTATAATCTGCATGTCTCAGAGATACCCAAAGCGAAAAATTGAAATTTTCTTACCCTATGCTTCATAATATAAGTAATCACCAAAAACTAAAGCATCTGTTAAATGAACCGTGCCAGGAGGTAGATGGAGTTGAATCCATAAAACCCTTCATTATGCATTTAACTTCTAGTAGTGATATCTGGGCTTTTATTGGGAGTAATCATTGCATCACGGCAGGTCGTAAGAACCCGGATCATGCTCTATTTCCTTACTATACTCAGGATAAACTTATCGATATGGTAGGTTCATGCGGCTCTTTGAGCGTAATCCGTTACCAGGATGAAATTTGGATCCCTTTTGAAGATTCACTGAATCCACCAACACATATCAGAAGATCTGTCATAAAGAGCATTAGCGGTACTAAGATCGCACTGTCTGAGTACAACGATCTCTTGAATTTAAAAATTGTGGTTACCTGGACTTCATCCAAACGATTTGGAATATTGCGCAATGTTCAATTGATCAACACCGGTATCAATGTGATTCGACTGAGTCTGATCGATGGAATACAGAACATACTACCGCCATCCGTAGATGAACAATTTCAAAATCGGTTTTCAAATTTAGCCGATGCCTACAAATATTCTGAGCGACTCGAAGATCAGTTAGCGGTTTATTCTTTAAGTTCGATACCCACGGATCGTGCCGAACCCAGTGAAAGCTTAAGTGCCACGACTGTATGGTCTGCGGGTGTATTGGTAACTAAACACTACCTGTCTAAGGACTCTATTGGGAAATTTGTATCCAATCAGCCCAGAGAATCGGATAGTGAGCTTCGGGGACGGCCGGGCTGTTACCTGATCGAATCTGAGTTGGAGATTGAGCCCGGATCTCTGCAATCCTGGTGGATCATCGCAGATGTTGATCAGTCGATCAGCGCAATTGAGAATCTACACGATTGGTTAGGAGAAGCCGATAACCCAATTCGGGAGCTGGAACAGTCTATCGATAGAAACACAACAGTATTAAATACTATGGTTTCTCAAGTAGATGGTTTTCAAAAATCGCATTCAATACGGGCCTCCTGGCGTCACTATTCCAATAGCCTGTTTAATATTATGCGGGGCGGAACTTTTCTCAAAGGCTATGAAGTGCCCACAGATGACTACAGAAAGCATGTTCAAAGGTCCAATAATGCCGTGTATAATAAAAATATCGAATGGCTTCAATCGCTGTCGTCGGGCATTTCGATCAAAGAATTAAAAGCCCTAACCCAAACAGTGGATGCCGATCTATATCGAATCACGAACGAATATCTGCCGCTCACTTTCTCTCGTCGCCATGGTGACCCAAGCCGCCCATGGAATCGCTTTAACATAGACTTAATTGATGAAGCAGGGAATCAAAGATATGCTTATCAGGGAAACTGGAGGGATATTTTTCAGAATTGGGAGGCGTTGCTGCACAGTTATCCGCTATTTGCCAAATCAGTCATTTCGCGTTTTCTAAATGCGACAACCTGGGATGGCTATAACCCATATCGAATCTCTCAAAATGGAATCGATTGGGAAAAGATTGAGCCTGAAGCCACCTGGTCAAACATTGGCTATTGGGGTGACCACCAGATTATCTATTTGCTGAAACTACTCGAGTTTTATCAAAAAGTAGATCCGCAGGGGATAGCTGAGGAGCTCAATCACAATGACTTCGTGTTTGCTCAGGTTCCTTATAGAATTAAGTCGATTGAGCATATTAAGCAAAATGCAGCGGACTCGATAGAATATGACGACGTTTGGTCAGCAGAAATTGATCGTGCAACAAAAGCCCTGGGGTCGGATGGGCAACTACTGCATGACCCAAATGGCAAGATACGGTATGCCACTTTTTGCGAGAAGTTATTTATACCTTTATTAACCAAAGTTTCAAATTTCGTGCCCGGTGCAGGTATTTGGATGAATACGCAAAGACCCGAATGGAATGATGCAAATAATGCACTGGCGGGTTATGGGTGCTCAGTGGTTACCTTGGGTTATATGCTGCGGTATACACGGTTTTTGAAGCAGTTAATTGACGATTCCAGAATTGAAGCATTCTCATGGCATAAGGACTTGGTGGTTTTCATTCATTCACTTAAGAAAGCTTTGGATGCTCCTATCTCTCCTCAGGATAATTATCTAAGAGCACTTCTGCTAAATCAATTAGGCGAGGCCGGCAGTTTATATCGAAATTTGTATTATGATAAATCTATCAGCGACCAACAAGTGACTATCGATGCCTCAACACTGTTGGAAGTGTTAAGTGGGTTTGAAAATCACATGGTGGCCACTCTGCAGGCGAATCTCCGCGAGGATGGGCTTTATCATGCATATAATACCATAAACATTCAGGACGAGGATTCCGTCTTACTCAAGCGATTGCCTCTCATGCTAGAGGGGCAGGTTTCCATTATGTCCAGTAGCCTCTTGAGTGTTTCTGAATCCCTTAAACTAATTAAAAGTCTCAGGCAGAGCGAACTTTACCGTGAGGACCAAAAAAGTTATCTGCTTTATCCAGATCAGGCTGCGAAAAGTGTCCTGGATAAAGGGCTGGTTATGAGAGATAACCTGAAAGATTGCCCCCAAATTTTGAAAGAAATCGATGCAGGCAAATCTCCCTTTATCTCTAAGAGTAAAAACGGGAATTTGCGCTTCAAATCCAATTTCAGAAACCTGGAAGTATTAAAAAGCTATGCCGAGCAACTTGATAAAGACTCTCTATATCTAAGCACGCTTTATAATACTTATGAAGAAACCTTCAACCATGCGGAATTCATAGGGAGATCCAGATCCTTTTTTGCTTATGAAGGATTGGGCAGTATCTATTGGCATATGGTTTCGAAGCTTGTTCTGGCAGTGCAGGAAGTGGTTATAAAGAATGAAAACCAAAAATCCGCAGATTTAGATGAATTGGTTGAGCTTTTCCGTGAGCTCAAGGAGGGGCTTGGAGTGAATAAGGACCCACAAAGCTATGGGGCATTCCCTACTGACGCCTATTCTCATACTCCTGCGCATGCAGGTGCTCAACAGCCGGGCATGACCGGTCAGGTAAAGGAAGACATTATCATAAGGCTTGCAGAATTAGGGATAAGGATCACTGATGGCACCATCCAATTCAATGATACACTCCTCGATCGAAGCGAGTTGCTGGATGAAAGTGATGTATTTACATATTTTGATGAACTGGGAAACACCCGCTCCGTAGAACTGGAGCCTCATTCACTTGCATATACCTTTTGTGGGCTGCCAATAATCCTACAACATTCAGAAATTCAGGATTATCCTCAAATGTCGATTAAATTTAAGGAAAACGAAGTCACCAAAGATTTACTTTCACTTACTAAATCTGAATCAAAAGCGATATATGATCGTAATCAGGAAATTCAGAGTATAACCATAAAATACCCCATTAACCCCAAAGTATAATATAATGAACGATTATAAAATACTCTCTACTGACAAAATTAAGGTGGGGGAGAAGATCGGATACGGTGCAGGTGATACTGCCTCCAATTTCTTCTTTCATACCTTTAATATCTTTCTGCTTTATTATTATACGGATGTATTCGGTATTGCTGCGAACGCCGCAGCCACAATGCTCTTTATCACTAAGCTATTCGATGCTTTTACGGACATTATCATGGGAAGCATCGCAGACCGCACACAGACCCGTTGGGGCAAGTTTCGCCCCTGGATTTTGTGGGTAGCTATCCCTTACGGCATTATCGGTTACTCGATGTTTGCCAATCCAGACTTTTCAGATGGTGGTAAGCTGATTTACGCCTATGTGACTTACTCCCTTATGATGCTGGCTTACACAGCGATTAATGTTCCTTACTCTTCTTTGCTGGGGGTTATCTCTTCAAAATCAGCCGAACGCTCTACTTTAGCAAGCTATCGCTTTGTTATGGCCTTTTTTGCGCAATTACTGATTTCTGCCTTTGTTTGGCCCTTTAAAGACATTCTCGGCGGGGGTAACGAGGCATTGGGATTCCAACTGACCATGGGTATATTTGCAGTGCTCTCCATCATCCTGTGGCTCATTACTTTTGGAACAACGAAGGAACGCATTGTAGCCGTTCAGAAACCTAAAGCACTAAAGAGTGATTTAAAGGTTCTCTTCAAAAATGGCCCTTGGATCGCGCTCGTTTTCTGCGGACTATTTACCCTGTTAAACTTGGGGGTTCGTGGAGGTGCGACAGTTTATTACATGAAATATTTTGCCCAGGTCAGCGATGAAAAGCTGCTTTGGATTTTCGATGGGGTTGCTATATTCTTCATATCCGGAACTATTGCCATGATTATTGGCTCTGCATTAAGCAAACCACTAACCATGCTGTATTCCAAAAAGAACCTCATGATGGTTCTTACCGCGCTCCATGGATTACTAATTGGTCTCTTCTTTTTTATCCCAGCGGATGCGTATTGGACGATGCTCATTGTCAATTTTTTTGCAACCCTGGCCATTGGGCCAACGCCTGCGATCGTCTGGGCGATGTATGCAGATTGTGCCGATTACGGGGAATGGAAGTTTAAGCAACGAACGACAGGGCTCATATTCTCAGGAGTTATATTCTCACAAAAAGTGGGTGCGGCCATTGGGGTTGGGATTGCTGGCTGGATACTGTATTGGTTTGGATTTGAACCCAATGTAGAGCAAACCGAGAGCGCGCTCCTAGGCATTAAGATTAGTTTTTCGCTCATTCCGGCAGCGCTGCTATTCTTAGCCTCATTCTCAGTGATTTTTTATGGTATCACTAATAAAGTGTCTAAAGATATGGAAACCGAGCTGAATGCCCAAAGGTCTGAAGGTGCTTAAGTCTATGAAAGACATGTATAAAAATCCCTTTAACTGGCTAATACTTACAATCGCTCTGCTCGCGCTTCTGCTTGGTTGCAAAGCTTCTACTGAGAGCATCTATACCTGGCAGGAAGAGTTTGATTACGAAGGGCTTCCGGATAGCTCTAAATGGACCTACGATGTAGGGGGTAACGGCTGGGGCAATAAGGAGCTGCAATACTACACTGACACGCGTATCGAAAATGCGTTTGTCAGTGATGGAACTCTGAAGATTCAGGTGATTCGCGAGAATATTGAGGGGATGCAATACTCATCTGCAAGGCTGGTGAGTCGTGGTAGATATGACTTCGGTTATGGTCGCATCGATATTCGGGCGAGAGTTCCTGAAGGTAAAGGGACGTGGCCGGCACTATGGATGATGCCGAAGGACTGGAAATTTGAAGATGGCGGCTGGCCCACCGTAGGTGAGATCGATATTATGGAGCATGTGGGCTTTGAACCCGGTGTGATCCACGGTTCCACTCATTCGGAGGATTTTCAGTGGCAGAAAGGAAATCCGAAAACGGCCAAAATTGAAGTACCCACAGCAACCTCAGAATTCCATGTGTATTCAATGGAAAGAACGGCAGACTACATCCGCATGTATGTGGATAATGAATTGTATTTTGAGTTTTTGAATGAGGATCTGCCCCTTAGCAGCTGGCCTTTTAACAAACCCTTTTACCTCATTATCAATGTAGCAGTAGGCGGCCTATGGGGTGGACAGCAAGGAGTAGATGACACCGCATTTCCTCAGATACTGGAGGTAGATTACATCCGATTCCAGGCTTTCTGAACCGATAATATTCTACATTATATTTACCAACTACAGTAGTGGCTTGGGGGGTTCGGTACGTCTACCTTTCAATGAAAGTTAGATTGCATATCGTTAAAATGATTGTGAGCGGGCTCTTCATTGCGCCGACCGTATTTGCTGATGTTAAGTTTGAAAAGCATACCTTGGTGAATGGAGAAGCCACTTATTGGTGGGCACGTAGCCATGCAGATGTGAACCAGGACGGTCTGCAGGATTTTTTTGTTATCAATGACTGTGCAAATGGTGGCTGGTTAGGCTGGTATGAGACTCAAGCGGACTATGGGGCTTCAAAATTGCATATAATTGCCGAAACCGATCCCGATGGTAATGAATTTGCAGCCGGGGATTTGGATAGCGGTGATATTGATGGAGATGGCGACGTCGATGTGATCACCCAGGTGAGCGAGGGTGAATGGGTCGCAAGCCATAAGCCGAGCAAGGTCTATTGGTATTCGAACCCGGAATGGAAGCCATACTATATTGGCACGTTTCCCTCGTTTGTTAAGGACTTTGATCTGGTCGATCTGAATGGAGACGGGTTACTCGATTTAGTTGGTACCAGTTTTGATGCCCGAAGATTAGTGGTTTTCCGGCAGGATACTCCAGAAAACTGGATCAAAGTGGCAGACATCTATGTGCATAATCTGCACGAGGGACAACATGTGGGGGATTTGGATGGGGACGGGGACATTGATGTAGTGTCCACGGCATTCTGGTTTGATAATCCCGGAGGGGATATGAGCGCTGCCTGGAGAGTGCGCAATATCGACCCTTACTGGAATAGCGATGAAGGCCGGGATTGGGGCTATAATGCGACCAAAATCGTATGTGCGGATATCGATGATGATGGCCGGGATGAGGTCTTTATCTCATGCTCCGAAAAGTTTCGTAATCTCATTGCATGGTATGATCTGGATCCTGAGGATAAGGATAACTGGACCCGCCATGAGATAGGTATTAATTCCTATGCGCATACATTGCAGGTAGGCGATGTGGATGGTGACGGGGATCTGGATGTGCTCTCCGGTAATAACGGCGGGCAACAGTGGTCACATAACAGCCCGGTCATCCTCTTTCTATATAAAGACTCTGAGAATGCCTGGGAAAGATGGTCGGAGCAGCAGATTCTTACGCTTGAGGGCGCTTATAATTCATACCTTGTGGATGTAGAAGGCGATGGAGACCTGGACTTTTTTCGCTACGCCGGGCATGGCGCAAAGGACTATGAACTGTGGATTAATCAGGGATATGAATAATCTCCCTAAACTCATTTAATTCTGGAGGAACATTTATGAACGCTAGGATTTTCAAAGGACTTGGAAGTGCTGTGGCTATCGTATATGCACTTTTACTACAGGCAAAATCAGACAACTGGACTTATGTAGAAATTGATAACGATCGCCAAAAGTGGGGTGATTGGGCGGAACCCGAATGGTTGCGTTATTTCGGCTTACATTCAGGCGATGTAAGTAACGACGGATACCCGGATATCGTTTCAGGAAGGTATGTATACCTAAACCCAGGAAAGGACCTTACGGGAGAATGGAAGCGGATTGATCTGGGGTTAAATACTGACGGCGCTTTGATCCTGGATATTGATGGAGATGAATATGCGGATATTATTTCGACTTCGCTTCCGAGCGTTTATTGGTGGGAGGCGAGCGATACGGCAGGAACGCACTGGAAGAGCCAAATGATCGCCAAAATCCCTGAAACCGGACATGTAAACGGGCAAGGGTTTGGCGTTGCAGATATCATACAAGGAGGCAAAAAGGAAATCCTCATTGCTTCCGGCAAAGGTATCTATCTCCTGGCAAGCCCAACCGCCAAAAAACCCAAAAAATGGAAGATGTATAATATCGTTCCGGATGCTTCGGACGAAGGGTTTGCAGCCGGGGATATTGATGGCGATGGAGATTTGGATATCGCAGCTGCGGCCTTCGAAAAAGATGGGGAGGGTGTATTAAAGCGATTATTCTGGTGGGAAAACCCCGGTGAAGAGCAGGGGTTTGATACCGCTAAAATTCATTTTATACATGAATCTTTACATGATATCGATCGTATAGAGATCGCTGATCTGGATGGGGATGGCAGAAACGATATTATTTACAGTGAAGAGCGCTATCCCGGACTTGAACCGGATGCGCACTTAGTCTGGCTGAAAGCGCCAAACCATGTAAAGGTGGACCGTTGGGTTGCCGAAAGCATTATTGAGCAATATTCAATGAATAATCTGGATGTGGGGGATGTGGATCAAGATGGTGATATCGATATCGTAACCAATGAGCACAAAGGCGAAGCTCTTCACACTCAATTGTTGGTCAATGACGGCTCTGGAAAATTTGAAGTGAAGCTGATTGATACCGGTAAAGAAATGCACCTCGGAGCCCAGCTTATGGATTTTGATAACGATGGCGACCTGGATCTATACGGGCATGCCTGGGATCGTTATCAATACCTGCATCTATGGAGAAATGATTAATCGATTCAAACTATTAGTCATTGGTAGCTGTACTGGCTTATGTATTTCGCAGTTAGCATACGCCGTTAGTATTAGTCGGGCGATCGATGAGGGTATGGAGTGCTTTCGTATCGAAACGGATTCTGCGACTTATTATTATCAAATAGAGGCAGGCGGCTTTTCGAGTATTCTGGATAAAGATGGCAATGACTGGCTGGGATACCGAAAGTCTGAAGCGGAGAGCTATCCAGCGTCAGCGGCATCCGATTTTCGAGGTTTGCCCAATATGGTGTATCAATCCGCGGATGGTGGAGCAGGGCACCCGGGCTTCGATAAGTGCATATCCATTCAAATTGATAAGCGCACTATCCGCACATTCAGCAAGAGCGGCAAATGGCAGTGGTCATGGAAATTTACAGATACAGATGCAACTCTGACGGTTGAGGAGGTGGATCCCGAGCATGTCTATTGGTTCCTCTACGAAGGCCCCATCGGTGGTACATTTGATCCGGATAACCAATATTGGGGAAATAATAAGCAGGGTCCGATAAAGGAATTTGCAGATTATTACAAAGGCAAGGAAATCTATGATCAATGGGATTGGGCTTACTTTGGCAGTCATGCCTTAGACCGCATTCTGCTTATCGAGCATTTAACTCCTGATGGTTTACCGGATACCATGGGGTACCTTGGTAACAGCGAAAAAGGTCTGGAATCCGATGACGGAATGGTAGTCTTTGGATTTGGGCGCTATAGGAACGCAAAACCCCAGATGAGCCGAGCCGATAATCAGTTTCGCATACGATTTATGGAAAAACGCATCCAAAATTCTGCTGACCATCAGATGATCACAAAAACGATCAACTGATTAGATCCCGATACTGTTTGTTCTGGGGAACTATATAGCTATATCAGTAGGCGAGAGGATCGTATTCGGGGTTTAGCTCAGATGGAAGGTCGGCTTTCGTTTCAGTTAACCAATCTTTGAGCAGATCGTATAACTCCCGGGCCTTTTGGGGCTTCGCTTTTAGCAAGTTGGTAGTTTCGCCAATATCCTCTTTCAAATTATAGAGTTCAATAGCGGCATCCTCATAATAATAGTGTAGCTTCCAATCGCCCTTGCGGACTATGCTGCAGGGCCGTGAGCGAAAGAAACGATCCCGCTGCTCATCCACAACATTCGGGTAGGATTGCAGGTAAGCGGGAAAATGCCAGAATACTGCACGATTCGGGTCAATCTCAACTCCTTTCAAATGCGGCAAAAGGCTAATCCCATCCAATACTTGATCTACTTGTTTGATACCCAAAGCTTCTGCAATTGTAGGATAAATATCCACACCGGTTACAATCGCATCGGATTCGCCGGCAGGCTGTGAGACTCCCCTCCAGCGAATCACGAGAGGCACCCGGATACCACCCTCATAATAAGTGCCTTTGTAGCCCTTGAGTGGATGCATATCTGTAGCCGGACCATACCCTCCGTTATCCGAAAATAGAATGACCAGTGTATCCTCCTCCAAATCGAGCGCTTTAAGCATGTCCAGTACTTTGCCGACCCCTTCATCCATCGCTTGCACCATGGTCGCATAGTTTACGTGATTGTGCAGTGAACCCGGTTCTTTGCTTTCGTATTTAGAAACATGTTCCTTTTTGGGATGCAGCGGAGTATGGACAGCAAAGTAGGTTAAGTAGAGCAACCAGGGGTTATCCTGATTCTGCTTAATAAAGGAAGCTGCTTCGGCGGATATCCGGTCGGTCAAGTATTCACCCTCAGGCGCGTCCTCGAGACCGGGAGCATTCGGGTGCGGCGGATAATAGCCGCGGGGAGGACTCCCGCTATGGGTTCCACCAATATTGATATCGAAACCATAAGGCAGCGGATCATCACTCAGATGCCACTTACCCATTGAGGCAGTTGCATAACCCTGCTTTTTGGCAAGCTCTGCAAATGTAGTGATTTCTCTATCCAAAACATCGGTGCCGGGTACATGGAGCAGGCGACGATGCTCGGATTCACCGCGTGGGCCAGTACCCACATTGTAAACTTTATGCCTGGGGGTATATTGACCTGATAATAAAGACGCTCTCGCCGGGGCGCAATTTGCTGAAGCCGAATAGGCATTAGTGAAATAAATGCCTTCACTGGCCAGTCGATCAATATTGGGGGTTTCATAAAAATCAGAGCCCATATAGCCAACATCGCGCCACCCCCAATCGTCCACAACGATGAGCAAAATATTCGGTTTATCGGACGCTTTGAGCGTAGTAGTGAGCAAAAGGAGTAGTGTTACATTCAGTATTTTCATAGGGATTGCATTAAAAATTCACGCCTTAATTTCTTCAGAGTTTCGAGTTCGGGAGAGTCTTCGGGATAGAACAGCTGATTGATTGCATGTTCGCAAATCTGATAAGCACTGTAAGACCCCATCGTTTCATTCACCAGCTGAATCAGCATTTCTCTATATAAGAAACGATCCAATTTATTGAAGAGATCGTAGTATATATAATCATCAGGGCTGGTTATAGTCAGAAAATCCTGGATACTGTCTTTGAGTTTCTCACTACGATTCAATGTTTGGTAGCTCAAAATGAGCTCTTTATGCGGCTCATGCTGTTTTGGGGCAAGGCTTACCGCCTGTTGAAAATCACCCAATGCTTCAGCGGCTTTATTCTGCAAATTGAAAATACGGCCCCGATATAAATGGGCAACCGCAAGATAGTTTTGCGCAGGCGAACCCGGTTCCTCTACCTGACTGACCTCAATAATCTCTGAGAGGAAAGTCAGCGATTCTATGTAATTATTCTGCTCAAAAAGAATGACCGCATATTCCACTTTTAATACCAGGCTATCAGGGAGCTCCGTGACTCCTTTTTCTATCCACAAAAATGCTTCAGCGGGTTGGTTAATACTTGAGTATAGGGCTGCCAGCTGGAGATAGGCATTTTCAATATCTGGATCGCTATCAATCAATTCTTTCAATATGTGCGCAGCCCTTTGCACATCACCCTGATTAGCTGCGATTTGCGCTAATAGCAGCTTTGGAGCGACTAACCGGGGGTTGTGATTCAAGGCAAGCTCAATTCGCTTTTCTGCTTTCACAATATCTCCAAACTGATAATCCAAAACACCCAGTTTGTAGTGGGCGGAAGCAAAGCTTTCATCCAGTACGAGCGCACGCTCGTAGAGACTGTAAGCACTTTGCAACAAATTCTGCTGCTCCTGATACGTGGCGAGATAGTATAGATAATTTGCCTCCCCACCTGCTGCGTCCACATCATAAGCGATCTGGGCCTTTTCAAGGGTTCTCAGATCTGTTTCAGTCTCAACGATTACCTGAAAAACCGCCTCAGCCATTTCATCTTCAGATCTCCAGCCGCCTACTACACGCCGCGCAGGGTGGTTCGGGTTAAAAATATTCTCGTCGGAATTATCATATGTATAATCCATGACAAGCTTTGAGCCTGCAGGCACTCCAATCGGTTCCTTAAAACGATAGTCGCTTTGCCAGTTGAAGTCCCATTGCGGAATCCTAAGCACTGGGATCTTCTGACCTTCGCCAGTAATCGCAGAAAGCTCCATACTCTTCCCCAGATAATGCGCATGCGGGTATACCCCAATAATCTGGATATCTACCGGTACGTCCATCGTCTCATAAACCCGATAATTTTGCTCACCGGCAGGAATATCGATATCGAAGTTGCGAAGCTGCAAAATCATACTCAACAACTCGGGCGGTTTTTCACTAAAGTAGATGCCTACCTCGGGATCAATGGCTTCCGGTTTACCGGTAGGCAGCATGTGTAATTGCAGCACAAGATCATCCCCGGGAAATAATTCCCAGGCGGTACCGGGATAGCATTCGTAAGGTACCTGGCCGGGTGTCCACCCAATAAAATGCCCTGAAGGATTCTGGGCAGTTCCGATGCCCATACCGTCAAAACCCGGCTCCGGATCCAGCAGTTCCTGACTGCGCGAATGCTCGGACTTGTCGATAGTGATGAGTGCGTGATGAATCGCCAGGCGAGTATTGGGGCGGATATCTAATGCGCGCACATAGCGCTTAACCTCTATTGGAAGCGGGATTACAAAATTGCGGTAAACATCAATGCCTTGCTCCGAAAGGCTATAAGGCTCAGGAAGCTTTAATACCAGATCAGGCTCACCCAAAGCCCACTTATTATTAAACACCGGGTATTTATAATCTTCAGGAGGTAATGATGAAGACGACTCCTGCTGGGCTGCCCACTCTCTAATGAGACTAATTTCATCGGTTGATAAAATGCGCTCGCCAATGATCCCGACTGAATAGTGAGGGTCCGTTTGCCAGGGTGGCATATAACCGGATTGAACCACTTCGCTCATTTGGCGGGCACGTTTGGTAATATCCTCATAAGTTATCAGGCTGAAAGGACCGATGCCATCAGGATTATGGCACGTAGAACAGTTTTGATGAATGATAGGCGCAATCTCGTTAAACGCTATTTCAGCCGGAATCTGCAAATACGATCCTCCCGCAAATAGCAATAGACTGAGTTGTTTCATGAATTCCTCGCAAGCTGTTGTCTATAACTATTTTGATAACATCAAAGGCGCATCCCGATCGCAATACAGGTTCCCGTCATCGTCAATCTTGAGCTCGGCCATTTGCAGAACGCTTCTTCGGTTATAAAGCGACTGATTAAAAATGCGGATGCCACTTTCATAGACTCGCCAGGGCTCCACATGATAAAAGATGAAAGCACGATCCTCAATAACTGCCACACTGCAATGTCTGGCCATATTGCCGTCTAAGAGCCGGTTGCCGCCTTCTCGCAGAATGGTTCCCTGAAAGTTCCAGTAGTTGCCGTCTTCACTCCAATAGACAAAGAGACCCAGATGAGGATCGGTGATCAGCCAATACTTATCCTGCCAAAAGAAAACATAAGGAGCTTCTTCGAAACCAGAGCCCGTCACGCTTTTGTTGAAAACATCACTTTGCGAAAATCCATGAGTTTCCCAACTCTTAAGATCTTTCGACCGCATATAATATAATTCGTTCTTACCACCTCCAAGCGGTTTGCCCTTAAACCATAAGTGAAACCCTTCCTCATTTTTAAAGATGCTGGCATCAATAGTATCCATGTTACTGTCATGCATGAGACCATGCCTCAGCCAGCCCTGAACCGGATCGTCCATCGGCGCGCTGTAATGCACTATAAACCCCTGACCGCCCCATGCCCCCTTAATAGGCAGAAGATCTGGTTTCCAGGTAACAAACATGTGCAAACGTCCGTCATGCTTAATAATAGCCGGAGCCCAATAAGTGGAACGCGCATAGGGCGAATTGTTGGGTTCTCCCAAGTTACAATATCCCAGAAACTCCCACTCCATTAAGTCCGGAGAACGTATAACCCCCAGCGGCGTACCCAGAAAGGTGTTTTGCATATGGGGGCGACGGGTTGTATAGTAAATGTAGTAGTGTTTATCCCATGAGTTGTATACGATTTCGGGATCACAGGAACCGTGAGTGTTCGGCTCTACGAATAGTGCTTCTTGGTCAGCATATTTCCTGAAGTCCTCGAGAGCTCCCTTGGATTTTAAATTCTCGATTATATTGAGTATGCTCGATTCGATATCATCACGGTTGGTGTTAAGCTCACAGAGGGTGATGAAGTGCGGATCGGTTAAGAGCTTCAAGAGCTCATTTACTTTTTCCAAGCGTTCCTGCTGAATATCATGAAGCAATCTATCAGGGTTTAGCCGGATCAAACCAATGCGACTTTTCGGAAAGAGTTTTCGTAATTGTGCGAGGATTTTATCAATTCCGACTACGATGCTTTCTGCATCTGAATCCTCTAGATCGGCTACGCCAATATGGAGCAACAGGATGTCAGGTTTGGCCCTATCATATTCCAGATCTTCAAGGCACGAATGCAGATCATCTATTCGTTCGGCTGCGATTAAGGTCTTTTCATGGATATTGCCCTCATGAGTAATATGCTCAAATAATTCATCACCCAGCAGTAACACCTCAGAGTGTTTTTTGGCATCTGCAGTAAAACCTAAGCTTAAGCAAAGACAAAATTGGACTAACAGATACCGCATTCTTTACTACTGATTGCCCCAGGATACGACAGGGGAGGGCACATGTGCATCCTTGAAAATCGCTTCTGCCTGAGCAACGATATCCGGATGGTTACTGGCGATGTTATATCGCTCACGCACATCCTTATCGAGATTATAAAGCTCAATCGCATAACCCCCTTTATCCATAAAGAGCTGCACGGCTTTCCAATCTCCGAAACGCGTTGCCCGTTTTCCTCCTTGCTCATAAAATTCCCAGTAGAGATATTCGTGGATTGCCTGCTCTTCAGAATTTCCGAGCAGTGTGGGCAGGTAGCTGATGCCGTTGATATTCTCTGGCACAGGTATACCGGCAATTTCACAGGCTGTGGGCAAGAAATCCCAGAAGGCGGAAACATGATTGCTGCTTGAGCCTGCTTGTACCACGCCTTTCCAGGATACTACGTGGGGAACGCGTATACCGCCCTCGTACAGGTCTCTCTTTTCTCCCCGCAACATTCCATTGCCATTAAATAACTCGGCGTTATGGCCACCGGCGCTATGTGGGCCGTTGTCACTCGCGAAAAAGATGACTGTGTTTTCAAGAATACCCAAATCTTCA
Source organism: Puniceicoccaceae bacterium (assembly GCA_028285755.1). Taxonomy (GTDB): domain Bacteria; phylum Verrucomicrobiota; class Verrucomicrobiia; order Opitutales; family JAFGAQ01; genus JANQOQ01. The sequence continues at coordinate 111,281 of JANQOQ010000006.1, forward strand.
AGCTTCAATAAGATCTGCCCAATCTCCCAGTCTGCCCGGGCAATCATACCGGCCATAGTCGCAACCGGCTCTTCTTCGTATCGATAGTGCGCGTTTTTTGCATTAGGCACTTCCTTCCAAATGCCACGATACGGAGCCTTGAAACGCTCTTCGGCCCAAAGCCCTGCATGGGGTAACTGCATCGAATAATGGAGAAAAAAGGGTCCCTTTTTTTCTGATTCGATGAAGCCTAAGACTTCTTTCAGAAGGATGTCCTGACTGTAGGTCTCTCCATTTTTGCCTTTATTGTCCGGATATTGAATGGCTTCACCATTACGATACATCTTCTCCGGGAAATAGCGATGGGCTCCACGATGCGTGAGGAATCCAAAAAAGTAATCAAATCCATTATCCGCAGGGTTGCCAGGTTTACAGATACAACCCGTGCTTGCTTTGCCGATCATACCCGTGGCATAGCCGGCTTGCTTTAAATAACTGGCGACCGTCATATCCAAAGGGTCTTTACGCAGTTGTATATCCTGATTCGCGCGAACATAGGTTTGCCCGGTATGCTGGCCGGTGAGCAGGCAAGAGCGCGAAGGAGCACAAACCGTACTGCCCGAATAATGCTGACTAAACCGCATACCCGAAGCGGCGAGTTGGTCGATGTTCGGAGTTTTAATAATGCGCTGCCCTTGGTAACCGACGTCCGCATAGCCGAGATCGTCTGCTAATATGTATAAAATATTGGGAGAACTTTTGGATGCACTTGCCAGTAACAGGACGCTGAAAATTGAGGTGAGAATAATGGATAACCTATGCATACATTTATTTTTAATGTGAAATTATATGAGATAACAATCGGATAACGCGACTCTTGGAGGCCGTATAGTGAAACAGATTCTCACTTACATAGGCAAAACGCGTATGGAGTATGCTATGATTTAAAAGAATGGTGAGGCAGCACCCCAAAGCTGCCTCACCGCTACCAATTGACTTTTTAGTTAGAAACTAAAGGTTGAGCGAAGTGTCCAGGTGCGGCCTTCGCGCCAGATAGCAGAACGTACGCTACCATCCGGTTGAGTGCCAACAGCGACAACTTCACCATCGCTTAGGGCATTGCGGATATTGAGCTGAAGCGCCCAATCAATTTTGCCATCCCAGATTTTACGTTTGTAACCTACCCAAAGATCCACCCGAGTGATTGCATCGTCTGTGTAAGGATTGTCCAGATCGAAGATCTCTACCTGTTGGCCATCAATCTCAGCCACTTTAACTGGATAACCGATCGCTTTTTCATCTTCCCAACGATAGGCACCTCCTACATTGAATCCCTTAAACTTGGAATCATCAGCAAAACGATAGTTGGTGATAACATTGGTGCGCCATTCACGCAATTCAGGAACAAGCTGCCCATCCCTGGCAAGATTTGCATTCAGGGTGTTCAATAGCGTATCGTATACACGTATATTTACCGGCTGATCCGACTCATCCGCAATCAGGAAACCGGGACCTCCGGGAGTCGTATCCGTCCATTCATCAAATCGATATGTAAGATACTCACGTGTTGCGGGCAGTAGATTACTGCGTACGGCTTCCTGCTGGGCAATATTCCAGGATATGCGCCAATTCGATGTCGGGTTAAAGATCATGTCGATTTCACGACCCTTGGACAGGGTGCTTTGAGTATCATTCAGAGCAAAGGGAGCTCCATCCTGTTGTACATTAAAGCCACTTTCAGTATTGCCTTCTACAATACGCCATCCGGTTAAATCCTTATAGAACTGAGGCGGACCTTGATAACCGCTTGCTGCAATCGCTTCAGGTGAATTATAGCGGATGATACGGCGATCGGTTTCAGTGAGGAATCCTGGATATCCCGCACGTACGTTATCTGATGTGGTTTCGAACTCATTATAGCGGATCACAAACTTTCCATCCAATAGATTGATTGTAAATCCATAGTCCTCAGTGGTACCACCCGGAGGTGTCAGAAGGTTCCCAAATATATCGATTGAAGGCGACGCAATTTGGAAATTCTCCGACTCACCCCAATGGAATGAAATATCGATACCATCGGGTAATGGCACAAAATCAGGTGTGTGCACTACAAGACCATAAGATCGTGTGATGGCCTCGAAAGGTTCTTCAGAAACTTCTTCATTCAAGCGCAGCTCTTCAAGGTCAATGAAGTCGAATTCATTGCGCGGTGTGTTTGAAGCAAACGACTTCACGCGATCCTTACGATAACCAAAAGTTCCGACGATCCATTCTGTATCAAACAGATATGCCTGATGTACGTATGCATAAGAGTCAGTGATCTGACGATTTACCGTTTTGCCATGAATACTGTTCCAGAAGTTATCATCATAGTCCGGACCCACAAATACGGGTGTATGTGTATAGTTTAACCAGGTATCGGATGGACGGTCATAATAATAATGAGTAACGGGCTGGGGCGTGATGGTATCGCGCACTCCATAGATATTGCCTCCCTGGGGTCCGGATGCATTTGCAAAACTATCGCCCACCCATACGCGTGTGCGCATATTCGTAGGGCCACCGTTTAGATCCGTATTTCCAATAACGGTTTGCGCAAAATCAACGTCTCCATGGTTTCGTGCACTGTAGCTATTGGTATCGCGCATAAATGTCTGCGCAAACACCGTACCTGAATGTCTGCCAAACCAATTGATCCACTGGGTTTCTGCATTTTTGAAATCGATTTCAAAAAAGGCGGTTCCACGGGATACCTCACGCTCGCCAATATTGGTCTGACGTTGATTTTGAGCAGCAATGAAGGGACGACCAAAGTTCGGGTTCGGATCTCCCCAATTCGTGGTCGTGTTAATATCTATATTAATGTTGTAACCCCGTGCGCCTTGGAACATATCAAACCAGCTGCGCTCAATACGCTCGTTGGAGTAAGTGAACTCATAACCGGCTGAACCCCAGTCGAATGTGAATATCTGCTCCATGCTGAAGTTAAATACATCAAAGGTTTCCCATTCGTTCTTATTGGGACCATCGAGCATATTTTCCACCCAATCGAATACACTGCGATCCAGGAGCTCTTCATCCCCCCAGAATGAGCCGAATTCGATGCCATTGGCTGCTGCAGTTGGGGACTGATACCATTGCTCGCCTTTCGTGATCGATACCTGGTGGGTCCGAAAGCGTCGGCCTCCTCCCGGAAATGTAGTTTCCCAGGCGCGCGCAGAATAAAGCACTTCGCCTGTATTACCATCGATTTGGTAGCCGGGCTGTCCAAACCATTCGCCCGGTGCGCGCACGATATCCCGGTCAATACGACCAAACTCAATATTCGCCGGATCATGAGTCACTTTGTTGAAGGCCGGGTGCCACCAGCGGGTAAAAGTATCACGCGGTGCATTGGGGCGTGGACGTCTTGCATCTACTTCACCACGCTCGTAACTGGCACGAAATGTAACCCCTTCAAGCGGGTTAAATGTAACTGCAACCGTTCCTCGTTGAGTCTTGCTGTAAGAAGGATCCTGACGCCATTCGCGATCCTGATAAACGCCCGCGACGCGAACCGCCAACATATCGTCTATAACGACCTTATTGATATCAAAATTTGCCCGATAGTTGTTAAAAGATCCAATACGAGCTGAAAATTTGTAGGCATCCCGATTGAGCCGTGCCTGAATGGTTTGGTGATTGATAATACCTCCGGGTGAACCCAGTCCGAATAGGGTGGAGTTCGGCCCGCGGTTCACAGCAACCCGCTCCACATTATAACCATCATAGACGATGCCTGTTGGCAGATAATTACGCGTGTTGTCCGCTCTTGCCAAACCACGGATACGGTTTGCATTTTGAGGATTACGGTTCTGACTGGTGAATGTAATGGTAGCAACACCATCGCCGCCTCCATAACTTCCATCCGGACCACCGGTTTCAATATTACCCAGGAAAGGGAGTAACTCAGACGGATTGTTGACATCAAGATCCGACATCAGCTCCTGGGTCGCGACTACGATTGAATTGGGCAAGTCACTGAGTTGGGTCTTAATACGGGTACCTGCAAGCGTATTGGTTGCAAAGTAACCCATCTCTTCGGTCGTTTCTACGACGAATGGAGAGAGCAACAGAACATCCTCAGTGTCCTCTTCAGTCTGCGCCTCAAGGGGAGTCGTAAACGTAGTAACCAATACTGCGGCAAGGGTAGCCAGAAAACTCTGTTCAGCTTTTCTGGTAGAATTAATCGTTTTGGGATTTTTCATTTCCATTGTGTATGTTTCGTTTTGTAGTTCCGAATCATCGCTCATGGACTCAGAAAGTTCCGGCTCGCTCTTTGATATAGCAAAGGCGCCATTCGCTTTTGCCTGCACAAAAGAAAGTCCAGTTCCCTCTAACATCAGATAAAGTGCTCTTGATGGAGTGTAATAACCATGCAAAGCATTGGTTATTACTCCCTCCACAAAAACATCTGAAAAGATAATTTGAATCCCACTTTGTTTCGCCGCCAGCTGCAGGTTTTCCCTGGCTTGACCTTGAGGTATTTGAAAGTGGAATTCGCTTTCTTCTATCTGATCCTCCGAACCCCAAAGACCGATTATCGTACATACGAAGAAAGCGCTCAATAGCGCTCCCCGAATCAAAGCCGGATTCGGCAATGTTCTGTTCAGTTTGAGGTTCAGAATTTTTCATGGAGCAACAATTCGTTGCCCCTTCAACGATTATAAATCTATTTACCCTGAAAAAATTTAATAATAACCATTAGAGAGAGATACATTCAGTGGTGTCACTTAAATGTAGAGGTATATTCCTTGCGAATCTTCCCGATGTTGGATTCCCATCGTAATTTCAAGCAATTCAAGAAAATCATCCAGATTATCCAGACGAATTAAAATAGTCATCGTCAGCTGTTTTATAGCTTCGTCTTCAACGATAATGGGCTTCTGACCTTCAAAGCGCATAAACTCAGCGACGATTTCTTCAATGGGTGCAGAAACCATTTCAATGATTTTGTTTTTCCAGGAAAATTGATCATCCAGTTCACTTTTAGTAAACTTTATGATTTCAATATCGTCATTCGGACTATTCTGAGTCACTTTTTGGCCTGCGATTAATCGTATCGGTGATCTTTCAGGTGTACTTTCCACATGATTCGTTTCATCAGCAGAGATGCTTTCGTCGACATCAACAATCCCTTCGGTAACGTATACTTCCCAGGTAAGCTCATCCTGCTTTACGGAAAAAGCAGTCCCTACTGCAGTAACCCGGCCACTGGGTGCTTTTACAATGAAAGGCCTTTCTGCATCACTTACGACATTGAAATAAGCCTGACCATGAAATATCTCAATATCTCTTTGGTTTTGAGTATACTCTACTTTTAACCGACTTCCTTGCTTCAGATAAAACGAAGAGCCATCTTCCAAAAAATGCCTTTCATTATTCTCAGCAAAATACTCCACCAATTCGGCGCGTGGCTGTTCTTTAACCGAAACTGTAATCTGAGAAAAATAGACAAAACCAATCGCTAAAATAGCAGCGAGCCCGACTATAGGATACGTAAGTGCCTGCTTCAATTTCTTAGGTTTTTCGAACAAGTCCGCATTCGGCTCACTACTGTATTTGGGTTTCCAATCCTCGAGCGGATCGAATGTCCCCCAAATGACGTTTTGCTCAAAATAACAATCCTCGTTCGAGGAATCTTCCTTTAACCATTGCTGGAATTCCAATTCTTCGCTTTGCGTGAGGCCACGTTCATGCTTAGCAACCCACAAGCTCGCTTGCTTTTTCTGCTTCTTTGAGAATTCCCAATTATGTTTATGCTTTTCCATCTTGATCCTATTACTGTAGCTCCATGTAAAACTTATTACACTTTCTTATCCCAATGGATATTTGTGTTTCGACTGTCTTTACAGATACACCGAGTTCTTCTGCGATCTGCTTTAGTGACATACCATAAACTTTGCGAAGTGTAAAAACCCGCCTACACTTTTTGGGCAAAGCCTGAATTGCTTCGTTCAATATATTAAGTTCTTCCTGCTGAATTAATTTATCAGGAATCGATTTAGTATTGCTAGCGTAGGGAGTTGTTTCTTCTGCCAGCGATTCAAATTGAACGATACGCTTTCTTCTAATTATATCAACTGATAGATTATGAGCAGTGGAAAACAGGAACGCTTTGGGAGATTTCAGGGGGTTAATGCGATTACGCTTCACGGTTCGGATGTAGGACTCCTGAATGATATCCTCAACAGAATCGAGTATAGAGAACCGCTTATTCAACCATGACCTTAACAGGTCTTCATGAGGCTGTATATGCTCATGAAACCAGTCCGCTTCGTTTTTATTAAATTTGGGCATTATTGAAATCTATAGATTCGAAACTCTAAAACGAACAACCACGCATTAACCCTGAAAAATTTTTAGCAACAGATTACAAAGCCAAAGCAAGTGATTGTCATTTAAATTTAAACCATGAATTTCCGATAGAATTCTATAAAAAGAAACCTCGATAAAATCGCCAGCATGTTATACTAAACGATAAACCCCGTAAACCTTAAAGGGTATACTCAATGTGCCAATCCTACTCAAATAAAACCAAAAGAATGACAGTCACAAAAACTTCATGCAGATTAATAATGCCACTGCTATTGATCTTATGGTTACCTCTGCAAGCCATGGGTACAGTCAGGAACATGGAGGGTGAACAGATTGATCCATTTGATGATAATAGCCCTGCGCTCGTTTTCTATTTTGCTGCGGTTGAATGTCCCATAGCCAATCGATACCTACCCAGGATAAAGGAAATCTATGGCAGTCATGTAAATTCGGGATTTAAATTCTATGCCGCGTATACGGACGCGTCAGCTTCTATTGACAAAATCGAGCAGCATCGAATGGACTACAGTATTGAGTTGCCATTACTACTGGATTTTGAGCATGAACTCGTCAATCGCACCGGTGTAACTACAACACCTGAAGTAGCCGTATATTTTCGGGGCGAAAATGGTTATCTACAAGTTTACCGTGGAAGAGTTGATGACCGATATATTGATTTTGGAAAATTCAGAAAAAAGCCTACTCAAGAAGACTTAAAAGACGTTTTGCTCTCATTGGCAAACGGGAAACACGTCCAACCCTATACAACGAAATCTATAGGTTGTTATATAACCCGCTGAATAGGCCCGGATATCTTAATTGAGTTTATCCATGACTTTACTGACAATGTCTTGAATTACCTCAGAAGATTGGGTTGGGGTTTCAGAAGCGGTTTTTTTGCTTAGAGTTACCGCAAATCCGCATTCCTCAAGCATGCATGCGATTCGTTCTCTGAGCTCATTCAGATAATTCTTCTCATGGTCGGACAAAGGAAATCGGGGAGGGCCAGGCTCAAAACCACGCATTTCATAACCAATTCTAAATCCCCCAGGAAAATTGAGACCGTGAACCATAGTATTAAACAGTTCTAGGAGCTTAAATTGAAGTCTCTTCGCTTCATTTAAATTCCCATTAGAAGTCTCATGATATATTTTCATGATCGCTTCAGGAACCACTCCTGCAGATGATAGTGTACCGCCGTCTGCACCCATCAGCAATGCGGGTACCATAATTTCTTCCCAACCAATCAAGAAAGAGAAATCAGGTCTTTGAGGCTTTATCTCATTGAGCAGGTTGAGGAAGCGGCACATATCTTTGCTGCTATCCTTGGTTCCCACAATTCGGGGGCAATCCATTGCCAGGCGCTTTAGTATCGGAATACTGATTTCATTTGCGAAGGCGGGGATATTGTAAACAACGATATCGATTGGGGATTGTGCGGCTATTTCGCGAAAATAGGCTTCGATACTGTCCTGACTGAGTTGATAATAATACGGGCCTGTGATAGACACTGCACGGCAACCGAGCTCTGCACAATAAGCGCACATCTCCAAAACGGCTTCAACGTTGGCCTCAGCAGCTCCGGCCAGGATAGGCACACGGCCATCTGCTTCATCTGCTATAATACGAATGACCTCTTTACGTTCCTCGAAGCTGAGGCGAATAAACTCGCCCATACTTCCATTGGGGTAAATGCCGCTCACCCCCTTATCTATGAGCCATGAGACGATGCGCCGCAGTTCAGCTTCATGGATGCGGTTTTTCTCAGTATAGGGAACGATGTTCGGAACAAAAATGCCTTCTAGTTTTCTCATCTCTCAGTGTATTATTCATTTTTCCAATAGGAGCCTCCCGGAAAGATATAAGGCGCGATAGTATCTTCCTTCATTTGTGTTGAGTAGCCAGGTTTATCTGGCAACACATATGAACCATCCTTCATTCTAACAGGATCCGTAAAGTGCTCATGCAGATGATCCACGAATTCTGCGTAACGATCCGTTTGATCTGCCGTAAGCGCGATATAGTCAATAGCTACTAAATGTTGAATATGCTCACAAAGCCCGACGCCACCCGCATGCGGACAAACGGGTATTCCAAATTTTGCACATAACAAGAGCACACAAAGCACTTCATTGACGCCTCCCAGGCGACAGGAATCAGGCTGGCAAACGGCGATGCCGTTTGCTTGCAACAGTTGCTTGAAGAAAATGCGGTTCATGCCGTGTTCACCCGTAGCCACGCCAATGCCTAGAGGGGCTAGTTCACGTGCAATGCGCGCGTGCCCCAGCACATCATCGGGGCTAGTGGGTTCCTCAATAAACCAGGGCTTGAACTCTGCCAGTTGGCGCATGTTTTCGATGGCTTCCTCTACTTCCCAAACCTGATTGGCATCGACCATAAATCTACAGTCGTAGCCAATCTCTTCACGCATGATGCGTGCTCGGTATTTATCCTGTTCAATATCCTTACCTACTTTTAGCTTAAATACACTCCATCCTTTTGCACGGCTTTCCCTGCAGAGGCGGCGAAGCTTTTCATCGTCATAGCCGAGCCAGCCCGCTGAAGTCGTATATGCGGGGATTCCTTCGCGTTCGAGTTGAGCGACTCGCTCAGCTTTGGTAGCTTCCTGCTTTTTGAGAATCTGCAGGGCCTCTTTAGGCGTCAACGCATCCGTTACGTAGCGGAAGGGGATGCATTTCACGAATTCCTCCGCCGTCATATCGCAGATAAGTTTCCATAGAGGCTTGCCTTCGACTCTTCCCCATAAGTCCCAAACGGCATTAACAACCGCTGCGGTTGCCAGGTGTATCGCACCTTTATCCGGGCCTATCCAGCGTAATTGATCATCCCCGCAGATATAGTTCCAAAACGCACCCATATTCTCAGTAAATGACTCGAGGGTTTTCCCAACCAACATAGGTTTTAAAGCCTCAACTGCAGTTACGCAGATTTCTGTACCGCGGCCGCAGGTAAAGGTCATTCCATGGCCGGAGTGCTCACTATTCGTTTTAATAACCACGTAGGCACATGAATAGTCTGGCGCCTCATTCATGGCATCGGAACCATCCAGCTCAAGGGAAGTAGGGAAGCGTACGTCTTTTACAGATACATCGGTAATTTCAATAGGCATATTAACAAGAGTAATCACATTCCGTAACTACATCAAATGAAATTCTTATACGTCCTGATATTTGATAATAGTCTTGAGTGTAGCTAGACGTACGTTTGAAATATAGAAGTCTTAGCTGGCTGACAATTGACTATCAATACCCCTTAATCTTATTTTAACTGACTATGCCTTATCCGGAACCACCTCCCCAATTGAATAGGTTAACACCCTCCAATGCCATTCGGTTCATGGGTCCGGGGTTGATTGTTGCTTCAGTGACTATAGGAAGTGGTGAATTGGTCTGGGCGTCCCGTAGCGGAGCAATATTTGGGACTGCAATGCTATGGGTATTTTTGTTTGCAGGTATATTTAAGGCACTTCAGGTTTATTCCTCTGCCAGGCATTTTGTTTTGACTGGCGAGCATCCACTCAGTGCGTGGCAGCGAAACCCGCTCCTGCGCGGGTGGTTTCCCATTGCATTGATCGCAGTACCCTCGATCTTTGCAATGCCATTGCTTTTTTCAGGAATTGCCGAAGCGATTGGCTTTTATTTACTGCAAATGCTCGGTTTCCCAGAAAGCGGACCCCGGGTCGCTGCATGGGCATACAATGAATTTGCAGGAAATGTGGCAGCTACCCTTATACTGGGTGGATGTTTGTTGCTGAGCATTGCCACCTCGTTACGATTGTTGGAAAAAATATCCTCCGTCATTATCGCAATTTTGCTTATCAGTGTAAGCATTGCTGCGCTTTTTTACAGTCCGAACATCATTGATATCCTCAGTGGGCTTGTTCCTTCATTTCCTGATTTTCAGCCCTGGGTGCAGGAAAAATATCCCGAATCCATGGGCAATAAAACGAGGTGGAGCGAGCTTGCACTGTATCTGATTGCTGTAGGTGGAGGCACCTATGATTATATAGGATATGTCGGCTTTACCCGTTATCACTGCTGGGGTCTTGCGGGTAATAAAATGTTCCGGCGAGAGCAGCTACAGGAAGCTATTGAAAATGACTCAAAGGTGATCCAGCGTGCAAAAATCTGGACGCGTGCACCGCTTATGGATGTAACGGTTTCATTCACGCTGGTTATTGGTGCCACTATACTCTTTGCGATTCTGGGCTCAGTAGTGTTACATCCGCAACAAGTAATACCCGCCGGTAATGAGCTGCTGGGGCAGCAAGAAAATTTTCTGGCACAGTTGAATCCTCATTTGGTATGGATATTTCGTGTAGGTGTTATTTTCGCATTCATCGGCACGCTGTATGGGGCTTATGCGATATTCCGACAAACCGCAATAGAGGCACTATACGCTATTTTTCCAGAGAGAAGTACAGATAAGGCGATTGATTATACCAAACTGGCAACTAACCTCTACTGCTTTTTCGGAGGTGTAATACTAATGTGGTTACCTCAAGCAGTCAGCGGAAATATTGCAGATCGAATCGTGTTGAGTGCGATCATTTGCGGTGCTTTTACTTGCGGGATCTGGTGCTTTGCGATGTTGATCATTAATCGCACCGATCTACCCAAAGCATTGCGTATGGGTAGAAGTCTGTGGATATCTCTGCTAATTGCAGGCAGTATAATGAGCTACCTGGGACTGCGGTCTATAATCGAGTATTTTGCTAATTAACAGTCGCTAATTTTACTTATCCAGCAACCATTTAACCGAGTTGTTGATCAAATTGAGAAATTGCTCATTCTCAAAATCATGAGGGTAACCGAGACTGCTATAAAATATCTTACGTCCGTCCACAATACGTGCCCACGCCAACGGTTGCGATTCTGTTGCATCACTGTCTGATTCGAGTAAGAGAATTACATCCTTAGCGATTTCAGGGTTTCGGTAAAGTTTACCTAAACGCTCCCAGGGCTTAATGTCTTTTAGAATTGGGTGTGTCTTATTTTCCGGGATTTTGACCACCGACATATCTACTTCCTTTCTGATATGACCGTCGTAATCACCTCCCAGGAGCTCTTTATCGAATTCCTGATAAAACTGGAAAGCATGACTGGCTGTGCGCAGTGCCAGAATAGGTTTGCCTTTAGCTATCCAATTCATGACTTGCTCAGCCTGCTCCGGTACGAGCTCCCATCTACGGCAATAAACAACCAAAAGGTCTGCGTGCTTCAAGTGCTCCAGGCCTTCTACTTCGGTTGCACGATCCGGACCATGTGTAACCGTGACATCATATCCTTTATTCTCAATCAGCCATTCAGCCCAAGCTCGCAGTGAAGGTTCGGATTGATATTCCTTTGAGCCTGAAAGCATGTGAATTTTAACCTTGCCTGCACTTGCAGGGAGGGTAGTGGCTGCCAGACATACGGCAGCGATTAGAAGTGTGATGATCTGCTTCATCTTAATATCCGGTTCTTTGAGGTCTGCTGAGCATTGCGTTTGCGTGGGTATCGTTAATGAAATGCTCGCGCTTGGCATCCCAATGTAGCTCGCGCTCAAGCTCGATGGCAATATTCGCCAAATGGCATAAAATTGCTGAACGATGCCCTACGTGGATTGAGGCATGCAAATGCTCCTTTTTACGGCTGAGAATACACTCGAACCAATTATTCAGATGACTTCCGCGTGTGTGCTTCTGAGCATCTACTATATCTCGAGGAATCTCCTTCAGTAATCCTTCAGGGCGCAGCTCCAGAGTATTCCGGTTTACAAAAAGTCTACCGTTTTCACCGTGAATCTGGATGCCGTTTTCATTATCACTCTTAAGGTTCATGGTGAGCCCATCTTCAAATTCGTAATCGACATTGATGCCGTAGTAGCTGGTGTGAAGTGAGCCGGGTGGATTGCTCCTGCCGGCGCCCCAAACCCTTGTGGGTCCTGTGTCATCAAGGCTGAGAATCTGCTGCGCCGAATCCAGGAAGTGCGCACCCCAGTTGGTAATGTCCCCTCCGGAAAATTCGGGAACAAAGCGGAAATCATAATGTACTCTGCGCGGATGGTAATCTGTCCATAGAACAGGACCATGCCAAAGATCGTAGTTGAGCTCCGGCGGGACAGGTTGAGGTGTCCATGGTTCCGCACTTCCGCCTCGGGTGCGTATGAATACGTCTACATGCTCGATTTTACCCAAGAGACCTGATTTCACTGCTGCCACTGCAAGCATAAATCGATCGGAAGAACGTTGCTGGGAGCCAATTTGAAGTATCTGGTCACTGGCATCGACAATGTCCATTAGCTCACGGCCTTCGGTAACAAAAAGTGAGACCGGCTTTTCCACATAGACGTCCTTCTTCGCCTTAATAAAGTCTTTGGACATGGGGACGTGCCAATGGTCGGGTGTTGCCATGACAACAGCGTCAATTTTATCATTATTGAGCAGGTCGCGGTAGTCCTCATAGCCTTCGATACCCTCATATTTGCTCACTCCGGTTTGCTCTGCATACTGCTGGCTGGCTTTATCGATGAATTCCTGGCGGATTTTGCTGTCGACATCGCATATGGCAACGACCTGGCAAAGATCCGAGCCTACCATGCTTGGCAGGTGGGTGCGCCCCCCCATGTTACGGGCACCGATAAGAGCCACCTGGATACGGCTATTTGCCGAGGCAGGTCGCACGTTGGCCAGCGAGTTGAGTTTAAGGCCGTGGAGTGCGCTCAATGCACCTCCGGCGATTCCGGCCTTTTTAACAAAATCTCTTCTATTCATAGTCGTTTATTCTGAGGTTTTTTTCTTAAAGGAGCCCCTTGCAAAAGAGACTATCAGGAAAATAACAAAGAGGCTGAAGATTACCTTACCGATCGGGAAACCCAGGATGTATTTGTTCCACGCAATGGTGATGGATGCCGCAGTCGTGACGGTCAGTGAAAACAGTATCAGCACATTCCAAACAGAACGCAGCTTGGTAGAGACGATATCCGCCCCGAGAATCTTTTTGGAATTGAACATCAGGTAGAATGCCAGGAAGGCAATGGGAATCATGGTGTAGCCCACGGTGGATGCGATCACAGCGAGATACGCTTTCGAGCCACCTGCCCAGACAATCGGCCAGAATATACCGAGTATGGGAACCATCATACCGAGCCGATGCCACTTCGAGGCATACTTGACTCCAAACGCCTCCATAATGCAAAAGCCCGAGATGACCATCATCAGTGAAGCAGATGAGAGCGCAACCGCCATCACACCCAGTCCAAAGACTTTTTGGGAAAGGAACTCGTTTTGAAATAACTGTTCAAGCGAATTTGCGAGGTCGAAGTTGTCCCGGTTAACCAGAGTAGCAGCGAGCACGGACTCCGAGCGGTCGAGGGGTAGCTCACCAACTGCAGCTGTTCTGCGATCAAGGAAGCCGTCAATCTCGGCGACCCGTTTAGCAACGAGTGGATTATCCACCTGAATCTGACCCTGTGGATCGATGGATATTCCGTCCAAAGTTTTGCCATGGAACTGGGCTGCGGATGCAATAATGATGCAGCTTGAAGCAAAAACGAAGGGTATAAATAAACCCCCTGCGAGGTCGATAATTGCATACTCACGCTTGGATTTTCCCCAGCCCTTGGCAAGGAGAGAAAATGCCATGAGAAAAGTCATATTAATACCCACAGCTGCTGCTGCTGCGCCCAGTAAGACCTCGCGCTGCCGGGTGACTACCAGATCATTCCAGAATGCCCTGGCTTCTTCGGCGGGGATCGCGTCTAACAAGCCCTTGAACGTATCATTTGCGACAAAGAAGTGCTGAGGCTGTGGAATAAAGCCAGCAAACATTCCGCCCCAATCCACACGATTATTGAGAGTGAGATATACCACCACCCCGAAAAAAGCCAGCATGATGCCAGCAACCACGGTTTTCATGATACTCTCATAGAGACGTGCGGTGAGTGTCTTTTGACCATAAGTCAGTGAAACGGCTGCAACCAGGCCAAATAGGAGCACTGAGATGCCGATACGGTATCCCATGTCATAGCGGATAGGCGTACCATCGACAGTCGTTTGGGAGAAGAAATCAGAAAACAGATTTTCCGTGAGTGCACCGTACGCGAGTGCGAACTGGGGAAGTGCCCAGACAATATTGGCGATGAGAGCAGCGATCAACCAAGACCAGGCCAGAAAAGGACTGATCTGGTGACGGATGACCTGAAAGGGGGATTTTTCAAGGGTGAGGGTCACATAGGCGATGGTGGAGAGCATGATAATGCCCATGGCCATAGCTACCGGCTGCACCCAGAGCATACTGTAGCCGCCTAAGACGCCGAGAAACATGGAACTCGCAAGGGTGCCACCTCCGATCGACAGCGCTCCCTGTAGCCATCCGGGTCCTGAGTTTTGAAGGATTTCCTTAAAAGAGAATTTTGACATTGCTGGTATGGGTTAGAATTTCAGTACAGTGCCGCTTCGGGCAGATTCATAAATATCAAGGATGAGCTTTACAGCCTTTTTAGCTTCGAGTCCATCAATCACGAAAGGTTCATTATTAGTAATGGCATTTAAGAATGCCTCAAAATTCCTGCGATGGTTCTCATGGGTGATTGCCGCAGGATCACTGGCCCCACCGCTGGTGCTGGAAGCCTGATACTGCTCACGGATCTGAGCATCCTCTGGTTGCTCATCCCGAAATTGCCACTCGGTAATGCTGTCTTCCACACAGGCTATCGTACCGTTTGAGCCTGTGATTTCAAACTGCCGTAAACGCCCCGGGTAGGAAGCAGTAGTGCCATAGATGTGACCGAGCGCGCCATTCTCAAAAACCAAATTGGCCGAAGCGGTGTCCTCCACCTCGATATCATGAACGGCAGTCGCTACATTTGCACTGACTGAGACAATTGGTGGCATGAGATGGCAAAGCAGATCTATCATATGGATCGATTGGTTCATGAGAGCCCCGCCTCCATCCAAGGCCTGGGTGCCTTTCCAAGTATCCTGATAGTAGGCCTGATCCCTCCACCAGGGAACCCCCACTGAAACGTAAGATATCTTACCCAATCTGCCACTATCAATCGCGTGCTTCAGTACTTGAGTAAGGTCATTGAAACGATAGGGGAAAATGCCACCCAGCTGTGTGCCTGCCGATTTATGGGCTGCAACCATAGCATCGATGCGATCTGTGGCGATTTCGATCGGTTTCTCGCAAATGACGTGAATGCCCTTATCTGCTGCGAGCAAAGCTGGCTCGCAGTGCAGGCCACTCGGCGTCGCAACGCTAACAATGTCGAGCTCTGCATCATCCAACATCGATTCATAGCCAACGTATGGCGTAATGCCGTGTTTATCCGCAAAACGGCTTGCACTTGCTTCGGTATTCGCACAGACCGAAACCAATTGGACATTTTCGAGCTCAGCGATAGCTTTCGCATGGAATTCGGCAATCATACCGGCTCCGATAATCCCCCAATTCCATGTCCTCATACTCATTAGAAAAGTTCGAGTTGTGTCTCAGCTGCAAGATCCCGAACAGCCTGGATAGCCTTCGAATAAAGGACCGGATCAGTAGCTCCCCCGAACTGGCCCGCCTCACTCAGGTGCGGCTCCATCGTGAGAAATCCGGTGTAGTTTAACTCACCCAACCGAACAAACAGTTCCTTGAACTGGCCGTGTCCTTCGCCCGGCATACTGCCCGATTCAGCTCCCAGAGACCAATCCTTAATGTGGACGTGCTTTACATAAGGCTCAACCAGTGGCCAACTTTGTTGCATGGGTTTTTCGATGAGGTCACCCCATATGAAATTTGCCGGATCATAAGCCATGTGAAAGCTGTCAGCAGGAAGTGCCTGTGCGAGCTTTGCACAATTCTCGGCCGAATGTCCGAAGATATGCGTCTCATTTTCGTGTGCCATAGACAGAGCGGTATTCTCAACCAGCTCTGCCAGTTTGCCCAAACGTTCGATAACCGCGTCCCCATAGTCGTCGATATTTTTGCCTTCCGGCGCGTAATAACTAAAGACGCGGATGCGCTCAGTTGCGAAGGATTCAGCGAGATGGATGGCATGCTTCATCTTCTCAATTTCTGCCTCCAGAGGCTCATCAATAATGGATTTACCAATGGGTGAGCCTATGGCACTGACACCGATGCCATGATCCGCAAGTATTTGCTTTGTTTCGGCAATCTCAGATGGACTCAGATCCATAATGTTTTTGCCGTTCACGAATCGGATCTCGATGAACTTGATGTTTTCTTTCACCAGGAATGCAACCTGGTCTTTGAAATCGGTAGCGACTTCGTCTCCAAATGCACTTAGATAGGGCATGATTGATGTATAATTTCGGGTTCTGGTAATGGACGGTTTATTTCTGAAATTCGGTAGCCGAAGCCACTTCCATGGATGGTCTCCAGGTTGAGCTTACCTTCGTTGCGTTTATACAATCCGGGATGAATAACAGCTTCGATAGAGGATGCGGCCGGGTAAAATTGCATACCATTAGACTCGACTCCCATGATCGTTTCGGCATGGGCTGCAAGCAGGCAATGGGGTATTTGCGCCAGCATGGGATTGGTTAAATCCTGCACCATGAGGGTCATGCCATGCGCTTTTGCCCAACACAGGCTTAACAGGGCACCGGTTTGTGTCTTACAGGTTTTGAGGGCGACGCCGGTCCATCCCAATTGACGACCGAGCCTGACTAGCTTCCAATCATGGGCACTCTCATCCATAAACAACGGTTTGCGTGCGGACACACTATGGACGTCAATCTGGTGCGTTTCCAGCTCATAGGGAAACGGTTGTTCCACATAGAGGATCTTCTGAAAGATAACCGGGTGCTCACGCATGAGTTCATCCAAGATGCTGTTGACGTATTGGGGATCCTGTACGGTGCAATTAAAATCTGCTGTCAACCAGTCAACCGCGTATGCCTGAGTAATCTTGCCTACTTCGACGAGGCGCTGCATATCCCATTCACGGTCATTTCCCCGCAGTTTGATTTTGAGGAAATTCAGGCCATCTTCCCGAATCCAATGAAGCAAGTCTACAGGGTAGCCATCTCTCGGATCCTCAGCAGTAATTTCCTCGGCATAGAGCTTGTCCATACCGCCCACCAGGTGACAAACGGGTATGGATTTTGGAGTATTTCCAGCGAGAAAATCCTTAGGATAAAGGCCTTCAAACGAGACGCCTGACCGGGATTCAGGCTCCAGATAGTGAGACAAATCGTAATTCAGATAAGGAGCCTGGTAAGTTTTATAAACAGGCAGATCATTTGCATAGCCATAAGCATCATGAACGGCAATATCGAAAGCGGAAGCACAAACTAAAGCAGCAAGCCAGGGCATCTCGTGATTGTTATCTGGAAATGACTCGCGGTTAAAATCGTTGAGTAATCCCGGTAATACATTTTCAATAAAGTAATGTCCTATCTCCAGCGCGTGCCCTGTAGCATCAACTTCAGCCCAAGCCTTGGTGAGTCTGCGGCAAAACTCGATCATGCGTTCATTGCGTATCGAATAGGGGAGATTGCTCGGCCATGCCCATTGAACATTGAGCGGAGTTTCACCCCAGCCATTAAATTTACTGCCGTCGGCTTTACTGACTTCAACGCAAACTCGTGCACAATGGACTGCGGTTAATGTCTCGGTACCAAATTTCAATGGCACCCGAGTCTCAACGGGCAATAGATAGAGACTTGCGGAATGGATTGTGATATCGGTCGGGGACATAATATTTGTTAAGCCTAGCTTGCAAAAGGAGAATATCACAGATACTTAAATAATCCTATTACTAATTTTCTTTTAAAAACTAAGATATTACGTATGCTGCCGCTATGCCAAAACGCATTTACAGAGTGGCCCTATTAATTGAGACTTCACGGGAATATGGGAGGAAGCTGCTCGAGGGCATTTCAAAGTATAACCACGAAGTTTCACACTGGTCGCTCTTTTTTGAACCTGCAGGTTTGACCCGAAAACCGCCCGACTGGATTCGAAATTGGGATGGAGACGGTATATTAGCAAGGATCAACGACCCGGAAACCGCAGAGAGTATTACGGAATCCGGTTTACCAGTTATTGATCTTCGAGGTCTCTATGCCCAGGATAAGATACCTTTCGTAGGGATTGATAACCTTTCGGTCGCACAAACCGCGTTTGATCACTTCCACAGAAGAGGGTTTCGTAGTTTTGCATTGGTAGGCGCACCGGAAGGATATCACCCCCATCTGGATTTGCGGACGAACCATTTTACAAAGCTAGTCAGGGAAGCAGGGTTCAGTTATCAGGTTTTTCGCGAGACGCGTTTTGGTAACCCCAACATGAATTGGGAACAGCAACAAAAGCTTCTCTCAAGATGGCTTTTGGGATTGAAGCGCAACACTGCGGTGCTTTGCGTGGATGATCTGACTGCACGTGAAACGATCGATGCGAGTTTACGTTGCGGTTTACAGGTGCCCGAACACTTGTCGGTGCTAGGCATAGATAATGATACGTATCTGTGCACACTGAGTAAGCCCGAACTATCAAGCGTGGTAGTGAATGCCACTCGGGTAGGCTATGAGGCGGCCCGATTACTCGATGGGATGATGCGCAAGTCCCATTCTGAACATTTCACCGAAAGATTGATCCCTTGTGATGAGATCAAAACACGACAATCCACGGATATCATAGCCGTAAATGATCGTGATTTACAGTTGGCGATCGCCTATATACATAAGAATGCATGCTCAGGCATCCATGTGGAAAACGTGGTAAGCCAGGTGCCGTGTTGCCGGAGCCTGATTGAGCGTAAGTTTAAATCAGCGTTTGGCCGATCCATCCACGATGAGATATTTCGGGTCAAACTGAACAAGGCACAGGAGCTACTCAGAGAGAGTGACCATACCCTGGATTACATCGCAGAAACCAGCGGATTTAACTCATCGATTTACCTGACGCAGGTTTTTCGGAAGACGCTGAAAACTTCGCCCGGTAAATGGCGTAAGGCCCAGTAAAAACTCTTTAGAGAGCCTTAACTTCTGCATAGTAGGCACTGATAGCGGGTTTTTTAGTATTTTTGAAGTGAAACTCAGTGTAGAACTCTACTTTACCTGCTGCTAGATTGATATCAAATTCGACGAAATGAGCATCGGGGCTCACAGCTTTTTCAAGGGTTACGTCACCGACTTTTATAATCGCTTGTGTGATGGGTAATGCAATGCCCTCATAATTCGAATATGCCTTTAATCCGGATACCGGCTCACCTGCGGGAAGACTGGAGCCTAAAGATGCATTTGCCTCAGGGGGCCAACGAAAGAGGCGAATCCTGTATTTACCGGTTTGGTGAACTCTTAAGTGCCATGCGCCGGTGCCTTCTTTAGCCTGGCGGATGTGGGTCTGATTCCAGGGGGTTAACCGATCCGTCGTAATCCAGTCATGCGAGGTTAATACAATGGGGTTTTCTGCGGGGTGACCTATGATAACGCGGCTCTCATCGGCAAATGAGGGCGATATATCTGCCCACCAATCTTCATAATCCTGGCGAAGTTTTTCTAACGCCTTTGGGTATTCAGAAGCGATATCGTTTTCCTGGTCTGGATCTGCACTTATGTCGTAAAGTTCCTTGCCGTTTATGAGCCGCCACCGCTCAGTCATTACCGCGCTGTTCTTCCATTTGATGGGATCTACAACTCTTTGGGAATCTACGATGATGCTGCGATCCGGCCAGGAGAACGGCAAGTCGTATAAGAGCGGAGTGAGTGAGCGGCCATCAATGGCATAGCTCATCGGCATGCTGATTCCACATAAGTCGAGCAAAGTCGGCATGATGTCAATGTGAGCAGTTAATGAGTCGATATCCCTGCCGCCGTAGATCTCACCCTTGGGCCAGTAGATAAAGAATGGAACTCGATGGCCGCCCTCATACTCGCTGCCTTTGCCACCACGCATACCCGCATTATAGATCGGCCGACCGGTTGCAGTGCCGTTGTCCGTCATGAAAATAAAGATAGTGTTTTGTTCCAGGCCTTCATCAGCGAGCCATTTGCGAAGCTGGCCGACATTCTCGTCGATATTCGCGATCATACCGAAGAAGATGGCCTGAGCATCAGTAAGGCCGTACTTTTTATAAGGTTTCCAATAGTCATCCGGGCACACGAAGGGAGAGTGGGGCGCATTGGTTGAAATGTATGCAAAGAACGGCTTGTCGCTTTCTGCCTGCTGTTCGATGAAGCGCTTCGCCTCCCGAAAGAAGACGTCCGTGCAGTATCCTTCGAACCGTGTGGGTTCTCCATTGTGCATGTAGACATCATCGAAGTAATCATTATTCCAATAGTCAGGGGTTTGGCCCACACCGCCTGCAGCATGGCTGACTACCTCCTGAAAGCCACGGTCCTGAGGGCGATAAGGGTAATTATCACCCAAATGCCACTTACCGAACAATCCAGTCGCGTAGCCTTGGCTAGATAATATCTCAGCAATGGTTTTAGAGGATGTCTTGAGAAAAGAACGCCCAAGTATCGTGTGCCAGGGGCCTGCACGATTGGTGTAATGACTGCTTAGCAGGGCTCCACGAGTAGGCGCACAGGTGGGACTAACGTGAAAATCCGTTAATCGCACACTCTCTGCATGAAGCGTATCCAAATGAGGCGTTTTGAGGATGGGGTTTCCCGTGCAGGAAAGATCGCCATAGCCCTGATCGTCTGTGATAACAAGAACGATATTGGGCTTTTTAGCACTTAGGCTAATAGACGCAGCAATTAGACAAAGCAGGACAACGGATTTTTTGAGTAACATATTGGGCAAAGTTGAATGTTATTTGTCCTTATAGATAACTGGAGCAAGGTAGATGTTTCTATACTTGATGGCGGTGTGATCCCCTTGCAGATAGATGGGGCCAGGGGTCATCGGGTCGGTATGCATGGCACCTCCCGTTGGGCCATCGACTGGTGCATTATCCACTACTGTAACCCCATTGAGCATGATTGTGATATGCCGATCTACCAGGAGCAGATCATAGGTCTGCCAGGTGCCCGGCTCAGTCGCTGCTTGGACACTCGGTGCAACCTTGCTAAATACCGCGCCAATACCCTGGATGCCCTGCATACGGCTATCACGGTCAACCACCTGGGCTTCATACATGCCCCGGAGGTAGACTCCGCTGTTTTGTCCTGAATCCGCTAGGAACTCAATGTGCAGCCAGAAATCTTCAAAAACGGCATCCGTTCGTAAGTTCGCATAAGCACCTGTGGAGCTGAAGTCAGTTTTAGGCGTAGAATTTACCAACATCCCGTCTTCGACGCTCCAGCCGTTAATCTTATCCGCTCTACGGGGACTCCAGCCCGTGAGATCCTTACCATTAAAGATGGGTCTGGGCATGCCGAAGCAGACTTTGCTGAGGTCCGGGGGTGAAGCTGGCATGGGAGGTATGCGTTTACCGGAGAAGGGTATGCTTTCCGTCCTGTTTTCCTTCGCATAAATACGCTTAAGTAAGCCGTCAAACTCGCCGTTTTTCATACCGATTTCGATCTTCTCAGTGAGAATAAGCTCCGCGTCCGAATTTCTACGGGTAATCATCCGGCCGTCATTCGTGCGGCGAAATTCCTTAAGAATAAATTGGATGCGCCCATCCTCGATCTCGATATTCCGATGGGGGCCAGCAGAACCGACTTCGATGCGCATGTATACAACAGGGACGTCCTCACCTCGCTCAATGCGCAGCCACCCGGCATCTTCGTTCCCGAAGTCGAGCGTCCAGTCCCCATATAGTTTTTTATCGATTTCGGATGAGTAGAGATTGCAAGTTCCCAGACAAGCAAGTGCCAAGGATGCAGTTGAAAATAGTCGGGGTATTTGAAAACGCATAATACCATTAGACAGACTTAAGCTCAGAGTGCAAGATTCCTAGGAGTGCAGTTCAATATCTCTATGGGATATCAAAATAATGCGGGTTATTTTAGTTTTATCTGAAGCCATGAGTGCTACATTTTTAGTCATGCAATACTTAATCAGATACTTTACCCTTAGCCTATTTGTTTTCACTCTAACGCTTAACGTCAATCTTCAAGCTGAGGATTTCGAGCAGGATTGGAGCAAATACAAAAATTATCCAGTTCCCGAGTGGTTTCAGGATGCAAAACTGGGCATTTACTTTCACTGGGGTGTATATTCTGTTCCCGCCTACGGCAGTGAGTGGTATCCGCGTTGGATGTATTTTGAAGGGCGTAATGTCCATGAGCATCATACTCAAAAATATGGCGATCCAGCGGAATTCGGATACCATGATTTTGTGCCTAAATTTAAGGCTGAGTATTTTGATGCAAAGGAGTGGGTCGATTTATTTGAGAAGGCAGGTGCCCGCTTTGCCGGACCAGTTGCGGAACACCACGATGGATTTGCCATGTGGGACAGTGCAGCTACCCCCTGGAATGTCGCAGACAAGGGACCGATGCGTGATATCACCGGAGAACTGGCGAAAGAGATTCGTAAAAGAGACATGAAATTTATCGCAACCTTTCACCATGCGAGGCACCTATTCCGCCCGAATCACCCGGAGAGTTTTACAGAGGAATATCCAAACGGTCGCTATTTTTGGCATAGTCATTTCCCCGATGTGCCTGCACTGGATGGAGTAGAGAACGATGATGAACTGAAATACCTATACGGGCGACTGGATGAAGGGCAATGGCTTGAAGAAGTCTGGTTTGAGAAGCTTAAAGAAGTAATCGCACAGTATTCACCGGATATCATCTGGTTTGACTCCTGGCTGGACAAGATACCGGAAAACTACCGCAAGGCCTTTATTGAGCACTACTACAATCATGCGGCAAAAAAGGACAAAGAAGTCGTCGTAACCTACAAGCAAACCGATTTCCCTGAGAGCGTAGCGGTGTTCAATATAGAAAAAGGGGGGAAAGTCGAAATTTCAGAGAGTGTCTGGCAAAGCGATGATACCATCAGCCTCGGGAGCTGGTGCTATACGGACACGCTAGAGGTCAAACCGACTTCCATGGTAGTGCATGGCATGATCGATATCGTCAGCAAAAATGGTATTCTGCTGCTCAATGTATCGCCCAAGGCCAATGGAATTATCCCGGATGATCAGCGCAAGGTGCTGCTTGAGATGGGCGAATGGCTGGACGTCAATGGAGAGGCTATCTACGCGACCCGGCCCTGGTTGATTCATGGAGAAGGCCCAACCGGTTGGGAAGAAGGTCGATTTGGTGGGATGAAAACTACCAACGTTTACACATCCCAGGATAAGCGCTACACCCGCAGCAAGGATGACAATTATATATATGCATTCGTCCTTGCTCAGCCGACAATGGATGAAACTGTCCAATTGAGTTCCTTTGCAGAAGGAGCCGCTGCAGAAAATGTGAAAATATCAGGTATTGAGCTGATTGGCAGCTCCAAGAAGGTGCAGTGGAAGCAAAATAGCAAGGGTATCCAAATCAAGCCAACGAAAGGCTTCACTACCGATATCGCGCTCGTTTATAAACTGACCGTAAAGTAATCTTTGAATCGCTCAGCCGCCGGTCTTCGCTAATTCCAGGCGATCGGTGGCGGGTGGTTGATTCGGGTCACCCCGGTATTCACGGGCGAGTTCGGCACATTTGCTTCGCAGTCGATTGAGCGTATTCTTGTATTTAGAATCGTTGATGAGGTTTGTCATCTCACCGGGATCATTTTGGAGATCAAATAACTCTTCATAATCGGGCTCTTGATTGGAATATCCCTGGTTTAGCCAATCGTGGTAAGCTTCGACCGCTTCTGGAAATACACGATAAGCCTGATTACCACCGTTATCCTCAAAGAGAGATCGCGGTGTAGAGAAGTAGCGAATATACTTCCACCTTTCGTCCCGAACACTTTCGATACGTGGGTTCCCGAAAGTCGTAGACCAGAGGTTCTCGGCAAAGGTATACTCACGCCAATCAATGGTTTGGTTACAAATAAGCGGCTTCAGACTGCGGCCTTGAATACTTGAAGGAATAGAGATATCAGCGTAATCGAAAAGGGTGGGCGCAACATCTACAGACATAACCAGCTCATCGGACTGACTCGGCTTTGCTGACGGATCATAGATAATAAATGGGATTTTCAGGCAGATTTCGTAATTGAGCGCTTTACCACCGAGGCCATATTCTCCGAGCATGATTCCGTGATCCGAGGCGAAGATGATGATCGTGTTATCGGCGATACCCATCTCATCCAATTTCTCCCGCATGGAGCCCAGGAAACGATCGATACCGGTAACCGTCTGCATCTGGCGAATGATCGCTTCCCGGTTTGCCTCAGGGGTGTTGACGTTATCATAGGTCGTTTGCCTGAATTCGGGCCGCAGCACGCCTCCTGGAATCTTAGGCGTTTGTATGTCATCTCTTGCGATGTAATTTACAGGTAGCGGGATTGTTTGGTCCCGGTATTTAGAACGATAGAGTTCGGGGTCTGACTCGCGTTGCTTCATATCCCGGGTGCCCGCACCATGGGGTAGATTGAAGGCAATCGTGAGGCAAAAGGGCTGGCCAGTGGGTCGATTCCCCAGGAAAGCCACGGATCCGTCAATATAGTCTTGTTCGGAATCCAGGAAGCTCATGGCTCCTTCCTGCAGAATTTCTATTTGGGTATCCGCCTTTGCCTGTTTGAAGATTTCGCCGCCCTTGTTTTCCTTCATGTAAAAGCGCAGATGGTTGTGACGCCCATACCAAAAATCGAAAGCCGATTCCATGATACCCGTTTCGTAACCCTTTTCACCGACTGGCACGTGATTTTTGCCAATGTATCCGGTGTAATATCCGTTTTTTCCCAGGATAACGGGATAAGATTGCTGCCAGGCCTCAGCGGATACAGCAGTCCCTGAATTGAAATTCACCCCGTGCCTGCGCTCAAATTGACCCAGAAAATAGGAGGCACGGCTGGGTGTGCAGATCGCACTGGTCACGTAGGCATTGTTAAAGCGTGTCCCTTCAGTGGCAAGACGATCCAGGTGAGCCGTCTCTATAATTGAGTTGCCGTTGTAACCGGTCAGGTCCCAGCGATGATCATCCGTCAGAATAAATATGATATTCGGCCTGTCATTGTTTGCAGTCGTATGAATAAACGATGCAAAAAGAAACAAAAGGAGCGTGAAGGATTTCATTGTGAGAACAGAATCCGCACGTCTGAGATATTGCGAATCTTATTTTTTGCTAACCGGCTTTTAGAGTTAGCTCCGGTTCTGATTGATTGACCGGTTTGATAGCGGCCGCGTAATTGCTGGGGGCCACTCCAAAATGCTGTTTAAAACGATGTGAAAAATAGAAGGGATCTTCAAAGCCCACATAGTCCGCAATTTCCTTGATGAGATAGTCTTCACTCGAAATGATCTCAACGGCCTTTTCTAGCTTAAGGCGGATGAGCATATGAGTTGGCGATTCATTGGAGAACCGCTTAAACAAGCGACAAATGTGAGGTAATGAGATGTTACAAGCTTGCGCCACTTCGCTCATGCGCTTGATGGTAAGGAAGTTTTTCTCAATATATGTGCGAACTTTTTCGAAGCTTAGCTCAGCCGGTGATTTTGCTTCGGGTGTGTTTATCTTCTCCAACTGGATACGCTCGATAAGATACTTGATGAGCATGCTATTGAGCTCACGCCCGGGATCTCCTCCGAGTTTACCGCATTCCTGAAACTGGCTAAAGATGTCACCAATCCATTTGATGTTGGACAGTCTTACCGGGCTATCTTCCTTAAGGAAGGTCTCCCAAAGCATATCGGGTGCTTTGCTGCCCGTTACATCAATGAAGTACTTGATGAGCTCCTGATCCCCCGTGTTCTCTATGGTGTGATCGAGGTGCGGGCCATAACAAAACATGCTGCCCCCTTTTAAGTGGTATTCCTTTCCCTGAAGCGTTACTTTGCAACTACCGGATACAATGTATTCGATACCGTAGTATTTAAAATTCACACGATCTACTTTGTAATCCGGGGTGCACTTTTCGATACCGCCACAGACTACTGCAATTTCTGTAGAAAGGGAATCGATATCGCCCAGGTGATAATATTCACCAAAGGTTACCTGAGTGGAAAAGAGATTGTGCGGTTCATGACTGGGGTTATTGGCAGGGGTAGTCGCGTTCATAAGTCATGTGTTGTTGATATTTCCGTTTAAGTCCCAAAGGTCACGCCAATCATTAGCGCTTTCCCACAAAAATACATGCCCCTTGATCAGTCTGCAATCACGATCAATCGTGGCAATCGCTGCCATTTCCTGATCGGATAAAGGATTTTCTATGATCGATTTTAGATTTGCAAGGTAATTACGGCGCTTCGTGGACATCGGGATCGGGATTTGCCCCCGTTGCTCTGCCCACTTAACGCATAAGGTGGCAGGGTGGATATTATGCTTTGCAGCGATTTCAACAATCACAGGATCTTCAATATCTACGGTATCATCACTAGTGCGGTCACGTTCCGGGCGGGCAGGGGAACCAATGGGAGAATAGCCCACGGGTACGATGCCTTTACTTACCACGAATTCAAATAACTCCGGTTGTTGAAAGTGAGGGTGTAGTTCCATCTCGTTAACCGCTGGCTTGATGGTAGCGTCTCGGAGGATGAGCTCGAGCTTCGGAATAGTTACATTCGACACGCCAATATTTCGAACGAGTCCCATCTGCTTGAGCCTTTCTATCTCGCGCCAGGTTTGCATGAAATTTTCATGGATGTAGGGCTTTGCACTGGGTGAGCGGGAGTCTACATCACACTTGGGCGGGTGATAATTTGGGAATGGCCAATGAACGAGGTAAAGGTCGAGGTAGTTGAGCTGGAGGTCAGCAAGGGATTGTTTGCAGGCGGGAATAACGTCCTCGGGTGTGTGCTTATTGTTCCAGAGCTTAGAAGTGATCCACAGCTCCTCACGCTCCACGCCATTTGCCATAATATCCTGCAAGACCCTGCCAATGAGGTCTTCATTCTGATAGACTGCGGCACAATCGAAATGGCGATAACCTACGGATGCAGCTCCAAAAACAGCATCCGCAACGGCTTCATGACTCACATGGTCAGAACCAAACGTACCGAGGCCGATTGCAGGCATTTTGTCACCACTATCGAGCGTGCGATAAGGAACCGTTGAAGGATCGACTTCATCGCCGATGCGTTCAAACTTTCGATTGTTTTCAAGAATCATAGCAAAGGGGAACGTTGCTGATCATACGATTGGGGTTACACCTTTCTTTAGAAGGATGTTTCCGTATTTGGCAGTCTCGCCGGTCATGACTACTGCAAATGCCCCTTTAGCACGATCATAGAATGCAAAGCGGTCGATACGTTCAATGGCAGGTGCATCCGGATTAGTGATATGGATGCTCGCGAGGTATGCCTGTTCAACATTGTGATCCAGGGTATCACCGGGAACCGCCGCCATCATCGCGATGGGGTGATCGACATAAGAATCGAGCTCATATAACGGCAGAATTGCTTTCAATAAGTCTGCTATCCGCAGGCCATCCGCCCTTAGCACGTTTGAGTTGAAAGTCTCACCAGGAAAGTGAGCATCTGCAAGGATGAGCTCGTCACCATGGCCCATACGTGCCAGGGTTTCAAGGAGTTGGGGACTGATTAATGGGGATATTCCTTTAAGCATAGTAAATAATATTCAGATTAACAGTGGGCACAGCATTCATTATTAGCTGCGAGGTTTTCACCAGTGCCGGGTTTGTCCAGCTCTTCGTCAAAACACACGGCGACTTTACCGCATCTGCCTTCATTCATCAACTCGTAAGCATCGCTGACTTGATCGAGGGAGAATCGGTGGGTGACGAGGTCCTCCGGGTGGATTTTCCATCGAACCAATTTCTCCAGTAGCTCTTCCATGCGCCAAATATTGGTAACCCAGGAGCCATAGATGGTTTTTTGGTCGTGGATAATGTCACGAGAAGGAGCAAATTCGCAGGTGCCTCCCTCGCCGATAAATACGATTTTGCCCCATTTGCGGGCCGCCTGGATAGCAGTGAGGCGTGCCATATGGTGACCTGAGCAATCGACCGTTCGTTCGCAGCCGTGACCACCCGTAAGTGCTCTAACTTGTTCAACATTGTCAGGGTCTGACATGAGAACATGGTCACAGAGGCCCTTGTCTCGGGCGATATCGAGCCGCTCCTGCACGACATCGATACCGATAATCTGGGGTGCACCTAAGGCTCTGCATAGCATTGCCGCCGCAAGACCCACCGGGCCCAAGCCCGTGATGAGGACTGCATCGTTGCCGCTGATTCCGATTTTTTCGAGGCCCTCATATACGGTGCCAAAGCCACAAGCTACCTGTGCACCATCCACATAAGAAAGTTCATCCGGCAAGTGGCATAGATCCTTTTCATCAGCCAACAGGTAGTCTGCCATGCCTCCGTCCCGTTGCCAGCCATAGGCAGCCCTCGTTTCCGAGGTACAGCTGATCATGTATCCCCGGCGGCAATCATTGCATACACCGCAGCCGGATATGTGATACACCACCACGCGATCACCCACTTTAAAGCGTTTTGTCCCTTCACCCGCCTGAATGATCTGCCCACAGGGTTCGTGGCCTGCTATTTTGTTTTGATAGGCCTCCGGGCCCTTGCCAAGGTGCTCCCGATAGATCGCGCGAATATCGCTACCGCAAATCGTAGAAGCTTTCATCTTCAGCAATACCTGACCGTAACCGGGAGTTGGAACAGGGTCCTCTTTCAGAATAGTGGTGGAATTCCCGGGGAGGTATGCAGCTCTCATGGTGTCAACATTCAGTTTCATAGCATTGATTATTCGCAATTAATAAAACGGGGTATATTGAAGCTTAATCTTACGGGAGGAACTATAACAGATTAAACACGCTATGAGCATTAATTAATTAAGCATTGAATAGAAAATCTTAGCCTAAGACTCTCAGTTCAATTCAGAGGGTAGGATACGGGAAATCCCCATTGAACCGTTCTGGCTAATCTAATGAGAAACCTGCACGGACTGCCGCATTAAAAAACTCTTCCTTTGCGTTGTTATGTATAATATGGCCGTGAGCCATAATGATTCTCTCAAAATCCCATTGATAGATAGTTTGCAGGGACTTCTGGAAATCTTGCTTGTTCTTAATTGACATTTTGAAAGGGCGATCGATCGCCGGCCAGGTTTTAACACCTGCAGTATACTTAAATGCAAATTTTGAATAGCCTGTAGCATCCTCAAGATTTAATAGAACATCACCCAAAAGGAGGCTTTTAGTCTGAGGGTGATACATTGCATATTCGTTGATAAACTGCATACCCATAAGCTTTTGTACTTGCAGATGATCTGCTAGTAATGTGGATGATACGCTTATAAAACGGGCCTGTTCACCCATACGCTTTGCAGGAAAATGCTCTGGCACCAAATACGGGGTTTCCGGAAAAGCTGCCTGTCCCTCTTTGGAAAAAGTGTCATGAAGAGTTGTGGCCTCAATGATAAAGTTGACATTCCCAAGGTCATAAATTGCTGCAGATTCATCTATGGTAAACGGCCCTGTGGAGTGGATGAAGAGTTGCCCGGGCTTCGTTTCGAGGATCGTGACCCGTCGACCCAGTTTCAGGCCAAATAATTGAAGCGGATATTCGAGTGTCCAAATATGTTCTGCTATTTTCTGTAATTTGCCCATATAACGAGGCAACATTAGAAGTAAAATGGGTCAAATAATCTGAAAAATATATGGATAGGCTAATTAGCGCGAGTAGCAGGCCTAATGTGGTTTATCGCCGATGATGAATTTCAAAAAGTCGCCGATTTTCACATGCGATTCAATCGGGTGGCGGAGGGTCTCGTCCAAATTGATGTTATAGTGATTACGTCGCCCCTCTTTGATCCGAGTGACAATGTTGCACTCTTCAAGCTCAGCAACGATACGCTGTACGTTTCGTTCTGTAATGCCTACTTGGAGAGCCACTTCACGCAACACGATATCCGGGTTGGCCGTTATACAAATTAAGACGTGTGCATGATTCGTTAGAAAAGTCCAGGTAGGGGGTTTCTTGGTGGTGTAAAGTTCCATGGCAAAAAATATACGTAAAAATAATCGTGAATCAATTGACACGATTAGAATTGTGTAATCATTGATTTGTAACCTTAACAAATGTCAAGTTAACAACTGGAAGTCTTCACATGTATAGATACAAAAAAGTCTTAGTGCATCTTGAGCTGCAGGAGGATGAGCCGCATGTCATCAAGATGGCGGCAAAAATCACCCAGCTTGCCAAATCGGAGCATATTATCTTCACCCATTTTTCGGAGAAGATCGATATACCTGCACCGGTTAAGGAGAAATATCCCTGGCTACTCGAGCCCATTGATAAGACGATGCAAAATCGTATCAACGAGCAATTAGGCGCCGATTATGAAGGACATGATGAAACCAAAGTAGAAGTACGGGTAGCTGAGGGGCAACCGGTTTACAAACTATTGGAAATTGCCCAAAAAGAGGATGTCGACCTCGTCATCATTGGTAAGGATACTGAAGATGCGCAGCTTGCTGTAAGACTTGCACGGAAAGCACCCTGTTCGGTATGTGTGGTGCCTACTGGAGCAAATGCAAACTTTAAGAAGATACTCGTGCCCATCGACTTTTCTGGCTATTCAAAGAACGGTATCGACGTGGCTGCAGCTTTCGGTGAGGCACAGCAACTGGATGAGCTCACCTTCATGCATGTAGCCCTGCTTCCGCGAACACGAAGCCAAGCCGTACTTTCTGAGAAGCAGCTCAAGGAAATGAATGAGAAACACTACAATCAGTTGCTGGAGGAGTATGCTGAAAAGAATGATACACGCGGATTAAAGGTAATTCCCGCTACTGAGCATGGGCACTCCATTGCACCCTCGATTTCGCGCCATGCTATCACCAGTCATTCGGATTTGATTATCATCAGTGCCCGAGGCAAAGACGCTCTTTCCGCAATATTACTAGGTAGTAATGCTGAAGAACTAATCGAAATAGCATCTTTGCCCGTCGTTGCCGTTAAGCAGAAGGGGACCGGTAAGTCTTTCCTTGATAACCTTTTGGGATCAGTAGGCAACTAGCTCTCAATACGGGATAACTGTATGGGTGTATTTATTACTATTCTGGGGCTGCTTGTATTTGCGTTTTTCGCACCCTGGATCCATCGCATTGCCAAATCCTATACGGGTTGGTTGTTTGCGTTGATCCCTGCAAGTGGCTTTGCGTATTTCATAAGCCTTTTGCCTGCCATTAACGCGGGTGGGGTGGTGCAGTATTCCATCGAGTGGTTTCCCGCTCTGGATACTTCACTGAGCTTCTATATTGATGGCCTAAGCCTGTTAATGGGCCTGTTAATCACAGGCATTGGCTCATTTATTCTGATTTTTGCCCAGGGTTACCTGCATAAGCATATGCTTCAGGGTCGATTTTTCAGCTATCTGCTAGTCTTTATGGCTGCAATGCTCGGAGTAGTGACCTCGGATAATTTAATACTGCTTTTTGTATTCTGGGAGCTCACCAGTATTTCCTCTTACATGTTGATCGGTTATTACCACGGTAATGAGGACGCTCGCCGAAAGGCACTACAGGCCTTGCTGGTAACTGGGTTAGGCGGGGTCGCTCTGCTCGCTGGCGTAATCATGCTCGGGCTGGCCAGTGAAAGCTGGACCGTGTCTGCATTGCTCAACGGTAGTTTTTCTGCAGCTGAACACGCCTGGTATCCTTACATCCTGGTGCTCGTGCTTTTAGGAGCGTTTACCAAGTCGGCTCAATTTCCTTTTCATTTCTGGCTGCCCAATGCGATGGCAGGTCCGGCACCCGTGAGTGCCTACCTGCACTCAGCGACGATGGTGAAAGCGGGGGTCTTCCTGCTCGCGCGCTTAAACCCTGCTTTGGGTGACACCATGTCGTGGACGATGGCGCTTTGCGGTTTTGGCATGGTTACGATGCTTTGGGGGGCAATCAATGGGCTGTTGCAGACGGATTTAAAGAGCATACTGGCATACACCACATTGAGTGTTCTAGGGATGTTGACCATGCTGCTCGGTATTGGAACCGATTATGCAATGAAGTCCGCTCTTATATTCCTGCTGGGCCATGCTCTTTACAAAGCAACGCTTTTCATGACGGCGGGATCCGTAGATCACGAGAGCGGGACGCGGGATGTGAAGATACTCGGCGGACTAAGGGCAGTGATGCCGATCACCGCCTTTGCAGCCGGGCTTGCGGCATTATCCAAGTCGGGGTTTCCGCCATTTTTCGGATTTCTAGGTAAAGAATACGTCTACAAAGCCGGCAGCTATCTGGATCAATTCGCTCCCATAATTTTAATAGCGGCAGTGCTTACGAATATCATACTCATGTCGCTCGCGCTGAAGGCGGGAGTGCATCCCTACTGGGGCAAACTAAATAAAGAAAATTACCCAAAATCGCCACATGAAGCACCGCTCTCCATGTATTTGGGGCCGGTTGTGCTTGCGGTTACCGGTCTATTGATCGGGATGTTTCCCGGGCAATTGGTTACACCCTTGCTTTCGCCTGCCGCCAGTGCGGTTGCGGGGCATCCCGTGGATATTGGTATTTCGCTGTGGCACGGTTTTAACCTCCCGCTGCTACTAAGTATACTTACGCTTGCTGGCGGATTAACGCTTTTTGCACTTCGTAGACGTATATGGTATGAATGGAGCCAGAGAATTAAACCACCATTTACTTTCGACGACCTCTACATGGCCTGTTTCAACGGATTTGTAGCCGTCGCCAAATGGCAGACCCGCTTGCTCCAATCCGGCTATTTAAGGCGCTATCTATTGATCACCTTTACCGCATCGCTGGTGTTGATCTCCTATAAGCTTTCACTGTTTGGGGGTATACCCGACAATTTTGACCTCTGGAGCGCAAATTTCATTGAATGGGCTACAGCGATTATAATCATCAGCAGCCTGATTGTGATCGTAAAGACACAATCCCGTATGACCGCGCTACTGGCGATGGGGGTCACCGGATTTGGAGTGGCGATCGTATTTATTCTTTATGGAGCGCCGGATGTTGCGATCACGCAAATACTCGTGGAAACCCTGACCCTGGTTTTATTTATGCTCGTAATTTATCGTTTGCCGGCATTCCGCAAGTTATCAGGAGTTAAGACACGCATATTCGATGGTATATTCTCCGTCTCAGTCGGCCTAATCATAACCTTGCTGGTGCTGAAGGCACAAAACCTCGATATCGCACCGACCATCTCAGGCCAGTTTGGAGAGTGGAGCTATCTCGAAGCGAAGGGACGTAATGTGGTGAATGTGATCCTGGTTGATTTCCGGGCACTGGATACGCTTGGAGAGATCGTAGTGGTCGGTATCGCTGCGCTCGGAATATTTGCACTTGTTCTTAAGGGGAAGGGTGAAAACTCATGAAGTCTACCATTTTGGATGTAACGGCGCGGTTGTTATTGCCGTGGCTATTTTTTACCTCGTTATTTATACTGTATCGGGGTCACAACCTTCCGGGAGGCGGCTTTATTGGTGGTCTCGTAGGAGCCAGTGGATTTATACTGCTTGTCATGGGTCCGGGTCTTGAGGCGGCAAAACGCGCGCTGCGAGTTGATCCTTTCAGCCTAATCGGAGTAGGGCTCTTACTTGCGGTACTCAGTGGAATCGGTGGAGTATTTATGGGAAACGCATTTA
This sequence comes from Puniceicoccaceae bacterium, assembly GCA_028285755.1. GTDB lineage: Bacteria > Verrucomicrobiota > Verrucomicrobiia > Opitutales > JAFGAQ01 > JANQOQ01. Next base: position 145,235 of record JANQOQ010000006.1, read on the forward strand.
TGGCCGGGTTATGGCTGCCTACCTTTAGCTTGCCCCTGCTTGGGACGGTGCATCTGGGGACACCCCTGATCTTCGATATTGGGGTATATCTGGTGGTGATGGGATTCACCCTGGCAATGATTTTCAGCTTATCGGAGGCGGATTCATGAGTACTTTAATTGCTATAATAATCGGAGCCCTCGTAGCTGCAGGCGTGTATTGCCTGCTGCGACGGAGTTTGATGAAGCTTGTGATCGGGATCGCGCTTCTGGGCCAGGCAGTGAACCTGCTGGTTTTCAGTGCGAATGGATTGAAATCTGCGAATCCTCCCTTGATTGAAGCAAGTGCCAAGACACTTGCAGAAGGCACGGCAGATCCACTTCCGCAGGCTTTGGTTTTGACTGCGATCGTGATCGGTTTCGGGCTTATCTCGTTTAGCCTGGCGCTGATGGGGGTAACTTACCAGAAGACCGGGCACGATGATATCGATGCGCTTACCAACACGGATACCTAGGGAATATACGCATGAATAATCTAATTTTACTCCCTGTTTTTATACCGTTTGTTGCGGCGATCATCGGATTGATATTCCGGACTCTGCCCGTTCAGCGTACGCTTGGGTTGATCGGTATGGCCGCGGCCACGATTAGTGCTATTTTGCTCCTGAACGTCGTGATGGAGCAGGACTATCTGGTATTGAGTCTCGGCGCCTGGCAAGCGCCCTTTGGCATTGTGCTGGTCGCAGACCTGTTGAGTGCGATCATGGTGCTGATTTCATGCATCATGGGGATTCTCGTGATGCTGTTCTCGGTGCAATCCGTAGATAATGCACGTCAAAAGACCTTTTATTACCCGCTCTACAGCATGCTGATAATGGGAGTGAACGGGGCATTCCTAACCGGTGATATTTTCAATCTCTATGTATGGTTTGAGGTGATGCTGATCGCTTCGTTCGTATTGATATCTTTGGGGGCAGATCGGGCGCAGCTTGAGGGTGCCTTTAAATATATGGTGCTGAATCTGGTGTCTTCGCTTTTGTTTCTGGCGGGTGCCGGATTGCTGTATGCTAAGGTAGGCACACTCAATATGGCGGATATCGCGCTCAAACTGGCCATCCAGCCAGATTCTTTTCTGATTAACAGCACAGCGATTCTATTTCTCATATCATTTGGGGTAAAAGCCGCGATCTTCCCGTTCTTCTTTTGGTTGCCGGCATCCTACCATACGCCGCCAACGGCGATTTCGGCAATCTTTGCGGGGCTGCTCACGAAGGTGGGTGTTTATACGCTGATGCGCTCATTTACGCTTTTCTTCAATCAGAGTTTTGAATTTTTGCAGGACATATTGCTGATCCTTGCGGCACTCACCATGCTGACCGGGGTATTGGGAGCAGCGGCACAATATAATATCCGGAGAATCCTGTCGTTCCACATTATCAGCCAGATTGGCTATATGATTATGGGGCTTGCGCTGTTAACACCCCTGGCACTTGCCGGAACTGTGTTTTACCTGGTGCACCATATTATTGTGAAAACGAATCTCTTCCTGGTAGGGGGTGTGATCGAGAAGGTCAAAGGCACCGGGGAGCTTTCGAAGATTGGCGGACTTTACCGAGCACTGCCATTTCTAGCACTGCTGTTTTTTATCCCCGCGTTTTCGCTTGGGGGAATACCTCCACTTTCGGGGTTCTGGGCAAAATTTGCGCTTGTTAAAGCGAGTATCGACGCGGAAGTTTTCTGGATAACGGCGGTGTCGCTGATAGTCGGAGTGATGACACTCTTTTCAATGACCAAAATCTGGGCGGAGGCTTTTTGGAAAGATGCGCCTGAGGAAACCGAAAACAAGGTAGAGCCCAAAACACTTAAGCTGATGTATGCGCCTATCGCTATCATGGTGCTGATGACGCTCTATTTAGGGTTATTTGGGCAGGGTATGTTTGAAGTCGCGGAGCGCGCAGCGGATCAGCTGCTGAACCCTGAGGGGTATATTCAGGCGGTCATCCCTCAATCCACGGAGGCAATTTCGAAGTTGTAGTTATGAAACGATTTTTTGCAGCGATAGAGTTACTGATTTTCTATATGAAGGAGGTATTCGTCTCCAATATGAAAATCGCCTTTGATGTGGTAACACCGCATCTGCATTCATGCCCACAGATTTTCACGATTGAACTGGATGAGCGCCTCACGGATGTGCAGGTGACGGTGCTTTCGAACCTGATTACGATGACACCCGGGACGCTGAGTATCGATGTATCGGAGAATTGCAAGGAACTGATCATCCATTCGATGTATATTGAGAACTCCGAGGAGCTGTATGAGGTGGTAAAGCGCCAATATGAAAGGAGAGTGTTGAATGTTTTCTGAGACTTTAAATGAGGTGTTACACCCCTGGGTAGTCATCGGGTGTCAAATTCTGATTATGGGAGCCATGCTGCTCTCATTATTGCGCGTGATCCGAGGGCCTAATGTAGTAGACCGTGTGGCCGCACTTGATTTGCTGGCGGGCATCATACTTGCGCTTACCATCCTACAGGCGATTGTGAATCATGAGGCCAGCTATATGAATATCGGGATCGCGATTGCGTTGATCGTCTTTATGGGGACAGTCGCTATTTCCCGCTACCTTGAGAAGCGTGAATACCCGGTATTTGAAGATAAGCCCAAACGTAAAAAGGGCAAAGTGCTGAAACCAGGGGAGGCTTCGTGATGGAGAATGTAATCGTAGTATTGATCAACTTTTTTGTGATCCTGGGCTGTGTCTTTGTATTCGTTGCGGCACTGGGTGTATACCGGTTTCCCGATTTTTACACACGAATGCACGCGGCTACCAAGGCCGGTGCATTCGGGGGTGCAAACCTGGCGATTGCGGCTGCACTGGAGTTTGCGAATGTGAGCACGGTGATCCAGGCGATCCTAATCGTGGCATTCTTCTATATCACCACACCGGTAGCCAGCCACCTGTTAGGGCGGGCTGCCTATCTGCGGGGCGTTTATCGATTTGAGCGAAAGAACAAGAACGACGAAGCTTAGTTGCGCTGTTCGCCGTCGTATTGCTGTTGCCGGAAGGTAAATACCTCTGACTCGGTGCGCGCTTCTTTGAAGATACGAGCCATCGTGGCAACGACCTCCGGGTAGTGAACAGCAATGTCGTTGGACTCACCGGGGTCTGAGTTTAAGTCGTAAAGCTCAATGGGTGCATTCGGATCGTTAAGGATGTTGTAGCGGACTGCTTTCCAATCTCCCTTACGGATCGCAAGACGGCCGCCGCGTTCGTGGAATTCCCAGTAAAGGTAATCGTGCTGGAGCTGCTTTTCGGGCTTGCCCAGCAATGTAGGCGCGAACGAGACACCATCGATATTCTTGGGTGCTTTGATCCCAGCAAGATCGGTGACTGTCGGTAACACATCCCAGAATGCACTGATGTGATCAGTTCGAGAGCCTGCCGCAACGGTACCGGGCCACCATGCAATAGTGGGGACGCGGATACCCCCTTCGTAGAGGTCACGCTTTTTGCCACGGAATGCGCCGTTGCTGTCAAAGTAATCGGGATCGGCTCCACCTTCGAAGTGAGGCCCGTTATCGGAGGTGAAAATGATGAGTGTATTGTCTGCGATGCCGAGGTCGTTCACGAGCTGGACGATTTCACCGATCTGGTCATCCAGGTAGTGAATCATCGCGGCAAAAGCGGCACGTGGTTTTTCCTGCGATTCGTAGGGCCCGAGACGGTATTGAGGGCCCTCATCGTAACCCTCGTAAGGGGTTTCCGGCTCAAATTTGCCCCGGTATTTCTCCATGTATTTCTCCGGGGCGATCAGCTCCGCATGCGGGATAATCGTAGGCACATAGCAGAAGAAGGGTTGGTCGTGGTTGTCCCGGATAAAGTCCAAAGTTTTCTCGTGGATGATATCGGGTGCAAAAAGCCCCTTCGCTTTGCCCGCATTTTCCTCGAGAATGACTTTTTCGTCGTTATCCCATAGGTGAAAGGGGTAATAGTGGTGACCCAGACGCTGACAGTTGAACCCGTAGAAAACATCGAAATGGTTCATGGGATCCCCCTCGGAACCGGGATAACCCAGACCCCACTTGCCGAATGCTCCCGTAACGTAGCCTGCATCGCGGAGGATCTTGGGCAGAGTAGGCACATCGCTGGGGAAGGGTGCCTGACCTTCCGGCTGGATCTCCTTGTTTCCGCGAATGGGGGTATTACCCGTATGCTGACCACTCATGAGAGCTGATCGCGAAGGTGCACAAACCGTACTACCGGAGTAATGCTGTGTGAAAAAGAGACCCTCTGCAGCAAGGCTATCAATATTGGGAGTTTTAAAAAGCGTCTGCCCCGTAAGGCTCAGATCCGCATAGCCTAAATCATCCGCAAGAATATAGATGATATTGGGCTTTTTGGCACTGAGCGATAAGCTCATAGCGGTTATCAGAAGGGTAAAGAGGGCTATTTGAAACTTCATGAATTTTGAATAGTTAAAACGGTTTATGTAGAACTCAATTGAAAACTAAGATTCCGGTATTTCGAAGATGAATTAAAAATATATTCGAAACGTTAGACGTTTTAAATCGGGATTGTTGGTATTTTTTTATTGGTAGAGCGATTTAATCAGTTTAATGGTGAGTTTACGGTTCAAACTATAAACGAGTAACCTTAGAATTACCCTGAATTGAAAAGTCTCGATAGAAAACTTGAGTTAATCCGACAAGATCCTCACGCCTGCAAAGAGTTTATCATCGCCGATGCGAAGGATGCGGATATGGCGTTTGGAATCACTGCCCCGGGGCTGGACTACAGTCAATGCCAGCATGGATATAATGAGTCCGAAGGATGCTATAAAACCCTGGAGGATTACCGTGAGCAGATACGCGCAGTGATCGACCAGGGCATTGTGGATATCGTGCTGCTATCGGCATCCAATCTTGAGAAGCTGGCCATTGAGGAAAAGCTATTTGCGAAGTCAGCTGTTACTCCGGCGGCAAGAGCCAATGATACCAGTGATGTATGGGCCGTAAGGGGGGGTAAGTATCCCAAGCTGCCGTCGCGCGCATTCCGCAGTGCGACGATCGAACACATTAAGTACGGGCGTTATCAGGTGGATCATAGCCAAGCTCATCAAGGGGCGGATCTGGGGCTGTATTCGATTACCTTTACCAATGACCTGGACTGGGACTACAAAGCACTCTCGGATTATGCGCAATTCCGCGTGGAGGCTGAGCAAAAGGGCTTCCGGCATTTTCTTGAGCTGTTTAATCCCAATGTGGATCCGGGCATCCCTTCGAAGAAGGTTTCGGCGTTCCTGAATGACCATATCATTCGCACACTGGCAGGAGTGACGGAAAGCGGCCGGCCTATCTTTCTTAAAATCCCTTATAATGGCCCCGGACCGCTCGAGGAGCTGGTGTCCTATGATCCTCAGCTGATTGTCGGTATCCTGGGTGGAAGTGCAGGAACGACGCTGGATGCGTTTCAGCTTATCCATGATGCGCATAAATACGGTGCCCGGGTCGCACTTTTTGGACGAAAAATCAACTTATCCGAACATCCATTGGCTTTTATTGAGTTCCTGCGCAGGATTGTAGACGGGCAGATTGAACCGGTTGAAGCGGTAAAAGCTTACCATGGGGTGCTCGAAAAACTGAAAATCAAGCCTCTGCGACATCTTCAGCAGGACCTGCAATCGACAAAAACCCGGCAGAGTTACCGATAAATGAAACGATCTGAGATCAATGCCGTTTATCGGGAAGCGCTGGGCGCATTTGCCACAGCCGGCTGGGCATTACCTCCGAGCCCCCATTGGGATATTACCGATTTTGGATTGGGTGACTTCAACGCATATGGCCTGACGTTAATCAATCTTGCCGAGGAGCCCGAATACTGTGAAAAGCTCATGTATTGCCGACAGAACCAGGTGACTCCCGCGCATACTCACCGGATCAAGAAAGAAGATATTATCTGCCGAAATGGTAAACTGGCTGTGCAAATGTGGAAGAATGAGCCTAGTGAGCCCGTTAACCCCGAGCGCTTTAATGTACAGGTGAACGGGGAGATTCGCTCACTTATTAATGGTGAAGTGTTGATTCTCAATGCAGGTGAGCGTGTGACCCTGACTCCCGGAATCTACCATGCATTCTGGGGTGCGGAGGGAGCCTGCGTGGTCGGTGAAGTATCCACTGCGAACGATGACGCTACGGATAATATCTTTGTGGACCCGAATATTGGCCGGTTCCCCGGAATTGAGGAAGATGCGGCAGCGGAGGTAACGCTGATCTCTGAAAAGCAATAAACTCCTATGATTCAACGCAGTGGAATATTAGCAGGTGGAAATTTTATCATTGATCAGGTGAAGATCATTGATCGCTGGCCTGAACAGGATTCGCTGGCTCACATTATTGAGCATACCCGAAACAACGGGGGAGGGCCCTATAATGTTTTGAAGGATCTTTCGCGTATGGATGTGGGGTATCCCCTGGGAGCTGTTGCGTTACTTGGCAAAGATGACGCCGGAGAATACATAAGAGATGATCTGGAGAAACATTGTATAGACACAAGGCATGTGCAGTTTACGGAAGATGCGGCTACATCCATCACTGATGTCATGACCGTGCAAGAGGGCGGGCGGAGGACCTTTTTCCACCATAAGGGCAGTAATTCTTTACTCAATAAGCATCATTTTAATTTCTCAAATACATCGTATAGCATCTTTTATCTCGGATATCTGATGCTTTTGGATCAACTAGACGCCATTAAAGCTTCGAGAATTTCAGGATTTGCTGAAGTATTGAAAACTGCTAAGGAATCCGGCCTGATCACGATAGCAGACGCGGTATCCGTTGATAATGAACTGTTTAAAGCGCTCTGCAAAAGCTGCATGCCATTCCTGGATTATCTGGTATTGAATGAATTTGAAGCCGAACAGATAACCGGTATTCCATTAACCGCCGAAGAGACGCCTCCTGTAGTATCTTTACGAGAAGCTGCAAATACGTTGTTATCGTGGGGAGAAACCAAGGCCGTCTACATTCATTTCCCCAAAGGGGCTTATGCCTTAAACCGAGAAAACAGTGAGTATCTACAACCTGCCGTCAATATGCCTGCTGAGAGGATAGTGGGGGCAGTTGGTGCAGGGGACGCGTTTTGCGCCGGACTATTACACGGAATCCATGAAGGTATGGAGTTAGATAAGCAGCTCCGTATGGCCTGCCTCACCGCAGCTTCGAGCTTGTTGGCGGCAACCGCCAGTGACGGAGTTTTACCCCTCAGCGAAAGTCAGGGACTTGCCGAAGCGCATGGATTTGTGGTAATCTAGCGCTCAATAGCCTGATGACACTTTATCCGCCAAATCATGAAAATACTTACACCTTGTTACCTTCTTCTTATCACACTATCACTTTGCGCAAAAGGGCCAAAGATTGCCCCTTCTGAAACGCATTTAAATTACTGGACACTCAACGGTGAATTGAGCGTGTTGCTCGGTGGCTCCAAAGACGATAATCTCTTTCAAATCGATAACCTTGAGGCCCATCTGGATGAAATGGTGGCCGTCGGCGCGAATTATGTGCGTTGCACGATGTCGAGTCGTGATCCCGGCAATGTATGGGCCTTTGCACAAAGGGAAGACGGCCTCTATAACTTGAGAGAGCTTAACCCCGAGTATTGGCGTCGATTTGCCATCTTTCTGGAAGAAACGGCTAAGCGCGATATTATCGTGCAGATCGAAGTGTGGGCGACCTTTGACTTTTACCGACAGGAGTGGGACAAGAACCCCTATAATCCAAAGAATAACATCCAGTATGACTCCCGGCGCTCGAAACTGCCGGAAGTAGTGGATAGCCACCCCACCTATACGGAAAACCCATTTTTCAGGAGTGTGCCTTCACAACTGGCCATTCCCAGTGTGCTGGAGCACCAGCAACGTTTTGTAGATGCTATGCTCCACTACAGTCTGCAGTATGACCATGTGCTTTACTGTATGGACAATGAAACTTCGGTGACCTCCGATTGGGCGAAATTCTGGTCGAACTACATCCGTAAGAAGGCCTCGGAGATCGATAAGGAAGTTTATATAACGGAGATGTGGGATCCGTGGGAGTTATCGCACCCCTTTCATGCGGAAACCTTCGATAACCCTCAATACTTCGACTTTGTAGATATTTCTCAGAATAACCATATTGTCGGAGAGCGTCACTGGACAAATGGTTTGGAACAATTTGAGCGACTGCGAAAGATGGGCAAACTGCGACCGATTACCAATATTAAGGTGTATGGGAAGGATGGAGGACGCCATAAAAAGACGCACAACGCGATCGAATCCTACGTTAAAAATGTATTGATGGGGTGTGGGAGTACGCGCTTTCACCGTCCCCCAAGCGGGCAGGGGCTCAATGATACCGCCAAAAATGTGATCCTGTCCTTAAGGCAGGCTCTGGAGCGCGTGAACCTCTTTGATATGGCACCTGCCAATCATCTACTCATGGATCGGGCTGAAAATGAAGCGTTTTGCAGTGCGAAGGCGGGGGAGCATTATCTTATCTTTTTCCCGGCCGGAGGTGAGGTAAAAATAGAACTGCCGAATGAGAGGGAAATCGCCTGGGTACGTGTGGAATCTAACCGTTGGATAGACAGCAAGGTTGTAAAGGCGGGTAGTGCGACAATAAATACTCCCGATAATGAGAGCCACTGGCTGGCAGTGATCTACTAAAAGAATCAAAATACCCTTAGAACTATGAAGAAGCTTATTTCTGCGATTTGGATCGTGGCGTTCACATTGTGTGTCAGCGCCGAAAACAAACCTGAGCGCCTCGAATGGTTGAAAGATGCCGGACTGGGCCTCTTCATCCACTGGAGTGTGGATAGTCAGATCGGAACCGTGATCAGCCATTCGTTGGTTGGTGCGGATGAAGCGTTCTGCGAATATTTCTTCAATGAACTGCCGAAAACGTTTAACCCTACGCGTTTTGATGCGGACGAGTGGGCACGACTCGCCAAGGTGGCAGGCTTCCAGTATGTCGTATTTACGACGAAGCACCATTCGGGTTTCTGTATGTTTGATACGGAGACCACGGAATTTAACATCATGAATACGCCCTATGGTAAGGACATTACGAAGGAAGTAGTGGATGCGTTTCGCGCACAGGGCCTGGAGATCGGCTTTTACTTTTCACCAGATGATTTCTCGGAGCTTTACCGGCAAGGGACTTTGATCAGCCGCAGACGCCCCGAGGCACTACCGATCAACAACCCTGAGTTAATGGAGCTGAATAAGGCCCAGATTCGGGAGTTGTTCAGTAATTACGGGCAAATCGATGTGCTCTTTATCGATGGCCCCAAGGAGGCTCAGGGCGGTGGGCTTACCGAACTTGTGTGGGAGCTGCAGCCGGATTGCCTGATTACACGCGGAGCGATCTCTACGCCCGAAATTTCTCCATCTACAGGCCAGGAGCTTCCGGAAAGCCTGAAAACGGAGCCCTGGGAGGCCTGCTTTACCATGGGGACTTCGTGGCAATACAAACCCACGAATGAAAGCTATCGCGATGGCACAGAGTGGATCCATACGTTGATCGAAACTCGTGCGAAAGGTGGCACCATGCTCCTGAATATCGGGCCGAAACCGAATGGGGAGATTCCGATCGAGCAGGAGTCCATATTAATCGAGATGGGAACCTGGATGGCGATCAACCGGGAAGCGATCTATGATGTGCGGCCATGGTCAGTCATTCAAGAGAAGGATGTATGGTTTACCCAGAGTAAATCGGGCGATGCCGTGTATGCATTTGTGATGGATACAGATTGGGAGTATGGCACCGAGCGAACCATCAAGCTGAAATCGCTCAAGGCAACGGATGATACGGTGATCAGTGTGCTTGGACAGAATGATCTTGTGCTGGAATATCAGCCGGACGTCATTCCGCAAACCCGATGGGAAGCCGGGCGGAATACCCTCAATATCACCGCGATGCGTGCCCAGCGTATCTATAACGACCGCACGTGGCCCAACCCGGTGGTGTTGAAGATCACGGGGGCGGAGACTGCGGACGAGTAGATTATTTGCTCAAGCGATTATTGTAGCGGATGATTCGCCCGTAGCGGCTGTATTCGGTCATGAGGACATTGCCCTCAGCGTCGAACGCGATGCCGTGCGGGGAGTTTACGATGCCGGGATGCCAGGAATCCGGGGTGGCCCGGTTGTGGCCGATCATGTCAGCATCCTCGTTAGTGCCGATTTCTTCGAGCAGATTGCCCGCTTTATCAAAAACGGTGATGCGCCCCCGGATTTCGCCGACGACCATCTTGTCGCCATAAAACGCAATGGCGCTGGGCCTGCGCAGCCCGGTGATGTGTTCGCCAATCCATTCCCCTTCGAGCGAAAGATGGATGATACGGTCATTCTGACGGTCAGTGCCGATAATGCGCGGCTCATCATAGCGGGGGTCGATGTAAATCTTGTGAAGGTTGCGAACGTTGAAGGGGGCTTCCCGCATGACAAAGGTGGTCTGGTATTCCCCTGAAGGTGAGAATACATGGATATTGTCGTTCCCGTATCCGTCGACAATGTAGATGCGCCCATCCGGGGCTACATCGATACCGGTGAACCGGGGGTTGATGCGCTCAATTTCAGGGTTTTCCTTGTCCTTAGTCTTATTGAGAAATTCTTCGGGCACCGCAGTGTGCGGGATGTTCATATGGACTTTGCCATTGAGGTCCATCTTCATAATTTCGCCGGTTCCCAGGCGAGCTCCGTAGATGAATTCGGTATCGGCTTCTTTTATAATTACGAAGCCGTGGAAATCGCTGGGGGCGTCTACCACATTGCCGAGGTATTCTCCTTCAGGTGAGAAAATCTGTATACCTTCATTCGGGCCACCCTGAACGGAAATATAGATATTTCCATATTCATTGACGGCGATTTCACCGTGACCATCGCCAATGGTCAGGTGATCTTTATGAGGCCAGGAATGGTCGTGCGTGAAGTCGTGGGTATGCGCAAAAGCGTATGCAAACAGCGTGATTGTGGTAAGTAATAGTTTCATGGAATAAATGATTAGGTAACAATCTTATATTCCATAAGTCATACTGATATTACACTTAATTTTTAGTTATCCTGAACTTTTTTGTAATATTTTAATTGTTAATCGAATATACTGCTAGTTGTTAACCCATTTACCCCTTTTTGAATATCGACCCCATAAAAATATCTGATGAGTTGCTGGTAGAGATGCAGCCGCGACTTTATGCCTACATTCTGGGAATCGTGCTGGACCCTGAAAATGCCAAGGATATCCTTCAGGACACCAATCGTACGGTTCTGGAAAAGTCAGATGCGTATTCCCCGGGAACCAACTTTAATGCCTGGGCGTATAAGATTGCCCAGAATAAGTGCCGCTCCTTCATCGAGAAGAATCGGCGTCGCAAGCTCGAGCTGAATAATGATTATCTGGATAAGATCGCGGATGAGTGGTCTCAGATTGATCTGAAACTGGAGCAGTATGTGGAGCATTTACAAATCTGCCTGAAACGCCTGCAGCCCAAGACTAGCAGCATCGTAGCAGATTATTATTATGAGAAAAAGACGGCCAAGGAGATTGCAAGTGAACGCAAGCTCAAGGCAAATCATGTAGCCCAGATCCTGTATCGGGCCCGATCCATTTTATTAAAGTGTATTCAACAGCAATATGCCGGATAAACGATTATGAAAGAGAGTGACAGAAAAGATTTTGAGGCGCTGATGCAGCGTATGCTGGAAGGTGAACTGATCGACACCGAGAGAGACCAGCTCCAGAAGTTATTGATGGATCACCCTGAGTTGCGGGAGACACTGATGAACCAATGTCAACTGCACGCCCAGCTCACTATGGATGGTGCGCTGCAACAACTGTTGGCGGATGGCAGCCTGATCGACGAAGAGATTGAGGATGCACTGGTAGCGGAAAGCCAGACAAAGAAAAGAGGAAGTTGGAAATACGTATTTGTGCCCATTGCCGCAGCGGTAATCCTGGCCAGCATACTGCAATATGTAAACACGACGGACTCCAAGACACAAAGCCAGACAACTGTACAAGGAGGCCTCGCGATGAATGAGAGCCGGGAGCTCAGCCCTCAGGAGTCTTACTCTCAGGCCAAATTTACGGACAGTGGATCTCAGCAGCGGCCTCCGACATCGTTCGCCAATGCATCTGCGAATATGGATGCCGGGCTCATTAGCTTTAATAAAGATATACGCCCGCTGCTTTCTGAAAACTGCTACAACTGCCATGGACCGGATGAACATACCCGCGAAGCAGAATTACGGCTGGACCTCGAGGAGTTTGCCTTTGCCAATCGGGAGGTGGGCGGACCGGCGATTATTCCGGGTGATGCAGCAAACAGCCCTGTGTATCAGCGCATTATCAGTGACCTGAAGAGTGAGGTAATGCCGCCACCGAATTCCCACAAGAGCCTTAACGCCGTTGAGATCGATATCATTCGCCAGTGGATCGATGAAGGTGCCCAATGGGAGCAGCACTGGGCATTCATGAAGCCTGAGCGCCATGCGGAACCGGATGTAGAGTGGGGGAACAACGGCATCGATAAGTTTACCTATGCAGAAATGCAGAAACAAGGCCTGGAGCCTAACCCGGAAGCAGACCGTGCAACGCTCGCACGCAGGCTATCGCTCGATCTTTTGGGGCTGCCACCCACCTATTCGGAAGTGCAGGCTTTTATCAATGACGAATCTCCCAATGCCTACGAGAGGTATGTGGACCTGCTCATGAGCAAAGTAAAATATGGGGAACACCAGGCGCGCTTCTGGCTGGATTATGTGCGCTACGCGGATACCCATGGACTGCACTTTGACAATTACCGCGAGATCTGGCCTTACCGGGACTGGGTGGTAGATGCGTTTAATAACAATAAACCCTATGATACCTTTATACTGGAGCAGCTCGCCGGGGACTTATTGCCGAATCCAACGAAGGATCAGCTGATCGCAACCGGTTACAACCGCAGTAACCTCACATCCAACGAGGGCGGTTCAATCGCAGATGAGCTGCAGGTGCGTTATGTGGAAGACCGTGTGGGCACAACCTCGACAGTAATGCTGGGGCTCACGATGCAATGTGCGTCCTGCCATGACCATAAATTTGACCCCATCAGCCAGAAGGACTTCTACCAGTTTGCGGCATTCTTCAACAATCTTGAGAGCTCAGTCTGGGATCGGAATGTGCGTGACCATAAGCCGGTCGTAGTGATTCCTCCAGAAGACCTTGCGGATCAACTCAATGAGGTTGAGCCCAAACTCGAAGAGTATGCCAAGCGTTTCAAAGCGATCCGCGATGCAAACCCAAATGCCTTTGTAGATTGGTATCAAAATCCGGAGAGCACCATCAAAACCACTCACTATGAAGATAATATTGTATTAAGCTTAGTTGAACCGGAAAAGGCTGAAGAGAGTGAAAGCACAACTGAAGAAGTAGTGAATCCGCTCTATGAACCCATCATTCTGGACGGAGCAGCCGATATCCTGGATTTCGATAAAGATTTCACGCTCTACGTGGCGACCCGTTTCCAAGACTTCAAAACACCGGTAATTCCTCTCCTGGATAACTTTGATGGTGACCGTGGAATACGTATGCAGCTCGTGCTCGGTTATTACAACGACGCCCCATACTATACTCTCCAGTTTGAGATGATCCACTCGTTGAAGGATGGCAATCTGATATCGGTTACTTCGAGCCCGAGAGAGATCATGGAGGCAAACCGGGCGATGCAGTTTGTAGTCACATACGACGGCAGTTCACAAGCGAGTGGCATTCGTTTTCTCAAGCGACGGGATGGTTGGAGCCAGGCCAATGCATCATTACCCATCGATCGCGATGAAACGATTGACAATCTGAGTGGGAGTTTCCACGTCGATCAGCCCTTTATGAGTGGCGTTGATGAGGAGGGTGTAAAACTGGCGAAGAATAACATTCGTAAGATCATGATTCTGGACAGGCACTTATATCCTTTTGAGCTGACGCTTACCCGTGAAGATTGGTACCGAGGTCGACTCAATGGCATACGTGAGGGGAAACTATCGACGCTCCAGCAAGAGTTCTTTGAGAACTACTATTTTGAGCAGATTCATCCGGAGTATAATACACTCATGTATGAGCAGGCAGCGATGCAGGCTGTGTTTGCAGACATCTACGCAGTTTCTCACGTATCCCTCATTTCCAAAGAACAGGACGGGGAGCCACACGCGTTCATATTGGATCGAGGCGAGTATGATAAGCGGTTGGACCGAGTGACCGCAAATGTTCCCTCTGCACTGGGCTCACTCGGTGAGGATGTGCCGAAGAATCGCCTGGGACTCGCGAAATGGATCATTGACCCCAATAATCCTCTGACTGCGCGGGTGACGGTGAACCGATTCTGGCAGAATTTCTTTGGTACCGGACTCGTAAAGACAGCTGAAGACTTTGGGATCATGGGAGAAAATCCCACGCATCCAGAGCTGCTGGATCATCTGGCAATCCATTTTGTAGAGAGCGGGTGGGATGTAAAAGCCACGATCAAGTATATACTGATGTCGGCAACCTATCGCCAAAGCTCAAAGGCAGGGCCTGAGAAATGGGACCGTGACCGGGAGAATACATTCCTGGCGCGTGGTCCGCGTTTCCGCCTCGATGCCGAGGTGATTCGCGATCAGGCGCTCTATGCATCCGGTTTGCTTGTAGAAGAAGTCGGTGGCCCGCCAGTGAAGCCCTACCAGCCTAAGGGTATCTGGCACGCAGTGGGGTATACGAGCAGCAATACGGCCAATTATAGCCAGGATGAAGGGGAAGCGCTTTATCGAAGAAGTCTTTATACTTTCTGGAAGCGTACAGCACCCCCGCCGAATATGGTGGTCTTTGATGCACCCTCGCGGGAAAACTGCACCGTACGTCGTGAGCGCACGAATACGCCCATGCAGGCACTTACGCTGATGAACGATCCGCAATACATTGAGGCGGCCCGTAAGCTCGCTTATCAGTCGCTGAATCTTGAAGCAGAACAAGAGGCTGAGCGCATCGAGTATATGTATAAGCGGGTATTCGGCGTTGATCCAAGTGAGCAGTTTACCGAAGTCATGCTCGATTCTTTCCAGGCGTTTTATGCAGAGTTCCGCGAGAATCCGGAATCTGCAAGCTCGTTGCTGGAAGTGGGTGACCTGGAGCTGGCCGGAATCGACAACAATGCGCAAAAAGCCGCAATGACCCTTGTGGCCAACCAGATCATGAATCTCGATACTTTTGTAACCAAATTTTAAGGAAGGAATTTAGAAAGATGAACCCGATAGATGAATACGTAGAATTGGAAACACGCCGCCAGTTTTTTGGGCGGATCGTAGGGGGGCTGGGGCTTGCAGCACTGGGTTCCCTGAATATGGGCTCGATGGTAAAGCGCGATCTTGAGACAGACCCGATGAAGGCGCTAGCGCGTGGAGTGCTGGGCACGACTCATTTTCCTGCGAAAGCCAAACGGGGCATCTATTTGTTTATGTCCGGCGCGCCTTCGCAGATGGACATGTTTGATTACAAGCCGAAGATGCGTGAGATGTTTGACCAGGACTTGCCGGAGTCGATCATCAATGGGCAACGGTTGACCACGATGACGTCTTACCAGAACCGATTCCCGGTGGCGCCCAGTATCTACGACTTTCAGCAGTATGGGCAATCCGGCGCATGGGTGAGTGAGCTCCTGCCGTTTACCAGCCAGATGGTGGACGACATCGCGATCATTAAGTCCATGTGGACCGAGGCGATCAACCACGACCCGGCGATCACTTATATCCAGACCGGAAACCAGATACCGGGACGTCCGAGCCTGGGGGCCTGGCTGAGCTATGGCCTGGGCAGCATGAACGATAATCTGCCGACCTTCGTAGTACTGAACTCTACCTGGACGGGCCGCAAGGATGCACAGGCATTGTATTCACGACTTTGGGGATCGGGGCCATTACCTTCGGAGCACCAGGGGGTAGCATTCCGCACGCATGGGGACCCCGTGCTGTATCTCTCGAATCCCAATGGCGTGAGCCAACAACTGCGCCGCAAGATGCTGGACGGCGTCAATGCGATGAATGAGAAGATTTACCAGGATTTTGGAGACCCCGAAACGCATGCGCGCATCTCGCAGTATGAGATGGCATTCCGAATGCAGAAGTCCGTGCCCGAGTTGACCGACCTTTCAGATGAGCCGGAAAGCACTTTTGAGCTTTATGGCCCGGATTCTAAAGTCCCCGGAACCTTTGCCTATAACTGCCTGATGGCGCGCCGTATGGCAGAGAAAGGCGTGCGATTCAGCCAAATCTTCCACCGCGGCTGGGACCAACATGCAAACCTGCCGAAGGATCTGCCGAACCAGTGTAAGGATATCGACCAGGCGAGCTACGCACTGGTGACTGACCTGAAACGCCGGGGTATGCTCGATGATACACTGGTGATCTGGGGCGGGGAATTTGGCCGTACGATCTACTGTCAGGGAGAGCTCACGCAAACGAATTACGGACGGGATCACCACCCACGATGCTACACGATGTGGATGGCCGGTGCCGGTGTGAAAGGCGGAGTCGTACACGGTGAAACGGATGATTTCAGCTACAACATCACGAAAGATCCGGTGCATATCCGCGACCTGAATGCGACGATATTGAACCGCTTCGGCATCGATCATGAGCGGCTGAATTATCAACACCAGGGACTGGACCTCAAGCTCACCGGTGTAGAAAAGGCACGTGTCATCAACCCAGTGCTTGCGTAAGATTTTTCCATGCAAAAACTACCCCGAATTACCCTCGTTGTATCCCTATTGCTGATTGCCGGACTCGCGTATCTGGGATTCAATGCCGAGATCATTGACGGACGCGAACGTGGAGACCTGCTGAAGTTTCTCGGGCGTTTCCATCCCCTGATCCTTCACCTGCCCGTCGGCTTTCTGGTGCTGCTTGGAGTATTTGAGTACGCAGGTAACTGGAAGCGCTTTGATTACCTGAAAAAGGCATCAGGGCTGGTGCTCGGGCTGTCGGTAATCACGGTTATGATCGCGGTGGCAACCGGTTATTTGCTAGCGTATTCCCATGGGAGTGCGGAGGCTGCGGTGATCGCGCACATGCGGTTTGGCGTGGTTCTGGGCATCCTGAGTCTTATACTGCTTGTTGTGAAGGCGATTGCCGCCAAGAGTGTGCAACGCTACTGGGGGAATCTATATCAGGGAGTGCTCGGGGTGACACTGCTGGTGTTGTTTGTCGTGGGACACCAGGGAGGCTCAATAACCCATGGGGAGGACTATCTCACCAAGCATATGCCGAATCCACTGCGGGTGGTTTTTGGGCTACCGGTGAAGGAGCGCGAAGTGATTTACACGGTGCAGGAAATCAAGGTGTATGAGCATCTGGTCGAGCCAGTATTTGAGCAGAATTGTATGTCCTGCCACAATCCTTCGAAGAAGGAGGGCGGGCTGGATATGACGACGCTTGCCGGGATGCGCCTGGGGGGGGATTCCGGGATCGCTTCTTATGTGGCCGGCGATGTTAAGGCGAGTGAGCTGTATCGACGGATCACGCTGGACCCGGAGCATGAAGAGTATATGCCGACAGAGGGGAAACCGCCGCTCAGTGAAGATGAGGTAAACCTGTTAGCCTGGTGGATCACCGAAGCCGTGCAGCCGGGAGTAACGATTGCAGCGATCACGGATATTCCGGTGCCGATCTTCAGTTATGCAGAGTCTGCGTTCCTGCGGATGCTCTCACCGGAAGAACTGCAAAAAATCGTGGATGAACGCAATGCCCTATATGTGCAAGCTGCCGATTTAAATGAGGAGCTGGGCATCCTGCTGGGGCCCATGGAGCCGGACTCTTTCAACCTGAGGCTGGAAACCTTCAGCGTGCAGAATGTATTTGATGATACGGCGCTGACAAACCTGGAGCCCATCGCACATCGGATCGTGAGTGCGGACCTGAGTGGCACGCAGATCACGGATGCGGCGCTGGAGGTGATAGGCGCTTTTGAGAATCTGAGCAGCCTGAACATCAGCAATACCGGAATCAACGGAGAGAATCTTGAGTATCTCGTAGGGTTGAGTAAGCTGAAGAATCTGAATCTATTCAACTCGCAGATTGATATGGCAAGTATCGCTTATCTAAGCCAACTGCAGCAACTCGAAACCCTGTATATTTACAATACACCGTTGAGTAACGCCCCGCAGATTGAGGAACTGGTGACGGCCCTGCCGAATACGCAGATTGTGTATAACTAGGCGGGTGCTACCACTCGAGATATTCGGTGTCGCCGGTGAGTTCCTCGTAGCGGCGGTCGATGATGGTGTCTTTCGCGGAGGTGCGTTTTTCGATAAGGCTGCGAAGCTCGCTGAGTTCGCGTTCGAGGTCGACGAGCTCTTCGTTCTGGAATTGCAGCTTGAGGTCGAATGACTTTTCCAGCACATCGCGGAGCTGTTGCTCGATGCGTGCGATATTGGACGTGTTTGCCTGATTGGCACGGAGTATGCGGATTTCCTGGGCGAGCAGCAGGCTTTGGGCCTCGAGCTTGTGGAATTCGAGGAAGGTCCCGGCGAGGGAAGGGCGGTAACGGCGCAGATCGTAGTATTCCTCTTTAATTTCGACCCAGTATTCAAGCTGTTCGATGGCTTCGTAGGGATCCTCATCGAGAATGGATTTGAGGAGATTTTCCGTGCCGAGGGGAAATTCATCGCGGACGAATTCGAGCAATTCCTCGCCCTGGTCACTCTGTAGGATCTCGGTGATTTCCTCCTGTATGATTTCCAATTCCTGCTCTTCTTCCTCCTCTTCAGCGTGAAGGCTGAAAAGCAGCAATGGGAATAAGAGCACCAGAGTAATGCGTAAAAGGTTCATGTTTATGAGTTCAGTTGTTGTTTAAGTTTGTTGATGCGGTTTCGCAAGTCGGAGTTTGATTTAAAAGGACTGTCGGCATTTTGCGAGGTTGATAGGCTTTCCCAGCGTGCCATGCGGCTTCTGACCGAACTGAGCCGATCGTCGATCAGATCACTGGCAATGACGGGTTGCTGGACCGTTGAAGGGGCAGGGGGCGGTATGGGAAGCGGATCGACTGCAGAAGGTCTGAAACTGAGAATGGTAATCAGCATGATCGCTGCGAGCCCTGAGGCCGGAAGGAGCAGATGGGGCCATGAGAGCCAACGGAAAGTAGACTCCTGACGTTCAGCCAGAGCGGCGAAGAGCTCCTGCTTCTGTGCATTGGTGAGCGTATGCGTTTTGCTGCGCGCCTGCTCGGCGAGCTTTTCGATAAATTGCTGGTCCTGTGGTTCTAGCTTATTCATGGTCTTTTGACGGGGACAGGGTATCCCGCATGATTTTGATGGATTTCTGCATACGCCAGAGGGCCGTGCCTATGGGAATTTTGAGCTGGCTTGCAATTTCCCGGAAGCTCAGATCGCCGTAAATGCGCAGTACGACTACCTGCTTTAAATCTCCCGGCAGGGATGAAATGAGGTATTCCGCATCGGCATCGGCCATCGGGTAGGGTGATTCCCTGCCTGTCTTTTCGACATTCTCTGAAGATTGAGTAAAGCGCTTTCGTTTGCGCTGTTCGTCAATGGCCTTGCGGTGGGCAACCTTGAACAGCCACGGCTTTAGGCTGCCGTGCTTCAGGCTCCCGGGCGGTTTATGAATGAGCTTTAAAAAGGTTTCCTGTGCAATATCCTGAGCCATGGCTTCATCCTTGGTTTGGCAGATCAGATAACCGATGAGTGCGGATTCATAACGATTGAGAACTTCGCGCAGTGCCTGATGATCTCCATGCAGAAGGTTTTTGAGCAATGATTCATCATTCATGGATGGACAGGCAACGATAGGATGCAGCGTAGCAAAGTATCGGCAGGTTCCAAGCTATAATTCAGGCCATAAACCCGAGTGGGCGCGCGCCGGTGGCAATGTTAAAGAAGCGGTTCAGATTTGGGAAAACGTCCGCCAATGCGCTTTCGGACACGCCGAACCACAGTGCGAGCTCTGCAAAATACTCGTCGGTCGACAGAGTGGGGATGAGCCGTCCGCGCCCGGTGTCGAGAGAGTTGCCGTTGCCGAGATCCGGGTAGGTGCCGTAGATCAGACCTCCCTTGACCGCGCCACCCATGACCAGCTGATTGCCGCCCCAGCCGTGGTCGGAGCCCTGGCCGTTGGAGCTCAAGGTGCGCGCGAAGTCGGATGCGGTGAAGAGGGTGACATCGTTGTGCACTCCGAGCTCCTTCATGGCGGCGTTGAATTCGGTTAACGCCTTGCTGACAACGGGCAACATCGCGCCATGTGCCCTGATGAGCTCGCTGTGGTGATCGTAGCCGCCCATGACGACGAAGAAGGTCTGCCTGCGCATGCCGAGCGTGTTTCGCGCGGCGATAGTGCGGGCAACCATCTGCAGTTGGTCGCCGAGCTCTGACTTCGTGAATGCCGTCTGCAGGGTAATCCCGCTGAGCGCATTCGAGAACTCTACGCTTGCATCCATGGCATTCTTCGT
Organism: Puniceicoccaceae bacterium; assembly: GCA_028285755.1. Taxonomy (GTDB): domain Bacteria; phylum Verrucomicrobiota; class Verrucomicrobiia; order Opitutales; family JAFGAQ01; genus JANQOQ01. The sequence goes on from JANQOQ010000006.1 coordinate 165,718, forward strand.
AGAGGTGGCAAAAGTCTGCTGGAAAACGTTTTGGTATTGGGCATCCATCAGGCTGCGAACCGTAGAATTAGCGATGGAGTTGAGCGTTTCGTTATCCTCGTCAAATTCACCGAGCAGGATACTGCCGTTACCACCGGATTCGATCTCGTAGCTGATTGCATTTGCACCCGTCTGGAATGTGTTTGTACCGGCGACGGAGATATTCATGGAGATATTGGAGTTGCTGTTGACGGAGTTCAGGATGTCCGCAACACGGCCGCCCCAACCGGATGCCGACCGGGAATCCGGCACGCTGGTCTGCCAGTGCATGATCTGGTCTGAATGAGAGAACAACCCGGCAGGGAGACGCACGGAGCCGTTATTATAAGCGTTGAGGGTAGTGGGCTCCACCAATGTGCCCACATTGGCAACGAAGGCCGCCTCACCCGAATTGAAAAGACCCGCAAGCTCCGGCATACCCTGATGCAGGCCAAAGTTCTTGCCATTCTGCGAAGCATTCAGGGCGTGCAGGGTGTTCTGAGCGAGGGCGAGATTGGAGCGCACCTGCTGATACTCCGCATACTCGGTATTTCCTGAGGGTACGAGCATATTGAAGGAGTCGTTCCCGCCTGCCAGCAGCACACAGACCAGGGCCTTGTAGCCATTGGTGTTGTTTGCAGATACGGTCGGCAAAGCGGCTGCGGCAGCCTTATTGGTCATCTGAAGATTGAGCAACGTTGAGATTAACGGGGTTGCGCTGATGCCGGCGCAGGCGGCTTCGCCCAGGAATTGTCTGCGTGAGATGGATTTTCTAAAAGGTTTCATAATGGATGGCTTTTGGGGGTTAACGCTGGATGGCGTAGTCGGGAGTATTCATTACCAGGAATATGGCGAGACGAACCACCTGCTCATCACTGGTGACTGCACGTGCCTGATTGAGCGCGTCGGTGATCGTATTACGGGATTGCTGGGATAGATTGCCCGCGCACATGATGAGATTCAGCCGGTCGAGCAGTGCCGGAATATCTCCTGCGAGTGCAAACTCGTCGCTGAAGTCGATGGTTACCCGGTGCTGGGCGGTGACGGGGTGAACATCATCGAGCTGGAGTATGTAGTCGCCATACACGGCGATTATCCAAAAATTGATGCTCGATAGCGCCGATGTGGATGTGTGGATCTGAAACTCCGGGGCTACGAGGTTTGCATCCGTGATAGGGCCGACGGGCGCATAGGTTGGCAGAAAAAAGTTAAAGACACTGGGCGCCTGCATGGGCTGTTGCTTGAGCCATTCAGATGCCCAGGATTCGTTGCGAAAGGCGTTGCTGGATACGGATGTGTTGAATGCCCTGGCAAACTGGATGTAGCGCACGTAGGGCTCCCGCAGCATACCGTGAGTGTTATTTGCCAACTGATCGGTGCCGCGTGCCTCAGGATCGAGTAGTATTGCGCGAATGACCGCCCGCATGTCTCCCCGAACGCCTGAGCCATTGTCGTGAAAGGCGTTTGCCACCCGGTTGATGTAGCCGGAGCTGGGGTTGGATTTCACGAGACGCTGAATGAGGCGGTAGCCGATAAAGGGGCCGACATTCGGGTGGTTAAAGAGATTATTGATCGCTGCGCGGACGTCCTGCTCCACTGTGTCACCGGAGATTGCACCGCTGACGAAGTTGCCATTGAGATCGTTGTAACTGAGGAGCTGCTTGGGATCCGAGTCGTGCATGGGCTCGTAGTGAAACATGGGGCGATGCACGAAGACGGGCTCGACCCGGATAAAATCGTCCTCACTGGCGATTTGGTTGACCTCATCCGGCTCGCTGAAATCGGGCAAACCCGGAACCGGCCGTGGATCGAAAGTCATGCCCGTGAAGACGCGGGCGAATTCGCGGATGTCAGCATTGGTGTAGGTGGGTACGTCGTTGCCAAAGGCGTCCTTCTGGCGTTGCCCGTCCTGGCTGAGCTGATAGAGCCCGATGGTGAAGAGCTGCATGACCTCGCGGGCGTAGTTTTCATCGGGGTAACGATTGACGGAGGGATCTGCCTTGCGATTACGCGCATGACTGAGGTAGTGCCCCATGGCAGGATTTGTGGATACACGGTAGAGCGTGTTTTCGTAATTATCAAAAGCTCCGTCCACCAGTATATCGTAATATAAAGCGATACCATGGGGAACGTCCTCAAAAATATCCACGCCGACCATAGAGATGACAAGGATCTCGCTAAGCGCAAAAGCTACCCGCTGGCGAAGAAGATCCTGTGCCTTCATGTTTACATCCCACCAGGACCAGATGTAGTGTGAGAATTCGATACCTTCTTCATCGTCTGTCAGTTGTAACTGAAGGACACGGGGAGTATGGTAGGTAGGGGCAGCGTTGAATTGTTCCTCAAGCCAGACCTCGTAGCCGATCTGGGAAACGCGGTCAATGAGCTCGTAATCAGCCCCGAGTGTGGCTTGCATGAGAAAACGGGCCGCCTCGGGTTTTGAGATTTGCTGCCCGAATGCTGTGTTTGCAACCAGACAAAACAGCAGGCAAAATTTAAACAGGTTCATGTGTGATAATCCTTTGTTTATATCAAAAACTGAACCTTAACGCACGCAATTAACGATTTATTGGTATTGCGTGCATTATTTTTAATAATATTAAAAATAAAGTAGTATGAAAAGCCTGCTTACCATGTCTTAATATACGTGCAAATGATTTTTAAAAATAAGCTAAAAAGGTATTGTCTAATACTAACAGGTTTATGGATATTCAGTTTTCAGCTTTATGCAGAGCGGCCGAATATACTGATCATTGCCGTGGATGATCTGAGGCCTGAGCTGAATTGCTATGGGGCGGAGCATATACACTCACCGTATATTGATCGACTGGCGGAGCAGGGAATGCTGTTCCAGAATGCATACTGCCAATATGCACTGTGCGGTCCCTCGCGCACGAGTCTGTTTACCGGGTTGCGACCTGACACACTGGGTGCCTACGGTAATTCGGCTCACTTTCGCAATCAACTACCTGAGCACATTTCGTTGCCCCAATATTTTAAGGAGCATGGTTATGCGACTTACGGATTTGGAAAAATCCTGCACAATACACAAAGAGATGAGGTCTCCTGGACGGAGCCGCAGTGGTATATGAAGGAATACCAGTATGCAAATGCGCCCTATAAGGATAAGCAGGCATTAATCGATGGCATTCACCCGGAGAACCGCGAGGTGCCGCTTTGGGAGCGCGCAGAGGTGGGGGATGAAGCCTATCGGGATGGTCTGGCCAATATGGCTGCGATCGAGAAACTCCGCGAAATCGCTCAGGATGAGCAGCCCTTTTTACTATTTGTTGGCTATCATAAGCCACATACACCCTTTAATGCACCCGCGAAGTATTGGGATCTCTATGACGCGGAGACCCTGCCTATGGCACCCAGCCCGGAGCGACCTGAAGGCTCGCCCGACTATGCCTGGTATGACTCATCCTATGTGCGCAGCTTTAAGGATATGCCGGAGTCGGTAGTGCTCAGCGAGGAGCAGGCGCGCACGATCCGCCATGCGTATTTTGCCTGCGTGAGCTACATTGACCAGTTGGTGGGCGATCTGCTGGAGGCGCTTGAGGTGACCGGCGAGGCGGATAACACCGTGATCGCGCTCTTCAGTGACCACGGCTATCAGCTCGGCGATCACGGAATGTGGAGCAAACACACGAATTTTGAAACCTCCACGCGCATCCCGTTTATCCTATATGATCCGCGCATAGATAACTCGGGCGAAACGACCGCCCGTGTGGAGCTGATCGACCTGTATCCGACGCTGCTTGAGCTTGCCGGCTTGTCCGCTTACGCACCACTTGAGGGGCGAAGCCTGAAGCCGCTGCTCAAGGATGAAACTGCCTGGGACGACCGTAACTCGCTGGCTTACAGTCAGTTCCGCAGAGGGGGCTATCATGGTTACTCCGTGCGGAGCGAGCGATTTCGCTATACGGAGTGGCGTAACCGCGACACAGGGGAGGTGAGCACGATCGAACTATACGACCACTCAATCGACCCCCACGAGAGCAAAAACCGAGCATCTGAGGAGAAATACGAAGCACATATCACACGTATGCGGGGCTATCTGGCAGAACTCTAGCCTATGCACAGATAAAAAATTGTACTAATTCCATTGAATTGCTCTTAAGGTTGGTCAAGTTATCGAGCTAGAACTTATTTAAAAACGTATCGATAATTATGACAAAAAAGTTACCCCTATACCTCGCCGCATTCACAGCATTATTGGTTAGCTTCGCAATTAGTAGTGAAAAGGATCGACCCAATATCCTGTTTTGCATCTCAGACGATCAGTCTTTCCCCCATGCATCCGCTTACGGCTACGAGGCCATATCGACACCTGCATTTGATCGTGTGGCAGACTCCGGGGTTCTGTTTATGAACGGTTTTGCTCCCTCTGCAGGTTGTAGCCCCACGCGAGCCGCATTCCTCACCGGCAGATACATCTGGCAGATCGAGCATGCTGGCACGCATGCCAGCAAATTCCTGCCTAAATATAAAACTTATCAGCAAATGCTGGAAACCGCCGGTTACTGGATTGGCTACACCGGCAAAGGGTGGGGCCCTGGTGACTGGCGTGACAGCGGACGCGAACAAAACCCAGCCGGCCCGGTATTCAGCACTCATTACATGGAAACGGAGCCCGAAATTGCTCCGAATGACTATGCAACTAACTTTGCAGACTTTCTGGATCAACGTCCCGAGGGGAAACCCTTTAGCTTCTGGTTTGGCGCAAAGGAGCCGCATCGTTCCTTTGATCCGGGAATTGGTGAACGCAACGGTATCGATTTTTCGAAAATAGTTGTTCCGCCATTTCTGCCGGATACTCCGGAAATCCGAGAAGACCTAGCAGATTATTTGTATGAAATCCAATGGTTTGATATGCACTTAGGCAGGATGCTCGACGAGCTTGAGAAACGGGGAGAGCTCGAAAACACACTGATTATCATAACTTCGGATAACGGCATGGCTTTCCCCTATGCTAAAGCAAACATGGTTGAGTATGGTATTCACATGCCCCTCGCAGTTGCCTGGCCCAAAAAGATTCCCGGTGGCCGCACAGCTTTGGATGTTGTAAACCTGATTGACCTCACCGCCACCATTTACGAAGCCACGGGAGTCGCACCCCCCACCCAGTATCCACTCAGTGGGAAAAGCCTACTCACTGCATTGATGTCACAGGCGGACGGTCAGCTCGATCCTTCAAACGATGCCACATTCAGTGGGCGCGAGCGTCATAGCTCAGTGCGATACAATAGCCTGGGCTATCCCCAGCGATGTATACGCACACATGAATACCTTTATGTGCTTAATTTAAGGCCTGAACGTTGGCCGGCCGGGGCGCCCCAAACCTATGGAGCTGGCAACTATGCAACCGACGAAGAAATCCAAAACAAAATTTTGGGGAAAATGCACCACGCCTATGAAGATATCGATGATAGCCCTGCCAAGACATTGTTGACTATTACAGGGCGGGAAGATCCTACAATTCGACCCTTCTTTGAACTCGCTGTAGGTATGCGCCCGGAACGACAATTGTTCAATATCGTAGACGATCCGGGCTGCCTCAATAATCTGGCCGATGACCCTGCCTATGCAGAAATAGTAGCAAATCTCCACAAACGGCTTATCAAGAAACTCGCTGAGACTGATGATCCCCGTATCGTGGATATAGATCAGGGAGATATCTTTGAGACTTACCTGCGATACAGCAGTCTTCGGTGGTTTCCTAAACCGGACTGGCTGATCAAAAACCCCGATGCATTGCCAGAACAACCATGGCTTGAAAGAAGGCGTGGTAGTGCCCGTAGAGAATTTGAATAATCAAAGGCTCATGCGGCTAGCTGTATAGTAAAGTAGAGAGCTACTTTACAAAAAAAATACCGTGGCAAGATTCCAGATCATACTTATTGGAATTCTACCTAGCACCATGAAGCTCATCTATTCACTCGCTTTAATCCTGCTTACCTATCACTTTGGCTTCTCGCAAGCAGCACACGTGCCATTGCCGACTGAGCCTATTCAGGCCCCGGTCAGGGAAGTCATGTCACGGGCAGAGATTGAGGCTGGCCTCAAATCGTACGATCGCGCGCTCTTTATTAAGAACCTCTGGATTCGTGACCCCTACATCACACTCGGACCCGATGATTATTATTACCTAACGGGCACCACCATGCGCAGGGATGATCCGCGTGAAAAGACGGACCCTTACAACTCGGGTCTCGGCCAGCTCTCCGCGGTCGGCGATCAGGTGAACATTTGGAAAAGCAAGGACCTTATCGATTGGGAATACCTCGGAGCTCCCTACACGCTGGAAGACAGTTTTCACGAAAACCCGGGTAACGTCATCTGGGCACCGGAGGTCCATTGGATAGAAGAAATGAATCGCTGGGCACTCGTGCATTGCCCCGGACCTAAGTCAGTGCTCGCCTTTTCAAAAGGATCGGAATTAAAAGGCCCGTGGAGCTACCCGATGCCGGAAGATATGGTGGGCAGGCATGACCCCTCATTGTATCGCGATCCAAGCGACGGCACCTACTGGATGCTCTGGGCCAATACCCGCGTCGCCCCTATAAAAAAGGACTTTTCAGCCTTTTCCGGAGAATCCACGCGCATTGATCCCTCCAGCACCCGACCGGACCCGCGAAACCCGGGGCAACAGCTTACCCGTATCGGTCACGAAGGCGCCACAATGATCAAAGTAGGGGACCAGTACGTCCACTTCGGCACCGCATGGTCGACAGACGGCATGCGCAGAGGCTCTTACAACCTCTACTATTCCACCTCCGATTCCATAAACGGCACATACGGCCCCCGAAAATTTGCAGGCCGCTTCCTGGGCCACGGCACCCCGTTTCAAACCCGGGACGGCAAGTGGTGGATCACCGCCTTTTTTAATGCCAATGTCGCACCGGTTCCCGTCGAGGGTATTCAGGATCGCGATCTGGGGGAGAATGCCCAAACGATCAATCTCCGTGGGGTCACCATCGTCCCGCTCGATGTCAGGCTGCTCAACAACGGTGAAGTCTACATCCGTGCAAAAGACCCTGCATACGCAGTGCCCGGACCGGATGAAGCCCAACAGTTTGATCTGTAGCGCGATTCAGCATTAGCGAATAGAATACATTCCCACATTCCGTTTAGCAACGATGCTAAAACATGATTTTCGCTCTGGGTTACTGGACATTTCAGTGTTTTCTATTCCGTTATGTCGCATGAATACTCAGCAATCCATCGATCGTCGCGATTTCATCAAGCGCACCTCTCTCATTACCGGCTCACTCTGTTTATCTCCACTCATCGCAACTGCAGGTAAATCCGATCAATTCGGAAAAATCCTCCCCACCCGAAAACTCGGCAAAACCGGCCTCGACGTTACGCTGTATTGTGTAGGGGGTCACCATGTGGGCCGCAATGATCATGCCTTTGCTGAAGCCTCGATCGACCGTGCCATTGAGCTGGGCTGCCGTTTCTTCGACACTGCAGAAGGCTACCAGCGCGGAGAAAGCGAAACACGCTTTGGAAAATTTCTATCACCCAAGTATCGCGAGCAAGTCCAAATCCTCACGAAGACGCGGGCTCGCACTGGTGAAGAGGCAGAAACCCACATGAAGGAATCCCTGGAGCGTTTGCGTACGGATTACATAGACGTCTACCTCATGCACTCTATTGATACGGTGGAAGATGTGGATAATCGCCTGAATAATGGCGTCCTCGAAGCGATCAGCAATGCCAAGAAAAAGGGCATCATTAAGCACATAGGATTCAGCGGTCACAAAACACCGGCCGCAAATAACCACCTGATCAACAAGAAGCTGCCCGAAATCGAAGTCATGCTTTGCCCGATCAACGTAGTCGATCCATCCTACCTGAGCTTTATCAACGATTCAGTCCCCGTGGCGCTTGAAAACAACGTAGGCGTTCTCGCCATGAAATCCATCGCAGGTGGCGGGCTGATCGGCGTAACCCCCGTTTGGGGCAGAGACCGTATGCAGGAAAGAGAATCCATCATTCCGGATCGCCTGTCCATCAAAGAGGCCCACCAGTTCGCGCTTTCATATCCGGTATCCTCATTGGTCGCAGGCCATGATACCCTTGAGCAACTCGAAGCCAATATCGCAACCGCCAAAAATGCTACAAAGCTTTCCGAAGAGCAGCGCATGGAGCTGATTGCACGCGTGGCAGATATCGGGGCAGAGGGCTTTCACGAGCACTATAAGGCCTGATTTTCAGGTTTTTCCTTGCAGGCGTTCGGTACTCCCTGCATCACATTCTTTTTTGACCATGAAGATTCTCAACAACCTGATAATACTCCTTTTTGCATCCCTGACGCTCTCAGCATCAGATCGCCCGAATATCGTATTCATCTTTAGTGATGATCACGCCACACAGGCGATCAGTGCCTATGGCTTCGAAATTGGCAAATATGCACCCACGCCGCATCTGGACCGTCTCGCAGACCAGGGCATCCGCTTCGACCGCTGTGTCGTTACCAATTCCATCTGCGGCCCCAGCCGTGCCACCATCCTCACCGGCAAATACAGCCACCTGAACGGCTTCTACATGAACGAAGCCACCCAATTTGACGGTAGCCAGGTCACCTTTCCGAAGCTCTTGCGTGAGTCCGGTTACCAGACTTCACTGATAGGTAAATGGCACCTCGCATCCGAGCCGACCGGCTTCGATCATTGGGAAGTGTTACCCGGTCAGGGCCTCTACTACCGCCCGGAATTCATCACCCCCGAAGGGATGATCACCGAGGACGGATACGTAACCGATGTGGTGACCGACAAGGCCATTGAGTGGATTGACACTGAGCGCAACCCCGATAAGCCCTTCATGCTCATGGTGCAACATAAGGCGCCGCACCGCGAATGGTCTCCACCTACACACCTTCTCGATCTCTTTGACGATATTGAATTTCCGGAGCCGGAAACCCTCTTCGATACCTACGAAGGCCGCACAAGCGCTGCCCATCATCAGGATATGACCATTTCGGTCACCATGGATTTTGACCGGGATCTTAAAGTAAATGCCGATCAACCCGGCACCACCCTGTACCAACGGGTTATCTCGCGCCTTACTCCCGAAGAACGCAAAATCTGGGAAGCCGAAATACGTTCCCGCACCGAAGAGTATAACGATCCGGATCTTAAAGGCGTTGCCCTGGTCAAATGGAAATACCAACAATATATTAAGGACTACCTGCGCTGCATTCGATCGCTCGATGACAATATCGGTCGCCTGGTAGAACACCTCGATAAAACAGGTCTCAGTGAGAACACGGTAGTCATTTACGCATCCGACCAGGGTTTCTACCTGGGAGAGCATGGCTGGTTTGACAAACGCTTCATGTATGATGAGTCCTATCGCACCCCTTTCATTGTCAAGTGGCCCGGGACCATAAAGCCGGGCTCAGTAAACAAGCATATCGTTTCCAACCTGGACTTCGCGCAGACTTTCCTCGACATCGCGGGTGTTGAGCAGCCTGCGGAAATGCAGGGGATCAGCCTGCTGCCTCTATTGAAGGGCAAAGAGCCGGAAAACTGGCGTAAATATCACTACTACCATTATTACGAGTATCCCGGCTGGCACATGGTTTATCGTCACGAAGGAGTCTATGATGGCCGCTTTAAGTTGATCCATTTTTACGATGTGGACGAATGGGAACTACTCGATACCAAACACGACCCGCTTGAGCTCAATAACGAGTATCATAATGAGGAATACAGTGCGGTAGTCGCGCGTATGAAGCTCGCACTCAAGGATATGAAGGCGAAGTATCAGGTCCCGGAAGGCATTCCCGCGCCCCGGGATATTGATGATCCCTGGAGATACGCTTCAGGCGCGCGCAGGACGATCGAAGGCCTCTGATCCGTCTCCCAACTCGCAAAAGGGTGGACAATCGGGAATACTTGCCCAATCATCCACCCAGTGAAGATCGACAATTTACCCCTGTTATGCCTGCGCATAGGCACAAGCTTATGTTTTGCAGGCTGGGCATGGGTGCACCTCTATTGGCAGGCTCCCTATGGCATACTCGTTTGGAATGCTGAGAATTTTGCATTTCTCCAGAAGCTGGGCATGAGCTGGGATACCATCGTCGGCACCGGGGCAGGGGACGGCCTGGTTCAGGTATGGATGTCGCGCATCGGTTGGCTTTATGTCTTATTTGCCGTAATCGCATTAACTGTGAGAAAGGGCGCCTATCTGCAGATCGCAATACTCATTCTGGGCAGCCTGATGCTCTACATTCTCTTTTATGCCAAGTACCTTGCGGTTGAACGGCAGCTCCCCATGCTGGTCGAACACGGCGGGCAGATACTCATCCCCCTCATCCTGATTTGCGCACTGCAATTTGGAATAAGTCACCGCAGCACTATCATCTTGGCGATCATTGCGGTCATTACCACCTTTGCCGGTCACGGCAGTTATGCACTCGGCTTATGGCCTACACCCGGCAACTACTACGCAATGACCACACTCATACTCAGAGCCGATTTTGAAACCGTTCGCACCTTCCTACATATTGCAGGCATACTGGACTTCATACTGTGCATTGCCATCCTACACCCCTACACACGTATCCCCGCAATCGCGTATGCCGCCTTTTGGGGCTTCGTCACCGCGCTTGCCAGGCCAGTCTCAGGCATGTCACTTAGCCTTAACTATTGGGGGGCAGATCAATACCTGCACGAGGCCATACTCCGTGCACCTCATTTCCTAATTCCCGCGTTCCTGCTAATAATCTGGTATAAAGCAGTTAAAACACATAACGAAGGTGTCATACCGGGTAGGGGAAACAACGAGCCATTATCCACCCGGGCCTATCCAGTTGCTAACTCTTGATTTACTCTTTCAAATTCACGAAACTAAAACTAATATCGATTAATGCATCTCAAGACATTCCTGATTCTCATTTGCTGTTCGTGCTTGCTGTCGGTAAGTACCTCGGCTCAACAAAATGCGGACCCCATCGCAATCCCGGAGGTCGCCAAAGAAGACATCATCTGCTTTGCGCTCTACACGGTAAGTGATGGCACCCTTAAACTCACGGCTCAACTTTACCCCCTCGATAGCGAGGACTCTCGCACGGTCCGCCTGGAAATCAAAAAGAATGGTAAGTGGACCGAAGTCGCCACAACCGAAGTCATCGAAGCCGGTTTCACAGCTCCGTTCCGCGTAGAAAACTGGGATGACTCCAAAGCCTGCGAATACCGTGTTTTACATGGACCCAAAGCAACCTATGAAGGCATCATTCGCAAAAACCCGGTTGATAAGGAAGAAGTGATCGTAGCCGGTTTTACGGGTAACTCCATACGCCCGATCCACGGCGGGGATATCTCAAAACAGGATATTATCGAAAACATCAAACGAGTGGATGCGGACATGCTTTTCTTCTCAGGTGACCAGGTCTACCATCACACACGCCACTATGAAGCATGGTTGAAATTCGGTCGCGATTTCGGAGAAATTATTAAAGATCGTCCCACTATCTGCCTTCCGGATGACCACGATGCAGGCCAGCCCAACCTCTGGGGAGAAAGCGGCAAAGTATCGCTCCTGCAGGGGGCTTCAGACGGTGGCTACAAGCAGCCGGGCCCCTACGTGCAGGAAGTCGAGCGCGCCCAGACCAGCCATTTCCCGGATCCCGTCAACCCCGGTAACATTGGCCAGGGCATTGGTGTATGGTTTACCAATTTAAACTGGGGCGGTATTGATTTTGCCATTCTCGAAGATCGCAAATTTAAGACCGGCCCTGCGGGCAAAGTTCCTAAACAAGGGCCTCGTCCCGATCATATACTTAACCCCGATTACGATCCCGCAAGTGTCGATATTGAAGGCGCGGTATTACTCGGTGAGCGCCAGCTCAATTTCCTGGACAGCTGGGCACAGGATTGGAGCAACAGTGAGATGAAAATCGCACTCTCCGCCACAATCTTCTGTGGCGGCGCCCACATTCACGGCAGCGCGAGTGGCAGGCTACATGCGGATATGGACTCCAATGGCTGGCCGCAGTCCGGACGCAACCGTGCAATCAGCGCACTCCGCAAAGGCTTCGCCTTTCACTTCGCGGGGGACCAGCACCTGGCAACCATCTTTCAACACGGTATCGATGAACACCGGGACGGCATCTGGTCATTCTGTGTGCCTTCGATTGCCAATCTTTACCTGCGCTGGTGGGAACCGCTCGAGCCAGGCCTGAATCGCGAGCCCGGAGCTCCCGATTACACGGGCGACCACCTCGACGGCTTCGACAACAAGGTCACCAACTTCGCAGCCGCAAACCCCGAGAAAGAGCCCGCAGGCAATCTCCTGAATACCCGCTCCGCGGGCTTCGGTATCCTGCGCCTGAATACATCCACAAGGGAGATCACCATGGAGTGCTGGCCGCGAAATCAGGATATCACCGATCCCGCAACCCAGCAATATCCCGGCTGGCCGCGCACGATCACCCAATTCGATAACTACAGCCCACCATCCTGGGAAACGCTCGGCAAGCTCACGTTCGATGTGGAAAACCCCGTAGTTCAACTGATCGATAACGACAGCGGAGAAATCCTCTATACAGTGCGCACCCTGGGTAAGTCATACACCCCCCCTGCACCTGAAGGAAAATCCTTCACTATTAAGGCAGGCAAAGACAGCCCCGACAGGATAGTAGCCAAGAAGGCTAAAGTAGGCGGCAAAGCTATAAAAGTAAGCCTGAACTAAAAATTACACAGTCATTTTGTAAGCATAGTAGAGCAGGGCAATATCCCTGCTCTTTTTTATTATAGCTCCAAGATTAAAATGGAATATCGACGGTAAATTGTGGTAGCCGAAAAGAATCCGCCTTAGATAATCATGCTCAAATTTAGGGGATGGAAGCAGAGCATACGACTTTACACTAAACTAACCTTTATTGAGCGCATAGTACTTCTAAAATTAAGAAACCTACTTTTTAAAAAAATCTGTCTTCCCATGAAAAAAATCGCTTTTATTGCCATCTCTCTTTTTTCAATAAATCTGCTCTTCGGTTCTCTGGAGGAGGTATTAGAAAATTTTGAAGCTCCGCATAGTGATTATAGCACGATACCCTTTTGGGTTTGGAACGATGCGGTAACCCGTGATAAAATCGATAGAGATCTTAAGTCATTTCATGAACGGGGCATGTATGGGGCATTTGTCCACCCAAGGCCCGGCATAATCAGTGCATACTTGATGGACGAATGGTTCGAAATGTGGGAGTATGCCTATGAAAAAGCGGAAGCACTCGGCATGAAGCTCTGGATCTATGATGAAAACTCATTCCCCAGCGGATTTGCGGGGGGGCACATGGCCAGTGAAATGCCTGAATCCGTAAGCACACCCACCGCACTGACGATCACTGATCTCGGCACGGGCGAGGGAATCGATACGTCCGAATTTGAAATTCTGGTCCGATCCTCAACGAGCAATACGGTAATTTCCGAAGATTCCCTTCCCAACGAAAATGAAGGAACACTCTATGGATTTACAGCCCACATACAAACTACCAATGGCTGGTATGGGGGAAGCCGCTACACAGACCTGCTTATACCGGGAGTTACCGAAAAATTCATAGAGGTGACGATGCGCGGCTATGAGGAAATATTGGGCGATGAGCTCGGTAATGGCATACCCGGTGTATTCACAGACGAGCCGAACATCCGCCCCTATGGCGCAAACGATGGCATCCGCATAACCCCTTCGCTCTGGGAGGATTTCAAGAATCGCTGGGACTATGACCTCAAGCCCCATTTACCAAGTCTTTTTTACGAAACGGGTGATTGGAAGCGCGTGCGCCATAATTACTACGGGCTTTTGCTCGAGCTCTTTATCGAGCGATGGTCTAAACCCTGGTATGAATACACTGAGAAAAAAGGGCTGAAGTGGACAGGGCACTACTGGGAGCATGGTTGGCCAAACCCCACACACGGAGGCGATAATATGGCCATGTATGCCTGGCATCAGGTGCCCGGTATCGATATGCTCTTTAATAATCGTGAGCATCGCCCAGACCAGTTTGGTAATGTTCGGGCGGTTAAAGAGTTAAGCAGTGTTGCCAATCAATTGAATTTGAAACGCACCTTAAGTGAAACCCACGGCGGCTCAGGATGGGATCTGGATTTTGCAGATATGAAACGTCTTAACGACTGGCAAATGACCCTGGGCGTAAATCTGGTAAATCAACATTTAACCTTTATGACGCTGAAGGGCAGGCGAAAAGGCGATTTTCCTCCCAGCTTTTCCTACCACGCACCTTATTGGGATGACTACAAGGTATTAGCTGAATATCTACACCGTGTATCCTACGTGCTATCGCAGGGTAAACAAATCAATCACACCCTGCTACTCGAGCCGACATCAACGACCTGGATGTATTACACTCCGAAACGTGACAGTGCTCACCTTGCCGGTGTGGAAAAGAGCTTCAGGCAATTGCTGGATCATATGGAGTCGCTGCAGATTGAATACGACCTGGCTTCCGAAAATATCATGAAAGATCATGGCTCGGTAGATGGAGATAGATGGATCATCGGCCATCGGGAGTACGACACCGTAATTTTGCCACAATTCACAGAAAACCTCGAGCAATCCACTGCAGGTCAACTGATACAATACCTGAAGGGGGGAGGGCGCTTGATCCTCGTCGGCGAAGCACCTCATCTTGTAGATGGCAAACCTTCGACAACGTTAAGCACCGCACTTGATCAATACGCGAATCAAATCACTCAGCTCACGGGTGTTCGAAATCCATTGCGAGCGCATGTCATTGCAAACGCAGGGCTGGGATCTCCGGGATTTACTCCGGTCAATCCCCTAGATTACGGCGGGCAAGTACACCACATGCGCCGGCAATTGGATGCCGATTCGCAGATCTATTTCTGGAGTAACTTCAGTGAAACCGAAACGGCTCAGGTAGAGTTTTTATCCACCGGAAAGTATGTGCTTAAGCTCAATCCCAAAACGGGTAATATCTATCAAGTGGATGCACCTATCGAAGGCGATGAAGTAAGAATTTCCTTTCAGTTACCACCTGCTGGCAGCTATCTATGCCTGATCACAAATACGAAACCCGGTTCAGATAGTTATAAACCCATAAAGACCCCAAAAACCACAGTAAATGCGTCGTGGGTTGAGCTCCCCGGAAAATCCAAGATTATGCCTTCGGATAAAAATACTTTGGTGATCGATTACTTAGATATCGAGATCGACTCTACTGAGTCCGAAGGAGTATATTTTGCGGATGCCGGGAGCCAGGCTTATCGCGAAAACGGACTCGAATCCTATGGGCGTTTTGGCTACAACCCTTGGTCCGTAGCGGTCCAATACAAAACGAATATTCTGGACATGGCCGAAATTTTTGGACCGGACTCAGGCTATACAGCAGATTATCCTATTTATGTAGACGAAGGTTTTAGTCCCCAGAATATCGAGGCAGTCGTCGAATATGCCCATCTCTATGAAATCAGACTCAATGGAGAGTTGCTTGAGCCTCAAGCAGACAAATGGTGGTTGGATGAGGATTTTGAGATTATTGATTTGGGAGATAGGCTCAAGCCCGGTAAAAATCTACTTTCTCTCTCCCTACAGCCTATGCACATTCATGCGGAAGTGGAGCCCGTTTTCATCCGTGGAGATTTTGCGGTAAAATCCATGAATCAAGGCTTTAAGATTAGTGCACCTAAGCCTCTCAGTTTCGGAGCCTGGAGTAATCAGGGCATGCCGCTGTATTCGGGTAGTGTTCGCTATGAGCGAGAATTGCAGGCGAAGGCTGACTCCCGCTATAAAGTCAAACTGGGTGAATGGTATGGCACAGTCGCGCGTGTTCTAGTGAATAATGAGCAGGTAGGGCATATTTTTGGCCCCTACGAAAGCATTGAAATCACCCAATCGCTCAACGACGGATCCAACCGTGTAACTGTTGAGGTGGTGGGTTCATTGCAGAATGTGCTGGGACCCCATCACCGAGATTTCGAACTTGGTCTGGTAACCCCCTGGAGTTGGATGATCGGCCCGGGTGAACAGCCCGGCGGCGACGAGTACCATGTCTACGAATATGGACTCTTCGAAGAATTTAAAATTCTGGAATCCCAATAACCCAACTGTAAATCAGGTAAAAATGGTTTAATCAATCAGTTACCTTTTTGGTTGCGGCCCAATATTGCCGCTACCAGCAGGCCGAGCCCTACACCGCCTATAATACATCCAACAAAGGCAAAAACAGACGTGTAGCCAAAAACCGAGACCGGGAAAAAAAAGAATCCACTACCTAGCCCCAATAAGACCCCTCCACCAATAGCATAATTACTTTTATCGTCATTACTTTTTTTATCGCTCATAATCGTTACTCCTAAGGTTAAAGTCATAACATTCTATTGTATACCTGATATGAATCAAGATTAACTTTAGGTCTAAAAAATACATACCTATCTTAACAATGTAGCGCTTTGAGTTCCAGGGGCATTGGATGCAGCTTTCAACCTTTGATTAGAATTGCAAAACTAACTGCAGCCTTAGCGAATGAAGACGTGCTAATAATTCTCATTAACTTTTAAAATAATCTGACGAATAGACATAGATTGGCCTATTTATGTCTATACTCAAAACAGAGTGGTTTTCGCCACGTCTGAGCTTTCTCATACTATGTAAACTAATGGGCTCAATATTTTGTAGCATTGAAGGCCGCGAAATCAGTGATTCCATAGCCATATTTGAAAAGCAGCTTGAGCAGAATAATTCTCCCCAGGAACGGGTTGATCTGTTGAATCACTTGGCCTGGCACAATATTTTTGAGGATCCATCGAAGTGCAAAGGCTATCTGGATGAAGCTCTGGAACTGGCCAAAGAGCATCACTACCGTAAGGGAGAGGCGTCCACCCATGATATTTGGGGTACGATCCTCCGCATGACGGGGGTATACGAAGAGTCGCTCCGCTATCACCTCAAAAGTCTGAAAATCAGTGAGGAGATCAACTGGGAAATGGGGATCGGTATCACGTACACCAATATTGGAATCGTTTATGCGGAAAGCGGGCAAGATGAGCAAGCTTTGGAGTTCCTGTTGAAAGCACTTCCCTACAAAAAACGATCAGGCGACTCGACAGGTGTCTTTCTGGCTTACGGAGATATTATCAATATCTATCTTAAATTGGATGAACTGGACAGCGCACTGGAGTATAACCAACTCTTGCTGGATTATAAGAAATCCCAGAATACTCCGGGGGAATACGCGACCGCTTACTACAATTTTGCCTCTATTCATGCAAAGCTCGGTGAAGATCAGCGTGCCACGGAGTACCTGGATCTCGCGGAAGAACAGCTGGCTATCTTGAGTAATAAGTGGGTGGAGATTCAGATAAACAAATTGCGCGGTGAAATTTTGGCAAAGCAAGGCAGGCACGATGATGCATTAAAAAAAATAAATCGTGCTTACATCATCGCGGATAAGTATCACATGGTAGATGTTCGTGGCAAGACCGCAGGCATTCTCAGTGATCTCTACGCACACACAGGCGATCTTCAAAAGGCTTATGAATTTCAGAACATTCAAAATGAGCTGCTGGTTAAAAGCTTCAGCTCAAACGCGCATACCAAGACTGCATTGCTCACCGCACGATACGACATGCAGAAGGAGCAAATGCTACTGGAAAGCCGTTATCAGTATAGAATGGCGATTGTATTCATTGCCATAGCTGTCCTACTGATGATGCTATGTGTAGCCATCGCCTTTGCCTTCATCTTCAATCGAAAAAAGGAGAAGCTCCGCGTGGCCTATGCAGAGATCGAACAGCAAAATCAGTTGATCGAAACCCAAAAACTTGAGCTCGTTGAGTCCAATGCGGCCAAGGACAAGGTATTCTCAATCATAGCACATGATCTGCGCAGCCCTCTGGCAAGCCTGAGCTCGTTACTGGAGCTCTATAATCGGGATTACATCGGTATCGAAGAGCTGCGGGAGATGATGGATGACTTGTCCCACAATGTAAATTCAGTCAATGAAACCCTTTCCCAGCTGCTGCATTGGGCCAAGAATCAATTACAGGGTATTAAAAGCTCACCCCGCGAAGTCCGGCTCTATGACATTGTTCAAGAGAAAATGGAGCTATTTGAAACCGCAGCCAAAAATAAGGATATAATTATTCGGAGCACAGTTAGTCCCGACCACCAGGTTTTTGTGGATGAAGATCAAATCAAACTGGTCGTACATAACTTCATCAACAATGCCCTCAAATTTACACCGGAAGGCGGCAAAATCATCCTGAGCTCCGCAATCAGCACAGGTGAAAAGACTATTGAGTTATCCGTCGAGGATACCGGGGTAGGGCTCAGCGAAACTCAAATCAATCAGTTATTTAAATTATCTTCTTTGGGTTCAACATTCGGAACCAACGGAGAAAAGGGAACGGGCCTCGGCTTGATGCTCTGCAAGGAAATGATCGAGAGCAACCACGGTGAGCTGCTCATTGAAAGCACTCCCGGAAAAGGCAGTCGCTTCAGCGTGCGCTTACCCGTCGCCATTGCTGAAATCGATAGCTCTGAACTCAGCGAGTCGCCTGTATTAGCCGAAAGCGCGTAGGAGCGAAATAGCGGGGTGTATCCATACACCTGAGCTCTCAGTTGAGACTAAATATTCTCCCAGGCGCGGTCAGCCACCGGATCCCGGCCTTCATCATATTCAATATGATCCACGATCGTCTCGATTCGTTTCCCTGCAAATATGGGATCGCTGATCCGCTCCGCAAGCACTTCAGCACGTTCATCCCGCCAGCCGAGTTTTAAAATAAAACGGTTCCAGACATGACACTCCTCATCCGTCCGGGGAGTTCCCTGCGCGTGGACCCACTTGAGCACTTCTTCATCATTGTCCACCGTGAGGGCCTGCTCCCGAACATCCGCATAATCGATACCCAGGAAGCGGCAACAACGGCCATCCAGCGTGTAAAACTCCTTATCTCCAAGCTTCTCAACATAATCGGCTGGAAGCTTTCCAGCGGCATGAAGCCTTATTTTATCCAGCATACGGCCAAAGTGGACAAGGCGACCTACTTTGGAGTATACACTTCGTAATCCAGGAACTTGCGGCATAGTAAAACAGTTTTGGGCTAATAGAATCTCTTGTGAGTAGCTGCCTATCGTAAAAGTCCGTCTCTCGTCGTCGCAACCTCTTTATACCTTTCAGAAAAATCTACTAGCTTATCGGGGCTGGGGGATAAAGTGATTGTTGATTGAGGCTGGCGTTATCTGTTTTTTCTTGCACCCAGAATTTAAGGCCAGAGTTTTGGTATCCAAAAGTACTATCGCGAGCAAAACCAGTCTCTCCTGCAGGCAGTAATTTTACACCTTCCTGGACGTAATGGATGTCATTGAGGGTGAAGCGGCCGCCCTCAAGTAAAGGCAGGAGGAGCGATAATTATAGCGTCAATAGGCTCTTCCATACTTTCTTCCAGGGCATCTACTTCAGCAGGATAATGACCACGCAAGGTTGAGTCTATTCGACTTTTTCTTTGATGATCACTGAGTCGATGTAGATAAGGTCATTTTCATCGTCTGCATGGCTAACGAAACGGACACGACTAATGCCGTTGTACTTCGAGAAGGATAGCATTTCATTGCGGTAGTCGATGCCGGGCTCTTCCTCATCGTTGTAGTAGGTGCGAAGGTTGTGCCATTTTCCATCAAATACTTCGACCGTGAACATGTCGCCCGGATCCCAATCGAAGCCTTTCCAACGAAATTCCAGCTGACCTTCATAGATTTTTTCAGGGAGCCTGCGGGAAACACGAACGTTGGTTGGGATTTTGAGGGAATACTCACCTTCAAGCACGTATTCTTCAGTCGGGATAGCTTGCCGCTGAGTAAACCACGGAGCGCTCCAACCTGTACCGCCTTCCAGGCCGCCCGATTCAAAATCATCACTGGCGACAACTTGTGTTTGTGCGTTTTCGAACCATGCCACACCGAAGGATGTGAAAATAGCGTCGGAAGCTTCGCGGAGTTGCCAGTTATTGGAACGACCCCGCATGTTAATGAAGCTTTCTTCGGAATTGACGATTACATCAAGATCGCCATCGCCATCCATATCTCTGGCCAGGACGTTATCGATCTTTTCGCCGCGCCACTCTCTGCCTGTATTATAGCCATAAGAGAGCTTTATGGGGTGATAGACCCAGTTGTCTGCGCCGGGCTTATCGCCGGTGTATTCCATCCAGAACACCAGGTATTTTTGCGGCTCGATGTAACCGTTGCGCTGAGGGAAGCCGTAATCGTTGTTGCCGAAGTAGTGAAGATTCCCACAGAGGATATCCATTTGACCGTCCCCATTGATATCGACCACTTCGACAAATCGCTGGAGCTGCACGGCATCGCCCCGTTTTTCGATGATGATTTTCTCATAATCGAGAGAGTCAGCACTCTTTTTGCGAAAGAAGGCGATGCGATCATCCCGAATGGGGCAGACAAGGTCGGTAAGGCCATCACCATCCAGATCCCCGGCAGCTACCTTAACTTTGTAGAAATATTCTTCGCTGGTATCAATAATATGCCGGGGCCAGACACTGCCTGCGAGAGCTTCAGGTGTGTTTTCATACCACATGATGGCAATTTCATCCGTCGGTGTGTTGAAATCAGCATTATTGATGAGTATATCCTGGTCTCCGTCTTCATCCAGGTCGAAAAAGCGGAATCCGTGGCCGCTCCAGAGTTTTGCATCTACTTCGTGGACGGTCCAGGAGTCGATATCGCGGGCATTTTTCCCGGGATTTTCGATCCAATGAATGCCCATGAGGCTGTCATTCTTTGGGTTTTGACGCCCCCCAACAAAAATATCGAGATCACCGTCCCCGTCGATATCTCGCACGTCGCTGTAGTGAGGGTTACCGACATTATCGAGCGCTGCAAAGGTTTTAGAAAGCTTCCAATTTTCCGGATTTGCAATCTCTTTAGGCTCCGGGCCCCAGAGAATACGTACGCGACTGGGGTCCTTGTGCTCAGAGCCTTCGACAGAGACAAGGTCGAGATTTCCGTCGCCATCGAAGTCGCCGACATTGGCATGTTCGTTTTGTTCCGTCTGCAAGACTTCTACTTTTTGCCAATAGTCGTAGATGGCTTTATCATTGGTGCCGGGGTGCAGGAGTAAAGTGAGGCCAGTGAATACTCCAAACTCTTGGATCACGAGATAATCAGTGTAGCCATCCTGATTAAAGTCAGCCGGGCCGAGTGAGTTATAACCACAGTAGCGGTGCACATCCGGCTTGGGGTCGATGTGGTGCATAATCCACTGGTCAGCACAGGCATGGGTGATAGCGACCGCACCTAGGGTAATCGCGGATAATAAGGTAACTTTGTTTTTGATCATATCGTTAGCGAACATGAGATTTATTAGTTTACGTAAATAGTTATTATGCCTAAGGGGTCGCAGTCCCCCATGTAGATGCCTATGGCATCTGCGCCACTGGCCTTATACGGAGGTGCCACTTTGCCCGAGATGATTACATCCCCGGCTTTTAAAGGGTTGCCGCGCCGCGCATGCGCATTGGCGATACTCAGTAGCACATTCCAGGGGCTACCCATTATATTCGTGGAATTTCCCTCATAAATCTTTTGTCCGTCTTTATGCATAGTGAGCGTGATTGCATCGAGATCGACTTCATGGGGTGAGACACCTTCGCCAATCACATAGTTACGGGCACCGGAACCATTGGCTACAAAATCGAAAATCATACGGGTTTGACCCTCACGAATGTCGTAGCGCTCGTCTGCTATATCAAAGGCTGCATGGACGGAGTTCACGTAGGGTTTCAGCTCTTCAACACTTGATATTGGCTCACGAATGTCCGACCGTATTTTAAAGGCAATCTCAGTCTCTATATGGAATAGGAAAAAGTCCTTGATGTGGATCGTGCCGCCATCAGGGGCTTGGTATGAATTGTAGAGCGCACCGGTCACGGGGGCATCGAGATTGTATTCTTCGAGGGCGTCCGCAGTGGCAAAGGCTACCTTATAGCCAACCACCTCGCCTACCAAGGGTTCTAGTTTTTTGCTCAGTTCATGCTCGATCTTGTAGGCCTCTTCCAATGCAAAATGTCCAAAATTTGTGCTGAGCAGAGGTACGGCAGAGCCTGACTTTCTGCCTTCCAGCAGCGTATCGACCATAGCGTCCATCTGATTTTCAGTGAGCGAATTTGTGGACTCAGCGAGCAGTATCGGAGAGATCAGGATCGCTGGCAAAATTCGATAGAAATTCAACAGTTTGTGTACATTCAATCGTTCCATGATAAGATTGCGGATATGTTCTGAAAATCAGAGAGTATTCAGGACTTGGTTTACGTATTCGATGCCGAGGCGTGGACTGGTAAATACAGGGAGCGCAGTTTGATCCGAAATACCGGGAGCCAGCCGGGTCATCGATGCCTGCGCAAAGACCAAGGTATCTACTTGATCCTTGATAGATTCTGCTTGGGTCGTCACCATGGAGTCGTGCAGGTCTTTTTCGCCTTTGATGAGTCGTTCAAATGCCCCCTCAACCAGCGCGGGAAGGATATGGATAGATTTATTGGTTGCTTGAGCTTTTTGCTGAAGCAAAGCTATCGTAGGATCGAGCGTCGTTTTTACCGTAGCCATGACTCCGATACGGCTACCTTTTTCTACAGCTGCCTGGGTCATCGCATCGTCTATTTTGATGACGGGAATGCTCACGCGCTCACGAGCCACATCAATCGCAGGTCCGAGCGATGAACACAGCGAAAGAATTGCATCGGCACCCGTTTGTTCAGCAGCCTCTACATAGTGGCACATGCGGTCGATACAACTTTGCGGAACGTGACCGAGGCTCATTGTGTCAGACAAAAGTGAATCATCGACAATATTGATGAGCCTTACCTCCGGCATGATTTCCTTAAAGAGATCCTGCATTAAGGTCTCTTTATTGATAAAGACCATACTGGTATGAATCAGGGCGAGTGTTTTGCTCATGGATCAGAGCCGTCGGCGGCTTTATAGTTGATCTAAATATTCGGCTAGCTTAGTCCGGCATGCGTCCATGTGTGTGGTAGCAAGGTGTGCTGCCTTCTCTTCATTACGCTGCTTAATAGCATCCACGATGGGCCAATGACGTTGCATGGCTTCGACTCTGTCCTCAAAAGTGCGGGATGAGTAGATCATAAACTCTCGAATATGAGGCTCAAACGCTTGAAGCATAAGGCTGAGGTAGGCGTTGTCGGCAATTTCAGCGATTTTAAGATGGAAGGAGTAATCTAGCTGGGCAAACGCTTGGGGATCATGCAGTAAATTCTCGGGATAGCTGAGGATATCAGTCAGCTGAGCGATTTGTGCCTCGGTCGCTATACGGGTAGCGAGCACGGTTGTTTTACCCTCAATTGTCGAGCGGGCTTCGAAGAGATCCTGGTAACGTTTGAGGTCAGCGGTCGTCACGAGTGGTAAAAGTGTATTCTGAAGAGCACCTGGATTGGGAGATTCGCAAATATAGGAGCCTTTGCCCTGGCGACTCTGAACAATCCCTAAAGCAGAGAGACGGGCCAATGCTTCGCGCAATGCAAGTCGGCTCACTCCCAACTCTTGTTGGAGGATGCGTTCGCTGGGCAAAAAAGAGCCCGGAGGAAATTTTCCTGAACGAATCGTTTCCAGAAGATGGGTAACGATCGACTCAGGGGTGGATATAGTTTTGATCAACATAATTACTTATTGCACTTGTATGACCAGTCGGTCAGTGCTGTCAAATAATTTAGATTAGCTTCAGGTCTCGATCTTTTGAATAGCCGGCCAGCTTGCTGACCGGCTTTTGTTGATTAAGGGAGGTTGTAATCTGATTTAGAAGCGAAAGGTATTTGTGATGAAGAGTGTTTGCTCAGGCGGTATGCGAACCACAGCCAAACGACCATCCGGATTCACAAACACGGGGATATCCTCAGATGTGCGAATCGCATTGCGTATATTGAGCTGTATACGCCAATCGATTTTATCGTCGAAGATTGGTCGCTCGTAGCTGAACCAGATGTCACCGTTGAGTTCATCATCCCCCAGAAACGGATTATCCACATCCGGGATCTGGTCATCGTTTTCATTGAGCAGGAAGGGATAGCCAACGGCGGCTTCATCTTGCCAGCGTAGCGCACCGCCTACTCCAAAGCCTTTGATGGGGCCTTCGATAAAGTCATAGTTGGTGATCAGATTTACCCGCCACGTACGCTGCTCCTGAGATTTTCTACCGTCGTTGGCCACTGCCGAACGCAACGGAAAAATCGCGTTGCGTTCGTAACGCCAGAGAAACGTCGCTTCCTCTGTAACCGAAGGGGCGTCCAATATCGTATCAAGACCCGCAGCCACAATATTCTGCTCTACCTGCGAAATGAAGTCTCGTAGGACAGGTGCCGTATTTGACTGCACTGTCTCCTGTTTGGCAATATTGAGTGCTACACTCCAATTTGGCTTGATGGAGCCCACGAGCTCGATCTCCATACCGTCCGAAACAAAATCAAAGGTGGATGTCAGATTATTAATCGGCGTTTCATCTGTCGTGCCATCGTCTCGTATCTGAGGGTTAATCAGGCTGCGGGTGGGCTCAGGCATTAAATTGCGGATGACCTGATACATTTCCTCATAAGAACCGGCAGCCACCTGACCCCCGGTTTCGGAGAATGGGATATCCGCTAACTCCGCATCCTTCCAGCGTTCCAGCCAGTTGCCTATCCATTGCCAGGATCCCCCGAGAGCTCCACCGGCAGATGTACGGTTATTGGTGTTGCTGGTTTCATACCAGTTCACACGTAGCGAGAGCCTGCGCTCCAGGAACTCCAGGGTAAACCCATACTCCGACGTCTCCCCACGCGGAGCATCCACACGCTGCCCCAGAATATTCTGGCTGAATCCTGCCGGCTGGAAACTCTCTGCCTCATAATAGTGCACGCTCATATCCATACCGAAAGGCAGCTCAAACAAATACTTTTCGGGGAAGAAACCCACGATACTCGTAGTAAGCGTTTCATCGGTCTCGTCTGCGCTCGGGCTATCCTGAAGTCGCAGAATACCGTTATTAAACGTGCCGTCGGGGTTCAAAAGAGGTTGATCCCCATCGAACGTACCGCTCTCTTCCAACCGCTCAAATGCTTTCTCCTGATCTTTACGCCAGGCCAGAATGGTTACGATATGATCGTCGAGAAAAGTGCTTTTCAGCGCAAAAGCCTCAGAAGTGAGCTCACGACGACTAATATCCGCATTCAGCAACACCTCCCGCGCAATAAACTCGGCCGTTTTACGCTCTTTGGCCACATTATCCCAATACATCAGCGTGTGACGTTCTCCATTCGTGGGAAACGGGTTATTCACTACATCTGTGACCCTTAAGTCATTCGGATCGGTAATATTGCCAATATTAGGCCCGACATAGGTAATTGCCCGAAGCTGGCGATTAAAGCCATTGGCCTGTTGATTATTGAAAATACCGTTTGAGGTAACATCAATCTCGTCACTATCCCAGACAAAGCGGTGTTGAGTAGAGTCAAAATCAGTATCCCTCTGTTCGAAAAGTGCAGTCAGTGTATGGCGACCCACCCATTGACCCAGTTTGTCACCAAGGAAATCGCGTGTATCCACATCAATAAAGGCGGTGGCACGCACAATCTCCTGGTCAAGCTTTTCATAAGCAGTTGTGTAGTTTTGAATGCGCACAACCGGGCGTCCCACGTTCGGATTTGCCAGATCGTTGGACTGGGTAAGCGCAATATCCAGGTGCAGGTCCTTATCACGACCGGAAGACAGCGGGAGGCGTGAAGTCAACTCTCGCTGCTGACGATTGTAACTAAGCTCAACCCCTGCTTTACCGTCCCAAAATGTTTGGTCGATCGCCAGTTGCTGCACATCAAAGCTGGTTTCTACTGTGTTTGAAGTGCCCTGCAAGAGTCGGTTATGATAATCAAATATATCGCGATTCTGAATCGTGTAGGCACTGAAACCAGGCAGATTATCAATACGACTACCGGAAAACCGCACATCCTGGCGGAGCCTTCCGGAACTGCCAGGCCAGCGGATACGCCCCTGGATACCGGAGAGATTTCCAAATGCGGGATCTGCAAAGCCGGCTGTCTGTGTGTTTCCACTTCCATAGATTAAGGGGATTTGTAGCCAATAGGGGGTACTGCCCTGAGAGTTGTCCCGGCCTTCACGCGTGATGGTATTGACATAGGTAGTGGGGATAAACTCGCCAACTACATTACTGCCGGGGGGGATATCCTCGGGAGCCAGCGAATCCGTGCCCAAATCGGTAATATCGATACCGGGAACTGCCAACAGGCGCGGGACATCCTCGTAGCCAATAAACCAGGGGCTAAAGGCATCTACTGGCGGGATCACATCAGGAGGTATCGAGTCAATCTCGCCAAACTCGACGTGACCGCGTATAGATGTCTGCCCAAGAAACTTACTGTTAGCGTTTTCAAACAATACCCCTTCAAACGCGGCATAAATGCGCTGATCTTCCTCCTCGGCAGGTTCCTGCTTATATTTGAGTTTATCGTATAGCCCTGCCACACGTACTGCCAGGCGATCATCAATGATACCCCGATTCACATCAAAGGTGCCTCGGTAGCTGCCGCGGTGATCAAAGCGGAGTTTCACCTCATTGATCGTCTCATTCAGGATAGCTTGCTTGAGCGAATGATCAAGCACTCCTCCCGGCGACCCAACACCAAAAAGCACTGAGTTGGGTCCGCGGTTGAGCGTGACCCGACTGGTATTATATTGATCGAAGGGGATGACCGTGGAAAAATAGTCGCGCGTGAGCTCCGCTCTGGTTAGTCCACGAATTCTTTGACCGTTCTGGGGATTGCGCCTTGGCTGATTTGAATCAAATCGTGAGTTTCCACCAACGACTCCGGCTGAGTAGTTGCCGAGCACACCACCGACTTCAGTGTTTGCGGTATAGGTTAAAAGTGCCTGAGCGTCAGTCGCGCCGGTGTCTTCCAGGAATTCATCGGTAAGTATGCTGATGGAAGAACCCAACTCACGCACATTGGTACGAATTCGGGTACCGGCGAGGGTACTCTGTGCTGTGTAACCAGTGTCTTCTGTCGCATCGACAATAAAAGGAGACATGTAAAAGATATCTTCTTCCACATCTTCCTGTGCAGTAGCGGTAACGGTTCCACCTGCAATAAGCAGTGAACCAATACCGCGCATAACCTGTGATAACCATGGATTTCTGGGTTTGCTGATAGTTAACATTTCTTGAGTTTTTTCAGGGTTATTATTGCTAACTGTCAGATCATTGGAGAGCTCCGGGTCTTCATCCATTTCAACGAGTTCGATCATCCATGTACCGGTTATTGGCTCTTGCCTTGCGGAGAGAGCCGTACCTGCAAACATGGATTGGATGGCCTCAGGGATAGTCATCGTGCCTTCTATACCATTGAGCTGGATACCTTTAACGGCATCCACGGCATAGATGAGTGATATGTCTACCTGACTAAGGAACTCTGTAAGTGCACTTTCTGCTGCTTGAGTTGAGATACTAAAAATATATTGGTTTAACATCTCCTCATCCCTTGTAGTATCGACGCTATCAGATTTTGCGTTACAGACTACAAGTTGCGACAAAACTGCGAGCCTTAAGATTGTACAAATACGCATTTCGGGGGTGACTTCTAAGTAGTAGGTATGCCCGGAAAAGTAAAAAAATACTTTTTGACTTTGGGTATTCAATACAGGGTGAGTAGTGGAGCAGTTAATGATCTACAGTTATTTTCACCCGGTAAGTCCTTGCGTATTGAAAAACCTACTAAAAAAAAGTGTTTGTTTGTAGTTTAGCTAGGTCATGATGAGTTAATTAAAGAACCCAAAAACTGTAGTTTTTGATAATTGGAATTTTGAGAATCCAAACGGTGACTTAATCGGAGCTTAGATAAATCGTTAAATCATCTGTTTCTTTCCAAATGATTCCGTAAGCTTCATTCAAAACTCTTAGAAAGCCATAAACATCGTCGCTGGGGAAGCGACCGGCGATGCGAAAATCGGCTACTTCCGTATCTTGTATAATGAGCTTGCGTCCTGTTTTTTGTTCGAAAGTAGCAGCTATATCTTTCAGATATCCACCCTCAAGCATCAGCAAAGAGCTGTGCCACTCCAAGTCTTCGATCATATTCGGTGCAGTTTCGGTCAATTCAAAATGAGTAGGTAGTAAATCTTGATTTAGGGAAACGCTTACGCTTTGCCCTTCATTGACCGGTCCTAATTCTGTAAGTGACAGGTTGCTATTGGAGTTTTCTGGCGCTTCACTTCGAAAGTTGTTGATAGCGTTCGTCTTATCATTGATAATCACTGTGCCCTCGGTAATCGTTACATTGATCGTCTCGGCAGATTTCAGTATATTAAATGCAGTCCCAATTGCTCGAACCTCAACATTCCCTACTAGGACCTGGAAAGGCCTTTCTATATCTTTTTGAACCGTGAAATGAGCCTCTCCTTGTTCCAATTCAAGTTCCCTGCTTATCGAACTATATGAGATTACAAGTGAAGTATTCGTGTTTAGTCGAACAATGGAACCATCTTCCAATATATGAGTGATTGGGGTTTCCAAAGAAGTAATACTATGAACCTTATCCTTCTTTGTATTCCAAATGAAAAAAAATAAACTGAAAGTGAGTAATACGGTAACAGCGATCGAGGGTAGGATTAGCCTGTAAATTCTGTGTTCGTGCTTTTGGGTGATAGAACAATCAAAAGAATCACTCTCTGCCAATACTTTTCGGGCATTTTCCAAAGGTAGCTGCCTTATAAGATTTTGGGCTTTTTCGAGTTCGACAATCTCTAGATAGAGTTTCGGTTCTTCAGCGATTCGGGCATCTAATGTAAGCTTTTCCTTGTTGCTCAGGCCTTTTGATCTTTTCACTACCCAATCGGCCGCTTCGTCCTCTAAATCATGAAATTTCATAATTACAATATGTTCTTATGAACAAAATATTTGCGGCATTTTTTCAAACCGATTGCGAGTTGGGTTTGTATGGTATTAACTGATATTCCCAAACGCTTTGCGATTTCCTTCTGAGATAGTTTTTCAAAGTGAAAATAGATAAAAATACGTTGGCATCTTTTGGGTAATGTCCTGATTGCATCTTCCAAAATCTTGTGATCATCCAGTTGCGTTAGGGTATTTATGGGTGTAACTTCATTATTTAAGACGTCGAAATTGTCCATATCAGCCAAATAATCGGTTTTAGAATTGTACTTCTTACCAATTTCGTCCAATAGGAGATTGCACGCTATTTTAAATAAAAGACCTCTGGGTGTAATTACAGTAGTCCTTCTTTTAACGGATATAATCCGTTTATAGCAATTTTGTATCACATCGTCGACTTCAACCGTTTTGGGTAATCTCGTACATAAATACGCCCTGAGTTCACCCTCATAGATTTTAACTTCATCTTCAAACC
Organism: Puniceicoccaceae bacterium; assembly: GCA_028285755.1. GTDB lineage: Bacteria > Verrucomicrobiota > Verrucomicrobiia > Opitutales > JAFGAQ01 > JANQOQ01. The sequence goes on from JANQOQ010000006.1 coordinate 195,174, forward strand.
ATTTGGAGATGTGGTTATCCGCTTCTATATCTAATTGGGCCTGATGATTCATCATGGGTTTGAGGGTATTGAGTAAACGGGTATGTGATTTGGCTCAATGTTGAGTAATGCTTGGGTAGAATGGTATTTAAATAAAGCACTTATTATACTTGTAATACCAGTTGGATTCCTATATGTCAAATCCTATATTCACTCATATTTGTGAGAACTTTGCTATGCCTCCTTCTCATCAACTTTTCAGATCATATCTGGAAACTTCACCCTTAAATCATAACCCCCTATATATATGAAACAAATATATGCATACCTCCTGGTCGTAATCGGCCTGTCGTCGCTGTATGGTCAATATGGCGATATCCCCGCATCCCGCATGGCTCCCAGTGGCTGGCAAAATATCCAGTTCAACGACCCCGGCGGCTGGACCACTATAAACGTCACCCAGAACGGTCTCCCCGCCAACGACAGCTCGATCGACGCCGGCCAGAAGCTCGAGGACATCGTCGCCAGCACCTCCGGCCGGCGCCGCATCTACTTCCCCGCTGGCACCTACACCTTCAAGACCACCGCGACCCTCAACGTCAGCGGCGACATCTGGATCGACGGCGACGGCATGGATCAGACCGTCTTCAACCTGGACTTCCCCAAGTGGCAGAAGATAAACGGCATCGAGATTAAGGGGCCGTTCAATCCCCCCGGGGGAACTTCGAATGTCGACATCGTGGGCACTCCCAACCGAGGCGATAATCAGATCACCGTGACCAACGCCAGCCAGTTCCAGGTCGGCGACTACGTGAGAGTCAAGTACACCTACACCGCCAGCGACGGAGACGAGGTTCCCGTTGGTCAGTTTGTCAAGGTCACCGCCAAGTCCGGCACGACTTTGACCGTGGACCTTAAGATGGGCGTGGACTTCGAACCCGGCGGCACGGTGCGCGAGTACGACTTTGCTGACAACGTGCGGGTGACAGACCTCACCATCAGGCGCCTGCGCCTGGGCGACCGCAACGACGGCAACCTCAGGCTGGTCTACTGCCGCAACTTCGAGGTAAGAAACGTGGAGTCGATCAAGGCCACCACCCACGGCATCCTGGCCTTCGAGTGCCGCGATGGGATCATCACGGAGTGTGAGGTGCACGAACGTTGGGGCAACGAAGGGGGCTACGCCTACGGCATCACCGTCGGACAGCTTTCCACCCGTGTGCACGTCACCAACAACTATTGCTACAATCTACGCCACCACATCGAGCTGGCTAACTCTCCCAACCACTGCGTGATCAGCTACAACAAGACAGACCCATTATATGCCTACAGTGATATTGGGGCGCACCACGGAGACCAGTCACACAACAACCTCTTCGAAGGTAACGACGGCCGCCAGATCGTCATGGCCCTGGACGCACATGCAAAGGCCTGGTGGAATACTTTTTACCGCAACAAGGCTGACGGGACGGTGGGCTCACAGAGCAGCCAGTTCGAGACGACGACCATCGTGGGTAACGAGACACCGGGCATCAGCTTCAGCGGGAGCAACAACTACAAGGGTGCCAACATTGTCAACGGAGTTTTCCAGGCTGATTCGCTCGCCGCAGGCAGTAATCTCCCGGCTTCCCTATATCTCTCTTCGCAGCCCAGCTACGTAGCATCCTGGCCACTCTTTGGCCCCGGTACCGGTGGAGGCGGTCAAACCGGAGGAACATTTGAAGCGGAAGACTTGCCCGTCTACGACAGTGCTCACCCCGAAGTAAAAGCTTCCGGAGCAATGAGCAATGGCTTTTACAGTTTTATCAGCGATTGTGTTGATAACGATTTTATTGAATACACAGTAAATGTAGCGGGTGCAGGTCTGAAGAATCTAGAAATCAGAGCTTCAGTCGGGCCGGCTCGCGGGCAATGGCAACTCGTTCTAAATGGAGTCGATACGGGAGCTGTTTTCGATGCCTACAGCGCAAGTTGGGGGCAAACAACTGTAAATATGGGTGCCTTGAATTTCCTCAATGGCGATAACAAGATAGCATTCAGAATTGTAGGTAAAAACCCTGCCGCAACTTCACGCAACGTGGGATACGATTACTTCGCAATTGCAGGACAAAAATCTGAAGCGGAAAACTTGCCCGTCTACGACAGTGCTCACCCCGAAGTGAAAGCTTCCGGAGCAATGAGTAATGGCTTTTACAGTTTCATCTCTGATTGCGTAGATAATGACTTCATCGAGTATACGATCAACGTCGCAAACGCCGGATTGCAAAATCTGAAGATCAGAAGTTCTGTGGGACCTGCTCGAGGAAAATGGCAGTTGGTTGTAAATGGAGTCGATACCGGGGCCGTTTTCGATGCCTACAGTGCAAGTTGGGGGCAAACAACTGTGGACAGAGGATTGATTAATTTCGTCGCCGGGGACAACAAGATAGCATTCAGGATCGCAGGCAAGAATGCCAATGCAACATCACTCAACGTAGGATTCGATTACTTTTTGTTGGAGTAGTCGTATTTACGGAAATCCTGCTGAAATAACCTGTTTAAAGGTAAATCCACACAGATTAGTATTCAGCAATTGAAAATTATGAGAGGCGGTGTATCCCACATCGCCTCTCATTTTATATGCAAAACCGTAGAGTGACTTGCTCCCCTAAAACCAGGCCGCGGGAGTGTTAGGATTTGCCTGGGTGGATTGGATCAAGCAGAAAGGAAATTCAACCATGACAGGCTAAGGAAAAAATACAAAGAATAGTAAATCATCTATGTGCGCAGGCAGGTAGAAGGTGGTCGTAAAATAGCGGAGGTATGCCGGGAGCTGGGGTTTTAGAGCAGAGCTAACATCGCCGGAAACGGCAATATGGCAAACATGGGAGTGCTGGAACTCCATCGGCCCAAAAGGCTAGAGGATGAAAAGGCGAGCAATCTACTTCACCACCTATGTTTAACTACAGGCGGAACTTTTAATGACCTAATCCAGTCTTTAAAAAGAGTGCGATGTTCGCTAAGTATGGATAAATACTGGGAATCTTCTGCAAGATTTTGCTTTTCTCCTGGGTCTTTGATCATATCGAACAGTTGCTCTACGGGGTCCTCATAGTAAGTTATGTATTTGTATCTTTGAGTCCTCAGCATTTGCCCTCGGTTCTCTTCAATTTCAGAAGTTACAAATTCTCTTTCAAGAGACCTATTGTTAGACAATAAACAGCCTAAACTTTGCCCGGTCATATCGTTAGGCTGGACGATTCCTGCGATATCACACATAGTAGGAAAAATATCGACTCCTGATACTAAATCTTGGTTGTTAACCAGTGCTTCCGGGTAGTGACCCGGCCAGCTGAAAATCAAGGGCACTTTGGATGCTTCATCGTAGTGAAACGCTTTACGCACCATTTTATGGTGGCCCAGGCCTTCTCCGTGATCCGACGAAAACACAATCGCAGTGTTGTTTTTGTGAGCAGATGAATTCAGCGCATCCAATACGCGTTTTATTTCCGCATCGACCATTTCAACATGCCGGTAGTACGCCCATATGTAGTAACGCCAATCGTCGTCGCTCCATCCCGTATTGACGCCCTCCCATTCCAGACGCCTGAGTCTCACGAGTTCGGGCTCGTTTTCAGGAATCTCAAAATTGTCAGGCAGGGGAGGGAGCTCACCATGAATTTGGGTAAATGGTAAGTGGGTCTTTCCTTTGCGGTTAAAGCGAAGCCATTCGCAAATATCATGCGGCTGCATGTAGTTGATCGCCATGAGGAATGGCTTTTGGCCTGAGGAATAATTCTTAAAAAAAGCTTCTGCGGCAAATGTGTATGAACTATCCGATAATGCTCCGGGACCCCCATGGCCGCAAAATGGCACTTCAAAACCGGGGACTCGCGAGGATACATAGGCCGGCACATGCCATTTCCCCATATATACTGTTTCGTAGTCTCCTTTTTCCCGAAACCACTCACCCATGAATGGGATTCCATCCACTGGTCTCTCGCCGTTACCGGTAACACCTACTTCAGAGGGCATACGACCTGTATAAACTGCTGCTCTGCAGGGTCCGCAAACGGGACTTGGGCAATAGGACTGTTCAAAACTTACGCCCCTCTCAGCAATTTCATCCATCCCGGGAGTTTTCAAATAGGGGCACCCCAGCGCAGATATGGTATCAATATGTTGCTGATCGGTAAAAATAAAGAGTATGTTCGGCTTTTTTTGAGTCTTACTCGTTACTATCGAAAAAAGTTGAGGGGAATATACGGAACTCGTAGCAAGTCCTGTAGCCGTCTTTTGAACAAAGTCGCGTCGGGTTATTTTCATAATCAGCGATTTTTGAGTCGGTTAATGTGGTTCTGATAGTGAGCTTCAGGCTCATCGTGCAGCATCCAGATATTGAACGCATTGACTGCCAATAGAAGAACGCCACTTTCGGTCACCCAATATTCATAGGGTAAGTTTCCGATGCCGAAATGTTGAAAATAAAGCAAGTTAACAGATTCGTCATACAGTGATATCTGCTCTTTCCCGGCGTAGTGCAGAGTTTGATTTTTTTTGAGCAATGAAAATTCCTGGAAGTAATCAAATTCGATGGAATCTCTTACATCTACGAGTGATCCTTGAAAGCTTGCGGGCAGCGAATAATCACTGAGCCAATGATTCGCAATCTGAAATTGGTGATTCGCTCCATTCACTGTCTCACTTATGTATCCTTCCTGATAAAAACCTTGCTTAATGAGCGAATAGCGCGGTATCAGCTGATCCTCTGAATTAGTGAAATCACTCTTCATATACCATTGCACAGGAGTGCTGAATAGGTCATTTTTGCAGGTGATTTTAGCTTTGATATGATGCTCGTGATTCGCAATTCCTGCACGTTTCAAGTCGATATCGAGTGTAATTGTATTACTCTTCGAATCCTCCTGAATACATTTAAAACTAAAAACACCCATTTCGTGATCAATTTCTTGGTAACCGTGCTGAGCGATCCAGAGATAAGATCGAGGTTTTTGGGGGTCACTTATTATAGGATCAATATGAGGTGCAGACCACGATTCTAACGATTGTAAGGATTTGAGGTCTAAAGGCTGATCCATTATAGTTCTCATTTCGGAAGATAATAGGGGAATAAATGATAATAAATATAACTCTAAAATTTCTCTATGGAACGAACACGTGGCAGATTGATAAAGCTATACTTATTGTACTTGTAATACCAGTTGAATTTCTATAAGTCAAATGCTTAATGAAATCATTTCTATCCTATATTTTACTAGGTTTGAGTTCGATCGCATATTCGATGCATCCCAATATGATTATTATTTTTACGGATGACCAAGGCTATGCAGATGTGGGCTTTCATGGCTCCACTGAAATTCCAACTCCTAACATCGATCGTATTGCTGATAATGGGGTCGTCTTCACGAATGGCTATGTTACCTTTCCTACTTGTGGACCTAGCAGAGCGGGCTTATTGACAGGTCGCTATCAAGGCAGATTTGGATTTAATTTTAATCCAACGACGAACCCAGCAATGCCCCATGCTGGTATTTCGCACAATGAAGAAACAATTGCGGAAATCCTGGCAAAGGCAGATTACCACAGCATGATCATCGGCAAGTGGCACATGGGCAGTCACCCCAGCCAACATCCCCTGAATCGTGGTTTTAATGAGTTTTTCGGATTCCTTGCTGGGGGACTTCGCTATTTCCCGGAGGAGTTGATTCTGAATGACCTCTCTGAAGTAGAGAGGATGTGGCAGTGGTATCAGGTTAAACTGATGCGAGATTTTGAGCAAGTGGAGTCCCGGGGATATTTAACCGATGTTTTAAGCAACGAAGCGGTTAAGTTTTTGGAAAGGCAGTCTCGCCAGCAAAAGCCCTTTTTTCTATATTTGGCTTACAATGCCCCTCACGGCCCCCTACAGGCGACAGAAAAATATTTAAAACGCTTCAGTCATATCGAAGATGAGGACCGAAGAACTTATGCTGCTATGGTCAGTGCACTGGATGATGGAGTAGGCAGGCTGCTGGATACTCTGAATGCGATGAAACTACATGAAGGTACTATCGTTGTCTTTCTATCAGATAACGGTGGGGCCCGCACAAATGCCTCTGATAATACTCCATTACGCGATTACAAAGGCACTTTGTTTGAAGGAGGCATACGGGTACCATTTGCTATGCAATGGCCTGGAGTCATTGAAGCAGGAAGCGTATTTGAAGAGCCAGTAATCTCAATGGATATTCTGGCAACCATGGTTGGATTAACAGAAGTTGACATTGCCGATAAGAGGCCGCTGGACGGTGTTAACCTATTGCCGTATCTCTCCGGTAAAAATAAAGGAAGTCCTCATGAAACGCTGTTCTGGAAAGATATACGCAATAGCGCCTGGGCCGTAAGAAAGGGAAATTTCAAAGTGGTTTTTGAGCCGGAAGATGCACCTGAACCTCTTTTGTTCGACTTATCTGTAGATTTTTCTGAGAATAATGACTTAGCTTCGAAATATCCAGAGATAGTTAAATCATTTGCAGAAGCCTTTGAGCAGTGGAACCAAACTCAAGCTCCCAACGCATTTCCAGGTACCCGTCAAGACAGATGGTGGGAAAGATAAGGGCAGCAAACTAAATCGTATTACCATTTAGCAGACATTATCCGATTCTGCTACTAGCTAAATACGGATAATCTTGCTCAGTCGTTTTTCGACTCTTCTTTATAGATGTCTTCATTACCATATTAAGGAACAGGTCTCAATCATTTTGAGAGATCATAGAAGGACCCAAGCCTGAATATATAATTTAAATATCCCAGGGCATTTCGAGATCACCTCAGAATGAGCATTGGCTCGGATGTTCTCAAAAAGTGTTATCGGTTTGCTATTAGCACCGAAAAACTGGCCCGGGAGGGGGGAGTCGAACCCCCGACCTTCGGTTTAGAAGACCGCTGCTCTATCCACTGAGCTACTCCCGGAAGTCGTTATTGGTTATTACTTTGTATCAGATGCACATCGCCTCTTTTGCAAACCAATTTTAGCGACAAACCCAAATACCAACTAGGTCTGTCTCCCTTTTGCAATACTATAACGGCAAACAGTCCTTAAAACTCGCTGACCACTTCTACGAAATCATCGATAATCGCCGCTCCATCGAGATCGCGGACAACCGTAATCATTCTCGAGGTGTTATCCGGGGGAGTTTGCACCTCGATCATCTCCACGGTATCGGGATCCGTCATGGCTTGCAACGGGCCTAAATCCCAGATGGTGCGATTCGGGTAGGAGCCATCCAGATGGTGCTTCCAACGCTCATAAATAAATTTGCCGGCATCCGTGCCGCTGAATGAATCCCGAACCACATGATAGTTGATCTGAAGTTGGATCGCGACATTGTTGGGCACCACGATCATTTCCAGCTCCGCAGCATCGAGCGCGACGTTTAGTGCATGGGGATCCATAATGCAGTTGAAGGTAGTCTTGTGCCAGATTTCCTTCTCAAAATCATAACGCATTCCCAGATAATAAAGCCGAATATTCGGTGCAATTTCCGGTGCAATCAAAAGCGCCGAAGCGACATTCGTAAGTGCTCCCAGCGCCAGCACGTTCAACTTGTTTTCAGGTGAAAAATCCTTCGAAGTTTCAATAATATTATAGGCAGCCGCACTGTGCTGGGCTACATCCTGACCCCAGTCATGGAGGCGGTCCCGGCTGCCGCGGGGCAGGGGGATGTCTTTCCGATCGTAGAGCGCCATGAGCCGGCGATTCACACGATGACTTTGCTCCTGCGTATTTTCGACCGCCCAATGGCTGGCCTGCCACTGTGTGGAATTCAACGCGAGGATATCAAGTCTCGGATCAACAATGGCTCTTGCAAGCGCATACACATCATCCACTTCGTTTGCAGTATCCGCATCAATGATCACGGGAATTTTCTCGGCGACTGCTGATGCATGAATAATCAAAAATGCGACAAAGCACAACAGAGATTGCTTAACTGGATTTTTCGGGGCTTTAGCTAGGTAACTCATTTTAAAGAAGATTAAAATTAAGGGTGTATAATTCAAGTTTTTGGATATAAAACACCTGCCTGACAGATTCAAGACTCGATGATCTACAGGATAATCCAAGAAACTTTATCCCAATTAAAGCAGGTTAACTACATGGGATATCAATATATTAGAGCAGTTTTAGGTTTTGGGCGTTGGTGACGATGAAATAGGCTATTTCCATGCGTAAATTATCTACATATTCAATCGTTGCTCTGCTTACTCTATTTTCTCTCACAAACACTTTAACTGCCGGGAAATATGAGGCCAATTGGGAATCCCTCGGCGAATACGAAATCCCCGAGTGGTTTACCGATGCCAAGCTGGGCATATTCATCCACTGGGGTGTATACAGCGTACCTGCTTACCGCTCCGAATGGTACCCCCGCATGATGTATCTCGACAAGAAGGTCTGGAGCGCACAGGGCAATATCCAAACCAAAGATGGCCGGGCACCCGATAAGCCCGTTACGCATGTCCATGAGCACCATGTCACTACCTATGGCCCCCTGGATGAATTTGGCTACAAGAACTTTATCCCGATGTTCAAGGCTGAAAATTTCGACGCGGCAGAGTGGGTGAGCCTGTTCAAAAAAGCGGGCGCCAAATACGTCGTCCCCGTTGCCGAGCACCACGATGGCTTTGCCATGTATGATTCCAACATTACACGCTGGGACAGTGTAAACATGGGTCCCAAGCGCGACATTCTTGGCGAAATCAGCGAGGAAGCCAAAAAACAGGGCCTCTACCTTGGAGCTTCTTCCCACTTTGCCTTCAATTGGTCCTACTATAACAAGAAGCACGGCTGGGACACTGCTGACCCCAAATACTCAGACCTCTACGGATGGAACAACAACCCCCTCGAATGGGTGGATGATGACTTCCTGGAGCTCTGGTGGGCGCGCACCAAGGATATCATAGACAACTACGAGCCGGACATTCTGTGGTTTGACTTCTTCATCGATAAGCCCGAATTCGTCCCTTACCACCCAAAACTGGCAGCCTACTACTACAACAAAGGCGAAGAGTGGGGCAAGGAAGTCGTCCTGCAGACCAAGAATTTTCACGACTTCAAGTCTTATCCTGAAGGCACCCACGTATGGGACCTTGAGCGGGGCAAACTCACCGATATATACGAATATACCTGGCAGACGGATACCTCCATCGGGGCAAATTCCTGGGGATACGTTACCAACTGGATTTCCAAGACGCCGAACCGCATCGTTGATAACCTGATCGATATCGTCAGTAAAAACGGGTGCCTGCTCCTCAACGTAGGCCCCAAGGCGGATGGCACCATCCCTGATGACCAAAAAGAAGTGCTTCTGGAGCTGGGCAAGTGGCTGGACGTTAATGGCGAGGCCATCTACGAAAGCCGCCCGTGGAAACGATTTGGGGAAGGCCCCACAGAACAGGCAGAAGGCCACCATTCCGAAGCGCGCAATGCAGACCTCACCTCAAAGGACAAACGCTTTACAACCCGTGACGGCAATATCTACGCAATCATCATGGACTGGCCGGAAGATGGAACCGTAAATATCCAGTCATTCGGCAAAGAATCCGGATACGTGGGCGAGATCGAATCCGTTGCACTGCTCGGTTACGATGAAGCGCTTTCCTGGGGGCAAACCGACTCTGCGCTGAGAGTCTCTCTGCCGAAGCAAAAACAGGGTGACTATGCGCACACGCTCGTCGTCCGGGAAAAATAGGTTAAGCGCACAGAGAAGCTTATCATGAAACCCTTCTGGCTGCACCTCAAAGTCATCCCACTTTTCTTAGCGGGGCTCACCCATGCGGATGAGCCCTACAAAGCGGATTGGGATTCCCTGAGAGCTTACACCTGCCCGGAATGGTTTCAGGATGCAAAGTTCGGCATCTACGCACACTGGGGGGTATACTCAGCCGCTCTTGGTAGTAGAAATACCGACTGGTATGGCCGCAATATGTACGAAAAGGGTCACCCGAATCATGAGTTTCACACAAAGACCTATGGAGATGTCTCAGCGTTCGGCTATAAGGATTTGATCCCGCTCTTCACCGCAGAAAAATTTGATGCCGAAGAGTGGGCGGACCTTTACGTGGAAGCCGGTGCCCGTTTTGCAGGGCCGGTTGCCGAGCATGCGGATGGCTTCTCCATGTGGGACTCGAAGGTCAATCCCTGGAACAGTGTGGACATGGGCCCACGACGCAATGTCGTTGCAGAAATGGAAAAAGCCATACGCAAACGCGGTCTCAAATACCTGACCAGTTTTCATCATCAGTGGCTCTGGGGTTGGTTCCCCACCTGGGATGAATCCACGGACGCCAGCGATCCGGAATACGCTTCGCTGTACGGTCCTAAATACCCGCCAACTGCACGAAGAATCGAAGTAGAGGGTAGGGGTGAGGCCAACATGTATGCGGACCCGCTGCCCAGTAACGCGTTTAACCAGGCCTGGCTGGAAAAAGTAAAGGAAGTCGTCAGTGAATACTCTCCGGATCTGCTTTGGTTTGATAACCGCATGCAGCTGTTGCCCGAGGAAATCCGCACCGAAATGGCCGCCTTCTATTACAATCATTCGCTCTCTCAGGGCATAGAACCGGTACTCACCTACAAGCGCCCGGACATGAAGCTGGGAACCGCCACCATCGATCTCGAACGCGCCCGCATGCCCGATATTTACCCCGAGCCCTGGCTGACGGATACCTCAGTATCTCGCTCTTCCTGGTCCTATGCGACCGATCTGGAGTACTACACCACCAACCGCATCATCGATGACCTGGTGGATATCGTCAGCAAGAACGGCTGTATGCTGCTCAATATCGCACCGCATCCGGATGGCACTATACCCGAAATCCAAAAAAGGAAGCTTCGGGAAATCGGTAAATGGCTGCGACTCAATGGCGAGGCCATCTATGGAAGCCGCCCCTGGTTAATCTACGGAGAAGGCTCCAGCGTAACGCCCACCGGGCACCTGGCCGACCTGAAATTCATCGGTTACAGCCCGGATGATATTCGCTTTACCACAAAGGGCGAACAGCTCTATGCGATCGCGTTGGATTGGCCGGAAACCGGAGTGCTTGAAATAAACAGCCTCAGTGACTCTAAATATTCAACTGCGATCAGAGGCATTGAGCTCATCGGGCATAAGGAGCCTCTCAACTGGGTTAAGACGGTAGACACACTCAAAGTGTATTTACCTGAGATCAAGCCCGGTAATCACGCATTTGTATTCAGAATTCTACGATAGTGTTATGAGATCGATTTCAATTCCCCTGTTCGCTCTGCTCCTGCTTGGTCAGTACTTATTTGCCGAAAAAACCTATAATATGCTCTTCATCATGACGGATGATCACGCGGCAAGGGCAGTGGGTGCTTATGAGGGACGGCTCGCATCATTGAACCCAACGCCGGCGCTCGATAAACTGGCATCTCAGGGAATCCTTTTCTCAAATTGCTTCGTCGCAAACTCTATCTGCACACCCAGTCGTGCGAGCATGCTGACCGGTCAATATTCGCAAACCAATGGCGTACTCGATCTGGATGGTCGCCTGCCTCAGGATCGTCAGTATTTACCCAAGTTAATGAGAAAACTGGGATATGAGACTGCGCTCATCGGCAAATGGCACCTAAAAACGACGCCTGATTTTGACTACTACAAGATCATGTATGAAGCCGGAGGGCAGGGCACTTACTTTGATCCCAAATTCATCGAAACCGGCACCCCCTACATTAGGGAGCGGAACGACACCCCCGAAGCCTGGGTCCAGCACGAAGGTCACAGCTCGGATGTGATTACGGACTTAACCTTAGAGTGGCTTAAAGCCAAAAGGAACCCGGACAAACCCTTCTTCCTGATGCATCATTACAAGGCACCGCATGATATGTTTGAACACGCGCCCCGATATGATGATTACCTGGCAGATGTGGAAATACCGGAACCGGCAAGCCTCTTTAAACAACCCGACTTCGGCTCCCCCGGAACGCTTGGACACAACAATGAGCTCTCACACTTCATTGGCACTTCCATTTCATCCAGGCACACTGTAAGAAACTACATCAACGAATACATCGGCACCGAGCCGCACGAACTCGAGGATACGGAAGCCACCCGTATTGCCTATCAGGAGTATCTGAAACGCTATTTGCGGTGCGTTAAGGGGGTCGATGATAATCTGGCACGGCTGTTTGCCTACCTGAAGGAAAGCGGACTTTGGGAAAATACGATCATCATCTACACTTCGGATCAAGGCATGATGCTGGGTGAGCACGATTACATCGATAAACGCTGGATCTACGAACCCTCAATCCACATGCCCTTTATCGTGTATCACCCCGATCTTAAGGAGCCCGGCCTGAGAAATGATATGATGATCAGCAATGTCGATTTTGCTCCCACTTTGCTGGGACTCGCCGGCGCAGAGACACCCGATTATATGCAGGGGCGCGACTTTTCAGAATCTATTATAAAAGGCAAAGAATTAGCCGAATGGGATAACTCAGTGTACTATCGCTACTGGATGCATATGATCCACCACGATATACCCGCACATTTTGGCATACGCACCGAGCGCTACAAACTGATATTCTACTACGGTATCCATTACGATTTGACTCGGATGGGGGGCAGATCGACCTGGGGAACCGGCTCAAACCGTATTGTCCCGACTCCCGTTTCCTGGGAATTCTATGATTTGGAAAAGGATCCAGAAGAAGTCATCAATCAGTATCAGAACCCGAAATACTCAGAAATCATAACTGAGCTCAAAGAGCGCCTGAAAGCCAAACGGGAAGCACTGAATGAAACCGATGATGATTACCCGCACATTCAGGCAATCATCGATATGTATTGGCATATTTAGTGACATTGAACGGTTCGATATTTTCTTAGGACTAAAATTATTGTATTATATATTGGTGGAGCATCTAATGAACCGCGTCTCAGTTAAATAAGACTATCAATAAAGGAAAAACCCAAATGAACCGAAGAGAATTTACAAAGAATATAGCCGCAGGCACCCTGGGTGCCGTTGCTATACCCCAATTCGCCATTGGCAGCAGTGGACCCTCTGCCAATAGCCGCATAAACGTAGCGCTTATTGGTTCGGGTAATATTGGCACTCAGGCATATCGGGGCACTTTGGGAGAAAACTGGGTAGCCATCTGTGACGCAGACGAAGGGCTAGGTCGAGAAGGCATGGCAAAACACGAAGCCTCGCAGAATACTCCATTTTTTACCGATTTTCGCAAGATGTTCGACAAAATGGCAGACCAGATCGATGCCGTCTGTGTATCGACCCCGGATCATACCCACTTTGCCGCTACTATGTGGGCGCTTGAACATGGCAAACATGTGATTACCCAAAAACCGCTCACACACACAATCGCCCAAAGCCGGGCACTTCGCAAAGCCGCTGAGGAGAAAGGAGTGGTCACCAACATGGCGAATCAGGGACACACCTATAACGGTATACGTCAGATCCGGGAATGGCTGGAGGCTGATCTCATCGGAGACGTATATGAGGTACATTCGGTTGAAGGAGGACCCAACTGGGAAAGCAAGTATTTTCACAAACCCGAAGAATACCCGCTGAGCCCTGCTTATAAGCCATTCTATATTGACTGGCAAAGCTGGATCGGACCCGCAAAAGAAATCGTCTACAACCCGGCCTTGCACCCACTTACCTGGCGTAATTTCTGGGATTACGGCACCGGCATGCTGGGGGATTGGTTCTGCCACACCTGCGATGGCGCCGTCTGGACCCTCGATCTCTACGAACCGGAATATGTCGAGCTCATCACCAAGGGGGGCGATAACGGTGAAGCCATTATACCGGATCGATCCATCGTGAAATGGCATTTCCCCGCACGCGGAAATAAGGCCCCCTGTGACCTTTATTGGTATGATGGAGGCATGCGCCCGGGGAATGAGCCCGTTGATAAATGGGGGTGGGGCAGATTACCCATTCGCGGCAGCTATTTCTATGGCGAGAAGAATACACTTTTCCTCGACGAACGCTCGAATAACCCCAAACTGATCAGCCGTGAGGATATGATTGATTTCCGCAACTCAGGATACCCGGCTGAAAAGTATCCACGGGTACCTCAGGATCTACAACAACCCTTTAAGGAATGGGTTGCAGCGATTAAAGGGGACCAGGCGACTCCGGGATCCGAATTTGGTTATGCTTCTAAGCTTACTGAAGTTGCGCTGCTCGGGGTGCTTGCACAACGCTTCGGGGGTAGAATTGAGTGGGACGCCAGGAATATGAAGATTACCAATCGACCGGAGCTCAACCAATACCTGCAGGACAATCCACGCAAGGGTTGGGAAGTCGGAGCGAAATACCTGGCATAGTTTCTCAATTTCTAGGGTTTACGTCCTCACAAATATATGATTATCCCTATTGGCTAAATGCCCGGGGATAAATCTACACAGAGCACACCATTGATTCTGGTTTTTTTAAAAAGCCCGGTCGTTGGCAGTGTTAAAACCCGTCTCGCCAAATCCATTGGCGCCGAAAAAGCAACTGAGGTCTACCGGGTTTTGGTTGAACGTCAGTTGCAGCAACTGCCCAATGATTGGAAGATACACATATACTTCACTCCTGAGGAAGATGAAACCTTCTTTAGAGAGTGGCTGGGCAATCAACACACTTATAAAAATCAGGCTACAGGAAACCTGGGCGATCGTTTAAAGGCCGCTTTTCAGGAGGGCTTTCGTGATGGTTTCTCACAGATCTTTGCGATTGGGGGTGATTGCCCGTACTTAACCAAGGATTACTTTCGGGAGGCACACAATAAGCTCAACCGGAACCACGCTGTCCTCGGGCCTGCGCAAGATGGCGGCTACTACCTTTTAGGGCTCACCCATATGGATCTCGACCCCCTATTTGATGATATACCCTGGGGTGGCCCCGAAGTCGCCATGATTACCCGTCAAAGGCTCCTTATGCAAGAGCACATCTATGAGGAATTGCCCATACTTGAAGACGTGGACGATCTCGAAAGTTGGCAGCGTGCTCAGGATTATCTGAATCAGTTGAGCAGTTGAGCATAGCTTTCGAGCGCCGGTTCCAAGCGATTCGCAACCAACTCCTTGGATATCTCCAGCAGAGGACCCTTTATCTCCATTCCATAGTTCAAAGGCAACTGAGCGACCCCAATCAAACGACGCATAATTTCTACACCCCAGAACCCACTGATTTTGTCCAGTTGCTTCGAACGTGTTTTCTCCAGAATCGCTTCAATCACACTGAGAGGCTGCCTGCTCAGCATCATATGAGCGCTCCAGACCGCCCAGTCAAATTCACTGTGCCCGCAATATGCAAATTCAGGATCTATGACGTGCAAGCCCTGATTTGAGAGTAGCCAACTACCGGGGAAAAAGTCCCCCTGCAGCAGAGTTTTATCATTGGATAGATAAACGCTTCCCAGCTCATCCACACGACTTACGTACTCGGAATCGGCAATCAGGACATTCGCTGCTTCTTGCAATCCGGGAGTGATTGCGTCGAGATCAAACCCATTGCTCTCATTGAGAGGGAACCTGAAGATGTGCTCGTGATTGAGCTCACGCATTGCACGATTCTCGAGCTTCCGCATCTGATCATGATTGAGCTTTATTCCATGCAGATGTCGGAGGTACTCGGACAGTTCATCAATATGCTCTAAACTCATCTTAGCACCGGCATAGAGACTCGTGAAATCATTGCTTTCGCCCAGATCTTCAAAAATGAGTGCATATGCCTCAAAATTCGCATCGAGCGGTTTGGGCATTCTGGCTGCTATCTCATTGTAGTTGGCAACGATCTGGTAATAATTCGCCTCACTGATCGCCCTTTCGATAGGTGCCTCGATCATCGGATACTTCTCCACCCACGGTCGGGACTGCTTTAATACATAGGAATCATCGCCCAGAAATACGCGAAATACTCCATTCATATTCCCTTCACCTGCCTTCTCAATACGCGGATTCGATCCCGGATCGATTTCCAATCGATCGGTTATGTAGCTTATCGTTTCCTGAAATGAGCTGCTCGACAAATAGGGTACATTCGGAAGGGCCGCTTGAAAACGGGTCTGAGCAGAACAGGTAATATCTTCGGTCATCGTAGTTTAGGGTTTAAGGCCTCGGGCTGTAATACTCTTTATAGAGCTTATGCGAAAATTTTTCAGCAAATCCGGGACTTACTAGCCTCGCCATACGGTAACGAACAACGAGTAGGATTACTTGCAAAAATCGCCTGAATTGAACGCCGCGACTCCATTTGTCCGATGAGGATACTACCTCGTCGCCTAGATAGAGAAATCTCCCTTGCTCTATAATGCGTAAACTCAGTTCCACATCTTCCATGAGCGGTTGGGCTGGAAAGCGGGAAATAGGCAGCTTATATGTATCAAAAAATTGAGCTTGGTCTCCAAAGGCGACGCCTCCCAGCGTAGCTCGCATTTCATTGAGCATCTCCGCCTTGGTGATTAATATCGACTGCGCATCAAAACGTTGACCCAAGGCGCCCCCTACCAAATGAGGATCAGCCTGAAATGCGTTTAAAATGGATGAGATGCCGCTGGCAGAAAGCTGACAATCCGCATGTAATATGAGCGCGTAGCGATGCTTACTTTGCGTTAAACCGGCATAAATCTGCTGGCCGCGCCCTTTATCAGAATGCACTACCTTCGCTCCGAACGACTCTGCAATACTCACGGTTTCATCATTGGAACCCGCGTCAGCGATGATCACTTCACCGGGCTGTACCGTTGATTGTCTGATACTCTCAAGTGCCCTGGATAGGTATGCCCCAGCATTAAGAGTAGGAATGATGACGCTCAGGCCTTCGGTTCGCTCTGGGGTTGAGCGGGCTCTCTTGCGTTTGAATAGACCTCTTAACTCATAAACCCCTATGATCAGCAAGGGGAGCCACATGATCCAGATTTCAGTTTTAGTTAGACGCCAATAAGTCTCTTCTGCGTGGAGCCAGACACTAAAGTAAATGCCCTGCATCACACTAAAAAGCAGCCATGCAAGCGATGGGCGCAAAGCGATAAACGGCAGCAACCAGCTCAAATACCAGAAGTGCACGATGGGGCTGAAAATAAGCAATGCTCCGCACACCCAAATCCAGTCAGACACCCAATCATCTTTCTTGGACAAGAAAAGCCGAACTGCATAGACGCTCAGAAAACCTGCTAAAACAAACAGGTTGACCAGCTCCCGGTTCCGTGTCCACCGGAAGAGAGGGTCATGGACGATCCCATTGAAGCTGCTGCCTCCGCCAAATCCCAGCAAAGCGCTAATCAAGGCAGGCAAATCACCCAAATAGGGCAGGGCGATCAGCAGGGATGCTCCCGCAAATGCACACATCCCTTTAAAACCCGCTTTCTTAAACAAAAACGGTAGGCCAATCAGCGCTATAATCTTAAACTGAACGGCCATCGCCAGTAAAGCGCATGCCCATAGAAATCTTTTTTGATCAATCGCCAGAGCGGTAAGCAGCAAAAAGACTACGAGACCGATATCAAAATGGCCTTCAGCCGCAAAGGATGCCAGAATAACGGGATTAAACGCATAAAACCCTGCCCAGCGAATCGGCAGGCTTCGATTAATCAAAAGCTTAATGATCAATAAGATAGCAGCAATATCCAGCAGGATAAATATAAGCTTAAAGAAATATGCGTTAGGCCCTGCCACATAGATTACCGCAAAGAGATACTGGGAAAGAGGAGGGTAGGCCGTAAGTCGCTCTTTATGGTTCATCTGTTCCCAGAGATCGTTCTTGTAAGCGTCATAGTATTCACTCTCCGCCACATCCTGATAGGGGCTTACACCGTCTAAAATCAGGCGCCCTTCCCATAGGTAACGATAAATATCATCCGAAGGGGCCGCAAAAAACAGACCTACCCGCAATAATACCGAAATACCAATTATGGTTAAGATTTGCCCTCGAATCTTGCGAATGGCTGGCCAACTAAATACCAGACCAAACATAGCGATACCCAATAAAAAAAAGCAGAGTATACGTGCCTCGGCCGCAGCTGCATAGTGATCGGTAACCTGGCCATAATAAGCCGCTGCACCCACAGCAAGGATAAGACTAAGGCCGAATACGATTCGCCTGAGTGCAGCTGTTGGCTGCCTGTTCACGCCTTCAATCGTGTTTCCCGTAGACTGGCAATCCCAACTACGCTATATCCAATGGCGTAAATCACAATAAACGGCCCCAGCGCCAATCGTTCATTTACGAACGCTACCCCGAGTGTAAAGAGACAGTACAGACCCAGGGCCACTTCGAGCCAGGGAAGGGCTGTCTTCCCCAGGCTGTAGGATTTGACGGATTGGCTGCCTCTTTTCGGTGTGCGTACGAAGCCCGATTGTTTGCCCATGAGGGCTTGCATCACCGCATTCGCGTTGGACAGGGATATCCCAAAGCCAAGCAGTATGAGCCCCGGAAGCCGGCTTAGTGTTGCACCAATACTCAGACTACCAATGGCATGCTGACTGAAAAGGTAAGTCATGCTCGGTCCAAGGGTTGCCAAACCTATCGGTACCGCCGCTGCAATCCAAATCCAGGCAGGTAGTCTCGCCTCGGGTATCAATAACAGAGGGAGACACACAATTGCCAGTAAAGTCATTAATAGATGAAGCGCATAATGGGTCAGATGCACCCAGGACTGTATCTTTTTAAACAGAGGCACCTGCCCGCGAAAAATCGTCGGCATGAGTTTAAGCGCCGTTTGGATCGAACCCTTTGCCCAGCGAAATTGCTGGCTCTTAAAGGCCGTAAACGAATTCGGTAGCTCAGCCGGCACCACGACATCAAACAGGTAGTGGATTTTCCAGCCCTTGAGCTGCGAGCGGTAAGACAAATCCAGATCCTCTGTCAGCGTATCGCCTTCCCATCCGCCGGCACGTTCAATGGCCTCTCGTTTCCAGATACCGCAGGTTCCGTTAAAGTTCAGGAAAAGATCATTCCAGCAGCGCGCCGATTGCTCGATCCCAAAATGCCCGTCAATACCTACCGCAATTGAACGGGTCAGCCAACTCTCGTTCGCATTCAGATGCCCCCAGCGACACTGCACGAGCCCCACATCCGGCTGTGTTAATAAATGGGGCAGCGCCTTCCGAATAAAATTCGGCTCCGGGACAAAATCACTGTCAAATACCGCAAAGAACTCTCCATCGGTTTTCGTCATTCCCTCTTTGAGTGCCCCGGCCTTATAGCCGCTACGGTTATCCCTGCGGATAACCTGGATATTTACTCCCTTTGACCTCAGTTCTGCAACCGTCTCATCGATGATCTGTACCGTCTCATCATTCGAGTCATCCAGCACCTGAATTTCATGTAATTCCGTGGGATAATCAATATTAGCTGCAGCTCTGATGATACGCTCTGCTACATTGACTTCGTTATAGATAGGGAGCTGCGTAACCACTTTGGGCCATTGAAAATCCGGCTTTTCCATCTCAACCTGAAACGCGAGTTCGCGCTCATGGTCTGTCTGTTTAGCCTGCTTTCTCTTACGCAGAAAACCCGTGATCAGGACATAATTATTGAGCCCATAGATCAATAGGGAGCAGCAAATTACTGCATAAATACCCCACAGGCTATAGATAACTATACTCGATGTATCTGACTCCAATAACATCATCCCAACATAACTCCGCGCTTCAACTTACCCTCAAAGAATCTGAAATCAACTCACTTTTTTAGCAGCCGTCTGCATGTAATCGTCCAACGGTGTATTTGCGAGCTCCGCTTCCTGCATTTGGACCGGTGAAGCCCATAGTCTGTCCAGCACAGGATTCCCCTTTTTATCGTAATGACCAAAATTCAAAACACCGGTTGGGCAGATTTGCACACAAGCCGAACAACGCACACACTCGGGATCTTCCATACCCAGGCCCTTATTCGCAAAGTTCATGATATCAATCCCCTGATGACAGACCGAGGTGCAGGCATTGCAAGAAATGCACTTCTTCTTGTCCGCAAAAATACGAAATTTGCTGAAGCGCGCATAGATGTGCATGAGTGCTGCCAATGGACACGCGAAACGACACCAGGCTCGCCCGGAAAAGTGAAAATAAACTCCGTAGCCGATTACCCCGGCAAGCCAGAGATCCACGACATACTTATAGTTGATGAGCGGGAACTGGGCGAGGGCATAATTGAAGGAGCTCTCAAAGGGCCCTCCGGCGGTCCATCCCAGGATACGCCAGGCCATTAATATCAAAGCGACCAGCAAGATATACTGGCCGACCATATTCACCTTGTTCCAGAACATCCCGTGCGGCATTTTGTGGCGATGCTTATCGCCCAGAGTCTCTGCCATAGCCCCACAGCTGCAGATCCAACCACAATAGGCACCTTTACCCCAGCGATAAATAATCAATGGAATGATCACAAAGGTCTGGAGCGTACCCAAGACCAGCCAACCCCAAAGGGGCTGATCCGTGAAGAAATTAAACACAAATAGTGGCCAGGCGAGTATGAACCCAAATGCACGCCAGTATTGATCGGGCTCCGTGCCCGGCCCATTGGAGAGGAAGGTCATGCCAAACCACTCACCAATGCCTCCTGAGGTAAATACACCGTTTGCGCCCATCCAGGGAAAGACCACATAGGGCAAAAGGAATAACGGGATCACCTGGATCGCCGTAAGCGTAACCGTCTGCCGCGTCACATAAGGGGTTTTCCTCCGTTGAATCCGCTTGATCCCGAATACCAATATGACCACCGAGTAGGCGAACGCATACCAGAAATCGGGCCGTGTTTTCGCAATATCACTGACAATTTGGACAAGCGAGCCCTCCTGCCCGAATCGGGGGAGATTGAATGGAAACCACCCCAGGTTCTGAAAGATTACCCATAGATTCGTATTCGGAATACCCAGAAGATTCGTATAGCCTTTCCAGTGGTAAATGAAGGTGAAAACAAGTATGGCAAAGGTGAAAGTCGCCCAGAATTTGAAGTTGCGGTCCCCAATGATGGAAATCCGGGAGCGACGAAAAAAGTCCAATGGTGGTTCCCGCCCGATAAGGATGAAGGTCTGATCATTTTGCAGCTCAATGTCACAGTTTTCATCATCGCAGAGCACTACCTTATCTTCTGCGATATCCTGCACATTGGTGCCCATGTAGAGCGTAAGTTTACCCGCCTCTGATAAGGCTTTGATGCGCTCCACATTTTCCGGCTTGGGTCGCTGAAAGTCGGGTTTACGGTAACTCAATGAGGTATTGGCACCGACTTCTGCCAGTGAAATTGCTGCTTCGAGTGCGGAATCTCCGCCTCCCACTACCAATACATTCTGCCCGGCATACTCCGTAGCATCGATCAAACGGTTGGATACTTTACCCAGGTTCTCACCGGGCACATTCAATTTACGGAAATTACCCGTACGTCCGATGGCCACCACTACCCGTTGAGCCTTGATCGGCTCCGCACCTTTCTTTTTCAGCCTGAGCTCGAGGTAGTTCTTTACCGGAACGACCTCAGTCACTTCGGCCGTTTGGGGTTCGATTCCATGCTCAACCCGCTGTTGCTCAAGCTCTACCAGAAGGTCTTCCTTCACATCGGATTTGAAACGCATCTCCCCGGCAGGAGTCATGTCAGTTGGGTAGGTGTAAATCGGCTTCTTGCGGGGAAAATTCTTAATCGTCGAAAATGACTCCTGTGACTCCAGAAGCACATAGGAGAGGCCTGCCTTCTTCGCCTCAATGGCGGCGGAAATCCCCGAAACACCCGCACCGATAATCGCAATATCCACACCTCCATCAATAGCTCCGGGCTTAAAATCACTTTCGTTACGGAAGGCATTGACCGCCTTCGCACCGGTATCTGCGGAGAACTTCAGCAAAGGCACTCCGGTCAAGTCACCGACTATGCGGACTCCCTTTACATTACTGGAACCATCCGGGTTAACGACTGGATTCTTTTCGACTTGTCCCGATGGCCACTGCGTATGCAGCCAGTGGGTATACTGATAGAGCAACTTGAACATAACAACAACAATAACAACGCGAGTCTTTTAAAAGATTATTTGGGCGCATTCAACGCCCAATCATATTCCTGAAAGCTTACCTTCCATCGGGTTTTGAGTTTATCTTCCCGATATTGGTTTAAGTATTTGAGAGGGTTATTTCCGGGGAAGTCATCCGCATACCAGTCGAATAACGCACTCACCGAGTAACTCTTGGAGGATGAGCCCCGGATCACCGCTCGATCCGAATTTGCAAACAACCGGGTTTGTTCCTCAAGCTGTTCCTCCAGCTTGTCTGCGCTAAAAGGTTCCGCTCGCAGGGGAGGGCAGCTTTCGCTCGCGCAATTCACAGCAAAGTGAATGCGCGGGTCATCCCACTGGGTTAATAAAATATCCTTTTCCACATTATCCAGGGATAGCATTTTCCCCGCCAGGGATATGAAAGGCTCCTTAAATACACCAAAATCAGGTGCAATATCCGTCACACTCTTAACCGAGTAGTGCCGAAACACTATTTGGATCATGGCAGCATTGTAGGTATTAATATAGAGCGCCATCTGCTCATCACGGCTGAGGCCATCAATATCTACCTCGGCCAGAGCATTCACGTAAGTATCCAAAGCTGCCAGATCTTCCTTATTTTTATACCATTCTTCATAATTCACATAGTCTCCCTCTACATATTTTGACAGCAGATCCGCATAAAGCATTGTCGCATCTGAAAACGAAATATCCTCTTTTGCGTAGCCTTGCAAAGTCGCCCAAACCAGTCCCAGGATTAATAAAGTGGGTGAGAATATTTTCATTACTATGTGATTTTTAAGTAGGTTGTTCGTTTGGCTTAATTAACTAACAAGACGACTCAAGGGGGTATGCGACTGCGTTTAAGTTGAATTCGCCCGTTCTCATGTAAGTTTTCGAGCACTCACTACGTCTTATTATCCGCAAGGAAATTTAAATCATGAAAACGGACGGAAACGCTACACGGGGATCAAATATCAAAACGGCCATAGGCATAATGTTTATGGGGCTTTCTGCTGTTTTTTGGGGAGGATGTCAGTCTATGTCAAAGATGGAACCAATACGCACGGAAAGCCAGGTCAATTTAGAACGTTTTATGGGAGACTGGTATGTGATCGCAGCCATTCCGATTTTCCTTGAGAAAAACGCATACAATGGCCTTGAACATTATGAGCTCGCCGAGGATGGCCGAATATTAACCACTTATACCTACAACAATAAGGGTTTTGACGGGGAGCTGAAGGAGCATAATCCGGTCGGTTTTGTTAGAGATGATGGATCCAATGCAATCTGGGGCATGCAGTTTATCTGGCCGATCAAGGCTGAATATCGCATCGTATATCTGGATGATGATTATACGGAAACTATCATTGGTCGCACCAAACGGGACTATGTGTGGATCATGGCACGCGAACCGATCATCAGCGATGAAAGCTACCGTAAGCTGGTGGGTATCGTAGAAGAAGAGGGCTACGATATCAGCAAATTGCGCAAAGTTCCCCAGCAACCACTCGCAGAACGCAGCTAGGCCAGTACATCCTTTACCACGTGACCATGCACATTGGTCAGACGTCTCTCAATGCCATTATGGTAATAGGAGAGCCGCTCATGATCCAAACCCAATAAGTGCAAGATAGTTGCATTGAAATCGTAGATCGTTGTTTTACCTTCAGCGACATCAAAACCGAATTCATCACTCTGGCCATAGGCGAATCCCGGCTTCACCCCTGCACCCATCATAAAGCTCGTGAATGCATTGGGATTATGATCCCGACCGGTGCTATTTGCCTGCAGGAACGGCATACGCCCGAATTCCGTGCACCATACAACCAGCGTGCGATCCAGTAAGCCACGGCGTTTTAAATCAGTCAGCAGAGCGGCTGTAGGCTGGTCCATGATATCGGCTTGTTTGCCATGAGTCTCCAGAATGCGATCGTGTGAATCCCAGTTGCGGTTACCATTACCTCCTGCAGCATCGGAACCATTGAAAAGCTGCACACAGCGCACTCCCTTCTCAATAAGACGTCGCGCCAGTATGCAGTTACGTGCATAGTCTGACTTCACCGCGTTATTACTGTCTACACCATACTCCTTCAGAATAAACTCAGGCTCATTGCGCACTTCAGTAATCTCAGGGATGGACATCTGCATTTTACCCGCAAGCTCGTAGCTAGCGATGCGTGCAGCCAGCTCACTGTCGCCCGGATACTTTTCGAGGTGCTTATCGTTGAGTTTGCGCAGTAAATCGATGGTCTGTTGCTGGCTTTTACCCTTAAATGTATCGGGAGTCATCAAATTGGCGGGAGGAGCTGATGCACTGAAATCCGTTCCCTGGAATGCTGCCGGCAGGAAGCCGTTACCCCAATTGTTTTTACCGGAGCGGGGTTTACCCCGGGGATCATTAATCGCCACATAAGCAGGCAATTCCTGATTTTCCGTACCAAGAGCGTAAGTGATCCACGCGCCAATCGACGGGAAACCCTGAAACGTGAAGCCTGTAGACATGAAGTTCTCTGCAGTCGGGTGGGCACTCGTATCACTGCTAAGCGCATGAAAAAAGCAGAAATCATCTACAAGGTTGCCCAAATTTGGAACCAGGTCGGAAACCATTTTTCCGGATTCACCCCTCGGCTTAAAATCCCAGAAAGGTTTGGCAATATTACCCGAGGGGCCCTCAAAAGTCACGGCAGGCAAACCGGGTGGTTTATCTCCATGGTATTTATACAGTTCCGGTTTATAATCAAAGGTATCCAGATGGCTGACAGCCCCGGCACAGAATATGATCAATATCTGGTCTGCAGCTCCTGCAAAATGGGGTTGCCGCGATGCATAAGGGTTATTCGCATCGATATCCGGGCGTATGGGAGTTTTCTCACTGGAAAGGCCTGCAATCTCGGCAGCCATCAATCCGTCTTTAGCCAACAAATCTACAAGAGAGAGCCCACCTGCCATACTCACCATCTCGCCGAGAAACTTCCTGCGATCCAGAAACTGCTTACCAAAGGGGCTGATATTGGATGGGTCTTTAGATTCGCTCATATTCAATAATGGGTTATTGCAGGTATAAAAATTCGTTCGAGTTATACAGAGCCCGTGCAAGTGAGCGCAGATCTTCGGGCGTATTCAGAGATTCAGTAAGATCACGCTCTGCGGATGTCAGATGACGGCCCAAAATACGCTTAAAGATAATATCCTGAGGTAAAGCCTGACTCGCTTCCGCCTCGTTCATTGCGAGCTCGACTACTTTATCCGTTTGGATCTGGATCAGGTCTCCATTGAGCAGGTTAAAGGCTTGCAGCGGGGTGGTGGAGCGAGGGCGCTTATCCCGGATCTGACCACAGTCGGGAAAGTCGAAGGCAGTAAACATGCGATCGTCCACGCCCCGCATACGCTCCTGGTAGAGCATGCGCCGCCAGGTATGTGCTCCTGCGTTGTCCTCAATCAACCATTGCTCATAGTCCGCCTTGACATTGTGAATGCGATAGCTGGGCCCACCGATATCCAATTGCAAAGTGCCGGCAGATTTCAAGATACCATCGCGGATCGCCTCAGCATCCAGCCAACGGGGCGGGAAGCGCCAGAGGAGCCGGCTGCTGCCATCGATTTGTAAACTGCTCTCATCAGGCACACTGGCCTGCTGAAAAGCCCTGCTCGTCACAATCAGACGCAAGATGTGCTTTACAGACCAACCGTTCTCGCGGAATTCAGAAGCCAGCCAATCCAGCAACTCCGGATGAGTAGGCTTGCCCCCTGCATAACCAAAATCACTGGGAGTTTCCACTATACCCGTTCCAAACACATGATACCACAGACGATTCACCATCACACGCGCGGTAAGTGGATTCTGCTCGCTTGTGAGCCATTGAGTGAGTGCAAGTCGCCGTTCAGGGCCGGGAGAGTTCAGCTCCAGCTCAAGATTGCCTCCAATGACCGACAGCGCCGCAGGCACAAGCTCATCCCGCGGGTTCGCAGGGCTTCCCCGGAAAAGAAGGTGGGTCTTTTGCGGCTTTGAAAAACGACCGGCAAAAATGGGCTGGGGACCCTCATCATCATAACGCGCAGCCAGGGCATTAATGCGGGTTAACCCCTGCACATATTCCTCAGGACCGGGCTCGTCCTGTGGATTCTTACCCGTGCTCGCAAGGACCGTATGCCACTGCCCCAGGGAATCGCGGATCTCAATCTGGTAAGGCCCTTTGGGCAATGCGGAGCGGTTGCTGTTTAAGAAATCCGTACCATAGTGATGGAAGCGGCTCGTGCATAGCTCCACACGTGAAATGCTTCGAGGCTCGGAAAACTCTATTTCCACCCAGGGTTTACCAATACTATCACCTTTTCTGTGCCTCCAGCCAAAGAATGCATCTTTTTGCCCATCGATTATGAAATCCACCGGCTTGGAAAGGCTCTCTTCCGTTTTTGAACTTCGGGCGATTGTGCCCAGGCTGGCAGCGGCAAAATTAACGGCCGAATTCGCACTCGCAAAGGCTTCGAGCTCACCGATATACATAATCGGGTTCTCGAAGGAGACACGGATCGCCGAGGTTTCAACCGTTTCGAAATGAGCTTTGATGTGGTCAGGCCAGCGCTCTTCCCAGTAGCCGTATTTTCTGAGCTTTTCACGCTCATAATTGATTTCGCGCATCAGGTTTCTACCTGCAATGGAGCGGGGGTGATTGGGCGAGAGTTTGGGCTTACGATGATCGTATTCCATATCCTGGAACAGTGCGATCATCGAGTAATAGTCCTTGATGCTAATGGGATCAAATTTGTGATTATGACATCGGGCGCAACTCATGGTCATACCCATGATGGATGAGCCGACGGTCTGCAGCGTCTCGTCCATGCGATCATAGCGGGCTTGCTTTATCGCCAGGGTTTCCTGACCCACCGTCTCTCCGGGAACATGTGGTCCGGCCACCAGGAAACCGGTTGCCGCATCGGCTCCGAGCATATCTCCGGCAATCTGCTCGGCTATAAACTGATCGTAGGGCTTATCCTCATTAAAGGCGTTAATGACATAGTCGCGATAGGGCCATGCGTTTTTGCGATAATAATTACTCTCGGATCCATTGGATTCCGCCCAGCGAATCGCATCCAGCCAATGCTGTGCCCAGCGCTCACCAAAGTGTGGAGAATCCAGGAGCGTATTAACCAACGTTGAATAGGCGTTTTCCGCATCCTGCTGCCAGGCCTGCTCAAAGGCGTCAACTTCCTTAGGGGAGGGGAGCAAGCCCGTGAGTGTTAGACTCGCCCGACGAATGAGCACATGTGGCTCAGTTACATCACTGAACTTCAAACCAGCTTCCTCAAGTTTGGTTTCCAAAAAAGCATCTATCGGGTTTGAACTACTAACCATTTCAGGAATGTTGGGTTTCACTACGGGTTGCATCGACCAGAGTTCCGTGGTTATCGGCTCTTCCTCAACGCCAGCTATCATTTCCGTGCCGAGATTGAGGTCCTGTATCCAATTTTTGATCACATCGACCTGGTCGGCACTCAATGCATCCCCACGTGGTGGCATGCGCTGATCCTCATCCTCATGGGTAATCAAGTCCACCAGGTGACTACTATCGGCCGCACCCGGTATGATCGCAGCGAGTCCTGTTTCGCCGCCTTTAAAGACATTATGCACGGTATCCAGTCGCAGGCCGGATTTCTGCTCCTCATCACCGTGGCATTCAATGCAACGAGCCTCAAAGATTGGCAGAACCTCCGAGTGAAAACGCTCCGTAATTTCAGAAGAATCCGCAAGTGCTGTCTGCAAACCGCTTAAGTCTTCGCCCTCATCCGCAGAATTCCAGAATGCATACTCGGTCAGGAATCCCTTGCCATGCGTCAATTCACCCCCATGGTGAGCTCCGAGTGTCATGCAGAGAGTCGCTACGATTAAGGTAGCCTGATAACCCCTTGATCGCAGCCATGCCATGCGCTCGGGTAAACTTAATAGTGTGCGGGCCGCCACCAGAACAATACCAAAGATGATTCCCAACCACTTATGAAGCGCCACCCGCTCGTCACTGTAACCGGCTTCTCCCTGTAGAGCAAAACCGGTAATGATCGTTACAACTGTAAATGCGATACAAACATTGAAGAGCCAGACCTTAATACGGTAGGTTACCGAATTTCGCTCAGAGAATAGCTCAAAAAATTCGAGCAGAAGAATCGCGAATATCAAACCAATCGGTAAATGCAGCAACAACGGGTGAAATCTACCAATAAAATTGATGAACTGTTCCAGAATCATGGGGTATAGACGCTATCATTTAGACAACGACAATAGCAAAATTAGTTAAATTTTACTGTAACATCAAGAAAACTAATGCCTGATCTCAGCTTTGACTTAAGCCGAAATGGGATGAGTCGATAATATTTTGTAAAATAATGTGATTTCTAGAGCGGATAATGGAAGTATCAGATACTGCATTTGTTCCAGTGTTTTTACCTAATAAACAGTTAGAAGAGCCTGACCGTGTACCGGATTCAGACAAGGTGGTGCTTAAAGCAACCGGTCTCAATGAAAGAGCCAATACTCCGACGATCACAGAATCGTCACTTCCAATCGCATTCAGCGGCGATATTCGTCAATACACTGCATCTCAGCCTTTGCAGGATGGAGAAGAAGGTGAGGAATCTTCTCTGACCGACGATCAGCTCACACCCGAAGAGGAAGAGCAGGTGGCAAAGTTGAAGCAACGGGATGCTGAAGTGCGTGCACACGAGCAGGCACACCTTGCAGCAGCCGGCTCGCTGGCGACCGGGGGCATCCAATATCAGTATCAGACCGGACCCGATGGGAAACAATACGCTATCGGAGGCAGCGTTCAGCTCGACACTTCTGAAGAAAAATCTCCTGAAGCGACCATTCAAAAGGCTCAGCAGATCCGGAGAGCCGCCCTTGCCCCGGCAGATCCTTCACCCCAGGATGTGAAAGTTGCTTCCCAGGCACTGCAAATGGAAGCGGAAGCGCGCCGCGAAATAACGGAACAGTCGCAGGAAGTCGAAGACGATAAGGAGAATTTACCAGAGGATGTCGTTACAGATATTCAGGGATTAACCGGGCAATCCAGCTCAGTCTGAAGTATCAGCACCCAGTAGCCAGCGCGGCATCCAGATAGCCATCAACATTAAAAGTGCACTCGCAATAATACCCATTAAGGCGATGAAATCCCATACGGGCTCATTGATGAGCCATTCGTTTTTGTAGTTTGTTACCAGAGGTGGCAGTATCCATGTGAGATAAATGAACCCTAAATTGAAACTTAATAATATACGGGTAACGATCGCACTCGCCTGAGCCCCCAGCCACACCAGCCAGACTATCGATAGTAGCAGCATCAGATAGTTGCCTTGATGGAGTATCGTATGCCCGGGGATAAAGATCATCAGCACCCACAGAACCAATGAGCCCAGAATTATGATCGGGAAAGCCCATAAGAGCTTTGCCGGAGCTTTCAGTAGCACTATGGGCAAGAGTATGAAGAATGCCAGGTAGGGCACCAGCGACTGAAAAAAATGCAGGAACATTCCACTTCGCAGAAGCAAGAACTCATGAAAGTATTGGAGTGGAAAAAGAAAACCATAGCTGATCGACCAGTTTCCCCAAAGTGTCTGGATGTTTGCCCATTTGCCCGCGAACCACTCCTGCAGAGTGAGCCCACTGTATTGCCCGGTTAATAAGCTGACAAAAGACTCCTCAGTCGGCGGGGGATGTCCCGCAATATGCCATTTGAGCAATCGGTCCCCGGGCGGATCAATCCCCTTCTGATAAATGAGCCATAAGGCATATAAGGCGATAACCGGCACAATCACGCGAAGCCATTGCCGAATCGGTGGCAACTTTCCCAACAACAGAGCGAGGCCAAAAATCACGGGCAATACGATAATACTCCCCCCATGCGAGAGCACTGCAAAAACGACCGATAGACCGAGAAGATAGGAGCGCAGTTCTGGATTTTTAGGCTTCGGCGCCCAGAGACAATACAGCGTAACCATAGTGAAGGCCGCAGCAATGAGTTTGGGCCATACATAAAAGCTATTCATTAGAAATACCGACGAGCAGGCCATTGCAATGACTACCCATAGAGCATGTCTTGCGGATTGCCCGAGGCCGCGTATCAATACATAAACCATAGGGAGAACCAATGCTTGCAGCAGGACTGAAACCGCATGATACGCAATCAAAGGATCGAATGCCCAGAGCCGGCTCGGCAATACCAAAGCGGCCTGCAGGGGAGGGCGATCGCTGCTGAGCCAGTCCATGAAAAAGGGCCTGAGTGGTTCAGAGTGGTAAAACTTACTCGCAAAGAGATACGGCAGATAGTTATCGCCGGGTAGGGGATTGCTCAGATAGCGTGCCTGCGAAGCCTCAAGCCCGTAGCTCCAACCGCCATTTAGGAAACCGGCAGACAGACTAAAGAGCGCTGCGAATAACCAAAGTAGCAGAGGCATTCGGATGTCCGCTTGTTTAAAGTATCCATAGATCGATTCCCTGCCTTGCCAGCAGATAGCAAGACTTAATCCATAGACCAGGATTACTAAAAATAGGCCCGCGATGCTGCTTATAAGGAATACAAAGAAAGTGAGGTATAGAACAACTAAAGAACCGAACACAGCAGCAATCCAGTGCTCTGCCGAGTGTCCGTCGATATTGTATTTTGGTTTTAACAACAGCATTATCGCCAGACCGGGTATTAAGAGCTGCAGCATGCCGAACACTACCGAATAGCCATAATTGGCCATATCGCTAAAGCTTGAACTTGGCTTTATTTTAAAATTATCCGGCAGCGGATCAGAGATGCGAAGGATATGGTCTTCTGTAATGGTCACCTGAGAACTCACCCGGAATTTTGCAGATTTTGACCGCCACTCTTTGGGTAAATTCCAGCTTAAAAGCTCCCATTTCTGATCCGTAAGCGGAGGGTTGAAGCGAATCTCAAGAACTTGATTTTCATCGAGAGTATCGACCAGCTCAAACCGATAGTTGTTTTGGTAAATACTATACTGGGCCAACAGCGCAAAGGAATCTCCCAGGGTTAAATCGCCGGACTCGTACAGCACATCGCCCGCAGTGTTAGCTTTCGCAAAATCAGTATTCAGCTCGTAGAAAATCAGCTCCTTGAGTATATCTAAATCTACATCATAACGATCACTCAGATCGACTGGAGTTGCTACAGGCTGCATCGCATCCTGAGCGGATACACCGAGCGCCACGAATGCTAACAGCATCATAAAGCCTGCGAGTCTCATTGAGAAACCCTCCTTTCGATAAGCTGCATTCCAAACGTCAGAAAAATACTCATGATGATAAAGATCATAGAAACAACCCACCATTGAAGTTGCCCGATATAGGCTAGCTGCTCCTCAAAATGCTGAGACGCTTTAAAAGTGATGGATGGGTCCTGGCTATTGGGCTGCACACCAATTTTCATAGCATTCTGCCCATATGCGACCGAATCCAACTCCCTCGAAGAACCATACCCCTGAAGCGGGAAATCTATTCTGCCCCAAAACAAATAGGGCCTGAGCTGAATGGATTCGATTTCAACTTCAACCATCGTATCACCCGTACTCACTGCAGGATCAAAGCGCAGCATCTCGAAGCGGGAACCTTTAACCGGGTAAATGAGGTTATGCCACTCATTCAGCACTTCGATCCGGTTATGAATCGAGAAGCAATGTACAATTTCTCCATCTTGAGAAATATAGAGATCGGTAATTACAGGCTCAGAGGCACGCGCTTTTATGAGTATCCAGGCATCAAAATTCAGTTGGGCAAACGTCAAAGCTCCTGCAGCAATCAAATTTAAGAATATCCATTTAATCAGTTTGCCGGAAGATGCGCGGTAGCGACTTTTTTCCATTGAAGATATCATAAGGCTCTTCTTAGCTGACACTTATGCCTGGAGTTTATATCGATTGCCACACTCATTTATATAAGCAATTCCCGATAGCAAAATTTTTCGAAATTGCCGAGGCCAATTTCATTGAGCAGTCAAAGCAATCTTCTCCTGCAATATTTGGTATATTTTTGTTTTCTATACCTAAGATCGGCCTCGAATTACCCAGCTCGGATGATTACAGAGCACTTGAAAACGAGCTTCTTTGGGAACGCCAACCCTGCGACGAAGTAGGGGCATACTGTTTTAAGACGACCCAAAACAACCTGTTTTTCGTTTTGGAGGGCATTCAACATGCAAGCAGGGAGAAGCTTGAGGTCCTACAGCTCGGAGGAACCCTTAAACCTCAACAGACGGCCTTACCCTTTCAAACGCTCTTAAGTGCGACGATTTCTGACGAAGAAGCCCTGTGTTCAGTGCCATGGGCTTTTGGCAAATGGGCTGGCAATCGAGGTATCCTGGTCAAAAATGCCCTGCAAGCACATAAAGAACTCCAACGGTTTTTTCTGGGAGATAATTCAGGCAGAGCACCGTTTATCAACAAGTCAGAGATTCTGGATACATTTGAAGCATTCAGAGGATTCAACCTTACCGGGAGCGATCCTCTGCCATTCGCGAATGAGATGCAACGTGTTGGGAAATCTGGAATCAGGTTCAACGTATCCGACTTTGTTCCAGAACATCCATTGCAATCAATCAGAACAACTTTGCTTTCCGGAAAAGTAGATTCCTACATTCAGTTAAAACCAAGCCTAAGTTTTCTGATGCATCAAATGCGCTTGCACATAGGTATTTAGGGAATCTTGTAAGGTATTTCCGCATCATTGGCATAGGAAACCATTTTGCATTTGCGTTGAGCACTATTACGGTAAAAAAGAAGGTATGAAAGTATTGATTACAGGCGGTGCCGGCTTCATCGGCTCGCACTTGGCTGAAGAGTATTTGAAGGCGGGTCACAGTGTTTTTGTGATCGATAACCTGTCGACAAGCACGGTTGAAAACATCCGGCACTTAAAAGAGAGCAGTGAGCATTCCGGCCGTTTTCACTTCTACGAAGACACTATATTCAATACTGAGAAGTTGCTCGATTTAGTAGGTATCTGTGACGTGGTTTATCACTTGGCTGCTGCTGTGGGTGTGCAATACATATTGGACAACCCACTCTCTTCGCTAAAAACCAATATCGAGGGCACAGAGAAGATACTGTCCTTGTGTAACCGATTTCAAAAAAAGGTTCTAATCGCCTCCACATCAGAGGTTTATGGAAACCAAACTCATGCCCCTTTAAAAGAAACCGACGGCTGTACCTACGGTCCATCTACGAAAGCCCGCTGGAGTTATGCAGCGTCCAAGCTTTTGGACGAATTTATGGCTCTGGGTTACTACCGATCCAAAGGGTTGCCGGTAGTTATCGTACGCTTTTTTAATACGGTAGGGCCCAAGCAGACCGGCCGTTACGGCATGGTGATCCCCCGCTTTGTTAAACAAGCACTCTCAGGAGAACCCATCACAGTGTATGGAGATGGTCAGCAAAGCCGCACATTCACCCATGTGAATGACGCAGTCACTGCGATCATGAAACTCATGGACAATACAGAAGCTGAAGGCGAAATTGTGAACATCGGTGGAGTAGAGGAGGTATCCATCCTGCAACTGGCAGAAAAAGTCATAGAAAAGACAAATAGTAATTCAAAAATAGAGCTAATCCCTTACCAAGAAGCCTATTCCGAAGATTTTGAAGATATGCTCAGGCGCGTTCCCAGCACGGATAAATTAAACGCGTTGACGGGTTACCGGCCCACTCAAAACCTGGATGCCATATTGCAGGATGTAGTCGATTATTTCAGGTCAAAGGGCTAATTGAGAAGGTGAAGCGGGATCTAGAGGCATTGGAGAATACCTCCTATGATGTGCTGATCGTAGGTGGCGGAATATACGGCGCCAGTATATTCTATAAGCTATGCAAGGCGGGCTACAAAACAGCACTCATAGATCGGGGAGATTTCGCATCGGGCACCTCTTCCAATAGCCTCAAAATTTTGCATGGTGGCCTGAGATATCTGCAAAACCTTGATATCTACAAGATGCGGGCCTCAATCGAATCCCGAAGAGAGATATTACGCTATGCGCCTCAGCTTGTAGAACCCTTGCGCTGCGTCATACCCACTTACGGCTACGGAACCTACAGTAACGAAGTCACACGCAGTGCGCTGTTCCTGAACGATTTGCTGAGTTCTGATAAGAACCAATTGGTCAGCCCTGCAAATCATTTGGGTAACGGCCAGGTGTGGAAAAAGGAACACTGGAAGATGGAATCGGGTGAGCTTTATCGCAAGCACCACCGGGGTGCGATGATCTGGGATGATGCTATACTGCGTGATACTGAACGACTCGTCATCCAACTAATACTCGATGGTTGCAGTCATGGCGGTAGTGCCGGAAATTACCTTGAACTGGAATCGGTGGAACCCGGAGAGCTAGGCACCCATCGTGCCCATATTTACAATCGTCTGGATCATACCTCCTTGCAGATTCATAGCCGTGTGGTGATAAACACTGCGGGCACTGCCATACTCAATCGTATTGAAGCGGATAATGAGAGAAAACTTTTACCCAGATATTGGGCGAAGGGTATAAACCTGATTACGCATTGCGATTATCCTTATGAGTTTGCTATCGGACTCAACCAAAATTCGCTCGTCCAAAACCTCAAAGAAGCCCGGAAAAAGCGATTCTACTTTTTTGTGCCCTGGCATGGGAAACTCATGATAGGCACTGAGTATCACTTGTTCGACATAAATGAGGGTTCACCTGAAATCAGTGAGGCCGAGGTCGACGCATTTCTGGAAAGTATTCGAGAAGTATATCCAGAACTCAATGTTTCACGGGGCTGTATCGAATATGTGCACAAGGGCATTTTACCCATCAACGACAACAAGTATCTAAGGGATACATCGAAGCTGCCTCTGTTGACCCGGGATTTAATTATCGATCATCAAAAAAAGGGAGGCAAAAAGGGGATATTCAGTGTTTGTGGTGTGAAATACACGACTGCATTCTATGTCGCCAATAAAATGCTCAAAACCATTCAATCTGCCCATGAACCTTCGGCAGGAGCCTCTGGCAACCAGTCCATGGATTTAAACCGTGCCAAGCCCCTGGATCTGGATAATCTGACAAGCGAACACATTGAACACCTAATCACGCATGAAATGGCTATGAGCCTATCCGATATACTGCTCCGGAGATTAAACGTCAGCGCCCGGGGCAAAATTGATGAAAAATGGGTAGAAATGGCTGCGAATGCACTTACTAAATATTATTCGTGGGACACCCAAACCCGTGAATTACGCATTCAGGAGTTCTGGGATGAGTGTAAAAGCCATCACTACAAACAAAGGGTCGAAGTGCCATCATGAGCCAAGTTTCTGCAAATCAACCAGATATTGAAAGTGCTTCTGAGCAATATGCCCGCCGTTTCAGCGGTACCGTTGGCAAATACCTTCTCGAACGTCAGGAGCAGCTGGTAATGAGCAGCATTGAAGGGAAGGGGCTTAAGATCCTGGAAGTAGGGGGCGGACATGCTCAGCTCACCCCGGCAATCATTGAAAATGGTCATACGCTCACAGTCCTCGCCAGCCATGAATGCTGTGCCAACAGGCTCAAGCCTTATCAGGATTCGCTTGAATTTCAAGTAGGCAAGCTAACGCAAATACCTTATGAGGATGAATCGTTCGATTATGTAATAGGCATGCGTTTAATGGCCCATTTGGAGGATGGAGATGCATTGATTCGGGAGTGTTGCCGGGTTGCATCTCGAGGGGTCATACTCGACTATTCGGATAAACGCAGCCTTAACTGCCTATCCAATCTGCTGTTTACATTCAAAAAGGGCTTTGAGAAAGACACTCGGAAGTTTCACCTGCAAAACCGGAAGTTTTTTAGGCAAGCATTCACTCAAAACGGATATGCGGACGTGGGATTCAAAACTCAATTTTTTTTACCTTTAGTTTTGCACCGCGCCTTAAAATGTGTGCCCGTGTCGCGGGTTATGGAGAGTATCTGCGCAATACTGGGGATGCGATATTTGTTTGGATCTCCGGTTATTGTGAGTGCTGTGCGCAGTTAGCAATCTATGAAAATTCTGATCATAGCTCCGCATCCGTTTTATAAGACCCGCGGCACGCCCATTGCGGTTAAGTTACTGGCTGAAAATCTATCCAAATTGGGGCATCAAGTTACCATTTTCACATTTCACGAAGGGGAACCGATCAAAAACGATGCAATCCCAATACGCAGAATCCGCAAACCGCTGGGAGTAAGCAATGTGCCACCCGGGCCATCGATTAAGAAGCTCATTTGTGACGCCATTTTGCTCCCGTCGCTGATCATCCATTTGCGTAATCAGCGCTATGATATCGTGCATGCGGTGGAAGAGGGTGGGTTCATGGCATGGGTACTTAAAATCTTTTATGGCATCCCATACGTGTATGATATGGACTCCTACATGTCTGAGCAGATTTTTGATAAATACCCACTGTTCAGGGCTTTATCGACTCCTGTTCAATGGTTTGAGAATCAAATGATAAAAAACAGCGTCGGCGCTTTGGCGGTTTGCCAATCCCTTGCAGAAAAAGTGATCGCTGCCCAAAACAAGCTGCGAGTGGACTTACTGCAGGATGTCAGCCTGTTTGAGCTCATACCTGGGAAGCCTATTGAACTGCCGAAACCCGAAACTCCTCAAACGAAAACCCTGATGTATGTGGGAAACCTGGAGTATTATCAGGGGATCGATCTATTGTTGGAAAGTTACTCCAAGATTGCCAAGCAAAGGCCAGGTGCCCCAAGCCGTCTAATCATCGTGGGAGGGGATGATAAATCGGTATCCCTCTATAAGCAAAAGGCCTCCGATCTTGGTATTTCCGAACACACATATTTCCTGGGACCCAAAAGTGTAGAGTTTCTCGAATCATTACTGACACAGGCCGACATTCTGGTATCTCCCCGCATTCAGGGAGAGAACACACCCATGAAAATCTACTCCTATCTGGATGCGGGTAATGCGATTCTCGCAACGCGTATGCGAACCCATACCCAGGTTTTAAACGATGAAAATGCTTGCCTCGTCGAAGCAAATACAGATGCCATGACAGAAGGAATTACCCGATTACTGAGAGATACTGATTACCGGGATGAACTAGGCAAATCGGCCAAAGAAACACTCGAAACCCATTACTCACTTGATTGCTATCAGGACAAACTCAAAGAATTTTATAAATATGTGGAAGCTCAATTAAGGAGCG
The DNA here is from genome assembly GCA_028285755.1 of Puniceicoccaceae bacterium. GTDB lineage: Bacteria > Verrucomicrobiota > Verrucomicrobiia > Opitutales > JAFGAQ01 > JANQOQ01. Next base: position 232,352 of record JANQOQ010000006.1, read on the forward strand.
ATTGATTTGTATGAAAGCACTGGTTACAGGAGCTACAGGCTTCACGGGAAGTCGGCTGGTTGAGAAACTACTGGAAGTCGGGCATACAGTGCGCGTTCTGGTGCGGGATCGCAAGCGGCTCAAGTCTTCACTCATCCATAAAGTCGAAGTTTTTGAAGGTGATATTCGCGACAAAGCGTACGTCATGGAAGCTGTCCGGGGAATGGACGTAATCTTCAATCTCGCAGCTTATTACCGCAGCTCAGATACTCAAAAGAAAATTTACTACGATATCCATGTAGAGGGGACCCGACACTTACTGGATGCAGCACTCAAACATAAAGCCGCCCGCATCGTCCATTGCAGCACCGTAGGGGTTTACGGCGATGTTGGAAATACGGAAGCTGATGAACGCCAGCCTTTCGCACCGGGTGACATCTATCAGACGACCAAGCTTTATGGCGAAATGCTGGTTACCGAATACCATAAAAACAAGGGCCTGCCGACAACCATTATCCGACCCACTGCCATTTATGGGCCTGGAGACGAGCGCTTGCTTAAACTCTTTAAGATTGCCAGCCGAAGACCTACCTTTCTTCTGGGGGATGGCAAAATCTACTACCATATGATCTACGTAGACGACCTCGTAAATGCATTCATCCTCGCAGCGGAGTCAGAACAAGCCGTCGGTAAAGCTTTCATTGTGGGAGGTGATGAGTGCCTGCAGCTCAATGAACTCATCGATATTATTGGCCCCAAATTGGGCAACCAACCCAAGAGAGTGCACCTGCCGGCATACCCATTCCAGCTCTTGGGCAGTGCCTGCGAAAAAGTGTTTGGCTTTTTCAAATTGAAGCCCCCGCTATACCGCAGACGAGTCGATTTCTTTACTAAAAGTCGCCGGTTTAATACCCAAAAAGTTAAAAATGTGCTTGGATACTCGACCCAAGTGAGTCTTGATGAAGGGCTTGGGATCACAGCTAAGTGGTATCAAGAGAACAAGCTCATCTGAAAATGCTGAACAATTCTTCCAATAAACCGGGATTTATTAAATTACTGCGAGCACTCTCGTGGATTATACCTGGCAACTATTTAAAAACCTTTATATATCTTAATTGCATTCACAACGTACGAAAAACCCTGCGAAACAGCCTGCTGAGCTTTTATCGCATGGAGCATATTTATGATGTCATCAAAGAATTTAAAGCAGGCTACAAAGGAGATTTCAGCATATTGGAATTTGGAGTAGCCGACGGTTATACCTTCACCAAAATGCTATATGCCACCAAATACCTTAAGATGGATGAGCGTATCACCGTCCACGGCTTTGACAGTTTTGAAGGAATGCCAGGCACGGATGACAAACGTGATGGGGACCTTATTGCTAATGACGGTTGGGTAGAGGGGCAGTTTAAGACGGACTTTGAAAAGCTCCAGGATTATTGTAAAAAGCACTACAGAAACTTCGTATTTCAAAAGGGTTACTTTGAGGACTCGATCACTGATACTGTGCTCGACCAACTTCGTCCTAGCCCTCCCATCCTGATCTGGATTGATTGCGATTACTACACCTCTGCAAAAACAGTATTTGAGAGAATCCTCCCGATTATCCCCAGCGGTTGCGTAATCTACTTTGATGAACCTGAATTTAACTACGGGAGCCGCTTCACTGGGGAATCCCGTATCATCCACGAAATCAACACAGGCCAATTCGGAGAGGGTATAGAACTGGTAATTGACCCTTCACTGTCGATCATGTCTAAACGGATTTACCGATTTATCAACACGAATGCAGAGCTTCAATATGACCGCATCGAGAAACTGAACTCCGCTGATGAGCTGCATCGTCGTACCAACGATTCACCCTTTCCCTAAACCGAGCAACCCATGAACACATACAAAGTAGGGGAGAGTATTGACCGCAAGCGAAGCCCACTTTCACAATACAAGGAGTTGATGGTAGGGACTTCGGGCTGGTTCTACTTCATCTACTTTGAACTCGTTATTACCCTATTTTCAGGAATACCTGGACTTTTGGGGCTGTTTTTAAGGCGCATCGCTTACAGACCCTTGTTCAAAAAGATGGGAAGAGGGGTCATCATCGGTAAACACATCGTACTTCGCCATCCTCACAAAATTTCCGTCGCAGATGGCAGCTTTATTGACGATCATGTAATGCTGGATGCCAAGGGCGAAGCGAATGATGGCATACAGCTTGAGGAGGCAGTATTTATAGGTAGAAATTCGATACTTAGCTGCAAAAACGGAAACATTATTCTAAAGGCACGATCAAATATAGGCTTTAATTGCGAGCTATTTGCATCTCAAACCATGATCGTGGGTGAAGATACACTCATTGCCGCTTACAGTTATCTTCTAGCTGGTGGCACTTATCAGACTCATCTTAAGGCCATACCGGTCTCAAAATTTCCAGATTATGAGAGCGATCAGAACCTGACAATCGGTAGGGGCGTTTGGATCGGAGCGCACTGTGTAATTCTTGCAGGTTCAAATATCGAAGACGATGTGATTATCGCTGCTGGTTCTATTTTGAACAAAAAGGCGAAGACGAAGTCTATTTATGCTGGTACACCGGCTAAACTGATATCGCCCCGCGAAGAGGCTTAGTCTCAGTATTTAACCCACATAATTAAGATTTTAATGTAAAAAATAAGGTTGATTTTCAAAATTCAATTCTTGAATAATTAGCTTGTTATAACATTTGGATTACTAGGAAATTGGAGAAAAGGAATATGAAGCATCTCATAGCGCTGATTACAGCAGGAGTGATCTCTTGCTTAACCATTCAAGCCCAGGATACTGGACTTGAGGTATTACCGGAGGGTTTCCCGACAGGTGACCTAACGTATGATCCGGAAACCGGAATATACACATCACCCACATTTGGAACATTCACCATAATCACGGACGCAACTCAAACGACTAAGGTCAACCATACAATATTGGGGCCGTTTATCTGGAACTACAATGCAGAAATCCAGCAAGTCATTCTTACGACGGACTGGTGGGGACCATTAATCACATACGTTCCCGGTGAGGAACCAACAGGAATACTTCCATTCCCCTATGTGCTGAGTATTTACCAGGGTGCTACTTACTTTGTGGAAGTCACAGGCACTCAACCTTTCTCATTCTATAATCATACCCAGGCACGCGATGAGAATGGTCTGCTGGTATTTGATGAAAATGGAAACCCGGTCGACGTAGGCTGGCAGGGAGCGATTGGTCGTCCCCTTACCGATGCAGAAGGTTACTACAACGATACCCAATCCCGCTTTTTGCAAATGCAGCAAACTTCGCAGGCTGTAGAAAACGCTAAAAATTCACTGCAGGAAGTACCCGTAACCACCACAGTAAACTTAGATGCTTACTACAATGAGCTAATACGGGTCTTCAACGTATTCTTGGATTTCCATGAGTTGTTTGTATTTAATTATAATCGATGTGGTGCGGCACCCGGAGTACTCAACGCCTTAGGCGCACCTCAGGAGGATATTGATGCTGCATTGGCCTGGACCGCAATGCTGCCTGATCTCGCTGAGATGGAGCAAATATTCAATGACACTCAAAACTGTGTCAACAATGCGACGAATATCCTTGCGGCAAAGAAAGCTGAGCAAGAAGTATTGATTGCAAATCAGCCGGCTCCTACACCCCCGTCTAATCCTGTGGTACCTGTTAATCCGGGAACACCTGTTAATCCGGGAACACCGATCGTTCCGATCGATGGGGATGATGCGATCGCAGTATCCAGCATTGATATTGCTGGAGGGCACATGGCATCCAATGCATTCAGCTGGCCGATCACAGCAAGATTCAATAGCATCTCTTTTGGGGGTGGTTTCTACACAGTAAGTGCTGATGGTCTCGAAAACTGGCCTTTTGCAACCTACTCATGGTGGGCACCTCATACAGACCCGGGTGTAAATGCAATTCTCTGGATACTAATACCTCAGGGCAACGGCCGTTACTGGGCAATGTCAGTAGAATGGTATGCAAGCTGGCGTGGAAGTCAGACTTATCACTCCACAAACTTGTATACAATCCAGCAATTGCTTGGATTCCCCTGGCAACCCACACCGGGCCAGGATTATGGTTGGGTAATGATGCACTCCTCATCCTCATTTGCAGGAAGCATTGATAATGGGGTGTTCTCACAACAGCGTTCGAATATCATTATTGGAACTTTCCAACCCTAAGCTGTATTTTATTTAACCACACCAAGGCGCTTGATTCATTCAAGCGCCTTTTTTGTTGCCTTATTCCAAGTTGCTTCAAAGCGTTTCATTAAACGATGCCAATCATCCAAAAGATAACAAAGGCGGGAAAAGAGCTACCCATCGAACTGGCTCGATACTTACGCAGGCAATATCCCGCATTCGTTACGCGAAATCTGGCAGAGCTGCCAACTAATGATGTGCCGGTATTTATGTTTCATACCGTTGAAGGAGATGCATTTGAGAGCCAACTCGCATACCTTAAACATAATGGCTATCACACACTCGATGCGGATGAATTGTACCGTTTTTTACAGGGGCAACGAACGCTCGACAAACCATCCGTTGCACTCACTTTTGACGACGGAGATGTAAGCTGGCACCAGGTCGCTCAGCCTTTGCTCGAAAAATATGATTATCGGGCCATTGGGTTTATAGCACCTCATTACGTTGCAGAAGATACTCCCAAGACTCAGGGAAAAGCCTGGATGTCCTGGAGCCAGATCAACGAGCTCCATCGCTCCGGTCATTGGGATATTCAATCGCATACCCACTATCACGATCATATCTTCACAGGATCCCAATTAGTAGATATACATGATCCGTCTAGAGTGGCCAATCCCCTGGGCCTGGATACTCCCTGGATCTACCAAGAGGGTGGTGAATATAGTAACGAATTACCCAAAGGTCATCCGATATACGCATACTCATCTCGCTTTGAATCAAAACCTATGTATTTGCCAAATGCATCTTTCCTAGACGATTGCATACAAAAGGCCAATAGTACTGCAGCAACATCCTCCAACTCCAGAGACTTTAAAAAAACACTCAAACTATTTCACAATCAGCAAGTTAAGCTTCATAAAGCCGGTCGCTATGAGACTCAGGAAGAGCAGCATCAGCGTATACTACTCAATTTAAGAACTGCTAAGGAGACATTGGAGAATCAGTTAGGCCATGAAGTACAACACCTCTGCTACCCCTGGGGAATCGGCTCAGATCTAAGTGTCCAAATTAGTAAGGAAGCGGGATACATATCCAATTACTGGGGCTCAGTGAGAGGCAGAAATCAAAATAAGACCGGAGATTCTCCGTACCATATTTGTCGTTTAAAGGATGACTATTTACTGAGACTTCCGGGCGAGGGCAGGAAGAGTCTGTTGGATATTTTTAAGGCTAAGGCAAAAAGACGATCCCAAACCTTAGATATCTATTGATTTGCGCAAGCAGCTAGCTCAATGATGTTGATATGGAATTAGTTACCATCGGAGTCGTTAACTATAACGGCATGGCACACTTGGCAGATACTTTGCGTGCATTGGAGGCTTTGGACTATCCAAACATGCGTATTCTAGTAGCAGATAATGCATCGACGGATGGTAGTCGAGAACATGTGCTCAAGCATTTCCCGCAAATTAGAGTGATTGAGTTAAACCAAAACCTCGGACTGCCTGGAGCACGCAACGCTTTATTGGAAGCTGCTGAAAGTGAATATGTCCTCATACTGGATAACGATATCGAAATGGAATCTGATTCCCTACGCAAATTGATCGAAGTCATGGAATCGAACCCCCAAATTGCTGCGGCGCATCCTGAAATCTGCGATCCCAACGACGCAAACGTCCATCGTTATAATGGGGGCAGCATTCATTATTTATGCACCCTCATTGCAAGAGAAGCCCCTCAGACGCAAGAGGCCCGACCAAATTATGAAATCTTCGATGTTGTATCCGGCGGAACTTTAATCATGCGAAAATCCGTCGCTGAAAAAGTGGGAAACTTTGACGCTGATTATTTCTTCAATTGGGAGGATGGAGATTTCACCTCCCGATTAACGCTTGCCGGCTATCTTTGCGTGAATGTCCCGGCAGCGAGAGTCCACCACAAGGGTAAAGCCCGTGGTAAATCCAAAGTATTCTACCAGATCCGCAATCGCTGGTACTTCATAGCTAAGTTGTACTCCTGGAAAACGATCCTACTCATATCCCCGGCATTAATCGTCTTTGAGTTAAGTATGCTCTTATTCATGCTATTTAAGGGGGCCTTTGTCGACTACGTCAGAGGAAGTTTCGCTGCACTCAAAGACTTTGGCACACTAATGCAAAAACGCCGCCGCTTCAAAACCCTAAAAAATAAGCGTGATCGGGAATGGCTTAAAAAAGGAGATATGTTTGTCCCCGATTCTTTAGTGAAACCCGGCTTGCTGCAGTCTTTTGCTCAACTTTACTATAAGCTACTGAATGGATATTGGTCATTGGTAAAACCTTTATTGTAAGAATTCATTCGACACAGGCGTCAGCGTCCCGAACATATTGAGTGCTGTGAATATCCAGGAAAGACTCAAAAAAATTGCCCGAAAACAGAGATGGTTGATACGTTATTATTTTAATCGTAAATACTCGGAAAATGATCCGTATTTTCTTACCACCTCAGACTTTGAGCGAAATAAGATGGAGCATGTGGTACGAGTCCTTAAAGAATATAGTCCCAAAGATACTATGATGGAAGTAGGCTGTGGGGAGGGGATACTCGCAAACCTGATCGCGGGGGACATTGGCCAATATGAAGGGTTTGATATATCCCAAAAGGCAATCACACGGGCCATTGAGCGGAACAAGAATCATGCGAATGTGAGTTTTCAAGTTCGGGACTTCTATAAAATGAGCCTCCCTGAAAAGCACTATGATGTCATGATATTCTCAGAGGTGCTGTTTTATTTTTCATTGGAAGAGCTCCAGCCCATTCCTGGTAAAATATTCGAGGCATTAAAACCAAATGCCTACTTGGTATTAGTTCACTGTAGGGCTACCGGGGATGATGAATCCGGCAATATGATTAAGGATTATGGGGCTAAAACCATTCATGATCTTTTTGTTCATTTTCGCGAATTTGAGCTCATGCAGGATGAATGGGATGAGAATTACCGCATTACAGTACTAAAACGCGCTGAATAATCTTATGCCTGCTTCCCGTTCAGTTTTCACATGGGGTAATCTACTTAAGACCGTGGTAAGCCTCGGAGTCATCTATTGGCTCTATTTGAATGTGGATTGGGAAACGTTTGGAGATACTTTTCAAAACATAGATTACTACTACTTGGGCATATCCATCGCGTTCTTCCTCGTTAACCAGATTATCATCGCCTGGAAGTTAAAGCGCATCATCTCAATTGTAGACAGTAATATCCACGCATTGGATATCTTGCGTGCTAATTTCATCGGCAGCTTTTTAGGAATTATCAGCCCATCCAGTTTGGGGGTAGATGTAGTGCGTGGCTATTATCTCTACCGTTCGGGTGCCGAGAAGGAAGTAGTCATCAGCTCCATGTTGCTGGATCGTATGCTGGGTATGATCACAGTTATTATTGCGGGTGGGGTGAGCTTGTTCTTTATTGAGAGAGTGCAGGAATATCCTTGGCTGATCTACAGTTATGCCTTGATGCTATTGTTAATTGTCGCCTTTGCGTTCTCGCTCAATCTTCGCTTACTCAGCACCGTTGAAAGTGGTGTAACGCGATTGCCATTCAAATGGCTTGTAAGCCGATTGCTTGAGCTGCTTCAAGCCTACAAGCTTTTTGCCGAAAAGCGTTTTCTACTCTTATTCCCCTTGATACTCTCTGTAGGCGTGATTATCCTTCGTATTGTCTCGATATACTACATTACGTTGGCATTGGGGGAGACCATCTTTTGGGGCTATTATTTTTTGATTATACCTACATTAATCATTGCGGTTATGCTGCCTATCGCCGTAGCGGGGATCGGTATACGTGAAGGCACCTTAACTGCAATGCTGATGCTTTTTGGAATGACCCAAAACTACGCGGTCGCTACCAGCCTGGTAATGAGTATAACCATCACACTCACCGTAGTGGTGCTGGGCATAATATTTCTAATGATTAGCCCTAAAAACCTTAGAACCCAACTTAAGGATTCAAAAGGCCAGGATTAATTATTTTGGACTGCCTGGGCAGCTACAAAATTCTCCTGACAGGTTATCAGTGATTGGTCAGCAATAGGCATCAGGTCATTGTAAAAACGCTCAACCCATTCCAATCCATCTGCAAAAGGCACGATATTTTCACCGTCCTCTATCGCTATGATCACGTCGGGAATAAGGCTTCGCAGTTCCTCAGCCAACCATAGGATCAGGTTTCTATGATATTCTGCCTTGCGCATAGCATACACCACCTTGCCAAAGTCACTGGTATTCAGTGCCATTGTGGACTCCACTGCAGCGATCTGAGTTTGCAAAGTTGCGGCCTCACCCAGGTTGTAGAAATTCAAGGATGTCTGTGGAAAAAGCTCCTCAGAGGTAACGAAGGTTTCGGTCTCATAATCATACAACAACCAAGTACCTCCAAATGCCCCCGCATCAAATGCTACAAAATTATCAGTTTCAGGATCTGTTACGATAAACACGCCATTCGGCAGATTCGCCTCAATCAGCCCTTCACTGGTTTTGAACGTCCCCAAGTAAGCGCTGTTAATCACGATATTGCCAAACCCGTCTACTTCAAACTGAACAGGCCCCAGGAGCTCGTGCTCGATAATTGGGAACGCACTGTCGTTGTAGTTACCAAAGAGATCCGATTGCTTCCAACCGGGACCATAGCCCTCTTCATTACTCAGGTCGCGCTGTGTGTTTTCCTCAAGATATTCCTGAAGGTCAACATAAGCCAAATTCCGGTAAGCTTGCGAGTAGCGACGTCCAAACTCTTTTTGAGAAGCAGAATCGTAATGCACCTGATCGGAAAGCACAGTCATTCCATCATTTTCAATAAATGCGGAAGGTGGATTTTCTGCCATTACCTTTCGGGTAGCCGCATCCACTTTGTTTCGGTTGTTTAGCTCAATCAGAAAAGCTGGATCATTTCCTTGATGCAGGGTATCGGAAAGCTCGCCCGATATAAAGGGAAGCGCAGGATTGCCAAACTGAAGTCGAAAGTTTGTTACTACTGACTCAAAATCTCCCTCATATTTCTCAGCTCGCCAAAACACGGATGCATCATTTTCACCTTGGTGCCAAAGAATTCCCTTAAGTGAGCCTTGCGTCTCTGCACGAACTCCGAATTGCACAGCTCCACGATATAAATCACCAATAGCTCCTGGACGGTTAACAACCCAACGATCCAAATCAGTACCTCCACGAGCCAACGGGATTAAACCTACGTAAATGCTGCCATCATTAAGGACCAAGTCCTTTGCAAAACTTAATCCAGGGCCAACCCCAATAGTGCTTTCGGGCTCGATGTGCAGGGGATCTACAGCGGGCACCCAAACGATATTACCGTCATCATCTTCGGTATACCGAAATACCCGGGGGTGGGACACCATATCGAGATTGGTGGTAGCTTCATTACCCGTCATGTTTGACTGACCGGCCAGAATAAATATGTGAAATTTATCCTTATCCGTTGTAGGCGGTTCAGTCTGGGCAAAATTCAGTCCAGATATCGTTAACAGGCAAACCGTAGCGAGCAATAACTTCATCGTATTCTAATTAAAGTAGAATTCTAAAAATAAAAATAGGGTTAGTGTAAATAGTATATTCCAGAATTTTGGCTCTGGATTTAACACTTTGTGCATTTTAGACAAAAAATAGCTCAAAAATGCTCAATCTATGTTATTGGGTGCGCATTAACCCCCAAAAGGCTATTAGGATTATTAACGCAATCCACGAAAGGGTAAAAAGTAGATCTCCAACCAGCTTTGAAAAGAAAGATTGAATTAACCCTTGGGTGCTACGGGAATAAATACGCAGATCATTAAGCCCTTCTGGATTAATGGGGAATCGTGCAAGCACGCCGAGTGGTTGATGCTCATTGTTTTTTGATAGTGAGAATTCGTACATTCTATTTAGATCATACGGCAAATCCAGACGCAATTGATTGACCTCAAACGCGTTTCCATTTTCGCGCACATCCAAAACATCATAATAGTTCAGGTTGTAGTAGCCCCCCGTAACCATACCCGGTATTATTGCAACAAACTTGTAGGCTTCATTAAATCCATGGGATTCACTCGCCCAAAACCCTTCAAGGTAAGCATATTCACGGGCAGGCAGTGAATCTGTTATTAATGGTTTTAAGCCAAACTCCAAGAAACCCGGTTGGTGATTTTCCAGCTTGCTCAGATCTATGACTAAATACGGATCCCCCCCATACATCTGCAGAAACCCGTCTTTGTAGACCAGATCATTAACTTCTTGAATCGGACTATCGTCGGGTAATTTTGGCTGCAACGACGACATGATAATTTGAGCCTGAGCCACATCGATTTCAACTGTAGGTTTTTCCAATGCTCGACCCACCTTCAATTGGAAGTAGTTGGTAAAACCTGTAGGTAGATCCAATCTAATTTGGGTGTTTTGCTCGATGGTTTCTGCAAAAAACGCTACATCACCCAGATTAACATTAAAGAAAACCTGATCTTTATTATTCAGATCAATCAATAATCTCCGGTCCTCCGAAAATCCATGATGATTATTTGCCCAGAACAATTCCAGAGGCTTCAGGATCGTGGTCTCAAGGCGGTCAGCCACCTGGAAATAAATGATCAGCTCTACAGCATTATCAGTACTAAAGACGATGTAAGGATCATTACCATTGGCACGGTAATAGCCATTTTCATTTACCAGATCGTTCGTATGGCTGATCGTAAAGGCATCCACATTATCCTCGAAACTCGCTTGGCCTACTAAAGCAAAGATGGGCAATAACAGGATAAGTAAGCTATATAACTTACGCATGCTGCACCTCCTCACGCGCTCGCAACAGCTGAATGCCGACAAACATAAAAGCAGCAAACATCACACTGCGGAATATCGCATTCACGTGGCCGAGTTCAAGGGTTGTGTAATAGGGCAATAGCTGCTCCAGCAATACGGGTATATTTGGTAAGTTTACTGCATCCAGACTGATTGGAGCAGCAAGCCACGCAGAGAAAACGCCCAAATCTGTACCCACAATCCAAAAAGCCACCCATGCCAAAAAGAACCCGATGGCTGCCAATCGCATATGTTTCGCATAGGGCAGGGCCAGAACTACAAAGGGCAGCAACCATGCGACATAATGTACCGAATGAATGGCAAACATGAAGAAACTCACAAAAAACAGGCCAACCGCTTTCAGCAGCTTTAGCCATTCCACATCCTGACTAATGATCAGGTAGTAAGCCAGAAGAACATAGATCACAATGATGGGGTAATACCACCCGACGTTAAAAGCGATAATTTGGTGCACCTGATCATAGCCTGTAATCACTTGGATCGCATTATCAAACAGGCTTCTGAAGCCTAACAATTTGGGCACGATGTTGGTAATCATGCCCATAAAGAACAGGAACATCCCCACACTGATTGCTCGGGCCTTCCAACTAAATCGCGGATGGGTAAATATCCCGATCAAAAGCAGAGGCAAGACCAGCAAAAAGGCTTCCCGACCCCACATACAGCAACCAAACATCAGGCTCGCGAGTAATACGCGATCCTGCTTATACATGTAAAACCCGGCAATTAGAAAGAAGAGCGATATGGATTCATAACGCCCGAAGATATAAAACGCAAAAAGCGTAACCGGATTAAAAAGCCAGAACGCAACCGGAATGAGGGATCGACTCGTGTCTGCGGTAAATCGATAAATCAGTATAGCCGCAGCCAAGTCGAATAAGAGATAACCTAACTTCAGCAAAAATAGGGTGCGAAAGATCGTATCATGGCTAACGAACGCAAAGAAATCCTGATGACTGGATACTGTGTAGTTAATATCATCGATGTAAAACATCGAGTCTGCCTCGGTTAAGAGAGGGCTAACCAGCCAGTAATTAACCGCCTCAACCACCTGAATGACAAACCCACTGCCGGGGTATAAGTTCGCATGCTCCACCTGCAAATGTATGCGCCGTTGCTCCGAATAAAAATCCATGTGACAGAAGAACGGCATTACCAGAAACCGAAGCAGCAGACCCAGCAATAGTATTTTGGCAAAGCGAGGATTATCCAATTTCAGAAACTCTCCGGTCTGCCTGAGCCATTGATTTATTCTGCCTAGAATGTGTGACATATCTTAATCAGCTCGTTTCGTATAGCGATGTTTCTGTTCGAAACCGGGAACCTCCGCAGCTTCAAAATGAATAGCCTCAACCGCATCATACTCATTTACTCGCACTAACCATTCCTGTCCTAATGTGACGGTCAACGACGACGCGATATCCGCAAAGACCACCGTATCCTCGTCGATTCTGAAACCCAGAGAGACAGTCGTCTCGCCGTAAGCGTTTTCCATCTCCGATCTCACCTGCATCAGACTCTCTTCGATTTCCTTGCGGTTATCAAATACGATAAACGCACGCCTAACGGATTTGCTCAGTGTATTCTCTACATTTAAAACCTCCTGCGCATTGAGCCGAATATCCTCATTGCGATTCATAACCGTTCCCTGAACGGTTACGATCTGATTGTTTTGTACGAGATGACCATATTTTTCAAAAGCATCTGCAAACATCGATACTGAGAAGTGTTCATCCTTCGTACTCAACTGGAACATCGCCCATTTGCGATTGTCTTTCTTGGAAACCTTGTAAGCGACGTTGGAAACTACACCCATTATACGGAATGGATCGCGATCCGGCACTTCGCTGAGTGAGTCCAGCGTAACATTCGTTAGGGTTGTAGGCAGACTGCCAAATTGATCGAGCGGATGACCCGTCAAATAAAACCCCAGCAGCTCTTTCTCGTAGAGTAGGCGGGTTTCATCATCGAGCTCATCATCCACCGCTTCAGCATTCGAATGTCCGTTGATATTCAGCCACTGGTCGCTGTCACTCTCCACTTCGAGCATATCAAAAAGGGAACTTTGGCCTGCCTGACGATCCCGCTGCAAATCAGCAATCTGGCTCATGATCATTTCCAGGTTATCCAACAGGTTGAGCCGGCTTTCATTGAGTGAATCAAAGGCACCGGTTTTGATCAGATGCTCGAGCACTCGCTTATTGACAGCCTTGGTATCGATACGACTGGCAAAATCCTGAAAATCCTTGAATGGTCCATTTTCTTCGCGCTCAGCGATTATGCTCTCAGCCGCAGCGTCACCCACGCCCTTGATGGCTGCAAGCCCGAAGCGGATCAAACCCTTTTCGCGCCCTTCATAATAAACCGGGGTAAAGCTATTGCGCGATTCATTGATATCCGGGCCAAGCACCGAAATTCCCAGGCTGCTACACTCATCAATAAAGTGGGATACCTTATCCGCATTCCCAAGATCATTGGAAAGCAAGGCCGCCATGAATTCCACCGGGTAATTTGCCTTCAGGTAGGCCGTCCGATAGCTAAGCATCGCATACGCAGCAGAGTGGGATTTATTAAAACCGTATGCAGCAAACTTCTCCAAGATTTCAAAGATCTTCACGGCATCATCTTTGCTCATGCCATGTTTTGCTTTGGCCCCTTTTACAAATACTTCTTTTTGGGCGGCCATCACTTCAGGCTTCTTCTTACCCATTGCACGGCGAAGTATATCCGCATCACCCAGAGTGTAGCCTGAAATGATCTGTGCTGACTGCATGACCTGCTCCTGATAAACCAGCACCCCGTAGGTCTCAGTCACCAATTCCTCAAGCAAAGGGTGGGGGACGTGTATCGTCTCCGGATTCTTCTTACCCTCAATAAACTGGGGTATGAACTGCATCGGCCCCGGCCGATACAGGGCGATCAACGCGATAATCTCCTCAAAACTGCTGAGTGCGATCTGGCGGCAGAGGGTCTGCATACCACCGGACTCCAGCTGAAAGACCCCCGTAGTATGCCCGCTGTTGAGCAAGTCAAAGGTGGTCTTATCCTCGAGGGTTACTTTTTCGATGTCGAAATTATCAAGCCCCTGGGTCTGCTGCACGTTGTCCTGTGCGTCCGAGATTACCGTAAGGGTCTTTAAACCCAGGAAGTCCATCTTAAGAAGGCCCAGGTCCTCCACCGGTCCTTTGGCATACTGGGTAGTCAGGTCACCTTCCTGCAAGGTCACGGGCACGAGGTTGGTAATCGGCTGGTCGCCGATGATGATCCCGCATGCATGTTTACCGGTATTGCGCACCATCCCCTCAATCACTTTGCCATGCTCAATGATGCGATCCGCAACCGGGTTTTCCTTAATCTGGTTTTGCAGCTCTTTACTTTTCGTTACTGCATCATCCAGCGAGATATTGAGCTCATCGGGCACCATCTTTGCCAGGGTATCCGCCTCAGCGTAGGGCACTTCATTCACTCGGGCAAGATCCCGCACGATCATCTTCGCCCCGAATGTGCCGTAAGTGATGATATTGGCGACACTCTCAGCACCGTATTTTTCACGCACATAATTTACTACATCATCGCGTCGGCGCATGCAGAAATCGATATCGAAATCAGGAGGGGATACACGCTCGAGATTGAGCATTCGTTCAAAAAGCAGGCCGAAACGCAGCGGATCAATATCAGTAACCTTCAGCACATACGCCACGATACAACCGGCACCGGAACCACGACCCGGACCCACCGGTATGCCGCGTGTACGTGCCCAATAGATGAAATCCCATACGATCAAAAAGTAATCCACGAACCCGGTACCGGTAATGATAGCCAGCTCGTAGTCCAGCTTATCGCAAAGCTTTTGCGCAAAGTCTTCCTCCTGATTTTCCGTTGGCTCGAAAGCTGAAGGATTATCGTAATCGACCCCGTAGCGGTCGTTCAGACCGCGCTTGCAGAGCTCCAGAAGCAGCTTTCCATTCGCCCGAAAGGCTTCACGTTCCTCAGCTGTCAATTGAAACGAAGCTTCTTCTCCACGCTGGGTATTGAGCTTATTCTTCTCCCGTTCAAAGACATCCAGTATGCGGTCAAAGGACTTAATATCCGGATTAAATTCAATGTTTTCAGTCTGCTCAAAAACCGGGTAATGGTTCTGCCCAAATTCAATTTGCAGGTCCGTGCGCTCTGCCAGTGCGAGGGTATTATCAATGGATTCAGGAACTTCTCCGAAAATCTCGAGCATCTCCTCCCGGGATTTTACATAGAATTCGTTGCTCGGATACTTTAATCGATTCTCATCGCTTATCAGTCGCCCTGTCTGGATACACAGCAAGGCATCATGGGGCAGGTGATCGTTCTTCATAACGTAGTGCACGTCATTCGCCGCGACTACCGGAAGATCAAAATCCTTTGCAAGCCTCAGCAGCTCGGGGATAATGCGCTGCTGGAAATTTAGCCCGTGATTCTGGATTTCGATGTAGTAATTCTCCTTGCCAAAAATATCGATAAATTGAGCCGTCGCTTTACAGGCATTCTCGTAGTCGTTGTAAATCAGATACTGCGAAGCCACGCCATTCACGCAGCCACTGAGCCCAATCAACCCTTTGGAATATTGAGCAAGTGTCTCCACATCCACACGGGGACGATAGTATACACCCTCGGTATGGGCTTTGCTCACAAGACGTGATAGATTTTGGTAGCCCTCGAAATCCTGGGCAAGGATCGTCTTATGGTGAATCTGATTTTTAGGGAAATCCGAAGGCTGCAGCTGATAGTCTTCGGGTAAATCGCCGATATCATCTGTGCGTTTACTCTCACGCTTCGGGCGATCTGTCATCTTATGATCATACACCAGATAAATCTCGCAGCCGATGATCGGCTTGATCCCACGTTTTGTAGCAGCCGTGTAGAAATCCATGGCACCAAAGAGATTACCATGGTCCGTCATTGCAACAGCCGGCATTTCCAGCTCGAGGCAGCGATCCATCAAGCGGTCGATACGGCAGCAACCGTCCAGTAGACTGTAATCGGTGTGTAAGTGTAGATGAACAAATGAGTCCTTTTTTGCGGCCATATTCTGCTTAAAGAAGTAGACTGTGCATTCAAAGAGGGTGGGTCAAGAACCCTCTTCAATCCCATCTATTTCATGCATCTCAAAAATCGCATCTTTTATTATTCGCGGGCGACTCCACGGGATAAAATGATTCAGTTGCGGATACATTTGCTTTTGGACTTCTGCATTGATCAGCTGCTTCTCCAGAAAATCAGCGTTGCCGGGGGGCACCAACTCGTCCAGCTCGCCCTGCAGGATAATACTCGGTACGCGAATCCTGGGATAGTGGGGGATCAATCGCTCCAGCTCAGCCTTTAGCGGCAGTATCTCTTCATTAGAGGCACGCCAAGATTTGGGGATCAACCACTTGATCGGGATCCATTGCGCAGGGATCTGAAACCATTTGGTTTTTTCCAGCTCAGGATCCATGGAGCCCGCCACAAATACCAACCCTTTAATTCGCTCCGGATAATCCAGAGCCATCTGCGCAATCACCGGTCCACCCAGAGAATGCCCGACCAGAATGATTTGCTGACCCTCGGGGATCCTGGTGAATATGTGCCCAATGATCCGTGATTGTTCCTCCAGCGAAGGTTCTGCCTTCCCCATATCCGAAAATCCAAAACCGGGGCGATCCACGGATATTATACGGAAAGTCTCCTGAATTTCATTATCCTTAAAAAATCCTAAAAAGTTATCCCATGAACCGGGCGAACCATGTATAAAAACCAAGGGCGGCTTATCTGCTTGCCCGGTATCCACATAGCTGAAATTACGACCACTCTCATCTTTTAGAGGGTGAAATGACAAAGGGTAGTCAGCCCCGAGCTCTGCACGGGCCTGCTCTTCATCCATCGCGTGAAACAGCATAATACAACCATTTAATAGGCCGCAAATCAGCAATAAGGGCAACAATGTGACAATTTTTTTCACGATTCTCGGCATTTTCCTGAGACGAAATGGAATTCACCCTTGACGGTGGACGAATTTCCGGTTTTATCAATTCTTTTCAATATTATGTCAATCGAAGTAAAGATCAGAAAAGGAGAACCTGTAGAAAGGGCACTACGTCGCCTCAAGAAACGTCTTGATCGCGAAGGTGTGATTCGTGATGTGCGCGCAAAGCGTTATTTTGAAAAGCCATGCGAAGTAAAACGCCGCAAAAATAAAGCAGCGAAGTTTAACAACTATCTCCGTCTGAAGCGAGAAAGCTACTGATCCATTTCCGGTGAGGACCGGATAACAATACCTTATCCAATTTCTTAAGCGGAACCCACTGGTGTTCCGCTTTTTTTGTGCCATTTAGCCATGCATCATCAGTCGATTTGTAGATAATCTCCGTAATCCGTTCATTACCGATACCCCGTTTTTTGGTGGAGTAGGGGTTTTCATTCGATGGTAATCCATCCAACTCCGGGAGTTCCCAAATATCATCCAGACGCCTCCCGTTTGAAGATTTTGCTAATAATAATTTGCCTTTCTCAATAGCGTATAGGCGATGGATTGTCCGTTCGGTATATTTCGTTTTCTTAAATAATGGGATCTCTGATTCAATGCCCTGAATGCGGGCTTTGCAGGTTTTTTCCCAGGGGCACAGCAGACAAAGCGGTTTCTGCTTCTTGCATACAGTCGCCCCAAGCTCCATCAAGGCCTGATTGAAATCACCGCTACGGGCTTCAATCATAATATTCTGGGCAAGGGGTCGTATCACCTTTACTGCAGTTGCAGCATCCTTAAACACTCGATTATCTGCAAACAAACGGGCGATTACGCGAATTACGTTCCCATCCACGACCACCTGGGTGTCTCCACCCTGGATACTACTGATCGCTGCAGCCATATAGGGGCCCACTCCCGGATAGGCCAGCCAATCATCATAAGTCACGGGTTTAGCATCAGCAGCCACATATTGCTGGGCCGTTTTGTGCAGATTACGGGCACGCTGGTAATATCCCAGCCCTTCCCATTGCTTTAGAATCTCCTCAATAGAAGCATTCGCCAATGCATCAAAGTCTGGAAATGTCTGTAACCAACGATCAAAGTAGGGGAGCACCGTTTTCACCTGAGTCTGCTGCAACATGAACTCAGAGACGACCGTCATGTAGACGCTGACTTCATCTCCTCGCCAGGGCAATTCGCGCTTCTCTCGATCATACCATTGGAGCAGCAAATCCCCAAGAGCGTCTGGATTCCCTACGGTCATAAACCTCGCATTTCAATACTCCGAATCGCTTGTTCACAACTCCCCAGGTAGCCGCTTCCAAACAAATTCAGGTGATTCAGATAGTGGTATAGATTGTAGACGATCTTTCGTTCACTGTAGCCCTCATCGAAAGGATGAGCTGTTTGATAAGCCTCATAAAAGTCCCTGGGAAATCCGCCAAACACTTCCGTAAATGCAAGATCGGTTTCCCGGTCTCCATAATAACTTGCAGGATCATAAACGACCCCTTCACCCGTAGAAAGGCCTCCCGCATTCCCTCCCCATAAGTCTCCATGCAGCAAGGATGCCTTCGGTAAATAACTGTCCATCAATCGTTTATAACCAATCTCGAATTTATTGCCACAGAACACCCCATATCCCTGTCTTTCAGAGAGTTCAAATTGGGGTACGAGTCGATACTCCCAAAAGAACTCTGTCCAATTCTCTGTCTGACTATTCTCCTGAGGCGTCGCACCGATATAATTATCCGCTTCAAATCCAAAAGGGGTGCCCTCATAGCGATGCAGCTGCGCCAGGGTCTCTCCTAAATGAGCCGCGGATTTACCACTCAGCCTCTGCAGCTCCAAATGCTCAAGCACCAGAAAAAATTCATCACCATGCTCTGCTTCCAGAATCACTTCGGGCACGCGGACGGTCTTCGATTTGCGCAGCTCTCGTAATGCCCTTGCTTCCGCGATCAGCATATCCTTTTTCTCGCCGCCGCCTCGTTTTACGAAAAAACGATCCCTACTTGGATACTGCCATACACTTGAGTTGTGGATACAGCCACCCCCGGAACTGATCACCTGAGGTAGCCCTGTCTGAGCAAGGGATTCAGTGATTTTTTCAGTTTTTTCCGAATGTGTGGGCTGTTTTGTCATCTAATATGAGTAATCTCTTGAAAAACCACTCCCGTAATATTCAATTCAAATATCTGATTTGAAAAATAACAACTCTACAGATTGGTTTACGGTTCATTCTGAATCCCGGACCATGCAGATCATTCGCTGGGTGGTAGCCATCATAATCGCAGTATTGCTGAACCTTGCGTACGTAAGAGGAATACCGACTACACAGGCAACACTCGCTGATGACAATGGCGATGCCGAGGAGGAAACGACCTTTGACCTACAGCTGGTCGAAGACGACGATGAGTGGCAATACGTAGAAGCCAATCCGGACGCCCCCGAAAATGAGCCGGACGATACGGCAAATATCAGCAACCGCAACCAGCAGGCCGCACAGGAAGAAGTAGCCAGTCAGGAAGACAGTCCCATGCCTTTCCTCGAAGGCGAGGAGGAGGACTCACGCAAGATCGTCCAGGGCGAAATCCCTGTTGAAGAGCAGCAGACCACCCCCTCGGTCGCCGTTCAGGGGAGTCAGCCCACCGAAGCTCAGGAAGCACAACAGGCCCAGGAGAGCAGCCCCACAGAGCAATCCATCGATGCACCCTTCTCAGAAAATTTGCCTGCTATTCCACCACCGCCTCCAACTCCGGATTTCATTGAAGAAATCCAGTCGGATGACGAAGAAGGCATTGACTTGAAGATCATTGAAAACGAAACGGAGGTCTCGACACCCAATTCCGAATTCGACGACGATCAACCCCTAAATATCAATATCCCCCCGAGCGTTGCGGAAATGCTCTCCAAACGGGCACAAAACCAAGAACAGCAATCTGTGCAGGATGCCGCGGCAGCCAATCCACAGCCTCTCCCGCGAAAACGGCTTTCCCCCGATGTTTTGCCCGGCCCACTGATGTTTTCACGTAATTATGCCGCCATCATGGGCCCCCTTGCGATGGATTCCAAGTTTACGCAATTCGGTTACTACCTCAGGCGCATGTTCGATGCGATTCAGCTGCAATGGTATTCCCTGCTCGAAGATATAACCATAAGCCAAAAGGATCGCCCGGCATTCGTAGACGTAGAATACGTAATCAACTCGCAGGGCATTGTCACCCGAGCTACGGTAGTCAATACGGATGCATCCGAGCTCAGTGTATTACTGTGTAAAGATTCCATCGAATCCCGCTCACCTTATGGACCCTGGACAGAGCAGATGATCGAAGAACTCGGGGATGAAACGACGATCACCGTGCGTTTCCGCTACTTGTAGATGATTGATTCCCTGAGAGAACAACTGGGGAGGGGAGTAGAAATCCTCAAAGCAGACCCTTCTGGCATCATCGCGCTCAATAAACCCTCAGGCGTGTTATCGATGCCCAATAAACCATCCGATTTACCCAAATCACTACTGACAGCGAGCTACGATGATAAGAAACAAGCATACAAGCTCAGAGCTGCCTCAGGAATAGTTGAGTTTCACCTCTGCAATCGCCTGGACAGTGCCACATCGGGGATTATTGTGGGATCGCTTGAGCAGGAGTCAGCCGATGAGCTGCGAAAGCTATTTAAGCAGCGTAAAGTGACCAAAGTTTATCACGCCATCATCTCAGGAAAACCTTCCCGTAAATCAGAAAGCTGGGCAGACAAACTCCAAACTGAACGCAAAAACGGAAGACTTAGAACGGTTCGCTCCCAGTCAGGCCAAGCTTCGATCACGGAAATCAACGTTTTGGAAACTTTCAAGCGTCATCGAGAATTCAGTCTTCTCGAAATGCGCCCCAAAACCGGGCGTACCCACCAGTTACGCATTCAGGCAGCATTGCGTAATTTTCCCATACTGGGAGATAAGACCTACGGTGATTTCAGCTTCAATCGCGATATGCAAAAGCGATTTGGTGCCAAGAGACTCTTTCTGCATGCCTCAAGCATTGAATTTAGACAGAGCGATCAGCCAGAGCCTTTTCGCTGTGACTGCGAAGTCCCTGCTGAGTTCACCGAATGGGTTGACTTGGCCACCCAAAGTCCTTCAGCCTGATTTGTATGTCTTCGAACCGTCAGAAGTCGCTCGAGCTGTATGAGCGTGCCGTTTCCGTTATTCCGGCGGGAGTATACGGCCACACAAGCCCAGCAGCGACATTACCGATCGCATTTCCTTACTATGCCGAAAGTGCGGAAGGTTGCACTTTTACGGATGTGGATGGCAACCGATACATCGATTTCATGTGTGCCTATGGGCCGATCCTATTGGGTTACAATCATCCCGAGATCGAAGCGGCTGCCCGTGAGGAAAAGGCGAGGGGAGGCCTCTATAACCACCCCGCAAAGGTCATGGTAGAGCTAGCTGAGCTCCTGACAGAGCGTATCGACTTTGCGGACTGGGCGGTATTCGGCAAAAATGGCTCAGACATGACTACCTGGGCACTGCAGGTCGCCCGGCAACACACAGGCCGTAAGAAGGTCCTCACCGTTAAAGGCGCATACCATGGGGTGGATGCGTGGACCAACCCCTCACCCGGCGGCGTCATCGAGGAAGATCGCCTGCATATTCACCATTTCAGTTGGAACGACCTTTCGTCATTCGAACAACAGGTCAATCGATACCCGGGTGAGATCGCTGCAGTCATGCTCACTCCATTTCATCATCCCGCATTTGCAGCAAATGTATTACCCGGTGAAGGCTTCTTTGAGGGCATTCAAAAAATCTGCAATGCAAACGATATCTTGATCATACTCGATGATATTCGCTGTGGTTTCCGCCTTCACGAGGCAGGTTCTCACAAACGTTTTCCCATTGAGCCCGACATGTCATGCTACTGCAAAGCCCTGGGTAACGGTTACCCCATCTCAGCCACGGTCGGCAAAGATCATCTTCAGGCCGCGGCGGGCAAAGTCTTTTTGACGGGGAGTTACTGGAGTGATGCCGTATCCATGGCAACCGCCAAACGCTGTGTTGAGCTCGTCGCAGAGCTTAATATCCCCGAAAAGCTGAACACTCTCGGCAAACGCCTGATAACCGGTCTTGAAGAAGCGGCAGCCAACGCAGGACTTAAAGTCACAGGCCACGAACCCTATGCGATGCCTTATCTGACCTTTGAGGATGATCCCGATCTGCGAAAAATGCAGCGTTTCTCAGAAATCTGCGCGAATGAGGGCGTGATTTTCCATCCCCATCATAACTGGTTCATCAGCGCTGCACATACAACGGAAGCGATTGATGATGCGATTGAAATCGCATCAAAAGCCTTTCAGGCAGTTGCGAGTGAGTTTAACTCATAATAAGGTATTTCATATGACGCGCGAAAACCGCATGACTAGGGTTGATGATTATTACGATGTGGTCGTAATCGGCAGTGGACTGGGTGGCTTAACCGGAGCACACTGCCTGGCAAAAGAGGGGTATTCGGTCTTATTGCTGGAGCAACATTATCAGTTGGGCGGACTGGCTACCTGGTTTAAGCGCAGGGGAGGGCACACCTTCGATATATCCCTCCACGGTTTCCCTATTGGCATGATCAAATCCTGCCGTCGCTACTGGGATAAGGAAATAGCCGACTCGATTATCCAGCTAAAGGACATTCGTTTCGTTAATCCTCAATTTGAAGTCGAAACCACCTTCGATCGAGAGAATTTCACAGAAATTCTGACTGAAAAGATGGAGGCTCCCGCTAAACAGGTAGAGGCTTTCTATGAGCGTATCAATAACCAGGAGTTCTTCATGGATAGCGATCAGACCACTGCTGAACTCCTCGAAGAGTACTTCCCGGGTCGTAATGACATCAAACGTCTGCTTCTGGAACCCATCGCATACGCAAATGGTTCTACCGAGGATGATCCGGCACTCGTATACAGCATTGTCTTTTCAAACTTCATGAAGAAGGGTATCTACACGTTTCAGGGCGGAACGGATTTACTCATCCAAAAGATGGCCCGCCGACTCAAAGACAAAGGGGTCGTAATCAAAAAGCGGGTCTCTGTAGATCGTATCTTAACCAATGGCAACCAGCAGGTCACCGGCGTGGAAGCCAATGGGCAAACTATCCGTTGTCGTGCAGTCCTTTCGAACTCAAACCTGAAGCACACCATCTTCGGGCTCATCGATAAACAAGATTACAGCGACCCCTCATTTCTGGAAGACGCTGAAAAAGTGCGCCTTAACTCAAGTTCCTGCCAGGTCTACATGGGTATCCGTGAAGGGGAAACTATCCCCAACGTAGGGGATCTCATATTTGTCTCCGATGCGGAGCACTTCAGCTCCGATGAACTCAAATCGCCGGATACACTCAGTCGCACATTCTCATTTTATTATCCGGATATTCGCCCCCAATCCAAGAAACCCCGCTACAGTGTAGTCGCCTCAACCAATGCAAATTGGGCTGACTGGCAATCCCTCAGCGACGAGGAATATGAAGCCAAAAAACAGGCTCTGATCGAAACCACATTAGCAACTCTCGAGCGCTTTATCCCGGATGTTCGCGATAAGATTGACCATATCGAAGCCGCGACCCCCCGCACCATACACCACTATACCCGACATCTGCGCGGAGCCTCCTTTGGAACCAAATATGAAGGATTGAAAGTATCTCAAACGCTCCCTGAGAAGATCAAAGGCGCCTACCATGCAGGCTCCGTGGGTATCATCATGTCCGGCTGGCTAGGCACCATTAATTACGGAGTGATCACAAGTGCAAAAGTCGCAAAATTTCTGCAGGATTCTACTCAAGAGTCAGCTTGACTGGCACAACTCTCATAACAACACTCCTCAAAGTGCATTCAGTAAAGGACTACATCCCACACCGGGAACCATTTTTATTTGTGGATGAGATTCTGGATCTCTCAACAGAAAGCGTCACCACTCAGTTAACTCTACGAGAGGATTTCAGCTTCTTTCAGGGGCACTATCCCGGGAATCCCATCATGCCGGGAGTAATCATGTGTGAATCGGTATTTCAGACGGCTGCGATTTACATGACCCATCTGGCCCGGAGCGAGGGAAAACCCGAAGGAGAGGGCACTCCTCTGCTCAGTCGTATAAAAGGAGCCCGGTTCAAACGAATGGCAAAACCCGGGGATGTGCTTACGATCACCGTTAAACCATCAGGTCAGGAGGGTGGATTTGCATTTATGAATGGTAAAGTGACCAATGCCGATGGGCAACTAGTCGTCGGAGTCGACTTCGTCATCACCCAAAAATAAGTATGGACCCACTGCAACTCAGCGGTAAGCACTTTTTGATTTTCGGCGTCTCCAATAAGCGCAGTGTAGCATGGTGCGTCGCAAAATCCCTAATGAGTCTCGGAGCAGAGGTTTACCTAAGCGTGCGTAATGAGCAGAGACGCGAGGAAGTAAAATCATTTACCAAGTGTGAAAACACTTATACCTGCGAAGTTGAAAATCTGGAGGAGATCAAAGCTCTTGCGCAACTATTTGCTGAAAAAGGCATAAAGCTGGATGGTATCGTGCACTCAATCGCTTTCGCAAACTATCGGGATGGCGTCCCCAAGTTTTATGAGACCAAGCGGGAGGATTATCTGCAGGCCACACAGATCTCCGCGTTCTCCCTGGTTGAAATCGCAGGATCCTTCAAATCCTCCCTTAACCCTCAAGCCTCAGTGGTGACTGTCGGCATATCTTCCACAGAGGTTACCGCCGAGAACTACGGCTACATGGCAGCCGTAAAAGCTTCACTCAATGCAATGGTGCGCTACCTGGCAAAATCGTTCAGCAGCGACACAGAAGTACGCTTTAATAGCGTCGATGCAGGCCCTTTGAAGACGAAATCATCCGCCGGCATACCCGGATATCTCAAAAACTATCTGTATGCCGAGCAACTGACCTACCGCAAGCGTGCAATTAGTGTAGCCGAGGTAAGCAACACCATCCTGTTTCTACTGAGCCCACTCTCCAGTGGCATCAATGCACAAGGCATCGTAGTCAATGCGGGTATGGATTTTAACTACTTTGACACAAATATTGTTGAAAAAGTCACCGACATAGACGGGTGATAGATTCTCGAGAACATGCAATTTACGAACGTAGTCCTGGAAAGCACCGCGCTTCATCTGCCTGATGAAGTCTGGACGTCCGACGATATTGAAAATCAATTCAAACCCACTTACGACCGACTCAACCTTTCGGTAGGCCGCTTGGAGCATATGACAGGGATTGCTGAGCGCCGGGTTTGGGAACCGGATTTTCTACCTTCACGAGAAGCGGCTAAAGCAGGCGAAAAGGCACTTGCCAGATCAAACATCAAACCCGAAGACATCGGCTTGCTCATACACTCGGGAGTATGCAGGGACCGATTGGAGCCCTCCACCGCAGCTTACGTCCATAAAAACCTGGGCCTGCCCGCAAATACGCAGATCATGGATATCTCAAACGCGTGCCTGGGTTTCTTGAATGCCATGATCCACGCAGCCAGCATGATCCAAAACGGCATCATCAAAGCGGCCTTGGTGGTCACAGCCGAGAATAGTCGCACTTTGCTCGAGAATACGATCGAATCGCTCAAAGCACTCGATATAAATCGCAAGACGCTTAAGCCCTATTTTGCAAATCTTACCATTGGCTCGGGAGCTGTAGCAGGCATTCTATGTCACAGCGATCTGACTGCTGAAGGGGCAAGTTTTGAGAGTTACAGCATCCATACAAACTCTGCTTACAATCACCTGTGTGAAGGCGGAGATGTCGCAGCTGGGCACGGTTACGAGATGCAGACCGATTCAGAAAAACTGCTTATCGCCGGTATCGATGTGGCCAAAAACGCTTGGAATGCCTTTAAGAAAGTAACCCACTGGACCAATGACAGCATCAACCACTACATTTGCCACCAGGTGGGTAAAATGCACCAGGCCGCTCTTTATGAGGGATTAGCCCTAAATCCACTGAAAGACTATTCCACTTATTCCTATTTGGGAAATATGGGTTCGGCGGCACTCCCGGGCACCCTTGCGCGTGCTTCGGAATCGGGCACCTTTCGTTCCGGTGAGCAGGTTGCCTTATTAGGCATCGGCAGCGGGGTGACTTCGCTCATGCTCGCCATGCGTTGGATCTAGGGCAATGAATGAGGCCGATTCACAGACGCTGGCGTCCGAATATCCCTTTGAAAGTCGCTACATAACAATCGATCATTCTCTGGAAGCAGGCCGGCGAAGCTCGAAAATTCACTACATTGATGAAGGAGTAGGGGAGCAGACTCTGCTCTTTATACATGGTAACCCTACTTGGTCTTACTACTTTCGACATGTCATAAAGGCGCTTAAAAACGACTTCCGGTGCATTGCGATCGACCACCTCGGTTGTGGTCTGTCAGAAAAACCGGCAAGCGGAACCTTCCTGCTAAAGGATCGCATCGATCTTTTAAAATCGTTCGTAAGCTCACTTGGTTTGGAACGTTTTTCTCTGGTCATGCATGATTGGGGAGGACCCATAGGCATGGGTTTGGCAACTCAAATGCCGGAACGTATCGATAAGCTCATTGTAACCAACACCATCGCATTTCGTTCCGACTGGATTGCCTGGCAGATCAATATGTGCCGACAACCGGTAATCGGCAAAATCCTAAACTATTACGCTAATGGATTTCTGAGAGCGGCCATGCAAATGACCACTGTCAAGCCTTTGAAAGCCAATACAAAAAGGGGCTACCTGATGCCACACCGAAAGCCCAGCGACCGTTTATCGATTCACGAGTTCGTAAAGGACATCCCCATGAGCTCAAAGCACCGTAGCTATGATTCCATTCTGGATATCGAGAGTAAACTCTCGTTGTTTCGTGATGATCAGGTATCGATACTATGGGGCATGAAAGACTTTTGCTTCGCTCCCCGTTTCCTTAAAAATTGGGAAGCCATTTATCCAAATTCTCCCCAACACTCATTCGAAAAAGCCGGGCATTTCTTATTTGAAGATGCACCTGATGAGTGCAGCACCATTATCCGGAATTTCGTCCGCGCTTAGATTTCTTAAATTCTGGATAGCATTCAATTGTGTCTCCGGCCTGCACTAACAATGGGCTTTGCTCTGCCCGTATTTGATCATTGATATATAAATCAAAACTCAATTCATCAGAAGAAACATCGACGATGATCTCAAATTTTCCCACATCGAGCATATCCATTTTCTTACCTTCTTCCCAGGAGAGGGGAGCATCCCCACGGATAAAAAGCTCATTATGATTACCAATAAAAGAATAAACCTGGATATGGGTAGGCAGATTAAACTCAGGAACCATATCCGCATCATCGATAAGCATCTCCTCTTCGCCTTCCGCTTCTTCCACCGGCTCAAAGCTTAGGAAAATCTGATTCTTATCCTCGGGAGTCTCCTGCATATCTACAGTTTCAGAAAGCTCCTCAGAATCCGCATCTTCCGTTCCCAAAGCGGCCGCTTTTTCCGCAAATAGCTTAAACGCTTCAACATTGGATGCATCCAGTTCCAGCTCAGCAAGGGAAAGCCCTGAAATTTGAGTAATCTTTTCTTCTAATTTTTGATTAACAACAACTTGCAGATCTTCCTGTCGCTCAAGAAGACGATTTATTGCTAGCGTATTTTCCTCTAATTGAATCAATTTTTGATGATAAATGATGAAAATAGGAGCAAAATAAGCACCAAGTAATTGAATCAAAGAAAGCCCGATGCAGCTCATATAAGCGACTATTGCCGCAAAGCCCATAGGCTCTTTCGCCAAAAAAATAACCGCAATAGCTAATACAAAAAATACAAAACTACCAATATAAAGTGGTAATTGAATGCGGTTAAATGCCTGTGAATTCTCAGTTTTCGTAATTAATTCCTAAATGGTTCCACCCAATTTGGCAACTTCATTACGTAATTCTGCAACAAATGCATTCACATGCTGATTCAGCTCGGCAACAGGTTCAGTTAGTACAGACGGGGTAAAATCATCATCCTTATAGCAACTGTTATGCTCGAGATGTTTAGCATGCTCAGATAATTGATCGCCTCCCAGCGACTTGGCAGTGGACTTCATGGAATGCGCCGATCGATTAAAAACCTCCCAGTCCTTTGTGGTAAACGAGTTATGGATCTCCGTGGACAGTGCCTGGGTTTCGGTGACGCAGTCGCTTGCGATATCTACCAATATCTCTAGTTCGTTGTCACATACTTCGTCGTAAAACCGTCTGAGTATATCCGTATCTATTACCTGCATTGAATCCCTTACTGTGTTTTGAGCCATCACGATCTATAGTTATATCGGTAGCTCAAAACCGAACTTTACCTATAAAACATCTCCTATCAAGTGAAAATACAAGCGCTACGTCTAACTATCAGATTCCATTATCCATTAGTTACGACCGTATAAATCCGCTAGCTCACGCAGATAGGGAAGGGCCCCCTCAAACTGATTCAGTTGCTCCCAACTGCTTCGCCAACCCCAATTTCCCGAGGCAAGACCCGGCACATTCATGCGTGCGTGCTCATCAAGTGCTAAGAAATCCTGAAATGGGATTATACAAAGATTGGCAACACTGCGGTATGCCGCACGGATGAGATCCCAGGAGACTTCATCACCACTGACCATTAGGTAGCGCCTTAGATGATCCCGTGTCTTATCGTCCGTCTGTTTATACCAGCCAAGTGACGTATCATTATCATGTGTACCTGTGCAGATCACAGTGTTCGGGCTGATATTATGGGGCAGGTAGAAATTATCCGATTCTCCGCCAAATGCAAATTGCAGCACAGCCAACCCCGGGAAACCGGAATCCAGCTTCAAGTCCAGCACCTCGGGCGTAATTACCCCCAGATCCTCCACGATCAACTTTGCGTGGGGGAGTACCTGCTTCATAGCCTCAAAGAATGCGATACCAGGGCCTTTCACCCATTTACCTTCCTTGGCAGTCTCCGCCTTGTGCGGGATGGACCAGTATGCCTCGAGCGCACGAAAATGATCGAGCCGTACCACATCAAATTGCTCCAGAGAGTGCTTCAGACGTCGCATCCACCAAGCAAAATTCTCCGTTTTCATGGCCTTCCAGTCATACAGCGGATTCCCCCAGAACTGTCCGTCCTCATTAAAATAGTCAGGCGGGACACCGGCGAGCCGGGTAGGGGTCAACCGTTTTCCATATTGGAATAATTCTACATTTGCCCAGGTATCCGCACTGTCTGCAGATACATAGATAGGCAAATCTCCAACGATTTGGATTCCCCGCTCATTCGCGTACTGCTTCAGCTGATTCCATTGGTGATAGAGTAGATATTGCTCAAATTGTACCGCCTTAAGCGCATCTCCATGCGTTTTTTGCAAATCCTTGATAAGTTCCGCAGAATAGGCCCTATGTGCTTTTTTCCACTCATACCAGACCTTATCCCTGTTGAGCGCCTTTAAGCAGATAAAGGCTGAATAATCGATAAGCCAATGGGAATTAGCCTCAACAAAAACGTTAAAAGGCTCCTTATGCGCCTCATCGGCCAATCCCGCAGTGATAGCTTTCTGATAGAGTGTCGGGTGTATGCCGCGAATGGCATCAAAGTCAGCAGAAGTATGTGATAATACTTTTAAAGGCAGTAAATCATGTTGAGTGATCCAGCCATAGCCCACAAAGGGGTTCCAATCAATCAACATACTATTCAGCGCAAAGCTACTGTACGATTGATAGGGCGAATTTCCATAACCCGTCGGGCACATCGGCAACACTTGCCAGTAGCGCATATGCCCTGCACTGAGCAGATCGATAAACTTATAGGCCGCTTCGCCCATATTCCCAATACCCGTACCTGAAGGTAGCGATGTGATATGCAACAATGCGCCGCTGGAACGCTGGTTTAACCAATTAAAAAGTGGTTCATTCATTCTTGAACCCTGATATAGTTTTTCTACGCAAGGGTGCGAGGCCTTTTTTCAGGAAACGCAATTAAACTAGATTCAACCCTCTAAAAGATGTCTGGAGCCTCGTTTAAACTCGAGCCAATTATTTCGCACAATATATATTATGTCTAATAATCGGAATCTAAGAGCCATATTGTCTATTGTAGAATTGTTTCCTCTAGCACCCTCTTACCCGATGGGACCCGTTAAAATACCCAAACATCCGCCAAATCAGTTTCCGCCATTTTGCGCTTTCGCTCGGGTCGGGAATTTGTGTCATACGATAATGGAGATTTTGAAATTTACGAGGAGCGTCAATTAATACAGCAAGGCAGTACTCCGATTCAATAAAATACTATGGAAATTTTCTAGAGAATAATTAAGATCAAAAAAACATAGATATGAATCAGCTATTTTCAGCATGTTAAAACAAAAAATGAGCTTACATAGAATTAATCTTTAGTAATACTATTAGTCTTATTCTTATTATTTTTTAGACTATCATCAAAATCGTAAGATTCATATTTTTCAATCTTATTCAGAATGAACATTAAGACTATTACCCAAAGAAAACCCGATATCGCAATTACAATTGTTGGAAAAAAATTAAATCGGTAACTTATCAATGCTAGGCATACATTCACAATAAACCAACATACTGAAAGTATTATTGTCATTTGCTTCTTTAGGGAATAATTCAGTTTAAGATACTTTAGTTGACCTTTAAATTTAATATGATCTATTAATGCGTTTGCGTAATCACTTATCAGCTTTTCATTATTCTTATCTAAGCTCAAACTAGCTTTAATATACAATAGCCTATACAAAGAATCAAGTAACCATGATTTTTTAAAGGTTCCACTATAATTTTCTATATAACTCCTACTAAAACTAACAGTAATTCTAAAGTGATCTAATAATTCAAATATTAAACCATGTTCTTTATGCTTGCTTGAATCCTTGGATTTAGAAAAACTCATACAATTAATCAGATTTCAATATAACCTTCCATGTTAAAGCTACAATTCCTACTATATCAACGAACAATGCTGCTATTGCCGATTTCACTATATAAGAATCAAAATTATCATAGAAAATTATAATACAAGATGATGTTATCATAATAGCTGCTAGCATTATTACTGATGTATAACCTAACGTTAGCTTTAAATAAAACCACCTCTTTATCCTATCAAGTTCCTGTTCAATTTCTTGATTATCTTTATCAACTACTGATTGTGCCTTATTTAATAAAACTGTGGCAAGTCGCTTTTTTTCAGTATCTTTCATGAGCGGAGTCATTAAAGATACTATCTCATCTATTTCAGTAGTATTATCTTGTGACATAATTGAGGAATATTTTGCATATGAACCATTTTTTATGTTAAAGACAAGTACTTTAATTAGGATCGTTTAACTTAATTAGTCGCCAATTAAGTTTCTATTCACTTTGTATTTGAAGGAACTGAAATATCATATTGCTTTTATTCATCTGTTCCCCTAGCGGGGCTTGGGGCGGCAATGAGCCCCTACTCTATCCGGCCAACGGCAAATATTACCCCTTTACGGCGCAGCCGCATTATGTATAAAAACCCAAAGCCTATAAGAAAGCTTTGGTTACCATTTTTGTCATCTTTTCAATTTCAGTGTAATCAATTGGTTCACCTAAATAATCACATGCCTTATTTAGCTTTACTTCCTCCAATCTTTCAAGAATGTCTTTTGAATTATCTAAATTTTTTAATGAGTTTATAAGCATTATTTCGCTAATGTTTTTTGCTATTGAATCAAAATTGTAAATAACAATCGATTTTTCAGAACTATATAGTAAATCGGAAAAGAGTTTAAATATTCCGCTTATAGCCTTAGAAGTAGAACTTTCCGATACATTTAAGCCTTTTAGAATATCATCGGTATTCTTGATGGTATTAGCATATATGTTAGACATATTTAACTTTTGGTCGAAATTTTCAATTAGCGATGAGCATCTTTCTTTAACAACGTCTAGCAAAATATCTTGTGGAACACTAAAATTCCCTAATTCAGCTTGAGCTTCACAATACATCTCAAACCAAATGCTTTCAACAATTTCTAGTATCAACTTAAAATCACGTTCATGGATAATAGATTTCGGTATAGAAGAACTAACAAACATAGAATCAATGTTCTCAACGAAATTTTTTACGGGAATCACAAATTCCAAAGGCAAGCTCTTTGAGAGATTACTAAAATCAATAAGTGTATTGTGCTCTAACATGTTATTCCCAAATTCTAGCGAATCAGCTATACCCAATAAGTAATTACATAGCTTCACTTCATTATTGTATTTTGGGTTTTTAAAGAAGTTTTCTGGCAGAACTGATCTAAAGAAATCTAGTATTGCAAATGAGTTTCTATTTTTTAATGCCTCATACTGCTTTACCCTGTTAGCCAATAGGGCAGACTTATTAAACATATCAAATGCCAGATCAGGAACAACAAATTCTGTAATTCCGCATTGGATTACTGTTGCGGAAAAAGCATTAAGGAAGCCTGCCTCTTTACCGCTTAATATTTCTGAACATATTGAAACTTCTTCACTAGTGCGATAAATCTGACCAGCAGTTAAGGGTGACAGGTAAACTGAGTTTTTCATAAGGATCTAAACCTTAAAACTTCTTATCCTGAATCTTCCCCATTACGACAAAATATTTCTCGGGGTCAACGTACTTCAGGCTCTCTAACCAGTGCTTGGCAACCGTAGGTACTGGCATACTCAAGTAATCCGAATGCTCCTTTAGCGCTTCAAAGCACTCTGGACTTACGAATGGTTGCAGCTTGACGGAGGACATCGCTGGCCTACCCGCCTTTGGTTTACCTCTGCTTTTATCGCTCATTTAAAAGGTTTTACGTATTTTGATGCAAAAACACAACTTTTTGCCAAAAACAATCAAATATTCAAATTGAATGCATTAGTAGGTTTAATTTTAATAAATTCTGTCAATTAAAACCTTTACATCATTTCGAAATAATATATTAAAATATTATAAAGCTAATATAAAACTTTTCGTACCTATTGCTTTTCCTAGACAGTCTATATATTGTGCGAAAACACAGAGATACTTAATAATATACCTTGCAATCAGATATTTCAGGTAATTCAAAGTGTGTTACTTTTTTGGAATAATCCAGTCAATTGTAGCTGCTTAGATATACTGGTTTCTTACCAACTAATGATTTGCAATTTGCGGATTTTGGCGGCTTCGTGGTGAATTTGCTGGAAGCTGACGAGCGGAACGCGGTTTTGTAGAGCCAGGGCCGCCACCAACAAGTCATCCATATGCTCGGTTTCATCGGAGCGTAGATCCCAGGCTAGTTGGAGTGCGATGCTCCAGGTGTTCTCTTTCATAGCTAGCATAGGTAGTGCCTCCAGACCATTGATTAACTCGGAATGCAGTGCAGGTTCGTGAAAGGGTTTTAGTATATTGAATTTAATGGGTTCCGCGAGCAGCACTTCATACTCGTTTAGGTGTTCCTCGAGCTTGATCCTTGTTTTGTAAGACCCTGCATCGGTACGAAACGCATTCAGCCATATACTGGTATCGACAAGATACATAAAAATGCCCCTACTCTGATTTGAGCTCAAAATCGCCCTGCTTGATCTGTTGACCCAACTTAGCAGCCTTGTGGCGCTTGATAAACTCATCTACCGCACGAGCTACTGCGGGACTCATCTTGCGTTCACCCGTAACCTCAAGTAGCTCCTTAAGGTTTTCCTCACTAATATCTACCGTAATCCTCATTTATTTTCGAATTATGATGAATTTTGAGGATTATGCAATGTATTTATTACATCAAATAGCCCTATTTCTACGGTAACCAGGGGTATTTATTGAATTCAGGCTTCCGTTTTTCCAGGTAAGCATTCTTCCCTTCTGAACCTTCTTCACTGAGATAATAGAGTAAAGTTGCATTCCCTGCGAGCTCCTGCACACCAGATGCTCCATCCAGCACCGCGTTAAAGGCGGATTTCAAACAGCGAATCGCCAGAGGGCTCTTCTCCATCACTTCGCGCGCCCACTGAATACCCTCTGCATCCAGCTGTTGAACCGGAACCACCGTATTTACCAGGCCGATTTCCAGTGCCTGCTCTGCATTATACTGACGGCACAGATACCAAAACTCCCGCGCTTTCTTCTGCCCCACACAAGCTGCCAAGTAAGATGATCCGAAACCCCCGTCAAAGCTGCCTACACGCGGCCCCGTCTGGCCAAAAATCGCATTTTCTGCGGCAATCGTCATGTCGCACATGACATGCAGCACATGCCCACCACCAATCGCATAGCCGGACACCAAGGCAATCACTACCTTGGGTATCGAGCGTATCAGCTTCTGCAGATCGAGCACATTCAGGCGAGGCACCCCTGCCCCATCGACGTAGCCTGCTTTTCCGCGAATGCTCTGATCACCGCCGGAACAAAAGGCATATTTACCGTCGGTATGTGGCCCAGCGCCAGTTAATAGAATCGCACCCACGGTGTCATCTTCACGTGCTATGGTAAACGCATCATACATCTCCACCACCGTCTCTGGTCGGAAAGCATTGCGCTTTTCCGGGCGATTGATCGTGATTTTCACGATGCCCTCATCCCCCAACTTCTCAAAAAGGATATCCTGGTAATCTTTTATTTTTTTCCATTCAGCACTCATAATAACTAAATTGAGCTTAATTGGCTCGCGGCATTGTTCAATACTTCGGACCTGAATTTGGCACTGCACTTGCGATTTGTGTGGATATGTAAGCAAAGTGCCCGACTCTCCGGGTTACTTAAAAATGACTGCATCTGGCTCTTCATACCTGCAAAATCAGAAACCGACTGATAATTGAGTCCATAGGCTGTGCACAGTGCCCGCATATCAACGGCCTGCGGCGTCGTAAAGTAAGGCTCAAACGGATACTCCCACTGAGATATCGGCAAATGCTCAAATATGCCTCCTCCTTGATTATCCTGCACTATAAGTACGATACGCCCTTCAAAATGCGGGTTGCGCAGCAACGCCAATCCACCGACATCATAAAACAAACTGAGCTCACCCATAAGTGCGACCATTGGGATTTCAGATCGCGATGCACCAATGGCAGTTGAAACGAGCCCATCAATCCCATTTGCCCCGCGATTGGTAAAAACCTTCTGCACATGTTCGCTGCCTCGCCAGAAGAAATCCATATCGCGGATGGGCGTGCTGTTTCCAATGAAGAGATCTACAGGCTGTGAAATGTACTGATCAAGATTGTAGCTGATTAACGGCTCGAGCTGAATATCCGCCTGCTTCCCCAATTCGTGTTCCACCTGCGCATTCGCCACTTGATTCAATTCAAGCCAATCTTGGGTGTATTTTGATGCTTTTTCTTCTTCAGAAAGAGGATTGATTGCACTCAAGATCATGTCAAAGCCCGCATAACATTTAACCGTTCGTGAATGTGTCGGGTCCCGGTTCTCGGGGGTCTGCGAGATGTGTATCATTTCACAGTCCCATCTACTCATCGCCGCTCTTAAAGCCTTACTCGTTGGGAAATCCCCAAGCCACAGTACCAAATCGGGTTTGAGCTGCCCCACACAAGTGTCATTCCTCGAGATGACCTCAAACTGATCGATAAACGTTTCAACTCGTCTACGATTGCGTACCGAGCTCAGCGAATCCGCGATTACTGGAAGCTTCATTGAATTCGCCAATGCAACCACGGCATCCACAAACCCATTTTCCGAATAGGTATTATCCGGCCCGGCAATAACTATCACATGCTCGCAATTACGGATTCGCTCAGTCAAAGAAGCTATATCAATGCCGTTGCTAGGATGAGCTAAAACATCTGTAGTAATACCAATACCCTCTATGAATTCCTCAACTGCCTGATCCAAAGTAGCTTCTTCAGCAATAAGTTTTGTTGGCGCGAGCGGATCTTCAAAGGGCATATTCAGGTGAACCACTCCCCCGCCCTGCACAGCCGTATAGCCATAGGCATGCACCAATAATTGACGCAAGTATTTTAAATACTCCGTAGACGCCTTTGGGACTGATACTTCGGTTTGGTATCTAACAAAATGCGTGTAGATACCGCTCTGGCGGACGGTTTGCCCGGATTGACAATCGCGCAGCTCAGGAGGACGATCGGCCGTTAGCACGATCAACGGCGTATGGCTATGGTGCGCTTCCATGATTGCAGGAAGGTAATTTCCCGTTGCAGAGCCCGAAGTGCATACGAGTACCACCGGCTTCTGTGTGCGCTTAGCAATGCCCACTGCAAAAAAGGCCGCACTTCGCTCATCCAGCACCGAATACACTTTCAGCTTGGAATACCTCGCAAATGCAAAAGTCAATGGCGTGGAACGAGAGCCCGGCGAAGTCACCACCGCCTCGGTTCCCAATGCGCAAAGCGTAGCCGCAACCACCTTGCCACACAGCACATTGGGCTCATAGGCCTGTAGGTCAAAATCGTGCATTAATCCGTTGATTGTAAGCTCTTTAGCATACTATCCATTTTTAAGCGAGTCTCGTTTAGCTCTGCCCCAGAGTCAGAATTCTCTACTATACCGGCTCCTGCAAACAAGGTCATCTCGTTACCCCGGAGTATACCGCAGCGAATATTCACGATAAATTCTCCATCCCCAGCTGCGTTAAACCACCCGGTCAAGCCTGCATAAGGTCCCCGTTTGACCGGTTCTAATTCCGAAATATACTGGAGCGCTTTTTTGCGAGGATAGCCACCTAATGCGGGTGTAGGATGTAGCACTTCGGCAAAATCAAGCACATGGCGGTATTCAGCTCCCAGATTTGCGACTACAGGGATTTTCAGGTGTTGGACCTGAGACGTCTGAAATACGCTGGGGCGTTTCGAGTAGGCGATTTCCACCCCCAGGGTTTTGAGCTTTTCCTCAATGTAGCGGATCACCCAACCATTTTCGCGTAAGTCCTTTTCACTGGTAAGCAGTGCCTTACTCAGCTGCGCATCTTCACGCATGGATGCACTGCGCCCAATACTACCGGCAAGCGCCTCCGTGTATATTTTATTGCCCTCGATTTTCACGAGCCGCTCCGGACTTGCGCCTACTACAATCTCGCCACGTTCATTCTGAAAAGAAAACGCATGGCAATTCACTTGTTGATAACGTAGGCGATTCAGCAAGTCAAAGACCGACAACTGATACTGGGTGCTCAATTTCTGTGATCGCGCAATAACTACTTTATCCACTTCACCGGATGCAATCTCATGGGTGATTCGCTCTACATTTTGCTTAAATTTCGCTTCATTTTCACCTTCAGGCTCCACCTGCCAAAGAGAACCTTGGGAAACATCCGGCACTTCCCGAGTCTCACTATTAAAATCAAATGAACTGAATCGACTGTGCGCACGCCATATACCCATGAAAATCAGTTCAAGTGGGGAATCCTGATCGATAACGACGTTAGCAGTCGCACTGTAGGTATTATCATCCCAGCTCACTTGCCAACGCGGTATGAATACATAAGCCGGTGGCAAAAAGCCGCCCTCCTCCAACTGGTGTTCAAATGCAAACTGACAAAAAAAAGTAGGGCCTGCATCCGGTAGCTCCTTGTCCCCTACGAAGATCGAACGCTGCACCCACTCATTGGCAAATGCCTTAGCTCTCTGGAAGCGGTCAGGGCCAGAAAAGGATGCGTTAATCACCGGCTCCGCACAAGCGATCGATGTATTACTCTCTCGCTTCTCAATATAGCAATGAGGCTGGTTGTTTTCATAAACCGACTCGAGCACTGCAAGTGGGTCCAGGAACTCACTGGGAATTGTAATTGAGGCAAGTATGGGATGGCCGGCCTTGATGGCCGTCGCCTGGCAGTATTCTAAAAATTGCTTTAAACCGGCTCCCGGGTCAGACCCGAAGCTTTCGATACTGATGGTCTCCATGATTATTCCGGCCGCGGGAATAATATGACTTTTTCACCGACTTCTCTCCCGGTCATTTTAAATTCCCAAACGGGGGTTTCCTTAATGATAAGAGTTGCCAACTCCTCTGGAATTGCGAGATGTGCCTCCACTTTTTTAACGATTTCAGGCATGATCGGCCTCAAAAACAGTACTCCCAGGCGGATACCCTCAGCCATGTAGGCCAGAGATGTAGTGAGTAATTCACGATCTTCGGGTGCTTGCGATTTGGCAAGCTTCCAGGGAGCACGGGTTTCCGCATAGCGATTGATCGCTTTGAAGAAGGTAAATAAAGCATCCAGACCGACGCTGAATTGAAATGCATCAAATGCTTCGATGACTTTGGCCGCGGCATGGTTATACTCTTTTTTGAGCGTAGCTTCTGGCTCTGCTTCCATCGTTGCTTCGGGAATAATGCCCTCCGTGTAGCGCTGCGTCATATTTAGCACCCGGCTCAACAAATTGCCCAGATCATTGCTAAGCTCACCGGAATAACGGCTCATGTAGCGCTCATGGGAGAAATCGGCATCCTGCCCCACTGTCATCTCGCGCAAGACAAAGTAGCGAAAGGGATCGGGTCCAAATTGCTCTATGTAGTCGAGGGGATTCACCACATTCCCCAAACTTTTGGAGACTTTCTCTCCTGATTTCAGCCAGAACCCATGCACCAGAATATGCCTGGGCAACGGGATATCGCAGGCCTTGAGCATGATCAGCCAGTATATCGCATGTGCCGGCACCAAAATATCCTTACCGATCACATGATAATCCACTGGCCAGTATTCCTCAAAATCCTCGGTCCCGTAGCCAATCGCGGAAATGTAGTTAATAAGTGCGTCGAACCAAACATAGGTTACATACTCTTCGTCAAATGGCAGGGGAATCCCCCACTCCAGGCGGCTCTTAGGGCGTGAAATACTCAACTCATTGAGCTCCTCCTTCAAAAACTCCAATACCTGCTTTTGGCGAAAGGAAGGCACGACAAAATCTGGATTTTCCTCAAGAAATTCAATGAGCCAGCTCTGATACTTTTTAAGCGTGAAAAAGTAGTTGCTCTCCGTGATTTCGGTGACCTCTCCAAAGAGCTCCGGCCACTTACCATCCACCTTATCTTTTTCCTGGAGAAACTGTTCCGCCCGTTGGCTGTAGTAGCCCTTATATTCATCCAGGTAGATTTCACCTTTATCGAAGAGCTTTTGCTGAAGATCCCGAACCACCTCTTTATGGCGCTCTTCTGTGGTGCGAATGTAATCATCATAAGAGATACCCAGCTTCGCATAAAGTTCTTTGTAGACGACCGCCATGCGATCACAAAGCTCCTGCGGCGGAATATCCTGCTCAATAGCAGATTTTTGTACCTTTTGCCCATGCTCATCCAGACCCGTGAGAAAATGCACCGACTCCCCTCTCTGTCGCTTGTAGCGGGCAATCGCATCGGTAAGGATTTTCTCGTATGCATGACCGATGTGCGGGGCGCCATTGGCGTAATCAATCGCAGTGGTTATGTAAAAGTGCTTCATGGGTAAGTCTCCAAAACCTTCAAGGCAATGCATATTGCATGGCTTAGCAAGAATCAAAATCCAATCCGGCAAATCTACCAAATAATAGTCCCGTCAACTACACTTTTTCATTCTTTTCATTGATTAATTGGCAAAGCTCGTTAGCCGTTAGCATTAATGAACTTTTGGTTGTTTAAGTCGGAGCCGGATAAATACTCCATTGAAGATCTTAAAAACGAGCCTGAACATACCGCATGTTGGGACGGCATACGCAACTATCAGGCACGCAACTTTTTACGTGATGAAGTGAAAATAGGAGATATGGTGCTCTATTATCATTCACGCTGTGAGCCTCCCGGAGTCGTTGGATTAGCAAAAGTTGTCAAAGAAGCCTATCCGGACGATACCGCCTGGGACCCTAAGGCCGATTACTACGATCCGAAGTCCAAGCCGGAAAACCCAACCTGGGTCATGGTGGATGTGCAATGGGTTGCGAACTTCCCGAATTTCGTCAGCCTTGCAGATCTCAAGGCCAATCCTGCGCTTGAAGGGATGCGTGTTATCATGCGAGGCCAGCGACTTTCGATTCAGCCCGTTGATAAAGCTCACTTCCAGGCAGTCCTCAAAATGGGTGGGCTCGATCCCAAAAGCTATCTTTAAGCCATGTCTCAAGAGAATATCTACGAAACGGCCGAGCTTACCGGCCAATACATGCTCTTTCATTTTGCCGATGAGGAAACGCTGCTTCCCTTCCCTTTCGGACCACGCGAACATACCCAATTTCCCGTAAAAATCGTAGAAAACTACAGTCACCATTTTGACCTCATCGATTGTGAACGGGCTCTGGATCTGGGCTGTGCAGTGGGTCGCTCGAGTTTTGAACTATCCAAGGATTTTGAAGAAGTCATCGGCATTGATTACTCAGCAGCTTTCATAGAATTGGCAAATGAGGTAAAAT
Source organism: Puniceicoccaceae bacterium (assembly GCA_028285755.1). Taxonomy (GTDB): domain Bacteria; phylum Verrucomicrobiota; class Verrucomicrobiia; order Opitutales; family JAFGAQ01; genus JANQOQ01. The sequence goes on from JANQOQ010000006.1 coordinate 272,677, forward strand.
CAGCCGATACCCCCTACCCTTATCAATACAAGGTTCAGGGACATCGCTATGAATCTGCAAAGGTTGCTCTGGATGAAAACTGGAACCGCGACCGCGTACTATTTGAAACTGGCGATGCCATGAGTTTGCGGGAAGACCTGGGCAGCTTTGATCTGGTGGTCGCCTCCAACCTGATCTGCCGCCTCACCGAACCCATGAAATTTTTTAACCGCCTTCCACAACTGGTTCGGCCCGGTGGGTTATTCATCCTATCCAGCCCATTCACATACATGGAGGAATTTACACCATTGGATAACTGGCTGGGTGGCACGGATAAAACAGGCACCGCATTTTCTAAGGTTAGTGAGGTACTCGATGAACATTTTGAAATGCTGGAGTATCAGGATATTCCGATGCTGATCCGTGAGCATGAACGCAAATATCAGTGGACTGTCTGTCACACCAGTTTGTGGAAACGCTTTGAAGACTCATGAATAAAGAGAAGCTCATCGCTCTTTTAAAAGAACCCAAGCTGTGGATTGCTCTCGGTATCGCTGCTGTAGTAGGGATTATAGGACTCTATTTACTCTGGCAAAGTGGTTATACGCTGGATACCTTTAAGAGTCAGTTGGATACGCTAACCAGCACGATCGCCCAATACCCGGTAGCTATCTATATCGCGATCCTTCTGATCGGTGGGCTCCCGTTGCCCTTGAGCCCGGTGCTAATCATTGGCGGAGGTGTTTTTACAGAATTATACGGGCTACCGACCTCTCTGCTGATATGCTATTCGGCGATGGTTCTCAATATGCTTTGGACCTATGTCCTCGCCCGCTACCCACTGCGATCCCTTATAGCAAAGCTGATCTCTCGATTTTCGGATAAGATCCCGGAGCTACCGGATGAGCACAAATTCAAGGCTGCTCTAATTATCCGTATAACGCCGGGTATCCCCTTCTTTTTGCAAAATTATTTCCTGGGGTTCTCGGCGATCCCCTTCAAACAATACATCCTTATTAGTTGCTTGATTCAGGCATTCTACACGAGCGGTTTTGTAATTTCCGGAGGCGCAATTTTTGAGGGTAAAACAGGACTCGCCATTGCAGGAATCTCCATTTTAATCGTATTATCGCTGGTATTCAGTTGGCTTCGAAAACGTAATGCAGTCGCTGACCCCGCCTGATACTATCAAATGGAGCACCCCACATCGAATAACATACTGACTGTCACCGAGCTCAATACGGATATTAAGGCCCTGCTGGAAGGCAGTTTTCCATCCCTATGGGTAAGGGGAGAAATTTCCAATCTTCGCAGGCAATCAAGCGGGCATCTCTACTTCTCACTGAAGGATGCCAGTTCGCAAATCAGCGTGGTTATCTTCAAGGGAGACGCCAGCCGCCTGAGCCTACGAGTTGAAGACGGTATGCAGGTGATCGCCTATGGGAGCCTGAGCGTCTACACCCCGCGCGGCAACTATCAACTGATAGTGCGTGAACTGCTGGACGATGGCAAAGGCAATTTGCAACTGGAATTTGAACGGTTAAAAGCGAAACTCAATGAAGAGGGTTTATTTGCACCGGAGCGGAAAAAAGCAATTCCTCTCTTACCGTCCAAAGTCGGTTTTGTCACCTCACCCACGGGTGCAGCACTTCGTGATTTTTTGAGTATACTTAGGCGGCGTTCCTGGCAGGGCACGGTCATCGTTTTTCCCGCGGTCGTGCAGGGTAAGGAAGGGGCTGCCAGTATTATTCGTATGATGGAGCTTGCAGACCAGATGGAAGATCTCGACCTTTTGGTGATTGGCCGTGGCGGTGGAAGCCTTGAAGACCTTTGGAACTTCAATGAAGAAGCCAGTGTTCGCGCAGTCGCCGGATTGAGAGTGCCCGTTATCTCCGCAGTTGGTCACGAGATAGACTTTGTGCTCACCGACTTTGCAGCGGACAAGCGGGCAGAAACCCCTTCTGCTGCCGCAGAGCTCATCTCCAGTGGGCAGATTGAAATCCAAAACCGTCTCAAAAACGCTACCCAGCAACTCGGGCAATCCCTCACACTCAAATTAGAACGCAAAAAGGCGGCGCTTGAACAAAATCGCCTTCAGATCGAACAGCATTCCCCTCTGCGCTATATTGAAACTGCAAACCTGCGTATCGATGAGCTGCAAGAACGACTTCAAGGTAAGCTTCGTGATAGCATGAACCGCCTTGAAACACAGTTTACCAGGCTTGAACAAGGTTTAAATGCCTACCATCCTCAACCTCAGATTCAAAATTATCAACAACAGATCAACTCCCTAGAACAAACGCTCAAACAGGAGCATAGACATCAAAGCGATACTAAAAAGCAAACGCTGAATACTTTGGAGCATCGCTTGGAAAACCTTGATTATAACAAGGTCATTCAGCGGGGATATGTGCTCATGCGCGATCGCAAGGGCAAGGTCATCAGTGAGTCCGAAGCGTTAAAGAATGCACAACGCATCAAAGGCCAATTCAAAGACGGTGAGGTCGAACTTGAAGTCATTAAAGACAATCAGCTTGATCTGATTAGCGATTTGTCTGAATAATCCGCATTTACAGATATGATAACGGATTGGCAGATACAATCATTCTCCCGACAGAGTGCACATACCGGCAAAGCCTTTGAACCCGGAGATACGGTCATCTGCCTGCTGATCGAAGACCTTAAGGAAGGCATCTCGCGCGTGGATGTGCTGGAATCGGAAGTCGAGGCCTTTCAAATCAATCAAGGTGAAATCATAGGCCGATGGGTACGCACGATCAAAGACCCCGGCCAAGATAAAACGGATAAGAACGAAGAGCTGCAAACCACAGAAGAGCTGTTTATCTCATTGGCACAAAGTAAATCGGAAACGGATACCGAATCTACTGAAGACAGTAATGCCCTACTCTATTTGCTCGCATTGTTCCTTGAGCGTAAACGTGTCCTGAAGTCTAAGCGAGGTTCTAGGGCGGATAAGATACTATTCACGCATGTTAAAACCAAAGAAGACTATGCGATAAAATCCGTATCCATAACACCGGAATTGATGATACGTATCCAGGATTCCGTAGGGATGCTTGTTGCGTAATCGGCAATCGAAATGCGCCTTCCCTTTGCCAGTATAAGCGTTTTACTATTTAGCTTAACTGTATCTGCCGGTGATCTCTACTGGCCTACCCCGAATGATTCGTTTTTAAAGGGTGAACCTCAGGAATTGTATCTGCAGCCTACTTCATCCGGCAGACTCGAATCCGCGCTCTGGGGTTGCACCCGTAATGGTGGGGCAAGATTTCATGAGGGTATTGATTTAAAGGCGACCCGTTGGTCACGATCCGGCGAATCGACGGATCCCATATTTGCCGCAATGGCTGGCGAAGTGGTGCATATCAATGCTATATCAGGCAAGAGCAACTACGGCAAGTATATGGTATTGAGGCACTTAAAGGCAGGTCTTGAAGTATATACACTCTACTCCCATCTCAGCAAAATCGCAGAAAATCTAAAAATCGGCGATAATGTCGTGGGTGGTCAGGAAATCGGGATCATGGGTCGAAGCTCGGCTGGGTATCGTATCCCTAAAAGTCGCGCCCACCTACACTTTGAGATCGGTTTTCGTCTCACACGCAGCTTTGACAAGTGGTATCGCCAGCAGGATTTCACGACACCCAATGAGCACCGATCCTGGAATGGAATGAATCTCGTAGGATTGGATCCTATCGCATACTACGAACATTCTACCAATAATCCAGATACCCGCATGCATGATTACCTGGCAAATGAAAATATAGCATTCACGATCCACGCATACTTCAAAAATTCTCCTGATTTCCTGAATCGTAATCCCTCATTCTTTTTAAACAATCCTTCTTCGAATGCGGATGCTCCCGCCGGATGGTATCGCATCCAGTTCACCTGGTATGGACTTCCGTTGCAATGGACATACCTGGGCAACCGGGAACCACAACAACCCCTAATAATCGAAGAAGTCATCGAAGATCGGCGTTGCCGGAACTTCATCTCAAGCGAAAACGAAAGCCCAAAGCCTACCCGAAATCTCGAGCGGCTCATCGCTCTTCTACGCAGTTAATTCGAATCTAAGACACCACGCAAACGGGGATCATTGCGCATCGGGATATTGATAAACAAAGATATCAGTATCAAGAAGCCCGCGAACCAACCGACATTCGATGCACCCCACCAACCGATGAGCGCATACCCCAGGAATGGCGCGGCAACCCCCCGGATGCCTGTCGCAGACGTGTGAATACTCATATAGGCGCTCGTTTTCTCTGGGGGCGCGATCTTCGTCACCCAAAGCATCCAAAGAATGCTGCCGCCCCCGCGAGCAAAACCTGCCAGTGCCCCTGATAACCCCATGAGATACAGATTCTGCGTATTAAAGAATAATACAATACTGATCAGAAAAAGTGTATTCAGGATTGAGCGCACCACCAATAGATTTAGGCGGTCAAAGAGGCTGCCCCATATACGAGTACTTGCCAATCCGCAGAGTGAAGGGATACCAACGAGGATTAAAGTTATGGCCTCATTGGACGCATTTATCCCATACTTCTCAGAGGCCATATACTCAATACGCAAGGGAATGGTCATGAGGTTACCCACCCCCATAAACATCCAGGCAACCATGATCCAGCCAAACAGTTTATCCTTCCAGAGCAGTGAGATGTTTTCCCACGGATTGCCTGCGCTTTGAGGAGTCACCCTAGGGGAAGGGACCCGCACTACCAAAAACGCACTGATAATCGCAGAAACTGCCAAGCCGACGATTACCCAACGGTACAGAAGGATGTCCTGATCCAGAAAATATCCTCCAACATAAGCTCCAGTCCCTCCAATCAGAGATGAAAAAATAAATATTGTGGACATGCGCTTGCCCCGCTCATCCGGTTTATAATTGTGAGCATACGTGGAGATCATCAGCGTGGGCACCATCGCAAGGCAAAACATACTCAACATCATAAAGATGACAAAAGGTCGCACCTCCTGCATCTGCGTGGAAATGAGCATAAATCCTCCACATGCCAGAAACAATAATGCCGCCCATTGAGTCGACCTTGCAGAAACCCGGGATATCAGAAAGATGAAAAGCGGGCTTAATATAAACCCAAGCGGCATCGAAGCCGGAATCAATGCCCGATAAAACGGCTCAGGATTAAAGACCTGAATCGTAATCAGCAAAGTGAATGTCGTAACCCCGGCCTCTAGTATCCCGGAGAATGGACTCCTGAACAGGTCGTATATAAATGTGGTCCTTGCCGCAGTCTTCGTTCCCTTTACTTGCTCCACTCGAGCATCCTTTCCAGGGGTAGAAATGCCTTACTCCTCGTCTCTTCGGGGATTTCGATCACGGGCTTGAGGGTTTCCAGACAATTGTGCAACTTTTCCAGGGTATTCATTTTCATGAAACGGCAATCGTTGCAGGCGCAGGTTTCGGTAGGTCCGGCGATAAACGTTTTCTCGGGGACTTCCCGCTGCAGGCGGTGGATCATGCCCGTTTCGGTCACGATGATAAAAGCCTCCGCATCGTGATTCCGGCAAAATCCGACCATCTTTTCGGTGCTGCAAACTTCGTCAGCCATCTCACGCACGCTTTCCACGCATTCCGGATGCGCCACAATAGGGGCGTTCGGATATTGCATGCGCACGCGTTCAATAATCTGGCGTGTAAAAAGCACATGCGCATAACAACTCCCCGGCCAGAGTTTCATTTTGCGGCCCGTCTGTTCAGCGACCCATTGTCCCAGGTTTTGATCGGGCACAAATAGTATTTCCTTATCTGCCGGGATTCGCTCGACGATCTTTACAGCATTACCGCTCGTGCAGATCACATCTGAGAGCGCCTTTACTTCGGCAGAGCAATTGATGTAGGCAACGACATAGGTATCCGGGTTTTGAGCTTTGTATGCAGCGAGCTTATCTGCCGGGCAGGAATCCGATAATGAACAACCCGCCTTGAGGTCAGGCAAAATTACCCGCTTATTGGGATTCACAATTTTTGCGGTCTCCGCCATGAAGTGTACTCCACAAAAGCAAATGACATCCGCATCTGTCTCAGCAGCCTTGTAAGAAAGCCCGAGTGAGTCCCCTACATAGTCGGCGACTTCCTGAATTTCTGCCACCTGATAATTATGTGCGAGTATGATGGCATTCTTTTCCGCCTTGAGCTGAAGCACACGCTTCTGGAGCTGGCTCAACGGGCGGTTTCCGTTACCCAGAGGATCAAAGACCATCGGGCTGGGGGCATTTGCAATATCTATCATGTTCTAAATTTATTCAATTTGCGCCGAGTTTTTTGCGTAGCTGTTCGATTAAATCCTGGAACTCAGTGTTATTCTGAAGGCTGACCAGATCCTCGTCTTTCAGCATCCATTCAAAATCAGTGTAGCCTAAAGATATGGCCTTATTTAAGGTATCGATCGCACTGGCATGTTCACCGACCAGGGCTTGGCTGCATGCAAGATTGTAGTGAATGGTTGCATTCTCGGGGCATAATTTAGACAAACGCTCGTCCACGCGCAGCCCCTCTTCGTTCTTACCGACCTTTGTATATAATTGTGCCAGCAGCTCCATTACGCGCTGATCATTGGGATCACGCTTATCGAGCCTTTCAAAAAACGAAACTTCAAATGTAAAATCGTCTGGCATTTATCAATAATTATATTGTTACCCATGAGGAAATAAATCAAATGCTGGGTACCCTTATTGAGATGACGGCACTTCACGCGCCTCGATCTGAAGGCGCTGAGAGACCACTTCCATATTGAGTTTCTCAGCGACAGCCTTGCCATACCATTCCATAAACGGGGCATCGATTTCGATGATTTTATCCGTATCCACGTTGATCACCTGTGCCTTAAAAGTGGTCGCACCCTGGTTCGACATATAAAACTTATAATCCTTGCCAATATCCACTTCCTTGACCAGGCCACTTTCCGTTAAGATAGGGAGTGTGCGATAAACCGTGGCACGCGATACGGACTCATCCAACTTACGGGCCTCATCCAGCAAATCTTCAGCGGTGTAGTGATCTGATGAAAAATAGGCAGCCTGGAAGATTGCCAGCCGTTGCTGAGTGACTCTCAGGCCCTGTGCCGTCAAATACTCCCGAAAGGTTTTCCAGGATTCATGCTCCTCAATATTGGGAATAATTTTAGACGTATCGCCAGCCATGTTTATTGAGACTAAAATGATACTGGGTAATGTCAAGCAATGGTTACTTGCATTACAAAATACCTTTTAAAGTCTCAATATTTCTATAGCAGCTCTCGTAAAACAAAGGGTAAGATTCCACCATTACGGTAATAATCCACCTCAATTGCGGTATCAATACGCACTTTGAGTGTAATCGTCACTTGGGAGCCGTCTTTGCGCTTCACGGTTAAATCCATGGATTGACCAGGCTTCAGATCGTCGGTCAAACCGGGCAGATCAAAGATATCCTCACCCGTCAGGCCGAGCGAATCCCACCCGTCTCCCTCTTGGAACTGTAATGGTAGCACACCCATTCCAATCAGATTACTCCGATGTATACGCTCAAAGCTTTGCGCAACAACTGCCTTAACCCCAAGTAATGCAGTGCCTTTGGCTGCCCAGTCCCGCGAGCTTCCCATTCCGTAATCCTGACCTGCAAAAACAATGAGAGGCACTCCCCGCGATTTATAGACTTCACATGCATCATACACTGCTGCTTCCTCTCCTTCGGGAAAGATGGTGGTGTATCCGCCTTCTTTGCCCTTGGCCAATTTGTTTTTTATACGTACATTGGCAAAAGTACCGCGAGTCATAATCTGGTCGTTCCCGCGGCGAGACCCAAACGAGTTAAACTGGGCTTTATTTACTCCCTTTGAGATCAGGAATTTACCGGCGGGTCCATAATCCGGAATCGCACCTGCAGGTGAAATGTGGTCAGTAGTCACGGAATCGCCAAAAGCCAGCAAAGGCCTCATTCCATGGATCGGCTCAATATTCCCGACTTCAGCGCCAAATTTCTCAAAGAAAGGAGGTTTTTGGATATAGGTGCTATCCTCGTTCCACACATATTGAGAACCTTCTGAAGACTGTATCTCATTCCACTCCTGATTCGCATCGTTTAATGTAGCGTATTTGCTAATAAATGCCTCGGGCTTAACCCCACTTTGCACGAGCGCATTCACCTCTTCGTTACTGGGCCAAATGTCTTTGAGATACACATCACTGCCATCGGCACCCTGCCCGATCGGCTCTTCGTCCAGATTGATATTCACCGTGCCCGCGAGCGCGTATGCGACCACCAGAGGAGGCGACATCAGGAAATTCGACTTTATGGAACCATGTACCCGGGCTTCGAAGTTACGATTGCCGGAGAGCACACTTGCTGCCACCAAATTTTTATCCTGGATTGCGGCCTCAATCGCAGGATCAAGCGGTCCACTGTTACCAATACAGGTCGTGCAGCCGTAGCCGACGAGATTAAACCCTAGCTCATCCAAATACTGAGAGAGTCCGGTAGTCTCGAGATAATCGGTTACCACCCGTGACCCGGGGGCGAGACTCGCTTTGACACTGTCATTCAGTTTGAGGCCCTTTTCAATCGCGTTTTTCGCAACCAAGCCAGCGGCGATCATCACATTCGGATTACTGGTATTCGTGCAGCTGGTGATCGCAGCTATTAATACAGATCCATTCGAAATCTCGGGTTTACCCTCTCCTGCCTTTTCATTCTTACGCGGGTAAAAGGAATCCGCTGAGAAATCAACCGTAGTTGCCTCATCCAGCTCATCACTGGATCGACCAAAACCACCCTCAGTCTGAGGAGCAGAGAACAGTCTTTTGAATGTCGACTTGAGTTCCGGTAGCTCGATGCGGTCCTGCGGCCGTTTCGGTCCTGCAACACTGGGTTGAATAGTCCCCAAATCCAGATCTACGACTTCAGTATAATCGATATCACCCTTTTTGGGAATACCCCACATACCCTGAGCCTCAAAGTAAGCTTTTACCAGATCGCGCTTTTCATTATCGCGTCCCGTAATTTCCAGATAGTTAAGTGTATTATCATCCAGCGGGAAGAAACCCATGGTTGCCCCATACTCGGGAGCCATATTTGCAATGGTTGCACGATCCGAGAGGCTCAGCCTCTCCGTGCCCTCACCGATAAACTCTATAAACTTGCCAACCACCTTCTTCTCACGCAGTAGTTCGGTAACGCGTAGTGTAAGGTCAGTTGCCGTAACCCCCTCGCGCAGCTCCCCCGTAAGATTAACGGCGATTACCTCGGGAGTCAGGAAATATACGGGTTGACCTAGCATCCCGGCTTCCGCTTCGATACCGCCAACACCCCAGCCTACGATTCCCAGGCCATTAATCATCGTGGTATGAGAATCCGTACCCACCAATGTATCCGGGTAGAGGATGTTGCCAGCCTCCGTTTCTTTGGAGAATACAACCCGTGCCAAATATTCCAAATTGACTTGGTGCACGATGCCGATAGCCGGAGGAACTACGCTAAAAGTTTCAAACGCCTGCTTGCCCCATTTGAGGAATTCGTAGCGTTCCTTGTTACGAGTGAACTCAAATTTTAAGTTGTTGGTGAATGCTTCAGCTGTTCCAGAACGATCTACCTGCACCGAGTGATCCACTACAAGATCCACAGGAACGAGGGGTTCTATCTTGCTCGGATCCTTACCCTGGTCCGCCATGGCATCCCGCATAGCAGCCAAATCCACCAATAGAGGCACTCCCGTAAAATCCTGGAGTACGATACGCGAAACCACGAAAGGAATCTCCTCTTTCACCGGCGATTTCGCGTTCCAATTCGCAAGTGTTTTTACGCTATCCTCAGTGATTTTCTTGCCATCGCAATTGCGTAATACCGATTCCAATACGATGCGTATGCTAATCGGAAGGCGCGAAATATTGCCAATCCCCTGCTCCTGCAGCTTTGGCAGAGAATATATTTTGCCCAGCGCATTACCGACCGGGCTTTGAATTTCTGTAAGTGTGTTAAACGGATCCGATAGTTGATTACTCATAACATAGTTTGAACCTGACGGTGATCAGGCACCTTTGAGGGCACTTTTAATGGCCTCAAAATCAGGTAGTTGTTTCGGGTCGTCCGAAGATTCGCTGTAAATGATTTCCCCGGACTTGTTGATTACGAAGGCTGAACGCTTGGCAACGCCTTTCATCCAACCAATAAACTCTTCAAAAAGTACATCATAAGCACTTGCAACCTCTTTATTGAAATCACTCAAAAGCGGGAAGGTGATTCCATTCTGACTACCAAACGCCTGCAATGCATGCGGACCGTCTATGCTGATACCGTAGACTGCCGCATCCAGTGCGTCGTAGTCGGCAAGGGTATCACGAATACCACAAAGTTCATCCGTACAGATGCTTGAAAAAGCAAGGGGAAAGAAAAGGAGGACAGTGTTTGTCTTACCGAAATTATCAGCCAACGAGACGTCTACGAGACCTTCGTCAGTCAGATGTTTAAGGGTGAATTCAGGTGCTTTGGTTCCTACTGTAAGTGCCATGATTTATTTTTCCTTTGAGGGATAATGTTAAGATTACTCACCTGTATTATGAACAGCTTCAAGCATTTATTCAACTGAGGTGGGCTACAAAATAAGATTATGAATGCACCTACATAGCGGTATTATTGAATAATATTTTCTTATGGTGCTGCTCAATGGCTTTGTTATTCATTGAGCCTTGATTCATTCTGCCCATTGCTTCAATTTAGGCAGTTTGAGCTTATGAATGCAAAAGAGCAACTGGAGCAAATCAAACGCAATGTAGATACCCTCATCAATGAGGAGGAGCTGCTTGAAAAACTTTCGGAAAAACGACCGCTTAGGATTAAGCTGGGTGTGGATCCTACCCGACCCGACCTTACATTCGGGCACCTCGTAGTGCTCAATAAACTACGCCTGTTTCAGGATTTGGGCCATGAGGCGATTCTCATTATCGGTGATTTCACAACGCTTATCGGTGATCCCAGCGGACGCTCCAATACACGCCCTGTACTCACTGAGACAGAAATCAAGGAAAACGCCGAAACCTATGTAGAGCAGGCATTTCAGATACTCGATAAGGAAAAGACCCGTGTGGTATTCAACAGTGAATGGTTCTCGAAGATGGGCTTCTCAGATTGCTTAAATCTAGCGCGTAAGATGACAGTCGCACGCATGCTTGAGCGGGACGACTTTGCAAAACGCCATAAAGAGAATTCCCCTATTTCGATCATTGAGTTCCTCTACCCCCTTGTTCAGGGATACGACTCCTACATTTTGGATGCAGATGTCGAGATCGGAGGCACGGATCAACTCTTTAACAACCTGGTAGGCAGGACATTGCAAAAAGAGGCAGGCAAGCCCCAGCAAATTGTGATCACCATGCCCCTCTTGGTTGGGCTGGATGGAGTGAAAAAAATGTCCAAAAGCCAGGACAATTACATCGCCTTCCGGGACACCCCGAAGGATATGTTTGGCAGGATCATGTCCATCAGCGATGATACGATGTGGGATTACTACCAACTGCTACTTGAATATGCGGCCGATAAAATAGAGTCCCTAAAATCGGAACACCCGATGGCATGCAAGAAGCAGCTGGCCAAGCTATTAGTGAGTCGCTTTTACGATGAGGCTACCGCAGAGCAAGAGCTGCAGCAATTTGAATCCGTATTTTCCAAGAACAAGCTACCCGATGATATGCCGGAATTTGCCTGGTCATCGATAACCGAAGGAGACTCAGAGGGAATCCTGAATGTGCTGGCCGCTACTGGCAAATTCCAGAGTAAAAAAGAAATCGGACGTTTGATAAAACAAGGCGCCGTAAAAATGAACGGTGACCCGGTGAAAGAAACGAACCATTCAGTTGTTCGTTCAACGGAACCGATTGTTTTCCAGGCCGGTAAACGTATCTTCGTTAAGATTTTACCTTAACCGAAACGGGCTTCTGCTTGTCCTGCCAGAGGAAACCAAAGGCAGCCCCACAGAGTCCGCCGATAATGTGTGCCAACTGTGAAATATGGTCATTCTCAAATATGCGGATGATCTCATTGCCCAAATAGATCGTGAATACGAGAATAAAGGTCAGCGGAATGTAGCCCTTGCGATTATTGGCGAATGAACCTGCAACCATAATCATAAAGGCAACACCACTGGCTCCCATGAGTCCGGCCTCCGAAGTAAATATGTGGATCAAGCCCGTCGCAATTGCAGTGACAATGGTCATGAGCATCAGCTTAAAGCTGCCAAAGCTACTCTCCACCAGCGGACCGATTAATAATATGAGCGAAAAATTACCGGCAAAGTGAGCCCAGTTCGCATGCCCCATGACATGGCCCAACAAGCGCACATACTGCATTGGCTCCTGCCACTGAAAGGGCGCGTAAATACTGAAAAACCTTACCTGGGCAGCTCCATCGGTGAGGAATATCGCCAACCCGGCAGCGGCTGACGCAAAGGTAAACGTCAGCACAAAGGGGGCATTAAATGCGATTCTCATGGGCTCTAGATTACAGAGCCATGAAGCAGAAGCCAATGATTACCGTAGGAATAAATGCGCCGAGGAATAAGCCCAAAGGAGTAATCCCACCCGTGAAGTATTTGTTCAGGATAGACTGACCCGCCGGATTAGGCGCATTCGCAATCACGGTGAGCCCACCCCCGGTCACTGCACCGGCAACGACCGCATGCTGAAGATTTTTGGCGATTTCAGCTTTTTCCAGTTCGCCCGCAGCAGCGAGGACACCCGCATTAAAGTCAGGAACCAATGAAGCCAGGAACGTAATCGCAGCATTATCGTTAAATGCGGTTAATGTCGCAGAGCCGATAAAAAGCGGCACCTCACCCAGGCTACTCAAAACCGGAGCGATCCACCACTGCTGCAATGAACCGTGGGTAATCAGGCCGGCCAGGAAAAACCCGACCAAAAGCGGTGCCTTGATATCGACATCGTCCTGGTGATTCTGGGTTGCCACGGTAAAGGCCAGGAAGAACAAAAAACCGCCTACAACCATCGGGGGATGATGCAGCGTAAACACCGTCCATGCCATGAACATCAGGTGAGTTACCGTAATCCAGGCAGGAATCGGAGTGGTCGCTTCATCGTCGACCATTTGTGCTTTGCGGGTCTCCTCCAGCTTCGCGAAGTCTTTGCGGAAAATCAGAGCATAGACAATCGTCGCAATTACAATTCCGAGCGCAGCATAGATACCAAAATTCATAAACATGAAGCCAATATCCCAGCCCCAACGACCTGCGACCATGAGCACGGGCGGCGCGGCAAAATGCGTGAGTGTCCCTCCTACAGATATATTTACAAAAAGCAGACCCAAGGTCGCATAAGCGAAAACAGCTCGTGGACGGAACTGGTAAAACTGTTTGCCCAAGAGCAATGCAGCAATCGTCATCGCAGCTGGCTCGGTGATGAAAGAGCCGAGTAATGGAGCCACAACCAGGATGGTCAACCACCATGAAAATACGTTGCCTTTACCGATGTTTGCAACTTGCTTCATCGCCATCTCCGAAAATTGAAGTATGGGCCGGGTGGATGCGATTGCCATAATCACGACCACGAAAATGGGCTCTGCGTATTTATTTACATAAAGATAATCAAAGTAGCTGGTTATGGTGCCCCAGGGATACATAAAGAGGGCAGAAATGATGAGAGGCACCAGCCATATGCCGAAGATTGCTTCCACCTCACCGAGAAAGTGCATGATCTCCGCTTTAAAGCTAACGTTGTTTTTATCCTCGATACCCTGTGCCTTGAGCTTGGCTTCATGCTCGTGCGACCATTTATGGGCGAGCTTTAAGAATGTACTGGCCATGAAGGTATGCATAATCGCCAATACAAAAATAAGCGTTGCTACCAAATTAAAGGGGTCGGCCTGAATGCGGTAAACCAGTTTACCCATGAGCCCCTCAATCTCTTCATCATGATAATCCTCCAGCGGCATCGGGATCTTTGGGTAGTCTGAAGAGTGCCCTCCCCCACCTGCTGCATGTAACGCGCCGGTCAATACCGCGGTTAAAATAGTAAATAGGATTATACGCTGAATGACTTTCATTAGGTTGATTTGACTAGAGACTTCGGAATTTTACTTCAAGAGCAATTCTGCATTTCCGTCTATTTTTCAAATGATTAATGATTCCACTAACCCCAAGAATACTTGCTAATCCACCCAAATAAACTTCATACTAAGTGTACAGAATGAAAACGTATCTCGAGTTACTTAAGCAGGTCAAAGAAGAAGGCTCGCTGAAAAAAGACCGCACTGGTGTCGGCACGCTCTCTATCTTTGGTGCTCAAACCCACTACGACATTTCCAAGGATTTTCCCTTATTGACCACCAAGAAAGTTCACTTGAAGTCGATCATCTATGAGCTGCTCTGGTTTTTGAATGGGGATACCAATATCAAATACCTGAACGATAACAAGGTGACCATTTGGGATGAATGGGCCGACGATGAAGGTAATCTCGGTCCCGTTTACGGCTCGCAGTGGCGTAGCTGGCATGGAGCAGATGGCAGAACGCATGACCAGATTCTCGCCGTTATTGATTCGATTAGGAACAATCCGAACAGCAGGAGGCATATTGTCTCTGCCTGGAATGTGGGCGAGCTCGACAAGATGGCCCTCCCCCCCTGCCATGCACTCTTTCAATTTTATGTAAATGAGGATGAGCTTAGCTGCCAACTTTATCAGCGGAGTGCCGATCTTTTTCTGGGGGTACCCTTCAATATAGCATCTTATGCGTTGTTGACGATGATGGTGGCTCAGATCTGCGGCCTGAAGGCGAGGAAATTTGTGCATACCTTCGGAGATCTGCATATATACACGAATCACTTGGAGCAAGTGGAAGAGCAGCTCTCTCGTGAGCCCCGGGCGTTACCGCAGATGAAAATTAATCCAGACGTCAGGGAGATCGACGCGTTTCAATACGACGACTTTGAGCTCGTAAATTATGATCCGCATCCGCGGATATCTGCACCGATAGCCGTTTAATTAGCGCCAGGCAGGCCCAGGTTGCCGCTGAAAAGGCAAACGGCTGTTACGATCCCGAAGCCAGTCATCCGAACGTTTTTTGCTATCCATATACTTAAGGAAACTCACGATGGCTTTTCGCTTTTCTATATCTGTTTTATTGGGAGTCCTCAGGTGCTCCCGAAGTTTTTCGGCAACCTGATCTTCATCCGTTCCCCGAAATGGTAAGGCTACCGCTTCATCCTGATCAGAGACACTGGCATTCAGGAAAAGGTATACCCGGTCCCGCCCGAGACCACGCTTGTATTTCGTGGCGTCTTTGGCCCGTGCCGCTATAGGCTTTGAGAGCATGATCGAATAGACAGTGCCCAGCCGATCAATAATCGTTAAGGAACGTTGTTGGGGCCCCTTCCGGCTTTCGATTATCTCCGTAAACGGCACCTGAAGCACTGAGAGTGCCTCCAGCTCACGCTCGACAGGATCGGTTTCCGCAGAAAGTAAAAAGCTAAACCCAAAGGCGAAAATCAAACTAAACAAGATGCGCACACATCAAGCAGTTCGATTTCGCCGCTTGGGTCAAGTCAGCATTGAATTAAAATCGGGCAGTCACACCACCGTAGAAGCTGAGCTCACGTGCCGGCAAAATGCCCTGGAACGAAGAAGCGGTAATTGCAAATTCCTGATCAAACAAATTCTCGATGCGCGCATGAACACTCAAAGACTCGTTGATCTGATACTTCGCATAGAGGCGCGCCAGCGTGTAATCATCCACAGGAACAGCGCCAAAGGAGACCCGGTCCAATGCGATCAAAACATTGCCGCCAATAGTAAATTGCTCCGTTACTTTACTATTGATGCCTATTGAGTATTGATAAACAGGCACGTTGGGCTGTCGCATTATGGATGTCTCGTTATCAATCTCATTATCGATGTAGGTTGCGCTCAGGTATGCAGTCGTAGATTCTGCTAATTGATAATTAAACTGCAGTTCTACACCCGTTACGTCGTATTGATTGCGGTTAACAAAGGTCCCTGAAAAACCGCCTGTGGACACAAAGTCGATCAAATCCTCAGTGCTCGACTGAAAGACAAAGGCTGTTGCATCCCACTTGGCATCCGGTGAGTAGTAGACTAACCCCACGTCCCATCCGTAGCCATACTCATTTTTGAGGTCAGGATTACCGGCTGCAAAAAAGGATTCTGAAAATATGCGGAATATTGCAGGTGCGCGGAAAGACGTTCCGAAATTCCCCTTCAGGTAGAGGGATTCCGACAGTTCATAGCTACCGGAGAGACGGTAAGTCACATCGCCACCTCCAAACTCATAGTCATCATACCGAATACCTGCGCTTAATTCTGTGCGCTCATCCGGGTTGTATATTCCCTGAATATAGACTGCATAATTATCCGCCTCAACTGCGGAAGACATACTGCTGTCAATGCCTTCTTGTTGCTCAAGCATTAAACCTGCGCTGAGTTGAAACTCGTCGTTGATAACAAAGTCATTTTGCCAATCGAGTGTGAATTGGTTGGAAACTCCCGTATAATCAAAGTTTTGCTGGGTGTAATCTTCTTCGAGATAACCAATCAACCACTTTGAGTACCAGTTTTCACTTGAGCTGAACTCTGCAAAGGCAGTCGCCAGGTAAGCTTCACTCTGAATGGTCGCTGAGCCGAAGGTATTCAGATTCCCCCCAGGATTGGCAAAATCCACTTTATTATATCGTAAAGTACCTCCGATATCCCACTGCTCATTGATCGCATAATCCAATCTCAAAGAAGCCGCTGTGCTTTCTCCGATATCCTCTGTAAGAATATTTTCTTCTTCCTGATAGGACGCAGAAGCTTTATAGCGAAACGCATTAACTGAGCCCTCGGTGCTAACTGCACCCACAAAACTCTCATGCGAACCGTACTCCAGATTAAGCCGTGAAATGGCTTCGTCGCTGCCTGGTAATGAGCTCACCAGAAGGACACCCCCGATCGAGTTGGTTCCATAAATGGCGCTTTGCGGACCCCGGATCAGCTCGATACGGTCGACTTCCCAGGCGTCCAGACCATGAATGAAACGTCCTCCGGTGAAGATTGATGTATTCGTGCGAATGCCATCCACAACGACTGAGCTGCGTGTAGGCGCTTGCCCACGGATGTAGATTTCTTTATTGGCCCCTTCATCGCCGGCAATGGTCGCCGTAATGCCAGGAAGCTGGTTAAGCGCCTGCTCGATATCCACATACAGGCTACCCGTCAATTCGGATGCCGTCAGGTAGGAGACGGCGACCGGCGTAGATCGCACATCGGATAATTGCCGGTAAGCCCCTTCAATTAAGTAAGGCTCCAGCTGGAGGAGTTCATCATCCGAACGCTCATTACTCTGGGCATTAGAGAACGCGCTAATGATCAAAGCAGTGAATGCTGAGATGAATTTAAGTTTATGATTTAGATGCATTGTATAGTGTTTCCTTGCTGCCACACTTCCAAAAGGCAGGGAAACTCATTTCCATTGAATACAATGCAATTGGCCCACATGGTTAATACAAGCTAACCAAATAGACGCCTGGGTTCCAATTCCCTTCGTTCGTGCGACAAAGTTTGTCAGAGTATGGCCTTCGCAGGCATACTGTCTGTTTTCCCGTTCAGCATTAGGACTTCTCTGTCTTGGCAGAGTAACCTCAGCGCGACTGTCGCCGATTCTCACGGCGTTTCCTCAACGGAAAAATCGTTATATTTAGTTTAAAGAACAAATTGCTCGAGGTTATTGACCCCGAACAATTTTTGAGATTGGAATGTTCCCATTTTTTAGCAAGACCTTATTCACAAAGTTCCTCACTCAGTAGTCACCATAATGTTATATATACTAAAAAGTTATCCGAACCGTATATACTTACTTAACTTAATTCTGGTCATTTCAATTTCGCAGATTTCCAACACAGTCGCCATCGGAGGGAACACATTTGCAGAGCACTTCCAAATTATCGATGAGTCTGAATCTCAAATCATCAAACTTCATTGGAATGATCCGGAAACTGATGCTCCTCAATCATTTAGCTACTCACTTACCGGTAAAGAGCCACAGCGCATGATTGCCTTATCCACGACCTTCCTGGCCCATATCATCGCTCTCGAGCTCCACGAGAAAGTCATTGCTGTGGACTCTACCCAGTTTGCATACGATCCAAGGATACGGAACCGTTTTGAGGATGATTCAATCGTTGCGGTGGGTTCTTTCCAGACCATGGACCGCGAGGTGCTCTATGCGTTAAAACCGGATATCGTGTTTATCAGTGCAGGCGCTTTCACCAATACAGCAAAGGTGAATGCCATCCAAAACATGGGTATAGAAGTGTTTCCCATTGCGGATTATCTGGAAGATCATCCACTGGGGCGCGCAGAATGGATAAAGTGTTTTGCGGCCATCTGGGGACTGGAAAAACAAGCAAAAGCCTTGTTTTCAGAGACCGCAAAAAATTATGAATCGATCAAGCAACAGGCAGCCCAAATAACATCAGATCAAAATCGGCCGACCGTTTTACTGGATAATCCCTACAATGGCATCTGGTGGCTCACTCCTAGTAGCAGTTACATTATTCAAATGATTGAGGATGCAGGCGGACGGTTCGTTTTCAGCGATCAGCAAAATGAGCACGCGAGTCCACGCGACCTCGAATGGATGCTAGCAAATGGGGCAGATGCGGATATTTGGCTCAATGTGGGAAACTACGGAACGCTTGATTCATTACTCCAGGAAGACCGTAGGTTTCGATTGTTTAAGGCGACCGAGACCGGAAGTGTTTTTTCCAACTTCAAGCGCAGAAATAACCTGGGCGGAAACGATTATTTTGAAAGCGGCGTTGCTTATCCGGATCGTATATTAAGGGACTTATTCATTCTACTGCATGGGTATTCGGGAATTGAAGATGCGGAGAAGCTTACTTACTATTACCCGCTTAAATGAGCCAGAAATACCATATATTGACTATCGCTGCGATCGCAGTCGGGTTAATTTTGCTCTTTTTGGCTCTGCTACTTTTTGGGAGTGTGCCGCTGTCTTTGAATCAGTTACTGAATGGCCTAACAAATAGCACGGAGTCCATTGAGCGTAGCATTATTCTGGAATTGCGTTTACCCTATGCGGTTACGGCTGCGCTAACCGGAATCATGCTCGGGCTTGGGGGGCTAGTCATGCAAAGTCTACTGCGCAACCCTTTGGCAGAGCCCTATATTCTGGGGTTAAGCTCGGGAGCGAGCCTGGGAATTGTATTGCTAAACCTCGGGATGTTCGCCGGCGCATTATCCATGCAGGTACCGGTATCCTCGGTAGTTGCAGCCTTTGCCGGCTCGATGGTGATTCTCGTAATTGTGCTCTCACTCGCTAATAAGGCGCAGGATACCACGCTGCTCATCTTTGGGCTGATGGTCAGCTATTTTACTTATTCGGTGGTCAGCTTGTTGGTCTTTTTTAACTCTCCGGAAGCGCTGCGACGCTACTTTGTCTGGAGCATGGGAAGCTACGCGAACACGACGTGGATCGAGGTATTAATACTCACGGTAACTGCCATTATCGGAGTAATATACATTCTTAGCCGGGCAAAGGCCCTAGATGTTTTGTCTATGGGTAGCCACTACGCTGCAAGTGTAGGTTATGCTCCAAAGCGAGAGCGCTGGCTCTTACTACTCACCGTCGCACTGATGGCCAGTGTGTGTACCGCTTACTGCGGGCCTATCGCATTTCTGGGCATCGCAGCCCCCTACCTTGCAAAAACACTTTTTAGAACCAGTAGTCACCGCATCATAATCCCTGCCGTTATATTGACAGGTTCCTTTTTGTCACTGCTTGCGGGATTGATTGCCAAAGCTCCGTGGTCTGCCGCCACCCTGCCCTTTAATGGAGTCGCCGCACTCTTTGGTGCACCCATCGTGGCATTTATGCTTTTAGCAAGGAACCGTAGAATCTTATAGATCATGTCTCAGTCGGAAGCATTTGAAATCAGTCTTGAGTCCCTGAAGCTGGGATACCCTCAAAAAGGAATGAGTGGATGGAGCTCTGATTTTGAAATTTCGCTCAATATCCAAGCGCCTGCATTCATCTGTCTAATTGGGCCAAATGGCGCCGGTAAAAGTACCCTACTCAAAACTCTCGGAGGTTTCATCGAGCCCATATCAGGTAAGATCGCATACAACGGGACTAACATCCACGACCTGTCTTATAAACGCCTCGCTACTCAACGCAGTTTCTTAAAGGCAGAGAGCTGGCGCCCTGCGTGGACTCAGGCGTATGACTGGGTTGCCCAGGGGCGCAGCCCGTATCTCGGCTGGAGTGGCAAACTCACTAAAAAGGATCACAAAGTCATTGATGAGTCGCTCGAACTGGTGAATGCAGCCCATCTGAAGGCTGTTGAAGTTGACTCCTGCAGCGATGGTGAGTTTCAGCGACTAAATATTGCACGCAGCCTTAGCCAGCAATGCCCGCTCTTATTGCTGGATGAGGCGATGGCCCATCTGGATGTTACGCAACGCGTGGAAATCATCAGCCGCCTGAAGGACTATACCCGGGCGCAAAACCGCATAACGATCATCAGCATCCACGATCTAGCACTCGCCTTCGAATACGCGGACCAGATTTTTTGCGTTCAGCAGCCCTCGATCTTTGAATGCGGTACAGCAGATGAACTGATTCAACGTAACTGCATCTCACAGGTGTTCGATAGTGAAGCCGTAAAGTTTGATGTAGAATCCGGGCAGTTCCGCCACATCCAGTAAAACGATCAGCTCTTGAAATGCTCGCTCACGGCCTGGCAGATGATCTCGACACTCGCCAGCTTGCCCTTCCCTTCATAACCGCAGGCAAGCATCCCGATATCCGGCTCAATGAAGCTGTGGCCTCGTTGCTTTAAAGTCGCGATATTTTGCTGAGTGACCGGATGGTCCAGCATCTTGCCATTCATGGCCGGTGCGATCATGACAGGTGCAAGCGTTGCCAGGTAAATATTCGACAATAAGTCAGGTGCAAGCCCATGGGCAAACTTCGCCAGGGTATGAGCCGTTGCAGGAGCTATCAGCAAAAGCTCGGCACTGTCCGCAAGGTCGATATGTCCGGGCTCCCACTTTTCTTCGACCTCCCACATATCCGTTGAAACCGAATTCCGGGACATCGTCTGCAGTGTGATCGGCGCGATAATTTTAGTCGCTTCAGAAGTCATCACTACGTGCACATCTACTTCCCATTTAACCAGTTGAGAACAAATATCAGCAGCCTTATAGGCGGCTATGGAGCCAGAGACTCCAAGGACGACTCGCTTTCCTTTAAGATGCGCGTATGACTCACTCATAATAAATTAACTTATTTGGAATCGGCTCACTGTAAAGCTCTTAGAGCTCGAAGCTTTACTTGACTTCAACTCTGTCGATATATGTTATTAAGAAACATGGATCATTTAATTACACAGAATCTACTGGCGACCCTACTCCCCATGGGGGGATAAGTCATATACCTGTGTACCGATTAATAACGCGTTGATTTAAACTAAACGCTCCTCTTCAAAACCAAATTTAAATGATCAGATAATTCTTTCGAATACCATGTCCCAAATAGATATTTCACGTAAGTATAAGCCGTTTAACCGCATAGACTTACCTAATCGTAGCTGGCCGGATAATGAGATCACCCAGGCCCCGATCTGGACAAGTGTTGACCTGCGTGACGGCAACCAGGCCTTGCCCAATCCCATGAATCTTGAGCAAAAAACGGAGCTTTTCGATTTATTGGCGGAGATCGGTTTTAAGGAAATCGAGGTGGGTTTCCCTTCGGCTTCCGATACCGAGTTTGCGTTTACGCGTAAGCTGATTGAAGAAAACCGTATCCCTGATGGCACTGCCATCCAAGTGCTTTGCCAGGCACGCGAGCACTTGATCAAACGCAATTTCGAATCTCTTCAGGGTGCAAAAAAGGTGATCTTTCACCTCTATAACTCCACGTCCCCGTTACAGCGACGCATTACCTTCGGTATGGATCGCGAGCAGATCAAGGCCATCGCTGTTCAGGGCACGCGTTGGATCAAGGAGCTGCGACCTACTCTGCCGGATACTGAGTTTATCTTACAATACTCGCCGGAGAGCTTCTCCGATACTGAGGTCGATTACGCACTGGAGGTGTGCGAGGCAGTCATGGATGTCTGGGAGCCGGACACTGAAAACAAGATAATCCTGAACCTGCCTGCAACGGTAGAGATGTCCACTCCGAACATCTATGCAGACCAGATCGAGTGGTTTTGCCGAAATATGAAGCAACGGGATCACGCGATCATCAGCCTGCATACGCATAACGACCGCGGCACGGGCGTAGCAGCTACTGAGTTGGCCTTGCTTGCCGGTGCTGATCGGGTGGAAGGCACCTTGTTTGGCAATGGTGAGCGCACCGGGAATCTGGACATTATCACGGTTGCATTAAATATGTATTCGCAGGGCATCGATCCCGAATTAGATTTTAGCAACATTCCGAAAATCACGGATGTTTGCGAACGCTGCACCGGTTTACCGGTTCCACCACGGCAACCCTATGGGGGCGAACTGGTATTCACTTCGTTCTCTGGATCTCACCAGGATGCGATTAAAAAGGGAATGGATGCCCGCAAGCAGACCGGAGATGATCTCAACGCTCCGTGGGCAATCCCCTACTTACATATCGACCCGACAGATGTTGGCAGGACGTATGAGGCGATCATCCGTATCAATAGCCAGAGCGGCAAAGGTGGCGTCGCCTATATTTTGGAGAAGGAGTATCATTTCGATCTGCCCAAGGCCATGCACCCGATCGTCGGAAAATACGTGAACGATGAGGCCGATCGTCAACAACGGGAGCTCACCAATGATGAAATCTATCGAATATTTAAGGCAGGCTTCATCAATCTGGAGGCTCCTTTGCAGCTCATTGCTTACGATATCCACCGCGACAAGGAAGATACGCATTTGTTTCACATAACAGGATCGCTTGCGCTGAACGGTGAGCACCGTGAATTCTCAGGCGAAGGTAATGGCCCGATCAATGGATTTACCAATGCACTGGAAAAAATGGGAGCCAAGGACTTTAAGCTGCTCGACTATCGGCAACACGCCGTCGGCAGTGGCTCGGCTACGCAGTCCGCCGCCTACATTCAGATTCAGACTGACCAGGGCTCGACCTTCTGGGGATGTGGAGTCGATACGAATATCGAATTGGCAGGGTTGCTCGCGCTGACCTCAGCCTACAATCGATCCAAGGCATGAGTCGCAAAAAACAGAACCGCATCGATACCGGCGGAGACAATCGCTCACTGGAAAACAATCCTTTTGCATCTTTGAACATGGGTGCAGATCTACCCGCCGGGAGCGTAAAACCAAAGGTAAATCCACCTGCTAAAAAGCCCAAAAAAGGTATGCGGCTGGACGTACGGCTCGAGAAAAGTGGACGGGGTGGCAAGATCGTTACCGCAGTCTATGGAGTAGCCCCCCTCGGGGATACCCGCAAAAAAGAAATATTACTGAAGCTCAAAAAGAAGCTAGGCACTGGTGGAACCATTAGCAGCAATAGCCTTGAAATACAGGGCGATAATTTGAGCTCCGTAATGGAGCTCTTGGAAAAAGAAGGATTTCAACCGGTTAAAACCGGTGGCTGATTAATCAGCGGTAGGAGCGGTCTTTGCGACTTCCGGCTCTTTCTTGGGAGCTTCTTCACGCGCAGCGGTTTGCGGAGGTGTAGTCACCTTCTTAGGCTCTTCATCCATCGCTGAGCGAATATCCTGCTCCACTTCAGTGGTAGCCTTTTTAAACTCTTTGATCGATTTACCAAAAGAGTAAAACAAGTTGGGGAGTCTCTTAGCGCCAAAGAAAATCAGAACGACAAAGAAAATAATTACCAGCTCCATCGGGCCGATATTTTGTATAAATGCAAGATTCATAAGGGTTATACTGATAAATTAATGTTTCAGATACAATAAAATTAATAGGCTGATACGATTTGTCAAAGGGGACTGCTTAGTTATGCGAGTCTGTAGAGAGTTTGACGGCGTTTTGCGACCCTTGTTCACCTTCGATGAAGCCATGCAACTGGCGGATGCGGGTTGGGTGCCGCATTTTGCGCAATGCCTTAGCCTCGATCTGGCGGATACGCTCCCGGGTGACCTTAAACTGACGTCCGACTTCTTCCAGCGTACGGCTGTAACCATCGGTTAGTCCAAAACGCAGAGATAGTACGCGACGCTCGCGCTCATGCAGAGAATCCAGGACATCCACGATCTTCTCACGCAACATACTATAGGCGGTCATATCGTAGGGATTTTCAGCTCCCTTATCTTCGATGAAATCACCAAAATTCGTGTCATCACTATCGCCTACCGGGCTCTGAAGGCTGATCGGTTGTTGCGCCATTTTCATAATGGTCTGCACCTTATCGATGGGGAGCTGCATTTCATTCGAAACTTCCTCTGCAGTCGGCTCGTGTCCAAGCTCCTGAAGCAGCTGCTTTTGCACCTGGATAACCTTATTAAGCGTCTCGATCATGTGCACGGGGATACGAATCGTGCGCGCCTGATCCGCAATCGAGCGGGTGATTGCCTGGCGAATCCACCAAGTTGCATAAGTCGAAAACTTATAACCACGGCGATACTCAAACTTCTCAACCGCCTTCATCAGCCCCATATTCCCCTCCTGGATCAAGTCGAGGAAAGATAATCCACGGTTCGTATATTTTTTGGCGATACTGATAACCAAGCGTAAGTTTGCCTCCACCATTTCAGTACGGGCATTGTGCGCATCGCGCATTCCTTTGCGCACATCGCGGATCACACGTGCGAGTTCCAGTGCAGGGATGCGCCAGTTCTTCTCGATTACATCCAGTTGCGCATTCAACGCATCCACATCGATGTTCTGGTGCTTGCGCGTGATTCCCCGTTCGGCGAGCTTGAGTTGCTCTTCAATATCTTCGATCTCCTTTACAAACGGATCGAAAGTATTCAGCAGCTCTTCAAATATCTTCAGTTTGAAGCAAAATTTCTTATGAATGGGTCGCAGGGATTCTTCATACTTGCGGTAGCGGGTCTTCGCACGCTTGCGGCTGGCTTCCAACTCATTGCGGTAAGTATCATCCCATGCCTTGTCCAGTTTTTCCTGAATAGCTTCCGCCTGCTCGATAAGCTCAGGTAGACTGTTAAAATACTGCTCGCGGCTCTCGATTTTTTTATCCAGTACCACCTGGTCAAAACGCTCTTCGCGCTTCAACAGCTTCCTGGCAAGATTGATTTGGAAAGTGTTGGTGATCGCATACTGGAATAGGACCGACTGCGCATTCTGCTCTGCCCGTTCTATCTTTTTGGAAATCGCGACTTCCTGCTCGCGGGTAAGCAAGGGGACCTGCCCCATCTGCTTGAGATACATGCGAACGGGGTCATCCAGAATGTCTGACTGTTGGCCCTTGACGCTCTCTTCATGCTCAAGCACTTCTTTCTTACGCTTCAGGGTCTCTACTTCACCCGTATCCAGAATCTTGAGCTCCAGATTATTGAGAATGGTGATAACGTTCTCAATCTCCTCGGGATTACTGGCACGCTCGCCGAGTGCCTTATTAATTTCCTTGTAAGTTACGTGCCCTTGCTCCTTTGCAAGCCGGATCAGGCTGCGTACTTTTTCATTAATTTTTTTACTAGCCCGGCGTCGACGACGTTTCTTGGGCTGCTCATCGCCTTCAGTAACTTCTTCTTCGATTTCCAGATCGTCCAATCCTTCAACGGATTCAAGGACTTCTTCTTCCACTGGATCTTTGGTTTCGGTTTTCTTCGATTTAGGTGATGACTTGGTACTTTTAGCTTTAGATTGAGCCATGTGTTGAACGAGAAATGGTGGTGGTCTGGACAGTGCTTAAAAAAACCCTCTTGAAATACTATTTTGAAGCAGGAAGTCAAGAGAATTATTAGGTAAGGGAGTGCAATTCTACCCGCTTTGCAATCTTTATTTGCAATTCTTTTTTTTCATTAAGCAATGCTAATTGCTGATCGATCGCATCGGGCTGCATCTGATTAATCTTTCGCTCCAGGCTTCTAAGCTGCCTTTTGTCACGACGATGCTGCAACCGGGCAATACATAACCGGAAACTTTGGTCCTTATCATCGTAGTTAGGTTCGCGTGCCAGCACCTTATATAAATAGTTAATTTCTTCATCGGTCTCAGCTACCATTCCATTGTCCTGATTGGGGTCCCATTCAGGATTTTCCATAAGCTCAATGGCAATACGGTTCAGTAAACGCCCATTGAGATCATCTTCATTTACGAGTGAATCGATTTCAAACAGTGCCTCCTGCCTGCGTAGCTCCGGGTAATGCAGGATCAAATGCAGTAAGTCCGACTCTGAGGTGGTTAACTTGCTGTTCAGTACAGGCATTTCACTAGATGCTGTATTCAAATCGTTCGGTCGTGTTTTTCTTCGGCTCCATCGTTGGTAATCCTCACGTATTGCCGATAAATCAATGTTCGTTAGGCTTGCGAGACGTTCAAGCAGTCCGCCCACGATCACTTGGGAAGGGCTCTGATTAATGGCTTCAAAGCACTCCTCAAGCGCCCTCGCCTTTTGTTCCGGATTCGATGCTTCAGCGAAGGACGACTTCACTAAAAATTGCACTACGTCTACCGCGTCTTTTTTGAGTTCCTCAAAGCCCTCCTTCCCCTTGTCCTTCAAGAATAAATCCGGGTCATCGCCTTCTGGAAGTAGTATGAAATGCACTTCCAAACCTACCGAAAGCGACATCGCCACAATTCGGGATGCTGCTTTAAAGCCGGCACTATCCCCATCCAGGAAGCAAATCATGCTCGGGTGGTAATTCTTCAGTTTCGCCAGCTGATTTTCTGTAACCGCAGTACCCTGAGGTGCAACTGCCTGATCTATGCCCACCGACCAGCAGCGCATGGCATCCAGCTGCCCCTCGACCATCACAAAGGGTAATCCTTTACCCACATATTGCCGGGCATGATGCAGCCCAAAGAGCACGTTGCTTTTATGGAAAATCAGGGTCCCCGGTGAATTTACATATTTTGCCTCGTGGGCGGGATCATCCTTGGGCGTCGTCGGCATCTTGCGGGCCGTAAATGCGATCACCTTTCCGTTTATTTCACGAATGGGGATCATCAAGCGCCCCCGAAACCGTGCGAACGGGCGAAACGTCTCTGAGTTTCCCCGAGAGAAAAAGAGCCCGCTTTCCTCGATCATCTTATCTGAAAATCCTTCCGATTTGAGCAACGGAAATAACCCCTTACCCTCAGCAGGGGCATACCCGATTTGATGTTCCTTTGCGAGCTCACGACTGAATCCCCTACCCGACTCCCAATACTCCAGGGCTTGCCGGGATTCCGGATTATCTTTGGTAAGTTCTTGAGCAAAATAGCGTGAGGCGATTTCATGGAGCTTGAGCAGGTCCCGGCTTCCGCCCGCAGGTCGTTTGGCGCCGGTGCTGCTCTCATACTCCAGGCGCACATTAAAGCGCTCTGCAATATGCTCTACCGACTCCACGAAGGTGAGATTTTCCTTAAGCTGGATAAAGCGTATCGCATCTCCCCCCTGTGACGTGCTGAAACAATAGAAAAATCCTTTTTCCGGATAAACATAGAACGAAGGGGTCTTCTCCTGTGAAAACGGGCTGAGCCCTTTCCAGGAATTGCCCGCACGACTTAAGGTCACATAATCAGAGACGACCTGGTAGAGATCGACCTGCTGCTTTAAGTTTTCGATGGATTCCCGCTTAATCACAATTGCAAGGAACAGGAACTATAGCGACTACTCAACAAATGCAATC
Source organism: Puniceicoccaceae bacterium (assembly GCA_028285755.1). GTDB lineage: Bacteria > Verrucomicrobiota > Verrucomicrobiia > Opitutales > JAFGAQ01 > JANQOQ01. Next base: position 300,459 of record JANQOQ010000006.1, read on the forward strand.
TCTTCCCTCACTTGGGCTGCCAGCTCACTATCGGGTGTGAGCTCCAGAAACTTACGATAAAGGGCATGTGCGTTTTCCGGATCGTTCTTAATACGTGCGTAGCTCCGCGCCAACGCGAGGATCAATTGGGGCTCCCGAGGAAATTTACGATAGAGATTCAGCGTTTCTTCATGAAAGCGGGATGCATTTTGACTCCGCTGAATCACACTGAGGTAGTGCATGGCAATCAGTCGGTTATGGGGGTTCAACCGCATGGCCTCAAGTGCGGCCGTTTCGGCATTCAAAAATTGACCAAAGCCCGCATACGCATACGACAGGTAAAACCACGCCAGTGGATTTTCCCGTTCGAGATTCACAGCATCCCAACTGAATCGGATAGCCGATGCATAATCATCCTCACGAATCGATTGCCGGGCATTGGCAATCAAGGCATCGACGGCATCTTCTGGTAGAATTTCCTGATATTCTACAGGTATTTCTTCAACTGTGTCCATGTTCTCAATCGCTTCTTCCTGATCCTCAGTGATCGCAATGACCTCTTCAGTTTCCTCAAGCTCCTCTATGACAGCTGAGTCTGCGATCTCCGGTTCCTGGGCTTCCTCGTCAATCGAAGCCGGTATATCCAGCGATGCGATCTCAGTATCCGCTTCGTCCGCAGGCTCCATTACTTCCTCAGCTATTTCAGGCTCAACTACCTCTAAGGGTGTATCTTCAATAGCCTCTTGATCCATTACTTCTGCTACCTCCTCTGCTTCTACCAGAGGCTCTTCTACGTCTGCAATCTCATCAGTATTTTGATTTTCGGCTTCCTGAATTTCATCCTGGGTAGTTGCAAGGCTGTCTATGGCATCTTTACCCCCTGCGATCGCTACCCTTAAAACCGAGATATCTTCCTTAGACTCATCAGCAATGGTTCCATCATAACGCTTAAGAAATACATCAGCCACCTCCCAGTCCCGCTGCTCAACACTCGAGCGAATCAGCCCCAGCAAGGCCGTTGCCGTCTGCTCATCGCTTTCCGCATTGTTCAGTATCCAGTTGAGATGGTAATCCGCCTGAGAGAAATTCTTGGCCTTCACGTAAAGCTCAGCCAATCTCAGGCGCTCAGCAGTGAGCTCTGCCGGATTTGAGGATAAGCTGAAGCCTCGCTCAAAAGCAGAAATAGCCAAATCATGCTCTTCCAAATCGAAGCGCAGGTTAGCAAGCTGTATCCAGGTTTCCACATCATCCGGAAAATGCCTGAGATAGTTATCAATACGGTTGGCAGCGTTTTCAGGTTGTTCCGCCCTCAACAAATATTCCGCCGAGTTGAGTAGCAAATTCCGCTTTTCCGGCGAGAGCCGTGCCGCTTTTTGAAAATAATTAGAAGCCAACAGATAATTGCCACGCAAACCATAGACGATTCCCAGACCCTCTGCTACAAACGGATCATCCGGGTGGGCATCCTGGAGGTTTTCAAGTTTGTTGATGGCAGCGGAAACATCCCCGTTCTGAGCTTCCAATATGGCATCTTCCACCTGCTGATCTTTCCTGAATGACTGTAAGCCACAGCCAGCCAGGAACATTAGACCCAATATCAGCGATATGTGAGTCAGCAACTGCCTAATAGTGCGAGAATTCAAAATGAGCGATTGGTAAGTTATTTAACTATACGGAGTTATTAGCGATTTGCCTTGGACTTTTCAAATCAAATTAACGGCTATTTTGTTAAACTCTCATGAAATACAAGTTTTCCAATAGATAACTTGATCTCAACTGCTTTATGGATTGGATTATAAGGCTTGGTGTAAGTGAAATTATCGCTCATAATTGAATCTTTATTCGTGGAAATACTCTAAGTTCTTAATGCAGTTCAGGTTGATAAGGGCATCACTAAAAATATTAGTCTCATGTGCATGTACGGCAATATGCATGGTTTCGGCACCTTCATTTGCCCAGGACAATTTTATCTATGATAAGGCTTTGGATAAGATATGGATGTATCACTTGGAAGGATTTAGTGTTACAGAGTATCAGGATGCTATTGAACGGCTTATCCCCTCCTATGAACAGGCAATCAGCCGTAATCTGAAGCCCGGAGATAAGCAACGGGTGGGCATCAAAGTGTATACGAATTCGGGAGCAGGCATCACAACTCCGCTCAATTTGGTTGAAGCGACCATTCTCTTTTTGGAGAGCCGGGGTTATAAAAGGAATCAGTTGTTCCTCATCGATTTGAAGAGTGACAAGCTCTGGCAAGGAGGCTTCATCGGCTCCCGTTCATTGCTGAATAAAGAGTTTAAGGGTGTACCCGTTTACGCGTTGGATGATGGTGATTTTTACGATCCGCTCTGGTTTTATGATAGTCCCCTGCCCTCTCAATACGTACCTGGCATCAACCTGCATGATATTAATGCCATTAATTTGACGGACTACAGTGTGCTTGACGATGGTCGCAAAAGCTTCCTGCCTACGGTATTACTCCATGATGTAGATTTTTGGATTAACCTGCCCGTGGTGACCGATCACCCTTCACTGGGTCTCAACGGAGTACTCGCAAATGCCACTCTCTGGAACATCAGCAACCATTATCGTTTTCTGGATAATATCGCAGGAGCCTCTGCTGCGATTGCTGAGATAGCAGCCATCCCGGAGCTCAGCCGCACGCTCGTTTTTTCACTGGTTTCGATGGAGAAGTTCCAATTCATGGGAGGGCCGTCATTCAATGCTCACTACGTACGCTCTCAACAGGAGCTCTACCTGAGTGGCAATCCGGTTGGGCTGGACTTTTTGTTTCTGGAGAAACTCAATAGAGCGCGATTTTCAGAGGGCTTTGCGCCGATCCCCACTGAACTGCCCGTATTTGAGTATTCGCGATCTCTGGGGCTTGGCGATTACCAGCGTGACCTGCTGGACATTATCGAAAAAAAAAGCTACCCCGCAAGGGATAGCTAATATTGAAAAAATTCTCTGGAATTTAAGCCTTCTGGATCTTACCAGCCTTAATTGCCTTTACCGATACCCACATACGCTTAACCGTGCCATTTGGCAAACGAACGCGTACGCGTTGCAAATTTGGGCGAAAAGTGCGTTTGTTCTGCTTCACCAACTGAAGTCCAATGCCTCCACTCTTTTTACTTTGCCCCTTATGAATGATGCGGCCGCCGGTAACCGGACGTTTGCCTGTAACTGCACAAATTCTTGCCATAACGATCTAAAAAAAGTGATAACATGACATCCCTCGGAAATTTTACAAGCAATTTTTAGCAATTCAAACAAATGATCACTCTTCAAGATAACGCCAATAACCTGACAGAGCTTTGGGCAAATACCTTCATTTCTTATGGATGGAGTGAGACCTTAGCCTGGCTAACCAGTTTCTCCATTTCTCTAAGTTTATTCGTCTTTACGGTCCTGTTGGGGATTTTTATCAGGAAGCAATATCTTGAGAAAATCAGTGCACGCATTGTTGAACGCACTGCAGTAACCTGGGACGATAAACTTAGGGAACACGGCGTATTTCGCCGCACCTTAAAGTTAGCGGTCGCGGTGTTTTTTGTATTCCTCTCACGCACACTATTCGAAAACCTCGAATACCGGGGAATCGAGCTCGGGGCATTTCTTATCTCTGCCTCTTACATTTATGTGGTGCTTAGTGGCCTATTCCTAATCGATGCCACACTCAACGGGATGTACAGCTTTTCCCAACAACTCCCCTATGCCCGCAATGTGGGATACAAAGGATTTGTCCAGGCCATCAAGCTGGTCTTCTACCTCGCGGGTATCATCATTATTCTATCCATCGTACTGGATCGCAGCCCCGTTTATTTTCTATCGGGTCTGGGTGCGATTACAGCGGTGCTGTTATTGGTATTTAGGGATGTAATCCTGGGTTTCGTAGCGGGTATTCAAATAACGGCCAATAACATGCTTAAAGAGGGGGATTGGATCGAGATGCCCAGCCACCAGGCAGATGGCGATGTGATCGATATCTCGCTGACGACCATCAAAGTCCAAAACTGGGACAAAACCATTACAACTATCCCGGCCTATGATCTGATTGCGAACCCATTCAAGAACTGGGAGGGTATGTCCAAAAGCGGGGGCCGCAGAATCAAGCGCGCGCTGATGATCGATATGCAGACCATTCGCTTTGCCGACCAGGAGCTCATTAAGGAGTTTCGCAAAATCGCATTGCTCGAGGATTATCTGGAGAAAAAAATCCGGGATATCGAAGAACACAACTCTTCTTTGAAAGTGCAGAATCAGGAACTAATCAATCAACGGCGCTTAACCAACATCGGCACTTTCCGCGCCTATTGTGAGGCCTATCTGCACTCACTTCCTCACATTTCGGATGAGATGACATTTCTCGTTCGACAATTGGCCTCGGGCCCTAATGGTCTGCCCATCGAGATTTACGTTTTCAGCACGGACAAACGTTGGGTGCAATATGAAGCGATCCAGTCTGACATTTTCGACCACCTGCTGGCTGTATTGCCGAGCTTTGGACTGAAAGTATTCCAGGCCCCATCGGGTAATGATTTGAGCCAACTCAATTTCCCGGAAACGCTTAGTTGAGTGAGGGATCTTCGGGAAACCGGAAATCGCCAAAGTTTTCACTGCCTGCAAGATTCTGCCAAGCGTTCAGGTCGTTTTTGAGGTGCTTTATCGTGTTCGGCTTCAAACCCACCTGAGTCCACGCATGCTGGCTGATTTCATCCTCCAACTGCCCGGCAGCCCATCCGGAATAGCCTAGATACGCCCGCACCTCATACTCGGGATGCTGGCTAATCAACTTGGTAGCATTTTGATCATTCATCCCGAAATAGATCTTAAATTCTCGGGCATCATCGGTAATGTGCATACCTGCCAGCAGAATCTGATTTGAACTTACCGGGCCTCCATAATACACCTTTATTTTGGATAGTTCCGTATCTGCAAACTGATCATTGAGCTCTCCCAGCTCACAATCCAGGGGACGATTGTATATAATACCCAATGCGCCCTCCTCTTTGCTTTGCTGAACCAGTAAAACCACGGTTTTTTCAAAATGGGCATCCTGAAGGCTGGGAGTTGCAACTATCAATGAGCCTGCAATGTTTGCATCTTCGGATTTAAATGAATCTCGGTGTTTCATACTAGGCTGGCGTCTCCTGAGGTGCAGAATCATCAACACCCCTCATTGCTAATAAATGCGAGTATACCGACTTTGCAAGCGCATCCAGGTGGTACCCCCCCTCGAGGAGTGACACTACCCTGCCATCGCATACTTTTTGTGCAACCCGCACGATCCCAGAAGTTAACTCGTAAAAATCCTGCTCGGTAAGCTCGATGTTTGCAAGCGGGTCGAGCCTGTGTGCGTCAAAACCCGCAGAGATCATAATCAGATCAGGCTCATAGGCGATGACTGAGGGTATTATCACGTTGCTGAATGCATCTCGGTAGGTTTCTATATCCGACCCCGCCGTTAACTGAATGTTTATGTTGTAGCCTTCTCCACGCCCTATACCCCTCTCGAGGGGGCTACCCGTACCCGGAAACAGTGGGCTTTCGTGCAAACTGATAAAGAGCACCTGATCATCCTCATAAAAGCTATCCTGCGTCCCATTGCCATGATGCACATCAAAGTCAATAATCGCCACTTTTTTAACCCAGCCATTCTTGATGGCAGCCTTGGCAGCGATTGCTACATTATTCAAAAGACAAAATCCCATTGCGTGGCTACTCGTTGCATGATGGCCCGGTGGCCTGACTGCGGCAAAGGTTCGCCTGTATGGGCCCTTGGTCACCAACGATACCGCTTCTATCGCAGCACCGGCACCGAGTAAGGCAACTCGGTAGGAATCCTTAGAAACCCGGGTATCTCCATCATCCAGCAGGGCCTCCCCCTTTTTACAAGTTTCTTCAAGATACCTTACATATTCTGGATCATGATTGAGGTAAACATCCTCCAACTCGGCGGATTCAGCCAAAATCCAATCTAACTGCGGATTCAGGTCGGACTGTTTCAAATACCCATAGACGCGGCTAATCCTTTCGGAAGTCTCAGGATGTGAGGCACCGGTGGAATGTAGAAGAAAATCCTGGCTGAATATAACTCCGACCTTATCCATAGATTTAATAACAAAAAACCCAACCTCATCGGAGAGATTGGGTCGAGACTAAAAAGTAAACAGATGCAAAGTCTAACTTTTACTAATAGCAGATTCCACCAGTTGAATAAAGGACTGTGCCTTCAGGGACGCACCTCCAATGAGTCCTCCATCGATGTCTGCCTGAGCAAGCAAATCATCCGCATTTTCAGGCTTCATGGAGCCACCGTATAGAATCTGAATACCATTCGCAGCGTCCGCTCCGAATAAATCAGTCAGTATTTCACGAATCTTTTGATGAACTTCCTGGGCCATCTCGGGCGTTGCGGTTTTACCCGTGCCGATTGCCCAAACCGGCTCGTAAGCAATCACCAGGTTTTCAGCATTCTCAGCAGTCACACCTTTTAGCCCGTCGTTGAGTTGAGTAGTTACCACGCTAATGGTTTTGTCCGCTTCACGCTCTTCAATGGTTTCCCCCACGCACAATATGGGCTTCAGGTTGTTCTCGAAAGCTGCCAGTACCTTCTCGTTAATAAACGCATCCGTTTCACCGAACAGTGTACGGCGCTCGCTATGGCCAAGGATCACATAAGAGACATGTAAATGCCTCAACATGCTTGCAGCCACTTCACCGGTGTAGGCTCCTGCAGCAGCCGGGTGCATATTCTGCGCGCCCAACTCAATTTCGTTATCCGAAACGCTTTTACTGGCACTCTCGAGGCCCGTGTATGGAGGGCATACGACGACATCCACATCCGTTTGTTTACCTACCGCGAGTGCGATATCTGCAATCAGACTTTCACCCTCTGCGGCGTCTTTATTCATTTTCCAATTACCTGCAATTAAGTATTTTCTCATAATCGTTAGGATTTAAAAATTAAGCTTTATCCAAAACAGCAACTCCCGGAAGTTCCTTACCTTCAAGAAACTCAAGGCTCGCTCCCCCGCCGGTGCTCATAAAGGAAACACTGTCAGAGTAACCGCTCTTTTTAACCGCTTTAACCGAATCGCCACCCCCAATGATGGAGATCACATCCGATTCAGCAATCGCTTTTGCAACCGCAAAGGTGCCAACGGCAGATTCCTTGATTTCGAAGATGCCCATGGGGCCATTCCAAAGCACAGACTTGGAGTTGCGCACGACATCTTCAAAAATAGCCGTGGTCTTGGGTCCGATATCGACGCCTTCCCAACCATCGGGGATATCCCCTTCGACTACTTTGGTTTCGCCCAGTGCTTTATTATCAAAATCGATGCTATTGGTGATCAAATTGTCTACGGGTAAGAGCAACTTAACCCCAAGCTTTCCAGCCTTCTCGATAGCACTCTTGGCAGTTTCGATTTTATCCGGCTCACTGAGACTGTCCCCTACTTTTTTGCCCAGTGCCAGTGCAAATGTGTAGGCCATCGCACCGCCAATGATCATCGTATCGCACTTATCAAGCAGCGCATCAATGACCGTGATCTTATCACTCACTTTTGCACCCCCAAGTATTACGGTAAAGGGTTTCTCCGGATTCGCGGTTTTATCACCCAGGTATTCGAGTTCCTTTTCGATGAGTAAGCCGGCAACCTTGGACTCAACATAATCGGCTATCCCTGCGGTTGATGCATGCGCACGGTGAGCGGTTCCAAAGGCGTCATTCACAAATGCATCTACATTTTCCGCGAGCTTTTTGGAGAACTCAGGATCATTTTTGGTCTCCTCGTTATAGTAACGCATGTTTTCAAGCAATAGGATGCTGCCCTCACCCAGCCCGTTGATAGCAGTCGCAACGTCATCGCCAATTGAGTCTTCCACAAACTGAACCGGCATTCCGATTAGCTTGGAAAGTTCTGCTGCTACGGGTGCCAGGGTAAGCTCAGGCTTACGCTCACCTTTCGGACGTCCCAAGTGGCTCGCGAGTATCACTTTTGCACCCTGCTCCACCAAGTGCCTTATCGTTGGGATCGCCGCATTGATCCGGGTGTTATCCGTAATCACTCCCCCATCCTCAACGGGAACATTAAAATCTACACGCACAAACACACGCTTTCCCCCCAGGTCCACGTCTTTAATCGTTTTTACTTTTTCCATCGAAAAATTGTTAGATAGGTTTTTATAAAAATGAAGGCGAGCAAAACACTCGCCTTCAATGGTTAAATACTAATTCAAATTAGAGAGCTACGACCTTCTTAAGAAGATCGACGCAGCGGTTACTGTAGCCCCACTCGTTATCATACCAGGATACCAGTTTGAAGAAGGTATCTGAAAGTCCAATACCGGATCCTGCATCGAAGATAGAAGAGCTCGCACAGTGGATGAAGTCAGAAGATACGACTTCGTCCTCTGTGTATTCGAGGATACCCTTCAATGGGCCTTCAGCGGCCTCTTTCATCTTCTGGCAGATTTCTTCGTAAGAAGTAGCCTTTTCAGTTTTTACGGTCAAATCCACAACGGATACGGTCGGTGTTGGCACTCGGAAAGCCATACCGGTGAGTTTGCCTTGAACTTCAGGAAGCACTAAGCCTACTGCCTTCGCAGCACCCGTGGATGCCGGAATGATGTTCAATGCGGCTGCACGTCCACCCTTCCAGTCCTTCATTGATGGGCCATCTACAGTCTTTTGAGTTGCCGTGTAACTATGTACGGTGGTCATTAAACCTTCCGCAATTCCGAAATTGTCCAATACTACCTTGGTCATGGGTGCCAAACAGTTGGTAGTACAAGATGCATTGGAGATGATCGTGTCTTCAGCAGTCAGTGTTTCATCATTTACACCGATCACCACAGTCTTCACTGCTCCCTTAGCCGGAGCTGATATGATTACCTTCTTTGCTCCTGCATCAATATGCCCTTGAGCCTTTTCGCTATTGGCCCACAACCCGGTAGACTCAATAACAATATCCACTCCTAGCTCGCCCCAAGGAATATCTTTTGGCTCAACCCTTAAGGCCAGGCACTTGATCTCGCTGCCATTAACGATGATTTTATCGTCAGAGCTCTCTACGGTTCCATTGAAACGCCCTTGAATGGAATCATACTTTAAAAGGTATGCCAAATTGTCAGCAGGCACGAGGTCGTTAATTGCAACGACTTCGAATTCTTTTCCAAGAAGACCCTGGTCTACTAACGCTCTGAAAACAAGGCGGCCAATGCGGCCGAATCCATTAATCCCAATCTTTGTCGCCATCTGCGATTCCTTTTCTTTAGTTAATTATAACTTTTGTTTTTCAATTTTAGTTGATTATGCCGGGAGAAGATAAATGAAACTTATCCTAGCACATCCGTTTATTCGGAGATTTTCTTGGAGAAATCAAAAAGAAAATTAAATAAATCTGTCCTATTAGAATTACTAATTTATAGAATCATTTGCCACAGACCGCAGGAGAGCCCAGGCAGTATCAATTGATCCCCTTGACTCATATGCATTGCGACTTCCAACCCCTCAGCAGCAAATCGATTGTGATCCGCAATCTGTCTGTAACGTTCCAGATCAAACTCCGGGATTTCGATCTCCACGGTATGCAATTCCGGATTAATGGCGTAGAGTAATTGTTCAGAACCCATGCTGTAGTCCGCATTATAAAGCACAGCGAATGCTCTCGCATTGGGCGAATAAAAGAACTGCATGTAGCCTTCTTTCGGAGGGAATTCCAATCGAAATAGATGTCCTGCCGCTGAACGTCTGAAATTAATCCAGTTTCGGAAATACTCATGCGTTTGGCTGAAGGTGATCATCCGGCTATAGTCGAGGGCATTGATATCCCCTTTTTGATAGGTATTGCGAATACCGAATTTGCTGCGATTGAAATCCTGACCGGCTGAGATCATGGGTATCCCAAGTGATACCATCAGCAACGAGAGCATCAGATGATTTCTGCGGATATCGTTAAGCGTCGGATGCGAACCGTCCCGATTTTCATTTTCGGTGATTAGATCCAGAAAGGCGTAATCATCATGTGACTCCGAGTAATTGACCGTCTGGGCAGGAAAGCGCGTAAATCCCACCGGAGAGCCTTTCATATAGTATTCGAGCTCCCGCGGATCGCCATTATTACGTAGATAATGCACGAAGAAATCCCGATAGCGGTCATTCCACGAGCTGAAACCCGTCACCCTCAACTTGTCGGCGATATGCCCCCGAAAACTCCAGGGCTCCGCTATGAGGATAACAGAGGGTTTCACCTTTTTGAGTGCACGTTCGATTTCAATGAGCACATCCCGGCCAATAAGCTCAGCCAGATCAAAGCGAAACCCATCTACATTGTATTTTTTGATGAGAAAAGTAAGGCTATCAATGATAATACGCTTCATCATGGGTGCTGAGCAGCGCATATCATTACCTACCCCACTCCAATTGCTCAGGTTGTAATTGGAATCGAGCTCAAAGTAATAGTGCTTATCGATACTGAACAATGGATTCGGCGAGCCCAGGTGATTATAGACGACATCCAGAATCACTGAAAATCCTTCGTCATGACAGGTCCGGACGAGCTCGTGAAATTCTTCCACCTGCTTTGCCTTTTCACGATTACTACCGAATGCACTGGAAACACTGAAGTAATTAACCGGCATATAACCCCAGTGATACTCATTGGGGTCATTATATTCAAATTCCTGAATAGGTTGCAATTCGATGGCATTCACCCCGAGAGTTTTCAGGTAAGACTGATGGTGCCTCACCCACTTCGTAACGCCCTTGAAGCCCTGCCTCTCGGAAACCTCAAGCTCAATAGGCGCCTTGGCCACGAGGTCACGCACATGGGCTTCAACTATAATCAAATCATGCCAGAGCGGCGGATGAAAGATATCCCCATCGGTATTTAGCTCATTATCATCGATAATAATGCCGGGTCCAGATGGACTATACATAGCCTTGGCGTACGGGTCTACAAGCGGCTGAGTATAGTCAAAAAAGGTGGAGGCATCACGATTCATCCCATCTACGTAATAATAGTAATAGGAACCCAAATAACTTCCACTCAGCTTTAATTCCCAAAGGCCATTGTTCTTTTTTTCCAGCTCATGAAATGCCTTATCACTGCCATCCAGCTGCGTGAAAAGTTCGAGCGTCACGCGTGTTGCCCGGGGCGCAAACAAGCGAAATACGGTGGATTTCATGCGCTGGATCACCCCCATATCCGCCTTGGTCTGCATCGAAAGGTAAAATTCGGATGCGGATACCAGTATTTTCTCTTCGAAGGCGACATCTTTCCAGCATAGGATCAGGTTTGAATCCAGCGAGTTTTCGGTATCTGTAATGATGCGAAACACATGACGCCCGCTTTGCCTGAGGCTCAATGAGAAATCACTGCCCTGATACTTACCGGGCACCCAGTTAGGTGCATTGTCAGGAACGTTTACCCACAGTTTATTACGCGTTACAAATCGAAAGGTTGAGCTGAATTTACCCGCCAACAGCTCAATCGGTACACTCGCACGTATCAGCGACTTGCCCTGCCATTTAAAAGGTTTGAGCCTGAATTTCTCATTCTCGATAGCCGCTTCCCAGCGGTTGAATTCACCGGCTACATATACCTCATCATCGCCATCTACTGCCGGATACTGGGTATGGTCCATAACAAAATGAATGTTTTCATCATCCATGTAATACCCTGACATAAGACCTGCAGCCACCAAATCGACCCGCTCGATACGCCAATTCATACCATTGGGCTCAAAGGAAATCGGCAATCGGAGGGTTTCGTCTTCCCAATCCTGGGATAAAAAAATTAAAGCTTTGTTGGCAGTTTCCCAATAGGCTTTGAGAAAAATTTTGTCCTGCATAAATGTCGTTTATTAACCGGAAAATTAAATGAATCGCGAGTAAGGCTTGCAAAGCTGCAAGCGCATTCCATACCATGCCCCTACAAAGTTATAAATCAATATAATCTTTGTAAAAATATTACACTGTTCTGAAGAGGACTTCCCAATCAGCCGAGATCTGAATTAAATCCTTTACGTCCAGTTACTTAGGTTCTAAATCAAGGAACCTGACAATATTACTGTATTTATAAGTTTACCTGATGCTCGGAATTGAGAACAACAGCCCCTTTCAAGAGAGGATAGATAAATTAGCAATCAACGATTTTCCGCTCATTGAATTTAAAGGAACCATTCATCTGGTAAATTCTCAAGAATCTGCAGCCAAAATCATTCCCAAGCTGATGAAAGAAACCGTCCTGGGGTTTGATACTGAGAGTAAGCCCTCTTTCCGCCGGGATGAGCAGTTTCTGCCATCGCTCCTACAACTATCCTCTAAACGCGAAGCTTTCCTGATTCAGATCAACAAGATCAAGGACAAATCCGACATCAGCATGATCCTGGCAAATCCTTCGATCAAAAAGGTCGGAGTCGCTATTAAGGATGATTTAAACGGGCTGATGAAACAATTTCAATTCGCCCCGGAAGCGTTTATCGACCTTGCAGATCTCGCCCGAATTGCAGGCATTCAAAACACTGGCCTTAGGAGCCTTTGCGGGATTATGCTCAACCGCCGTATTTCAAAAAGCGCACAGGTTTCAAACTGGGCAAAGAGTGAGCTCACTGAAAAACAGGTGGTCTATGCCGCTACTGATGCCTGGATAAGTCGTGAGCTTTACATGGTATTTCGCAAGCACGGAATTGTGCGCAAATACAATCGCATGCTAAAGAGTGGCGACACTGTCAGCAAACAACTTAAGAACAAAGTGGAAAAAGCAGGCCTGGATACCCTGAAACACCACATCCTTTTCTGCTCGGGGAACAGTGCCGGCCGCTGTTGCCCGAAGGAAAAATCTCAGGAGTCGCTCAAGTATTTGCAAAAGCGGCTACGTAAGATCAATGAAACAACCCGCACCGTTTACCTCTCACAGGTGGATTGCCTGGGCATCTGCAATAAGGGACCCATCATGGTGGTATACCCGGAAGGCGCCTGGTACTATCAATGCACACCCGAGGTCATTGAACGCATCCTGCAAAACCACTTGCTCAACAATAAGGTGGTCAAGGAAAACCTGTTGGCGGTTAACCGGCTGAAGTAATCTCCCGGTAGATCGCAATCTGCTCTTTTACCCAGAGCATCCGGTCAAATTGTTTGCGCTTTTTTCTGGCAGCTTCCCCCATTGCAGACAAAAGGCCTGGATTTTCAATGAGCTGACGGGTCGCTGCCAAGAGTTCATCCAGGCTCCGCTCTTTCAATAACAAACCGCTGACACCCGCCTCCACGATCTCATTGCAGCCTCGTGTATCCCGGGTGATTACGGGCAAACCCATGCTTTGAGCCTCCATGAGATTCACAGGCATTCCTTCACGCTCACTGGGAAAAAGCATAGCATCTGCAGCGATCAGATAGTCCTGCACATTATTGACCCACCCCATTTTTATGATTCCGGGATGCGCTTGCATTGCTGTGGTTTCCGTCTCACTGAGTCCACTGGGATGCACCCGATAAGGCTGCCCGAGCAATATCAATTTAAGGTGTTCATACTCTTCGGCGAGTTTCATATATGCCTTTATCACCAGATCATACCCCTTAAACCACACATGCCTGCCCACGAAAATCAGAGTAATATCCTCCGGCTTTACACCGAGTTTTTCTCTGAGCACGGTACGATCTTCATGTGTATATTTGGATGAGTCAAACAGGTCGATCCGGCAGCCAATGCCCCGTGATTGCTTATACGAACCTATTTGCCCTCTAAAACCCGTTTTCCGCAGCCATTTCAAATCACTGACGTTCAAAACGTAATTTGCCTTTTGTTTGCCCATCGCCCAGCGCTCCGCATTTCCCAATACCCATCTCCACCATCCTCGGGTAGCCGGGCTCAGCAGCCCATGGTGTGTAGCCATAAAGAATGGTTTTTGCTTCAAGCCGCCAAATTGCCTGGTGAGTGAGGCAGTGAACATGCCTGCCCCCGTGTGAGCATGCAATATGTCCGGCTGGTAATCCTCAATCACCTTCTTTAGACCCTTCATCGCTTTCCAGTGATTAGCCGGTGACATACCCTGAGGTAGATCCAGAGGGAAATAATCACCTGCGGGTTTGTCTCCATAGCAATCGACCTGATTAAAATGCCGGGGCGATGAAACCAGGCCAACCTCGTGGCCCTCTTCGATCAGCTTTAACGTCAGCTCCTCCAAAAACATGAAGTAGTTGGTAATCGATGGAATGAGCATCAGAACTTTCATTGATTATCCTTCACACGGGTATCCAGCCATACTTCGTTGAGCCACTGACCTTCCTGATAAAGATTAACCGTCCTCTTAAGATCATCCAGTCTTTCAGCAATGCTGAATTGTTCATTATAGGGCTTATCAAGCTGATCTTCAGGGATGTATATATAGGTATTGGTCCTGTAAAACTGAAGCGCATAAGGGGAAGTGCCCCACTCGATTTGATAAGGAATATCTTCGCGCTGCAGCCAGTAACGATTGGAAGGATACCAACCCGTCCCCATAGAAACCGGCTGTTCAAGCTGATTAACCACCATAAGCTGCTGTCGGATCATATGCGTACCAAAGATATTCCCTGAAACATACAACACGAGTATCACTAAGCTATTTAAAAAGGCATAAGTGAGTGCGACCCACGGCACCAGGCGCCCCAAGCTGGCCAGTCGATTAAGTCTAAAGGCAGGTAGTTTATTGAAGGTAATCTCCCTGGAAATCGCCGGAAGCAACATAACCATGGGCAACAGGCCAATTTGGGGTATCCATCTTGCCCAATACGTCGCCAGAAAGAGACAAGGCAACAAGATGGAAAATACACCCAGTAGTGTAATAAAGCGTTTATCAGACTTCCAAATGTAGAGTAGCATTGCAATTAAGCTTAACACTACAGATGTTCTGAAAAACGGGCCATAACCGCCCGCCCTGGGATCTTCAAAAAAGTAATAGAAAGTCCTTAGTTCCTGCCAGTCGGTCAAAAATAGCGGCATGAGATCAATTTCATAAGCCACCGGCAATGATCGTGAGAAACTGGAATAAAACAATACCTGCCATCGATTCATCTGAGCATAGTCCGCAACTTGATTAAATGACCCCGCACCATACCAAATACCATCGTGGTTATAAAGCTCAATTGTCTGGATGATCGTATTGAGAACTCCTCGTTCATAACCCCATAAACCACTAAGTTGCCCCCCTATCAAGAGCAACACACCGAGTAATCCCATCGCCCCCAGTAGAATTAGCTTCTGATACCACTTAAAATGAAAAACCAACAAAAAAACACCCAGGCCCATACTAATCAGTGCCCCGAAGCCAATGCCTGACTTTTTGCAACCCGCTAAAACCAGCATTATCACAAAATATATTATCCAGCTGCTAATATGACGTGGATTTTTTGCCAGCCACAGAGAGATAAGAATCAGTGTAGCCATCAGGCTGGATATAAAACCATCCTGCCAATAACTGAATGATTGATATATGCTAACCGGATTAAATGCCCAGGCAAATGCCACGAGATAGGCAACTGTCGGATTGGGTATCCACTGTCTGAACACATAAGCAGCAATGGAAAAGCTAAGCATTATACCAATCCAGTTGATGGCCTTACCACTTTCGTGATGATTAAATGCCTTTGCAATGATTGCAGATAATTGATAACTGAAAAACTTGGTTGTTCCCCGTTTCAACCAGGGCATATCCTCAAGCACCGGGTATTTTTCCATCAGTTCTTCAGCTTTAAAAAAGTAAGGGTCCTTAATAGGATTCCACTCCGATTGAAGCCCAAGGATTGCCTCCTGATGCGTACCCATACCATCTCCTCCCAGGTCATAGAACCAGGCACTGATGAGTATGCTCAGTCCAATTGGAATGGAGAGTATTCCGAAGTGTAACAAGCCCTTATAAATTTTGCCCCGATAACTAATGATCAA
Source organism: Puniceicoccaceae bacterium (assembly GCA_028285755.1). Taxonomy (GTDB): domain Bacteria; phylum Verrucomicrobiota; class Verrucomicrobiia; order Opitutales; family JAFGAQ01; genus JANQOQ01. The sequence continues at coordinate 316,376 of JANQOQ010000006.1, forward strand.
AGTAATGAGAATAATCAGACTAAACACCCAAAAATGGACAAACGTAATCGTGATGCCCAAAAGAAACAGCAATTGGGTAACGAGTAATACACCGCAAATACCTATGGCGAGTGCCAGTGCATTATTTTCCCAAAACCTTAGCGTTTTCTTTTCTTCCAGTTCCATTTAGAGAGCCATTTGCTCAAACTGCTTTAGGATATCAATAAAGCCCGATTTTCTGAATCGTTCCTTCCAGGTAATTCTCGAAAAATCGAACCCACGATTATCTTGAGAATCAGATACATCTTTTAATCCATCAAACACAAACGCACCACCCCAGGCCACATGAATGGTATATTGCTCCGAAACCCGCATGTTCGAAACGCTCGGATTCGCAATGATCTTCTTACCCAGTGAAGCATACTCCAGTAGTTTCGTAGGAGTCTGGAAGCAGTGAGGGCGGTGATTCGGAAAGTAACATACCGCATATTCAGCCTCACCCAGCTTCTTAAAAACTTCCTTTTGAGGAAGACTACCCGCAAAGACAATATTTCCACACATTTTATATTGTTCCACCAATTTTGCTTCGGCCTTTCCAATCAGTAAAAAACGCTCATCCCGGTATTCGGAATCTAAAAAAGCATCCAAAAGCTTATCCATTTTTCTTTCACGCGAAATCGCACCGACATATGCAAATTTGTAGTCGAAGTGCTCATGATCGCCACGATAATCATTAATCCATTCCGGCACGCCCATATCGAGGATTATATGGGGTATCGAATCATTAAAGCGCATGATATCGCGAATTTCTTCATTGAGGAATATACGCAAATCAGGTTTCACGTTTGTCAGGCGCTTTATGGAATCCTTCGCAGAGGCAAAAAACCCGGTAGATAACGAACGATAATCGTGTATCAAATATTGATAGCCGGGAGGCCGTTTCCTCTGCTGTCCCATGAATTTCCAATAAACACCCAGATCCGACGGTTGTATTGGGTGATTGATGGTCTCAACTGTGTATTCGTAGAGATCGCGCAGTACCTCGGGGTATATGTGCATCTCAGGCAAATGAGCCTTCTGACTTTCCTGTATGTGTATAACCAAAAATTAATGTAGTGGGACAGAAACTGACTGGCTTTTGAGTCGTCCCATATTGAGATTAAATTCCTCTACCTTAAGTTTGCCATCTCCACTGAATTCATAGAGCAGCAGATGAAAGTCAGGGTATTCAGTATCAATCGCGTCAAAACGCTTTACCAATTTAAACTCTTTTTCCTCCTCCAAATACTCCCGCAGCCAGTAGTATGATTCGGTCGCTTTGTAATGTCTTTCTTTGTCTTCGATTACCAGATATTTCACCCCGTAGTCAACCAGGAGCTTAAAGACCTCCTCAGGGCTCTCAAGTGCATTGGCTGCCAGTTCGTTAGTTTGCTCATAGGCCAGATACTTCGTTCCGGGCAATACGTAGTATTTTTCATCTTTCCCGAATATACGCATATAGAGAGCCAAGTTCGCAGCATGTCGACTGTGCATCAAGACGGATGCTCCTTTACGATTCTCCAGTATATATTTAACTACCTCCTCATACCCCTTTACAATGGGCATTTGAAACAGCGTTAATAGCACGGAATAGTATGCTATGATCGCTAAGCCGGTAATTCCTGCCACTGTTGTATTCCATGCCTGAAGGCGCATTCCCAGATAGCCTAATCCCAATGCAATAAATGGAGCAGGATAAGTAAGGTATCGCTCCAGCGGAAATCGAATGATACCCACCATGGTGAAGCACAAAAACAGCCCCAACCCTACAAGTATTGCGAACAACCATTCCTTGCGATAAAACATCAATACAATTCCGGCTGGTCCCAGTAACATCGCAACCCATCCAAAATTTCCAAACATGAATGTGTAACATACCTGTGTATAAAAAAAGCGGTATTCGGTAAACAAATCCAGACTCCTTACGCCCGTGAATTGCGCGACGATTAAATTATAGGTAATTAGTACTGCCGATGCAACGACTGCAATAATCAGCATATGCCACTGCCTGAACAGCTTCCAACCATACTTTCGGAAAGCGAGAGCTGCCAAAATGGGTAGTATAAACAGGGAAAACCCTTTGGTAAGGATTGCGACAACACTCAGCAAACCGCTACAATACAGCGCCGAAATCTTACCAGACTTTAAGTGCAAACAAAAATAATAGAGTGCCAGTATACAAAAACTAAGCGAAGGTATCTCCAGCATCACTTTCTGGGAACTGTGAAAATAGATAGGGAAAGATAAGCACATTACGCCACTGAATAGTGCCCATCCTCTGCTGAGATCAAAAAGCAGCCCCATGCGATAAACATAAAAAGCCCCGGTAACAGCGAGTGCATACACGAGTAAGCGAGATACCTCATCGTGCACTCCGAAGATTAGAAAAGCAAATGCTTGCAACAAATGAAAAACGGGTGGCCAGTGCAATAATCCCAGAGCTGGATATTGAATGTAAAAATCAAAAGCGTAGGCTCTCAAATCACTAACGGGAAGATCCAATAGTAGATCCCGATAGAAGATACCCGTCAATACATGACGTGCATCATCAGGCCCAAGCGGTTCCGCATGTAGGCTTTTGAAGTAAATTAAGACACCATAAAACAGGGCAAAGATGAAAAAATAGAGGCTGGCGTTTTTCATGAAAGTTAAGTTCTATAAACCAAGCATTGAATTGATGGAGAATTTTGATTTTGATTAATCCAGTATTGGAATGGAGCAATCAAAATATTTTCAAGTGAAGCTTAATGTCATCATTATTGCCATTATAGCGCTTCTAGGCTTGCCGGAACTCTTCGATTCGTATCGCCAAAATGCATTTAATACGATTCCCAAAGATCCCTATGAATTTTACATGCTGCATCTTGAAGGCGATCCCAATGGGTTCTTGCCGGGTTCACCCTTTACATACAGGGTATTTTCAATCATTCCCGCATACGCCATTTATAAGATCTTACCCTTTGCACCAATCTTTACCCATCTGGAAGGGCACTCACCTAATTATTTAGAAGCACTGTTTGCAATTTCTATCAGTAACTATATAGCAACCCTTGCACTCGCGTGGCTGGTGTTCCATTTGCTCTACAATCGTTTGAAAGTGCGATTATCGAGTGCATGCATTGCCGCATTAAGTGTCCTACTACTAATGGGATATACCGCCTACTACATGGTGGACCCGATTGTAATCCTCTACCTTTTTTGCTGCTTTTATTATTACCAAAAAGCAATTTTGTGGACATTTCTTCTATTGATTGGCGTGGGTGTGAATGAAAAAATCCCGTTGATATTTGCTCTCTATACAACCGCGTCCTTGCTTTATAATCGCAATATAGGAGATTGGGTTCGTTTTGGGATATCTGTGTTTGCATGCCTGCTGTATTTATGGATTCGCGTATACGCATTTCCCATGGCAGGCTATGAAAACCAAGTCAATTTAGCGAGTTACTGGGGTGGGTTTTTAAATACCTTGGCATTAACACTGAGCTTCAAGGGCATGTATCAAATCATTCTTCCCATTTTGATTACTATTTTACTCGCCTGGCCCCTATTTACAGGCAAATCCAGCACAGGTAAGGAATTTCCCTATTCCCTGAAAACAGCTCACATAGGTATTATTTTTGCGATGATACTTATCGCATACGTAACGAATGTTGAATACAATGTTGGGAGAAATGTTATGCACTTGTTTCCTGTTTTTCTGCCCGGGTTTATCTATTATTTGGATAAATCGGTAGCCTTTCGCACAGACAGACCCTAGCTATCCGGGCAGCTCCAACGAGAGTTCAATTTGCCCAACACCCGCAGCACCCAGGAATGACTCCAAAGCCTGAGTGAACGCAGTTTAGCTTTCAACCTTTGCCAACCTTTTAAATTATAAGAATAGAACGGCTCATACACATCTTCGTGGTTTAATTCAGGATTCATGCACACCACAAAATTGCTGATGCTGCTGTTGCCATGGATGAAATGATCACACTTTGACAACAGATAGGCCTCCACGATAACGTCTTCGCCCAATTTATGCTTGTTTAAGTCGGTATTTCCCTCAAGAGCTGCAATATGAGGCTCTCCCTGCTCCGTAAGTTCAGAATCGTAAGATACAACTCTCTCACCAAACTCTTCACTCACACGCTTGATCACCTTTTTTGAATCAGAACAGATAAATATCTTAGCATCTTTATTCTGGCTTAAATAATTACGAATCAACTCAAAGTATTTTTCATAGGGCACTCCATCCTCCAATTTACAGCTACGATAAAACAACGAGGTGCCTCCATCCTTACGCCCGGACCCTCTCAGGTGCACTCCACAGATTTTAGACTTCCCAAAATGCTGTTGAATAAAAGCATCGATCAATGCCTGCAGGCGTTCATTCGGCGAAAGGTATTCATGAATGATAGCTGACAACTTCTGGCGATCCCCATCTCGGGGCGGCAAAAGCTCTCTAGCATTTGCACGCCCCAGTTTGGTCATATAACCAGCCCGGGCTATAAGGAGCTTTTGAGCAACCGGTAAATGGATCACGCGGTTGGGTTTGGCAGCTAGTTGCTGACGCTTAAAATAATAATCGTAAACATCCTCGGCGGAACCACTCTGATACATGGTATAATTGTCGAGGCTAATTTGAAAACGAGTATTCGGATGCCGTAACTCTTGATTAACCAGATAATCTACAAAATAGCTCAACACGGCAAACATGCCCGCCAGCTTAATTTTAGGACTTAGACGTAACTCTACCAGTTCCATACTCATGCTAAGAGTGATTCATACAATTCAATCATTCGAGTTGCCTGCCGTTTAGCATTGAATTGATCGGATATTTTAAGGCGTGCTTTCAACGCCTGCGACTCCCTTAATTCTCGATCAGATTTCAGGTATTTTGAAAGGGCATCAGCCAACTTTTCCATATTCCTGGACTCCACTAAATGGCCATTGACCTGATCTTCTACCATGTCGCTAACACCGCCGACATCATAGGCAATACATGGTGTCCCACAAGCCATCGCCTCCATAACCGTATTAGGCAAGTTGTCCTGCTTTGAGGTTAACACAAAGCAGTCAGCCGCACCGTAAACCTGCATGAGTTTATATTCCTCATTAATAAACCCCAAAAAGTGGCATGGGGTATTAAAGGGTAGTTCCTTACCCGGGTGATCCGAACCAAATACCAGAATCTCAAAGTTTTGATTATGCTTTTCCAGTTTTTGAATGGCCTTCACAAAATCCCAGTAACCTTTGTTCTTATCCTGGGTGGCGAAGTTTGCGCCAAATAGGATATATTTCTTCTCTTTAGTTAATCCCAGAGCTTTGCGACAGCTTGCTTTGTCCGCAGGATTAAATACGTCCATATCCAGTCCATTCGGGATATGGTGTACTTCCCTACCCTCAAACATAACACTCTTTTTCGCATCCTCGTACATCCAGCGACTCAATGCGACAACATGGTAGTTTAATCCGGCCAGGTATTTTCGCTTTCGCTGCCAAACCCAGCGATCCATATCCAAGCCTCCATCTTCAGTATCACGATTATCCTTATTGAACCCCTCATAAAAGCGCCTTGATTGATCGCTATGTAAATGCTGCGCACCATTAAATAACCAACGCCCATGGAGCGTAAAAACTACCGGCATCCTGAAATCGGGTAAACGATGCAATGGCACAAGCCCATCCCCGATCCAATGAAAATGCACAATCCGGGGTTTTAGGGTCTTCACAATCTCTGAGAGTCGCGGATGAGGCAAATAGTTGAAGGAACCATAGGCCCAGTGCCTGCTGTTGGTCAATAGAGCCGGAAGTTTGTCCAGGCGAGTCCGCATACGGTAGTATTGAAGATCGAACCATTTTTGTGGGGCGAGCACCTTCGGGTCGTGAGTTCTTTTGGTTTCGACCCACATCCAGGAATCGTAGTTTTGCTTACCCAATGCTTCGTGCAAACGGTATGCAGCCTTGCCTACCCCTCCTCCGGAGTCACTTATATTTACATGTAAAACTTGTGGAGAACTTGGCACACTGAAACTCATTTGAGTCAACGCAGGCCTGCTTTTCTTGCCAGTAGTAACCCCTTCCGGGTGCAGGATATGGGCAGTTTCAAAAGGGCACCCACACTTAGCTCATGAATTAGCGAATATGCTGAGATATAGGTGTAGCTTTGAATAATATTGCTAACTGCTTTGGATTCAAACTGTCCACTTTGGATTAAAGCTCGCTGCAGGCGTTCTAACCAACTTAGAATTTCGTCCAGCTGATCCGTCAATTCAGCATACTGACCCTCGCACACCGCATGATGTAGATATATATCTGTATCGCTGAAGTCAGTGAGTTTTTTAAGAAACCCTTCACGAATTTCCCGGCCTCCGGCATGCTGTTGTTTGAGGTAATTGCTTATTTTAATGCTCGTATCCACACGGTACTTCAAAAGGGGCTTTGCTATATTTGCAACCGGTGCCAATGCACAAAATTCAACCCAAAGTTGATAATCTTCAGCCGTCGGCGGATCTTCCTGATAGCGCAAGCCGTTTTCCGCTGCAAAATCACTGCGCCACATGACTGTAGGGTGCGCAAAGGATGAGTTAAAGTGCAACTGTACGCGAATGTCATCATCGCTCAAAGGATATCTAAAAACACCTGCTTTTTCACCCAAAAATATGACACTCGAACCCACCAACATGACGTCCGGATTTTGCCTTAAATAGGAAACCTGGGTTTGTAGACGATCCGGCATGCAAATATCGTCGCTATCCATACGAGCGATATACTGTCCGTTTGAGGCTTCAATTGCCCGGTTCAAACTTTTGGCAACCCCCACATTCTGTGGATTCTTAATCAGCCTTATTCGTAGATCTTCGTAGCTTTCAACAATGGAGACACTTGCATCCAAAGAACCGTCATCCACTACTATTAGCTCCCAATCCTCATAAGTCTGATTGATAACGCTATCAATGGCCTCGGCTAAATAACGTTCCCCGTTATACACCGGCATGATTACGCTTACTCTGGGATGAGTCATCCTTTAGCTGGAAGAGCAAGTATCGTATCGCTGAAACCACCGCGAGGCTTTCCGCCCGTTCGCGCATCGATCACTTGGTAGCCAAAATCTTCTAAAAAAAGAACCACTTCAGATGCACGGGTACCAAATTGAGTCAGTAATGAATCGTCCATCTCAGACAATAGGATGGGCTGATGATCCTTTAAGAGTGCACGTGCTCCTTTTAATACTTCATACTCTGCGCCTTCTACGTCCATTTTTACAAAACCAGGCACTAAGTCATATTCAGAAACAAGCCCATCCAATGGACGGGTTGCAACCCGAAAGACCTCCTTATCGAATTGCCTGGCGTGCATATGCGATATGGGGTTTAGCGATGAGTACTCCTCCATTCCAGGAACACCATGCAACTCTAATTCACCCCCGTTCTCACTCAACGCCCCTTCGTATAGAATCACGTTAGCTACCTCATTGAGCTGAAGATTTCGCTTTAGTTTGCGAATGGCACCCGGGTTCGGTTCCGCTGCAAGAATCCGGGAATCCGGGTTCAATCGTTTTGCAAAATAAACTGAAAACAATCCCACATTTGCCCCAATATCAATAACGTCTCCTTCAGGATTGAGATATTTATCAATAATCTCCGTAAGCTCGGGTTCATAGCCCCCTTCCTTGAGAATGTGGCGAAGCATCAGGGAGCGAGTACTAATTTCGTAATTTGCTTCGAAATTCGGAACATAGATCGTAAGTGATTCATTGCCCACCCATTTAAAAATACGATCGAAATTTCGATTAAACTGACTTACCGACCGCCTGATAAATTGTCGTTTTATCCAGATATAAGGGAAAAGGACGAAGCGTAGAATCGGGTTTTGTTTAAGTCTGGCAACTTTGCTCATGAGTTAAACGCTTTAGAAAGTATGAACTAATCTCACTGTATCGACTTTATACTAAAGATTAAGCAGGCGATCTACATCTTCACACCAGGCCTGAACCAGGGCGAGCTCTTCTTCAGGCACAACCTGGATTTCAACGAGTGCTTCATAACAATGATTGAGATTATCCAAAACGGACTCTCTGCCCTTTTGTAAATTGAGCGCCCCGAGGGTATCAATTATAGCGGGATTGTTTAAATAGCCCACAACCTCATCCTCAAAATCCTGCAATGGATCATGAGGATTTCTGAGTTGGTAGGCCTCTGCCGCGTGAAAAACGAGTTCATATTCCAGCTCCCATAGGCAGCGCTGAGCAATAAAACTGCGCCAAATATCGGTCATTCTGAAAGAACAATAACTGGGCAGATACATCAGCGCATATGCCTCGGGCCACCACCAGGTAGATTGGCTGTTAAATGGGCACCATACGTTTTTCCCAAGGCGAATGCTGGGAGCCTTATCAAATGTGAATTCCCGATCCAGAGCCAATCGCCAAATGGCATCCACATCCGGGGATCCATCTGCCAAACCCTGCTGGATCGGACATTTCGCACGGGTGAGTGCATTACTCGGCGCCGGCATTTCCATATTGATATCTCTTAGGTGCAATCCCCGGGGCCAGATATTCTGATCGGTAAAGTACCGGTATACGTTGTTCCAGCCTGGCTTATCCACACGCTGGCTTTCACAAGCTAAATCCCGGAGCTGCCAATTGGGCATAGGCTCGTTATCATCATCCGTCTCATAGATACATGCTGCGCCTTTGGAGAATGCTTCCAGATACCCCAGGTTCTTACGCGCGTAGTGTTTTTCGGGTAAAACAGATGTGAGCTTGTAGGGCATTTGCACCTGTTCATTGATATCAATAAGCCGCGCCTTAGGTAATGCATACTCATAAGGCCCTTTGCGATCACCCACGATCAGGAGCGAACCCTCCTCTCCCGGCCAACGCTCAGCCAGCTCGCGCATACAACCGGTCGGGTCCTGGATTGTCGTAATGATTCCGTAGTATTCCTGGGTCATAAACTAATCTTAAACACGGGCTAACCAATCATCCATCACGGCTTGCAGGGTGTCCTGCATGCTATATTGGCGTTGCCAACCAAGCTCCAGTAGACGACTCTGATCACCGAGTAATACCGCTTCGTCTGAATGGCGTAACAAGCTGTCATCCTGTTCAATGCTTACATCTACATTGGCGATCTGTAGAAGTGCATCCAGTACATCTCCAATCTTCCAAGCCTCCCCATTACATATATTGACCGGAATTCCAGGCCTTCCCTTTTCCAGAAGCAAGACCATACCGGCCACTCCGTCACGGACGTCGATAAAATCGCGCGCAGTATCGAGACGACCCACTTTGAGAACGGGTTCCATTTTGCCTTTTGCGATTAAGGCGATTTGCCGTGCAAAACTCTGAATAGCTGTAGCGGGGGGATGCCCCGTTCCCACATGGATAAACAGCCTTGGCAGATACACTGCCATCCCATAGTTCGCAAAATACTGATAACCCAAAGTTTCCGTCGCAGCTTTACTTACCCCGTAAGGGGTGACCGGCCTAAGGAGACGATCTTCCTTCAAGGGGGGCTCTCCAGGTTCAGTCAAACCATATTCAGCACTGCTACATGCGAGTAATATCTGGGCCTTCGGGGAATATTCACGGGCAGCATTCAGGAGATTTAACGTCGAGTTAAAATTCACGAGATGGGTATAATGCTCCTGACTCCACGAATTTCCATTAAAGGCCTGGGCAGCCATGTGGATTATAATATCAGGCTCAACTGATTTTAAAACCTCCTGAGTGGCAGGTAAATCGAGTAAATCCATGCGACGGATAAGATAATCATACTGATCGTGCAAACGACTGGATGCACTTGCCCGGGCTACCCCGATAACATTATGCCCTAAAGTCTGATAATGCTCCACTAAGTGGCTGCCTATCATGCCCGTTGAGCCAGTAATCAATACGGTTTTAGCAGTTTCCATATAAATTGTAATATGTTAGCACTAGGCAACTTTGGTGAGCTCATCGATAAAATAAATCGCAAGGGCTCGGGGGTGCCACTTTTTCTCAAACATTTCCAAAATCGCCCGCGACCGATTTTCCTTCAGGTCTATGGATTCGTAGATTCCCAGTAATCTTTTGGCAGTCACCTCCCAGTTGACATTGGAGGCTGATTCATACCCCAATTCTCCGTATTCTTGCAATTCGATTTCTGGGTCAAAGTCCTGATACCAACGAGTGCCCAGATTATCGCTAAGAATACCGCAGCCAACCTGGAAAGAATCCAGGACTCTAAAGGGAATACTCCGTCGGAAGCCGGAGACATTTACATTAAAAACCGATCTGGCCACCGTATTCAGATAATCGGACCAACTCAGTGCGTCCCCCTGAATTGCCGGGTCATTACTACTCCAAATGCGTGCATCCACATCTGCTTTTTGCCAGCTCCTCAAAATGCGGACTATCTCAGCACGCTTCTCATTCGGATGCTGCACGATATCCTCAAGCGAAGTCACTATGGATTTTTCATTTTGGTAATTATGAGGTGCAGGAGGAGCATCTTCGACAACCCAGGGTTTGGGGCCGCGATCCCCCCCAAAGGAAGCAAACATACGGATTTCCTTATTCGCGACAGCGCGCTTAGCATTTAGCTCAAGTGCTTCCAAATTCCTTTTAAGGTTCAGGGTATTTGTGATAGGTCCCGTAGACATGCAGGGGCGGATTTTAAAAGTCTGCCCCAAAACAGCCGGGTGATATGGGATACGCACCTGCGTGGACAAAGGGAAGCCTCGTTGCTCAATCTGGATCGGGCACTGCATCTTAAAGTAGACTTCTGCCAACTCAAGATGTGCGAGCGCGTAGGTAAAAGGTGAATCCGTAGCATCGTAAGCAAAGCGAACCTTCTTATCGTTTAGCTCCAACCTGCCGAACATGCTGAACTGATCCACAGGAAAAAGATACTTACTAAGTTCCGGGAATTTGCTTTCAAATTTGCCGTAAACCCGGGGATGTTGGCGCAGAAACCGGTCTATAGCATGGCCTTCATGTGCAATTTCCACCTTTCCTTCCTGCTCCAGAATTTGAAGTCCCGTATAAATCCACTCAAAATACCCCTTATTGCGTATGGGAAAACTGCTTATGACTACTTTCGGTTTCATACTAACCGGATTTACCCAATAGGCGTTTCAGGAACGATTTAAGCAGTTGCCAGATACTGCGCAGACGGATCACTTCCCCGTTATATTGGCTTACATATGAATCGATCATGACTCTCGGTTTGTCGTTCTTGTTGAGTCTCTGGGCAAGCTTCGCAAAGTCTTTATGACGCCCGTGGATAATCTTAACGGGAGAACCTCCTCCAATAAATCCTGGCACGATCGTTCGGAAATTATACTCCGAAGGTAATACATAAAATTTAATCTGTTGGTTCTCCCAAAGGGTTTTGCGGAGAGCCGGTTGATCTGCCTTATGCTCAAGCTCACCATATATCTTTACCCATTCCTGCAAGACTCTAGTCACATTTTCTGAACGCTTAAAGGCAATGACCCCTGTATTAAATTCAGTGAAACTTGGAGGTATCCCGTCAATTGGATTGGGATCCCGGATGGGTGTATGCGTCAACATCAGCTCAAATCTATCTAACAAGCGCCAGATTTCGTCGATTTCCTCACACAGGTAAGTATCAGTATCCAGAAACAGGGTTTTCTCGAAAGGGCTTTCCAGGAGAGGTTCCACCTTATCGTAGCAGTTGCCCCTCACTTCATTTAACGAAATCACCTGATTAAACAGCGGGTCTTTTTCCTGGATATCGGTATAGAGAACAATCGGCATCTCGGGATACACCTTGCGGACGGATCGCGCAGATACCTTCGCCTCATCAACGAAGCGTTGGCCAGTCGCTACATAAATTATTCCCTTATCAGTATTCATATGGGCAAAGGAATGATGGGAGTGTTTAATGGGCCGCTCTTAAAACACGCCTCAATGAATTTCTCATCCTCATCGATATTCTCAGGTAATGAGCGTTCATTCTTATTCACCGAAAAGTCACCTGCTTTCACGTATCGGTTCTTCAAGTATTTAAGACGATTGATTAAGCCCGGTTTTCTCAAATCAAGCTCATCGATGAGGCGCATATAGCCGCGCCACTCCACCAGCTCGGACAGGTCAATCCGGCAAACTCTCCCACCCTTTCGTTCGACGTAATCAGCATAAACCTGGGCACGTCTTTCGATTTCCAGGGTATACCAATAGCACAATTGATAATCTGACCATTCCTGCCAGCCCGGACTGCTTATTACATTGGGATCATCCGGCTGAAGGTAAAACATACTACCCTTGTCTGTCCGGCTGGGTATGGTATTCAGCTTAAACAGGCTGGTCGCAATTTTGCGTTTATCACGGGTCAATATGATGAGATCCGGCGTTATACCTAACTCAAAAAAAGCCTCCATAAAGCCTTTGCAAATCAAATGGCTCGTCTCTGCAAAGATGGGTTGTTTTTGAGAATTAATGAAGGGCAACTTACGCGTTCTGATAAATTCCCTAGCAATTTCAGCATTGCCCTGGGCGGGGCGCAGAACTTCGTGATAAGGGTGTGCTTTCTCCTCATGAAAGACATCTATACCGGGAAGATAATTCAGCAGACGCGTGAGATAGTGAGTTCCGCTTCTTCCGGTAGTAACCGTGCATAGAATCCTTTTGTTTCCCAAGTTTTCGCTGATATCATTCATATCTTTGCCTGAAAAAACCCACTTACGTCCAGCGTATGCAGTTCCCCGCGCATATAGGTTTCGTTCTTCATTTTTGCCGCCGGCTCACGCCCAATTAAACGACCTGCAAAATAGCGTAGCTTCTGCAGTTTGGACATCGCATTTTTCTCGGCGATGTTTGCTCGGGCTTCTTGCTGAGGGGATTGCCGGGAGCTGCGATTAATAAAAACCGTGTGCAGACAGCGAAAAGTAGCCTCTCCCCAATCCAACTCCGATTCACTTGTGTCTTTTGAATTAGCTGAAGCCCTGTCTTTAAACCGGATATTGCCATGGTGCAGTCGCTCAGTACAAGGGCCTTCCCAGTCATTAATCAGTGAAAAGTTATAGAGCTTGGTCATCGATCGTGATGGGCGTGCCAGATAACCCTTGGCTACCTTCTTATCCGGATCTAAGTCGCAGCAATGGAGTGCTTTACCAAGCACTTGCCAGCTTTCCTGAAAGCGGCCGTTGCGAAGTTGCTCTTTAAAAATTGCGAGCTTATCAGGTTCATACAATTCATCACCATCTACGCCGAACACCCAACAATTTTGGCCTGCATAAGACCTGATTAAATCGTGCGATTCAGAAGGATGCTGGATACGGTGGTAACTCACGTGATCATACTCTGTAGCCAACTCTTTGGCAATGGCCGGCGTATTATCTGTCGATTTGTGATCTGTGATGATCATTTCATCACAGAAGTCCATGGTGTTTAAGATCACCTGCTTTAGAAAGCGATCATCGTTACGAACGAGGCTTATGCCGATTACCTTTATACTCAACCCGTAGTTGATTCCTTAATGGGACTATTCAGCAGAATCCATTGCCAGTCTGCGTCCGTTTCTACTTTCACAACTTTCTTGTAGTGCTTCAGCATCATCTGAAAGATCACCGCATCCGAGTCCCAACTCACGGCTTCAAAAATCCCGCCCTTGGCATCGACTCCAATGTCATAGATTGCAAAACCATCCGGCTTTACGACCCGGGCATGCTCCTTAAAGAATTGATCCAATTCAAAGGCATGATCCACTGCATTGGTGTAAAAGAGATCTATGCTCGAATCCTCGGCATCAATATTCATAAAATCGCCTTCGACAACCCAGCGATTCTTGGGGCCGGGGTTTAGATCAATACCGTAAGCATTCTTAAAGCCCAGATCCCACAATACTTCCACCTCCGTTCCCTGCCTAGCGCCGGCGCAGAGGATCTTCGCATCCATACCGAGGTAATTCTTCAAATGCTTAAATCGATTATAAAAACGCCTGCGGTAGAGCCCAACTACATCGTTGGTGTAGCCCACTCCCATTTTCAGAATCTCATCAAACTTCTGCACCTGATGAGTGACATACTCGTCGTAGCTCTCATAGCTGCGATATTGCAGACCTTCGCTCTTTTCGTCTTTCCAACCCTCCTCTCCGTAGTGTTTGCGGCGAACTTCGTGCTTATCACGTTCGTGCTCGTAGTCCTCCTTTTTGAGACTACGCAAATAGCGGTAGTAGCCCCACCCTCCGGGAGTTCTCTTGTAGAGCTGACTCTTAAAATGATACAGTAATGACATGTAGTTTTTAGCTTTTAACTTTGTGTTTTATGGATCGTAACTTCTGACGCAATCGCCTGATCGTTAAATCCAGACTCACGGAAATCGAGGAACTCAGTGTTGTTCCAACCTTTACTTTATGAATAACCCCAAGGCCTTGAGAGTACGGGAGGGTTAAACACTCGAGCGATTTATCTTTTGCGAGTATCGGCATGATGCGACTTACCGGATACCGCTTATCTGAAACATCGTGAATTGCCAGTACTCCCCCCTCATTCAAATGCTTTAGAAATTGCCGGGTTTGTAATACACAAAAGTCCAAAGAAACCCCCTCTCCCGAAAAATAGTCTAAAAAGATCATATCGAATTGCTCATTTAAATAGACCGGATCCTTTAACAGCATATCTGAGGTCCCCTGAAAGAATGTGGTGTGCTCAGCCTCAGCCTTTGTATATATGTAGGAAAAATCTCGGGTGTCGCATGAAATAAAATGACCGCTGTTTTCAACTGCGATCCGCGCAAAAACCAGAGACGTTCTGCCGAAACCCACTTCCAAAATATTCTTTGCCTGTATTCCTTTTGTGATGGAATACAAATTCAGCATATGTTTGGAGACTGAATGCCCTTCACGATACCATTTTAGCAATAATTCGTCGGAGATTGTTTCACGCCCCTCCAAATCTTTGAGGAAAGCCTCATGTTCACGAATTTTAGCCGGTTGTGACATACTTAATACAGATGGCAATCCCGCACCACATCAATATACTTTTGTGCCAGATCATCGATATGATCTACCCAAATCGGATTTGCGAATGCGCTTAAATTTTCAGAGAGTAGTTTAAGCTTTTCCGTTATTTCTTCCTTTGCATGAAAACCAAGCCCGCCAAACCCCGCCAGTTCCGGATGCCCACCATCATCATAGTAAAGCGCCGGTAACCCGCAGTTCAACGCTTCCACCAGCGCATTCGAACATGGGTCCTTCTGGCTTGCCGTCACATAGATGTCATGCTCCCGGATCAGGTCAGCTAGCTCTTCTGAGCCTACAGGCTCGATCACCTGTATGTTTTGAAATGCTTCATTTATACGCCCAACAAAGATATATTCATAACGATCCCAATCAAGGTTTTCATCCAGCCACTTATAAGTATCTTTGCCCTTCCTTGGATTATCGGACCACGAGGTCGATATCAGCCTAACTTTCCGATTTTTGACTTCCTGGATTTTCTCTTTGCGCCCGAAAATATCAGGATCGCATGAATTCCACATCAATACCGGCTTTTTAGGCTTAAAGCCAAGGTTGTACGTTTGATCCATGCTCCAACTACTTTGCATCACCGTTACATCCGCCAATGCTGCGTTGATTTCGTAACACTCAGCATCGCTCTTAAAGTCATTGCCTCGATACAGCTGAATGGGCCCGTCTACACGGTGTATCACGACAGAATCCGGCTCACACTCTGCCTCAAATTGCTTACGATCAAACCAGATCGACTGAAAAACATGAGCGTCCGCACCCGCACCAGTATTACGCTGAGTCTTCATGCCCTTTCGTTGCAAGGCTTTCTCAAGCGCAATCATAAACTGGTTGCCGCCACCGTAGGGCGGTGGGCGAAAATCATTCCAAAGTGCAAATGTGTAGCTGCTTTTACCTTTGGTTCGTTTATGAATCAGTGCCTTCCGTTCTTCCTTATCGCCTTCTGCGATAATTTTTTTCTTTCGAAAACCAAATAAGCCTTTGGACTGCGGGCTATAGGCATTTGTAAGGTTTCGCTTTCCATAGCAACGGGTGGCTTGTTGGTAAATGTACTTTAAGCGTTCAGCGATCGCGTCATAGGTATTCCACTTATGGATATGGTCGTATGCCGCTTCCGTTTTGGCTCCCAGCCAACCGGATTCAATATCATTTGCAATTAAGTCAGCACCTTTTACCGCGTGGTAATAGATTTGCTCATTGGCCAGTATATCGGGAGATTGCCCGACATGAGTGCTGATAACCGGTGTTTTTGTACTTGAGCACTCAAGAACGGAATTGGGGGCCCCTTCCCATCGGCTTGCAATGATATAGGCATCCAAACCCCGATACAATTCCGCAATCTGATCCAGGTTCAACGTATTGACATCAATATCATCCCGATCGATCTCCTCTCCGACATAAGTGTAGGGAATACCACATTCCTTCATGTGGTTCCTTAACCAGTGCCGCCGCGGACCCGCCAATAGAAAGTGGACGGGTAACCCTCGCTTATTCAATTGATCCGCAACCTCCAAAAACACATCTGCCCCTTTTTGCTTTTTAGGCCTCTGTAAATTGCCTCCCAGCGAATCCCGATGGAAGTTGCCGATCAGGTAGCAATCATCAGCTATGCCATACTTGGCTTTCAAACTACTAACACTCGCCTGGCGATCAGTAGGCGCAGAAAACTGATCCACATCAATCGCATCCGGGAATAGCATACAGGGTAGCCCACAATTACTGACGAAGTGTAAGGATTCGTAGTATTCGCATAACCACACATCGATCTTGTTCCTCACTTTAAGATACTCAGGCCTGGAAAATACGATTTGGGGTTTGTCCGCAATACTCGCGATGACAATCTTGGACTGCAGATACTTTTCAGGAACCGTCAAAAGCGCGCCCCAGTAAACGGAGTGTATGATATCCGCTTTTTCGATGGAAGTTACCTCAACAAAATCTTCCGAAAGATTTGTGAGGTGCAAAATATCATGGTCCAGCGCCCAGTTTATGCCTTCTCCACCCAGAAAGTGCACTTTGAATTTAGAGCTCATCTTTAAGTTTAATTATGCAGTATGTTTATCTATTTTGAGCTGGCCCAGCTTTATGACATTCGAGAGGCCCAAAATACCCACCATGATCAGGATAGGATCAAAAGGAAAGCGAAATTGGGGTTCAGGGTTCGCCATCGCAGTTGCCGCCAACATAGACGTGATAACTCCTGTTATCACGAGCAATCGTATGTAATCGTATCTCATACGCGCATTCAACAATCCCAGAACAGCAAACACTAATAAGAGATATACGGATGGTCTCAAATATCCTGCCAGGTAAGTAATTCTCTGTAACGTATACTGCCCTTCTCTAACATTAAGCTGCCAAGGTTTTGCCCATGTTCCCGGTTCCGCCTTGTATCTTTCGGGCTGGAACGTTAACTGCGATAAAACGCCCGGAATTAAATCGTCCTCATCCGGAACATCCAAACCGATTTCCTGGTAGTAAGTATATCGCTCACTCTTTAAACGTTGATAATCCGTATGCACCTGGCTTCTCGGTCTTAATGACAGCCGCCTTGGATATTCGAAAATTTCCCTCAAGGATTCAATGTAACTTAGAACAAACACCTCGGGATAGACCCTAATGGCCTCAATTGATACCTTCCTAAGCAGGGAGTTGTTATCCAAGTAACCATATTCCTGATTCAATGCATCGACCAGATGAATCCAGAATCGTGGAGTCGCAGCACGGTAGAATAACTCGCTATCGATTTGATACTCCATGAACACATCCCGCTGGAGTATGTCCTGGGTAACGATTCTGTGTAACTCGGCTGAAGCCGGTCCGGAATCGGGGCGTATCATCTTTTCATGGATGAAGAGTCGGTAAAATGGCATATGGGCAGGACCCAGATGGGCTACTTCATATTTGTCATAGCGCACCCAGTTATATGCTGAATATAGGTTAATACCGATAATGATTGTTACCAGAAGGACTGCAGCATTTCTAATACGAATGTGCCAGGAAACTTGAGGAATAAATAACGCTAGCAAGGCAATGACCGAAAGTACGATATGGTTGGGCCGCACTAATACCATGAAAACGGTCATCAAGCCCAATAGCATCCAGAGGGTAAAGGACTTACGATTTCTTATCTGGTATGCCAGAAAGAACCATACGATAATGGCTATCGCAGTGACATTTTCGGATGCGACGCTTCTATAAAAGGTTACAAACTCAGAGCTGATACAAATGACCGCTATAATTGAATAAGCCGTGGTCAACCCCCATGGTCTGACAAGGGTGTAAATAATACTCAATATCCCTATAAATCCCAGATAAAAGTGCAGTCCAAGCAGTATTGAACTACCCGATTGAAATAATCCCCCAAAGACCAATGATGTAACCGGTGTGCGAAATAACATAATAACCGGGTACTCCGGATTTTCTGAAAACAGGTCTCTGAAATACAGAAAATAGGTATTAAAATCACGTCCCTCCACTACAGGCCTAGCGAGTATGTGAATGAAATATGCAATAGATACCCCAAGTATAAGTATAGTGTATTCCCTATATTTTGTACCGATACCCGAAATCCCCATATTGATACTTAAAGTCTTTTATAACGGTGAGAACTACCCGCTTTTGCTACCCGATGGACGTAATGTCACAACCTCAACAAGCCCTGATTGCGTTTTTACACTATTAACCATTTTCGCTTATTGTAGCATTAACTAAATGTATGATCATGGATCATGTAGTTCGTATGGCCCCACATTTGATCAAATACGCGGCTGGAAAAACGCCTTAATTTTCTATAAACGTTGAATGAGCTTTTTTTCTCCAGGCTGTAAAAGAATTCAAGAACCTTAAATGAAACATAATTTTTATTAAAAATACCCCCGTATTGTCTGCCTATCTGCGCTATCTCTAAAGATCGCTTATAACCGCCCAAACTCGTTTTGGTATTATTGTGTATCCTTAAATCAGCAAGAATTTTGGGTATACTAACCGTTTCACTGTCTCTACTAAGTCTCAATACAAATTCCCAATCCATTGCGTAATCTAGATTTTTGTGGGGTCCGCCAAGTTTCCGGGTTATTTCTGTATTAAAAAAGCAGGCGGGTTGGGTCATAAAAAAAATGTCCTTCAGGCGTTTTTTTGAGAAGGGATGGTATTTACCCTCTTTAATGGTAATTCCATTTTCATCTATTTTATTTGCAATGCCATAGATAAACCCGGGCTTGTTACTTTGCACCCAATAATCAGCAGCGGTATTGAGTGCTTCTGAGCGAAACTGGTCATCGGCATTAATCCACCCCCAAATCTCGCCATCCACTTGTTTAAATCCCTTCAAAATCGCATCAGATTGCCCTTCATCCGGTTCACTAATTAGTAAATCCACAATATCAGAGTATTTATCTATTTGCTTAAGAGTGGAATCATCAGAACTGCCATCAACGACAATTAATTGTAAATTCTCATAATTTTGACTTCGAATGCTATCTAAACAGTCACATATGTATTTCTCCGCATTAAAGCAGGGTAATACTAAACTGATTCTGGTTAGATGATTATTCATTTCATCTGACAAGCACTACATCTTATAAACTCTCAAGTTTCTTATAATCCGTAGTTAAATTGGGATACACTACACCGCGTGACTGGATCAAAACTTCATCATCCCTACCAATCAATCCTACATCAAATTTAATAATATCCTCCAGGCGTAGTAGATATTTTTCATTCACAGAAACGGCAAGAACACTTAAGACAAAGTTACCCTGATTTATCAATTTAGGAGGTAATGAGAATTTATACAAATATCTGCCGGGATCAATAAATCCAGATCTGGCAGGATCATCAAAATTGCTAAGCGTAAAAATATCGACACCCGTGAGAGTTTGCACAGACAATTTGAGGGCAAAAGACCAAATTCGCTCACTTACCTCAAACTCAACCGCAAATATAATACTATCAAAAACCCCAAAGTTATTGGTAATCGCACCTGTATCATTCGTTAACCTGATGGAATGCACTTTAAATTGGGTAATACCCGGATCTGCAATGCCGTCGGGCCAACTATAATCTCCCATTCCCTCCATTCCATCACTCAAATATTCATTGATAACATCGTTCGTGTCGCCATCACTGATCAAGTTTCCATCTTTTAAATAGAGTGTCCTGTTACACAATTGACTGATGGTGAGCATATTATGGCTTACGATGATAATGGTGCGGCCATGGCGTG
This sequence comes from Puniceicoccaceae bacterium, assembly GCA_028285755.1. Taxonomy (GTDB): domain Bacteria; phylum Verrucomicrobiota; class Verrucomicrobiia; order Opitutales; family JAFGAQ01; genus JANQOQ01. The sequence goes on from JANQOQ010000006.1 coordinate 336,584, forward strand.
CGATCTCACCCATTTTAGTGATACACTTTTTTTGAAAATCACGGTCCCCCACAGCCAAAACTTCATCGATTATCATAATTTCCTGCCTTAAATGGGCAGCAACCGCAAACGCAAGCTTCACACGCATACCGCTTGAATATCTCTTAACGGGCGTATCCACAAATTTTTCGACTCCGGCAAATTCCACGATTTGGTCAACTAGACGGTTAATCTCAGGCCTGCGCATTCCAAGGATTGCACCATTCAAGTATATATTCTCTTTTCCGGTAAGCTCTGGATGAAATCCAGTACCGACTTCCAGCAGTGCAGCTACCTTGCCATATATGTCAAAATAGCCTTGGGTGGGAGTAGTAATACGGGCTAGAAGCTTCAGTAGTGTAGACTTACCTGCGCCATTCCTGCCGATTAATCCAACGGTTTCGCCTTCGTGAACATCAAAGTTTATATTTTTGATCGCCCAAAAATTATTAACAGGATTTAAGCTATCTTTTTTGGCTGAAACTATGTTTTTGTATAATTGCGTTAGCTCATCTCTGAAGGAGGTTATACCATAACCCCCTAAACGATACCTCTTACCAAGATTACGGCACGAAATAACTGTATTATCAGGCATAATCAAATACTATCAGCAAAGCGTTTTTGGGTCTTTTCAAAAGTAAATGCCCCTATTACCAATAAGGCAGACGAAAACAGGAATGAATAAAATATGGCGACCCAGTCAATTGCACCAACCCCCAACAAACTGTAGCGATAACCTTCCAGTATTGGGCTCACAGGATTGTATCTAAGTAAGCTCATGTATCCTTCCGTAATGGTTTCCATAGGGTAAATTACGGGAGATAAATACATCCATAACTGTATCAAAAAGGCAGATAATTGCCCCAAATCTCTATATTTTGATGTAATCGATGAGAATATAAGCCCAATCCCTAAGCTTAACATCATCAGTACGCCCAACAATAATGGCAGGTAAATAATACTTGCGCCTACTCCACCCCCTAAATCTTCGCCTAAGTTCACTTTGTAATAGATCCAAACTAGCCAGAACAATAAAAATTGAACTAAAAAACTCATCAAACTGGATATTGAGTTAGCAATAGGTATTGTTAAGCGGGGGAAATAAACCTTCGTATAAAGTGGGGCATTTACTAAAAACAGATTTGAATTATTACTGAAATTCTGGGCAAAGAAATTCCATGCAGACAAACTACATATGTAAAAGAGAGGACCTGGTACACCGGAAGTTGGAATCTGCGCTATACCTCCAAATACAATAGTAAATACCAGTGTCATAATAAGAGGTTGCAGCACAAACCAAGCAGGCCCTAAAAGGTTTTGTTTATATTTACTAATAAAATCTTTTTTAACAAAAAGATATACCAAGAACCTGTATTGCTGAAGCTCCCACAACGAAGGCAAACCAATCTTACTCTCAGAATTAACTCTTATTCTCACGCTTTAAAGCTTCCCAGGAGATCTGGATTGGATGAGTTTAGTATCCAATCCGATATCAACTTAAAATCCTCCATATCACTTAAATTCCTTTTTCCACTGTGAATAAAGCTGAGTTCCTTACTAGCCTCAGTGCCGCCATTCAACGAGCTCTCCTCGTTTATTTTAAAGGATTGCCATTGCAAAGGTCGCAAATGAAACAGAGAATAAAAGTGTAACTTCGCCAAATATACAGAGTGACTATCCATTCTTGGTATTTGCGTGATTGAACTAAGCTTTTGTAAGTATTCCTCCTTGCTACTTGAATCATTGGTAAAACCTAATCCAGAATAACGACCTGTACCGGCAGTCAAAACGGGGATACCGAAACAGGCAAATTCCATTCCAACAGTCCCCCTCACAGTAATGCAATAGTCCACCACACCAAACAGAGATGAGGTCGTAAATGGGCAATCCGCTGTAACCACCTTCACGTGATCGGGAAGATCACCAACTTTGTCTTGTATTAATTTGTAGTCAGCGGGTTCTGAGGCTGCATTTTCCTGCTTAAGTTTCCATATATTGACCGGGTGTACTTTGATCAACCATTGCACATCTGTATTCAATACTGCCGCTTTTACCGTTTGTACTAACCAATCTGAATAATCCTCAAACAAATCTTTCCCATAAAAGAACGATCCATCCCATAATATATGTGAAAAGACTACTGCCGTTTTCTTATTCCTGTCTAATGCAAGCAGATCTGTAATCTCTTCACTATTAAAGAACCTTTTACCTTCTTGCGTCCCTACTCTGCTAAACCAGTTATTCGTCTTATAGTTCTTCTTGTGAATATTTAGATATTCATCCAATATAGTTTCACCGATATTCTCTTTTAGCAAATCACCCCAAGTCTGTCTGTCTATCGATACCGGGTGAGCCAAAATATTCTTACGACTATATCTTTTAAATTGAAATTTATCATATTGTGACCCAATAACCGATTGAACGATATCAATTTCGTTCTTAATTCCTAGTTGGAGTAGCTCCCCATTGGGAGTATAGCCCTTTTCAAATATCAAGAGCTTATCCGGTTTAACAGACGCAAATACTCGATTTAATTGAATACAATAGATAATTGACTGCTGTACTTTTTTCCATAGCAGCTTTCTAAATTTTACAGAGCTCATATTAATCTCATTTGCATGCAGCTCACGTATTAGTGTAGATAGAGCATGAAGACCTATTTCCACCCCTTCGTAATTTAGCTCAAAAATTTCCTCTTTCTCTATTTTTATAAAACTCTCTTCGGATATATATGCATTCGAAATATCTCGGTCTCCTTCTTCCGCGTATTCATACATAAATTTTATATTACGTAGACCTAGTGACTTATAATACTCTTTTTGCCTATCCAATGAATACCTACTGGGAAGTAGAACGGTAGGATTAATCCCATTCTCCATGAACATCCTTAGCATCAAACATTGAATTTTAACCAAATATTGATAATTAATAAACCCTAGAGTAAGAATACTCAGATTTGATTTTAAGTTATCTGATGCTATTTTGGGCAGCTTATTTCTTAATTCAATTTGAAATGCTTTTAAATCATGCCTTGATTGATTCCATTGAATCTTATTGTTTTTTGCTCTCCTTATTTTCCGATGATTAAAGTACATCCTGGAGGTCTTATAATTGCTTAGAATAGATTCTATTATTTTTTTGCCAGGCATTTATCTATTTAAGAGCTCCAAATTTCAGAAGAGCAAAAGAGCAATTTGCTATGATACAAATCGTTGCTCACGTTGAAGCACCTGCCCTCTCATACTTTTCATATAGAAACCGGGCAAACTCGAGGTCCATGGGGTCGTTTATATCAATCGATCTTTCTCTAGGCATAATATAGCCAACACAATTTTCATCGATTACCTTATGTTCATCAATTACAGAGCGTTTGCTCGCATAAACTGAACCGTTACGGATAAATAAACGGGGAAGTTCATGAGCTGCCATCCGGTTATTTTCTTTTTCAATGTAAGCATTAAGTCTTCCATCCGCTAGCATCACTTTAATTTTGGCGGGTTGAATGGCGTGATCCAACTCTACTACGCTAACCGCTGAACTGTATTGTGAGTCCCGCAGTAAATCTATCGTTTTATCAATGTCTACACCGCGAGTGAAGGGTGAAGTTGGCTGGATAATGACGACTAAATCTACCACGTGTCCCGACTGCGATTCAATAAACTCTACTGCATGTCGTACATAATCTATAGCCGGCGAGTTATCCTGCGAAATCTCAGCAGGTCGTTGAATAGCCATTAGTTGAGGATATTGAGTTGAAATATCTTTAACTTCAGCAGAATCCGTACTAACTACACAAAGATCTACATACTTTGAAGCTATTGCAGCCTCAATTGCCCATGCCACCAGTGGTTTACCACCCACTAGCTGTGTATTCTTATTGGGGATACGCTTAGAGCCGGCCCTTGCGGGAATAATGCCTAGCTTAATACGTTTCAAGTAATCTCTTTAGAGGTATGTAGGTGAATCTGTGCATCAAAGTCATCAAACTCTTTGATCGTTTCACTGGGGACATCTTTTAAGCCACCTTCGATTACTACATCCAATTCAGACTGTGTAGGTATAGTTATTGCTCTACCAACGCAATAACCATTGCCCTCTCGCTGCACATTCACTCCACATACAGGATCATCCGTTGCAATAAATGGCTGCCAACCATGTTTGATCATCATCAGCTGTATGTGTGTTTTTCGCAAATAACGGTGATGGTTATGATTAAAGAAATTCTTGCTTAATCCCAAAGGTCTAAAGCGGCCTTCTAACACCAAGAGCCCCCCCTCTTTCGATGCCTGTCGGCATTTCTTCAATATGATATTGGGGTCATATACATGTTCCAAAGATCCCATGATGATGATGAGATCGAAAGAATTGGGCTCTAACTGCATTTCTTCAGCATCTATGAATTCGATCGGTAGCTTTAACTCATTGATGCCATACTCAACATGCTCCTTATCCGGATCATTTCCATATACATCCCAACCCATATCTCGGAAAGGAATCAGAAATCCACCCGAAGAGGAACCCACATCGAGAACTGCTCCTCGTTCTGGCAAATAATCTTTTAAATAGTCGATCATATTATTCGCGCGTACCACCTGATTTTCAACAAATTCGTGCATGGGTTTAGTATTATGATGAGTCATACGACGATAATACTTTCGATAAAAATCCTGATAAAAGGTTTTCTCAAACCGAGGATTATGCATAAGAAACCCGCAATGATTACATGCCTGAACCGGGTATTTTCCATAGACACCCTGACCTAGACTGATTTCTTCGCGCACCACTGTAAATTCCATGCGCCCACATACTTCGCAAGGAACCATTTTAACCTCGTAATCAAATCGATCCGATTGAATGTGCTCGAGGTATTTTATTATATATTCTTCCATTTCAGTTATTTAATAGCCAGAAATCCTTCAAATGGGATGTACTTCATAACAGATAAAATATCTACAAAACCTGCTCTCTGTAGTAACTCATAGTTCCCCTTGGACGAAAAGGGTTCAAGTACGCCTTTTAAACTCCTGCTCTTATAAATTATCTCGTCGGGCCCGTAGCCTTGTTCTAACTTAAAGTCATTATAAACTGCCGTACATATATCTTGGAATCGTGCATCAGAGGCACGCACTTTCTCAAACATTAGAAATGCCCCGCCCCATTTTAAACTGCTATAGATTTTATCGATAATCGTTTGACGCTCACTCGGACGTATGAACTGAATCGTATAGTAAGCCACGACCAAATCCGAGGGTTCAAATTCGGTCTCAAGCACATTTTCGCAACGAAATTCTAGATTAGGCAATCCATAGCGCTCATTCGCTTTGACAACCATATCTTCCTCGACATCAATCCCAATAAAAGTGCTTTTTCTTGAAGAGTGATGTTTTGCGAGATTTGAAGACAATACCCCCGTTGAGCAGCCAAGTTCATAACAAACGGAATCATCCTTAACGAAGAAGTCACTCAACCTACGGATCAAATCATGCCCCTCTGCATACATCGGAACTGACTTTTTGACATGCTCATCAAAAGTATTAACAACCTCACCACTAAACTTCCAGGATGAGTTTTCAGCCACAATATTATCTCCTACATTACTCATAGTTAAAATTATTAATTAGCACTAGCTCTAAGGGTATTTAGCAACTTTTTGAACATAAAACGTTCTGTTTTATCGATGGATTCCTCAGTAAATCCGCCAATATGGGGCGTTAATATCAAATTCTGATTATTCTTGGCATATTGTATCAGCGCATTCTCAGAGCTTACTGTAGATTCATTTTGAACCACATCCAAGGCGGCTCCCGCCAGATGGCCTTCAGAGAGTGAGTTTAAGAGAGCAACTTCATCAATAATAGCACCACGCGAGGTGTTTACAAGGTAAGCGTGTCTCTGCATTTTGCTGAGAAATGCAGCATTCACGAATTTCTCAGTCTCAATATTGAGCTTAAGGTGGACAGAAATGAGATGGGATTGCGCTATAAACTGATCCAGGTGCTCAATACGTTGTATAGAATTTTGCGTAGAATTCACGTAAGGGTCATAATAGCTAACATCCGCCCCGAATGCCTGGAATAGTTGAGCGACTAATTGCCCGAGTCTGCCATAACCCAGGATACCAACGCGCTTACCATATATTTCGTTACCTAGAAAGGGATAGCGATCCCAAGCACCCTCCAGGACATGATTCGCCGCATGCAAGGATCTGCGTAACAACATTAAACATAAGCATAGGGTGTGCTCAGCAGTAGCTCTAATGTCTCTCAAAAACTCGTACTCATTGGCCAAGCTGAGCACTTCTATACCGTGTGCTTTGCATGCTTCTAAGTCAATGTGATCCAGCCCGGTCGCGGGGCATACTATCCATCGACATCGCGTATCCTCATTGATATGACTAGCATCGATGGAATATCCCAATCTGCACCAAAATACATCGTAATCCTGCAGGGCTTTAGCCACATCTAACTTCGCTGAATCGTTGTGACAGTATACCTCACCCAGCTCCCCTAAATCTTCCAAAACAGCCTTACTAAAATTGACCGGCTCTGAAATACAGATTTTTAACATTACTTAATAACGGCAATCTAATACGTTAGTCGCTTCTTGAATGTGAGCGGCATACGCAGTAAATAGTCCGCGATGCGTTGCGCTGAATATCCATCGCCATATAAATTACTTTGTATATAACTTCCGTGTTTGATTTGCTTCAGTATGGCTTCTTTGATCTGTGCTTTGTCATAATCAATGCTTAAAACGTTCGAAGCTTTTTCGCGGCCACTTTGACGGTTCCCTATATTAACAACCGGGATTCCCAAGAATGAACTCTCCCGGATCCCAACACTGGAATTACCAATAAGGCATTTGCTCTTTTTTATAACTCTCAGAAAATCCACACCATCCATATTCTTAAAAAAATGGATGCGGTTGTTTGGGTTTTTTTCCCGATATAGCCGAAGGCTTTTAGAGATCGCATCTGAACCGGCGTCAATATTTGGCCAAAACCAAATCGTGGGTAAATCCAGCTTGTGAACAGCGTCAAGTGTTTCCTGTATTTGTGAAAAGGCCGAGCTGTATTCCGTGGTAACCGGATGCTGCATTACCACAATGTAATCACGGTCGTAGTCAAGAACCGGTCCCACACCCGAGTACTTTGAGAAGGGATTAAAGTCATCATCTTGTGCCTCCAAAACCTCTCTCGCTATATCAAGAGACGGGCATCCTGTAACACTGATATTATTCTCATTCTCTCCCATCTTAATCAGCCTTTCCATGGCTTTTTCTGAAGAGACCAGGTGAAAATCAGATAGCTTGCTTACCGCATGTCTTACTTTTTCATCGATTGAGCCCGTAACCTCTCCTCCCTGGATATGAACTAAGGGTATATTCTGATAAGCAGCTGCGATAGCGGTTGCAATAGTCTCATATCGATCCGCAATGGTTACCACAACATCAGGTTTAAGGCGTGCAAATGTGGATGAAAGCTCCAGCAAGCTAATGGCCGTAGTCTTCGACATGTTTTCAAGGGCATGCCCTTCTATAACCGAGTATATTCGCTCGGAAATCTGGAAACCGTCTTTTTCGATAACTGTTTCAACGCGCCCGTACCGCTCAAGCAAAGTAGATGCAGATAATACAATATCCAGTTGAAGCCCGGGTGTATTGCGAATCGCATCAAGCGCGGTCTTAATCCGAGAGTAGCTTGGACGTGCGGTTATTACGACTGCTATTTTTCTTTTGTCAGACATAGATTCTCCCGAAATCACTAACTATCATTTCAGCTCCTCAAATTTCAAAAAATGATCTGCTGGAAGGTCCTTAATGACTTCACTACCGATTACTTTTTTATAATCATGAGCGGGGATACCACTGCCCGGCTTTTTATAGCAAATATCCTCTTGGCTAATCACAGTGCCCGCATTAATGGCTCTTCGCGTTACGATACTCTTAGTAAATATTGACCGCATGGATTCATATTGCTTCGCCTCGAAATCCTTCTGCAATGGATTTAAAAGCATACGCTCAATAGTTCTTACAGCCTTAATAAATTCATCTAATTTCCTTATTTCTATCGATGCACTTACATCTGGGCCAAACATTGCCTTATCAAAGCATATGTGAAACTCGAGTATATTCGCACCTAAGGAAATCGCTGCTAAGCCTGCCCAAATATCACCGCTATGGTCAGATAATCCGGATGGGCAATCAAAGTGAGATTTGATCTCCTTGATCACATTCAAACCCACTTTTTCAGGGGGGCACGGATATTGGGATGAGCACTGTAAAATGGCAAAATCAATCTTGCTTCTACACAACGCAACAGCTTGTTCCAATTCTCTCCAATGACTCATACCCGAAGAGAAAACAATTGGTTTTCTTGTTTCGGCTACTCTTTCAATAAGCGGTAGATTCGAAACCTCACCGGACGCTATTTTCCAAGCAGCGATATCCAAGTCATCCAGTAAATCAACTGCTTCAAAGGAAAATGGAGAACTCAGGAAAACTAAACCCATTTCATCAGCGTGTTGCTTTAGACCCACCCATTGATCTCGAGTAAACTCCATACGTTTCCAGTAATCGAACCTGCTTTTATCCTGTTTACTGAATTTCACCCTCCAGGGTTCCTGGTGTGTGGTTTCCGCGTCTGCAATATGAGTTTGAAATTTTATCGCCTGGATATCCGTCTTTGCGACAGCATCAATGTAAGCGTGTGCCATACCCAGGCTACCGTCATGCGAGTTACCGACTTCGGCGATTAGGAAAGACTTATGTTTATCTCCTATTGAATGTCCGTCTATTTTCATAATCAGGCACAGCTACCGCACTCGCTCATTTTGTGAAAAGCGATCCTCAATCTTTGCTTATTCGCTGTCTGTTGGTTGCTATTTATCAAAAACTTTACCTAGCAGAGGGAGGACTAGGTCTAATTTTTTAAAGAGCTTGTTCAAAATTTGAATGCGTTTCTTTAACTCGTCATCAATATGGTCACTATCAGATGTAACATGTGTCTGCATCTCGCCAATTTTTGCCTTGGACTCGCTCACTCGGGGCAAAAACACTTCGGAAAGGTATCTCGATAAGACAAAGCGATAGTCCAAATTTGCTTCATAGTGGGCTTTGCGGGCTCCTGGCACATAAACAGTGCGGATTGCTCCCAAATTTTGCAGGGTTCTTAAACCCTGGCTCACCGAGCCGGCACTTATTTTAACGGTCTGAGAGATTTGCTCTGAATTGACCGGCTTGAGTGATACGAACAAAAAACCATAGATAACCCCCAGGGAATTGGGAAACCCCATGAGACGGCTCAATTGAACAAAAATATCGATAATTTCGATTTGGTGTTCAGAGAGAGAGTTATCATAACTTTTGATCATCAATTATTTATTTCATTATTTTTTGAAATAATTGAAGTCAAGCTATTTCACACTCTCATACAGCCCTAGCTGATAGGTCCGATTTTGGTATGATTCTATGAGTTTTGCTCCTGAATAATCAAAATCCTGGTCAATAGGTCTTACAAGCCAAACCCTATCATTCTCTCGGATCATGGCAGCAAATAGTTGATCCAATACTTCCACCGAATCCTCAGTTCGCCCCTGAATATTATTTTGAATGATTGTATTGAAGTGGATGTTTTTGTTAAACACTCCAAAATACCTATAAGCATTTGAGAGGGTTATGTTAGATTGATGAGAGATTAAAGGATACTTTTTCGGATAATGCTCATAGTTACTGATTAGCTCTTTATCATCCCGAGAGTCTGCAAACAGAATTATTTGCGTGGTTTTCCACGCATTAAAAACCCCTAGCATCAAAACCACCAATACGAAGCTCAATGGGTAGGAATACCTTGGTAATCTATTGAGATACTTAGAGTTGATCCAAATTACCAATGGGATTGCCAATGGGATGACGCCCGTTAAGAGGTAGTGCTGCCTGAACTGCTTACCAACAATGAAAAAATGCCCCAAAACAGCAATTAATGTCAGAATAAATAGTCGAGATTCTATGTCAGGGCTCAATAATCGATTCTTAACAATAGGAAGTTTAAAACACAGTATCCCAAATATAAGGATCATAGCTGCCACACTCATAACTAATAGCGGATCGCTAAACCCTGTTCGCAGCATATTCTCACCATATTGAATAAGACTAAGTTGCTCAGTACCGTAATTCTCTCCACCTAAAAATATCTGTTCAAGAAAACCAATATAGTAAGCAATCGATGGAGTAGCCATTAACCAAAAGCCAGACCAAACAATCAACGCACTAACTAGAGCTACAAACCTTTGTTTCCAGGTTTCGAGCACCAACAGGTAGATGCCGATTACGGGTAATGCCGTAAGCTTAGTACCTATTGTCAATGCTATGAACAAACCGGAAATCAGGCCATGATAGTATCGATCCCTGCGGATTAAATCAGAATAGGTATAACGAATGATCCAGCCAACACCCAATATTGTCACCAAAATCAATGGAGCCTCAGAGGATACCCCTGTCATCCTGTATATTGTAAATGAAGAGCCCAATGTAACAAATACAACTGCCAACAGAACGCTCCAGCCCGACTTAAATGAAGACTTAATCATATGCACGAATGCGAGCAAACCCAGCAGGATAAGCATATTCATGCAGATAGAAATGACATACAAATAGTACTCGGAATGGATGATTATCGATTCCGGGTAACTCAAACCATCCTGTCTCACAAAATAAATGATCTTAGAAATTACGGTGCCAATGATATGCATCGTAAACCCCGGATTATCTACAAAATCAGTATAATCTCCGCTTCCTAATACCGCAAATGAAGAAAGGTATAAATAACTGGGGTCCTGATTATTGATGTAAAAGGGAGTTCTTGCATTCAATATGACAAATAGAATGACACCTACAATGAGGATGTAAGCATACAGAAGAATGGTTGCGATCCTCTCACTGTTTTCACCTATATATGCTGAGCATTTATTTAAGATCATAGTAATGCTTTAACATAAGAGAGCATGCTGTCCTCAAATTTTTCAATGCCTACATTCTTGAGTATTTCGTTCATATTTTCCTCCTTCGAAACAGCATTCTCTGATTGATTTTCCCATTTTCGAACTGCATTTTCCAATGCATGAATGTCATTTTTTTCTACTAAGATACATTGATCTATTTCAGCTAAAAAATCGGGATCCCAAAGACCCTTAGTGCGCGTCATGATAACCGATTTCCCCATAGCCAGAGCCTGCATCGCGGTACTTTGGCCTGATGGCTGAGATACATCTTTCAGAGTGATAAGAACTACCTCCGCATGATGGTAAATCGAGCGCAGCTCTCCACTGATTTTAACCTTGATTTGTTCATAGTTGTTCCCTCTATCGGGCAAGGGTAACTGAGTCACAATTTTGAGTGGAGAATCAAAGCTTGCACTAAGCAAGGTGCCATAATCGCGGTTCATATCACTCCCCACTGAAAGCAAGTAGCTTTCAGCTATGGATGATTTGTGGACTACCTTTTGTGCACTCCAGAAACTTAAGTCGACACCAAATGGAACATACTTTGAATCAACACCCAGGTATGATTTTAGTGCTTCCCGGGCACCCTTACCGAGAACAACCAGACTATCCACCTGCAGCAGTAATCTTTTAAGCCATTTTCGCGATAACCAGGCATAAAAACGCCGGATCTGCTTTGACTCATAGGCGTTTGTCAACCCTTGGGATATATGAATGATTTTGCCTGTAAATCGCCCTTTGCGCTTTAAGTGGCACAATGCCAGTGCAATAGAATCGATATTGGTGTAAGCAATAAAGTTGCTGCCTTCTTGTTCCAGTACTTTGTTCACTGCTGATAAATGAAAATTCTGACCGCACCAAACCTGAGTCATTCGATTTATCAGCCTGTTCTGAAAGCGATTGTCACTATGAACCTCAACTATTTTAGCAATTTCGGGATAGACTTCCAGAACCTTGCGAAAGCCATACAAAAAATCAGCCGGTTCCTCACCTAGAAGATATTTCTTATACAATTTTAGCCTGCCGGAACGGGTTAGATATAGAATCTTCATCAAGTTTTTTTGCCCAGATGCGTCTCTTGTTTTTCCCGGTTTTCCGAGGAATAATATGCATCCTCCAGAAGAGATTGGAGTGATTTTCGAGGCTTTACTTGGAATAAAAACTGGAAAGCAAACGCATCCTTAAATATCGCAATGCCCCATTGATTGATAGTAGATAGGAGTGCATATATAAAGCGCTGACGAATCGTTAATGCAAAGGGCGCAGGGAATCCCTTTATGAATTGAGTATCAAAACCACTTTGATTCAGCATACTTTTCAAATTCTTTCGGGTAAAAAGGCGCTGGGACTGATGTCGTAAAATGCCGCGCTTGCCATAATTAAAGTGTCCCAGCAATAACATCAGGCGCACTGTAATAAAAGCCACATTGGATGTTATAATATAAAGCGCAGTATCTGGTTTGTTACCCAAATACCTATTTGTCAGCAGCAGTATATCAAGGGGGTTAGCGAATACCTCCACGCCCTCGATAAAAACAAAGGCATCATAAGATTCAGACGGTTCCTGCTGTATCATCGCCAGATACTCCGCATTGGAAATATAAGTAACCTCCTTACCTTTAGATATCAGCTTTTCATGAAGTTTTTCTGCATCATTACCGATCAATAAGAGCTTCTTAGGTTCAGTCAGTTGCTGAAGCAGAAATTTTTCGGGAGTATTTAACTCAAGACGTTTCGACTGGATATGCAGGGTGTTTTGATCCTTATGATAACAATCGTACTTGGCATTATAAAAGATGCGAAAACGCTGCAATTTAGCTAAAATACTTTGCACGATCACGTCTTTTGCATACTTGAAACCATTTACGTGACATACTTCATCTCCATAAAACGTAGGGATTGAGTGCTCGCGAATCGGTATTTTAGCAAAAAAGAGCTGGATAATAATCTCTGTATCAAAATGGAAATCATTACTGTTTAAGTAAAACGGGATCCTGCTCAAAGATTTTACGGAATAAATACGAAACCCGGAGTGGAACTCAGTCAGAGATGTATTAAACAACAAATTCTGAGTTTTGGTAAGTATCTGGTTTCCAACATACTTATAAAAGGGCATCCCGCCTTTAAGTGCACGCCTTTTTTCCATCATTCGAGACCCAAAAACTGCACCCACTTCTCCTGAAAAGTGCTTCATGAGATCGGGCACCATTTCCGGCGGGTACTGACCATCGCCATGTATCATGGCAACATAATCAAAGTTATTCTGAATAGCGTAATGATAGCCTATCTTCTGATTTCCACCATAACCCTGATTCTCAGGATTAAACAACACGGTCAAAGGGAAATCGAATGCGCCCGCGTCACGCTCAAAAACAGCTTTTTCAAATGTCTGATCTTTAGAGGAATCATCTATTACCAAAACCTCAGTCTCATAGGTATCCCTTAGCTCAATTGGAATGCGTTCTAAAACCTGTTTAATCGTCTTTTCTGCATTATAAGCAACGATTAGCAGGAGCAGTTTTTTCTTTTGAACTTTTTCCATTTTATCTGTGAATTTACTGCTGTCTCTATGAATCAGTCAATCGAACAAAAGCCATCTGTGTCCCGAAAATGGCATTCTGTATCCTTTTGGTTGATGCTAAGTAGCTTTGTGTTGCTCGTGGTCATAAACCTAGCATTCAAGTTCATTAGTCTGGAAGATCCGTTTTCCGGCAACCATTTATTTCGTCAGTTGCAAACCCTGTCCACCATTGAAGCTTATCAAAACGATGGGATTGATCTTTTAAAGCCCCGGGCAAACTACATTGGATATCCCGGTTATCTGTTGCTGGAGTTCCCCATTTATCAGGCCAGTATGGCTAAATTATCAGAATGGACTGGGAACGAACCCCTGCTAATATCACGTGTATATAATCTTATAGTAGGCCTGCTCAGTGCCGTCATGGTGTATATCATTGCGCGGATTTGGACAGATCGGCTCAGTGCTGCCGGAGCGGTCCTGCTTTATCTGTTTACGCCCTTAAATATGATGTATCATTGGTCCACACTTTTGGACCCAACGGCTGTATTGTTTGCGCTATTCTCGTTTTACGTGTGTTATCAAATTATCGAAAACCGGACAAAGCGTATGGGGGTATATATGCTATTCGCGCTTTGCTCATGCCTGGTGGTACTATTAAAGCCGCTTTACTATCTGCCCGTTTGCCTTCTCTTTGCCTATGCATTAATTCAGCCTTTTATCGTCCGTTCTAGCCCTTTGGATTTAAAGAATTTAGGCATTTTTAAGCTGAATATCATTATTCCCGTGGGTGCTGCATTTCTGGTAATGTTGGGCTGGATGACCATTTCCCGCTCCTATTCAAGCGCTCAGGATATCAGTTCGCATATTGGCTGGCAAGCGATGCTCAACCCCGGTTTTTATGTTACCATCACGTTACGCTATTTATTTTATATTCAAACTCCTCTGATCCTACTCCTGGGCATATTTGCGATCATTCTCAGTACTGAAAACCCGAAGCTGAGAATATTGATGCTTTTGCTCGTGGCACTGCCTCCGCTGTATTACTTGCTGTTTGCAAACATAAATACACCTCACGATTACTACTCCCTGATCCTGGTTCCGTTTCTCTGCATTGCAGCTGCTGTGGGTTTGCAACACTTATCCCGAAAATTGTTCGCCCATTCTGAAAATCCAAAATCGTTAATTATCCCCTCAGCGATCGTTGTCTTAGGATGCATACTGGGAACTTATCTTTACATAGCTAATTACTGGATTAAGCCCAATCTGGATAATCGCTATGCAGTAATTCATGCCTTCGCAGAAAATCGCCTCGAACCCTTCCAATACAGTCTGGTATATGTAAATACGGATGGAAACTTCCAGCTATCGGAGTATCTGGCAGAATCCCGAAGACATTTGATTCTGGCCGGCATTGGGCGACTCGATGAGAGTAAAATCAGGAAAACCATCAAGCCAATTTACGGGCCTCCTACCCTTTACGCATTTAATCATCAATACGGTGAAATGCACTGGAAAAATGCTAACGTAAGCTCCTCAGATATACGGAAGGATGTGGATACCTACGAAGGCCATTTACGCTACATCATTTTCTACATGTTCGACCAGGAGTCTGTACCCGATGACATACCAGGAACCCCAATTCATAAATTCGACGATCTGGTAATCTATGATTTAGCAGGCTCATAAAGCAGCGGCACCCATTGCACCCATTTATCCCGAGAGCCACTCCGGAAGTTCAGATAGCCTATCCACTCATAAAAACTACTCCAACTCTCACCATTAACCGTCATCGGTTTATCCAGGTTTAATCCATCCAGGGAGATCAAAGTATCCGTTCGGTGCAGGACCATATAGTTGCCCTCGTCCTTCAGCGTTTGCCAGTCATTGGGGTCGTAATCAATGCCCTGCGCTTCCAACCAATCTCTGTTAGAAGGAAAATTGTTAAATGCCACACTGATCGGCTCAGCGTTCTGGCTTTCCAGAAATTCGAGCTGTTGGCTGAGAATATGGCTCGAATTTGCATGTCCCAATAAATTCAAACTTGCTAGCAATATGCTGTTGATAAGCAACACTATCAAACCCAGGCAGGATAATTGCCTCCAAAAATACGCGCGCGTCACTACGCTCCAATTAAAAAATCCGATGCTACTCCGAATTTCACCATTCGACGGATGTAAAGTAGCGAGCACTAGCACAACCGGCAATAGCCATATGTGACCAATCCAACGCGCAAAATATGCCGGCTGGAAAAATAGTAAAAACCAAAGCGCAAGCGCCCACGCTATAACCCACCCATTGACTTTGCGCGCGGTAATAATAACTCCCAGGCTACTGCAAACGATTAAGGCTAGACCGAAGCCAAACCAGGGGCCAAACCCACCCATCCACAAACCGGGAAATGTATTGTAGTAAATACTCCATTCATTCTGTGTTACTTCGAAAGGCCACTTAAACTGATAACCCTGAGTAACCATACTTGCTTCGGATGTCGCATTGGCAAGGAATTGCAACGGACCAGGTAGCGAATTATAAATGGGCATCGATCTCAATAACTCGGGATTTCTGATAATGTAGGACAACTCATTTACCCTAAAGACATACTCTATCTTAAACGGTAAACCATCACCGGTTCGCCATAGACCGAGCTGGGAACCTAAAATGACCAATAATAACAAAGCAACTGCACCTGATGATAGGCTAATTATCCAAAACCTCAGAGAACGCCGCACGCTCAAAACCAGCACCAGGAAGGTATATACGACCAGAAAACCAGTAAAGGCTACACCCGACTTTTTAATCCCAAAGAGTAAAATCAAACTCAGCAGCCAGGCAGCGATAGAAAACACACTCACACGCTTCAAAAAACTGATACTGAGTAATAACGACACGCTCGCCATGGAAGTGAAGTAAATATCCTCCCAAAAACTGAATAGTTGAAACAGTATAATGGGGTTGAGCGCCGCCAGTTTCGACAAGGTAAATACGTAAAACCGATCGATATCAAAGCTGCGAAAGCAGTAATAAGCCGCCAAAAAGGGTAAAATCAGGAATAGGCCATTAATGCCCTTTGAGGCCTCAATATTATTCCACAATGATGCATTAATCGCGCGATAGATATAGCCGAACTTGGTGCTAAATCCACTCCAGGTAAGCTTATCCAGCAGCACCTGGTTCTCCCATTCCGTGGTATTTACTCCCTGCTCAAAATAAGGGTCCTGTATGGGATTCCACCCCTTCTTGAAAGCAATAATGACCTCTTTTTGAATCAGCATGCCATCCCAATTCACCCCATAAATATGCTTTGCCCATAAGCTATTTACGCCTATCAAAACGGCTATGAATGTTAAAGTCATGAGCAGCTGCTTTCGGTATTTTACGTGTAGAACAGCGACTATAAGGGAGGGAATGGCACCGAATATCACATGATAAGCGGTGATGCCAAAACCCAAAAAAAACAGCAGAAATGTCAATACAATGGTGGTTGTAAGACCTACTAAAAGGCTAAGTAATAATCGCAAGCTGAACTCCCCGAAATCAAACGGCTCACTGCTTGCATTATTCATGTCATTTCTAAATTAAAAACTCTGAAAACTGATCAAAACCTTAAGCTCCTTATCTACAAAATCTGAAGAGTGGATAATGATCTGTGGATCCTGACCTGTAGAAAGTATATGCAAGTTAGAATCAGTGATCCCTACCCGCTCAGCAGTACCTGCAATCTCTATTCCAGCAAAATCATTATCCATATTTGCAGCGATAAGCTCTGTGTTGGTATGCATATCGATAACGGCTATCTCACGAATGTGAAAGGTCTTGTAGTCATCGCAGGGATCCAGCCGTAACGAGTTGATCTCTCCCTTGCCGGTCAGCTTAAACTCCAACTGGTTCATTGCACCCATAGAGTATGCCTGGATTATGGAGTTTTGCTCTGAAAATGCATCATCCACTGCCCAAAAAATCTGGAAGCGTTCCTGCATGAGTTCCTCAACCTTCATTTCGGACTCTTTCCATAGGCGGCTCATCACTTTAACCATTGTGGCCGCGTGGGATTGCCATGCGGATTGGTGCTTTTGGAGCATGTATTGGATGAGGCTTGCCCGCTGGGGGTTGGCCACTGTGAAAACCATTGAACCGTAGTTCCGACGGTAATAAAATAATTCCATGGGCAACACATCGCCTTTTATGAATTTTTCATGCAGACCGAGCAGCAAATCCCAGTCTTCGTAAGAATTCATCGACTCATCATAGCCTCCTACCCTTTCCAAAACTGATTTGCGATAGAGATTTGTGCACTTGCCCTGCGTATTTAAAAAGGGCATAAGATTGGGCACATATCCTACCGGTATGTAGGGGCTGTAGAAGGCTCCGAAATTGCGCGTATAACAGGAAACGTACCCCAAATCAGGATTATTACGCAACGCATCGATCGCGATTTTAATGTAATTGGGGTGGATTTTATCATCACTATCCAGGGGTAATACGAAATCGCCGGTCGCAGCGGTGATGCCGGCATTACGTGCTGAACTTAAGCCTCCATTGGGTTTTTCGATCTTCGTAACTCCTTCGAGGGCATCAAATGTTTCATTCGCATTTTCACTGGTTGAGCCATCGTTGATTACAATGGTCTCTATATTCGGATAACTCGACAGGCGTATACTCTCCAGGGTCTCTTTGAGGGTGTCAGGCTGGTTAAAATACGGGACAACGACTGACACGAGCGGCTTTTCATCCGCCACCCAGTGGCGTGTATTCTGAGGGGCCTCATAATTTTGCATGATCCTCTGAATGACGCTCTCTGGCTCTGTGAGTTCCCTAGCACGCTCGATCGCCGCCTGTGAAATTCTTTGCATTTCAGAGATATCTCCAGTTATCCCCAAAAGGCGATTGGCAAGCGCTTCTACATCTTTAGGATCAATGGTATAACCGTTCACACCATCTTCAATAATCTCACCCATACCTCCTTGATCGGATGCAAAAACGACGCATCCCTTGGCCATGGATTCCAGGCATGCATTTGCCCAGTTCTCCCATCGCGAAGGCAAAACACATACGGTCGTATTCTCGAGCAATGCACCCACTTCTGAGTATTCAATGCCTCCTTTGAAAACAATTTTATCCTTCCACTCTTCGGGAATTTGCTTCTCCAACACCTCAGTGTAAGTGCGATTCAGGATGTATGCATTCCGTTCCTTACCATAGATTTCGAATCGGTAAGTATCATCGACTTCGAGCACCTTTTTCGCTGCTTCAATAAATACATCCACACCCTTCCTGACCTGCACAGACCCCAGAAAGCGGATGGTCTTAATATTTTCGGTTTCCCAGGGCTTTTCTACATCCAGATAATCCAGACTTAGTGGATATGGACATTGAGCAATATCACTGCGGCCTACCCGATTCTTAAAATAATCCGCCAATGAAAGCGAGGGGGACGTGACCTTATCTGCATAGCGAACGCTGTAATCTTCCATCTCAATGTCACAACTCACCGACGCATGAAACTGAAACTCCTCATTAATCTTTTCCAGCAGCGAGAGGGGCGTGTGACACTTAACGATAAGTCGCGTATCTTTGAATTGGTTGAGTAGCTTTTTAGCCCTTATCGTGGTAAATCCCTCTCCGCAATACTCAGGAAATTCGACTACATCTACCGGGATTTCTTCAGTCAGCTGAAGGAGTGTGTAATAAACTCTTTCGGCATATTCATGGTTTGCGGAAAAGAAGCCTCCGACAAGCTCTTCTGGAGTCGGTACAGTCGTCCGCCATTCAATATCCGCATCGAGCTGATCTGCATTTTCAGCATTTACACAATCGGAAACCAATATGACCCGATGCCCCTGTTGAGCCATGGTTTTACAAACGTGATAAACATAGGTGCCTATACCTCCTCCGGTGATTGGCCCATATTCCCTGCTGACGTAAACGATATTCATAGATCTGGATAGCAACTACTCTACGATGAACTGAAACAGTTTTGCTTCCGCGCTGTAAAGATCAACTTTTTCTGATTTACCCTCAGACACCATATTTACCTGCCCACTGTGATCATGCATAAGGAAAGTAATCTGGGTGCATGCAGGCAATCTTATGTCAAAACTACCAGTGCCCCGTGAAAACAACACATGCTCTGAAACCGCATGATCATTCGGCTTAAGCGTCCACCCTGCCGGGAGCAAAGTCTGCATAGCAGGCTCCACCCATTCATTACCCTCAGGGTCACGCATACTCAGTATCCATATTTCACTGCCCTGGCTCTGGCTATTCGTCTCGGCACAGACTTCTACCTTGAGATTCCGGGTGGTCGGGTCACGATAGCCTTCCCAAAGTTCAGGCAAATACCGTTTGGACTCTGCAACGCTGCTATTGAGTTTGCCTATTTCACTAAAATGCGTTCTGGCATATCGTTTTTTCCATTCCGGTAGTTTATGATGATAGCTCTCGCTAAAGAAAGAGCTGCACTGACTATATATACCAAGCCCCAGAAGCCACTCTATCACTTGCTCTGATTGGGAATTCAGCACGCGTGGATCCACTAGACTTAAGTATTCATGGGAGGCAATATCCTGAGTGATCGCTTGATTCTCGAACAACACGGTCACCTGCAAATCCCGATTAACCAGGCTATTTATGGTCGGATAAATGTCATTTTGGCTCATGAAATCGCAGTTGAACAGCAATAAAAGCCGCTCGCGCTCATTAGTGGGACGGTATGCGGTCAAATCTTCCGGCTCCAAGCCAATCACCGGATTTACATCACTTAACCCACCAGAAGTATTTTCTTTTTTAAATTTCTCAATACTCTCGACAATCACCCGCCTTTGAGAATCAACATCCGGCACTTTGCCTGATTGTTTGCTCAAACTACCTTTGTCATGCACCCGGTATTGGAAAAGCGTTTCACTAGCGAGATTTTGAATGTTCGCTCCCATAAATGCGCACTTTACCCAAAAGTGCCAGTCCTCATGGATATGATCTTCGCCGAGACCGAAATCCTCATATCCACCCACTGCCTGCCAAAGTGATTTTTTAAAAAGCGCAGCAGTTATGAGCTGATTTTGCTCAAGTAAGGAATCGTAATCACATGCCACCGGGACGCCCATAACCGCATCATCGGCTCCAAAACTCATTGCAGCAGTACCCATGATGTCTGCATCCGCTGCCAGCAGTTTGAGAACTGTTTTGAGTATAAAATCCGGTGCAATCTTATCATCCGCATCCAGGCAACAGATCAATTCGCCATTCGCCCGGGTTATGCCATAATTGCGATTATCTCCGACTAAATGCCTACCCTCGCGAAAATGAATCGTTACTCCACTTGCTTCTAAATCCTTTAATACTTCAATCGTATGCGAATCGTCAGATCCTCCATCGACAACAATAAGCTCCACAAACGGGTAAATCTGATCTTTTACCGATTGAACAGCCTCAAGCACAAATTGGCCGTAATTAAAGCAAGGAATGACCACCGTTACGAGGGGATATCCGGTGTTATCTCTTTCATCCAGATTTTCCGGATGCTCCCGGATGCAATCAGTAAAAGCGACCTCCACGATCTGGTGCGCTGCTTTGGGAATCATACCGGTTATCGCCTCCCAATGAATGCGTTTATTGGCACTAAACTGCCTCAATAAGGCATCCGCTGTGTAAGTATCGTCCGCAAGATAGCGATTATCACTTGCACTATCCTGAACCAGATTAAGGGGAAGTGAAAAGCTGACGGATGAATCAAAACATACGACCTGAAAATACTGTGAACGGACTTCAACGGCCTTGCCGGCCAGGGTGTGTTCGAGCTGATTTGGGTTCAAGATAACATCCTCACCTCCCAATAAACTCAGTATCTTCTGGCTTCTATGAATGCTGCAAGAGACATCAAACGGGTATCCGAAATCGCCCTCTGCTCCCTGCCATTCAAATAACATCTGATCATTCCCAATCATTGCATGACTGGGTAATGCCTGAGTCTGACCATCCTTCATGTAGCACTCACGGGTGTTTAGCCCCAGTCTGAGTGAATACGCTAGGGCTCTTGGATGTTGATTTAGAGCTTCAAAACAACCCCGAAGATCAAATTGGCGCACGAATAAAGTATCGTCCACCATCATCAGAATTTGTTCCGATTTCCTGAGTTGCAGCAGCACGTTGTCGTAAAAATGAGTCTGACTCTGAAAAACAACACCCGGAAATGTGCGCCTAAGTTGCGCGTATTGATATTCATGCGCTGCGTTGGTTGTTTTGTAGAGCACCGTGATAGCCATGGTGTCACCCAGCTTCCGGGATTCCCATACACTCGCCCATAGAAAGCTATGGAGCGTTGCTTCCAGCTGGAGTGCACGATCCTTACTGAATATTAGGATGCTGCGTTGTTGTGTCTCCATGAGAATTTTCAAACTAGCTGCTATGATTGCACCTTAAAAGACTCTACGTAGTAATCATCAAAACTGACTATGTGGTGGCGTTGGCTGAGGTTATCCGAACGCACCTCAAAAGTCAGACACTCCGCTATGCCGCAAATATGCTCGTGGTTTTCATAAGTGCCGTTGGAGAGACCAAATAGTAATGTGTAATCTCCATTCCGGAGCTTGGGAATTTTACAACCAAACTCAAATATGTAAGATTTATCCGCTTCAAGCGGATGTAGCTTAATTTTAGCCAGCGAAGTATTACAGCCAAAGATCAAGTTGCCTTTAATGTCGTAGATATCAGCGCAAACAATCGGCTGATCCAGGCTATCTTTGGCATTCAGGTGCAGGAAAATACGGACTTCCTCATCACCTTCGAACAATTTCGATTGAGACGGATCTTTACGGTTTTGCAGTGCAGCGTGCAGGAACTTCACTTTCCCCGTGCCATCACAGGGCAAACCAGAGACATCCTCCCAGGGAATATTGGTGGGCAAATCAGATTTACCTTCGACAGTCAGATCCAGCTCGACCCTTTTGGTCTGCGATTCACTCTCCTCATCGTTGAACGAATCCGATAATTCTGCTGCTTTTTCCGCAACCTGGTCGCTGCTTTCTTCGTCACCCGGTTCGGTAGTCACTCCGTAGTGCATAAAGTTGGAATACTCCAGAGCCACAGAGCGGGGATTGCCCTTTCGCACAACCTGACCTTCGTTGATCCACATTACCTCCTGGCAGAAATTTACGATGCTGGATAAATCGTGAGACACGAAGAGTAAGGTCGTATCATTTTCCTGCAGCTCTTTCATGCGGCGTATGCACTTCATGGTAAAGCGGATATCGCCCACTGCAAGTGCCTCATCGATAATGAGAATATCCGGATCAATCTCCGCCTGAACAGCAAATGCGAGGCGGACGCGCATTCCGCTCGAATAGGTCTTGATGGGTTGATCAATGAAATCTCCGATATTGGCAAACTCAGTGATCCGCTCAAAACGTTCGTCAATTTCATCCCGAGTCAAACCCAGGATGGATGCATTAAGATACACGTTTTCGCGCCCCGTAAACTCATCATTAAAACCGGCACCCAGTTCCAGTAGTGCGGCCACCCTGCCCCTTGTAAACACTGTACCGCTTGTAGGGTTTAGAGTTCCTGCGATCATCTGCAGCAACGTGCTCTTTCCAGATCCATTTTTGCCGATAATGCCAAGACTCTGTCCCTTTCTCAGCTCGAGATCCACTCCCTGTAATGCGCAGAAATCGTGGTAATACTTATGCGTATTGTAGATACGCCCGTTGATCTCAGGATTATCCGGTTCGATATCACTATTTCCATTGCGCTTATGGGGAGTGAAAACACTCTCCAGTGCATCAAACAAAGGAGCCTTCAATCGTGCCGAAGGATCCCGCCAAATGCGGTAAGACTTACTGAGATTTTTGACTGAAATAACTACTTCCGGGTCATTCATGACTGAATATCAATTAATGTGCTGGTGAAGCGTCGTATTCTGGGTTTGCCTTTAAATGCGGTCGCAAAAGCCTCTACCTCTGCGTTTTCAATATTATCATCTGCAAGAATGATCTCAGGGGTGCCCCCGAAATCGTAATCTTGCCAGTATTCAGGATCTCTAAAGGGGATCCCAAGCAACTTGGAGGATATCTTGGATTTGCTGGTATTGACGATGCCTACCGCTGAATAATTGCCCCATCTTTCATAATTTTGAAAGATTTCTTCTGCGAGTACAATTGCTTCACGCCCATAGCCGTAAATTAAAATGGGGATTTTGCCGGTGGGACTGTGTGTCTTGCGAAACTTGAGCAGGAGATCATCAATAAACCGAAAACTGAAGCGCGATGAGATCATCCCAATAAAGTAAATCATCGCAAAAATTACATAGGCTCCCCGGGAAAATCCATCTTCGAAACGAAAAACCAGTGTTATGATGGCAAGGCTGGCCGCCATGCCTACCATTGCAGCCAGTCCATAATTCAGTATATCCCGAAAACTCGCAAGACGCCAGCTGAACTCATAAACGCGAAATATAAAATTAGCGCTCAGACAACAGACGATGACCACCGGAAATGAGTTAATCAATGCATTGAGGATTTCCGGACTCACCCGAAAATCAAAGCGGATCAAGTACCCCCCATAGAGGCTCAGGCTGATCAAGAACACATCGAGAATCATTTTGATCAGGGGTACGCGGTAGGTGATTGAGGTTACCAACTGCTGCCAGCCCTCCTGGCGGATGGGTGATACCTGCATTTGCACCCTGGCCAGATAGATTGCAACCATCAACAGGGCTACGAGCGCTATACCGAATATAAATACCCCGATCGACGGGTAAATATCCATGAATATAGCTACCACCACACAGAGTGCAGATACGGAATACAGAAAACCAAGCGTTTGCCAGTTGGAGAGGCCTGACTGAGCCAACCGATGCGTCGAGTGATCCCTCCCCCCCACAGAGGGGCTTTGCCCACGCATTAAGCGCGTTATGGTTACCAGAGTTGTATCTAAAATCGGGATACTCGCGAGCGTGATGGCAATCAGGATCTGCATGTAGGTGCTCAAAAGCTCTATTCCCGCGCCTGCATAAAACCCGTTTAGATTGGAAGGCAAAGAAAATGCGGCGAGGGTGAAACCCAGAAACAGGCTTCCGGAATCTCCCATAAAGATTTTTGCTGGTGGCTTATTAAGCATCCAAAAACCCAATGCCGAAGCCACTAAAATCGCTCCCCATACCGCAGCAAAGTAATTAGGCCCCTGTTGGCCTACCAATGCAATAACCACCAAGCCTAATACACTGATGATGACCACACCGGAGCTCACGCCATCCATGTTGTCGAGCAGGTTGACCGCATTCATAATACCCACAAACCAGAGATAGGTGATTATAATATTGAATAGCTGATACGGGCTAACCACGAACGTTAAACCCAATAATACAACGAAGCTGATAATTAATAGCTCCATCAACAATTTCACACCGGGTTTTAACTGGATGAAATCGTCTACCAATCCCAGTAAGAAGCATAAAGTGGCACCACCCAGAATAATCCAAAACTCCTTATGCTGAAAAACAAGCGACAGCAACCATTCTGAGCCAAAGTTTGCTATACCCTCCCCAAAGTAGATCGTGATCCACGCAACCGAGCCGACTATAAAGGCAAGTGCCATGCCCACACCCCCGTGAAGCGCGGTCACGTTTTCGTGCCAGCGGTCTGCCCGGGGATTAGCAACCCAGTTGTATCGGATTGCAATCCGCCTGACTGCAAGCACGGCAAAGTAGCTCAACAGGAAAGTTGAAAGAATAACTGTAATGGCAATCAGCATGAAATCGCTTCTAGTAGTCCAGTGCTCGCAGCCCTCTACTAAGCATGATCCAAATAGGGCTTCCAGGGATCATTGACCCTGGGCGGCCATGCAAGGAAGAACTGTGTGTCATACTTGGTCAAATTGGGGTTGTAGTAGGGGTCTGCTTCGATTTCCGCTGCCCAATTCTTGTACATGTATACGGATTCTTTTTCGAGTCGCTGTTTTTTCTCATCGGAAATCTCATAACCGCGAGAGATGGATTCATGATGAATCAGTTTTGAGTAAGGAGTCCAAACGGTCTTCAATCCCAATTCACGCTTAGCCCGCAGGCAATAATCCACATCGTTGTATGCGACTGTTAATGCCTCCTCATTGAAGCCTCCTAACTTCTCGAAAACATCCTTACGCGTAGCGAGACAAGCTCCGGTCACTGCAGAATAGTTCTGCGTAAGGTGGGCACGACCCATGTGGCCGATGTTCCATTCGAGCTGATTTTTAAAGGCCTCTACTGCGACTCCCCCCACTCCCATTACAACTCCGGCGTGTTGAACGCGATGATCCGGATAGAGCAGCCAGCCGCCGGCAGCCCCGATTTCTTCCCGCATCGCCTGGGAAACGAGTTCTTCCAGCCAGCCGCCATCAGTTACCTCGATGTCGTTATTCAAAAACAGGAGCACATCGCCCTGTGCTTGTTGGGCACCCCAGTTATTGATCGCAGAGAAGTTGAAAGGATGATCATAATCCAGAATGCGAACCATGGGATTCCCCTGAAGGGATTTAAAGTATTCCAGTGTCTCCGGCTGCTCGGACTGGTTGTTGAGTAACAGGATCTCGTAGTGGGAATATTCGGACTGCTTTAAAATGCTATCGATGCATTGCCGGGTGACCTCCAACTGATCCCGGGTGGGTATAATTATGGAGATCTGGACGGGATTCGGCAGATGATACTTCACGCGAAATGCGCCTGCCCACATTCCTTCGCTCACCGTGGCGGCTATCCCCCGGTTTTTGAGGTGATTTTCGATCGCCTTCTGGCCTGCAGTTACGGCGTAGGGTTTGCTCTCTATGGACATGGCCGTGGAGCTTTCCAAATAACGCCAGTGATACAGGATACGGGGAATATGGCGGATTCGCGATGCGTCTGTCTTCTCAATAAAGCGCAGTGCCATATCCCAGTCCTGAGAACCAAAGAGGTCCTCCTGAAAGCCATTGATTTCGCGCAAGATCGAAGTGCGGTAAACACCGAGGTGAGAAATGCAGTTATGTGAAAGAAAAAGGTCGTGATTCCAGTCAGACTTAAAGTAGGGGTCGAAACGTACCCCCTTGGAGTCCACTTTATCCTCATCGCTAAAGATCAGGTCGGTCTCCGGATACTCATTCAGTTCGTTGGCAACGAAGTAAAGGGCGTGTTTGGGTAATAGATCATCATGATCAAGCAATGCACAAAACTCACCGGTAGCGACTTCCAGAGCACTATTTGTAGATGCAGAGATATGCCCATTCTCAGACCGAAAGACGATTTTGATGCGTTCGTCCTTTTTGGCATATTCCTCGAGGATGTTTCTTACGTGTGGCTCGGGCGATGCATCGTCTGCGATGCATAATTCCCAATGCGGATATATCTGATCGCGTACCGACTCAATAACTTCGCAAAGTAATTGCTCATCCGTGTTATAGACAGGCATCAGTATGGAAATGAGTGGCTTAGACTTCATCTCAGCCAAGTGTTTTTCGATCGCGCGTATATCCGCATTTGAGAGCGAATCAAAACATTCGACCCAGGTGCTGTAATCCTGATCCAGCTGCCGCTTGGGCGTGCGATTGATGCCGAGATTAATAACCAGGCGCTTGAAGAGGAATTCCTCAGCACCGTTTTCAAACTCCGCATAAATATCTATAATATTCTCTCCCGGACCGGTACTGAGTTCTACATTAAACCCACACTTGCGCTCCACGTTTAGCTGGTGTGCAAATTCGCTGACCACATCTTCCCGGGGCCACCCACTTGCACAGGGAATTCTTTTATCGCCCAGAATGGCCCACACTCTTTTAGGTGCACGGCCTTCCTTATCAAAACACCATCCCCCGATATGAACCACATGACCAATTTCGCGGGATAAGTAAGATCTTGGCGTATCAAGGCCACAGCGGAATTCATCCATCAGGTCTTTATTGGGCTCAAGCACTTTATCAAAACTTGCATAGGGCTTCTCCTCATCCAGCTTAAGCGCTGGAACTGGATCCGGGTAGCTGGGTTCAGGGGGCAATTCTGCGATATCCAAAGGAGGGATTACTTCAGGTATGGGTTTTTCAATCGATTTCTTGTTCCAGGCTTTGGACTTCAGGTCATAATATTGCCTGAGTTCCTCACGGTATCTGCTTTCGGCAGCAATGACCTGTTCCTTATTTTCAACGACTTGATTCTTCTCGTCGATTACGCGATGTTTGTAACTAATGAGCTCGTCCAGTTTACTGATATGCTCTTCGAGCTTTAAGTTGTGCTCCAGTAGTTTTTCAATCCGGCCTTGGAGAAATTGCTGACGCTGTTGCGAAACTTTTTCGATGTGCCTATGATGCTCGATATTGTGTTCAAGATCGCGGATATACTCATCTCTAACGGCGACCGTGTGCTTAACTTTTTCTACTTCTTCTCCGGAAATTTCAGTAATTTCCAAAAGTCGCTTTAACGTATCATGATAGATTTTGAGTTCACCGCGTTTTTCATCGAGATTTTTTAAAAGAATACCGACATGTTGCTCCCAATTATGCTCCAGGGATGCACTGAGCGCCCCGTTTTCTGTTTCATGCATGGGGTCTTGTGGGCTACTTTTCATCTTACAAATTAGATTTTATTTATTGTGAATCGTCCTTCAGCTTATAGGTCTTCTTATTCTGCGATTCATAATAGGTTCTCGTCATCAGTTCAGCCAATAAACCATTCATAATGGAAAAAATACCGACAGATGCGAGACCAATACACAAGATAGGCAGAGGCGTAGATGATAGGGTGCGTATATCTGCAAACTTCAGGTATAGAGCTATTATTCCCACTATGCCTGAAATCATCAGGTTTATGAGGCCGAACCCCCCAAAAATGTACATGGGCTTCTGAGAGTAATGATAGAGGAATTTTACAACGATCAGATCGAGTACGACCTTAAAAATCCGCTCCATCCCATAGTTGGATGTACCCTTGGTGCGCGGGTAGTGTTCTACGACTATTTCAGTGACCTTGCCCCCATTCCACGACGCATAAATAGGGATAAACCGATGCATTTCACCGTAGAGGCGTACATCATTGATAGCAACGCGGCGATAGGCCTTCAATGAGCAGCCATAGTCATGCAAGGTGACGCCTGATATCTGTGATATGATCTTATTGGCCACCCTACTTAAAAAAACTCGCTTGATGGCCTTATCCTTGCGGTTCTTGCGCCAACCCGAGACCACGTCGTAGCCCTCATCCAGCTTTTCAAGCAATCGCGGAATATCGGCAGGATCATTTTGCAGGTCTGCATCCATAGGTACGATTACATCTCCCCGTGCCGCATCAAAGCCTGCCTGCATCGCGGCGGTTTGACCATAATTTCTAAGGAATCGAATCGCGATATAACGACTGTCTTCAGCAGCCTGTTGGGAAATGAGCTCCGCACTGTTATCCCTGCTGCCATCATCGACCAAAAGCACTTCCCAGCTTGCATCATTCTCCGGTAGTACGGCATTCAGTTTTTCAAAAAGATCCGGCAAATTCTCAGACTCGTTGTAAATGGGAATCACAACTGAAATCTTTATCTCGTTTTCCATATAAATAATCCAATTATGCGCACACAATGATCAGCCATTGAGGTAACCCATGACCAATCGATAGAGTACAACCAGTAACAATGATGCCAGTATCCCCCAGAATATACCCTTAACCAGGACCCAGACTCTTGAAGGAGCTTCACTGCTGGAGGGAATTTGGGTAAACACGAGGTATGGATCGATATCACCGGGTTTCACATTAAATTCAATGCCGCGGTCCAAGATATCATAGTCGGTGATTTGATTCATGGGGATAATGGACTCGGGTCTTAGTTGATAGCTCTCATAACCACCGTAATAATTGACGACTATACGATCTACAAACACTTCGGCACCGCGATCATGCTCGATAATATCCCAGCGCATCCCAACAAAGTGATCCGCATCCGGCAGGATAAACTGCAAATCCGTCAATCCTTCCGATTCAGGTATGGGCGAACGCACGGTTTCGTCTTCATTGTAGCCATTGCCCACATTGTAAAAGAGGCGACTGTCTCCGGGCTCTGTGATAGAAAGGCGTATATCAAGCGTATTGATGGCCAAGGGCGCATCGAGAGCCGTTTTAACCGCGATCGACATACATATAATCACCAGCAGAATCTGTATTCCGTATTTCTTAAGCATTGGTATACATTTACTTAATCATGTAACTTGAAGAGTATGGAACTCTAATTTGCAAACGTAAAGCTATCGGACTTTTTGGGGAACCAAGATTATGATACTCCTATTCATTCGGGAAAATGGGGATATTGCGATAGAGCTTTTGCTCATGGGGAGTGGTTAGAGTAAAGTCCTCTTTGAAACGTGTTAGCATCGGATTGTAGGCCGGATCATCAAGTAGAATGTTTTCCCAACGCTTCCACATGTATTCTACTTCCTTGAGGTATCTTTGCTTTTTTTCGGGTGTGTCCTCAGGCCCTCGCGTAGCAGATTCATGGTGATACAGCGTCGCATGTGGCGTATAGACATTATAGTAGCCACTTTCGTAGATTTTAATGCATAAATCCACATCATTGTAGGTGATGGCGAGGTTTTCGGCATCAAAGCCGCCAACCTCTTCGAAAATCGCTTTACGCATCAAAAGGCATGCAGCGGTAAGGGCGGTGTAGTTATTTACTAATTTTGCACGCTTTGGATCGACTGCACCTTCGGGTTCCAGAAAGCGGTATGCATGGGCAGCAACATGACCCACGCCTAAAATCACTCCGGCGTGTTGCAGTCGGTCATCCGGATAAAGTAAATGAGCACCTACCGCACCCACCGAAGGACGCACCGCATGGGCCATCATTTCATTGAGCCAATCCCCATCAATCACTTCCAGGTCGCTATTCAACAGGCAGATATAACTGCCCTCAGCATTTTCGACACCCCGGTTATTGATCGCCGCATAATTAAACTTACCGGGACAAGGGATGATCCTGCAGCCCTTCTGCGTTATTTGGTCAAAATACTCCACAGTTTCCGATTCTTTCGAATCATTATCGAGTATGATAACCTCATAATTGGGGTAATTCGTTTTTTCAAGTATGGTATCTACGCATACTTTAAGCACCTCAACCCCATCCCTTGTCGGAATAATGAGGGATACCTTGGGGCAATCTTCCGACTCGGGCAATGGGTATTGAATACGGAATGACCCCGACAGTTTTTCATGGTGCACTGCCCTGGCATCCGGGTTTTCAGATTTAACAAAGTCGGTTATTACTGCTAAAACGTCCTTTGGCTGAACTGATGAATCGAAGCTGTAATATTGATGGAAATAGATTCCGGGTAATCGCAGAATAGCATTCCTTTTTACTGAACTTGATAGACGAAGCTGCAAATCCCAGTGCTTCAGATCACTGGGGTAGTTTTTAAATCCTTCAAGAGCTGTAAATTGCTCTACTGTAATGAAATAATTGCGACCGATATAGGGTGTGCTTCGCAGGAAATCGGGATTCCATGCAGGTTTAACTTCTGGATCGCTACGGTTACCCTGGACATCTACGCTATCATGGTCTGTGTAGATCAGACTCGATTGGGTTAAATCTATTTTCTCTAATGCGCGCTCCAGACTGTCCGAAACGACATCTCCCTGATTCAAAAAGCAAATAAGGCCTTTCTTAATGCCTAATAATTGAGTGTTAATCGATGATACAGAAGGATTCTTCAAGCATATCAAACGTGTATCACCCAATGCTGATCTTTCATCGAATAATCCAACACTGTCTAACAAAATAATACGGGAAAGACTATTAAGTTTAAAAAGAGAATCCAGTGTACATTGGAGAGCATCCAAATTTTTGTTATTCACCTGAATAACCCAATTTAGTTCTGGTAGCGGATATAGCTGGGTCTTCTTTTCAAAGATCGTTTCCATTACGGATTGCTCCATGCGATCAACCCAATCCTGGTAGTCCGTTTCAGGCTTATTTTCTATGAGAGTATGCGCTTTGCGGCTTAGCTGAAATACCCATAGTGATGTCAATTGGCGAGTCTCACCGGATTTGAATTTCACATGGATCTTAACATGTTTGATACCCGGTTTCGTGCTGAACGATCCCTCTACCCGACAATAACCTAATGCCGTAGCCGTAAGCTGCAGCGGAATAGCACGCTTACCCAACCGTGCTTCCACAGCTACAATTTCATCTGGCGAGTTTGTGTATAAACATCCTTTAATCTCGACATTCCCACGATTCAGGGTATAGCGCTTGGGCGTCGGCTTATAAAAAAGTAATTCTATGTCTAGGGAATCTGAAGCGCTTGATTTGGCCATAAAGCCCTCAACACAACACACTGTTTCAAATTTTCAAAGTAATTCTTAGCAAAATGAAAATTCGCTTGTAAGGGAACTCTAGCTATTTTGCTGCTTAATTAATTCCCCAATGTCCTGCCCTTCGCTGAGCAGTCGATTCCAAAAGGCGGTCGCAATAAAAGCAATACTGCCAAAGAGCAGAAAATAAAAGAATGGAAGTGGAAACTGAAAATGCTGCTTTGGAAAATAATCTGAATGCACGAAATAGAGAACCGGGTCACCCCCCTTTGATTCAAAAACCAGGCGATTCTCGGAAATATCCCGGATACTTATTTGATCGTTATGATCCCACTTATGGAACGAGAGCGGTGTCCAGTTTCCCGGACTTCTACGTACCTTAAAATCCTCAAGAATCGCTATGCCCGGTCGGTTGAGTACATCGAGTCGCAATTGCTGAATCTCCAAATCATCCAGAGTTATGAGAATATTATGGTTCAACTGCCCCTCCTCAAGCCACAACAACTCAGATTCGGTGGCGTTAATTCCGTAGCCGGTATCATAAAACAAGTGAACATTCTCCGTCTCAGTGTCGACCAGATTAAAGCGCAATTCGATCTGGTTCTGATAAGACTCAGGTGCATTCCAATAGGCGATGAGCCCAATAATAATCGCAAAAACCAAACAGCTGATCCAATTGAGGAGTTTCATACGAGCACTCCATGCGTCACACCAATTCTGGAATCGCTGCCTTTGCTTTTCCAGATACATCATTCCGACTAAAAATCGCAAAGTGACAAACTTCCAAAACTCATGAAAAAAAATCGAGATGCCTGCCGCAAGAACAGCCACTACCAATAAGCTGAGGATGACGTTGAATATTTTTTGCTGCAATGAGGGGAGATCCGGTATCTCACTGATAATAAAATGAGGATCTCCATTTCCGCTTATGGGTTTTACGACAAGACCGCCTGACCTCGTATCCGCAACGAGATTCGCAATTCCACTGGAAGCCATATCCTCGGTAAATATGTATCTGCGGCTAAAAAGCTCCCCCGAATATTTCAAGCGGAACTGGTAGATATCGATAAGCCCGTCGTTGTCAGCCGGATCGATGCGCAAACTCTGAACGCCCGTAAAATCGAATGGATTGGACCATTGAGTCGGAGTTTCAGCCTCGGCTACTGCAAATCGCAAAGACTGTGCTTCTGAATATCCCTCTCCTGAATCCCAGAAGACCTGCACATTCCCCGGTGTGGCAAGCTCAATCTCTATTTCAATGCTGCTGGAGTAAAAGCGAAAATGCCAGACTACCAATGTAGCGAGTAGAAATAACGCAATGGGAAACCAAAAGCTGATGTAATACCTGCGTCTAAGCTCTTCAGCTTTCATAAGTTGAGTATCTCTTTCGCTTGGCATTTTCATTCGTATAAGTGTTTAGAACGACTGCCAGTCTGCCTCAAGTCAAAAGACCTACCACTCGAGTTGTTGCCTGCGATATTCCGTAGGTGATAGATCCATCAGGCGTTTAAAAGATCGGTTGAATTGAGAGAGCGACTCAAAGCCCACTTCAAAGGCCACTTCACTGATACGCCGGTTGGGATTGAGCAAGAGGCTCTTGGCTTTCTCGATGCGCACCCGGGAAAGGTAGTCGGTAAAAGTCATCCCGGTTGCCTGTTTGAATACTTTGCAAAAGTAGCGAACACTCGTATTTACCACTTTGGCAGCGGATTCGAGCGAAAGGGACTCGCTGTAGTGTTGATCAATATAATTGCGGGCTTTTTTGATCGATTCCGGCTCGCGCTCCTGCTCCTGTATAGAGAGTTGGTTGCTAATGATTGCCAAGTGTGAAGCAAAGGTGCTGAGCATGTTTACAAAAGCTTTGTATTGCTCCTCATCCAGTACTTTCGTTTGAAAATAGGCCTCCTCGAGCGTTTTAAGGTCCACATCCATCCCCCAGGCAAGTAATTGCCGAGTTACTTTTGTAAAATGCTCCTTATCAGGTTTATGCAGAAGAACCTGACCGGTTTGTAAAAAAGCGATTATTTTATCCCCGACCCGTATCGGAACGAGTGTATCACAAAGCCCTGCAAAGCAGCTGAGTGTTGCAGGTGCAAGCTGCGCCTTTTCTTCAAGACTGGCCTGCATGCTCAGGCATGCGGCACAGCTGCGGTTGGTTTTGCCCATAATCGCACAGAAGCGATTCTCATGAGAGTTGCCCTGGAGGCCCAGGTGAAACGATTCTACAGGGCGTATTGATAAAGGCAGGCCCGTTGCCTGAGAAAATGACTTCACATAGTCCTCATATATCTGGGATTCGGTAAGTTTTTTAACCAAAGCCCGACTCTCCTTGTTATTTGTAAAATGGCGCGTATGGCTGACCAATTCCGTATTCATTCTCTTAATACTTCAGGGGCACTCACCCAGCCGTCCTTATCCTCATCATTACAAAAAATAACGGTTTGGTGAATATATGCATAACAAAAGACCAAAAATGCGAAGTCATCAACTCAAAGTTCACGATAATAGCAAACATGTCTTTTCACCACCTGACACAAGCCCATGTGCCGGTATCCCAATTACTACTTTCCAAGTATAATGTACCCGGCCCCCGATACACCTCGTATCCTACTGCTTTGCTGTTTGGTGATGTGGATGACCCTAAACGCTTTTTCAAAGATTCAAAAAAATCCAAGGCCCCCCTCTCGCTCTATTTTCATATCCCGTTTTGTGCGAGCCGATGCTGGTTTTGCGGTTGCCATAAATTGATCACTACCGATTCCAAAATGGCCGACGTGTATCTGGATTACCTGGAAAAGGAAATCGCGCTGACGCTTAAATCGATCGATATCGACCGGGAGGTCGTTCAAATCCACCTGGGCGGGGGAACTCCGAATTTCCTCAACGAAGATCAAACGGAACGCTTGGGTAAAATCATTCGATCGTCCTTTAAAATTGCTGCGGATGCGGAAATTGGAGTCGAGTTTGACCCAAGGACACTCACCCATGAAAAAGTGCTCAATTATCGGGACTGGGGCGTCAATCGGGCCTCTATCGGTATTCAGGATTGCAATCCAGAAGTACAACAGGCCGTTCACCGCATACAAACCACCGAGCAGAATTTAAATGCAGTCTCCTGGCTGAGATCTGCGGGCATCCAGTCGCTGAATCTGGATTTGATTTACGGACTGCCCTATCAAACGGTTGAGAGTTATGCGGATACGCTGAAAGAGGCCATTAGCTACGATCCGGATCGCTTTGCGGTATTCAGCTATGCACATGTGCCCTGGAAGCAACCTGCGCAAAAGATACTCGAAAAGCACAGCCTACCGAGTGCCGATCTTAAGCTGGAGCTCCTGCAGCTCATCCTGGAAACCATGCAGGAGCATGATTATGACTACATCGGCATGGATCACTTTGCAAAGAAAGAGGATCCGCTCGTGGTAGCTCAAAACCGCAAGAGTCTTCAACGCAATTTCCAGGGCTACAGCACCCATGCGAATGTTGAGATTTGCTCCTTTGGTATATCCGCGATTGGCCAATCTCAGAATGTCTATCGCCAGAACACGAAGGACCTCAATGAGTATTACGCGATGCTGGATGCCGGCCAGCTGCCCATCAAAAAGGGCTACATGCTCAATGAGGACGACCAAATACGCCGGGACACCATTATGCGGATCATGTGCGATATGGGCCTGGACTATGATAAAATCAGCAACCGCTGGAACATTCAGTTTAAGGACTACTTCGCCAAGAGCCTTAAGGCACTTGAGAGCTTTCAGCAGGACGGCCTGGTAGAGATCGGCAACAAGGCCATCCAGGTAACCGAAGCGGGCCGATACTTTATCCGAAACATTGCAATGCAGTTCGACGCTTACCTATCCCAAGGCCCCAAGGGATATTCCAAGACCGTATAACCATGGAAATTTTGTTTTTAACCGTTTTTCTCAGCCTCTTCTTAGCAGGTTTCTTCATGGTTTCCTTCTTCCTGAACCGTAAACAGGATCGTATTTCCAGCCCCGAAAGCGATTCTCTCATTCCTCTTAGGGAAGAAGAAACCTCAGTTTCAATCAAAGGACGCAAACAATAGTCTATGAGCACTCAGAAAATCACAATCGAATACGATGATACCACGGTTCGTTACTTCATGATCGCCTCGGTGATCTGGGGTGCTGTGGGATTACTGGTAGGAGTTCTAATTGCCTCACAATTGAACTTCTGGCAGATGAACTTCAACATGTCTTGGCTGACATTTGGCAGGCTTAGGCCGCTTCACACCAATGCGACGATATTCGCGTTTGTGGGCAATATGATGTTTGCCGGGGTGTATTACTCAACCCAACGGCTTTGCAAAGCGCGAACAGCCTCTGATTTGTTGAGTAAGATTCACTTCTGGGGTTGGCAATTGATCATCGTTGCTGCAGCCATCACTCTCCCGCTGGGCTACAGCCGCGGTAAGGAGTATGCGGAGCTGATCTGGCCAATCAATATTGCCGTTGCCGGTATCTGGGTGATCTTTGGTATCAATTTCTTCTGGACGTTGGCAAAGCGCAATGAGAAATCACTCTACGTAGCGATCTGGTTCTACATCGCAACGATTGTAACGGTTGCGATGCTCTACATCGTCAATCACCTTTCCTTACCGACCGGACCGCTGCACAGTTATCCGCTATTTGGCGGGGTGCAAGACGCGCTGGTGCAATGGTGGTATGGGCACAATGCAGTCGCGTTCTTCCTGACCACGCCGATCCTCGGTATCATGTATTACTTCATACCAAAGGCGGTGGAGAGGCCAGTGTATTCCTATCGATTATCGGTCATCCATTTTTGGTCGCTGGTATTCATTTACATCTGGGCCGGGCCTCACCACTTGTTAAATACCTCCCTGCCCTCCTGGTTGCAAAGCCTGGGGATGATCTTCAGCCTGATGCTATGGGCACCGAGCTGGGGAGGTATGTTAAACGGGCTGCTCACCTTACGGGGAGCCTGGCACCTGTTGAGGACTGACCCGGTGGTCAAATTCCTCGCAGCGGGGGTGACCTTCTACGGGATGTCTACTTTTGAAGGGCCGTTGCTCTCCATTAAGTCCGTAAACGCGCTCTCGCACTACACGGACTGGACGATTGGCCACGTGCATGGCGGAACCCTGGGATGGAATGGATTTATGGCGGCAGGTATGTTCTACTGGCTTGCGCCAAGACTTTTTAAGACCAAGTTGCACTCAGTCGCCATGGCGAACATGCACTTCTGGTTGGGCATGATCGGTATCCTGCTCTATGTGGCGTCGATGTGGGTATCCGGAATTATGCAGGGACTCATGCTGAATGGAACCAACGAAGATGGTACTTTGCTGGCATACCCGAACTTTTTGGAAACGTTGCAGGCGATCCGCCCCATGATGTTGACCCGCGTTGTGGGCGGAACGCTCTATTTCGTCGGTTATCTACTGATGGTCTACAATTTGTTTAAGACCTTTGCCAGTGGTAGCCCCGTAAATGGCACTGTCGAAGTGGAAGCGGATGAGAAGACCATTGCTAAGATCGAACAAAAGTTCCCCGGCTTCATCAACGCACCGGTTCTTTATTCCTGCGGATTGATCCTGTTCTCATGCATCTGGATGTTCGGAGACGGCATATGGATGATCCTGGGATTGATCCTGACTATCGCAGTCTGCGTAGCCGCGATCATGCACTTCGAAATTGCCGGAAGCAAATGGTCCCAATGGTATGACCAATTGCTGGAGCACAGCTATGTGTTTACGATTCTGGTATTCATTGCAGCAGCGATTGGCGGAGCTGTACAAATCATCCCTACCGTGACTATTAACCGAGCGGATAACATTGAAGGCCGTATCCAGGTACCTTACACACCGCTGGAACTGGCCGGACGCGATATCTACGTGAGTGAAGGTTGCTATAACTGCCACTCCCAGATGATCCGCACGATGGTCTCAGATGTCATGCGCTACGGAGACTACTCACGGCTGGGTGAGAGTATTTATGATCACCCCTATCAATGGGGCTCCAAACGCACTGGGCCTGACCTCGCACGAGAAGGCGGGAGACGATCGGACGACTGGCATTATTTCCACATGATCAACCCCCGGGATATCTCACCGCAATCCAACATGCCGGCTTACCCATGGCTGAATACCGCCGATTATGATTTGAAGGCACTGCCAGCAAAGATTGATGCGATGCGCCGCCTGGGAGTGCCCTACCCGATGGATCTTTCGGAAGAGGATATCCATGAGCAGGCACGGGCTCAGGCGATCGAAATTGCCAATGGCCTGAATGAGCGAGGCGCGGTAACCGATGAGAACAAACAGATCATCGCACTGATCGCCTACATGCAAAAGCTGGGTAAATACACAGATACTACTCAGGTAACCATGAACCCGACTGAGAATCAGGAGTAAGCACTATGTTTAAGCAAATGATGGTAGACGACTGGGCGAATCTCGCAGCAATAGCTACATTCGCATTTACAGCCGGGGTTTTTATCTTCGTGGTCATCCGCGCGATCCGCATGAGCAAGCAAAAACGCGATCATATGGCCAATCTCCCCCTTTCCGAAGAACCTTTAAAACAAACTGATAATCATGAGTAAGCAAAACCAGAAACCCGATGAACCCAAGTTGCGCCCACATGCATATGATGGTATCACAGAGTATGATCAGCGCTTGCCCAACTGGTGGCTCTACACGCTATACGGCACCATTATTTTCAGCGTAATCTATTGGTTCTTCTATCACCAGAGTAATGCTTCGATGTCGGATGTCGAAAAGCTGGAGGTTGCGATGATGGAGATTCAGGCAACCAAGCTGGCTAACTCGATTGATGTCAGTAACGATGATCTATTCTATGAGATGGCCGAAAATGCGACGTTCGTCAGTTCAGGTGAGTCCATCTATAATCAATACTGTATGGTATGCCACGGGCCCAACCTTGAGGGCATTACCGGTCTGGGTCTCAATCTGGTGGATGCCGAATGGGTACACGGTGGAGAACCTTCAAAAATCTATCAAACCATTTACGATGGTGTGCTTGATAAGGGTATGCAGGCGTGGGGTCCGATTATCGGGCAGAAAAGCATTACCGAAGTCACTGCATTCATCCTGAGTAAAAAAGAATAATAGGAACCTAAAAATGGCTAAAATCACACCCATCCGTGAATCCGTAACCACCATCGCTGATGATGGAGGTCGCATCTTCTTGCACCCAGCGGATGTCCGGGGGGTGTTTACGAACTGGCGCCGAATCGTAGGCGGTTTATTGATATCGATCTATGTGCTGCTGCCCTGGATTCCAATCAACGGGCACCCTGCACTATTCTTCGATACGGTCGACCGCCGATTCCATATCTTCGGGCTTACCTTTGCTGCACAGGATTTCTGGCTGGCGTTCTTTTTTATCACCGGGCTGGGCTTTTCGCTATTCTTTATAACATCCCTGCTGGGCAGGATCTGGTGTGGGTGGACGTGCCCACAGACGGTTTTCCTGGAGCATGTGTATCGCAGAATCGAACGAGCGATTGAGGGCAACTCTGCCGCTCAGCGCAAACTGGACGGCCAGCCCTGGAATAGTGAGAAGATTATGAAACGCGGCGGAAAGCAGGTAATTTTTCTGCTGATCTCTACGATTATCGCGCACATATTCCTCTCTTACTTTGTGTCGATCCCGGAGCTCTATAAGTGGATGACCATGAGCCCCACTGAGCATTGGAGCGCATTTCTGTTTGTTTTTATTGCGACTGGAGTCCTGCACTTTAATTTCACTTGGTTTCGCGAGCAGCTGTGCCTCGTTATCTGCCCATATGGTCGATTTCAATCTGCATTAATTGATGACGATACGATGATCATCGGTTATGACGAGAAGCGCGGTGAGCCCCGGGGACCGGTTAAGGATCCGAATGCAGGAGACTGTATCGCATGTAACCGTTGCGTCCAGGTCTGCCCCACAGGGATTGATATACGTCAAGGATTGCAGATCGAGTGCATCGGTTGTGCAAATTGTGTCGATGCCTGCGATGAGATGATGGAAAAAGTGGGTCGCCCCAAAGGACTCGTACGTTATGACTCTCTTAACGGGTTGAGCGGTATAAAGCGACGTATTTTCCGACCCCGAATCGCACTCTATCTGGTAATGTTGCTCATTGGTTGTTCTGTGATGGCATTTTCAGCGACCAAACTGAAACAAGCGCATATGAGTGTCGTGCGTATGGCGGGAGTGCCCTATATCGTGCAGGAGGATACGGTGCGTAACGCCTTCATGGTGCGTTTGATCAATAAGCAGGATCTGCCGGTATCATTTACCGTAATGGTAGACAGTCCGATAATCCATGATAAGCAGGGTTTTGAGGCACCCGTCACAGTGCCACCCCTGGGAGAGGTGGTACAACCAATGGTGATCACCATTGACCGTGCAGAATTTACTGAGAAATTCAGTTTCGATGTAAAGGCTGTCGATAGCTCCGGAGAAATAGAACTAATGAGGAATGCCGAATTCCTGGGGCCCATCCTTTTGCCATCCTCGTAACCATGAGCGAAACAATAACAGATAAGCCTGTAAAAAAGGCCAGTGGCTGGAATCTCTGGATCTGGGTCATTCTTGCCTTTGTTTTATTAATTTCGGCCTGGACCACCCTGATCATGGTTGCCAATAAGCATAAGCCGGCAGCTGTGCCCCTGGAAACGAGTCAGATACAGAAAGCCCAGGAAGCAATAATCGTAAGTTAGTTCACCCGGTGAAGCAGACCTGTAAGCATTGTGGCATCCATTTTGAACCTGCCCATGAACACGATGATTTCTGCTGCAGCGGGTGTGAGTATGTCTACGAGATCATCCACGAACAAGGGCTCAGTAAGTATTATGATCTGAAACAAGGCACCTCGATGCCCGTCAAATCAACACCCTACCAGGTGCGGGATTACTCCTGGCTTGCGCCACTGATTCAAGCCGCAGAAGAAACGGAAAAACCTGAGCTCAAGCTGGAACTTCAGGGCATTACCTGTGTCGGATGTATCTGGCTGGTCGAGAAAGTGTTTAAACAACAGGAGGGGGCCCGTGCGATCCGTATTCATCCGCAATACGGAACCCTACAGATGAGTTGGGATACCGGGAAGTTTGACGCAGTGGCTTTTGCCAAATCCATCCAAAATTTCGGATATCTGGTAGGACCTCCGGGTACCGATGCCCCCAAGGCGAGTAATCCGCTGAACCTGAAAATCGGTCTGACGGCGGCCTTTGCGCTCAATGCGATGCTATTCACCCTACCCGCTTACTTGGGGATGGGAGCGGATTTTGTATTGGCAAACCTCTTTGAACTACTCACCGCGTTTTTTGCGACCTTGAGCATACTGGTCGGCGGGAGCTATTTTTTCAGACGTGCATGGGCGGGATTGCAGAACCGCATGCTGAGCATCGATCTGCCCATAAGCCTGGGCCTGATTGTCGCCTATATCAGCTCCTGGGGAGGAGCGCTGCTGAGTTATGATACGCTCGTATACTTTGATTTTGTTGCGATTTTTGTTTTTCTAATGCTCGTGGGCCGCTGGGTGCAGGATTATGCGCTTAGCCAAAATCGTAATCAGCTGATCGCCAGTAGCCCTTTGCACAAAGTTGAGAAGGAAGTTGAGGGCGGTCTTAAACAATGTGCGACCGAAACAATTCGGAGCGGCGACAAACTCTCCATTCGCTCCGGTGCGACGATCCCCGTAACTGCACGCCTGCTGGATAATGATGCCACACTGAGCCTCGAATGGATCAATGGAGAGTCCGAACCCCGTAACTACCGGGAAAATGCCGATTTGCCATCCGGTGCAGTTAATTTAGGGCTGGAACCACTGCGTGTTGAAGCCCGGGAGACGTGGTCAGAGTCTTTGCTTGCCAAGTTAACGACCACTCAGACAGAAAACAGCCACAATCCGCTCATGGAGCGGGTGCTCAGCATCTACATTGCCAGTGTTATCGGTATTGCGGCACTGGGCTTTCTGGGTTGGAGCCTGATGACCGGAGATCTACGACTGGCTCTGCAAGTAGCTATTTCAATTCTAGTGGTATCCTGTCCGTGTGCTCTGGGCGTCGCCTACCCTTTGATTAATGAGATCGCACTCAAGCATTTACACAAATTTGGGCTATTTATCCGGCGTGACACACTCTGGGCGCGACTTCGGGGGATTTATAAAATCGTTTTTGACAAGACCGGCACGCTGACTCTGGAAGCTCCCAAGCTCGAAAATCAAAGTGTTTTGAATAGTTTAAATGACGATGACCGTATCGCGCTGGGTCAGCTCATCCGGGATAGTTATCACCCGGTTTGTCGCAGCTTGCGCGAGAATTTTCGCTTTAGTCAATATAGTGCAAAAGGGCCTCTCGAAGCCGCCTCGATTCAAGAAGAGGCCGGCTTCGGGCTGTGGGCTGAAACGGAAGGTCGCCAGTGGTCACTCGGACGCGTGGGCTGGCAGCCGAGTCAACCCTGGACCGAAGAATCACAGGAAACCGGATTTGACTGCGAGTTCCGCATGGATGCCAGGCCGGTCGCACAATTCAAGTTTATCGACAGTGTGAAGGCAGACGCACGGGAGGCAATCCAGGCGCTGCTGAAACGTAAGCTACCGGTATTTATCCTGAGCGGCGACCGGCAGAGCAAAGTGGATACACTGGCGAAGCAACTGGGCCTGAGCCCCGAGTTTGCACAGGGAGGGATGACTCCCGAAGCGAAAGCTGAGTGGATACACAATAATGATGCAAAAAGTTGCCTGATGATCGGTGACGGTGCCAATGACAGCCTCGCTTTCGAAAGTGCCGGCTGCAGCGGTACGCCTGTCGTGGACAAAGGGTTGCTGGAAAACAAGGCCGACTTCTATTTCATGGGCTCGGGGCTATCCGCGTTGCTTGAGCTCTTTAAAACGGTCAGTCGCCGGGAAACCACGCTACGGCTGGTCTTTGCCTTTGCCGTAATCTATAATCTGGCAGCGATTGGAGTCTGCCTGGCAGGCCTGATGAATCCCCTGGTCGCGGCCATCATTATGCCCATCAGCTCCCTGGCAACTGTAGGCATCGCCATGACACGACGGTAGAGCAAAAAGGATGAAAACGTTATCCGGCATCAGAATAAGCATTTGCTTACTACTGCTCATTGTAAATCCGCTGGGATCTCAAATAAATGATGTTCAAAACAACACCATTTATCATGGAAATATTGAATCAAAGATTTTTCACCAAAAATCATGCCGTTACTTTAACTGCAAAGCATGCAAAAAGGTTTTTTATTCTAAAAAGGAGGCGGTCGCCTCAGGGTACAGACCTTGTAAAGTCTGCAAGCCTTAGATATTAAAGCGCCCAGCTCAGGGAGAGGCCAAAATGCCAGAAGTCTCTGAGGGATTGATCTCCGGGGAGCGCAAAGTCTTTATTAATGGCATCACTATAGGTTGTGTAGGCAATGAGTAGTAAGTTCTCCGCCAGATCATACTCGG
This sequence comes from Puniceicoccaceae bacterium, assembly GCA_028285755.1. GTDB lineage: Bacteria > Verrucomicrobiota > Verrucomicrobiia > Opitutales > JAFGAQ01 > JANQOQ01. The sequence goes on from JANQOQ010000006.1 coordinate 379,857, forward strand.
CCGATAGTAATCCTGCAAGATGATTAAGGCCATCATGCCCATCTGCAATATAGCCCTGATTGATACCCAGAATCACTGCCACTTCCACTTCCAGATTTTCGTATTCCCAGAGGTCCCGATCCACAGCCACTTGCCAGAAGCTACCCGCTGCTTCGAATGAATGGTAGGCATCCAGGCTAATATCCAGCTCACCGGGAAGATCTTCCCGACTCAGGCTCAAACCCACCTCATTGTCGCTGAATTCATCGGACTCGAAGCGCAGATGCATAAATGAAGCCGAGAGCTCCCACTCCCCCAGATCATGAGTGTAGGCTCCGGCAAATTGCCACTCCCGGTAGTCCCTATCCGGTGAGTCCCCATACCAAATACCGCCTGAGAGCGCATCCCGAGTGAACTCAATTACTGCCCAGTTCAAAGAATCCCCCTCCAGGAGATCCCGCCCCTCCAGGACGTAATGAGAATCCCAACCGACTGCGATAGAACTATCCAGATCGAAATGGTTGGTAATTGCCATGGTATTAGCCCTGCAGACAACCAGCAATGTAAGTAAGATGGAAAAACGAATCATTATGTAGCCTTGGCTACATAGATTTACAAAAATGACAATCCCTAAATTATTTAAATCTCTCTAGGTGGATTATTGCCAAGCCTGCGTCTAAGTATTTGTCTGTAGAGATATAAACACTCTCAGGCTCTATCGATAGAACTATTCCCTATGAAAAAAACCATCTCTAGCTTAATCATCTCATTGCTCGGTCTGGGCTATTTGGCCTTTGCGGGCACTTATGAACTGAAGTCGCCCAATGGGCAACTGCTGGCTACCATAACGGTCGAAGAAGACATTCGCTGGTCTGCCACCTATAAGCGCCAGACCGTCATTGAAAATGTAGTCGCAGCGATGCACCTACCCAATGATTTAGTGCTGGGACAGTCTCCTGAAGTGGCGGATACCCATACTCGCACGGTTGACCAGATGATTACAGCCACGGTTCCGACAAAATCCTCACAGATTCAGGACCATTACAATGAGCTGATCCTCTATTTCGCTGGTGATTATGAGATGCACGTGCGCGCCTATGACAATGGTATCGCGTATCGCTTCGCTACTACCATGGAAGGCGAGATCAAAGTGCTGAAGGAGAAGATGGAAATTTATTTTAAGGATGATGTGAAAACCTTCTTCCCACTCGAGGAGCATCCTAATTTTATTTCGCACTATGAACGCACTTACATAGAACAGAAGATCAGCGAATTTGATGCCGGTAGCTACGCTTCGTTGCCTACCCTTTTTCAGACGCCTACCGGAGTTGAGGTATTGGTAACCGAGAGCGATGTCTTTGACTATCCGCACTCATTCCTTTTCGCAACCGGCTCAAACTGGCTGCAGACACGGGCACCCAAAGCGATTACCAAAACTCAGCAATCCCAGAGCTGGATCGATCGCAATGAGGACATCCTCGAAGAAGCGGAATACATTGCCCGCACCCAAGGGGACCGCACCTTCCCCTGGCGGATCTTTGCCATTGGCAGCGATGATAAGGCTCTCCTGGAAAATAACCTTGTATATCAGCTGGCACGAACCGTTGAGATAGAGGATACGAGCTGGATCAAACCGGGGCTCGTCGCCTGGGATTGGTGGAATGACTGGAACCTGACGGGCGTGGATTTTGAGGCTGGCATCAACAATACGACCTATAAATATTACATCGATTTTGCCGCAGAATATGGCTTGGACTACATCATCCTGGATGAAGGCTGGAGTGCGAGCACCACCAATATTCTCGAATACAAGGAAGATATAGATGTGGCTGAACTCGTAGAATATGGTAAGGACAAGGGCGTAGATGTCATCCTGTGGGTGCTCTGGAAACCCCTGGATGATAATCTCATAGAAGCACTCGATCTCTACCAAAGCTGGGGCGTAAAGGGCATCAAGGTGGATTTCATGCAACGTGCAGACCAATATATGGTAAACTACTACGAACGAGTTGCAGATGAATGTGCGAAGCGCGAAATGATCGTGGATTACCACGGCGCTTTCAAACCTGCCGGATTACGCAGGGCTTACCCGAATGTTGTTTCCTACGAAGGTCTGAAGGGCCTCGAGGTAAACAAGTGGGGAGAAGAGATCACCCCACCCCACAATGTATTACTGCCTTTCATCCGTATGGTGGCGGGACCCATGGATTACACCCCCGGAGCGATGGATAATGCCCACCCAGATGCATTTATTGCCCGCAATTCCCGGCCGATGAGTCAGGGAACGCGTGCGCATCAGGTAGCGATGTATGCGCTTTACGAGAGCCCTTTGCAAATGCTTGCCGATACTCCCAGCAACTACAAGGCAGACCCTGAATGCACCGCCTTTATCGCCCAATTCCCTACTACCTGGGATGAGACCAAAGCGCTCGAAGCAGAAGTGGGTAAATACGTCGTGGTCGCACGTCGCAAGGGCGAACAGTGGTTTATCGGTGCAATGACTGACTGGGAGGAGCGTGAATTTGACCTGGATCTCTCCTTTGCCGGGCCCACTAAATATAATATCCAGATCCTTGAGGACGGACCTAATGCACTCAAGAATGCTACCGACTACCGTTTAACTGAAATGCCGCTGGAAAGTCGCCGCATGCGTATCAAGCTTAGCCAGGGCGGTGGATGGGCAGCGATATTGACACCGGCCAGCCGGTAGTTTGCACTAGTGCATGCAATTCTCAAAGCAGGTACTTCTTGAAATCGAAAAAAGCTATTCGGTAAATCTTTGCCCTGTTTCTTCGGGAACGGGCATCCTGATCGGCTCGGAGATTGAAGGGCCAAACTACCTGCTTGAAGGTGCGGATTTTGACGCTACCCCCCTCAATGAGGGGCCCGGTGGGACGATGATCATGCTGCCGGTCCCTGAGTTGGCCGGACACTATGTATCGGTAATGGGCATGTTTCCCCCCTTCATCGGGCAAACGGGAGGAGTCTATTATCATACACCTGTTTCAAGCGGAAACTCATGGGAAACACGCAAAGTGTTTACCCTTCCCTTTGCCCATCGCATTGAAATACTGCCCACTGCCCATGGCCCCTACCTGATCGCGGCCTCAGTCGCCAAAGATAAGGATGGGATCGAGGACTGGGATCATCCCGGTCAAGTCTTTGCAGCACCACTCACTCCCGATATTCAGGAGAGTGACTTTGAATTGATCATCGATGCGATTACACGCAATCATGGCATGATCACCGCTAAACTCTATGGGGAGGACACCGTATGTGTATCGGGCAAGGAGGGTATTTTCTCAATCGCACTTGATTCTGAAAAATCGTGGCGTATCGAAGAAGTGTATGACCAGGAAGTCAGTGAAATGATCTTCTACGATCTGGATGGGGATGGCATAGATGAGCTCACCACCATAGAACCTTTTCATGGTAACCGCCTACGCATCTATCGGCAAGTTGAGGGAAGCTGGCAGCAAATCTTTGAAGATGAACTCGCCTTCGGTCATGGGCTCTGGGTGGGTGAATTTAATGGTGTGCCGACCGTATTTGTGGGGAACCGGCTGGAATCGAAGGATTTAGTGGCTTATCGGTTGGTCGATAAAGCTACAGATTCATTTGCGAAGTTCACTGTTGAGGCGGATACGGGAACCACCCAAACTGCCGTCTACGAGCTCGAGGGTGAATCGGTTCTTATTGCCAGTAATCCGGTGAAATCCGAAATCGCGCTTTATCGCGAAATCCGCAGGAACGATTAATTTTCCAAATAAGCTTCGAGCTTGTCGATGGCCCAGCCCCAGCCTTCGTAGTGAAGCTCCTTGGGTCGTTCTTCGGGGAAACCACTGTGGGTCAACGTTAGCCAAGTGCCGCCTTCACCCTCACTAAGGGCAAACTCCACATCGGTGTAGTCAAAGTCAAAAAGCTCCCAGTCGACCCATTTCCAAGTAAATGCGATGCGTTTTGGCGGTTCGATTGCTGTATATTCGCCCACGATAACGACTATACCGGATTCGTCAGTCGGCACATGCATCTCGAACTTACCGCCTACCCGAACGTCAAATACCGGATCTTTGATGCCCTCCCGTCCTGCTTCACCAAACCAGATATCCAAATGACTAGTCTCCGATATGACAGACCATACCCGTTCCAACGGAGCCTTGAAAAAGCGCTTTAATACCAGCGTATGGGTCGTGGGCGCAGAGTCAGTCATTTTCCAGATTAAAGCCGTCGTTGGATTCTGGAGAATCATCCGCCTCTTCCAGCAGTTGATCTATTTTGGCAAAACGATCCATCCAGAATTGGTTAAAAAAGTCTAACAGCGATTTCACTTCGTCGAGGGGTTCAAGATTGAGATGAATAAAATGGTCTCTGCCCTGTTGCTCCCGCCTAATAAGCTCTGCAGACTCCAGTACTTTCAGATGTTTACTGATCGCGTTGAGAGAAAAGTTGTAATCGGCAGCGATCTCAGTTACCCGCCGTTGACCCTGCGTAAGATCGGTAAGGATCTGACGCCGCACCGAATGGCTTAAAGCATGCAAGGTATCATCCAGAGACTGTGACATAAAGGGTTATCGCTAACGATCTTGCAGCATTCCAAGATCGTTAGCAAAGGTCAAGACTCAGATGATTAGCAAGGATCCGATGATGTGTTTTCGTATTGAATAATGCTGAATGCTGCACCCTGGGGGTCTTGGATGACAGCCATTTGCCCTACCCCCGGAGCAGTGATAAGCTCGGAAAGTATTTTACCTCCGAGTGACTCCACTTTGGAGAGCGTCTCCTGGATATCATTAACGGTCATGTATACACCCCAATAGGGAGGCATATTTTCCAGATGATCCGGCTTTTTCATAATACCCGAGAAGTTGGCCCCTTCTACGGTATTCACATGATAGTCACCCTCCCCCATATTCATAACGTGGGATTCCCAACCCAGGAGATTGGAATAGAAGGAAACGGCTCCCTCTGGATCGGTAGTCATAAGCTCGCCCCATGAGATAGCGCCATGGGTCTTAAACGGATTTTCGATTACTTTGGTATCAGACATAGTATAGTTTGGTTAATATTCAACCTTATGGTTTAATATATAAATGATCCAATTATTGGAGACATGTCAAATAGTAAATTTTGAAAAAAAAGGGTTTCCATTTCATCAAAGGTTGATCCTCCCGGACCCGCTTTGTTAGAAAGTCCATGATGAGTGGATTTGAGCTAAAGGAAGTGGTACCCTGGGGACGCTCCTTCGAGGAGTATTGCCTTATGTTCTCTTTAACCGAGGATGACTTGAATAGCCGCATATTGGGCTGTGCGGATGGACCTGCCAGCTTTAACGCCCAATTAACACAGAGAGGGGGAACAGTGGTTTCAACGGACCCACTCTATCAATTCACCCAAGATGAGATACGCAGTCGCATTGAGGCCGTGCGCCCGGTAATGCTGGAAAAGACCAAAGCGATGCAGGAGGGGTTCATTTGGGACTATTATAAAACACCGGAAAATCTCGGAAAAATCCGAATGGCAGCGATGAATGATTTTCTCCAGGATTACAATCGCGGCAAAATCGAGGGCCGATATGTCGAAGCAAGCCTGCCAAAACTGCCTTTTGAAGATGATTCTTTTGATCTGGCAGTGGTTTCCCACTTTTTGTTTCTATACAGCGAACATCATGATCTGGAATTTCATCTGGCATCCATCCGTGAGCTCATGCGTGTCGCACGCGAAGTGCGCATTTTCCCTCTTCTGGCCTTAGGTAACAGCCTTAGCCCCCATCTTAAGAATGTACTTGATTCAGCCGAAATAAGTTCAATTATGGAAATTGTTGTCGTAAATTACGAATTTCAAAGAGGTGGAAACCAGTTGCTGAAAATCACCTAAACTCTATTAAACCCGAAAACATTATGACTGCAAAAGAACTACTTAATTTGTGGGTCGCTGCCCTGAATAATCACAACCTTAAGGAGATCGTCGATTTGTATAATTTGAATGCAAATCTAGTGACTACCTTCTCGGATAAGATTCATCACGGTGAAAATGAAATCGAAGGTTACTTCGACAATGTTTTTAAAAAGCCTAGATCCGGTGTAGCCCTGGATGATGATTCTATTTTTGAATACGACAATGGTGAGGAAATCCGAACCGTATGTGGCTATTACACGTTTCAGTTCGAAGTAGATGGTGAATTACAAACGTTCCCTTCCCGATATACCTTCGTCTATTCTGAAGATAAGATTGTAAACCACCATTCATCCATGCTGCCTGGCATGTAATGGGTTGGGGTTAGATCCCTTTCCTAAGTATTTAAACCATTCGGGAAATGCTCTTCGAGCAGGTTTTGAGCCTCTCTGTATGCACCCCGATCGAGACTCCGCTCCACGCGCACCAGGTATTGATAAGCATCCGCCTTGCGACCAGCAATCAGTAGCGCGATTCCGCGCTTCACATCCAGGCGGTAATGATATTCCTGTTCGATAGTATGATCGCCCAAGCGAGATTCCAACTGAGCAAAGTAAGCTAAGGAGTCGTCAATACCGGTAGTTTCAACTGAAATCATGGCAAGCCGGTACAGGCACCAGTTTGCAAAATCATCACTGCCTTGGGTTAGACCATTTTCAAAGCCAGAGAGGTATAGCTCTTTCGCTTTGGATAAGTCACCCTCATCCTCATAACATCTACCCAGGTAATAGGCAAAAATCACATTTTGAGGGTAAACGTCGTGAAGCTCCTGAAAATACTGTGCGGCGAGCTGTCTTTCCCGGGTAACGGTGTAATAATAATAAGCGAGAAAATAGAGCGCTTCAGTCTGCGTCCAGTAGCCCTGATCACGAGCCAAGTTCAACATCTCGATCCCCTTTTCAGCACGACCGCGAAAACCCATCAACAAGGCGAGCGGCTTTACGATTGCAGGTGCGTCAGATAGAAACGCTTCGGCAACACCCAGAGCGAAATGCGCATCATACATCTCCGGGTGATCTTTGAGCAAATCCTTTAACAGGCGTATGCCTCGTCTTGCATCCCGGTAGGATGACCACCATTTCCCCTGCTCTACATAAAAACGTGCCCGATTGCATGAGCTTAAACCATAGAACATTTGGGCTACGGGATCAGTTGAATTGTCCTGATAAGCAGCCTCAGCATTGTCCAGCGCCTGTGTCAGCCAATACTCGGCATTTTGCTGCTTTTCCCGATTTGTGCGATCCGTTTGGAATATCCAATATTGTGCGGATGCCATGACAAATGAGGTTATGGGACTCTCCGGTTGCAACTCAGAAACTGCTGAGATTTCGGCAAAACCTTGCTGTTCGAAATTGTATGCACGATGCACGGATGCGAGGATATCCGGCTCGGATTGTAGCTGCTGCGTATATAAAGCCAGAGGTACGGATAGAATGAGTGTCGATAAAATAAACCGCTTCATTGGATACGCTAAATATGCTCAGATTTCGGGGTTGGTCAAATGATCAAATCATTGAGCACATCGATATTAGGAATTGACGCTGCTATGATGCCATACCTTGCTGAAAACTACATCCACACAATGCCATTCAAACTGACAAAAAAACTTATGCAGCATGTCGCTTCGTTAACATGGACGGAGTGGATTCTCTACAGTATTCTGGGTTTAGCTTTATTGGCCGTAGTGCTTTTGGATTATACTGAAGACAATTTTCGCCTGAAATTTGAGATGCGGACCAGCGAGGAAGGACGGCTGCAAGTCTACTACGACATTGGCAATAATTTCAATTTTGAAGATAGCAAAGAATGGAATTCAGGAGTGGTAGATGAATGGGAAACCATCTATTTTGACTTACCGAAAACCCAAATAAAAAACCTCAGGCTCGATCCTATTGATAATCTGGCTAAAATTGAGATTCGTAATGTAGAACTTATTAATGGCATCGCTTATTCTGAGGAATTATTCGGCATTAAGCATCTCTATCCTTTTAGAGACATTACTGATTTTCAACTAAGCGATGGAGTTGCGTCATTTAACTCGACGACCGGTGACCCCATAATGGGCTTTGATATTGATTATGAGTGGTTGGCTGCCGAAATTCAAACCTTGTATGACAAACGAAATCCGAAAACCATTCTTAGCCTGATCGCTCTGGTTGTTCTTTTGTACATTCCGGGCATTGCCCTCTTAAGAGATTACGCGGTCTACCTAGGTTTAGCGGTATTTTTTTATATTGTTTTTTACCCGGGAATCCACTCACCGGACTCATTGAACCAATACCAACAAGCCTTATACGAAAACTTCAGTAACTGGCACCCTCCTGTAATGGCCATATTACTCAGTTACTGGCTTAAAGCGGGATTAGAATTGCCCCACGTAATTTTTGCACAGCTTATTTTAGGACTGCTTGGCTGCCGATATTTGATCATTCGTGCTCTGGATATCTTTAGCAATCGTAGCTGGAGTGCATCGCAAGTTCGCGTCGCCAGCGTGATTCTCAGTTTCATTCTATTACTACCTTTAACTCCGAATATCTTTTATTGGGTCACCTTTTGGAAGGACGTCTGGATCGCGATTGTGTTTGTTTGGATGTGTGGGCTTATATTGCACTTATTATGCAGTGATAGATGCAACAGCTCGTATTGGGTGCGGTTTATAGCCCTACTGTGTTTGTTCCAAGCATCCCTATTACTGAGGCATAATGCGATTGTACTCCTGCCGGTTTTCCTTGGCCTGGTTTACCTGTTATCACCCCTTACACCCAGAGTATATAAGATCGCCCTGATGGGCGCCAATCTAGCCTGTTTCATGCTCATTGGGCCCCTTATTGATAAAGCTTACGATGTAAAAGATCTTCACCCCAGGAATCAGGTAATGGCCCTTGAACTAGTAGGAATATTGGTTGTGAGACCTGAGCTAAAATCCGAAATCCCCTACACCGCTTCCATGCTCAATGATAACTATCGTGAGGATTTTCGTTGGGGCGAATATTCCAGATTACGCTGGTATAAAGAGCCCATAGTCAAACGCGCATATATTAATGATAGTAAAGACAAAGCATTAAGCGACGAGTATTTTAGAACTGCGTTTAGATATCCCCTCACTTTGATTTCGGTGAAATTCAGAAACTATTTCCAGAATCTTGGAATTGTACGTAACTACAGATGGCACGAAAGTGTTATTTTTCGTAATGACATGGGACTTATAGAGAACCGGAGTTTCGTAGATTCCAGAACGTATTTAGACGGAAAAACCAACCAAGTGTATCATCACCCCATATTAAAATGGGTATCGAGCGCACATTTCGTGTATTTGATCTTAAACCTGTGTATTGTGACCGGGCTATTGATAAGGATGGTCTCTGAACCCACAAAAATACTTTGGGGGCTGTTTATGCTTTGGCTGATACCACTCGGGTTTTATCTGAGCTATATATTGGCGACACCCGGAATTGGTTACCGATTCATGTTTGCCTCAACCATTTCGATTCAATGCATGTTACTGAGTTGGATTAGCCTTAGAATCCTGAAATTTATCCCTCTAAAGAAGCGAACAACGCCTAAGGTTTCAGCCTGAGATATTGCAAAATTGAAACAAAAAAAGAATTCCTTTTTGCCATTATTTTGTTATAGATACTATTTATTAGCAGCAAGCGCGCTAATTAGTTAAATCCGCTCTTCATCTCCCAATAGTGAAATTTGCATTTCATACGCTTATTTATATTTTGATATCATCCGTTGGTATAGGGGCCAAAACGCTCTACCAGGGTGACGGGCTTAATGGGCATTTGAAATATATTGGTTTTTACAATGTCGCCGGCTACGAACCCCCTGCCCACTATGACTGGTATGAGGATGTTAAGCATTTCTCAAATATCAGCCAGGCATACGATGATGAATTTTTAGGCTTTTTGCAGAATACTGAGTGGTCGAATACGCTGCTGCAGAGAATCGCATCCTCCTCCAATGACCAAGTCATGTGGATCTTAGACATTCAAAAAGTCTTTTATGATTACGATGGAAGTACCGGACTGTGGGTTGTAAAAAGCGATGCACAAATCGATGAGAATATTGAGATTCTTAAATCCCGTTTAACGGAAGATATTCTAAATAACATCATTGCTTTCCAAATCTCGGATGAACCCTACGGGTATAGTATCACTGCTACTGACCTTGAAAGAATAATTCATAAGGTAAATACTCACTTTCCGGATCAGAAAACATTTATCACCTTTTACGCGGGTAGCATCGAAGCCCTGGACCGTGGTGAAGACCTTGTTCGTGTGGATGGTGGATTGGCACCGAATGCGGAAATAAGGATACCCGTAAATCTAGACTGGGTAGGGATCGGTGATGGCTACCATTTAGCGACCGGCGGTTTCTTTAATGCCTTTCTGCCCTCGTTACCCCCGTTACGGCGACAAACCGATAAACCTATATTTTTTGCCTTTCAATCGAGTGATAATAATTACTTTGGCAGCAATGGTGCGAAACCCGATTACACCCACCGCCAGGTCGTTGAAGAACTAAAAGAGGGATTCGACCTATATCTCAATGAGGCGCTCGGTGACCCACAAGTTATGGGTCTTTTAGGTTTTAATGTATGGGGCATACCGGGGAACTACAGAGGTCTGGAGCACTACATGGATGTGCCTTCTTATATCAGTAAGTTTGTGCAAATGCAGGCGGACCTCACACATTCCATTTTACTGGAAGCTGAAAATCGCAGCGGTGATGGCGGTGGACTGAATATCGTGCCCGATGAGAAAATCAGTGGTTTGAATTCAGGAGACTGGTATTTTCACAATAACATCAATTTTAAGGACGATTACCCGAAGCTTGTGATTCGATACTCTAGCAACGGACCGGGTGGCACTTTGACGATTCGCGAAGATTCCAATAGTGGGAGGCAAATTGCCAGCGTGGCTCTAGCCAGTACCGGTAGCTGGGATGCCTACGAATATGTAGAGGTAAATATCAACAGCCCTCAGGGCTTAAATGACATCTATGTGAGAGCCAGTGGTATTGGTACGAATGATCTATTGGATATCGACTGGATAAAATTTACCCGCAATTACGAAACCATTCAACAACCCATAGAGCCTGATCGCCCGCCTTATCAGATTCGCATAGAGGCAGAAAGCGCAGGCGAAAAAGTGGGCTGCGATGTTTTTGATGGGTTTAAGGTTGGTAATATAGAACATGGCGACTGGATACGCCTGGACAATGTGAATTTTGCTACTGGTGTAAATACCATGAACGTTCGGTTTTCGAGCGGAGGCCAGGGAGGCTACCTCGAGCTATACACGGGAGGACCCAACGGAAATTACCTGGGCCATGTTGAACTCCCGCGGAATGGCAGTTGGACATTATTCGAAAACCGGAGTGCCCCCATACGACTGCTCGAGGGAACAGAGACTGTATTTGCACGATTCACCGGCTCTGCAGGCTTTCTCTTTGATGTGGATTGGATCGAATTTTCCTATCAATCAGATGCAGGACCCGTACTTCCTCCACCACCTCCGCCCCCATTGCCTGCCATAACGATCAAAGTAGAGCCCGAAAATGCGGACCATTTTGAGCATTGCCAAAGTGTTGATAGTGTCAAAGTCGGCTATATAGATCACGGCGACTGGATAGAATTCCGCGATCTCGACCTGAAGACAGGAGTCAACGAAATTGTAGTCAACTATGCCAGCGGCGGTGTTGGAGGTTCTATGGAGGTGTTTATCAATGACATTTATGAATCCAGGACAGGATTTGTAAACCTGGACAATACCGGAGGATGGAATAACTTTCGCAAGGCTCAGAATTCAATGCAATTTCTGAGTGGAATTCATACCTTGTATGTGAAGTTTTCGGGGGATATTGGATTTTTATTTGATATTGAGTCCATTGAGTTTCGATATAATGCAGACGTCTCAGCTCCCAGTGGCTCTCCCAAAGTGCCGGGACTGAGATCTTACGGGTTCACCCTTCAAGCTGAGCATGCCACTGAATTTAGAGGCTGTGAAGTGGTTGATAACGAAAAAGTAGGCTATATCCATAATCGTGATTGGATTCGCTTTGAATCCGCAAACTTTGATACCGGAACCCGCAATGTAGAGATAAATATTGCCAGCGCAGGGAATGGAGGGCAAATCGAGTTGCGCGCTAACAGTCCTACGGGTCCAACACTAGGTGTAATCGAAATTCCCAATACCGGTGGTTGGAACAATTTTAGGAATATTCGCGGAACTACAACTCATATTACAAACACCAAGGATCTGTACCTTGTATTTAGGGGAGATCGGAACGGGTTTCTATTTGATATCGATAGGATTCGCTTTTCGAACTAGGCTCTATCGTTCATACAAGTATAGAACATGCGCCGCATTTTCAAATGTAGTGAGTTCCCGATAACGTTTTAAGGGAGTATCATCAGGCAAATTCTTAAACTGGATTTGACTGAGTATCAAATTTGGCAGACGCTCGTCATCCATGCTGTATTTTTCTTTAAACGAGCTTAAAGAGTAATACCCAACATAGTTTTCGTATTCATCCTCCTTTAAGTAAAAATCCACTTTGTAGCGGTATTTATCCTCATTTACCAATGCAAATCCCCCTGTTATCTCGTTGTTCAAGAAATAATCAATAGCCGACCGATAGGGAAATGAACGCTCAAGAATATCCATTGAGTTGCTAGACCAGAGTGGTTTCCTGGAGCCATCCAGATTAAATGGAGTTAAAAACAGGTTACCCATTAACCAGACAACCGCAACCATCACGGGAATGTAGTTCTTCCATTGCACACCTCCCAATATTGACTGGTATGCAAAATACAGGAGTGTGGGTAGAAGCAGCAAATTGAAGCGGCTGTAGCCAAAGTTAGCTGCATAATCAAGTAGGTAAAATAATACTACGGCTGCAAATACGACCAGATGAGCGAATACGGATTTGTAGAGCTTGCGGCTAATCATAAATCCGACTCCAGCAAGTGCTATGACTAGTAGTATGCCATATTGCTGCCAGAGATTTAGAGCAAAATGTAAATAAAGATCCCCATTGAACACATTTTCCCAAAAAGGCTTATAACCCCGAGGATCATCCGCGATGAATTTGCGAATAACTACATAATAACCCAATGGGAAAGCGGTGCCGAATGCAAAAAGTACAAACTCCCTTACACTAGTAAGTCTAAATGCTCTATGCCCTATAAACAGGAATACAGCCCTCAGTAAAATGAGAGCAGCGATAACCGGTAAATAAGTCTCTTTAAGAAAGCCTGCACAAATCGCCGCAAACCAGAATGGACTTTCTTTAATTTGATCCAGTTTTTCATAGTGAACCGCATCTAAGTGAAATATGACAACGCATAATAAAAGGATCAATAGAAGTTCAGGATATAATATACTCGAGTAATACCAGAGATTTGGGATCGAGGCAATTGCCAGTAAAAGGGCAATACGACTGCCTAAGCTCACAAATTCAAGTTTCAGAAAAAGGTATACCAAGATCGCTGTGTAGGCTATTAGGGGCGTTAACCGATACACCCACTCATCTGCGCGAAGGCCAAGAACGCTTTCAAATAGGTAAACAGGTGTCACCATAAACCACTTGGACAGAGAGGGATACCTAATAAGGTAAGTTTCCAAAGATCCGATTCCACTGATCGAACTTCCCAATAGAATACTACTGACAAGCAATAGGAGCACCGCAGATATCTTTCCTATAAATCGATACACGATGACCACACCTACTATCATAGTGAGCACTCCAACCAAAATCCATGGCCTATCGTCAAAAAGCCGAATGAGGAATTCAATTGAGGATATATGGTAATCCTCATCTCCTTTGTAGGCTATGGGGGCGGTTAATGGTAAAATACTGACTAAAACAGATAATGAGAGGATCCCAAATACGATTATAATAAGGTTTTGTGAGCTGCATTTTGCAGGTTGGATCTTAAAGCGACTTAAAAACGCCCAACCAATGATCCCTACAAAGCTAGCAGCAGTAAACATGGGATTTGCTCCTATAAAAACGTAAGGGAAAGCAGTGTAAGATATGCTGATTACAGCGAGTAAGTGTATGAATGAACTGCCTTTTATCAGTTGGTGGAATTCCAATAAAACCGTCTGCAATAATTGTGACTTAATGTATACATACCTTAAAAGGCTGATAATAAGCGCAGAGGCCAATCCTATAGCCATTGCGATTACAAGCAATACTTCCCAACTTCTGCCAGAAACGATTACGGGCTCTGCTAGTAGAAACCAAACCATGGGATCCACAATCCCATCGGCAACATGCCAAATGGCTCCTCCATAATCACTCTCACTTATCTCGACCTCATGATTAGGTTCTACTCCGTAAAGAGGATAAATCTCTTTGGATTCTTTGTTTGACTGAAGCGAAACTGAAGAGAAATTCAGATTCCAGCCAGCTATATGGGGGTCAAACCTGAGAGCATATAACTCTGCTCCTGGTAAAGCTAAACGATACTTCCTAAAATCCTCAGAGCTCTGTATCTCTACCGTTGCGAATTTCAATTCAGGATCATTCAAATCGTATTGGTAGTATATTTCCAGATTGCCTGACTTGTTTGATAATAAGCTGAAGGTTAAGTGATACTGCTTTGGAGAGAACAGGAAGTAAAAAAATACTACCAGTGAAACACCCAATAAAACAGTTGCCGGAAGTAATAATGGCGACCTAGAACTGTTCATTTTAGACCCTACTGCAGGCTGATAGTCCTGCTGACTTCCAAAACGCTCAGAACCATCCCCAACGCAGCAAATAATACAAATATGAATGCGATTGCCATGAAGGAGGAGGATACAAAGACCGTAAGGAAATGAAGCTTTGCATCCAATATTTCCCGTACATTACGGGTAATTTCTTTGAGGCCTTTGGATAGATTGCCCGTGTTTTCACCTACAGAGAGTATATCGATCGCGCTATCCGGATATAGCTGATGATTGCGAAATGCATTTGAGAAGGATGCCCCCTCATTAATCATAGTACGGGCTGCATTAAAGCGCTTTTTTAACCACTGATTGAGGAGTGTGCGCTCTGTCAATTTGAGGTTTTCAGAAGTATTGATCCCGCTATCCATGAGCGTGTTCATGAGCTTGGACATCTGATAAAGCGTGGACAGGCTCGATATATTGCCAATGAGCGGTATTTTGTAGAGAAGGCGGTCTGTAGTCGTACGCCCTGTCTCCGATTTGCGCCATTGGGAGATCAGAAGAATCGAAACGATAACGGCAATCCCGATTATCGGGCCAAACTTAATTAAGTATTCTGCAAAGGTGACCAACGCGAGGGTAAAGAAATTCATTTCTCCACCCATGGCTTCAATCATGCTCGTGATGCGCGGAAGCAATACAAAGATAAAGGCTGTAAGGATGCCAAATACCAATACCATTAAGAAAACCGGATATGTGAGGCTGCTAATAACCTGCTTTTTAATGCGCTCTCGCTCTTCCAGATATTCGATAATGTTTTCGAGGACGGATACCATATCTCCCGAAGCTTCCCCAGCGTCCAGCAGGTGGTGAACCGTAGGCGGGTAAAGGTTGGGAATCTGTGCCACAGACCAACCAAAACCCTTACCCTCACGCAAGTGGTTCCATATTTCCATGGTCACTTGCTTCATAGCCGGATTCGTCAAACGAATGCTAAGCATGTGCACCGCATCTCCCAGTGGCAGGCCCCCGGAGTGTAATTCCAGCAATCGTTTGGCAAGTGGTATGGCGAGCTTTTTATTACTGGTGCGAAATGAAAATAGACGTACCCGATTCGCCGGGGTGTGTTCATCTTTTTGCAGGTTAACTCCCTGGCTTGTAGAAGGTTTTTTAGGACCAACCGTTGCTTCCTGGATGCGTATGAGAACGATGCCCTGGCTTTGTAGTTTGCGAATCGCCTGCTTTTTATCAGGCGCCTCAATCCAGCCATCTGACTTATTACCTGCTACTTTGCCGATATATTGATAATTGGGCATTTTGCTGAAGTTATTTACTGCTCGGAGCCGATTTCGGCATATCGCATAATTTCAGTCAGTGAAGTCTTACCGGCTTTAACATGCTCCCAGCCACACTGCTGGATAGTGCGCATGCCCTGCTTGATAGCCAAGGTTCTTAAATCTTTGGCAGTGCTGCGTTTAACAATAAGTTCATGGATTTCATCATTATTGGTGAGCACTTCAAAAATACCGACCCGCCCACGATAACCTGCTTTGGCGTTCCCATCTGTAATATCCGGCTCTCTCAGTTTCTTAATATGAGATGCTTCTTTCTTTTTGATGCCGAGCGTTTTCAGGCAAAATTCCAGATACTCCTCGGCAATTTCCGCCTTACGGGAGAGCTTATTATCGAGCCTGCGCACGAGGCGCTGGGCGATCACCTGCTCGATTGCTGAAGCAATGAGAAACGGCTCAATATCCATATCCGTGAGTCGCGTAATGGCACCGGCAGAATCATTCGTATGTATCGTGCTTAAAACCATGTGCCCGGTTAAGGAAGCACGTATCGCGATTTCTGCAGTCTCCCTATCCCGGATCTCGCCTACCATGATTACATCCGGATCCTGCCGAAGTATGTGGCGTAGGGCTGTTGCAAAATTGAGACCGATTTCGGGCTTAATCTGCGTCTGGTTTACGCCTTCCACTTCATATTCGATGGGATCCTCTACAGTGATGATCCGGCGCTCCGGGGTGTTGATGTTACGGATAAAGGCGTTGAGAGTTGTGGATTTACCGGAACCGGTCGGCCCGGTTACGAGCATAATGCCGTGGGGCCTGGATAGTACTTTTTCGATCTTCTCCTGATCGTCGTTGAGCAGGCCGATTTCATCGAGCGTGAACATTTGCTGCTTCTGATTCAACAATCGCAGACTGATACTCTCCCCATACATGGTTGGAAATGTGGATATCCGTATATCCAGATCATTGCCTCCGAGCTGATAATTGATCCGGCCATCCTGAGGGCGCCGCTTTTCCGAAATATTAAGCCGCGCCATGATTTTAATGCGCGAGATGATGGCCCCCTTAATTCTTACGAGATTTTCCGGCACATTGACGAATACGAGCTGACCGTCGATGCGGTAACGAATCTGCAGGTTATCTTTGGTAGGCTCAAAATGAATATCGGTTGCACGATCAATCAGGGCTTGCTCGATGATCTCATTGATAAAGCGTATGACCGCGGCATTTTGATCTTCCTCGTCTTCAAAATTGGGATCGACTTCGCTGAAATCGTCAAAGCCCCCTTCTTCCAAACTCGCGGAGCCCACGCCAAAACGTTGCTGAATAGTTTTTTCAATAAGCTCAGGGTCTGCCAGATACCATTTAGCTTTGCATCCGGAAACGGCGTTTACCCACTTGTTCATTCGTTTTTCAGGGGGCCAACCGGTCACCAATGATATTTCGTTAAGAGTCTCGAGCTCTTCTTCGGATTGATTGTTAAAAATCGGCAGGCACTGGAACTCATTGATCATGCGGAACGGGATAAGGCGCGTTGGGTTTTCCTGAACGTCAAACTGATCCAAAACTTCCAGGGAAGTCTCCTCTCCTACCGTTTTCAGCATTTTCTTGATGGGCTTCTCACGTAGGTCCGCGAGTGCAGGTAAGCGTTCCGCACGCGGAAGCTCATTAATTTGCTGAAGTTCGTCTGGTGATAAATCTAACACTTATTGTTGTTTTTGCACTTCTTGTTCATGCCTGAGCCTTTCACTCAAAGTCGGCGGTCGAAACATGGGCGGTGGAGTTGGGTAAGTGCCCAGCCGGGGTGCCGCCTGAAATGTAGTACTACGAGTCGACACATTGCTATTAGCGGATAATGCCTGGTTTTCCTTGAGCGTTACGAGTTCAGTCCTACCGCTATAGGATACGATGATCCCGCTTTTGGCTTCATCAAATGACTCCACTGCAAAGCCTTCTACGGTTTCACCCGCAGCAACCCAGTGATACTTACCATTATTTTTATCGTATACGCTGAACAGCTTTTTGTCACCCACCGAAAAAATGCCTGAAAACTCCAACCTGCGGTTAATCTCCCCTTCCGTGGGCAGCGCAGCCGTATCCGGGCGGCTGGAAACACGATCCGCATATCGGGACTTAAAGGGCGAATTCGAAATCAGCGTGACTTCAGCCACTAAAGGCTGAAGGAAGAGTAGCAAGAGAAGTGAATTTGCTATTTTACTGATTTTCATGGGGATTCACCTGCTTCCGGTTCTTCCAAATTACCGGTATCGAGGAAATTACGTATTGTACCCTCGCGCTCATTGTTCCTTATCGTTTCTTCTGAAACTCGACTCGCATCTTCGCTGGAGTAAATGATTTGCGGACGTATAAAAATAACCAAGTCCTGATTATTCACCTGCTCGGTTTTACTGCTAAACAGCCAATCCCCCAGTAAAGGGATCTGACCCAGCAGCCAAATTCGATTTTCGGTAATTCGGGTTTCCTGCTCTTGGAGTCCCCCTAATACAATGACCTGACCATCTGCCACACTGACGAACGAAGTAGCTGAGCGTGAGCCGATAATAGGCTGTTCATTGCCATCAATCGTAGTCGTACCGGTAACGGTTTCCACGGTTTGCTCAATCTCGAGCTGTACGACTCCGTTTTTACCAATCAGGGGGGTTACGGTAAGCTCAATGCCGATTTCGGTAAGATCCACGCTGCTGCGAATACTGGTGCCGATGTTATCGGTGCTGGTGCCTGTGATAATCGGCCGTCGTTCACCCGATGAAATGACCGCCTTACGATTATGGGTTGTCATCAGTGAAGGTGTGGAGAGTATACTTACATCCGAATCAGTTTGTGCAGTCTGAAAAACAGTATTCAGGGTAAATGCTTCAAGGGTAGCTCCGACGCGGATGGGTAGATCGGCAGCAGGGCTGCCAAATGAGTTGTCAGTACCCACGAGCTGATTCAGGCCGATAGTAATCTCCTTCGCGCTATCAAGATTAATGCCGAACCGGTCAATCCCCCGGTTGTTGGTATTACCGATATTTACCTCTGCAATAATAACATCGATCTTTACCTGATCGAGCACGATGTCGATTTGGTCAATTACGTCAGCTATATAACGGATATCGCTTGCTGTACCATAGGCTAGCACGGCATTACTCCGCTCATCCGACTCTATCGTTATGTATTCGCTAAACTGTTGCTGACCCTCAAGATCTTGCCTTGCACTTAAGTTGGCAGTATTTTGAATCGGGTTTGGAGTGGTCTCCGGACGATTCGCGGGATTAGTTGCACCACCCGGCACATTAGCACCAGTGTTAATGGTTTGCCCTCTAATAAGGGCATTTAAGAGTGTTGCAACCTCCTTGGCCTCCGCATGCTTAATGTAAAATACCTCCGTTTTAGTAAGCGGAGCCGAATCCACATCCAGGCTTTCGATGATCTGATTGATAAGCGGGACATTTCGGGGTTGGGTTAGAATGATAATCTGGTTGGTGCGTTCATCTGCTTCAAAAAAAGTATTCCCTCCCAAATAGCGGTTTAGTGAGGTTTGGGCCATATTGGTCAGGCGATCTTTGAGTTCAACCGCTGATATGTAGCTGAGACTTTTAAAGAGCATTTCCTCTTCAAGCTGCGTAGGCACATCCACACGAGTGAAGATGCGCTCAATCTGCTGAAGATTTGTCAATAGATCGACCACCATGAGC
Source organism: Puniceicoccaceae bacterium (assembly GCA_028285755.1). Taxonomy (GTDB): domain Bacteria; phylum Verrucomicrobiota; class Verrucomicrobiia; order Opitutales; family JAFGAQ01; genus JANQOQ01. The sequence goes on from JANQOQ010000006.1 coordinate 399,450, forward strand.
GCTTTTGATTTGCTTAGGATCACCTGGGTATGCAGGCCTGGGGTCGCAATATTGTTCACGATTTGCACGGCATCTTCGACACTGATGTAATTCAGCTTATAGATTTTTGCATAATAGCGGCCACTGGGCGGCAGGTCTAAGGTGCTGCCATTAATCATATCAGGCGATTGATAACGGATGCTGGAAGTGGGCACTACACGCAAGAATTTCTCACCGAGTGAAGTCATCGTAATGCCATTGAGCGAAAGTAAGGTTTCCAGGGCAAGGATGGCTTCCTTACGTGTCAGCGAGCCGCGGCTATTAAAATTAATGCGCACCTGCGGTGCGTTACCCTGAGCAACGATCATCTTGCCCGTAAGCTCCTCAATAATACGATAAACCTGCTGGATAGGTTCATCCACGAGTACCAAGCTATCCACAATGTCATCATCATTATAATTGGAAGATACCGGAGCGTTACTCTGAAAATCTTGAGGCAATGGAGGGGGCAAAAAATCAGGCGGCGGTCGATTCGGCTGACCTGAAACCAAGCTCACCACAATTAAGCTTAACCCTAACCATAGCACTTTCAGGCCTGTTTGCATACTTGGCATAGACATCATAAAGTTTTTTTAATTATCAACGATTTAACTCGAAGGAACTCAACCTTATTTCACCTCTGAGCAAGGTGGCATCCGAAGGCTCCGGCTGGATGAGCATATAATCAATACGAATGTATGGAATCTCAAGGCGTATTCTATTCTCAAATTCTATCAAAGATTCCATGGGAATCCTGCGTAAGTTAATGGTTAAGACATGTTCATCAAAAACATCTGCCTGTTGCGTTATTGGACGGGTCAATGGCACTTCAAGTTCAGCTTCATCCGCCATTTGAACCACTTTTTCGAGTAATTGGTCACTGGAGTAGGTTTTTTCGCTGTCCAGCTCACCCAGTACCTCCCGCATTTGCTCATTGATCCTTGCCTCTTCGGAGATCACAATCGCTTGGGCTTCCAGCTCAGCATCTACAATTCTATGCTGAGTAACGAACGTATTCATGGCAGAAGATACACTGAAAAATACATACATCGATACCACTAGCAGGATGACTGTAAGTAACCCTTTTTCCCGAAGATTTAATCGATTAAATATAGCTCTCATGAGTTATCATTATCGGGGCCAATATTAGCTTCCAAAACCATTTCCTGTAGGGGCACATCCCTAAATACTACATTGAGGGTAAAGACTGCCGATCGATCACTGTTAATATTATTATTTACAATATCGAAGCGCTCGATCTCAGCTACCTGCCTAAGAACATCTTCGAAGCTGCGCACACCCCGTATCCCATCGCCTTCGGCCAGACCCGTAATCTGCATCATACCACCCTGGCTGGCAGATACTTCATTGAAGAAAATACTGTCGGGGCGCACGCGATTTATCAATTCCAGCATCAATAGTGGCTGTAAATGCACATCGGCTGCGTTGCCGTAAAGGCCAAGATTCTCACGCTTTTGTTCAATGGAAAATACGAGATCCTGCTGCTGGGCAATTTTAGTTTCCTTCGCATTCAGGCTGTGTTGCATTCCCATATTTACCAATGCAAATACGCCAGATAGTCCGAGTAACAAAAGAGATGCCAAACTCAATAACCAAAGTCGATTGCCCCAGGTTAGATTATTGCGCTGTTTCTTTACTTCGTCCTCACTTCGGATATCTGCGAGCCATATGGCATTCCCCTTAAGACTTAAGCTGAAAGGTTCTGCCTGCTCCTCTCCGTCGGCAGTAAGCCTGCTCATCAGATTCAGACTTTGTTTCCAATCCCATTTTGCCTCACTATACGAAAGCGACGAGTTTGATAGCTTGTCCGCAGGAAATTCTGCTTCTCGGAGCATATCTGCCTGAATCATTTGCCAGGTTTGAGCATCTTCAGGAATGCTCTCCAAAGTAATGCTAGTCTCTTCTACAGGAAACGAATCCGCCTGATTAAAATAAAGCGCACAGTATTGGTTGCCATTTAGCGCAAATACCACCGTGCCCGCTTCCACTTTCTGCTTTAAAAATGGAAAGTAATCCGGCAGGCAGAGTTGATTTTCATTTTCTGACTCTCCCACCAAACTGTTTACACGCTCCCGGGTGGCTGCATAGAGATAAGCTTGTGAGTGATCCTCATTCACAAGCGCGCCCCAATAAAGCTGTTCCTCCGTAAATGGGGACAGGCCTTCCAGCTCAGTGAGCAGATAGTCATGAATTTCCTGTTCGGTCAAAGCCTCTGGGATATCAATCCGCTCATCATAGAACATATCGCCCGGCAAATACTGAATGGAAAGCTCGGTATCTCCAAGCAATTGTTGCTGTAAAATATGCTTTAGATTAGCCATAATAGACCGGGATTGTGAATTGTGCAGCCAGTGTGCTCACTGAAAATTTGATAATGCAATTGTTTAACGAGTCTTTTCAATACGATATTTAATTAATTCATTCCAAAGTAGATAGCCTCAGACATCCTGATAAGATTCACTGATTTCAATAATTGAGAGATTGGAAGCATCCGCACTATTTTCACTTTCTTCCTCTGTATCATCCGGCTCGTTGGGATCTGCGGGCACCGATACGGGTGGCACGGGTGTCTCCGGTTGTTCCGGGGTTTCCGGCTCGGCAGCTTCAGCGGATGCACCAACATTCACCAGTGCTTCCAGATAGAAGCTTGAGTACTCTCGGTAATCCAGCTGAATTTGTATGCGTAAAAGGTGCGCCTGGACGCCACTTAGCCGTTCCTGCCCCTCCTCAAGGTCAGGGGTTATGGCATCTGCGTTAATATCCGTAAAAAAGCGGTCATCACCGGAGCCAGGTGTAAAATCACGACCGGCTTTATAATAGTTGATATCATTGAGGTTGAGCCCGTCCAACTCACTAATGATCTCAAGTATGAATGGATTGACCGAGTTTAAGTTCACCGGGTGATTATGTTTCAAGGTTACTAACTCCTTAAACATATTGTAATAACCTGCCTGCCATGCATAGCTTTGGGGATCGAACCAGGTATCAAACCCGATGATAAACTGAAGCTCCTCGAGCTCCTCAATCATTTGATTACTTGGAAGAAATTCCTTAGTAGCATCCACTTGGTATTCTGTGGACTCCGCGCCTTGGAGACGGGGAATATCATCCTGATCAACCCAATCAAAAAAGGTATCCCGTAAGCGCCGTGCCTCAAAGCCATCGATACCCATTTGCTCCAACAGCAATACCAGTTGTTCTTCGGTTATGGCAGAGAGACTGATCTTGCGCGTCTCATCGATGATGTTCACCTGCATGTCCAACCCTTCCACCTCGTAGCTTAAAGGCTCGTAAACCAGTGGATTGCCCCACCCTTGTTGCGGTGAATATAATGTACCTTCAAAGAGTAAAAACTCATCCAGCACTGCTAAACTATGCTCCAAACAGTCGTAAGCAATACGCCTGAGTTCCTCATCTCCAGACACCTGCATGCGGTAGCGTAGGCGTTCGTGAACTTCCTCCACAAACTGCACTACAATAAAGGACAGTACGAACATAAAGATCAGAACAGCTATCAAAACCGCTCCTTTTTGAGGGGTCTTATGCTTGGGGTGTTTCATCGACGGGTTCGGTTTCTTCAGGAACAGAGGGTCCACTTTCACCGGCAGCGCTGTCACGGAGGTAGATGCTGCGGACCGTTTCATTCACGTCATCAAACTGCCAGCGAATGATATCCGGTAATCCTGAAGTCACAGTATTGATATCGGTGTCGGTTACGATATTAGGATCTACCTCATCATAGCGCAGGAATTCCCAATAATCCTCCTCTGCATCATAGTAACCGAGACGAATGGCCGTGATATCGATTGAAAGGGGAAAATAATAGAGGTTTTCTTCGGGTACAAATTCAAAAAAGTCATCCAGTTGATTAATCATGGGGTCCTCGGGATGCCAAATGATGGTGAGCCCATCGAAATCGTTGTGCTGCAAAAATATACGCACATCAAAACGCTGATATGCATTGTCCAGGTATGCAAATGGCAAGGGTTCGTCCCGCAACCAGGATAATATGAAGGGGCTATTACTACCCTCTCCCGGTAATTGACGCCACTCAATCGCATAGAAGCGATCATTCTCGCTCTTAATCGCATTAATCTTTCTGAATTCCGATTCCAGAAAAGCGAAGACGGAATCATTATGCTGCTCGATAAGCTGCGACTCCCGATTTGCAACCCAGCCGGTAGCAAAGTTGAAGTAAACCATCGCAATGGCCGATAGGACTATCATCGCTATGACCAATGAGAGCAGAACCTCTACCAGGGTGAATGCACGCTTGCATGTCATAGCTGCTCCCGCACCCTTTCCAGCTCTTCAAAATATTCTTTTTTATATTCGAGCAGTTCCACCTCATAGGACTCTATTTCTTCATACCATTCGGCATTTCTGAGCAATTTTTTGAATTCAAATTCACGTTCGACATTTTCAGGACTCTGTATGATCAGCAGGATCTCCAGCTGAAACAAATCGATCATGCGAGTGGGAAGAATATCCGCATACCAGTATATGATACTCTCATCGGCAGCGAGCAATGTGTCCCCATCGGCAAGCTCGTCCTCAGTGTATAGGGTAAAATCGATTTGAGAAAGCGCCCAATGAGCCGTCTTCTCGGATTCATCATGTATGCTGTTGGCATACAATGCCTCCAGAGCATTATTAAAACTTATAGAGAGATAAAAAATGGATAGTGCGAAAATCGCAGTAGCCAATAATACCTCAACGAGAGTGAATCCGGTCTGGGGTCGCTGGATCATCAGGGATCTACCTCGCTTTCCAGTAGACCGTTTGAGAACGGATCAAAAATCATGTAGAACGGATTCCGCGGGGTCGACTGTAAATACAGCTCGATCCCGCAAAACTGGGATACACCCGTAGGATAAAAAGCCATACTGGGCTGATACTCTTCCGCAAGGTTGATGGGATAACTGCTTGGAGTATTGCCAAACAGGGACTCCGAGATTACCGGCCGCATCAGGATGCGATCAACTGCAAACCGGCCCTCCGTTTCAAACCGAAATTCTGCATCAATGGACTCACCGGTCTGTGAATAAAGATAGAGACGATTTTCATCTTCGTCGTAACTGAGGTAAATCACTTCGTTGAGATCCACCGCAGCCATCCGGGCTTCACTGACTGCCCGAAAGACAGTTTCCTGTGGACTTTCTGAGGCAATTTGATCGATGATCTGGTCACTGTTAGTAATAAAGAGACCCAGGCCAATCGTTATGATCGCGATGACCAAAATAATCTCAATGAGCGTATAGCCTGATTGCCTTGGAGGTTTCAGAATACTTCAATGATCAGCGATTAGGCCATTGCTGGTTTTACTTAGTCCAGCTGGTGATATCGTCATCGGTACCCGACGCACGATCCGGTCCTTTAGACCATAGATCATAACTGTATTGGGTGTGCTCGGAAGGATAACGGTACTGGTAAGCTTCCTGCCAGGGATCTTCAGGTAATGGATCAATGTATGGGCCCTTCCATCGTCCGCGACTATTTGCTGGTTCGTCAACCAGGGCCTTCAGCCCCTCTGCAGTAGATGGGTAACTGCCCATATCCGTACGGTATCTTAACAAGGGAGTCTTAAAGGTAGTCTGTATCTGCGTCTCAGCAGTCTTCTGCTGTGCATCTCCAAATATACCATCTACATTGATTATAAAAATGGATACCAAAAAGCCGATCAATGCCATTACCAACAAGATTTCAACCAGAGTAAATCCTTGGTTTAATGCATTATGCCTCTTGCGTGAAATACGAAAATGATTATTCATACGCTCAAATTCTTAATCAATGATTAGATACTTTGGCAATCCCCTTTGTTCATAAATTATAAGCGACATTCTTGATTATGCCGGCACACGAATCTCTCGAAGATACCGCAAGCGACATTCTCGCGAAAGCGATGAATGGCCTGAAACTTTCACCCAGTCTTATTGCAGAGCAAACCGGGGCCTCAGAGGAGGATATCAGGGAGTGCCTCAAGGCTGAAATTGAGAACACCATGTGGGATACAGTGAGCCAGGTGCTCCGTCTGGACTCTCAAAAGCTCAAGAAAATTGCAGAATCCCCGGGATGCACCCCCCTGGAGCTGCCAAAGTCGCTGCATCTGCTGATCTTACCTTTCGGTCCCTTCACGGCAAACGCGTATGCGCTGGTTGATGAAAACAGCCGCGAGTGCCTGTTTTTTGATGCGGGCACCCAACCCAATGAGTTTTTTGAGTTTCTAAATGACCATGAGCTCAAACCGAAGGCGATGCTGCTAACCCACATTTGTATCGATCATGTTTCCGCCATACCTGAACTTCTCAAAAAATATCCGGAAATGGAACTCTATGCACCGGCTAAAGAAGCTTATGAAGGCTCACAGCCCGTTGATGAGTCCTTTGAATATTCTTTTGGCAAATTTACGATAACTACCGCTGAAGTTCCCGGTCATACCAAAGGGGGTATGTGTTACTATATTCAAGGGTTAAGTCAACCCGCAGCCATAGTCGGTGACAGTCTTTACAAAGGATCCATAGGAAAAATCAGGTTACCGGATTACATTGCTGCGCTTGAAGTCATGCGTGAAAAAATCCTGACCTTACCTGCGGAAACTCTCATTTGCCCCGGACATGGACCCGTTAGCACCGTTGCTGACGAGATCATCAACAATCCATTCTTCTAAACTCTTGTATGGTACCTCTCGATAAAAAATCCACTGCCGATGAAATTCGAAAGCGATTTGATGGGGATGTAGAGCGCTTCTCGAATCTGGATACCGGACAACAGGCTGCCATTGATGCACCCCTTATGCTGGAGCTGATATCTGACGTTGCCGCCCGGGTAAAACCCGAAGCTACCCACCTACTGGATATTGGGTGCGGTGCAGGTAACAATGCCATCAAAATTGGGCAGCAAATTTCAGGGCTCAACTTTGACTTGGTCGACTTAAGCGTACCCATGCTGGATCGCGCCCGGGATCGTCTCAATCGTGAGAAGTCAGGCGAAGTGCGCACATTTGCCGGCGATTTTCGTGGAATCGATCTACCCGAGAGTCACTACGACATCATCGTTGCGGCAGCAGTGTTACACCATTTGCGGGAAGATGCGGATTGGGAGCAAACGTTTTCAAAGATCCACCGATTATTAAAACCCGGCGGGATATTGCTGGTCAGCGATCTGGTCATACACGGCAACGATAAGATTCACGAGATAATGTGGCAGCGTTATGGGGATTACCTGATAAGTGTGGGCGGTGAATCCTACCGGGATGAAGTATTCGAATACATTGATTTTGAGGATTCACCGCGCAGCCTCACATATCAATTAGACCTCTGCAGGCAGGTTGGATTTGCTTCAGTCGATATCCTCCACAAGCACTCCTGTTTTGGCGCCTACATTGCCATGAAAACTTAAAGCTATGGATTATCTTCGAGGGCAGAGGCTGCTTCGATGATCGTCTCCTGTACGATCTGGAATCTCACCGGCTTGGCCATGAATCCATCCATACCGGCATCATAGCACTCATCCTGATCATCCTGCATCGCATTAGCGGTTAGCGCTACAATATGGATGGGGCGCTTGCCCAACTGCCCGGTATTTTGGCGGTGCCGTATGGCCCTGGAGGCATCCAGTCCCCCCATTCCCGGCATAAGCAAATCCATAAAGATCAGGTCAATGGGTTGGTTCATGACTTCATCTACGGCAGATTCTCCATTATCCACAATTACAGGGTTATAGCCCATACGCTGCAGTAAGGTTTTCATTACCAGTCGGTTATGGGATACATCATCCGCCACCAGTATGTTCAGCGGATACTCCTTTGCCAACTCACGGTTTAACTTAAGAATTGCTTTGGATCCCGACTCGTGAGAGGCCACTTCGAGTCCATCTCCCCCTTGTACGTTCAGCGATAAGATAAACTGGGAGCCCTTACCGAATTCACTCTTAAAGGCGATATCCCCATGCATGGCAACCGCAAGTTTCTTACAGATCGTAAGCCCCAGTCCTGTGCCGCCAAATCGTTTGCGAATCGTATCATCCGCCTGAGAAAACGGTAAAAACATAAGGTGCTTCTGTTCATCCGAAATGCCAATGCCTGTATCTTCAATTTCAAAGGATATACGGAATGATTTTAAGTTCTGAACATTACCCCCCTGCCAGAGATCGAGCTCTTCAACATTGGCCAGTGCACTCACGGATACCCGGATCTTCACGTGCCCCTCATGAGTAAATTTCAACGCGTTGCCCACGAGATTATTTAAAATCTGAACGATTCGCTCTCGATCCCCCAAAATAATAGTAGGCACATCTTCATCGACCGAAATACTGTAAGCCAAATCTTTTTGTTCAGCGCGATAGGCAAAGGTTCGCCTGATCTGTTCCATACATTCCCGCACATGTATAGGCTGTTGATCAAACTTGAGCTGACCTGCTTCCACCTTTGAAATATCGAGAATGTCGTTGATCAGGTTCAGCAATCCCAGACCTGAGCTACGAATAGTCTCCAACATCGCAGTTTGCTCACCCTCAGTGTGCATATCCAGCATGAGTTCGGATAAGCCAATGATTGAGTTGAGCGGCGTGCGTATCTCATGACTCATCATTGCCAGGAACTCACTCTTGGATCGATCTGCAGCTTCAGCGGTATCCCGGGCCTTTACAAGCTGCATTTCCAGATGCTTGCGCTTTGAGATATCGCGTGCAATGCAATTTATATAGATCAAAAAGCCTTCACTGTCGTAAACCAGATTGAAAGACCAGAGTATGTAGCGCTGCTGCCCATCCATACCTGACAGGCGAGTTTCCAGAGTCACATTTTTCGAGTTATCGTTGATAGATGAGTAAAGCCTGCGTTCCAGCAGATCAATATCCTCAGCATGTACAAAATCCAGAACAGGCAGGCCCACACAACTTTCCGGGGCGAGGCTGAGGAGGTCCCGGGATGCATGGTTCGCAAAAAGCACTCTGAGATCCGGATCGAGTTGAAGCACCAGATTGTCGGTTTCTTCAACCAACACCCGAAACTTCTCTTCACTTTCCCTCAACTTGAATTCAGCAATGCGCTGATCCGTAATATCCACAGCAGTGCCCGATATAGCGATTGGGCGATGGTCTTCACCTATCACCGGGTACAGCCACATATCGTAAAGTTTAATCCTGCCCTCACTCTCCCATTCCAATTCAAAAACCTCTGAGCAGTTTCCCGTTCCATCACAACACGCACGCATATCTGCCAATTTCGTGGCAAAAACTTGCGGAAATACCTGCGAAACGGGCAACTCCTCAATTTTCATATTCTTTCTTGAAAAAGCATCCAGAAATACAGGATTCACCATCATAAAACGATCATCATTATCGATGATGAATGTGGGAAAAACCGAAGAATAGATGGCATCACGCAGCAAGGTAGTGTCTTCATGAAACTTCCGCAAATGCTCAACACGCTTGAGCAGCTCCGGAGATTTCGACTTCAAATCATATACCTGATTTTCAAGGTCCCTGATCCGCTCACGGGCAAGGGTGATTTCGTCGATGATATTCAGCTCATTATTAGCGTTTTTTATAATTTCTGAGCTCCTGATACCATCCATCTTAAATTTATGCTGTCAACCATTAGACTAAAGTCACTAATAAAGTACTCAATTGTTAACTGAAAACAGGAAGCAGCAATGATTTACAAGACTTTTACAAATACGCTATTCGCGTCAATAGTCTTCGATTTTTTTCAACATTTCATCCACGATTTTTTCGGAAATTTTGCCGTGAGTGCCCAGCTCCTGAGCAAAAACGGAAACGCGTAATTCCTCCAAAGCAAAAAAAGCCTGCTGAAGCATAATATGGGGAATTTGCTTTGCTTTGTATTTCATAATGCGTGCAAACCGGCTCGTGTAAGGGCTTACCCTTAACGCCTTCTCCTTCTCTTTCAGCGGGTGCTGCCGAGCCCTTTCAATGCGTAATAACGTAGCTTTAATATAGCGAGGGATTTGCTGTAGTTGCTGCCAGCTGTAGGCGCGCAGGAATCGCTGGGGAAAAAGCCGAGTGAGTGCATTCTGTGCGTATGGGTGCTTTCCCTGTTCTGAATTGAGTAAACCCGAGCGACTTTCGCTGATTAGATTGAGCAAATCCTGAAGCTCAGCAGGGGCAGCCCTAAGCTGCCGACGAGACTGCTCCATGCGTTGCTCAAAATCGGTTCTCGTCAGAGGCCATTGAATATCGCTTAAAAAAAGTGCGTTCACGATGAGTTGGTCGCAATCCGTTTCAAAAGCCGCCCATGCATAAATATCGGCAAAAGCAATATATGCAGGCTTCAGTTTCTTCAGGTCTTTGCGAAACCAACCCAAATCACGCCCCACGCAGTGTTCGCATAAAGCTTTGTATGCGAGTGGCGTATATTTCAACGCATCCCGACGCGTAGAGAATAACCTTACGGACACTCCCAGTTCTTTGGTCAACTGAAGCCCCGGATAAGCGATCAGATCAACCCCGTGGAAGTTACCTAATTTAAGCGCCGCCGGCAGGTCTTTAAAATTCCAATCGAGGACGTTGGTCTTCTCCCAACGAGCAGCCACCTCTTTCCACACGTCAATTTTAGTAATTTGAGACTGGCTGATACCTTTCTTCTCCAACAGTGCATCTGCCCTTTGCCTGAGTATCGACCAATCACTGCTATGCGCAAAGGCCTTACCCGTATCATCATCGAGGAGCTTGATTTTGATTCGCAGATTCTCAGGTATGCTCTCTACATTCCAGGCGGCAGGTGGAATTTTAAGGGAGTATTCTCTGGCAATTGCGTATGCCAAGTCTGTCAGCAGAGGTTTGGGGTTGGGTTTGAGCTGAGCCATCAAATTTTCGACGACTTGTTTTATAGGTGAGAGCGCCTTGCGATAATCCTTGGGCAGCGATTTTATTAGAATTTCCACCTTTTCCGGCACATAGCCGGGAATCATCCAGTCCATACTCCCGGGGCTAACTCCCGCAAACTCGGAAAGCGGAATTTTGAGAGTCGCTCCATCTTCCTCACTATTTGGCTCGAAACGATACTCCAATCTGCGCTCAACCCCGCCTATAATAACATACTCAGGGAAAAGCTCAGCCTCATCCTGCCCGACCGCTTCTAGTAAAAGCTGCCCCTTATCCAGAAATGCGCGGGTTTGCTCGCTGTCCGTTAATGAGCGCCACCACTTGTGTAGCTCCGCGACGGATGACAGCGGGGGAAGCAGCTCATCATAAAAGTTGTAGAGCTTGCTCTCCAAATCATGCACAATACTTCTGCGGAAACGTACCTGTAATTCAGAGAGTTCTTCCTGAACCTCCTGATTATGCTCCAGGAATGAGAAGTGATCCCGAATAGTTTCTCCCATCAGGCCTTCACGTATAAAAATCTCCTTTGCAGCATTCGCATCCACGGTGCCAAAACCTACCCGTTTCTTCTCGATTTGAAGCCCATAGAGGAACTCTTTACGCCACACTAAAACCCGTTGCGACTTGGCTGACCAATGCGGCTCCTGGTAGGAATATTTCATCAGGTGCCCGGCGATCGCACGGATCCAGGGCGATTCTACTTTTGCCAGCGTGCGCGCATAAAGCTGAGTGGTCTCCACAAACTCTGACGCCATAATCCAGTCCTGCCGTGTATCCTTTTCTTTTTTATGAGGGAGTGGTTTGCCTGGCGTTCGCTTCGGCGGTTTTTCAAACAACACCGATCCCGGATACACCATAACCCGGCGACCCCGGGTTGCCTTAAACCAGTTGCCCTCGTCCCGTACAGCAATATTTCCGAGCAAACCGGATAAAATCGCCCGATGGATGCCTTCTGGCTCATCTTCGCCAGGGCTCTCATGATACTCATTCAAATCCTTTAATACACCCCGTATTTGCGCATGGATCTCTCGCCACTCCCGCAATCGCTGATATGAGATAAAGTGCTCTTTGCAGAACTTTCTCATCTTACTTTGCGACCATTTTTCATATTTTGCATCAAATTCGGTCCAGATTTTCATCAAAGAGAGAAAATCGGACTCCTTAGAGCGAAATTTACGGTGTTCCTGATCCGCCTGGGCCTCTTTATCCAGAGGGCGTTCACGAGGATCCTGAATACTCAGCGCCGAAGCAATGATGATTACGCTCTTCATTACATTGAGCTTTCTTGCCTCGATAAGCATTCTGCCAACCGTGGGATCGATCGGAAGTCGGGCTAATTTTCTACCGGTTTCTGTAAGTTCGCCCAATTCATCGATTGCTGAGAGCTCCTTGAGAAGAATCAACCCTCCTTGTAGCGCCCGAGCCTCCGGGGGATCAATAAACGGAAAATCCTCCACCTCACCAAAACGGAATGCCTTCATCCGCAGGATCACGGATGCAAGATTAGACCGGAATATCTCAGGCGACGTGAATTCCGGACGATTCAGGTAATCCTCTTCGCTGTAGAGACGTATGCAAATGCCCTCAGCCACCCGCCCACAACGGCCCTTACGCTGATTGGCACTACTTTGGGATATCGGCTCGATAGGTAAACGTTGGGTACGGGTATGCGCACTGTAGCGGCTGATACGCGCCAACCCGCAATCTACTACATAACGAATGCCTGGCACAGTGATGGATGTTTCCGCGATGTTGGTTGCTACAACAATTTTCCGACGCTGGGTCGCTTTAAATATCTGCTGTTGCTCTGCCTGTGTTAAGCGGCCGAATAGCGGCACCACTTGGCAGAAAGAGCTGAAGCTGCCACTGAGCCGATCACAAAGCTCTCGTATATCTTTCTCTGCCGGCAGAAACACAAGCAGATCTCCCTGGCGGGACTCCTGCAGGATATCACTCACTGCATCATAACTGGCTTCGATATACGTGTAGCTGCCGTCCCGATCTTCAAAATCATGATAGCGTACCTCCACGGGATACATACGCCCGGAGACTTCGATCACAGGTGCCCCCCCGAACGCTTCAGAGAATTTCTCCGTATCGATCGTCGCGGAGGTGATGATGATCTTCAGGTCCTTGCGCTTTTTTCTGATCTGCACCAGATGCCCGAGGATAAAGTCGATATTCAGACTGCGCTCGTGGGCTTCGTCGATCACAAGCACCGAGTATCGCTTCAGCAACGGGTCGGTCTGCATCTCATTGAGCAGAATCCCGTCAGTCATGATCTTAATGCGGGTGTTACGGTCCGTCTTATCCGTAAAGCGGATTTTACTACCCACTACATGCCCCCAGTTTTTGCCAAGCTCCTCCTCTACCCGATTGGCTACTGCCAGTGCTGCTACACGCCGGGGCTGGGTGCAGCCAATTGCCTTCTTTTCGGCCAAGCCCAGTTTGAGACAGATTTTGGGGATCTGTGTGGTCTTGCCGGAGCCCGTCTCCCCCTGAATGATGACCACCTGATGCTTGCGAATCGCCGCAGCAATATCCGCCTCCCGCTGGCTGATCGGGAGCTCCTTCGGTAATTCTATCTGGCTGGTATCGGCTGACATGCTAAACCTGTTAGGCTAGATCAACCCGATACTAACTTACAAATGAATAAAATCCATTGGCGGCTTACTTTAACAAAAAGAGAAACCCACCTGAAATAAATCAGGTAGGTTTCCCATATACCCTCGATAAAAACGTTTAGGGCGTCAGAGTTATACTATCGATCGCGAGTTTAAATCCCGTGCTCGCGGCATCTTTGCCGGTTACCGAGAATCGTATGGTTTGGCCACCGGTTGTCGCAAAGGTCACATTACCGGCGTCAAACGGATCTGTCGTTGCAGAACCATTAAACCAGCTTTCAACGGCTCCCGTATTGGTTCCATTCACGGAAGTTTGGGCCCTACCCCCGTTGTTAAACTTGTTGATGTTAACATCCAGATTGTAGGTGCCTGCAGCAATGTTGGGCAGTGTAAACTCCACCCAATCCCCGGTACCATCCGCATTCAGGTTCACCCAGGTACCGGCTCCATTCAGGCCGGTAGTCGCTCCTCCCGAGTTGCGTGTTAGGTCTTCAGCCTGGAAAGTACCTCCGTTGACTCCACCCCCTCCGCCAGGCGTCAGGATAATTTTGTCAATTGCTAGCTTAAAGCCAGTACTGCCCCCATCTTTGCCTGTAACAGAAAACCGAATCGTCTTATTACCGGTCGCCCCAACTGTGACGGTGCCCGCATTATAGGGATCTGTGGTTGCCGAGCCATTAAACCAGCTCTCCACCGCTCCTGTATTGGTTCCCTCAAAAGAAGTCTGCGCCCGACCCCCATTATTAAATTTGTTGATGTCAACGGTCACCGTGTAAGTGCCGGCAGCAATATTGGGCAAGGTAAACTCTACCCAGTCTCCGGCACCATCGGCATTCAGATTCACCCAGGTGCCCGCTCCGTTCAGGCTGGTGGTGGCTCCTCCGGAATTGCGTGTCAGGCTTTCCGCTTCGAAGGTGCCGCCATTATTAGCACCACCCCCACTCCCTCCCGAAGGGGGCCCATAGAGCGGCCAGCTGGCAACATAAGTCGGTTGAGTAGTCGTGTATAGAGACTCCGGAATGTCATCCGTAGAGCTGAGGGCACCCCAATTCGTCGTGCCGCCTACAATATTTCCGCCTACGTAATTGTTTGCGCCCTGGTTTTTCAATCCACCCGCAGGCATTTCATTCGCCAGGATGTTTACATTTCTCGAGTTTGCGTTTTGGGATCCTACCAGGCTCGAGCCGTCATTGCGGAAAAAAGTGATGTACCAGGATGCTGTCGGGTTAACATTATCGATACTGATCTCCCTGCCGGAATTTCCTTCAAACAAGATATTGTGACACCCATTCCCATGGTGCACATTCACATCCCCATAAGAATTGTAGCCCGCGCTCGCCGTATTATACGAAAATACTGAGTGGTTCGCACCTGCATTGGCAATAAAGTGGTGGCGTAGATTCCATGCCTCGCAGTTGGATACTCTTACTTGGGTAGTTCGCGTTCCCAGGTTGATACCATAGCGATAGCCGCCACCAATCGTCCAGCCGTTACTCGCCTTACAGGCAAGTGCGAGTCCTTTTTTCACTCGGGTAAAATTGATACCGATGCTAACTGCTTTCTTGGAGTGCACGCGTAGGGCCCGGGCATTGTAGGCCCGCGAAAATACCACGTTATTACTCCATTTATCACCATCATTTAACCGCTGCACAGTGCAGTCTTCCATGCTGACATTTTCCACAGGATTATACTCTTGAATGGTCGGGTTTGCGCCCATTCCTGTGCCGATTTTCATGTCGAGAGTAAGCACATTGCCGGCTCTCGCAGTCACTATAAAAAGCTGTCCTTTGGTAGCTGCTGTAAATGTAGGGTCCGCAATTTCTACAAAATCACCTACATCGAATCCCGCTGCATTCGCGAGGGTTACCTGGTCACTTCCACGGGTAGCGCCTGCAGTGATACTGATAATCGGAAAACCAGTCGCATTTCCGCTAAACGAAATACCTGTAAATTTTCCCGGCAGAAAATCGAGTTTGAAAACCGTCTGATCAATACCATCCCCCTGGATGCGAATATCACTATCATTGATATTAAGAGTAGTCTTGAGTGTATAGTCTCCCGCAGGGAAATAGAGGATGCGCCTACCGGTTCCACTCGCGATCAGATTTTCAACCTGCACGGCGACGTCAACCGTCGTATCATTACGAGTCACCCCATTGTTTACTACATTGATAGTCGTCCATCCACCGGGATCATCCCAGGTGTATTCCTGCCATCCCGAGGGAGGAAACTTGCTTGGGTCGAGATCACCGTAATCAAAAGCTGCTAAGGGGTGGATACATACTCCAGTCGCGATAACAAGCGCCGAGAAGAAACGCGTTAAGAATCGATTATAATTCATACTCTATTTGTGGGTTTTGTTAACAGAATGGTGAAATGGGTTTACCAAATTCTTATTTCACCAATAAGCATGAATAATGTATCCCGATATCCTTTAAAAAACTCAAATCATTGAAAGGTTAATCGGTTTAAATATTTTTACATTTACAGTTTAACCGAATCAGCATAAATTACTTAAATACGAAATAAGAGAGTGAAAATTAGTCGCGAAAACCTGGAAAAACTAATCCAAATCTCGAACAATGAGAGTATTTCCCGGCGAGTAAAGGCCAGGTTGGAGATTATTTTGCTGAAATATGAGAACCTATCCAATTCAGCCATTGCAAAACGAATTAGTGTTTCCCGGCCCACCATCATTAAATGGTTAGATACTTATCAAAAGTACGGTTTGGAAGCACTGCTCTATAAAGGCCAGAGAGCCCCTCTTGGTCACAAACAAACCGTTAAGCAGGCTCTACAAAGTCATAGCGAAAAACATACGAATAAGATCACCCAAAAACAGATTAGTAAAGCGCTGGGGCTGTCCACGGCTACGGTGTCACTCGCGTTGACCCGCGACCCTAAAATCGCCCCCGAAACGCAAAAGCGAGTCATCGACTATGCGAGACTCAATGGGTATAAGCTGGAATATTCGGGTCGTGCTTTATCAGCACTTCGTTGGAATCAGAAACCACGCCAACTCAATATTGCCTATGTAAACATAAGTAGAAAATACGCTTCTCACCCAAACCATAAGATTTTAAGAGGCATAAAGCGGGCTTCTGAACAGATCGAATACAATCTGTCTGAATTTTATCTGGACGAGCAGGGAAATGTAGAGCGGTTGAAGAAGGTCCTGTACGCTCAGGGTATTTCAGGCCTGATCCTGGGCTTTATGCATAAAGAATTTGAAGGATTTGTGAGCTCACTGATCGAATACGCAAATGAAATGAAACTACCGATAGCCACTTGTATCTGGTATCACGAAAAGGTTCTGAGAATTAGTCCTGAAATCCCAAATCTCATCGAATACTGTTTACAAAAAGTGAAAGAATCCGGCTATCAAAAAATCGGGATGATATCAAAGCCGAAACCCTCCATAGCACTTTCAAGCTTTGTCGATTTTTACAGCTTCCTGGATTTTCCATCAGATACGTATATCCCACCCTTTGAAGATGATAATGCTGATAGTGAACTTATTAAGTGGGTGGATGTGAATCAACCTCAAGTAATCATAGGTCGGGACCATCACTACCGCAGGCTCATAGAGCTCGGCATTCAAATTCCGAAGCAAGTAAACTTTCTCAGCATGGAAAAAAAAGATGATGGCTCACAGATAGCAGGTTATTCTCTAAATTTTGAGCAATACGGCGAAATGTGTATCTGGCAGATTGATCTGAAGATCAGACATATGGATTATTACTTCCCCAATTTTGATACGCATATCTCCTTAGGCCCAACCTGGTGCCCAGGAAATAGCTTTATCCCTCAATCCAAAAATTCAATTTAAAGAATTTGGGGAGCAACATTGTCATATAGGTCAATAAAGGCTCATATTTAAGTGTTACCCAAAGAATACAGAATCAATCAAAGATGGATTATCCTGGCGCAATGCAGTGGCATATTCGCGAGTGTATTCTTCCTGAATAACCAAGTCCTGCTCTACTTTCTAGCGATTGGCATGACAGCCGGCTCAGCGCTGATTGTGATTTCCCTATTGGATATGATTCGCACCATTCTCATCATTCCAATGGCCTTTTTAGCAGAAAAAATCGGCAAGAAGATATTAGGACAATCTGCAATAATCTCAAATGTGATTGGTTTCACTTTATTATTATCACTGTCCTGGATTGCCTCAGATCGCATACAATGGATCGCGATTCTCGGAATCCTCTTTTACGCAATCGGCGGATCCATGTATCGATCCGGATGGTTCGCATTGATTTATCCACACATAGAAGAAGACAAACGCGGTCGGTTTTTCGGTAAGTTGCGATCTGCGTTTATGATATTAGGCTTTGTTTACACGTTTAGCTCAGGGCTTATCCTATCCGGAGGTGAATCAGTAGCCGTATTTCGCAATCTATTGATCTTTATTACTGCTGGGATTGCATTCCAATTTTACTTGTATAGCCAAATTCCTGAGGTAAATAGTCCCAAAAGCGCTTCAGCTTCATTCTCACTCAAGGCAATCATAAAATCAGTAAAAGGCACTCCTGGCCTTTTCCCACTCGCTCTCTACTTATTCATGATGCCGCTTTTTACGGATGGCACTCTGGCGATATTCAGCATTGCAGAGAAGAATACGTTATCATTCTCCGATTCTACGGTCAGTATACTCTCGAGTATGACACTTGCCGGTATGTTTTGTGCATTCCTGAGTGTTGGTTATTTTTCAGATAAGCTAGGCAATAATGTCTTATTTCCAAGGCTTCATCTGCTGTATTTTTTAAGCATATGTGTATACCTCATTATCTTATGGAGTGGATATTCCAATCCGATCGCGTACGGATTTATCCATTTCATGTATGGAATTGCGCGGGGCACTTACTCCATACTCTCAACTAAAGAGATATTTGCTATCATTGGCCCGGAGTACCGTTCGGTTTCTACGACGTTTTTGGTGACCGTTGGCACCGTTGCCAGTAGCTTATCGATCTTTATCCCCGGCTTGATTCTCGAAAACCTGGAATCATGGAAGCTGGATATATTCTCGGACTCCTTTATAGCAATCATCCTGATTGTCATGGCATTCGGAAGTTTCTTTGGGTATAAGCTACTCCGATGGAGGCAATTTAAATAATGGCATTCCATCTTCCTGCCTCTTAGTCTGAGATATAATCATTAGATTTCAATAATGGACAAAGCAACGCGTAGTATTGAGATACATAAGGGATTCCCTGATGACTTTCGCAAAAAGGCAGCAGAGCTATATGATCAGGCCTTTGGGCAAAAGTTTTCCCGCGCTATAGCTTGCCAGGCAAAGCGCATCGATATCTTTGCGGATGGAATCTCACCGCAGTTTAGTATTAGTGCGTGGAAGAATGATAATCTTGTAGGTCTCACCGGATTCCAGCTCAAAGAGGGCTCCTTTACCGGGAATATCAGTTGGGAACTATTTAAAAAGCATCTCAACTTTTTAGCTGCGATCAAGGCTGCCCTGTTCCTATCGTTGTTCGAGCGAAAACGGCTCGAGGGCATCTTACAGATGGATGGGATCGTCGTCCATCCGGAGTATCGGGGACATGGGATCGGGACAAAGCTTTTAGAAGATCTGAAAATTCACGCCCAATCATTAGGTTATCAAGCGATTACTCTGGATGTAATCAATACAAACCCACGCGCAAAATCCCTCTATGAGCGCATGGGCTTTAAGACTACAAAGAAAGAGAGTTACCCATGGCTGAAGCCCCTTCTTGGATTTGGCAGTAGCGAAACCATGGTGTTGAAATTAAAATAAGAGCAGCTTCTGGTATTGCCAAATGAGCTGCTTAATTGAATGAATGAGCGGGATATGTCTCTTGCTAAGCTGCCAAAAAACGTATGGGTCATCGCGATTTGCCAAATCCTGTCATTCACCGGAGCGCCGTTGATGATCCTGATTGGAGGTATTCTGGGAGCTGCCATGGCCCCACTGTCGACTTTGAGCACACTGCCCATAACGGCATCGATTGTGTCCACTGCCACATTCACGATACCGGCAGTGCTGCTGATGCAGCGCATTGGTCGTAAAAAAGGCATCTATATCGGCTTTGTTGCGGCATTGATGGGTTATTTGCTGGCCTTCGGAGCAACACTCATCGGAAACTTCTGGCTGTTGATCGGGGCCACGGTTTTCATGGGTATCAATATCGCCTTCACCCAGCAGATGCGCTTTGCCGCAATCGAATCGGTAGGCACGCAGAAGGAAATCAATATCGTGCTCTCGCTGCTGATGGTTTGCGGGATATTTGCCGCGTTTATTGGCCCTGAACTCGGTATGCTCGGCGAAAATCTCATCGAGTCTCCCTACGGCTTTGCGGGTTCATTTCTCTTGGTTGCGGGGCTGATCGTCCTCGCGATGATCGTCTTCAGCCAATACGAAGAGACCTTCAAGGAGCAGGAGGAAATCAAGGAGGAGCCGCGTAAACTCGTAGAAGTCGTTAAGAGCCCCTATTTCAAAATAGCCATCATCGCCAGCGCCGTGGGCTATGCGGTGATGAGCCTGGTGATGACCGCGACCCCAGTCAATATGACCCAGTTTTGCGGCATTTCCCTGAACAGCAGTAAGGTGGTCATTCAGGTGCATATCGCTTCCATGTTTCTGCCGAGCCTCTTTACCGGCGTACTCATGAACCGTTTTGGCATGGGCAAAATCCTGCTGACCGGCTCACTCATCTACCTGGGGATGATGCTGTTTGCACTCTCAGGTGAAGAAGTGGTTCACTTCTCAAGCTCATTGATCCTTCTGGGAGTTGGCTGGAACTTCCTGTTTATTACCGGGACAGCCCTACTCCCCAAAGTCTATAAACCTTCGGAGCGATTTAAGACCCAGGGCACGCACGATTTTGTGGTATTCGGATGCCAGGCTGCGGGCTCGCTCGGTGCAGGTTGGCTGCTCTACAGCTTCGGCTGGAATACCCTCATCTGGATCTGCCTGCCGATGGTAATCCTGGCTGTCGGTGCCGGTGTATGGTTAATACGGCTGGAGAAAAGGATGACTAATCACCAAAAAAACTCGTAAGTAACGAATAAATTGGCTTTTCGGCCACTAATTAAGGTAATCGTAGCTCTTTAGAAAGTTTACTTGGGCGTCAATGTACATGCTAATATCACCCATCATTCTAGCGACAGACCTGGTACTTAAAAATGCTTCCAAGTAGTCTCTGTGTCTCTCTTCGGTCAATTGTGCAAAATGCAGCGAACCTGAATGAATATCCCGATACAACGGATACTTTATTTTATCGAATTCGAGGGTGTTAAAATCAACCACTTTGGTTGTTTCATTCTGAAGGGTTTTGTAGTGAATCCTACCACCAAGGGTATCATACACCATTTGCCAAACCGTCTGCTGATCTTGGCTTACCTTTGCTAGCGTATTAAAAGCATAACTGACGGGATCTGCTTCCTGTAACTGCTCAAAGTTTTCAAGCTCCCCGGAAACAATTGCGAACCTTGATAGCGAATCTCTACTTGTCTCTAATACGCTGCCTTTAGAAGCCTCTACAAATTCAATAGACCTTGTATATGGGCTATTTGCCAGACAGGGCACAGGAATGTCTTTACCGTAATATGCCTTCAATTTGCCATCGATGTATTCAAGAACTGCGGTAGCACCGCCAGCATCTACCGCAAAGTAATGGATTTTCGGCTTCCCTGGCTCATCGATCACCCGCAAGTGCTCCTTAGAGGCTACCACATCAGCAACGGTCACAGAGTTGTCCAACTGGTATTGTATCCACTGTAGCATGTTGATCTCTTTTCGTTCATCAGACTGCGGATATTCCGACTCCATCAGAGCGAGTTGTAATACAACAAGCCCTTTTTCGTTCATCCCCCCATAAGGCATATCCTGACCAAATTGGTTAAAGGTAACACTTCCGTATTTCGAAACCCAGGAGATACTCGACCCTTGATTGCTAATGAAAGATGATTTGGCGACGTTTCTTGGGTTCACGATAATAATTCCATGCGACCAATACCAATCCAGATTCCTACCTACATAAGTAGAATTTTCAGCCTGTAGAGAGAATACCGTGCAGGCGTGTGTTATCGTCGATGAGCATGCAGCCCAAACGAGTGTCATTAACAAGTATATTTTTATGTATTTAATTTGTATCAGAGAGTTCATTTAACCTTTATTAGCAGCGAATTTCAGGTGGTGAAAACACTGCAGGGACGAATGCACTTATTCAGGGATGAATAGATCGAAACCGGGACTAAACGCCTCAAAGTAGGTATAAATTTGCGATGAAATCTTCTTTGCCATGTTTCAATTTTAATTATGAGATACCCTCTAATCCATGAAAAATAAGCCGTTATCTTTGTTGCGTATACCATACCCAACAGACGAAAGCATATTAAGCATTTTCGTACGATCACTCGTAGCGAGCTTAATTGTGGTTTATGTGATGCTTGTTTTTAAACCATTCGGGGCAAATGCCATCCCTGGCAGTTATCGAAACATCATACTCATTTCTTACTCAATACCTACATTCCTATCAGTCTTAATTACAGGTTTGGTGATCAATCGCGTAAAAAGGGGAGCTAATCATTCCCAATGGGTTCTTTACAAGGAGTTGCTAGCGCAGCTTCTAACAGTCTTTACGGTAGCGATTGGAAACTATTTGCATGCGATGCTTATTTTCAACGCAGACTTCAGTGTTAGTAATCTGAGTAGAATGATGTGGAATACACTCTCAATAGCCTACATCCCATGGAGCGGAATCATTATCCTCGATTGGATTATAAAATTTCGCAAGGATCAGCATTTTGCAGTAGCATTAAATCAAAAAGTGATTTGCTCGCATGAAGCAAATAAGGTCACCTGTAAACCCATTCACTTAGTCGGCAAGAACCAGAATGAAGAAATTGTCATTCCTGAAGAGAGCATACTTTTCTTCAAATCTGAAGCCAACTACGTCTCAGTGAATTATCTAAGCGAATCGGGTAAAATCACAGAATATCTATTGCGCTCAACGTTGAAACAAGTGGAACAAGCACTTGCGAATCAATCCAATGCAATTGTAAGAATACACCGTTGTTTTCTTGTTAACCTAGCCCAAATAGATGAAACCTTGGGAAACACACAAGGACTAAAATTACGACTAAAGCATGGGGACCAGTCTATCCCTGTCTCCAGGAAATTTGCAAAAAGTGTGCTTCTATAAAAATGACTACTTCTTTGATACTCACTTACTCGGCAGATAGCCACACTCGATTGACTCTTCGATGATCCTCTTCGCTTCGTCCCAAAGCTTTGATGAACCATCGGCGATGCAGGAGTTAATCTCGTAAACATCGGAGGAGCCGATGCCATGCTCCTGCCAGGTATGTCCCTCCGCCCAGTAGTTGTGCAGCAGCGGGATCAGGCGGTCACACGTGCCGGCAAATTTAGCGTCCGGAGTCTCTTTCTTTTCAAACTCAATCCACAGTGCCTTAAATTCCTCCGCCTGGTCTTCCGGCAACAGCCCAAAAATGCGCTCTGCAGCGGTGAGCTCGTCCTCGAATTTGTTCTGCTGCGCCTCCTTGTCGTAGATATAAACGTCGCCCGCGTCGATTTCGACAATATCGTGGATGAGCAGCATTTTCACGACCCGCATTACGTCGATGGATTCATCCGCATACTCCGAAAGGATCATGGCAACCATAGCCACGTGCCAGCTATGCTCTCCTGAATTTTCCCGGCGAGGGTCATGGGTGAGGATCGTCCGCCTGAGGACTCCTTTGAGTTTATCCATTTCCTTCAAAAACGTGAATTGTTTTTCGAGTCGTTCGAGCATGTTTTTAAGAAAGGACAAGCATCCGCCCGGGGCAAATGCATTTGTGCAATAATGTCACATTTCGACTTGTAGTGTGACCCAATTCGGTTAAGTTACCGCAATTCATGACACATTTACTATTACCAGTAAATAGCATAAGTCATTCTAAAACAACACCTTAAAATACTCCTTCATAAATGGCACTTCAGTTGCTAACTAAAAAGCGGATAGGCATGGCTATATCCCTAAAAACCTAAACTTTAAACTAACACGAATCATAACAATTATATGAGTCTATCATTAAACAATACTAACCTTAAGCCGATCGGAGATCGAGTGCTTGTAAAGCTCGTGGCTGAGGAAGAAGAAACCCGAGGCGGGATCATCATCCCTGACTCCGCTAAAGAAAAGCCGCAAACGGCTGAAGTCGTAGCACTGGGCACCGGTAAGAAAGGTGACAATGGCGAAAGCGAAGGCTTCGAAGTCAAAGTAGGCGATCAGGTATTGATCAGCAAATACGGTGGCACCGAGATCAAGATCGCAGGCGAGCAATATAACTTGCTGCGTGAAGACGATATCCTCGGCATCATCGGATAACCTCTAACCTTTATATATAACCTATAATCATTTAATAAAATGGCAGCTAAACAAATTCTGTTTGAAGAAGCAGCAAGACGTAAAATCCTCGCAGGGGTAGAGACGCTTGCTAAGTCTGTAAAAGTAACGCTTGGACCTAAGGGTCGTAACGTGCTCATCGACAAAAAGTTCGGTGCACCGACCATGACTAAGGACGGCGTAACCGTAGCGAAGGAGATCGAGCTCGAAGATCCCTATGAAAACATCGGCGCACAAATGGTTCGCGAAGTCGCTTCCAAGACTTCCGACTCTGCCGGTGACGGTACTACCACTGCAACCGTTCTGGGTGAAGCGATCTATCGCCAGGGCCTGAAGAGCGTAACTGCAGGTTCTAACCCGATCTTCCTGAAGCGCGGTATCGACAAGGCCGTTGAAGCCGGAATCGGAGCCCTCGCAGGTGTTTCCAACGCCGTTAAGGATCGTGAAGAAATCAAGAGCGTTGCGACCGTATCTGCTAACTGGGATCGTGAAATCGGCGACATCATCGCTGAGGCCATGGACAAGGTCGGTAAGGACGGCACCATCACTGTAGAAGAGGCAAAGAGCATCGAGACTACTCTGGACGTCGTTGAAGGGATGCAGTTCGACAAGGGTTACTTGAGCCCCTACTTCGCAACCAATACAGACTCCATGGAAGCAATTTTGGACGACGCTTACATCCTGATCCATGAGAAGAAGATCAGCAGCCTGCAAGACATGTTGCCCCTTCTTCAAAATGTATCCAAGGCCGGTAAGCCTCTCCTGATCATTGCTGAAGATGTAGACGGTGAAGCGCTTGCAACCCTCGTGGTGAACAAGATTCGCGGCACACTCAACATCTGTGCGGTGAAAGCTCCGGGCTTCGGTGATCGTCGTAAGGCAATGCTCGAAGACATCGCAGTATTGACCGGCGGTAAGTTCCTTTCTGAGGACCTCGGCATCAAGCTTGAGAACGTTCAGGTTTCTGACCTCGGTTCAGCCAAGCGCATTTCTGTAGACAAGGACAGCACCACCATCGTTGAGGGTGCAGGATCTGCGTCTGACATTCAGGGCCGCGTAAAGCAAATCCGCAACCAGATCGAAGAAACTTCATCTGACTACGACCGCGAAAAGCTCCAGGAGCGTCTTGCGAAGCTCGCTGGCGGTGTTGCGGTAATCAACGTAGGTGCAGCCACGGAGCCTGAAATGAAGGAAAAGAAGGCACGTGTGGAAGACGCATTGCATGCGACTCGCGCTGCGGTTGAAGAAGGCATCGTTCCGGGTGGTGGCGTAGCACTCCTGCGCTCAGCAAATGCGATCGAATCTTTGGAGCTTGAAGGTGAAGAAGCAATCGGAGCTCAAATCGTGCGTCGTGCGATCGAAGAGCCTCTCCGTCAGCTTTGCCTGAATGCCGGTGTTGAAGGTTCACTCGTGGTGCAGAAGGTTCTCGATTCTGAAGGTAACCACGGCTATAACGTGGCAACCGGCGAATACGAAGACCTCGTAGCCTCCGGCGTAGTAGATCCTACCAAGGTAACCCGCACGGCCCTGCAAAACGCAGCGTCTGTAGCAGGTCTCCTACTGACTACCGAAGCCGTGATCACCGAGATTCCTGAAAAGGAAGCACCTCCTCCCGCACATGGCGGCGGTATGGACGGTATGGGTGGCATGGGCGGTATGATGTAAGCCCAGGCTCTCAGCCTAATTACTTTAAAAAGGTCGATCCCCCGTGGATCGGCCTTTTTTGGCTTGATATACAAATTTAATATACATATACATATACATATGAAGGCAATAACCATCCATGTATCTGAGCCTGTTTATCAGGAGTTTAAAGAGCATGCTAAGAGAAGTGATCGAAAAACTGCTGAGTTGATCAGAGAAGCTATGGAGCAATATAGAAAAACCCATTTTACACCTCAGCCCAGTGTACTGGACTGGTCGAACTATAATGCAGGAAAGATGCTCATGCCTTTTTCTGAAGAGGATGATCTCTTAGATGAAATGAGTAATGCTTAGAGCGATTGATACCACTTTTCTTGTAGAAGTTGAAATTGTATCTCATCCGACTAATCAGAAAGCTAAGCAATTCATTGAGCAGATAGTTCGTAATGGAGATCAGTTAGCGATTGCTCCTCAAGTAATTTCAGAATTTATTCATGTTGTAACAGACCCCAAGCGATTTGAACAGCCTCTGAGTATGGATGATGCTATCCAAGCGGCGATGAAATGGTGGAATGCAAAGGAAAGCAGGCATATTTTCGGAGATAGTGAAAGCACACTATTACAAATAAAATGGATGCAACAATTCAGACTTGGGAGAAGACGGATACTCGATACCCAATTTGCCTCTATCTGCTACAGTAATGGCATTAAGTCCATTATTACAACGAATGCACGAGATTTTGAAATTTTCGAAGTGTTCGAAATCCTAAAGCCATAGGGTTCGGTACTACCCGTGGACTTCTTCGTCGCGGAAGCCGAGGAGGTAGAGCACGCCGTCGAGGCCAAGCGTTGAAATGGATTGGCTGGCGCTTTGTTTGACAATCGGTTTGGCGCGGAAGGCAATACCCAAGCCCGCCAGTTTAAGCATCGGCAGGTCATTGGCACCGTCACCAATAGCGATAGTCTGTTCAATACGAATGCCCTCCTGCTCCACGAGCTGTTTGAGGAATTCCGCCTTTTTCGCACCATCTACGATATCACCCTTCACTTCACCAGTCACCTTGCCGTCCCGGATATCGAGTTGATTTGCAAAGACATAGTCGATGCCCAGTAGCTGCTGCAGATGCCTGCCAAAATAGTCAAAGCCTCCTGAAATGATAGCCGTTTTGTAGCCGTATTGCCTGAGGTTTCTGATGAGTCGTTGGGCGCCTTCAGTGACGGGCAGACGGGCTGCTACTTTTTGGAGCGCACTTTCTTCGAGACCCTTTAATAATCTCAGGCGTTTACGAAAACTCGCCTGAAAATCCAGCTCTCCCTGCATCGCCTGTTCGGTGATTGCAGCGACTTGCTCCCCTACTCCGGCTTCCATTGCAAGCTCATCGATCACCTCGGTCTCAATCAGGGTTGAGTCCATATCAAATACCACAAGGCGGCGATTGCGGCGGAAGACATCATCCGCCTGAAACGCGATATCCACATGATGCTGCTGCGCAATTTCCAGGAAACGGGAGCGCATGACCCCGTCGTTCGTCGGTGTGCCTCGTATGCTAAGCTCGATACAAGCCTTTGCCAGCTTGGGCGTATCTCCCAGTGGTTTACGCCCCGTGAGTCTCACGATGTTCTGGATATTCATACCCTGATTCGAAATTTCTCCGGCAACCTCAGCTACCTGTAGAGGGGTAATCTCACGGGCGAGCATGGTGACCACATATTTGGCTTTGCCCTGCCGCCCTACCCACTCGGTGTATTCTTCGTGAGTGGCTGTGGTAAAATCAGCCTCCAAGCCGATCTCATTTACCAGGCCGATGATCTCATCCATAATGGGTTGTTGCTCCGCGCCTTCAGCAAACTGCACAAGCATACCGAGTGAAACCTGATCGTGGATCACCGATTGTCCGATGTCCAATATGCGAATCCGGTTCTTATCCAGCGCTTCAGAAAGATGCGCGGTAAGGCCCACCTGATCCTGCCCCCATACCCCGAGTAGATAGATATCGTTCACGCCACCAATCAAATCCCAATGGCAATAGGTGTCCAACCTGAAAATTCTGAAAATCCACTTTACAAATAGATATATATCTATACGTTAAGATTAAATGAGTAACTCAACAACCCTGGTTCAGTTTACCAAGGCACTCTCGGACGAGACGCGCCTGGAAATTCTGAATCTATGCGCAGGTCCCCGCATATCGGTCAGCGATATTGCGGATAAAGTGGGAGTCCGCCAACCAACTGCGACCCATCATCTGTCCATCTTAATGGAAGCAGGCCTAGTGGCGAAAACCATGGAAGGTAAACACGCGTTTTATGAGATAAATACTGAGCACTTAGTGAGCTGTTGCGGGAACCTGATGCTGAGACTCGCGCCGAATGAAGCCGCAACAAAGGCGGTTTGCAGTTGTTGTAGTTAAAATTTTTTGCGCAAACCCATAGATAAATATCTATGCATAATAGAGAAAGGAGGTGAAACAACATGAGTGAAGAAAATCAAGCACCCTGCACTTGCAGTTGTGGCTGTTGCTGCAGTTGCAAATAATAAATAATCGGGAAGCGATGCTAGCTGGCTTCCCTTTTTCGATTTAAATCCATGTAATTTCAGCGCATCTGGATCGAGTTATGTATATGACTACAAAGGATGACTCGCAAATCATGGCAGTAATTGGAGCCAATGGCAGTATCGGCACTGCATTGGTTAATGAGCTTGAGGGCTCTGGTTTTACGGTAGCTAAGGGAGTGCGTTCACAGGACCAAATCACTACCGATCAACACTTCCATGTCGACGCCAGTTCCTGGGAGTCCATCGATGGGTTTTTCACTGAAGTGGAAGAGAAACTGGGGCCCATTTATGGAGTGGCTCTTTGCGTAGGTTCGATATTACTAAAGCCTGCCCACTTAACGAGTGAAGCTGACTTTGATAACACGCTCGAAATCAATTTGAAAAGTGCATTCGGTGTCGTTAAAGCAGCGACTGGGCGCATGGTACGCCGCGGAGGTGGATCCGTGGTTTTAGTTTCAACGGCTGCTGCTCGCCATGGTATTCCTAATCATGAGGCAATTGCAGCCGCGAAAGCGGGTGTCATTGGATTAAGCCGCTCAGCTGCCGCTTCCTATGCACGCCAGGGTGTGCGAATTAATTGCGTAGCCCCAGGCCTCACCAATACCCATATGGCTTCACCCATTGTGAACAGTGAAGCCTCGCTCAATGCATCCAAAGCCATGCATGCGATGGGAAAAATCGGAGAACCGGAAGATGTCGCCAGTGCGATTGCCTGGTTTATGAATCCTAAACAGAGTTGGGTAACGGGCCAGGTGCTTGGTGTAGACGGAGGTCTCGGCGACCTGATGAGCCGAAAGTAAAAATGCGCTATCTTTTAGCAGCCCATATATTTGCAACTTTTGCGATGACCGGGCTCATCTGGTTTGTGCAAGGGGTGCACTACCCGATTTTCGCTTTCGTTCCGAACGATGCTTTCGTAGATTTTGAAAACGCACATACTCAATTCACCGGCTACATAGTTTTTCCCGTGATGCTGATTGAACTGGGTAGCGCCATCGCTCTGCTCTTTTTTAGTGGTAATACCATCTCTCGAAAACTTCGGATTTGGAATCTTGCACTAGTCCTTATCATTTGGGCATCCACCTTTTTAATACAAGTGCCTATCCATCAAAGCCTCAGCATCGGCTATAGCACTGAAGCCCAGGAAATGCTTGTTCTCTCAAACTGGCTGCGCACAGCACTATGGACTGTCCGCAGCAGCCTGTTCGTTATCTGGTTAAGCCGCAAATTGGCTTAAAACTGAAACTCAACGGACAGCCGCACGGAGTCTACCTCCTTGTCCTCAATGAGTGAGGTCTGCCACTGGGCACGTGCACTAAACCGATCAAAGAAGTAGTACTTTGCGCCGAAACCGTATTCCAGACCATGCTCGGTTTCGCCAATGAGCTGATCGGCATTGCCGGATGGATCGAATCCACCAAATAAAACTCGCTCCACATCATAGTAGGCATAGCCACCCATAGCAAATACGCTGAAATCCAGGATTACCGGATATTCGAAAACACCCATGAGCGTCACCCGGCTAAAATCGACGCGCTCCTGATCATTCGGTGTGACTACGAAGGCGATATCCGGATCGAGTCTATACCTTTCTTCGATATCACCAAATTGAGCTAGGCTCAGCTCCGCAGCCAATAAATCGGTAAAGCGCCAGCCCACATAAGCCTCATAATATTGAGTCGAGTCATCTGCCTGCTGACCGGGCAAAAAGACAGGATCATTAATCGCGTCTCCTGTGTAGTTGGCATTCCCATAACCCACACCCACATAAAGGGGGAAAGTGTAAGCTACAGCTGTTAATGAGGATTTCGCAAGAATTCCAGAGAATAAAAGAAGCAATACACTATTTTTCATACTGCATAGACTATTAGCAAACCCATTTGGCAGAGTAAAGAATTTGCTTAATGAGCCAGGAATTCTCAGGAAGACTTAATCCACTTCACCAGAGCGCGCATACCATCCTCATTGCCTACCACAGCTTCATAACTCAGATCGCGCTTAACTGCAGAGATATCAAAAAAGTGATCCTTAGCCAGCTCGGTTGCGACAAACCGCGTCATACGTGGTTCACCTCTTAATCGGAGTAAATTATAAAAGAACTCGAATATACTCCCTACCTTATAGGCTGTTTGGGCACTCACCTTGCGAGTCACAGGTTTGATATCAACCCTTTGCAATAAATCGTTGATCCACTCCCAGAGCACCACCGGTTCACCCTGTGAAAGAAAGTATGCCTTGCCATTAATAGTTTCAGGCTCGGTGATTAATTTATCCAAAGCCAGCAGGTGCGCACGTGCGGCATTAAATACATGCGTAATGTCTACGCGATTCTGGCCATCCCCGACGATACGCAACTTGCCTGATCTCGCGCGCGCGAGGAGCCGGGGGATCAAATGATTGTCTCCTGCTCCCCAGATCAAATGCGGTCGCAATGCAACGCTGTGAATGTCAGCTTTCAGTGCCTTCTCTTCAGCAATACGCTTCGTATGCGCATAATGACACAACCATTTTTCACCATAGGGCATCGACTCATCCTGCCCGCTAATCGCTTTCCCAGTAAAGACAACGCTGGGCGTGCTTGTATAAACCAGAGTTTTTATCCCCTGTTCGCGACATGCATTGATAACATTTTCGGTGCCCAGCACATTGGGTTGAAAATAGCTATTCCAGCTGCCCCAATAACCTGCCTTGGCAGCCACATGGATGACTGCATCCACCCCCTTAAAATGATCCACGATAGAATCATACTTTGCGATATCCCCGCGTAGGTAAACCGCACCGGATTGGGGTTGAAACTCATGAGTGGGGCTTCGTTGAACCGATATGACTTCATCACCCCTCGCGAGGAGCTGACGCACAATTTCACCGCCCAAAAAACCGTTACCTCCTGTGACCAATATCTTCATACTACTTGCAATTTATAGGCATTACGGTTCGCGAAGCGTTTGGCAAGAGTCAGGCGGTGTATTTTCGCATTGTGGCGTACATCCACAGGCATTGCTTGGATGAAAAAGATATTATCCACCGGCAAATCTATCGATTGCTCTTCAAAAAATGTGCGCATTTCCTGAACGAATTTTCGGCGCAATGCCACATGGCGGAGCGATCCCCAGCTAACCGGCTCAATCACCAGAGCAGCAGAGCCTTTATATTGAATTAGTGCAGAGCGCTTGATTCTGTGAAACCTATTAAAAACACCTTCAACACATTCCGTGTAGAGTGTTTCTGAGCCCACGTAAACACGCTCCACCTTCCGTCCGCAAAACCATAGTCTGCCGGAATCATCCAGATAGCCCATATCCCCCATGCGATGCCAGGTATCAGAGCCCATTTGTATTTTGCTGGCCTGGGTTGCGTCGTGCAATGCGTCGTACTGTTTGGTAACCGAGGGGCCGTGAACAAGTATCTCTCCAATTTCCCCCTGGGGTAGATCGTCTATAGTGGCATTATCACTATCCTTAATGATTCTCACCTGGACTCCATCTACAGGAGTGCCCACACAAATCCCCTTACCCGCATCACTCATTCTGGCGGTTTCATCGAGCACCAGTTGGCCCTCGATCACACTAACCGGGAGGCACTCAGTCGCACCATAGGGACTAAAGATTTGTCCATTCGGCAGCAGTGTTTCATACTGCCGATAGAGGGACGTAGGTGCCGCAGCACCTGCTACGAGTATGCGCTTAAGAGAAGCCAGTGTGCGTGAATGCTCCTGACAATAATCCCCAATGATCCGCCAAAGGACCGGCGAGCCAAAGGTATTAGTGACCTGATAGCGCTCAATGGCAGCCACAATCTTTGCCGGATTCACCGTTGCGGGACGGCTCGGATTGATCTCGGGTATTACCGTAGTCATCCCCATCGCCGGGTTAAACAACGCGAAGAGTGGTAACATAGGTAAATCAATTTCACCCGGACGGATATCAAAACGGGTTTTTAGCAGCTCAATTTGCGCGTTGAACATGCCATGCTCATAGCAAACCCCCTTGGGCGGGCCAGTTGAACCACTTGTAAAGAGGATTGCCGCGAGATCATCGTTTTGAGTCGGTTCAATTTCTGAAATAGTATCATGTTTTTGCAAATCCAGCTCGCTGAGAAACTTACTCTCATTTACGAGTATACGATGTTTGATGGTGCGAAAACTCTGCTTGAAGAGCTTGCTGATCAGGATTGCCTTGGAAATGCCTACCAACGCCTCGGGCTTTGAATGAGCGACCGCACGCTTGAATTTACTTAAGCCCATGCCCGGGTCGATCACAATGGGAACTGCCCCTAAGCGAAAGAGTGCGAAGCAGATAACAATGAGCTCCTGGCCCGGTCTTACGAGTAGTAGGGTACGCATTCCTTTACCGATGCCTTGAGATTGGAGAAGATAAATACATTTCAACACTTTGTGCTGTAGCTCACAAAAAGACCAAATATCCTCATCCAACAGCTTACCGGCGTTGTCCCACTGCGCATTGATCAATGCAGGATTCTTGAGTATATCATTCCCCACCCTGAAGAGATGATTGGCGACGTTCGAATCCTCTAAAGGTAAATGTGTTCGAAAATTATGCTCTGGAGAAAAATCCACAAGACCTATGCAGCAGTCTTGTAGTTTGGTGACAAGCCAATTGTAGCCCAAGACTCCTAATTTTGTGCCAGGCAGAAACTTAGTATATTTTGCAGGTCCTTGAGGCTGTAGGGCTTATTGATTGCTCCAAAAAAGCCGTATTCCCGGCAGTTGCGGACGACCGGGTCATTCACATGGCCACTCGATAAAATGGCTTTCACCTCAGGGTCGATTTCTCTGATCTTGGCGATCGTTTGTTGCCCGCCCATGGTGCCCGGCAAGCTTAGGTCCATGATCACTGCCGCAAAGGGAGCTGAAGCTTCAAATGCCTGCCGATAACTTTTGACCGCTTCTTCTCCCGAATTGGCAAAGCACACGGTATAACCCAAATGCTGCAGCATATCTCCCACAATTTGTTGAACAAGTTCTTCATCATCCATGACCAGAATATGACCGCTACTCTGATGAATTGTTGCTTCATCTTCAGTAGCATCCGCATCACTTCTGTCTAATGCCGGTAGAAGGAAAGAAAATGTAGAGCCTTCATCCACTTTGGATTCTACATGGATCGTGCCTCCATGGTCCTGAATGGCGTAAAAACAAGTCGCCAGGCCAATCCCATTACCCTCTTCCTTGGTAGTGAAGTGAAGCTTAAAGATTTTATTGATGTTTTCGGGGGCGATCCCACAGCCCTGATCCACAACACTCACCTTTACATAGCGTCCCGGTTTCAAGTTAAAATTAGTATCCTGGCCGATCTGCACGTTACGTGCGATCACCGAAATATGGCCTCCCCGATCCAGGCTCGCCTGCTTGGCGTTGATCAACAGGTTGTTCAACACCTGAATGATTTTAGTCTCATCAGCAAGAACCATGCTGAGATCAGGGTCGATATCGATAGAAAAATCAAACGCGTTATCCGTGATAATTAAATCCGTGCATTCCCGGATGAGCTTTGAAAGGCCGATCTCTACCTTGGGTGCTTTTGAACCCCGTGAGGCTGCTAGCAGCTGTAATGCAAGCTGGTTGGCATGCTTCGTCACCCGCTCAGCTGCTTCGATAAAGGGGTATGCTTTATCCTTCGGGTCAGACCAGTCTCTGGCAAGTGCCAGATTGCCCAAAATACCGGTTAAGATATTCTTAAAATCATGAATAACCTCAGAAGTGATCGACTTATCGATGGCATCACTCTGGGTAGTTTGCTTGCGCGCCAAGGACTCTGTCAGATCATTATCATTCATAAAAACTGTTTAAAGACTAAGGATGTTGCATTAGTAAATATTATCAGGGCTAAAAGCAATGAAATAATCAACAAAATCGCTTGTTGCTTGACCCAATTTTATACGCTTTCATGCTGAACGTTTTGATTATGGCAGCAAGTGATTTACAAATGGATACCCTGATATCTTTGCTTAAGCGCAGGGGATTTATTTTTCAGGCATCCGATATTTACGGAGGCTTAAACGGATTCTACGATTATGGTCCCCTGGGCGTTGAATTAAAGAACAACATTAAGGCAATCTGGTGGAAAGAAATGGTGCAAATGCGGGATGATGTGGTAGGGCTGGATTCTGCGATTATCCAGAGCCCTAAGGTATGGAAAGCCTCCGGTCACCTGGACCACTTTACAGACCCGTTGGTGGACTGTAAGGAATCCAAGATGCGCTACCGGGCCGATCAGTTATTTTTTGCCAATGCGATCGTTGAGGGAGAGTCCATTGGATACGTTTCCGCTCTGGAGTCTGCGGATATCGAAGCGGACTTGCTGAAAGCTGCCCAGGAAATGAAGCGCAAAAAGGGCGTGCAGGGTGAGCTTAAGCCACTTGACATTAAAGACTTTACCGAGGCAACTGAAGAAGAGGTGTTGCTTGTCCCCTCACCCGCTACCGGCAAACCCGGCTCGCTGACCCCGCCACGGGCATTCAATATGATGTTCCAGACCTATGTGGGCGCCCTCATCGATGAAAACTCGAAGGCCTACCTGCGCCCGGAGACCGCTCAGGGTATTTTCACAAATTTCAAGAATGTCGTCGATTCCAGCCGGGTGAAAATCCCATTTGGTATCGCACAGATCGGAAAGGCGTTCCGCAATGAGATCACGCCGCGCAATTTCATATTCCGCTCCCGGGAATTTGAGCAAATGGAGATCGAGTATTTCATTTCGGGCGAAGATGAGGTATGGCCGAAAGTGCATCGCCAATGGATTGACGACTGCCTTGAATGGCTTGAGGGTATCGGCATACCGCGTGAACAGCTCGGTGAAGATATCCATCCGCAGGAAAAGCTCTCGCACTACTCCCGGGCAACGACCGATATCACCTACGATTTTCCGTTTGGCACTCAAGAGCTGTGGGGTATCGCCGCACGCGGAGACTTTGATCTGACGCAACACCAGCAACACTCGAACAAACCGCTTGAGTATTTCGACGAGCTAAAGAAAGAACGTTACATTCCACATGTGGTAGAACCTTCGCTGGGCGTGGATCGTGTGATGCTCGCCGTATTGTGCGCAGCCTACAATGAGGATGAAGTGGATGGTGAAAAGCGAACGGTGCTTCACTTCCATCCGAAAATTGCACCGATCAAGGCTGCCGTTTTCCCATTGGTTAAAAATAAGCCGGAACTGGTTGAGCATACGCAGACGCTCTACCGCAAACTGCAACGCCGTTATCCAGTCGCTTACGACCAGGCGGGCGCGATTGGTCGCCGTTATCGACGTATGGATGAAGTGGGCACGCCTTACTGTATAACTGTGGACTTTGACTCGCTCGAAGATCAGACATACACATTGCGTGACCGCGATACTACAAAGCAAACGCGCATGAATGAGAGTGAAATCCTCGCATTTCTCGATGAGAAGATCAACGGATAACCTGCAGAAAATCGCACTCCCCGAATTTCATTCAACTAAAACTATGCTATACTGCACGATTATGAAACACGCAAAAATCCTACTTTTATCCATTATCACAGCTATTGTATCGCCTTCTATCGTAAGTGCGCACTGTCAGGTACCCTGCGGTATCTTTGGGGATGATAGAACTTTCAGCGAACTGTATGAGAATGTTGAAACCATCGAGAAGGCAATGATTAGCATTGCTGCCTTGCAGGAAAATCCGGATCAAAACATGAATCAGATCGTGCGCTGGGTCGTGACCAAAGAAGATCATGCCCAAAAGATTCAGAATATCGCAGCTAAGTATTTTCTCGCACAAAGAATCAAAATGGACCTGAAAGAATCAGATGAGGAGAAGTATGTAGCAATGCTTAAAGGCATACACAGCATTACTTTCTATGCGATGAAGTGCAAGCACGGTATCGACACTACGTTTACCGAAAAGCTGACTGACGCGATCCACGACTTCCAACATCTTTACATGGGTGATGACGACCATCAGCACTAAGCTGTGCTCTAGTTGACGTATTTCCAATCCATGAGGGTTGCCTGCGGGTAACCCT
Source organism: Puniceicoccaceae bacterium (assembly GCA_028285755.1). Lineage (GTDB taxonomy): Bacteria > Verrucomicrobiota > Verrucomicrobiia > Opitutales > JAFGAQ01 > JANQOQ01. The sequence goes on from JANQOQ010000006.1 coordinate 435,567, forward strand.
TGCCCCTCCACTTGTGCCATCGCAGCTTGAATGATATATCGATGGCTCTGCCGGCATCGGGGATGTCCATACCGCAGTTCCAGCTAACGCACATCAGGTCAAAATCCTGATCTTCAAGGGTCAGCCAGAACTTCATATTGTTCTGTCCAAAAGGGATTACCTTGCTCTGGATCGTTACATCCTGTATCAGAAACTTGGGCTCAGAGTTACCGGATCCGTAGGGAGCCAGACGATCAATTTCATCCAGCAACTCAGGCGTAATATCACTCGGCCTTAAAACGGCATCCACCTCTTGATTTTGAGTGCAGTCGAGACATTCTGCGTGTGCATGCATGTATTTGCGCACTTCCGACTCAAAGCACTTTCGGAATGCTTCCACATTATCCAGATTTAAGGTGAGTCCGGCAGCCATGGGATGCCCTCCCCAATTATCCAGGTGCTGCTCACACTCCTTTAAAATGGCTACAATATCAACCCCGTCGATACTACGTGAAGATCCTTTGGCAAAGCCGTGCTCCTCTCCCAAAACAATGACAGGAACATTGTAATGCTTACTCAGGCGGCTGGATACAATGCCTACAACCCCCGTATGCCAGTCCGCATTAAAGAGCACCAAACTGTAAAAATCCTCCCGCGGATTTCCATCAATGGTCTGCATGGCGTCTTCCACGATCTTACGCTCGATCTCCTGTCGCTCCTGGTTCATACTATCCAGTTCGTAGGCCAGTTTCATGCTCTTTGCGTAGTTTTCACCCAAGAGCAATTCGATAGAGATCATCGCATCCCCCAGGCGACCACCGGCATTGAGCCGCGGTCCGAGACGAAAGCTGACATCGGTAGTATCCAGGCTTTTCCCGTAATTAATGCCGCTAAGCTCCATGAGTGCCTGCAGGCCCGGGCGTTGTGTACGCCCCATTCGGTATAGGCCGTATTGCACGAGTATACGGTTTTCAAAGGTCAGCGGAACTAAGTCCGTTATCGTGCCGACTGCGACGAGATCCAGATAATATTTAAGCTTTATATGTTCGCTGAGCGGAAACTGCATCTCTTTGAGTTGTCTGAGCAAACCCTGCACAAATTTAAATACGAGGCCCACAGTACACAGATCGCAGTAGGTTGAACAATTCGCCTCAGCATGCGGATTTACAAGGATCACCTCGTCGTGCACGTCCGTTTTCAGTTGATGGTGATCGATCACGATCACATCGATACCATTGTCAATCAGGTACGTAATGGGTTCCAGCGAATTGGAACCGCAATCAAGCGCAATGAAAAGCTGGGTATTGCCCGCTTCAACCACACGCTGCGCAATATCATCGCTCAGGCCGTAGCCTTCGTCCATGCGCTTGGGTACACAATAATCAGGATAAACGCCCAATTCATTAAGGATTTTGACGAGTAATACGGTACTGGTCACCCCGTCAGCATCATAATCCCCCCAAATGTAAATGGATTCACGTTGCTGAATAGCCCGGATGAGCCGCTTTACGGCACTATCCAGATTTTCGATTTCAAACGGGCTCTTGAGATGCGCGATCTTAGGACTAAGGAATGCCGCAACCTGCTCATCTGCCTGAAAATCCAGGCGAGATATAATTGTGGCTACTGCCGGAGTGAGTGAAAAACGGTTTTGTAGATATTGAGCACGCTCAACATCATACCGTTTCACTATCCAGCTCAAATCAATACCCTTCGTTATTTACCTTATTCAGCCTCTGCAGTCTTGGAAGATGCCTGCCAGTCGTATTTAGGCGTCCACTCGCGCTCTTCCACGTGCTTACGGTCGCCCTTATGCCACCAGTAGAATACCGGGCTTGCAATAAAGATGGATGAGAACGTTCCCGTAAGAATGCCTACCATAAACACAAATGCAAAGTCCACGATGATGCCGGAGCCAAACACCCATAGAGTGATTGCCGAAAGCAAAGTGGTGATACTGGTCAAAATAGAACGTGAGAGCACACGGTTGATCGCCATGCGGATGACGTCGCTGAGCGTTGCATCCGGGTTCAGGCCCAGCTCCTCGCGGATACGGTCAAACACCACAATGGTATCATTGATCGAGTAACCGAGAATCATCAGCACCGCCGCAATCATAGGTGCTGTGAACTGCCCGCCGAAGAGAACGAAAATCCCGAGTGTCATCAATACGTCGTGAATGGTGGCCACCACCGCACCAATGCCGTAGCCCACCTCAAATCGCAGGGCCACATAGAGCAATATGCCAAGCAATGCGACTGCGACCGACAAAAACGCCTTTTGCTGGATTTCACCGCTCACGGATGCGCCGATCTGGGTTTCCCCCTGTAGATCAAGCATTGCTTCAGGATGTGCAGCACTAAGAGCTTCAAAATAGTCGCCTCCTTTATCGAGCTCCGTCTGAATCTTGATAACCGAGCTGTCTGTACCAATGACTGTCTGATAAACAGCATTGACCTCACCAAATCCACCTGCATCAGCGACGGCTTGAAATTCCTCAGCAGCAATTTCCTCCTGGTAGCCAACTGTCAACTCATCACCCCCCACGAAATCGATACCGAAGATATTATCATTATGAGTAATTAACCAGCCTACACCGATCAACACGATGACCCAGGAGCTCAGGAACGCAGGTTTACGGAACTTCAGGAAGTCAATATTGGTCTTACCAAAGAGTGAAAATCCAATGATGCGATCCACCTTGCATACCTCTACCAGGAATTCCAGTATCAGACGACTGACTACCAATGCACAGAACATGGAAGCCCCAATACCGATGGAGAGCGTGACCCCGAATCCCTTAACCGGACCCGTGCCCAGCCAGATCAGGATGATCGCAGTGATCATGGTGGTGACATTTGCATCTACAATGGTCGAAAGCGCTTTCTCGTAACCGCCCCGAAGTGCATTTACGGTGGACTTGCCCAAGCGAAGCTCCTCTCGAATACGCTCGAAGATGAGGATGTTCGCATCCACGGCCATCCCAATGGTCAATACAAGCGCCGCAACACCAGGCAGGGTCATGGTCGCCCCAAAGCTTGCCAGGATACCGATGAGGATTACCAGATTGGTAACCACGGAAATCACGGCAACCGCACCGCCCAGCCAGTAATAAAGGATCATGAAACCCACTACGAGACTACCGCCAATCATTGCTGCGTTTATACTGTTCTTTCGGGCCTCCTCAGCGAGTGTGGGGCCGGTCTCTGCCATTTGAGCAACTTCCAGCTCTACCGCGAGCGGGTTATTCAATACGTTTGAAAGATCGATGGCCTCACGCTGAGTAAAATTACCGGTGATCACGGCGTTACCTCCGCGAATTTCCTCGCGCACAGTAGGTGCGCTGTATAACAAGCCATCCAAAATGATTGCAAGCTGCCCGATACTTTGCTGACCGGTCATTGCTGCGATACGATCATTCTCAGCCGCAATTTGCCCGGTAATGTCCGCAAAAATATCTGAACCTTCGCTCGTAAATACAAGCTGCACTTCAAAGCCGCCGGTTTCATTGATAGTCGGCACCGCACGATCAATAATCTCGCCCGTCGCTTCGGGAATTCGCTTAATATAATGGGGGATTTCAACGATTTCGCCCGTACGTTCCTCACGTTCCAAAATGAGCTTGTAGAATCCGGGAGGTGGGAGCTCGGTCGGCGATTCAAATTGCGGATTGCGATCGCGGTGTACGAGCTTAAATTCAAGCTTTGCGGGTTTTTTGAGGGAATCAATAATCTCAGGATTCTCAACGGTGCTTACGTCCGGGAGCTGTACCTCGATACGATTCTCTCCGACCGCGCGAATGACCGGCTCAGCAACGCCAAGGCCATCAATACGATCCGCCATGATGTTGATCGCCTTGGAAAGTTGTTCCTGTGCGGAATCACTTACCTGCTGTTCTGCAGCCGCTGCATCCATCTCCAGCGTAAAGCTTACGCCTCCTGCCAAGTCGAGGCCTTGTTTCAGACGTCCTCGTGACTGCTGCAGGAGATAGTTTAACAGGATTTCGTTGCGCTTGTCCTGGTTAGCGATGTCGCTAAGGTTAATATGCGGGAAATAGTTAACGTAGTCATACGCATTTTCCTCTCCCAGCTGACGCAGTGCGATGAACATCGAGCTGACATTTTCATCATTCTCAATGAGGTCGCGCGCTTCCTGCACGATGCCTTCAAATTCTGCCTGAGAGGCGCTTACTTCACTGAGCAGGTATTCCTCATAGTCAATATCGTTAAGGGGCAGAAAACTTGCGATGGACCACAAAAGAATCAATGCGGTAACCACCAGCTTCCATACGAGTCTTGTAATCATGAAATCTGAGTCGGGTTAAGTGATTTACTTACTCTCTTTACTGTCGCGGACGATCTTTTGCTGCACAAAATTCGGGTTCATCTCAACTTTGGTATTTTCACCCAAAGTGACGACGATGCGTCCCTCTTTTACGCTGTTTACCTTTCCGAAAAATCCGGCAGCTGTCATGACCTCATCTCCCGCTTTGAGCTCTTTTACCATACGATCATGCTCCTTCTGTTTTTTGCGCTGAGGAGCAATCATCAGGAAATACATTGCCAGTATCAGGAGGCCAAAGGGAGCGAGCTGAATCAAGATTGAACTACCACCCTCGGGCGCGCCTTGCTGGGCCAGGGAAAATGCGAGATTTAAGATATCCATATTAAGAGTCTAATTATACGTGCAAACCTGAATAAGAACGCGCGAGGTATTTGAAAGTCAAGATTATAGCAGCAGATTCCTTAGAGTATAAGCGGTTAAGCTAGGATGAATTTGCGAATCCACTGGTATCCTGCATTGACTATTGCCGGATTACGATTTGTTATAGAAGTGAGTTGATTAAAATTCCACACAATCTGAACAAACTACTACTGGGGCTTTTTGCGATGTCACTACCTGTATTCAACTCTACGGGCTCATTTGCATAAGAGCCACCTCTGATGACCGCTCTTATAATCGCTATTGCATTCACGATTGGTGTCTCGGCACTGTGTTCGCTGCTGGAAGCAATGATCCTCAGCACAACCAACACTGATATCGAAAGTCTGCGTAAGAAAAAACCACACCTGGCTGATCTACTCGAGTATTTTAAGCTGGATCTGGAAGAAACGACCTCCGCAATCCTTAGTCTCAATACAATTGCAAATACCTTGGGCGCTACCCTTGTGGGCGGCCTCGCCATCCAGGTGTTCGGCGAAAATCGCCTGCTGTATTTTTCGATCGGGATGACGGTTGGCATACTGATTTTTTCGGAAGTCATTCCTAAGAATGTGGGGGTGCTTTACCGCGATGGTCTGCAAGTGCGCCTGGTGCGTCCTTTGCAGTTTATCCGTATCGCGATGTGGCCGGTGTCCTTCCTCTGTAAGATCGCCGTTTATCTTGTAGTCAAGAAACGCCATTCCACAGATGTATCTGACGAGGATATCCGCCTGATGGCAGAGAAAAGCGCCAAGGACGGCAACCTGACTCAGGGTGAGAAAAACATGATCAGCAATACACTAACGCTCGATGAAATCCAGGTAGAGGAGATCATGACACCGCGCACGGTAGTAATGTCACTTGAGCAAAACTTAAGCATACGCGAAGTGTTTGAGGCTCACCCGAATCTGCCTTTCGCGCGTTTGCCGGTGTTTTCAGAGACGATTGATACTATTGTGGGAATTGCACGACGCAGGGACCTGCTTGCCGCTAAGGCCAAAGATGAGGATGACCGCAAGCTGGCTGAATTTATATCAGAGCCGCTCTTTGTCCTTGGGAACCGCAGTGCTTCGGATGCGTTGCAGGTTTTTCTGAAAAAGCACCAGCAGCTTGCGATCGTGATCGATGAGTTTGGAAATGTCACGGGAGTCGTATCCATGGAAGATATTATTGAGCATATTTTAGGGACCGAGATATTTGAGCATGATGACGTGGCGATCGATATGCGCGAGCTCGCCAAGAAAAAGAACGCCCAGCAGAAAGCGGCTACACAGGTGAACTCCTGAAGCGAATTCCAGAACTGTAGCTTGATCGTCGCTCAAAAAGCATCTACAGATTAATTTATGTTTGGGTTTTTCGCTTCTGACGGTCATTGGGTGCATGATTTATCCCCCTTTTTATTTCAATTTCCTGAGAGCTGGGGAGCATTGGCGGGCTTTGGCATCCGCTACTACGGGCTTTCTTACTTGCTGGGATTTCTTTGTGGATACCTATTGCTGTTCCTTTACTACAAGCGTGATAAATCGCCGTATTCACCTGAGCAGATTTCAACCCTGATCACTTATCTGGTAGTCGGTGTATTGGTGGGTGGGCGTATTGGTTATATGCTGCTTTATGCCTGGGGGGATTTTGTGCGTAATCCATTGACCGCTTTGCAAGTGTGGGATGGCGGGATGGCCAGCCATGGAGGGTTCATCGGTGTAGGAATTGCTATTTTTGTCTTTGTAAAACAGCAAAAGACGCAACTGCTCGATACCTGCGATATCATAGCAACGATCACGGCTCCGGGGTTATTTTTTGGGCGGATGGCCAATTTTATCAACGGTGAGCTGTGGGGTAAAGTAAGCGACGTAAGCTGGGCGATTATCTTTCCGACCGGTGGCCCCCTGCCTCGTCATCCGTCGCAACTCTACGAAGCGTTTACAGAAGGCTTACTTGCGTTTATCATCATTCAATTGCGTTTCTGGGGCAAACTGGGTAAACGACCCCCCGCAGGCCAAATCGCAGGAGAATTTTTGATTATGTATTCCGTGTTTCGCATATTCTGCGAAATCTTTCGCGAGCCGGACGCACCATTGATCCTGAGGATCAGCCGGGGGCAGTTTTACTCGATCGGAACGATTGCGCTGGGCTTCGTATTTATCTACTTTGCGCGTAAGCTAAATGGGAAAAAAGCCGCTTAAGCGTTTTGTAAACGGTAAGCCCGCGGGGTGATATCGAGTACACGCTTAAACTCGCTGGTCATGTGGCTTTGATCACTGAACCCACATTCAAAGGTAATCTCTGAGATCGTTTTTGAGGTATGGGAAAGGGCATGGCAGGCGGCATTGATGCGCACCTGCTTGAGGTAACGGAGCGGCGTTGTTTTAAAGGCTTTCATGAAGTGCCGTTCCAATGAGCGCTCGGATAGATTTGCAATCTCCGCAAGCTGTTTGATGGTGATCTTGCTGCCATAATTGTCGCCGATGTATTCCAGGATTTTACCCAGGCTCGGGCTAAAATCCAGAGGCATGTAGCGTGGGCTTAGCTTAACGGTGACGCCTGCTACTCCAATTACTTCGTCGTTTGTATCAAAGATCGGGAATTTGCTGGCCTCATGCCAGAAAAGGCTGAGGTCATCCCTGGAAACTACCTCAATTTCATGCTGTAAGGGTTCCCGTGTTTCCATAACCCGACGATCATCATCCTGATACTTTTTGGCAAGGTGCGGAGCAAAAAAATCTTCGTCGGTTTTACCCAGAATTTCTTCGAGGCTATCACAGCGTAGGATGGCGAGAAAGCTTTTATCAGCCATCATGAATCGACCCTCAATGTCTTTGGCAAAGAAGCTTGCATCCCGCAGACAGCCAAAAATCTGCTCTGCAAAATGTAATGAGCCGATGCGCTGTAGCCACGCCGTGCGCTCTTGTTCGAAGGATTCTCTAGCAGAGGCTGTCATTTATGGATTTTATACGTTAAGGGTTTAAACCTGAGGAAAGTCTGTCCACTTTTCGCCGCTATTTGCGGACTTTACAGAAGTCTCAATGAATGCCATGCCTAATACTCCGTCGTCCACATTGGGATAATCGTAATCATCATTGGATGTAAATTTGCCCTCAATATAATCCCGAATTGCGCGAAAAGCTTCCAGATAAATATTTGCAAAGCCCTCTATGAATGCCTCCGGATGCCCGGGGGGCAAACGAGTGGCCCGATTCGCAGCTTCGCTGGCCTTATCATAACCACGCCTTACAATTTGCTTAGACTGATCCGGGTATTTAATCATCAGCTCATTCGGGTGTTCCTGATGCCATTCAAGTCCAGCCTTGGCACCATATACACGTATATTGCAGTTATTCGCTTCACCCGCAGATATTTGCGATGCATACATGATCCCTTTAGCACCTCCCTGGAAATGGACAAGCAAATTCCCATCATCTTCCAGCTCACGATCTCCAATGAAGTAACCAAAATCTGCACACATCTTATCGATTTTCAGGCCTGTAATGTAACGAGTCAGGTTTTCGGCATGGGTGCCGATGTCAGCCATGCAATTTGAAACACCTGACTGACGGGGGTCGGTCCTCCAGGCCGCTTGCTTCTGCTCTTTCAGCTCAATGGGGCTTAGTAACCAATCCGAAGGATACTCGGCTACCACCTTGAGCACTTCGCCAATCTGACCACTTATCACCAGGTGTCGCGCCTCCTTAACCATGGGATAACCCGTGTAGTTATGCGTGAGCATAAATACTTTGCCGGATTTCCGAACAACCTCCCGCAATTCCAGTGCCTCCTCGAGGCTGATGCTCATAGGCTTGTCGCATACGACATGGAACCCCGCTTCCAGAAACACTCTCGATACCGGAGCATGTAGAATATTCGGAGTCACAACGGAGACAAAATCAATGCGCTCGCCTTCTGGCAATTGCGCCTCTTTCTCGGCCATTTCCTGATAACTGTCATAAACCCGTTCCGGGTTGAGGTACAGATCCTCACCAGAGACCTTTGATTTTTCAGCTGTCGAGGAAAATGCACCTGAAACCATCTCCGCTTCACCATCCATAGTCGCAGCCATCCGGTGTACAGCACCGATAAATGCGTCACGGCCGCCTCCGACCATACCCATTTTTAATTTTCTGCCCAATGCAATGACTGTCTACTGATTTTCCTTATCAAACGCAGCGTCAAAAGAAGCAGCCTCGTTTCGCGGAAAGTCTACATCGCGCACGTATTGGCAGGATTCAGTCGCCCCGTGGATACGATCCATACGGGCATCCTCCCACTCAACCGAGAGAGGACCGTTATAGCCAATATCATTGAGTGCTACGATGATTTCCTCGAAGTCGATATCTCCTCGTCCGACAGAGCGAAAGTCCCAGTAGCGGCGGGCATCTGCAAAGTCAGTATGACCTCCAAATACGCCTACAGTACCGTCACCATGACCCCACCAAACGTCCTTCATATGCACGTGGTAAATGCGATCCGGGAAGGTCCTTAAAAATTTGACATAATCGACACCCTGATAACCGAGGTGAGAGGGATCATAGTTAAAACCAAAGCGTTTGTGGCCTCCTACTGCTTCGAGCGCACGCTGAGCGGTAACGATGTCAAAGGCGATTTCAGTCGGGTGCACTTCGAGCGCGAAGTTCACATCAACCGCATCGTAAGCATCGAGGATAGGGGTGTATCGATTGGCAAAATCCTGAAAACCACAGTTCCAGTAATCCTGATTCGTAGGTGGAAATGCGTAAATGGAGTGCCAGATGCTGGAACCTGTAAAACCGTTAACCACGGGCGCAAATCCACTGGGGCCATCCGGGTTCGCATCCATGAACTTGCGACATGCCTGACCGGTGCGAATCATTTCCTGCGCGGCGCGCTGGCGAACTCCTTCAGGATCCCCATCTCCCCATACTTCAGGGGATAGAATGGCCTTATGCCTATCATCAATGATATCGCAAACAGCCTGACCCACCAAGTGATTGGATACGGAATAGCAGGTGAGATCGAGGCCTTTAATCAGGCTCCACAGCTCGTTTACATGTTGGTCATCGTTTAGGATTTTATCGACCTCAAAGTGGTCGCCCCAGCAAGCGAGTTCCACGCCGTCATAGCCCATTGCCTTAATTTCAGGCAACAGATCTTTAATAGACAAATCAGCCCATTGGCCGGTGAAGAGTGTTACAGGTCTACTCATAGATTATAAGTTGATTTTTCGGGATAAGGTAAAATTTGAATGATTACGTAATGCATTAATGATTATATACACGATGTTCAACACCTTCTATGAGTAAAATCTCAAAAACTTGGAGATTTTCGCCATAGACAGTTAAGCAAGCAACGAACCTGCCATGTAGACAGGAGGTTTTTTCTCGCCGTCATATTGGAGGGCCGAGGTTTCTGCTTCCTGAGAGAAAAATACCTCAAGCTCCTCTCGGCTCATCAGGAGTAAACCGGTGCTCAATCCATCCGAAATCGCCGCATCCGAGTGGAAACTGTATAGCTTGCGACTGACTGAATTATACTCCTGCGTGCGGGGGTTAAAAATGTGCATTTCCTGAAATTGCCCCCCGGAGCAGCTCATGGCCATGTTTGTAGGAATATAGTGTGTTTGAGATTCCGGCCCGAGGTTTAGCTTGAGTTCCCATTGATCAGTATCGTCCGGCTTATCCAGAAAATAGATTGTGGAGCCTCCGGCAACGAGGCATGCCTGCCGGATATCCCACTCACGCAGGGATTCACGCATCGCATTGAGTGCAAAACCCTTGCCGATTCCCCCAAGGTCCAGGATGGCACCCTCAGCCAATTTAGTAATCTGGCTGCTGTCCTGATAGAGTGAGATGACCGGTTTTTGCGGGTCAAACGCGGGTGCTCCATCGAGATTGAGCCAGTTGAGCGCCTTCATTTGTCCTTTTGCCTGCAATGACTCCGCTCCTACGAATGGGTGATAATAACCACCGGTCATGGCTGAAACTTGCAGTGCTTTAAGCAGACAATCATAGCAATAATCATTAACGTGAAAGGTCTGACCCTCTGCTGCCATATTCACACGCGTAACATCCGATGATTCCCGATAGAGGCTTAGCGAATCCTCAATGCGATCCAGCATACGAAAGAGATCATAGGCTATGAGCCGCAGCTGCTTGGAGTCATCCCCCCAAAGGTAAGTACTGAATTGCGTATTCATCGCCTCGTGGCTTACCAGCGTGTAGCCATCGGGCATATTAATGGAGATACCGATGTCTGATAGCGGTATCATTCGGCAGTAACTTTGCGGCTATAGACGAGCATCGGGACACCGGGTCGGAGCCCGTGAAACTCAAAATCGAAGCGCTCAATCTCGTTTAACCAAGGCGGGATATCCAGACGTGCATCCACGATGTAAACGTCCAGATCTTCGGGTATGTTGGTGTCTGTAAAATACCCCATCTTATCATACTCACGAAAATACCAGGGGATGGGCCATCCGAAGTCAGCAGAAACGATCGCCACAGTTGGGTTTCGCTGCTCGATCATCTCCCGAAGGCTCGCCTCCAGTTTAAGAAACGGCTTTACGGTATGCACATAAAGGTAGGGATTGCGCGCGTCCGCCGCGTAACGGCCGGTCGAAAGCTTAAGACGGTCAACCAGCTCAAGCGCTAAAATGAGAACCAGAGCATATGCCACAATTTTTGAAGCCATTCTTTTCTTCAAAAGTTCACTCATAAATGCGCCGATTAACAGAGCCGAAGTGCTGTAGCTGAAGAGCATCAACCAAGGGGTTTTATAAGCAATAACGCTGTAGACAAAAAACTGGATCAGCCCTGCGGTACCCAAATACCAGACGATATCAGGCTTACCCTCTTTAAAGAAAGCCTTGCGCGTCAGATAAACCCAGCTGGCTGAGGTGAGAAAGAGAATGCTCAGCTCGCTCCACCAGACGCCCTCCGAACGATGCAGCCAGAACATGCCGAAGTAATAGCCAAACGGTTTCTCATGGCCTGCCCCGCCCGCTCTCTCAAAGTAATGCAGGTAAGTTATAATACCATCCCAGAGACCCTGCATATGGGTGAAGAAGGAAGAGAAGAGAACGACATACAACACCAGGAAGGGTGCAAACACGTAGATGAGCGTCCGGGGATTGAATACGCTGCGTAGCGTCTCGAGCACAATTTGCTGCCTCCATATTATTGGAATCATCGCCGCAATCAGGCTGAAGTAGATAATAACGGAAGTCTCTTTGGAGGTCTGCATGAGCCCTGCAGAAAGACCGATAAAGAGTGCATATTTAATCTCCCTCGTTTCAATCCACTTATAAAAGCTGACTCCCAACATCCAGCCAAAGAGCACAAACAAAGCCTCTTGCACATAATAGGTCTGGTAAATGACCATTAGAGGCGCAATCGCCCAGATTCCGATCGTTACCAGTAACGTTGTGCAAGACAGACTACTCCGCAGAGAAATCAACAATGCCCCCAGCAAAAGGGATGAGAATAATGGAATGAGGCGAAAGTGGATCTCCGCGAGCTCCGCGGTGGGTATGCCGGTAAGCTTGTAGATGCCTGCGGTAAGGAAATAAAGAAGTGGCCCGTGCTTATCGGTGGGCGTATATTTATAGACACCCGTATCCATGAGCTGCACCGTCTGGAAAGCCTGGACAGCCTCATCCGTATGAAACGGGCGCTCTTCTATAACAAAAAGCCGGAGCGCAATGGCTCCGGCCAATAAAATGTATGCGAAATATCGCACCGTGAAGGGAGAACGATTAGATACCGTATACTTCCACTTCCGTGTAGTGGTTCATTTCGTTACTGGTATTCCCGTTGGAATAGAGACGCACATAACGTGCCTTCAGCTTATTCACAGGGATTACCTTCCCCTCATTCGTTTCGATGTAAGCACTGTTGTCACCCTTGCCGAAACCCGCAGAGTTATCGTGGTCACTGTTGAAAACGATCTTGTAGTCTTCGAAGGACTCATCGTTGGAAACCTTTACCACTACATCCTTGTAAGCACGCTTTTGGGAGTGGAAGTGCCATACCGCGATTGCGTAGATTTCAGCCTCCTTCTCAAGGTCGATCTGCACCCATTGGATGTCTTCGAAAAGCTCCACAAAGTAACCTTCACCTGCATCCTTGTCACCGTCGGTCACGTATTCGAGATCACCGATAATCGGGAAGTCATCACTGGAAGTTACGGATTTACCCGCAGCCAGGTTTTTAGTACCTGCAGGAGCCATAATGGTCGGTGCAGGAGTTCCCGGAGGTTCCAAGTGTGGCAGTACTGCCGGCACGGGAGTACCGGTAATCATGGGTGGAGGAAACTCAATGCTGAGTTCCACCAAGTCCTCTGCTGTGGCAAAGTTTGCCAGCAGAGCACTGATCGTTGCAAAGGTGATAAGTTGTTTATTGTTCATTATAATATAAAGATTATACCGCGAAATCAGCATCGGTGAATTCGATGGTGCGTTTTTGCTCAACAGCATCATTCACCTTGAAGATGGCCGCTTCACTTTCGAACGCATGCAGTGCATCGCAATTCAGCTTCGCTTCACCGCGCATTGCAGAGAAGAAATTCTCAAGGTGCGGCATGTGAGGGGGCTTGTTCAGAACGATCGGAAGATCATAACCCACCAAAGGTGCGGTTTCACGGGAGTCCACCGTAGTCGATTCCTTGGAAGCGTTGTAGGCCTCACTGCGCTTAACGTAATTCATATTCACCCACTGATCCCAATCCGGGGATGCATCCTCACGATAAATCTTACTCAAGCTCGGGTTTTCAGACATTTTAATGGAGCCCTGGTCACCCATGAATTGCTCATAGTATCCACCCCCTGCGCTCGTAGTGGTCAACACCTGATAGAATGCACGTGCGGCTCCTTCGGGCTGTGGATATTCATAAATAACCATGACATTGTCATACCATTCGCGTTTCGCGAAGTAGTCTGCACCCCCACTGGCCATTACAGATGTGGGGCGAGCCTGGAAATACCAGTTGAAGATATCAATCTGGTGAGCACCCAGGTCAGAAATGGGCCCTCCACTGAGCTCCTTGAACCAACGCCAGTTACGGAACTGATACATGTCCGCGTATCCATACTTATTAAGCGTCTCCTTCGGAATAGAGAGCTTCGGATTATACGGGATATCCGCAGATCCTGCGACGGAACGATTCCACTGACCGTTCGCATTGGTCAAACGGCCTGCAATTTTAGCTTCATTGATCAACTTTTCAAACGCGTGAATGTAACGGGGGTTACTGCGACGCTGGTGGCCGATCTGCAAGAGCTTACCGGTTTCCTGTGCTGTTTTCACCATGGAGCGCGCTTCGTCCACCGTGCGTGCCATCATCTTCTCGCAGTAAACGTCGAGACCAGCCTTTAAGCACATATTGGTATGAGGAGCGTGCCAAAGGTCAGGGGTAGCGACGATTGCCGCGTCCAGATCCTTTTCTTTCTCGAGCATGTCCTCAACATCCTCATACACATTTACCTTTTGGCGGGTTTTACGACCCAACCAGTTGTAACCATACTTACGCGCAGGTTCCCAAATGTCACAAACCGCCTTAAAATTGAGGCCCTCAATCTCCGCAAGGGACTCCATCAACACGCGGCCCTGAGCACCAATACCGATGATGGCTACGTTAATTGCGTTATTCTTGGGGTTCGCCTGTGCAAAGACTTTTCCAGGGGCAGTTGAGAGTAGAATACCTCCACTCATTACCATGCTGGACTTTACAAAATCTCTGCGGCTTACATTCACGTTTTCCAGATCTTTCATACTTCCTATCTATTCGACTCCTTAAATAAAGATGTTATTCAAAAAAAAACCGTATTTAATTTTGGGTAATCGTATATTTATTTCGATTGGCGAGAACAAGCGCCATAACTACTAATATAATATGAGTTGCCAACCATGCAATCCCTCCGCTCTGATTTATGAGAATCAGGCCAAAGGTAAGGCTGGTGTAGAGCAGACCCATCGCAAAAAGTGTCCACCGTGTGAAGATACCCAACAGCAGGAACAGACCGGTGATCAACAATAAGGGCCCGAGCAGCCAATCGTAAGGATAGAGAAGGAAATTCGGTAAAAGTGGCTCCTTTTCAAATTGAGTCCATAATGGAGCAGGGACTCCTGCATAATACTCAAAACCATACGTTTTCACTTCGACCTGCATCATGTCACGCATCAGATCGGGTTCTCCAAACTCATCCAGCGCAGGTACTTCGATTGTTTTCGTGCCAGCAAACTTTTCAAGGCCGGTAATAAATGCACGCATGGCGAGCCAAATGCGTAATGTTAAAAAACCCAGGGTTGAGCCCAGATTATCGCAACAGGAATCATTGTCTTTCATATTATTGTAGAGTATTTAAAGAGAATGTTGATTGAGTACTCCAAAAATAGGCTGCAGTCATTGGGAATAAGACTCAGCAGGGTATTCAGAGAAAATTATTAGTGATATTTATATGTGAATTATGCCACCTATATAAAGCAAATTCTTTCTCTGACGGGCCATACTTTTGCATATTTCCGCCAGAGTGTAGAATTATAAAGTGTATAATGTTTGAGTTGATTTATTGTTAATAGACACAATTTTCAAGCGCTGAGATGCGATTTAGAAATCGCGGTAAGTCTTGGTCAGCAGAGAATTCGCGTAGTCATTGTTTTTAAACTCACCCTTCTTCGCATCGTAGTATAGCTTCTTCTTTGCGCGGATTGCTACATTGCCCAGCAATACGGTTTCGGTAAACGGTGAAGAATACTCAAAACGAGATCCGCAGAGGGGTCCACCCTTACAGGCAGTAATAAACTCCTGGAAGTGGTTGCTGTCCGGCACGCGGGGAATAGTCCGCGGCGGAAGGTTTTTGCGAATCTCACGATATTTCTCCGTTGGATAGATGCGAATGCTCTCCGCATAGTCATCCGTGTACATGGTCATGCCATCACCCACCAGGAATGTGCCGCTGCGGCTAAACTGGAAATCTGCCGGAACCCCCACAGGCAGAGGGGGCTTCAAATCACCGTCATACCAATGCACCGTTACGGGAGGCATTTTGCCCCGAGCCGGAAATTCGTAAGTCACATGGGATGAAATCGGGGCACTCTCGTCATTGAATGAGGTAGCACTAGCCTGAATCGTCTCCGGATACCCCAGATCGAGTGCGTAGTAGGCGGAGTCCATCACGTGGCAGGCCATATCGCCCAGTGCACCACAGCCATACTCCCACCAGCCACGCCACTCAAATGGCAGATACGCCGGGTCGTAGGGAGTTTCCTTAGCGACTCCGAGCCAGAGATTCCAATCGAGCTCTTTGGGAACCACCGGGATGAGAGAGCTGTGATCGACGGTGCGAACGCCTTGTTCCCAGATGGGTCGGTCTGTCCAGTGGTAGACTTCCTTTACATCCCCGATGATCCCTGCCTGAATCCACTCTTTACACATGCGCGTGCCGTCATTGGCATGGCCCTGGTTACCCATCTGCGTAACTACGCCGTGCTTCTGGGCCAGTCGCAGCAATTCGCGTGCTTCCCATACAGTGTGGGTCAGAGGCTTTTCGACCAACACGTGTTTTCCTGCTTCAATACATGCCTTGGCTATGGGATAATGCATATGGTCGGGTGTGACGATAGAGACCGCATCGATTTCATCGCCCATTTCCTTGAGCATTACCCGATAGTCCTTAAAAAGCGGAACATCCGGATATTTTTCCAGCACGGCATTGGCGGTTTGATACCAGGTGTAGGGCAAATTACTTTCCTTACGGGTGTCTACATCACAAAAGGCCGCAAGCTTTTCATGTGCGTAGCCTTCTACGTGAGCCCGACCCCGGTTACCCAGGCCAACGACTGCAATACGCAGCTTTTTACCGTTTGATTCATGTTGAGCGGCTTTAGCGTGAGGAGCCGCGATTGAGGCCACTGCAGCAGCTGCAGTGGTGCGTTTCAAGAAGTCACGACGTGACAGTCCGTTTTCTAATTCAGAGCTCATACTTTTTAAATGGGGTTAAGGGTTAAGCGACAGATTCGCGGATGCGTAGCAAAAGGTCCCGGGTTAAACGTATACCTTCCATTTCAGAAATTTTTCGGCCTTCATACTCAATACCTACGTAACCGTTGTAGCCGGCATCGAGCACGATTTTCATCATTTGTTCAAAATCGGTGTGAATTTCATTACCATCTGAATCGAAGTCGTGTGACTTAGCACTAACCGCTATTGCAAAAGGCATGAGTTCAGCCACACCCTGGTAACGGTCATACTCATTGATACAGATACGATTGCCATTTTCATCCGTACCCCGCTCGATGCAAAAGTTTCCAAAATCCGGCAATGTGCCGCAATTATCCATGCCTACCTTTGCCATCACCCCGGCTAGCCAGGCTCCATCGGAAGAAAGCCCACCGTGGTTTTCCACCAATACATTGAGACCTATTTTTTGGGCATACCCGGAAAGTTTTGCGAGACCATCTGCAGCATTCTTCATTTGCTCTTCACGGGTACCCTGCCCTCCCGCATTCACGCGAATGGAGTGACAACCCAGGTAAGCCGCTGCATCTACCCATTTGTAGTGATTTTCGACTGCCTGCGTGCGCGCTGCGGTATCCGGATTTCCAAGTTGTCCTTCACGATCCACCATGATCAGCAGGCTTTTCACACCGTTGTCATCCGCACGCATCTTGAGCTCTTTCAAATAGGCTTCATCCTGAGCCTTATCCGCAAAAAATTGATTCACATATTCAATCCCGCCGATATCAAATTCCTCACGGGTAATTTTGGCAAAATCCAGGGGGTCGAGACCTTCGTTAAAGAAAGCCCGGTGTAGCGACCATTGGGCCAGGGAGAGTTTAAATGGTTCTTTGCTCATAGCAGACGGGTTTGAGCAACCCTGACCGAGTATGCTTATTGCACTCACACCCGCACCGGCAGCGAGCGATTTTTGAATAAAGTCACGACGTCTCATACTATTTATAGGGTTAGAAATACCAAAAATATTATGAAATATCCGACAGTTCAAGTTTGTATCATTTAAAAATTGCGCCGAAGTCTTTGAAAATACCGACAACCTAATTACTAGCAGGACTCTCGACGGATTAGCGGACAATCAAAGGACTCAAGCCCATCCTGGAAATCCTGAGACTGCACCCGATACAGGATTCTCTCTATGATCACGTCCATCGGTTGGGAAAAAGTAGTCAATGAAGGGCTGTATTGCTTGGCAAACCCGATATTATCAAATCCAGTCACACGAATATCTTCCGGAACGCGCAGACCCTCCGTTAATGCGCCTTTGATGACTCCGAGAGCAATTTGATCATTGCCACATACAACCGCATCAGGGGTATTCTTCAAATCAATGCTGCTGATATAGTCCAAGCCCACGGAAAAAGTATCCATCGAATCAAAACCTATCAACTTAAAATCGAACCCCTCCCCTTGAAATACTGATTGCGCTACGTCAGCCCGGATACTGGATACAGACAAACCTGCCCGGACATAATCAACCCGCTGGCAATTCAATGTTTTGAGCAAATCTGCGAGCTGCTGAAAGGCATCCTCTTCATTGGGGTAAAAACCTATAGTCGTTTCCTCTTTATGCCCATGGCCTATTCTGAAAACCGGTACATCCTCAAAAGCGTCAAAAACCCCCTGCTGCGTATCACTGCCCAACACTATAATCGCATCCAAAACATGTTGCTGTAGCGATGACAAATCGCGCTCACTGATCTCACGATTTGAAAAACCCACCAGGATTGTGGAATACCCTTCACTGTGGAGACTATTCTGCAAATGCCCGACAAAATCACAGAAAAACGGGTCATTAAAGTCATATACAACGACTCCAATCGTTTTCGGTGATTTTCCTTTAAGAGCACGGGCTGCAAGATTGGGCACATAACCCATCTTACGGGCAGTGGACTGAACCAGGTCAATGGTTTCCTGGGGCACACCGATAGTTTCCGCTGTTCCTGATAATACTCTTGAAACCAGAGATATGGAAACCCCCAGTTCTGCTGCGATCTCTTTTTGAGTAATGCGCATTAACGTTCAAACAATAAAAATAAGCATCACTGATTGACAGATAGGCAGGAAATTGCAACTTGTAATCCTAATTTGGGAATTGTGATGAGCTATTAAAAAAAGTTACTCACACGATTGAGTAAAGGCTTGCTTTTCGAAATTTATTCTATTATCAACACCCCTATGAAACAAGTTTTAATCACAACCACCTCTTTTCAAGATACCCCGGGATCTCATCAGGAGCTACTCAAATCCAACGGCTGGGAAGTCGTTTCTGCCAGGGGTCCACTCCCCGAAGCAGACATGCTGGAGCTCGTAGGCGATGTAGATGGAATTATCTGCGGGGACGATGTTTACAGTCGCACAGTGCTGGAGAAAGCACTGCCCCGGCTCCAATATCTCAGTAAATACGGAATCGGTGTAGATAAGATAGATGTCGATGCCGCAACCGAGTTGGGGATTCCTGTATTTTTTACACCCGGGGTAAACCACACAACCGTTGCCGAACATGTTTTCCTGCTGATGCTCTCGCTCGTCAAAAAAGCGGCGTTTCATGTACAGACTGTACGAAACGGCCAATGGAAGCGGCAAACCGGTAACGAGATCATGGGTAAGACGATCGGGATTATAGGACTGGGTCGTATCGGTAAGGAAGTCGCCATTCGCGCTAAAGCGTTTGGGCTCGATGTCATTGCATATGATGTTTATTGGGATGAGGCCTTTGCCAATGAACAGGGCATCCAGCGAGCGAACAGCTTTGACGAAATATTTGCCGCTTCAGAATTCATTAGCCTGCACACCAATCTAAACAAGGATACCGAGAACCTCATTAATTCTGCGAATATTGCAAAGATGAAAGACGGTGTTTACATCATCAACTGCGCACGTGGTGAGATCGTACACACTGCGGATATGGTGGATGCACTCAATTCAGGTAAAGTTGCCGGCTATGGCGCAGATGTGCTCGACCAGGAGCCTCCCCCACCCGACCATCCACTATTAAGTATAGAGACTTGTATTGTAACCCCGCATATCGGCTCGCGCACTTACGAAAGTGTCGTAAGGCAGGCTACCAAGGCGATTACCAATCTGCAGCTCGCGTTTGAGGGCAAGGAACCGCTCGCACAGGTCAATAAAGTGCCCGTTAAGTAAGAGTCATGAGCGAAACATTTTACATTGTTCCTGAGGAGCAGCACAACTCGCTGGTCAAAGCAGCATATCAGCATCGGGGTTATAATGTATCCGAGGCGGATTATGCAGCGAAATTCAGTGCATACGCGAGCCGCCATGGCATTCGCACTCATAATGCACTGAAGGCCTTACACCTGGATCATCTTTTTGGTAGTGCTGCCGGTGGCTGTATGCCCGGCGCCGGTATCGAGAAGATTTCGAGTCGCTTTGCAGCCAGTGAAGTTTGGAATGCCAACAAAAAGCTCGGGCAGGCAACCGGCTATGAGGCCATCTATAAGTGCATGCAGCTGGCAGACCAATATGGCATCGGCATGGTGAGCGTGGACAACGCATTTCATTACCTATGGGGTGGAGGGTATGTGCTGGAAGCCGCAAGCAAAGGCTACATCGCATACACCAACTGTACCGCCGCGCTCACAGAGGTAGTGCCCTTTATGGGGAAATATCCGACTTTGGGAACCAATCCCCACAGTTGGGCATTTCCTACGCAAGAGGCGATTGGCTTTGATATCGTGATCGACTGGGCAACCAGTGTCGTCGCAATGGGTCGGGTGCAACAATTTCTCCGGGAAGGCCTGGAGCTCCCACCCAATGCTGCCGTCGATATAGATGGCAACCCGACGACAGATCCCGCCAAAGTCAATGCGCTGCTGCCTTTTGGGGCGCATAAGGGTTATGGATTGAGTCTGATCAATGAAATCGTGGGTGCTTTTATCGGAGGCTCCCTGCCTACCATCCGCAGCCGGGGGGCTAAAGGCAGCGGCGATAAACATACACCATGCTTCTATTTTTATGTGATCCATCCGGAAGCGATGAGCGGCGGAGCCTTTGCAAAGGGACGTAACCAATCCGAAAATGTAAAAACAGTCATTGAAGACATCCTTGGGCACGGCAACGAAAACTGTCTGTTGCCGGGACAAATGGAAGCCGAATTTAAAAAACGTTGCGAATCGAATGGAGGTCTCTTATTCAGCGAAAAAGAGATTGAAGCTTTTAATGAAATCGCCACTGAAAGTGGCCAATCTGAATGGCAATTATCCTCATTCGCGAAAGCAAACTAACCAAATAAAATATGAGCTTAACTATAAGACCTAAAGAAGAATGCCAATACGATGAAGTCTCACTCGGTGAGATTATGCTGCGGCTTGATCCCGGTGAAGGCAGAGTGCGCACTGCCCGTACCTTCTCAGCCTGGGAAGGTGGCGGAGAATACAATGTCGCCCGCGGCCTGCGCAGGTGCTTCGGCCTGGATACGGCTGTAGTATCTGCATTTGCAGACAATGAAGTCGGCCACCTGATCGAAGACTTTATTATGCAGGGCGGTGTGGATACCCGCTACCTCCAGTGGAAAAAATACGACGGGATCGGCCGTGAAGTGCGCAATGGCCTCAACTTTACCGAGCGGGGATTTGGCATACGTGGCGCTGTGGGTGTGCCGGATCGTGCCAATACAGCTGCGAGCCAGATCAAACCCGGCGATATTGACTGGGATGGCATTTTTGGAAAAGCCGGTGCACGCTGGTTCCACACAGGGGGTATCTATGCAGCCTTGAGTGAAAGTGCAGCGGAGACGACGATTGAGGCGGTTAAGGCAGCCAATAAGCATGGCACTATCGTCAGCTACGACCTCAACTATCGCCCATCGCTCTGGAATGCCATTGGCGGGCAGGCCAAAGCTCAGGAGGTGAACCGCGAGATCGCCAAGTATGTGGATGTGATGATCGGCAACGAAGAGGACTTTACCGCGTGTCTCGGCTTTGAAGTGGAAGGCGTGGATGAAAACATATCCAACATCAAGGTAGACGCCTTTAAGAATATGATCGAGAAGGTCGTGGGCGAGTTCCCAAATTTCAAGGTGACTGCCACTACCCTGCGCCAGGTGAAAACAGCCACTGTCAATGATTGGGGGGCCATCGTCTGGCAGGGCGGCAACTTTTATGAGTCGCGGCATTATCCCGCTCTTGAGATCATGGATCGTGTAGGCGGTGGCGATAGTTTTGCGAGTGGGCTGATCTACGGTTTCCTAACGACCGGTGACCCTGACCAGGCCGTCAATTACGGAGCTGCCCACGGAGCACTGGCAATGACCACTCCCGGAGATACCTCAATGGTTACTGTAAAAGAAGTAGAAAAAATAATGGGTGGTGGAGGCGCTCGCGTCGTCCGTTAATATGAGTGCGTATCTCGAAAATCTCTTTTCGCTCGAGGGCAAGCATGCCGTCGTAATCGGTGGTACAGGTGAGCTATGCGGAGCTATGGCCGAAGGGCTTGCGGGTGCCGGCGCAAATACGTTGCTTGTGGGGCGCAGCCTCGAAAAGGCTGAGGCCCGCATTGCGAAAATCACTGACGCCGGCGGGCAAGCCAGTTTTGTGGCTGCCGATATATCAACTCAGGCAAATATCGACCAACTCATGGCTGATGTGCTCGCTCAGGTTCCTCAGGTGGATATCCTCATCAATGGAGCCGGTGTGAATTCCCCTACTCCCTTTCTGGAGGTCTCGGAGGAGGAGCTGGATCGCATCATGTCGGTGAATTTCCGTTCGCTATATCTCTGTTGCCAGGTTTTTGGCAAACACATGCTCGAAAAGGGGGCGGGCAGCATAATCAATCTGGGGTCAGCGAGTGGGATCATGCCGCTTTCTCGGGTATTTACCTATTCAGCTTCAAAGGCGGCAGTGCACAATCTGAGTAAAAATCTCGCCCGTGAGTGGGCCGCTCAGGGGGTACGCGTGAACACACTGGTGCCGGGTTTCTTTCCTGCGGAGCAAAACCGCAAAGTGCTGACTCCTGACCGTGTGGAGCAAATCATGGGGCACACCCCAATGAAGCGATTTGGTGAAGCCGGCGAGCTGATTGGGGCAACTCTTCTACTCGCAGGAGCTGCAGGCTCGTTTATCACCGGCCATGAGATGATCGTGGACGGCGGCTTTAATTCTATGACTATTTAGAACGACTATGTCTCTTTTTGACTCTGACAGTAATCCTAAAATCATGCCCGTTGTCGTAATCGAAAACGCTAACGACGCACCCGGCCTCGCAGAAGCCTTTCTGAAAGGCGGGCTGAACTGGATCGAAATCACTCTGCGCACAGAGGCAGCCTATGAGGCGATCCCCCGTATTATCAAAGAATTTCCGGATATGATGGTGGGTGCTGGAACGGTAGTCAGCGTCGAACAAGCCAAACGCGTGGCTGATTACGGCAGCACTTTTGCGCTATCCCCCGGGCTGGATGTAGAGGTAATCGAATACCTGAAGGGACGAGACGTGCCCTTTATTCCCGGAATTGCAACGGCATCCGAGATGATGCTGGCACTGAAACACGGTTGCAGGCACCTTAAGTTTTTTCCCGCAGAGGCCGCCGGTGGGGTGAAATACCTCAAGTCGGTGCTCGCTCCTTTGAAGTCATTTGGTGTGCAAATCTGCCCAACCGGAGGGCTCAATCTCAACAATATGGTCGATTACCTCGCGATTCCCCAGGTATTTACGATCGGCGGTTCCTGGCTGGCAACCGCAGATCAAATCAAAAATCACGATTGGAAAACTATAACCCAGCAAGTCAAAGACGCCCTGGCAAAAACCTAACCCCCCTGCTTATGACCCCCTTTATTAACGACCATTTTCTACTTCAAAATCACTCCGCTCAGCGCCTGTATCATGAATATGCAGCGAATGAGCCAATCTTCGATTATCACTGCCACCTGGTGCCCCAGGATTTGGCCAATAATCGCCAGTATAAAAACCTATTCGAGATCTGGCTGGAGGGCGATCACTACAAGTGGCGTGCCATGCGCCTGCACGGCACCGAGGAGCGCTACTGCACCGGAGATGCCGAACCCTTTGAGAAATTTAAGGCATTTGCGGCAACGGTTCCACACACGTTACGTAACCCGCTCTATCACTGGACGCATCTGGAACTTGCACGCTACTTTGATATCCAGGAATTGCTGAATGCAGAATCTGCACCGCACATCTGGGAAAACGCAAACGCCCAGCTTGCAAATGAAAGCCATTCCACCTGGGGTATCCTTGATAAATTTCAGGTCAAGTTTATCGGCACGACGGATGATCCAACTGACTCGCTCGAACATCATCAAGCCCTGAGCAGCTCTGCCTGTCCTGCAAAGGTTGCACCGTCCTTCCGCCCGGATAAAGCCTTTTTCGCTGAGAATATAGACACTTGGAATGCGTATATGGATAACCTTTCGGAGGTGAGTGGCACACAGATCCAATCCCTGGATGACTTAAAGGCGGCGCTCAAAAGCCGGATCGATTTCTTTGACAGTGTCGGCTGCAAGGCATCCGACCATGGCCTGCTGAGATGCCCAAATCGCATCGCCGACGATTCAGAAGCGAACGCAAGTTTTACAAAAGCACGTAATGGCGATGCATTGAGCAATGACGAGCTTGAAGGCTACGTGGGGAATCTGCTCGCCTCCCTGGGAGAACAATACTCCGAAAAGGGATGGGTGATGCAGCTACACCTGGGTGCATTACGTAATGTGAATACAGCCCTTTATGAACAGCTCGGCACGGATATAGGATGCGACTCGATCACCGATGAGCTGCAAATCCCGTCCCTCGCCAAACTCCTGGGAGAGCTCTCATCTCGAAACGGCCTGCCAAAGACAATCCTCTACAATTTGAATCCCACTGAGAATTACACCTTTGCCACGATGTGCGGAAACTTCTTTGAAGCCGGCTTAAAGGGTAAGGTGCATTTTGGAACCGGTTGGTGGTTTTGCGACCAATGGGAAGGTATGAACTGGCAGATCAATGCACTCTCCAATCTGGGATTATTGAGCCATTTCCTGGGAATGCTGACGGATTCGCGCAGCTTGATGAGCTATCCCCGCCACGAGTACTTTCGCCGATTACTCTGCCAGCTACTCGGAAGTGATATGGAACAAGGGGTGATCCCGAACGACTTTAATCTGGTCGGTGGCATGGTGAAAAACATCTGCTATTCGAACGCCAGCAACTATTTCAACCACTAAGCATATAACGTATGAATCATACTCCCACCCCTCTTGGACTTAAGCGATCTTTCGGTTTTGGTGACCGGCTCGGGCTTGCCGGCAAAGGGCATATCCTATCCAGCCTTGGCAAGGGTTTTGCCTGTATTCTGGCCCAGCAATCCATCCGCGAGCTTACTCGTACCGAGCGAACACCCGATGAAGTGATGATCGCCGCGAAGGGTGCAATCACTGCAACGGATTTTCAGGATCCCTGGGGGGCGGATGCAGACCATCTGAAGACTCCCGAGGATGTGAATCTCATGCATGCCAACGGCTTCACCTTTTTCACGATCGATCCCTCTGAATTTGTCAACAATGATGCGGATGGTTTGAATGAGACTGCCTTAAATGCAACGCTGGAAACCTACTTCAGCAGACTTTCCCTAACCCTCGCTGATTATGAAGGGCTTTACCTCAAGCAGTCCTTTGAGCTGGGTAACTCGGCCACTCTCACCTTTGATAAGGAAAGTTTGCACCGGGCGATTGTAAAGTATGCCGCAGCGATCGATCATTGCGAATTTATGGCAGCCCACATTGAAAAAGTATGTCAAGCCAACCGATTTGAGATCGAAGTCTCCGTGGATGAGACCGATAGCCCCACCTCCGCATTGGAACACCTTTTTTGGGCACTGGAACTTAAACGAAGGAATATCAACATTGTCAGCCTGGCTCCCCGATTTATCGGACATTTTGAAAAAGGTATCGACTACAAGGGTGATATTGCTGCCTTTGAGGCCAGTTATGCGATACATGTGGCGATCGCGAACCAATATGGCCCTTACAAGATCAGTGTTCACTCAGGTTCTGATAAGTTCAGCGTTTATCCAATCATTGGCCGACTTAGCGGGGAATTACTTCACGTTAAAACAGCCGGCACGAGCTACCTCGAAGCGTTGAGGTGTGTTGCACGAACCAATGGCTCATTATTTGAAGACATTTGTGATTTTTCTGTTAAGCGGTACCCCACGGACAAAGCCACCTACCATGTATCTGTAACAGATGCTTTTTTGGCGAACGGGCTGGGTAGCGGTTCCCTCGAAGAGCGATTTCTAAATCACCCCGAAGGTCGCCAGATATTGCACGTTGCCTTTGGATCAGTACTTACTGATAAGAAGCAGGCATTTAAAACAAAGATCCTCGATAACTTAAATGAATACGAAGATTTGCATAGCGAGCTACTGACCTTACACTTAGGCAAGCACCTCGATCAGCTCAACGCTGGTTAAATCACAATTATTTTCTGTTCCCTATTATGAATAAATCACTCTCATACTATATCGCTGGCTTTCTGAGTGGCTGTCTGATTGCCTGTCTAGCGTTTGCATATATAGCGCGTAACCAGCAAGCCAATGGTGGCAGCAATGTGCGCGAACTGAAATTTGCTCACGTATTGCCCACCAATCACCCCGTGCACCTCGGCATAGTAAAGATGGCTGAACGACTGGAAGAATTATCCGGCGGTAGCATCGAAGTCGCAATATTCCCGGCAGGCCAGCTAGGTGATGAAACCAAGATGATCGAACAGGTGCAAATCGGCACCCTGGATATGACGAAAACCAGTACGGCTCCCATGGGGAACTTCGTGGATGTAATGAAGGTTTTCAGCCTACCCTACTTGTTCCGCGATACAGACCACTACTGGAATGTGCTCAAAGGTGAAATCGGACAGGATATGCTCGACCGCCTGAGTATGCGCGATGATGGCCAACCCAGCGGATTTAAGGGCCTCGGTTATTTCGACTCTGGCAGCCGTAATTTTTATGCGACGCGGCCGATTAACAGCCCGGCCGATATTGAAGGGCTGAAGCTGCGGGTGATGCGCGACCCGGTCGCCATGGACATGGTGCAGGCGCTTGGAGGTTCCCCCACCCCCATTCCATTCGGAGAGCTTTACACTGCCCTGAAACAAGGGGTAGTCGACGGAGCGGAGAATAATCCGCCCAGTATGATTTCATCCCGCCACAGTGAAGTCACGAAGTATCTTACAATGGATCACCATACGCGTATTCCCGACCTGATTGTGATGAGCTCCCAAACCTGGGACAGCCTGAATGAGCAGCAACAGATTTGGGTAAAGCAGGCCATGGATGATGCCCGGGATTACCAGATCGAAGTGTGGGCTGAGGCCACTCAGGAGGCCATGGACCAGCTTATCGCCGAAGGGGTAACAATCATCGAAGTCGATGGTGGACCATTCCGGGAAGCCGTTGCCCCTGTGATTGAAAAATATGCGCAGGGCGAAATCCTGGAAGTCTATGATGCAATCCAAGCTGCGGAGTAAGGATGAATACGCTTACCAAGTATCTTTATACCGCACTCTACTGGCTCTCGATCACACTGTTTGCCGTACTTGTGCTGGATGTCCTGTTGGGTGTATTTTCCCGTTATGTCTTTGGCAACCAAGTGCGATGGACTGAGGAGCTCGCAACCTTTCTGATGGTCTGGCTGGTTTTCTGCGGAGCATCCATAGCTTACCACGATAAAGCACACCTAGGCATTAATTTGCTAGTGAATAATTTAGAGCCTGGTGCTTCAAAAATCACGCAGATCGTTGCCGTCTCGCTGGTAACCCTCTTTGTCGTTGGGATCATGGTAATCGGAGGTATCGACCTCACGGTCGACCGCTGGGAGGCCGGGCAAATGATGTCTACCCTTGGAATCAAAAAAGCCTGGCTGTATCTCACCGTACCCTTGAATGGCCTGTTTATTACTGTCTTCTCGATTGAGAGGTTGATCGAAACCCTTAAAAGCTAGCCCCCCTTATTCATGGAACTCGCAATTATTATCCTTTTAGTGCTTTTCATCATCCTGCTCAGCATCAATGTGCCCATTGCGCTGACTCTACCCATCATAACCGTTGTCGCAGCCTATGCGCTCGGCTATGAGCAGGTATTGCTTACTGTTGCCAGTGACATGGCAACCGGACCCGAGAGCTTTACGCTGCTGGCGATCCCCTTCTTCATCCTTGCCGGTGATTTATTAGGCGCAGGCGGACAGGCCAAGCGCCTGATCGAATTTGCATCTGCACTGGTCGGCCGGTTTCCCGGAGGGCTTTCCTGGGTGAATACGCTGACCTGTATGTTCTTTGGTGCGATCTCCGGATCCGCAACTGCGGCGGTATCTTCTATCGGCGGAACGATGATCCCCGAGATGAACAAAAAGGGCTACGATAAGAACTACAATATCGCCATCACCGCCTGCTCCGCAACCACCGGGCTACTCATTCCCCCCAGCAATGTGATGATCATATACGCGGTTACGATGGGGAATGTATCGATCGCGAAACTGTTTCTTGCCGGGATTATCCCCGGTGCCCTGGTGGGCATCATGATTATGGTGGTCGCCTACATCATCAGTAAGCAAAAAGGCTACAAGGGGGAGGCGCATGCAACCACCGGCTTATTCAAAACCGGTCTCGATGCGATGCCAAGTCTACTGCTAATCGCAGTGGTGCTCGGCGGTATCCTAGGAGGAATCTTTACCCCGACTGAAGCGTCTGCTATCGCCGTATTATGGGCTTTCTTGCTCGCGGTGGTGGTGTATCGCGAAGTAAAAATCAAGAATCTTCCGGACATACTTATCCGCTCAGCACGAACCACCGGAGTCGTATTGCTTCTGGTTGCAGCGAGCCGTGCCATGAGTCAGTTTCTAACCTCAGAGCAGATTCCGCAGGAATTCAGTGCTTTGCTCATGGGGATGAGTGAGAATCCAATCCTCATTTTGCTTACAATTAACCTGATGCTGCTGATTGTGGGAGTCTTTATGGATATGACACCTGCGGTATTGATCTTCACACCCATCCTCGCACCTGTAAGTCTTTCGCTGGGGATCGACCCTGTGCATTTCGGTATTATCATGATCACGAATCTTTGTATCGGGCTGTGCACACCACCGGTGGGGACGGTGCTCTTTGTCGGTTGTAGTGTGGGCAAAGGGGATGTCGCTAAGGTATCGGTATCGATGTTGCCCTTTTATGCGGCTATGATTACTGCGCTGATGCTGATTACCTACTATCCTCAGATCAGCCTTTGGTTGCCCAGTCTGCTGGACTAGTCGAAATCATTTTGCCGCATCTCACTGATGCGGCTATTTTATTTCAATATTATCACATAAAGGGATACCTCCTTAAGCTGCTGATTATAAAATAGTTACATTATTTACTAATACTGTTTGGCGGGGTGTGGTAAAATATTCGTTGAAATCCTATTTGCGAAAGCTTCGTTTGGCAGACAACGAAGATAACCCACTGTATACTTACCTATTATGAGCGCATCCATCACTGTCGATCTGCACAAACTATCCAAGTTTGTGAATTTCCTGATACCCTCCCTCGCCATCATATTTTTCGTGGCTGGCCTTGAGTTCTCTTTCTACTTTCATTTTGGCACTATCGCCTTCCTGTTTCTGACCATTCTGAATCTGTTTTACATGCGTATTCAGAACAAGCACGCGGTGCTGCGGAATTTCGGAATCATGGGCCAGGCGCGCTACATTATGGAGTCGATCGGGCCGGAACTGCGCCAATACTTTTTTGCCAACGACACCGAAGAGCGGCCCTTCAACCGCGTCGAGCGCGCAGAGGTCTACCGGAAGGCGAAAAACATCGATTCTGCATCCTCATTCGGTTCTGTTCTGGATTTTGATACCAGCGAGCTGAAGATTCGTCACTCGATGTATCCCATCCACAAGACCGATCAAACCGGTTATGAACTGACTTTCGGTGAAGAGCGCGGAATCGAACATGCCTACACCATGAACAAACCATTCATCATCAGCGCGATGAGCTATGGAGCACTCGGTGAGCGTGCAGTCCGCTCATTCGCCAGGGGCGCCAAGAAGTCAGGCATTCTCATGAACACTGGTGAAGGCGGCTTTCCCAAGTATCATCTGATGGAGGGGTGCGACTTGATTTTCCAAATGGGCACCGCAAAGTTTGGTGTGCGTAATGAAGATGGCAGCCTCAATGACGATAAGTTAAAAGAGGTATGCGCGAATGACTCGATCAAAATGATTGAGATCAAGCTCTCCCAGGGTGCAAAGCCCGGTAAAGGAGGATTGCTGCCGAAAGAGAAGATCACCGATGAGATTGCCGAGCTTCGCGGAGTACCCAAGGGCAAGGACGTCGTATCCCCACCCTGCCATGTGGAATGCGATGGCCCGGAAAAGACAGTGCAGTTTATCGCCCACGTTCAGGAGGTATCCCAATTGCCAACCGGTATTAAGCTTTGCCTGGGCAGGCCCACGGACTTTGAGCAACTCGTTGAGGAGATGATTAAACAAAATACCTTTCCTGACTTTATTACGGTTGATGGTTCCGAGGGGGGCACCGGCGCAGCGCCCAAGGCGTTTATCGATAGTGTTGGTATGCCCTTGTTTCCTGCCCTTAAGATTGTTAATGACACGCTGGAAAAGCATGGCGTGCGGAATCGCCTGAAGATCCTCGCATCCGGCAAGCTGGTTTCGCCCGCAAAGCAGATGATCGCCTTTTGCCTGGGCGCTGATGGTGTAAACAGTGCACGCGGCTTCATGCTGGCAATTGGCTGTATCCAGGCACTCCAGTGTGGCAACAACACTTGCCCGGCAGGGATCACCACCCACGATAATGAGCTGCAGGCTGGGCTGGACGTTGAGCTGAAGGCCAACCGCGTATGCAACTATATTCATAATCTTGAGCACGATATCGAAGAGCTGCTCTCCGCTGTGGGAGTGCCCAGTGTGCGTGAGCTCAGCTATGATCATTTATACATTCCCACAAACTCACACCTGCATGCAATCACTGCTGCCTAAACCTTAACACACTCTATTGTTATGAAATCTAAAACATCGTCGATCATATCCTGGATTTGCCAAATCGCTGCGATCGCCATCATGGGGCAAACCTTGTTCTTTAAATTCTCCGGTGCGGAGGAATCCGTAATGCTCTTTACCCAACTGGGCATGGAACCTCAGGGACGCATCATCATCGGTATATGCGAGCTCGTCGCCTGCCTACTTCTCATTTACGGGCCGAGTGCGCATTGGGGTGCTTTACTCGGTGCCGGTGTGATGGGGGGTGCGATCATCGGTCACTTTACAACTTTGGGCTGGGAAGGTGCCAATGGTGAGCTCGGGATGCTTGCTGTCATCACATTCGTAGCTTGCCTGGTAGTACTTTTCCTTCGCAGAAATGCGCTGCCGTTTATCAATGTGGTCACCCAGGATTCAGATAAGACCGGCTGAACCAGTTCGAAGACTGAATTTATTCCATGTGAGTGGAGATTTCGCTGGCCAGATTGAGTGCCAGCTGATCCAGCACTCGAGCAAAACTCGTAATTAATCCGGAGTAGTCCGAGGTGGTTACGGGCTTTGCTATTTCAAAATATGATTCATGGAGGAGCATATCTCCTTTGCGCTGGATAAGTGACCAGCGCCCGGATGCATACACTTCATTAAAGCCTCTTGCCTGAAAAGCATCGAACTCCAGATTGATCGAGTAGTTCCAGCGGGCGAGTTGGGATTGATCCGCTTCCATGCGAAAGCTCTCGGTAGCTCCGCTCATGCTGCGGTTTAAGTAGCGGCGTATACCCTCATCAAGCGGTTCCCCCCAGCGATTATGAGCAGTGATTACGATTTTGTTGCCTCCCTGCTCGATCACAAGCCCACGCTGTTCCAGAAAATCGGCGAGACGTATATTACCGATTTTCACGTTCGGCATTTCCTCACCCATTGGCTGAGTACTCACCCGGGGGTTGGGCAAGATGTAGGTAAAATCTTCTGGCCGATTCCCGCAGCCGACTATCATCATCAAAATTGCTAGGGCAGTAAGATATTTCATGGCGAATCTTCGGGTTCAGGATCCCGATTTTGGGAACCGGAGAAAATCAGTGAATTGGGCTTTGTATTTAAGGTATTGCTGTAACGTTCCAGATTGGCAGCCGCCTTGCGAATCTCATCCATAGTTTCCGTAAGCGTCTTATAGATCGGCGACTCCTCATTGAAGCCCCGTAAAAGAGCCTGAAGTTCTTCAGCGGTTGTATTGAGGGTTACCGGAAGCTGACGGGTCTCTTCATCCTGCAGTATAGCATCCACACCCGCAAGCGTTACCTTAGCGGCATCGGCAGCAGTAGAAATATCCACCAGCGTGGTTTCCATGTCCTCTAGGGCTTTTTCAAGCTGAAGGTCATTAAGCTTATCGAGCAGCTGAGTGAGTTTACGTTCGATCTGGTCAAAACCGCTGCTAACGGTCGGCAGTGTATCGTAATCACCAAGTTTACCGATTGATCGATTATGCTCATGGCCTTCTTCGTCATCGTAATCAAAAGCAATATACATTGCACCCGTCAGCAAATTGCCTGTAGCCAAGGTTGCATGCACACCCAGTTCCACCCATTCAGGCATGAGTTGACGTATCATTTCCACTCCCTCAGGGGTATCCCCCCATTGCATTCTACCCGGATCAATGCGTATTAAAACCGGAACTGGAGTGCGCTCCGCGATATTCATACGGTCTTCTGGCAGATAATCAAAAGAGATATCAACAACAGTGCCGGCCTGCATACCCCGATATTCCACAGGTGCACCCCTCTTTAAGCCGCGGACAGATGTATCAAATAATAATATATATTCAGCTGCATAATTATAGGGCTGATCGAGGACTGCGGCATAATTATCGTAGAGGTAGTATTCTTCATTGGGTTCACAGGGAACTCCGGGACCCACACCCTCCGGGATGTCAAAGGATACGCCCCCGGTAATGATACTCTCGACCGAGCCGGTATTCAACGAAAGTCCATCCGCACTCAAATTTACCTCGATCCCGCTATCATTCCAAAAGCGCGTTGAAGTGCATACAATGTCCGCATATTCCTCTTCGATATAGACGCCGTATTCGAAGTTGCGAGTCTCTGAATTAAAATTCGCGCGCTCGACTATACCCACTTCGAAGCCCTTATAGAGCACGGGATTCCCAACGTTCAGGCTTTTGGCATCATCACTCACAAGGCGTATGCGTTTACCATTACCCACTGCCGGGAATACGGGCGGTTCTTCAAGGCCGATGAATTTGCTTTGAGCCAGCGAAGAAATGCCCGGTAGCAATTCAATGTAAGAGCCTGAAAGCACGGTGCCGATCCCACTTACCCGACCGCCACCCACGCGGGGTTTCACAATCCAGAGCTGGCTGTCCGTCCGTAAAAGCGGTTCGAACTCCTTTTCGACTCGGATCTGCACTTCCGCAAAGGTAAAGTTATCATTAAGGCTGACATCCTCGACAATGCCGATCTCCACACTGCGGCACTTTAACTTGGTTTTGCCTGCTTCTACTCCCTCCGCACTTTGAAAGACGACTGTGATCAGCGGACCTTGGTTTAACTCAGCCTGCAAGACCATCCAGATAGCCAGAAAAAGAGCCAATACCGGCAACAACCAAACCAGTGAAAATTGACGCTTTTTTACAACCGCTGCAGTTTCAGCACTCATATTTAATCATCGTCACAATACTGAGCATCCCATAACATGCGAGTATCAAATGTAGTCGCAGCAAACATGGTGCTGATCACAACCCCTGCAAACGCGATGATACCGGGCCCTGACTGGATGGTCATTAAGCTACCCACCTGCACCAGAGTCACCAGAGTAACCACCACAAAGACATCGATCATTGACCATTTGCCGAGTATCTCGGTGATCTGAAAAAGGCGAGTTTTGGCAACAAGCGATTTCCGGTCCTGACGAATAACACTCGCACAAAGATAACTGAGCACTAGTATCTTGGCCAATGGTACTACCACACTGGCAATAAAGATAACGGATGCGATGAGGTAATCCCCATAGTTCCACAGGCTGATGACTCCCCCGATAATCGTACTTTCCGAGGGCCTGCCGAATTGGTAGGTCACCGTTACCGGCAAAATATTGGCAGGGATAAATAGAATAATCGAGGTGATCAGTAATGCCACAGTATTTTGAACGCAACGCATCTTTCGTACACGTACGGGTGCACCACAGCGTGGGCACTTATGAAGCTCGATCGAAAAGACTTCTGCGCAACTTCTGCAGGTGGTCAGACCCTGCTGCACCGCTGAGGGCTTAGGCGGGCTGTCGGGCTGTGCTGTTGCTGTTTTCATTGCCAAATTCCTCCCATGCTTCCCAAAGCAGCTCCTTGTCCAGATTGCCCAATGTAAGCGTAAATGTAATCACAAACAGGCAATAGATGTAGAAAGAGGGTCCATATAAGATGATTGCGAGTGAGGAGATCTTAACGAGACTGACCAAAATACCCACGACAAAGACCTCTACCATCGCCCAGGCCCCCCCGTAGTAGACCACCTTAAAAAGCCATGGGAAATTTTTCATGCATTTCTTGCCGCAGAAGCTTCGAAATAATGCCATTGCACACAGCAGAATGATAGCGGGTATCACCACAATAAACAAAAAGGTGATAATGGCCAGCAACGGGCGATCCTGCTCAAAGATATTGATCAGGCTGCCCCACAATGAGACAATCTGCTCACGGCCTCCGGCATTAAAGCCCAGGAAAGGAAAGGGAGTCGATAAGAGTAACAGTATGAACGATGTCAGTGCGAGGTAGAAGGAGGTCTCAAAGCTAAAGCGGCTGCCCGAGCGCAGCAGTGTCTTACATCTCGGGCAGTAGGCCTTCTCGCCGCGAGCCAGCGGAGGTATCTCCACCAGATAATCACAGTGGTGGCAGATATGCTCGTGGCTTTTCGGTGAATCTTCGGACATGTAGCATAAGCCTATGGCTTATGCCTGTGCGGTTTCACCATTGGGCTTGTTATCAGATGACGGTGGCTTGGGTTGCAAGTTATAGTAGGGAATCTGATGGGCAAAGAGCACAAAGACAAGCTTGTTTAACAGCCAGAACATCAGGAGCGGAATGAACAACACCTGGATCACGAATATACCCAGATACAGAGCCATAATACCGAGCAGGTTATTAAAGATATCCAGACCATGCTTCAGCACAGTCTGCATCGCTTCGCTCAACTGCTGGGATTTCGTACCCATCATTTGCACGGGGCCGCGAAAAATATCACCAATGCCATCAATTTCGGGCATCTCAAATTCAGTGAGGCCCTGGAATTCATCCACGTAGGGTAATAAAGCCTGCTCATACTCAGCGATGCGCGGGAAGAACAACTTTTCGTTCAGGTAGTCTGACATTACGGCTGATACGGGCAGAAAGAAACGAACTACAAATAGGAAAAGTGCGATTTTGATGAACAGGTTTCGATACTGCAGGCTCAAGCGGTGCTTGAATACACTGAAAAGCCCAATGAGTATTAAAAAGATACCGATGAGCTGGAAGACAAAAGCCTGGGCGATCTCATAACTGATCTTCTGCACCAGCAAGGAT
The DNA here is from genome assembly GCA_028285755.1 of Puniceicoccaceae bacterium. Taxonomy (GTDB): domain Bacteria; phylum Verrucomicrobiota; class Verrucomicrobiia; order Opitutales; family JAFGAQ01; genus JANQOQ01. Next base: position 470,781 of record JANQOQ010000006.1, read on the forward strand.
ACAATCGCGGTAACCAATACCGACGACAGCCGCTCGGTCATATCGTCCAACGGGTCAGCAACCTGACCAATGGCCACTGCTACCCCGACTCCACCCGGCTCGAGTTGGAGCGTGGAGTCTTTGACAACCGATACTCCCGCGTTAATGAGGCGCGTGGTACCGTAGGCAAGGGTTGCCTTGGTTACGGAATCTTCAAAATAAGCATCCGCTACATCATCCAGTTTGACGATACGTTGAGGAGGGAAGAAGATGAGGGCTAGGCCCGCTAAGCCACAGATCGCGGCGATTATATAAGTGTTCCATTTTTTCATAGTTCCCAGATTTTAGGAATAGACGAAATAGGCGTATGAATTGTTACCAGAAATTAATCTTAAACTTCAACGCCAAACCCGTGGAACACCTATTTTTCAGCCGCCAGACGTTCTTCCAGGAAATTTTCTGCAAGGCGATTGTGGTACCCTCTCACTTCGTAAACGGTTTTGCTCTTCAGCCATTCCAGAGGGATGTCGTCTTTAGCATCGATCGTTATCAAAGCATTCAGGACTGTGGTAAGCGCGCCATCGGTTGTCTCTGTATTCAGAGCTGCCAGTAAGTGATTTTTTGCCACTTCGTGAGCGCCGATCTCGTCGAGTACTATGCAGGCTTCAGTCTGAACAGCGATGAAAGGGTCATCCAGCTTGGTGATCATCTGCAAGCGAACCTGCGGATCTTTCAGATCATGGATATTCGCAGCGATAACACTCCAGTAGCGAATGAGCGGATGATCATCGCCAAGCCCCTGGTGAATCTGAGAATAATCGGTAAAATCAACATCCGTAACCGCAAAGGCAAAGTCGATCACCCGTGCGTAATCAAAATCCTGCTGCCTCACAACATCGTAGAGCAGCATACCATCAAATTCGTGATACATCGCCTCGGGAACAAAGCCTACATCATAGGTCTTTTTCATATAATGCAGCGTTTCCTTGCGCAGTTTTTTAAGCTTATCCTGATAGTCAGAATCACCGGCCAGGTTATGGATCTCCCATTTGTCCGAATCCGTATGATAGAGATGCTCACCTGCAAAGGTTGGCAAGTAATAATTCAGCCAGGGTTCCTTGAGTTCTCCGGCAAGTGCCAGCTCACGAAAGCGCTGCCAGCTGCGAATTCCATAGGGGTAATAGATAGGAAGGGTTGCCCGGCGATGCGGGAAAAAATTCTTAATATAACGATACTCTCCATCCGTAACTCCCCGGCGGAATTTATAGCTTTCATCAAATCGATCCGCAAAGAGGTAAACATACTCTTTTTGACGTTCCAAATCCTTGGAGCCGATGATGGGCTCTCCCTGCATATGATCCGGTATATCTATACCTGCTATTGCCATTAATGTCGGTGCCAGATCCACAAATGCAACCGGTTCGGAAATACGGCTACCCATCTTATAGGGAGAAAGGTGTCTCCATTTTTCAGGCACATAGGCAAGCATCGGTATGTGAGTGCCGCTATCGTAAATCCAACGCTTGGTTCGCGGCATGGTGCCGCCATGGTCTGAGTAATAGAAGATGATTGTATCCTCAGCGAGACCCGCCTCTTCAAGCTCCTTTAAGACCTGCCCAACCTGGGAATCCATATAGGTCATGTTATCGTGGTAGATGGCAATATCCTCACGATAGATGGGCTCATCCGTTAGATAAGTAGGCACCTCAACGTCCGCAGGATCAACTCGTGGAGTTTGTGGTATGTTCCCGCTTTCCCGATTCCTCGCGATCACGTGAGGAAAAAGGTTGCTTTCATGGGTGCTCGTAAAATTGAAAATAGCGAAGAAGGGCTGGCCTTCCTCACGGTTTTTATAGTGAGCCTCACGACTGCTCTCATCCCAAATGGCCTGATCATTGGGAACCCCTTTCATGATCATATTGAAGTCTGTCTTGTGATTATTGGTACAATAATAACCTGCTTCTCTCAGGTAGTATACATAGGGCTTAATATGCTCAGGGATGGGATAGCGGCTGCGCATATGATTGGTGCCCTGTGTAATCGCATAAGTACCCGTAAGGATAGTACTGCGCGCAACGGCACATACCGGAGCATTGGAATAGGCGTGTTCAAATAATAGGCCCCGCTCTGCAAGACGATCGAGGTTTGGCGTTTTCGCCAGATCATTACCATAGGCTCCCACGTAGTGATAGCTATTGTCTTCACTGGTAATCCAGAGGATGTTAGGGCGGTCTCCTGCATGGATTCGCAGCTGCAAGAGACCTAGTAAAAGGCAAAAAATAAGTCGATACATCTTAGCCATGCTTATTTTGGAAATTGAGATAGGTTCCAGAAAAAATTAAGTTTACTCAAATCCCACCGGAACGATGCGATATGAGTATTCATAAGATTTATCCTTCAATTGATAAGGTTCAAGCGCAATATTCCCCCAACTGTTATCTCCTCCAACCCCCAGCTGTGCATAATCTATATTGAGGTAGTGGACTGTTGGTGCAGGAAACTGCCAGGAATAGTCTGTATTTTCCATCTGTTGCGCAGAGTATGGCAAAATGTTTGCGCTAAATGTTTCACTCGCCTCAACCTTGATACCGTAACCTTCATCATTGGTTATTTGGATCCAACGGATATCTGCCTTATTGCCATTTTCCTGAGGTCGGGAGTAGTCAACCCAACTACCCATGACAGTATCCTGATAGATGCCCACTCGCTCAAACTTACGATCATTGTAGGTGGGATGCGGGCCGGGGCCATACCACTCAATATTACTAAACTCGGTAGGAAGCTGCCACTGGGTGCCGACTCTGGGCAATATTGGCATTTCCTCATGAGCCAGGTACTGGTAAGTGACACCGATCGCCCCATCGCTGTTTACAAAATACCTGAGATTAATTTTCACTCGCTCATTTAATGTATGGCCCGTGAAGTTGACAGCAACTTGCCCATTCAAAACATCCTTGGCTGTCGTGAAAGAGTCTACCTTGTAGGCATCGCCAGCGCCCTTCCACATTTGGCTCTCCCTGAGTATCCCGCCTGTTCTGCGACTGGCAGCCAGGTTTGCACCCCGATCATTATCGGTAGGTGCCCGCCAGAAGTCGACTTTGCCGCCGGATTCAGAGATTAGGTTGCCTTTTACTTTCCACTTGAGAATACTACCATCAGTCTTGCTAAATACGACATTAACGTGCTGACCGGTAATGGTTACATCATCATCGGTTTCTTCGATGCTTAAATCCTCCTGAGTCATATTCAGGCGACCAGTTAACCTATCACCCCCAAGATGGAATTGGTTGTAACCGACTTCAAAACCGGGCTCCCAGAAACGTGAGCCTTCTTTGGTATGATAGGAAAGGGTCAGGTAGGTTTCCTTAGTAGGATTTACGGTAATTGCCTGCTCAGGTAGTTGGAAATTTACTGACTGACCGGGAGCAACAGAGGGTAATTCCATCTCCCCTTCGTCTATCACGGCCCCATTTTCAAGCCGTTGCCATTCCAGATAATATGCATCCTGAATGTCCGTAAAGTGCATGCGATTGATGATTTCAACACGCCCTGAATTATCCTCATTTAAAATAGCGATGAGGGGTTGTTGCACGTGTTTAAGGGCTACGATGCCGGGCTTGGCCGTCCAGTCTGCGGAGATGAGACCATTCATGCAAAAGTTACCATCCGTATGGACTGCGGCGCGGTCTTCCCACCAGCCGCCGTATGCAAAGAATGTGCTGCGGCCCCAGGGGTCAATCTTACCGTATGGGATGGGCTGTTTGATGCCCTGATCCATCCAGTCCCATACGAAATAGCCGGTTATACGCGGGTTTGCCCAGAGCTTATCCCAATAGTAGCTTAGGTTGCCATTACTATTCCCCATTGCATGCGTATACTCACAAATCAGCAGGGGTTTATCCGGCCAGCGATCCAGCTCGCGCTCAATCTCCGCAGAGCGTAAATACATATGTGAAATCACATCAGAACCGGAACCGTCAAATTGTGGGCCCACCATATTGGTATTCTCATAATGAAACGGCCGGGATGGATCCCGCTCATTCGCCCAGGCGCGTACGGCGTCGGTATTCGGACCTTCCGCAGATTCGTTACCGGCGGACCACATGATGATCGATGGGTGATTGTAATCCCGCTCGACCATGCGACGGGTGCGGTCAATATGGGCCTCTTTCCAGAGTGGGTCGTTATTCACCCGGTTTTGATCCGTATGTCGGCCATAACCATGGGTCTCCAGGTTTGCCTCATCCATGACGTAGATACCATGGATATCACATAAGGTATACCACTCGGGTGCATTGGGATAGTGGGAGGTGCGTACCGCATTGATATTGTGACGCTTCATTACCTCGATATCCTTCAGCATATTTTCGCGCGGGACCACGTGGCCGGTATCCGGGTTATGCTCATGCCGGTTTACCCCTTTGAGTTTGACCGGGTAGTTGTTGACATAGAGCACCGCATCCCGGATCTCAACACGACGAAATCCAACTAAAAATGAAAGGACTTCCTCAAGTTCCCCGTCATCATCAATCAGGCTCACCAAAAGGCCATAAAGATTCGGATGCTCCGCACTCCAGGGCCTGATCGTTTCGAGCGTTTCCGAGACTGGCCAAGTGCCCGATTGAAGTGCCGCCAGTCCATCCTCTTCAAAAATCGTTTCGTGGGTTTTCAGATCAACTAGTTCAACTGCTATCGTATGGTCTTCATCCCCATCGTATGACTTAAAGTCCCACTGGACATTGAGTATCCCCTCACCGGTCTGAGCTTCGTAGTCCGCCAGTACTTCCAGGTCACGGATATGGTCATTACCCGATTTCCACAAGTAAACATCCCGAAAAATACCGCTGAGCCGCCAAAAGTCCTGATCTTCCAGGGTTGTACTATCCGGCCAGCGATAGACCTCTACGCTCACGTTGTTACGCCCTGCACGCAGATATGGGGTAATATTGAACTCTGCCGGAGTACGGCTGCCCTCACTGTAGCCTACTTTTTCGCCATTGATCCAAAGATAGAATGCCGCATTGACCCCTTCGAAGTGCAAAAAGATTTGATCGCTCCGTGAAGGGTCCCACCCCCAGCGTACGGGCAGCTCAAAATCCCGGCGATAGCTGCCAACCGGGTTCCAGTCCGTAGGCATGACAACCGGATCTTCAATACTGGTAGAAATCGGATACGGGTATGTTATATTCGTATAGATGGGCAAACCATAGCCCTCCATCTGCCAATTGCTGGGTACGGGTATTTTGTCCCACAGGGACACGCTGTAGTCATCCTTGTAAAAATGCTTAGGGCGTGAAGCCGGGTTGGGAGACCACTTATAGTACCAATCCCCGGATAGGGTTTCATAGCGTGAGCTCTCTTTAGGCTCACCCAGGTTTGCCAAGGCTGCTTCACGGTTTGCAAACGGGATGAAGGTCGTGCGCGGCTCTTCGGTGCCCACCTGAATAATCTCAGGGTCTTGCCACTCAAGAGCGGTGGCAAGATGACTGAGAATTATAGCTGAAACGGTTATAAAGGATAAGAACTTCATATGGAAGCAGGCTTAGAAACCCATCTGAGCATCATCAGAGGTGAGGTTGTCTGATATTTTACCCGGAGCTTCTTTGCGCAGAATTTCGATCATTTCATCAACAATGTGTGGGTAATCCTCAGCCAGATTACGAGTTTCACCCGGATCTTCGGAGAGGTGGAACAGAAAACCTCTGCCAGTTACCTGGGTGACATGATGCTTTCCTATACCACCGCGAACACGCACTGTACCTGGGGGTATGTATTTCCAGTTCCCTTTGCGTAAAGCGACTTGTGCCAAGGCTTCCTGGACCAGGTATTCGCGACCATGGGGTGATTTCCCGAGGAGTGCATCACTCACATCCTCACTATCAAAGCCTTCGATCTCGGGTAAATCCTCATCGATGATGGTCGCGATGCTCGCAAACAAATCAACCTGGCTGACAATCGCATCGGAGATGCCAGGTTTTACCTTAGCAGGCCAATTCACGATGAACGGCATACGGGTACCCCCTTCCCACCGGCTGTATTTACCACCGCGCCAGGGACCTGCGGCATTGTGATCCCCATTATACTCGATCGCTGCATCCCAGTAACCGTCAAAGAGAACGGGTCCGTTGTCGCTACTAAGGATAATCAAAGTGTTATCACGGATTTCAAGGCGCTCGAGGGTCTCCACGAGTTTACCTACCCCCCAGTCAAACTGAGAGATCGCATCTCCACGCAGGCCCAGGCTGGAAGAACCCACAAAACGGGGATGCGGCACGCGGGGCACGTGATTCTCATGGGTTGCGTAGAACATGAAGAAAGGCTCATCTTTGTTATCCTCAATGTATTCGATCGCCTTTTTCAGGTAATCATCACCCATTTCTTCATCTTTAAAACGGGCTGCATGGCCGCCGGTCATAAAACCAATACGGCTGATTCCATTTACGATCGTGCCTGAGTGCTGTAGGTCAGCCTGCTGCTTAAGCATCTCCGGATGGGAGACACCGGTAGGCTCATCCCCAATGGGCACGCGATAACTCACTTCCACGGGGTCGTTGGGGTCCAAGTCTACAATGCGCCCATTTTCAATGTAAACCGAAGGCACGCGGTCACCCGTCGCAGCCATGTGGAAAGAATATTCAAAACCCAGTTCCTTCGGACCGGGTGCAATCAGCCCATTCCAATCGAGCGGCTCATCCGCACTGCCAAGGCCCAGGTGCCACTTGCCGATCAGTGCAGTATTATAGCCCGCATCTTTCAGAAAGCTAGCGATCGTCGGACGCTCTGTATCAATAATCAAAGGAGCATTACCAGGTAAAATACGTGCGTTTTGGTTACGAAAGGCGTATTGACCGGTAAGCAACGAATAGCGGGAAGGCGTACAGGTCGCTGCAGATGCGTAACCTCCGAGGAAGCGGATACCCCCTTCCGCGAGTGCATCGGTCGCCGGGGTATCCACACCCGTGCCGCCGTAGCAGCCAAAATCACCGTATCCGATATCATCCGCGTAGATAATAATGATGTTCGGACGGTCGTCTGCTTGTGTAGTAAACGCTGCAAAAAGGGTTACCAGCGCTGTGATGAATGCATGTTTGAGTATTGATTTCAGATACATGATGAGGGTTCTTATTTGATTAAATAAATGCTCTAAGGGGCAAAAAGTAGTGTTCTTATCGTTGATAATGGCATTTTTGAAAATTTCAAAAGTAAATGCGTTTTATCAAACTATAATCAATAGACGTTGCCAACCCTGCATTTCGTGTAAAAAATATTAATAGCACTCAAATAATGCCACCTTAGCTCAGTTGGTAGAGCAGCTCACTCGTAATGGGCAGGTCGTCGGTTCGAATCCGATAGGTGGCTCCAGGGGTATACCTTGCCGACGTCAATAATCCGTCAGGAAATCACTCTCGATGTTGATTGCTTCGCGTTTGATCAGGAAATATTCGAAGCGGGCCTGCTGGTCGCGCTTGGCGTTAGGGTCACTTTCCAGACGGCTGCGTTCGAGCGCTTCGAAGAGTTCCTTGCGCTGGGCCACATATTCATCGCGCGCAAACATCTGCACCATTTCCTCCGCAGTGTAGCCAATGGAAAACCAATCGGGGTTGAAAAACTTATCAACTGCGGGTCGAGCCCTGAGTGCTCTGCCCCACCCGTCATCTCCGGCGAATTGCTCGGGATTGTCCCGCCATTCATCCATAAACTCTTCAAGGGTACTTTTAAAGGGCCGGACCACCAGGGTATCCAACTCGATGACCCCGATTTCCTCGCGGGCAGAGCTACGAGAGCTTAAGCGCCTCAAGCTCTCGGCTCGCCTCAGCTTGGATAGTTCTTTCACCTTTTCCCGATAAGCCTCATCGGTTAAGGGGGAAACGTCAGTATCTTCAGCGCAAATTGAGATACTCCCTAACAGCAGAAGGCTTATGAGTATTCGGCTTAACATGCTTATAGTCCTTAAATATTGAGACGGTAACCCAAGCCGAGATGTTCAATTCGTACCTGATTATTTCTCAGTAAACTCAAGGATATCTGCTGGTTGGCAATCCAGCTCACGGCAGAGTGCCTCAAGGGTTGAAAAACGTACTGCCTTGGCTTTTCCGGTCTTCAATATCGATAAATTTGCCAGAGTAATATCGATGCGCGATGCCAGCTCCGAGAGCGACATATTGCGCTCAGCCATCACGCGATCCAGATTTACTTTTATGGGCATAATCGGGTCTAGATTGTAAGTTCGTTTTCTTCCTTCAGCTGCAATCCCCGCCGAAATACTTCTCCCAGGGATAGCACAATGAGGCCAGCCAAAACGCCTTGTATATCCAAGTGCAAACCAATATCGTTGATTTCAAAGCCAATGCTCATCTGGTTCTCAGGATCAAAGCGTTCAAACGCGATACCTTCCACTTCGATATGATCCTCCACGTAGTCATTAACCTGATACTGTATAATATCCACACAAAGGTTAAAACCTATCGTAAACACAATCATTGCAATACCCAGTTTATGAATATTGCGCACATTCGCCTGGGTGAAGACGATGCCCTTCCCTAGATTCTTGAAGAGGCGGCGTAACATCTCACACTGAAAAACAATCATGAAGCCAAAAAACAGCACCGTAAAGACGGCTGCCGGGCGTACATATTTGAGGAAATCCGTAAAGATTACGGTGTCATCCGTAATTATTTGACCCTGCACTTTTGAAATAAACAACCCTTCGTGCTCGTTATCTTCATAGTTAAAAGAGTAGCTTTCCTGAGGAATTTCAATCCCGACCAAACCGATAGCCATCGAGCCTTCGTTCTTGCCCGCATTCTGGTCAGCACTTCCAAATAGAGTTGGTAAGATTGATAAGATAAACAGGAAAAGCAAAGTTCCCGCTACAGCAAGAACCTCGAAGAGAGTAAACAAGCCTTGAAGAAATTTGGGTAAACGTAGTTTTGATTTCATATTTATCGAAAAACAATAAATATGAGACTACGTCAATGGAAAATTTATTGTTTTTCGATAAATTTAATTAACCGAGTTAAAACTGCGAGTGTTTTAGATCACAGTGCCATCCGGCACCACACCATCCTTAGGCACGATTAACACCCCATCCCGAATGGTGATACCATCGATCTTTGTATTATCGTCTTTGCCCTTCGGACTAAGCTTCACATTTTTTCCAATGCGCGCATTCTTATCTACAATCGCGTGCTCGATATCGCAGTTCTCACCAATTCCGCAGGGGGGGATGCCCTTGGAAGTAGCCTCCTCCAAATCCTCAGGCTCTTCGTAAAAATCATTCCCCATCATGACGACATTCGATAGGCGCGTATTCTTACCCACCAGACTGCGAACTCCGATCACAGAGCGCTCAATATCAACATCGTGCAGTACACAACCATCTGCAACAATCGCCTGGCCAATTTTAGAGTTGGTAATCACTGATGCAGGCAAAAATCGCGCCCGGGTGTAAACGCGTTCAGTCGGGTGCAGGAAATCAAATGGCGGATTCGGATCGGTCAGACGCAGGTTCGCTTCAAAGAAGGCCTTCACCGTCCCAATATCTTCCCAGTAGTCATCAAAAACATAGCCGTTCAGCTTTGCTTTACCCAATAATCCGGGGATGACCTCCTTACCGAAATCAGTGCACTCAGAGTCTAAAGCATCGATCAATACACTCGCATTAAAGAGGTAAATACCCATGGACACTAAACAGAGGCGCTCACTTTCCGGGCGATTCATACTGCGAAGCAGCTCACTGCTCAGCATGTATTGATCGATCACACTTTGCTCCTTGGGCTTTTCCACAAAAGACTTTACGGAAAAATCGTCATTCACCTGCATGAGCCCGAAAGCGGATGCATGCTCCTCACTGATCGGCGTCGCAGCTACCGTTGCATCCGATCCCAAAGCCTTGTGGTGATCGATCAACGTACGAAAATCCATCCGATACAGTTGGTCCCCGGAGAGGATCAGCACGAGATCCTGACGTCGTACATTAAAGTGCATCAGATTTTGACGGACCGCATCCGCAGTTCCCTGATACCAGTTATCCCCTCGTTCGGTCTGCTCTGCAGATAAAATATCCACAAGCCCCCCACTGAAAGGATCAAAGCTATAGGCGGCCTGAATGTGGCGATGCAGTGAGGCCGTGTTAAATTGTGTTAACACATAGATCTCATTAAGGCCTGAATTCAGACAATTACTGATAGGAATATCGACTAGGCGGTACTTTCCGGCAAGCGGTACGGCAGGCTTACAACGGGGCTGAGTGAGAGGATACAGGCGGCTTCCGCGACCCCCTCCTAGAATGATACAAATTATACGAGGTCTCATTAGTTATTTACTTACAGTTTTTCTTATTTTAATAAAAGACAAAACGCCGAATTGTTTAAAAAAATTATGTGTGGAATTGTAGGATACGTGGGTAAATCTCAAGCGCGGGATTTTTTGTTAGAGGGGCTCAAACGCTTGGAATACAGGGGTTATGACTCTGCGGGAGTCGCCTTTTTCAACCGAGAAGCCTTTAAAATAGCGCGTAAAACCGGGCGGGTTGCCAATCTCGCAGCCAGTGTGCATGCGAACGACCTGGATGGCAGTATGGGTATCAGCCATACACGCTGGGCAACCCATGGGGACGTTACTGAGGATAATGCCCACCCCCAGACCAGCAGTGACGGGCTATTTACGCTCGTTCACAACGGTGTCATCGAAAACTTTTCTCAAATCAAGAACTTCCTGGAAGAACAGGGATACACCTTCAGTAGTCAGACAGATACCGAGAGTCTCGCAAACCTGATCGCCTATCACTATGCAAAGGAGCCGGAGCAAAATGGGAAAAACCGCTTCTTCGTAAGTGTGCGCAAAGCCCTGCTCCACGTACACGGCACTTATGGGATTGTAGTAATGTGCCGGGATTATCCGGGTGAGCTTGTGGGTGCACGTAACGGCTCGCCCCTGATTGTAGGTATCGGCGATGGTGAATTCTATGTGGCCAGCGATGCTTCAGCATTTGCCGGTAAAAGCCAGAACGTGGTATACCTCAATGATGGCGAGGTCATCCACTTCGATTCCAAAAACTTCAACATTAAAACGATTGCAGACGAGGCGGTAGAAGCAGTCGTGCAAAAGATCGAAAATCGCCTCGAGGATTACGATTTGGGAGATTTCCGCCATTACATGGAGAAGGAGATTTTTGAACAACCTAACGCTTTGCAAAACGCCATGCGCGGGCGATTCTCGGATGATAACAGCACAGCAAAATTTGGAGGTCTGAATATCGAGCCTCACGAACTCCGCCAAATCGACCGTATCCTCTTTTGCGCCTGCGGTACCGCCTGGCATGCGTGCCTTGTGGCTGAGTATATGATCGAGAAATATGCGCGTATTCCTGTAGAAGTGGAGTACGCATCCGAGTTTCGCTATCGCAATGCCCCGCTCGATAAAAACACCTTGGTCGTGGTAATCAGCCAATCCGGAGAGACGATTGATACCCTAGCTGCGCTCAAGGAGGCAAAACGCAAGGGTTACCGTGTATTTGCGATTACCAATGCAGTCGGTTCAACCATCGCACGCGAGGTCCATGGCGGCGTCTATCAGCACGCGGGGCCGGAGATTGGCGTAGCTTCTACCAAGGCATTCACCTCGCAGGCACTAATCGCGGCAATGCTTGCACTGTATCTCGGCAGAATCCGGGACATGAGCTACTCGGAAGGGGCTAAGTTTGTGACCGCGCTCAAAACACTGCCGGAACTCGTCAATAACGTGCTTAACCAGAGTGATCAAATTTTAGCTATCGCTAAGAAATATGCCCAATACGAAGATTTCTTATTCCTCGGTAGGCAGAATATGTTCCCCATCGCACTGGAGGGCGCTCTCAAACTCAAGGAAATCTCCTACATTCATGCAGAGGGTTACCCGGCGGCTGAGATGAAGCATGGGCCTATCGCACTGATCAGCGAAAAATGCCCTTCCCTGTTCCTCGCGACCGGCGGTGAAATCTTTTCCAAAACGCTCGCCAACATTCAGGAGGTAAAGGCCCGCAAGGGTAAGGTAATCGTCATAGCAACGGACAGCTGCGAATTTCCGGAAGATTTGGTAGACGATCTTATCCGGGTCCCGGATTGCCACGATGCACTGCAACCCATACTGGCATGCATACCCGTCCAATTACTCAGCTATTATATCGCCGTTGAGCGCGGATGTGACGTGGATAAGCCACGAAACCTTGCAAAGTCCGTAACGGTCGAATAATTTTTAGCTAAATCCTTTAAATATGTCAGATCAACTCTCAGATATAGGACTCATCGGCCTTGCGGTGATGGGTCAAAACTTAGCGCTCAACATAGCCGATCATGGCTTTGCGATTACCGTATATAATCGTACTACGCAAAAGACCCATGATTTCCTGGCAAAGAACCCAAACACACCGGGTCAATTGACTGGACAGGAAACCCTGGAAGGGTTTGTCCAAAGCTTGAGTCGCCCCCGGAAAATCGTCATTATGGTACAGGCCGGAGCCGCCACGGATAAGGTGATTGCAGGTCTCACTCCCCTGTTGGAAGAGGGAGACATTATTATTGACGGGGGTAATGCCAAGTGGACCGATACCATCCGCCGCGAGAAAGAACTCAGCGATCAGGGCTTCCGCTTTGTAGGCTCCGGAGTCAGTGGAGGTGAAGAAGGTGCTCGCTTTGGCCCTTCTCTCATGCCCGGAGGTGCCGAGAGCTCCTGGCACGAGATTGAGCCTATCTGGCAGGCAATCGCCGCAAAGGTTGACCCCGAGACCGGAAAGCCGCTTGAGGGCGCCGAACCCGGAAAACCGATTCAGGGAGGTGTGCCCTGCTCTACCTACATTGGTAGCGATGGAGCCGGTCACTACGTGAAAATGGTGCACAATGGTATCGAATACGGCGACATGCAGATGATTTGCGAAGGCTACGCATTGATGTCACATCTCCTAGGCATGTCTGCTGAGGAAATTGGCAAAGTATTTGAGCATTGGAATACCGGTAAACTCGATAGCTTCCTGGTGGAAATCACAGCTGATATCCTGCAGCAAAAGGATCCGCGTTCCGATAAGGCCTTTGTAGATGTGGTTCTCGACACAGCCGGCCAAAAGGGCACCGGTAAGTGGACTTCTGTCAATGCGCTCGATATGGGAGTGCCCGCACCCACTGTAGCCGAAGCGGTATTTGCACGTTTTGTCAGCGCCGTTAAAGAAGAGCGGGTAGCCGCATCCTCACAGCTGAGTTTCGAAGCCCCTGCTTTTGAAGGCGATAAGGCAGAACTGATCCAGGCCATTCATGATGCGCTCTACTGTTCTAAAATCTGTTCCTATGCACAGGGCTTCCAATTAATGCGTGAAGCCCAAAACGAATATGACTGGAAACTGAACTTCGGTGAGATTGCCCAAATCTGGCGGGGGGGCTGCATTATTCGCGCCGTGTTCTTGCAAAAAATCACTGAAGCCTACGATAAGGATGCAGAGCTCACTAACCTGCTTCTCGATCCTTATTTTAAAACCGAAGTGGAAACCGCTCAAAGCAATTGGCGCAAAGTCGTTTCACTTGCGGCCTTGCATGGAGTACCGGTTCCCACTTTCGGCTCAGCGCTCGCGTATTTCGACAGCTACCGCAGTGCGGTATTGCCACAGAATTTGTTGCAGGCGCAGCGTGATTTCTTTGGAGCTCATACGTATGAGCGGATCGATGAACCGCGTGGAAAATTCTTCCATGTCGATTGGCCGCATCCGGACCGCCCTGAATTAAATGTTTAACATTTCAAAAAAAGCCCTGTCAATAAGACAGGGCTTTTTAATAATTTCATGTAAAAACTGAGTATTTAAGCGGCTGTATTCCAAACACTTAGACTAGTTCTTGACTATTTATTCACAATGACAATAATGACATATGTGTTATCTATCCTACAACTGCCTGTAAACCTGTAATCGATTCATCGCATGCGCTTCGATAAACTCATTACTCAAAACCGAATCGTAGATCTTAAGAGTAAGGAGCTAAAAGGTGCTTTTAAGGAATTATTGGAGCTGTTTTCTTTTGAGGAAGATGATAAAACCGCCAAAAGACGCATCCTCAGCGAACTTCTCGATAAGGAAAAAACCCGCACCAGCTATCTGGGTGAAGGGGTAGCCATGCCCTATATACGCACCCCCTGGAATAAACGCTACGGCGTTGCCATTGGGCGTTGTCCGGATGGGCTCACACACGATATTCCCAGTGAATACGGCAAAGTGCAGTTTATCGTATTGCTGATTATCAACGATAAAGCACGCAATTATGTGCGGGTGCTGTCGGATTTCGCACAGATTTTCCAGGACGAAAGCATCATCGAATCACTCCAGGCAACCGAAACGGTTGAAGAATTTCGCCTGGAACTCAAAAATGCAATCAGCGGGATCGCAAAGCTCCCGCAAATCGAGTATTCGCGCATCAATCGCAATCTGCTTAAGGAAGCAGAGCGTATTTGCTCGATTTCTCACTGCTCGGCATTGATGATTTTCGGGGATACTTTCAGCAACCGGATTTTCGAGCTGGGCGTGGATCTCAGAGGTCTTCGAACCATACTGGTATCCCAGGGGAAAAAGGAAACCACCGGAGATCGGCCTCATATTGACGAGGTAATACCATTGCGCACACACTCCCACTCTCGTTTATCGCAGATGCGCAGTGCCTTCATCATCGGTCTGGGCCGCGGTATATTTAGCCCGCACGATATTGTATGCTGTGTTGGGGGAGTTCCACGCAGCAACCTGCTGGATACGATCATGGTGATCGATGTATATCGCGAATTTAATACTTTAATCCCCGGCAGGACGAATGTGATCCCCCCGGGAGTTCAGATCGAAGTGCTAGAGCGCATACTCTCAATCGCCACTGAGCTTTCAATCGAGGGGCGTGAGGGCAAACCCGTGGGTTGCCTCTTCGTCATCGGAGATTCCGAGAAGGTCACCGAACATTCTCAACCCCTGCTGCTCAATCCCTTTTATGGCTACGGCGAAGACGAGCGCAACGTCCTCAACCCATTCATGGATGAGACACTCAAGGAGCTCTCCAGTATTGACGGCGCCTTCATTATACGCGGCAATGGCGTTCTGGAATCTGCAGGCAGCCTCTTGCGCCCCCTGCAATATCCGCAAAGTCTGCCGAGTGGCCTCGGCTCCCGCCACGCAGCGGCAGCAGGGATCACCCTGAGCTTTAAGTGTGTCGCCATCGTGGTTTCCTCTAGCACCGGGAATGTGAGCCTGTTCAGCGGGGGTGATATGATCACCCTCACGGAAAATAAGGCTGGCGGCCAATTTTAAGGTTGAATAATCTGAAATAGCCTATTTGTTCAGATTCTTTAATCCATTTGAAACATGCCTAGAGAACATATCATTTTAGAGTGCACCGAAGCGCGTAAGGAAGGTAAACCCCCTTCTCGTTACATGAGTACGCGCAACAAGAAGACACAGACTGAGCGTGTTGAAAAAATGAAGTACAATCGCTTTCTGCGCCGTCACACGCTGCACAAAGAAATTAAGTAATAGTCTATAGAGATTATAGCAGATGCAGGGACTTGGTTGCCTCATCGTAGATATGCAGGATGGCTTTCTTAAGGCCATACCCAATTCAGATACCATAACAAAGCGCTGCCAATTTGTAGTCGAAGCGACAAGAATACTCGATATTCCCCTCTTCTTTAGTGAACAAGTTCCCGCTAAGCTCGGCCATACCCATGCGCCGTTATTAGAGTCTGCAAAGGATCCATTCATATTCGAAAAAAACACGTTTTCAGCCTGGCAGCCCATTTTAGTGGATGAACTGAAGGCACGCGAAATTTCCCATTTACTGGTAGGTGGCATTGAGACAACCATCTGCGTCTATCAGACCCTGCTGGCTGCACAGGCGGACGAATGCCAGACCACCCTGCTATCGGACTGTATTGGCTGTCGACGTGCTGAAGACGGCAATCAGGTAATCGATACCCTTGCAAGGCACAATATTCTATCACTACCCTCAGAGAGTGTATTCTACTCGATCCTTCAGTCAGTCGAGCACCCAAATTTTCGGGAGTTCACACAGTTGGTAAAGCAGTATGCTTAAAAGCCGCGCTTCTTGGATTTCTCGAAATCGGCGCGCGCCATGATTCTCACCAGATCCTCAAACTTGGTCTGCGGCTCCCAACCCAGCTTTTCCTTAGCCTTGGAGTAATCTCCGATGAGCAAATCCACCTCAGTAGGGCGAAAGTAATTCGGGCTCACACGCACCCGGGTTTTACCGGTAGCGGTATCCACCCCTACTTCATCCACACCTTCTCCACTGAATTCGATATTTATATCCAGCTCTTTAAAGGCATAGTAGACAAATTCGCGGACCGTTCGGGTTTCGTTGGTGGCGAGCACAAAATCTTCAGGGGTACCCTGCTGAAGCATGCGCCACATACCTTCCGTGTATTCCGGGGCGTATCCCCAATCCCGCTTTGCATCCAGATTACCCAGTACCAGTTCTTCCTGCATCCCTAGCGCAATGCGCCCTGCCGCACGGGTGATTTTGCGGGTCACAAAGGTTTCTCCCCGGCGCGGGGATTCGTGGTTAAACAGGATACCGTTCACTGCAAAGAGATCATAGGCCTCCCGATAATTCACAATGATCCAAAAACCGTAGAGCTTGGCTACGCCATAAGGGGAACGTGGGTAAAAAGGTGTGTTTTCATCCTGAGGGATTGCCTGCACTTTCCCATAGAGCTCACTGGTAGAGGCTTGATAAAAACGTGTTTTTTCCTTAAGACCCACTTCCTTAATCGCATCCAAAAAACGGAGGGTCCCTATCCCATCCACTTCAGCCGTGTATTCGGGGACTTCAAATGATACTTTTACGTGGCTCTGAGCCGCGAGATTATAAATCTCATCCGGAGCAACCTTCTCCAGTAAACGGTTGAGATTGCTGGAATCCGTCAAGTCTCCGTAATGCAAAAACAGCTTACTATTGTGGATGGATGCATCGTTAAACAGGTGGTCAATACGCCCGGTATTAAAAGAGCTGGAACGACGAATCATACCATGTACTTCGTAGCCCTTCTCCAGAAGTTGTTCACATAGATACGACCCATCCTGGCCGGTAATACCTGTGATAATTGCTTTTTTAATCGCCATAAATTTATGCTCGGAAGTAGTTTGCAGGTTTATGCTGGATATGGTTGCGCGTGTCCACCATTACAGATTCATACTGACTAAAATCATAGTCTGCATACTCTTTATGGGCAGTCGCAACTAAAATCATATCGTAATTGTCTTCAAGGGCTTGTGATTTTCTACCGGTAAACTGCGGGTATTTGCGTGTCGGTTCAATCTCAGGGATATGCGGGTCGTTATATTCAACCGTTGCACCCAACTTTTCGAGCTTGTCCATCAGCAGATAACTGACGGATTCCCGGTCATCATCCACATTGGCTTTATAAGCGATTCCCAGCAGCAAAATGCGACTGCCCGAGAGGGATTTTTTCACCGTGTTCAGCGCTTCCATAATTTTGCTGATCACGTAGTCAGGCATGGATGTATTGACCTCCCCCGCCAGCTCAATAAAGCGCGTATGCTTCTCATATTCACGGGCTTTCCAGGTCAGATAAAACGGATCGATGGGTATGCAGTGCCCTCCCAAACCAGGACCCGGGTAAAACGGCATATAGCCGAAAGGCTTGGTCGAAGCCGCAGCAATCACCTCCCATACGTCAATACCCATTGCGTCAAAAACCATCTTCAACTCGTTGACCAATGCGATATTGACCGACCTGAAAATATTCTCCGTAAGCTTAGTGGCCTCAGCAACACTGCACGAACTCACCGGGTGCACCTTATCGATCACCTGTTCATAAACAGCAACCGCTGCATCGAGGCAGCTTTGCGTATACCCGCCCACGACCTTTGGGATAGACTTTACCGTAAAATTCTTGCGCCCGGGATCCTCGCGTTCCGGGGAAAACGCCAAATGAAAATCTTTACCTGCAATCAGGCCGGAACCTTTTTCCAGTATCGGCTTCAACTCTTCCTCCGTCGTTCCCGGATAAGTTGTACTTTCCAGCACAATGAGCTTTGGAGGGTTCGTTTCGGTCTTTTGCGCATTCACCCTCTTGAGCCATTCCCAAGCCCTGGCATCGGTCGATTCAGTGATATCCTGAAATCTGCCAGCTAAGCGGGGAGCGATGGACTCCGCCGTTTTTTGGATATAGCTAATATCCGGCTCACGGTGTTGGGTTAGTGGCGTAGGCACACAAATAATAACAACATCCACACCCGCCAGTAGTTCAAAATCGGTAGTCGCTTCGAGCTTTCCCTCCTCTATAAGCTGGTTTTGCCTTTCAGTATCAATATGCCGAATGTAGGGTATACCCTGTCGCAACTTATCAACCTTCGCAGCATCAATCTCAAACCCAAGCACATTAAAGCCAGAATTCGCAAACTGAATGGATAGAGGCAAACCCACATACCCTAAACCGATTACACCCACCGTTTTATTAATACTCATACTATCCGTTTTTTTTTGATTAGGACTTGCTCGTAGTTTCTAGGAATTTTTGCAAGACCGGTATCAATACTTTCGCCTGTCTCTGCCAGTTTTTTAGACTTTTTACACGATCTTTAATGGTATTATCCACTTCAGCGGAATGCTCTTTTATTAACGTATCCAGATGTTTGATGCGCTCTTCACCCGATTGTAGCTGAGGCTCTACCTGATCGCGAATAAATCCCCTTACCAAATACTTCAAACTTAGTTCAGGGGTGAAATACTCCTTGCGATCTCCCGGCACAAAGATTTGCCGGATGGCCCCCGTTTTTTTAAGAAAATTAAGCCCCTGGCTAACAGTGCCCTTGCTCATTCCCAGATGCTGCATGATTTGCTCAAGGTGGGTAGGCTCTTCCTTGCAAAACATGTAACCATAGATCGTGCCCACCGACTTTCTGAAACCCACCATACCCGCAAAATTGTTGAAAAGCATTATAATCTCCATCTCCCAGGGTTTCATTTGGAGATTGGACTGTATATCCGCATCATCTGTCATCATAAACTACCTTATGAACGAGCGGTTCAAAAAGGTCAATAAAAAATGAACTTAAACGCCCTCGGACAGGTAACTCTGGGGTTTTTCTAAAAACTTGAGAAATGCCTGAGCTTCCAGTGCCTGCACTTTAGCTTTTAACGACTCAGCGTCATCCTGAGCACTTACATCACATTTTAATTGAAGAATAACCGGGCCATCATCTACAGCTTCAGTCACTAAATGCAGGCTGCAGCCACTTTCCGGTTCTCCCTGGTCAATAACAGCCTGGTGCACCTGCAAATCCATCAAACCCTTGTGCCTGGGCAATAATGACGGGTGTATATTGACAATACGGTTTCGCCATTGCGCTACGAATTGTGCACTCACTATACGCATATATCCAACGAGTAATATCAGATTTACCTCGTGTTTATGGAGTTCCCCGGCTACCGCTTGATCGTACGCCTCGCGCGTTGCACCCTTCACGGGTATATGAGATGCGGCGACCCCATATGCCCTGGCTTTATCCAGGATACCGGAGTGTTCCCGGTTGCTAACCACTATTCTGAAATCAATATCGGGGAGTTTACTTTGCTTATAAGCCTTCAGCAGGGGTAATAAACTGGTTCCCCGGGTCGACCCGAGCACCCCGACTTTCCACTTTTTCTGAGCAGTCTCAACCATTGTGATTCTCTTCGTTTTCAGATTGAATGATAGCTGAGTCAGGCCGGTCAAGGTAGTCTTGCAGAATCAGGGCGGCTGCCCGAGAATCCAGTTTGCCGGATCGCCGTTCCTGCTTCTGTTTCTTTAGCGACCAGCTTTCAGAGGCACTGGCACTGGTAAGCCGTTCATCCACACGGAACACCGGTATACGATTTTCTAACTTACCGGCCAGTTCATCTATAAATGCATCTACTTCCCGCGCCTTAAAACCTACCGTGCCATCCATATTTAGAGGGTAGCCCACAACGGTTTCTGCAATACGGCGCTGCCTGATTAACTCCAGTAAGAACTCCCACCTTTGATCAATACTACTTTGAGTAATTGCCTCCAAAGGGGTTGCCACACCCAGCTCATCACTGTAGGCAAGCCCCCAACGCTTCTCACCATAGTCAATACCCAAACGATTCACTAAAGGAAGCTTTCAAACCGGGCATCGGCGCCCAGCTGCTTTACGAGTTTCTTGATTTCCTGAGCCTTGGATTTTGGGCATATGAGCGTTGCATCGGCTGTATGTACGACGATCAACTCATCCACGCCATATATAGCGGTTACACGTTCCCCATCGTTGTAAATGATGTTATTGCTGCAATTACTCACTAACCCGAGACCCGACAATAAGTTACCTGCTTCATCCTTGTCCGAGTGCCTTTCGATGGCAGGCCATTCGCCAACGTCATCCCAGTCAAAATTGGATTCGATGGTTTCGACATTGTCTGCCTTTTCCATAACCGAGTAGTCGATCGAGATTTTTTCCAACGTTGGATAAATATCCGCCAGAGCATTCTCCAGGCTCGTCCCACTATGGGTCAATGACTCAATTTCGTTCAAAGATGCAAAAAGCCCCGGATTAAACTGCTCAATGGATTTATAAATCGAATGAACAGACCAGATGAACATACCTGCATTCCAATAATATTCTCCACTATCCAAATACTGTTGCGCAGTTTCTGTATCAGGCTTCTCAACAAATTTTTGCACTTTGTAAGCAGGAGTCTGAGAACTGCTGCCTTTCATCTCACCCTTGTGGATATAACCATAGCCCGTAGCAGGATGAGTGGGTGCAATGCCGATGGTGATCAATACCTCTCCGGCTTCTGCCAATTCAAAACCGGAATCCATCACTTTCTGAAAACCCTCTACATCGTGAATCACATGATCCGCTGGCAACATGGCAAAGATCGCCTCGGGATCGCGCTTTTTTACCAGTAGGGCTGCCAGACCCACTGCTGGAGCTGTGTCACGGCCCACGGGCTCGGAGACGATGTTCTCCGCAGGTAAATCAGGGCATATTTCGCGGATGGCTGCTTCCTGTTCCTTATTGGTAACAATGATCACATGCTCAGCGGGCACTAAACCTTCCAGGCGGTCCACGGTTTGCCTTAACATGGGTTTATCACCTACAATCGGAAGTAAGTGTTTGGGGCGGCTAAGTCGACTTACCGGCCAAAAGCGTTCACCCTTGCCGCCGGCCATGATAACAACGTAACGATTCATAGTTTAAGACCTACCAACGCAAACAGGGGCGTCAACAGGTTAATCGGAAGAAGTCGAATATTGAGGAAATTTTTGCTTTCGGAAATTCTGAGTTGATCTACACTAAGTTGTAAATTGCACTAAAGGCACACAGCCTTTCCGCGTTAATCATTGAGATAATCTATGGAACACCAGCAACTCATCATCCGCTCAAACCGATATCTCACTGCGACTCTACTGGAACGCAAACTGATCAGTGCCGAGGACGCAGAGCAGGCAAACGCCAAATTACTCTCCCTGATCCAGGCGGACAATATAAAACAAACCTCGGTGTTGAATATCCTTATCTATGAGCTCAAAGCGCTCGAGGAAAGCGTCCTGATCAATAATATGGTGGATGTCGATAAGGCGGGATTAATTCATCTCTCAAATATTGATTTAAAGTTGTCTGCATCCTTGAATCCTGACTTTTCACTCAATTGGGCAACCTGGTCGCTGCCCTTTGATCGTTTGGGAAACTCCATCTGTATTGCCACAAGCTACCTATTGAGCTCCCCGGTTATCGAATTTTGGCAAACGCAGTTTGAAAAGGACATCGTCTGGTATGCCACCGGCATACAATCGCTGACGGATGCCCTCGAACGGCTCGAAGGTAAAACGAGCGAAAGCTAATTTTCGAAAAATTTGCTAAAAACTACGCATGATTACTTGTTCATTAATTTAAATACGATTTAGGCCGACATAATAGGCAGCAATCGAATTTAATATTATAATAGAATAACCATGCCAGGAAGAATACTAGTAGTAGACGACGATGATGACTTTCGCCAGTTACTTGCGGATGTTTTTGCTCAGGCAGGCTATGAGGTAGTAAGTAAAAATAACGCCCATCATGCCTTGGAAACTTTTGAAGAATCCGACTTCGACGCAGTGGTCACCGATCACAATATGCCTGAGATGACCGGGGAAGAACTTGTGCAGAGTATTCGGTCCAGCTCGCCGCAAATCCCGATCATCCTCGTATCCGGCTACTTGAATCAGGATTTAATCCAAAACCTTAAAAACATTAATACCGAAATTTTTCATAAGCCCTTAAATGTGATTTCACTATTGCGTAAAACCAGCGAGAAATTAAACCTTGCTGCCAAATAAAACGCATAATCACAGATTTGAATGGGTAAACGTATTTTAATAGTCGACGACGACGACGATTTCAGAACGCTGCTGGCGGATTTATACACACAGGCAGATTATGATGTCACTTCCATGGCGAATCCGTTGGAAGCACTTAGCCTGCTCACCCGAGAGGACTTTGATCTGTGCGTTACCGACCAGAGTATGCCTGAACTCAAAGGCATCGACTTCATCGATAAAGTTCGCGAAATTAAGCCCCGAATTCCACTGATTATGGTTTCGGCCTACCTCAATGAGGAGGTATCTGAGCGCTTGAGTGCACTACGTATCGAAGTATTTCACAAACCCCTGAATGTGATGTCTCTGCTGCGCAAGACTGCCGATATGATCAATACGGAAGTGGTTGATATCGAGAACGACGACATCAAACGCAGTTCGAGCCAGGTGGAGTCCCACAACTCCGGCCCGATTGCCCAGTCCAACCGGGATTTCAAAGCATTTCCACTCCTGTCAAAGGTATCCAAACAGTTTCATCAGGAGCTGCTTACTGTTAAAAACAACCTCAACAACCTAGTGTTGGTTGGATCACCGGGCACTCATTTCCACACCATCTGTGAAGATGTAGAATCATTCCAGAATCCGGACGACTACCACTTTGTTTTCCTGGCAAACAAGGAAATTACCCCCTTCGAAATCTCAAAACGAATATCCGGTGAATCAACTTCCAAGACAGTCATCGTTACACTTTACGAAGCCTTTAACCTTGAGGCCATCCATAAAGACATCCTGGTAAAACTCTATAAAAAGAGCGGCCCATTCTCTGGAGTACTCAATAACGTAAAATTCATCTTCTGCCTGCATGAAGACCTCGATACGCAGTATTCCAAGGGCCTACTGGATGAGGATTTTTATCTAATACTCGGACAGAAGGAAATTTTTGTACCCGACCTTAAGGACTGCCCGGAAGATATCCCGGAAATGGCAGAGACTATCGCCAGCAGTTTTTTGGCAGCTCACTCTGAATATGGCAACAGTGCCTCATTCACTGCAGATGCAACGGAGTATTTAAAAGAAGAAAGCTGGGAAAACCAATACCAGAGTCTTTATAATACCATAATCAATGCTGTTATTTTATCCAATGGGGAACCCATCACTGCATCCCTGCTGCAAACAGCAAAGACTAAAAACCCACCGGCTAAAATCGCCGCTCAATCGGGTGCGGATCAGTCTGCAATTATTAATAAACCCGCCGCGAAACCCAAGTTAAGCCCCCCAGAAACAGGTGAGAAGGCCGATGCGGCTCCAGTGCCCTCAAAAACAGCTACCCATTCCCCGCGGGTCGTCACATTTAAAAATTTGATCGATGAGACCGAACTGGCCGAGCAAATCCTTGTGAAGCAAGCCTAGTTGATTATCCCTCACTATTCTGCGCAGTCGGTATCTCTATACCATAACTACGCGGATCAATGAGCTCACGCTTACGGTTAATATAATATGCCAGGGTATCCTCGTCATCCGGGTTCACCACATCGATCCGTGCAGGCCTGCCCGTTGTAGGTTGATCCGGATTAAAGCTGCTGACTAAAAATTGATTACCCACGGGGCGGATAATTTCGCGTACCCCATTATTCCAAAAAATGACCGCCGCATCCACATCCGGCCTCCATTTACCTTTAACACCCCCATAACGACTCGTCCACGCATTACTGAATCGACGCAACTTGATGGTGTCTTCGGAATACGGAGTTGTGCCGATATTCCACTGACCATGAAAGAATGCACGGATCTGGCTGGGATTTCTCAAGACCGCAAATGATACCCGCTCGATGAAATCCTGATCGAAGTTCTTTTTCCATTCGGTGGGTAAATCGTCCACACTGATGGGTAGCAACCTGCTGGTAAACCCTTTGGCCGTTTCGAGCAGTTCGCCCGAGCGTATGGTCGTTTGCTCGACACGACGCCCGTTCAAGCCAATCTCTGTGTAAGAACCGTCATTCCAGAAAATATTCATGCGCGAACCATCTTTGCGCCAAAATCCAATCACATTCTGGTGCTCTTCGCTCGCATCGTACTCTGAGAATGCGACCGTTGCTGCAGCCGTCCGGTTATCCTGCAAGTAAAAATAAAACTTTTCACCGGAAATCAGTTCACCCTCCCAGGCACCAAAAAAACCTTCACGATCTTCATCATCATCATCACTCGCATTCGGATCTACAGTCATGCGTCCGATGCTGCGGTCGTTGAGCTTGATCGCCTGCATGACTGCAGTGTTGCTGGATACTTCAAAATCAGTCGGAAATGTATAGCGCGCATCCGCAAGCTCTTCATTAATAGTCCCGAAGCTGATGACCATACCATCCTCGAACTTAAGCTCGATACCAGTGGCGATTTCCTCCCAGGTGCCCTTGATAATTGGAGTCTCCCTGCCCTTTCCTAAGAAGTATGAACAGGTATTATCCGATTTAATACGAAAGAATATATCCCCGATCTCATTATGCACGCTCAACCACATACCAACATTATTGGCCTGCACGGGCACGATACTGATCAGGAAGGCAAATGCCGAAAACAGAAAACAAGTGAGTCGTTTCAAAATCATCAGTCTCTATATATTAGTAGGTCTCTAAAGCAGAAATGTTCAGTGTGTTTATAATATTGGCAGCTACTGGACGATAGCCGAAAAATCCAACAAACTATAACTTATGTGGCCTCTGCGCAGACAATTCAAGTCTGTTTTGTCATCTGTTTTTTGAATTGGGCCACTACGAAAGGTAAATTGATAGTATTCCTTATCATCCGAAACAGGTTGAAACAGATTGCCAATATTCGCACGTGCAGGCTGGGTGGTCTCTACCAGAGTGTCCCCGGTGACTCCAATAGGGAAATTCAGATTGTGCACAACCGGCTGGAACTCAAAAAGCGATTGTCCCTGGATAATCTGGCTCACCAGCTCAACACTCCGGTCCGCCGAAGCTTCCAGCGACTTTCGCAGCTCTCCCTCCAAAGGCCTATCCATACGGGAAACCTGCTCAAATTGATCCTGTGGGATCACTTGGCTCAGCGCAAATGCATGATGGCCTGCCAGGCTCGCCTCCAGGGCGCCCCCCACGGTGCCGGAGCTCAGCACCAGCGGCAAGGTCGCATTAAAACCAATATTGATGCCCGAGAGCACAAACGCAGGCCTTTCTTCCATCAGATTTCCCAGCGCTAGGTTTACACAATCCGCAGGGGTCCCATCGATGGAAAAACAACGATAGCGGTAGTCATGCACCTCAGTCACCTTCATGGGCTGGTGGCGGGTGATCGCCTTGGCGATCCAGCTTTTTTGCGTCGCCGGAGCCGCGACGGTCACCTCATAATCACGGGCAAAGCGCTCCGCAAGTATGACCAGAAACTCCGAACGATAGCCATCATCGTTCGTAATGAGGATTTTCGGTAAACTCATAAATTAATCTGCAGTGCTCTCCAACCGGGCCAGCTTGGCCTTCAGGTGGCGCTCCTGCGTCTGGCCAAGGTGCTTTTCATTGCGATCATTGGCAAGCTGCATCTGCAGATTTCTTTGCTCCAGCCGGGCTTTTTTCTCAGGCGTCAACCGCTCATAACAATGGGGACAAGACACCCCCTCCTCATAATACGGAGACCCCAGATCATCCCGCGAGAGCGGCATCCGGCAGGCATGGCACATATCATAGCTGCCCTTCTCCAGATCATGATCCACCGTCACCCGATCATCGAATACAAAGCAATCCCCCTCCCAGAGACTCTCCTCCTCAGGGATGCGATTGAGATACTCCAGGATACCCCCGTTCAGATGATACACCTTTTCAAAGCCCTGCTGCAGCATGTAGGCGGTCGCCTTCTCGCAACGGATGCCCCCGGTGCAAAACATCGCCACCTTCTTCTGCTTCTTGGGGTCCATATTCTGGGCAACATACTCGGGAAAATCACGGAAAGACTTCGTTTCCGGATCAATCGCGCCCTTAAAGGTACCTACTGCAAATTCATAGTCATTGCGTGTATCCACGAGCGTGACTTCCGGGTCAGAGATCAGTGCATTCCAGTCTTCCGGCTCAATATACTCACCCACTTCCTGCGTAGGGTCAACGCCCGGCTGCCCGAGGGTGACGATCTCCTTCTTCAGCTTCACCTTCATCCGATGAAAAGGCATAAAACGCGCAAACGCCCGCTTGTAGTTTAGGTTCTCAAAACCGGGTAATGTCTTCAAATATTCAAAAAACGCTTCAACCTTTGGCTCCTCCCCCGCGATTGTCCCGTTTAAACCCTCATGCGCGACCAGCACAGTGCCCTTCAATTCTTGGCTGTGTGCCGCCTTTTCAATCTCCAGCTTCAACACCTCCGGCTCCTCCACCACCGCAAACTTATAAAATGCTGATACCAAATACCTCTGTGATTCCTCCTCACTCATAAACAAATTGAGTATCAAAACAGGATTCTTGAATATTTAAACACCAAAATCAGCCCCACCCCCAGGCTCGCCAGGGAGGCGATTAGCACTGCACCTGCGGTGATATCCTTGATCCGGCCGATTTCAGGTTTACGCTCGGGCTCTACATAATCCGCGAGCTCCTCAAGCGCTGTATTGATTGCCTCCAGCGACATTACCAGCCCAATGCAGATGATAACGGCAAGCCACTCGCTTCGCTCAAAACCGACTATCAATCCAAATACCGTAATGCACACAGCCGCGAGACACTGGATGCGCGCATTCCACCCACTATTTAGGAAATAAAAGATCCCCCTAAAAGCGTATAGGAATGAACTGAACCGGTCTTTCATAACTGCCTCGGCAAAATGTGCCTACAAATGTAAAAAAGAAACATATAATCATTGGTAATCAATGATTTAGGTTATTGGTATCGGGTGTGCTTATCGTGCAGGTGATTATTTACCATGGATTATCTGCAACTAGATTTCAAAGACTTTAAGGTGAGGAGGAGCAAACTTTTTGTCGGTATATGCGCGGTTGCACTTCTGTTTGCAATAGCGACACCCCTGGCTGCTCAGACGACTCCTGCGCCCACTCAGGCCCCCGGGCTGAACATCTCACTCAATGGCCTGGGCGCTGAGCAGGATCTCGGTGTAGCCATCCAGATCGTGTTCCTGATGACGCTGCTGACCCTCGCACCGTCCATACTCGTTATGATGACTTCATTCACACGGATCATCATCGTATTGGGCTTTGTGAGAAATGCGGTGGGAGTGCCGGCTGCACCGTCGAATCAGATCATTATCGGTATTGCCCTGTTCCTGACGATCTTCGTCATGAGCCCCATACTCGACCGCATCAATAATGACGCCCTTCAGCCTTACCTGAACGACCAGATCACCTCCACTCAAGCGCTCGATAGTGCAAGTGAGCATATTAAGGACTTCATGCTCAGCCAGACACGGCAGAGCGATATCGAATTCTTTCTGGGCCTTTCCGGCATGGGTCCTACCAGTGTGCAAAATCTGCCACTCCGCATCGTCATTCCCTCATTTGTGATGAGTGAGCTGCGCACCGCATTCCAGATGGGCTTCCTCGTGTTTCTCCCTTTTGTGATGATCGACTTTCTCGTAGCGACCACCCTCATGTCCATGGGTATGATGATGATGCCGCCGGTGATCGTCTCGCTTCCCTTTAAGATACTGCTCTTTGTCATCGTGGACGGATGGTATCTCGTCATCAAATCCCTCACCCAGAGTTTTACCTTATGAATCCGGAAACTACACTCGAGCTTCTGCACTCCTTTATGAAAACCGCCCTGTTGCTGGCGACTCCTATACTCGGCACGGCAGTTGCCGTCGGTATCGGGGTAAGTATCCTGCAATCCGTCACCAGCATCCAGGAGCAGACGGTCCCATTCGTCGCCAAGCTATTCTCAGTGGGGGTCGTTTTTATCATCATCACTCCCTGGCTCATCCAGAGCCTCATCGAGTTCTCTGTATCCCTTTATAATCTTTTTCCCACGATGGTGCAATGACCTTTGCGATCGAATACATACTGGCTCTATTCCTGGTAGGCATCCGGCTCAGCGCTATGCTGTTCATGATCCCCATTTTCGGAGGCAGTTTTGTACCTGCACAAGTTCGCATCATGCTCGGTTTTGCCCTGGCGATGATCATTGTGCCGATCATTGATACCACATTCCCCGAATCCATCAACGTATGGCTCATCGGATTTTACGGCCTGGGTGAATTGCTCGTGGGCTTATTCCTGGGCCTCGCCGTTCGCACTTTTTTTGGCATCATCGAAGTTGCCGGACACATCATCTCTATGGAAATCGGCCTCATGATGGCGCAGCAGTTTGACCCCGAAAGCGGTGGGCAGACTCAGATGATCAGCGTCATCCTCTTCTATGTGGGTGCTATTCTCTTTCTGATCATGGGCGGGCATCACATGGTCGTCGCTTCACTGGTTAAGAGTTATCAAATCATCGGACTGACCAAAGAAACCCTCGAAGTCGGAGACGTCCAGGGGGTTATTAACCTCATTACCCAGATTTTCTCGCTCGCGGTATCCATCTCTGCACCCTTCATCGCTGTAAATTTCTTAATAACCCTCGGTTTTGGGGTACTCGGTAAGGTCGCCCCGAAAATCAACGTACTGCTCGTTAGCTTCTCCTTCCGCATATTGGGAGGCATCATCGTGTTTTTAATAACAACCAACCTCATTTTTAACTTTCTGCTGCAGTACTCCGAGGAAATCCCCGGTAACATGCTGAGGCTCCTATTCTGATATGCCGGGCGAAGACAAAGATCAAAAGACTGAAGAGCCTACTGCCAAGCGCCTGGAAGAAGCGCTGAAGGAGGGGCAGTTTGCAAAGGCTCCTGAAATCCAGATGACCTTTATGATGGTGGCTGCTTTTTTTGTATTACTGTTTTATGCCACTTCAGTTGCACAGCAATTCAGGGACTTCGCAGTCAGCATTTTCAGCCATATCGGGGATATTGAAGTTGCTCCGGAAAACGTCACCCAGTGGTTCAATACCCTATACAAATTAGTTATCCAGCTCGTGGCCCCCATTATGATGGCCTGCACTGGCGCGAGTATGTTTGCAGGAGGGCTGCAAAGCGGCTTCCGCCTTACCCCCAAGGTGCTCGCCTGGAAACCTGAGCGCCTGAATCCGGTCAAGGGATTTCAAAACCAGTTCGCCAAGCAAAAGCTTGCAGACTTTCTGGTCGAGTTCATGAAATTTGCGGCAGTATTGCTGATCGTAATCAACGGCATTTACGTACTGATTGAAGATCCGATCTTTCACCACCCCGTCACTCCCCATTACGTTCTTCAATTCATCCATAAAATCTTTCTGGTCATCTTTATCCGCCTGATCGTCGCACTTGCCATTATCGCCTTCATCAACTATCTCTTCCAGAAGCAGAAGACCCGCAGCATGCTCAAGATGACCAAACAGGAGGTCAAGGATGAGCGCAAAAGTGCAGAAGGGGATCCTATGGTTAAGGGTCGCCAACGACAGCTCGCCCGCAGCCTCATGCAACGCCAGATGCTCGATGCCGTGCCCAATGCAGACGTTGTGGTGACCAACCCGACCCACTTTGCAGTCGCTCTGAAATACGACCGCGACGAAGATGAGGCACCCGTCATCCTCGCCAAGGGGCAAAACCTCTTTGCAAAACGTATCAAGGCCATAGCGAAAGAGCATGAAGTGCCCATGATCGAGAATAAGCCAGTGGCACAAATGCTTTTCAAAATGGGCAAGGTCGGCAACAGCATCCCCTACGAACTCTATCAGGTCGTCGCTGAGATCCTCGCATCCGTCTACAAGACGCACCGTTACTATTTCCACAAACTTAAGGCAAGACGACGCGAACTGCGTACGGCACAAAATTGATTTTAAACCATGGCAAGCATTCCATCAGGCGGTAATTGGGTATCCAAATTTCTGACAAAAAGTCCGGATATACTCTTTGTATTAGGTATCTTCGGTGCAGTATTCATTCTGGTATTACCGCTCTCCCCCCACTTCCTGGATATGCTCTTCGCCATATCCATCGGTATCTCCCTGATGGTGATGCTGGTGATCATCTATATTAAATATCCGCCCGAGTTTTCCGTTTTCCCCACGATACTGCTCGCGCTTACGCTCTTCCGGCTGGGGCTCAATGTAGCCTCCACACGGCTTATTCTGCTCGATGGTTACGCCGGTAACGTTATTAACTCCTTCGGGGAGTTCGTTGTGCGGGGCAACTACGTGGTCGGAGCCGTTGTCTTTCTCATCCTCGTAATCGTTAACTTCATGGTGATCACCAAGGGTGCCGGCCGTATTGCTGAGGTTGCCGCACGCTTTACCTTGGACGCCATGCCCGGTAAGCAGATGTCCATCGATGCCGAACTCAATGCGGGCCTTATCGACGAGCAGACCGCCAGTAAGCGACGTGACAAAATTCAGAAGGAAGCTGACTTCTACGGATCTATGGACGGTGCGAGTAAATTCGTACGGGGGGATGCTGTCGCCGGAATATTAATTACCTTAATTAACATTGTAGGGGGGTTCGCCATCGGGGTTGTTCAAAAGAACATGAGCCTCGTAGACTCCTTGCAGACTTATACGCTGCTTTCCGTGGGGGATGGACTGGTATCCCAAATTCCCTCATTGATCGTATCTTTCGCTGCCGGCTTATTGGTAACCCGTACCAACGAAACCGCCGACCTCGGTGAAAACATCGGCAAGACCGTCTTCGGCCAACCCCGTGCAGTGGCTATCGCCAGTGGGCTCATTGCACTATTTGCATTCCTGCCGGGTATGCCCGCAATTCCGTTTATGATGCTCGCAGGCGCAACAGGAACCGGCGCTTACTTCCTCTATAAGAAGAAGCGGGAAACGGAATCTTCACTGAAACTCATTGGCGCTGATGGGCAGACGCCTCAGCTGGAAGATGGAGAACCTCCAGATCCTGGTGACGTCTCCGCACGGCCCGATGCCACCCAAAGCTTCGAAACCCTCATCAATACCGATACTTTCTGCATTGAGCTGGGCTACGGACTCCTTTCACTTACCAATAAAGGCAACGGAGGTGACCTGCTCGACCGTATCACTGGCCTGCGTAAGAGTCTCGCCAAGGAGCTCGGCATCATCATACCGCCTGTGGCAGTCAGGGATAATCTCGAGCTTGAATCCAACAACTACCGCTTTCTCCTACGAGGGAAGGAAATCGCAAGCGGCCAGATTATGCCTGAACGCTGGCTTGCCATGAACGTGTCCAACAGCTCCGCATCGCTTAAAGGCACTCCCACCAAGGAACCTGTATTTGGACTCGACGCCGTTTGGGTAACCGAAGCTGTCAAAAAGACTGCAGAGATCAACGGTTATACAGTCGTGGATTCCACCTCGGTCATGATCACTCACCTTTCAGAGACTCTCAAGGGAGTCGCAGACCTGATCCTCGATCGCGAGGACGTTCAAAAGCTCATTGACCTCGTCAAAGAGAAGAACCCAACCCTCATCAACGAACTATTGCCGGACCTCGTATCTGTTGGCCTTATCCAGCGGGTATTGCGCAATCTTCTAAAGGAAGGTGTGCCCATCCGCAATCTCACCATCATTCTCGAAACCATCGCCGACTTTGCCGCTTTCAGCAAAAACCCGGATGATCTCTCCGAGCAGGTGCGCAAACGCCTGGGAGTTTACTTCATGTCCCAATATGAAACCGAAGAAGGCCAGGTACACGCCCTCACCCTTGAGCCCAAACTCGACCAATTGATTTCCAGCCAGGTGAAGCGCACGCAAACCGATATCGGGCTCATGCTGGACCCGGGTCTCACACAGCATCTGCTCACCGAACTCGAGAGCCGTATCACCGCAATGAACGAACAGGGCCTACAGCCTATACTCATCACCTCTGCAGAAGTGCGCTTGCCGTTCAAACGGTTCTTCGAGCCCTCCTTCCCAAATCTGACCATCGTATCCTATCAGGAATTTTCAGCCAAAACACAAATTCAGACATTCGGCATTATTACTATGCCCAATGAGCTGAACACATTGATCTTCGAAAACCAGGAAAACCAATATGCAAAAGCAAGCTAATCCACCTGTAACTGCCAACCCACAGGCAGCCCCTGTTGAAACCGCAACACCGGGTAAAACTTACCGGCTTATCGTCAGCTCCGTTCAGGAAGGCGTCAGCATCATCCAGCAAAAGCTGGGGCCCCGCGCGACGGTGCAATCCGTTAAACAATATAAACCCAAAGGTATGTCCAAGCTCTGGAACTCAGCCAAACTGGAAATTATTGTCAGCGTGCCGGATGACCAGCAGGCTCCGGAAACCTTTAAACTGGAAGCCCCAGAGGAACCCGCAGAGCAACCAAATGCAACCCCTCAGCTACCTGCTGCAGAGTCTACAGAGGATGCCATGCCCGATATGCAGGACACCTTGCAAAGTAAGGAAGATACGAGTGCCACACCTCAAACCTACAGCACAGCCAAACCTTCCGCCTCACTGAGCCCTTATAGTACCATCGATATTCAGCAGCTGCTCATTAACTCAGGTTTCGACAATAATTTAATCACACGCCTGAACCAGCTACCCCAGTGGGAGTCCATTCAAAAGAAGTCACTGCAAAGCGGCCTCACTGAAATCCTCAGTATTCTGAAGGACGAATTCCTGGCTACCCAAAACAAGCCCGTGAGTGCATTTACGGCATTTATCGGCACTCCGGGAGTAGGTAAATCCACTGTTTTACGCAAGCACGTAGCCAATCAGGTCTTCGTTCAGCGCAAAAAAGTGCAAATCCTGAAACTGGATGACGAGGACCCTAATCCGGACAACCTGCTGAGCGTTTTTTGCGACATCATCGGAGTTCCGCTCGTACGCGACCCGAATGATCTGAATCTGGGTACCGATACCCATCTTTACATTGATCTACCAGGACTTCAGCGCAGCGAAAAAAAGCGCATTTTCTACTTCAAACGCCTGCTGGACGACCTTGATATCGACTCCCGGGTCCTTGTGCTCAACAGCATGTATGACGAAAGCTCTTTGACTCAGGCATTTGAACTTGGAAGCGTCCTGAAAGCGACTCATCAGTGCTTCACACACCTCGATGAGCTTCAAAACTGGGGAAAACTCTGGAAATTCGTACTCAGAGGCAGCCTCCCCATGCTTTTCACAGGCCTGGGCGACGAAACGGCAAGTTATCCCCGCGAAGAGTTCCTCCCTTTATTAACCAGTAAAACTTTTCCAAATATTTTACTCAATTAGCACTTAAATTTTTTTACAATTGAGCGATTAATTAAACAGCAAATGTAAAAAAAGTCGCGAAGTCCTTATAGAATTATGAACACAGCACAACAACTTACCAAAATCGGAGGTTTCCTGGGATTCACCCTGGTGTTCGTTTTTATACTCTGGAAAGATCGCGATATTACCATCGCGTTGAGGGATGCCTCAATCTCCTGCCTAATTCTCGCCTTCACATTCAAGCTACTCTCGAGCTACATGCAATCCATGATCACGCAGGTAAAACTGCGCAACATCCAGGAAGCAGAACAAATCGAAGAAGTGGCCGACTCTCATAACCCTGAATTACAGTCCCTCACCGAACAACAATCGTAATTCACATGGAAAGCATTATGTCCTATGGCAACTCAGACAATCAAGAAACCACCTAAACAAGCACTCAATGCTTATGCCTCTACCGAGAGGTCTAAGGAAAGTGTTGAAGATATCGTCACTCAACATTTGCCATTGGTAAAATCAATAGTCGGCAAAATCAAAATGCGTTTGCCCGACCATATCGACTTTAATGATCTTTACAGTGTCGGGGTAGCGGGCCTCATATCTGCAGTCCAGAAATACGATCACACGCGCAATAAGTCTTTTTCCAGTTTCGCATTTATCCGTATTCGCGGTGCGATCATTGATGAGCTTCGCCGACTCGATTGGATGCCGCGTGGTAATCGCGCCCAGGCAAAAATGCTACAGGACACAATCGCACAAATGGAAGCACGTCTGAAACGCCCTGTCGAAGAGCATGAAATTCGCAAGGAGCTTGGGCTGTCCATTGAAGATTACGCAAAGCTCATGAAAAAGGTTCGCCCGATTTCCGTGGTCTCACTTGATCAAAGCGCAGACAGCGGAAGTGAGGACAGCCCTCCGCTCAAGGAAGCAATCGCAGACAGCTCTCAGGCAGCTATTCAGGAAAAAGTCGAGAAGAAGGAAATGATCAGCATGCTCAAAAAGAAAATTTCCACCCTGCCGGATTCTTCCCGCAAGGTTCTCGCTATGTATTACTTCGAAGGCATGCGCCTCTCCGAAATTGCAGAAGTCTTTGGCCTCACTGAATCCCGTATTTGTCAAATTCATGCTCAGGCCATCACCAGCCTTCGTGCCTATGTCGATAAAGTAAACCAATAAGCCTTATACCATGTTTGTAATCATAGGATTTGTGATAGTCTTAGCCTCCACTCTTGGAGGTTTTTCGGTAGCTGGAGGGAAACCTGCAGTATTGATCCACTTATCCGAAATTATCGTAATTGTGGGCATTACAATCGGGCTTATCGTGGTTGCAGCACCCCTACCTACTTTGATGGCTACCCTGAAGGGCGTTATGGGAACCTTTACGGGAGGAGGTCCCTCAAAAGATGATTTTATGGATCTGCTGAAAATGCTCTATGAGATGTTTACCCTCGGCAGACGTAACGGCCTCATCGCTCTGGATGAACACGTAGAAGACCCTTCGCAAAGCGCAATCATATCCAAATACAAGTCCTTCGTCAGCGACGACGAGAAAACCGATTTTTTAGTAAGTAATCTACGCCCCTTGATCGATGGTAAAATTAAGCCCGATCAAATCTCATCACTCATGAATGCTGAAATCAAAAATAAGCATGATGAAGGAAAGGGACCGATTGAAGTATTGCACCTAGCAGGGGATTCCCTGCCGGGAATTGGAATTTGCGCAGCGGTTTTAGGGATTATCATCACCATGGGCGTTATTGATCAGGGTGCAGGCGCAGTTGGCTACAAAGTATCCGCAGCACTGACAGGAACTTTTCTGGGAGTATGGTTATCATACGGATTTATTAACCCCTTAGCCGGGCGTTTACATGCGCTGCAGGAAAGCCAAATAGTCTATTATAAAATTTTGGCTGAAGCTTTAGGCGGATTTGCCAAGGGGCTTGCTCCCGCGATGGCCATTGAAGTGGCACGCAGGGCACTTCCCAAAGATGCGCGCCCAACTGCAACTGATCTCGAAGCAATGCTGAAGGAGCTAACCTCCAAATAACGTGAGTAAATCTCCTCCAGAAAAACCCGCTTTAAACCATGAAGCCGCCCAGATAGAGACAGCCAAACATCATGGCGGCGCCTGGAAAGTGGCCGCTGCAGACTTTTTCACAGCGATGATGGCTCTGTTCATGGTCATGTGGATCCTCTCACAGGATGATGAGCTACTTGAGCAAACCGCATTCTTTTTCAACAATCCATACACCGCGTTGGGTGAAATGGAAAAAAGCATGAACCCCATCGATCTGGGTGGCAGCAACTCGCTCACCGGTGATGAAGATTCCAATATGTCAGGTGCGGGTAAGCGGGACTTTGTAGAACAACTCGCCCAGGAATTTGTAAAACATCTGAATATCAACGCGGATGATCAGGAATCTCCGCTTTCCGTAAACAGCACCTCGGATGGTTTAATCTTAACGGTATTTAATCGCTCTCAAAAACCGCTTTTCGATACCAATACCTCCGAATTTACCGAATGGGGCATTCTCGTAATGCGAAACATTGCATGGTTAATCGACCGTTACGATCTCAACGTTCGCATCGAAGCCCACACCATGCCCAACTTTGAAGGCAATGAGGATTACAGTGCATGGGAATTGAGCGCAGATCAGGCAAACGCAGTGAGACGTACCCTGGTATACTACGCTCTTGATGAAAAAAAGCTTTCCAGAGTCACCGCTTTCGCCAATACTCGCCCTATACAAGGAGTGGATCCGGCCTCCGAATCTCACCAACGCATTGAGATCAGCCTGGAGCCCAAGAATTATACATCATAAATCATGGAAAGCTACCTGAAAGGCAAAAAACGCCTGGATGAACCCTCTGCAAAACTCAGCGAGCTTAAAAGTATGAGTCAGGCTAGCAGCGGCATACCTGCCCAGGACTTAAATAAAGTGGAAATTGCGAGTGGTGAAGATGCCGCCCGGGTTGAGTGTGTTACCCAGGATGGCCGAATTACAAAAATCATTGTTTACTGCAAGTGCGGAGACCAGATTGAGCTGAACTGCAAGTACGGCGCTTAGCTCAAAACGCAGCTTACTCGTATCGTTTAGAGCTTAGCTATTCGCTTGACAGTTATTCACATATTCACAAGTTATTCACATGTGATTAGGAACTGCGTGGAAGCTTTTTTCTCGCCTTCATGGATATTACCATTGATCGAGGCGAAAAAATTGTCATCACTAGTAACCGTTCAGACAATTATTCGAATATTCAATCTATCTTATTCATGAAACACTATTTTCGATTTCCGATTCTCCTAATTGTACTTTCCTGGCTGAGCAGCTCTCTAAACGGTCAAGGCAGCATTTATGACTACACCCCCGAAAACCTTTATCCTGAACTACGGGCGGTGCTCAAAGAAGCGGAAACAAATGCCCTGGGTTATCAAAACCTCGATTACAGCCTGGCTGAGGCCCGCATCAATAACCGGCTCGCCAGAACGAACAATCGCCCATCTGTTGGACTAAGTACGGGCGGTGGTTTTTTTGCTTCAAGTTTTGATAATGGGAGAGATGATGATCCTAATACACCGGAAGATGAGACTATTGAAAGCACAGCTTACCAACCTCAATTTGGTATTAATGATTTAAATCTCGGCCTCAGTTATACAATCTATCAGTGGGGAGCTAAAAGGGCCAATCACCGCATTGCGGATAAGAGCTTTGAAAATTACCTGATCGGATACAAACAAAGTGTTGAGAGTTTTGCTCAAGACATACGTGTCCAATTCATGCAGCTTATCATTCAAAAATTTAATCAACGTAGCCTCAATTTGCAGATTGAAATCGCTCAGGATAATATTGCACAGGAAGCCATTCTCTACGAAGAAGGTAAAATTTCAGATGATAATTATACCCGTCTCTCCAACTCACGTAAGATGTTCATTCTCGATCTGGAACAAACTAAGCGCTATTTTGATCGTGCCCTGGAGGATTTCCGTAAGGTAACAGGCGTACAGAATTTTAATGAAAGTCAGATCCCGACCAACATTCCTCAGGTTGAAATTAATAATAACCAATTTATATCTCTGGCAAACCAGACTAAAAGTCAGGATTTTGCAGACCTCACATCCATACAACAGGCAAAAATTTCCGTAGATATTGCAGAAGAATCCATAATAACAACGCAGGCGGGATCACGGCCATCACTATTTGCATATGCCGGTTCCAATTTTGACGTTGAAGCTACTGAGGGTAACGAACGTATTTTTGAATACTATGGTGGTCTGAGACTTGGCTGGACGATCTATAATGGCGGCGCGACTCAGATGAATATGCGTAAGGCATATAGCCGTCGGGTACAGCGTATGGTGGATTTGGAAGATGCAAAACTGAATGCATCCATTGGCCTAGAACGCCAATTAGTAGATTTGGATTATCGTTTACGGCGATTGGAAATCGGTGAAGCCGACTATCAACTTGCACTCCAGAATTACGAAAAGTCCAAGGATGAATACGCACGCGGGCGCATGTCTGATATCCAATTCAAGCAGGTCGAAAACCAAAGGTTGAATGAAGAGCAGGCCGTGTATTCCCGCCGTCGGGACTACATCGTCCAGGTATCTAACTTTCTGCGTTTCATCGGTAAAGATCCTATCTTCAATGTACTCACCTTACCTGAGAACAAGGATCTGAGCCACTTGAAGACTCGCTAAGCAAAATCCGCATGTATTTCATTGACAACCGATCCATTTGATCGGTTGTGTTGAACGCTTAAATAGATTGATTATCTAATATAGCGCAATGTCAGCAAGTAAGCGATCTCCTAAAACAGGCTTAAAGTCTATTTTGTCATTCAAAGTTCTTCGCTGGGTCATACTCCTAGTTATTCTAATAGGAGTAGGCTTGGGATTTTATTGGAACACAATTCCCGAAGCTGAAGTTTCGAGAGCTACCCGGGAAACCGCACAAGATATCGTATTGGGAACTGTGAAGGTCGAGGAATATCACTTGCTCGAACTTCGCGCAGAACGCGAAGGCATGGTGCTCGAAAGTCCCATGGAAATCGGGGATCAGGTAACGCGTGGCCAGATACTCCTTAAGCAGGACACCGAAGACAAACAACTTGAATTGGAACGTCTGCTCATCGAAAAGGACACACTCGAAAAGAACTACGCCATTACTCATCCTGAAGAGTATACGCTTATTAAAATCGATGAGGATCTTGAAGATCTGCGACGGGATGTTCAGCGCGGTATTCGCCCGGAGCGGGAACTGGAGCTAGCATTAAGAAACCGCCAACTGCATATCGAAAACATGGAACGGCGGGAAATAAACGAGCAAACAAATCTGAGTCAAAAAGACCTCGAAATCCGCAAACACCGCCTGGACATCGAAAAAATGACCTTACGTAGCCCTGTGGACGGCGAAATCATCGAAGTCTTCTCACGTGAAGGGGATCTGGTGAACGGGGGCCAAACGGTGTTTCACATCATCGACAGCCGTCGTCTGGTAACTGCAGAAATTTCCGAAGAAGATTACGACAAGGTAGAAGTGGGGTTACCGGCACTCATTAAATTTCTCGCCTACCCGGAACAAACTTTTAACGCTACAGTGACTCAATTATTGCCGACCGCCAATGCGATCACCCAAAGATATATTATCTATCTTGAAGTCCTGGATATTGAACCTGAACGACTAACCCCGGGTCTTACCGGTGAAGTCAGTATTATTGCAGACCGCCGCGAAAACTCTGTGCTTATTCCCAGTCAGGCACTCATCGGTAATAATGTGCTACGGGTAAAAGGCGGACAGGTTCAGTTCGTAAAGGTGGTTCCCGGCTTCCGCAGTCTACTGAAGATCGAAATACTTGAAGGCATTCAGGAAGGCGATGTGGTGATTACTGAGGATCTCACCAGCTTCCGGGATGGTGAACTCGTTAGGACCAGTTTTCAGTAATTAAGAGATTTAGCGGCTAAATCATGTCACCAAACTTAAGGATAGCGATCCGGTTTCTTGTATCGAAGAAACGAACAATGATCATGAGTCTCACCGGCATTGTGCTCGGGGTTGCGCTATTCATCCTGGCACTCTCAATGACCACTGGATTTGAGCAGCTCTTTATTAAAACCGTTTTAGGGGCAAATGGGGCCGTACGTGTACAAGATAAATTTCAGGAAAACCTGGTAAGTTATCAAATCAGCCAGCAAGAAACCGGTAATCAGTTTGAATTTGGCCGCGCTGCGGGTCGTAAATATCGACCGGGCGTGGAACATGCGGATAAAGTGATCGAGGGCATTATGGAATTTAAAAATGTCATCGCCGCATCCAAAGTATTACGCGGGGGTGTTGAGGTATCCAATAATTTTAAGGAGGAACCGGGTCAACTCTACGGCATCGAAAAAGATACACACCTGCTGGTATCCGACTTGGAAGAGCAAATCGTATTCGGCTCCCTGCTGGAATTTCAGCGTAACCCTACCGGAGTCATGATCGGCTCAGTTCTGGCAGATCGCATGCTCTTGGAGCCCGGTGAATCCATCATCATTTCCGAGGCAAATGAACCCTACCGGTTTATCGTAGAAGCCATTTACGAAACCGGTTACCGCGAGATCGACCGCGAACGTATCTTCGTTGATATTAATCAGGCGCGCACCGTTTTTAAGCGCCCCCACGAAACCTCCTACGTGCAAGTCAGCCTTTTTGATCCTGAAAAGGCGGATGATGACCGCTTTATGATGGAAGCCGTTGTCCAGCATATCG
Organism: Puniceicoccaceae bacterium; assembly: GCA_028285755.1. Classification (GTDB taxonomy): domain Bacteria; phylum Verrucomicrobiota; class Verrucomicrobiia; order Opitutales; family JAFGAQ01; genus JANQOQ01. Next base: position 511,052 of record JANQOQ010000006.1, read on the forward strand.
TCGCCCCGTGGCAGGAACGCGAAAAAGTCTGGCTGCAATTCTTTAAGGCACTCCGCGTTATTTCCAGCGCCAGCCTGCTCTCAATCATCATCATTGCTGGCCTGGGCATGTATAGCACACTGGCAATCATCGTTATGGAAAAAACCCGCGAGATATCGATTCTACGCTCCATGGGATACACCCGCAAAGACGTTACCAACATTTTTATTTGGCAGGGTTTCATTGTGACCTTGATCGGCATCGGATTTGGCTGGCTAACGGGTGCCTTCCTTACCTATACCATTTCACGCATACCCATTCGTATCCGCGGTATATTTTCTACAGATACCTTTGTTGTGGATTGGTCGTTTAGCCACTACTTACTCGCGGCAGTGATCGCATTCTTTATCGTAATGACCGCTTGTATATTACCTGCGCGTCGTGCTTCCCGGCTTGAACCTGCAGATGTGGTGAGGGGGACCAGCGGATAATGCACGAGGGAGATCCATCAAAGGCCGTCCTATCCTGCCGGGGCGTACATAAGTATCTGGGGGATGAAACCCAGCAAGTACACGTACTCAAAGGTGTGGATATCAACCTTTACCGGGGTAATACCTACGCCATTGTTGGACCCTCCGGCTGTGGTAAAAGCACGCTCCTGTATACATTGGGCTTGCTCGACCGTCAGGATGAGGGGCATATCAATATCGACGGTATCGATGTCACGAAAGCAAGCGATGAAGAGCGCACCCAGATTCGCAATGAAAAAATCGGCTTCGTCTTTCAGTTTCACTTTCTTTTACCTGAATTCACAGCCACCGAGAATCTGATCATACCGATGTGGAAACGCGGCAACCGCAAGGCCCTGACAATGGAACGCCGGGCGCACATGCTTTTGCAGTCCGTCGGTCTGGGGGATAAAACGCACCGCCTGGCTAACCGTCTCTCCGGAGGTGAGCAACAACGCGTGGCCATAGCCCGTGCCCTGGCAAACGACCCCCCCATTGTCCTTGCCGACGAGCCAACGGGTAATCTGGACGTGCGCAACTCCAATATCGTTTTCGACCTGCTCTATCAACTCTCCAAAAAGAACAATCAGGCAGTACTTATCGTGACTCACAACCCCGATATTGCACGTCGCTGCGACTTTATCCTCAAAATGCGCGACGGGGTTTTCACTACGATGGATTCCTGATTTTCGAGCATTGCGCATTGACTTATCACCGGCATCTTCGTTCCTATATCCTATGGATGACGAAATCGCCAAAGTTATATTTGATAGCCAGCAAATCAAAACCCGCGTGGAAGAACTGGGTAGTCAAATCTCGAAGGATTTCGCAGGCGAAGAATTGGTCGTAATCTCGATCATTAATGGGGCACTCCTGTTTACAGCCGATTTGATACGTACGATTGAGATACCCGTAAAGTTGGATTGCATTCGTGCACGAAGCTCGTTTTCAGTCTATACAGATCGTTCCTCGCCGAAAATCATTGACACCCTGCGCCTGGATATCAGCAACCAGAATGTTCTGGTCGTCGATGATGTAGTGGACACCGGAAATACGCTCAGCCAGGTAGTTAAGCAACTCAACCTGCTTCAGGCGAAAAAAGTGAAGACCTGTGTGCTCTTACACAAAAACCCCTCCACTCCCTCGTCCTTTGCCTGCGACTATGTGGGCTTTCATATAGAGCAGGACTTCGCAGTCGGTTATGGGCTAGACTTTGCAGAACGGTATCGCTATCTCCCTTATATTGGAGTACTCCGGCCCGATTTGCTAAACCCGCCCGAATGGGCATAAACGCTGGCCGGACTCAGTTATGATCCGGTTTATACTACAGCGTTTCATTCAATCGGTGTTGCTCATTTACATTGTCGCAACACTGGTCTTTTTGTTGGTACGCATCACACCGGGAGGTCCCTTTAGTCAGGATCGCAATCTGCGTCCTGAGCAAATCGTACAGCTTGAGGAGCAATACGGTTTGAGCGAAACCGGATTCCATCAATACTATAAATTCATTTATAGCCTAAGCCCCAAGCAGCTAAACCCTGTCGGCCTCATACAATGGGATATTGAAAAGGCATTCGGAGTCGATCTCGGGTATTCGATGCGTTACGAGGGCCGTCGGGTAAACCAGCTCCTTCAAGATTCTCTCCCGACCTCATTTGAGCTGGGCCTCTACGCACTGCTACTCGCCATGGTAGTGGGGGTTATCAGCGGTGTAGCCGCTTCAGTTTATCCCGACCAATGGCCCGATCGCGCACTCAGCATCTTCTATACACTAGGCATCTGCATACCGGCGTTGGCACTGGCACCAATTCTTATCGGGTTTTTCGGTTTTATGCTGCCCTCGTCGCTTCAATTGCCCGTTATGCACTGGGACTCACCATCCCACAAAGTATTACCGGTTCTCGCTTTGTCGTTTTATTATTTGGGCAGCCTGGGACGACTCACACGTGCATACATGCTGGAGGTTTCGTCCGCACCTTACCTAAAAGCGGCTCGCGCAAAAGGCCTTGGTACATGGAAGATCGCATTTAAGCACGGCCTGCTTTCTACCCTATCCCCCATCATCGCTTACATCGGGCCCACCGCTGCCCATTTACTGACTGGTTCCTTTGTAGTGGAAGCTATATTCAACATTCCCGGGATGGGGATGCACCTCGTGAACAGCGCGCTCAACCGCGACTACTCGCTGCTCATCGGCTGTGTTTTAGTCTACACGGTCTTAATTGTAGTTCTGAATACGATAGCAGATATCATCGCCTATTATTTAAACCCACAAAGCCGGGAATCATGATCAGCCGTCTAAAAAAACTATGGCAATATGAGCCTGGGCTGGTGGGCTGCTCAGTCGCTTTTCTGGGTATCGCTACGATTTGTTTCCTGGGTGGGCTCCTGATTCCGCATGATCCCCATGTTCAAAACTTACCACTCGGACCGACTTCACCCAGCCTTGAGTATTGGCTGGGCACCGATTCTCTAGGGCGTGATCTGCTTGCACGCATTCTCCAGGGAGGCAGAGTTTCTCTCCTCATTGCGCTATCCGCAGCCTTTATCGCGACCAGCATTGGTGTCACCTATGGCTCAATATCCGGATATCTAGGAGGCTGGATCGATGCGGCGATGATGCGTTTATTGGATATTCTATATGCTATCCCTTTCATTCTTTTGGTGATCCTGTTGATGGCTGTTTTTGGTCGTAGTTTTTGGGTTCTGTTTATCGCGATTGGGAGTGTGCAATGGCTTACACTGGCGCGCATTGTCCGTGCAAACATCATTCAACTAAAATCTAAAACGTTCGTGGAAGCCGCAGAAACCTTCGGCCAATCCCGGGCAAACATACTGATTAGGCATTTGCTGCCCAACTTGATCGGCCCGGTAATCGTTTACTCCACCCTACTTTTACCCACTGCCATCCTTATGGAATCTGCACTCAGCTTCCTGGGACTCGGAGTGCAACCGCCGGACAGCTCTTGGGGTAGCCTCATTCGCGATGGCGCCGATAAGATGGTCAGCTACCCCTGGCTCATGGCATTTCCTACGGTCTTTTTTGTGGGTACACTGCTTTGCCTCAATCTGCTCGGGGATCGCCTGAGAGACCACCTGGATGTACGAAAGCTCTAAAGCTTATCGATAATTTCTGCTAAATCCTTAGTGGGAAGTAAGCACTGCTGCCCCACGCATAACTGAAAATCTTGCCCACCAAGTTCAGCACTACGCTCTATATGCAAAGGCCTCCAGGATTTTTCAGCAATTGCCTTCAAGAGATCCCCCACATCTATCCCAGCACCTATCTTGAGCACCGCGATCCCAATCGCATCCCAGGTGAAACCTTCCAATGCATAGCTGATACCACTCGGCATACGCGAAGCCTTATCAGAATAAGCCACCCTAAGCTTTGCCAATACCTTCTCGTATTTTGCATCCCCGGTGATCGCATAGAGTCGGGAAAATACATGCACGAGTACTGCGTTTCCAGATGGGTAAGCATTATCGAGCCATTCCTTCTTGCGAACTACCAGATCCGTCTGATTTTTACCCGTAAAGTAAAATCCCATGCCGTCCACTGCACCAAACTCATTCATTAGTTTTTCGACCAGCTCTTTCGCGCGATTGAGGTAAGCTTCCTGACTATCCGTTTCAATCCACTCCGCATAAGCCGCATACTGCAGATTCGCATAGGCGAAATAGGCATAATCATCAATAAATCCTGCAGGGCTCTGGCTTTCCTCACTCTCATAAATGACTGCCTTGAGAGAACCGCTCTCGCCTCGTGCCCTGTCCCAGAGCGTATCCAGACCTCTTTTTGCCATTTCCAGGTAGCGTTTACTGACTTCAGTTGCACCTGCAACAGCGAGACCCTTGAGCAGCAACGCGTTCCAGCCTACCAGGACTTTGCGGTCGATGACCGGCTTATCCCGACTCTCACGTGCAGTTTTAAGCAGCTTCAGGCTTTCCTGATAACCGGCAAAGTCTTCTTCAGTCATTTTCCACGGGTAAGGATTGGAAGGTTTACCAGCCGAGATTTGAAAATCCTTGGAAAATACGGAAGCGTCATCGCCCAGTACTGCCTCAACCGCTTCCTGCGTCCACATATAATATGCACCTTCGCCATCTTTGCTGTCGGCATCCATCGCGGCGGCAAACAAACCCGTATCGTTCATAAATTCCTGCTCCAGGAACGTCACCGTATCTTCAATCACCCGCGGGATTGCGGATACATCGTAAATCGTCGATGCTTTCGCAAGGGTTTCGATGAGCAGTGCATTATCGTAGAGCATCTTTTCGAAATGCGGGATACGCCACTCCGCATCTACACTGTAGCGATAAAACGCACCCCCCAGCTGATCATAAAGGCCACTGTAAATCATCGCATTTGCGGTCGTTTGCACACTTTGGTCAATCGCTGCTTCAAGCTCCACGGTGCAGGCCTCCGCACTGCGAATCGCCATCAGATATCCCAATATCTGGCTCGGTGGAAACTTGGGGGCACTGCTAAAGCCTCCGTATTCCTTATCCAATTGACCTGTAATACCCCGAGCACCCTGCAGCAAATATTGATTATTCCAGGGAGTCTCTTCGGTTCCAGCCTGTTGGGAGATATGTTGTATGTTTTGAGTGATTGCATCGGCATTGCCGACGAGATCATCTTTCTGCTTCTCATAAGCCTCGTGAATACGAACCAACAGATGGGGCCAGGGGATAATGCCGTGGCCTCGGTCTTCTGGAGGAAAATAGGTGCCTCCCATAAAAGGTCTTTTATCCGGTAGACAAAACACATTCAGGGGCCATCCGCCTTGCTGATTGAGCATCTGTACAGCCTCCATATAAAAGTGATCCACATCCGGCCGCTCCTCCCGATCCACTTTCACGCAGATGAAATGCCGGTTCATGATACCTGCGATATAATCATCTTCAAAGCACTCATGCGCCATCACATGACACCAGTGACAGGAGGAATACCCGATGGATACCAGCACCGGCTTGTCCTCTTCTTTTGCGGTTTCAAAGGCTTCCTCGCACCAGGGCCACCAGTGCACGGGATTATCCGCATGCTGCTTCAGATAAAGGCTCGATTCTTTATTTAGACGATTCACATTATTGGGTATGAGTGATTATAGGCATTAAAACCTATCTCAAATTCAATAAATGATCATGGTGCGAGCAAAAAAGTGAGCAGCGCAAGGCGGCTTGTCCTGTTGTGTGCATGCGCACATGAAGGTCAAGCTAACGCCGCGAACTCACTTTTTAGCAGCATCCTACTAGCACAAAGCCCTTTACGGTTTTAAGATAGGTTCCAGTAAACCCTCGTTTTCATTTGGATAATTGCTCTTGATTTCAATAACTTCAATTAACATTCTACTTAGATGCAAAACGGCAGCCAGGCAACCTGGGGAGGTCGATTCAAAGATCTGCCTGCCCAGAATATGATCCAAATGGGGGAATCCGTGTCCTTCGACTACAAGCTCGCGCCCTATGATATCGCTTGCAGCCGTGCCCATGCCCAGATGCTGGCTAAAGTAGGAATTCTCACTACTGAAGAGCAACAGGCCATTGACGAGGGCCTCCAGGCACTACTCAAAACGATCGAAGCCGGTGAATTCGACTGGAACCCCACACTGGAAGACGTACACATGAATATTGAGCAGGCGTTGCTCAAGATCACACCTGCAGCAGCTAAGCTCCACACCGCCCGTAGCCGTAACGACCAGGTCGCAACCGATACGCACCTCTACATAAAGGACGTATCCGCAAAGCTCATCGCCAAAATTAAAGCCTGCACACTCGCTTTCGTAGATCATGCCGCTGCCAATCTGGAGCAACCGGCCCCCAGCTACACCCACTTGCAGCGAGCTCAACCCATCACCATTGCACACTACTGCCTGGCCTGGGTGGAAATGCTCTATCGCGATATTCTGGAATTTGAAAATGTAAACGAGCGCGCGAACGTATGCCCGCTTGGCTCCGGCGCATTGGCAGGCACTACCCTGCCCATTGATCGCGAATATACCGCATCACTCCTGGGTTTCGTGGATTCCAACGGGAACCCACGAGTCACGACGAATTCACTGGATGCTATCGCCTCGCGCGACCTCATCACCAAGTTCGCTTTTGCATGCTCGCAGCTTGCCAACCACTTTTCGCGACTTGCGGAAGACTGGATACTCTGGGCGAGTGCAGAGTTTCAATTTATCCACTTGCCGGATGCCTATACCACAGGCTCGAGCCTGATGCCGCAGAAACGCAACCCGGATGCTCTCGAGCTTACCCGAGGCAAAGCATCCCGCGTGCAGGGAAACCTGATGACCCTGCTCAGCCTCAGCAAAGCACAGGCTCTCACTTACAATCGTGACTTACAGGAAGATAAGCCCGCTGCCTTTGATTCGGCCGAACAGGTCTCCATGATACTCGATACCTTTGCGGATTTACTGCCCAAAGTTGCCTTTAATCATGCAAAGCTGAAGGAAGCTGCTCTCGATCCTATACTCTTTGCGACTGATATCGCGGACTATCTTGTAGAGAAGGGAGTGCCCTTCCGGGATTCGCACCACATTGTGGGTCAGCTGGTTGCAGAGGCCGAAAAATCAGGGATGGCGCTCAACGAGATCCCACTCGAGACTGCGCAACAAATCTCAACTCAGTTAGCTGAAGATTTTTATCAGGTTTTCGATTTCGAACGCTCTATTTCCAAGCGTATTGCAACCGGAATGCCAAATCCCAGGTTGAATGCCGGGCTGATCGAACAGTGGCGTCAAAAAATAAGCTAAACAATTCATTATAAGTTACTGAAAAACAATAACTTATAGAACAGAATTATATGCGAAAAAATTGCATTTTTTTATCGCATTATTTACACAATTGTATACTCTATTTTACTTATGGCTGAAGATTCTAATGAACCATTGGAAACTACTGACGAAAACACATACGACGCTTCAAAAATAGAGAAGCTGGAAGGCCTGGAGGGCGTTCGCAAACGCCCCGATATGTATATCGGCGACACCAACGAAAGGGGGTTGCACCATTGTGTTTTTGAAATTGTGGATAACTCGATTGACGAGGCGCTTGCCGGCTATTGTTCGGCAATCAACGTTACCATTCACCTGGACGGCTCCTGCTCTATTCAGGACGATGGGCGAGGTATCCCTGTGGATATGCACCCCAAGCATAATATGCCTGCCCTGGAGCTCGTGCTGACCAATTTGCACGCCGGCGGAAAATTCGGCAAAGGCGCCTATCAGGTATCCGGCGGCTTGCATGGCGTCGGCGCCAAATGTGTAAACGCCGTCTCGGAATGGTTTGAGGTGGAAGTGCGCCGTGAGGGTAAAGTGCACACCATGTCCTTCTCTCGGGGTAAAACCACTCAAAAGCTCAAAATCATCGGCTCCACGAAAAAAACGGGCACCATGATCACCTTCATGCCCGATCCGGAGATCTTTGAGACCACCCGAGAGTTCAAGTATGAGATCCTTGCAAAACGTCTCAGGGAGCTCGCTTTCCTGAATCCAGGGGTAAATATCATTCTTGAAGATACCCGCACCAATAAAACGGAGACCTTTAAGTTCGACAACGGTATCTCGGAGTATGTCGAGTATCTCAATCAAAACAAGAACATCCTTCATGAGCCTCCAATCCGCATCGAGGGGGACGCGGTGGTCAATCCTGAGACGCCTGACCTGAAGACGATGGTCGAGATCGCGCTGCAATACAACGACAGTTTCAATGATCAAATCTACTCCTATGCGAACTCGATCCACAATATTGAAGGCGGCACACACCTTTCAGGCTTTCGCACTGCATTGACGCGCGTTATCAATACTTACGCTAAGGCCAACAACATCATTAAGGAGAAGGACCCGAACCTGACCGGAGATGACGTTCGCGAAGGTTTGACCGCTGTGATTTCGGTGAAAGTCCCTGAACCACGCTTCGAAGGACAAACCAAAACCAAGCTCTCCAATGGTGAGGTCGACGGTATTGTCCAGAAAATCGTCGGTGAAGAACTCAAGTATTTCTTTGAAACCAACCCCGCGATCGCCAAGCGCATGGTTGAAAAATCCCTGCACGCAGCACGTGCCCGTGAAGCCGCCCGTAAAGCACGTGAAACTGTACGTAAAGGAGCCCTCAGCGCGGGAGGCCTACCCGGCAAACTGGCCGACTGCTCCGAGCGTGATCCTTCCAAGTCGGAGCTCTTCATCGTGGAGGGCGATTCTGCAGGAGGCTCTGCTAAGCAAGGCCGTAATCGCCAAAATCAAGCGATACTTCCACTGCGCGGCAAGCTCATAAACGTAGAGAAAGCACGCCTTGATAAAGTACTGAATAACAACGAAATACGCACTTTAATTACTGCTGCGGGCACCGGTATCGGGGAGACCGGTGAGGGTGCTTTTGACATCGAAAAAGCGCGCTATCACAAGATTATTTTAATGACCGACGCAGACGTCGACGGTGCACACATCCGCACCCTGCTGCTTACTTTTATTTTTCGCCAGATGAAGGGCTTAATCGAAGCCGGTTATGTCTATATCGCGCAGCCCCCGCTCTACAAAATTAAGCGCAAACGCCGGGAGCAATACATTGAAAGCGACGCCGAGCTCAACCGCATCTTGCTCGAACTCGGTATCGAAGATGTTGAGCTCTATCGTACCCGCGATGATCACTGGTACAACAGCGATCAGATCAAGGAGATCATCGATCGCCTCAGCCGTCTCGAAATGCTTGGAGTAGGCGTTACGCGTTATGGCTGCGAGTTCGATACTTACCTCGACCAGCACGAGAAAGGCACTTATCAACTCCCCAAATACATCGTGCGCATCCGCACGGGTAATGACGAACAATTCAAATTCCTGCTCGATGATGATGCGCGCTCCGCATTCTACGAGGAGTTTGAATTTACCGAAGAGGAACAGGGCGATACCTTTATACGCCAAGTAGAGGTGGATGAAGTGAAGGTGCAGCAACGCATTACCATTCACGAGATTTACGAATCCCTCCAGATTTCGAAGTTGATCCAGGAAATCGCGAAAATCGGTCTGGATATCAATCAGTTTACACGCACTGAGGAGCCCCGTTACAAACTCGTCGAAAACCGGGGCAAAGATAATGAAACCTTCAAGGAGCTTCACTCCATTTTACAGATCATAGAAAGTGTCCGGGAAAACGGCCGTAAGGGCCTCACCATCCAGCGCTACAAAGGGTTGGGTGAGATGAATCCCAAGCAACTTTACGAAACCACGATGGACCCGGATAAACGCAGGCTGCTGAAAGTCGATATCGCTGACGCTGCCTTTGCAGACGGCATATTCTCAATGCTCATGGGTGAGGACGTCCCTTCCCGCCGCGCATTTATTGAGGATAATGCACTGAACGTATCGTCCCTCGACGTGTAACGCCCCCCTACCCCTAAACCTATATAAACTATGGACAAAGATAGCCTTTTAGTTGCTACCAATATTACCGATATCATGCAATCGGCCTACATCGATTATTCGATGTCGGTCATTGTCAGCCGGGCACTTCCGGATGCACGAGACGGTCTAAAACCCGTTCAGCGCCGCATCCTCTATGCCATGCTTCGCGAAGGCCTGCTTTCGAACCGCCCGTTCGACAAGTGTGCGGGTGTGGTCGGTGAAGTGCTTAAAAACTACCACCCGCATGGTGATACGTCGGTTTACGATACGCTCGTGCGTATGGCTCAGGACTGGGTGATGCGCTACCCGCTCATCGAGCCCCAGGGTAACTTCGGCTCAGTCGACGGTGACCCCCCCGCAGCCTACCGTTACACAGAGTGTAAACTGCGCAAGATCGCTGAGGAGATGCTGCGCGATATCGACGAAAACACCGTCGACTTTGTGCCCAACTACAAGGAAAGCACCACAGAGCCCTCGGTATTGCCAGCTGCCCTGCCCAATCTTCTTATGAATGGCTCTACGGGAATTGCAGTAGGTATGGCTACCAACATCCCACCGCATAACTTGGGAGAGCTCATCAGTGCCCTCTGCGCGATGATCGATAATCCAGCGATCACCATCGACGAGCTGCTCGAGTATATTCAGGGGCCCGATTTCCCGACAGGAGGTACCATCGCCGGAAAGTCGGGCATCATCGACTACATGAAGACCGGACGGGGCATCGTCCGCATGAAGGGAACCATGGATGTTGAAGAAAAAGACGGACGTGAGCGTATTATCATCTCCGAGATCCCCTACAATGTGAATCGTGCCTCCCTCGTTTCCAAAATTGCGAGCCTCGTGCAGGAGAAAACCATCGAGGGTATCAGTGATATTCGCGATGAGTCCGACGAGCAAACCCGCATTGTGATCGACCTTAAACGCGGCGTAATTCCCCGTGTGGTCACCAATCTCCTTTATAAGATGACTCCCCTTGAAAGCTCCTTTGGCGTCATCCTGCTGGCACTTGACCAACGACGCCCGAAGCAGATGAACATCAAGGAGATGCTCGAGTGTTATTTGGAGCATCGACGCGAAGTGATCATACGTCGCACGCAGTTCCGCCTCGATAAAGCGGAAGCCCGCGCCCATGTGCTGGAAGGCTACCTGATCGCTCTCGATAATCTCGATGAAGTGGTCAAAATCATCCGTAGCTCAAGCAACCGCGAAGAGTGTAAGGTGAAATTGATGGCCGCATTCCCATTGAGCGCCCGCCAAACCGACGCAATTCTCGACTTGCGTCTCTATCAGTTGACCGGTATCGAGCGCGAAAAGATCGAGGCCGAGTATGCCGAACTCCAGGAAAAAATCGCTTATCTTAAAAACATTTTGGAGAACGAATCCGAGCTGCTGAGCCTCATCAAGGAAGAACTTGTGGAAGTCGGCGAAAAATTTCCCTCTGAGCGCAAAACCCAAATCACCATGGCAGAGGGCGAATTCCGCATGGAGGACATCATCCCGAATGAGGGTTGTATGGTAACCGTTTCGCACAAGGGCTTTATCAAACGCACCAGCCTCGATGAATACCGGGCGCAGAGACGCGGAGGTAAAGGGGTCATCGGCACCGGCTCCTACGATGATGACTTTATCGAACACATTTTTACCGCATCCACACACGACTTCATCATGTTTTTCATGAATAACGGACGGGTCTATGTGGATAAGGTCTATAATATCCCCGAGGGCACACGCACATCGAAAGGACGATCCATCTCCAATGTTCTCGAACTTCGTGAAGAAGAGTCCATCAAGGCGATGATCTGCGTGAAGGAGTTCAGCCCGGATTTGCACCTCGTCATGGGCACGCGTAATGGAGTCACTAAGAAGACGAACCTCGCTGATTATAAGAATTACCAACGCGGAGGCATCATAGGTATACTGATTGATGAAGGGGACGACCTCATTGGCGTAGAGCTCACCAACGGAGAGAATGAGATCTTTATTGTAACGGAAAACGGTATGTCTATCCGTTTCAGCGAAAATGACTTACGTGACCAGGGACGGCGTACCCGAGGAGTACGCGGCATTAGCTTGAAAGGGGAAGATAAGGTCAAGGCCATCGGTGTTGTAGACAACGAAGCGACCCTACTCGTAGCCGGTGAGGACGGAGTTGGCAAACGCAGCTCATTCGACGATTATCGCATCCAATCCCGGGCAGGCAGCGGCATCATCGCTATTAAAAGTTCCAAAGTTGCGGGTGCTCTGGCCATCAAGGAGGAGGACGAAGTCATGATGCTCACATCCGAAGGGCAGGCCGTGCGAATACCAGTAGATGAAATCCGCGTCATTGGTCGCAGCACCCAGGGTGTGCGGCTCATTAATCTTTCTGAAAAGGATAAGCTTTTGGGTATTTCCCGAGTCATTGAAATTGCCAGTGATGAGGCTTAAACGATTGGGTTATTAATGTTGATAACCCATTGATTTTCATGCAGATAGTTGAAGTCAGGGTTTTCTCGAACGTAGACAAAACCCTGCACTATCGGGTGCCCCCAGATCTGCAAATTCCGGCTGTTGGCTCGTTGGTTAAAGTGCCTTTGATGAACCGCTGGGATACCGGTATTGTTCTATCCCATACGGATCAAGTTGATTTTGACCCGGCGAAGCTAAAGAACATCCATTCAGCGATATTTCCAGAACCGGTCATTACCCGGGACCTGCTCAAGATGGTGGATTGGATCGCCAACTACTACGGGCATTCTGCTGCGCAGATACTGGACGCGATGCTGCCCCCTACCCTGCGCAATCCGCCCAAAGCCAAAAAAATCGCTATGCTACAGCTCACCGATGCCGGGAAATCGCTGGATATCGACTCTCTCCCCAAATCCGCCAAAAAGCAAAAAGCCTTGCTCATCGCACTGAGAAATACGGCTAAATCCGTTCCCAAACTGGACTTCCTCAAAGGACAAAATATATCCACCGCAATCGCCAAATCACTCATCGAAAAAGCCTACCTCCAGGAAACTTTTATCGATTCCGAACGCCTGGGATATACGGATGAACTCGCTACAATGGACGCCCTCAAACCCAAAGCCTTTGAACTCTCTGAGGAGCAAAGAGAAGCCGTAGATTCAATTGTGCAAGCCGTTCGTATGCAGCAATTTAAACCCACCCTACTTCATGGGGTAACGGGCTCTGGAAAGACAGAAGTTTATGTGCGTGCCATACAGGAAATCTTGAAAAATCCGACCGCCTCAGCACTGTTTTTGGTACCCGAGGTTGCACTTGCACCTCAAACCGTAGGAACATTACGAAATCGCCTCGAATCCGAAGGCTCCAAAGTCGTCGTGTGGCACAGTCATTTATCGGAAGGAGAGCGTCGGGATAGCTGGCTTAAAATCGCCCGGGGGGAAACACGCATCGTCGTGGGTGCACGCTCAGCTGTTTTCACCCCGATCCAAAATTTGAAGCTAGTCGTTGTCGATGAAGAGCACGAGCCCGCTTACAAACAGGATGAAAATCCACGTTATCACGGTCGGGATATCGCTGTATATCGGGCCAAGCTTAATAATTGCTGCTGTATACTGGGCTCCGCAACCCCTTCACTCGAGTCGCTCTACAATGTGAAAGCCCGAAAATACGAGGTAATCCGCCTGACTAAGCGGGTCGATGACCGCGAACTGCCCAAAATTCACATCGTGGACATGCGACTCGAATTCCGCAAAAACAAAAAAGAGGAGATACTATCCCAGAAACTCAAAGATGAGCTCCAAAACCGTCTCGAACGCCAGGAACAGTCCATCCTTTTCCTCAATCGCCGTGGATTTACTAAAAACTTGATCTGCCGGGAATGTGGCTGGGTAGCCATGTCGCCGGAGTGCAGCATCCCCCTCACCTATCATCAGTTTGACCACCGCTTACGCTGCCATATTTCCGGCTATGAAGCACCTGCTCCCAGGCAATGCCCTGAGTGCAAATCGAAGAATATCCATGGGGAAGGCTTTGGCACACAAAAGGTGGAAACGGTCGTCAAAGCACTCCTACCCAAAGCCCGTGTCATGCGCATCGATACGGATACCATGTCCAAAAAGAACCGACTGCGTGAAATCCTCGCTGATTTCCGGAAAGGGAAAATCGACATCCTTGTAGGCACCCAAATGATCGCCAAAGGCCTGGATTTCCCAAATGTCACACTAGTATCCCTCGTCAATGCCGATCAATCTCTGTACATGGAGGACTTTCGCGCTGCCGAACGTACTTTCCAGCTGCTTGTGCAAGTCTCCGGGCGTGCAGGGCGCGGAGATCGGGCCGGTGAGGTCATCATCCAAACCTCAACACCCCATGCGGCCCCCATCCAGTTCGCCCGGCACTCCGACTTTGACGGCTTCCTTGAAGACGAAATCGAACTCCGCCGCGAATTCAACTACCCCCCTTTCCGCCATTTAATCCGCCACCTCATACGCGGACCCAATGAAGATAAAGTACGTTATTTCGCGGAAAATTGGCGTAAGTCATTAGATGAGAAAAACTTGGACTACCTGGATATTCGAGGGCCCATCCCCGCTCCCATTGAAAAAATCAACTCAGAATACCGCTACCAGATCTGGTATTTTACCAATCAGATTATAAAAACAATCGAGCAGTTAAATACTCTCAGAGCCGATTTTCTCTGGGAAAAATCAATCACCCAAGTCCTGGATGTCGATGCAATCAATCTACGCTGATAAGCGAGACCGCGCCTCTTTAATAAGCGCCTCCTGACGTGCCTTCTCGTTGTTGGAGAGATAGTTATCGATCTCCTTCACGGCTTTCTCCATTGTTTCTGTCACATACTTAAGGCCACAAATGTAAAATGACCCATCCTGCTGCTTATAGATGGTATAGCCTTTATATTCGTTCGTTACCATTATTACCTAAGATTATTGATATGAAATACTTAAGATACGGACAACCCACTCAATACTGAAGAGCGTTTTCTAATTTTATAAAAATAAAATTTGGTGTTATGCTTAAAATAAATAATATTTGAACTAAAATGCACGGCAAACAACATCCCTATAACCAACAAGTCACTTTCAGATTACAGTACTATAAGAAGCGCTTTTCTTGGGTATTTGGAATCATTGCAATCCTAAGCGCCTTATTACCAATAATAGGGGTATTGATTTCACTCATTTTGCCCAATCACCATTTTACTGCGGATGCATTCCTTTTCATCCCTCCCATCTTGCTAATCTATGCCTACATATTTAGTAGCATTGTATTTCTTATCGTCAGACCTAGAAGAATATCTGTCGTAATCGCCATTGCATTGTTTGCAGTGATGCAAAGCCTGCTCGGCTTTGAATATCGGCTCCCTGATAACAAGGCTATCAAAACAGAGCATATCAATGTAATCACTTGGAATTGCGGTCAAAATAAAGGTTACTCTCTCGATTCCACAATCAAACGTAAAAAAGTTAACATGGTATTGTTGCAAGGGGGAACCCAACACAACTCCAAGTTATTGGAAGACAGAGACTTTTGGAGATCGCACCACCGCGAAGGCGAGTATAGAGTATTTACAAATCATGAACTGCTCGAAATCGAAAAGCTAACAGCATTAGGAAAGGTACCTTACCACTATGGGATGCGTTATTTATTGAAAATTCGCGAAGGGCAGACCCTGGCGGTCTACAACATCCACCTACCAACATTTAAAGATCCCATACTGGCAATTCGTAGCGCATTGTTTGCATTCGATATCAAAGGTTGCTTCAGTGCCCTGAACGAGCTTGGCAAAATCTGGCAAATTCATCATGATTGCAGTCTCGCGCTAATGCGCAAAATCCGATCTGAAACTGAGACCTTTTTAGTCGGCGGAGACTTCAATTCTACACCCCATACTTGGATTCATCGTAACCTGGCTCAATACAGTACAGACTCTCATGATGGGCTCGGGTATGGCTATGGATGGACTATCCCCGGACGCAATAATCAAGCGCTGATTCTCCCCGATTCCATCTACCGAATAGACTACATTTTCGCTTCAAAAGAGCTGGAATTGCACAAGCAAAGTGTTCTAAAAGCGCCGTTAGCACAGCATAGGCCTGTATTCTGCTCTCTCAGTTTTTGATTGTAATTTATTACAAAAAACATTGGATAGTGACCATCTATTCAATAATTGACCAACATGAATACACAAAATAAGTTCACTCTTAGTTCACCCGTACGTGGCCTTTGCTTTGCAATTGTAGCCACTCTTATGTTCAATTTATCAGCCGTAGCTCAGGATGCTGAAGCTGATAGTATTGATGTCTCAGGAGTTACCGGGCTCTTCACTGCGCTTAATGATGAAGCCATCGAAGATGCAATCGCTGAACTACTTGAAGATGAAGATATGACACCTGTAAGGGCAGCTCAGTTACTACAAAGTCTTCTCGAGTTTGCAGCAGGAATTGACAGCATTTCGGAGACTTACATTTTCGAACGCTTCAACGCTGCGCTGATAAAAGCAGGTCTATCATCCGAATTCATTGAAGAAATTGGCCAGAGCTTCTCACCTTTTGCAGGCTTCTTGGCAACTCCGGGCGTGCTCGATGTGCCTGAAAGCAATTTCTAAAATCGGCAAAATCAACAAACTTAATAAACTGATTAAACAAAGTCCTATCAAAATCCATTTCTAAAATGAAAACTGAAAACTACACTAATTCTTGGTTTAACATCAAACAAAGCGCCAGGCTGTTCCTACTTGGTGGTATAGCATCCCTGGTGCTTTGTTTGACAACTGTCGCTCAAATCGATTTGACCGACGATGTTGTTGACGGTTCTGCAAGGGCCTACAATATACGAATTGGTGAGCTGCAGCTCGATTTAAGTGCAGGACTTACTGCAACTTACGACAGTAATGTAAACCTGAGGGAAGATGAATTTAAAGAAGAAGGCACTGCTATCACCCCTCAAATTACTACTGCTGCTTTCTGGGCAATAACCCCGAACGTTACACTTAATTCAAGTGTTAGAGTGGCATACCGTAGCTACGTTTCTGGTGATGGTGAGGATGGTTTATTCATTACTGATGAACAAGGTGGATCCGACGCTACCATCGATTTTGATTTCTTGCTCAGTGATGATTCTCTTTTTACCATTGGAAACACCCTCTCGGCGGACATTAGCACAATCACCCAAGTCGTTTCCAGAACTAACAATGAAACTCAAAATCTCGAGTATAATCGTTACGCATACACACTCAGTGGTGATTACGCTCAACGTTTGACTCCCTATACCCGCTTAAACCTGGGTGGTCATTATGGCCTGCATTGGACTACAGACGACGTTTTTGACTTCAATGATTATACATCCACTGGATTCACGGGATCAATCGTCACTGAGATTAATCCAGACCTCACAGGCGGTATAACTGTCGATTACACAACACTGGATTATGATTCTCAAATTCGCGTAATCCAAAGAGATATAGATGGTGACGGGGTGATCGATGGCGATCCTAATAGTGCAGAAACTACAGTGACCCAATTTGCACGCAATGACCAGGACTTACTTACAATTGCGGGCACATTCAATTATACAACTGAGGCGGGAGCAACTTTCCAAGGTCGTGTAGGTGCAACCAACGTTGAAGTCGATGTTGCAAATGACCTCTCAGCAACCGAATCAGGTGACTGGATCCCGCATTTGGAGTTGTCGCTTAATTTCTCATCGGGGGCATTTCTTACCCATATTTTAACTGCAAGTAACGCGGTTACACGTTCAGAAGCTTTCGTGGTAAATCAGGCAGATCCGGATGATTTCATATTTTCAAACTATGCAGAAACCCAATCACTGGGCTATAGCTTAAATTATTTGTTAAATGAGGCTATAAATATGTCTCTTGGATACAGTTTTACCGATTCTGAAGAGTCTGACGGTGGTATTGAATACAAGGCAAACAACTTCACTGCCGGGGCAATATACAGTAACACCGATAACTCCAGCATCTATGTTAATCTACAATATGAAGATCGATTTGATTCAAATTTCGACGGTGTTGATTATCAGAGATTCCTGGTTAACGGAGGTTTTCAATATAACTTCTAGCCAAATATAACCCTATGACTTCACTGATACTAAAGGTTACAGCAAAACTATTCATCATTGCACTTATTGTTACCCAATCCAATGCCCAATCGGGTAGCATCTCAACGAATAGTTTCGAAAGTCCAATCGTCAGTGAAGTCGTAAAAGTCGGTCAAGAATTACTTATCACCCTGAAAGAAGACGAAAGCTTCAATTTCAGGGGACAAGTTGGTCAATCCGGTAAAGTAGAACTCCCCTACTTAGGGGAGTTTTCTGTTGCCGGAAGAACCCTCCAGTTCATACAAAATTCTCTAACTGAGATTCTGTTAGAAAATTATTACAATACAGTAACGCTTTCAGTTAGCATATCAGGTAGCGGCAGTGGCCAGATATACATATATGGCGCAGTTCAGGAACCTGGAACTTTAACGATAGAAGAGAACCAGCAATTAACCATTCCTCAGGCAATATCTCTTGTAAACGGTCTAACCTCATGGGCTAACCCTGCGAATGCCTACATTTTGAGAAACGTTGCAAACGGTCAGCAAATCGAAATCCCAGTGGATATTCGTAGAATTATCTCTAACCGAGGTCGCCAGGACAGTGAATTTATTTTACAAGATCAGGATGAACTTTATATCCCCGGCATTGATAATGACGAATCCCAGTTACTCATTAACGATGAACGAGAAATTATTGTGGTAGGCCAAGTAAACACACCTGGTATCATTACATTTGCCCCTGGTGAAGATTGCACCTTAATGAGGTCCATATTTAAAGCAGGCGGATTAACTAAGTTTGCGAGAGGAAATAGCGTTCGTCTTATTCGCTACCGAGGTGGCGATAGAACTGTACAAGTCGTAGATATTGAAGCGATCATAGAAGAAGGTTATCTCGACCAAGATATTGAATTATTTGCAGGGGATATGCTAATTGTCCCCCAAAAGCTAGTGAATTTCTAGTAGCATAACGGATTATGCCCACACTTTTTTGTTGGTAAACCAAACTAAGGCTTACCAATATTTTATTCAATAAAGGCAATTTTTAATTCTAAAAGTTTCAAAAGCTTGCTAAACCAGAGCAGAGATGTGTTTGTTTAAAAGGTCTAGACGATCATAAAATTGAATCAATGCGATTAAATCACCGCAAGTATTTGAGCTAAAGAATCACCATATCAGTTTGTCCATAAAACTTAAGTAGCTTTACAATTATGAAATTTCCTGACAATGACAAGAATCCTTCAAACCGGCTAAGTTACGGACCTAAAAACGGGGATGGTCCGGGTTATGGTAGCGGCCCGGGTTATGGGCAAAACGGTATATTGGATGATGACGAGGAAAATTCTACTAATTTACTAACGGATCCTTTAGCGATCTTATTTTTATTGCTGGATAAGTGGTGGATAATCGCAATAACCACGCTACTGGTATCCATCGCAGGTATAGGCTACATTTATTTCACTAAACCCTATTACCGCTCTTCGGCTCGGATAGAAGTCGTTACCGATTCTCGTTTGGCAACCGCCAGAGTATCTGATTTCCAGAGGTTAAACCGATCCTTAAATCGTCATATATTAGTATTTCAAAGCCCCGAATTAAGTTACACAGTATCTAAAAATTTGGAGCCAATATGGGGCGATATACTGAATGAAGAGGAACGTATTGTTGAAAAGAACTTCGAAATAGTGAGGGCTTCCAACAATACTATGCTTGATATTACAGTTGATGCTGTCGACGTTGAGTACGCGCAGCAATACTTGGAGCAAATGATTGAGGTCTACCGGGATCAACGAATCAGAGATCAGGTTGAAGTAAATGAAAATGCAGTTTCAGGGCTCAAGGTTGAAGAAGCTACCGTACTGAAAGATCTAGAACTGGCCAAACAAGAGCTACGGGAATTTGAGGCGATAAATAATGTATATATCGCCCAACAAAGGGAAGTGGCTGACAGTGCAATGCTGAATCAACTGGTTGCACAGCTCAAAAAGATTAAAATGGAGAAAACGCTGCTGGAAAGTCAGTATAGCTCTATTCTGGAGCAAGATGCAGCTACCATTCGGGAAGTATTACTTATGACCCGTAAAACGATGAGTACCGCTTCAGATATTGTGGAGCCGACAAGCTCATCTACAGCAAATCAAAACAGATCCGTCACTCGGTTCCTATCAAATGACCAGGAATCAGCCATGGACACTACGGATTCCAACGCGATAGTTGAATGGGAAAATCAACTGGAAGGTTTATCCTCATTAAAGGCTGAGTATGAAGAAAGGCTAAAAGTATTTAAGCCCACACATCCAAGTATGGTATCCATGAAATCAGAGATCGATACCATGGAACTCAATTTAAACAATAAAGCAGATATCGCTTTAAAGAGATTTACTGCCTATTATGACGCCCTGATTATGCAGGAAGAGGGCTTGGAAACTGCAATTAATGATTGGGAGCAGGAACAAACAGTATCAATTCAATTGCTCAACAAATACAACCAGCTCGTTTCGCAGGTAGACCTGCTGGAAAAAAAGTACGATCTTGTGTATGCTCGTTTACTGGATAGCTCTAACGAAAGTGATATACTTTATATAAGAACGCTTAAAGCCCCAGATATTCGTGAGACCCCTGTTAAACCTGACAGATTACGTATCTTCATTGTCGCCATAGTAGCAGGTGCGGCAATGGGAGTTGTTATCATTTTGCTCCTGGAAGTGCTCAAACCACAACTCATCAACTTTGAAGATATCGAAAAATCATTTAATTTAAATTGCCTCGCGAGTATACCCAGGTGGGACATGGTGCTAGGCAAAAAATTTGATATTAACAGCAGTCCATTTGTGATTCAAAATGATGATCACAGCCCCGCACTTGAGACCTACCGTGCCATTCGCTCAAAATTGGCGATGCTGTTTGAAGATAAGGAACAATTTGTTCTTACGCTTACTTCACCTAAAACCGGTGATGGCAAATCGTTCACTACTGCCAATATCGCACTACCCTATTCATGGGATGGAGTTCGCGTATTGGTCGTAGACGCTGATTTTAGAAAATCATCACTCACCCGCAACCTACTAAAAACGAATACCCGATTCGGACTCACCAATTATATGCGGGGTGAAAATGTCAATTTGGATGATTTGATCTGCACGATCTATGGAACACAGTTAGACTTTCTACCTTCAGGCCAATACAGTAATTCCATTCCAGAACTGGTTAAGGAACGTAAAGTAAGAGAGCTATATAGTTACCTAAAGAAAAAATACGATGTAATACTCGTAGATACAGCTCCCGCTACGATGGTCGTCGAAACTGCAAATTTGTGTAGAGCAGCCGATGGAACGTTGATAGTAGCAAGCGAAAATAGCAGAAAAACCGACTTCAAATACATTTTGAGGGAATTGAACCAAGTGAATATCATTGGTTTCTGTATCAATCAACTTACCCCCTTAAGACGTAAAGCCTACAGCTACTATGAGTATCGATATGGTAACTACCGCCAGTATGCGCAATATGGATATGGCTACGGATACTCAAATACACATGGGCAAGCGGGAAAAAGACATAAGCATGCTACATCCAAGTAGCTTATAGTTTTCCCATGTAAAATACAGTTAGGGGCAATATGATATGCGTAATGGTATCATAGTAATTACCACCCTTGCCCTGTTTAGTGTAATATTTGCCTATTCGCTATTTTATGGGCGTGAAACATGGGTCATACAGCTCACATTGTGCTGCGTCATAGGCCTCTTTGGCATTCACTTAAAACAGATATCACTTAATCAGTCAGACATTGTATTATTAGCATTCCCCGCACTTATTGTATTAAGTTTAATTCCGTTGCCTGCATTTCTTACTTCGCAACAAACCGATTATCATAAGGAAGCTTCTATTATTCTGCAGGAATTATCCGATATACTTGCTGAAGAATCACCTACACAGTCAGATCACATAGATGCTAAAAATAGACACTTTACGCCTTTAAGTCTAAATACTTCTGGATCTACCCGCTATTTGGCTACCATTGTTCTCTGTATAGTGGTGTTCTGGATTGCCCGATCACTCAATCCTATGATACCATTAGGGATAGTATTCCTATTCCTCCTTATCAATACAATTACCGGGCTGGTTTCATACTACATAATCCCTCAGGAAAAAAGCGTACTGTGGATTACTCCAGTGACCTTTGGAAATCCAGTCGGTGCCTTTGTAAATCCCAACCACTACGCGTTCTCAAATCTGATACTGATAGGCTTAGCCTTATCCATATTTAACCTATTGAGGGAGATTCAGCCTGCTGTAAAGTATAGCCTATTAGTCATTTGTATTCTATTAGGAACAACGGGTATACTGATATCCACGTCCAGAGGTGCAATTGTAGCTGCCATTGTCGGCGCAGGGGCCTGTATATTCTATTTAATCTCTCGCAAATCACTTCGAAGTCTGGGATTTGCAGGTTTGGCAATTCTGCTATTTTCATGGCTTTTAATACTCGCCCCCATTCAGGAGCTTACTGATAAGGTAGACAGCCTTAAGGATCCACTGAATACGCTAAGCGCTCAAACGAGAATAAGCTCGTGGATAGATGCAATGTCCTACTGGAAAGAATACCCCCTATTGGGAAGTGGCCCAGAAAGCTTCCGGGCCGTTTTTCCCATCTATCAGACTATCAATTCCAGACGCTCCTTCGTCTATGCGGAGAATGAATACGTCCAGGCACTTTGCGAAATTGGTGTAATTGGCATTATTATACTCGGATTTGTCCTATGTTTTTCGGGCGGCAAAATAGTAAGTAATTTGCGCAATAGGGATATTTCTCTGATTCCATTTATCTGGTTAATGGCGGTCACGATGACCCATTGTGCGCTTGATTTTCCACTACGTCATCCGCTTAACAGCTTGAGCCTGGTTTTAATTCTCTCAAGCTTGGCCTTTACAGGCCAAATCAGAGATTCACTGAACAATGATAACTCATACAAATTCCAAAATTTCAAGATACCGATATTCGGCACCTTAGTGGTGGCAATGCTGGTATTTCTGCTATTAGGGCCATCTATAATCTCCAAAGATACTCGCGAGGCATTCGCAGAGGGTACCGTCCAACAATCCGTAGCTGCAATTAAATCCTCGCCAACCTATCCTGGACCCTGGCGTTTCCTCGGATTAAAATTGATTCAAAAAACCCAGGATACCGAGCTATCGCTCTTGCAAAAGCAAAAGCTCGCAGATTTGGCTATTCGATGCCTTCAAAAAGCAGCTGAATACAATGCCA
The DNA here is from genome assembly GCA_028285755.1 of Puniceicoccaceae bacterium. Classification (GTDB taxonomy): domain Bacteria; phylum Verrucomicrobiota; class Verrucomicrobiia; order Opitutales; family JAFGAQ01; genus JANQOQ01. The sequence goes on from JANQOQ010000006.1 coordinate 534,240, forward strand.
GTAATTATACTAGCTGGGTTGTATTGGCCGAGGCACAAGCAAGCCTCGGCAGGATGGAGGATGCCCGATACTCTGCCACCAAAGCCATTGAATTACGCCCCTATCTCGAAAAGAGATTAAAGAATATATTTAAAAGTTATGAATAGCTCAAAATTTAGATATTCTTGACGTTTCAAACCTTAATTGAAAGCAATTGAATACATAGATCCATTCCGCACCAAAGACGCTCAGCCCACTCCTTCTAAGCAACGTACAATGACTACATACCAAAAACTGACTACACCTCTGACTTCAAGTTATGGTAGAAGATGGGTATTATTTGATTTCGTTGCCGGTTTCATCTGTATGCTTTTGGCCTTGGAATTAACCCCTTACGAGGATGTTGCTTACGAAACCAATCGCACTGCCCTAGCCTTTGCTTATGGTATAATTCTTGCCGGGTGCTTACGCCTTGCCGGCCTCAACACCCATCGAATGGAGCATATCTTAAGTTACTATGAGATAGTCATGTTCTCATTTATCGGAACCTTGATGGCTTTTATCATTGTAGCCCTGGTAGTAAACTTTACTCACTTCCATATATTCGGTCGATATGTCATTATAGCGGTGCTGATTTCTACTTTTCTTGTTATCTCTATACAAAGGATAATCTTAAAAAAAGTAGTAGGTACAACTGCACTCAAAATCGTATTATTGGGCACCGATGACCAGCTGAAACTACTCACCGAAAGAGTTGAGAATAGTAAACGCTTTGTGTTAGCAGAAGATTCATTCAGCAAAGTGGATATCGAAAAAGTTGAAGAAACCGAGGATGAGCAATCCGCACGCCTTTTAGCTGATCAATATTGTCAAAATCTTAAAAATGCAGGTGTGGATCTTGTAATCACCTGCTATAGCGAAGAAATTCCAACTGCAGTCGCCCATGTTGCAGAGCGTCTCCCATTTCATGGCCTGGATGTTGTTAACAAAGAATACTTTTTGGAAAGCTACTACAAGGAAATCACCGTCGACTTTCAAAATCTGCATTGGTTAATGTCACAATCATTTACTCCATTAACCAGTGCACACATTTTCTTAAAGCGAGGCTTGGATACTATGGTAGCCCTTATAATCGGCTTAATGATTTTACCCCTTATTCCAATAGTAGGATTACTCATAAAATTGGATAGCCGGGGACCCATATTTTACTCTCAATATCGAGTAGGATTAATGGGGAAAAAATTCAGGATCTACAAGTTTCGCACTATGAAACAAAATGCAGAAGCGGATGGCGCGAAGTGGGCAACTACTAACGATCCAAGGGTCACCAATTTGGGAAAATTCTTACGTATTTCACGTATTGATGAGCTTCCGCAAATATGGAATGTGATCAACGGCGATATGTCTTTAATAGGGCCAAGGCCCGAAAGGCCCGAATTTGTCGAAACCCTGATGAAAGCAGTTCCCCTTTATGAGTGGAGGCACCTCATCAGACCAGGCCTCACGGGTTGGGCACAAATACGCTATAAATATGGTGCATCTGTAGAAGACGCGAAAAAGAAGCTACAATACGACCTGTATTATATCAAGCGAGCCTCTATACTCTTGGATATACAGATTTTCTTTCAAACGATCCCACTGATCATGAAAGGAAGTCGATAAACTCATTTCCTCAATAATTGAATAACTCAATGATTCTTATCTTGTGGCCATCGAAAAAGGATAAATGCCGCACCAATAGTCATTGTGTTCATTTAATATTGACCTTTTAAAACAAAACCCACAGTATCACGTGAAAATTTGCACTTGTTGAAGAACCTTCACCAAGTGCGGCAGCATACCTGAATCAAGGGGCGCCAGAACAACAAAAATCATCTATGGAAACCAGTAACAGTTCGTGGGATCTTATCATCAAACCTCAATCCAAGTGGTTTGATCTACATCTCAGAGAATTATGGAAGTACCGTGACCTCGTCTACTTATTTGTAAAACGGGATTTCGTAACCCTCTACAAGCAGACGATACTCGGTCCCGCCTGGTTGATCATCAACCCATTGATTGCCACTCTTATGTACACGGTCGTTTTTGGGAACATAGCGGGTCTCAGCACAGATGGCTTGCCACAAATGCTGTTCTATATGGCAGGCACCATAACCTGGGAGTATTTCTCTCAATGCCTCCTAAATACGTCCGCTACTTTCCAGGCAAATGCCAATATCTTTGGCAAAGTATATTTTCCAAGACTGGCTATTCCTTTTTCGATTACCCTATCTCAGTTGCTTAAGTTTGCGCTACAATTTCTGTTCTTCATGGCCTTCTGGCTTTATTTTTCACTCAATAATGCAGAAATATCGATAACCTGGGCCGCATCGCTTTTCCCACTGCTGGTGTTGATTATGGCTATTCAGGCACTGGGACTTGGCATACTGATCAGTGCACTCACAACGAAGTACAGAGACGTCCAGAATTTGATGACATTTGGTGTTAGAATGGCAATGTACGCGACTACTGTCGTCTACCCACTATCGTCAATGCTGGAAGGGTCCACAAAGCGATTATTCATATTAGCGAATCCTATGACGCCAGTCATTGAAACCTTTCGATTCGGTTTTCTTGGAACCGGAACCTTTTCATGGATTCACCTATCATACTCGGCAGCTAGCGGGTTGATTTTAATAATCTTGGGCGCAATCGTATTCAACAGGGTCGAAAAGAATTTTATGGATACCGTGTAGGTAGGCCGCATTTAAGCTAAAAATGGCAAAGACCGTCATTCAGGTAGAAAATCTTTCTAAACAATATCGTTTAGGTTTAGTGGGAACAGGCACTCTTCAGCATGATCTAAACCGTTGGTGGCATAAAATACGTGGACTTGAAGACCCCTACCTTAAAGTCACAGACAGCAATGATCGATCTAAGTCTGGCAGCTCGGAATACGTATGGGCTCTCCGGGATATTAGTTTCAAAGTGAATGAAGGAGAAGTCTATGGAATCATTGGCAAAAATGGGGCAGGAAAATCTACGCTGCTTAAGCTACTTAGTCGAGTAACGGGACCATCCACCGGTAAAATTAGTATAAAGGGGCGTATCTCATCTTTGCTCGAAGTGGGCACGGCATTTCACCCAGAACTTACCGGCAGAGAGAATGTATATCTCAACGGCGCCATCCATGGTATGGATAGGCGTGAAGTAAGCCAGAAGCTTGATGAAATCATCAATTTTTCAGGTTGTGAACGCTATATTGATACCCCCGTCAAACGCTATTCTTCTGGGATGACTGTGAGGCTCGGCTTTGCAGTCGCTGCTCACCTTGAACCAGATATTTTAGTAATTGATGAGGTATTGGCAGTTGGAGACGCAGAATTTCAAAAAAAGTGCATTGGCAAGATGAAAGACGTAGCAGGTCACGGCAGGACTGTTCTCTTTGTTAGCCATAATATGGCTTCCGTTAAATCCCTTTGTAATCGAGGTATATTAATGCAAAATGGACGGATTACTCATGAAAATGAAATATCAGAAATTGTTAGCCATTATTTATCATTGAACATCAGTGACAATATTTCGATTAATCAGGCATCATTCGATCCGCTCCACAAGTATCCAATAGAGCTAAAGCAGATTCTTGTATATAATACACTCAATAAAAGCCCTGCTATAAAAACAGGTGATCCGGTAACCGTCTCAATTGACCTCTATAATACATTAGGCACAGAAGCATCCACTTCGATAGATATTACCCTCATTATTAAGCATGAGGATATTCCAGTTACTACATTGTCGACAAGATTTGTAGATTCACTGTCATCCGTAAACTCCTTAACCCATAGGATACAATGCCAGGTATCAAACCTCGGATTATTACCTGGGGAGTATACTGTTTTTGTTTGGCTGGGTGTAAATGGAGAGACAGTGAATCGTGTAGAATCGGCAATGAAGTTAGTCGTGGAAAGAGATCAAACTAGCTGGGCACGCATCCAACCTTCAATTTCAAAATATGGACCACATGTCATTGATCAACAATGGCAATTATAAACAACAAAAAAACAAACTAAGGCATGACACCTGAAGAGAGAGAAAATTGGAGATATGGCGAGTTGGGTGCTGGTAATCCCATAGAAGAAGAAGAACAAATATTATTCGAATCTGCCAAAAAAATATACAATACTGACTCCTCAAAGTTACTGGATGTGGGTTGCGGTATCGGAACAATAACACAGGAACTCATAAAAATAGGCTTTGATACAATAGGCATAGATTTTTCTGCTAAAGCCATAGAAATTTGCCATACCAAGCATCTTAATGCCAAACATGTAGACGTAGATAAAGAGGGGCTCCCGTTTGATAACGACCACTTTGATGTTGTTTGGATGGGTGACGTCCTCGAGCACGTTTTTGACCCGATCAATCTACTTGAAGAAGCGAATAGGGTTTTAAAGCCCGGCGGGCGTCTGCTCCTAAGTGTTCCGAATGATTACACCCTAGCAGTAAGGTGGCGCGTATTTAAAACTGGCAGAGCAATACAATCACCCATGTACAGATCCATGAGGCAGTGCAAGCACCATACCTACTTTTCATGGGAGCTTCTCTATTACATGCTAAAAGTGAGTTCTTTTAAAATTACCGAGCTGAAGGCTCCTACCAAGATGCCCTTCCATAAAAAGGGCAAAATCGTTAATAAAGAATTACTCGCAAAGCTATATGGCTACAGCTTTGTACTAACGGCACAAACATCAGCATAATCTCCAAATGATAATTGTTAAGATTGTAAAATACTCTTATGATTTCATTGAGAATGCTCTCCTTTATCAATGGAATAAAATCAACCCGTTTATTAATAATACAGTAAGAGCAACTAATCAGCTAAAATTGTTAAGATTTAGACGAAGTGAAGTTGCTATTGATGCAGGAGCAAACATAGGAACTTACACGCGTATACTAGCTAATCATGGGGCCGAAGTTATTGCTTTAGAGCCCAATAAAATAGCTTTTAACTCTTTAAACCAAAAATACTCTAACAATCCTAAAATAAAAATTGTTAATAAGGGTCTCTACGATATAAACTGTAAGATGCCACTCTATATGCACAAAAACGCAGAAGAGGACCCTCTACTCTACTCTATTGGTTCCTCTATAATAAAAAGCAAAGGTAACGTAGGAGAAAACAGTGAAAATATCGAACTAATAGGAATATGTGAATTAATAGATTCAATAGACAAAAAAATTAAGTTATTAAAAATGGATGTTGAAGGTGCCGAAAACAAAATCCTACTCAAATTAATTGATACGGAATATTACAAAAAAATAACTCATATATTTGTAGAAACACACGATGCCGATATTCCTGAATTAAAAGAAGAGACTGATCACATCCGTCAGCTTATTCGGAAAAAGCGAATTAAAAACATCAACCTGAATTGGGTTTAACAAAGAATGCCAATTCTACATAGAATAGTTAAAAAAGTTAAAAGCATATACCATTTTACTATTTTTGGCACTAATAGAGATGCTAACTCAGCCATCATTCATTTTGGGAAACACATACCTGATCGCACCCATCACGGCCTTAAGGGAGGTGCAGTCAAACTCCAACGTCTCCAAGAGCACTTTAAAGTATCTGTCAAAAAATGTAATATTCTCTACTTAGTAAGCAGTTCACTTCCCCCCCGCTTTGAACAATGGATAAAAGTCGCAAAGCGCCGTAATATTGCAATCGTTTGGAACCAAAATGGAGTATCCTACCCGGCCTCTCAATCACCAGACTGGCAAAATGAAAACCATAGAATGAAATCCGGTCTTCACCAGGCCGATTACGTGATTTACCAAAGTCAATTTTGTAAAGAATCTGCGGATGAGTTTCTCGGGGCCTTTACAGGGCCTTCCCAGATTATCTACAACTCAGTAGATACGAGTAGATTCAGCGAAAAAAAGAATAATGCCCGCAAGCACTCTTTGACCCTACTCTTAGGCGGTAACCAATATGCGCAATATCGGCTGGAAACAGCAATTCGTACGATTGCAATATTGGCAGAACGTGGAATAGAAGCAAAACTCATCGTAACGGGCAAAGTCGCATGGGATGGCAAGAGTGAGAAAGAATGTCGCCAATTAGCTGCAAATCTCATTCAGGGGCTGGGTATACAAAATCAAGTCGAATTCACAGGTCAGTATGAGCAGTCCTCAGCACCTGAGATTTATGGGAAGGCTGATATCTTGCTACACACTAAATGGCGTGACCCTTGCCCGGGCCTTGTAATTGAGGCAATGGCCTGCGGGCTGCCAGTGGTCTATTCCAAAAGTGGAGGTATGCCGGAGCTGGTCGATGCGACTTCGGGCATCGGTGTAAGTGCAGGTGGAAGCTGGGAGCAGATTGACCCTCCTGACCCACAAGAACTGGCTGAAGCAGTTATCTGTATCTCTGAGGATCTGGAAAATTACTCTCGAAACGCGCGAAAACGCGCTAAGCAACTATTCGATATAGACGAGTTTATAGAATCTCACCGAGTGATCTTCAAAGAAGTCCTAACCCATTAGCTTCCGCCGACTAATGCCACCTAAAGTAACCGTCTTGATGTCTGTTTATAACGGGGCTCAATACCTTCAGAAATCACTCAACAGTGTATTACAGCAAACTTACAAAGACTTTGAATTCATCATAGTGAATGATGCTTCTACTGATGAGACTTCAGCTATTCTTAACCAAATTGCACATAAAGAACCGCGTATCGAAATAATCAATAACGAAGAAAACTTAGGCTTAACAAATTCACTAAATAAAGGCTTAGCCATTGCAAAGGGTGAGTACATCGCCCGAATGGACGCAGATGATATTTCGCTACCTAACCGCCTTCACACTCAGGTGAATTTTCTGGAGCAAAGCCCAGAAGTTGGATTAATAGGATCAGCATATCATATCATAGACAAAGATGATAATTTTGTTACGACTAATCAAGAGCCGCTTTCACATACAGAGTTAGCCTGGAAATTACATTTTAGAAATGCATTCTGTCATAGCTCTGTGATGTTCAGAAAAAAAGTGCTGAATATAGTGGGTCTATACAATCCAGACTATAGGCAAACTCAGGACTATGAACTTTGGGCCAGAATCGCCAGAGTGTCGGTTGTAAAAAACACTTCTGAGCCGCTCATTAAATTCAGGCAGCACGGTTCGAGTATCACCCAAACCCAAACTCTCAAACAGCAAAGAAACGCAGAAAATGTATCTAAAAGGGAGTTACAATTAACATATCACTATGCCAATGAAAAACAATTTAAAGAATGCCTTTCTAAATTCTACCCTAAGTTGCCGCACCCATTGCCCGATAAATCATTAAAAGCATTAATACACTTATTTAAGCTACTATTTATCTTTAAGAATCTACCCTCTATCCAAAAATACGACTACTCTAGGATATTAAAAGGCTACTATGATCGCTTTGCAGAAGTAACTAACGCTTCAGAATGGTTTATAAAATATAGGCCTGTAGTTTTTTTAATGTTAAGGAAAAATCCTGCCTTATTTTTATCCTCTTTGATTCGAGTAAAACTGTTCAAATATGGCTTTTGATTTATCGATCGCTATCTGTAGTTATAATCGGGCTCAATATTTGCCAATCGCTCTCGATTCTATCCTCAATCAGAATTATGATTTAGGCTGCATCGAGTTACTGCTAATCGATAATAACTCTACTGATAACACGAAAGAAGTGTTTGATGTATACTCTAAGAGGATACCCAATTTCAGGTATTTTTTCGAGATCAAACAGGGACTCTCACACGCAAGAAACCGCGCTATCTCTGAGTGCGATTCAAACTACCTAGGTTATCTAGATGATGATGCAGAAGCCCCAAAACACTGGATTAACCACGCTTTAAGAATTATTAAGGATATCGGACCTGATGCATTTGGTGGACCATTTATACCCTTGCACCTAGAAACCCCACCTAAATGGTTTAAAGATTCCTATGAAAGCTCATGGTCAACGGATGATGCGGGATACATCCACGAAAACTATCTTAATGGTGGAAATATGTTTTTTCGAAGACAACTATTAGTAGATTTGAATGGTTTTTCCAGTAGATATGGAATGGCTGGCAATAGTATAGCCTACGCAGAAGAAATAGAACTTCAAAATCGAATTCGGCAATCAGATCAAAATCACAAAATATACTACGATCCTGATTTATTTATCCGTCATCTCGTAAGACCTATAAAATATACCCTGAAATGGCGATATAAATCAATATATGCGAATGCTAGATCCAGAACTCTTTCAAGGTTAACGAATATTGAGTATATCCCTAAGAAAAGAAGGCTAATTTTCGAATACTTAAAAAACCTATTGCTGTATAGATATTCCATTTCGATTTTATCGCTTCTACGTGATCGCAACATCTACCCATACTATCAGCAGTTTGTATATGAAGTATCAATACCTAAGCACGTTTCAGAAATAGGTAGAATTAGTATACTACTAAAATCAGATTCTCATGGAAATTGACACTAACCAAAAGCTACCGATTCTCTTTTGTCACTACGGGAACACGCACTACTTACGCTACACAATGAAGTGTGCGCAACTGACTAACCCTGATACGCGCATCATATTACTAGGTGACTCCAAAAATCAATGGCTGTCGAAATATGTAGAACATCATCACTTTTCTGATTATGAAAACAGTAAGTTACTGAAAGAATTTGAAAGTGTATATCGAGTCGTAGCTGGCCCCAAATCACCCTTAAGAAAAGAAGGCGACCTCAAACGAGACTGGATTAACTTTGTTTTCAGAAGGTGGTATATCGTTCACGAATTTTGCAAGCAAAAGGGCATCGACTCTTTTTGGCACTTTGATTCCGACAACATGATCTTAGATGAACTGGCAAAACACTTATATAAATTTCAGGATTATGATTGTACCGAAAAATGTAATGGAACTTGTATAAATGGCTACGTTAATAATATAAAAGTTATAGAGAATTACTTACTCAAGATCTTACAGATCTTTAAAGAGCGTAATGATTATTTGGATCTACTTCAAAAAGATTTCGACACCAAAAACCCTACTTATGCTTTCACCGAAATGAGAGCATATCAGTTATACAGAGACGAAGAAAAAATAAAATCCATACGCATGACAACAGTAATTAATGGTGAATACTTTGATGATTGTTTAGCGCAACAACACGGCATGGAGCTTGAAGAATATACTCACGGAAAAACTCTTAAAAAAGTCTCGGTCTACAATCGTCAATTCTACACTAAAAGAGTAAATACGAATAAGGCGCTAAGGCTAATATCCGTCGACCTCAGTTGGCTACCCTTTTATTTTTTTGAAATCGTATACAAGCAACTAAAAATCATAAATCATAAAAGCAACTCTTCTAAAGCCTTAAGTTTAACCCAACTCTGCCCAGCCACAAAGAAAAAGTATAGAACCATTGAGTTCCTAAAAAGAGCACCACAACGTATTCTAAAAAAAATCGGATTCGAATAAAAATGGAAGTTGGCGTGGCCATATTTAGCTATAACGAAGGCAGCTTACTTGAGAGAGCCATCAATAGTGTACTCCAACAAACATACGAAGACATTTACATTTACATATTTGATGATGCTTCGACATGTTCTAAAACACTAGATATATTAAATAAATACCGCTCATACCCAAAAGTAGAGGTTATTGTTCGCAACCAAAATCTAGGTATTGTTAAGAATAAAAGCTTGGGGTTACTAGAAATACAAAATCAACTAATCAGCTATCTTGATGGAGACGATTTTTACTACCCTAAGAAAATTGAGTGCGAAGTAGAAACACTTATTAAAAACAATGCAGATATTGCATTTTCTTCATTTAAAATTGTTGACGAAAAAGGAGAAATCAAACAGTGGGAACTGAAGAACAAAAATTATTTAAATTCAGAAACTTGGTTGAGAGACATTATACTTTTTAATTTACCGTATAAACTCGGATATCGATATGAATTATCTAAAAAAGAAATCTATGAAAAAGTCGGTTATTATGATACAACACTCGATGCCTACGAGGATTGGGATTGCAGAATAAGATATAACAAATACTGTACGTACGCTTATAGTGAATACACCGGATCCGCATATTGTCACTCTGCTACCAGCATAAGCAGAAATATTCAGAAGCGAAAGCTTGTATTAAGAAGCAAGATTAAAGTGATTCATAAATGCTTAGAGATGGAGATATCCAAGAATATAGCATTTAAAAAAATCCTAAAAAAGCACTTATATAACACTAGAATTGAACTTTTAAAATATATAACCCCCATTCATAGATCGTACAAAATAAGGACATTATTTGATAAAATTTTTAAAAAGACTCTCTAGACTCATTTATTTAGTCAAACTCAATCTCTGGAAGATAGAAAATAGGGACAAAATTGATGAGCGACTTAAGTGTAGATTCAAAGCACTAAATGTAAAATTAGGTGAAACTATCCTCATTAGTGAGGATAGTTATGTAGGAAATTTTAGTTCTCTGGGAGATTTCAGCATATTAAAATCAAGCTCAATAGGGCGCCACACCTATTTGGCAAATAATACTGAAATCCATAACACCGTTATTGGCAATTATTGCTCCATTGCTCCCTATGCGATCATTGGTTTAGCAAGGCACCCTACAGAACTCGTATCCACACATCCCTCATTCTTTAACCCAGACCACAAAAGCTTGAGCAAGCATTACTGTAGCACAAAAATATTTGATGATTCTGTCCCCAAAACAATCATTGAAGCAGATGTCTGGATTGGAATGCGTACGACGATCATTGGGGGTATTAACATAGGAGTAGGTTCCGTTGTAGCAGCCGGTTCTATTGTTACAAAAGATGTTGAGCCATACTCCATTGTAGGGGGAAATCCAGCTAAGCTTATCCGGAAACGATTCAATGATCAAGTCATCGAAGATTTAATGCAAATTAGATGGTGGGAATGGGATGACAGTGCAATTGAAAAGTATTCCACTTCGTTCCATAAGCCAGAAACTCTAATTAACGCTTATAGATCAGACCCTAATAATCCTTCTGGATATTAAAGCATACCCTAAAATAAGCATTATAGTCCCTTCATATAATCAAGGTTCATATTTACTTGATACCCTGACATCGTTGGTTTCTCAGAGATATAGTAATCTCGAAATTATTGTGATCGATGGGAGAAGTGCTGACGATTCTCTAGAAATCATCAAAAGTTTTGAACCTCACTTGACATATTGGGTAAGTGAGCCGGATAACGGCCAGGCCCAGGCTATCAATAAAGGAATGGCACAGGCCACAGGAGATATCGTGAACTGGCTAAATTCAGATGATATGCTGGAACCGGGTGCACTTGAAAGTATAGCAGATAGATGGCAAAGCTTTTACAATAATCCGCACAATGCCGATAAGCATCTGCTTATTTGCGGGAATGCACGCTTTATTTACGAAGATGAACCGCAAAAAAATTATTTAGAAACGCTTTATGGTATTAATCTCGAAAACATGATTTGCTACTGGCGCGAAGCCTGTGAGTGGGAGCAGCCAGCAATGTTCTTCCCTCTTAGGCTCTTTAACGAGGTCGGTGGTTGCGATGAAAGCCAGGATATAGCGATGGATTACGATCTATGGTGCCGTTTGCTGCAACATGCTAAGGCTTTATATACGCAAAAACCATGCGCCATAATAAGACGACATGCAGATGCAAAAACCGTCAAATGGGATTATCGCTGCTGGATCGTAAACAGACCTATTTCAAAGCGTTATTGGAATGCCCTCAATACACCTGTCAAGCGAAGTGAGTTTAAGTCAAAATACTCAGCCCACTGCACCCGCAAGAGTATAAATCTCTTCTATGATAAAAGGTTTAAAGCATCACACAGCATTTTTCTAAGCGGGATGTACATAAGCCCCTTCAGGACGATAAAAAATCTCTTAATGCACAGTATTTCGAGGATTCGCAAGTTACTCCACTTTCGCTAAAAAGTTTCCTTCGTAACATGCACAAAGCACTTACAGTCTGCCTGTTTGATCGAACTATTTGGGCGGATACTTTACCGCGTAATTCGCACCAAATGGCTCGAGCTTTATCAAAATACTGCAATGTTATTTATTTTGAGGCCCCTCAAATATCTCTATTGGAGTGTGTTAAAAAGCCATGGAGGCTTTTTTATTTCATAAAAGTGCTTTTTGCGTGCCCTGTAGTTCTTGATCCAGACTATAACATACATGTAGCCAAAACACTATCCGTGTTTCCTAAACACCGCACATATCAAGGCAAAAAATGGGACTCAACACTGCTCAAATATTTCATTAATAAGAGCTTAAAACGGCTAAAGGTGAACAAACCTCATATTTGGGTTTATCGATTATACGCCCTATTAGCGATTAAAAATGTCAATTATGCCGGTTTAACACTTTCAATAACCGATTCTATTGAGAGTTTTCCACAAAACACAAACCTCCAGAGGCAAGATTTGCTAAGCCTAGAAGTGAACGCCATGCAAAATGCAGATGCTATTTTTTGCACATCTGAACTTCTTGTAACAAAGGCAAGGCAATATAATTCAAACGTACATTTCCTTTCAAATGCAGTAGATTATGAATTTTTCGCAGCATCCCATGATCTTCCCAAAGATATCTTGTCAATAGAGAGACCCATTTGTGGCATATTCTCGGTAATCAATGAATATAAGACTGACTTAAAATTACTGGAGCAGCTTGCTGATTTGAAAAAAGATGTCTCCTTTTTAGTCATAGGGCCAATAGAGTACAGCGATAACCTGAGCACCATTGACTTACCTACTCGCCCTAACATCCATTGGTTGGGTTACAAGTCGTATAATAACATCGCCAAGTATCAATCAGCGATGGATATTTTGCTTATCACAAACAAGCAAAATTCAAATACTAAAAGTAGTTTTCCCCTTCGCTTTTTTGAGCATTGTGCCACTGGTAAACCCATTATTAGCGTTCCGATGCCTTCATTAGCTAAGTATTCAGATTATTATTTTGAAGCCAGCGACGCTCCAAGTTTTGCTATGCATATAGAGCATATTTTAGTTTCTGGCATATGCGAACATGAGGTTGCCGCCAGGCAAAGTATCGCAGCAAAAAATTCCTGGAATGTAAAAGCCCAACAGGCTTTGGAAATCATAGCTAACATTAATTAATACGTATATTGAAAATCCTCGCCATCACATCCGAGCTGCCCTACCCTCCCACTTATGGCGGTGCGAGACTCAGACAGTTTGAGTTGCTTAAAAGACTTAATGAACCGCATGATGTGCATCTCGTTACATTTTGGGAAACGGATGAAGACCAAGAGTTAAATAAGGACCTCAATCAATATCTCACTACTGTAAGTGGCGTCATGAAACCATCACCGAGACCCGTTTCAAGCATCGAGGATCGATTTCAGGCAAAGTATTGGCGGTTGACCTGGTCCGAAGAGATGCGCCAACTGATTCAAAAACAAGTGGAGTCTCTTTCGCCGGATGTTGTTTATGTCAGCCCTGCGCATATGGCGTTTTATCGGGGTACTTTTGGAGATATCCCTTGCTGGTTGGATTTAACCGATTCTGGCGTGTTGCATACGCAAGCAGATCTAAAACTCGCAAGCGGACTCAAAGCAAAATTGAGGCAACGTCTGAAACTCTCGGCTATTCAGAAATTTGAAAACCAATGGATATCTAAATATCAGGCTTGCAGCCTTGTCGCTGAACCAGATGCAAATCAGCTTACAAAACAATTACCCCAGATGCCCATACACGTCATAGAAAACGGCGTTGATACGGAATATTTCAAGCCCCTGGAAAATATAAAGCCGGAATGTCGGGTAGTGTTCACGGGAACTATGGATTTTGGCCCCAATATTGACGCAGTCACCTGGTTTTGCACGGAAATATTCCCTACATTAAAGGAACAACTTCCTGAAATTCAATTTGATATTGTGGGGCGTGTGCCCACCCAGGAAGTACAAGAACTGGGTAACATAGCAGGCGTAAATGTGCACGGGTATATAGAGGATCTACGCGAAGTTGTCCAAAGAGCCTCAGTTTATGTCTGCCCTATGCGAACCGGCGCAGGCATGAAGAATAAGATACTCGAAGCAATGGCTATGGGTATGCCGATTGTGACCACACGCGCAGGGGCAGCAGGGCTGAAGATTACTCCGGGTAAAGAAATGTATATCCAGGATCAGGCAGATAGTTTTGCCAGCACTGTTTTAAACATACTCAAACACCATTCTCGACACAATACAATGAGAGAAGAAGGGCGAAACTATGTATTAAAAAACCACTTGTGGCAAAATTCCGCTAGAAAACTATCCACAAAGTTACAAGATTTGATAGAGTAAACACCACCATTAACAGACAATGCTACAGAAAATAAAAAACATTAAGCGCAAAATCTTCAAAAAAAATCCATATCTGGTTGATGTTATCAAGACCAGCCCAACTGAAATCGAATCGTTAATATACAAACGGTTTTACAACCAACCATTTAGTAATGAACCCCTCGGTAACCGGAATGAGTATTTATCAATTTGGGAAAAAGCCAAAAGCGAATCCTTCCCAAAGATTGACGAAGTTGAGGCAAAATATGGTTATGCGATTGACATCGAATGGATGCATGAACTGGCGCTCCAAACACAGGTAGTAAAGAAAGAGTCTGATATTTGTTACCAGCATGGCAGATTATTGTATACGACACTCTCCCACTACATTTCAGAAAACAGTTCAAATTACATAAATATTTTGGAGACGGGCACGGCACGGGGATTTTCCAGTCTATGTATGGCTAAAGCGCTTCATGACAATAAAGCGAATGGCAAAATACTTACCTTGGATGTACTACCTCATACGACTGAAATGTATTGGAACTGTATTGAGGATACGAATGGCCCATGCACACGTGAATCTCTGCTTAGTAAATACAAGGATCTCACGGAAGAATATATCATATACTCTCAAGGATACACTGATGTTCAACTCAGCAAAATCTCTATACCCAGAGTCCATTTCGCCTTCCTGGATGCAGCGCATACCTTTGATGCAGTTATGAATGAATTCAGCTATGTAGAAAACAAACAATCACAGGGAGATTACATATTTTTCGATGATTATACGCCTGCCTTGTTTCCTGGTGTGGTTGATGCGATCGATAAAATCTGCGAAGAAAATCAATATTCTAAAGAAATAATCACCATTAGTGAACAAAGGGGTTACGTGATTGCCCGCAAGCTTTAGCAATCTTAACGCTATCGAGTTTCCTGCAAAAGTCGCTCACCTCGTTATCTCGCTTAATAACGGAGGTCTTGAAAATCTCGTTTGCCTTTGGGCGAATGAGCGGAATAACAAACATCCCAGATCAACTTTCGTTATTTGTTTGGATGAATTCGGCGAACTCTCATCCAGAATAAATGCAGATTCTCTTTTCTGCGCAGACGCAAAACGTAGCAAGTTCCCGTATGATCGCGCCGCAGTAAACCGAATGCAGAACTTTCTGCAAAAGAATGGCATTCAGCTTATCCATTCCCATAACCTCACTGCGCATCAGTATGGTGTTCTCTGTAGCAAAAAAGCTAATACAAAGCACATCCAGACATTGCATGGTTTTAACCTTCATGGCGACAACTGGAAGAACCGTCTGCGCGGGAGTATGCTCAGCAAATTAACACCCATGCATACAGCTGTGTCGCAAAATGTCGCTACATGGGCTCAAAAAAACTACCGAATTCCCGACAAGAAAATCGAGGTTATTCAAAACAGCGTACAAGCCCACAACCCAACAGACCCAGAAGAACTAAGGGGCATCCGATCGGCTCTAAATATTGATGAAACATCCCTCATTTTAGGTTCCACGGGCAGACTCGCACATGTGAAAGGGTGGGATCTCTTTTTTCCGGTATTCAAGAAATTGATAAGTAACTTCCCGGACACCCGAATTCATCTTGTATTGGTGGGCGATGGGTCGGAAAAAACACGTTTGGAGTCGCTCGCAGATGAATTGGGCATTGCTGATCAAGTCCACCTTGCTGGATTTCAACAAAACTGTACGCCCTACTACGATTTGTTTGATCTGTTTATTATGCCATCCCGAAGCGAAGGGCTTTCGGTGGCGCTCTTGGAAGCCATGGCAGCCGGATGTCCCTGTATTGTCACAACTGTAGGAGAGCATACGAGGATCATTCAGGAAAGCATGGGTGGAGACTTACTTGAACCGGACAAAACAACCCATTGGGAAAACACTATAGCTCCATTTATTAAATACAGCGAAAAGCGAAGCGCTGCGGGCATGCATGCTCAGCAATATGTATCCAAGCATTATATGCTTGAGCAAACGATGCAGGCCTATGAAGGACTTTATAATCAATTAGTATCGGCATGAGTGGCTTTGTCGTATTTACGAAAGACTGGAATGACATTCCCACGAGCGGAATGCACATCCCCTGGCGTCTTGGTAAAATCGACAACCTATTATGGATTAGCTCGATCGGAACAAGAAAGCCTGCTTTATCATCCGGACGAGACATGGGGCGTATCTTCAAACGCCTCAAATCCATATTCTCAAAAGCAAATCACAAAAAAGACAAAATATGGGTTAAAGTACCGGTTCTCTTACCCAAAGCTTCCAGTAAATTGGAAATTACTATCAATCGCTGGCTATTAAAATGGCAACTCAAAGGGGATTTAAAGCGGCTCAGAATTTCTAACCCTGAGGTTTGGAGCTTCGTCCCCAACAGTGGCGATTACATTGATATTTTTGATCCCTCCAAAAAAGTCTACTATTGTGTAGACGATTGGGGAGAAATGAAGGGTTTGGATAAGGACTGGATCCAGCCAAAAGAAGATGATCTGCTAAGTAAATGCGACTGGATATTTGCCACTTCCAAGTATCTCCAGAGTAAGCTGCAAAAACGAACCTCTAATACGATAAACTACGCCCCCCATGGTGTTGATTTTGAGCATTTTTCCAAGGCAGTTGACAGAAATCTTCCTATTCCCACCCAAGCACAAAGCCTGAGGCGGCCTTTAGTTGGATTTATTGGCACCCTGGATCACCGTATCGACTTAGAATTACTTTCAAATATCATCAAAGCACTCACAGATTTTGATTTCGTATTTATTGGACCGGAACGAGTTGATTTTTCGAGTCTAAAACAGTTCAGTAACGCTCATTTTCTGGGCTTGCAGCCGTACTCTATACTGCCTGATTTTTGCCAAGCTTTTGAATGCGCGATTATCCCATACAAGGCAAATGACATTTATAATCAAAGTATAAACCCAATCAAAGTTAAGGAATTTCTAGCAGCAGGGGTACCTGTGATCGCTTCAGGCTTACCTGAACTCTCAAAAATGCCCCATGTGACCATTGCTGGCAGCTTAGAGCAATGGATCAAAAGTATTTCAAACACTCAAGATAGCTGTGACAGGCATACCATATCCTCAAGCGTACAGGCCGATAGCTGGGATAAACGGTTTTTGGAAATTCGCAGCACTCTGGAAGGCAGGTAACTTTTGACTGATAAAAAAAGCAAAAAGCTGGAAACCATCCGCGTTGGCTTGATAGGCGCAGGCAATATCTCCCAATTTCACCTTCAGGCACTCGGGCGAATCAAGGAAGTAAGTGTTGAGATCATTGTAGACCTTGATGAAACCATGGCTGAGAACCGGGCGGCTGAGTATGATATTCCTGCATTTAGTTCCAACATTTCAGATCTTTACACGCATAAGCTTGATGTCGTCCATATCGCAACACCGCCTTCAACGCATGCTACCCTAGCCTGTGAAGCACTCAACAAAGGGTGCCATGTGATAGTGGAAAAACCTATGGCGACTACACAGGAAGATTGTCACCGCATGATCGACACAGCTAAAGCTGCAAATCGGCATTTGACGGTGAATCATTCATTACTTTTTGACCCATTTATCCGAAAAGCACTTAATTGGGTGGATGCGGGTAAAATTGGTGAGGTAATCGCTGTGGATTACTTTAGATCTTCAGACTACCCACCTTTTCCTGCGGGAAAACTCCCTCCCCAGTATCAGGAAGGAGGATATCCATTTAGAGATATTGGCATCCATGGCCTGTATTTGATAGAGGCATTGTTGGGAAACATCCTGGATGCAAAATTGCAACATTGGAGACGAGGCGGAGACCCCTATCTATTCGCAGATGAATGGCGTACGCAAATTGAATGCGAACGAGGCACCGGTCAAATGTGGTTATCCTGGAACAACCGTCCACTCGAAAACCGCCTTTACGTTCGAGGCAGCCTAGGGGTCATTGAAGTGGACTTGTTTTCAATGTATGTAACTTGCAAAAGGAAATTACCCGGACCCCAAATCGCCAGTCGTATCCTTAACCCGATTTTTGCATCCCAATCCACATTCAATCAAGTCGCATGGAATGTCACAAAGGTTTTCCGGAAGAAGCTACGCCGCTTTCATGGAGTGCAATCTTTTGTAGAGGATTTTTATGAGCAGTTAAAACAAGAGAACCCACCCACAGTAAATGCCGAAGATGCGATGCGGGTAACTGACTGGAATGAACGGCTTGCAGCGCCTGTTGATCACGCAAAACGTGATGCGCTCAAGTCTTTGAAATACACTATTGGGACGGAAACACTGGTAACCGGAGGAAATGGATTTATAGGTTCACAACTCGTTAAAAAACTCATAAACCAAGGTGAAAAAGTAAGACTGCTGGTGCGCCGTACCCCGAAGGTTATAAACTTTGAAAATATTGAATATCATGTTGGGGATCTGGGAGATACAGAATTCGTAAACAAGGCGATGGTGGGCATTAAGACGGTGTATCACCTGGGTGCCGGGATGAAGGGAGCCGCCGAAGACTTTAAACGCAGTACGATTGCCGGTACTCAAAACGTAGTGGATGCAGCGATTAAAGAATCTGTAGAGAATTTCATATATATAAGCTCGATGAGTGTCATCCACGCTTTGGATAAAAGTAAAAAGCCGATTGACGAGGAGTCAGCGCTGGAAACACATCCAGAAAAAAGGGGGGCATACACCCAAACTAAACTCGAAGCAGAAACCCTCATCCAAAAGGCAATTACAGAACGGCATTTACCTGCAAAAATTATTCGTCCCGGGCAAGTATTTGGAGAGGGAGTTCCGTTGATAAATGGGGCGGTTGGCAGAAAAACAGGCAATCATTATGTGGTTTTTGGAAATGGTAAGGTAATACTCCCGCTCATATATGTAGAAGACCTCGTAGAAAGTATTTTGCTCGTCGCAACCCGGGGCAGTAACGGTCAATTATACCACGCCATTGATACTGCTCATAAAGTGGATCAAAACACCCTGCTCAAACTGTATCATAAAGATAGCGGTAAAACGTCCATTAAGCACATCCCACTAATATTTATTGATTTACTGGGATTTGGTGCTGAATTGCTATTTCGCATACTCGGCAAACGGGTACCCATTCGGTATCGTATTCGATCAGCATCATCGAGCCTGCATGGCCCCTGCAAACCCCTGGAAAATCTGGGCTGGAAGGCGCGGGTTGGCGTCCTGGAAGGTATCCGGCGTGTGATTGAGGCAGAGTCATGAAACCAACAGTAACCGTATTTATTCCCTGCTATAATGAGGAATTCACAATAGTACGACTGTTGGATGCACTTGCCACCCAATCCTATCCACAGGAGAACATCGATATTCTCCTGGTCGATGGGATGTCTACAGATAAGACACGGAGAATCGTCGAGGATTACCTCGCTGAAAGAACCCTTAAACTAAAGATACTCGACAATCCCCGACGCATCATTCCTGCAGCACTCAATATTGGAGCAAACGCTGCAACGGGGGAAGTACTGATCCGCATGGATGCCCATTCAGTGCCGAATCCCAATTACGTAGAACTGTGCGTTGAGAATCTGATTGCAGGCAAAGGAGACAATGTGGGCGGTAAGTGGAATATCCAGGCTGCACAAACTAGTTACACTGCAAAATCCATCGCTATAGCAGCAGCACATCCCCTGGGGTCAGGAGGTGCAAGTTATCGTTCAGGAGACGAGGCTAAAACAGTAGATACCGTACCTTTTGGAGCTTTCTACAAAAAAACCTACATAGCCAATGGGCCTTTTGATGAAACACTGCTTGCGAATGAGGATTACGAATGGAATGCCCGCTTGATTAAAAACGGCGGTAAAGTATGGTTCGACCCGGCAATTGAGTGTATCTACTTTTCCAGGTCCAGTTTATCCGGGCTCAGAAAACAGTATTTCAACTATGGATACTGGAAGCTCAAAATGCTCCAAAGATACCCGGATACGCTCAGACTCAGGCAATTGATACCCCCTCTCGCATGCCTAATACTATTAGGCAGTTTGATTTTAGCACTAATATTTTTAGGCCTGGGGAAACTACTCATAGCTTCCGCCGTTTTTAGTATAATAGCACTCTATGTTACTCTATTATACGCTGTCCTCATGTTTACTCGACCCAATAAACTTTCCCTAATTCCAGGCATTACTTTGTCTGTCATAATCATGCAGCTTAGCTGGGGCGCTGGCTTCTTATTTAGTTTTGTAAAAAGAAGCCCAAGCTATTAAAATCTTGAAAAGGTGACGATCTAAATACTAAGAAACGTGAAAAGCACATGGCCATTTTCTTCATAAGCCTTTTTATTTTAGCTAACTTAATTCGTCCTTTTGAGTGGTTGTGGCCAGAATTGCAACAATTCCAAATCCTGGATATTCTAGTACTTTGCGCGATTTTTTTCACCGTATTAGATATGATCCAAAGACGTGAGAAATTACCGAAGGAATCTCCATGGCTTTGGCTTATGGTAGGCTTGTTTTTTTCTGTTGTTGCTTCCCACGCTTACCATACATACTTTGGGGGAATTATAGAATCCGTGAGGGATTTTGCCCGAATAGCCGTTGTTTTTATCCTAATAGTCATTAATACCAAAACACTCACACAGATTCGCTGGTTGGTATTACTATTTATTACATCCGCTCTTGTTGTCTCCTTTCATTGTTTACTGCAAAAGTACACGGGAAGAGGTTTTGCTAATCTTGCGCCGATGGTTCACTATGTAGGTGATTGGGTTAGAACAAGATCTTACTATTTTGGAATATTCTCTGACCCAAATGATACGGCATTATTTCTTGTATCTAGTTTACCGCTTGCGTGGGCCTACTTCTGGGACGGTACTAAAAAAATCTCATATCTCGCAATCGTTTGCGTTACGATTATCTTTCTGGCCATTATTACGACTGAATCCCGCAGCGGATTCATGGCTTTAGTATTCTTAGCGGGTGCATACATTTTGCTCAAATTTCCAATTAACTGGTTATGGACTATTGTACCAATAGCATTCGTGGCCTTAGTCTCCGCACCTATATTGATGGCACAGCTAGGCTGGACTGATGAATCCGCTATGGATCGCTTCAATTATTGGGGTGAGGCAAATTTTGCGTTTAAAAGCAGTCCCATCTTTGGGGTAGGATACGGATTGATTAATGACTTCACCTACCAGAGTGCTTCCGTGCATAATTCGTTTATAACTGCATATGCAGAACTCGGTGTGATAGGATACACCTTCTGGTTAGGGCTGATAATCTTTGCATTATTCGGTATGTTGCGGCTCAATAAAATGATAACGGAAACGACTGAAGATCTGCAAATACAGGCATTATCTACAGGATTATTTGCTTCTTTGATAGCTACCTGTACATCCGGATTTTTCCTTACCCGGACCTATTATTTGCCGCTATTTATCGTTTTAGCCATTACAGCAGCACTCTACAGTAACATGGCAAATAAATTAGGGTGGACAGTGCTCAACCAATATTGTGGATGGAGTATAAAGAATGTGTGGTTGGCGTCCGGCATATCTCTGGGCTCGATAGTTTATATCTACCTATTCATTGTTGCGCTAAACTAGACGATAAGCATTGCAGTTCATCTTCTTATCGAACCTTTTTCCCACTCCGGTTGAACCTCATAAGGCTACTTTCAACTCTCGCTTGATCCATGCCATCTCCAGAGTGAACGGCAGTATGAATACCCATGTTCTTACGGTTAATTATTGGTGTCAGATAATCGATCCATTATTGAGAAAACGCAAAAAACCACCGAAACAATTTGTCTGGGGAGATTTAAATGTAGAATCAGCAGATGCATTTTACACGCCCGGTCTTTTGCGCAGTCATCATCATTGGATGTATCGTAAATCCATCGCAAATAGTTTAAGAAACTTAGTTAGAAAGGTACGAATCAATGATGAGAAGACTCACATAATGCTTGGTTTTATATACCCGGATGCAGTCGCGATGGCACCCATTTGCAAAGAACTGGGAGTCCATTACTCAGTGAGGGTAAATGGGAGTGATTTTCGTTCACGTATTCAAAATCCGTATGCGAAGAAACTTGTATTAAAATGCTTACATGAAGCACCGCTTATTTTCTGCCCGGGAGAGATGCTTCGCGAGGACATGATTCATGAAGGCATTTCCGCAGATAAAATCCATTCATTTAATAATGGTATTGAAATAGAGGTCTTTAATTTGGGTATACGAACTAACCAACAACTCAACCAACAAAAATCAATCGTGTTCGTAGCCAATTTGTTGGAGGTAAAGGCTCCTCAACGACTGATTCATGCGTTTACTGCCTTAAAGCAAAATCAAGCGTTTGCAGACTTAAAGTTGGATATCATTGGGGATGGCCCCTTGCGTAACTCATTGAAGGAGTTAACTCAGCATTTAAAGATCGGCGAGCAAGTTAAATTTCATGGCAGACAGCCTCCTGAAATAGTTGCGAAGTTTATGCAGCAGGCAAGCTGCCTTTGCTTATGCAGTCGATCTGAAGGGATGCCGAACGTTGTGGTGGAAGCTTTGGCGTGCGGATGCCCCGTAGTCGCCACGAATGTTGGTGAAATCCCAAACCTGATTCAGAATAAGCAAAATGGGTATATCATCCCCATAAAAGATCAGTCTGAAAATGATATCATAGACAATTTAACTCATAATCTGGAAAGGGTACTGAACGGCAACTGGGATCATTCCAAAATATCTAATGCCATGAGCGGGTATTCCTGGGATGCTGCTGCAAGTATGATTCTGTGTGAAACCCAATCACTAAACTAGTAAAGTAATCTAAAGTTATGCAAACCTACTTAGTTACCGGAGCTGCCGGGTTTATTGGCTCAAACTTAGTGGAACACCTTTTAAGCGAGGGGCATCGGGTCATAGGTATGGATAGCTTTACAACCGGTCATGCCCATAACCTCGAATCCGTAAATAGCCATCCAGCATATAATTTTATAGAAGGGGACATCCGAAATCTGGAGAGCTGTCGCTCAGCTTGCGAAGAGGTCGATATCATATTGCACCAGGCAGCTTTGGGTTCTGTGCCAAGGTCAATCAACGATCCACTGACCAGTAATGAGGCGAATGTCACCGGGTTTCTCAATATGCTGATCTCGGCCAGAGACCATAATGTAAAGCGATTTGTATATGCAGCAAGTAGCTCCACCTATGGGGACAGCAAATCTATGCCCAAACAGGAGGATATTATTGGCAGGCCGCTCTCACCTTATGCAGTAACCAAGTATGTCAACGAGCTCTATGCAGACGTTTTTGCAAAAACCTATGGGATGGAGTGCATCGGACTCAGATACTTTAACGTATTTGGCCCCAGGCAGGATCCAAACGGAGCCTATGCGGCCGTCATTCCCAAGTTCATCATTCAATTCTTAAACGGCGAAAGCCCAACGATCAATGGGGATGGCTCATTCTCCCGGGATTTCACATACATAGAAAATGTGATCCAGGCCAATATGCTGGCTGCCAATACCCAAAATCCGGTGAGTATCAATCAAGTTTATAATGTTGCCTACGGACAGCAAACCGATCTGAAAACCATGACGGAAGTACTCAAAGAGGAGCTAAGCCAGTTTCGCCCTGAGATTGCAGATATTCCGATCATTTTTGGTGAAGAGCGCAAAGGTGATGTGCCCCACTCTCTGGCAGACATAAGTAAAGCACGCGAACTTCTGGGTTATGACCCGAAGTATGACTTTAAGAAAGGCATCCAAAAGTGCGTTAAATGGTATTACGAAAACTACAGTTGATATTATTTACTGCTTTATTTGCTCTCGCTAATTTGCCAAATTTTCTAGTGGCGAGTGCCCAACTCAACTCTGCGAACTTTCATACATTTGAACAAAAGCATAATGCTTATTTAAATATCTGTGGCGCAGATGAAAGCTGGCTTGAGCTCGACCGTAATAGCGAAAAAATTATACGAGTAGCCAGTGATGACGAATTACGCTCGGCCCTAGAGGAAGCTTTACCCGGCCATCATATCATCCTTGAGCCCGGGACTTACAAACCCATTCGTACTACACTCAAAGGCACTTCTAGAAGCCCAATACGTATTTCTGCAGCGCCGCATCACTCGGCAATCTTTAAAAATGGAGTCGATGGTTTGAGCCTTAGCGATAGCCAGTATGTGGTGATTCGCGGCTTAACCTGTAATCATAATGAACGCAGTGGCATCCATATCGTGGAGTCCAGCCATATTGCCATAAAAGATTGTGTCACCAGGCATAATGGGCGTTGGGGCATTTTTACCGGATTCGTCGAGCACCTGATTATTGAACGCAACCTATGCACATTCTCAGCCACTGAGCATGGTATTTATGTATCCAATAGCTCAGACTTTGTGACTATTCGGAGGAATATGGTTATGGATAACGCAGCTTCAGGCATCCAAATCAATGCAGACCGGCACATGGGGGGCGATGGGATCATCACTTACTGCATCGTTAGCAATAACGTAATCCTAAACAATGGCCTTAAAGGGGGAAGCGCCATTAATCTCGATGGCATCCAGTATACCCTGATTAGTCATAATAGTTTAATTAATAACCAGGCTGGTGGAATCGCCTTATATCAATTTGATGGAACACAAGGATCCTCCCATAATGTGGTATACAAAAACTCCATCTACCAGGCGGTAAACGGGCGCTGGGCGATCAACATAAACAGCAATAGTATTGAAAATCAGATTATTGAAAATTATATCTACACTCAGCACGAATGGCGTGGATCGATAAGCCTGGATGAAAGCAGTGCAGCTGGCTTTCGGTCTAGCCAGAATACCCTAAGCCCATGGTTCAGCATGGATGGTGGAGAGACACGTATCTCTCTCAAAAAATGGAAGTCCCTGGGTTATGGTCAGGGCAGTGTAGCCCTCAACGAATAAATGATGGTCAAAGCAATCGATAAATGGCTCTTACCCTACCTTAAGCGGCACCTATCGCTAAAGACGCCTAAAGGACCAAAACACCTAATCCTCACAGTTTGTGACCATTATGAGCCGTTGTCTCCAAGAGCATCTAAAACTATCCAACAGGGTGAAGATCGGGTAAACCGGTGGCTCGACGAGTGGCCTGATATATCCCAGCGGCACCAAGACAGTGATGGAAAGAGCCCCGTGCATAGCATCTTTTTCCCTGCAGAAGCGCCGGAAAGGCCCGATCATTTTATACCCATGCTTGAGCCTTTGGTAACTAAAGGGCATGCGGAAATCGAAGTGCATCTGCATCACGATGATGATACCGTGGAATCCCTTACACCGATTTTGGAAGAGTTCCGGGACTACCTCCATGAAAGAAAACTATTGGGTATCGATGCAGACGGAAACCCGAGATACGCCTTTATTCATGGTAACTGGACGCTCTGCAATGGCAGACCCGATGGCAAATATTGCGGGGTCAATGAGGAACTTGATGTGCTGCTGGACACCGGTTGTTATGTGGATTATACCTTTCCCTCGATCCCCGACCCCACACAACCCCGCAACTTTTGTAATCAAATCTATTTTTCAAAAACAATCCCAGGGCGACCCAGATCCTACGATAAAGGTCGCCTGGCCAAGGTCGGTTTGACGAAAGCCGAGGATGAACTCCTGCTGATGCAGGGGCCTGCGGGGCTTAATTGGAAGTGGCGAAAATGGGGAGTAATTCCCAGGATTGAAAATGCTGACCTATGTAAAACGAATCCGCCGACCTCACTTCGGGCTCAAATGTGGATCGATGAACAAATCCATGTTCAAGGACGTCCTGAATGGCTATTTATTAAACTGCATACGCACGGATGTCTCGAAGGCAACATGCAAGCCCTACTCGATGGCCCATTATCAAAGACCTATGCATATTTAGAGCAGCTTTGTGAGAAGTGTGAAGATTTAAGTCTGCACTATGTATCTGCACGGGAGATGGCGAATCTTGCGTTTGCAGCCATTGATGGAAAATCAGGCAATCCTAACGAATATCGTGATTACCATATCATGCCCAATCGCTGAACAAGTTTTAAACGGAAATGATAAGCCCAAAGCAATATGACTTTGGGCTTTTTATTTGCTCAACTTTCAGCAGTTACTGGAGGCTCTTCTACCCAGACAATCGTCCAGCCACTGGGCTCGTCGACGTAAATCATAGGGGTAGCCCCCTCAATATCGGTAGAAACGAAGCTTACGGTGCTCATCTCAAGTGGCTCACTCGGCGCATTGAAATAATTGACGCCGATAAAGCTAATCGCCAGTGCTGCCGCAGCTGCTGTGATTCCCGCTACCCAGCGATAGGGAAACGCAACTACCTTACGGGAATCATCTTCAACCGGTTCAGCAATCCGCTTTTCAAAATCATTCCAGGCTGCCTCGATTGCAAAAGGAGTCGGCTCCTCTACCATGCTATCGATATGAAGCTGCTCCTGATCTTTCCAGGCTTGGTAAGTCGCAGCGAGTTCCGGATCCTGCGCGAGCAGCTTATCCATATCCTCGGGTGGATTATCCATCCACTCGCTCAACTGTTTTTCATTATCCATGATAGCAATACCTTTAGTGTGTTGTTAAGAAGTGGCGAAAGCAACTCTGGAATGCAGAGTTGCTTCGCTTCGTGTTAAGTTGTTTAGATTGCTTATTAATAACGGTGATATCTTGAGTAAGGCACCCAGACTTTTTGTTTGCGAAACTCATAGCGACCGGGACGCCAGATGCGAATCTTACGGCCACAGGGTTCATATCGGGTTACATAATAACCGGGCACCCAAATTCTTGTAGTGCGATACTCCCAACGACCACTCGGTTTGTGGTGACGTTCGTAACCGCGATAGCGATCATATCCACGATGGCGATCATAATAATCGTAACGGTGATGGCCCCGACCCCGGTAAGTATCCGGACAAGGACGACCACGATCGTAACGGCGATAACTGGTAGCATGCACGTGAATATCATCGTCCAACAACTCTGAGAGCACCACTCCGGTGATCAGACCACCGATTGCTGCTTTGGCAGTATCTCCCCTGTGGGAGTGTTTTGCATGAGCGACATGGGAGAATCCCAGTAACACAATCAGTGCAGTCAATGTTAGTGTTTTCATTTAATATCCTTTGGTTAACAGGTATTTGGTTCGATGCAGGTAGGACGGCAGTTAAAGAGATTTTATTCATCGCCTTTTTGGAAAATATCATTTCAGCATTGTTTTTTTGCGAAATCGTGAAAGTGGGTTAATCGCTAATACTATGCAGAAAATTGAAAACTTTGAATCCCTGGACACTCTCAAAGTGCCCATGCACCTAGCAATTGGTATGTTTGACGGGGTGCATATCGGGCATCAGGCAGTGATCGATTCTTGCATTAACCTGGCTCAAAACAGTGGTGGAGCATCCGCGGTTTTGAGTTTCTGGCCGCACCCCAGCCATCTCTTCAGACCTACGGACCCCACACCTCAGATCATGCCATTGGCCTCCAAGGAGTGGAGCTTGAGCCAAAAGACACTCGATTATCTCATTATCCAGGATTTTAACAACACTTTTTCCCAGATCGCCGCTGAAGATTTTATACCCTATTTGAAAACAAAGATCCCTACCCTGCAGACAATTTCGGTCGGCGAAAATTTTCGTTTTGGGAAGGGTCGATCCGGGGGAAGCGATCAACTCAGGGAATTCGCCAATAAAGCCGGTATTCAACTGATCTCAATGGAACACAGTAAATTTAATGGTGAGATCATCAGTAGCACGCGTATCCGCAATCTGCTAATCGAAAAGGACTTCAATGCGATTCGCCCGCTGCTTGGGCATCCTTACACGGTGATCGGCACCCGACAGGGCGGTCGGGGTGTGGGCCGCACCATTGGGGTGCCCACGATCAATATCGCGTGGTCACCGGAGCTCAAACCACCTTATGGAGTCTACGCAGTAAAGGTGAAATCCATGGAGCATAACGGCCACTACAATCTCAACGGGATCGCCAATTACGGAGTGAGGCCTACCTTCGATTTGGAAAAAGAAGGTCCCCTACTGGAGGTACATTTATTGGGTGACTACCCGGAAGACTTGCCCGAATCACTTGCGGTTGAGCTGCATCACTTTATGCGGGATGAACGTAAATTCGCTTCCAAGGAGCTGCTTACCGAGCAGATCCGAAGTGATGTGTCAGTCGCCCGTAGAATCCTCAACATTGAATCTTAGCGAATGGGCAGGTTATTGATACTCGGAGCCGGATACCTTGGTAGAGAATTACTGATTCAGGCCATTAAAAGCGGATATACCGTCGATGCTCTAAGCCGAAATCCGGAAACATGCACCACCCTAAAAGAACTCGGAGCCAAAAAAACGGTAGCCGCTATGCTGGGAAGCTCCAATTGGCATTCAGCTTTCAATCAGGCTGATTATGCCGCAGTAGTCGTGTGCGTTGGTTCCTCACAAAGAGATGCCGAAGGATATCAGGAATCTTATGTTAAAGGTCTTCAATCAGTGCTCACATGGGGAGACAATGCTATAGATAAACTCTTCTACACGAGTAGTATTTCGGTCTACGGAGAGAGTGACGGTCAATGGATTGATGAACAGACCAAACCCGCGCCCCAGGATTGGCGCGGCGAAATCATGCTCGAAGCGGAAGCTTTATTGGATACCGGATCAACGCCTGTAGCAGAACATATTATTTTGCGTCTGGGTGGAATCTGGGGACCTAATCGGGATCGCTTCATCGGAAATCGGGTTTCTGTAGATGAGTCGAACCCTGACGCCTACTATCTCAATCTGATCCATGTCGCAGATGCCGCGAATGTGATTCTAAATATGGCAAAAGCCCCGACCCGTGCGGGAACTCACATCTACAACCTCACGGATAATAAGCCTTTCTTAAAATTACCCTCGGCAGAGATGAAACGTAGCCGTCCTAATCGCCGAATCGACTCAAGCGCCATTCAGCAGACGTTTTCCTGGTATCCTCAATATCTCCCTTTTGCCAGTTCCTAATTTTTGGTTTGCAGCAGATTGAGACATCTACACGTTCTTTAGGATGAGCAAAGAACTCGAAGAAGGGAATATTCTATCCCTTGATTTTACCAAACTCCGAAAAGTTGCGGCTACGGAAAGCGACGTAGTGCCTGCAATCGCTCAGGATGAGGAAACTGGAGAGGTATTAATCGTCGGTTATGCCAATGAGCTCGCATTGAAAACCGCGATGCAAGAAGGGATGGCGACTTTTTGGAGCACCTCGCGCAATGAGCTTTGGATCAAAGGCAAAACTTCCGGCGACTTTCTGGAAATCGTAGACATTCGTGTCAACTGCGAGCAAAACTCGATCCTATACAGGGTACGCTTAAAGGGTAAAGGTTCCTGCCATACCAAAAATAAGGATGGGGTTGCACGTCTCGGGTGTTACTATCGCCGTATTCAACCCGATGGTACGCTAGCGTTTGTTGAAGGCACGGAGTGAGTATACTTTAGACTTGCACAAATCCAAAGCGCTGGCATATTCACCTTTTTTAATTATTACGAACCATGCAAAAAACACGAAAAGCGGTCACCAAAAGATTCAAAGTTACCGGTAGTGGCAAATTAATGCGACGCAAGCCCGGTCACCGTCATCTGTTGCGTAACAAAAGCAAGAAACGACGTCGATCCATGATTCAGGATCAGTCCGTATCCAAAGGCTTTACAGAAATGTATAAGCAAGCGATGCCGAAAGCATAGCCATTAAAAACAAGGAGAATTAAAACATGGCTAAAGTAAGAAATGCACCCTCATCCCGCAAGCGCCGCAAAAAAGTATTGGCGAAGGCTAAAGGATATTACGGAAATAAATCACGTCTCTTCCGCTACGCTAAGGATGCGGTCGAGCGCGCAGAAAAGTATGCATACCGCGATCGTCGTAAGAAGAAGACCACAATGCGTCAACTTTGGATCGTACGAATCAACGCGATTTGCCGCGAGAATGGTTTGAATTACAGTCGATTTATGGCTGGGTTGAAATTAGCTGAGATCGGGCTCGATCGCAAGCAGCTCTCAGAGCTTGCCATTAATGATGAGCCTGCCTTTTTAAAGCTAATTGATACTTCAAAGAAAGCCTTGGAAAAAGCGGCGTAATTAATCGTACAATTTGAATTTTTAAGGCTTCACTTTGAGTGAGGCCTTTTTTATTGCCTGACACATACACCTTAATAATTCCCGTTGCATCGCAACCCCCACTCACTTTTTATTCAAATCGAATGGACGAAGCACTCAAATCTATCATACAGGAAGCAGAAACCAAAACCCGGGAGCTTACGCAAAGAGCTCAATTTGAAGCCGTAAAGGCTGAATTTGTGGGTCCCAATGGTAGTTTCACAGCTCTCCGTAAAGAAATCGGCAAGCTTCCCAAAGAGCAACGCCCTGAATACGGAAAAAAGATAAACGGGGTTAAAGAATCTTTGGAGAGCATTCTGAGTGCAACCCTGACACGCATAGAAGAGCGCGAGCTCGAGGCCAAGATCGGCCCTGCGATAGATCCTACCCTGCCCTCACCAGACATACAGATGGGTTCTGAGCACCCGTTAACTCAGGTTCTGAATCGCATTGTGGATATTTTCTCAAAGGTGGGCTTCACCGTTGCTGCCGGCACTGAAGTGGAGAGTGAGTATTTTTGCTTCGATGCGCTGAATACACCGGCTGATCACCCGGCTCGTGACATGCAGGATACCTATTACATCAATGAGGAAGCATCTTTTCAAAATATTAAACAAAAAGCGGATGAACGTTACGTGCTGCGCCCTCACACCTCGAGCGTGCAAATCCGCACAATGCTTAAGGAGAAACCACCGTTAAAAATCCTTTCACCGGGCCGCGTATTCCGCAGGGATACAGCAGATGCAACTCATTCGGCCAACTTCCACCAAATCGAGGGTCTTTTAGTCGATAAAAATCTCAAAGTAACCGACCTGAAGGCGATCCTGGATTATTTTGCACGGGAGCTTTTAGGTAAAGATGCCAAGGTGCGTTTCCGCCCGCACTTCTTCCCTTACACGGAGCCAAGCTTTGAGGTAGACTTCCCCGCAGCGCATTTGGGGAAAGTCGGCAAGAAATGGATCGAAATCATGGGTTGCGGTATGGTTGACCCAACCGTTTTTGAGGCTGTAGGTATCGACCCCAATGAATATACTGGCTATGCATTCGGTATGGGTATTGAGCGCATCGCCATGATCGTGTATGGGGTGGATGACATCCGCTACTTCTACCAGAACGACCAACGATTCCTCGAACAATTCAGTCGCTAATTTTTAATTTTTATTAAGCCATGTTAGTATCATTAGACTGGTTAAAAACCTATTTACCGGATCTCGATAAGACTCCCGAAGAGCTCGATGAAGCCCTCACGCTCATCGGCTTTGAGGTCGAAGATATCCACGAAACCGGGTTGCCTCCGCTGCAAAATGTTGTGGTGGGTGAAGTGCTGGAAAAAGCACAGCACCCGAACGCGGATCGCCTAAGCCTGTGTCAGGTGGATGTGGGCACATCTGAGAACGCATCGATCGTCTGCGGGGCGACCAATTATAAAGTGGGTGACCGGGTGCCGGTAGCTCTCCCTGGTGCAGAGCTTCCGGGTGGTTTTGTCATCAAAAAAACCGAGCTGCGCGGGGTGCCCTCAGCGGGTATGATGTGCAGTGCCAAAGAATTAGGCCTGGGAGATGATCATGCGGGATTGCTGATCTTGGAAGACCGCCCTGAAATCGGAACGCCCATTAACGATCTCTATAGCAATAATGATACGATCATTGATGTGGAAATCACTCCCAATCG
The DNA here is from genome assembly GCA_028285755.1 of Puniceicoccaceae bacterium. Taxonomy (GTDB): domain Bacteria; phylum Verrucomicrobiota; class Verrucomicrobiia; order Opitutales; family JAFGAQ01; genus JANQOQ01. The sequence continues at coordinate 566,329 of JANQOQ010000006.1, forward strand.
GCCGGACTGTTTCAGCCATATTGGGATCGCTCGTGAACTTGCGGCTTACTTTGGACTAAAACTAAAATATCCCGATATAAATACCGGGGGAAATAGTTTTTCAGAAGATTCGGGAAAATCGCTTTTAAAAGGAGTGACCATCGAAGCCCCCGAAACCTGTCTCTACTACAGTGGCTATAGCATTGAGGGCGTAAAGATCGCCCCGAGCCCAAGCTGGCTCAGGCAGCGGATTGAAGCCATTGGTCTGCGCCCCATCAACAACGTGGTCGATATTACCAACTTTGTTTTGCATGAGTATGGACAACCGCTCCACGCGTTTGATGCAGGTAAAATCAAAGGACAGGAGATTATCATCCGCAATGCTACAGAAGAGGAAACCATTACCACACTGGACGAAAAGGAGCGTAAACTGCAAACCAGCGATACCTTGATCGCCGATGCGGAGCGCGGACTCGTGGTTGCGGGCGTTATGGGCAGCATCGATGCGGAGGTGGACGATAATACGACCGATATCGTACTCGAAGCCGCCTGGTTCACTCCTAAGAAGATCCGCAAAACCTCCCGCCAACTGGGACTTTCGACAGATAGCTCATACCGCTTCGAACGCGGTGTGGACCCCGTTGCAATCGATACTGCTGCGTATCGAACGATTGATTTGATCCTGGAAATCGCTGGGGGGACCCTCCACGAGCGCGCCTGGAAAGCCGGTTCGAATGCAGTAGAAACCACAGAGATCGAAATCACGCCTGATTTCATTCGCGAACGCTGCGGTTTTGGACCCGAAGATGAGGCGATCAAAGAATCCCTGACAGCCCTCGAAATCGAAGTGAATGAGGGTGATAGCTGGAAGGCAACCATCCCGTCCTATCGCGGTGATTTGACACGCCCGGTTGACCTGGTTGAGGAATTTCTGCGTATTTACGGAACGGACAAAATACCGGAAGCCGATGTGGAATCCCGAGCATTTAATCGCAACCACACCCGTGAGTGGACAGTTCGCAACGCTTACTCCCAATACATGCGTAATAAGGGCTACGCTGAAGTCTATAATTACAGCCTGATTCTTGATGAGGAAACCAGGCTCGCTCCCGAAAGTGACGAGCTCGCATTACTGGCACTGAAAAACCCCATTTCAAGTGACCAAACGCATCTCAGACCGTCGATGATTCCAGGGCTGCTCAACGTGCTCAAGCGCAACCAGCAGCATCATAGCCAGACCAGTGCCTTCTACGAATGGGGCCGTTGCTACCGCAAAAAGGGCAATGAACTGGTTGAATGCGTAGCCATGGGCTGGATCATCCAGGAAACGGAAGCCAAACAATGGCTGAATCGTGAACCCACGGATTTCTTTAAGCTCAAGGCCATGGTGATCGATATTTTGAGGCTCGCAGGAGTGAAATACTCAGAAAACCTTGTAAAAACCGACTCTCTGCCCAGTTTTGCACAAGAGGGGCAATTTGCCGTGATGGGTGATATCGCAAAGTCAGGCACTCAGGCGGAATTTGGTCTGCTCAATCTCAAGCAGTTGAAGGAAATGGATATCGAAGGACTCGTCTATGCAGTAAATATCTGCATTACTCCCGATGTCCTTGAGCGCAAGGAAAAGCCCATAAAATATACACCCTACACGCTTTTCCCGCCCAGCTACAAGGATCTGGCGCTCGTTGCCGATAAAAAAGAAAGTGCATCCAAAATACGTGAGGCACTGGCTAAGGCAGGAAAAGCAGTATCCAACAAGGAAATGCAAGTGGATGCTGTCGAGCTTTTCGATGTTTATGAAGGCACGGGGCTCGAGGAAAATCAAAAGTCTCTCGCATTTAACATCACCTTCCGTGGCACTTCCGGCACGCTGAAGGATGAAGTGGTCAACAAAGCTTTTGAAGAAATGCAATCTATCGTTGAAAAGAAGAGCCCTTATCGCGTAAGAAGATAGCAACATGTCAGAAGAACCGACGCTCGATATTGATTATGTAGCCCAACTGGCTCGAATTTCTTTAACTGAGGAAGAGAAAGCACGCTACGCAAAACAACTCAGCAAAGTCCTGGGTTACTTTCAGGAATTAGCGGCAGTCGACACAGAAGGGGTCGAACCTACCGCACACGCAAATCCCATTTTCGACGTCATGCGGGAGGATGTCGCGGTAGACGGCTTGCCCCAAGAACGAGCACTTATGAATGCGCCCAAACAGTTGGACGGCGAGGTAGTAGTCCCCAAAGTGATCGAGTAACCATGAGCAGCAACTTACTCAATGCGACGATTGGTGAGCTCCAGAAGCTTCTGGAGAGTGGTAAAGTGAGCTCAGTTGAGCTCAACCAGCAGTTTGTTGATCATATTGAAAAACATAACTCTGAGGTAAATGCCTTTATTTTCGTTGATAAAGATTTCATCCTGGAGCAGGCAAAGGCGAGCGATGAAAGGCGCAGCTCAAGTTCTTTGTTATCTTCCCTGGATGGCATCCCGATTGCGATTAAGAACAACATCGCCATTGAAGACCAGCGGCTGACCTGCGGCAGCCATATTCTTGAGAATTTTGTATCTCCCTACGATGCCACGGTAACAACGAGACTCAAGCAACAGGGCATGGTGCTTTATAGCGGGCTGAATATGGATGAATTTGCCATGGGGTCGACGACCGAGAGTTCCTATTTCGGAGCCACCTCGAATCCCTGGAATACCGAACGTTCCCCCGGAGGCAGCAGTGGCGGTAGCTCCGCTTCGGTGGCGGCTCGCTTTGTGCCTGTCTCACTGGGCAGTGATACCGGAGGCTCAATACGCCAGCCGGGTGCATTTTGTGGAGTCTATGGGCTCAAACCTACATACGGACAAGTCTCCCGCTATGGTCTCGTGGCATTTGCATCGAGTCTGGACCAAATAGGCCCGTTGAGCCACTCCGTCGAGGACTGTGCGAAAGTCCTGGATATCATTGCAGGGCATGATGAACGCGATTCCTCATCCTACCCTACTCTGGATATTAACTACTTGCAGGAAATCCAAAATCTGGAGGATTACCGACCACGCATCGGTATCCCCAAAGAGTATTTTGCGCACGACATCGATCCGGAAGCTGCCAAGGCAATTGATGCTGTCATCGACTTCTACAAAACCAAGGGCTGTGAAGTGAAAGACATTACGCTCCCGAATACCGATCTCGCGCTCTCCACCTATTATATCATCGCAACTGCTGAGGCATCGTCCAATCTCGCCCGTTTTGATGGTATTCGCTACACCCATCGCTCCGGGGAAGCCAAGAATATCATGGACACCTACTTCATGAGTCGGGGCGAGGGCTTTGGCGAGGAAGTCACCCGCCGCGTGATCCTGGGAACTTTTGCGCTCAGCAGCGGCTACCACGACGCCTATTACTCCAAAGCTCAGAAAGTACGTACGCTTATCCGCAGAGATTTCGAAACTGCATTTGAGGATATTGACCTCGTCTTGACGCCCACAGCGCCCACACCCGCTTTTAAGAAAGGTGAAAACGCGGACGATCCTCTCATGGTCTACCTCAATGATATTTTCACGATTCCGGTGAATCTCGCGGGTTTACCCGGGCTATCCGTTCCCTGCGGGTTTACTCAAACGGGTTTGCCCCTTTCCTACCAGCTCATCGCTCCCTATTTTAAGGAAGAACATCTGCTCAAAACCGCGAAGCTTTTTGAGGATGCCCATGACTATCACAACCAACACCCGCAGTTCTAATCATGAATAAATTTGAACCTGTTATCGGTCTGGAAGTGCATGTGCAACTTAGCACGGAGAGCAAGATGTTTACAAACGCTCCGTATTACTTTGGGGCAGAGCCCAATACGCTGACCAACGCCGTGGTCATGGGTATGCCGGGCACACTACCGGTGCTCAATAAGCGCGCCATCGAAAAGACCATCCAGGTGGGGCTATTGCTGGATTGCGAAATTCCCCGCCAATCCAAATGGGATCGCAAGCACTATTTTTACCCCGATATGCCGAAGAATTATCAGATCTCCCAATATGATCAGCCCCTCTGTGTAGGTGGTGAGGTAGAGATTGAGCTGGAGGGGGAATCCCGCAATGTCATGGGACCGCATCGATATGTGAAGCTAACACGTATCCATTTAGAAGAAGATGTGGGTAAGCTAACGCATTTGGGTGATATCAGCGTGGTGGACTACAATCGCGCGGGAGCACCGCTCATCGAAATTGTCACGGAGCCCGATATCTACAGCCCTGAAGAAGCCTACGCGTTCCTGACTTCGCTGCGCAGCACCTTACAGGCTGCAGGAATCTCCGACTGCGATATGGAAAAAGGGCAACTTCGTTGCGATGCAAACATCAGCGTGAAGCCCGTGGGATCAGCCAAGCTCGGTACCAAGGTTGAGCTCAAGAATTTGAACAGTATCACCGGGGTGCGCAACGGGATTGCCTACGAGATTGACCGTCAGACGCGTGATATCCTGGCAGGAGGCACGATCACCCAGGAAACCAGACGTTGGGATGCAGACGCTGAAATGACCTACGTGATGCGAACCAAGGAAGAAGCGCATGACTATCGTTACATGCCCGATCCGGACTTGATGCCGGTGATCATCACCGATGAGTGGAAGGCAGAGCTTGCGAAGGGATTAGCAGAAAAACCCTTTGATCGGCAGCGCCGATACATGGATACGCTCGATCTGCCCTATACGATCACATCAGTACTTTGTCAGGAGCCAGAACTCTGTACTTTCTTCGAAGAGACCCTGACCATCCATAAGAATGCCAAAGCAATCGCGAATTTCCTGGTGAATGACATCCAGCGCGAAATCGCGGAGGCCAGCCACGATGAAGACCAAAAAGTGCTCGCAGATTTTGCGATTACCCCTGGGATTCTGGCAGAGCTTGTAGCGCTGGTCGATAAGGGCACGATTTCCAACCAGATCGCCAAGGAAATCCTACCTGAGATCATCAAGAACGGAAAGAGTCCGGCAACCTTGGTCAAAGAAAAAGGTCTGGAGCAATCCTCCGATTCAGGCGAGCTTGAACTGATCTGTCAGGATGCTATTGATAATAATCCAAAACCGGTAGCAGAGTTCAAAGCAGGCAAAGAACCTGCGATCAATGCACTCAAGGGGCAAGTTATGAAAGCAACGCGTGGCAAGGCAAACCCCAAGATGGTCGACGATATTTTGCGTAAACTCCTCAGTTAATCCTCACAATGCAGTTTAAGAAAATATATATTACAGGCCACCGGGGCATGGTGGGCTCTGCAATCAAGCGTACGATTGAAGCTCAATTTCCCAGCATTGAAGTCATCACCCGTACCCGCAGTGAAGTCAACCTGACCAATCAGCAAGAGACGGATGCTTTTTTGGCCAATGAAAAGCCGGACTGTATTATCAATGCAGCCGCCAAAGTCGGTGGTATCCACGCCAATAGCACTTACCCGGCTGAATTTTTGCAGGAGAACCTTGCGATTAACTTAAACCTTGTTCACTCAGCCTACGCTCATGGAGTTACCCGTTTCCTTAATTTAGGCAGCTCCTGTATTTACCCTAAGATGGCCGAGCAACCCATTCGCGAGGATTCTCTTCTGACCGGGCCACTTGAGATTACCAATGAAGCCTATGCGCTCGCTAAAATTGCAGGCCTGAAGCTTTGCCAATACTATCGTAAGCAATATGGAGTGCTTTACCACTCAGCGATGCCCTCCAATCTTTATGGACCCGGAGACAATTACCATAAGGAAAACTCGCACGTACTACCGGCCCTGATCCGTCGATTTCATGAAGCGAAAGAAAATGGAAATCCCACGGTTACCATCTGGGGCACCGGAAAGCCGAGGCGTGAATTCCTGCATGTAGATGACCTCGCAGATGGCGTTATCCACCTTCTGAATCTCGAGAATCCGCCGGAATGGGTCAATCTGGGCTCCGGCAGTGATATAACAATACTCGAGCTTGCGCTCATGGTAAAGGAAACGATCGGATTCGCTGGAGAGCTCGTTCATGACACTTCAAAACCCGACGGCACGCCCCGTAAGCTCATGGATAACTCCATCATACAAGGCACAGGCTGGAGCGCGAAAATTGATTTAAAGACTGGCATCGAGTCCGCATATCAGGACTTCCTGAATCGTCTGGCAGACGGTAGTGTGCGTTTGTAGAGCTAGTTTCAAACTTGCTTTGCAGTTATAAACCACTTACTACTAGGCAATTAAGTAAATCCCCATAACGCATGTTAGATAACAAAGTGGTATTAGTAACGGGCGGCACAGGCTCGTTTGGGCAAAATATGGTGAATACCATTTTGCACCAATACAAGCCTCGTAAATTAATCGTATTTAGTCGGGACGAACTTAAGCAGTATGAAATGCGGCAAACATTTAGCCCGGAGGTGTATCCCTGCATGCGATACTTTATTGGCGATGTCCGGGACCGGGATCGATTACAAAGGGCTTTTTATGGGGTTGATGTCATCATCCACGCGGCCGCGCTAAAACAGGTAGATACCTCCGAGTACAATCCGTTTGAGGTTATTAAGACAAATATCCTTGGTGCTTCGAACATCATTGATGCGGCGATCGATGCCGGCGTAGACAAGGTGATCGCGCTCTCCAGCGACAAAGCAGCCAACCCCATCAATCTCTACGGAGCCACCAAACTGTGTGCGGACAAACTATTTATTGCGGCCAATACCTACTCCGCCAAGAAGCGGACACGCTTTAGTATCGTACGCTATGGCAATGTGATCGGTAGCCGCGGCAGCGTCGTTCCCCTCTTTATTAAACAAAAAGAAACGGGCACACTGACCATCACCCACCCGGATATGACACGATTCTGGATCACCCTGGATCAGGCAGTAGCCTTTGTATTGCAGTGTTTGGGGCATTCCAAGGGTGGAGAAGTCTTTATTCCAAAGTTACCCAGTATGAAAATCCTGGATCTCGCCACTGCAATTGCGCCTGAGAGCGAAATTAAGACGATTGGTGTGCGTCCCGGCGAAAAGATGCATGAAGTGATGATCCCCTCGGATGAAGCGCTTCAGGCGCGTGAGTATTCAGATCGGTACACCATCTATCCAGCGTTTCAGTATTGGGGCCATAACGAGAATGGCGGCACCCAAACCGGAAAGCCCCTGCCGGAAAATTTCCAGTACAGCAGCGATAATAATGATAATTGGTTAACGGTAGGAGATCTCGGCAAGCTTATTGCTGATATACGCTAACTATTAACTTGCGGTAGGTCTGTGTAGCTGTATTAGTGCAAACACAACCTATCTAAAACACTTCCTCAACCATGGATAATCAATCATTCATTGATGCAGAGCCCGCACCTCAAAAAACAACGCATGAAATGCGGTTTCATGGCTCCGGTTCTGAATACTTCCGCATATGGATCGTTAACACAGCGCTGACCATTGTCACCATCGGCCTCTACTGGCCCTGGGCCATGGTACGCATGCGCAAGTATTTCTACGCAAATACTGAAGTTGCGGGAGATCGATTCCAATATGATGGACCTGCGAAAATCATCTTTCGAGGTTATATCCTAGTGATGCTGGCCTTCCTCTGTTATTCGTTGGCTAACATATTTGCCCCATTAATCTTATTTATCATTATACTATTATTTTTCATCGCGTGGCCCTGGGTGTTTTACAAGGCAGTCAGATTCCGCGCGCGCTATTCTGCGTATCGGGGAGTGCGGTTTAAGTTCGATGGCACTCTTGGAAAAAGTTACACCATTAATATGGGGTATACCGCCCTCACCTTCTTTCTGGGTATCTTTTTCCTACCCTATGTCGAATATCGCAAAAAGGATTATGTGTGGAACAACCTGAATTTGGGCTCACGTAAATTCGAGTTCAAAGGACAGGCGGGAGAATTTTTCATTGCTTACTTTAAAGCCGTTGGTCTGGTGCTTTTAGGTGTGATCCCCCTGGTTATCGGGATTGCAATAGCACTGGCAGGGGGAGTGCAAATGGAGCAATCCGGATCAGAGGATCCTAATATTGCAATGCTTGCCGGATTCGCGATTCTCATTCCGGCATATATTGGCATTTTGGTTTTAAGTGCCATTGCACAGCAGCTCATCTTTTGCCGCATCACCAATTATACACTCAACAATACAACACTCCCCGGAATCCAATTACACAGTAATATCAATTTCTGGAAGCTTGTGGGGATCCACCTGAGCAACCTGTTTTTAATCATCATCACACTGGGGTTATTTACACCCTGGGCACAGGTCAGACGCTCTAAATACATATTGGAACAGCTGAGCGTTACCACTGAAGGGGATGCCTTGGATACCATCCTGAGCACCGAAAAAACAGATGAAGATGCAATCGGAGATGCTGCCGGGGAAATCTTCGATTTTGAAATCGGATTTTGAATACGCACATCCTCAAATATTATGATGGCAAAACTTCATCTCCCAGTGAAGCCAAGGTGATATTTGATGATTTCTCAGATCAAATTATTGTTTATTCACTTGGACGTTCACAGTCATTCGCCATCAAAGAATGCAGGATGGATATACCCACCGGAAGCGCCCCCGGAGGTATTTACTTTCCCGATGATTCCCATGTAGTCCTGCCTCCCGGTTTTGACTATAATGAAATCCCAGACTTGGGAAAAGAGAACCGTATGTTGCTTCTCGTTCGTTGGATTGAGCAGTATTGGAAGTACACTGCGCTTGCTGTGGTTATTATTTTATTTTCGGTATTGGCATTTTACCTTTATGGCATTCCGGCCATGGCTAAATCCATCGCATATAAACTCCCCGATAGTGTTGGCAATGGGATCAGTGATCATGTGATCGATGAACTCGAAGATCGATTATTCTTCCCAAGCGAACTGGATGAAGAGCAGCAGGCGGTCTTACGCGATGGCTTTGCAGGCATCCTTGAGGCCAATGGTTTCAATGCCTACCGTTATGACCTCAGGTTCCGCAGATCAGAGGCTATTGGAGCCAATGCGTTTGCCTTGCCTTCCGGCACTATCTACATGCTCGATGGACTAGTGGAATTAGAGGGAATGGATACAGATGGAGTGGTTGCCATCCTGGCCCACGAAATTGCCCATGTGGAGCTGCGCCATGGGCTACAATCTGTGATACGACAGGCAGGCATTGGCGTATTCGCTACCCTCATGATCGGGGATGTAAGCGTCGGAATATCCTTAGCCACCGCACTGCCGAAAATTCTCCTCGAGACCGGCTACTCCCGATCACTCGAAACAGAGGCAGATCTCTATGCTGTAGAGTATCTCGCAAAAACAAGTTATCCCCCGGAAGCGCTCGCGGAAGCCTTAAAAACGCTCATTGGAGATGAAGACGAAGATGCCCTCATCAACTGGATCAGCACCCACCCGGCCGGAAATAAGCGCTACGAAGCCATCCGTCAAAAAATTGAAGAACTCGGGTTATGATTGAAACCTTCTCGAGGTTCAATAACGTAACTCCATGATCATTGCAGAATTATCCGCAAATCATGGACAAAACAAGGATCAGGCGATCGCCCTTATTGAGGCGGCCCATCATGCGGGCGCAGATGCGGTCAAAGTGCAAACCTACACTGCGGATACACTGACACTCGATAGCGATGCGGATGATTTTCAGATCAAAGATCAGGCTCTGTGGAAGGGGCAAACCTTGTATCAACTGTATGAAAAGGCCTATACTCCCTGGGAGTGGCAACCTGAGCTCAAAGATCTGGCGGAGTCATTGGGTATGCAATTTATTGCATCGGTTTTCGATGATAGCTCTGTGGATTTCTGGGAAACCAATGAGCTTAAGATTTACAAGATAGCATCCGCGGAAATCGTACATATCACGCTACTGCAAAAGATTGCAAAGACCGGTAAGCGTGTGATCGTTTCCACAGGGATGGCGACGCTTGGAGAAATTGATGAGGCCGTTGATACCTTAAAAACAACAAACCCGGATATCGACCTTACCCTGCTAAAATGCTCCAGTGCCTACCCTGCCCCACCTGAGAGCCTCAACCTCAAAGGGATTCAAACGCTTGCGGATCGCTTTCAATGCCCGGTCGGCCTCTCGGATCACACATTGAACCCTGAAACCGCTATTTGTTCAGTAGGACTCGGTGCCACTGTTTTTGAAAAGCACCTCAAATTGGATAATACGGAAACCCTGGATGACGCTTTTTCGTTGACCCCCGATGAATTTAAAAGCTGGGCAGAGTCCATACACATTGCTCAAAAAACGCTCGGAAGCCCAGAGCTCAAACCCAGCTCACACGAGGCCTCCACACTCCCCTTTCGCCGTTCACTCTATGTCGTGAAGCCTATTAATAAGGGAGAAACTTTCACCCGGGAAAATGTACGCTCCATTCGCCCCGCTTATGGCCTACATCCCCGCGAATTGGATAAACTCATTGGGAAAAAAGCGAAAATATCGCTTGAAACCGGAACTCCCATGAAAAGCGAATATATTGAGGAAAGTCAATAAGCACGCTGCTGATAATGCAGGGCAACCGCACAATGGCTGGCAATCCCCTGGGCAAGGGCTTTTTCGTTAAAATCAAAGTTGGACTGATGCACTTTGGGATGGCTGCCGACAGGTCCTTCATTCAGACCAACGAGCCAAAAATTAGAGGGAACCACCTGTCCAAAGAATGCAAAATCCTCACCCCCCATTGTAGGCTTTACGGTTTCGATGACTTCTTCCCCTAGATACTCCGCAAATGCCTCACGGGTAAACACATCTTCAGCATCGTCATTAATACCGACGGGGTATCCATTTTCCCCGTAGCGCACCTCAGCTTTGGCACCCAAAGCTTCTGCCATGGATTCACAGAGGCGCTTTATTTCCACAAACATCTGCTGTCGCAAATCTTCATCCAGTGTACGGAATGTGCCAATCATCTTCACCTTGTCGGGGATAACATTGAAGGTGCTACCCCCTTCAATCTGACAAAGGGATATCACTAAAGGATTCAGAGGGTCTCGGTAGCGTGAGACGCGTGTTTGCAATGCGATTGTAATCTGGGCTGCAACCACCCAGGGGTCTACCCCCTGATGCGGATAAGCTGCATGCGAACCTTTCCCCGTAATTTCGATCTCCAGATAATCCGAACTTGCCCAAATCGCACCGGGCCTCAAACCCAATTTACCCAGCTGCAAGGTAGGCATACCGTGAAGCGCATACATATTGCTCACTACAGGATTTTCGAGTGCCCCTTCCTCGATCATTCTTTTAGCGCCGGCCCCACCCTCTTCTGCCGGCTGGAAAATAAATTTCACGGGACCCTTAAGCTGCTCCTGCTGACCATGCAATACCCGCAAAGCGCCGGCAAGCATACTGGTATGCGCGTCGTGCCCACAAGCATGCATATATCCGGGTATTTGCGAGGAGTACTCCGCTCCTGTAGTTTCCTCAATCGGCAGACAATCCATATCCGCGCGCAAGCCGAGGCACTTCCCAGGCTTATCCTTACCCAGAGTGATCACCAAGCCCGTTTCGGCGACTGCTTGGCGTATATGCAATCCATCCAAGTCCTTAATATAGTCCAGAACTTTAGCCGCCGTTTTGTATTCCTGATATCCGGGCTCCGGCTCGCGGTGTATACTGCGCCTTAGCTCAATCACCGAGGGCAAGACCTGTTTTACTGCTTCTTGCAAATTCATTTCGTGGAGCAAATTAGGCTTCAATTTTGTGAATAATGCAACCTTGCAACACTGAGTGACGTCTATGAATATAATAACCATATCCAATTGCATTATGAAACTCATCAAAATCCTGCTTATATTTGCCGTGCTGATCGTTATCGCACTGACAGTCGTCTACTTCTCACTGGGTGGTATTGTAAAAAAATCAGTCGAGACTGCGGGTCCGGAACTACTCGGAGTACCTGTGACCACAGAAGCAGTGCAAATCGATCCGGCGAGCACTGCCTTCAAGCTAAATGATCTCCTCATAGGTAATCCGGAAAAATACACTCAGGAACATGCTTTTAAGATGGACACCTTTGCCCTGGACGTAGAACCCATGTCCCTGTTATCGGACACCGTGCATGTGGAAGCATTAGTGATCGACGGGGCCAGTCTCGTGATCGAAGGTCTGCAGGCAGATAATCACCGGGATATTATCAAAAATATCCAGGAACGTCTCGGCGGCAGCGGAAAATCCTCTGAAGGTGGAGAATCTTCCGGCGGCGAAGATGAACCTGCGGAAGCGAAAAAGGTAATCGTGGACCTGTTCGCATTTACGAATAGCGAGCTGGTATTACTCGTGGATGGAACCGAGATTGCCCGTGTCGATTTTCCGGAAATCAAACTTGAGCAAATCGGCTCTAAAGGCTCAGGAGTAACGATAGCTGAGGCTGCCATGCAAATTTACAGTGCAATCATGACAGAAACTGCCGGTGTCCTCACAGCTGACCCGGAGATCTTAAAAAAGCTGGGAGATGCGAAACTCAATAACCTCGGGCTCCCATCGATAGAATCACTCAAGGAGATGGGTGAAGATACGCTCAACGCAATCGGTGACCTCTTTAAATAGATGAATACATGAGGATGACCACCCGTGCGTCCTCCCGGCCTTTGCCAAGCGATTTTAGCAAGGTCCAACCCCTTGGCAGAAATTCCGGCAACTCCGGCATTTCAAAGATAACTCGTGTATGCCCGGGGCTGACAAACCCGCTGGATAGCTGCTGAAGCAGTGAATCCCGAACAACCGGAATTTGCTCGTACGGGGGGTCTATAAAAATCAAATCATAGGCTCTCGCAGGCGGTAATTTAAGGAATCGCTCGACGGATTGGGCAATGATTTTGCCCAGGCTGGTTGTTTGCAGGCTTTTTTCCACTTTCTGCAGATTGCTCTGCAAACTGCGTAACGCCTGCCGATTTTGCTCAACGAATGTTGCACTCAGTGCCCCCCGGCTCAAAGCTTCAAGTCCGTAGCTGCCAACCCCTGCAAATAGATCCAAAACCCGTGAATCCTTCACACTCGCACCCAGTGAAGAAAAAACAGACTCCCGGATGCGATCCATCGCCGGCCTCACCACTGAGGATTTAGGACAATCCAGTTGGATGCTGCGTGCCCTGCCCCCCGTTATTCGCATAGCCCGTGCTTAAATGGACTGGAGCTCCTCAGAATCCTCATCCCCAAATTGGAGCAGGCCACTACTGTATTCCCCGCCAAAGGTCATATTCAGACTCACAACCTGATAGATAGCCACGATGACATCTTCGGGTTTTAAATTACTGAGCGGATGCACATATGCGGAATAGAGTACATCATCACTCACGCAATAACGTGCATCCAATGCACTGTGAAAATTGGAAATCAACATTTCATCTTTTTGAGCCTCGCTGACGTCTGCATAATCTATGATCGGCGAAATGATACGCATCCGGTCGTTGGACTCATCATAGATACAAAGCAGAAATACACCCTTCATATTAAAGTGGATCATCGGTCCATTCGCTTCGACGTTCTCACCCGCTATCCCCTCTATAATTTGCCGCAGGTCATCACCCGTCATGCTTTCTTCCTGAGCCGACAAAGATGAGAATAAACTAATAAAAAAGGGGATGGAGAGTAAGTATTTCATAGATTATTCGAAAGGTATCTAGAGCGAAATAGCAACTCAAAGTCGCAGCTGCCGTGAATCGTAAATATAAATGTTTGCGCTTCTCTTCGTGAATAATAATCTAATGTATTTTATAGAATCCTCACTGTGAAATTTTACCGGCATTACCTATTCTTTATGGCATCGTTTGTGTGTTGTATGCAAGTGTACGCTATTCCCGATATGGATGAAAACATCTGGCCGGTTCGTGTGGATTGGGAGGAAAATAGTGAGGTGCAACGTACGCGCATCGCCGGCCCGTTCTATGAGCGAAACATCCAGGAAGATGAAACGTTTATTGCCCTCCGGCCCTTTACCCTCAGACGTGAATATCACAGCGACCCAACAACCCAATACAGCGAGTCGTTTCTGTATCCTTTATACAAATACACTCAATATGAGGGCCATTCGTTTCGCACAATTTTTCAGCTAATCCGGTGGAAATCCATAGACAATGATACCTCTGAAACGATCGGTACTAATGAAGCAGAATCTTACCTGCGCGCCTTCGAGGTATTCCCCTTCTATTTCGATTATGAATACGCGAATCCGGATTATTCCTACCAGGGGCTTTTCCCTATCTACGGGACCGTGCGTAATCGCCTTTTTGTGGACCAGATCGACTGGCGGTTATTCCCGCTATACGCAAAAGTGCAGGATGATGATGAAACCGCCAAATACTACATCTGGCCCTTTTTCAAGGATCTTGAAGGGCCAAAATCAAAGGGTTTTGGCATTTGGCCCCTTTACGGTAATTTTAGCCGGGAGAATGATTATCATCACCAGTATCTCTTGTGGCCTTTCATTTACCACAACCAGAACCACTTAGACCGGGATATCCCGCAAACCAAAATTGGCATACTCCCGCTGTATCACGAAGAAACCCGTGAAGGCTACAAACAAAAGGATATTCTGTGGCCGTTCTTTGGCTATACATACAGCAACAACCCCTCCTACGATGAAAGCCGATTTCTTTGGCCATTTATCATACAACGTCGCGGACAGGATCGCTACCTCAATCAGTATGCACCCTTTTACAGCCATTCGATTAAGAATGGCACTGAATCCTACTGGTATTTATGGCCGATCTACAATTCCCGGGAATACGAGACTGAAGGGGTTCTTGTAAAACGCTGGAAGCTGCTCTACTTCCTCTACTGGCATATGAACCAGTACGAAGCCGCCCAACCGGATAATAAGATCGCCCAGAAAAGCCACTTTTGGCCGCTATACAGCTATCGCTCCGAGACGGATAAGGTGACCCAATTCCAACTACTCAGCCCACTGGAGCCACTTTTCCAGAACAATGAGGAGATCCGCAAGCTCTACTCACCGCTGCTTGCACTCTATCGTTATCAACACATCCATGAAGAGTCCAAGGACGTGGAATTCCTTTTCTCCCTGATCAACTACGAACGGCGCACGAGCCATAAACGCTTTAACATTGGGCCATTGTTTGATTACAAATCGGGAGACGCCGTCAAAAAAGTAGATTTCCTGAAAGGATTATTCAGATACGAACGTTTTAATGATCGAAAAGAAACCACGTTTTTGTGGATTCGATTTACAAAAGACGAAAAAGAGGATTAAACTCAGTTATAAACCACCTCAATGAATCTATTGCTCAACAATCCAATCGCTAATTTCTTCGATAAGGTCGGTCAGCACTTATTGCTTCTTTGGAATTCGCTCGGGTATGCTCACGTTATTTTCACGCAGCCCCCGCGGGTCATTGAGCAATGTTACATCATGGGTTATCGCAGCCTGCCGATCATCTCCATTTTGAGCTTTTTCATAGGTGCGGTTTTAGCGCTGCAAGCGGGTTTTGTACTCTCGCAATTAAGTGTTCTCGAGTATATCGGGAGTTTTGTAGGGCTTTCCAGTGCACGTGAGCTAGCACCCGTTATGGTCGCTTTTCTGCTCGCAGGACGTGTGGGCTCAGCGATTACTGCGGAGCTCGCATCCATGAAGGTTTACAGCGAAATCGATGCATTGCACATCATGAATGTATCTCCCGAGAAGATACTGGTCATGCCCAGGCTCTGGGCCGCTATCGTTCTGATGCCGTTCTTATCGATCATTGCGATACTAGTGTGTTGGCTGGGAGGCGCGATCATAGCTGAGTTTATCGGGTTTATACAACTCTCACCTCAAATCTACTGGCGTAACCTACAGGACTTCATCGTATGGAAGGATGTTGCTGACGGTATGGTCAAGGCCTGGGTATTCGGGTTTGCGGTGGTATTGATCGCCTGTAATCAGGGGCTAACAACTACTGGGGGCCCCCGGGAAATCGGAAATTCGGTAACCAAGTCAGTGGTTAATTCGATGATCTTCATTCTTTTCACCAACTTTTTCATCACCCGCGCTCAAATGTAACGACTATGGGAGAAAGCAAACAGGCCAGACTAAGAAGGAATATTCTCCATAGAGATACCGATGTCCGGATCGACATTGAGAGTGTTTCTGTGAGTTTCGGTGAGCAATCCGTAGTGCGTGATATCAATATAGCCATCGAGCCCGGCGAGATCTTCGTGATCATGGGAGCCAGCGGCGCCGGAAAGTCTGTATTGCTTAAGTGTATTGCCGGGCTATTAAAGCCCAATCTCGGCATCGTTAAGATTAACGGGATGGATGCCTCTGAGCGCGAGACCCACCATGAGATAAACTCAACACTCGTTTTTCAGGCGGGGGCTCTCTTCAACAGCCTGACGGTCTTTGACAACCTGGCTTTCTTCCCGCGAGAGCATAAGCTTTATAAGGAGTCAGAGATCAAGGAAAAGGTCCTTGAGACCCTGCGGATACTATCCCTGGATCATGCTGCCTACAAGATCCCAGCTGAGCTGAGCGGGGGCATGCGCAAGCGCGTGGCAATCGCCCGTGCACTCATGTGCGAGGCGGATATGATCATGTATGATGAGCCGACCTCCGAGCTAGACCCGATTATGGCATCAACAATCAGCGAGATCATAGCCAATGTGCGCAACCAGTTTGGGCTTACCAGCGTGGTCGTTTCGCATGACCGAGACCTCGCCTATGGCATCGCTGACCGCGTAGCCATCATCCATAAAGGCGAACTCCTCGCAGTAGACAGTCCCGAAAACATCCAAAAAGACCCGAATCCTTTAGTTCAGGATTTCCTGAACCCTACCATCAATATTGATGATCCCAGATTTAAAAAACTAGAAACCACATGAATAAGACACAGACTATCAGCATCGGACTTTTCTTTATCGTTGGGGCATTCCTGATATGGATTGTTTTCAACGCACTCAGCGAAGAATCGGTTAGCCAGACGGATGGATACGAAGTAACTGCCGTTTTTGATACCTTGCTCCAACTACGAGTCGGTGATGACGTGCGCATGGCCGGAGTGCGTGTAGGGAGTGTGCAGAGTGTCGCCCTGGTCGATCGACAGCCCACCGCAATCTTCAAAATCTTTGAGGAATTTCAAATCCCTGCGGACTCTTCAGCAACGATAGCAATGGCTGGACTATTGGGGAACAATTTGGTATCCATCAATATGGGTAACTCGAATACTTATCTGAGTGATGGTGACTTAATCCGTACGGAAGCCGGCTTTAACATAAGTGCGGTTGTTAATGAGATCGGTAACCTCAGTCAAAACGCAGGTATCGCATTTGAAAATATCAGTGAGTTTCTCGGCTCAGATGCGGACGGTGAAGCCAGCCTATTTGATAATTTCAATGCCATCCTTATCGAAAACAAGGATCCTCTCGGGCAAACCATTTCAAACCTCGAATCCATCACCGCACAGATGCAATCCGGCGAGGGCACACTCGGGCGTTTGCTCATGGATGACAGTATTTACAACAAGTTGGAAGTGGCTACGACTGAAATACAAAACACCCTGGCAGAGGCCGAGGCTCTCTTCAGTGAAACCCGCGAGATCGTCGCCCAAGTCCAATCGGGTGAAGGAACGCTCGGTGGTCTCATTTACGGAGAGTCGGATATTGCAGCAGAAGTGGAGCTGCTCATCGCCAATTTACAGGAATTTTCAGCGAATTTAAATAATCCCGATTCGACGATCGGTAGGTTGCTCAATGATGATCAGCTCTATGATGAAGTGCAGGGCCTGATGCGTAAAGCCAACCAAACGCTCGACGGTCTCGGTGAAAGCGCCCCCATCAGTGCAGTGGGTGCTGCAGCAAACGGGCTATTTTAGGGAGTCAGCTGGCTGCGTGTCAGGTGGATTTTTTCCATTATGTTGCCCGCTTCTCCGATTAAGCGGAACGTGACTTCCGGATCGCCTTTGGATGTATCAAAGGTAAATTCCCCAAAGGCTATGATCTCCGCACCCGTGTAACCGAATAGCTGGTTACTGGTATCTTCAGCCATCGCCTTGGGTCCGGGAACACCGCCGAGGCTACCCACTTCAAACTCATAAAATTCGTGACCGGATTCACGCGGTATTGTGAAAGCACGCGCGCCATGGCGGTCGCCACAAATAAGCAATACTCCGGCTATTCCTTCGTCTTCAATCAGCGAGAAGATTTCCTCACGTGCTTCTATATCCCAGGAGCCCCAGGTATCCTTGGCATTGCTCATGTAATCGCTCCACATGGTCCCGCTTGAGATTATGATGAAGTCTGCAGTGGACTTACGAAGTGTTTCCAGCAGCCACTGCTGCTGCTCCATGCCTAAAAAGGAACCGTATTCATTGCGGCGTTCGTTTTCACGCAATGACCGGGTATCGAGCATGATGATCTCTACAGGCCCAATGCGCGTGCTGTGGTTGATCCCCACCCGCCCATCGTTCGCGAGCGGGTTCACCCAATTCTCCTGCCAGACTGCGCGCACATTAATGACATCCTGCGCAGTAAATCCGGGCGGGATACCGTTTAAATCGTTGTTAAAGTAGTCGTGGTCATCCCACCCTGTGTAGACGGGTATATTTGCAGCAAAGTCTCTCCAGGATTTTGCAACATCGCGCAGTTGATAATCAGCGCGATGCATATTAACCAGCTCCTCACGGTCGTCGACAGCAGAGTCCCCATACATGAGCATCACGTGAGCATCCCGCGCAACAATCTCGCGCATGAGGTTTGGGTTATGTACACCGACCTTGTGAAAGTCTGCCCCAAAGGCGATGCGGAATTCCCCATCGAAGTAGTATGCGGGCGCCGTTGTAAAATGTCCGCTACGTGTCGACTCCCCATCAATCAGGATGCTGTAATCGTAATGGGTATTCGCTTTAAGACCTTCGATGACAATCCGCTGCTCTTCTCCGGCAACAAATGTGCCGGCATTATATAAAAGTGACTTTTGAGTCTTAGGATCGATCACTTTGACCTTCACTACAGCATCTTTCGCCGTTCTCAGCCAGATGGTCACCCCGTCGCTCTTTAAATCACCCAGCATCGGTCCACCCATAATTAAGATATCATGTTTCTTGGCAGCTGCAATGATCTTGGGGTCGGTAAAGTCTGCCTGTAAATCAGCCTCGAAAACTGCACGGGCATCAAGATAAAAACTGCGAATATTATCCGGCAGACGCCCGTAGCTGTCGAGTAGCTTTGTATCAATTTCGAGGTCTCCGATATGAGCCTCATCCAGCGTGACCTTATAAATGGGCTCAACTACTTTTGCCGTTAATGCAAATGGGCTCAGTATGAGTAATGCCAGAGTAACAGGGAGAATTTTGTTTTGTGATATTTTTGAAGGGTTATACATGATCATCTACATTTTATCTAATGCCTGAATGCCCAACAAATCAAGACCGGTGGTCAGTATTTGGCGTGTACAAGCACAAAGCGTAAGGCGCAGTTGGCGCCGGTCGGCATCGTCAGTCAAAACGGTGTTACTGTGGTAGAATGTATTGTAATCCCCACAGAGATCATAGAGGTAAGCACTGATCTGGTGCGGGCGCAGATCATCCAGCGCAAGCTTCAAATTAACCGGAAACAAAGCCAGCCTTTTCGCGAGCTGCCGCTCTTCATCTGTAGTAAAGGCGATACTCGAAATATCCGCAGGTGCAAAGGGCTTCGGCAGCTTTCTGAAAATACCGTTAATACGGGCAACCACATAAAGCAAATAGGGAGCCGTGTTGCCCTCGAAGGCCAGCATCTTATCCCAGTCAAACTGGTAGTCACTGGAACGGTTCTGGCTCAGATCTGCATACTTGACAGCTGCGATGCCCACGGTTTGGGCGACTTTGTCGAGCTCAGAACCCACTAAATCCGGGTTTTTCTCACGGGTAATATCCTTGGCCCGGGCAACTGCTTCTTCCAGCAGCTCCTTGAGCTTCACACTCTCGCCGCTACGGGTTTTGATCGCCTTGCCGTCTTTACCGAGGATTGTACCAAAGGTTATATGAATGAGCTCGGGCATCTGCCTTTCTGTCTTCTCGAACCACTTACAGACGGTTAGATCCAGCTGCTCAAAATGGTCCTTCTGGCGGGAGTCTGTTACATAGACCATCTTATCCGCCTTGAGCTCTTCAGCCCGATAGAGGGCTGTGGCAAGATCGGTTGTCGCGTAATTACTTGCGCCATCGGATTTACGGATGATAAAGGGCTGCTTCGCATAACGGGAATGCTCGGGGTGTAGGACAATGAGGGCCCCTTCACTGATTTCTGAGATGCCTGCTTTCTCCAATTCTTCGTAAATCTGATCAACCTTATCCCGGTAGTAGCTTTCACCGAGAACAAGATCGAACTGCACACCGAGCATTTTGTATATCTTCTCAAACTCCTCATAGCTGACTTCAACGATCTGCTCCCAGAGCTTTGTATTTTCCGCGTCTCCATTCTGGAGTTTCACAAGCTCATTGCGTGCTTCATCCAGAGCTGTGGGATCGTCCTCCGTAAGTTGATTCCCCTGTCGGTAAAGGTTTTCCAGTGCCTGGATTTTATCGCCTTCCAGCTTTGTAAGATCCACATCCTGACGCTTGATCGCCATGATAATGATACCAAACTGGGTGCCCCAGTCCCCGATGTGATTATCCCGGGTGACTTTTGCCCCACAATATGCTAAAAGCCGACTAATCGTATCGCCGATTACTGTCGAGCGAATGTGACCTACGTGCATTTGCTTCGCGGTATTGGGCGAGCTAAAATCAACGATATAATGCTGGCCTTTGAGAGTTTCAGAGATGGATCGCTCAAGCTTCTGAGAATCCACGTATTCAGAAACCCAGCCACTGAGGACTTCATCGGAAAATTTAAAGTTAATGAACCCGGGCCCGGCGATTTCCAGTGTCTCCCAGGGCACCTCATCTACCGGGTATGCCTTAAGCTCATTCAGCAGCTGCTCTGCAAGCTGCCGGGGGTTCTGGCGGTTCCGTTTTGCCCAGGGTAAAACCCCGTTTGCCTGGAGGTCACCATGGCGTGGATCTGCCAGCCTTACATCCGGCTCAAAGCCATCTCCGAAGCCTTCCAATTTCGCAGCGGCTGCTTCGATGAGTTCTGCAGTACGTTGTTGTAAATCCAAGATTATCTTCATGTTAGGAAACGCGCAAGGGTTGAGCTATGATAAAATAAGCTCGACATCTCAACTAAAAACCTCCATTATGGAACATTTTACGCCTAGTTAGGTTGGATTATTTGATAGTCTTACGATAGATAATGAGAAAGAAAATCATTACACCGAGGAAATTTGTAAAGCCTTCATATTCATTTATGATCGAAAAGAAGCGTGATGGGGGCGAATTTAATGAGGACGAGATACGCTACCTGGTCGATTCGATTCTGGATGAAGAGATTCCGGATTTCCAGCTCGCGGCCCTCATTATGGCTACTTATTTCTCGGGAATGTCAGCCCAGGAAACTTCCATTTTTGCTGAGGAGATGATGCTCTCCGGCGAAGTGATTGATTTAACGAGCATTTCCCGGCCGAAAATTGATAAATACTCGACTGGTGGAGTTGGGGATAAAAGCACCATGGTGCTTTGCCCACTTGCAGCTGCCTGTGGAGTGGTCATGCCTACAATGAACGGGCAGGATGAGGAATTTATTATCAGTACCCTCGATAAACTGGGGGCAATTCCCAAAATCAAGCTGGAGAAAGATATTGATAGCTTTGTCGGTCAATTGAAGGCGGTCGGCTGCGGCATTATCAAGCAGGACGAAGATATTGCCCCGGTAGATGCGAAGCTTTACGACCTGCGCCAGAAGACCGCGACTATCCCCAGCATACCGCTCATTACCGGCAGCGTACTCAGCCGAAAGATGGCTGCAGGTGCAGAGAGCCTCGTAGTGGATGTCAAATGGGGTAACGGCTCATTTATTAAAGACCCGGAGCAGGCAAAGATACTCGCACGCTCCGTAACGCGCGTAGGTCGTTCCATGAAGCGCAGATGCGTTGCCTTGGTTACAGATATGAACCAACCCCTCGGCAACACCGTGGGTACGGCGCTGGAAGTGGCAGAAGCCATTGAGCTGCTCAAGGGAGAAGGTCCGGAAGATTTGAAGGAGCTTGTGCTCAAGCTCGGTATGGAGATCGTACGCCTCTCCGGCGTTGCAGGCTCTACCCTCTCTGCGAAGCAAACGGTAGAGCGACATCTGCAGGATGGCTCAGCCTTGCAGAAATTCAAGGAAATGATTCAGGCACAGGGAGGAGATGCAAGCTTTGTAGATAATCCGGACTTACTGCCGAAGGCTAAGCATGTGCGCAAGCTTCCGGCGCCTAAGCGCGGGTATGTACATACGATCAATGCAGGCATGATTGCACGCGGGGTACATACACTTGCGACAGATGCCAAGGGTAACATCGATCCCGCGGTCGGAATTTCTGAGATCAAGAAAGTGGGAACTCAAATGAAACAGGGTGAACCACTGATCATGATCCATTATAATAATGAACAGAGTTTGGAGCCTGCTCTTGAGTATCTCAAGGGTGCGTTCAGGCTTGCTCCCAAGCGGCCTAACCCTCCTGAGCTTATTATTGAGCGGGTTGCCTAGAGGAAAGTATGATTAAAGCCTCTCTCAGGATCTGACTTAAACAGGTTTTGAGAGAGGTTGTTATTATCTAAAAATCGTTACTACAAATTAATTATAGTTATAACTATAATCATTAGGCTTAATTAAAGGAGTTGTTAAAAAGGTTAGGCTTCTCATTTGAGGCAAATAGTTAATAGAAATAAATTTTCTTTAAACTATCAACCTCAATAAAATAGCAGATGTCTAAAAAAATATTGTATACTCTTCTAGCCGTTCTTTGCCTCAAGCTAGGAGCATTTAGTCAGGAAAACACAAACTCGCAAGGTCTCGAATATTCGCTTGGGTTAAATTATTTAAGTGGGTACAGTGACCTGATTGATGCCTATGAACGCGTTGGATATGAGTTCGATTTCGAATCGCCTCTGGGATTAAACTTTGCCATTTCAAGCGAATACAACTCAGGATTAGGCTGGGAAGCAAATTTAGGTCCTGCCATTGCTATTTTTGGAGATTTGAGTGCTTTCATTATGCCCATTGATCTTCTAGCTACATATGAATTTGCTAAAGATGCAAATATATCTCCCTTTGTTAAATTAGGAGGTAGTTATATACTTGCTAATGGTGACTTTCTGGGAGCAACTACACCCGGAGTAAAAGGAGCCGTGGGGATCGCTTTCAACAAAAACCAAAAGACAGAGTATGGAGTCCAACTGTCTCTAAACACAGCGTACGTTGATTTCGAATATTACCGATTTATCGATGAGATTAAGCCTTACGAATTTGTCTTAGGTGTATTCGCTAAATTCTAGGTAAAAATCCACAAGAGATTTCTTTCGGGCAACTCCTAGTAGTTGCCCTATTTTTTATATACAGGCACTAAGCACGCCCTGAATAGTCGCCGCTGTCGGTATTGATTCGGATGACCTCGCCCTGCTTAATAAAGAGAGGCACTTGAACGACCAGGCCCGTTTCAGTAGTCACAGCCTTTGTAGCGCCTGTCGCCGTATCTCCCTTGATGGCATCGGGAGCTTCAGTAACAGTCATTTCTACAGATGAAGGGAGTTGTACCTGGATTGCCTGGCCATCTACAAAGAGAATGTCGTAAGACTGGTTTTCCACCATAAACTTTATGGAATCCTCGACGTATTTGGGGTCGAGCACCGTATCCTCATAGGTATCTGTATCCATGAAGTGATAGCCCTCATTATCTACGTAGCTAAATTCCAGACGCTGAGTATCGGTGTGCAGAATATCCACGCGATCCGTGGATCGAAATTTAGTGGTGGTACTGGAGCCAGTGTCCAGATTGCGCAGAGTAGTCTGCACAAAACCAGCCTGCCTGCCCTGGGTACGGTGGAGCATTTCAAGAACCAGATGCGGGGTGTTCTGGTAGAGGATTACTTTGCCTTTACGGATTTCTGTAGGTGGTACTGCCATAATAAAGTCTCAAAAGGTTTGGGGTAGATTCTCGCAAAGGAGGGGTCAAGTTATTTGTTTGGTAGTCAATACACCCAATAACCGCTCAACAAAGGGTTTCTGCTCTTCTTTCATCACTTCCCGGGCCTCGCTGACAGTCATCATACGCGCATCATCAATCTCCGGGATGGTAATGTATTTGCCGGAGTGGAAAGGCCACTGGAACTCAAAGGTATTGCTATCTGGCTTTCTGCCCTCTTCCCACTCGCCTTCAAACGCCCAGGCATGCACAATCTTACCCCCCTTTTGCTTTATTGTGCCTAATGGGATATACTCAAGCGCCGGGTCGGGAGCATAGCCGGTCTCCTCTTCAAATTCACGTATGGCCGTCTCAAGGATGGTTTCTTCAGGTTCGAATTCACCTTTGGGGATCGACCAATAGCCTACATATTTATTCTTGAATAAAGGCCCCCCGGGATGTGCGAGCAATACCCTAAGACCCAGGGTATCGTTTTTATACATGAGTAGACCTGCACTTTGCTTTTTGCTCGCCATTAGATTGCAGAGTTAACCTAAATAGCCTTGAGAATCAATCCAAGCGAAACTTTTCAAAATTACCTGTTAATGGCAAAGAAACCGATCAGCTGTGTATTTATGGGATCCGACCCGATTGCCTATAATGTGCTGCAATTCCTCCATGAGGGAAATCAAAAGGAAAAGCCCGACTTTAAACTAGATGCCGTTTTCACTCAACCGGATCGACGCACCGGCCGGGGAAAAAAGCTTACCGCAAATGCGATTAAGGAATGGGCTCTGGATGCTAAGATCCCAGTTTTCCAGCCGGAGAGGATTGATGAAAATGTCATCGCTCAATTTCGGGAAAAGCAATACCAGCTTTGCATTGTCATGGCCTATGGGCATATCATCCCTAAAGGGCTACTCGGGATATCCGAATTCGGCTTTTTTAATTTGCACGCTTCTTTACTTCCAGAATTAAGAGGCGCAAGCCCCATCGAGACAGCGATCGTTTGTGGGCACAAGGAAACCGGAGTAACTCTAATGAAAATGACTGCCGGGCTAGACTCCGGTCCCATCATCGATCAGGAAAAAGTTTTGATCCCCGACATCATAAATGCCCTGGAACTGCGTCAAAAAATAGCCCAAGCCTGCTACCCACTCCTGGCGCGTAACCTTGACCAGTTGACCACACCACCCATGCTAAAACCTCAGGAAAACGAACGAGCCACCTATTGCCGTATCATTGATAAAAAGGACGGTTATCTCGACTTTTCGCTGACCACTCAGGAAATATTGGATCATATACGCGGCTTTTATCCCTGGCCGGGAGCGATACTGGACATCGAGGGAATTGCACTGAAAATTTATGCAGCAAAACGAGATCTATCAAACAATTTGCCTAAAGAAGCCGTTCCCGGGAGCTATCAAATCGAAGATAAACGCTGGTATGTTAAAGCACAGGATGGATGGATTGAGCTGCTGCAAATTCAGAAGCCCGGTGGTAAGATTCTGAATACCCAGTCGTTTTTAAACGGTGCTCAAATCCCCAGCCAGGGAATTATCCAATTTCCCGAACGCTATCCACTCATACAGGCAAAATACTTCAAAAAGCCTGCCTAATATTATCTATACGATTGCAAAATAATGCTTTGCATAGTCGGTATAAATGCTTAATATTTCACTTGTGAAAAAGATGATAGTTCTCGCTCTTATTAAAAACCATTTAACCAAGGATTATGCTATGAAACAATATGCAAACAGAATACCGCTCTCATTCTGCACAGTCCTTATCATTCTTATTGTTAGCTCTCTGGATGTGGCTGCCCAGGGAAGCGTTCAAAATCAGGTTGCAGCCTTAAACCAGCGTTTTCAGGCACTTGAGCGTAAATATGGGCTCCTGGAATTGGAGATTGAAAACCTCAAAGCCGAAAATCAACGTTTGCGAAAAACCATCGCTACCCTAAAGCAGGATGATCCTGCAGCAGGTATCGACGAGAAAATTGACCAGGCCGTTGATGAAAAGCTGACTGCGGTTGAAGGGAATATCCAAAAGCAGTATGAAAAGCTACAGGTCACCATCATGCGCAAGCTGGATACGGTGAATACCGCTTCCACACGAGTATCCACACCGTCAACGCCCACTCAAACCAGGCCGACAATTCAACGCACGGATAATTTTCCGAAGACCGGCATCCCGTATGTTGTAAAAAGTGGAGATACCCTGAGTGGCATCGCTGCCAAGCATGGTTCTACCATACAATATATCATAAGTGCCAATAAAGAGATTGCAGACCCGAATAATGTGCGTGTAGGACAAAAACTGTTTATCCCCATAAGGCAGTAGCAATCGATATATGGCAAAATCCAAACAAAGGCTCGGACGCGGTCTGGGTAATCTTATTTCACAGGGTAAGAGTGCTGAAGGAGCTGGAATCAATACCGTAGAGGCGGCTTCCAAGCTTCAGGCACTGGCTATTCAAAAGCCGGAGCCTGCGGAGACTGGTTCTGATGCACTCGGCAACTACCAGGAAATTGCGACCGGTAAGATTACAGAAAATCCTTACCAACCCCGCAAGGAGATCGACGCAGAGGCGCTCGAAGGCCTTGCGAAGAGTATTCGTGAGGAGGGCCTTTTGCAGCCCATTGTGGTGCGCGAAATCGCAGATGGTTTTGAGTTGATTGCCGGGGAACGCCGATTGCAGGCATTCCGCAAGCTGGGAATCAAAAAGATACCCTCACGGGTAATCCAGGTATCCGATGCTTCATCTGCAACCCTTGCGCTCATCGAGAACTTACAGCGCGAAGGCTTAAATCCCATCGAAGAGGCTCTGGGTTATGCCAGCCTGATTCGCGATTTTGATCTAACTCAGGAAAAAGCCGCCGAGCGACTCGGTAAAAGTCGCGCCAGCGTCGCCAACACCTTGCGTCTGCTTAAATTGAGTACCGATGTACAAGCCTATCTAGCGAAAGGGATTTTGAGCACCGGGCATGCTAAGGTAATCCTGGGGCTCGAGGATCTTGAAGAGCAAGTCGCATTCAGCCGACGTGTCATTGAAGCGGGCTGGAGCGTGCGTGAGGCTGAGAAGCAAATCAAGCGCTACAAACAGCCTGCCAAAGACAACTTTGAAACGAAAACCGTTACCCTTAAGAATAAATCTGAAGACAGTGCCATCATGGATCTTGAGAAAAGGATTGCCACTCACTTAAGCGCTGAGGCCAAGCTCAGCCATAAAGGCAAAAAGGGTCAACTCATCATCCCTTATCAAAACCTGGATGATTTACAGCGTATCTTAGAGAAAATTGGAGTGGATGGTGTCTAAAGCTATATGAAGTTCACGTTTGGTTGTTTCTCATTTGCATTCGTACTTAACTTTTCAATTCTTGCTACTGAAGACTTTGAGAGCAGTTTTGACCTGTTTCTGCTTGCCGGGCAGTCCAATATGGCTGGTCGAGGATATGTAGAGGCGATCGACCAAGAAGTGCATCCCCGCGTTTTTTCACTGAATAAGGAAATGCAATGGGTGCCCGCGATTGAGCCGCTTCACTGGGATAAACCCAGGGTTGTAGGTGTAGGACCGGGTAGGACTTTTGGAATCACAATAGCAGAGCAAACTCCGGGTGCGCAGATAGGACTGATCCCCACTGCACATGGGGGCTCACCCATTGAAAGCTGGGAGCCTGGGGGTTACCATAATCAAACCAAGGGGTACCCCTATGATGAAGCAATCGCACGCACGAGATATGCAATGCAAAAAGGTACTCTCAAAGCAATTCTCTGGAACCAGGGGGGCTCAGACGCACGACCAGAAAGAGCGCCGCTCTACAAGGAGCGACTCATTGCGCTTATCGAACGTTTCCGCAAAGACCTTAACTCCCCGGATATTCCCTTTTTTATTGGACAACTGCCCCAAAGCCCTGAAAGACCCTGGGATGAATGGCGGACCATGATAGACCAAATACACCGCGAAGTAGCCGCAGAGGTAAAATATACCTACTTCATACAATCTGATGGCCTGACAACTCTCGATGATAATATCCACTTTGATGCAAAATCTGCTCGTGAGCTCGGAGAGCGTTATGCAGAAAGTTATATAAGTAAAAGTGAACTCACTCAAAGAGTTGAAGCACTCGATAACCTCTTTCAGGGCGCAGGATCTTTTATTGCATCCTTATATGATCCTGTGAGTGGAGGCTTTTGGGAAACTCAGGAGGATAAGGCAAAGGCTGCAGGAAAACCAAGACTCGAGAGTACCGGCAGAGTCATGAGGCAGATTCAAAAAATCGGTGCCTGGGATGAGATGCCTCAAGAAGTAAAACTACGCCTCATCGAATATTATCAGAGTTTTCAGCGAGAGGATGGTTGGTTTGATGATCCGCAGGAGAAGCGACTTGAGAAGAATCGACTGGGTCGGGCCATGAACTACGCTACACGTTCACTCGCATTGCTGGGGGCTAAACCTAAATATCCTCTACCCGGGGAAAGCGGGCTCGATGCATCCGGACAGTTGGATCATTTTAAGAGCAGCGCTCAGGTCGAAAAATGGGTCAACACCCTCGCGGAAGATGAGAAAGCATGGGCAGTGGGAAGCTCTATCAGTGCTCAGCGTAACGTTATTTACAATATACCTGGGGCAGATCAGAAACTCATATTAGACCGTATATTTTCCTATCTAGAAGATTATCAGGCTGAAGACGGGTTCTGGTGGAACGGCACACCCTATAATCGCCTCTCAGGGGCCTTTAAAGTAGGTATGGTTTATGGGGATCTCAATGAGCCGATACCTAACGCTAAAGTGGTATTGGAAACTTTGCTTGAAACAGTAGAAAACGAAGATGCCTGGCATGTATGCTTTGTCAGAAACCCTCTCTCGCTCCTGGAAGTATTGACAATAAATGATTCAACACTCCTCACCGACGCCTCCCTAATGAGTATTTTAGACAAGAGCATTCAAAACCTGGAAGCATTTGCCGCTTCCAATGGTGGTTTTTATAAAACCACGAATCGTAGGGCCAGTGCTACTGATGGTTTATCTCAAGCAATGACAGCCCGTGATCTCATTCGCAAATTTGCCGGATTACCTCCTAAGGAATTCCCTGGAAGCGATGATTTTAATAGAATAATGGCAACCTATTTCGAATGAACACTACGCAAAAATCGACTTATTCGGGCATCTTTTGCGGGATATTCAGTAAATTTTCATCAAATTTCGAACAAAGTGATGAAAATTTCGAACATTGAGGCCGTTAGTATAGTCTCAACCAACGGAAACGTAGTCACTGAAAAGTGGCTTAAATATTGCTGAGTATGCCAATGATGGTTTAGTCGGCAAAAAATGGAAACGAGGAAATAACATGCATAAAACTATCTTGTGCATGCTGTCACTATGGGCAGTGTGTACCTTATCAGCGCAAAGTACGTTTGACGCACTGCCGGAGGGTTTTCCGACCGCAGATGTGACATACGACCCGGCAACGGGCAAATTCAGTTCTCCAAGTTTTGGGGATTTTGTACTCGATAACGATACATCCGTAAAAAATCGTGTCATTCATGACGTATTGGGTGGATTCGTTTGGTCCTATAATAATGATACGCGAGAGGTAACCCTAAATACCGACTGGTATGGGCCTCTCACCTCTTACCTGCCTGGAGAAGAACCTCCCGGAGTTCCTGCGTGGCCCTATATCACCAGTGTGTACCAAGGTAGCATTTATTTGGTGGATCTAACCGGTACTGCCCCCGGAAAATTTTATAACCACGCACAAAGCACAGATGCTAATGGTAACCCGGTATTTGATGCAAACGGCAACCCAGTGCCAGTTGGCTGGCAGGCGGCAATTGGTATACCTGAGGACGATGCGGCCAATCACTATAACATGGCTGAGCATTTCTTCATCCGTATGCAGCAACTCTCTAATGAGATTGCCCGCACCCGCGATACGCTCGCAGCAACTGCAATAACCGTGGAGGCGAACTACGACGCAATTTTCGAAGCGATCAACATTAATAACGGATTATTTATCGAATCCTATAATTTCTTTGTATTTCACTACCAAATTTCTGCCGGGGCGGAAGGGGTTCTCACCAGCCGGGGCGCCAGTATTGATGCAATCCAAAATGCGCGCAACTGGCACCCACACCTCGAGTCACTATTAGGCAGAGTGTTAGAGCTGCATGTGAATACGCAAAATATCGTAAATCAGGCAGCGGGCATTCTGGAGACCAAAAAAGCTCAGCAGCAGGCACTCATCGAACAGTTGAACACACCTGCTCCTGCACCCGCACCAACTCCGACTCCCACGCCGACACCGACACCGACTCCCACACCCACGCCTACACCGACACCCATTCCCGTAAACCCGGGTGTTGATTCCATCGATCCCAATTTGATTGATATTCCCGGGGTATGGAACCAAGGGCTCCTCGGATGGCCGGTCACCGCAAATCTGGATGAAGTGCGTTTTGGCGGTGGAAGCATGGGCGTATTTGGAACCGGTATTGAAAACTGGCCTTATTCCCAATACAGCTTCTGGCAGCCTCCCCCTGACGCAGGTGTAAATGGTGTGCTCTGGGTAGTATTTCCGAAGGGCGACGGCCGTTACTGGTGTAGCGTAGTCGAGTGGTATGCCTCCTGGCACAGCCCCTGGTATGGCGATGCAAACATGTATTACGTGCGCGATAAATCGGGCATCAGCTTCACGCCCGTGGATGGTCAGCAGTATGGCTTCTTTATGACTCATGCATCTGCAAATCTTCCCGGTGCAGTCTCTAATGGCGTATTTGCTCAAGTTCGAACCAACATCATCATTTCTACCTTCCGTAGATAATTGGATACAAAATTTAATTCTAACCGAAAAGGTGTCTTCCCAGGAAGGCACCTTTTTTATTGATAAAGGATTAGGCCAGATTAAGCCATATAACATAACATCAGATGCATACGGAATTTCAGAATCTTATTAAGCAGGTAAAATCATGTAAGATTTGTAAAAATTCACTTCCTCGCGGAATACGCCCCGTATTTCAAGTGCATTCTGAATCCAGAATTCTGATTGCAGGACAAGCTCCGGGCCGAAAAGTCCATGATAGCGGCATCCCCTTTGACGACGCCAGCGGTGAGCGCTTACGAGATTGGATGGCGATCTCCAAAGATACCTTCTACGATGCTATGAGTATAGCTGTACTACCCATAGGTATGTGCTACCCAGGTGCAGGTAAGTCAGGGGACCTACCGCCTCGCAAGGAATGTGCGCCTGCCTGGAGAAAATTGCTGCTTTCTCAAATCAAGAATTTGCAGTTAACCCTGGTGATTGGGCAGTATGCAATGGCATATCATCTGCCTAACACTAAAGGCTCGCTAACCAGTATCGTGAAATCCTGGAAAACGTTTATGCCCGATATTATTCCATTGCCCCATCCCAGTCCCAGAAACAATATCTGGCTGAAAAAGAACCCTTGGTTCCAGGAGGAGCTTATTCCTGCCTTACGATTACGAATAAAGGAATCTTTGAAAGAATGACTCACATGCGGGCTCACTATTTACAACACGTTCCCTTTGAGGGGCTCGGTAGCATTGAAGCCTGGCTAGAATCCCATGCATATAGAACCACCGTAACCAGGCTCTTTAAAGGAGAGGCACTTCCATCGTTAGACGAGATCGATCTGCTCATTATCCTTGGTGGTCCCATGAGCGTTAACGATGAGGAAGCGCATAGCTGGCTCAACCCGGAAAAACAGTTTATCCGCAATACAATTGAACGCAAAATCCCAACACTCGGTATATGCCTCGGTAGTCAATTAATTGCTTCCGCCCTGGGGATGAGCATATATCCAAATCCCGAAAAGGAGATTGGTTGGTTTCCCATACAGGGTATGGATGAGCATACCGCAAGCTGCTTTAAATTTCCCCAAAGCCAAACCGTTTTTCATTGGCATGGCGAAACATACGACCTACCTGAGAAAGCAAAGCTTCTTGCGAGCTCAACGGCATGCAAAAACCAGGCGTTCCAAATAGGTGGCAACGTTATCGGGCTCCAGTTCCATTTGGAAACTACGCCCGGCAGTACAAGGCTCATGGTTGAAAACTGTGCAGGCGAAATCAATGAGGGCTTACCCTATATTCAAAGTGCTGCGGAGATCATTGAGCAAGGGCCTCAATACTACGCTGAAATCAATCATCAAATGAATGCGGTACTCCAGTATCTCACGCGGAAAAGTTGATCACTTTGTTTCATTGACACAGGCTTTAAAGCGATTACTTCTATAGGGTTTTAACCATTAAATAATCCTAAATGGAAATATTCATAGCAATTTTTACCGTAGTTTTGGCACTTCTCAGCATTTTTGTTGTATTGGTTATTTTAATGCAAAAACCAAGTGCAAACGCCAACATGGGTTCCGCTTTGGGCGGTGGAGCTGCTGAGCAGGCATTCGGGGGTGAAACTGTTAACATCCTGACCAAGACCACCATTTATTCCATTATTATATTTTTTATTATCGGCTTTCTGCTCTATTTAGGAAATCTTGCCAATGCGGATAGAACTGCATTTGCCGGTGACGGTACAGAGCTCAGAAATATCGCCAGCGACCTGGTAGAAGATGCACCTGCTGAAGAAGAAACTCCGGCGGAAGATGGTTTTCAGGTCACTCCATTGGATGAAGGTGAAGTACGTTCACTGGATGATATCCTTGACGGAAGTGCGGAAACCACAGAATCGACCAAATAAAGTTTCGAATTTTTTGGATTTCCCGAACGTCTAAGCTTGCATGACATCGTTTTTTAAGCAGTCGGCAGTTTGGGGCCTACTACTTCTCTTAATACTTCAGCTGAGCCCGTCTTTGATTGCTCAGCCCAGGATACAGCACCGCCTGCCCGAAGCCGACCGGCTTGATACGGATGAGGCCGCAGAAGTACTCGCACGTTTCCGCAGCTATACTTACGA
Organism: Puniceicoccaceae bacterium; assembly: GCA_028285755.1. Lineage (GTDB taxonomy): Bacteria > Verrucomicrobiota > Verrucomicrobiia > Opitutales > JAFGAQ01 > JANQOQ01. The sequence goes on from JANQOQ010000006.1 coordinate 599,149, forward strand.
TACGGATCATTTACTGCGCTTCCGGCTAAAGCATCTACCCTTCCGTGCAAGGGGCAATACCTACCACGGCTTCCTCATGGGTTCGTTTGATCCGAATACCCTTACCCACCTCCAGCGAATCACCATTGAAACTCCGCGCAGTGCATTTCGGGAAGATCCCGCTTCTCCGATCAAGGAGATATTGATCATCCGCGGATTCGAATACGCGGTCTATACGAAAGTGGGCGAAGAAGTCACCCTACTCGATGAATCCGAATACCTCACACCGATTCTTGAAGATCTGGAAATCACTTACTTTGATCTGCTCATCCCGTTTTTATACTGGAACTATGAATACAGTGGCCCAAGCCAGTTGAAAGCCCGGCCGATTCAGACCTTTACCATGTTCCCACCCAAAGGCCAATATTCGGCTTCCGGACTGGATAGATTAATTATATCTCTCGATGATGAAGCAAGCGGCCTGTTACGCTATCAGGCTTATGATGCGGAGGAGACACTCATTCGCACGATGGAGCTGCTATCCATTCAGCAAAGTGACGGCCTGGCGATCCCGAGACGCATCGACTACAAAAATCAACTTACGCGTGACAAAACGCGCATCGAAATCATCGCTGCTTCCATGGATGAAAATTTCAGTAAAGACGCCTTCCAACCGGATACCTTTGCTGCCAGCACACCTGACATCACCAGCTCAATCCTGGATGTATTCTAACGGGCTATTTTTTGCCGATTAGCCCTAAGGCGCTGAGAGTCTTATCCAATTTCTTCTGATTTTCAGCACTGGCTTCGCACAAGGGTAAGCGCACTTTTGCAGACTCGATCACCTTCATTCGTTGCAATGCATACTTTGCAGGAACCGGATTCGGCTCAATAAACAGATCACGAAACAAGGGATAATATTGCTGATGCAATTTGGTTGCCGCAGCAAAATCATTGTTCAAGGCAAGCGTTACCATTTTTACGATATCCTGTACGACCACATTCGAACTGGTGCAAATCACACCCTTCGCACCAACTGACATATAGGGCAGGATTAGATTATCCTCACCACTGACGACTACAAAATCACGCCCCAGTTTGCTGGCGATTTCACTCACACGGTCGCACGATGCTCCCGATTCCTTTATACCACAGATGTGTGGATACTTTTCGTATAAGCGGGCAATCGTATCGAGCTCAATCTCGATCACACAACGCCCCGGTATTGAATACAATATAATGGGCTTTTCCGTACATTCAGCCACTGCAGAAAAGTGCTGAAACAAACCTTCCTGGCTCGGCTTATTGTAATAAGGCGTAACCTGCAAAAACGCATCTGCCCCCGCATCATCCGCCGCTTCCGTGAGCTCAATAGCCTCCGTGGTCGAGTTTGCACCGGTTCCCGCAGTGACCGGGATACTACCTGCAACCAGCTCAACCGTGCGTCTTACAACCGCAATATGCTCATCTGTGCTAAGCGTTGGAGACTCTCCGGTAGTGCCTACCGATACAATACCGTCCACACCTCCCTCGATCTGTCGCTTCACTAATTGCTCCAAAGCACTAAAGTCAACGGCTCCATTGTCCGAAAAAGGAGTTATCAATGCGGTGTGCACCCCATAAAATTGTTTTGAATCCATATCTGTTGATCGTTACTTGTGTGGTTGCAAATAATCAGTATAAAATCGTAACTCAATAAATCTCATGACGTCGATTGAAAAATTTAACTCCCTCCTCTCACTGGCTGCCAAACATAAGGCCAGCGACATCCATTTAAAAACACTCAAGCGGCCGATTTTCCGTATCAATGGCAGACTCACCGAAGTGGAAACCAGCCCCTTTACCAGTGAAGATCTGAGTGCTGTCATCGAGACGATTGTTCCGCCTCAGTTTAAGCATGCGTGGTCGCGCGATATGCAGGCAGACTTTTCATATCTATTGGAGGGCACGGGGCGCTTCCGGGTAAATGCCTTCTTTCAACGGGGCAATCCTGGCATCGTAATGCGACACGTGAAGGATGAAATCCCCACGTTTGAGCAAATCAATCATGACGCCGCCAGCTTCACGAACCTGTGTAATCTTAAAAACGGCATTGTCTTGATCTGCGGGGCTACGGGCTCGGGTAAAAGCACCACTCTTGCAGCTATGCTCAACTATATAAATGCCAACCAGGACATGCATATAGTGACTCTGGAGGATCCCATCGAGTTTTCATACACAGATAAAAAATCCATCATCAACCAACGCGAAGTCGGTATCGATACACCATCCTTTGATTTGGGCATGAAGGCCGCTATGCGGCAGGATCCCGATATCATACTCGTGGGTGAGATGCGGGATGCAGACACTTTCTCAACTGCATTGCGCGCCGCTGAAACCGGTCACCTCGTATTCGGCACCCTGCACGCCTCCTCAGCGCAACAAGCCGTTCAGCGCCTCTTCGAGTTTTTCCCCTCGGAGGTGCGCGAAATCATGCAACCGCAGATAGCCGCAGGCCTCAAGGCCACCGTCACTCAGAAATTATTACCGGCCGTAGATGGCGGGCGCGTGCCGATTGTTGAGATGTTCGTAGTAGATCCCCTTTCGCGCCAAATCATTGAAGATGGAGAATTTGAGAAGATTAGCCGCGCGATCGAATCCTCTGAGAACTCCCATTGCAAATCTTTTAACAAGGACCTAGTGTTGCATGTGCAGGATGGCTCCATCACTAAATCAGACGCCATGGCCGTTTCGCCCAATCCCAAACAGCTGGAAATGAACCTTAAGGGCATCTTCCTGAGCGGCGGCGGGATCGTTGATTAACCCGCTTCCTCAATAGAACTTGACAAGCGCGCTTGCGATTTATGCGCTTGCCAGTTTATCAATTGTTATAAGCTATGAGCATTGGATTGTTTTTTTCCGGGCAAGGGGCACAAACAGTAGGCATGGGCAAATCGCTGTATGAGCACTCTGAAATCGCCCAATCCCTTTACGACCAGGCAAACGAAATTTTGGGGTGGGACCTCAAAGAAATCTCATTTGAAGGGCCGGACGAAGCCCTCACTGAGACTAAGGTGTGCCAACCGGCACTCTATGTGCATGGCTATGCAGTATTTAGCATTCTTAAGGATCAGGGCAAACTTCCCAATATCGTAGCAGCAACCGGCCTCAGCCTGGGTGAACTCACTGCCCTGGCATCGGCTGAGGTATTTGATTTTGCAACCGGTTTACAGCTCGTAGCCAAGCGTGGAGAGCTTATGCAACTCGCCTGCGAAAATACAACAGGCTCCATGGCGAGCCTCATCGGCGGCAGTAAGGAAGCTGCGGAGTTGCTTTGCAAAGAGCATGACCTCGATATGGCCAACCTGAATTGCCCGGGGCAAATCGTTGTATCCGGCTCTATCGAAGGCGTTGAGAAAGTGGTGGCAGCCGCAAAACCCGCCGGCTTCAAACTCGCCAAGCAGCTCAACGTTGCCGGTGCATACCACAGCCGGTTAATGCAGTCTGCTGCAGATGAATATGAGCACTTCCTGGAAGATTTTGAATTCAAGCGCCCAAGTTTCGCAGTTTACACAAACACGACCGGCAAATCAATCAGTGACCCGGATGCCATCAAGGCCGCACTGGTCAAACAAATCACCTCATCGGTACTTTTTGAAGACTGTATCCGCAATTCCCATGATGAGCAGGGTGTCACGCAATTTGTCGAATGCGGAGTAGCCAAAGTGATCGCAGGACTTGTCCGCAGGACGAATAAGGAGTGGCCGGTCATCTCTATACAGGAGTTCGAGGAGATCCCGGAATCCCTTTAATGGAATCGACCGCACACATCCGCAATTTTTCGATCATTGCACACGTAGATCACGGAAAAACCACGCTCTCCGATCGCCTGCTTGAGCATACCCAGACGGTTACGCAGCGCGCGATGCAGGATCAGCTGCTGGATTCCATGGATCTTGAGCGTGAGCGCGGGATAACCATCAAAAGCCACCCGGTGACCATGATTCACCGCGATAATGGTAGCGAGTATCTCTTTAATCTCATCGATACCCCAGGCCACGTAGATTTCTCCTACGAAGTCTCACGCAGCCTTTCTGCCTGTGAAGGCGCATTATTGTTAATCGATGCGGCCCAGGGCATCGAGGCACAGACCGTAGCCAACGCACACCTTGCAGTATCGCAGGAGCTGGAGATCATCCCCGTAATTAATAAGATCGATCTGCCCAGTGCCGATGTCGATGGAGTCTTACAGCAGCTTGAAGATATTCTTGCAATCCCGCGAGAGGACGCAGTGCTAGCAAGTGCTAAGAATGGTATAGGTATTGATGAGATCATGGAATCCGTCGTCAAGCGCATCCCCCAACCCCGTTGGGTGGAATACGACGGCATCCGTATCCTGATTTTTGATTCCGTTTATGATCCTTATAAAGGTGTGATCTGCTATGTGCGTGTATTTTCCGGCAGTGTAAAATCGGGCGACAGTGCAACACTCATGAGTGACGGCACGAAGATCCAGATCAAGGAAGTCGGCCGTTTCACACCCAAGATGACACAGCGGGATACCCTCTCAGAGGGTCAGGTCGGCTATATTGTAACGAATATTAAGAGCGTCTCGGATGTAAAAATCGGCGATACCATCACCGGTACTCAAAAGCCTGCCAAGGAAATGCTGCCCGGATTCAAGGAAGTCCGCCCCATGGTCTTTAGTGGCATTTATCCCCTCGATACTTCCGATTACCAGAAGCTCACCGCTTCCATGGGTAAATTGCGACTCAACGACGCTGCCCTCTCCTATCAGACAGAAAGCTCCGCCGCACTCGGTTTCGGCTTTCGCTGCGGGTTCCTGGGGTTGTTGCATATGGAAATTGTTCAGGAGCGCCTACGTCGGGAATACGATCTCGATATTATTTCCACTTACCCAAGTGTCGTTTATCGGGTGACCAATACCCAGGGCGATGTGCTTCATATCGATAATCCCCTTAACTTCCCCGATCCCTCTGAAATCGAAAAAATCGAAGAGCCGATCATCAAAGCCAATATCCACACGCCCAACGATTCGATCGGTGACCTGCTGGCTCTGATCGCGGAAAAACGGGGCTATTGCGACCATACCGAGACGCTCGACAGCACGCGCATCATGATCGTCTGCGTGTTGCCGCTCAATGAGATCCTCATCGATTTTAACGACCGCCTCAAGAGCATCACTCACGGGTATGGCAGTATGGACTACGAGATGAACGGCTACCAGGTCAGTAAGCTCGTGCGTATGGATCTCCTCGTAAATGCCGAGGTTGTCGACGCATTTTCACTCATTGTGCACCAGGATAAGGCAGAATCCCGAGGGCGTGCACTCTGCGAAAAGCTCAAGGAAATCCTGCCACGCCAACTCTTTAAAATCGCCATCCAGGCCGCCATTGGCAGCCGCATTGTGGCGCGCGAAACCATTAGCGCACTGCGTAAAGATGTAACCGCCAAATGTTACGGCGGCGATATCACCCGTAAGCGCAAGCTCCTTGAAAAACAAAAAGAGGGCAAAAAACGAATGAAACAGGTAGGTAGCGTGTCTATTCCTCAGGAAGCTTTTATTGACGTGCTCAAAAATAACAGCAGCAATTAACCCCCTTATCTATTTAGCCGAATGCCCACTACGAATATCAGCAAACTCCGCAAGCAAGCCGTGGATCTCATTCGCACGGGCGAAAAAGTTTACCACTATCGCAAGGACATCCTCGAACCGGAAGACCTCGAAGTCCTGAAAACGAACACGCGCGAGCTGGAAACCCTCTACAAGGACAAAGATGCAGACCCTGCAACCGTTGTCAGCCGCATCGAGGCTCAGGATGCTATCCTTAAGAAAACGGGCGGTACGTTCTACCCCAATCGCTTCATCAGCGAAAACGTAGAGACAATCATGGTCGTAGCGATTGTGATCATTGCCTTTCGGATCTTTTTCTTTCAACCCTTTGTCATCCCCACCAGCTCCATGTATCCCACTTACTACGGGATGACGCCCAAAGCCTACACCGAGGGTGAAAGTAGCCCCAATCCGCTGTCCAGGCTTTTTGCAAAAGTCTTTCGGGGGGCAAGCCATTATTCGGTGCTGGCGGAAAACAATGGTGAAATTTCCATCCCATTAAGCAACACCGGACGCCTGATCAGACGTCAGGTCCCCGCACGTAAATGGTTTGGCCTGTTGCCAACCGTTAATAATGAGTATCTTTTCTATGTCGGCAATACGCCACACACTCTACGGGTTCCCGCAGAATTCGATCTCAGCGAAACCATCGTCAAAGTATTCTTCGCAGGGAATGAAAATGCCCGGAGAACAGCCAATATTGGTAATCAGCGGGTTGTGCAAACCGGTGTGCGCATTCGCCAGGATGAGCCGATACTCCAGTTTGATATCCTTATGGGTGATGCCCTGTTTGTAAACCGCATGTGGTATCATTTCTTCAAACCTAAATCGGGTGACCCCTTTGTTTTCCGCACCGAAACCTTCGCCGAAAGAGACGGATACCCCTTCAACGTCGGTGAGGATAAGTTCTACATCAAACGACTGGTAGGCGAGCCGGGCCAAACCCTCCAGATTGAGGGTACTACCCTGCTACAGGACGGTCAGCCTGCAACCGGTGCAGCGGCATTTGATCGCAACGCAACTATGGTAGACGACTATCCGGGCTACCAGCAGCAGTATTTACTCGGCGACGGAGAATCCTACACCATACCTGAAGGTCACTATTTTGCCATGGGCGATAACTCGGCAAATAGTCAGGATAGCCGCTATTTTGGCCCGGTTCCGGAAAAAACCATCATTGGAAGCGCATTTTTCATCTATTATCCGTTTACAAAACGCTGGGGACCTGCAGAATAATAGGGAACTGTGGAAAGAAAAAAACAGATGTCAGCCGCCATGCTCTGGGCGTTCTCAGGCTTGTTCCTCATTATGGGAATCCGCTCTGCGAGCCTGTTCTTTTTGATCATTTCTTTTATACTGGGTGCAGTCGGCTATGAGCGCTTCCGCAAAAATTACATCCAAAAGAAAAAGATACTTCGACGGGAAACACGTCGCTCCGAAGCGATTGATGTCGATACCGAGGAACTGAAGGAGTAAACATCCATGTTTGATGTGCGCGAAGATCCCGCAATGGTGCAGCGGGCACTCCTGGTGGGAGTGGAATACGGTAAGGTCATTTCCGACGAAACCATTTCACTCGTCGAAGAGCTGGAAGAGCTCGTTAACAATATCGGCGTTGAGGTCATCGAGAAAACCGTTATCCGCGTACGCAAGAGCAATCCCAAATACCTGATCGGGGCAGGTCAGGCAGAGGAGGTTATGCAACTGGCGAGGGCTCATCGCTGTGATGTGATCGTGTTTGACGATGAGCTGAGCCCGGCCCAGCAACGCAACTGGGAGCGCGACATCCGAAAGACCCTTGTGATCGATCGTCAGGAGATCATTATCGATATCTTTGCACAACGCGCTCAGACCAAGGAGGCCAAGCTCCAGGTAGACCTCGCACGCATGGAATACTCGCTGCCGCGCCTGAGAAGAGCATGGACACACCTCGGCCGACAACGCGGCGGGGGCGGTGTCACCCAACGGGGTGAAGGGGAAACCCAGCTCGAAATCGACCAGCGCCTCGTACGCAATCGCATCGCAAAGCTTAAACGTGAGCTGGAAGTTGTCATCAAGCAACGCAAGGTGCAACGCCACAAACGCACCCGCATCCCTTTGCCGACCGCAGCCCTTATTGGCTACACCAATGCCGGAAAATCATCACTGCTCAACCACCTGACCGATTCACACGTAATCGAAGAGGATAAGGTATTCGCCACGCTCGACCCGACCTCACGACGCCTTGAGCTGCCCAATGGGCAGGTTATGATTCTGACGGATACCGTAGGATTTGTGCGCAAGCTCCCTCACCGCCTGGTGGATGCCTTTAAGGCGACGCTCGAAGAAGCAGTTGTATCTGATTTGCTGATCCACGTGGTCGATATTTCGCAGCATGATCTGGAGCCTTACATCGAAACCACATTAAGCGTAATCGAAGAACTCCAGGCTACGGATGTTAAACGTCTACTGGTATTTAATAAAGTCGACCTGGTGGATACTGAAAGTGACCGCATTCGCGCCATCAGGCAAAACTACCCGGAAGCGCTCTTTACCAGCACACAAACCGGTGAGGGATTATTCGAGCTCCAGCAAGTACTCGAAGAAATAGTCTCGGCGCAATCTTCCCCCCGCGAGTTACTACTCCCGCACAACCGCTACGACATATTGAATCAATTGCACAAAGTGGGTGCAGTCACCCGGGAGCAGGCCATCGCAGAAGGTATTTACGTAAGTGGCAACATCCCCGCGCGTTTGATGGATCAAGTAAGCCCGTTTGAGCTCAATGGCAAAACGAAGGCGATCCGCAACCAGCTCAACGAATTCGTATGAGCTTGAAGCCCTGGATACTCGCTGCAAGGCCGAAAACACTGCCCGCAGCCGCGTCCCCGGTATTGGTAGGATGCGCACTCGCATATCACAAAGGGTTATTTTCCATAGTCCCGGCCTTACTGTGCCTGGGCTTCGCACTGCTCATCCAAATCGCAACCAACTACGCCAACGATTATTTCGACTTTAAGAAGGGGGCAGATAACTCGGAGCGTAAGGGCCCGGCCCGTGCGGTCGCCAGCGGCCTGGTGAGCCCGCGCAATATGCTGATTGCGACCGTCCTCGTGCTGATCCTCGCCTTTTTAGTCGGTATCAATCTGGTAACCTACGGAGGTCTCAGCCTCTTGATCGTCGGATTGCTCTCACTGGCCTTCGCGGTACTCTATACCGGAGGTCCCTACCCGCTCGCCTATTTAGGGCTCGGCGATGTGTTTGTGCTTATATTCTTTGGTTGGGTCGCCGTGATGTTTACATACATGGTTCAGGCAGGGGTCCACTCATTTGATGCCTTTCTACTCGGTACGACGGTGGGACTGCTGAGCGTCAATCTACTTGTCATTAACAATTACCGGGACTATGACAGCGACCGCAAAGCGCGAAAATGGACAACCATCGCCCGGTTTGGCCTGACTTACGGCCGCTGGCAGTACCGCATAGCAGCCATCACCGCAACCCTCGCTACCGCAATCGTCGCTTACCGATTGGAATCCATCGCTCTCTTTATCTGCAGCCTGATATCCCTGATCGCTCTTAAGATTGCTCAAAGCCTAAAAACCACCGAAAATGTTGACGAATTTAACCGGGCACTAAAGCGTACAGTGGGTGTATTATTGGCTCAATCAATCAGTATTTCGGTCGTTTTAATAATCCTGTAAAAATAGCAAGAGGCACGAAGTGCGTTTCAAATCGGCAAGCATTCTGCTATGTATACGCTAAATACAGATTATGGACACTTTTTGCAGGCTGACAGTATGGATACGTCAATCCGCTCATCTAGGATTGATCGCTGCCCTAAGCGGAATCTTCGCGGGCTGCTCCACAACCGTTGATTTTGTGAAAACAGCAGTACTCCCGGAACCCCCTACCCCCGCAACTCAACCCACGAATTTTTACATCGAACCCTCCGAAGTAGACACCATCCGCCGCATTGCCCTGATGCCCGTCTATTCACCCAATACCAACCATCAAACCCAGGCGGTGCTGGATCAGGCTTTCTTAAACAAACTTTCGGAAACTCAGCTTTTTGAGGTAGTGATGATCACGCGTGAAGACCTCGCAAGGCGCTTCAGTGCTCGTGCCTTTAACTCTGCTTCGCCTATCCCGGACACTCTTTTTAACTACGTCGAAGAGGCAACCTATGCCGACGCGGTTGTATTTTTTGACGTTACCAGCTATAGCCCCTATAAACCGGTAAAGCTGGGTATTCGCTCCAAAATGATGCGCATGGAAGATCGCAAAATCATCTGGGCAATCGATCAGAGTTTTGACACGGGAGACCAGCGCGTGGCAGAGGAAGCAATTGATTATCAATCCGATATTCGGGCCAACCCGACACCCACCCGTCAACCCGATAGAATACTCATTAGCCCCTCGGTTTTTATCTATTTTGCAGCCGAAAGAAGTGTACAAACTTTAAAAACCGGCTAAAATTTTAAATTTTCAAAAAAATGTTAAAAAAGTACTTAAGTTCCCCCAAGCATCGACCGATAACAAGGCATACACTGATTTTACCTGCCACATATAATTAGCCAAATTACTCTTTTTTGATTATGAACATAGATGGAATTGATCCTTCACAAATAACCGGCCTTCAATCGCCTATAAGCGATGCGAAGTCCACACCACCGATTAAGCCTCAAACCGAGGATTCTGCAAAGGTCGAGACAGAAACGCTCGAGAAACTCGTACAGAATGTAAAGGATTTACCCGAAAACCGTCCCGATGTTGTCGCCCGTGGAAAGGAACTCCTAAACGATCCCAATTACCCATCGGCAAACGTTGAAGATCAAGTAGCCAAGATTCTGCTGGGTCTGGAAGAAGAAGCTTTCTAAGAATACTTTTAAATTAATCTTTCAGGGAAACCGGGTTTGCAAACGCACACCCGGTTTTCTTTTTATAGACGCGTCGCATTTGATAGTATTATAAAAAACCATGCGCCCGATTCCCTACAGCCGCCAAAATATTACCGAATCCGACATTGCGGCGGTGAATGAAGCCTTACGCAGTGATATCATAACCCGCGGAGAGAAGGTAACAGAGTTTGAAACGGAAGTCGCGCAATACTGTGAGGCAAAATACGCGATTGCAGTAAGCAATGGCACGGCAGCGCTTCATTTGGCGGCACTTGCAATGGAAATGAATGAGAGCTCCCAAGGATATACCTCAGCCATATCCTTCGTGGCCTCGGCCAACGCATTTCGTTATTGCGGCAGTCCAGTTCAGTTCTGTGATGTGGATTCACACTCAGCCCTGATCGACAAGGCTTCATTAAAGGACTCGCTGGAATCCGCTCGAGCAGGTGATGCTTTGATAACCGTATCATTTGCCGGTGACGCACAAAGTCAGGTAGAGTATCATGAAATTGCGGCAACCAAAGGCGTCAAGATCATCGAGGATGCTGCCCATAGCCTGGGTGCAACTTATGAAGCGAATGGCAAAACCTACAAAAGTGCCTCCTGCACGCACTCCGATCTGGCCGCCCTCAGCTTCCACCCCGTTAAGCATATATGCTCGGGTGAAGGCGGAATGGTAACGACCCATGATTCCGACTTGGCAGATCGCCTTCGGACTTTACGCAACCACGGTATCCGCCGCGCTCAGGATCAGCTTAGTATTGAAGATCATTTGAAAGGCCCATGGCTCTATCAGCAAGAAACGCTGGGCCTGAATTATTGGATGACTGATTTTCAGGCAGCACTCGGACTAATGCAGCTTAAGCGTATCGATTCTATCTTAGCCCAGCGCAGAAAAATCGCACATAATTACTGCTCACAGCTCTCAGGGCAACCATTTGCCGATCACTTCGATATTACACCCTACTCGCCTCATCACGCCTATCATCTATACATAATCCATTGGAGAAACCCCGAAAACCGCTCTGCAGCATACACTTTCCTTAAGGAACATGGCATCCACACTCAGGTGCATTATTTACCCATCTATCATCAACCCTATTATCAAGACCTGGCAACCACGGCTCCTCTACAAGGGGCGGAGCAATATTATGCCGGTTGCCTGTCACTCCCCATTTACCCGGGCCTGGAGGAATCCCAGCAAGCCTATGTAGTCGATACGCTCAGGACCTTCTGCACTCAAGTGGCAAGATCTGATTGATATGTCCGGGCACTCGACCATTTGTTTTTGTCTGGATGCCGGGGCAAGCCTTGGCTGGGGGCACGCGATGCGCTGCCATACGCTTGCACAGGAGTTTCAGAAGGCGGGTATACGCACCGAGCTCATAACCACCTCTCAGGATTTCGAATGGTCGACCCATTTTCCATTGTTCGAAAATCCAAGCATTATCAATGATTGGGGCCAAAGCAGCCTTCAGCCAAATCGCATAGGCATCCTCGATCATAAAGAACTAGTAGCGGATTATAGATTCCTGGAACGCTGGTTAACCTGTTTCGAAAAAGCCATCGTTATCGATGACGAAATCAACCCCATACCTGAAAGTCTCGATCTGGTCATCAACCCGAACGTATATGCAAAGGAAGGAAACTACCCCGCCAACGCTTCTCTGACCGGGCCAGAATACACGATACTGCGGGCAGGATTTTCAACTCCCCAAACCATTCCGGAACTAGCAGGAATACCCGCTCCTTACTTACCCATCATTCTCGGAGGAAATGATGCCCATAATCTGCAGGATACACTCATTGAATATTTAGCACCTCATACCCGGGAGCTCCCCCCAGTTATTATTGTAAATGCGAAAAAGGAATCATCTATCCCCTCAATTCACGGCATCTGTCGCAGTCTCGATGCATCGGAGCTGGCATATCTATTTAAGCATTCCGCATTTGCAATTACATCACTCGGCGGCACTGCTAATGAGCTCGCTTATTGTGAAACCCCATTCATCGGAATTTGCCTAAACCAAAACCAACGCAATCTCTCGGATTTTGCAGCTGAATATTGGCAGATGCCTGCGATTGATATTCAGGACCTCAATGAAACTTCTCTGATAAATGCTACCCGGACTATATCCGATTCGGCATATCCCAAAGCCCCTCAATCTATGCCTCATTTGGGCGGAAAAACGAACATCGTACGGCAAATACAAAAGATTCTAAAATAGCGACTTATCGATTCCATTCATGGCTTGACTTTAATTGGGGCCAGAGCTAACTTAGTATTTTACAAATCTTTCTAAACCTTTGGAAAGTGGGTCTCACACCCGCTTTTTTTTATTCCCATACATAAATGAGCAGCGAAATACTATCCGTTCTGGAATACATGGAAAAGGAAAAAGGTATCGACCGACATGATATGATTTCGGCGATTACCACAGCCATTAAAAATGCCGCCCAGAAGGGGGTGCACGCAGGTCAGGAACTCAAGATTGATATCAATCCCCGCACCGGAGCCCTTCACGCATGGTCACTGCTCAATGTGGTAGATTCCGTGAGTAATCACGAGACAGAAATCCATCTCCAGAAAGCCCGTGAGATCAATCCGGAAGCCCAGCTCAACGATATTCTGGAAAAGGAGTTGGACCCTGCATATTTGGGCCGTATTGCTGCACAAACTGCCCGACAGGCTATTATGCAGCGCATTCGTCAGTTTGAGAAAGAGCGCATTTTTGATGACTATAAAGACCAGGTAGGCGATATTGTTTCGGGCACGGTTCGCCGTAAGGACCGGGATAATCTAATGATCGACCTGGGTAAGGCGGAGGCCATTATGCCGTATCGCGAACGCATCCCCGGTGAGGAATATGCACCCGGTGAGCGTATCCGCTGCCTGCTGTTGCGCATTGAGAATTCCAATCGGGGCCCGGAACTTATTCTGAGCCGCGCTTCCCTTAAATTTGTCAGAAGACTCCTGGATCTTGAAGTCACCGAGATTGCAGATGGCACCGTTACCATCGAAGGTATGGCACGCGAACCTGGTTACCGCACAAAAATCACTGTAAATAGCACCGATCCGAAAGTGGATCCAGTGGGCGCTTGTGTAGGTGCGCGGGGAGCACGTGTAAAGAGTGTCGTGCGTGAACTCGGGGGCGAGAAAATCGACATCATCCGATACTATCCGGATAACCAAAAAATGCTCGAAGAGGCCCTTAAGCCTGCAATCCCACGCAATATACAAATCGATGAGCAAAAGCGCCGTATCTACTTCGAAGTCAGTGACGACGATCTATCCGTAACTATCGGACGTAAGGGCCTGAATGCGAAGCTGACCTCCCGGCTGCTCGGCTGGAAGCTGGATATTGCCAAGGAAGAAAAGAAAGACCTTAATTTTGACGAACTTAAACAAAAGGCAGTCTCCGGAATTTACCAAATCCCGGGCATTGAAGAGAGTCTCGCGAAACGTCTCGTGGATATCGGTATTAATAGTCCTGCAGCATTTGAGGGGGTTACCGCCGGTGACCTCGTAGATGAGGGCTTCACCGAGGACGAAGCAAATCTGATTATCAACGAAGCGCAGAAATTTGCGAGTAGTAGCAATTAAAACCATTCACTTCTCTATATAAGTAGTAGTTAACATTTCATAATGAGTATTCGAGTTCACGAGCTTGCTAAAAAAATAGGCAAAGATAACAAACAGACCGTCGAAATTTTGCTTAAATATAAGATTGAGGCAAAATCACCTTCGAGTACGGTCGATAATATCACTGCCGAAGCTATTATTCAGGAGTATGCAAGCCCTGAACCCGCTGCCGAAGCCGAGCCAGCCGAGGCCGTTGAAAACACTGAACCAAAGGCAGCTCCCAAGCCCGGGCTCCCACCAGGTGTATTTGTAAAAAGCGCACAACAGGTAAAGGAAGAACACGCGCAGCGCGAAGCCGCTAAAAAGCAAGCTGCATCTGCACCCAAGGCGAAAGTGGTAGCACCCCCGCCCAAAGCTCCGCCCGCACCCGCTCAGCCAGCTGCCCGCCCGGCTCAACCGAAAGTTTCAGCACCCCCACCCGCAAAGGCTGCACCGCCACCGGTTGCAAAAACTCCGCCGCCTGTTAAAGCAGCCAGTCCGGCTGCGCCCAAGGCTGCACCGATTCCTGCTCCGGCACCATCCCCCGCACCTGCACCCAAGCCAGCTGCCGCTGCACCTGCTGCACCATCAACACCCCCCAAGCCTGCTGTAGAAGCGCCCAAAGAGGATGTCGCTCCGGGTGAGCTCAGAAAGCTGCAGATTAAGCCACCTATTGTGGTAAGGGATTTTGCGACTCGCATGGATATGAAGCCATTTAAGCTGATATCCGAGCTCATGGAGATGGGTATCTTCGCCTCCATGAACCAAACCATCGATGAAGAGACCGCCAGTAAGATCGCTGAGGTTCATGGTTTTGAATTGGAAATCCGTCACCGCGGGGAAGGCACCGTCACCAAAGACAGTCAAAAGAAGGCTAAACGTGCAAAAAATGTCGATGAAGATCCTTCCCAACTGGAAGAGCGCCCCCCGGTTGTTTGTATTTTAGGTCACGTAGACCATGGTAAAACCACGCTGCTGGACACGATCCGCAAGGCCAATGTTGCTTCTGGAGAGTTTGGTGGGATTACCCAACATGTTGGCGCTTACCAAGTCACTCACTCCGATAAGAAAATCACATTCATTGATACACCGGGTCACGCCGCCTTTTCTGCCATGCGGGAACGGGGGGCAGATATTACCGATGTTGCGATCCTGGTTGTCGCTGCGGACGATGGATTTAAGCCACAGTCCGATGAGGCTCTCAAATTTGCGAAACGCTCCCAGTCTGCCATCATGGTCGCGATCAATAAGATCGATACCAAAGGCGCCGATATCGACAATGTTAAGAAGCAGATGCAGGACAAAGGCATTCCCGCTGAAGACTGGGGAGGTGAAACCATTGCAGTGCCCATCTCAGCATTGAAGGGTGAAAATATCGATCAATTGCTCGACATGGTGCTCCTGCAGGCTGAAATCATGGAGCTCAAGGCAAATCCCAAGGCATCCCCGGAAGGTGTTATCGTTGAGTCTCAAATGGAACAGGGACGTGGACCTACCGCGACTGCGATTATTGAAAAAGGCACCCTCAAGGTCGGTGACGCGCTCATTACAGGCTCCATCTCCTGTAAAGTGCGAGCGATGCTCGACGATCAGGGTAAAAATTTAAAAAGTGCCCCGCCTGCCACTCCCGTTAAGATCGTGGGATGGTCGGATGTTCCTATTTCGGGTAGCCGCTTCGAAAAAGTGAAAAACGATAAGGAAGCTAAGAAACTTGCCGAAGAAAATCGTGTCGAAGAGCTCAAGGAACAACAGCAGACTCAATCTACTGCTAAATCCGGGTTGGATGCTCTTTTCTCAGCCATCGAGAGTACTCAAAAACCAAACATCAACTGTATCATCAAGGCAGATGTCCATGGTTCACTCGAGGCGATCAAGAATGCTCTGGGCGAGATCAATACCGATAAGGTTGATCTCAATATCATCGCAGACGGTGTGGGCCCGGTTAGCAAAAAGGATATCACACGTGCCAGCACATCCAACGCATGTATCATTAGTTTCAACAGTGGCCTGGAAACCGGTGCAATGGGCGTCGCCAAACATGAAGGCGTTAAGATTTACCCGAGCACCATCATTTACGAACTCATTGATACCGTAAGGGATCTCATGGCCGATCAGCTTGAGCCTGAGCTTCGCGAAACCCACTTGGGTAATGCGGAGGTCAAAGCCACCTTTGCGGTCAGCAAGGGCGTGGTTGCCGGTTGTATGGTGACTGAGGGCAAAATCGTCAGGGAAAAATCAGCCCGTCTGCTCCGCAATGGTGAAATCATTGCTGACTCAAAGGTCAATACGCTGAAACGCTTTAAGGATGATGTGAACGAGGTTAAAACCGGATTCGAGTGTGGTATCCGCCTGCTTGATTTCAACGATTATCAGGAAGGTGATATTATCGAGTGCTACGACATCGAGAAGATCAAACCCAGCCTGTAATTTGAGCCTAACTTTCAATCATAGGGGATTATTATGAGCAATCGGATGGTTCGTGTGAACGAGCTGGTCATGCGCGAGATCAGCGAAATCATACATACCGCGTATCAGGCAGAATCTGTAGCCATAACCATTGTCGAAGTTGATGTAGCCCCGGATCTTCGCAGGGGGGATGTCTACTATTCGGTCTTCGGCGATAGCCTGGCAATCCGTAATGCCGAACGCTTCTTTAGAAAGTTTCAGGGGCGTATCCGCTATATGCTTGGCCAGCGAATCACGCTTAAATACATGCCTGAGTTCCACTATCACTATGATCCATCGATGGAGCGTGGTGCAAACCTGATCAACCTGATGGATGAGCTCGAAGAAGAGTCTCCGGAGAAAAACCGTGATGCCTAAGCCCTATTTTCCAGAATTTTCCAACGGCTGGCCAGCATTGGTCGAAGCCTTGAAATCGAAAAAAGTAGCCGTTATTGGACATATACGACCCGATGGTGACTGCATGGGCTCACAGGTAGGGCTTACCCGTATCCTTAATCAGCTCAGCATAGAAACAACCGCCGTCAACCGCGACCCCTACCCGCGCGAAATTACCGAGTTCGTAGGAGATACACCGGTTGCGCTGGGCGAAGCTGCGCTGAACCGTTCGTTTGATGTGGCCATCACTGTAGATTGCTCGGCCATGGATCGTATCGGCGAAGAATTGGCAACAAAGGTAAATACGGTTTACGCCTGCATTGATCACCACATCACCAATCCCCTCTTTGCTGAGGTAAACTGGGTGCCTAAGGATGCAGCAGCAACGGCTGAAGTCATTGCCGGAATCGCCTTTGACAATGGTATCTCCATTGACCCTATTACAGCCCAGGCACTCTATGTCGGCATAGCCACAGACACCGGGCAATTCCGCTATGCGGCAACGACGCAGCGAGTTTTTGATATTTGCGGACAGCTCATGGAACACGGAGCAAATCCCAATACGGCTGCACAATCCCTTTATGAACGCCAGAAGAAAGGGCGAGTTGAACTCCTTAAGGCATATCTGAACACGCTTCAGTTCTATATGGATGATCAACTCTGCATCGGGCAGCTGACTCCGGCGATGTTTGAAGCCGCCGGTTCTGAAAGGACCGATGCGGAAGGATTTGTAGACTATGCCCGCAATGTCGAAACCGTAAAAATTGCATGTATCCTGGAGGAACAGCCGGATGGCAGCACCAAAGGCAGCCTGCGAGCTAAAGAGTCGCGCTATCGTGTGGATCAGCTCGCAGGATATTTCGGCGGGGGCGGCCATACCTGTGCAGCAGGTTTTGGGCACCCGGACAGTCCCGAATCTTTTCTTCCAATTTTCATTGAAAAAACACGCGAGCACCTCCAATTAGTGGAGCAATCCTAATGCAACAACCCGGAGAACATCGCTACAACGGCATTTTACTCATCGATAAACCTGCCGGCATCACTTCGCATGATGTGGTCGCACGTGTGCGTAAAATCCTGAAGATGAAAAAAGTAGGCCACGCGGGCACTTTAGACCCCAATGCCACCGGTCTGATGATCATTCTTTTGGGTAAAGGCACAAAAGCATCTCAATACCTCATGAGCAAGGACAAGGTCTACACGGGCACATTTCGGCTGGGATTAGAGACCGACAGTTACGATATTGATGGCGAAGTTATTTCTGAGATCACACCCCCAGCCATCGATGAGAGTGCACTAAAGGAAAAAATGCAGACTTTCATTGGGGACCAATATCAGACACCCCCTATGTTTTCGGCTAAGAAAGTTGATGGTGTGCCGCTCTACAAGCACGCTCGCAAAGGGAAGGAAGTCGAGCGTGAAGATCGACTCATCCACATTTCATCCTTCCAGTTATTGGATAACCGCTTTCCCGATATTGACTTCGAGCTCGCTGTTAGTAAAGGCACCTACGTGCGCTCTGTGGTGCATGATTTAGGCAAACTGCTGGAAACCGGCGCCTGCCTGACTGCACTGCGGCGGACAGCCATTAGTGATTTTTCCATTGAAAAGAGCGTCAATTTAGAAGAACTAGAAGCATTGAGTAGTAATCACTTGCAGGCACGTATCATACCTGTCCACATGGCAGTGCCTTCGCACGTATTACCTTAATATCTTATTACGAACAACTTATGCCACTCATTGTACAGAAATACGGAGGCACCTCGGTCGCCGATGTGAATTGCATCAAGAATGTCGCACAACGTGTCAAAGCCACGCGTGACCAGGGCAATTCGGTCATCGTGGTCGTTTCTGCACGCTCCGGAGTGACCAATGAGCTGATTAACCGCGCGAAGTCGCTCAATGCAAAACCCGATGATCGTGAGATGGATATGCTCATGTCAGTGGGAGAGCAAGAAACCATCGCACTGCTCAGTATTGCGCTGCATTCCCTGGGAGTTCCGGCAGTGTCCCGTACAGGTGCACAGGCAGGCATATTGACTGATAACACCCATACACGCGCACGTATTATTTCCATATCCGGCGGAGATATTAAAGAACAACTGAAAGCGGGAAATGTGGTCATCGTAGCAGGCTTCCAGGGTTCGTCCGGTGATGGGCATATCACCACTTTTGGTCGTGGGGGCTCCGACCTGACCGCCATCGCACTCGCCGGAGCACTGAATGCAGACTCCTGTCAGATTTTAACCGACGTGGATGGGGTCTACACCGCCGATCCAAGGGTAGTCTCAAGCGCACGCAAAATTCCAGAAATCAATTATGAGGAAATGCTGGAGCTGGCGAGCTCCGGCTTTAAGGTCATGCAATCCCGCGCAGTCGAATTTGCCCAAAAATACAGCATCCCCTTTGAAGTCAGATCCAGTTTTAACCAACAACCAGGCACTATTGTGAAAGAAGAAGTCACCATGTTAGAGGGGCTGATGGTCACCGGAGCAGCGCTCGACCGCAATCAGTCCCGCATTACCGTATCCGACATACCGGATCAACCCGGAACCGCCGCAAAAGTTTTTAAAGCTCTTTCCGATAAAGATATCATTGTCGATATGATCGTCCAAAATATCGGACGAGCGGGAATTGCCAATATTTCTTTTACCGTATCCCGGGATGATGCAGAGCGCGCTGAATTGGCAGTACGGCAGTGTATGACCGAGAAGGGATCGGATGACTTTATCTCAATAACCAATATAGCGAAAATCTCTGTCGTGGGTGTAGGTATGCGTTCACAACCGGGGGCCGCTGCACGCATGTTTGAGGCGCTTGCTCAACAATCGATCAATATCATTATGATCAGCACCTCAGAGATTAAAATTTCAGTAGCGATTGAGCCTGAAAAAGCGGATGAGGCACTACGCACTGTGCACACCGCCTTTAACCTCGGTTAAAATGCAATATAAGAGCACCCGCCACGATTCGGAAAAAATCCCCTTCACCGAGGCCGTAGCCCGGGGCCTCGCGCCGGATGGGGGCCTCTATTTACCGGATTCATTGCCTGATCTTTCAGGATATTTACCAGAGTGGGAGTCATTGGATTATGAGGAGCTGTGCATAGAATTCTTTAAACACTTCGCTACTGACATCCCAACCGAAAAACTTGCCGAACTCGTTCACAAAGCGTATGCCGGGTTCGATCATGAGGATCGGGCGCCCCTGGTGCAACTGGCTCAAGATATCTGGGTATGCGAACTATTTCATGGCCCTACCCTTGCCTTTAAGGACTTTGCGCTCCAGCTGCTGGGCCAGCTCTACGGCTATCAGATCGAGCGCACCGGCAAACCCATTAACGTATTGGGTGCCACCTCTGGAGATACTGGCGCTGCTGCCATCTACGGGCTCATGGACCTGCCGGGAATCAACCTGTTTATACTTTACCCCAATAACCGCGTCAGCCCCCTCCAGGAACGGCAGATGACTTGCACCGGTCGGGCAAATGTCTACCCGCTGGCCATTGAAGGCTCATTCGACGATGCCCAGCGATGGATCAAGCAGCTGTTCTCTGACTTAGAGTTTAAGGCACAGTATAATCTCTCGGCGATCAACTCGATCAACCTCGCCCGGGTTCTGGCGCAATGTGTATACTACATTTATGCCTATTTTCGGATTCCTGAAGGGCACCGCGAAAATATCCAGTTCGTGGTACCAACCGGCAACTTCGGCAATATCCTTGCGGGTTGGATGACCTCCAAAATGGGTTTACCTGTAAAACACTTTAAAATCGCCACCAATCAGAACGACATACTCTGGCGGCTATTCAATACCGGCGAATACAAGCTGGATCGCGTTAGCCCCAGCCTGGCACCATCCATGGATATTCAGGTCGCTTCGAACTTCGAGCGCTTTCTCTACTACCTCGTTGGTGAGGACAGCGCTAAGGTGCGTGAAATCATGAAGACTTTTCTGCAAAGCGGAGAGTATTCCTTCGAATCGTTCGACCGCGATGCCTTCTCCGCCTCACGTTCTGATGACGAAATCATCCTCAATAACATAAAGCACATAAAGTCTCAATACGGCTACACCGTGGACCCACACACTGCGACTGCATTTACTGAAGATGACCCCACAAAGACACGCGTCATTATGGCAACTGCACACCCTGCTAAGTTCCTACAGGCCATGGAGGCAAGTATCGGAGAAGCCACCACCCACCCGGTTCTTGAAGCGCTTAAAAGTCGCGATCCGGTCAAGTATGAGCTGACTTCGGACGCAGAGCTTATCCGCCACTTCATTGTAGATCACTCAGGAATTGCCTCATAAGCATGCCACCGAAGCTCGCTAAAGTCACCTATGTTGTGCGGGATTACGATGAAGCGATCCATTTCTTTACTCAAGCACTGGGCTTTGAGTTAATCGAAGACACCCAACTCAGTGAAGAAAAGCGCTGGGTGGTAGTCGGCAACAAAGCGGAAGGAGCCTCCCATTTTTTGCTCGCAAAAGCGAAAAATCCAAAGGAGCTGGATGCACTAGGAAATCAAGCTGGTGGGCGCGTCGCTTTTTTTCTGGAGACTCAGGACTTTGAGTCGGACTACAATCGCATGGGTGAGAACGGCGTTCGGTTTATCGAAGCTCCACGTCAGGAACCCTATGGCAAGGTTGTCGTATTTGAAGATCTATACGGCAACAAATGGGATCTTATCGAGCCTGCTACCTAGTTCTACTCTTCTGGAGAGCCATGCCCGTGATGTTCGCGCATAGGGTGCGGGCGCCCCTCTTCCCGACTATGCTTAATGCGTATTACCCGGCGCTCACGCTTCTGTAAATACTCCTGATACTTGATTTTTTGCTCATCATTCAGATGACTGCTAACGGCTTCATTCGCCTCAGCAATGACATCGCGCATCTGATCAGATACAGACCCATGGATACGTGAAAATGCCTCAGAGGCTTGCTTCATCTCTTCAAAAATAAGCTGCTTTTGTTCCTCGGTGAGATCCAGCTCCATCGACAACCGTCTAACGACAAACTCCGCCTTGCGGGGCCCGCCGCTGAGCATGCGGGGCTCCATCGGGTGATGAATGGGGGTATTCTTCTTGATAGCTAATAAAGTTCCACCAACCCCAACCGATAAGCCAAAAAGCCAAACTCCCACTAATATCAGGCCTGCAAACCACTTTTTCTTCATAACCATTCACTCCAATCACCACTTTCGATAAAAGCGGTCACATCATCAACTTCTGCTTCATCAAAATCTTCACTGGGAGACAGGGCATAAATACCGGTCACCAAAAGAAATGTTCCTACCAAACCACTCAAAGCCAGGCCACGGAAACCGGAAAACCAATTCACGATGAGGTCCAGTGCGGATGCTTCCGAGCGTATTTGCCCCTTGGAGACAATGGCAGCTCTGACCCGGGCACGCACGTTGACTTCGGGTGCTTCTTCGCTCTTCACCTTGTCCAGAATACTATCCCAATGAGGGTGAATATTGTAGTTCGAATCTTTCATGTTTCTCAAACAGTGTTTTCAGTTTGTTACGGGATCGAAATGCTTTGACTTTCACCTTGGACAATCCCCATCCCAGCGAATCCGCGATATCCTGCAAGCTCATTTGTTCGATATATTGCATGGTAATGATCATCGCTTCCTCAGCACTCAATTGTTTCAATAACCAGCTTACTAGATCCTTATCAGAAATCTCCTGATCGGTCTCTACCCGTTCATCTTTGTAGTCTGGCTGTGTGTCATCCATCTCGTTAATCGGCTCCTTGGTTTGGCTCAATGGGTTCCGCGAGCGTTTACGTAGATAATCATAGCCTGTGTTATAAGCGATGCGCTTCAGCCAGTGAATAAACTCCCCGGATGGTTTCCAGAGATGAAGTTTTTGATAGGCCCGTACAAACGCATCCTGCACCATATCCTCAAGGTCGCCATGGTTCGCACTAAAGCGATAGAGGCAACCGGCCAGAGTCTGTTGGTATTTTCTCACAATCTCATCAAAAGCGGCGATGTCTCCATTTAAGGTTAACTGGATCAGTTCGCTATCAGCACAATCACAGTAATTTTCTCGCGAAGATAAGCTCATGGAATCCTGCATTCAATACGAAATGCCCTGGTCTCTGTCAATCCCTCTGACGACCAGGGCAAACGCTACTACTTATTGCTATGATCCCTGAGAAAATCTACGGGTTAGCGAGGGGTGAACGACCCTGACCCCAGTTGCCGCGGCGTTCCTTTACATTTTGAAAGCGTTTGACGATGCGCTGGCGCATACCCTCGTGTGCTTTCTTGATCTTCGCCTTCTGGTCATCCGTTAGTACTTCACTGATGGCATTCTTGTAATTACCTTGCAAAATACGGCCCTCGATCATCAATGGCATCGCCTTTTCCATGTGGGCGCGAACCGCTGCTTCATCAAAACCATCTGCCTCACGCAGTGCCTTGCCCTCTTCGCGCAAAGGTTTCATCTTATCGCGATGCGCATCTATCTTTGCCCGATGCTCCTGAGAGAGTTCAAGGATCTGTGCCTCCTGCTCTTCAGTAAGGTCCAACTTGTCCGAATGGGCCAGAATTCTGAGGCCCATGTCGCCTTTGCCGCGCTTGGCCATCATTGCCGCACGGCCCTGCTTGGATTTCATTTCCGCCTTGTCACCGCCACGTTGGGCCGCAAATACGGAAGCGCTGAATCCGAGCCCCAATGCCAATGCGGCAATGAGAGAAATCGTGATAAATTTTTTATTTTTCATAATGTAACTGAATGTTTAATAGGTTACCCCCAATAAGGGTTTCATTTACTGTAACGCTGATTAAAACGATTAAGTTACATTACTTTTTTTGAAAATCAGGTCTCCTGCGTTTTTGCCTTAAAGACAAGCGCCATAACCAAAGATATCAGCGTTCCTGGTAGTAATGTAAACACGAAGGATATGACCAACAGGATAGGCCCTTCAAATATACCCCGCATCACTTCACTCCATTTTGCGATTTGTTCCTGAGGGGCGCCTTGTTCTGCCATGGCATTCGCTTGCTGCGAAAGAATAAAATCAGTCATTCCCGGGTGTACGTAGTTATAGAATATATAGGCAAACACAGTTCCCATAATCGCCATAACCAGGCTTGTCATAACTCCCACACCAAAGCATTTGCCATAGCCATAAGGCAGACCCTCCTCTTGTGCCTGATCCCGACCTACCCGCATCGCAAACCCAATGCCTACAATGATAATAATAAAGCCAACCATACCGACTACACCAGGGTCGCCCATTTTATCCGTATAGTAACCCAGTGATAGTAGGAAGTAGCTATATCCAAAATTGGCGACACTCGCCAAGAGTCCATAGAATAGTGCGTTTTTCATATCAGTAATGCTTTAGAGTGAAGTTTTATAATTGTAGTATAAACCAGCGGAGCATCAGAATATTCATCTGATGCAACAAAACATTAACTAAAAAACTCTACAGTTGCATACAACCGCAAATTTTAGCAGCACTAAGGCATGAATTCACCCAAAGAGCTACTCACAATAGCGGTCGAAGCAGCCCGGATCGCTGCACAACCCTTAAAACACGCGGCCGAAGGCTATCGCTCGATCCATATGGAAGAGGCCCATGATGTTAAGTTGCAGGCAGACCTCGAATCCGAGCGCAAAATCAGGGAATACCTGAATGAAAAAACCGATTTTCCGATTATTGGGGAAGAGGAAGGCGGGGACGACCAGCTGCTTTCGGGGGATCAATACTATTGGGTAGTCGATCCACTGGACGGCACCTATAATTACCTGCGCGAAATCCCGCAATGCTGCGTAAGCATTGGCCTTATGAAGGGGATGGAAGCCCAATTGGGTGCCGTCTTTGATTTTAACCGGGATGAAATTTTTACGGGCGGCATTGATCTGCCCCTCATCATTAATGAGCAAACGCACACACCCCGTTGGGCAGAATCCCGCAGCAAGGCCATCATGACAACCGGGTTCCCCCACGAGATGGACCGTAGCCCCGAAGCGCTTAACCATTTCATGCAGCTCATCATGAGTTATAAAAAGGTGCGCATGATCGGCAGCGCAGCGCTATCTGTCGCTTATGTGGCTGCCGGTTATATGGATGTCTATTATGAGACGGGTGTTAAACTTTGGGATATCGCTGCGGGCCTCGCATTTGCACAGTCCACAGGCGTTACCGTACAAATTAAGCATTGGGAGGGTAACCCCCTCCACATGGATATCTGGTATGCCGGCAAGCCCGAGTTTATCGAAAGCACCTGATATCCTATTGCGATGAGGGTCGCAGTACACCGATTGACCGATCTTTCCCTGGACGCTCCGATCGTCGGTTGCCTCTGGCTTGGATTGTTCAGCACTGCCTACGGCCTAAATATAAGCTACTCGATATACTTGCTGTTGTTCATTTGTATTGCTTGCGTATATATTTGGGACCGGCTGAGCCAAAGCAGGGATGAAATCCGTGAAGCTCGTCATGTATTTCACCTGAAGTATTTAAGGGGCTTTATGATAGCGCTGCTAATCGCTGTTGCACTTATGATCATTATTCTGCTGCTTTTTCCAATATCACGCAGCTATTATGAATCCGGTTTGCTTGTGCTAATACCCACATTGGTCTACATGCTATTAAGCCCCAAACTCAATCACCTGCCACTACTCAAGCATGCACTGGCTTCGATTCTCTTTGTCGCTGGAACAACGATACCTATATGGGGAGTCTACCAAGTGATAGACTTTCAAGGGACGTTGGAGTTGCTTTCACTCTGCATTGCCGCATGGCTAAACATGCTTCAAATCGATGTCCGGGAACACCCGGAAGCATTCAATGTTCCGAATGTCATAGTGTATTTGTTGATAATCCTTTCGCTGGTAGCTGCTTTCTGGCTGAGCAGCTGGATCATAGTAGCTGCAGCAGTTTCCCTGGGTTTACTGAAAGTATTGTATGTTTACGCCCATCATATTGATGTTAGGAACTACCGAACCCTCGCAGATATAGCACTCATGATACCGGCTGGAATTGGAATTTTGTTACTTACGCTTCTTTAGCGCTAGCAGTGCCATCACTCAACCACCATCGGCGGGGATACCATGCGCCCAATGCCATGATGAGTAACTGCGACAGCCAGAACATCAGCAACCAAAAGAAAGCGGAATCCATAAATCCATAGGAGTGCAGACCGATTCCCAGCATATTAGTCCCGAACCAGGACCAACTGGTTACAATGTTGCCAAATATAGTCAATTGCATCAGCCCAAAGCTTCTAACCATGCCAGAACGCTTCGCATGCAGGATGAGGGCATTCCAGATCACGATAAGCAGAGCACCGTTTTCCTTCGGGTCCCATCCCCAGAACCGACCCCAGGATTGATCTGCCCAGATACCTCCCAACACGGTACCAACAAAGCTGAACAACAACGCAAAGCAAATCACTCCGTAGACCATACGATCCAGAATCTTGCTCGATTCCTTGTCGAGCTTGCGCGTGAATAAGCCTAAAATCAAATAGAGAATCGCAAGAAAGCCCGCGAGGAAGGTCGCCGAATATCCAAGTGAGATGGTGACCACGTGCGTCGCAAGCCAGAAATTCGAGTCCAACACCGCCCGCATCATTTCCAGAGTATCGCCACTCATACTTAAGTGATAGGCAACAATCAGCGAAAGGAAGCCGGCTACTGCCGAAACAATCGTCCCGAAGCCACGCCTGAAAATAGCTTCAAAAATAACTCCCAACACCACCGACGCCCAGCCCACAAATACGGCCGAAGAATAGAGATTTGTTACCGGGGGACGATCCTGAATGATCATCCTTGCAACCAGCCCAACCGTATGGATAAGTCCCGCGAGTATGATCACCCAAAAGGCGTAATCCAGCTGCTTGTCATGCTGGATCAACCAGGCCACAAATACGATGACAAATCCTAGCACATAAAGATACATACTTAGGCTGAATAATTGCAGATGGTTAAACCAAAATTCAGCATTTACCTTGCTATGCGAAAAGTCAGTCGCCTCCGCATAAATTCCTTCGAGCTTATCGAGCGCTATCGAAAACGCCTCGGAATCATCGACGATCAACGCGTCGGCGAGTTCCGCAAAGTATATCGTAGCATTGGGCAGGCTACCAACCGTCATCGGCGCAAAGAGACTCTCGCCCAGGTTCAGCCACTCCCCTTCGCCGCCGACACCGGGCACAAAGCGCAGCGTCTCGAGCTCTGCAAGTTGCCCATACTCGCGGCTATATTCCGTCAATGCCTGCAGGATCGCATTCTCATCCGGGACTTCCTCTCCGTCAGCAAGGATGGCTGAGGACTCCTTGAGCACTGCCAGGTATTGATTGTATTCATTTACCACGCCATTCGGTGCATTTTGCGGGATGAAGCTGAGTGAATACTTCTGATAAAGCACGATCTCCTGCGCAAGCTTCACAATCTCACGCTGAAAAGGAGTTTGCTGCTGGCGTTCCACATTCACCAATTGGGCCTGCTGTATGATCGTGCTGGCATAGGGCCTGAGCTGATTATAGCTGTAGTAAAACTTATCAAACGGCTCCCCGCTGATCATGCTCTGGATATCTCCGTGCACCACGCGAAACACATAATAGTCACTTGCAGATTCCGGATTCAGTGAGAGGTGTGCAAACCACTGGATTGCCGGCACTTTTTCACCCTGGGGATCGATAGCGGATTGTTTGCTGCGCAGGATCAGCATCGTATTACGGGCCAGGGAATCTATCGGCTTAAAGCGCCCCCCTTCCAATACAGGGAGTTCCCCAAATCGGGCGTAGTCGTAAGGCTCATCCACAAATTCCGGAACGGCCCGATAGAGGCAATACACAAACAAGATCGCAAATAGTATGCTCAATGCCTTTTTCATGCAGCAGCCCTCCTTTTAAGCGTAAACTTCACCAGACTCCACATAAACTGATATAGCAAGCCGATCGACACCGCTATGCACGAGATATACGGAATCAGGCGCCCGGGATTCTTTACGACCTGAAACATGGAGGCCGTATCCCCCTTGGCAAAGGATGCCTGAAAAAAGGTGTATCCGCCATAGCGCAGTGGGTGGTTCATGTAAATGAGCACCTCACGCTGCTCGCCGGTATCACTGTCTGTTACGATCACATCGCTGGAAAAATTCATGGGAATATCGGTCCCCACGTACCGATCATGTGAGAAATCAACCAGCGTCATCGTAAAGGGCAGATAGGTGCGTTTGAAACGCATGGCCACCTCGTAGGTCTTGCCTTCATATTCGAAGCTCTGCGGTGGGAATCGGTCGTAAGTAAATACATTCGATACCAACCAGGTCCCCATGGAACCCTCAGGCCCCAACAACTCCACCAAGGCGGCACTGATATTGCGCTCATCAATTTTGTAGGTGGGCCTTTTTTCAATCGCACTCAGACCCATCCGCACCCCTATACCCTGATTTGCAATGAGCGGATTAGGCATACGACTGACATTGGAGCGCGTAATCGTCGAATTTTTAAAATAATCAATGACGCGTATTTTAAACGGAAGAGAAAAGTGCTGAATCTCTGCTCCCTCTTTGAGCTTGCGAGTCGGTATGCTCACTACACTGTCAGTCTCCGGATTCGATTTATCGATGATCACCAGCTCATCTTCGCGAAAACTCTCCATATAGTTGGTCGTAGCCCCTTCATCGATCCACATAGAATTATCCGTTTGATAGAGGTCAGTGATAAATTGACCCACGAGCAATAAAATGATCCCCCCATGAATCAGGGCGATGCCGACCGTTCGCCACTTGTAGCGAAAATACTTAAAATGGGCACACAATAAATTAGCCAGCAATAGCGGACCGATCAGATAGCCACCCGGGATCGGTAATACGATATACTTTAAATAATCCCCCCAGAGCCACTGCTCCGGATAATTCCAAAAAGCTACCAAACTCCGAAAATACAGCCGCTGCGTCTCGTGGATGCCATAATGTACCTGATCCAGAGTTCCAAAGAAGACTAATATCATTGAAGCTCCCAACAGATACACACTGAGCTTCATGGATGATAAAATGCGATAAAGCGTCTTCATCAAAATTACGATTTGCGGCGCACCGTATTCACAAGCTGCATGAAGCTATCAAATTGCTCAGATACCAAATGAGTCTCTCCGGTCATTTTAAAAAACCACGAGTTCCCTTCATGGTTTAACACAGCAACCACGGTAGCCATAGTAATCGAAGGGTCACTGAGGTTTACGATATCCAAATGAAAATACTCGCTGTCGTAGTGGCGAATCATGGAATTTAGAGTGCCTTGGTCTACAGGACCCAGACCGATCTGTTGGCGCCAGCGATTCACATTCATGAGCATACCCCCTACGTCTCCGGGAAACCGTGTCACCGAAACATCAAAGCGTTCCTGTGGAACTGCATCCAACCCAAAGCTGGCAATACGCATACGGGACGCCGCGAGTGTCACCCATGGCTCAGGAACATCCCAGGTAAGATCAAGTTCCCCGGATGCCGTAGGTATATTCGCATCAGATTGCTGCATGCTAGCTGTATCATTTACCCCAGGCACATCCAGCAAAGGAGCTTCTTCTTTAGGCACCTCATAATGCGTAATTTCCTGCTTCTTGCATCCAACAACACTCAAAAGCAGAATCAGGGATAACGTTGTAATCAACTTCATATAGTAAGCTTTAGGAAGCAAATACATACATGCTTAATCTGCAAACCAAGCAAAAACATAAAAAACAGGATATATCAGACATTAATAAGTTAAATAAGTGGTGCTAATTCTAAATCCTGCTATTTATTGGGATATTTCATGGATTTGAGGCTTTCCATTTAGCTAAAAAAATCCGATAACAAGGAAACCGCAAAGAAGCATGGATTTCAGCGTAAAACAATTGTTACCAAGGTCTTCCGGGCTTTTTGACTTTACCCCGCTATACGATCGGGTAGCGGGCAGGCGCTGGAATTATTGGGCAGACCGTCTCAGCCGTGAAATCCCCCAGGCATTTAGTATCTCCAAAAATGGGCATCTACCGATGTGGGAAAGCGTATTCGAGCGTCTCCCGTTTATTAAACCCGAAGAAGTGCAGCTGGATCAGGCCATCGTAAAAGTGCGTTCCGAATACGAACTCAGTGAAGAACTCAGCGAGCTGATTTCCAGCCTGCTTAAAAAGCTGCTGCCCTGGCGCAAGGGCCCTTTTAAGATCCACGATACCCTGATCGACAGCGAATGGAACTCGAGCATCAAATGGCAGCGGCTGGTTGATCATATCCAGCCGTTGCATAAACGGCGCATTCTCGACGTTGGCTGCGGAAATGGTTATTTTGCGATGCGTATGCTGGGAGAGAGTGCACAATTTGTGATCGGGGTGGATCATTACCTGCGCTACACGGTTCAGTTCCATGCGTTAAAGCATTTCATCGGTCCCCTGGACGCACATATCGCCCCGGTTCGTTTGGAGTCCCTGCCTGCGAATCTTCAAATGTTTGATACCGTGTTTTCCATGGGGGTGTTGTATCACCAAAGATCCCCCTTTGATCACCTGAAATCACTCTTTGAAGCGCTGCGCAGTGAGGGTGAGCTCGTTCTTGAAACCCTCGTTGTCGAGGGCGATAACCAAGCAGTGCTCGTCCCCCAGGATACCTATGCTAAGATGAATAACGTATGGTTTTTGCCGTCCACCCTGGCCCTCGAAGAGTGGTTAAGAAAAGTAGGGTTTACCGAAATCAAATTGATCAGCGTTTCCACAACCACCATCCAGGAGCAACGGAGCACTGCATGGATGCCCTTTCAGTCGCTAGCCGATTTCTTAAATCCTGAAGATTCAAGCCTAACGATCGAAGGCTACCCGGCCCCCAAGCGAGCTATCATGCTCGCAAAAAAGCCGTAGTAATCAAGTAGGCAGTCATGACAAATCCAGGCAAACTCACTTTCTTTAGCGGAAAAATGGGGTCTGGTAAAAGCACACTATCTAAGAAGATTGCTCTAGATACAGGTGCCATATGGTTATCGGAGGATAAATGGCTTTCGGTTATTTACCCAGAGGAAATCCAAACCTTAAAAGATTATCTTAAATGCTCTTTGAACCTAAAATCTATCTTAAAAGAGCATCTTAGAGAAGTCCTCTTAAGAGGAACATCTGTAGTTTTGGACTTTCCCGCAAATACTTATGAACAAAGAGCTTGGTTTAAAGAAATCATGAATGAGAGCAATATTCCTCATGAGCTGATCTTCTTAGATGTTCCAGACTCAATGTGCCTGCAAAATATAAAAAAAAGAAACAAGTCTGAGCCAAGCAGAGCTAGATTTGATACTGAGGAAGTATTTTGGGAAGTATCTAAGTACTTTATACCGCCTACTGCGGATGAAGGATTTAAGATTACAATAATTCAGGATTGAGCTAAAGAGACACTCGCATTATCCAATAATAATCGCCTCAACCATGCGAAAATAGCCGTCCACAGGTTCTTGTAGCCATAGAAAGTAAACGCCACCCCCAACGGCCAGCATGGGCCCAAAAGGAACTTCCAGCCCAATAGCATTTACTGCTTCATCTTCCGATTTTTTGCGACTGTTTAGTAGCTTCATGACTAGTATAACCGGCAACAATATCACGCTGCCAATCATTGCCCCGCCAAAGAGCGCAAACACAGCACCTTCCCAGCCACAAAATGCACCGATACAGCCCAGGAATTTAATATCCCCCTCCCCCATTGCAGGTTTTTTAAGGATAATCTCTGCCAACTCCTTAATCCAGTAAACCAAACCGGCTCCAACGAGTATCCCAACCAATGCATGAATGCCCGACATGAGGTTGGCGCTCATATACTGATTACCCGTATCCCCCAGGTGCAAAACGGGAAGCCAGATGGAGATAAAAAAACCGGCAATCATGCCACCGACCGTAAAGGTATCCGGCAGTATCATATGGTCGAGATCAATAAAGGTGCTCACAATCAGGATCACCATAAACAGCATACCTATAAGGGCCGTTACAGGCTCCAGTCGAAACCAACAGAGCAAAAACAAACCTGCGGTCAGCATCTCCACTAAGGGATAACGAAAGCTGTAGGGTTCTTTCGTCACTCGGTCTTTTCCCCCCAGGTAAAACCACGCAAGTATGGGCACATTTTCCCACCAGGAAAGCCGACGCCCCGTTGCGCTTTGTGACGGGGGGTGAACGATCGATTTCCCCTCGGGCAGTCGATAGATGCAAACATTCAGAAAACTACCGATGCATGCTCCGACAATAAATACAAAGACCGGAAAAAACCAGGGGATCTCCGATTTAATAAATTCAATGGTTTCCATAACTATTTGCGACCAATCGCATCCTTAAGCACTCGCAGCATAATATCAGAAACTTGAGCAAATTGATTATCATTCAGCGCTGCCCAATAACTGAGTGACTTTACCCCCTGATAGGCCAGCATCGAAAGACCATCCGCTGCATTCACACCCATGGATTTAGCATGACGCACCATTAGGGTATCTTGCGCTTTGTAGACCATATCAAATACCGCAGTGAATGAACGCATAGACTCCGGCTGAAAGGGCAAAGTATCTTCTACATTTAAACCTATTGAGGTCGCATTGACTAAAAGGGATGACTCCGACCAGGCAGGATTGGCAAAATCCTCAAACATAAGCGGCTCTATAACACTGCTGCCCGATTGTAAGGCGGTCAGATCGGTTATCAGTTTTTGGAGGCGCTCTTTCGAACGGTTTGCAATCCACAGTTTGCTGCAACCGGATTCAAGGCACTGTACCGCAGCAGCACGGGCCGCTCCTCCCGCCCCCATCAAGACGATTTCTGCTCCCTTCAGCTCTACGCCCAGGTCATGCTTCAGCGCATGCTGCATACCGAAGCCGTCTGTATTCTCCACAGAATCATGCTCCCCGAAAATCACTGTATTTCCGGCGCCCATTTTTTTCACCCGTTCTGAGGGGGGTATGTATTTTAAAACCACTTCCTTATGAGGGATAGTCAGGTTTAAACCACGAAAGCCTTTCTCTCTACAGATATCGATCACTTCACCCAATCGCTCTGCAGGAGCTTCGATGCGTTGATAGACCCATTCTTGGAATTCCGGATTCTCCTGAGCAATATAATCCAGGGCAGCCCCATGCATTAAGGGACTCAGCGAATGCCCGATGGGGTATCCAACAACCGCCAGTGAAGTTCCTGCAAAAGAATAATCACCAAGATCTTCGAGCTTAAGATGCTGCGGCTCAGGCCTGGTGGGCTTGGTTATAGGCATCCTCAAACTCATTCACAAATTGCTCAAAGAGTGAAGCATTTTTGTGATCTTCGATGGCCATATACTGGTTCTTCAAGTTACGGCAAGTACGGCACAACACATCCCCAACGGGTATGGGAGCAAGCGCACTCTCATCGTATTTGATCCGGTTAGTCTCCAGAAAAATCAGCACATCCGCTACACTCAGGAATTTACCCCCTTCAAATACATCGATGAAAAAGGGACGATCCTCGGTGAAACAACCCACCATAAAGCGCCCCGGCACCCCCACAGGTCGCAGATCTATCCCGCAACGCATCGCTACCAGGATATATATAATTGATAAAGACAAAGGAATCCCTTTGCGCCTTTCAATCACGGCACTGATAAAGCTGCTTTCCGGATTCTTGTATTCATCCTGATCCCCACGAAATCCGTATTCATGAAAGATTACACGATTTAACACCCGGCACTTTTCTCGATCCGTGCAGGGTTCAACCAGAAGATCCAGTGTGTGTATACCCATCTGATCCAAAATCTCACTGTATTTGGTATTATCCAGCTTGGGGTTTACGGTACGATCGAGTAACCATGAACCGGTCTCCAGTTCATAATTAAATGAACGGATAAAGTCATGAAAGGTATTGATCGTATCATCGATTCCCAGTCGATCCAGATATGCCTTCGCATATTTGCTTTGAGGGTGCTTCGCCTTACCGGTTATTTCCTGCAGGAAAGCGATTGCATCTTCCTCACGTTTTAAAAAGTGCGCCAATAGTTCTGCCTGGACGGTTTCTGAGGGGTCGTCGAGCAAACGGCTGAATGCGTCTTTTTCAGTTTTAGTATACATGAATGATAGAGGAACCAGCTTAGGGTTACCATATTGAGTAATTTTAAGCGTATGACAACTAGAACTTCGTCCTACTACAGCATCCCGTTTAGTAAAAAGTAATTAGAATCTGAACTTATCCTATTTTTAACAATGCCATAACTCTTATTATTAAGTATTTTAATCATAAAAATAATTCAGAGTGATCTGAATCGACTAAATGTTAAAAAACTAAGCATTAAGTAAAATTATCCGATTATCCTAATTGGAACACTATATTGACTCATGATTGAAGCACTCACAGTTAATCATGATCTGCGGTCGAACCCGCAAATCATGATCAAAGGCAAGGCGACTCCTGTGCCCGTGAAGTCGCGCGTGGGTCAGTCCAAAGACTCAGACGCCGAGAGTACTTCTCCAAAGTTATCGACGGAAGAGCGAAAAATTTTACAGGATCTTAAATTAAGGGATTCTGCAGTCCGTCAGGAAGAGGAAGCCCATGCTCGTCTACTGGGAAGGCATGCAGGCGCCATTCGCTACGAATACCAAATAGGGCCGGATGGAAGAGTCTATGTGATCAATGGCAGCGTAGAAGTTGCCCCCAAGTTCAACTCAAGCGATCCTGAAGAGATCAAAAAGGTGTTGAAAATGATCCAACGCGCGGCGGTGTCTGTTTCAAATCCTTCGCAGGCAGATTTAAATGTGGCTGCGAGCGCTGCAGCACGAACCGGAAGCCTGAACCAAAAGGATGTACTCGATACTTACATGAAGGGCGTGGACTCTCAGTCAGCCCCCAAGGTGCAAATATCGCATCCGACTCAGGCATCCCAGTTGAACGTTCAGGCCTGATTTTTAGGCTCATGGGCGATTGCTTTGAGCTGAGCAAAAAATTTAGCCGCAAACTGCGGTCCATCCCCGATCGAGGAGTCTGAAACCTGCTGCCTCAATTGCTTGCGCAAGTTAGCAAGTTCTTGCAAGCTAGTCGCTTTTGCAACTCCTAGGCGCTCCCACTCTTCAGCTGAACATGCCACCCAATCCTCTAGCCCTGAATGTGTAAGCAAGCTCGCCGCAGTTCTTGAGCGCTGGGTATTACCTGCCAATGTCAATACGGGAATACCCATCCACAAAGCTTCGCAGGTAGTCGTCGTACCATTGTAGGGAAAAGTATCAAGCGCGATGTCGATCTCATTGTACAAGCTGAAATGCTCATGTATGTCTTTCA
Source organism: Puniceicoccaceae bacterium (assembly GCA_028285755.1). Classification (GTDB taxonomy): domain Bacteria; phylum Verrucomicrobiota; class Verrucomicrobiia; order Opitutales; family JAFGAQ01; genus JANQOQ01. The sequence continues at coordinate 634,350 of JANQOQ010000006.1, forward strand.
CATAACCAACATAACGGATACGCCCCGCATCCAGACCCAGTTTTTCAAATCGGGCCTTCCAATAGGTCCGGTTACGCTCATCTCTCAGCGAATAATTTTTCAATATCAGCCGCGAATGGGGCAGCTTTTTCATCAATGCCACCCAAAGTTTCAAGGTAGTGTCATTCAGTTTAGCCTGATTATTAAAGCTCCCAAAGGTTATATGGCCATTTTTACTCGCGGGCAGTTCGGCTACCTCAGGTAATTCTATGGGTGGCTCATAACAATGAAAACCTCCGGACAGGCGTATGATCTTTTCACTGGAGAGTCGATCCGTTTGACCTGCGGGATCCGCAATACTATCTGACAGGCGATAGTCCATCGTAGTAAGGCCTGTCGTATTTGGATAACCCAGCCAACTGATCTCTATAGGCGCAGGCTTACGAGCAAATACAAACAGGCGGTTATTACCGGTGTGGCCTGCCAAATCCACAAGAATATCGATATTATCCTGCTGAATTTGTAATGTTAATTGGGTATCAGAAAACGTGTAGGTATGCCTCCATTGACCGCCCAGTGATTGAAGCTCTGCAGATTGTTCATCGGGCTGGCTCACGTCACTGTAGCAGTAAACCTCAAATTCAGCCGATGGAATGTTCCTCAGCAATTTTTTGAGAAACCGGGATACTGAGTGATTCTTGAAATCAGGTGATATAAAGCCGACGCGCAGCAAACGGGCATTTTCATAATTCAAGTAAGGCTCATGTTGAGGATAGTGAACCGATGCCAACTTGTGAGCCCATCTTTTGTGAAATTCATACAGCTCTTCCTCATTCAGATTATCGAGATAATTCAAGGCCAGTAGCAGACAGCCAAATGTGTTTTTGGAATCAGGCTGTAAATTCAAAGCCTTCATTAAATAATCCACCGCCTGTCGCGGATAACCTGCCTGCAGGTAAGCAAAACCAAGTCCATGAAGCGCACCATAGTGCTGTGGTAGCTTTTTAAGTGTTTTTTGATGAAAAGGCAGAGCATCCAATGGCTGCTTGTGCTGAGCGTGGTAGTTCCCCATAGCCAGAAGCGCATCCACAGACTCAGGCATGAGCTCAACCGCTTTTTGGTAATAGGGGTAGGCTTCATCAATGCGGCCCTCAGCATTCAACAAATTGCCCCGATTTAAAATCAATTCAGGATCATTGGGAAACTGCTCATTCGCACGCTCCAGAACGACATACGCTTTATCAAATTGGCGGCTATGCCCCAGCGCACTTATCCACGCAAGCCAGGTCTTACGCTCGCTCGGTTTGGCTTGAGTCGCTTTTTCAGCAATCTCAGCCGCTAACTCGTAGCGCTCATGTTTATTTAGTATTAGGGCGATATTCACCAACGCTTTATAGTTCTCCGGCTCTAACTTCACACATTGGTTATAGGCATTAAGGGCCGCCTGGCTTTCACCCCGTTTTGAAAGCACGTTGGCATAGACAAACCAGAAATCCGGCTCCCCACTATTAAGCTCGACAGCACGATGTAGTGCCCCTTCCGCTTCCTTGAGCTTGCCCACATTCTCTAATATCGCGCCCAGCAGATAATAAATATGACTATTCTTGGAACCCCCGGCAACTGCAGCCTGTAATACACGAACCGCCTGATCCAGCTCTCCCTTTCTTTGATATTCGATGGCCTGCTGTAAAGCGGTATCCATTATGTTACTGATAAATTCTAGACTATGCTACTAAATCATTTCTTAACATGTCCACGATTTGTTTGCCTTTTCTGGAAGCCAATAGAATATAGTGCCATGAACTCCGAGCAATTCATGACAGAAACCTGGTCCTGGATCGATAAAATTTGGAATCTGACTCTATTCTCAAGTGGTGATAGCGACATCCACTTAAACCAAATAATCATCGCGCTCATCACTATTTTTATTGGGCACCTCTTAGCCCGGAAAATCACCCGCCTTTTCAGCAATAGCCTTCAAAGAACGGGGAAAATCGACCATAACACAGCCTTTGCCCTCGAAAAAATCGTATCTTACGGGCTGTCCGTGATCGTAATCTTAATCGCATTACCCATTGCTGGCATTCCCATCACTATCTTCACCGTTCTCGGGGGTGCCTTAGCGATAGGTGTCGGTTTTGGGGCTCAAAATTTGTTCAATAACCTGATGTCCGGTATCATCATCATGGTCGAAAAACCCATTCGTCTGAATGACATTGTGGTTTATAACGGGGAAGAGGGAAGAATCGCGGACATAGGCAATCGTTGCGTACGCATTCGCAGATCTGACGGAGTGGATATCCTGATGCCCAATTCGTATTTTTTGGAAAATGAAGTAATCAACTGGACACTCAACGACAGTGAAATCCGCGGACAAATTAGTGTGGGAGTAGCCTATGGTTCGAATACAGAGCAAGTCAGAACCATCATGGAAACCACAGCCCGCGAGCATCCACGTGTGTTAAAGGATAAGGAGGTCCTGGTATTGTTTGAGGAATTTGGAGACAGTTCGCTAAACTTTTCAGTGTTGTTTTGGACTCATGTTACCCGCCCGATGGATCTCAGGCGCATTCAATCTGATTTACGCTACACAATTGACGCAGCATTCCGCGAAGCTGAAATAACCATTCCCTTCCCCCAACGGGATGTTCACCTGGATAATCTTTCACCCATACAAGTAGAGTTAAAGCAGAACGATTAGCCTGAAAGCTCAATTCGTGCTCTGACATCCTTGAGGACTTGCTCAATGACACTCTCCCAATCCCCCTTTTCAGGCTGTCGGTATAGGGTCATCGTGGGATACCACTGAGTTTCTGTAGCCGTCAATCCCCAGCGCCACTCAGCAGTGTATTGAAGCAGCAGCCAAACTTCCTTACATAGAGATCCTGCCAAATGCGCGATCGCGCTGTCAGTGCAAATCACCAAATCCAGATTATGGAGTATTTGTATCGTTTCCTCAAAAGCATTCCCACTATCGTCCAAGTCCTTCCAAATTAACCACTTGGTATTATCAAAGTCAGGAGGCAGCCCATCTTTTGCCTGAAGAGAGATTCGCTCGATTCCTTCTACCTCTTCAAAGGGTTTCAAAAGGGTAAAGTCCATCGAACGCCCCAGATCCACGGCAGCCTTGGAGTTTCCCTGCCAAGCAAAACCTACTTTAGAGTCCGTTAGGATCTCCATTAGCTTACTCACTCTCGGAGATTTTTGAGTTTGGATACTTTGCCAATACTCCGAGGGAATCATAACATCCTTATCTTTAAAAATGCCTGCAAGCGATAAAATGGGAATCTGGTAATCCGTTTCAACTGGGCAAGGTTTATCTAGGGTTGAACGTGGAATCATCTTCAAATCAGGCCACTGTTGGAACATCCATACAATGGGTTTCTGACATTCAAGATATACGCTATCAGCTTCGAGCATCAGTTGTTTTAAATAACGTGAAAACATGATGGTATCCCCCAGCCCTTGCTCAGCATATACCAATATACTTTTACCCTTTAAGCTTTGCTCCTCCCATTTCGGTGCCTGGTTTCTTGACTGGAGTCTTTCGTAGCCCGCCATCTTAAAACGCGCCTCATACAGCGGATAACCCTTCTGAAAATCCTCTTTTAGCAAATAGAGGCAGCCCAGATTAAAGGAAGCCTGGGGAAACTTCGTGGGTTCCAGCCTCAATGCCTTCTCATAATCCTGAATTGCAGCATCCACCTCCCCGACGAAGCGAAACGCATTCGCACGGTTCACAAGCAGCGGGACATTCTCCAGTGCACCCGTTAGCAATCGATCACATTGCGCCAAGGCATCTTCATGCTCACCCAGATGATTCAATAAATTCGCATAATTCGAGGCTACCTGGACATCCTCGGGAAATAACTCTACTGCCAGCTGATATGCGGATTTCAACTGATCTATCGCCCGCATTTTGAGCAATAAATTTTCCAACGAACGAAATAGTTGGATGTCTTGCGGCTTCTGTTGCCAGGCGAGCATATAATGGTGAATGGCTTGGGCATAATCTGCCGCTTTTTCCGAATCTCTCGCGATATCCAAATGTGAGGGGGTAGCCACAAATCCTAGAGTTAAATCAAATGTATACCCGGCAAATCCTGACCATCTACAATGCCCACCGGCTGATTATCCACATTGACGACCACTAAATCATTAATCTTATGCGCCTCGAACAGTCTAAGCGCATCTACCGCCAGCAAATCATCCCGGATCGTAATGGGAGATGGGGTCATGTATTTTGAGACAGGCTCATCCAGAACACTTGAATTTTCGAGTGAAGCACGCCTGAAATCCCCGTCACTAAATACTCCCCTGAGTGCCCCGGATTGAGCATCTACAAGCGCTATAGTGCCACAACGGGCTTGTGTAATGTGGTATATTGCATCGCGAACACTCACATCTTCAGCAAGTTTGGCAAATCGATTGCCCGTCCGCATTATCTCGGTCACCTTCAGAAGTAGGACTTTGCCCAAATTGCCAGACGGATGAAACTTTGCAAAATCATCCCGGGTGAAGCCCCTCATTTCAAGCAGTACCATAGCGAGCGCGTCCCCCAAACTCAAGGCAACCGTCGTGCTCGCGGTGGGCGCCAGTTTCAGGGGGCATGCCTCTTCTTCATACTGGTAGGGCAACACCCAGTCTGCAGCCTCCGCTAATAAACTCTCAGATTCGGCCGTTATTACGATCACTTTCAAGCCGATTCGCTGAACCAGAGGCGCAAGTCTTACCAATTCCTCGGTGCCACCGCTATTGCTAATCATGATGGCAATATCGCCGGAATCGCAAATCCCAAGGTCACCGTGCAAAGCCTGCAGGGGATCCAGAAATACGGCTGTGACGCCCGTGCTATTAAAGGTGCCGACCAATTTTTGGCAAATGGGCGCATTCTTCCCCACCCCACTAAATACCAGCTTCTTTCCATTTTGGATGTATTCAAACAGAACCCGAACAACATCCACAAATGCTTGATTCAGGTTTTCACGCGATTTCCTTATCGCATTCTCCTCAAGCTCCAGACATTTCCTGGCTTTCAATAATATCTCTGAACTCTCAAGCATGAAATGATAGCTAAGGCAAACTATGATGGCCTTACAAGTGCATTCTCTACGGTCTCCCAGGCGATATCCACACAGAGTACACGGGCCGGGCTTTGTTTAAAAAAATGGAGTGCCTCGAGCTCTACCGATGTATCTTCCGGCAGTGGCCTCCCATTAAGAAAAGTATCCCGAAAGGATCGAACAAATTTTAATGCACCCTCACTGGATAGCCCGTTGAGCATCTCGGTAAGTATGGAACTCGAAGCAACAGCTGCCGCACAACCCTGAGTATCATGGGTAATATTTAACATCCCGGCATCACTCTCAATCGCAAATGCATATAAGTCCCCACAATTCGGATTCTTCGCCCGAAACACATTGTCAGACTTAGCCAGATTTTGCTTATTCTTCGGCTGCTTGTAGTGGGATAGCACGATATCCTTAAGTATCTCTGGATCAGTCATTCAGGAAAGAAATGTTACTGCACTGCGCAGACTTTTTTCCAATCGGTCTAAATCTTCCGCATTGTTATAAATACCGAGCGATACCCGCACAGTGCCTGGTATTCCCAGGCGCTTCATCAGAGGCTCTGCACAGTGATGACCAGTTCTCACCGCAATTTTATCGGTGCTCAGAAAGGTAGCCAAATCGCTCGGATGAATTTGATCGCTGTAAAAGGAAACGACGCCCACTTGATCCAGAGTATTGCCAATTCTTTTAAGCCCATCGATGGATTCTACGATTTCAGCAGCTCTGCCGAATAACCACTGATCGATGGTTGCGATGGCATCAAATCCCACCTCATTCACATATTCGATCGCCTCCCCGAGGGCTACAGCACCCGCGATGTGAGGAGTGCCCGCTTCAAACTTGGCGGGGATTTCGGCGTAGGTGGTACCTTCAAAATCCACACTGCGAATCATATCGCCTCCCCCCTGGTAGGGCGGTATTTCCTCGAGCACCTTACGCTTGGCCCATAGTATACCTATGCCTGTAGGGCCAAAAATCTTGTGGCCTGAAAACACATACGCATCGCAACCCAATTTGGTAACATTCACCGGAAAATGCGTAACTGCCTGTGATCCGTCAATAAGGACGAAAATACCCTGTTCCTTTGCTGCCTGGATGAGCGGTGCCACCTCTACGGTAACTCCCAGGGCATTCGATACATGCACCAGTGCCATACACTTCACTTTACCACCGCGTATGGCATCCATGGCATACTGCATATCCAGATTCCCCTGATCATCGATGGGGATCACATTGAGCTGAGCATCGGTCTTTGCACTCACCATTTGCCAGGGCACGATATTGGCATGGTGCTCCAGATTGGTAACCAGAATCTCATCCCCTTCCTGAAGGTTCAGCCCTCCCCAGCTCTGGGCAATTAGATTGATGCTCTCAGTGGCTCCCCGGGTGAAGATAATTTCATCAGAATCCTGACTACCCAAAAACTCTGAAATTTGTTCGCGGGCTTTTTCATACGCAGCTGTTGCCGCTTCGCTAATCTCATAAAGCCCACGATGAATGTTTGCATTGAATTGCTGGTAGAACTCAAGCTCAGCATTGATCACCCGATTCGGTTTTTGAGAGGTTGCAGCAGTGTCCAGATACACCCAGTCCTTAAATTTTCCTTCCTGAGAGAAAAACGGAAAATCACTCCGTATTTCTGATATTCTTTGATGAATGTCCTCCATGCTTCAGTATAAATCAGCTTCAGAGTAATTCCAAATCACACAAACAAAAACAACTAATTATCGCTGAGTGTCCTCAACAGAGTCTGGTATTTGCGAATTTCCTGCAAAGCACTCTGGAGCTGGGTGTTGAGCTCCTCATTCTCGAGCTCATACTGATTTGCGCGGTTGGTCTCCTCGAGCAATTCATTTTCGAGCTCGGCCATGGATGAACGCAGCTCCTTGATCTGCTCGTTGAGCGTTTCCGTATCACTGAGTGCAGCATTCATGCGCTCTTCAGCCTTCACGATGTTTTCCTCAAGAAACGCTTCCTTCGAGCGGCTATCCTGCAGCTCATTTTCCATACTGATGATTTTTTCCTCAAGATCAGAGATCTTATTACGATCCATCAGGACTTCTTGCTCCAATTGCTGCTTCCGTTGCTCCAGCTCGTGATTATTGCCGCCCATACCGCCACCCAGATAGATATAGGCCCAGGGCGAAACCGCTAGAAGCAGAATAAAAAGTCCGAAAAATACTTTAAGCATAATTAGAAATGTAAAGAAATATTACGATTGACTCAATACTAGGTTTTGATGCGCAGTCCACGCCTCAAATACGTGGGAACATCCATATCTTCTCCATCGATCAAATTAAGATCCGTATCTTCAAAATAACCCCGGTTTGACTCACTCATGATGATATCAAAAAGCCCCTGATCATCCTTGATCTTGGCTCGGGAAGTCCGCCTTTTCTTGGGCTTGGTTTTTCTACTTGCTTTCCTGGCGACGGTTTTAACCGGAGCTTCATTACTCTTTTCTTCGGAGATTGCTCCCAATTCAAATTGATCGCCCAAGCCAATGCACGCATACACGATAAGCTTAAGGCCAGACATACGCGAATCAATGCATGCACCAAAGTGGCTCTTATCGGGATTTCCAAATCGCTCTGAGATCTTTTCGTTGATCTGATTTACATCTGAGAGGGATAGATTATCATCCCCGAGGACAGTGATCATCAGACGATCTATCGTCAGCTCCCGATCCGGCAGTTTAGCATCCGCCTGCTCAACCAAAGCATTCACCACATCTTCAACCGCTTCTTCTGGTTTAGCTGTTTTACATAGTAAAATGGACTTATCAATGCCTAGGTTGAATGTGTTTTTGAGGATTTCGATATTAAATGCAAAGAGCCCTTCCCTCAAAATAAGCTGCAAGAGCGTATCGATCGCGTGAGTCATATCGGCAACGCATAAATCAATGGCCTCTGTAGCTGGTGTAGTTTCCGGGATGCGCTCCAGGTAATCATCCAATTCAAGAGTAGCCGCTGCCAGACTGAATTCACGCAATCTGCCCAGGCATAGTTTCGCAGCATCCATTGTTTTACGACCTTCGAACGCAAAGGGCATTACAGGGTATGCAATTAGGGACACCCCATCATGTTTTGCCATTTGGGCGAGCTCAGTCATAAAACCTCCGGCAAATCCACCTGCGCAACTTCCCGTTACGATCACAAGCTCTTTGTTACTTAGCCAGGATTTGACGCGCTCCTGCTCAATAAGAAAGATAGATTTACCGATCTCTTGCTGACTTCGGCAACTCAGGCCATGGGTAATCTGAAATCCTATCAACTCTGCTTTTTCTAATTCGGGGGCACAATCCCAGCAACTGAATTCAGCATCAAGCTGACTGGATGCTGCGATCTGATTCACGATTGCCGAGCCCAGTCTCCCCAATCCGAGGACACCAATTTTGTTTTCAGATACAGGCTGTAGTGTAACTGCCATCTTACTCCAGCTTAACGGGTTAGAAAACTGGAAACCTTACCCAGCAACCCTCCTTTAGATTTAGGTTCATCCTTGATATCACCACTTGCATCTGCAAATGCGAACTGCAATAAACCCACGACCGTGCTCAGCTCAGGCTTTTGCAGCTCTGGTATCAACCAATCCGGGTTTCGACCCACCGTAACCGGCATTTTCAATACATTAGACGCAAGGGTTTCAATCGAGGTCATATTGGTAACCCCTCCGCACAGCACGACTTTACACTGCATATCCTGCTGCTCAATCACATCGATAACCGACCTACGCACCATCATAAAAAGCTCCTCCAACCGACTATTAATGATACGCTGGATGCTGCGCAGAGGCAGCTTGCGATCCCCGATACTGAGATCGCCCATCATCCACACCCAATCCTCACTGGAAGTACCGGATGCAATCGCCTTACCATGCTGTATTTTAATGTTTTCGGCACTCTCCCAGGCAATGCGGAAAGCGATACTTAAATCATTCGTAATGTGATCACCCCCAATATCAAAAACGCCCGTTTGCAATACATAGCGATCGTGATAGAGCACATAATCAGTAGTGCCCGCGCCAATATCAATCACCAGCAAACCCGCTGCCTTTTCATCATCCGTAGCGACCGACTGGGCTGAAGCAATGCTCCCCAAAAAAATCTCATCCACCTTCACCATGAAGCTGTTAATCACTTGTATAGGCTCCTTTAAGATCCCCTCATCGGCATCAACTGCCCAGTAATTTGCCTGGATTTCACTACCTTTGCAGGAATACGGCTCATCAACTGGTGAACCATCAATCAGATAAGGATTACGCATGAATTGCACATAGACTCTGCCCTCATCAATCGCATGGCGTTTCGCCTCCTCATTGGCTCGGTTGACATCATGCTCAGTCACCAACTTCGCCATATGGCTGATCTGGGCTTTGCCAATTTGCTTGCGACCTTGTAGATGCGAACCCGATATTGATAAATAAATCGATTTCAGGTTAATGCCCGAGACTTTCTCGGCTTCTGCGATGGCTTCATGCAGACATCGGCTTACCGCACGCGGATCTTCAATTCGCCCTTTTTTGATGCCGGTGTTGGCAACGGTCGCCCGGCCGATAATGTTGAGCCGATAGGCATCAATCACTTCTGCAACGAGCACTGAAATTTTCGAGGTACCAATTTCAAGGGCTCCAATAATCTTAGAACCTGCCATTCCTGATTTTCAAATTTTTGTCTTTCAAAACTAAGCTAAACGAATCCTATCTTTTTCTACAAGTCTATACCCGTTGATTTTAATTGATCATTCTTCACTGGCTTTGCGAATAATTACATCCTGATTGATCGAAAAGTCTATTTCCTGGGTCAAATCCAGTTCACGATCCCCCGAGATTGTGAGTAACTCACGAAAACGCTCAATTTGATCACTGAGCCCCTGAGTTGCAAATATCACCTTCTTATAAGTATCCCCCCGTGTGATTATAATCGAACCAAGCTCAGGCTCCCCGAAGTAAAACTGCTCAAGTGAAATGGTGCGTATATCCTGAAAGTAGTGATAGAGATTGAGTTTTGCGTTCGAGAGCAGCTCATAAACCGAAGTCACCCCCACAATCTCAGTTACCCCATCCTCAATCGCATCAAGCGCGATACCATCCAGGAATGGCAAACGCATTTCAGCGACAAAATTTTCCTGAATCGGCTTAAAAACAACGCCCTCGGCATCAACCCCCCAGAATATGATATCAGAGCCCGCTTCCTGAGTTGCCAGAGCCAATATTGGCTGCCGTTCATAAAGCTGTATCCGCAGCTCATCCGGAAATTCTTTCGTGATTTCAGCACGCTTTACATGCCCCCGGGCTTCTAGCATTTGCTGCATATCAACGGCGTTCACAGCCATCAATGTTGTTTGTGCATTATAGTCCACCCATGTGTACACCTCGTCCGGGGAGGAACTGCCGTTGGTATCTACCCGAATAAAGAATTCAGGTCCCAGCGGTTTGGTTTCAAGGTTTGCCTGCTCGTTGTAATATCCCCGAATCCATCGGTTATAATAAAAGCCTCCTACACTGATCAATGTGAGCACCAAAAAAATCGGCAATAGCACCCGCCTGAACAAGCGCCCCCAGGTCTGAGTGTTTGAGATACCGGCACTCATATTTTGCTTTTTGGCGGACCAATCGGAGGGCCTGGGCGTTTCTTTTTTCACATTATCCTTTTGTAGCTCTATATCGCTCCAGGCAAGGTTTAACCATGGCTAATATTAACTGTTCGAAATCATAACCAAAGGCAGCCGCACTCTTCGGCAAAAGACTCGCGGGAGTCATGCCGGGTATCGTATTAATTTCCAGGAAGTAGAGTTGTTTCTCAGCCTCATCATAAAGGAAATCCACCCGGGCAAAATCCCTACAACCGCAGGCATTGAACACTTTCAATGCCGATTCCCTAATCTCGCCTTCCAATTCCCGCGTAATGGGTGCAGGGCACAGATATCGGGTGTCATTCCGATGATACTTTTGCTCATAGTCATATACCCCGGAGCCCGGTAGCCGGATTTCGACTACTCCAAGAGCCTGATCATCCAGTATACCCACGGAGAGTTCCTTTCCATGCACACGTCTTTCAATCAGCCATTCATACTTAAGCGGAGAATTCTCGTTTAACCAGTACTCCCACTCAACTTTGGATTGGATAAGCGCTAACCCTCTACTGCTGCCCTCGCTAGTGGGTTTAATAATCGTTTCTTGCCCCAATAACTCCTCGATTTCTTCAAAAACAAATTCATCTTCAGGTCCCAACAATATTTGCGGAATCACAGGTACTCCTGCCTGCGATGCGTACTGCTTTGCAGTTGGTTTATGGATGGTTATTCGGCTACTTCGCGAATCCGAACCACAATAGTGAATCCCCTTTGCTTCGAGCTCCGACTGTAACTGGCCATCCTCGCCGTAAGCTCCATGAATCATTGGCAAGACGACCCTACCCTTCGATTCAAGCTCCTTTGGCAATTGATTCTGCTGAAGATCAAAACAGCTGAAATTCTCTCGTATTTCAGTTTTTAGCAAGGCCTCATAAACCGCCTTACCTGAGAGCCTTGAAATTTCACTCTCATTGCTCTCGCCACCGTAGAGGACAACCAGCTCAGGTTCTTGCATATCAACTACCCAATCTGCGGATTTCTGATTCCAGCTTAACACCGAATCGCTCATAGACAACCGCCTGGGCATGGGCCATCACCGCCTCCACATCTGCGGATTTGGCTTTGCCCGTGTTCACCAAAAAGTTCGCATGTTTGGTTGAAATTTCAGCATCGCCGATACGATATCCCTTCAGTCCCGCCATATCGATTAAACGACCCGCCGAATCATTCACTGGATTTTTAAACATGCAGCCTGCACTTGGCTCCCAGGGCTGAGTCGATTTACGATAGTCCACATTGCCTTGCTTCACACTCGATATACTCTCTAATCTTTCGGGCATTAAAGCACTTAATACCGCCGAGATTACAATCAGGCCTCTAACGGTGGGGCATGAGCGATAATTCAAGGTGAGCTCGTCACGACTTAGACGGATTCGATTCCCCTTCAAGTCCAGGCAATCCAGGCTTTCAATCAATGCCCCGGTTTCCGCTTGCATGGCTCCCGCATTCATCGATACCGCACCTCCGATAGCACCCGGAATCCCCTCAAAAAATTCGAATCCCGGCAGCCCCCAGGTTTCTGCCTTTTTGGAAATTTCTTTCAGTAACGCACCCCCTGCTACCCAGATCCGCCCCTCTCTCAATAATTTAATGGTTTTCCAATATTTCTGGTTGAGCCGAATGAGAATTCCATCAAACCCGCTATCAGCCACTAGTGTATTAGATCCCTTGCCCAGTATCGCAACATCGAGTTGAAAACGCTTTGCTGCTTTTAAGATAAACTGTAGATCTTCGAGATTCGCTGGCTCCACATAAAAACGTGCAGAGCCACCCACATTGAGGGTGGTTTTTTTGCCAAGCTGCTCATCGAGTAAACACTTGGAAGAACTGCCCAGGTTTTCTTTGAGATACTCTATAAGGCGTTGGTCTTCAGAAAGCACTGTATTCGCTTGTTTATAAAAGTGTAACCATTGATCAATATCACCCGCACCAATAAACGCCAGAACTCGTGGGCTACCGCTGGTTGTGTTAAGTTCATGGGTAAGTGCATGAGGTTCTTCGCAATAGGATAGCGAATCAGCGCCGACATTCTGTAATTGCTGAAACAGTGCCTTTGAGCTGGCAGCCGTCTGTTTAGTCTCAAATGCAGCATATTCCGGTATTAGAACGAGATCCAAGTTTTTGAGCACAGCTACAAACTCACTCATCAGACTCGCCGTACGGGTATAGCGATGAGGCTGGAAAATCACTTTTAGCGTATGCTCTGGATAGCGATTAGCTAACCATTCGCTCAATGCCTTTAGCTCCGCCGGGTGGTGGGCATAATCTTCAACGAGTATATCCCCATTATCCATTTTTTTGATAGTCTGACGCCGCTCAATACCTGGAAAATCATTGAAGGAATAGTTACTGAATTGCGGCGCCAAAACTTTGATAGCCTCTTTAGCCAGCAACTGATTCTGAATATTAAAATCAGCAGGCATGGAATCGAGTGTTTGTATGCCAAGTCCGGGATTATTTTCTTCAAACAAGCCAATCACTGCATATTGCGTTGGCTTAAAGAGAATAGTTGAAGCTTGAGTGCGTTCGACCAATGATCGAAATGTATCCCGCAAATCATCCAAACTCTGATAGTATCCGGTATGGTCAAGATCGAGATTGGTAATCACGGTGATCCATGGTGAAAATTCATCAATGGTACGATCACTTTCATCCACTTCAATGAGTAGATATTCAGATTGATTGAACTCAGCAGCAGGCAAAGCATTGTCCTCAAAAAATCCTCCCAATATGTAAGATATAGGTATACCAGCTTCCCTGAGTGCATGGATCATTAATCCGGTTGTGGTTGTTTTTCCATGGCTCCCGGCGATAGCAATGGTTTTGTAATCCTGCGAGATACGCGCAAGAAATTCACCACGGTAGACGATTTCCACCCCCGGAAAATGCTTTTGGAGATAATCGACAAAACGAGTATTCCCAAGTGCACGGGAGAGCACAATAAGATCCGGTAGTTCGTAATCCAACAGGCTTTCCACCCAATCGATGCCAGCATCTTTTAAGCGTGTTTTGATTTTCGGATTTGGGTAATCATCATAGGCGTAAATGGTATGTCCCGCACCCTTTACAAAAAGAGCTAGGGGGGCCATACCCATACCGCAGGCACCAATCATCAAAATACTGTCCGCTTTTTGAATCACACTCGAGGATTTTGGTTAAGGATATTGCAGATGTCAGCAACTATCGGGTTAATGGAATGGCTTGTTTGCCAGTGTTTTTGGGCTACGCGCATGTTATATTTTACGGACTCACTATTTAAAAGTGTGTTCACTTTATCCAGTAGAGTTTCTATCTCCGACTGCTCAAGCATTGCAGCACATCCATAAGCTACAAATTGTTCTGCATTAAGCCGCTGATGATCCAACGCAGCATGTGGATAGGGAATTAAAATCGCAGGAGTTTGCGAGTACGCGATTTCAGCAATACTACCGGCGCCGGATCGGGATATCACACCATCTGCAGCAGATAACAACACGTCCATCTCATCGGTGAAGGACTGAAACCGCACATACTTAGAGTCGCTTTTTAGATCACTTCCCTGAACACCCGTAATGCAAATGACATATACCTGCTTATTGAGGAAATATTCTTGATTTCGGATTACCCAATCATTCAATGCTTCAGCCCCCTGGCTTCCGCCTATCACCAATAGTACCGATGCATCAACAGATATCCCTAATTGCTGCTTTGCTTGCTCCTGATCGATTTCAGAAAAGTCGCTACGTAAGGGAAATCCGACCATTTTGCGGGACTTCCTTAAGAGGAACGGGTGGTTGGATAAAGGAGTAACATAAAGGCACTTCAAAAGCCCCGAAAGTAAACGAGTAGCTTTTCCGGGTACCGAGTTTGACTCATGGAACAACACAGGAATTCCCAATACAGCAGCACTCATGACAGCACCGATACACCCAAACCCTCCGGTAGAAAATAAGCTGCGACAACGCTGATTATAAAGATAGTGAATGACTCGCGGAACATTGAGGGCAATCCCCAGCACACTCTTTACTTTATTCTTTAAACCTGCGTCAAATGCATTGATCGACTGATGTATGAATTCGAACTCTTCATACTTTTTCGAGAGTCGTTTATCGACAGATTTCGATGTAGAAAGGATTGCTGTCCTTAAATCAGTTAGCTTATTATGCTGTAACAAAGCTATTGCCGGCACCAAGTGCCCACCCGAACCCCCTGCAGCCATCACAAGGTCCTTCATAGTTCTCGAGCACGTATCCACCCTTTCTGGTGGCTTTGCCTCCAGGCCAACACGATGAGGCCTATCATTAATCCTGAAGCCACCAGGTTCGACCCTCCATAGCTAATAAAGGGGAGGGAAATGCCTTTGGTGGGTAATAGACCAGTTACAACCCCTATATTGAAGAGCGCCTGATAGATCAGGAAGCACCCTCCCCCAATGCTAACCATGTACCAGAAAACACTTCTGCTTTGTTGCCCGATTTTTAAAATCGACCAAAAAAGCCCCCCAAATAAAAACACAATCAGCAATGTAGCTATCAGCCCGAGTTCCTCACCAATCACCGAGAAAATAAAGTCGGTATGTGACTCCGGCAAGTAGGCGAGCTGCTGACGACCATTACCGATACCGGCACCCCCGATACCTCCTGCCCCAAACGCGAGTAAACTTTGATATAGCTGATAGGCACCATCCAGTTTGTTCGCCTCAACATCCATGAAGGACGTAATCCGCTTTAATCGAACAGGGTCCTGATAAATCAGGAAAGCAAAACCACATAAACCGATAAATGCGCTACTCCCCAGATAGATGAGCTTGCCTCCCCAAAGATAAATGAGCGTCACCCCAACGATGCCGAACAAAAATGCGGTTCCAAAATCGGGTTCTAAAATAATAAGTCCTGAAAACAGACCGACGAATGCCATTGGAACCGCAAATCCAAGCCAAAAGGTTTCCCGATATTTGTGAAAACGATTGAGGTAATAGGCGAGACCTAAAAGATAAAAGACCTTCGCAATTTCGGATACTTGGACCCGCGTGAATCCCAGATCAATCCAACGCCTTGAGCCGTTCACCATGGTGCCTATACCCGGTATCAAGACCAACGTGAGCGCGATTAACGCTATCAGAACTCCCAGCCATATACTGCGCTGTAGCAGTGCTTCATCCAGTAAGTTAACTGCAAAGGCGACAAATACAGCCACCCCAAGCAAGAGACATTGCTTTTGGAGAAGGTTTACGGGGATCTCGAAAGATCCCCGTAATGCGCTGTATAAACACACCAACCCAAATCCGGTCAAAGATACAGCGCACAGTACACATACTATGACCGGAAAATGCTTTTTAAGACCATAATCCATTACCCCCGTGTATCACGAACGGTTTAGGCTAAGATCCTACACGGATCACGGGGAAGTCTTCAAATTCGATGGTTTCAGGAGCTTCTTCAGTGACTTCAGGAGCAGCAGGCTCATCTACTGAGATCGCAACCGCCTCTTCAGAGGGTTCCTGAGTCGCAGTTTCGTTAGCAACATATACATCCTGATTTAAAGTTACACGTGGGTTATTCACTTTGAGCTCGGTACCTACCTTCAAAAGCCTTGGATTGCGGATGTCATTTACATGCAATAGATCCGCAATACTCATATTGTAGCGACGAGCAATTGAGCCCGGATAATCGCCCGCCTCAACCACGTGAGTCAGGTAATCGTTGCTTTGAGTATTTTCGGCGACTGCGACATCGTTAAATGCATCCGTAAACGGCTGAATGGTTGGAGCCTGAACATCTTCTACACTTCCTTTCCACTTACCGGGGATTCGGAGAATTTGCCCTGAGAGAATCAAGTCCCTATCCATCTTGTTGAGCTCCTTAATTGCATCTACGGTTGTGTTATTGTGCATCGCGATGATGTAAAGCGAATCACCCGCCTGCACTTCGTAAGTTCCGCTACCTTCACTTACGGGAGCAGGGGTCTCAACCGCAGCCGTTTCAAAGTCTTCAAACTCAATAATTGAAGTAGGTGTCTCAACGACGGCCTCCGGTTCCTGCATAACTACAGGCTCCGCAATAACCGGATCGTTTTTCACCACCACGTCATTCATTACCGGTTCTTTGTATTCCACGGGCAGTTTACCGGGAATCAAGAGAACCTGGTCCGGGAAAATACGGCTGCTTTCATTCAGCTTATTGTAGCTCATCAACTTACGCATGGATACCCCATTATTCTTGGCGATGCTCCAGAGGCTATCCCCCTTCTTTACCTCGTATTGATAGAAGTCGCCCGTTTCCTGATAAACTGATGGAGCGTTGTTGCTCACATTGACGACCTCAGTGCTGGCAATCAATTCGCTGTATACCGGCTCTGCTATCTGAGTAGTCCTTTCAGGTTGAGTTACCTGAGGGCGGCTCACAGCAACTTGCTGCACGGGTTGGGTTTGGGTCTGCTTATCATTGAAAACCCAAAGACCGGATTCACGGGAATTGCCCACAGGTTGAGCATTTTCAACGGTCATTGAGTTCTTTGCAGAATTACATCCAGGTTGTAAAACAACCATGAGTAACAGCGCAAAATGCAGCACTATTACGAGACTGAATACTTTTAATATCTTCATGATTTGGGTTGTGTCTTAATTATTGGTGTGTGTTTGAGAAATGGTGTAGTTTGAGCCACTCAGGTAGTGCTCGCGGATTAAGCGTTTGAATGCGTTTCCACGGAACTCATAGCCGTGGAATTGATCAAAACTCGAGAATCCCGGGGAAAACAGCACATGCATACCAGTCTGCTGATAGCTCTCCAGCGCGAGCACTGCATTTTCCAAATTCTCGTAATAAAAAGCCCGGGTACCGGTCTCATCCAGGTGTTCCTTTAACTGGATGCCCGTTTCACCGATCAACAGGGCCGTATCCACATGAGGGGCAATCTCCTCGGTGAATTCATGCAGTTTACTGCTTTTGTCTTTGCCTCCGCCAATCCAGATAACCGGCTTTTCAAAGTTCTTAAAGGCCGAGATAACCGAATGAAAATTCGTTGCTTTCGAGTCATTCCAGTAAGTCACTCCCGCACTCTCACCTACATATTCTACGCGATGGCTGAGGAACTGGAAATTACGCAAAGTATCCGCCACAGTGTCATTGTGTATGTTGAACCGTTCACAGAATTTGGCGACCATGCTCAGATTTATCATGTTTGCGTGGCTGAGTGCGAAATCCTGCAAAAACTCAGCGGGTTTACTCACGATGTAAGTCTTATTCGGAAAGCGAAAACCATACTGAGAGCCATAATCCGCGACATCCAAGCCCGCCACGACGATTCCCTCTTTCGCAGCCTCGATCGCCTTCCATTTTGAAGCAAAATACTCCTGCATGCTACCATGCCAGTCCAGGTGGTCTTCCGCAAAATTACTCCAGATCAAGCCCGCCGCTCTCAGATTCTGCAAATTCCAGGCCTGGAATGAGCTTAGCTCAATGACAGCCACCGCACTCTCATCCAGATTGTACTTATAATGCTCAGAAAACGGAATACCAATATTGCCAAATATGTAGGCATCCAGACCGGCATTATTGAGGCAGCTTGTCAGAAACTTACTGATCGTGGATTTACCATTCGTACCAGTAACGAGCAGGATACTCCCTTTCCAAAAATAGGACGCAAATTCAATTTCCGAAATTACCGGAACCTTACAACTGCGTGCTATTTTTAGCCAGGGATGCTTCGGTGTAAATCCAGGACTGTTTATAATCAGACGATGCTTTTTGCATGCACGTTTTGTAAACTCACTCCACTCTGTGGTCTTGTAAGACTCATCATAAACAACACACTCCCCGCCAAGATGATTAATAAGCTTAGCGACGCTGGTTCCGGATAGACCGGCTCCGAGAATCCCAATGGGTTTCTCGAGGAATTGTTGTATATCTGTAGGGTGAATATTCATCTATAAGGTAAAGCTCCAAAGGCCCAATAGACCAAAAACGACTGACATTATCCAAAACCGCAGCACCACCTGACTCTCGGGCCAGCCGGCGACTTCGAAGTGGTGATGCAGAGGTGAAATGTGAAAAATTTTCTTACCAGTAAGTTGAAAGGACGCGACCTGAAGGATGACGGAGAAACCCTCAATCACAAATATCCCGCCAATGACAATCAGGATGAAAGGCTGATTGAGTAAGAAGGCGACGATCCCGATTGAACCACCAAGACTTAACGAACCCGTATCTCCCATGAACACTTTTGCGGGATGCCCGTTAAACCAGAGAAATGCCAGACAGGCCCCAACAAGAGATGCCACGAGTATGCAAAGCTCCTTGGCGCCGGGTATTAGATTGATATCGAGATCCTGAGCGATCAGGGGTGTCCCGGCAAAGTAAGCGATTGCGGCAAAAGCTAATAAAGCGGTTATAGAGCAACCCGTTGCCAATCCGTCCGCACCATCGGTTAAATTCACTGTATTGCTGGTCCCAACCAAAACGAAAAACAACAGCCCAAAGGTCATATAGAGAGGCATTTGCTGCATAAAAGGATTATCCACCAACGGCAGCCAAAGCTCACGAATCTGTGTGCTGGTTGAGGGGTGCCATAGGAGAGCAGTGAGTGTAACAATCGTTACTAACAGCTGAAGCAGGAGCTTCATCTTACCGTCCACCCCTGCTTTATTTTTTTTCAGCACTTTTAAGAGATCATCCGCAAAACCAATCAGGCCAAAACTCAGAAATACCCCCAGGGTGGTAAGCACATAAATATTTAAATCAGCCCATATCAGGGTAGCGGGTATGACGCTGAGCAAGAACAGCACACCGCCCATGGTGACGGTATCTTTCTTGGATGCATGCAGTTTACTTAGCTTTTCAAAGCCCTCACCTTCGCGTATGCTTTCGCCGTATTTTAAACGACGCATTACATTGTAGAAGGGCTTAAAGCACACAAAAACGAGCGCCAATGCGGTGATTCCGCAAGCAACCATACGGGTGCTCCAGCTTAGCTCAAGTATCTGCAATTTTAGCTCAGTTAACATAGTTTTCCGGCATCCAAAATAGTTCGATTACAGTTTTGAGGGATCAGGCGTTCGAGACGGTTGGCCCGACTGCCCTTCAGGAAAATGGCACCCTTAAAGCTACTGATATCCGCCTTAAGGGTGTCGACATGATCTGCACAAAAGATTTGTGACTCGCTTACACCTGCCTGATTTAACCCCAACTTGATGTCGTATGCAAAATCCCCCACACAGGCCACTCGGTCCTGGCTTCGCAACTTCAACTTATTACCCAGTTGACGGTGGTAGAGTGAAGCGTCAGTGCCTAATTCATACATGGAGCCCAACACGTAGTAGCGTGGCAAAGAGACACTGAATGTGTTATCAAATGCATTCAGACTATCAGTCATCGAATCCGGGTTTGCATTGTAACAATCCGAGTAAATCCATTGCTGACCCGCCTTTAATATCTCACCGCGGTTGTCCGAAGGCTGCCACTCATGAATGCGGGCCTGTAGTTGCTCATCACTCACACCCAGCTCACTTGCAGTGACAATCGACAATGCAAGATTCTGTCGCATACCGGCACTGATTTTAGGAATATGAAAGGTTCTCAGAGGGCTGCCTTTAGCCAACAGATTCAAAGTCCATCCTTCTTCACCCAACTCGCACCAATACTGGATGTATTCTGCCCATGCTTTTTTTTCAGTCTCCGCGCCTAGTGGAGTAACAATGAGATTCCTGGCATGATTCAGTTTTTGAAATACATCATACTTTAAGCAGCTATGCGGAAATACCAGCGCATGCTTTTGGCGACCGCCCAACAACAATTGCACTTTTTCTTCAGCGACCTGTTGGAGACCACCCAGTAATTCGAGATGCGCGTGGCCAATCATAGTAACAATGCCGATTTCAGCATCGATCATATCCGAAAGCTGGCGCATTTCGCCCTTCATGTTTATGCCTGCTTCAACAACGCCGAAATTGTGCTTTTGCTCATCCAGACTCAAAAGAGTCAAAGGTACACCCAGGGTGTTATTCAAATTACCTGAGGTTTTTAAAACCTGATCCTTACCTCCTAATAATAAGGCAAGTGCGTCCTTGGTAGAAGTCTTACCGCAACTGCCGGTTATACCGACTACAGGCGCACCAAACTGCATACGATAGTTGCGTGCAATATCCTGCAAGGCATGCGGGCCCTTTTTTACACGAAGCTGCGGAATATCCGCATGGGGTATCCATTGCTCAGTGAGCGCAGCAGAAGCGCCCCTTTGTCGTGCATCCACGAGAAATTCATGACCATCCCGCTGCGGGGTTTTCAGTGCAATAAACATGTGCTCGCGATCGATACGTCGTGAATCTATAGAAAACCCTTGAACACGCGTATCGTTGCTGTCCGCAAACCACTCTCCGCGTGTCCATTGCTGTAATTTGTCTTTGGTGAATACTGGCATACTAAATCACTCCCTCCATTTTGGCTTTGATATGAGAACCCAATACCTCACGGTCGTTGAATGGGGTCATCGTGTTTCGGATTTCCTGGTAGGCCTCATGACCTTTGCCCGCAATCACTACACAGTCCCCCGGTTGAGCGAGTTTAACCGCAGTCTGAATAGCGATATTGCGATCGATTTCGAAGGAAATCCGGGTTTTCCCATCTACCCCGGGTATCATGTCTTCAAAAATTTGAGTTTGGTCTTCCGTTCGTGGATTATCTGAGGTGGCTATAATATGGTCCGCCCACTTACATGCGTTTTCAGTCATCAAAGGACGCTTTTTTTTGTCCCGATCTCCACCACAACCAAAGACTACTATTAGACGTTCCTTGGTAAGCGGCTGTATTGTAGACAATAGTTTATCAATGGCATCCGGTGTGTGTGCGTAATCCACAAACGCCTTAAAATTCTGACCGAGATTCACCTCTTCCATTCTGCCGGGAACCGCTTTGAATCTGGAAACTGCCTCAACCGCATCTTCGGCATCAACACCCAGAGTCAGAGCACAAGTGATCGCTGCCAGCGTATTGCTTACACTAAATTCACCGATGAGAGAGCTCTTCACTTTGTATTTGCCCCCGGGAGTTACCAGTGTATAGGCAATGCCATCATTACTGAGTTTAATTTCGGTTGCCCGGTAATCCGCCTTTTTAGACAACCCAAACAGGAATACCTCCTGATCTTTATTAATATCTCCAACTATGCTTTCGACATACGGATCATCGATGTTGAGCACGACGTTCTCCACCCGATTGTTTGCCCGCTGGGTTACAAAGGATGCTTTTGCTTCCAGGTAGGCGTCCATCGTACCATGATAATCCAGATGGTCTTTAGTCAGGTTAAGAAATGCGGCGGTATGATAATTAAGCCCCAATACGCGCTTTTGATCGATCCCATGTGAGCTGACCTCCATGACCGCTTCCGTGCACCCTACATCGGTCATTTCTGAGAGAAGCGCACAGACTTCATCCGATTCCGGGGTAGTCCTCTGAGAAGGCAGCTTTCGGTCACCTACGAGATACTCCACTGTGCTGATTAAGCCGCATTTGCGTTTGGTATATTCAAGGATGTGGCGCAGCAGATAAGAAACGGTTGTTTTACCATTCGTTCCGGTGATTCCTACCAGATTCAGACGCTCATCCACGCGGCCGTAAAACTCCTTGGAAAGCCGCGCGAGGCTTTCACGCACGTCTTTGACCTGGATGCGGGTCACTTTGCTGGGATTTACGAATGCCTGCTCGCTGATAATCGCCACTGCACCGCGTGAAATCGCGTCGGGTATGTAGCGATTTCCATCCGTAATTTCACCCTTGATTGCAAAAAAGATACTACCGGGAACCACTTGGCGGCTATCCCATACGAGTGCGTATACGGGATGATCCTTAAGGTGTTCAACTTTCTCTACGTCAATCACCTCCAAAAGACTCCCCAGACGGTTTTGTGTTTTCTCAGGCTCAAAAAAGGATGTTTTTTGCGCGTACGCATCCGTCATCAGCAGGCTTTTGTGAACAGGGCGGATCCACGTGGATAACTGAAAGGGTTTAAATTGCATATCGTCTACCTCTGAGCAACCAGCTCACGAGCCTCCCACTCGGGTTTAATGCCTCGGTAGGCGATTATTTTTTCTGCAATATGCTTAAATGACGGCGCTGCCACGCTACCCCCATAGGTGGACGTTCCCTCTTGAGGATCATTTACCACGATTGTAATGATGATTTCCGGTCGGTAAGCTGGAAAGAACCCGGAGAAAGATCCGACGTGGCGTTGGTCATTATAGCCATCAGGAAGTAACTTACGGGAAGTGCCCGTTTTACCGGCGATCAAAATGTTATTGAGACGGGCACGCTTACCGGTGCCTTCCAGAGAAGCAGCACTGATCAAACACTCAAGAATCTCAGCTGCGGTATTTTGGCTTATGACACGCTCTGAGCTGACTTGAGAAAATTGTACTTGCTCGCCATTGGCATTGATCAGGCGATCTACCAGATAGGGTGCAACGCGCATACCTCCATTCGCGATCACACTCATCGCAGTGTGCATTTGCAGGGGCGTTACCCCGATATTATAGCCGATGGAAACGCGGGATGCTGAATAATGATCCCAGCGGGCCAGATCATGCAAAATACCCTTCTCTTCACCCTTTAGCTCCACCCCGGTACGCTCACCAAAGCCAAATCCCTGGCAATAATGAAACAGGCGGTTATCTCCAAGTTCGAGCCCGGCAAGGGATGCCCCGCGATTGCTCGATTTTTTAATGACATCCTGCAGTCTTAATTCTCCGTAAAGACGGGTATCCGATGGCAAGACCACCTTTCGATTACGGTGAAATGCACTGCTGATGCGGCAGTCAAATACGCGATTACGGTCCCCCAACCCATCATTTATAAAGCCTGAAGCCGTAATTACCTTGAAGGTTGAACCTGGCTCATAGACATCACTGATCGCACGATTGCGAAATTCCTCAAATGCGTAGTCTCTGAATTGATTGGGATTAAAAGTAGGTCGGCTGCTCATCGCCAGAATCCGCCCACTCTGAACCTCACTTACAAGTGCGACCACTGAGCTCGGTTTCAGCTCCAAAATCACCCTATCCAGTTCTTCTTCAACCGCTTGCTGAATTACCAGATCAAGCGTAAGCTGGACATCGTAACCCTCCTCGCTGGCAAAATCTCGCATACGGTTTTCCCGGATTTCCCTGCGGGAGCCATTGATTTCGCGCACCTTCCAACCCCGGCTACCCTTTAGATAAAAGTCCAAACTTTGCTCTACGCCCATGACCGCCTGATCATTTTTATTGATAAAGCCAACTACATGCGCTCCTACATGCTGAGCGGGATAATAGCGGGTGTAAGTCTTATTACCGTAGACCCCTTGAATATCCAGGCGATTGACGGCGTTTAAAGTGCTTTCGTCCACTTCACCGGCCAATTTGCGCCAGCGTACTTTTCGGGATACGCCTTCAGTAAATTGAGTATTCCAGCCAAATTTTTCGCTTAACTCGCTTTCATCCGCATTGAGGATCATCGCAAGAAATCCTAATTTCTCTCGATCACGCACATCTACATTTTGCGGATCTACTCCTATATTCCAGACGGCCCGGGAACTCGCCAGGAGGTTGCCATTCGCATCTGTTATCTGGCCACGTAGCGCTTTTACCTCCTGAAAACGCTCACGATTCTGCATTACGACATTTTGCGCATGCTCATGATTGATAACGTGCAGGTAAATCAGCCGACAAGCAACGACGGCAAAAAGACAGAATACCGTAACGATGAAGAAGGAAAAACGAGTTCGACTGGTGAATGAGTTATTCATCAACCATGTCTCCCGTTCAGCACGAATGGCTGCGGCTTTTCCTTTCCAGATTCCATCTTGACCCGAATAATCGAACCTTCATTGGCAGGCATCAGCCTACCCTCTACCCGCATTTTCAAGATTTCGGGTTGAGTTGAATTCTCCACCTGCATTTCCAGGGCACGCAACAGTTCCGCAGATTCATAAAGCTCATGCTCTGCGACACCTAACTCTGAGGACACAGCACTGATATCTGCCTTAATGGTAAGCAGTATAAAAGCACATCCAAACAGCCCTCCTCCTATGGATATGGTTGTAAATAAAATGGGCTTCCAGAATTTAATCATCAAGTAACCTCCTCTTCTCTTGTATGGGTTTTATCAAAGACACGGAGCAGCGCGGATCGACTGCGAGGGTTCACAGCCACTTCTTGCTCGGTAGGTCTTTGGGGTTTGCGAAAAAGCAAATCTCCGTACTTGGGTCGATCTTGCTGAGGAGTGGAATCATTCGCATCCAGCGGTTGCCCCGCCCAAGCCCGAAACTGGCGCTTGACGATGCGATCTTCCAGGGAATGAAAGGATATAACGATCATGCGGCCTCCAATGGCCAATATTTCAAAGGCAGATGGCAGGCTCTTGCGCAGGTGCATGAGCTCTTCATTTACCGCCATGCGTATGCCCTGAAAGGATTTGGTCGCCAAATGACGGCCTTTAGCCAGACGGCGCTCTTTAGGAGAGAATGACTCTTGGATCAGCTGCGCGAGAGGGACGGTACGAGAAAGTTTTCCCGTCCCTCTGGCAGCCTCCAACGTTTCCACTATTCTTTTCCAGTTTCTCTCTTCCCCATACTCCTTGATTGCGCATACTAATTCATCATTAGGAGCCAATTCGAGAAATTCAGCGGCGCTCATCGAGTCACCCGGATTCATACGCATGTCTAGTGCAGCATCCTTGCGGAATGAAAACCCACGCTCAGCCTCATCCAGCTGAAACGAGGATACTCCCAGATCATAAAAGATCACATCAAAGCTCTCAGCCGTAAACTGACTAAGCTCTGAATAATTACCTTCAATAAATGCAAATCGTTCCCCATACTGCTGACTGAGTGCTTCTGCACGTACTTTGGCAGCAGGATCCCTGTCAATCGCCGTAACATGTGCTTCGGTTGCCTTAAGAATCGCACGCGTATGGCCACCTCCGCCAAAACAGCAATCCAGAACTTTCGCGGGATTCAACTCAGCGACAAGCTTTACCACCTCATCCAGCATCACCGGCTGGTGGCCTTTTCCTGAGTGTTCTGCTAGCGGCTCTGTCATCAGCGAATACATTCTATATACCCCCCAGTTTCGGTAAGGATTCTACGAGTTTTGCAGAGCGTTCTGCCGTATTGCCGCTTACAAAGTCATCATAGCGCGCCTGGCTCCAGATGGAGAATGTCGCGAAATTGCCTTGCAGCACCACCTCTTTGCCGATGCCGGCATACTCAATTAAAATCGGATCCAGATTAATGCGCCCCTGAGCGTCGAAGGAAAAAGTTTGTGCCATGGATGACAATCGGACCAGGGCCTCCTGCTCCTCATCGGCAGCAAGATCTATGTTCGAAATGCGCTCAATGAGCTTTTCAGCACGCTTGGGCGGATACACAGAAATCCATCCCTTGGGGTTTGGAAGTGCCAGAAACTCCTCATTCTCAATGCCTTGCGGCCTCCACTTTGAGGGTACAGTCAACCGGCCTTTGGCGTCCCGGTTATGCCGGTATTCACCGGTATATATGACTGTGTTCAGGTTTCCCATTATTGCGTTAACGACTTTGTGTTTAATCTAGATTATTTAACCCATATCGCCCCACTTTGCCCCACATGTCAACATTTTTCCCCATTTTATAAACAAATCAGGGCCCCAAATAGCAGAATTTGACTTATTTTTTACAAATTTCGTCCCACCACCCCCCACTTAAGTGTTTTTTGCCCCCCACTAACAAAATTAAGTCAGATACCCGTTTTTGCCGAAATGCCCCGGATACTCCGACTTGCTATCTCGTAATTCTTACGCTTAACCTACCGCCATGAGTGTATCGAAAATGCGGGCAGATGAGCTGGTGGTAAAACAGGGGCTTACCAATTCGCGTTCTGAAGCAAAGGCACTCCTGATGGCCGGTAAAATTAAAGTCGGCACCGAACGCATCGATAAGCCCGGCAAGTTGTTGCGCGAAGACACTCCCTTGATCCTCGAAAAGCCCCCGCGCTTCGTCAGCCGGGGGGGAGAGAAGCTGGAGGGCATACTCACGCACTTGGAGCTGGATGTAACTAATCAGATTATTCTGGATATTGGTGCCTCCACCGGTGGTTTTACAGATTGTATGCTCCAAAGAGGTGCAGCCCATGTTACCTGCCTGGATGTTGGCCGTAATCAATTGCATGAAAAGATTCGCAGAGATCCCAGGGTAACTAACATAGAACAATACAATGCACGCAATCTGGAAGCTGAAGACCTGCCCCACTCCGAATATGATGTAATCGTCACCGATGTCTCCTTTATCTCACTGACCAAAATACTGCCCGCTGCATGGAAGGTCCTAAAGGTAAACGGCTTATATATTGCACTGGTTAAACCTCAGTTTGAGGCTGATAAGCGCACGATGGACCAGTGCAGAGGGGTCATTAAGGACCCCGGTTTAGCACTTGAGATTGCCTCCCAAGTTAAAGAATTTGCACAAAATGAACTTCCGGACTGTTCTTTGATCGACTTTCAACCATCAGTCATCCAGGGTGGTGACGGCAATCAGGAATATCTAATGGTCCTCCAAAAAGCATCATGAAATCGATTCAATCCATTGCACTTGTCGTCAATCCACACAAGGAACACGCAATTCCGCTTTCTCAAGAAATTCAAAGACACGCAAATGCTTTGGGCGTCCATAGTGAGCAATTCGAGGAGTATCCCTTGCAACCGGGACAACTTGATGAGTTTGACATATGCTGTACGATTGGAGGCGATGGTACGATATTAGGTGTAGTACCTGAATCCGCGCGCAGCCAAACCGCAATTCTCGGAGTCAATCTGGGTAAGCTCGGGTTCCTCGCAGTTTACACGCCCGAGAGTATAATCAGCCACCTGCCCTCTATTATAAAAGGGGAATACCTGATCGAAAAACGCAGTATACTGGATTGCAGCGATGCTGAGGGCAATATCAGCCCGGCACTCAATGATGTCGTGATTAAAAGCAACAGCAGCCGGCTAATGCGGCTCGTAGTGAAAGCAGATGATCACTTCGTCAATGAATACTCATGCGACGGTTTAATCTTTGCGGCCCCCACGGGCAGCACGGCCTATAATTTATCTGCGGGCGGGCCCATTGTTCACCCGGGCGCTAAAGCGATCACGATGACACCGATCTGTCCGCATACATTGAGTAATCGCAGCTTCATTTTCCCTTATAATGTCACACTGACTGTTGAGTGCGACTGTGAAAGTTATCAACCCCAGGTAAATACAGATGGAAGGCTCTTTCAGGATGGGCAAAACGGATTCCCGTTGACCATCCGCACTTCAGAAAAGGAGATTTCCTTAATTCACGATGTAAATTATTCGCATTATAAAACCGTACGCACTAAATTACACTGGGTATAATACGTTAACCATAAGTTATGGCAGAATATTACATAAAGAAACCCGATACCGATCATGCCCGGGGCCCCCTCACGCTTGAACAACTCCAATCCCTCGCAGAAACTAACAGTATCGACCACGACACATTGCTCTACGATGATTTGACCGAAAAATGGAAACCGCTCGCTGCCTATACAGAGCTGGTGCATGAGATATTTCCTGAAAAGAAATCCCTCACCTTGCGTAAGGATAAGGATTTTGCCCCTGAGAACCAAAAGAAGGCTAAAGAGGAATCATTGACGACCGAAAAGATGCTGGCTGCAGCCAAAGGAGAAACCAAAGAGACGCGCCATATAGGAGCTGCCAAGGAATCCAGACAAAAGGCTGCGGGCCTATCGTTACCAGGGCTGGCCTGCATCGCTATGATTAGTGCAGTGGCCTTTTTATATCCATCCATGGATATTCTCCTGTTTTCCGGAGCCGAAGATATTCAGCTTAGCACTTTATTGAGCAGCCCGTTCATCATCATAGGCCTTGTGGACCTTGCATTGGGCATATTCTTATTCCTGGGTATGGCGGACCTATTTCCACTCGTCCGGATACGCGCCGCTTTGGCGACCGGTTTTCTGGTGTATGTATTCTGGGCATGGCAAAACCTCTATTTTGTTGCAGCGGCATGCCTCGTGGGTATTGCTTTTTATATCGGTACGGTCGCCAGTCGATACTCATGGATGTTACTGGCATTGATACTGGGCATCATCGGTAGTACGTTTTTTGCGTATGCCGCATTTACCGGCGCATTAAGCTAACCTCACTCCCTTTTTAAATATGGACAAGAAATATACTGAAATAAACCAATCGATCATGAAGGGCATCAAAGCCATCAGCATGGAAAATTCCGAGCTGATCCAGAAGTTCCAGGGGCTACATCATGCTGCGCTCAAGGCAGGTGAAATGGATGCAGCGACTAAAGAACTTATGGCACTCGCTTGTGGTATAGTCAGCCATTGCGAGGGTTGTATCGCCAGCCATACTGCAGGTGCGCTAAGGGCGGGGGCTACGAAAGAGGCTTTTTTCGAAACACTCGCAGTCGCGGTATTCATGGGCGGCGGGCCGGCAGCCACCTATGCTGTAAAAGCGGTAGAAGCCTACGAGGAGCTATCCTGAAAACTGTAAAATAGATAATATGGCGGTTTAAAAATCTCTTTGTTGACTTAGCTAGTGAGATACTGGAATAATTGAGACAACTATTACCCATGACAGATTACGACCAGACTATTTGGTTTAATGAAGAGATCAAACCCCATGAACCTTCATTAAGATCCTGGTTGAAACGTCAGTATCCCCTGGATGCAGGTGTGGATGACGTTTTGCAGGAGTCTTACATACGCATTTTGCAAGCACGTCAAAAACGCCCCATTTTTTCTCCCCGGGCTTACCTATACAGAACCGCAAGAAATGTCGCCTATAATTTCATTGAGAAGAGTCGCATGCACATTACAGAACCCATTGAGGATTCACACAGCGACTATTTTAAGGACAATTCCGCCAGTACTGCAGAGCTTGTAGAGCTGAATCAGGAGATCGCACTTCTGCATGATGCGATCCGGGCGCTTCCCAAAAGATGCCGGGAAATTTTCACCCTTCGTAAGATTTATGGACACTCTTATAAAGAGATATCTGCTAAATTGAATATATCCGAGCGCACAGTATCCGCACAGATGAATATCGCCCTCAGAAAGTGCGCAGAATATATCAAGAAAAGGTCCAAGCAACAGCCGGGGAAAATACAGAGATGAACCTATTTAATAATAAGCGCAAGAATCTGGAACGTGAAGCTGCAAAAAAAGTTCTGGACAGAGCCAACAATAAAAAGCCCGGCAGCGGTAAAGTGGTTGGATGGGAAAATAATGCGATCGAAAAACAAGAACTCATCGATGAATATCAGGATGTTTGGGATCGATTCGATTTAATCTCAGAAGGTAAAAGTTCTGAACCCAATCTTGAGCGATTTGCTCCCAGGGGTGGGCGTTTCCTCTATAATTCTATTGTAGCCACTGCTTCTATCGCAGCAATTTTATTGATCACATTTGTGTTAGTACCGCTGGTGGTAAATGATTCCAAAACCCATGTAGCAGAAAGCGTGCGTAGGGCATTGAACGCAGAACAAGGGGATTATTACGAACTTCAGGATGGTTCCACCCTCGAGTTAAACCTAAATACACGCCTGGTGTATGAGTATACTGATTTGGAGCGTAATTTTTGGGTAGAAACGGGCGAAGTCTATTTTACAGTAGCGAAAGATGTGTCACGTCCATTCAATGTATACGTATCCGATGCACGTATTCAGGCTTTGGGCACTGAGTTCAATGTAAAGTATGCCAATGAAATGATCGAGGTAGTGGTAACCGAAGGTAGGGTACAGTTGAGCCAACCTTCGGAAATAAGTGATAAGGCCACTAATCAACCCATTGCGTACTCCATGAAACATGAAGAATTGGTCGTAAATCAAAAAGCAGTAATCGATACCGGCAGTTATGAAAACAATTCCGAGTTAAGCCAGGTGGACGAAATTGAAGTCGATGCGATGCTCTCATGGAAACCGGTTACATTGAGATTTTCGGCAGCACCCCTTTCCGAAGTAGTAGCATCCTTCAACCAATTTAATGAGACTAAATTAATAATCGCCAATCCAGAAATAAATGATCTACGGATTGATGCGACATTCCGCTCCAATAAATTAGATGGGTTTGTAAGGCTTATACAGGCTACCAGTAATGTAAATGCAGAATACCAAGATAATACTATTTTACTATACTAGTCTTTTACGTGTGCTTGTTTATCCAATTCTATATAAAATCCCCCCACTCCACAAAAAAGTCATAATCTTTTAGAGGTACATCCAAAAAGCAGGGTCTGTCTAATGAAGGAACTACTCTGTACATGCCCCCAAAGTTTGAAAACAAATCCCCTATTAACTACAACACAGATGATAGGAACATATGCTTTAGGGTTTTGTGTGTACTTGTTGATTGCATATGCGGCCTTGGCAAATACCGAGAAAATTTCATTCGAAGTAGAAGCTGGGGAAGCGCGCGATACCCTAAAGTTAGCCGCCGAGCAAAGCGATATCGATCTAATGTTCAACACATCCATTGTGGAGAATGTTCAAACCGAAAATATCCAGGGGGAGTATACTATCCCCGAGGCATTTTCAAAGCTATTGCGGAATACGGGGCTCGCTTTATACAAGGATACCGCGAGCAGCACTTATGCAATTATACAAATTCAGGGTAGTTCAGAGACTGAGCACATCGGCTCAGACTCACATTATCCACATAATGATAATAACCCTGAAATGACTACATCAAACAATAGACCGACAATAATGAACCGCTTTACGCGAGGTTTGGTTTCATTATTAGCAATTGGGGCGGCAACCACCGCAATTGCACAAGATGATCTGGAGGATGAAAACATCTTCCTTCTATCACCTTTTGTCATCGATGCTTCGGAAGATGACGGTTACGTCGCCAATACGACTTTGGCGGGAACTCGATTAAAAACAAACCTAGCCGATATTGGTTCATCCATTACTGCCGTTACTGAACAGTTTATGGAAGATACGGGCAGTACAAACGTTAATGATTTATTCATTTACACAGCTAATACAGAAACCGCCAGTGTTGGCGGAAACTTCAGTGCCGGTTTTGAGCAGAGTGACGCTTTTGGCCGCGGTTTCCAAAGTGGAAGTACATCCATAACGAACCCACAAAGTGCTCAACGTGTTCGTGGATTGGCTTCTGCAGATACTACCCGTAATTTATTTCGCAGCAGCTTGCCTTGGGATAATTATAATATTGACCGGGTGGAGATTGTTCGCGGAGCTCAGTCGATACTCTTTGGGCAAGGCAGCGCCGGTGGTATTGTCAATGTGAATTTGAAAAAAGCATTTTTCCGGGATGCACATGAAATACAGGTACGCTTTGATGAGAATGAAAGTCTGCGTACAACCTTTGATTCCAATGTTGTGCTTATTGATGACAAACTGGCTATACGCGTTGCAGGACTGAGGGATCGCTTTAATTTTCGCCAGGACCCTGCTTATGAGGATGATGACCGCCTGTTTGCAACGGCAACCTGGAAAATCAATGATAATCTCACTTTCCGTGTAAACGGCGAAGCCGGCTCTATCCGCGCCAACCGCGCCAATCCTTTTGGACCTACCGACGGCTTTTCTTTCTACCTGGATCAATTGGGCACTGCCACATACCCCATTGTTACCAGCGGTCAGGAAATCCCGCGCATTGATGTAGCGCCTATCCCGGAAGTCGGTTTCGCAGGTCAGACTGACCAGGTACCCGCAAATACTCCCCGTATTTTTGTACAATATGGTCTTAATTTAAATGCGGACGGTTCACTTGCAGGTAATACACCTGCTGAGTATTCTACGCGTTGGACCCTGGGCTCAAACACCATTCAAAATGGAAACCCCGCAGGCATTCCCCGATCAGGGCGCACCCATCGTTTCACACGCACGGACTACGAAGTATCAAGAGGGATAGGCCTTATTCCGCAGAGCCTTGAGGATTACTCCATCTTTGACTGGAAAAATAACCATCTCGCAGGTAATTACCCTTATCAGGATGAGGATTTTCAAGCGTTTAATACCGCACTTGAATATATCTCAGATGAAGGACATTTTGGTGCGGAATTCACTTATGACATCCAGTTGAGGGATCGTGACTTCAATGCAGGCCCCACGGGTTCGCGAGATTATATCATTCGTCTGGATGTTACTGAAGATACTTTTGATGGAAGCGGTGCAAATCCGAATGTATTACGCCCTTCAATGACTCTCACGCAAAATCAAAATGCAGGAACTATTCAAAAAGAGGTCAGAGAAGCTGCCCAATTAACCGCATTTGCAAGATATGACTTCGTGAATGACGCAGGATTAGATAATTGGTTGGGCCGGATTTTAGGTAATCATACCCTGACTCTCTATGGCAGCCGTGCGGCAACCCGTTTTGACAGCCGTGGCTTTGACGAAACCTGGGAGGGCGAGAACATCGCAAGAAATGCCAGTAATGGTTTGAATCCGAATCGTCCTTTTGGACATCCGCATAGAGATGTGGGAGCAAATGTTTATCTGGGGCCATCAATCAGTTCCATAGACGATATCAGCATCACTCCTTTACAGTTTTCTGCCAGGGATTATTTCCCGGACGGACAAACGTACACCCTGCGAGTCTGGGACAAAGCTTCGCAAACCTTCCGTGATATTGAACATACCGCCACAACTCATATCACGGGTATATCAGATACCGAGCAGGTTATCGAAACCATGGCATTTATTCTTCAAAGTAACCTTCTGGATGACCACATCATCACCACTTTGGGTTACAGAGAAGATACCGTTACAGAGACTACCGCTCAGTTCGGAATCGTTGACGGAACCAACGGTGTTCGGAATCCCTCTGATATTACGGACATTATCTTAGACGAAGGGGATGACGGCTATTTCAGCTGGAGTGTAGTCGCGAAGTCTCCGCGTAACTGGGATTTGCCCTTTGGAACCAACTTCAGCGTTTTCTATAATGAATCTGAAAACTTTAATCCGGCGGATACAGGCCGCGTAGATGCTCTTGTAAGGCCTATTGATCCGACCACCGGAACGACAAAGGATTATGGTTTCCGAATCAATACCTTCAACGATAAGCTGCAAATCAAGTGGAACTTCTTTGAATCTTCGCTTGAAGGGCAAACCTTCAATCCGGGTGGCCTCATTCGCGTTGCGATTATTGAGATAGACACGCGCTTCCGCGAGTTCACCGTCCTGCCGGGTGTGGATACCGGTTACCTGGACCCCAATGACCCGAACCTGGCAGCCTGGGGTTCTCCGCCACCTGCCGTGGTTGACGAAGTCAACATCCGCCTGGACGACAGCGGAGAGATCTTCCTCTTCGACGGTACCGGCCGTATCACCGATACAACCGACACATCTGCTGAAGGTATGGAAATTGAAGTCGTCTGGAACCCGATCTCCGAATTGCGAATCATCGCCAACGCTGCTCGCCAGGAAACCACGCGCACCAATAGCATGCAGGGTTTGCAGGATTACCTCGCACTGCGACTGCCGGATTGGCAAAATGCATTCGACTATCCACGTGGGCAGGTCAGCGATGAGCGATTGGAAGAATTAGGCTGGGAACCAGGTGAATTGCTCGATATCGCAGCCTTTGCGGCCGCTTATCCGAACAACACTGTAGGAGGAGATTATGATAGCCGTATCCGCATCCCGCTTCAGGCGATTTTGGATCAGGATGGTGGTGTTGTGGATGAGCAACGTGAATGGCGTGCAAATGTCATCGCAAACTGGACATTCGCGAATGATTCCAAGTTTAGCGGTTTCAACGTAGGGGGTGCCCTTCGCTGGCAGGACAAAGCGGCTATTGGTAATCCGTTTACATTTAATGATGACGGCCAGTTGATTACAGACGTAAACAACCCATTCTTCGGACCAGATGAAACCAACTTTGACGCTTGGGTGGGATACAAGCGCAAAATCCTGGATGGTAAGGTGGACTGGAAGATCCAGCTCAACATTCGTAACCTCTTTGCGGATGATGATCCGATCCCGGTAACGATTGATGCATACGGCAACCCAGCGCAGTTGCGTCTGCCCGCACTTCAATATTGGTATGTCACCAATACCTTCAGCTTCTAATCATTAATAGTCTCCATCTATTAATAAGCAGAAAGCCCTGGTAAATTACCGGGGCTTTTTTATTTATCCTTCAAGCGTGCAATTTTCGCAAACAGTTCTACATTGTTACAACCATGTTACAAAAATAGCTTCAAAACATCGATGGGTTGACATCATTTCACGCACATTCAGAAGCTGTTTTATAACCCGAACTGGGTTATGAAACTACTATCGATAACATGAAATCTAACTTAATTAACTGGGGTGGATTGCGTCCACTTGCTTTTGTTTTAACCACGCTTGCTTCGCTCTTTGCCATGAATTTACAGGCACAGGCGACTGGTTCGATTACCGGTCAGGTAGGCGATGAATATAACCCGGGCTTTCTGAACGGGGTTACAGTTCGTGTGCAAGGCACATCAATCGTCACCAGCACCAATCGTTTTGGCGAATACACACTTCTCAACGTGCCTAGCGGTCAACAATCTGTGATTTTCAGCTATGTGGGATACGAGACCCAAATATTGAGCACCACGGTTGTCTCCGGTCAAACCGCCCAGGTGGATGCGACTATGAGTGCTGAGGTCCTGCTATTGGAAGCTTTTCAAGTACAAGGCGGACGCATCGTAGGCACGGCTCGTGCGCTAAATCAGCAAAAGACGGCTGAGTCCTTCCGCAGCATCATTGCTTCGGATGCAATTGGCCAGCTACCGGATGAAAACGTTGCCGAAGCCCTCAACCGTATGCCGGGCGTTTCTATCGCGCGTGACCAGGGGGAAGGCCGCTTTGCAATCATTCGCGGTATCGACCCACAGCTTAACAGCTACTCCATTAATGGGGTCACCATCGGCGCTCCTGAAGACGGTGCGCGCTCCGTAGCACTCGACATTCTTCCGAGTGAAATGATCTCTACACTCGAGGTAACCAAGGTGATCACTCCTGACATGGATGCTGACGCCATCGGGGGTGCGATCGATATTCAGATCAAGAGCCCCTTCGATGAAAATGGGCGCATCCTGCGCGGATCTTTCGCAGGCACTTACAGTGACCTTCGCGGTGAATTTGGCAACAAGGTGAGCTTGACTTATGGTGACCTTTTTCAGGACGGCACCGTAGGCTTCATCATTGGTGTGTCCAACAGTGAAAAACGCTTTGGTTCCGATAATACGGAGGTTGATGGTAACTGGAGTGATGAAGGCAACGGCGCATTTGCACCGGACGATGAGCTTGAAACGCGTGAGTATAACATAAACCGTTACCGACAGAATGTAACCTCCGCACTTGAATTCAAACCGGACGAAGGCCGCTATTTCTACATCAAAGGATCATTGAGTGAATTTTCTGACATGGAAGCCCGCTACCGCACCGAAATCAAACCCGGTGAAGGCGATGTTGAGGAAGCAACTTCAAACCGCGTATTACTCACAGGTGTTGCAGAAACCGACCGGGACGTCAAAGACCGCTTCGAAAAACAATTGATTACTTCAATCGTTGCGGGGGGTGAAATTGAACTGGGTAACAGCTTCATCGACTTCCAGGCTGCCTACTCATACTCTGAGGAAGAAGAACCTTTCCGCCTGGATACTGATTTCCGCTTCGAAGATTCCGATCTGACATTGGAAATTCTTGATGCTGACACCTATACACCCCGTGTAAATCAGTTGGCGGGCCCTAGCATCTTCGATCCTTCCAATTTCGCATTTGATGGCATTACCCGCGAAGACAACATCTCCGAGGAAGAAGTCATCGAGTTCGAAATTAATTACCGCTACGACTTCTTGTTTGCGGATAATCCAACATACTTTAAGACGGGTGCAAAAGCCACTTTGAAAACCAAGTCCACGGACGTTGAAGTTTCAGAAAACGATGAAGATCCTGAAGGCCTTGAAACCCTCGCAGATGTGGTTCAAACCGACGGTCGTTTCACATTCCTTGAGGGTCCGTATGCGTCTCAAACCGCAATTCGTGACCTCTTCAATGCGAACCCTGGTGCGTTTGCCATGGAGCGAAATGACGAAGACAGTACCACTGCTGACTATCAGTCTACCGAGCACGTAGTAAGCACTTACCTGATGGCAGGTACTCAAATGGATAAAGTTGAGCTAACAGCCGGTGTTCGCCTCGAGAAGACCTTCTTCGAAACCGATGGCTTCAGTTACGATATCATCGAAACTGATGCGGTTGAAGGCGAATTTATATCTGAGCGTGGCGCTGATAGAGACTACATCGACTTCTTCCCATTCTTAGGCTTCAACTACGAATACACAGAAAACCTGATTTTCCGTGGCGCGATTTCTCAAACCATTGCCCGTCCTCGTTTCGACCAATCTGCGGCGCGCCGTCTGGTAGAGCAGGAAGAGGATGAAGGTGAGATATCAACCTCTGTTGAAGTGGGTAATCCAAACCTTGAACCTTTCGAATCTACAAATATCGATCTCTCGGTAGAATACTACACTGAAAACCTGGGTGTGCTCTCCGTGGCTTTCTTCTACAAGAGCATTGATAACTATATCTACGACATTCAAACCGATGAAGTAGGCCTTTTCGGAGCTCAAGAAGCTGAAGTAGCTTCCTTTGCAAATGGTGACGAAGCAACCATTACCGGTGTTGAGTTCAACATCAACCGTCAGTTGACATTCCTCCCGGAAGCACTGGATGGTTTTGGCATCAACGCAAACCTGACGCTCTCAGAAAGCGATGCTGAAGATGACACCCTTCGCCCGGGTGATTCACTTGCACTGCCTCTGCAGTCTGACACGATTGGCACAATCGCTCTCTATTACCAGAATCACGGTTTCAACTTCCGTATTGCCGGCACTTACCGCAGTGAGTATCTGGATGAGTTTGGTGGAGAGCTTTCAGAGGACCGTTGGGTAGACGAGCACTTCCAGTGGGACCTAAGTGCATCGTATGATGTGAATGATAACGTCAACATCTTCGCAGACGTTATCAACATCAACAATGAGCCATTCCGTGCTTATTTTGATGTTTCAAACCGTCTCTCCCAGTTTGAAGAATACTCCTGGTCCGGTCGTTTTGGGGTAAAAATCAATCTCTAATTGATCCGACTAAATCTCCTTTCAAGGCTCGATCCTCCGGGATCGGGCCTTTTTATTATCAGGATATTGTGAACAGACTGTGAATTATTGCGTATAAGATCTGATTTTGAGACATTTAGCATTGATAAAGGTAGAATTTATGCCATATTCAATGCTTAATGGCGAGCTATCTCAAACATTTGAAATTAACTGCTGTTTTTGGGGCAGGACTTTTTGCGTGTTTTGCATTCGGTGCGAATACCTATGAAGGTTACAATAAAAACACGATGGCCTTCGAATTTTCTAAAACAAGCTCGTTAAATACCCAAAGTATTCAATTCGGAACCCACTCACTTGTTGAAAGTCAACCTTACCGGCCCGCAGCACCCAATCAAGTCTTTTACATTGGAAGTGATTACGCTGCCGATCCCTTTGAGCTGCCAGAATTTTCATTTGATCGTAGAGGACCGCTCGAAACCGTAAATTACAATCGAATCAACGATACATGGTCCTCATTCAATATTAGCGAGCTTTCAGTATCCGATTCTACTGAATTACAAGTTTCGGATGGGTTCAGTATGGTGGTATCTACGGGGGTAAGCTACCAGATCAATCCTGGGCTCAAGTTTAATCTTGGCTTACTCGCCGCTGATAACCTCGCCAACGACATCGCATTCCCTGTCTTGGGAATCGATTGGAGTATTACGGACCGTCTTAACTTAAGAACGCTGGACGGCGCCTATCTTACTTATGATCTGACCGATGATAAGTCGACGCAGCTCGATGTAAGTGTCAGGTATCACCATCGCGATTTTTCGGTATCCAATCTGCAGGGAACCGTATTTATGGGTTCTGAGGGACAAACCGGCACGCTCACTGAGTCCGCACTGATCGGTACTGTAGGGCTTAAGCGCCAATGGAAAGATGTCTTCAGTATTCGTGCGTTTGCGGAGTTTATGACTGAGCAGGAATTGCAACTCAATGAAAGCCAGGAAGAAGCCCAGAAAATAGATACCGAAGATACCATATCATTCGGCGTCGAAGGTGGCATACGTTTCTAAGTATTGAAACGTAAAAATAAATTGCCCTGAAGCACAAACTCTCTTACAAGCTCACTTATGGAAAATAAAGAAGAGAAAGAAGTACTGGTTGGCAAAGTAGCCATCATTGTGGACATCATTATATGTGCTGCGGTCTTTGTCATCATGTCTCTCATACTCAGGCCATTCGTACCGATGCAGGGTGAAGGCGTTGTTGAGTTTTGGGCAGCATTCACTGCATTACCCATAGCTTTGATGTTTTGGATCGTGCTGCAAATGTTCCGCGTAACGCTTTCTCAGCAAATTCAGCTTAAAAAAGAGAAGCAAAACGCTTAATTACTTCCCTTTCTCCTTACGTCTCGTCGTAGATTTCCGCTTCTTCCTCAGCCTCACGTGCTTTCTTTTTGCGGAGGAACATCGCACCTACAATGATCGCCAGCTCGTATAATAAATAGAGCGGTCCCGCGAGTATCAGCATTGAAATTGGATCACTGGGTGTAATAATGGCCGAAGCTCCCAGTATAATCACTACAACGATATTGCGGGCTCCCTTAAGCTGTTCAGGTGTTACAATACCGACGTATACGAGTAAGATCAAAATGAGCGGAAACTGAAAGCTACCCCCGATCGCCATGATCATCCACACCACAAAGTTGTAGTAGCGATCCGCAGACCAGACGATTTCAAGCCCCATCATCTGGTTAAACTTCATCGAGAAGAATAAGGAAATCGGCAAAATGAAGTAATAGCAAAACGCCGCACCTGCCAAGAACAGCAATAACGCTGCCATACAGCCGGGCAGCAGTACGCGTTTTTCCCTACGAGTCAGGCCGGGTGCCAGGAAGCTCGAGAAATAGTAGAGTATAAATGGGAAAGAGAGTGCAACACCCCCCAAAAAGGCTACCAAGAGCAATACGGTAAAGACCCCCATGGGGCTGATGGTAACCAAACTGCCTATCTCCATACCCATGCGATCCATCGCACGATCCAGCGGCCATTTCAGGAAACCTGAAAAATATCCCATAAATCCTATTACCAATCCACAACTAACTACGAATGTAACCGCGCTTTTAACAAGTACCCATCGTAGCTCTTCCAGGTGGTCTAAGAAGGACATTTCACCCCGTTCTTTTTTCTCGGTACTCTCCTCGGCTTCGTTTTCGGTATCTTCAGTATCGTTCATTTAAATTGACAGCATTGA
The DNA here is from genome assembly GCA_028285755.1 of Puniceicoccaceae bacterium. Taxonomy (GTDB): domain Bacteria; phylum Verrucomicrobiota; class Verrucomicrobiia; order Opitutales; family JAFGAQ01; genus JANQOQ01. The sequence continues at coordinate 674,358 of JANQOQ010000006.1, forward strand.
GCGCAAGCTCATCCTTAGCTCTTTTTGAAGTAAGGAAACAACCCACTCACTTTCAAATAAAATTTTATATTTATATTAGAGAATCAAAAACCTAAACACCAAAAATCATGTCAGCTAGTCCTGAAGACAACGCAGCAAACGAAGTGAAATATACATATTCATTCGGCCAACAAACGGATGGAGATCGTTCCATGAAAAATCTCCTGGGGGGTAAAGGAGCCAATTTGGCAGAGATGGCCAAAATCGGCCTTCCGGTTCCACCCGGTTTCACAATCACAACTGAGGTTTGTACTTATTATTACGATCACAACCTCACCTACCCTGAAAGTATTGAGGCTCAGGTCAAAGAATCCGTAGCGATTATTGAAGGTGAAGAGGGCAAAACATTTGGTGATTCGGAAGATCCTTTACTTTTCTCAGTACGCTCCGGTGCCCGTGAATCCATGCCGGGTATGATGGACACAATCCTGAACCTGGGATTGAATGATGAAGCGGTTGAAGGGCTTGCAAAGAAAGCAAACAATCCTGCATTCGCATACGACTGCTACCGCCGCTTCATCCAGATGTATGGTGACGTCGTTATGGGAGTTCAGCCTCAGCATGAGAATGATCATGAGCCTTTCGAAGTAGTCCTGAGCGGTCTTAAGGAAGAAGTGGGTGTGGAAATGGACAATGAGCTCACCGTTGATCAACTCAAGGAGCTCATCAGCCGTTACAAGACGCTTATCCAGGAACGTGCCGGCGAGCCATTCCCTCAGGATCCTTACGCACAACTTTGGGGCGCCGTAGGAGCAGTGTTCAGCTCCTGGAACAATGAGCGTGCAAAGATTTATCGTGCAAAATACAATATCCCGGCTGCCTGGGGAACTGCGGTAAACGTTCAAACCATGGTATTTGGTAACATGGGTGATACTTCAGCGACGGGTGTAGCATTCACACGAGACCCTGCAAATGGTGAAAAGGTGTTCTATGGTGAGTATCTCATCAACGCACAAGGTGAGGACGTGGTTGCCGGTATCCGTACCCCCCACCCGATTGCCAAGCTCAACGAAGAAATGCCACAGAGCTACAAGGAGCTCGACGAAGTGCGCACTACCCTCGAGCAACACTTTAAAGACATGCAGGACTTTGAATTCACCGTACAGGATAACAAGCTCTACATGCTGCAAACCCGCAACGGTAAGCGCACAGGGCTCTCTGCAGTAAGAATCGCATACGAAATGGTGCAGGAAGGTCTCATTGACGAAAAGACCGCGGTCAGCAGAATTCCTGCGGAGTCCATCTCAAGCCTGTTGGTTCCCGTATTTGATGAGCAGGCACGTAAGGGCACTGAGCCTTTGGCAGTCGGCCTGCCGGCCGGACCGGGTGCTGCAACGGGTCGTATTTCCTTCACTGCAGGTGAAGCTGAATACATGACCAAACACGGTGACAAGGCGATCCTTTGCCGCGTAGAAACCACTCCTGAGGATCTGAAGGGCATGATCGCCTCAGAGGGTATCCTGACTTCTCGTGGAGGGGTGAGCTCACACGCCGCACTGGTTGCCCGTCAAATGGGTAAGGTTTGTGTTTGTGGCGCCCATGATGTGGTAATCGATTATCACAAGAGCACACTTACTGTAGATGACCAGGTGTTGAGGGCGGGTGATTTTATCTCCATAGACGGAACCACCGGTGAAATCTTCGCGGGTCACGTTGACACGGCACCCAGCGAGGTAAACCAGGTACTCGCAGGCGATAAAGCTGCAGATGAGAGCTACACTTATCAGATTTTCTCGAAAATCATGGAGTGGGCAGATAAGTACCGCACCATGAATGTCCGCACCAATGCGGATACTCCCGAGCAGTCTTCTACAGCGGTAACACTCGGTGCAGAGGGCATCGGCCTGTGCCGCACGGAGCACATGTTCTTTGAAGGCGAGCGTATTGATTACATGCGCCAAATGATCCTCTCCTACAGCACAGAGGAGCGCCGTAATGCGCTGGATAAGCTTCTGCCCTTCCAACGTGAAGACTTCACAGGTATTTTCCGCGAGATGAAAGGTCGTCCGGTAACCATCCGTCTGCTGGATCCTCCCTTGCATGAATTCCTTCCCCATGAGGGCGGTGCACGCCATGCACTGGCTGAAAAACTGGGTGTAAGCCAGGAAGCGATTGCGGATCGCGTAGCAGCCCTGCACGAAGCCAATCCGATGCTTGGGCATCGGGGTTGCCGTCTGGGTATCACCTACCCTGAAATCACTGAGATGCAGGCACGCGCCATCTTTGAGGCGGCTGCAGATGCAATGGCTGAGGGTGTAGACGTTAACGTCGAAGTGATGGTTCCGCTCGTAGGATTTGAAGCTGAGCTCGAAAACCAGAGCAAGATTATCCACCGCGTAGCCGAGGAAGTATCTCAGAGCAAAGGGGCAACCATCAAATACATGGTAGGTACAATGATTGAAATTCCACGTGCTGCACTGAATGCAGATGCGATTGCGAAGCATGCGGAGTTCTTCAGTTTCGGCACCAATGACTTGACGCAAACCACCATGGGCATGAGCCGTGATGACTCCGGTAGCTACCTGCCCGCGTATAAGGATCTTGAAATCCTCACGCAAAACCCATTTGCATCCATCGATGTAGACGGTGTCGGTGCACTTGTGGATATCGCAGTGAAAAAGGGACAGAGCCAGCGTCCGGACATCAAGCTGGGCATCTGTGGAGAGCATGGTGGAGATTCCGCTTCGATCCATTTCTTCCACAATGTAGGCTTGAACTACGTGAGCTGCTCACCGCCGCGAGTTCCGGTTGCTCGTCTTGCAGCTGCTCAGGCAGCACTTAAAGCTCAGTAATTGGGCGCTTAATCTTTGATTAATTGCAGAAAACCCCTCGGCAAATTCGGTCGCAGGGGTTTTCTTGCTTTTAACTTGGCAACCCTGTGGCACGGCTCTTAACTACCGAAAATGAACCTCAAGCTCATCCTATTTGATTTCGACGGTACGATTGCAGACACTTTTGCAGAAACCGTTGCGATCTTTAATCTGTTCGCCCAAAAATATAATTACCGGCGAGTAGAAGCCGAGGAGTTAGAGCATTGCAAGGGTATGAATGTCTGGGAACTTATGAAGTTTCTGCGCATTCCCAAACACCGAATCCCTTTCCTTTTAAAGAAAGGCCGATCCATCCTCCACGATAAACTGGAAAGCATCCAGATCTTTGACGGGATCCCTCAATTCATTCTTAAAGCACAGGAAAATGGAATCGATAGCGGTATAGTCACCTCAAACTCGCGAAAGAATGTGGAGCACTTTCTCAAGCTGAGATCACTGGATGGAATCTCATTTGTTAGAAGTTCGTCCAAATTACTCGGCAAGCCTCGTGAGTTTCGCAAGGTACTTCGCAAGTATAAGCTAAAGCCCGAAAATGCATTGTATATCGGGGATGAATGTCGGGATATCGATGCCGCCAAGGAAGCAGGCATACCTGTTGTCGCGGTTACCTGGGGTTACAACTCGCGCGAATCGCTCGAAAGAATGAATCCCGAATACCTCATCGATAATAGTGAAGCCTTACTCGCGACACTCGAGGGGCTCATCGAGCAGAACAATCATTCCGCCTAGATTACATCCTGCAGCATCTGCTGATTAGCAGGCTGATCCAGCTTAACCCGCTCACTGATCTCCCCGATCAGATAGATGGAACCAGTTACAACAATCGCCTGACTGTCTCGTGCCTCAATCGTTGTCTTATTGGGTTGAAACATAGCATCGATCTCCGGCGTGAATACCTGATCTCTCGGGAAAGACTTGGGAATGTAGGATATGAGCTCTTCGGTACTTAATGCGCGCGGTTGTGAAACTTTAAGGAGATAAATGGACTCAGCATATTGAGCGACTAGCTCCAGGATGGGTTTTGCACGGTCATGCCCAAGCGTACCTACGATGATTATGGGCTTTACGCCGTTTTCCCGGATCAGGGATTCCAGATTGGAGCTTAAATTGCGGATGCCCTCCTCATTATGAGTCGCATCCAAAATAAGCTGCTGTCCGTTCTCTAAATGTAATCGTTCCCATCGCCCCGGCCAGCTCACCTCGTGTAATGCTCTGCGGCTCAAGGTATCATCACAGGGTAAAACAGAATGCATCTTCTGAGTTGCCAGCAAAGCCATGGCAGCGTTGATACGCTGAAAACTACCTTCGAGATTCGTCTCGGGATACTCGCTGCCGTAATACGCATCCTGCACGCGATTGAGGGCAGATCCCCGCTCTGCACAGATATTGTTGATAACCGCAAATGCCTCATCCGGCAGCTCGCCAGTAATCACCGGAATATCCGGCTTAATGATGCCTGCTTTTTCAGCGGCGATTTCAGCCAATGTATCCCCCAAAATATCCATATGGTCATAGCTAATCGATGTGATAATCGAGAGCTGTGGCAATATGACATTGGTTGCATCCAGTCGCCCACCCAGACCTGTCTCAATGAGCGCAATATCTACCTTCATATCTGCAAATCGGACAAACGCCATTGCAGTCATAAATTCGAAAAAAGAAGGAAATTCATCCAGATTACCTCCGCAGCCCTTTAAAGCATAGGGGATCATACGCTTTGTGTAATCAACGATTTCATCCTCACTCAGTATTTCACCGTTCACCTGGATACGCTCACCCTGCCTGATAAGATGGGGGGATGTAAACAAGCCGGTTTTATATCCATTTGCACGGTAGATGTGCTCCATCATCGAACAGGTTGATCCCTTACCGTTCGTACCTGCCACGTGGATACTTTTGAACTGTTGATGGGGATTGCCCAGGGCTTCCACAAACGCCTGCATACGCTCGAGCCCATACTTGGCTCCCCGGTATCTCAGGCTGTAGAGAAAATCCCGAACACTTTCGTAGCCATCCAGCTGGCCGATAATCCTGGCTAAGTCAGACATCCAAGGGCAATGGATTATGCAGATTGCTTATCTACCTTTGCGTAATACGCTTTTAAGAAAAAGATAATACGCTCCCGCATTTCTGTGCGGGGGACAATCTGATCGATTAGACCCGCATTAAACAAAAACTCGGAGGTTTGGAAGCCTTCAGGCAGATCCTGCTGGATCGTTTCCTTGATCACACGCGCACCGGCAAATCCAATCATCGCACCCGGCTCTGCAAGAATCACATCCCCCAAAGTCGCATAACTTGCGGAGACTCCGCCAGTTGTCGGGTTTGTAAGTACCGAAATATAAGGCAATCCAAGTTCGTTGAGTTTTGCCAGAGCTGCACTGGTCTTCGCCATCTGCATCAGGCTCAATATACCTTCATGCATGCGAGCACCGCCTGACGCAGAGACCACGATCACCGGCTTGCGCTCATTTGCACCTCTTTCAATGGCACGGGTGATTTTTTCTCCCACAACCGACCCCAGGCTCCCCCCCAGGAACTTAAAATTCATCACAGCGATGCTCACTGGGATATCCCCCATTTTGCCTATGCCTGAAATGACCGCGTCGTTTTCTTTGGTTTTCGTCTGGTTTTCTTCCACCTTTTGGGTGTAGGCAGCCCCGTTTGCTGCGAAATTCAGAGGGTCTGCAGATTTCAGGTCCTTATCATACTCTACAAAAGTATCTACATCGAGCAGAGCATCGATACGTTGCCTTGCTCCAATCGGGAAATGATAGCCGCTCTTCTCGGCAACCATAAGATTCTTTTCCAGATCCTTGTGGTAGAGGATTTCTCCGTTTACCGGGTCCTTAGTCCAAAGCCCCTTGGGGATATCCTTCTTTTTATAAGTAATGGTAGAATAGGTCGGCTTGCTGAAAATAGACATAATGACAACGGGTTAATAGTTCGACTCAGGCAGGATCACATTCGAAACAAAATCCTTTCGATTTCTGATGAAGTCTTTCCTTGTTGTAAAATGATATGCGAAAAAGATGCGGTGGTACCTGATCGGGGACTCGAACCCCGAACCAATTGATTAAGAGTCAACTGCTCTACCAATTGAGCTAATCAGGCACTTATTCAAAAAGAATCATACTAAATTCCACAGCCCTGCCGAGTTGTCAATTTTTAAAAAATCCAGAGAGTTCTTATGAAGATAATTAAAAACAATGATAGATTTGATACACGATAAACCACCATTTTCTCTGTGCTTGCTAAGACTCACCCTATCTGCAAAGTAAAAATAATTCCGAAATCTGGAAGTATTTAACCTGCACCCTCTTTTAGCCTAAGATAAACCAATTAACCATCCAGCTATCGATTTATCAGCGAAGCGCATTTCCTCAATTTTTTGGGCTAGACTAAGTGATCCAGGCACGAATGTTAAATAATGATGAAGCTTATCATCCAAATACCCTGTTATAACGAAGAGGATTCTTTACCGACAACGTTAAAGCAACTTCCGCGCGAGGTGGAAGGCATTGAATGTGTAGAATGGCTTATAATTGATGATGGTAGCACTGACCGTACGATCGAGGTAGCAAAGGCGAATGGGGTCGATCATATCGTTCGCTTTCCGCAAAATCAGGGATTAGCTAAAGCTTTTATAAAAGGCATAGATGCATGTTGTTCCCTTGGGGCTGATATCATTGTAAACACCGACGCCGACAATCAATACTGTGCAGATGATATCCCTACATTGATTCAACCGATCATTTCAGGAGAGGCAGATATGGTCGTAGGTGAAAGACCGATATCAAAGATACAGCATTTCAGCCCCATTAAGAAATTCCTTCAGAAGTTTGGCAGTTTTGTAGTTCGCCAGTTAAGTCATACGAATATAATAGATGCACCCAGCGGTTTTCGGGCATTTAACAAGCATGCCGCAATGCAACTGAACGTGTTTAACGAGTATACTTACACTTTGGAAACGATCATACAGGCAGGTCATAAAGGGATTGCGCTCGCTTCAGTTCCGATACGAGTCAATGGCGAAACAAGGCCTTCAAGACTGGTAAATAGTATGCTATCATACGTTAAGAAGAGCGGGCTTACAATGTTACGGATTTTTATTACTTACCGTCCTTTGTTATTTTTCACATCTCTGGGGGTCTCCGCTTTCCTGGTCGGTATTGTTATATCACTCCGTTTCTTATATCATTATTTATCAGGTGAGGGAGATGGCATGATACAATCCTTGATTCTATCCGCTTTATTGATGGGCAGCGGAATCTTTTTGATGATAACTGCTTTGATTGCGGATTTGATTTCCGTTAATCGTAAGCTTTTGGAGAAACTGCAGGTTAAGATCTCTAGAATAGAAGACCAAATATCATCCGAAAATGGCCGATCTATTAAATAGATTCTTTTCAAATCAGCTCGTACGCCAGGGATTACGATACGCAGTTAACTGTGGTATTTCACTAGGTGTAAAGCTTGCCCTGGTGAAACTCCTTTTCTTAGCGATGGATGAGCAGATCGCTTATGCAGTCGTACAGATTCCCATTTTTGTATTCTCTTATTATTTGCACAGCAAACGTACTTTTTTAACTCCCATGAGTGTTGGAGGTATGTTCCGCTATTTACGAGTAATGGTTGTTTTTCAAATCATAGATTATGCTGTATTTACTTTAGCATTTTCTAAATTGGGGATTCATTCCATGCTAAGTGTACTCATAGCGACAATAATCGTCTTTGTTGTCAGGTTTCTATTTGTAAGGCGTGGCTTCTACTCGGAAAACTCACGCAATAAGATAAAGCCAATAAACTCATGATGATCGATCCATGACTAATTTTCCAAATTTCAAGGACCGTTTCTCTTTACACTACTTTATCTATTCCCTGCCCTTGGCGCTGATCGCTGGACTGTGTTTTTGGGTGAATACATTTTATGTTTATAAAGCTGAGTTAGCCTTTGATATCACTGTCGAAAAGCCTGGGCATATTGAGCTATTTTTTGATCTGGGTGATGGGCAAAACTATCAGTCCATACAAACCGTCAAGTTAGAGGCAAACAAGAGAACCCGAGTTATCCAAGAAATACCCTGGGAAGGTCTGAAAATTTTACGGATCGATCCTAATTCGAATACGGGTTGGTGCCGGATTGAGAATCTTACTCTGGCTAATCATACAGACATCCCCATTCAAACGCTCAAATTAGAGCAATTCCGCGCATATTTAGGAATCTCAAATATTGAATATATGGATGGATCCATAAGTCTTCAAATCACCGATGGGGATCCAATGATGTGGGTTGATTATGACTTTACCCAAATTTCAAAACCAAACCGGGATTTATTTTCAGCCACAAGATATACAATTGTGCTTATTTTAACGACTATTTTGGTATCTTTCATAGGGCACACTCTATTCGGTAAGGTATTTAGTCAGATAGGGCTGGGGGTTGTAGCGTGGCTCATCTTTTGTCCAGGTATTTATACTCCTGATTCCATATGGCAAATCGAACAAGCTATGGAAAATCAATATAGCGACTGGCATCCACCAACGATGTCCATACTCATCCACTATTGGTTAAAGATAGGGCTGCCAGTGGCTTACTTATCGCTATTTCAAGCTATCTTGCTATTTTTAGGCTTATATTACCTGTACCAAGCATTTTGGTCATTTACAGGTGCTGAAACAAAGACCCGAACGCAGCAAATCATAAAAGATTATGGAATATTGGTTCTTACAATCATTCTAACTTCGCCCATATCACCCCTTGCACCCTATTCAGTAACACTGTGGAAGGATGTTTGGTTCACAGTGTCCTTGCTTTGGATGACAGTCATTTCTCTGTATGCCTATCAAGTCAAAACGAAAGGCGCTTACAAACATACAAAGCTTTTATCCACAGTCTTAGTTCTGGTCTCCTTAGTTTCAGTAGAATTCAGACACAATGCGATCGTTGTTTTACCAGTCATAGCGATAATCCTGACAATCCTTTTAAAGAAAGAGCGTTGGATTTCTATCACACAAGTAGTGCTCCTGGCATTGCTATTCACTACACCTTTTATCACCGGAAGGATTATCTCCCATTTGTACCCCGTTGAAAAATCAAACCCAAAAATGTCGATGATGTCATTGGAACTGGTTGGTCTATTAGTGCTCAGACCTGAACTGATGAAAACCTTTCCAAACACAGCAGAGCATTTGGACAATCAATACGCTGAGAACTTCCAATGGGCCGGATATCGCTATCTCAAATGGCCGGAACAATATGGCAATCCCATCGTTGACGAAAACTATCTTACACAAGACAACTTTCCATCCATTCAAGAAGAGTATTATAAGGCACTCCGGCTGTATCCCTTTAGTCTGCTAAGGATTAAACTAACCAATTACCTCCAATTGCTAAATCCTATGCAAACGATCGAATGGGTTACTATAGGTATTTCCAGTAACAATTTCGGGCTAAGCTTTAATGATCGCTTCCAATCGACAAGAAAGCATCTCAATGACATCTACGATTTTATAATCCTCAATAACGTCACACGCTGGATATCGGGCGTGCATCTTATTTATCTGATTATTACAGCAGCTATTATTGCTACACTTATCTATAAAAGTATAATTGATAAAAGCTTACAGCCTCTATACCTAGCTGCTATTTTTACAACAACGCTTGCCTATTACTTATCCTATATTATCGCTACGGTATGGACGGCATTCCGCTATATGTATCCGTCAACGCTTATCGTTCAGCATTTACTAATTTCGATGCTTATTATTTGGCTTACACACACATTCCATAGGGCAAATGGTAACAATACGCCTAATGGTTAGAGAATTCTATATGTATTAAAAAAGAGCCCTGAGTTTTCAACCCAGGGCTCTTAGATTAAAGCAAGATTATACGCTTAATTCCCAACCGGGCTCGTATTCACGGGCGTCGTATTTTTTGACCAGCTCCTTATCTTTCATCTTACCGGTCTTACTGTCCACCAGGACCAACGCATCTCCGGCACGTGAAGAAATATTCGCATAGTGCGTGAGGTGTGTACTGGGTACGCCCTCCTTCATGGGAGCTGCCAGTTTTTCACCTTTGCGGATCGCATTTACCCAGTTACGCACGTGGATATCGGTCATTCCTCCACCCCCGCCGAGTGCGATGCCGCCTTCGTTGGTACCGGCAAGGGTCTCGCGGATTAGGTCTCCCTTACGATCATAGAGGCGGTATCCCCCGCGATTGAGGTGCACGGATCCTTCGCTGCCGTAGACAACGAGGCCGCGACCGCCTTGATAGGTTTGGTAGCCATTGCGGCTCTTACCGTCCCACTGGATCACTTTATTTCCAGCAAATCGGTAGGTGGCTTCCATGGTGTCATACATTTCCCAGCCATCGTCGGCAAAATGGTGCTTACCGGAAATGGTGCGAACTTCCTCCGGGTAGACAACTCCAAGCGCCCATCGTGCGACATCCAACTCGTGGGTTCCATTGTTGGCAGACTCTGCAGTGCCCCAATGCCAGCGCCAGTGCCAGTTGTAATCTTCTACAATGTCGATAAAGTCCGTACGGGGTGCTGGTCCTTGCCAGAGTTCCCAATCGAGCTCTTTGGGGGGTGCGACGACCTTGGGGTTTGCAACCCGTCCACGCGCATTGTTATAAAAAGCCACTGCCTTATAAGGATCACCGATTACCCCCTCATGGATTTGAGCTACGATCTCTTGCGTTTCACGGGATGAGCGTTGCTGGCTTCCCATTTGAATTTTCAGATCACTGTATTTCTTCTCAGCTTTTAGCAGCATACGATCCTCATCGAGATTGTATGCACAGGGCTTTTCTACATATACGTGTTTACCATGCTTTAAGCCCAGTAATGCTTCATAAGCGTGGAGGTGGTCCGGAGTCGCGATCATAATGGCATCGACATCCTTCTGTTCGACTACTTTTCGTATGTCCTTTTCGGCCTTGGGTTTGTATCCCAGCACTTCCTCTGCATGCTTCATGCCTGCATCCATTTGGCGGCTGTCCACCTCGATCAGGTAAGTGAGTTTAACATTGGGCACTTTTGCCAGGGAATCCATCAACGGTTTACCCCGCCGCTTAAAACCCGCCAAGGCAACATGCAGGGTATCATTGGCGCCAATCACACTGGCATAACTCTTTGCGGTACTGGCAACCGCGATTCCGGCCGCACCCAGTGCAGACTTTTTAATAAAGGATCGACGCGTATCCGTCGGTAAGGAGTCATTCGTATCGTTCATATTTTAGCTAAATCAGAAATTAACAGTTAGACTATTGATACTCAAAGAGTGAAAAAGGTTCAACTCTGTGGGCTTAAATATAGGGTCTTATAAGTTTCTCTAACGTTTGAGTAAGTTTCAATAAAAAAGGCGGAGATAGAAGTAATACCCATAATTAAAAGTTCATAGCCTGCAAAGTGCATTGATTTTTAGAAAAAAGTGGCTCGGCAATACCCCTATTGCCGAGCCACGCTTTATACCCCTTAATATGAGATGAATCTCTAACCTATATTACAATACTCTAACTAGCCATAAGTAGAGCATACGTCATGCCAGCATTGCTTATGCGCTAATATTGTAACGGGTTTGCGCGTCTTTGTAGGCTTTATTCATTTCGAGCGCATTAAACTCGTCCAGCAATTCGCCATACCGGGCCTCAACAGTATCTGGTATATCCACTGCCAGATCCAAATTCAGCCGGGTGAGTTGCAGGTTGCGTACTAAATCTTCCTTGCGCTCGGCTACGACAGATTGAAAGCGGGCGGGCATTAGGTAGTTGGCTTTTGCGATGATGGTGGCAATGTCACCATATTCGACCAGCCATTTCGCTGCAGTCTTCGGCCCTACACCGGGTAGTCCGGGTATATTATCAGATGTATCCCCCACAAGCGCCAGGTAATCAGCCACCTGTGAAGTCTTCACACCGAACTTTTTCTCTACGCCTTCGGCATCGAGCATACGCCAACCCAAGCGTGGGTTTGCGGTCGGGGGTGGCAGTAATTGCCTGATCGAGCCTCCCACACTTTGCCCGAGGTCTTTATCAGCACTTACGATAACCCCCGGCAGGTCTTTATCTCCTAAATGTTTGGCATAACTCCCTATCAAATCATCGGCTTCGCAGCCTGGCTGCTCAACACATTGCAAACCCATTTGAACGGTTAAGCGTTTGATTATCGGTATCTGGGGCACGAGATCCTCCGGAGTTGCCCCACGGTTGGATTTATATTCGGGCAACAGGGCTTCTCGTTCGTCCGCACCATCATCGAAGAATACGATCATACGCTCAACTCCCTTCATATCCTGCAGATACCAAAGGGTGCGCACCCAACCGTGGATCGCATTCGTGGGGAAACCATCGGAACGCCGCAAATCCGGCATGCCATAGAAACTGCGAAAAATGAGATTATAACCGTCGACTAGTAGAATCATCGATTACGCTCATAAATTTCGAGGGCCGCGGGCATTTGCTCGGTCAGCTTGCGAATACGCGTCTCATTGGAAGGGTGAGTGGAAAGAATTTCGGGTGGAGCCTGCCCCCCTAGAGATTGCATGATTAGCCAAAAGTCAACCGCAGCACGTGGGTCATAACCTGCCTCAGCCATGTAAATTATCCCCATATAATCCGCCTCGTTCTCATGAGTACGGCTGTAGGGTAACAGTACCCCGAGTTGCGCACCGAAACCAAGTCCTTGAATGATCGCCACCTGAGTATTTCTATCCATCTCGGAATAACCTAAGCCAATTGCACCTCCAACAAGTGCTCCCTGTACCAGCAACTGCTGGGAAACCCGCTCGCCACCATGCTTAGCAGCAACATGGGCTACCTCATGGGCTACCACTGCGGCAAGCTGGTCATCATTTTCGAATTTGGTCATGATGCCTTCATAAAATCCAATGTATCCTCCCGGCATCGCAAACGCATTAACCTGTTCAGATTTAAAGACTTCAAATTCCCACTCCTCAGGTGGGGGTAATCCAGCATCGGGACTGCGCTCGCGAGCAGCTATAACGACATCCCGGCCAACCCGGTTCAAACGTTGCCGCATTTGCTGATTATTGGATAGACCCAGCTCCTTTTTAAGCTCTCCATATTGATTGGCAGCAGCAGACGCAAGCTGCTCATTCGAGATTAAGAGGAGTTGACTGCGACCCGTTTCCGGAACAGTCGTACAGCCTACGAGAATTAAGAGGAAAGAGAATACCAATAGATGTTTCATGCCGGTTACCTAAATTAGTAAAGTTGTTAGGTATTTACCACGCAAGTGATTATTGGGGCAAATCTAAAAAGCGCTATTCCCACTCATTTAGTGTATAGTTAAAAATGGAAATACCGTCATCCTGTTCCAGGAAAAGGTATATCCATTGAGAATCAGCGTATCTGTAAATATTCGGAAAAAGATCATCACGTGTGTAAGCGGCATCCACGTATTCGTTCCATAGCCAGATGTCATCTTCACTTTGTTCCAGGTAGGTCCAGCCAAGTTTCTCCTGATACACCCAGGGAAAGTGGATATCACTGACAAATCCAAACCAATCGCTATATTTCCAACCCTCTGAATTCGCAGTCAGATCCTCAAATATGCTGACCTGATCTTGCTTTGACAACTCATCGATGGGTTGGGAAACAGACTCACCGACTCGCGTCCTCTGTGGCTCAAATCTTAACCGAAAGTCTTCTTCGTGAATGAGCGAATCGATTTTTTCAGCAAAATCCAACCCAAGCAAAGGTCGAATCCGTTCCCGCGTTGGCTTTTCCTTGAGCAATGTGCTCACCAGGTATGCGGCAGTATCACGACTTTCAATCTCTGCCAGATTGATACCTTCAAAATTATACCCCAACGGTAAATTTCTAACTAGAGAACTCGCAAAGTCCTCAACACGGCCCACCGCCTGCACCCCTCTCTGATTTTCATAACTGCGCCACGGTTTGGGTGGTTGCTCAAAGCGATTTAAAAATAGCGTATCGATTGTCGTTTTAAGAGTATTTTCTACCGCAATTTGAGGATTCCAATCCTGTTTTTCTTTGTAAATGGAATCGATCACATAGTCCAAAAATCCATCATCCATGACATCTCTTTCACGGATGGGTTGAGTAACCTGCAAATTCGTGTGTATGGAATAATTAGCCGATTTCCCCAAAAAACCCCTTATGGACAATACATACTCACCCGGCATTAAGGTCACGCTCAAATCAAAATTAAATGCAACGCCCGAGTCATCATCATTGGCAATGACTTTCCCTTCTGCATCTTTCAATTCTGCAACGATATCGGCAGAACCCGTTGAGTAGGCGTGGAAAAGAGTCTCTTTCTCAATTCTAAATTCGTAGGTATCTGTTATACCTTGTGAGACATTTGACTCTGATCCTGAAAACGTAGGATCACCATCACTTTTCATGGATTTATAGTTTTCGACAACGGCTTGAAATTCAAAGGGATCGGGCCATTCCCCTGTAATCATCTGGTAGGCGTTGTGAGCATCCAGAAGCACCTTCAATTCATCACTTTGCATTAATGAATTCAGAATCTCTTCGCGTGAAGTTAATGCGAACTCCAACTCCTGCAGCAAGAAGTTGAGCTCATCTGCAGAAGGTTCCCGAAACAGTAAATCCCTATAAATTTGTTGAATATACTCCTCTGCATTGGTGATCGAATCGGTGACCACAAATTCCTTGGACTTCGCAGGCACAGCATAGATGGGCGTGATCGGAGATTCATTCAGGTTTCCGTCCGCTAACTCAACAACCGCCTGGATTTCGTATACCCCTGAGCCGGTTAATTCAATTAAGTCCGATTGATAGGGCATTGAATTATCTAATAATCCCACACGGGAACCGTTGATATAAAACCTTACGCCTCGGATGAGTTGGGGTCGGTGAATAACCGCCTCAATTTCCAACTGATCTCCTACCGTAAAGATATCATTCGCAGAAGGGCTCGTAACCGTAATGAGCGCACCCTCTTCATCATCAGAGCCGAGGCATGCCAGCATTGGATAAATCCCAAACAATAAGACTAGGCACAGAGTCTTCACTGAATCTCACGATTAAACGGCAAAGGAGGTTCTGAGTAGGGCTCAATGGCAAGCTGTATGCGCGAATATCCAAGCTGTTTGCAAAGGCCGATAATATTCGTCTGCATTTCCAGAGATACGGCTGAGTCCATCTTGACCAGCAAAGTCGCAAGGGCATTCCTTTCTTTATCAAAATCCTCGTTCTCTGCGTAACTCCTGAGCCGGTCCCAGTTATATATGGCACCCCTATAGAAGAAAAGATACTCATTGTCCCGCAGGTTTATGGAAAGGACTTCATCTACACGCACATTATCCAATAGTGAGTCTTCGAGCGCCGGAAGCTCCATGGCGATACCCGGTGAGTAAATAAGCTTTGAGCTTAATAAGAAGAAGAGGATACCAATGAATAAAAAGTCCAAAAACGGAACCAAATCCATATCTGACCTGGGGGATTTCAAGCGAATCTTAAGGTCCAGCGGACTGCTTAAGCGCCCCTCCGAATAATCATCTACCAAATCCTTATTCTGCTTCTTCCGACTCATTATCCAGATTCGTCAACAATTGTATCATATCATGCCCCACCCATTCAATATCATGCACAACAGCGCGAAAGCGACCATGCAGAAAATGGTGGGCCAGCTGGGCCAAAATCGCAATGGTGATCCCTAAAATTGTGGTTAACAACGCCTCACCCATAAAGCCTGCATAGTCCGCACTGTTTGCATAGGGGCCATCCACATTCAGCGCATAAAAAGCCTCCATAATGGCCAATAAAGTGCCAAGTAGTCCGATAAGCGGGGCGATTCTTGAAACCACAGACAGTGTGCCGATACGGCGCTGCAGGTAAGGGATTTCAACCATCGCCGCGGTCTGAACCGCTTCCGTTAAACGCTCTTTGGATTGATCATAGTTTAATAACGCAGCCTTAATGATATTTGAAATCGTGCCCGGATTTTCCTCGCAAATCGTAAGTGCCTCCACCAGCCGCTTCTTCTTAATATTGTTGCTGATTCCATCTACAAATGAGCTGGTATTGTAGTGACCCTTATGCAGGAAAAAAAGGCGCTCAACAAACAGGACAAATCCAAAAAAGCTAATTGCCAATAGCAACCACATCATGGGGCCGCCCTGTTGAATTATCGATGTGTCAAAATTCATAATCGGTTTCGCATTATATTGATTGCCGGAAGGCCGAGGCGGTTGCTTAGCTCATACAGCGTATTCAATTGTTCATTTTCACCTGTGTTTTGAAATACATCACTGAGCTCAACCACCGCACGTGCAAGCCAATACCGCCCGGAAACCCCCAGATTCAGACTCTCCGTATCTTCTCCTATCACTTGATTCACCACACGCCAAAGCACATCTACAAATCGATCCTCCACGTCCAGCTGTTTTAGTGCTAGAGCTGCCTTCGTGCCTGCCTCCAAACGCAAATCAATGGGGATAGTGGAGATATCCAGAAGCTGCTCGAATATTCGAAATGCCTGCTCGATGTAGTTTTGATTTGTAGATCCGAGCGCAAAATAACTTTCTGCCAGCGCGATTTCAGCAAGGTGGATGCGGCTTTCGTCTGGAAAATCATTGATCATCTGTTCGTAAAACTGAGCGGCGACTACGAAATTGTTACTCTTTCGCAAGATATCTCCCTGCTTCAGCTTGGCAATAAATGCAAGGGAATGCTCACTGAAATCCTCCGCAATTCGACTGTAAATGCGAATGGCTTCCTGATCACTGGAGCGTGTATTGCGTGACTCCACAGAAAGCGCTGCTTCATAAAGGGCTACGGGCGCATAGACACTTTGCGGATACTTATCAGCCAGCTCCACCAATGATCTTTGAGCGCTTAGTGAATCTCCCTGACCTCCATAGTAACGGGCCTCTATCAGATAGGTGAGCGCTGCCTTATCGATTACATCGAGTACTCTGACGTCATCAAATAGGGCAAACGCTTCATCCACTTGTCCGGTTTGTAATAGCGTGCGTGCCTTTAGAATGAGCAGCTCAGGGTAAACTACTGTGCGGATTAGGTCATTATCACTGATTTGAAGCTGCTCCAGACTGAGCAGCTGATCCAGAATCCCAATTACTTGATCGGGATTATTATCATTGTAATTCAAGTAAGCATTCAACCAACCCAGACGCAAATGCGCGATAAGCTGCCAGGGGGTATTCACATCATACTCGAACGATTCCCAGAGCATTTGGACACGTGCTTTCACCGAGTCAATGTTCCCAAGATTGATTTGGTTAATGACGTAGTTCCATTCAGCAGCCCACAGGAACTCTGCCGCTTCCTCATTTGCCGATAAGAAACGCTGGCCCAAAAGCGTTTCTGCCCGCTCCATTTGATTTAACTGTATAAGACTATCGATCATCTTATAAATCAGCTGATCCGAAAATTCAGACTGGTCGGCATTCTCAAGTAAAGGATCATAATAACTGAAGGCATTCAGGTAATCCCCATTAAAGTAGTAACTATCTCCAATGAGTTTACGATTATAGAGACGCTCGGTGTCATCCTCAATGAGTGTATCCAGTTGAATGAGTCGCTCGGCAGCGATGCGATATTGAGGCGGTTGCCGTGACCAATAAATCGCTGCGAGCAGGCGGAGCGAGCTCATTTCCAGGCCAGAGTCTTCCGTATTCTGGAATAACTCATTTGCCCAGGATTCCGCTTCATCCAGCTCACCGTTTTCATAGGCTTCGAGCCCAAACAAATACCAACTCGGATCCCTGAGCATATCCTCAGGATTACGCTCCAGGATTCGGCCGAGCACTTCCAGGAAATCATCCTGCGGTTCATCCCCAAAGTCTTGCAATCTATAGTAAAATGCCATTTCCCGAATCTGGGTATCTTCCCCTTCAAGCAGAATATTCTCGATCGCCAAACGTGACTTTCCTCCACCCGCGAGGATGGAAATCATCATGAGCAATCGATCTTTTTGCTCACGAAACTCATCACTGAGCAGCGCATTCTGATTTTCAAGTGCCAGAACGGCTTCATCCGTTCGTCCCATGGCCACTAAGACAATGGCATACTGTTGAACGAGTTGAGAGGCAATTACGGGGTAGATCGCATTTTCAATCTGCACTTTCAGGGAAACCTCCAGCTCATCACTTGCACTTCCACTCAAAATCTCGTCCCGCCAAATCATGCGATTTAAGTGACTGAGTTGACTTGCATTTTGGGCACTGTCCAGAGCACTGTCGAAAGCACGGATTGAGGATTCATTGTCTCCCGCGTTGGATGCAACCACGCCAAGCAAAAAATAAAACCATGCCTGATCATTGGATGTCAGATCCTCAAATTCCACTGCCGAGAGATTTTCTTCCAGCAATGCAAAATCCCCCCTCCAATATTCGATTAAAGCAGACAAAAAAAAGTATTCTGAATTCGGATCTTCTGAAAGACGCTCCATGTAGGACTCGGCTTCGTCCACCTGCCCTTTATCGAGGTAAAGGCGGACGGCCAGAGATTCCAATTGCCGGTTAAAATCTTCAAACAAGATGACTTCTTCGTTGAGTAGTTCCTCTACCAAATCGAGCGCTAAACTATCCAAACCGATATCCGCAGCCGATTTAGCGCGGCTGTATTTAAGGTAAATGCGATCATAATCCCGCTCGCTGAGATTAACACTCTCTTCCTCAAGCAATGGAATTTCCAGGCCATCCACTGCAGAACCCGTTTGCTGGCTAAAGGTATAATAGCTTCCCGATAAAAGTACAATACACGCTGTTAGCCAACACTTTAACGTTTGCACGACTAGATCACTGAACCGGGATACCATGAATTTTACGAAGCTCTATTAACTCAATAGCATTAAGCTCATTTACGTCGAACACTAAATCAATAGTTTTGCATTTAATCATCAATTCAGCGTTGTGCCTGGGCCTTAAACATTTAAATAATTACTTTTTAGTTTATTTGATTATACTGCTAACTTTCGATGACACCGGGATTTAATACAACTGATTGGCAACTGTTCCTGTATGTTCTGTTTTCTGTATTTATGCTTTTTTCCGCATGGCAGGGATGGTTGCATGGGCTGGGAAGAGGCCTGATGATTCTGCTGGGAGTGCCCGTAGGCTATGTAGCCGGACTATCTCTGGGGTTCATTATCAATAATCTTTATGAAATGATTCTGCCCTACCCCAAACCAATGGTGGAAATGTTTTCAGATGTGCTTTTTGGAATACTCATTTACCTCGTGTTTTTTGCATGCGCAATGTTCATGTTTATCAGCACAAAGCGCCAGACCTCAACCCGCAAGAAATTAACCTCAGGCATTGGCGGCGCCATTGTGGGTCTTCTGAATGGGACCGTCGTTTTCGTGGTTTTGATTATATTATTGAGGATAATCAGTGTTCAAACCGCACCGATCCCCGCACGGCCCGGCAGTGTGGATTTCTTAATCGCACAAGAGGTTGAATTACCTGAGGAAACAGAGCAGACGACCCGTATATCCGCACAACTCAATAACGCCCTGCTCTCTCCCCCATTAGAAGAGTATGTAAGACTCGCTGATCCTATCCCGGAAGACTATTACCGCCTATTACTCAATATCCGTATTCTTGAACAAAGAGGAGACATACGCCAGGTCTTCAATAATAACCCGCAATTGCGAGAGATTCTGAATTCACCCGAAGTGGCAAGTGTTTTGGAAAACAGTAACTACCGCTTACTCTTACAAGAAGGGGAACTGCATGCATTGATTCGCGAGCCCGAATTTCGGGAACTCTATGATCGAGATGCTACGCGACAATTAATGGAGACGCTCGATTGGTTGACCATGACAAACGAGGTCATCCAGAATTCGGATTTGGCAAATTACGAACCGATATGAGCCTCAAGCCCATTAATCTAAGGGATATTCTCGAATACGTCCCTCGCTTCCAGGATCATACCTTTGTGATTAGCCTGGATAGCGCGATCGTCGAACATACGAATTTTGAGAGTATATTGATCGATATCGCCGTTTTACGCAGCCTGAATATTCATATCGTACTCACATTCGGCATTGCTGAACAGCTACGAAAAGCAGCGGAAGCCCAAAATCTGAATTTAAGTGATAGCACGGGTGAGGGCTCCACCAATGCTAGAACCCTTGAGCTTGCAGAAAAAATAGCGGGTGAGCAGGCTGCCATTATTATGAAGGGCTTGTCCGGCCAATCATTACCCTGCGCTTTGACCAATGAGATATTTGCACGGCCTAGGGGTATTGTGAGCGGTGAGGATCAAGGATTTTCAGGCGTCATTGATCGTTTAAATGAAGGGCGCATCCATAAGTTGATGTCCGATGGGGTAATTCCTTTATTCTCACCCATATTGTATGATAATCGGGGGCAGGCGTTCCGGTTAAATTCTGATCATCTGGCAAGCTCCATGGCGATTGCACTCAAAGCCAGCAAGCTGATCTATTTAACTGCACACCCGGGATTGATCGTTGGAGGCAAATCAATACTCAATCTCTCACTCGAAAAGCTGAACCAACATTTGGAAACCGGCATTGAGAGTATCAATACGAGCTTAATATCCAAGGCCCGGGAAACCATACGCGCATTACAGGCAGATACTGATCGGGTGCATATACTGGATGGTCGCCAAGACGGTGCTTTATTGACTGAAATCTTCGATAAAGTCGGGGTTGGAACCATGATCCATCAAAACCAATATGACCAGGTGCGCAATGCACTAGCCGATGATGCCCCCGGCATCTATGCCCTTACCAAACATGCGGTTAAGAATGATAAGCTGCGGCAACGGAGCCTGCCTGAAATTGAGGCCAATATTGCGGACTACCTGATCTACGAAGTTGATCACTCAATCCTTGGCTCCGTATTACAGATTCGCTATCCGGATGCCAATGTATTGGAAATAGCCTCTGTCAACGTTCAGGCATTTCACCAGGGTAAGGGAATCGGGCGAAAGCTGGTCGGCTTTGCTATCGAACAGGCGAAAGCTTACGGCTACGATAAGGTGCTTGCCCTGAGCACCCAGGCAACCGGCTATTTCACCGAACAGTTTGCTTTTCAACCCGCAGAAAAAAGCGATTTGCCCCCGGACAGAATAAGCCTTTACGAAGAAGATCAGCGTAATTCAGAAATCCTCGTGCTCCCGCTGAAATAGCGCTTTACGTAAACGAAATAGATTCTCGTTCTGAAGTTTCGGCATCTATCAGACCGGACTTCAATAAATAGGCGTTCAAACGGGGTTCCTGACCCTTAAAATTCTTAAAGGCCTCCTCGGGCTGCAGACTATTGCCCACGCTTAAGATTTCGCGCCTAAATCTGCGACCCGTTTCTCCGTTGAGAATTCCCTCTGCTTTAAAGGCTTCAAATGCATCAGACTCCAGTACTTCGCTCCAGAGGTAGGAATAATACCCCGCAGCATAACCAACTGCTGAGCTGAAAAGGTGGCCAAATTTCCTGTAGATGGGAGGACTGTCCACTTTCCACTCCGGCCGATACGTTTTCACACTCGATTCCACAAAATCATTCAGGGATAGCTCCGGATCATTCGGATCGTAGTCGATATGCATGTCCAGATCCATAATCCCAAGGCTGAGCTGCCGCATCACGAAGAGTCCTTTTTGAAAATTACGATTCTCCGTCATCTTTTGGTATAAGTCTTCCGGGATCGTTTCGCCGGTATCCACATGCCTTGCAAAAAGGTCCAGGCTTTCACGCTCCCAAACCCAGTTTTCCAGAATTTGGGAGGGCAGTTCCACAAAATCCCAGGCGACCGAAATCCCATTCAAATAATCGACCGGCACTGCCCCGCAGATCTGGTGCATAAGATGTCCAAACTCATGAAAAATCGTGAGCACTTCATCATGGGTCATCAAGGCAGGCTTGCCCCCTACCCCGGGAGTCATATTTCCGCATAGCACAATGATGTGTGGTTCGATAATTTTACCTGCATGATTACTTTTGCCGGATCTCAGGCAATCCATCCATGCGCCGCCCCGCTTTGAATCCCGGGGATACCAATCGGTATAAAAAAGCCCCAAGTATTCACCCGTATCTGCATCGACTACCTCATATGCACTCACCTGGGGATGCCACACTTCAAGCGCATCGTCCGAAGTCCGTGACCCGCAAAAAGTTGGCTTCTCGACCACTTTAAGCCCAAATACACGCTCCACCAGATCAAATAAGCCACTCATGACCTGATCCACCGAGAAATACTGTCTGAGCTCCTCTTCGTCAAAATCATGCAGCGTTTTCAACATTTTTTCAGACCAATAGGCGACGTCCCAGGGCGCCAATTTTTGAAGGTCTTCCCTAAGTTGATCTGCGCGAAATTGCTCAAGCGCCTTAACTTCTTCATGCATGGGAGAAATAGCACGTTGCTTAACGTTTTGGATGAACTGCCGGGCACGGGTACCCTGCTTGACCATGCGGCGCTTTAACACTTTGTCCGCAAAGTGCTTATGCCCCAGAATAGCCGCCTTATCGCTGCGCAGTTTTAAAATTTCGAGAACAAGCGGCTCATTATCCCAGGGCACCTGTGATCCAACGGCATTAGAAGCTTCCCACATTTCTTTCCGTAGAGATTCATCCTGAGCAAATTTCATGAACGGAATCATTGACGGGGCATGCAGTGTAAACCGCCATTTCGGGCTATCCTCGGTGGCTCCCGCGTGCGTCCTGGCATTTTCAAAAGCCTGTTGTTGAACCACTTCCGGAATTTGCTCGATCATTGACTCATCTTCAACGATGCAAGACCAGTCATTGGTAGCATCCAATACGTTCTCCGAAAATTTCTGCGTAATTTCAGCCAACCGATTATCAATTTCACGGACCCTCTGCTTTTCCTCTTCAGGCAAGTTGGTTCCACTCTCCAGAAAGTCTTCTACCAATTCCTCAACATGCCGTTTGCGTATAGGATCGAGTTTTTCAATTTCCGGAGACTCCGCCAAGGTTTTAACCTGTTTCCAGAGCGCTTCCCGCAAGCAGATATTTGAATAAAATGAGGTGACCTCCGGCATGGTCTCCGCATATGCCTTACGTAAATCGGGAGAATCCATCACGTTTACAAGGTGCTCTATCTTGGACCACGCATAGTCCAGCACTTCCGTAGCATCATCCAATGCGGCAGCTACGCTTTCATAGTCAATATCCTCCGGCGGTAGAGCCTCTATGGCCTGCAAATTACGCTCAGCCATTTGCAGCGCTTTTTGAATATCTTGCTGTATATTTTCAGGTGTTAACCGGCCCCAGGCGATCTCGGGTGCCATTTCCAGAAAAGGATTTCTCATTATATAATTGTAAGCTAAAATTTAAGATTAGTAACGCGATCGAGAAGAAGTGTAACAATCTTGTTACAAAGCGAAATTCTATTTGCTCATAGAATTATGCGCACTTTATAGCAGCATCATCTAACTACTATGAATTTGCAATTCCTTCTGAAAACAAGGCTATATATTTTCCTATGTCTGATAGCTTCGACGATACAACCGTCCTTCGCGCAAGAGGAAAATACCGGCAGAATCTCCGGAACTTTAGTAGATGCCGATACCGGAGAAATCCTGCGTGCAGCACAAATCATCGTAGAAGGGACCAGCTTTGTTGCTTATAGCGACTTAGATGGGAATTTCCGCATGCGGGACATCCCTGCGGGAACCTACACACTGCAAATCGATAAATTTGGTTACCAGAATGCAACCGTTACTGACTTAGTCGTAACGGTCGGCGAGGTCACGAGCATTGAGCTCGGCATGAAAATAGATGCCGGCAATGTGATTGAGTTTGAAGCTTTCGTGATCAGTGCCAGCGAGGTGCAATCGACAGAGGTCAGACTGCTTGCGGACCGCCAAAACGCATCTGCCATCAGTGATGCGATTGGCTCAGAGGATTTTTCACGCTTTGGTGCAGGGGACGCTGCTGATGCGATGAGCCGAGTAACTGGCGTATCCATTAATGACGGCAAATACGTCTTCGTAAGGGGCCTGGGTGAACGTTACTCGAACACTTTAATGAATGGCGTCAGCCTACCCAGTGCGGATCCGGATAAAAAGGCCGTCCAGATGGACCAGTTCCCCACCGATCTGCTCGATAGTATCGTAACCAGCAAGTCATTCACGCCCGACCTACCCGGAGATTTTGCGGGAGGTTCCGTTAATATTAAAACCCGATCATTTCCGAATGAGCGCCAGATGTCGATCTCTTCTTCGATCGGCTATAATACGAATGCAAGTCTCATCGATGATTTTCTAAGAAATTCAGATCACGGCGATTATGATTGGCTCGGCTTCGATGATGGTACCCGCAGTCTTCCGGATGGAGTACCAACTGATCCTGCCGACTACCCGAATCAAGTGTTTGAACCCGGAGCTGCTGAATTTTTTGACAGCATTACCCGGGCATTCAACGCATCGAGTACTGTCTTAGGACCATCCCCTCATGACTCTTACTTAGATTTGGGTTTCAGCTATAGCTATGGAAACAGTTTTTATATAGGAGAGGAGCAGCTTATTGGTGTCGTCGCTTCTCTGACTTATGATCTATCGTATGATCATTACGAAGATGGAGAAAATAATCGTTTTGAAAGAATCAGCACCGAGACGGATGAACTCTTTTTCAGGCAACTATATGCAGATACTAAATCTACAATCAGTGCTTCGCTGGGTGGCCTCATAAGTTTGGCGTATCAACCCAATACCAACAATGAGTTCCAGCTAGTATTTACCTCCAATCAATCTGCCAGCGACGAGGCACGTTTTCAAGAAGGCTTTGAGATTACTTCAAGCAGTAATCCCGACAATATTGACCAGGTGCGCTCACTAACCTTTGTGGAGCGAAATATTACATCCCTTCAGCTCAATGGTGACCACTTTCTTGAAGACAGCGAAATAAAGATAAATTGGTCATTAACCGCTACTGATACCTCTCAGGAAGACCCGGACGTGCGATTTGCAAATAACGAGCTAAATACTGTCACCGGCAGAACTTCGCTGGTAAAGCCGGATCGTGCCCCACGCCGTTTATTTAGAGACTTAAGTGAAAACCAATGGTCCGCTAAATTTGACTTGGAAATCCCTATTTTGGACTCGGGCAATTTAGTTAGAAACTTCAAATTCGGAGGCGTCATTTCTGAGAAGAATCGGGATTTTTCGGAGCTAATTTTCAACTATTCTACGCTTATCGTAGGTAATTTCATATTCAGCGATTTTACCACCATCGAAGATTTTTTGAATGAAGAGAATATAGGTATCATGGGTGATGGCCCCTTGATGAACACCTTTATCTCCCCGCGTCGTTTGCAGGTTTATGAGGGTACTGAGGAAATAAACTCTCTTTACGGAATGGTTGACTTTGAGATCAATGAGAAGTGGCGCTTCATCACAGGGGTGCGCCAGGAAACCACGGATCTATCCACAGAGCTTTTAACCGCAGCTCGCTTAGGGGAGCCCTTTGGTACGATTTCCGATGACCGGGCACTACCTGCAGCTCACTTGGTATATAAAATTTCTGAAACACAAAACGTGCGTGCTGCATGGTCGAAAACACTCGCAAGACCCACATTTCGCGAAATTGCCCCCTATGCGTCTACACAGTATCTGGGAGATGAAGAATATCTTGGGAATGCGGATTTAGTGCTCACCGGGATCACCAACTACGATTTACGCTGGGAGTGGTTCCCCAACCCGGGCGAAATCATTTCCGTGGGTGCATTTTGCAAAGAAATGGAAAACCCCATCGAGCTAGTACAGCGCACTTTTGCAGGTAATTTCACCATCCAACCACAAAATGTGCCTACCGGTGAAGTTCTGGGGCTTGAATTTGAATTTAGAAAAGACCTGTTTTTCATCCATGAATCTCTGCAGGACTTTTCGATCAATACGAATGTTACCGTAAGCCAGTCTGAAGTGAGTATCTCAACCACAGAGATAGTACAATCCGTTGAATTTTTTGCAGCCGAAGAAGATTTGGAAGCATTCGAAGTGGTGCTGAGGGAGCAAGAGGAACTGTTTGGGCAAGGAAACCCAGAACTGTTTGACCGAGCTGCCATTTTGGGTGCACTCAGCAATTCTGATATTCCGCTCACTCGTGATCTATTTGGCCAGCCCGATCTGATCGTTAATTTTTCCGTGAATTACGAAAATCCGATCTCTAATACTGCTGTAAGCGTCAATTTCAACTATGTCAGTGATAAGATGGCATTAACGGTCGCGCGAGCCACGCCGGATGTTTACGACCGCGGAAGGGATAGCCTGGATGTAATCATCAAACAAGGTATCGGCGAAAACTGGACCTTAAAATTCTCGGCTAAGAATTTAACCGATTCCAAACGAGAGCGCTATTACTTCTCAGAAGCGCGCGATATCTACTCCACTTACACATCCGGCAGCTCATTCTCAATCAGTGCGAGCTACGATTTTAACTAGGTTTTTTTTAATCATACTAACTCTAACATATAATCATATGAAATTGATCAAAAAGCTCAGCATCACTGCGATGCTTTCTATGGTTGCTTTGGCTGCTCAAGCTCAAACAACTGTAAACGTAACCTCAAACATCACTACCGATACTACCTGGACTCGTGATAATGTGTATGTACTGACTGACATCATCTATGTTGAAGAAGGTGCTTCACTCACTATCGAGCCTGGTACCCTCATCCAAGGTGAGCCTGCAACCGTTAACAACTTTGATCCCGGCACACTGGTTATTACCCGTAACGCTCAACTTTTTGCGAACGGCACCATCGACCAGCCTATCGTGTTCACTTCGATTTCTGACGGACCTTTCACCGGACCTTTTGGTACACTCCCTCACGGTTCTTTGACAAAAGACATTCGTGGACTTTGGGGCGGTTTGATCGTTCTGGGTAACGCACCGACCAACTTGCAACCGGGCTCCGGTTCTGAGTTCATCGAAGGTCTTCCTAACTCAGATCTTGGTATTATTGGTGGTTTTAACCCGGATGACTCTTCAGGATCTATCGTATACATATCTATCAAGCACGGGGGATCTGCAATTACTGACGGTAATGAGATCAATGGTCTTACCCTCGGGGGTGTTGGACGTGGCACGACTATCCAGTTCGTCGAAATCTATGCAAACCTTGACGATGGTATCGAATGGTTTGGTGGTACTGTAAATGTTAAGTATGCTATCGTAGCATTCTGCGGTGATGATGCACTTGACAGTGACTTCGGTTGGAATGGTTCTGTTCAGTTCGCACTCGTTATCCTGAATGAGGCTAACGATGTGGGTGACCGTGGCGCTGAGCAAGACGGTGGTAAGGACTCTGACGATGACGAGCCTTTCGGTATCCCTCAATTCTACAACATTACCGTATTGGGTGATGGCACAAATGCACCAGATGGAGGCACTACAGCTGCACTCTGGCGTGACAATGCACGTAACGGTTGGACTAACTCCATCTTCGCATACTTCTCGGGTAACGCAGTCCGCATCGAAGATCGTGCAACTATTGCTGACTCTTTCAATGGTATCGAAGACGAATCTCTTAAGTTGAACAACAACATCTTCTGGGGCTTCGGCGCAGGTGCGACACTTGCTGATCTCGTTCAAGTTGATGGTGATGGAGGCGGAGACGTCCAAGTGGTGATTGATTATATCGTAGCAAATGGTAATACAATCGCAGACCCGCAACTTGCAGCGGTTGACCGCTCACGCAGTGGTCTTTTAGATCCTCGCCCTGCTGCTGACGGACCTGCTACAGAAAACCTGTATACTTTACCGGTACGTCACCCATTCATTCAGGACGTTCTTTACAAGGGTGCATTCAACCCGGTTGCAACCCCTTGGACCGAGGGTTGGTCATCTCTTTCTCGCCTTGGTTACACCGTTAAGGTTAACTAACTCGAGACTGGTTTAAGACCGAATTCTTTTTGAAGGAGGCTGCATTTGCAGCCTCTTTCTTTTTTTTGACAGCAACATTTTTCGAGTTTTATCGTCTAACTCTAAGACATGAAAAAATCACTCATATTAGCACTCCTTACAGCCACACTTGCGAATGCATTTGCAACCGCTGATGAGCTCTATGAAAGCCGAAGTTTTAAAGTCAGTTCTGACAAGACAGGCGGTGAGTATGTATTAAGGATTTTGAACCCAACTCATGAATCGACACAGCAGACTACCCTGCACTTGTATATAGATGCAGATCAAAGTGTGGATACTTTATTGGAGTTGATTAAATCGTGGGGTGCTGACAAAAAAAGCCAATTACCTACTTTAGCGATTCTTGAGATTCCCGATGATGAACTTCAGCAAAATAAGGACTTGACTGGTGATGCTATACAAACTGTTACAGCAAGTGGTGGAGCGATCCATTTCTTTGACTTTATTAAGAGTCAATTAGTTCCTTTCATCGAAAAAGCATCTGAACTCAGCTTTACCCAAAAGAACCTGCATACACACGATAAATCCGGGGGATTTGGCTTCTATGCTCTCTTTTTGCAGCCTGGTTACTTCGATCAGTTTTACTTTGATTCAGCGGATGCAATGTTTCATGACGCCTACCTGTTCCGCGCAGAGTATGAGTACTATAAGTCCATGAAAGTTAAATTTCCTTCGCCGACGATTGTTTCAATTTCCTCAGAAGATAACCTGAGAAGTAAGGATATAATGAATCGATTTTGGGGAACCATTGCCTATCGGGAGTACCAAGACTATAATGTAGTCACATTGCCTCAGGATCCGGAAGAAGTAATGACCATAAAGCGGGATGAGGTTGTCTTAAGGGCCCTGGATATGCTTTATCTTTAGATTATGGCCAAACGAATTATACACAAATCCTACGGTAAAGCCCTCGAGGTTTTGGAGCTTGAGCAATACGAAGCCCCGGAACCGAAACAAGGTGAAATACTCATAAAGCTGGCCTACGCGAATATCAACCCGTCTGATATGGGAATGATTGGCGGCAGCTATAAGCACTTGCGGGATTTACCAGCCACTGCAGGTCGCGAGGGGGTAGGCATCATTGAAACCGTTGGAAGTGATGTACCCAGTAAGTTTAAACCCGGTCAGCTCGTAAAGATCCCATCAGACACACCTGCCTGGCAGAGTCATTTCATTTGTGACCCTGAATCCCTATATACCATTCCCGAAGGCATTGAGGCAGAACAGGCTGCCACCGCATTTATAAACCCACCCACAGCATTATTGTTGCTAAAAGATATCGTAACTTTGAATCAAGGCGATTGGGTAATCCAGAATGCAGGTAACTCTGCAGTGGGCACCTGGGTGATCCAGATAGCAAAAGCCTTGGGCTTACATACCATTAGTCTGGTCCGCCGGGAAGAGCTGATTGAACCTCTCAAGCAAATGGGAGCGGATATTGTGTTACTGGATGATGATGAATATCCAAAGCAGTTAAAGGAATTAACCAAGGGGCAAAAACCGAAATTAGCCTTAAACTCGATTGGCGGTCAAAGTGTTAGCCGTTTAATTAAATCGATGGCTAACGGTGGTACCTGTGTGACTTTCGGAGGGATGGTAGGCGATCCTGTGCGTTTCCCCACCCGCTACCTCATTTTCAATGACATACACCTATGTGGCTTTCACCTGGACACCTTGTTGCGTACCAAGCCGCAGGAATACATCGAGAGTCTTTACAATGAGGTGTTTGATTTCATTAAAAGCGACCATATCCATACTCCCATTGAGAAAGTCTATGCGCTCGAAGACTTTTCCGTAGCGATCGAACACTTTAGCGGACCCCGCTTCGGGAAAATTCTTTTAAGGCCCTAGCTGGGATTACCACCAGGCGGGATCTCCGAGTGCCACCCATTGTTCCATGGCTTGCCCTTGTTCGGAAAATCTTAACTGAATGTTTTGCGCATCCTTAGGTACTTCGACGTCAAATAACACCCACGCTTCTGCCTGTTTGGGTATGGAAAATTCTTTGTAGATCTCATCCTGGTCATTGATCTGGATTTGCACGGTCAGATTCGGGTTCATAGAACCGCTACGATAGGGAATCTGCAAAACACTCGCCCCTTCAGGTATGGCAAGCGTTAACCCGATGGCTCCTGTATATTCAGTATTCTCAGACCATGTGGTAAACCCTGACTTGACGGTTGGATAAGCCAAATCCTCGCTTAAGTGCTCGATGGGTGACCACTGGTCATTGGTTTGTATCCACTCAAATACCGGCCTTTGGTGCGCATAGTTCACGATTCCGTGAAACTGGGGAGTCACCGTTGGGATACTAAGATCGGCGAGCTGTAATAACCCCTTGTCCGTTTCCAGATATAACTGGTAACGCTCGTCCCTATGCGTAAAACCAATATGCCCGTAAAAGTAGATTTCATCAGGTGATTTGGGTATAGCCGATAAAGGCCATTTCTGAGCTAGCTCAGTCAGCAAGTAAGCCGATCCGGCCCACTGTCCCATTGAATCCCGGATATGCAGGAAGCGGTTTTCACCCCAGTGATCAATCGCAACCGTTCCGCAAACTATCCATGTCGTTGCATCCATTCCCACTGAATCATTTCTGAGAATATAACCTTTCGCTTCGCTTAAACTATTGGATTCTATAAATGGAAGTTCACTCAGGTCGGGAGCCTTATAATTATGGAGTTCAGCGAGTATAGGATCCTTCTCCATAACGCGGAATGTCGTCATCGCATGATGGAGCATACGCGGGTGCAGGGCTTCCGCATAATACATATCGTAGTTATCATTTTGCAGGGCATTCAGAGAAACAAGCCTTTCCCTATAATCACCAATATAATTGGAAATATAACTCATTTGCCATGCTACTAAGTAAGCGCCCATCAATGCAAAAGATGCCAAGCCTCCACGCGCAATCATTTGCATTCTGCGCATATTGGCTTCGTGCAATGCAATCTTCAGAACCATGATAAGCAGTAAGATATTGAGTATTAAAACGGGAGTATTGTAACGCTGAGCGGTCGCACTCACCAAGCCTTCTTCCATACGGCCAAGGGCAGTCATAAATGCGGTCATGATAATGAAAAGACAACCTAACAAGATTAACCCATGCTGATGAGGCTTATATTTTTGGCGAATTGCCCATATGACACAGAAAACGAAAAGAGCCAGTAATACCAATGCCCAAAGTATAGCCAACGTATAGCTTACTTTTCCTATCGGATTGCCAAGATAAACCAGAAAGAACCCAAGCACTCCGAATGGCTCGTTTATCTTATCAACAATGCTCAGTGATGTCTCGCCAGCCCCGCGGATTGCCCCAAGGTATAGAATGACAACACCAATCGATACCGTGTAAAGTCCGGTCGTTGACCAAAACCGACGCCTGTAGATCAAAAAAAGCAGGATCACAATAGGCCAAACCAATAGTCCATTGGCCATGGAAAACCCGGCTAACACCGCAAAAAACAACATCCCCAGATAATCGATCCAATGACTGTTTTCCAGGAACTTGCAGGCAAAGTAGATCGAAAGTAATGCGAAGAAAAATACATTCACAAACTGTACTTGAAAGCCCCATGTGAAATTCTCGAGTTGTGTAGCAGAAAACAGGAAAACCAGGAGAATGCAAAGTACCCCATACTTCAATTGCCTGCTAAGATCCAAGATACTATTTAAGATCCTGAACAGAAAAAATGCGAGCAGCGCCTGATTCAATACAATCCAAAAAATGAGAAAGTAGTTTTGCCCGCCGAATAGCTTCCAATCTATAAGGAACAATAACCTTGGCAGAATAATCTGATGCTCGTTGTGGTGAGCCAGCAACCAATGGTGAAGCTGACCTACACTGTCATAAGCTATGTAAGATCCCATATATTCCCACTGGTCTAAAAAGAGTGAGGGAAACAGGTAATTGAAGGATGTATACACCGTACTCAGCACTATAAACAGGGCGGTGAGGGCTAAGAATACAAAAACAAAGTTACTCATATTCTGCCGCAATTTCACTGAATCGAATACGCGTTTCATAATATTCAGATTAAGACAGCCATTTCCGGAGGAAACCCATCGTATGTTAGATTTGGAGGTATCACTATAAATCGAACTATCAAAAATTGATTTAAAGTGCGAGGAAATCCTCTTTGAGTTTCATATCTTCACGTGCATCGAGCATGAGCGACATAATGCTATCCTGATTGATACTCAAAGTCTCTAAAACTCCTTCATCCAGCATAAACGCCCAAGCGTTTTTCCCTGGGTTACCCCCTATACCAGCGACTATCCAATGGCTTAGGTGTAACATAGCAGTATATTTTTTAAATTCATTGGAATGATAAGGCTCATATTGATATCGGATGGGCTCAATCATTTCATCAGCGAATCCCCATTCCTGAAGTAATGCTGCACCCAACTCGGCATGATTGTAACCGAAAGCATCAATCTCAGCATTGGGCAATGATTCGCGCCCCCCTTCTATTCGTTTTAAAACTTCAATATAGGATTCGCCATGGAGCTGGTTCATTGCCAGTTTACCGATGTCATGTAACAATCCCAATGTATACGCAGTCGAACTGTCATACGTGCTCAACTTCTCTGCAAGTAGCTCCATTACGAGGCCAGTGGCCACCGAGTTGAACCAACGCTCTTCCCCGTCGATTTGGTAAGATTCTACCGGCGCACCCACAAACGACTTCGCGCAGATTACGGTTACCGTTCTATAAATTTCCTTAAAGCCCAGTCGATTCACAGCCTGCCCAAGGTCAGTAATGGTGCCCCCACCCGCATAATATGCACTATTGCTCATGCGGATGATTTGCGCGGTTAAAGAAGGATCGAGATTAATAAGCTCTACGACATCATCTCCAAATGCATTATCATCATTAAGTATGCGCAATAATTTGGGCAATACCGTCGGGGCTGGCGGCAGGTTTTTAAGCGATTTGATGATCTCTGTAAGATTCATACTAAACTCACCTCCAGCTGTTTGTCCGGGGTTTTAATGGATAGCACCGCATTCTTCATACTGAAGTGTAGCGTTCGATTGCTGAGGCCACCCAGCGATTCATCTATCAGCTTTAAATTATTGAGCTGCAGTTGTTTTTTGACGGAATCAACATTCTTATCGCCAATGCGAAATGCATCGTTCTCATTCATAATGTTGGCCCCGCCGGCAATAACGACTTTAAGGGAGTCTTCATCGATATCAAAGCTCTTTAAACTCGAGAGAAACTTCGTGATGCCTGTATCCGCGAAAATAAAGGGCTGATTCTGAGCTTTTTGGGGCGATATAGTCGAATCGGGTAGCATAACATGAAGCATCCCGCCGGTATTGCTGTTCACATCATACGCCACCACACCTACGCAGGAGCCCAGTGCATAGGTACTGATGGTTACATTCGCTCCATTGGAGACTGCCATGTCTCCTACTCCTACGATCACTCGCTGTGAAAATAAACCCGATGAATTACCCACCATCTTACCGATGCAATTTACATTACTGTTGGCTAATTTCTGAGGCGCGACAATTCAAAAGTTTGTATCACAGACAAACTTTTTGCCCCTTCACTTTGCATCCACGCCTGCAAATCCACTATAGACCGGTAAGCCTCCGTTTGCAAATCCACGCTGATGGACTCGAGAGTTAGAGTGTTTTCAACAGTAGAATGGTATCGAAAAATCGTGGGAATTAACCCTACTTCTGATGCATGGTCTGCCAATATGAGATAATTATATCCAGAATCGGACAAAAGAAAGGCCGGTGATACCCTACCCCCTTTTTGAACATGCAGGAAGTTGCTTCCGGGGATTACAGGAGTGATTTGCCAGGTATTGGATTGTATTTCCCATACCCCTGTGAGTTCAGAAAGGTCAAGGCTCTCAAAGGTTATCCAGTTGGATAAGTCGAGTTCGTATGCGCGAGTCACTTCAGGGGAATCCTTAATTTCCTGACTGCCAATCAATCCGTGTACTAAGACGAATAAGGCGATGAGCGACCTAAAAAGCATAATAAATCAAACAATGAGCTGCTAGTTGTAGCAACTCTTAATCCTTTATCGTCATTTTTTACAAATTCTTTAACTTTCTTAAAGCTTCGTAGAGCACAATGCCTACGCTCGTAGCCAAATTCAAGGATCTTAGGTGGGGTGTGTATTGAGGTATCTTCAGTTTAAACTCGGGGGTGATGGTATCATGCACATAGTCGGCACACCCACCCCCTTCATTACCAAAGAGCAGGTGATCTCCCGGTTGAAAGGGTGCATCCCAATGCGAACGTGTGCCCCGCGTTGTGAGCATCCATATATTTCTATCCCGGTGGGTTTCGTAGTAATCTGCCCAGTTCGCATGCTCATGGAGATCCAGATGCTGCCAATAATCCATGCCACTGCGGCGAAGCTGTTTCTCGGTCAACTGGAAGCCCAGCGGGTGGATTAAATGCAGGGCGGTATCTGCATAGGCGCACAATCTCCCAATATTCCCTGTATTCTGGGGTATCTCAGGCTGAAACAAAACGACACTCAGTAATTGTTGGTTGGGCTTGTTCAAAAGTCGTGTTTAAATATATAGAAATGAGTTGCTTCTGTGATTTAGCACACTGTTAACTCTATTATTCAATGCTAGAATGCATGGACCACTCGTCTATGAAAATTGGTATCGCTCAAATTAATACTACCGTTGGTGACTTGGATGGCAATTGTGATTTAATTTCCAATGCCTACAATGCACTCACCTCTGAAGGTGCGGATATGGTCATTTATCCGGAATTGGTGATTTCCGGATATCCACCCATGGATCTACTCTTAAAGTCACGCTATGTACAGCATTGCATGGAAAAGGCACATGAGCTTGCCCGGATTTGCCAAAATGTGCCCATGATCCTGGGGTGCCCGACATTGTCTGAAGAGTTTGCACACAAGCCTTTTTACAATAGCGCTTTGGTATTGTTGCAGGGTGAGATTATCTACCAATACAACAAACAGTTGCTGCCGAATTACGATGTGTTCGACGAAACCCGCTATTTTGAAGTAGGTGCAAGCGTTAACTCGCTCTTCGAATACAATGGACAACGGATAGCGCTTACCATTTGTGAGGACATCTGGAAAGACGAGAATACCGGCTTTTTGAGCTCACAGGCATACAGCCAGGATCCGCTGGACGCTATATCTCCTCTAAAGCCGGACCTGTTACTTAATCTGTCAGCAAGCCCCTGGCATGTGGGCAAGGAGGAAGCGCGTACCCGTTATGTATCCCGAGCATCTGAAACTTGTAATTGTCCGGTCGTTTACTGTAACGCGATTGGCGGAAATGATGAGCTCATATTTGACGGACAGAGTATGGCATACGGTGCTTCAGGTGCGCATACAATAGAATGCACTGCTTTTGAAGAGGAGTTCAGAGTATGTGATATCAAAAGGTCTGAAGGCTCCATCAACCCCAAAAAAGTCCATGAGGACCTTGCACATATTGAAAAGGCTCTGGTTTTAGGGCTGCGGGACTATGCTCATAAATCGGGATTTAAAAAAGCGGTTATCGGTTTAAGTGGCGGCATTGATTCCGCGCTGACGGCCTATTTGGCAGCCCAGGCGTTTGGACCTTCCAACGTTTTGGGCGTGAGTCTACCCTCCTCGATTTCCAGCCAACACAGTAAGGATGATGCGCGGGATTTGGCAGAGAATCTAGGGATCCAGTTTGAGACATTACCCATTGCGGAAATTGTCGATTCGGTGGAAAAGACCCTGGGGCCTCTCTTTGAAGGGCTGACGCGGGACGTCACCGAAGAGAACATCCAGGCCCGCAGCCGGGGTATTTTACTGATGTCACTATCCAATAAGCTGGGGTCATTGCTCCTAACTACAGGTAATAAGAGTGAGTTGGCTGTGGGATATTGCACGTTGTATGGCGATATGGCCGGTGGACTTGCCGTAATCTCTGATTTACTGAAAACCCGTGTATTTGAGCTTTGCCAATACATCAATCGCAATGGTGAGATCATACCCGAATCCACGCTGACCAAGCCGCCCTCGGCAGAACTACGCCCGGACCAAAAGGATGAAGACTCCCTTCCGCCCTACGAAATACTCGACGGTATATTACAATCTTATGTAGAAGAAGGGCTATCGCGACGGGAGATCATTGAGAATGGGTTTGACGAGGCGACCGTGCTCGAATTCACGCGAAAGGTTGACCTGAATGAATATAAGCGCAAGCAGGCACCGCCCGGATTAAAAATCACCCCTCTGGCCTTTGGCATTGGCAGGCGTATCCCTATTGTTCAAAAATACAAAGGATAATCTATGGATACTTTATTCAATCGTGCCAAAAAGCGTATACCCGGAGGGGTTAACTCACCCGTTAGGGCGTTTCGATCGGTAGGGGGAGAGCCGTTCATCACGGAACGCGCAGAAGGGTGCCACCTTTATACAACCGAGGGACAGAAACTTACCGACTTTGTCGGCACCTGGGGGCCCGCCATACTCGGGCACAATAATCCTGAAATTCGCGCTGCCGTGA
Organism: Puniceicoccaceae bacterium; assembly: GCA_028285755.1. Classification (GTDB taxonomy): domain Bacteria; phylum Verrucomicrobiota; class Verrucomicrobiia; order Opitutales; family JAFGAQ01; genus JANQOQ01. The sequence continues at coordinate 710,627 of JANQOQ010000006.1, forward strand.
ACGGAGCACTTGAAAAAGGCACGAGCTTTGGTACTCCCAATCCCTACGAAGTTACCATGGCAGAGCTTATTTGCGAGGCTGTCCCATCCATTGAAAAGGTACGCATGGTGAACAGCGGAACTGAAGCGACGATGTCCTGCATTCGACTTGCAAGGGGGTTCACCCAACGCGAGAAGATCATTAAATTTGAAGGTTGTTACCACGGCCACCATGATTCGCTGTTGGTTAAGGCGGGCTCGGGAGCGCTCACATTTGGCAATCCGGATAGCGCGGGCGTCACCGAAGGAACTGCGCGGGATACGGTCGTGCTTCCCTACAATGATCTGGATGCCCTCAAAAACGCATTTGAGCAAAATTCAGAAGAGATCGCGGCCATCATCCTGGAACCCATTCCTGCCAACATGGGACTGGTGATGCCTGAAGGCAATTATCTGAAAAATCTGGTAGAGATTGCACACAACTTTAGTGCCTTGGTCATTTTTGATGAGGTGATGAGCGGTTTTCGGGTTGCTCTGGGCGGGGTGCAGGAATGGGCGGGGATCACTCCCGATCTCACGGCTTTGGGTAAGATTATCGGGGGGGGCTTACCCGTAGGTGCCTTTGGCGGGCGGGCTGAGATTATGGATTTGCTCGCCCCGGATGGACCCGTTTATCAGGCAGGTACTTTGAGTGGGAATCCGCTCGCATTGGCTGCCGGGATAACCGCAGTAAATACCCTGCAAAATGAATCCCCCTATGCGAAACTTGATGAGATGACCCAAATGATAGTAGATTGTCTCTCGGAAGCATTTAGCGCGAAGGGGATCGCAGTGCAACTGCCGCAGATTGGATCCATGTTCTCCATTTTCTTTGCTGATAGTGCGGTGAGGAATTTTGAAGATGTCATGGCATCGGAGCGACATCGCTTTTCGCCTTTCTTCTCTGAGGCTCTTAAGAAGGGAATCTTCTTCCCGCCCTCGGCTTTCGAAACTTGCTTTGTCAGTACCGCTCACACGCAAGACGTCGTCGAGCAAACCTGTGACACTTTAAGTAGGGTCATTCAATCCCTGTAGTATGAAAAAAAACACCCCGGAAGAACCTAAAAAAAAGACGCTCTACACGCTGAAGATAACGGCAGAGCAAATGCAGCAGCTGAAGGAGTATCTGGATTATCATCTGTGGGAATATTATGAAGTCGAGCACGCGGTATTTGGCTTTAAGGGTGATAAGGTAAATGTGGTCGGCTATAAGAGTGGCAAACTCGTCGTACAAGGCAAAAAGACGGAAGACTTTGTAATCAATATCCTGGAGCCTGAAATCACCAAGGAGCCTTTACTGGGATATGATGAGGTATACAACCCTGAATGGTTTGAACTCCATGCGGGTCTGGACGAAAGCGGTAAGGGTGATTTCTTTGGGCCCGTGACCGTTGCGACGGTCATTGCAGATGGCGATATGGTGCGCAGCTGGATGGATCAGGGCATTCGTGACAGCAAGTCAGTCACCAGTGACAAGGCTGTATTCGCGCTCGAGAAAATCATTAAAAACACCAAGGGCGTTGTTATCGAAACGGCTTTTGCCAACATGGTAAAATACAACGAGCTCTATGTGAAATTCGGCAGCAATCTCAATAAACTACTTGGTTGGCTGCACGCGCGTGCGCTTGAAGCTGCCCTGGACAAGCGTGAAGTTCCCTGGGGTATGCTCGACCAATTTTCCAAGCAGCCGATTACCCAGGGCTTTATTAAAAAATACAAAAACTTCGACCTGAAGATGCAGACCAAGGCAGAAGCGGACCCAGTCGTTGCAGCGGCCTCTATCGTTGCCCGTGCGACTTATGTACGCCAGCTCCAGAAGCTCGAAGAAATTTCAGGGATTGAAATCCCCAAGGGTGCCGGACATCAGGCAGAAGCAGCGGCACAGAAGATTGCCAATAAATTTGGCCGGAATCGCATGAATGAGTTTGTGAAAACTCATTTCAAAACCCTCCAAAAGATCAACTAATTTGAAGGGTCGTAGAGGGCGAAGATGCGGTTGCCATCGCGCCAAACTTTGACTGGCTGGTTACCCACCATGTAGCTCTTATTCTTAAGCGAAGAAAGCGCTTCGTTATCAGGCATTATATATAAACAGGACTCCATTCCAGTTTGTGTGTTAGTCAATACAACATGAACGGCTTTGACGCCTTTGATACCGCAATTTCTGCCACCCACCACAGAGTAATTCCGAATGGTTTCCATACTACTTGGCATTATGGAAAAACCAGCCGGCTGCAATACTTGCTCAATTGAGTCCAGATCCGATGAAAACACGTCCGGATTGAGATGGCGGTCATATATTTCCACAACTCTCCCGGCGATTTGCTGGGAATCTCCAACGGGTTGCATAAAATTCAAGCCCACCATCACCACGGCAAACGCGATACATGCTGCTGCTGCATAAGAAAACCAAGTCGCACGATAAAAAGGCACCACATTGTCTTTCTCAGGTGTGTTCTCCAGTATCCGTTGAATACTGCTCTCAGAGAGTGATTGAGAGTTGTAGTATTCTTTGATGAGTTTATCTAAGTTGTTTTCTGACATGGTTCCTAAATTCTATTTAGCAGTATCAAATTCTTTGAGTAGTCCGTTACTGAGTTTCTTCTTGGCCCGATGGATTAAACTGAGAATCGTGCCACGGGGAGTGCCGGTTTGCTCTGAAATTTCCTGTGCTGTGTATCCCTGAACAACGCTCAAGTAGAGCGCTTCCCGTTCTTCCTTACGTAATTTACCTAGAATTGCTTCGACATCATCCATCGATGCACGCACCTCCTGGTTAGAGTCGAACTCCCGCTCTTCCATCGGCTCAAATGCTACAATCTTGTCTCTGCGTATTCTATCCATCAAAAGATTACGTATGGTTTTAAATAGTAATGCCTTGGTTTCTACCTTTCCGTATTTACGATGTAACTTAAACCAGGCCTGCTGGACCAAGTCCTCAGCGTCATGGTAATCATGCGCAATGGAATAAGCGTAGCGAAAGCCTGCTTGCAGCATTTCATTATCGTCCATGCCGCAAAGTTAAAGTTTTGTATAATCATTAATCAAATCAATTGTTGCCCAACTTTTACATTGGGTTGTTCACAAAAATGAACGGTTCCCTGATGCCTATGATTGCAGATTCGGCAAATTTAGTTAGAAACTAGGCATGCAACGTCGAAAATTTATACAAAGTATTGCTGCAGCTACTACCCTGGCAGCGACTTCCCCCCGATTATTCAGTGCCTCCCACAAGTCAGATTTCACCGTCGGTATTATCGGTAGCGGATGGTGGGCTGGCAATCATATCAAGTATTTCAATAAGTATTCCAACGCACGCTTTGTCTCCATCAGCGACCCCAATCAGAAAGCCCTGGAGAGCACTGCGGCGAATATCAAAAACCTCCAGGGCAAGGCGCCCAAAAGTTATCACCACTACCGGGATATGCTGGAAGCGCAGGACCATGATCTGATCATTATCGCTACTCCGGATCACTGGCACGCACTGCCCGCCATTGAGGCCATGCAAAGTGGAGCAGACCTGATGCTCGAAAAACCCATCAGCGTGGATGTCATCGAAGGGGAAGCGTTAGTTGCAGCATCTGAAAAGTATAAAAGTGTGGTGCAGGTGAATCTGCAGCGAAGAAGTAACCCGATTTACAAGGAAGTTGAAGAACAGTATCTAAAAGAAAATCGCCTGGGCAGAATTTCGCTTGTGGAGTGTTTCTACTACGGCGGCAGCGGCTGGGATACGCTGCCTACTATAGAGGTTCCCGATCACCTGGATTATGAGCTCTGGGCAGGACCGGCTCCGAAAATTCCCTTTAATCGCTATCTGGAATCCAAGGCGTGGCGCGCCTTCAATGAATACGGGAATGGGAAGATGGGCGATATGGGGGTACATATTCTCGATACCGTACGGCACATACTGGATCTCGGGTGGCCGAGCGAAATCTCATCAACAGGTGGCAAGTTTGTGCATGAAGAGGCAACAGCCACGATCCCGGATACGCAGAATGTATTATTTTCTTTCGATGATATGACCGTTACCTGGGAGTATCGCGCATGGGGTGGCAATACCCTACCCAATCGCCACTGGACAGATAAGTGGGGCTTCCGCTTTATTGGCACCGAAGGCACGATAAACATGACCACAATGGGCTACGAATTCGTATCCGCCGATGGCCAAATCCGCGAGGGCAGGCACTTATGCTCGCATACGAATAACTTGGAGAATGTTGATTTTGCGCTGTATGACACCGTCGATGAAATGGTCAATATGCACCATGTTAAGAACCTGGTCACTTCCGTGGAAAATCGCAGTGCGCCGGTTTCGAATATGAAGCAGGGGCACATTTCTTCTGCCAGCTGCATCCTGGCAAATATGTCATTGGAGTTAGGCCGCTCGCTAAGTTACGATCCCAAGAGCCGAACGATTCCCGGAGATGTCGAGGCGACCGAAATGCTCGCTCGCGAGTATCGTGGAGATTGGGTGCACCCAAACCCGGATAAGGTGTAGAAGAATCTCATTTCCTATCAGTCTCAATCAGCTGTTTAATCTCGCTTACGTCCATCATCGCAAACCTTGATCTATTCGGCTTGTTTCCAGACATGACGCCATAAAATCGCCCCTCTTTATCAATAACCGCCGAACCACTATCCCCCTTAACCATTGGAACTGATGTGATATAATACACAGCACCGGTATGTGCCTTATTAGTGTATCTGCTGCTCATTTGCCTAATCAATTTTCCTTTTGCCGGACCGCTGGATCTCCATCCTCCGGTAAACAGTTCTGTCCCTTTTTTGAAGTCTCTCTCCTCTAAATGAAAATAAAAGGGGCTTTGAATATCGGCTTTAATAACTGCAAAGTCACCGGCATCATCTACAAAAACCTTTCTAAATGGAAGAACTTTGGGGTTCCATTGGTTTGTCTGAAGATCATAAGCAACATAAACTAATAAAGACTTTCCTGAGCCAATTACATGGGCAGCTGTAAGAAAATAACCATCGCTCGCTATAATAGCAGCATTGCCACTAGTATAGCGTTTTCCATCTTTTGCAAAGATATCATAGGTACGTTCTGTAGTAAATTCTTCGGCAGCTTTACTAGCTCCGGAAGCTGTTTCCTCCTCGACCACTTCGACAACTATATCCTCTATTGACAGTTCCTCAGCAGAAAAAACTCTGGCTGTATGCAGATTAAGATATTGTTCGATGCTGGACGTCAGTGTTAGCCCATTCAACGGCGAATTTTCGGGAATTTCAGCAATGGCAGTCAGTTCAACATTCTCCGAACCTATCATGGATGCCCTCTTATCATCCACAGTAAATCTGGAACAACCAAATAAAAGCAGCAATAAAACCCCATACAATGAACTTCTAACAATATTCATTGATAGTTGTTTTAATGGTGTAAGTCTTTTTTTGCCACTTTTTTTAACCACGGAATAAGTAAAAACCTTGGCATCACCCATGTCCCAGGGTGATTACCCGAATGTCTGAGTAGCCGGCTTTTTTCAGTGTTTTCGCACACTCGTTTACCGTACTGCCCGTGGTAAAGACATCATCACAGATCAGGAGCTTTGCACTCCTGTCGATGTTGGTAGGACTTCTGCTAAGCGTAAAGGCCTTATGCATATTTCGGATACGCTCTGTGCGATCCATTTGGGTTTGGGTTAAAGTGTCTTTTTTGCGAATCAGGAGCTCCTGAACCTGAGCGCTGGGTTCAATTTTTGCGAGTAGCTCAGCCAGTAATTGTGTTTGGTTATAGCCCCGTTCCCGCAGTTTTCGGGGGTGCAAAGGGACTGGGATAATGACCGCATTTTGAAGCAAAAGGCGAATGCCCTCCATGCGCTGAAATATTGCTGCCAAATCACGTTTTAAGTAAAAAGCACGCTCATATTTAAAGGCGTGGATGATGCGGCGGCCTAGGCCATTCATTATAATGGCAGAGCGGTTGCCTTTAAAATGGGGATCGAGGTGATCACATTTCTGGCAATTACTGCTATCCTGGGCCAGTCCATAGAGTGGGTATCCGCATGTCTCACAGTAGGGTGAATCGATTCCCCTCAGGTAGTGTGTTTGCGTATCTGAGAGGTAACTAAATTCGGCCTTGGAGTCGTCCAATCTTTGGCTGCTCATCAGGCAATGCCTGGGGTACAGCGTATCCAGAACACCGGAAAAAACCTTCATCCACGGCTTAGGCATAATATACCTTTTCGAGGCAGAGGCCCTTAGCTGCTGCAGTTACTATATGGTGCGTTCGCTTTTTGTGCTCCAAAAACGTTTTCATCATGATCGGTTCGTATCTTCCACGGCCGACATCAATCAGGCCTCCCGTCAGGCTGCGCACCATTTTGTATAAAAACCCATTTCCCGTAAATTGGATAGTCAAGCGCGGGCCCTTTTGCTTAAATTCAATGGAGTGTAATATGCGTACAGTGCTCTCATACTCTTTACCTCGATTTGCCGAAAAACTCGCAAAATCATGCTCGCCCAGCCAATGACGGCTCGCTTCCACCATCTTATCCATGTTGAGCTCTATCCGTTCAGTATTCCAACAATAGCGGGACTCAAGTGCCGGGGCGTAGCCCAAATAGATACGATAGAGATAGGTCTTTTTGATTGCGGACTTTTGAGCGTGAAATTGCTTCGGCACAGGCCTTAAACGGGTAATCTGTATACCCTCGGATAATCCTCCACGCAGAGCGTTAATCAAGAGTTCCGGCGAGTCATTCCACGTTGCATCAAAATGAAATACCTGTCCCTTTGCGTGAACTCCTGCATCCGTGCGACCACTGGCAATGACACGTGTGGGGGTATTTAATAGACTGCTAAGCCGGTTCTCAATATGATCCTGAATGCCGCTTCCGTCCGGTTGAGACTGCCACCCTCCGAAGTCGGTTCCATCATATGAGCACACTGCTTTCCAACGGGAGACCTTCATACTGCATAGGGAGGATAAATAGTGGAGCCAACAGTCGGATTCGAACCGACGACCGTCCGCTTACAAGGCGGGAGCTCTACCAACTGAGCTATGTTGGCTCACTAAAATCGAGAAAGTAGATCGCCCCCCAGTGCGATGCAAGCCAAATTAATGATTAATCTACAGGAAAAGAATCTACTCCTGCTCCACTTTTTCTTTTGCATAAATGGTGACGGTGGCCTCTTTTCCTCCAAGGATTTCCTGAGCGCGTTTCATTGCCATCGCTGTAGAATACGTGGGGTTTTCGGGGTGCTCTTCGAAGATATTTTCTTCCCCGATCAGATCAACCAGGCCGGATTTTTTAATAACACGGTGTATCTTGGGCCTTACTCCACTCACCAGGAGTATGCGATCTTTCTCGTTCATATAGCGAACGAGTTCCTCGATGGCCAGGACACTCGTGGCATCGAGGATATGGGCGTTTTTCATACGCAGAACTACAATATGGAGGCACTCATCATCTGAGATTCGGCGGATCTGATCCCGAAAAAGCTCTGCCGAGCCAAAGAATAAATCCCCCTCTACATGCACGATGGAAACTTCCGGTATTCTGCGCTGTTTGGTTTTGATTTCGGCCAGATTGCCTTCATCAGTAAAATCATATTCCACCAGTTCCGGAGCTGCGGCTTTCTTTAGGAAGAGTAAGATCGATGTACCTGCACCCAGATAAATCGCAATGTCCAGTGGAAAGACCAAGCCACCCATGAAGGTTACCCAAAACACAATCAAGTCCGAGCCGGTAGAATGGGTAACGATAAAGAGTTGGTGTTTATTGATTAGGGATACGCCAATCGCGATGACCACTACAGCCAGTGAGGCCGTGGGCACGTAAACTATAAAGGGCCCAAAGAGATAACCACACAGCAGGATCATTAGTCCCGTAAAAAATAGCGAAAGAGGAGATTTTGCACCACTCTTCCAGTTTAGCATTGAGCGCGTGAGCGAACCCGATGCAGGCATGCCCGAACCGAATCCGCATGCAAAATTCGCCATGCCCATGTTAAACATCTCCTGGTTGGCCTGTAGCTTTTCCCCGGAACGGGCCGCGAGCGATTTGCCAATAGATATTCCCTCGAGGACACTCAGCAGTGCGATTGCAAGAGAGGTACCCAGCAGGAGGCGGATCATCTGCAGGTCAAATTGAGGCACTGAAAAGTTCCACTGTGCGATACTGAAACCTCCTAATAGCTTAACATCCAGCTGAAAGACGCTTTGGAGTCCAAAAATAATGGCCGAGGCCAAAACCAGCGTAAGCGCAACATTCGGCAGAAAACTCAAAAAGCGATTCAGGGGCAAGTAGATCGATATCGTGATCAAACTAACCAAAACTGCGTGCCAATGCACTGTATCAAGGTGAGTAATTGTCCTCCACAACAGCACGATGAACGTTGATCCCGGTGAGGAATCCCCAAAATCAATACCCAGGACATTTTTCAACTGGTTGGTAATAATGAGCAGAGCAGCGGCAGTTATGTAGCCGGTAATGACGGTCCTTGATATGAACTGGATGAACTGCGCAGCCTTAAACAAGGCACCCAGCATCAAAAATAAACCGCTCAGCAGCACAATGATGGGCAGCAATTGGATTTTCGCCTGTTCATCCGTGATTTGTATGGCGGCAAAGGCACTCAATAAGAGTACGGAAGTCGCATTTGTAGGCCCCAGAGAAATCAAGTGCGAGCGTGCAAATATACTCCCGGATAATGCCGCGATACAGGCGCCAAATATACCATACTGAATGGGTAAGCCCGCTATAAGCGCGTATGCCATACCCTGAGGGAAGGCCAATAAGGCCACGTTAATGGCTGCCAGAAAATCAGATTTTAGCGTGCTAACTCTGTAGGCACTCAGCGTATGCCTGAGTGGAAAAAAATCTAAATCAGTCTTTGCGAAATTCCCAATTTGCTTCCAAAGGCCTGAGCTCATTGGTTATTGAGCAAAAAGCTCTTCAGCTGTCCACGGTTCAGCCCGACCTCCAAAGTCTGCTCTGACGGAGGCCACCAGGCTTTCTTCCACAATGCCGTAATCATTTCCCCAGGACTGACGGATGTAAGAGAGCACTGCGGCCACTTCTTCATCGTCCAGGGTAGGTCCCAGGGCAGCCATAATCCCATTATAGGGGACTCCATTGACCTCGATAGGGCCAGCCAGCCCATTGATGACGATCTTCGAAAGTACTACTGGATCCATACCTACCCAGTCTGAACCGGCCAGGGGTGGAAACGCTCCCGGTACTCCTTGCCCCTCTGCCTGGTGACAGGCGACACAGGTATTATAAACACGGCGACCGTGGGCTATTGGATCATAAACGACCGGACCGGCAGGCTCGGCGGACTCGACGTAATTCGGATCATATACATCCCAGCGAAATTTTGCACTTTTGGTAGTAATCTCTACCCCCGCCCAAAAACAAAGCGCCGCAATAATCGTAACCATGAACAGAGGCAATGGGGCAAAGCCTTCTGAGGGCTCTTCCTTTTCACGCTGCAGTTGATCATGCAGCTCCTGTAGGCTGTCATCTGTAGAGCTTGCCTGCTCAAATTTAAAATTCTCACCGAGTGAGTTAGGGTCTTTTTTATTATCCTCGCTCATTATTGGCTATTCTTCATTTCAGGCAGTTCGTAATCGATCTTGAGGGCCAGTAAATACTCAACGAGTGCGTCGGCGCGCTCGGTCGGTACGACTTCATACCCTGCCGGGGGAGCAAATGCTGACGATGCAGGGACTTGAAGTGCATTGGGCGAAGGGGTATCTCCGATTTCCCTTACTTCAAATAAATACGGATAAGGAGGCATTATAGAGCCCTGGGATGTTGCCTGAGGATCATACAAGTGTAAATAATGCCATTCTTTGGAAGGGTTACGTGCACCGATATTTGCCAAATCCGGCCCGGTGCGCATGGTGCCCAGGAGCACTTTTTCCTGATAAATATAATCGCGCGCAACGGTCTGGCGATCACCCCAGCCTCGTTCAAAATCCGCACCGAAGCCTTTGGCACGCACTTGCTGCGTGTGACAATAGATGCATCCCTGGTCGACGTAGATATCCTTACCCGTGCGGGCGATGCCGGACAGTGGCTGAGGATTGAGCGTATCCCCTTCTATGGGGTTACCTTCTTCATCGAGCTCAGCCGTAGTAGGTTCGAGCCCGCCGAGGTTTAAGTGGCTACTGAGTACCAATCCCACCCAGGAAAACGCGAGTGTTGAAAAAATGACTAGAAATATGGTTGTTATGTTTTTCATTTCCCCAATTCCTTATGCATCGGATTCACGTTGTAGTAGAGTAGGCCCTTCATTGAGCGGTTGCGTTTTTCCAATCAACATCCAGAAGAAATGGATGAAAAAGGCGATGTGACCGATGGTGATGCAAACCCCGAAGATGGTCCGGGCGGTTAACCAGGGAACGGTATTTTGAACCACATCCAGGAACGCGATTTCCGGATTGTTCATTTGGATGCCCTGTATCCAGCCTCCGATGGTCAGGGCTACGACGTAGCCGGTAATGCCCAATGCGGTCGTCCAAAAGTGGATGTAGATCAAATTGGCGGATGGCCACTCCTTGTGAAGCAGGCGCGGCATCATAAAGTAAATGCTACCAAACATGATCATTGTGAAAAATGCATACACCCCATGGTGAGCGTGGCCCACCGTAAAGTGGGTGAAGTGGGTCACTTCATTGACTTCGCGCAATGCCATTGCAGAGCCGATCAGACTCGTGAGTGTGTAGGAAATGGCTCCAAATACCACAAATCGTAATGTAGGGCTTCGCCACACTGCAGAGGCATTGCCCACGGCTGTCATGTGGTGATTGATTCCCGTAACGATTACGGGGATGGTCATCATCACACTGGCAACAGAACCCGCTGTCTGCAACCAGATGGGAATCGGCCCGCCGATCAGGTGGTGAATACCCGCCCAGTTATAGAAAAGCGCAAGCGTCCAAAATCCCATCAGGGAAAGATAATAACTATAAATGGGTTTACCGATAACTTTCGGTATCATGTAGTAGGCGGCAGCCAGCCCGATCGGAGTTAACCAGAGCCCCAAAACATTGTGGGCAAACCACCAGTTGGTAATCGGCTGCACTACCCCGCGAGCCGGTACCATGAGGATCATGACCAGGGCTATCACATAGAGCCACGGGAACCAGAAGGTACCACCCAGCACATACCATTGAGATACGTAAACGTGCCCGGTCTGCCTATGGACAAATGCTACCACGCTCCAGACACCGATCATAATATAGGCCAGCGCAAGTATGGGCGTAACAGCCACGGGCATTTCCAGCCATTCGACTGAAGTAAGCCCACCCGTTAAAATACCAAATACACCGATCGTGACTCCGATATTCCATACAATGCCCGCAATCAATAACAGACCGCCATGGCGGACCGCTGATTTACAAAGACGCGCCATAATCCAGAGGGCGACGGCAAATGCAGCATTATTTGCCCAACCAAATATCATTGCATTAAGATGGGCAGAACGAGAACGACCAAAAGTAAAAAACTCGAGAGAGGCCAAAAAGTTGGGATTGTGCAATTTGATCGATGCGATCAAGGCAAATATGGTGCCAATCATTAGCCAGACCACCGATGACGCGACAAAGAAGATTCCCGCCCATTTCATCGACTGGTCAATCTTACTTAAGGTTACACGTTCGGTAACTCCTTCAGATTTATTGAGTTCAGTATCTGCTGTAGTATCCATTACTAGGAATGATTCTTTTGCTTTTTGGGTTTGGATTGGGGAAATGCATCCATCTCTACGCCTTCGGGTTCATCCTCATCGAACACGACCCGGGCGCCTTTTTCTATGGACTCAAATTGTCCATTTTTCGCCGCCCAATACAATGCAATTATTGCGGACAGGAAAAAGAGAAAACCCGCAATAATGAGGAGAGTGATAATGATGTCCCAGCTTTCCACTATTTACTATATTCCTGCACAGTCATTTCCATGGCCTTTTCCACAGGAATGCGAACCTGCCCTTTTTCCATGTCCATAACTTTATATTCCATCACCATTTGCATGGCTTCCGATTTCATTTCCCGCAGCTGTGCTTCAGCATCCTCTTTAGCCTGTGCACCGATCGGGGGTTGCTGGTTGGGTATGTAAGCCACCCATAATACCAAAGCAAATAGTAGCATGAACAGCGCAGATGTAACTACTGTGCCTATCAACTTAAAATCGACTCCGTTTTCTTTACTCATGATGATGAATAGAATCTAAAATTCGGGGATCCTTAATGGGGATGGGTTTGGTCTTTTTCGAGCTGTTGATAAACGCCCAGACTACGATACCGCCTATACCTATTAAGGCAGCGATGTCCCAGATTTGAATGGTGAAGGGCACCACATCGTAAGTACCATCCGCCTTTTGCGAACCCTTTGCCGGAAGGATATTGTAGTAGATATCCAATAGGTGGAACAGCAGTATCCATACGCTGACGCCCACCAGCTTGGGAATAGAAATCTTTGTAGAATAAAACAACAGGAACAGGAAGGGCACAAAAAAGTGCAGGAAGATGAGCGACATGGATACATACCACCAATCATTGTAGCTGCCGTCCTTTCCAAATAGGCGAATGCTGTACCAGAAGGTTTCCTCAGGGATGCTCGCCTGATAGATCAGGAACATTTGAGAGAAGCTGATGTATGCCCAGAAGACGGTGAATGCGAGGGACAAACAACCCAGGTCGTAACGGTGTGCCTGGTTATAAATGCCTTTCAAATAGCCTCGCGATGCCAGAAAGAAACAAAGAATAATCGTAAATGCGAAGGTTGCACGCATCGCTGCTGCAAAGAACCATACACCATACATGGTAGAGAACCAGTGGAACTCCAGGCTCATAAACCAGTCAAACGCTGCAAAAGATGCACACAGTCCTACGAGGATAATCCCTACCCCAGAGGTATAGCGGGCCTTAACGTAGCGGGAGGGATCCCCGTCCTTATCCATACCAAATGAAAGGCGGCGAAGGATGGTAGCAAAGGCAATAAACACACCGAAGTAAAAGTAGGTGCGGGTGGTCATGAATGGCATATTCAGCCAGGGTTCCTTCCATAGGAAAATCGGATCTTCCCCCACGGTAATCCCGGACGATAGCACGTATTCGGGATTCATCCACTTCCAAAGTATACCCGGATTCCCCATTACCCATGGGGCAAGGATCAAGGGTGTAAAGATTAGAGCCATCCAGGGAAGCGCTGATAGTAAATGCTCGAGCTGGCGGCGAATGATAATCGACCACCCCGCATCAAAGGCGTAGGAGATCATGATAAACATGAGAGCGCCGACCAGAATGGAAATCCAAAAGGCAAAGCCGATCAGGTAACCGGTCCACGCTCGGGAGGTGCCTTCCTCTCCATAACCCAGCACAAGACCCAGTATGGCAACACCCAAGCCAACCAATCCAACGATCAGGCTGATCATGGACCAGTTTTTCTCGGTCTTTCCTTCGCTGGAGAGCGCTGCTGTATTTACTGCTTCTGCACTGCTACTCATATTCCAAGCTCCCTTTTCATACCGTCAGGTACATCTTCCATGGTTCCTTGATTTGCACGTTGGAGTGCCCTTACGTAGAGCACAACTGCCCAGCGTTCTTCCGGACTCAATTTGTCGCCGTAGGCACCCATCAGGTTCTTACCGTAAGCGATCGTATTGTAAATTTCGCCATGCGGCTGATCTATAAAGTTCTGAAGTAATAGGTTCGCAGCCGGCAGACCCTTGCTGGTCACGACGCTTTGCCCATTACCGGCAAGTCCATGGCAGACTGCACAAAAAATATCATACTTCACTTTCCCCATTTCAATCACATCCCGGGTCACATCGATGGGGAAATCGGTCGCCCATTCACCGGCAGCATCTCTACCGGTCTGCAATTCTACATTCAAAAGATCTTCGGCTGAATAATCCTCAGAAAAAACAACTGCGAGCTCCAGTTCGTTTCCGCGCGGGATCGTATTAATCACGGGCAAGCGGTCATCCATTTTATTATCGTAAAACGGATTTTCGCCCTGGGGATGGAATTTTGACTGCCGGTCCATATCAGGAAAAAGGTAGAGCGGCTCCTTGCGGGTCTTATCACCGCGAAAGCCCAAAATCGAGACCGTCGCTATGATGATAAGCACATAAACTATTAAAATTGTTCTAATCATGAATCTAACAGCTAGTCTTTCTCAGGGGCATCGATGAGGGTTACCTCAGTGCCGCCTATTTCCTCCAGAAATGTTTTGGTTTTGCCTTCATCGAATTCAGGGTCGCTGGTTTCGATGACAATCATAAATTTATCGTCCGAGCTTTTGCCAAAATCCTTGTATTCGAATACAGGGTGATTGTGGCGCGGTAGATTGTTCATAATGAACATACCGAAGAATGTGCCAAATGCTGCGCACAGGATCGTAAGCTCGTAAAAAATGGGAAATGGGAAGATAGGCCCGAAAATCGGCTTACCGCCAATGATAAGCGGATAGTCAAAATTCATGAATGCCACAATCGCCATACCAATTGCAAATCCGCTGATTCCGCCTATCAATGAGAAGCCACCGAGAAATGAGCGCTTCTCACCCATGGCATACTCGATGCCATGCACGGGAAACGGAGTATATATATCAAATTTTGTGTAGCCCGCTTCATTGACCTTCTTCGCAGCCTTATAGATGGCGGGCGAGGTATCAAACGTGGCAATTAATCCGTATGATTCGTTACTCATTTGTCTTCGGCAGGCTGAGGATTCGCGTTTTGTGGATGATCTTCATTATGAGGATCCGCCTGAGGTAGTGACAGTGCCTTGATCTCCGCAATGGCGATCATCGGCAGGAACCTCAGGAACAACAAAAATAAAAAAGTAAATAGACCAAACGTGCCTATGTAGGTGTAAATATCCACGAGTGTCGGTGAGTAGTAACCCCAACTGGATGGCAAAAAGTCGTTGGCCAGTGAAGTGACAGTAATCACGAACCGCTCAAACCACATGCCCACATTTACAAAGAGGGAAATGACCCAAACCAGTGTCGTATTATTGCGAATACCGTTGAACCAGAAGAGCTGCGGGGATATCACGTTACACGCGATCATAATCCAGTAGGCCCACCAATATTGGCCGAAGGCTCGATTCACAAACGCAAACGCCTCGTAAGAGTTCGCACCATACCAGGCGATGAAGAACTCCATCGCATACGCATAGCCCACCATGCTACCGGTCGCCAGGGTGATCTTACACATACAATCGATGTGGTATTGGGTAATGATATCCTGCAACTTGAAGATGGATCGCAACGGGATCATCAGCGTGAGCACCATACCGAATCCTGAAAAGATCGCACCCGCTACGAAGTAAGGGGGAAAGATAGTAGTATGCCATCCAGGCAAAATAGACGCCGCAAAGTCAAAGGATACGATGGTATGCACCGAAAGTACGAGCGGTGTGGAAAGACCCGCCAGAACAAGGTAAGCCATTTCGTAGTTTTTCCAGTGCTTGACCGAATTGCGCCAGCCCATTGCGAGCACGCCGTAGAAGTACTTTCGCCATGTCTCCTTGGCACGGTCTCTCAGTAGACCGAGATCGGGAACCATGCCCATATACCAGAATAGCAGAGATACGGTAAAATAAGTGGATACCGCGAATACGTCCCACTCCAGCGGGCTGCGGAAGTTGGGCCATATCCAGTTGGCATTGGGTAATGGGAATAACCACCAGGCAAACCAAACCCGACCGACGTGGAAAAGAGGGAATATCCCTGCACAGACCACCGCAAAAATGGTCATCGCCTCAGCCGTCCGGTTTACTGCCGTTCGCCAGCGTTGTTTCAATAGGCATAGAATCGCTGAAATCAACGTACCGGCGTGGCCAATACCAATCCAGAATACGAAATTCACAATCGCCCAACCCCAGTTCACAGGGTTTGCAAGTCCCCAGACACCCACTCCGGTGGATACCAGGTATACCAGTCCGAACAAAGTATAGAGCGCGACAAACCCGGATATACCCGTAGCAAGCCACCACCACATCGGTGTCTTTTGCTCGACGATGCCGCAGATTTTTTCACTTACCCAATGGTAACTTCGATTGTTTTCGACCATTGCCCGCCGCGGGATTGAGACCGGCTTGGCTTCTTCTATGAGAGCCTGGGCCTCTGCGGGGATATCAGCAGATGTTGCTTGGTGAGCCATAATGTAAAATCAATGAAAGTCAGTTGGGTTTAGTGGTGAGCCGTAGCGTGGGTTTCTTCGGAGTGATCCGCAGCATGTTCGTCATGATGCCCGCCATGGCCATAGCGATCTTCGTAATCCAAACGGGTGTAAGGCTGCTTGTAGGCATCCGGCATCTTCGGATTCGGGTTACGCAATTTGGCCAGATAAGTGGTGCGTGGTCGCACGTTCAGGTAACCCAATACGCTGTAGTTCAAGTCACTCTCCTTCGCTTTGTAAACCTCAGTAGATTCATCTGCGAGATCCCCGAATTCGATTGCCTGTGTTGGGCATACCTGCTGACAGGCCGTTTTAATAGTACCATCCGGCACTTTAACATTCGGTGAATCCTGAGCAATGGACTTCTGGCGGATCTTTGCCCCTTCGATGCGCTGCACACAATAGGTGCACTTTTCCATCACCCCGCGCATGCGCACGGTGACGTCCGGGTTGTGAAGCATCTGCTCGGTTTGGGGTTCATCCACGGGACCTAAAGGGCCCTGGTAGAACTTACCAATCTCGCGCTTATGCCAATCAAAGAAGTTAAAACGGCGAACCTTATAGGGACAGTTATTTGCGCAATAACGGGTGCCCACACATCGGTTATAGGCCATCACGTTCAGACCCTGCTCATCATGGACTGTGGCATTGACCGGGCATACGGTTTCACAAGGTGCATTTTCACAGTGTGTGCAGGCCATGCCCTGGAAGGATACTTGCACATCTTCAGGAATATCCGTCTTGTCGTTGTCTTCACTTGAGAAGTAGCGATCCAGCCGTATCCAGTGCATTTCACGCCCCCGGCGCACCTGATCCTTACCCACAATCGGGATATTGTTTTCGCTTTGGCAGGCGACCACGCAGGCATTACAGCCTGTGCAGGTATTCAGGTCGATGGTCATGCCCCATTGCTGTGGAGCGGTAAATTCAGGTGTGTCGTACATCGCCTGCCCACGGGGCGTCTCAGTCACCTTATAGGACAGTGGCTTATCTTTGGCCTTGCCGTATATGGGGGGTGAGTGCGCCTCGATACCGATTTTCTTAACATAATCGGGATTGTGGGAGTAGTCCTCAGTAGTCGCTTCGCGCAGGATGGCCCGGCCTTCAATAGACCAGTGCTCCTGAGTATTCGCGAGCGGGTAAATTTCGCCAGTAATCTTGATGCTTACGCCCGTGCGGTAGGCGGGGCTACCAGCATCCACGAGTGGGAATACGTCAAAACCGGCCCCGGTGCCAATTCGACCGGTAATACGGCGGCCGAATCCCTGACTTAATACAACGGTGTAGTTTGCAAGACCCGGAAGCACGTGCAGCGGACCCTTGATGGTTTTACCATCGATCGTTAACTCTGCAACGGGCGCTTCTTCCTTACCGCGTTTAAAAATGGATTTATTACGCTGAATCTCACCGATCTGCTTGAGCGCGTTACCCTGACCTGACTGATTGAGCGGAGATTCCCCGGGGAATATTTCCAAATCCTGGCTTTCCTCAAGCTCCTTCGCGAGTCTTGGGCTGATCAGGATTGCGTTGTCCCAGGTGAGCTTGGTCAACGGATCCGGGCATTCCATCATCCAGCCGTTGTTATTAAAGCTGCCATCCAGGGTGTTGTTACTTGGCGTAACCCGGATTTCCAGGTTCTTTATGCCCAGTTCGGAGGCTTCCGAAAGTGCTGTGTAGAGCTCAACAATTATAGCAGTATCTACTGCCAGCTCGGTTTCTGCAAATGCGGCCTTTTCCCAAAGGCCTTCAGCCAACAACACCGAAAACTGGCGATCGTCGGCCAAGTCAGGCACAATTGCAGAGGCTGTCTGACGAATAATCTTGTATGGATCTTTTTCCTCGGCCCCGGCAATACGTGCTAAAATCTCATTTTCAGCAATAGTATCAAAAAGAGGTTCGATGAGTGGCTGAACCGGAAGGTATTGGCCTTCGTAGCTGTAACCGTCCGCCCAGGATTCCAGGTAGTGAGACCGTGCGATGCTCAACTGCGCGCTCTCGCAGGTTTCGTCAAACTGGTCACCAACTCGGATTAAATTCTCGACGTTGCCAGTTGCAGCTTCCCAATCCACCGATCCGGGCTTATTGTAGGCCGGGTTACCACCGAGGACGAGCAGCGTTTGCACTTCACCGGCGTTCATCTTTTCCACCAGTTCTTCTAAAGTAGCAGCAGTATAAGTGAGCGGTATTTCAACGTAAGTCACGGTTGCCCCCGCAGCACCTATTAAAGAATTGATCAGGCCTGCAAGCAGTTGCACCTCTTGCCCCAGGTGACTGCCGGGAATGACGAGCGAGTGCCCCTTATTTTCAAGGAGGTCAGCCGCACATTCTTTTGCCCACTTAGCGTGGTCAGCGAGATGTGCACTTTGCTTTTTGAGCACCTCGATTAAATCGGACGCTCCTCCGGTCGCACTTAAAATTTCGACAGCTACGAGTGCGGTGAACCCAGCGACGTCCGACGATGCGAGACGCAGGCGGTGATCCGCGTTCGAACCGGTGACGGTGAGATTGGACTCGACCGCATAGAGTCGGTTCATCTTCTTTGCCTCGGCTGTTTTGCGCACCTTACGACCCTTAGCAAAGCCCTTGGCATTGCAAAGCGCATTGGGCTCAGACTGCAGGAAATCAGAATCCAGTGCTAAAATGCGTTTCGCGGCATCAAGCTTGTAGTGGGCACGAACGCGTTTTCCCATGTGCTCGAGTGTGGCAGCTTCGAGCCCCTGATTATTAAGCGAGCTGTATTCGGCCCATACCATCTCGGGGAATTTCGCCTGCATTTCTGCAATCAGGCGTGAGCGACTCGGTGCTATGGACGGTTCTGCGAGAACGGCAAATCCCTTGCCGGCACTATCGGTTAGCTGGGAATTAATGACATCCAGCTCGTCAAGAACCTCAGTCACTTTCAGGCGCTTACCGTCCTTCATGCTCTGGCGCAGGCGGTCCGGATCATATAAATTCAGGATGCTCGCCTGGGTGAAAACATCGGTCGAGCCATTGTAGTGCTTGTAGCTCGGATTCCCCTCGATTTTCGTTGGGCGGCTCTGGTGAGACTCTACAATGACAGGTATATTGCCCCAAGTGCCGGGAACACTGGTCGAATAAAAATTGGGAACTCCGGGGATTACATGCTCCGGTTGTTTCGCATACGGAAGCACATGCATTTTAGGGCGACGGCAGCCTGCCATACCCAAACCGGCAAGGCTAAAGGAAGCACCCATAACCTTAAGGAATTTTCTACGGTCAACGCCTTCAATTTCAGAGGCTCCTGCCGGAAACTCGCGATGCAGCCATTCATCAAATTCGGGAGTTGCCGTCAACTCATCGATACTTCGCCAGTAGGCGCGTCCCGTTTTATTGGTTATGTTTTCAGACTCCATATCCTTAAATTCTAGCGGTGACAGCCTGAGCAACTCTCAGGGGGTAATACCTTATAATTGTGCACAAACTCAGCTGCACCGGTTTCCAGCCACTCCTGGGTAGGCTCCCACTTTAAATCGTAAACATCTTCAACCGGTCGTATAAATTGTTCGGGGTTGCGGTGGCACTCCAGGCAGAACGCCATTGAGAGGGACTTATCGTGCCAAACGACTTCCATTTCGTCCACATTGCCGTGGCAGTGCACGCAGCTGATACCGCGATTTACGTGAACGGAGTGATTAAAATAGACGTAGTCCGGTGTTTTATGGATCTTAACCCACTCGATGGGTTCACCCGACCGATGACTCTCCCAAACCGGAGCCAGTTTTGGTGAATCCTTCTGAATCACCTCATGACAATTCATACAAGTATTTGTAGACGGCACATTGGAATGCTCTGAACGGTCCACAAAGCTATGACAGTAGCGGCAATCCAAGCCCACCTGGCCCACATGGAGTGAGTGATCAAAGGGGACCGGTTGCACAGGTTGATACCCCGCGCGTGTGTAGCTGGGGGTCATATAATAGTAAATAGCTGCAACAATAGCTAATACCTTTAAAGAAATACCCAGCATAATCCAACCAGGTACTTTATTAGCAACTTTGGGAAAAATATTACTCATTTAATAACAGCAGTTAACAACCAGAATACTGAAAAATCTCAGTAAAATACGGGCATTAGCAACAACGACTCCAAGAACACGGCATTAAAAAAAAATGTCAAGCTCTTGCTTTTAGCTCAATTTCAGATCATAAGAGTCATAAGTTTTACTACTAGACCTTAGCAGAAATACTTCACTATTGTATTTAAAAATCTTATAATAGGTTAACAATTTTAGCGGAAAACCAGTGCAAAAATACCTCCAGCCCGTTAAGACTCACTCATCAAACCCGATGCTACCTTTGGAGGCTTAAGCAAAACGGCTTTATTTCATAATTCACTGGCTAGCCCGCTTTCGCTTATCAGAGAGCACCCGAGTTATCATAGGAATGTTTAATTAATATGTATTCCTTTTTACTGCCTCAAGAAACATACATTCTCAATGGTTACACAAAGCATAGCTCAGCCAAATTTATAAATATGAAAACACTTATGACTGGTCTGCTCATTGGGACGTTAGGCTTAGGTATTTTTAGCCGTGGTAATGCAGAACAACATCGTAAATTGAATATCTTTAAAAGCTAAGCCGCTCTAATGACATTTACAAAAGTATTGGGATCAATTTACATTGAGTAAATGTAACTATTTATCACTACAAAAGTGGCAAAAACCCAGATAGACAGTATTTCCAGCAACAGGCAGCCAAGTTCTGAAAACCAGTAGAGATAAACCCCATAATCTCAATATTTTTAGCATTAACACAATTATTACAATTAGTCTTACAAAACTACTTTCGTCTTAAATAGCTCTATTTGGGTATATGTTTTATAAATATTTATGAAATTAGTAATATTCAATTGATTGTTTTATCTGAATAGTTTTTATTGGAATGTTTTATCACATCAATATAACTGTATGAACGATATCGAAAAGAAACTAAAATCTCTCGAAGCAGAGGAACAAAAGATTGCAGAGCTTAAGCAAAAGCTGATCGAAGAACAGAAGGAACAAGCGGCTAAGGAGGCTAAATTAGAATCACTTTATAAAGAAAGTGGCTACCGTTCTCCCAAGGAATTGGTTGAGGCACTCATTACCAAATTTAGCATAAAAGTAGGTTCATTGGGTGCTGGTAATGGTGGTAAGCGTACCCGTACGCGAATCACTGCCGAAATCCGCGAGGCGGTAAAGGCGGATATCGCTGCAGGTAACACCAAAGTCAAAGTTGCTGAAAAACATGGTATCAGCTATGTAGTGGTCGTTAAAATCGCCAAAGGTGACTACAATCACCTATAATTGACCCAGCGCCTGCAAAACGGGCTTATAATTCAGACTCAAATCCAGGAAAATACTTTCACCTGAGAACGTAGTTTCCTGGTATGGGTCCTTAAAGGTTGCATTTGCCAGACAACGGCCCTTAACGGCATTCGGATAATCTTTACTTACACTGATCTGTGATGCGAAAACGCCGAAGATCTTGACGAGACGATCATCTGCGAGATCGAGCCCTTCACGAATCAGCAGTGATTCGGGCAATAATCCCAAGCTACCCCACACTTCTCCGCCCAACCATTGGATTGAGCTTCGTTTACTTTCTTCCAGTTGATTAATAAGGCTCTCGACTTCCGCAAAAACAGCTTGGTGTGTTTTGTGTTTATCAAATGGCTGATGCGTGTATACCCGCTTCAAATCAGGAATATTTGTGAGAAGCGTTTCTAAAACCAGCTGAACCTCATCGTGCTTTGCGCCTCCTCTCAGGTCTCCACTTTCTATATCCAGAAATATCAGGCCACTGTAGCCAGCTAATTGCATCGCCTCAATCTGCTCGTGCTTGCGTTGATTTACGAGGGCTCTCTGGCTTTCGAGCTTATGCACGCCAATATTACCTCCACTGCCGCTTGTAAAAACCACTCCAAACAAATGGTCCGTATTGCTTTGATAACAACGTTGCATAGCAGATGGGCACATAAACTCAATGTCATCCGGATGGGCAATCAAAACTAAATCGGTTGTAGCGTCTAATGCATCCCCACTCGTTTTGAAGCGGTCATTAATGTGATAGTCGTAAGAATTTAGGACATCTATATTCATAAGTAATTGTAATTCATATACTTATAATAAATTAAAAAGCGTCAACTCAGAGCAGAATTCACTCTACAATTCATCCTAAGTTCAAAAGACATTATTGATCAAGAACTTAGCAAATTTCAGTAGAAATATGCAGAAATTCTAATATTCTCACATCGTTTGAGTAGACCTAAAATTCAAAGAAATTTTTCCTGATTTTTTTAATTTGTGACTCAAGTTTTTTTGATTTTTAATATAATTCAAGGTTATGTCACAGATCCGTAACAATCCTAAAATCAGGCACTAACAGAAGCGTGCCAATTTTTCAGAAAAAGCAAGAAAACTTATTCATAAAATTTTGTGAATAATTTGTGTAAAACATAGTCTTGAATGACCGGATTTTTTAGAAATTATAAATCGATAACGATTAGATATGAAACAATAAATAGTTCTCGAATACCCCACTAATTCTACCAATCATTCTATTTATCCTACTCACAATAACATAACTATCTCACAATAAACAATTTATAAATCTTAAAAATCTCCTAGCTACAATATTTATTCCCATTATATTCGCTAATATGTGAATATTTTCAATAAGATGTTAAATTATTGAAACCTGATGATAAATTATTGTAATCTGTGTGAATAACCTTAAGTATATTCCTAGTATGACCGCTACTGACTCACTCGATCTAAATATCAACCTCTGGTCTAATCTATCCCGAGAAATCAAGTCTTTATTTAATGAAGACTTGTACCAGGAGTGGTTTCAGCCGCTGCGGTGTATTGAAGAGAAAAGTGATATGCTTATTCTGGAGACACCCAATGATTTCTCAGCCATCTGGATCGAAGAAAATTACCTAGATATTATACTGCGTAAGGCTCAGGATATTGCAGGAAAACCGGTTACCATAGAACTAAAAGCGGCCGGACAGTCCCATCGCAGTGAAACGACCGAGCCGATGCAAGCCAACCGCACGCGCTCAATCATCGGTGGGGGTGACCGCAATATCACAAACCCGCAAAACTCGAAGGATCGTGAATACTACCCATTAAATCCTAAAAATACATTCGATAATTTTATCATTGGCGGCGGAAACCAGCTTGCGCATGCCGCATGTATGGCAGTCGCAAATGCCCCTGCAAAGGCGTATAATCCCCTATTCATATATGGCGAAACCGGGCTGGGTAAAACCCACCTGATGCACGCGGTAGCCCATCACATCCTGAAGGCTAAGCCTGAGTTTAAAATCACATACATTTCCTCTGAGAAGTTCACCAACGAATTTATTCGCGCCATCCAGGAAAACAATCTCGTAAAATTTCGTAAGCACTACCGCAATGTGGATGTATTGCTCATCGATGATGTGCAATTTCTGGCGGGTAAAGAAAGGATCCAGGAAGAGTTTTTCCACACTTTCAATGAGCTATTTGAAGCCCAGAAGCAGATTTTTCTGACATCTGACCGGCCAGCCAATGAAATTGCCAAATTGGAAAACCGCTTAATTTCGCGTTTCCAGTGGGGACTCGTCGCAGACATCCAAAGTCCGGATATGGAAACCCGCCTGGCAATCCTTTCAAATAAGGCAAATTCGCTGAACGTAAACATTCCCGACGATGTATTGCGTTTTCTGGCTGAGAAGGTTTCCAAGAATGTACGACGCCTGGAAGGTGCACTAACTCGCGTGGCCAGCTACATGGCATTGGTAAAAAAACCTATCGATATTGCCAAGGTGGAGGCTCTTTTGGAGGATATCCTGCAGGAGGAAATGCAGAACCAGGTGAGCGTGGAGAAGATTCAGAAGAAAGTTACTGAGCATTTCAACCTCCGCATCCATGATATGATCAGCAAGCGACGCCCCAGCAATATCGCATTTCCGCGGCAAATCGCTATGTATTTGAGCAGAATGATGACCGGTTGCTCCCTGCAGGAGATCGGTGAAGCCTTTGGTGGACGTGATCACGGCACCGTGATTCATGCGTGCAAGACGGTCGAAAACATGATGGAGCAGGATATTTCTGTAAAACAAAGTGTTGACTACCTGATGAAGCAGTTGTCCAAAGATCAGTCATAATGACTTTAACGGACGCGCAAAAAGCAAAAATCGGAGAGTGGGTCTCCGAAGGATTATCACTCGGTGAGATTCAAACCCGTATCCAATCGGAGTTTGAGGTATCCATGACTTACATGGATGTCCGGTTTCTCGTGGACGACCTTAACCTGGCTCTAAAGGACAAACCGAAGGAAGAAGCGGTGGAGGATGTCACAAAGGCACCGACTGAAGGCAATCCACAGGATGGGGTAACCGTAGAAGTCGATAAGCTTGTGCGCCCCGGTGCGATCGTGAGTGGGAGTGTGACTTTTAGTGATGGGGTGACTGCACAATGGTCGCTCGATCAAATGGGAAGGCTTGGCCTCACTGGGACCCCTGAAGACTATCAGCCCGGCCCTGAGGATGTGCAGGAGTTTCAAATGGCCTTGCAGGAAGAACTGCAGAAAAAGGGCATGGGGTAAGCAAATTTCGGGCAGCTTTATTTTTAGAACTCAGTAGGGTGCCTAATATACTAAACTGAAAACTCCCATAAACTTGCAGGATCAATGATTGATGTGTTACCCCATCATCATGAAATGGTTACTATTATTCCTGACTATTTTACTCCAACTTAATCTGGTAAACATACTCAAAGCAGAGACCCCGAAGGTTCAAATAATTGAATTTGAGGTGAGCGAGCTCCCTCCCAGTTTGTTTAATTTGTTCACGGGGAAAAATACCCTACCCTATTTGCAATATGTTCTGCCGGGTGATTATTCGCCAGATAAAAGTTACCCGCTGCTACTTTATATTCCCGGCTTTCATGGTCACGCGGGGGGTAATATAAAAGTCCCTCAGGAAATTGCCGGGAGCCACGAGTGCGTTGTGGCAACCTTACCCCTATTCAAAGAATCCGTTGATCGGGAGGAGGTCGCGCGGGGTCTAATCGTAAGTCTCGTCGACTATCCTACATTATCGGAGGCATACAATAAAATGCTTAGTCGTTTATTTGAAGAAGTCCCCAATATCGATAAACAGCGAAGTGCCATGGTGGGTTTTTCAAATGGAGCGATCACCATTGCAGTACTTGTGAGTAATCATGACCCATTCATACTAACGAACTTCCACAGCTTTTGCATGGTTGATCATGGGATGTTTCACCTGATGGACCTGCACAAAAAGCACAGCCGTGATAAACGCTACCTGATCATGACGGGAGATCAGCCGGAAATGGGGCGTGAGCTAAAACTGCGGGCAGCTCAGCTCCTGGAAGATTCTTACCAGCTTTTGCAAATCGATGTGGAAAGCCGGGTGCTCAAGGATACAGGTCATGAGCTCACTTGGAGCGTCAAGCAGGATATTGGGGAATGGGTGTTTAAGGAAACTACTCTGGTAGAATCAGC
Organism: Puniceicoccaceae bacterium; assembly: GCA_028285755.1. GTDB lineage: Bacteria > Verrucomicrobiota > Verrucomicrobiia > Opitutales > JAFGAQ01 > JANQOQ01. The sequence goes on from JANQOQ010000006.1 coordinate 736,321, forward strand.
TAATTAGCTCCTGAAAGCCCACGTAGTCCAGGATTGGCACGCCGAGGTCCTGAGCCTTGGTGAGCTTTGAGCCAGCGCTTTCACCGGCGACGAGGTAGTCCGTCTTCTTACTGACGCTGCCGGAAGCCTTTCCACCATGTTGCTCGATGATGGCTACGAGTGCATCCCGTTTGACACCGTCGGGCAATGTGCCGGTGATGACGAAAGTTTTGCCTGCGAGTTTGAGTTCGCCGCTATCTTCTTCGATCTTTTCTTCTATCGTGTTTAGTCCGAGATCACGGAGCTCATCGATCAGTTGACGATGTATCTCTTCCTGAAAGTAAGCGACCACACTCTCGGCCATAATGGTCCCGATGCCATCAATCGCGATGAGATCATCCACGTTGGCTTCTGCGATTTCATGGAGATCGGCGAATTTCTTCGCCAAATCCTTTGAAGCAGCAGCCCCTACGTGAAGGATGCCGAGACCATGAATCAAACGCCAAAGCGGGCGGGTCTTGCTGCTTTCGATCGAGTTAATCAGGTTCTGCGCGGATTTGTCGGCAAATCGCTCGAGCGATAACAAGTCTTCCAGGGTGACCCGATAAATATCCGAAATCGTAGTAACCTTGTCTGCACTGACGAGTTGATCGATGACGGCCTCGCCCAGCAGATCCACATCCATACACTGCTTGGATGAAAAATGCTCAAGGCGACGGCGAACCTGAATCGGGCAATCAGGGTTTGGACAACGTTTCACCACGTCCCCTTCCACCCGGACTAGCTCTGTACCACAATAGGGGCAGTGAGTGGGAAAAACATAGGGAACGGCATCAGCTTTACGGGCTGTGAGGTCCACGGCAACCACCTGCGGGATAATCTCACCGGCTTTTTCAACGTAGACAAAATCACCCTCACGAATGTCCTTACGCTGGATTTCGTCTTCGTTGTGGAGTGTTGCGCGGGAAACGGTGGAGCCTGCGAGGAATACCGGCTCCAGAATCGCGACGGGTGTGACGGCCCCGGTGCGGCCTACCTGTACCTCGATGCGGAGCAGCTGTGTGCATGCCTGCTCGGTCTCGAATTTATAGGCAATCGCCCAGCGGGGGGCCTTCGAAGTCGACCCGAGTTGTTGCTGCAGTGCAATTTCATCGACTTTTACCACTGCGCCATCCGTCTCGTAGGGTAGATTATCCTGAGATTGCTCTATTTGTTGAATGGCTTCCCAAACGGCGTCTGCGCCAGTTGCGGTTTGCGTATTCTCGATGACGGCAAAGCCCCACTGCTCCAAAAGCTCGAAATAGCCAGATAGATGCGCGGATACTGCAGGTTCGCAGGCCCCTACTCCGTGTAAGCGAACGCTGAGGTTGCGCTCCTCTGCTTTTTCGCGATCCAGCATCTTGAGTGTGCCAGATGCAAGGTTGCGTGCATTGGGCGCTTCCGGTAGCTCCTGCTCTCTACGGAGTGAGTTGATGCGCTGAAATTCTGAATCCTCGATAAAAACTTCACCGCGAACCTCGAGCAACTCCGGGATAGAATCGCCGCTTAGCTGCTGCGGGATGCCGGATACGCCTCTTAGGTTAATCGAAACATCGTCCCCTTCCGTGCCGTTACCGCGGGTGACCGCGCGCACGTATTTCCCCTTTTCATAGGTCAGGCTGATCGCCGCACCATCCACCTTCGGTTGGATCAGCATCGGGATATCGGTGAGATCTGCGCGTTCCTCGACACGTTTGATGAATTTGTAGAATTCCTCCTGCGAGTAAGTGTTGTCCAGGCTGCGCATGGGCTCGCGATGCGTATAGGATACAAAACCCCGTGTGCGATCATCCCCCACCTGATTCAGTAGCTCTGTAACTTTCTCAGATACCGGAAGCATGGCCTGCAACTCGGCGAGCTCTTCTTTTATTTGGTCGTATTGCTGGTCCGAGATTTCGGAGCGATTTTCCGCATAGTATAAGCGATTATGGTACTCGATTTGAGCGACCAGTTCATCGGCTCTTTGTTTCAGCTCTGCCAGGGATTTTTCAGCCATGGGTTTATAATGAATTCTCGAAGATGCGGCTCAAGCCAGATTCTTGATTCTGAGATTGATTTTTATGCCACAAGCAGTTTATAGGACAGGATTGGAATGTTAACCAAACAATAAAATATGAGTGAATCAACTGTTCAAAAACACAATTTTGATGCTGATGTAAAGCAAGTGCTCGATATCGTGGTCAACGCACTGTATACCGATAAAGAGGTGTTTATCCGTGAGTTGGTTTCCAATGCCTCCGATGCACTTGAAAAGATCCGTCATACGCAATTGCAGGAGAGTGAAATCTTTGATGACTCGCTGGAGCTGGAAGTCAATATCCAGACCGACGACACCGCCAATACGCTGACCATTCAGGACTTTGGTATCGGTATGGATGAAAACGACCTCACAGAAAACCTGGGGACGATCGCGCGCTCAGGATCCAAGGCATTTATGCAGGCCCTTAAGGAAAAGGGAGATGCTGCTGAGGTAATCGGCCAGTTTGGTGTGGGGTTCTACAGTGTGTTTATGGTTGCCGAGTCGGTAAAGGTTTACACCCGCTCGTGGAAGCCGGACGCAAAGGGATATCTATGGAGTTCTGACGGGAGTGGCGCCTATACCATCGAGGAAGTCGAGGGGCAGCGACGCGGAACCAAGATCATAATCACCCTAAAGGAGGATGATAAGGAATTTGCCAAGGAAGAGCGGGTAAAGGGCATCATTCAACGCTACTCCAGCTATGTGCAGTATCCGGTCAATCTCAACGGGGAGAAGTTGAATACAGTTCAGGCTATCTGGACACGCAACAAGAGCGAGATCACCGATGAGGAGTATCAGGAGTTTTATAAATTTCAGGCAAATGCCTGGGACGATGCGCGCTTTTGGCTGCATTTCTCAGCGGATGCACCGATTGACATCAAGTCCCTGCTGTTTGTTCCCACGGATAATCCTGAAAAGATGGGCTTCATGCATGCGGATCATGATGTGGCGCTCTACTGTAAGAAGATCCTGATTGATCGTAAGCCGGATGGCCTGCTGCCGGAGTGGATGCGCTTCGTAAAGGGGGTTGTGGACTCTGCGGATATCCCGCTGAATATCTCACGCGAATCGATGCAGGACAGTCAGCTCGTGCAGAAAATCGGCAAGGTGATCACCGGACGATTCATCAAGTTTCTTTCCGAGAAAGCCAAAAAAGATCCGGAAGCTTATACGGATTTCTGGCAGAATTTTGCCCACTACATCAAGGAAGGCATCACATCAGATTTTGAGAATAAGGAAAAACTCTCAAAGCTCATCCGCTATGAATCATCACTCACCGAAACGGGCAAATTGACTTCGCTGGATGACTATATCTCCCGCTGCAAGGAAGAGCAGAAGGAGATCTATTACCTGCTCGGTAATTCCCGTGAGGTGATTGAAAACGGTCCGTATCTGGAGGTCTTCAAAAGCAATAATATAGAGGTGCTCTACCTTTATGAAGGGGTGGATGAATTTGTGATGAGCCATATTGGCGAATACGAAGGGAAGAAACTCGTCTCAGCGGATTCTGAAGGGCTTGAGCTAGATGCCAGTGCGGCCCAGAGCGGCGAAAAGCTGAGTGATGAGGATGCAGGCTCGCTCGTGGAATGGCTGAAAACCACACTCGGTGAACGTGTAAGCGATGTAAAAGTCAGTAGTCGCTTAACGGATAATCCGGCGATTGTACTGAATAAGGACAAAATGATGACCGCGAATATGCGGCGCATTATGAAGGCGATGAATCAGGATATGCCTCAGGAGACACCCGTGCAGCTGGAGATTAACCCCGCTCATGCCCTGGTCAAAAAGCTAAGCACCCTTAAGGATAGCGAGCCGGAAATTGCGGGTCTCGTTGCGGAACAAATGCTGGATAACTGCCGCATGAATGCAGGTGTGCTCGAAGACACGCAAGGCATGGTAAACCGCATTTACACCTTGCTTGAAAAACTGGGTTAAACGCTTACTTCGCTAATTCGATAATACCCTTGGCAGTTTTCGAGAGATCGTGAACCGCTGTCAGGATCTGGGGGATATCATCGGTTTGCATGCCGATGGTCTCCCACGCCTTATCGTAAAAGCTGATTGGGAATAGGTCGATGCCTGCTCCGATTCCCTGGTTCAGGCAAGCGAAATTAGCAAGGTGTACGATATATACGAGCTCCTTGCTTTTGTCTGGTGCGTTAATGGGGTCATTATAATGAACGGCAACATCCCGGACAATTTCAGGCAGATTCCATTCCGAAAATACATGTCCTGACGCTTGGGTGTGACTGACTCCGATTAAATCAATCTCAATCTCCCAGAGCTCCCGCTTGGCTTTTTTAACTTCCTTGATGATCTTCTCATACTCCGGAGTGAAATTTTGGGCCAAGAGCACAATTCCGATCTTGTGAAGCAGACCTGCGGTGTAGGTATGGTTACTGGGTTTCACCAGGTTACGTGCATTTTTCTCAATAATTTCGGATGCAAAGGCCACGGCAAGCGAATGGAGCCAGAATTGCTGAAAATCCAAACCATTGACTGTGCGGAAATCTTTGATCAACGATACGGAAAGAACCATATCCCGGATGCGGGATATGCCTATGCGGCTAATGCCCTCTTCAATAGAAGAAACCGAGCCAGCGTATCCAAAAGCGACGGAGTTGGCGATTTTCAGGACACTTGCTGAGAGAGACAAATCCACTTTCACCAGATTTGCAACGTCGTAAGGATCTGCATAGATATCCTGAGTCAGTTGTATAATCTCCTGGATAATTGCCGGTAAAGGCGGGAGCTTACAACTGGTCAGCTTCTCGGTTATTTCTGCAGAGGGATCGGACATTTATATAATTAGAAAGCTTCGCCCAGGCATTGCATGATTTTGGACTCGAGGTCCTCCTGTGCAAAGGGTTTCACCAGGTAATTGGTAGCACCGGCAACCAAGGCTTTTTTAACATTTTCAGGATTCCCCTCACTGGTAACCATCATCACCGGGATTTCCTTCCAGGCGTCATTGGTTTTGATGGTTTGAAGGAATTCGAGACCGGTCATACCGGGCATATTCCAGTCGAGGAGGATCATTGAGATTTCACTACCCTGCTCTTCAAGCACTTTAAGAGCATCGTTCCCATTGCGGGCCGTAACGGTTTCGGCACCGATGACGCTAGCTGCGTCAGATATAATGCGAAGCATCACTAGAGAGTCATCTACACTGAGTATTTTCATCGTTCTGATTTATTTCTTTTTATAATAGATTGCATTCTGCTGTTCAACCATATCGAAGCTAGTGGAATAACCTACTAAAGATTCGGAGGAACCCAACAAAAAGAACCCAGGCGGCTCCAGAATATTGTGTATTCTGGAAAAGAGCTCACGCTTAAATTTGTCTGAAAAGTATATGGCTACATTCCGGCAGAGCACAAAATCAAAGTTGCCGAGGTTTCGCGGGTGATCCTGGAGGTTAAACTTCTTAAAAGTGACCCGGTTCTTAATCTTATCGTCCAATAACCAAATCTTGCCAGCTTGCTTAAAATACTTGGCTTTATATTTATCGCTCATACCCCTAGACATGGCCAACTGGTTGTAGCGCCCCGCATTCGCAAGGAACAAAACACTGGGCGATATATCCGTCGCAAGGACACTAAATTGTTCCAGAGTTACCCCTTTGAGTTTGCCGGATGAGATCATATCATCCAGCAACATGATAATCGAGTAAGGCTCCTGTCCCGTAGAGCTGGCAGCGCACCAGATACGGATCTTTTGCTTGCGATGTTCCCGCATGGAGTCCACGAGCTTGGGGAAGATGGAGTTTTCCATCAACGTCCACGGCTTGGAATCCCGAAACCAGTAGGTTTCATTGGTTGTCATCGCATCGATGATTTTATCCCGAATTTTCCCACTGACATCCTTGGTGGCGTTATGATAGAACTCCGTAAAGTTTGCAGCGCCCAGTTCAACCATCAACCTGGATAACCGACTCTCAAGGAGGTAGGTTTTCTCTGGCTTTACTTCAATCTCACTGTGCTTAATAATGAAATCACGCAGTAGATTAAATTCATCGGTACTAATTGGCATCTTTGTTAAGCAAGTTTACGTTTTAAAATAAGTTCTGAGATTCGATTGGCGATTTTGTCCAGGGGTATCACTTCATCCGCCAAGCCATGTTCAACAATGGCTTTAGGCATACCGTAAACCACACATGAATTTTCATCCTGAGCGATCGAATAGCTTTTGCCTTTACTTTTAATCGTCTCCACACCTTTGCAGCCATCTTCACCCATACCGGTAAGAATGATCGAGAGCACCTGGCCTTTAAATTTTTCCGCAACGGAATCGAAGCTGACATCAACCGAGGGTTTGCAGGAGTTCACGGGTTTTCCGTCATCCATTTTCAAGCGATATTGTCCCAGGGCAGCAGTGGGTTCCAGCAGGGTATGCAGCCCACCCGGCGCGATGTAGTAAGTATCGTTGGAGAGTGTTTCCCCGTCTTCGGCTTCTTTGACTTTCAGTCCTGTTTTTCGGTGCAGGGAACCTGCGAGTGATGCCGTAAAAAATGCGGGCATATGCTGTACAATGAGTATGGGGCAGCCTATAGACTTAGGCATCATGGACAATAGTTTCTGCAGTGCATTAGGTCCTCCGGTGGATACCCCAATCACGATCAGAGAATTGGCTGCATTAAAAAGAATCGGCGTCGCACTGATTGGCTTAAGCGGTCTCGCAACAACCGGTTTAGGTGTTTCTACTGCAGGTTTAACCGAACGCCCGATTGCCGGTTTTGCAATGCTTACACGTTTGCGGGTTTTAAGGATGCGAATGACCCGGGTAAGCCCATGAGTCAGAATCTGCATACTTTCATCCAGGCTTTTCCCTTTCGGTTTGGGAATAAATTCGAGTGCGCCCAGTTCCAGTGCACGCAATGTGATGTCCGCATCCGCAGTTGTTACTCCACTTAACATCACAACGGCAGTGTCCGGGTAGAGCTTGAGGATTTTTTCGAGCGCCTCGACTCCGTCCATATTCGGCATCATAACATCCAACAAAACCAGGTCTGCCGGTTTTTCCTGCATTTTCTTCACGGCGATGGCCCCGTCAGATGCAGTTGCGATGACCTCAGCATCTTCAATATTCTCTATCGCCATAGAGAGAATCTTGCGATACAGAGCGGTGTCATCTGCGATCAGCACCTTCAGTCCGGCATTGGATTTAAGGGGTGTGAGTGAACGTTGATTTTGAGTTACAGTGGAGGGAATCATTAGAGGTGCGTGTTGGTCAACAAAGGTGTATTCTTTTCAAAAACTTCCTTAATCGCATTTTGGGTGGATCGTTTGCTGAATTTCATCAGGAACTGATTAAAACCCGCTTCCTCAGATTTTTGTGCATTCATTTGTTCATTTCTACCGGCAGTAGCGATAAAAGGGATTGCACTGAGACGCTCAGATTTCCGCGCTCGGGCGAGTAGCTCGAATCCATTCAAAGAGGGAAGCTCCAGCTCAGTGATCACCATGTGGTAATCCTTATCATTGAGCTTTTCCCATGCATCCAGGCCATTGCGGGCAAAATCCACTTCAGCAAATATATCCTGAAGGAAGGCCATCTGGATATTGCGGAAGAATGCGTTGTTCTCTACCAGCAACAGATTGAGGGTTTTGAAGTGCTCGAGTGTCTCAGTAACCTTGTAAGAACGGGGGTCCACCGATTCAAAGAGGCTGTAGATATCGACTACGATCACCAGGGAGTCGGAAATAAAGGTACTTCCCAGGATCCCGGTGCCCCGGATTGTATCACGGTCCAGATCAACTACCGTTTCGACCGTATCCACGATTTGAGTAGCAACGATGCCGATGGGGCGATCCACCAATTTAGGGATCAATACATACAGTTGCTCCGGAGAATTCTCGGGCGTGGCTACCGGCATGTGGTCATGCATGCGCACCAGTTCGATGGATTTTCCTCCCAGGTTCAGATACTCCTTTTCGCCAACCAGCTCGATGTCACTCATCTTAACCTTCTCAATACGGGCTACCGTAGAGAGGTTGATCGCAAAGAGCTCAAATCCTTCATTCTTAAAGAGCAGCAGAGATTCCATATCTTCGTTTTGAGTCGAAAGTGCTTCATCCGTTTCATCCATTGATTGCGCGTTCATATCCTCAAAGCTGAGATTTGCGATTTCAGTGATGCCTGCTATATCGATAATCATAGCGACTTTACCATCACCCATTATCGTAACCCCTGAATAACAAACCGCTTGTTTCAGATAAACACTCAGCGGTTTGACAGCGATTTCCTCACTATCGTAAAGCTCGTTTACAACAAGGCCGTATTGCTGATTATCCAGGTTCATCACCAATACATAACCGTCTTCTTCTTTGTCCTCAGCTTCAGAATCTGCAGCGGCATCCTCTTCGAGATCAAGCACTTCCCGCAAATCTATTAAGGTAAGCAGGGACTCGCGTAATCTTAGCACCCGGGTGCCTCGGACCAGCTCGGACTGGTTTTTACCTCCCAGGCGAACAACTTCTTCAAGATTGACCTGCGGAACTGCAAATTTGCGCTCACCGGCACCTACAATCATTGCAGGAATAATCGCGAGGGTAAGGGGTAACTTCAAACTGATCTTAGTGCCTACACCGAGTTCGGACTCGATATCGATAAACCCTCCGAGTTTCTCGATGTTAGTGCGCACCACATCCATGCCCACGCCTCTGCCGGAAACATCGCTAACCTGCTCAGCCGTTGAAAACCCGGGTAGGAAAATGATTCCAAATGCCTGTTTATCTGACATTGTTTCGGCACTCTCCGGTGTGATCAGGCCTTTTTCGATTGCTTTTTTCTTCAGCTTTTCGGTGTTGAGGCCACGACCATCATCCATGATGTCGATAACTACCTGCCCGCCAACGTGCCTTGCAACCAAACGCGCATGGCCTTCACGGGTTTTACCGGCAGCTTCCCGTTCATCCGGAGTTTCAATGCCGTGATCTGCTGTATTGCGGATCAGGTGAGTCAATGGATCGGACAATGCCTCGATAATCGATTTATCGAGCTCAACATCCTCCCCTTCAATCTCCAGCACGATTTCTTTACCCAGCTTGTTGGATAAATCGCGGATGATGCGGTGGAATTTACTTAAGATGATCGCCAGGGGCTGCAGGCGCGTCTGCATAACACGCTCATGCATGTCCGACGTGATGAGATTCATGTTCTGGATAATACCTTCCAGACCGTTGACATCCTGCCCATACTTCTCAGCTACACGAACCAGCTGATTGCGGCTGAGCACCATCTCTCCCGCCAGGTTCATCAAATCGTTTAACAGGGAAACCGGCACGCGCACTGTTTCGTCCGCCTTTTTGCTCTTCTGTCGTGCCAAAGAGGTTTTTGCGGTTGCCGGTTCAGCAGAAGCTTCCTCTTTTTGAGGGGCTGCCGCTTCAACTTCTACCTCGGGCTCCGCCTGAGGGGCCGGCTCTTCTTCAATTTCCTCATCAACGACCTCGAGGAAGACTTCCTCCGTGCGTGATGCCGGCATGTGAGTACCTGGATCTGACTTAATCCAACCTTTGAGTGCTTCCAGATCGATCTCGTGGACCTGATCTTCGGGAATATCAAAGACACTGGTAATCATATCCGGCGAACCCATTACGGTGGTGAACAGGAATCGGCACTTGAGCTCAGCTTCGAGCGCATCTTCCAAGCCGGTAATGACGCTAAAGTCGAAATAGGCATCCACGAACTCGCCGAGGCTCTCGATTTCCTTAAAGTAGTCATAGGGAGTCCGGTTTTTCTCCTTGATATCGCGGATCATGTAGAGATCGATCACAAAGACCAGATGCCCGTGACCAATGGCATCCTTGAGGATGTAAGGGTCCAGCTTGAAACCGCTGAGTGCCTCGGGAAGCGCTCCGGAGTCATCGACCTCCGCCTGATTATCAGCTGCCGGTGCGGATGCAGCATTCTCTGTCGATGTGCCTCCCAAAAATACTTCCAGCCGCTTAACCTCATCCTCAATGGGTATTTCCGTGCTGGTCTGCGGGCTCTCCACCATGATTTTGAGTTTGTCGGTGCTTTCCAGAAAGATATCGATCATCTCGCGATTGGGCGTAAGCTCCCCTTCTCTTACGAGTGCCATTACATTTTCCATGACATGACTGAGCTTCATAATCTGGTCGAAACCAAAGAAGCCGGAAGATCCCTTTATGCTATGCACCCCCCGAAAGATGGTGTTGATGGATTCTGAGTCACTGGAAGCATTTTCCATCTCCAGCAGTTCAGGTTCGAGCGCCTCGAGATGCTCGCGGGACTCTTGTATAAAGATATCTATGAGTTCATCATCTACCATGACTGAGTCCTCCTATGCGGGGGTTGATTCGCCTGCTACTCCAAAAACTTCGGTCAGTTTGAATATGGAGAACAGCCATTTGACATTGTCGGTACATTCCACGACTTGAAACCCCCACTTGCGGTTTTTGCATTCCTGATACAGTCCGATAAGTAAGTTAAGGCCCTGGGAGTCGATTGTCTCGACAGAGTCCAGGTTAAGAATGATTTGGCGGGTATCTGCGTGATGGGTATCGACGGCATCCTTGAAGAGTTTCGCCATATCTTCAATGATGGTGGAAAGGATGCTCTCTTCGGGTGAGATTTCCAGGACGTTTCCTTTAAGTTCGTATTTCATGTTGCTGGCTTTCGCTAAATTAGTGACCACGGTTATGATTCATTTCCAATTTTGGGGTCCAAGACTGTTGAAAGATTGAGCAGTACCAGCAGTTGATCCTGCAGCCTTACCACCCCTTTCACAAACTTGGCATCCAATTTACTATCTTGATTCGGTGTTATTAAAATATCCTTGGATTCGATGCTGAGGACATCTCCGATACGGTCTACATAGAGGCCGATTTTGTCGTTCATGGTGCTGTCTTCCAGATCGCTGCTGCCATAGTTATCTTCAATTTCTTCATTCGTCTTTAAAACGATGCAGCAACTATGTTCGGAGTTTTCTTCTTTATCTATATAGGCCAGGCGGTTTGCCAAATCCATAACGGTCACCACCTGCCCGCGTAAGTTTAGAACGCCTTTCACGTATTCCGGAACCTTCGCTACCGGCGTGATGTCCAGGTTTTGATTAATTTCACGCACCATCAATATGCTGATGCCAAATAAATCATCCCCCAGGTAAAAGGTCATATATTGGTGTTCACTAATAAGAGTCTGGTTATTCACGGCAATCAACTAAAAGAACTAATTCGATGGGTTTACTTACAATCTATTTTCAACTAGAGGTATCGACCTGTCTGACAGTGAGTTTAGGGTAATTGTAAAAAAAACGGGGAATCGAGTTATGTTGTGAAAATTTAATAACAAGCCTAACGAGATGCCGCTCAAATCAGCCAATTGTTTAGAATTTATGAAGATTCTATAAAAAATGGAGAGCATTGGGGTGTGCCCTAAACCCACATATGCCGTAACCGATGTCCTAAGCATGATTATTTTGGATGAATCGCTCCGAGATTCCGATTCTCTGAGTAGTATGCTGGTTCAGATGTACGCGACTCTCTTTCAGGAGGATAGCCGTTTGCATATCCTTTGTGATAAAACGGGGAAGCGGCTGGCACAATTGGGTGCTGAAACTATCGGAACCCATCATCAAGAGGGCCTTCAGAATGTCCTGAATAAAGTTCTGCCGGATACCTTAACTGAAGTGTTATCGGAGGAATTGGAGCAAGAGATCAGCCTCGAACTCGTAGGAAAACTTAATGATTACTACAGAGCCAAGCTCCAAAAAGTCAGTGTTTGCTCCTTATGTTTAAACAAGCTTCCGTTATTTAGGATCAGTTTTGAATTTGCGGGTAGCGATAACGAAAATGCGCCTAACGGCTCCAAGGCTATGCCTGATTACGGATATGCGGTGATAGACCTTAAGACGGGTTTATTTTTAGATTACAACTCCCATTATTTAAAATGCTCCAGATATGATCAGACGCAGCTGGAACGCGCCCGATATACAGAGCTGGGCCACGATTTGGCAGTGACTCACGGCTTATTGTATTCTTCGGACCAGTGTTATTATCAGTCTACACTGAATCCTGAATACCCGGCAAGGTATTGGACGGTTAGCCAGAAACTTACTGTTCAGGGGAGGGATTGCCTGAAACTGTGGATACTTCCACAGCCTATTGAAGAAAACCCAACCAAGCTGAATGAGGCTGAAGATCACGAACCTGTCAGTAAAAAGAAAACTCGAGTGCTGGTCGTAGATGATGAACTTCTTCTGCAACAGACGTGCAGTGCTTTACTCGAACACCTGAATTGCGATGTAAAAAGTGCAATGAATGGTAAGAAGGCTTTAGAGATATTGGAGCAACAAACCTTTGATCTTGTTCTGCTGGATATGAATATGCCTTTTCTCAATGGTTTTGATACCGCCAGGCTTATACGTAATTCGGAAAAAACGTATAATGATATCCCAATCGTCGCAATGACGGGCGCGAACACAGAGAGTGATACCTCGCAGGCACAATTTAAGCATTTCGATTCCATATTGCATAAGCCTTTTGCCATGCAGCAACTTGTTGATTGCCTGGATGTCTTTCGTATAAATCAGCTCAATTCCCATCCTAAAGATGATGCAACAACCGATTCTCAACCGAACTCACAAGCAACTGACTATATCCCTACGCTCACTTTAAAGCAATTTAAAGATCAACCCGATATTCTTTCGCACCTAAGGCTCACATTCATTCAGTGCCTAAGCACAGACGTGGAAGGGCTCGAAGCTGCCAGGCATGATACAAAGAAGCTCGCTTACTTGCTTAGCCAGATATCCGGTATGGCCTTAAATATGGGAGCGCAGGCACTCTACAGGGAAACCACTCAGAAAGAAATCAACGTAGACTCACTGATTATTCGCGCGAATGAGGCGATCGATTTTTACAAAGACATTGACTGGAAAGACTTTCTGCAAAAAAAAGATGATCTGGAAACTAGTCTAACTATAGCTGCTTGAGAACTCCGGCCTTTTCACGCGCGACAGAGATATACCCCATTAAGGGGGCTAGTCCCAAAAATCGAAACACAGCATGTCCAGCTCCATTCACCCAGGAACCATAGTCGTAATCGATGATGATGAAATTAACCTCAAAATCATTGAATTATCGCTTAGCGAAAAAAGTTATCGGGTAATCAGCTACAAAAACCCTGAAGACTGCTTAAAGTCGCTCACCGCTGAGACCGTCAATGAATGCGTCTGCGTGATCTCTGACTATATGATGCAGGCGATGACCGGGGTAGACTTACTCAAACATGTCCATACACTGGATCCGGCACTGTCGGTAATTATAACCACCGCTCAACGGTCACGGGCTATCATACAAGAGGCTCTCAGGGAAGGGGCCATCGACTTTTTGGACAAACCCGTAACTTTAGAAGCTCTCTACAACACTGTAGAGAATGCCTGTAACCAGACGCTCATTAAGCGCAGGAATGCCGCGTCAACCCAAAGCCTGTTAGCTGCCAAATCCCACGATTATCTGGAAAAGGTTGAGACACCCGGATGGAAACAAAAAGTGAGACACTTCATGCTCGCCAAGCATCAACTGGGAGGCGATTTTGTGTCCGCATTCGAAACCCGGCAAAATGTAAAATATTGCATTTTGGGAGATGTCTCCGGACATGATATTCAATCTGCGTTAATTTCCAGCCATTTCCTGGGGATACTTGAGGGACGCCGCATGAGTAATGAAGTAATCAATATGGGGGATGTACTCATGAATTATAATAAGCAGCTCCTGGAAGAACGAATGGACTCTGAAAAATCATTCGCATCGAAATCCATCTCTTTGAGTATTTGCTCCATTCGGATAGAAGAATCAACCAATCAACTGGCAGTTATTAATGCCGGGATCCCGCCGCTTTATGTATTTAGCGATACTCCGGGCGTCTCTCTCATCCATCCAAACTTTCAACCCCTGGGCTGGTTTGATAACGAGGGTTATTCGCCAGTGTTATATGACTTGGATCAGGTGAGGATGATTAAGACTTTTACCGATGGGATCTACGAATATGCCTTTAAGAACGATTGGGACATCCTGAGCCTTGTGGCCCATATAGAGAAGAGCTCGCAAGAAGAAGTAAATGCGCTGCTTGCAGATTGTGAGGATGACATCCTATCACTCAGCATTGCCTTTAGTCATGATGAAGAAAACGCTATCCCTCTAATCTACCAGGAGTTTGCCGGTGATCAGGCGAAGCAAATCGATGCGTTTGAAAAGAGGTGGAAGCGTAGCCTGGCACTCTTTTTTAATAACCCCAGAAATCCTAAAATAGACCGCATGCTGCTCGCATGTCGTGAGGCTGCACTCAATGCTATGAATCATGGTTGTAAACAGGCAGCTGATCAAAAAGCCACTCTGTCAGTGAGCTACAATCCGAAAAATGAAATCCTTGAGGCGGTTATTAAAGACCCGGGTGAAGGCCACGATTTCGATGTTGAAGAGAGGCTCGATAATTTACTGGAAGCCAAGCCCGGACAGCTGGGGATCGCACTCATCTCCAAATTAGTGGATGAGTTCAACGCCGAACGCAGGGGAGCCACTTTGATATTGCGCAATGCGCTTAATGCAGATCACAAAGAGTAGGTGATTCTTTACTTGATTGCAGTCAGGCAGCCCGTAAGCTGTGTCCTTTAAAAGTTTACCCACGCTTTAAAAATACCTTACCTATAATTACATCATGACTTGGGAAATGATATTTGCGCTGGTATTGCTGGTGCTCACGCTAGGCAGTTTCATCTGGGAGAAAGTCTCCACAGATGTCACGGCCATCCTCGCATTTGCAGTGATAATATTAGTCCCGGCAATATTCAAGGATGCACAATGGCCCCAATTCGAAGATGTGATTACCGTATTTTCAAGCAGTGCGCCGATCACGATCGGGGCCATGTTTATCGTTAGCGCTGCACTGAGTAAATGTGGAACCATTGAACAGCTATCCAATTTTTTAACGAAGCTTAAAAATATTGGCTATTTCAGAATGATTCTGGTGCTGGTATTTACTGTGGGGTTTGCGTCTGCGTTTATCAATAATACCCCCGTTGTGGTAATACTGCTGCCGGTCATGCTAAGTCTGGCGCGCTCGATGAGTATTCCTGCATCCAAGTTATTGATCCCTCTATCCTACGCCTCTATTTTTGGGGGTACTTGTACCTTATTAGGCACGAGTACCAACATTCTTGCCAGCGGCATCATATCTGAGCACGGGCTACCCGCGCTGAGTATGTTTGAAATCACGGCGGTTGGTATACCGCTGCTTTTTTGCGGTACGGCTTATTTGGCGATTTTCGGGAAAAAGCTACTGCCCAATCGCGAAACCCTGACCTCTATCCTGACCGATCAGGAGCGGATGGAATTTATCACGGAGGTCTATGTAAGGGAAAATTCGCCGCTGATCGGTACTACGTTATCCGAAAATGATCTCAGGCGCAAACATGGGGTGCGCGTGCTGGAAATTATTCGTAATGGCGTTGCGATCGAGGGAGTGATCAAGGAGATTCCGCTTAAAGCTGGAGACCGCCTTGTGCTCTCGGCCCGTCCTTCGGGTATTGCGAAGGCGCAGAGCCTGACGGGGTTTCATATTGGAACCGAGTCGGAAATGGGGCTTGAAACGATCACAGCCCAGGAGGGGGCAATCGTTGAGGCGTTGCTCTCACCGAATTCGAGCATAATCGGTAAGACAATCCAGGAGATCAATTTCCGCCAGCGATTCCGTATGGTGGTACTTGCGATCCACCGGCACGGGCGTAATGTGCGCGACCGGATCAATACCATAAAACTGGATCGCGGAGATACCCTGCTTTTGATGGGCACGGATCAGGCGATTGAAAACTTACACACCGGGGATGATCTCATATTGCTGGATCGTCCTCCCGTGCCCGGAAAGCAAATGCGTAAGAAGGCGCCTATCGTCATCGCGGTTTTGCTGGGTATTATTTTGAGTGCATCGTTTAACTGGATGCCCATTGCGGCGGCAACGATCATTGGAGTGGCCATTATTTTCCTGACGGGTTGTTTGCAACCCAAGCAGGCTTACGCCTCAGTGGAATGGAGTCTGCTGCTTTTGATTTATGGTATGTTGGGCCTGGGTATGACGCTTGAGATGACCGGGGCCACGGAGTTTATCGTGGGGAACCTCAATGCGACGATACAATGGCTCATTGCAGAGCCGTGGAGACCGCTCGCCTCATTGATCGTGTTGTATCTCTGCACGTCCATATTCACCGAATTGCTGTCCAACAATGCGACGGTCGTCATTATGATACCGTTCGCTTTGTCCATCGCCGAATCCCTGGGGGTGGACAGCCGGCCTTTCATCATAGCCGTGTGCATCGCATCCTCCGCCAGTTTTTCTACCCCAATCGGGTATCAAACCAATACCTATGTTTACAGTGTGGGAGGTTACCGGTTTTCAGATTTCTTTAAAGTGGGAGCGCCGCTAAATGCGCTCTACTTTGTGGCCTCGATGATCCTGATCCCGATGATTTGGCCGTTTAGCTAACGGCCAGCTTGTCGCCTTCCGTATCTCTTTCTTTCATGAGTTTGCGGGAGCATCTCTGGATCGCCTGGATAATTGATTTCTTGGTAAGGGGTTTGCTTAGATAATCATCCATTCCCACCTGGATACACTTTTCGCGATCCCCTTTCATGGCTTTGGCGGTCATGGCGATAATATGGATGGAACTATCAATGAGTGCATCTTCGCCACTGCGAATATATTGAGTGGCTTCGTAGCCATCCATTTCCGGCATCATGCAATCCATCAATATACAATCGTAGCTTCTACGACGAAGTTTCTCAAGGCAGATCAATCCATTTTCAGCAAGTGTAACTTTGTGCCCCATTTTCTCCAGGAGGATTCTAGCCAGCTTGCGATTCGTCAAATTATCTTCAACCAGCAATAAATCAAGGGATTCAGCCGTATGCTCAATGTGATCCGCTGGAATCGTTGTGACTTCCTCGATCCCTTTATCAATGGTTTGTAATACTGCTTCTATACATTTAAAAGCATTCTGAACGATCACCGGTTTGTATATGATGTTTTTGAAACCGTGGGATTTCCAATGAGATTTGAGTAACGTATCCTTAACATTCAGAAAGATAAATACCTTGTTAATGTTGATACCTTCCTGTTTCACAAATTCAGCGAATTTGATGATATGACTTTCAAATAGAGCCTCCGAATCCAGCAGGAATACATGGTTTGAAAGTGAACAGCAGGAATCCGTATCGAGTTTTGCAAAATAATCTTCCATCGATTCCATTACCATACCCTTGAAGCTCACCAGTTTATTGTTAGTGAAGAGATTGCGAAATGATTTCCTTGGAGATATGACTACTCTGCAGGCTTCCTTAATATGTTCGAATGGATTGAGTGCCTCCGGTATCTCAGGGACTGGTTTCAGGGGTAAATCAAACCAGAAGTTTGAGCCCTTGCCCTCTTTACTATCAACACCAATGCTCCCTTTCATAAGCTCAGTCAGGCGTTTACAAATGGATAGGCCCAGGCCCGTGCCCCCGTGCTTACGTGTGGAGGACCCATCAACTTGGATAAACGGTTCAAACAGGGTTTTGAGCCGGCTCTCGGGGATTCCGATTCCGGTATCCATAATTTCAAAATGAAGCATATCCGCCTTTTGATTTTCTGCTGAAGATATCCTGAGTATGACTTCCCCATCTTCAGTAAATTTAACAGCGTTGCCCAATAGATTTACCAGAATCTGTTGAATCCTTACGGAGTCGCCAACATAGGCTTCGGGAATCCTGGAATCTATGTCCACAAGCAGCTCAACATTCTGTTTATTCGCTTTTGCTACTATTTGCTGAATACTGCTCTCAACGACTTCAGTCATGACAAATTCATCCTGCAAGATGTCGATCTTATCGGCTTCAATCTTTGAGAAATCCAAAATGTCGTTAATAATTGCGATGAGTGATTCCGCACTGTTGAGCACGGTGTTTGCAAAGAAGCGCTGCTCCTGGTTCAAAGGGGTATCCAGCAATAAGTCGATCATACCGATCACCCCGTTCATCGGCGTGCGGATTTCATGACTCATGTTTGCCAGGAATTCTGATTTTAAGCGGGCTCCCTCGAGTGCTGAGTCCCGGGCGATTTTGAGCTCCTTATTGGCATTATTCAATCGATCGGCAATCTGGCTCAATTGACTATTCCGATCTGACAAAATGGCTTCCTGCTTTATGTTGGCGACTAACTTTTGCTCCAGCAACTGGTTCTGAATCTTCACCAAAGAATGCACATTCACCAGTCCTATAAATTTCTTATTATCATCCACGAGCACGATATCATCGTAATAGACTTCTTTTTCCCGTGAGAAGGCCATGCTGAGGGCCTCAACGATCGATGTTTTGTAATGTATGCTGAGGCATTCGGTCATCATGCAGTTCTCGATCGCCCGCTGGCTGAAAATATCAAAGCCAAATCGGGCTGACATCATCATACCAATGTCCGTTCGTGAGCATAAACCAGCCAAAATTTCGTTTTCGTCAACGACTGCAATAAAATTAGATTTAGTCTCCTTAAAGAGCTTCTGAACTTCCTCAAGGCTCAAGGATTTTTCAATGCTTTGAGATGAATACACCAAGTCAGGAAGGGCTAAATCCAGACCTTGTCTATCGACCCCGTCATACACTTCACCGGTGAGGCTCATCTTTGGAAATTAAGGTAGACCATTTGGAGATATTCTTGAAATCACAGTTGTCACAATGCTGTAACAATAGATTATAATAGTGATGTGGATAAATTGGTAATAACTTCATAAATAACCGGTACTCAAGAGTCAATGCTCGAAAGTTATTACTCGATTTTGTAACCTTAATGAAACATTTTAATAAATTGGAGGCCTATTAAGGATATTTTTGGATTAAAATCTTATCTAAAATCCTTCAAGATGGTAAAAAGCAAAAGGGCTTCAGCGTTCTACGCTGAAGCCCTTATAAGTGCTAATAAATTGATTAAACTTACGCGTAAATGGACTTACCACTCGATAGCAGATCATCACAGGCACGGGCAATACGCGCCGCCATGGATTCTTCTGCTTTCTTAAGATAGCCGCGTGGGTCATACATCTTTTTGTTACCCAATTCACCGTCGATCATAAGGGCGCCATCGTAGTTCTTGAACATATGATCTACAATGGGGCGTGTGAAAGCATATTGAGTGTCAGTATCGACATTCATCTTAACGACGCCATAGCCGAGGGTCTCGCGAATTTGGTCAAGATCACTGCCGCTGCCGCCGTGGAATACGAGATCAAACTCGGATTCTGCACCGTATTTTTCCATCACGGCAGCCTGACCTTGCTTAAGGATTTCAGGACGTAGTTTTACAGCACCCGGTTTGTAGTGGCCATGCACATTACCGAAAGTTGCTGCGAATGTGAATCGGCCAATGCTGCTGAGGGCTTCATGCACGCTCACCATATCTTCCGGTGTGGTGTAGAGCTTTTCCTCAGGAGTATCTTCACTACCGGCTGCACCGTCTTCTTCACCGCCCACGACGCCAGCTTCAACTTCAAGTACGATTTCGTTTTCCACACAGAGTTTCAAAAGCTCAGCAGAGAGTGCCATATTTTCTTCAAGCGGAAGGTTGGAAGCGTCCAGCATGTGATTTTGAAAGAGATTATTCTGACCTTTCGCACGACGCTTTGCAGTGGCCTCGATCAAGACTTTCAAGAAGCTATCTGCCTTATCAGGTGGGCAGTGGTCGGTATTGAGGCCGATAAGCACATCATATTGCTCAGCGAGCATATGGGCTGCCTCTGCCAAAACGATACAACCATAGGCCATATCTTTATTGTTCAGACCTGATGCGAATTGACCGGCACCGGTAGAGAACTGAATGATGCCATCAGACTTTTGGTCTGCAAAGGCCTTCATAGCCGCGTTGAGAGTAATGATAGATGTGCAATTAATAGCGGGATAGGCGTATCCGCCTTCCTGTGCACTGTCCAGCATTGCTGCGAATTGTTTAGGTGTTGCTATTGGCATAACTTGTAATGGTTGCGGTTACTCTGTGAGATTGTAAATCGGAGTTCAATGCAAAATTAAAAAAATTAATAGTGAGATTCCCTGGATAAGTATGATTAAACTTAGTTATCCCTGAAAGCTCTATCTCCTAGGGTGAATCGAGTGATAGTAAAGTAAATTCATCGCGTATGAGCGGAATCTAAGCGGCTTCCGAGTAAGTCCTCTTATTGTATACTCTCCTTTTATTTGCCATCCATTTTTAAAACCTATGGTATGGCTGCTTATGAGAATGGTAATTTTAGACGGTTATACAGTGAATCCCGGGGATACGGATTGGTCAGGCCTGGAAGCATTGGGGGATTTGACTATTTATGAGCGTAGCCCTGAAGAAACGGTTGTTGAGCGTTCGCAGGAGGCTGAGGTTGTTTTTACCAATAAGTCTATTTTATCGGGTGATTCTCTGCGGCAGTTACCTCAGTTAAAATACATTGGAGTATTGGCGACGGGCTATAATGTGGTGGATATACCTGCAACGAAGGAACTCGGCATACCCGTGTGTAATGTATCCGGCTACAGCAATCAGTCGGTCGCTCAACTGGTTTTTGCGCACATACTAAACCATGCGAACCATGTGGCGCTGCATAGCGAGGGCGTACATCAGGGAAAGTGGAGTGAATCGATCGATTTCTGCTATTGGGATACCCCGCAGATAGAGCTCGATGGACAAATACTCGGGATCGTGGGTCTTGGAGCCATTGGTAAAGCAACGGCCAGAATTGCCCAGGCTATGGGCATGCAAGTCATTGCAACCACGCGTGACCCCAGTAAAACGCCCCCTCAAGGCATTCGTTGGGTGAGTAAAGAACAACTTTTTGCGGAAAGTGACGTGATCAGTCTGCACTGTCCTCTCACGCCGGAAACCCAACATATGATCAACCCAGAAAGCCTTAGCCTCATGAAACCGAGCGCATTCCTTGTGAATACGGGCCGTGGGCCACTCGTGAATGAGCAGGCGCTCGCGGATGCGTTGAATGAAGGGCGCATTGCCGGTGCAGGGATTGATGTGCTCGATCAGGAACCACCCCGTTATGAAAGCCCGCTGTTTGGAGCTAAAAACTGTTCCATAACGCCGCATATCGCCTGGGCTACACTGGCCGCCCGCCAGCGATTAATCGATAGCACCGTAGAAAACCTTGAGGCTTTTTTAAGAGGAGAAACCCGAAACCGGGTCAATTGATGCGATAAGGGGGATACACCACCACGTCGATCGCGCGTGAAAAGAGGATACTCGGGTGCATGGGGCCTGCTTCAAATGGATCCATGAGTGTGTTTTCAAAAATATCGATCTCAGCCGTTTGCAGAGGCCATTGCGGGTGCTGCACCTCCCCTCTCAGGACTTTCCCGGACTTGTTTTGAGTATAGAGGCAGTAGCGCTCGGTTGCCCAGATCTCAAATGAGTCCTGCTCAAATGTCGCTTTTTCAATCGGCCTGTAATTTGCCCGAAAGCGAAGATCGCCCCTGCTATGGTCGTAGTTTACCTGAACGCCTTTGTTCGTGACATTCATTTTGGCCGTCCGATAAGGGATATTAAAGAAGGTATTGGCGACCCAAACAGCGAGCGGGTTGGTGATATCGAGACTATAAAACCACACTCCGGGCTTGTCTCCGTATTTCACATACGTGCGCACATTGATCTCCGGGAAATCGCACATAAAACCGGGTGCAGGGAATCCGCGTTTAGTCACTCCCTTCATATCAAAGGGCACGACTGCGATCCAGGCATCACCCCCGTAAGTGTCTATCTCCAGCTCCGCAGGAATGCTGTCCCGTATACTTGCGACACTGACCGGCCAATGGAGAAATAGGAGGTCCCGCCATTGTTGTTTCCAGGACCACTTTTGTTCAGGCAGTGGCCAGGGGCGGTGATCCACTTGGCTAAAGGCTGGGTGTGTTTCCTGCATAGAGATAAAGAGCGTTCAACCAGGCATTACGCAACTGCGTGGGCACAAAAATCACACATTTTTTAACCACGCTTTTCTACGATTTGCTATCCGTAATACCGAGCGAAACATGTCCCACGAATCACGGAGAAGCCTGATTTTACCCCCCGAAACCTCATGCCAGTCAACGGGGACTTCAAGAATAGGCAGTTTCTTAAACTGCAATGCAGCCAAAATCTCCACGTCAAATGCCCAGCGATTTTCTTCCAGTAAAGGCTTTATGGAATGGTAAAACCCGTTAGGCAGAAGTTTAAAACCGCATTGGCTATCGTATACCTGATCTGTAATAAAAATCCCGACCAGTGTCGCAAAAAACCGACCTGAATAGTGACGCCGCTTTTGGCGTATAACCTCCCTGCCCAGCATCTTGATCCGGGAGGCAAAGTAGGCCCTTTCCTCGTTTTCAGTATGCACCAAGTTTATAAGGCGATTGATTTCATGGGGAGTAATGGAACCATCTGCATCCACAAAGGCTAACCAACTATGCTCCTGCGAAGTATCCCACCCTGCTCTGACTGCAGCCCCCTTTCCCTGGTTAGACTCGAGCCGGAGTACCGGTTGGAACCATTGGTAGTCTTTTTGGTAGGGTTTAACGGCTTCCCGAGTCTGCTGATACTCCTTGAGAGGGCTACCGTCATCCACAATCAGGAGATCAATAGAATGCTTGGATGCATCAATTATGGGGCACAGCTCTTCAAGAAAGGAGGGTAATCTTTTTGATTCCCGGAATGCCGGAATCACCAATAGAACGTTAGCCATAATCTAGATACAAGTAACGCTAATTGAAGTATTCTTGCAAGTATAACCCTGCAATTATAAAGCAGTTGCAAATCCACCGAGTATCCAAAAAGTATTGAGGCAAAAAGAACCCCCGGATATCCATGGAAGCCATACAAGATCAGGAGAGCCTAAAAAGGCAAATTACAGATGCCGGCTACCTGGTTCCTGACGAAATCCCGGAACGAGCAGTGTTAATACTCTGGCAGGATAGCGGCTCAGTTGAAAGCAGGATAAACTCAGCGATCGATAATCAGGCAGCAATCATTACAGATTATTATGCTGACGAGCTGCCTACCCACCTTAGCCCGATTCAAAAGGAGTATTTTGCGCATCAAGCCCAGCTGTTGCAAAAGCGTGAGGTTATACCAAGCAAGGACATCTTAATTGCACTACCGCCCGATGCTTTCAGCAAGGAAGTCTGGCTCGATCAAGCCCGAATTTTGCTGCAAAAGCAATATGATCTAAAGATCGATATCCACACCATTGATCCAATGGATGCCACGACAATAGAGCTTGCATCCGAATATAAAACGTTGATCCTGATTGAATTTGACGAGGCGTGGATTCGGAAATCACTTCCCAGGCTCATTTTACTCAATTCAAGAATAATCCTACCTTATCAAGCTTCATTATCACAGCTCAGGCAATCTCGGTTGGGTGGTAATTTTCATTTTTTGGAGACTGATAAGCCCAGTCTATTACTGAAGGTTCTTGAGTCCGAAATCAGTAGCCATGGGGCGAGTACTTTTGCATCTGCCCCATACGATTCCAAGGGATTCAATACTTACTTAAGGAAGCTTGAGTCATTGAGCAGCGATGCATTTGTAGAACAGGGTTGGAGTACCCATCAGCATGCAGCTATGTTACTCTATTTGTCAGAGCAAGAAACACTCGATCCAGGATTAAAGGAAAGCCTGGTAGATATACTCGTGGAGAGCAGTGTTAACTATCTAAAATCAAAGCAGGATCGAATGGAGGTGCTGCGGCTTGTCTTAAAAATAATTGAAATTTCCGAGGCAGTTCAGGAACGACTTTTTAATAATACTGGAAAAGATCAACAGGAGCTACTTGCTATTCGGCTATTGGAAGGAGCTTTGATCAGTAACTTAAGGCTGAATGACTCATTGCGAGCTGTATTGAGCAAGTATTCTCAATATATTACACAACCGGTTCTTAACCGAAAACCCAACGGGCTGAAAATATTGTATGCAGTGCTCAACTATACCGGAGATAATCTGCAACAAATTGCTATTGAGGCACTAAAAGCAAATAGCAGGGAGCAAGAATTTACCCCCATCCTTTGGAATACCTGCAACCACTCAGACAATCAATGGCTCTACAGGAACGTGATTCACGAATTTAGCGTGGGTTTCATCAGTAGTCAAAACTATCAGAAAGTAAGGGTATCTGCCGTCCAGAATAATGACTTTGAGACACTATTAAAGCTGGCTAAAGCAATCGTCGAGCAGCCGACCTGGGAGCTGGAGTTAAAAGTAAAACAACTCAACTTCATCGTATATCAATACGTGTATTTCTTTTATGACAATGAACTCGATCGTAGCGAGGAATTTAGAAATCTTATACTCGAGGCTATCAAAGCGAACAGCGCGTTTAACTCAGATAATGACCAGATAAAAACACTGCGCATTTTAGTGAATGCTTTATGCGGTAAACTGCAATTAGGCAGAAAAAATCCAAACGATTTCGAATTGCTTAGAGCCGTTCCCCAATTTGCGATTCCAATCTCCATTGGCCTGTATTTAAAGGGATATCCCGAAGATTGTAAAACAATCATAAGTGTACTGAATCCAGAATGCCTGAAATTTTTTGAGCACCTTTATGCTCTATGGATCTTTCAAGATTTGTTGGGCATCACTGACGGTGCCGATAAAACTCTGAAAATCATCCAATGCTTTGATCTAAAATACTTCAGTGAGAACTACTTCATCTCTAACATGCTTGCTTTTCAGAGCTTGGTATTAAGGAGGGCCGAGCTAAATGAAAAGGCAAAGATGTATCTGGAAGCAGCGATCCGAAAGATGGAAACGCCCCAAAATGAATTTCTAATCCATATGATTCCTCCAAAGGTCGAATTATATACCCAGTTATTTGAAAGCGTTTGTCCCGATAAGGAATACATACTGCCTAAGGATCTGCCCCTGATTCCTGACGCGGATCTCTAATCTAAGCCGAGTTTTTGCAGGCGATCTGTAAATCGGCTCTGCAAGCGTTCAAAGCCATAGGTATTTAATAGATGATTCAAAGCGAGATCTGCTCTGCTTTTACGTTCATCCGCCTGAGTTGCGACAGCCGCTTTCATCTGTTGAATTGTATCGCTGCGGTAAGTCCACGCACATTCCTGCCCGGGCGCATATAGTTCGGGTGTTGAGCAATAGGGCTGGATGATGGATTTATGGGGTATTTCCCACGTGCCTGCAGGTGTGAGGGTTGATCCATGCCCGCCCCATAAATGGGTAATCACCGGAAGCTTTGCGCGAATGGCTTCGACAATCGGCAAGCCCCAGCCTTCGCCAAGGCTTGTGGAGATATAGGCATCGCTATCGATGTAAAGCTGATTGAGGGATTTCGCTTCCAGGGGTTCATCGATGAGTGAGATGTTTTCGGCTAATTTCGTTTCGGGAAAACCTTCAGCGGTTTTGATGGTTAAGGAGACTTGATTGTTCCGGGCAAAGGTATGATCCCAGGCATCGAGCAGCAAATGAAGACCTTTGCGAAAGTGGTGCTCGCCGACATATAGAAATTTGAATTTGCCATCGTTTGACCACCCGGGCTTGGATAGCCAGGGCTCGAGGTCAACCGCGGGCGGTAACCAGTATACCGGTGGGTTGATGCCAGAGCGCAAAAGAAGCTCTTTCACGTGTTTAGTGGTCACCCAGATCTCATCAAAAGCATCTAAAGCGTCAATCCATTGAGGAGGGTATCGGCTCCATTCGTGGACGACCAGGGCAACGTTACGTTTTTCGGGAATGGCGCGGAAGCGTTTGCCCCAGGTGTTGTGGAGAATGATATTCGCCCGTGATAAATCCCGTTCACTGAGTTGGGTTTCGGAAATGTGCTCGATCGTCAAACCCAGTTTTTGAAGCGTTTGCTCATACAGGTGCCCCACGCTTACGAAACTGGGACGGTCAAAGTCGGTGGCTATCGTGATCACGGCTTGCATGCTGGACTTTTATATATCGTCAAAAGGACGCTCTAGCGGAGGTAAAAAATAGTCAATATCGGGTTGTCTGCCATGGGATTGCATGAATGCCGTGTATCCCACGAGATCCCAGGTACCGGGGAAGAAGTATGCATCCGTATCTTGGGCCACGGACTCATGAGAGACGACTGTATAATCTCTAAAGGAAGCGGCATACCTATCGGTTATCGCTTCGATGGAAACTTCCATGCTCTCCAATATGGGAACGAGGCTGACCGCCAGTTGGCCCGCACCATAAATATATACCGGGCGGCCCGGAGTGAGTGAATCAACCGTGCTTTGAATGGATTCAAGTGGGAACCCCAGGGTGCATTCCAGAAGCGGTTTCTTAGTGAATTGCTGAAAACCGAGGAATCCGCAGGAGTAGTCAGCTAATACCTGTAGTGGGTTTAGGAGTTCGTGATTGCCTGGCAACTGAGCATTGCTCAGGCCTGAGAGGTCGATCGTTGTGTCCAAAGATTCGCAAGTCGGATTTTCGATGATCTCAAGGACATCTCTCATGGTCGCAGTAATGGAGATATCCGATTCGTTCGCTTGAAAAATTTCGAGGATTTTACGAGACCAACTGACGTGCTGCCGGCAAAGCTTGTTTCCTTCCCAGATATGGTAATAAGCAAGGCTGCGCAGAAAAAAATCACATAACATGCTCTTTTCGTCTAAATCCAGGCCTTGGGCTTTGTACAGACTGATCAGATAGGGAAAGTTCCAGTATTTTGCCTCGAGCCTTTGACGTTCGTCATTCAAATTATTTTTGCTCAGCGCGGAGTCATGAATTCGGAACAGGCCCCAGGCTTCATCCACTCTTTTAATGGGGTATTTCACTGCAACACGCAGGGTAAACTCGTAATCCCCGATGACTTCGTAGGACTCATCGAAACCGCCCAACTCCTGCCAAACCGATTTGCGGAACATGGGCTGGCATCCGCAAGGATGGGCCAGCAGTAGGTTTGGCGCAAAAAAGCGAGGGCTGACATTGCTGTCTCGGTAATCCACGTCTTCAAAATTAGCGTTTTGAGTTCGGGTGGTTTTTTGGCTGCCATACACCATGCCGAGAGACATATCGTTTTCAAGGGCTTCCATTAACAGGCGAATGCAATTGTTTGCGTGGCGATCGTCGGTATTGGCATTGGTGATGAATTCGCCACGGGCCCTTTCGATTGCAAAGTTCCAGGCGGTATATAAGCCGACCCGTGACTCCAGTCGATGCCAGGAAATCTGCTGTGGATGTTTGCTGACTAAATCGCCGACCCGCTGCTTTTCATTCTCAGGTGAAGCTGCATCGATGCATACTATTTCAAGCTCACCCTGCTGGAATAGATCCTGTGCGATCAAGTCCTCAAGGCATGCTTCAATATCATGAGCCGCTTTGTAGATCGAGATAATCGCCGTAACCCGGATTTTCGAATGATTACTCATTACAACTGGCTTACCCATTGTTTAAAAGAATGGGAACAGGCATCGAATCTGGGTATCTGATAGAGCGGGTTTTTCGGAGTGTAGCCGTATCTTTCGGTCACGAATGCTGCCTGAAACTGATTCTCCTGCAACCACTGTTCTGTAGCTTCAGAGCTTCCCCCATACGGGTATGCAAAGAGAGCGGGTTTGCGGCCAGTAAGCTGCAAAAGTTTATCCAGGGCGGCATCCAAATCGGCATGCGTGGATTGTTCAGCCAAAGTCGGCAAGTAAGGGTGGGAATGCGTGTGAAGGCCCACAGTGTGAAGATCCGAATCCGTCAGTGCCTTCACTTGAACCGGAGAAACGTAGTTAGGGCTTTGATGCCCCATTTGGCCCGCTATTTCTGTGTAGAAACTGCTTCTCGCGGATTCACTCGCGCTGTGATATGCACTCATGATGCGCTTAAATTGATTCCGGTGATTCAGCTGATCGAAATCGGATTGAGCGGCTTCGGATAAAATCTGTGTATTGAAAGTATGATTCCATTTACCATCATGCAATAATTGCGCAACTGCGTGCTCAATGGAGACTGCATCCCCCGTGACAAAGCCCGTGCAGATAAAGAAGATTCCAGGCCAGCCCTGATGCAGCATGATGCCCGAAGCCAGTTGATAATGCTCCCGGTAGCCGTCGTCGAAGGTGAGCAGGACACCGTCCAGGTTATCATCCGGTTTTGAAAGCCATTGGCTATTTTCTCCTATTTCGTTCCAGGATAAGATGGGCACTTTTCGTGCAATACGATCCGCTGCATCCAAAAAATCATCCAGCGGCATGCAGTATTCTGAAGCGGGGCCAAAACCACCTTTCCAGGGGTCACCGATCTGGTGGAACATAATTGGCAAAACGCGTCTCATATTTACTTTATTTATTGCCAATGCGAAAGATCGCGCCCCAAGAGAGTTGCGAGACGTTGATTCGGATCTCGATAGATTTCCTGTAACCGCTTACGGGTATCAGGGGCCATTCCCCGTTCATACTCGCTTTTACCTTCAATCCTTTTATCTTTAGGGCCATGGGAATATCGATTAATGATTAAATCCAGTTCCTTTGGCTGATACCCCGGGTCTACACCGATATGCTGAAAAACCTTTACGAGATAGCTATTGGGGTCAGATTTGAGGTCATCCATGAGCAATATCTGAATTTGTTCCTTGGCGAATAGCGTCAGGAGCTTCTTAATTCGATCTGCGTAAACGCCCACACCCACGAAACTATCATACAGATCGTAGTTGCTCCAGATTTCCTCAAACTGAAAGTGGATTTTCTCCTTTGCTTTCTCGTGCCAGTAATGCGAAAAAGCACGCTCAATGGGGTTGCGAATGGATAGCAATATCCGTACATCGGGATAGTCCTTTGCAATGCGCTCCAGGGCCTGATCACTGCGAATGGTGGAACTGGTGGTATCCCCACACTTTTGATTCGGCTGCGCCTCGGAAAAGAAGCTCGTAAACCAATCTTGCCCACGTGTGTAGTGGATATCAAAGTAGTGGATTTCGTCCTCCTCGTTTACACAAATTTCCGGGTGCGCCCTGAAACAACGGTGCAGCCAGGTCGTTGCACATTTCTGGCAACCCAGTAGTATAAAATCCAGTTTTGAGGACTGCATAGTTTTTTAAACGACGATATGCCAATCACTTAAAGCTGACAAACCCTTTTTTTTAAGTTCGACGATGATCTCCTGAGAGAGATGGGAAGCAATCGTATAAAAGGGCTGAGGATGCATTGCATAGCTCTCTGAAGTCGAAAATACCGGCAAACCCAAGAGTTGATCTGCCTTGGGATGAGGCTCCACAAAACCATCCGGCGACAATTCCAAAGAGCGAAGTCTATTCAAAGCCTGTATCCCTTTTTGCCCGGTGCCCCGAATCAACCACTTTCGACCCCTGAGATTTTTCAGAAATGCATCTCTTGAACGACCGAGTAAAGAAGACTCAAGAGATTCGCGGTATCGCTGGATATCATTTTGATCCAGCAGCTTCACGGAACTGGGTTGCCTTCGCATGATGTGCTCCCATTCATCGAGTACCGGAGACCAGTAAATATCCGGCGATAAGTGTACATTAAAATAGTCGATGCATCTTTGAGAAATACCCTCGAGTTTTCCAGGTTTGATGGAAGCCAGACACTCTGGCAGCTCCGCAATTGTATTGAGCACCCAACCCAATTCTTCACTGCGGGCGATTTCTGCAAAAGCTCCAATTTCATGGGTAATGTAGGGCAGCCCATATTGCAGATAGGTGCTGATCTTGCCTGCAGACAGGCCAATATCCTTCACGTTTTTACCGCGATGGGGGTCGCCCTCCACGTAGTTATAAAACGCCAAGCCAATATCGGCCATGCGCATGAGCTGCGGCAGCTCATCCCAGCTGAGTGTATCTTCATTGAAATAGAGCTTCCCGGATTCTATAAGCTGATCAACCAGCGTTGCTTCCAGGGTTTTGCGTGCATTCAAGATGAGACCATTGAGTAGCAACACGTATTCTTCAGGCCAATGAGGCAGTGTCTCCAGCATTTCAGCGATTCCTGCCTGCGGAATCTGAATACTGCCGGTGTATAGCACGATTTTGCGGTCCTCCGGGATCGCCAGTTTCTTTCTCAGGTCATCGGGTTCAGTGGAGTCAAACTCAATTGATCTGCCGGCGACCGGTACATAGCGTAGTTTTCCAATTGGGACTTGATTTTCTGAAGCGAGATTGGCGCCTCTCACCGGGTCTTGCACGATGGCCATTTCGATAAGCTTGCAGGCCTCTATCTCGGGGCTTTTGAATGCCACCGAAGTCTCCGATTCAAAGAACTGCTCATAAGATAGTAGCACCAGTGGACACTGGTAATGCCTGCTCAGAAGCTGTGCATCGATGACTCCACGATCGATACCGATCAATAAATCCACTTCGGGAAAAGCATCTGCAATCGAAGAATAAAATGCTTTCTCGGACCGCCCGAGTATACGATCCCAAAACAGACTGTGATAAATATCCACCATGAGGCTCTGCAGCTTTATCGGGTGACGAACGATCGGCACACTCAGATCGTCCTGGTTCAGATCATCCCGCTCCGGATAGATGATACCGAGCGTATGGCCACGCTCATGCAATAACTCCAGCAGCGCCGTGAAATTTGGATTCAGGCAGAATGAACCTTCAGGATGGATAAATAAGATCATCAGGGATGGATTGCCAGAAATTCGGCGAGCCGAATCCTGCCTTTGGGAATATTGAGATCATCGACCAGCTGTCGGTAAATCACAGGAAAATACTGACTGCAAATGACGATAAACGCAAAATCGGTGGATGATAGATCCTTCGGCGAAATAATTTCGATATTTCCCAGCGATTGGCCGATGCGTTTGAGGTCGTTATCTGAAAATGCGACTATCTTATGATCGGAGCTATATAATTCGTATGCCCTCTGCCCGGCTGATCCGGCACCGAATAAGATGATATTGTATTTTTGAGTGGGCTTAGTATCCGGCAGATTAACTGAATACGAAAGATCAGGCAATTGTGCCTGCCAATAGTCCGGTCGTTTGCACCATTGGAGTAAGTTTGGATTTTTTTCTACCTGTTGGTAATACCAACGCATGCCCCGCATTCGACTTTGCTCGAGCGTTTCTGTCAGGTTTTGCACGGGTTCGTATTTATTGGAAGGGAATATTGGTATCCAATCATCTGAATAGCGGATGTTTGCGTAAGCATCGGAAATACCCTGGTTATAGTATCGCTTTTTCAGGTAGGGTTCCTCCAGTCTTTCGGGGGGAATATGGTGGTATACGCTAAGCCGTGGTTCATAGCGAGCCAAGTGCCCCGCGTTTCGGATTTTGCGGGTGAGGCCACATTCCCCATCCCCGCGCAGGGCGAGCAGCTCTGCAGGATATGCATCGGGATGAAATCCATTGAATGCTTCTACCCACTCCCGGGAAATCACAAAATTGAGCCCCCAAACCCACAGCGGGTCGACCTTTCGAGCCTGGGAGCCGAAATCGAGCAGGCTAAGTGCACCGCAGGATGTTCCCAACCCGTCGTGCGATTGGATGAGCGCTTTCGGTATAGCCAAGTCTTGATCGATTGCCGGGTAGGCGGGGCCTGTAGCGATCAGGGACTCACCCGTTTGGGAGAATTCCAAGGCAGCCGAGAGCCATTCCTTACCCAGGCTGACATCATCGTCTGTAAAGGCGCAGAGATTGCCTTTAGAGGCACGAAACCCAGCATGGCGGGCTGCCAGCAAACCGGGTGTGGAAACTTCGATCACATGGACCGGGAAATGCCCTAATCGCCCTTGTCTCTGAGCCGCAGCAAAGTCACCGTAGTATTCCGGCGTATTACACGCAATGATCAGTTCCCAACCGGAGACTGGGGCTTCATCCGCCAATGAATCGATCAAAGGTGCCAGGCAATCGGGACTCTTATTCGTCGATACGATAATGGACAGATCAACCATGATAGATTTCAATCTGAGGAGTTTTATCAGGAAACAGATCCATGATTTGCTGCCGAATCTCCGTGTGATAAATGCTGGTGATTAGAATTTGGGCGGGAGGATTTTGTTGAAGTTTTTCCGGGCTATATATGGAAATCCCCTCTATTTCATTCCCCCATTTGGATGGGTCGTTATCCACAAAAAATTGAGGCTCTACCCTACCCTTGAAAGCAGCTAAAGCATCCTTACCCATTGAGGAGGCCCCAAAGAAGCAAATGTCCTGAAATAGCATCGGATCATGCTGCTGCCAAAGCAATACGAGCACATCCTGGTGGGGTACTACTTGTCGCAATTCAAAAAACTCCTTAGCCTCAGACAGGACTTCGGAGTTTTCCCGCTTTTTCAGATTTTCGAGATGTTCCGGCAAGACTGAGCCTCCAATATCCAAATGCTCAATCTGCCAATGACCGAGCAATGCCTGTTCAGCACCTAACCATGCGTACAGATAGCGCAGTTCTCGAGAGTTAATCCATTTCTGACGTAAATAATTAACAGTTTCTAAATGACCTCTTGCCGATTCCACGAATTTGATTAATCGGCCTTTTTGCAAAACTTTGACCCCCTTGTGGACTCCGTATCGAAAGGCTTGTAGATCACTGGGATCCGGGCAGTGATCCGCTGCCGGAGCCAGATTATCTTTATCATACAGGCGATTCTCAGCGGGGACGTCGCCTAAATCCGTGAATATAGCATCGCTGGTTCGCTGATAAGAGCTGCGGGCCCGGATGGCGTTGATGGCCGGGATTTGCCTATCAGTGTAGCAGTCCCAAAGCTCAATTTCCATGAGGTCGATCGCCGGATTTTCTTTAAAAATGGAAACGACTTTTTCAAAAAAGGTATTCTCACGGATCACCATATCCGCATCGATTTTTATGAGCAGGTCAAAGTCTGCACTTTGTTCGAAATCGCTAAAGAGCCTTTCGTGGGCTTCAAGATTGGGCAGGTGGTGGTAGATTTTATGCTCAAAATCCCGGTAGGTCTGGTGCTCAATCGCATGACAGCATGCCTCAAATTCGTTTTCACCACAATACAGGGTAGACACCAAAATTCTCATGATGAATGAACACCGGCATTAGCAACTTGAGTGACTGCATCGCAGACCTGCTGAATTTGCTCGTCGCTCATGGAAGCACCGGAAGGAATGTAGAGACCTTGCGTAGAGAGGTGCTCGCTGACGGGAAACCGGTCATGCAGGAACAGGCCGGCTTCGTTAAAGACGGGCTGTAAATGCATGGGATAAAAGAAAGGACGCGTGCCTATATCGAGTTGCTTCAGCTGCTTTGCAACCTGATCCGCTTCCGGAAAGGTGTCCGGATCAAAAATCAGGCCAAAGACCCAATAACCGTTATTCGCATATTCGGTTTCATCTACCGGCAGTTGAATACCCGAGAGAGCCTTAAAAGCCTGCTGATATCGTGTGCCCAGAGCACGCTTCAGCCTCGATGTTTCAGAGAGGCCTTCTAACTGGGCAAGCCCCATGGCCGCCTGAAGGTTACTCATACGGTAATTCCAACCCAGTTCCTCATGATAGAACCTTTTTTCCCTTTGGAAACACAGGTTCCTCAGGGAACGACAACGCTCCGCAAGCTCAGCATCGTTGGTCAAAACCATACCCCCCTCCCCGCTGCTCACGTGTTTATTCGCATAAAAGCTGATGGTGCTGATTACCCCGAAGCTGCCGCAGGCTCGCCCCCGGTAATGATCGCCAATGGACTCAGCAGCATCCTCTATCAGGGCGATGCCATACTTTTCAGTGAGCTCTATCAGGGGATTCATATCCACGGGTAACCCGTAGGTATGCACTGCCAGTATTGCGACCGTACGGGGGGTGACTTTCGCCTCCACCTGGGCGATATCCATGCACCAGGTATCGGGTCGGCTATCGACGAAAACTACTTTCGCACCCATTCGGACCAAAGGTGCCACGCACGATATTATGGTAAATGTTGGCACGATCACTTCGTCCCCCGGTTGGATTTTCAGGGCGCTGAACGCTACCTCCAGCGCTGCCGAGCCACTGGATACGGCAACCCCATGCTTACGATCACACTTGTCGGCAAAGGCCGCTTCAAAGCGTGAGACGAACGGCCCTTCGCTGGATACCCAACCACTCTCGATACACTCCTGCAGGTAACGCTTCTCATTGCCGCAGAAATGTGGGCTGCTGACCGGTACGAAGCTCATGGACGCTCATCCTTTCTTGCAAAGCAAACGATGCTCCAATCTTCTTGGTTGGGCTCACGCTCCGGTTCCTCCCAGGTGAAAAACTTCACGCATTTGAATCCCGAAGTATTTAGAAAATCCGCAACTTCCGCCTGGGAAAAGTACCGCATGCGATGGGTCTCCTCGAACTTCAGCTCTCGCTCATCAGAACTCACGATAATTTCATAATTCACTACTATTGATTTCTCATTTGAAAAATGCGTGGGGGTCGCGGTGCGTCGCACCCGGGTGAATTCATCCTGAAAATGGGCCGTTCTGACTTCCGGTTTTAAGTGGAGCACGGCGGGTTCATACCAAAAATCAAAAATGAAGCGCCCATCGGGTTTCAGCAATCGATGAAAGTGATCCATTAATTCCTGTACGGCCTCAGATGAAGGCAGGTAGCTCAACACATCAAACAGCATGCACACGGCATCCAATGACTGCGACTCCAGTTGATCGATTTTCGAGCTGTGAAGAAATTCCGCTTGGGGGCCGAGCTCTTTTTTTCGCGCAATATCGAGCATCGAATCATTGATATCCAGTCCCGTTACCCTAAATCCCCTATCAAGCCAAACCGATGCATGGTTACCGGTGCCACAGCCGTAATCAAGAATATGCCCCCCGCTATCAGCCAAACCTGCTTTTGAAATACATATTTCAACCTCACGACCATAGCCTTTTCCCGCATAAATAAGATCATAAATGCGTGCGTAGTCGCTATCAAAACAAGGTGCTGCCATGGTTTAAATGCTATGTTTGAGTAGATTAATCTATGGACTAAGGATATTCGAAGTATTTGGCAATCTTGAGTTTCGGACATTTCAGCCGTTATTTGAGTGATATTTTAAAAGTTGTCCCCCATCAAATGAACCCTAATACTACGCCACCGAACGAGCAAAATATGATCACACGCATTACCCACCAAAACGAGGAGCTCGCTATCATCATTCGTACGAGTTATCAGCGGGAAGGGATTGAATTTTTTACACCTCCGGAGTATTCCCAGCAGCTCGGGTATATGAACCGGCCCAAGGGCTATGTGATCGATCCGCACATCCACCTGCCCTTACGCAGAAACGTCAAATATACGAATGAGGTGCTCTACCTCAAATCCGGTCACGTGCGTGTGGACTTTTACGATAATCAAAAAAACTACCTGCAGAGCGAAGAACTCCACGCAGGGGACGTCATTCTCCTCATTGTGGGCGGGCATGGCTTTGAAATGCTCGAAGACTCCGAAATCATTGAAGTCAAGCAAGGGCCCTATGCGGGGGATCTGGATAAGAAGCGCTTCAATCCGGAGGATAATCGCTAAATCCGGCATTCCAATCCATACCTACTCCGCTTCCACACCAAAGGCCTCAATAAGCTGATCATATTCCTGCTCACTGATCGGTATCATGCAGCCGTGCCGGGCTTCGGAAGTCACCGTGTAGGTCTGTATCCACATATTATACCAGGGACCACCGAGCGTGGGTGCTGTGGATAAGCCATATTGAATACCCGGATATTGCTCATGGTACATCAGCCAACCGCTGCCATCCATCCGCGGTATAACCGTGGGCGCTTCATGGTAATTCGGAGAAATGGGAGGGCCCGGTTGGTTCCAAGGCCCCAGGGGTGTGGGTGCCGAAGCCACACGGATACTCTTGCCGGTCGGCCATTCATAGGTGGGGTATTTCTCATCTTTCAAAATCGCATAATACCGCCCGCGCTCTTCCCGTATGATCACATCGATGGTTGCGATTTCGTACTGGAATAGCCGCTGCGGTTCCGACCATTCGTGCAAATCGGGCGAAGTCATCACAAAGGTCCGCATGTCTGACCAGCGCGCCTCATTCACATTATCCACATAGTTTTCGGGCAGATCCAACCGTGCAGCATGCCAGGTAAGGTAGAACAATGCCGATTTATCATCATAGAAGAGTTTCGGTGCACCGAGTGACGGCGGCTTACCTATCCGTTTACCAACGGTGAAACGCTCCCCGGGGAGTTCTGGCCCCCTTTCCCAGGTGATTAAATCCTGCGAGCTCCAGAGTATCATACGCGCTGGAGTCCCCGTGGGCCCTACCCCGACTAACCAGTAAGTGCCGTCCGGCCCCTTGCATATCTCAGGATGCCCCTGGTATTCGTGCCCCAGGATCAATTGCCCGTTATTCAGGGATTGCCAATGCAATCCATCCTTACTGATCGAGTAATACAAATGCCCATAATCCGCCTTTGTCATGTGAGCAAAGAGATATCCTCCGATAACGGAGTCACCTGTTTTGGACCATGTAAATGTAATCGATAGTAATAGGCACACGAGCGTTATTGAGCATTTCATAACCCCAATATCTTAAAAATGCCGGCCATCTCACGAATGCCGATATGCTGAACAGTTATCTGCTGATTGCCCGATTTGCCCTAATCCAGTGGGATAAACATCGAAAAGGTATCGCCACGCATTTGGCGGATCGCGATCGTTAGGACCTTGGGCTTCCCATCTTCCATATACATAAAGGGCCGCTCGAAGCGATTAACAACGATCCGGTTACCCTCAGCGTCGCTATAAGCCTTATCCGAAACCCGGTAATGCTTTGCCCGGCCCCAGTCCAGACCATCCTCTGAAGTAATCAACCCCATATAGCCAAACGCGTGATACAGCGCATAGTAACGCTCGCGATGCGGGTCATACCACACCTCCGGATCCTCCGAGTTGAGATCCTTGACGGCGGCCTGGGGTTGGATCACCCAGGGTCCCAGCGGATGATCTGCCAACGCCACCGCCTGACTGCGGACAAGCTCAGTCTGATTGGGCTGATCTCCGCGTATAAACATCAGATACCCCCCATCGGGACGACGTGTGACGGAGGGGTTGCACGTAATTTGCTCAATCGGATACGCAGGTTCCACCACCGGCTCATCAAAACGTTTCCAGGGTCCCTCCAGGCTATCTGCCACCGCAACTCCAATACGCTGATTCTCCCGGATGAGCGCTCGGAATTCACTTTCCAGGTAGCTCTTGCGGCGTGCTTCTTCAAATTCTTCATCCGCTAAAGTGCGACCTGCTGTATTCGTGGATATATAGTAAAGGTAGTATTTTCCCTCAAATTGATAGATTTTGGGATTATGTGCGGTGTAGGCATCCCAATACTTCGGGCCTCTGCCTTCCAGCACGACTTCTACCTTCCTGTAGGGCCCCGCAGGATGATCCGCAACCGCACGTGAAATCACCCCATCCGAAAGCCACGAGCCAAACCCATGCTCTCGCGGCATTTGCGCATAGAACAAGTGGTATTTCCCATCATCCCCTTTGATGATCGATGAGCCCCAGTTGTAATAATCCTCGTCATAGAAGATGTTCTCATCCGACACCGGCTGGATCATTTCGGAAAGGTTCAGGCTGTCCTTGCTTTCAGCATGAGTGATCAACAATGCATTGATGGTTAAAAGCGTTAGTATGAGTGATTTTTTCATTTCTTGAAGCGTTAAAAATTATTATCTCCTGTTAACTAGACATTTCAAATAGCCAATTCAGGTAATAAAAAATTAAAGAAATGAACCTTAAACACTGATATTTCTTTGGGGGGTTTTTGCCCTTAATGAGTCACGCTTATACTGTTTGTCGAAAAGTAGCTGTATTAATGAAGATTCTATTGATTTGTAAACGAGCGCCCATTTTCGCTTTCGTGGGTTTGCTTGCACTAACGGGTTGTAAACAACTGTTCCAGGATGAGTACGAAAGGTTGCCCGAATACAAGGTGATTCCAGCTGCTACGCTGGACGAACTGACCCCCACCAACCACTGGCCTGGAGAAGAAAACTTCGCCAAATGGCATCGCTCCCATGGCGGGCATGATTCCAACCGATATTCCACACTCGATCAAATTAACCGCGAAAATGTGGCCGATCTGGAAGTCGCGTGGGTGTATCACTCGAAGGATCTAATTCACAAAAACGGACGCAACCTGCAGGCAAACCCGGTCATCGTGG
Source organism: Puniceicoccaceae bacterium (assembly GCA_028285755.1). Taxonomy (GTDB): domain Bacteria; phylum Verrucomicrobiota; class Verrucomicrobiia; order Opitutales; family JAFGAQ01; genus JANQOQ01. Next base: position 774,457 of record JANQOQ010000006.1, read on the forward strand.
ACGGCATCATCTACACACCCACCATCGGGCATGCGCTGGTTGCGCTCGATGGGGAGACGGGAGAGGAAATCTGGCGCTATCTCCCCGATGAAAAATGGCTGGGCCGCGAGGGGGAATACACCGCCCAACGTGGGTTGATCCACTGGCAAAATCCGGAAAACGGCGAGCGCAGGCTCTATTTTACATCCGGACAACACCTCTACGCGATCAATCCGAAGACTGGCAAACTCATCGAAAGTTTCGGAGATAAAGGACGTACGGAGGTCGGCATCATCGCAGTTGCACCCGCAATTTATAACGAGGTCATTATTCTACCCAGTAAATCAGAGACAGCAATATTCGGTTACCACATTCACACCGGAGAGCAGCTATGGCGCTTTAATACAGTCCCCCAGGAAGGGGATCTGCACTACGACCCACAAGGAGATCCCTACTGGCTAGTCTACTGCTGGGGGGGCATGGCGCTCGATGAGTCCCGCGGCATCGCCTACTTTGCGATGAGCGATACCAATATGGATGGCTATGGCAGCCCTGCCGCCTATTTGTCGGACAATCTCTACGCCAATTGCATACTTGCACTCGATGCCGAAACGGGTGAATACGTGTGGCATTTTCAGGAAATTCGCCACGATATGTGGGATCTGGACTTTGCAGCCCCGCCGCTACTGGCCACTATTGATTGGCAGGGCAAAGAGGTGGATGTAGTGGTCGGTTTTTCAAAAATCGGTAATACCTTTGTGCTCGATCGCCTGACCGGAAAAAGCCTTTACCCCATCCGCATGCGTAAGGCTCCGCGCAGCCAGGTGCCCGAGGTAACCACCGCGCCCTATCAACCGGATATTGAGCTACCGGAGCCCATGGCACGCCAGGAATTCAAGCTCGAGCACGTCACCACGCGGACGCCCGGTGCCCACAAATATGTGATGGAGAAAATCAAAGACTATCACTGGGGATGGTTTGAGCCCTTCCAGAAAGTTGGTCAGCCGATCGTCTTTTATGGAATTCACGGAGGCGCAGAGTGGGACGGCGGCACCTACGATCCCGACACGAATATCGCCTATATCAAGTCCAACGAAATCCCCTGGACCTGGGTGATGGAGGACTACCGGGAGGACGCGGGTGAGGAATTTGCGGAAGGTCGCGCCGCTTATGAGAAACACTGTATGATCTGCCACGGCACGAATCGCACCGGCGTCGGCACTGCCCCTTCATTAGTGGGTATCCAGTCCAAATACAGCGACCGTAGCAGCCTGGAAGCGATCTTGCGCAATGGCATCCGCACCATGCCGCCGAATCCATTGATCACCCCGGAGGAGATGGACCCGCTCATCCAATACCTGTTTGCCGAGGGTGAAAAACCGGACTCAGATACTCCCCAATATGTTTACGGCCGCTTGGAGCGCTTGTTTGATCAATATTATCTCCCGGCTACTAACCCACCCTGGTCCTACATGGTGGCCATCAACCTGAGCACCGGCCTGATCGAGTGGAAAGTACCGTTCGGGGAACATCCGGAAGCGGGAGACGCCCATCAACCGTCCGGTTCCGAGAATTTTGGAGGACCCACCATTACTGCAGGCGGTCTCCTATTTGCGGGAGGTTCCAAGGATCATAAAATCCGTGCGTTGGACATGGATACCGGTGAGGAGCTCTGGCAATATCAAATGGGCGCAGGCGGATATGCACCCCCTGCGGTCTATCAGGTCAATGGGAAGCAGTATATAGTCATTGCCGCGAGTTCCGGGGGCAATCCGGGAGGCGAGCTGCGTGACACCTACTATGCATTTGCTCTCCCAGAATAATTTTAGAATAACGATAGGATGTCCGACTTTTTTGAGAACTTCAGAGTTTATCTAATCATCTTAACGATTTTGGGAGTGTGTGCCGTAAATGCCGATCAGGACCCCCGACTGCTTGTTTTGACCGACATCGGTCAGGATCCGGATGACCTGCAGTCGTTGATCCGCCTGTTGCACTATGCCAATGAATTTGAAATTGAAGGCATCATTGCAACTGCTGACAATAATCACGCTCATGAATCAGCAACGATACGGGATGATATTATTCACGAAGCAATCGACCGCTACGCTGAAGTGCTACCCAATCTGCGACTTCATGATTCAGATTTTCCATCAGCCGAAACCCTTCACACTATCGTGAAACCAGGGAATCCCTGGGGAGGGAGAAATGCAAGTGTCTCGGATACAATTGGACCCGATAGTGATACCGAAGGTTCCGAGCACATAATCGAACGCGTTGACGCTTACAAAGGCCAACCGCTGAATATTGCCATCTGGGGCGGTGCATGTGACTTGGCCCAGGCATTATGGAAAATCCGCAGAACCCGCTCACCCCGGAAAGTCGAGGAATTCCTGTCTAAAATGCGTGTATTTTCCATCGGTGCCCAGGATTCCACCAATGACTTTGTGCGCGATTCATTTCCATCGCTTTTCTATGTTTTTGGCTATCGTCGCGAAGGGGGCAGCTTCGATTCCGGTTACCGGGGTTTATTCCTCGGCGGCAATTACGATACCCTCAGTAAAGAATGGCTCTATAAGAATATAAAGGCAGATCACGGGCCCCTGGGAGAGCACTACCCGGATCGCGCATGGACGCAGGATAACCCCCACATGTGTATCAAAGAGGGTGATACCCCTTCATTCTTCTATTTCCTGAATAATGGACTGCACGACCCCACACAGCCCGGTTTCGGGGGCTGGGGAGGACGATACGGCCCGGTCGATCATTACTATCAGGATCTCAAGGATACGGTTGACGGCGTAATCAGTTACCGGGCAGCTGTTTGGCGCTGGAGGGAGCACTTTCAGGCTGATTTTGCAGCAAGAGCGGATTGGGCGGTTAAATCCTACGCGGATGCAAACCACTCGCCAAAAGCGATCTTGAATAGCGATGCCGGCAAAGCGATTCTAAGAATCACCGGTAAAGCAGGAGAAACGATACGGCTTTCTGCCAAAGGCTCTACAGATCCTGATGGCGACACACTGTCTTACCATTGGTGGGTCTATCCCGAAGTGAGCGAAATCGAGCTTCCTGTTCAAAATTCGGATCAAGTGGAAGCTTCAATCACCTTTCCGCCGAAAGCAGCTGGCAAATCTGTCCACATCATCCTCGAAGTAAGCGACAATGGCACGCCATCCCTGCTGTCCTATCGGCGCTTGATTGTGGATATAGCACCCTGAAGCTACATATTAGCGCCGCTGCGGATAATCCGCCAACATGCCCTCAATGACTGATGCCAACTTGGCCTTTGCTTGCTGCTCGTGATCACTCAGCTTTTCAGTATCCAACCATACTTCCTGCAAGTCGTATTTACTTATTTTGTAGAAACGCCCATCCAAAAAATACTTGTAATGTTTATCCAGGGCAAAAATCTCCCTGTGAAACTGATCCTTATCCCAGCCCGGTCGCGGATCATACCAGCAGTAAACCCAGTCCCGCGCATGAGTGGGTTGCCCCAGTAGCTGATCGGCAAAACTCAGGCCATCCGCATCCCAAGCCGAAGGGACACGCTCGCCTGCGAGTGCCGCAAGCGTCGGCAGAAAATCGGAGGGATCAATCAGATTCGTATTGATGCTACCCGCTTCAATCGTACCGCTCCAGCGTGCAAGCATCGGCACCCGTATCCCCGCCTGTGAGGTCTGATTTTTACCTCCCTGAACCGTCTGACCGTTCATGATCGAGGTCACCTTCCGGTCCGTACCATTATCGGAATAAAACAAAATCAAAGTGTCCTCCCCCAGTCCCAGCCCATTAATACCCAGAATCAGTCGCCCGATCAGAATATCCATATATTCCACCATATCCTTGAAATACTTCAGATCATCATCCAGGCGCATTTCCGGGTTTTTATGCCATATTTCTGAAATGGGCGTAGGATTCACCGGCCAGTGCGGAAGCGCCATCGGATAGTAGATGAACATAGGCTCATCCCGGTACTTCCCCATGAATTCCAGTATAAAATCCACGGAAATATCTTCACCATATTTGCCTGCTGCCTCAGAAAACAGCTCACCGTTTTGCAGGTAGGTCGGGTTTGCATAACGCGAGCCCTTATCCTCCGTATGGAGCGCATGAAACAGTGAATACTCATCAAATCCTGCATCCTCGGGGTGCATCCCGGTACCCCGTCTTTGTTCCGAGCCTGGATATTCCGGAGGATCATAAGACTGCAGCTGCCACTTACCGGCGATACAGGTTTTATATCCAAAATCCTGCATCATATGCCCAAAGGTTTTCTCATTGGGGGGCAAGATACCAAAATACAACCAGTTTTTATGATTATACTTACCCGTCATGATCTGCAGCCGCGTGGGCGTACACAAGGGCGTGGAATACGCATGCGTAAAGCGCATCCCCTCGCTCGCCATTTTATCCAGATTCGGAGTATAATAACTCTCCCCGCCGTAGCTCCCGATACACTCGATCCCCAGATCATCAGCCATCACAAGCACGATATTAGGCTTACGGGCATTTAAGATCGAAACGCTCAAAAAAAGCAGGGTAATAACGAGGGGCTTCACAACAAGAGCCACTCATTAGAGAGATATTGTAAACTTACACAAGGCTATATAAACAAAGGCTTCCGTTACAGTCCTGCAAAAATATGTGCCTCAGGGGCCAAATAACGCGTTTTTACTTTAGGCCATACCAATTATGCCCATGATGCAGGGCTTATGGTGCGGAATAATCCTGAAATATCCGTTTGGTTCGAATCGGAATTCAAAACCATCTGCTTAAACCCGAAGATATTGGAAGAGTAACTAACATTATACTCCTGAATTTTCATATGACATTGACTCCCTTAAGTTTCACTGCCGTTTTAAAGGGATCAAAGTTTATCAATTTTCACCCAATTAATCATTCAAAATAATTAAAATTACCTATGAATAGAAAACTCAAAATGGGCATGGTCGGCGGAGGCCGGGGAGCATTTATCGGAGCGGTTCACCGCATGGCTGCAAATTTGGATGGTAAAATTGAATTGGTCGCAGGCTGTTTTTCCTCGGATCCCGAAAAATCCAGATTGTCCGGTGAAGATTTCTTTCTGAACCCCTCCCGAGTCTACTCCAGCTATCAGGAAATGGCACAAAAAGAAGCCGCTTTGCCGGAAGGCGAGCGTATCGATTTTGTTTCGATTGTAGTGCAAAACAATATGCACTTTGCGGTCGCGAAGACCTTTATCGAGGCGGGTTTCCATGTCATTTGCGATAAACCCATGACTTTCACCGTAGATGAGGCAGTAGAGCTTCGCCAGATCATTAAAAACAGTGGCCAGATTTTTGCTCTAACTCACAATTACACAGGTTATCCGATGGTCAAGGAAGCGCGTGAGTGGATCAAGGATGGTAAATTGGGTCAACTCCTGAAAGTGGTCGTTGAATATCCGCAGGGATATGCCACTGAGAGCATCAACGGTGAAGAAGGGAAAATCGCGAACTGGAGGGCAGATCCTCAAGTAGCCGGTGTATCCAACTGCATGGGCGATATTGGAACCCACGCGCATAACCTGGTCAGTTACATCACCGGCCTTGAAGTAGAAGCCATGTGCGCGGAATTGACCGTGTTCATACCCGGGCGTCAGTTGGATGATGACGGTAATGTACTGGTGAGATACAAAGGCGGGGTCAAAGGCATACTCTACGCGTCCCAGGTATCTGCGGGTGAAGAAAACAACCTGACCATCCGCGTTTTTGGAACCCAGGCATCACTCGAATGGAAGCAGGAACATCCGAACGAATTGGCCATGAAATTCGCCAATGCTCCGCGCAAAATTTACCGGAGAGGCAATGACTATGTTGGGGATACTGCCAATCGCTTTACGCGTATACCATTTGGCCACCCGGAAGCCTTTATCGAGGCATTTGCCAACATCTATCTGGAAGTCGCACGCGCCATCACCGACCGCATAAAGGGCGTGGACGCAGGTGACTATGATTTCCCCAATGAGGATGTGGGACTCGACGGCATGCTGTTTGTGGATACTGTGGTTAAGTCTTCCCAATCAGACCAAAAGTGGTATCCCTATCCAAGCATGTGATGTTGTAAGATTTAGAGACCTTTCCCTAAATACTACATCATCAAAGCATGAAAATTGGAATCATTGGAACCGGATTTGTTGCTGAGCTTCATCTCGAAGCGCTCAAGCAAATCGAAACTGCTGAGGTTTCCGCGATAGCAGGCAGAAATACTGTAAGAGCCCATGAGCTCGCTGAGCCACTTGGTGCCAATGTATACGAACATTGGTTACCGATGTTGGAAAAAGAGGACCTGGACGCAGCATTTATCCTACTCCCACCTCACCTCCATGGCGACCTTGAAAGAGCATGCTCCGAACACGTGAAGGGCGTGCTTATTGAAAAACCAATTACCCAATCCCTGGAAACCGCGCATCGCTGCCTGGAGTATTTCGAGAAGGCCGGGACCATCGTCAGCGTGGCGTATATGAACCGGTACCGGGCGGGCGTTAGCAGGGCAAAGTCACTCTTTAAGTCATCCGGGCCGGGATTACTCGCGAACGGTTTTTGGGTTACCCAGATGCCCCCACCTCTGTGGTGGCGAAAATTCGAGCAATCCGGCGGCCAATTCACGGAACAATGCACCCATCTGGTCGATATCAGCCGATACACCATCGGAGAAATCACTGAAGTCAGCGCCTATCGTATGAATGGCAACATGGAGGAGGTACCCGAATTCAGCGTGGACGATGCCATGGTCGTAAATGCTAAGTTTGAAAATGGAGCCATTGGCACCTTCGCGACGGGTTGTTTCCCTCTCGGGGGCCATCCGGAAAGTCCGGGCGGGGGCATTGGGCTCAGCCTGTCCTCCAGGCAGCACCGCATCACATTTAGCGGCTGGCATATGGACGCTGCCGTTCACTCAGGATCTGAAGACACATTAGAAATACCTCGCGAAGAGAATATTTTTGCGATTCAGGATCAGGTTTTTCTCGATGCAGTGGCCACCCACGATCCCTCTAAGATACGCTCCAGCTACCGGGATGGAATGAAAACACTTGCCGTAACCATGGCAGCAACTGATTCTGCCCGAATGAATGATGGAAAGCCCATAAAGGTAAATCTGTAAATTACCCCAAATACTGACTATTAATTAAATTCAATTTTGTGAATGGAGGAGACTACAATCTGACCCTTGAGCCCCTAACGGGTGCCCGCACTATTCTCGATATCGTACACGAGCAATGCCCCTTTGATCGCATGCTCGATGTCGGTTGCGGCGAAGGCGCTTTCACTAAAGCAGCCCTGGATAAGGGGATAAAGGAAATCCTTAGCATTGACTATGAGCATTATGCAGCGGCGAAACGCCTTTTCCCGAAAGAGCATTACCGACCTGTAGATCTCAATAAGCCATGGGATTTAGGCAAAAAATACGATCTGGCAGTATGCCTGGAGGTCGCGGAGCACCTACTACCGGAAACTGCCGAAGTATTGATTAAGACCCTCACGCAACATACAGACACCGTGCTGTTTTCGGCGGCCGTTCCTCATCAACCGGGAGATGATCATATTAACTGCCGGTGGCCGACTTACTGGCAGGCTATTTTTAACCAAAACGGCTACGAGTGTATCGATAATCTCCGACCACTGATACGCAACGATGAATCAGTGCGGCCCTGGTATCGCCAGAATATTTTTATGGCGGTACGCAATGAAAAAACCGCCGGTAAAGAGCCCCGACTCGATAATTACATTATACCCGAAATACAGGATTTAATTCTCCGAAAGCAGTATTACGATACCGTCGATGAAGAGCGGGGAAAACTCGTCAAGGGCAGGGTAAGCTTTTTAACGCTCTTCAAAATCTTTTTTAAGGGCATAGGCAACCGGGCCTGGGCATTATTTCGGGTAAAAGTGCTCAAAAAACGCTAATCTTCACCCTCCCACTCATCGATTTCATATCCGAGCAGCTCATACAGCGCATCATTATGCGGACGATAATGGTCGCGTAACTTATTTAAGGTAGCTGATTTAAGATTAAGTCGTTTTTCCGAGAATACGCTTTCGAACCACTTTCGATGGAGTGGATACTTACGAAGTTGGTGCTGTTCAATGAGCGACTGATACGTTTTGGGAGTCTCATACTTCCGTTCGTTTACCCATGGGAAACGGAACTCTGGATCTACACCGATAAATTCACACACCTTGGCAAGCGTTTCACGGGGTTGTTTCAATGTATCCCGTTCATAGATGAGTATGAGCATCCTCTCCTTCTCGATCAATGAATACCAGGCCTCAATTTGCTCGGCATAGTACCCACGCTCTAATACGCCCAGATTACTCAGTGCGGCCTCGTATTTGCGCTCAAAAAGCCTATCTATTGGGATAGTCAGCGGCAAACGGCGGGTCCGAATGGAGTGAATGAGACCCGAACGCGCACGATCTACGGGATTCCTGAGCACGACAATATACTTTGCATCGGGGAATTGTCGGTTAAGGTCTTCGTGGACATTCGGGTTATGCCCCTCCCCCGCCTGAGCATTCGCCCAGAGATATTCCGGCGTCTTTTCGCCGATAGCCCGACACCCGGCTCCCTCCCTGAAATGAGCCGCATACCAATCGATGCCTTTTTGCAAATTATAAGCTTTATCAAAGTAATGCACCTCATTCGGATGCATATATATGTCCTTGTGCTCTGAAAGATTTCTCCACAGCCAGGTAGTCCCTGATTTCTGCGCACCCAGAATAAAGAAATTTGGCAAAATCATTGTCTATGGGTATAGGAAGTGGAAATCGTGCTCTACTTTAAAGCCTTTTTGTTTAAGCAAGTGCCCGATTACATGCCGGGCAACAGATGTGATGAGTATAAAAGGCTTATTACCGGAACCCCTCAGCTTCTCATCCGGGTGAAATATAGGTCTGTCGTGTAATTGTTTGCCTACCTTGCCTTGATCCGAATCCAAATAGGCAAAATCAGTAAATCCATAGCGAAGCAGCAACTCGCCCATCATCTCACCCGCTAAGCCAGCACCCCAAAGAAAAATCTCCCGCCCCTCAATGTCCGACATAAGTGCCTTCAACGGACGCCCTAACAGCGAACTCAACGCTAACCTTTCAAGCGGCGCGTGTACTCGCTGATCCTTCGATACAGCTGGAGAATGGTTTTGCAGGAAAGCATACAAATCATCCCGATAATGTTCAAAGCGATACCGCTTTTCATACTCATCGAGAGCCGCCTGCGACATGACTTCGAGATTCGAACCAATGCGATTCAACGCAGCAGGAATTTCCGTATGCTGGTCAATACATTCTCCACATCCCGGCTGTTCAATCGCCTCACGAAAGTCCGGGTAACCATTAGTGAGCACGGGCAGACCATGCTTCAGGTAATTCACAATTCGCCCCGAAGAAAAACCGGCTGTTTCCCGATTGATCATGTTTTGGCCATTGAGCCAGGCATAACCAGCGTCAGCCCCTGCTAGAATATCATCTGCCTCGCCTAACTCATCAAAAAACTCATTGGTAAAAAACACGCGCTCGTAACCATTGGTGATAACCAGACTTTCGAGTTCATCCCGGTAAGCCATACCTCGCTCACCGTGAATAAGCAGGCACCAATCTTTGACGCCCTGAATTTGCAGCATAATCTCATCCAGCTTATCCGATTTATACGGAAGTCCCAGATGAACCAGAATCCTAAAGTCTTCAGGTATTTTATAGCGTTGATGACAGTATGGGGTGCGTTTTTTTTGCCCTTCACCAGCGTGAACAAGTGGCAGTATAAATACCGATCGATCATATTCCGGATGGACCTCCCTGAAGATACGCGCCCGCGTCTCTGATTGGATGATCAACCCAGTAGTATCGGGCAATAGCTGCGACTCTATCCAGGGCAGCTCACGGCTTTCATGACCTGCTGCAATGTAGAAAGGGTCATCGAGATTATAAAGCTCACAGGAATAGTAGATCGGTTGCGCATCGGGAAACAGGCATTTACACAATTTCAGTCCAAAGGGATCAAACGCAACCATGTGATCATAGGGAATACCTTCGACCGAGAAACGACTTAGGTAATCATAAGAATCATTGCGAAAATCAAAGTGGCGGAACGGGTATAAGCGGTAAGTTCGGGTATAATCATCGCGGCCTCGCGTCATATATACATCCACATCACTCTGAGCCGCAACCAGATGGGTAAAGGACAAGTGCGCCGGGTGATACCTTAATGACCTGTTATCGCAAAAAACCGCTATCCTGGGGCTATCCATATTACCTGAAGCTTAGCTAAAGCTCTCAGGTAATACATTAGGTGAATAATGCGCCTCGAAATCAAGGGTTATATCTCAGGATATTGGGATTTTCATTCTCTCAGATATACGCTTTCAGGCGCTTATCTCACAATCGCAACCCCTCCATATTAGTCAAAAAAACCCAAAACACTTACTCTGGGCCTATTACCGATAAAGCGGAAATTCGACTGACTTTCAGAAAAAATAAATGCAGGGCTCTCAGGCCCTGCATTTACTCTGGCTTTGTAGTTAAAAGCTCTGTGGTTGTTAGAACTCGAATGTGCTGGTTAAGATAACCTGGCGCGGGTCCTTAAAACGATAGCGCACAACATTGCCTGCGAGGTCCTTACGGGTTGGAAGGATGTCGTCATCGTCAAACAGGTTCCTGACATTCAACTGTATTCTCCAGTTAATCTTATCATCCATAATTTTCCGTCTGTAAATCAGGTGCAAATCTACGGTCGTATCTGCATCCCGGGTGTGTTCCACATTTACAGTACCGTCTGGATTTATAAAACGGCTTATCGGAGGTGAACTACGCCAGCGCAGGCTAAAACCAGGTGAGAAACCTTTGAGCGGCGAGTCTTCGGAAAAGGTATAGGTGGTCGTCGCATTCACTCGATGCTTGCTGTCTCCGAATTGCCTGAACCCATTTTGATTGGTCTCAAAGTCCAGCCCTTCCTGAATAATGGCGATTTGCTCACCAAATGTAGAATCACCATTTTCGGTTACCGTATCCGCAGGTAGCGCCCTCCAAATATTTTCATTGGCAGCAACGAATGCCTGGGTAAAGGGAGCCCGGTTTGTGGTAATTGAATCCGTGTTGCTGTAGTTCGCCAGGATACGCCAGTTATCAGTGATATTGCCCACAAGCTCGAATTCATATCCGCTGGATGCTAGGTCTACAGTGTCTCTTACATTGGAGTCTGTTATTTGTTCATCCAGAGCAATGGCGGCCGGATCATTTATCAGCGCATCAGAGCGTATCATTTGATTAATTGCGGTGCGGATGTTTCCTTTATTCAGGTTTACCACATTCGCTCCTACGGTATCAAAATACGTAGCCGTAACAATCACGCGCTGATCCAATACACTGAAACGCACACCAAAGTCTTCCGTCTCACCTTTTAAATTGGGGAAGAGTTGATCATCTATCGTTCGGTTAGTGCCTTGGGTATCAAAGGTCTCCGACTGATTGAAGAATACTGAGAGCCATGAGTTAATGTGACCTACTACACCGTAGGTAGTGGTATCTCCCTTGGTTACCGTAGGTTCATCATCCAGGACAGCTCCTACACGCGCACTGTTTTCAGCGATAATATCAGTATGTCCATAAATGGATACTTCATCTTCACGATAGCCGAAAGTGGTTACGATACGATCATTCCAGAAATAGTTCTGAGTGGCTATCAGAATGGTGTCGATTTCAGACTTACTTCGTCCAAAACCCTGGGGAATAAGCCCGGGAGTAACGGTGCCTGTTACCGGAGTTCCCCCGTTTTGATAGAGGGTTAGCTCTTGGACCGCGATAGGGTTATCAAACGGGCTGAGGTGGGCCCGGGTCCCTCCCGGAGACTGGAAATCCAGGTAAGTGCGGCGGCGGATTCGGTTTTGCCCGTTTCGAATATTTCCCTGATTTTCAAGAGGTGTAAGATTGCCTTCATTGAAGTTTTCAGAGCGCCCCTCTTCCTCTTCCATCTGATAGAGAAAAGCAATCTGATGCCTGCCCAGCCAGCCGAGATCCCATTTGTTAAAATCCAGGTCGTAGGCTGCCGTAGCCCTCCAAATTTGGCGTAAACTGTCCGAAAGGCTGGCACGTAGGAAATCTTCGACATAAAGTTCGCCCAGATTGGGATTGGGAGATCCATCGGGCAACTGCTCATTGATATCGACGCGTATAGGCGAATTCCAGTTGATCGGACGGGTCGAAAAGTCGTTGCGTGAAGTATTGTTGTAAGCAAGCTCAATATTGAGATTATCAAACAGACTCTGTTCCAGGTATACCGAAAAAGTGCTGTAATCCTGATCGAGCAAAGACCCCGGACCCCAAACCGCTGCTTCGCGGGGTAAGATACTGAAGTCGGTGATCGAAATACCTCCGATAAATTGCCCATCTACAGTGCTTATGCTATTGGAAGCGGACATATCCTCCCAGTCAGCAAGCGTGCCACCGGTTGGACCGTTTTGGGTATACACCATATAGGTATTGTTATTGGTGTTTCGTGCACCTTCAGGGCGGTTTGTATCTCTTGCGGTTGCAATGGTCGGTCGGCCATTTTGATCCCAGAGATTGAAACCATTAAAGGGAGCCCAGGGCCTAACGCGTATCTCATCCGTTTCTGAACGTTCGTATTCGAAACGCAGACGTGTGGAAGCCTGGTCGGATTTGAAAACATTCCAGGTTGCTGCTATGTGGGCCCTCTGCGACTCATAGTCCAGGACATCCTGCCAGCTACCATGTTCATCATGCAAAAGGTTCACCCTGAGCGCAATTTTGCCTTCGAGTATTTCACGATTAAAATCGAGCGCCACCCGCCGTTGGTCCCACTCGTCAATACGGAGGGTTACTGAGTTGAAATCGTTGAACCGTGCCTGTTTCGTGCTGGTGTTAATAACGCCGGATGCTCCTCCACGACCAAAAAGAATCGAGTTGGGACCTCGGGAAAAATCAATACGCTCGGTATTATAAGAATCGGAACGAAGATTCCATCGGAAGTAGTTACGTGCCTGAATTCCGGTGGGCAGGCCGCGAAGCCTTACACGTATATTGTTAGTTTCCAGGAAGTTGCCCGTTTGCACATCCGTGGTTTCCTCAAAATCGTTGGATGTATTCAGGCCATATTCTACGGCATCAAAGGTATCCGCAATTGCCAGATCGTCGAGTAACTCTTTGGTAAATACCGATATAGCCGCAGGCGTATCGGCAAGCTTTGAGTTTAAGCGACTGCCAGCAAGTGTATTGGTGGCTACGTAGCCGACATCCTCGGATGTGCTGACCTCGAAGGGCGACATAACGAAGATATTTTCATCTTCAAGTGCTTCCTGGGCTACGATACCGCTATTGCTGGCAACACTCATTGCCAGAAATCCGGTAATTAACTCAAGAATGAGATTTCTTTTTTTCATAGGTTGTGTCGAGTTTGGTTTTGGGTTTGTTTCTCCAAGAGGGATGATTTGATCCATCTCTATTGAAGAGGTTATACTTGTAACCAACAGTGCACCACTGGCCTCATCCAGGACACATTCGAGCCCTGTATTCAGCAACATCTGCACAACCGTTTCGTAGGGGGTATATCTTCCGGAGACTGCTTGGGTTTCTATCCCCGTAAGCAAATCGGCCCGATAAATAATTTCGAGACCCGTATCCCTTGCAAACTGTGTGAGCGTTTCTTTGGCAGCACCTGCTGGGATGTTTACCCATTGCCGCTCCCCATTCGCCCATAACTCGTTTCCCAGGGAGGAAAACAGGCAAATGACCACGCATAATGATGATGGAAACAAACGTTTCATGCATCAGTTTAAGCAGTATATTTACCTGCGCTAAACACGGGGCTGTGGGGGTTACAACAAGCAACATCGCCCTTCGAGATGCCACTGCAGGGAATTTCCGCCAAAAGAAATTTCACTTTTTTAGTTATTTGGGGTGATGGCTTAAAATAATGGTTCCATCTTCTAAGCGCTCGGCCTCTATCTCAAAACCTATATTCAGGAGTCTCAAAAAACCATTAATATTATCAGACCGCATAGAACCACTGATATTAAGCTCCCCTACCGCATCTTCTGCAAAGCTCAGCTGGACCTCATTTAGTCGGTTAAATTCCTGAATGATGTTCTGGAGCGGCTGATCATCAAAAATGAGCATACGATGCTGCCATGCATACACTCTTTTAATTTCGTCCTTTGTAAGCGTCGCAATCTCAAGCTCATCATCATTGGGATCTCTGGAAATAATGGCACGTTGCTTAGCGATCAATTGCGGTATGTTAGCCTGCGAATGATTCGCATCAGTACGGTTATTCCTGGCGAGTTCCACTACCCCTTCTTCAACCAATACCTCCACCGTACTGGATTCCAATTTAATACTGAAGGCAGTTCCGATCGCCCTAACCTGGTAATCCTCCACATATACGGTAAAAGGCCTTGCCTGATCCTTAGCGACCTGGAAATAAGCTTCACCCGAGCTGAGGTAAACCGCTCGTTGCTCATTGTTATAAGCCACATCCACCTGACTCGTTGGCTGAGTTTTTATGGAGCTGCCATCTTCCAGAACTTGATGATTAACCTGCGAAGCACTGGCAACCTCGGCTTGCATGCCTAATGATTCCTCTTGTTGAAACGGCAAAGTGCTCACCCATAGCGCCAATAATAGCACCGCAGCTGCAACCAATCCCCTTTTAACCCATGGGTTTTCATACCATACACGCTTTGGCGCAAGTAAATCCGGATTAGGGGTGGAACTGAATTCAGGGCACCAGGCAGCAAGTTTATTAAGGCGCTGCCAATCCCCCTGCAGTCGGCTGATTGCATCTCCATGGGCAGGATCTTGCGCCAGCCAATCGAGATATTGATCTTGCTCATTCGCGGTAAGACCCCTATCCAGCCGCAAAACCCACTGGGATGCGTCTATCTCAACCTCGTCTAGCTCAGGATTCTGTTTATCCTCTTGATTCATATTTGGCTAGTTCGCATTTCGCTTAAAATATAATGATAATTTTCTCAAACCAATGGCTCCCTGGGACTCAACGGTGTTTTCAGATATACCCAATTCTTTGGCGACCTGCTTTTGGGATAGCCCATAGATTTTACGGAGTGTTAATACCTGGCGACATCTTTTTGGTAATGTTTGAATAGCCTTGGTTAATAGTTCTAGCTCTTCACTGTGTGTGACTTCTTTACTGACATCTGCGTAATTATCGAGGACATCTACCAATTGAAAATCCGCCAAAAAAACTTCCTGCCTACTCATTGATTTCTTGCACTTGCTCAGTGCGATATTTCGGGCGGTAGCAAATAAATAAGCCTTGGGAGAATTTATATGGGTAGACTCATGTGCTTTGAGAACCTTTAAGTATGCCTCCTGAACAATGTCTTCAACATCCCGAATATCACTGAACCGTGTTTTGATCCAGTTGCAGAGCAATTCCTCATGAGGTTCCAAATACTCCTCAAACCATTTACTTTGCCTTGTAAATAGGTCACTCATTAGTGTTATTCAAATAAGACTTTATCTTGGGGTCAATGTAGAACAGTGTGTGCTTACTTTAAGCTCGATATTGAAGTTCGATAACTTATTCTGGTATTTAAAAAGCTTTTGCTTCATATGAAACTATCTCGTAATTCACGTTTTAGTAGTTTTGAAGAGCAATCATCTGTATTAGCAATGTAAATTTTTCGGCAGCTCTATTTTGCGCCAGATCCAAAAAAGCTATTTAGATTAAAATTTAGCCATGCCTATCCCAGAATATAAGCCATCCAGCTGGTTCGAAAAGGAGATTAAAATCCATGAACCGTCACTAAGGGCTTATGTATGTGGTAAAATACCCAAAAGTGCGGATGCAGATGACATCATCCAAGAGACCTATGTGCGCATTCTAAAGCTAAAAAACAAGGAAGAAATCGCATCTCCCAAGAGCCTGCTTTTCACTATAGCAAGAAATATAATCAATGATTTGTTCCGCAAAAAATACGTGTCCAAAACAATCTCTTTGGGGGAAATGGAGCTCTTAAGCGTCCTATCTCATCAAGCCGGAAATACAAACGAATATACAATCGGATTAGATGAAATTAAAATACTCCAAGACGCTATTAAGTCTTTGCCGCCGAAGTGCAGGAAAATTGTTTTATTACGCAATTATGAAAACTTGTCTTACAAAGAAATTGCAGCGCGGCTGAATTTATCAGTTAAGACTGTTGAAAATCAGCTGATCATTGGTATTAAAAAGTGTAGGAAGTATCTGGAGAGACAAGGAGTGCGTAAGGAGGGGTAACGATGAGCTCAAAGGACAATCAGAACGATCGAGAAAATGCTGAATCGAAGTCATCCTTCGATACGGCGGCTGAATTGTTTATCAAGAGTGAGGGTGAACTTACTGAATTAGAAAGTCAGCGAATCATTCAGGAATTGGAGAATGATCCGGAGTTGCTGGAGGAGGTTAAGGAGTTTTCAAAAACCAAGCATTTATTCAAACAACTGCCACCTGAGTTCGTAGATGACATACTCGGAGAAGAAGAGAGAAAGCCTGTATTATTTGCACAATGGAGTTGGCAATGGGGTGTAGGCTTAGCCGCTTGCTTGCTGCTAATCATGAGTATCGCAGTCTGGATAGGGGGTCAAAATAGCGGATCAGTTGATGTGGTTGAAACGAGACTGACTTCTGAAAACTTACCAACTACTGAGATATTGCCCGATGGCTCGCTCTTGCGGCTCAACTCAAATGCATTATTGGAAGTCAGCTACACCAAAGATTTAAGAAGGGTCAACTTAGTCCGGGGAGAAGCCCACTTTAATGTCAGCAGTGATGAGCTTCGACCTTTCATCGTGAATGTAGGCGGAGTCAATATCCAGGCAGTAGGCACAGCCTTTAATATTAAGTGGGATGAACAGATTGATGTTATCGTTACCGAAGGCACCGTACTAATTACTACCGAAGATTCAGGCAGTATCATTACCCAGGTAAGTGAAGAATTAAGCTCATCCTATGAGTTGGGGTTTCAAAAGTCCGAAGGCTTTTTGAGCCAAGGTCAGCGGGCTGAGATTTTAATTCTGCCTGAAAGCAAGCAACCCACTTTTGAAGTATTTACGGCCGATACAGAAGAAGTGGATGCTCGATTAAGCTGGCAAGCCTCATTACTCACGCTCACGGGAGATACCCTGAGTGATATTGCCTCTAGTTTTCAGCAAAAAACAGGTTATCGTCTCATCATTACAGATCCTGCCCTCAATGATTTGCGCATCGGTGGGCGCTTCCCCAGCTCAGACGTCTTTGATTTTTTAAGAATACTTGAAGTCGGATATGGGATCCCATGGCAGCAAACGGATGAGGGCGTATTTATGGTTGGGGATCTTGAATAAATAACTAATTAAAAAAGTTTTGGGGGTAAAATTCACTCAACCCGACGTATGACGCGTCTTTGGCAGCCCTATGCTCCAAAGTCGTGTCAACCCCGTGAATATTAACCCCAAATACATATATTTTGACAATTTAGAGTCCTGTTTACACTCTGATGAAACCAACGATATGTTTTTGCGTTCATTCATTTGGCTTACCCTTGCGCAAAATCTAATCCATATGCCTGTGAGCGCAAACGAACAGGCTGGAGCAGATGCTTCTACAAGCAATCCCCAAAGTTCGGTTGTTTTCAATATTGCGTCCAAAGATGCTGAGGAAGCAATTATCGAGTTTGTGGATCTTGTTGATATACCGGTGATCTATCTGATCGATGAAATTACCGGTATAAAGCTAAATGCTGTGCGTGGGGAAATGAAGCCCGAGGTAGCGATCCGACTTATGGTAGAAGGAACGGCTCTTGAAGTGGAACAGGACACTAAGTCCGGCACACTTCTCTTAAAGCTTCGAGACCGCAACTTGTACCCGGAGAATGGGAATGACAGGGACACCACTGAAAGTGTTGAACCCAAACTAATCACACCCATGACTGAAAAAAACAGATCAAATCGTTTAAGAAACTTATTCGCGGCCATGATGATGGCGTTACTACCCCCGGCGGGTGAAATGGTCGCTCAGGACGACTTGGAAGATGAGGAAAATATATTCCTTATGAGTCCATTTACAGTGTCAACCGATGCCGATACCGGATATCGGGCTCAAAACACTCTCGCAGGAGGTCGTCTCTCTACCCGCTTGGAAGATACCCCCTCTGCCATACAGGCACTGACTACCGTATTCATCAACGATATTGCCGCAACTGACTTTATTCAGGCGAGTCGCTATGCACTCAATGCGGTGAATATTCAGGATGTAGCGGGTATCCAGATTTTTAATGACTATCGCATAGATTTTCGCGGTATTGGTGGAAATTTCCAGGCGAGAAATTACTTCCAATGGTATATTAACTCTGACAATTATTCGGCAGAGCAGCTTCAATTTGCACGGGGGCCTAATTCCATTGTGTTCGGGGATGCGGGAGTTGGAGGTCTCTCCAATATTGATACCAAGCGTGCCACCAATGGTGTGTTTACTGAACTGCAGGCACAATTAACCAGTTGGGGAGGCGGGGGTCGCCTTACGCTGGATCATAATCGCACCTTAGTTGAAGATACCCTATTCGTAAGAGCAGGTGCCATGATCGACCACTCCGACGGCTGGCGCGATAATGAGTCCTACGAACGCGATGGCTATTTTGCCACGGCTACCTGGCGTCCCCTGGAAAAGACTGAAGTGCGTGTAGAAGTTGAAAACGGTAGCAATGCACAATTTTGGGGATCCATGTTGCGGGATCAGGTATCCGGCTGGGACGGCGTTACAACGGTGAGCGAACGCATGAGCGGCCATATGGGCGACCTAAGGCGACTCGGTAATGATTACCTGGTCTGGAACCCCAGTAACCCCGAAATCGGTATCGTCAACTGGCAGGGTTGGGGGCAAACCCGGGCCGCGGGCAACCAAACCTCCAATTTCCTGACGAACAACCCATTTAGCAGTAATCGCTACCCCACGCTGCCGGACGAGGAATATAATTTTCAGGCGCCCAATCGGGTAGTGGATATGGATTTTGAAACGCAGACCATATTCCTGGAACAGCAGGTCGGCGACAGTCTATTTTTCGAGATCGCCTATAACCATACGGTAAACGAACGTTATATCCAACGTTCCTTCTGGGATAATTACCGCATCGACGTAAATGAATTCATGCCGGATGGAATTACGCCCAACCCTCATTTCCTGGAACATTACGCAGATGCAAACCCATTCGAAGATTTACAGAGCAATGAACATGACCACTACCGGGTATCCGCAGCATACGTGTGGGAAGGCATGGGCATGCGCCATCGTTTTCTGGCATCCTTTCAACAAAGAGACGGACGCTTTGATCTCTACGAGTGGCGGCATTCACGTACGAACGGGTCACGAGTCAGACTGGATGATTCGCGTAACCGCATCCGCATCCGCCGATACGAAAGTCAGTTGGCTGACGATTTCACCTACGGCATGACGGATGCCATCAGTGGTATCGACGTGAAGCGCTGGCTAAGACGCCGCAATGGCAATGAGCAAAGCCTCACAAGCTACCAGGTGGCTGCAAACAGTGATTGGCTTAACGGAAGACTGACTTCCATCCTCGGATGGCGATACGATGAGCTCACCGTTGATAGCTTTGACCGAATTATCGATCCTGACACGCGTGAGGTCACTGGCACGACCCCGTTGGAGAGAGATCGCGAGGAAGATAATACAAGCCTGACAGCAGGTCTCGTTTATGACCTCACCGACACCTTTAGTCTGGTTGCCAATTATGGTGAATCCTATCTGCCGCAATCAGAACGACTGGATATTAACGGTAGGATAATCGGAGGCCGTAATAGTGAAGGTATGGACTTTGGCATCCGGGCAACCTTTTTTGAAGGTAAGTTATACACAGTAGTGAATTACTACACGAACGAGGAAAACCAGGTGACCCAGGGCGGCCAATCCGGGAATATTAATGAAACCTGGCAAATCATTAATGAGAACCTCAATCAAAACAATCCTGAAGTTCAGGATGGCTATAATGACACCTTCTCCCGGGAAGCACAAGGCTGGGAGCTTGAAATTATTGGTAATATCACTGAGCAATGGCGGGTTAACTTTAACATCGCTTTCCCCGAAACCGAGCAAACAGGAGGATTCTCGGATACCATCGACTATGTTGCACAGAACCGTGCCACCTGGGTCGCAGCCGTGGATGAGCTGAACTCCCTGGGCCTGACTGCAGAAGCAGATGATATCCAGGATAACATCGTGGGAATCGATCGTGCCGTGACCAACTTTGCAGAGGGTCGTACGCTGAACGGGCTCTTTGACTACCAGGCAAATATTTACACGCGCTATGATTTTGCCAAAGATGGCAAATTCAGCGGATGGTTTATTGGCGGGGGTGCTAACTTCCGCGGCGATCGCCTTGCCACCAACCGGGATGGAGACGCCTTCGACTACATATACAGCGATGCTTATACGCTCATAAACTCCGTTATCGGTTATAAGACCACGCTCTGGGGGAAAGACTTCCAGGTACAGTTCAACGTAGATAACCTCTTTGATGAGCAATCTGACCAAATCAGTAATGGTTCCCGCATAAGAACGATAACAGTTGAAGGCGAAACACTCGAATTAGCGCAAAACCGTTTTTTCCTTACTCCTCGTCGTATGAAGCTGACGGCAACTCTTCGTTTCTAATACGATCATAGGATCCAACTAACACGATTATATTGGAATGCCCTAACCTTTCGGTTAGGGCATTTCCTTTAAATTCATTTGCATGGATATTGACCATCATAACATCTAGAGGGAAACGACATCTTCCTTATCAAAAAATCAACTTCATGAAAAAAATCATCCTGGCTTTACTCCTAACTACTGCCATACATGCGGAACCCTTGAGCGATACTTTGGCTAAGATCTATCCATCCGATAAGCCACTGATCCGACACCTGTGGACCCGTGTTGCTGACAGTGGGGCTATATTGCGTGGCACGGAAGCTGTTGAGATATCCGCAGACGGCAACCTCGTAGCATCCTGCTCGAAGTTTGGCTACGACGTGATGGTGTGGCGAGCGGCAGATGGCTCTCTGTTATGGCACTCGCAATCACCGGCAGAGCTCGAAATCGTCTATTTCTCACCTGACAATCAATATTTGGCTTCCGGGGGTGAAGATTATTATGTGCGCATCTGGGAAGTCGCTACCGGGGAACTTTTACACGAATTAAAACATGATCATGGCCTGGACGGCCTGTGCTGGTCGCACGATGGGAATATTTTGGCCTCAGGTTCAGAGGGCGGCGACTTATACCTCTGGAATACTGAAACCTGGACGCTCAAAGACCGGGTTAACGCGGGCACAGTGATCAATTCAGTGCAATTCACCTCAGACGATCAACAAATACTGACAGGCGGTAACGAAAAACATCCTGACTTTCCCGCATCCAATAAAGGAATGCGGCTTGGAACCGTGAAAGTATGGAATACAGCTGACCTATCATTGGCAGAAAATTATCCGGGGCATACCAAATCAGTGAAATCAGCACGCCTATCGACAGATGAGAGCCTGATCATCAGCGGTTCCTTCGATAATACGATCAAAATTTGGGACCGAACAACCCGTAAAATCAAACACAGCATGGCCATGCCGGGAAATGTGGAGATCGTAACCTTCTCACCCTGTGGGCATTTCATCTACGTCGGGGGTCAATACCACGGTATATGGGTCTACAGCACCCAGACCTACGAGAAAGTATTGGAAATTGAAAGCTCGCCGGTTGAGTATATCGACTTCACAAAAAACGGTCGCTTAATGGCCACCGCCCAGGAGAAATCAGGGGTAATCTCACTTTATACCTTTGAGCATAAGCAGGGCTTAAGCGGCCAATTTATAAACAGCCTGCTATCAAATCCTGACCTTAACTGACCAATTTTTCTACATATTCGGTCACTTCCCCACTAAAAAAGGGCGCGAAAACACATCCAGAACAAAAGCTTAGCCTGCAAGCGATGTGAATATTATTAACGGGAACTGCAATTTGGACATCTTTGTAGCAGGACGCCTGTCCTCTAAAGCCTCTCGCGATATTGACTCAATACCCTCTATTTTTGCTATTCGATTTAGCAGAAATAAAAAAGCCCTCACTCCCTAAAGTGAGGGCTTTATACGATACTGTAATATTATTTTAGCTAGAATTCAAAGGTGCTGCGTAGCGTCCAGGTCATGGGCGGAGCGATTCTCCAAGCAGAAATCGTCCCGTCCGGGTTGGTCTCCGCGGGGATTAGCTCATCTCCAACCCCGATATTGCGAACATTGAGCTGAAGAGTCCAATCTATGCCCTTGGAAAGCGCCTTACGGTAACTTACCCAGAGGTCATAGTTGGTTTCTGAAGGGCCACGATGGGGCCGGTTCAAATCGGGGATATCCCCCAGATCCGGATCGCGGATGTAACCGGAGCCGATTACCGAATCCCCTTGGTAACGAATCGCACCCCCTACTCCAAAGTTGGCCAACTTACCCTCCAGGAAGGTATAATTGGTGATCAGATTCAGGCGATGCTCGCGGACCTCCGGCTGGCTGAAGCCATCCCGTGCAACCTGCTGGCGAACACGTGTAAAGAAGCCGAGTGAACGCTCCTGAAGGGTTTCACCCTGGCCATCCACGAATACCTGACCCGCAGGGCCCTGAATAATGGGCTCGATACGCTGGGCCACTTCGAGCGCATCTCTGGCTGTGTTGCTCGTGACAACTTCCTGTTGTGCGTAGTTGAGGGCAATTCGCCAGTTACTGAGGGGGTTATAAGTCATTTCAAGCTCGTAACCTTCCGATACCACATCCGTCGTTTGCAACACTACCCCGCCGTAAGCCAGATGTGTTAGACCCAGATTCGGATCGCTTGGGTTGATAAAAGCCAGATCAAACGCCTCCCTGAGGAAGTTAAAATCATTGGAATTATACCAATCCCTGAACGCCTGGGCATTCGCCTCATTGCCTACGTTATCACTGTCAATATTGAGCCAGGCTTCGGCCACACCGTCGCGGATAAGCCCATGTAAGGCACCTCTCATATCAACACTGGCACCGGCGGTATCACTCTCGTATTTTGCCAGGCGGAAGGATAGCTTGCCATCCAGCGCATCTACGATCACGCCATACTCCTTGGTGTTTCCACTGGGAGATTCCAGAGGGTCACCATAGATATTTAGGCGTTGGGCAGTCGGTTGAAACGTTTCTGAAGTATTGTAGAACAGACGTGCGTCAATTCCATGAAAACGCTCACCGTCCCGCATGGAATCAGGCAGGCGGGCTACCATTCCCCAACTGAAAGTACTTTCCGTAACCTCAAGTTGCGGAGTATCACCCACTTCTGCAATATCCAGGAAAAACCCGGTCTCATCAGGGGTGGAAGTGGGAGCACGGAAACTCTTGTATTCATCTTCACGCCAACCCAGAGTGCTCACAATGGCCCCATACAGGAACTCGCTATGCACGATCGCCACCTTGGAATCCAGCTCCTCACGGAAGCTCTGAACCGCACCCCGATTGTTAATCGTGGACTTATCAAACTCCTGGTTACGAAACACCTGACTCTCCAGTTGCTGCCATTGGGCGGTTTCCACATTATAGAATCTTACCGGTATGGTCTTTTGATCCGGCAGCTCTGCATTAAAACCAACGGCACTGATATGGCCCGCTGTAGGAGTAGTCACCCGATCCCCTAAATACACCATCAGGTCATATTCACGTGCTCCCTGGTGCACCAGCTTGCGCCCTGCAATAGCGGGGTTTGCATAGTAGTAATCCAGGCCAGTGAGCTGATTACGCCCCCCAATGCGTGAGCTGTAGCGTTCGTAGCTTGAATAATTGAGGGTCAAGGTATGCTTACCCAGGATGTCTCCGAATTTGCCACCGTCCGTAATATCCCGAAAATCCAGATCATAAAACGCAGTCGCCCGATAAGTGGAGCGGTCATCCACCCAGGCTTCACCCCAGCTCGGGCTTGCCACAAGCGGACGCAGGAAGTTCGGATTGGCTGAACCATCCAGCAACACCTCATTGATATCAAGCGTGAGGTTGTATGCCTGCCAGTTAAACGGATTCTTGAAGGTGTGATCCATATTCTGCTCGTCATAAACCAGCTCGATACCCCCTTTACGGTTTGGCAGGAGTTGCTCCACGGTTATATTAAACGTCTTAAAGCGAAAACTCTCCTGCTTGTTTTCACCGTAAAGCAGGTGATTGTAGAAATCAAAAATTTCGGGATCAGTGAGCATCATCTTACGATACGAACTGGCCCCTACTTCGCCGGCGTGGAGAGCACGGTTATAATGCTCGGAAAAGCGCAAACCCAAAAGATCTCCATTAGGCCCTGTTTGAAGCACAGCCAACGGTCGGTTCTCACCGTATATGTTGCCACTGGGTGTATTGGGGTTGTCGAATATCAAGGTCGGGTGATTGGTCCAAAGTCCAGGAGCACCGCCAATCAAAGCTGAATTCGGTGTTCCATCCGCATTACGCGCGGATAGTGTATTAACCGGTCCATGCAAGGTCACCTGCCCGGTAATCACATTGTAGGAAGGTTGGCCTACGTCCCACCACCAGGTGTATCCATCCCAGGGCGGACGCCACTCCGGCTTATTTGCACGCTGACGACCGCTTTCGACGTTGGCACGAATGGTCGTCAACTCAAAGGGCTTATAAGTAAAAGTGCCGAATATTCTCTCATCCCGGATGTAGGGCTC
This sequence comes from Puniceicoccaceae bacterium, assembly GCA_028285755.1. Taxonomy (GTDB): domain Bacteria; phylum Verrucomicrobiota; class Verrucomicrobiia; order Opitutales; family JAFGAQ01; genus JANQOQ01. The sequence continues at coordinate 799,160 of JANQOQ010000006.1, forward strand.
TTCCTGCTTAAAATACTCCGTACTGGTTTTAGCAGCCACTCTGACAGCCAACTTATTATCGAGCAGCGAGCGATTGATATCGATTTCAAAACGGTTGGAGTCAAAACTGCCAAACTCTCCCATAATGCGGACGGAATCCTTGCCCAGGAGAGCGCGTATTGTTGATTGGTTCACGATCCCCGAAGGGCTACCATTACCGAACAATAAGCCGTTTGCCCCACGGTTGATCTCCACACGGTCCACATTATAGGAATCCCAGGGGATGTTCGACAAAAAGAAGTCACGGGTAATCGTTGCAATATCCAGGCCGCGTACACGAACGATGAAGTTCGGGTTCCGGTTGATGCTATCCCCATCAAACCAGGCACGCCCTCCACTGCCCGAGAAATTGCCGTGCGAGCCAGCCACCTCAGTGCCGAGTGTGTAGGTCATCAGCGTCTGCGTATTGCGCGCGCCGATATCGTCCAGGAAATCACGGGTCGCGACGGAAATGGAAGCCGCGACATTGTTAAGATTGGTATTGAGTCGGGTTCCGGCAAGGGTGCTGTTCGCAACGTAGCCGCTATCCTGCTCAGTCTCTACGACAAACGGAGACATCAGATAAATCTCCTCGTTATCTTCAGCATCGTCTTGAGCCGAAGCTTGAGATGCCCCCAATGCCAGGGGCAGTATGGTTAAGAGTAGTTTGGAAATAAAATTATTTTTCTTGGGTATATTTTTCATGGTTGAGTTAGCTTGAGGGGTGTTGTCCGATTTGGATTTCTTGGCGCTATACTTACTGTTTGGGCCAACAATCACGTACGATACATAATCCCCATTGCTAACCTGGACGACCTCGAGTGGGGTGCCCTCCACCATCAAAGCCAATGCCTCTGAGGGTAAATAAACCCCTTCTACGAATTTTGACTGCAAACCGATGACCAAGTCCGGGTCGTAAATGATATCGATCTCCCAATCCAACGCGATGTGGTCGATAGTCGTCGCAAGTTCCCCCCGGGGTATCCGGACGCTTCTCTGCATTTCGCCCCCCTGCAGATTCAATGCTGAAAAATTCAGGACGATCAGCAACCCACCCAGTATAAAGTGTGAGAACATTCGCTTGCTTAACATACCGGAACAGACTTACTGGATTTATTCTGGGGCTTGGGGGTTCTTGGCTCATGGCGATAAAAATCGCCCGCTGAGACGCAAGTTTTCAGAAAATCCGCCAAAACGAATTCAGTAAATTTTGCTAGGGGTTACTTTAATAAAATTTCTTTAGAATTAGGGTATTGTGCTTCAATGCCAAAGCCCACTTCCAGGGCTTTCACGAATCCATGCAGATTATCAGATCTGAAGGTTCCGCTGATTAAAATATTCTCCAGGCCCGGATCCACGATAATCAGCTGAGTCTCGTTTAACTGGTTAAATTCATTCACAGTATTGCGCAGGGGTTCTGATTTAAAAGTGATCAAGCCGTGCTGCCACTTCAGTAAATCCCTGACTTCCTGAGGTTCTAAATCGGTGATAACAGGCTCACGGCCAAGGTCTTCCAAAACCGGAATAACTACACTTTGATTTCTATCCAAATAAGTTGCTGGCACAGGAATAGCCTCAGTGAGGTCATTGCCGGAATCAGGCAAATTTTTAGTAATAGCCACTCTTCCTTCAGTAACCACCACCTGCAGTTTTCCTTGGTCAAAACTTACGTTAAAGGCAGTCCCGAGCGCACTTACTTCAACACCTCCGGCTGATACTATAAAGGGTCGTTCCGGGTCCCGGGCCACATCAAAAAAACACTCTCCCGATTCCAGAAAAACCCTTCTTTCATCATTCGAATAAGAAACCAAAACTCCGCTGGTTTCTGCGAGTTTGACCAAAGTGCCATCCTCAAGACGGTAACGATTATCTTCGTTATAACTTAGCCGTAACATGTGCGGCTGATCCTGCCCGGGAATTGAAGGCTCATTAACGATTATAGTAAAAACAAAACTTGCAGCAATAGCCGCTACCGCTGCCACCCAAAGCCACTTTCGCCTGGGTGATAACTCCACCCCCCCCAGATCATCAGCGATTTCGGGGTCATTTTTAAGGGCTGCCAGATTATCAAGAGCCTTCCAGTTGGACTTTGCGATTTTAAAACGCTCTTCGTGCATAGGATCACCGGACAGCCAATCGAAAAAATCATCCGCCTCTTCCTGGGAGAGACCACGATCCAGCTTAGTTAGCCATGAGGTAGCCTCTTCATCAATCCTGCTCAAAGTGTTTTCCATTTTTATTTCCCCCTGTTAACGCCCATGATAACGCTCAAAAAATGCGGATAATTTGCGCATCGCTATGGCGGTTTGAGTTTCTACCGTATTCACTGTAATTTCCAACCTTGCCGCTACTTCTTTTTGTGAATAGCCATGTATCTTACGAAGTGTAATGATTTGCCGGCAACGTTTCGGCAACGTCATAATCGCATCCTTTAAAAGCTCCAAATCTTCGGACCGCATAATCTGGTGCGACACCACGCTGTCATTATTCAGAATCCCCATCGCTTCTATATCCTCAAGGTATACCTTCTTATGCGGCTTTTCTTTACGTAAGCGAGATATCATAACGTGCCTTGCCGATGAAAACAGATAAGCCTTGGGCGAAAGTATAGGCCTTTTTTTGTGCGTTCTCAGTATTTTCGTATAGGTCTCCTGGATCACATCATCGATATCATGCTCAGCTCCATAGTCCGTTATCAGCCAGCCGCGAAGGATGCGTTCATGAGGTTCAATGTATTTCTTGAACCATTCCTGCTCTATGGACTTATCGGCTAGCATATATTTAAAAGCTTTGCTGCAGTTACTGTGCACTACATTCTGTATATAGTATACCAGTTGATCATGTATTCATACAAGGTAAAAACAAAGGACTGATAGTGCATCATGATTAAAGGGTATTTACTGTTTATGAACGGGGTTTCTTTTGTTAGTTCTCGGCGATACCCGTTGGGACATTCATCTTATGAATATATAAAAACATCTCTGCGGCATGCCAGGTGTGCGGAGCACTCAGTTTTAAATCGGCATATTGCTCACTAATAGCCTGCATTCCCGGGTAATCAGCCTGACTGGCTTCCTGTTCCCAGCTCAAAGGATAATCCCGGTTGCTGATGGGTGACCTTCGGATTCCGTGAAAGTGATCGACCGCCCAGCCTATGTAGGGATAGTTCATTTTGCTATTATAGCTAAACTTCGTGTATGCATCTATCGTTACAGCCATATAGGCTTCCTTATATTCCCACCAAAACAGGGAGCTGTAATCATCCTGTATATTGGGGATATGGTAAGGATCCGGTAGTCCCAGTTGCTTTAGGCCGTATTTTAACCACTTGGTCTGGTATACCGGAGTTTCGTGAAAATCCGACCGCCCACGGATGTAGAGGCCGTCATCACCTTGCACTTCAAAGCGCTTAACTTCATCGAGAGTTTTTGCTACCAACGGATGATTTTGATCTGCGAATTTCGAAAGCAGATACAAGCTCTGCCCCAGATTGTCTGCTTCGGTTTCGCCCCGATTATTGCGATCGTAGGGATCGTCCAGCCCCAAAACCCATTCGCGGATGAGCTCCAGATTGCCCGTCGCCTCCAGACACATGGCCATCATGGCCGCATCCCGGCGCCAGGGATTATCATACACGAGAAAATTAGGCAGAGGCTTACCATCCAGAATGTTAATTAGGATCTCATGGTTGAGCACCTTGAGCACCTCACTGTAAGGATGTCCGGCAAAATCCGGCAAATTCACCGGAATGGCCGTTCCCTCTATCAAGTGAGTGTTTCCTCCCTCCACCACAAAGACACCCTCGCTGTCCTCATAAATGAGCACCGGATTATCGGTGAGCGTTTCTATCGAAACCCTGTAGTTGTTAGGCGCAATAATCTCGGACTTTAGCGGCCATTCATAAAGCAGCTCCTGATTGATTGCGTCGTATAATCTGCCCTCCAGGTAAATAAGCTTACGGCGATTACCCATGCCGAACTGAAAAAAATCAATATCGGGCAAACTACGGACATGAAAAGAAGTTCTAAGCCTTTTCAACTGCTCCCGGTAGAGCTGCAGTCCCGGTGTCTTTTGCACGGAAAGCAGTTCAATCTCATCAAAGAGCAGATCGTAATCCGCCATTGTCTGACCTGCCTCTGCAAAAGGGACAAGGTGCAACTGAGTTAGCTTCCCCTCGATTACTGCATCTACCGCATAGGAATCCTGGCCATGCCAACCATTTACCGGAATACCGCTGGCGTCCCGTATGTTTTCATCCAGAGCCAGCACCTGAGGTCCGCGCTTCAGTGCGTAGCGGGGAGTCTGCTGATTCCCGTCATCAATCACTTCAATAGGCATCGCCAACTTTATACTTAGAGTATCTCCCGGTTCCCAATTTCTCGATAAAATCATAAACGCTCCGGGTTGGGCTTCGTAGCTATCCTCTTCCACTGATACCTCAACTGCTTTTACCCATCGAGGAATATAAACTTGCAGGGCAAATTCTGAAGACTTATCGAGCAATGGTTGGAGGATGACCTTGCCGCTGTTCGGGAAATCAGTATCTACCTGAACTCGAAGTTCTCCCTGATTGGAATCAAAGGTATATACACCCGCATTAAACAGCAGGATACTCGGTATCCCGGAGAGTGACCCTGCACTTAAGCTTGGTAGCATTGCCAGCCCACGGGGCAAGCTGGAAGAACAACAACAGATATCAGGTAACAAACCATGCGAAATCTCGCCGTAGCGCTTGCGACCTTCCTTGATCGGGAGGAAATAACAGATTTCCCCATTGTGTGGATTTTGAGCTGCCAGGAGGGCATTATAGACTGTTTTCTCGAGTTCATGGATGTATTGGGGCTCCCCGGTTATCTCAAAAAGCCGTTGGTTCAGTTGCATCCACGTAACGGTCACGCAGCCTTCCCCGGGTCCCACATATTTGGCCCGCCAATGCTGCCCTTCCGGCGGCAAATGTCCACTCTTGGTAAAATGCTCCCCATAACTGGATGTGCCGATGATGTAGTTTTTATTGAAGGCAATGTCCTGCCACGCATTGTTCAGAGCCATCCAATAATCCTCAGTTGCGGTCAACTGGTATAAATCAGCAAGGCCTACAAGACACGATAGCATCTCGTAGGCCTTATTATTGGAGGTTCGATGAACGTCGCCGTGTTTAAGTAATGAAGAAATTAGTTTGGGCCCGTGCGCTTGTTCCCAACTCGCAACCAGATGGTTGCAGAAATCGAGGTAGTTCGGATTCTGAGTAAGTTCGTAGAGCTTCACCATTGGCTCCAGAATGCTCGTAGGAGCCATCCCCACATGCGTACCGGATGCAATGATGTCTCGCTGTCCTTCGCCATTTCCCAAAACCTGAACGATTAAGTCAGCCATACGTTCACATGCGTGCAAAGCCTCAGCACTCCCGGTCAGCTCATGATAAGCGAGCAGCCCGATCATATTGTACTTGTGCGTCCACACATCCCAGGAAGTCCAGCGTTCCGCTTCAACATAAGTCCCCAGGTAACCATCGGACAATTGAGAATCAATGAGTGTCTCTACTGCATAATCCATTTGGGCACGAAGTTCAGGATGAGATTCAGCTTCGCAAACTAAAGCAGCCGCATGTAAAAACTTGCCCACATGTTCGCCTACCCACTGCTGCTTCCCGGGTCGATTTACGAAAGGCTCGAGAATCGTATCTAAATCCAAAGTCAGCAGTCGCTGATCCAGATTGATCTGGAAACGCTCCCCTAAATACCCCCCTTTGTCCAGGTTCACCGCGATTGCAGGTTCATAGACAGGGTCCCGGCTAACTGGCTTCTCGGCATTTAACCATATCGCTTCAAATACAAAAAAAATTGCTAAACAGATTTTAAGGAGTTTCCGTTCTTCGGGAGCAGTTAGCAGGTTCTTTAAATAATTCATAATCAGGGGTCTATTATCTTTGAAATATCGATCATATACATCTTGCGGCGCCCCTCATGGGTGGAGTCAAAGAAGACCCGATTCCCTTGTTGATCACTACGCGGATGCAGATCGCATCGCCACTCACCGGTAAACGCTTCCGGCTGATAAAACCTGCCTAATACGACTTTGCGTTTGCTGGGTATATGATACAAATAGAGCGTCTGCATACGGTCTTCCGCATCCGGGTACGTATCGTTCAATATCCACTCATAGTGAGTATTGGGCACATAAGTGTTGTGCCCGTTCTCCGGCATACTCTGGGGATCGAGCAGCAACGAATACTTAGTCTTGTCCAAAAATTCAAAAAAACCGGGATGCTCATTATTCTCCGCTGCCCCCCATGCCGTGATCACATCATCGCCTTTCCAGATGAAGTGGGAGAATCGGCCACTGTCATTAAGCACATACACATCGCTGCCATCCACATTCGCGGTAATTGCCCGGGTTACCCAATAGCCCCGAAACCGATCGTGGGGTGAATCGACACTCTCAAGGTAAGTCATCATTTCCGATTCCGCAGCCCACGGCCTGGAACGATTCAGAAAAAAGAAGCGATCGCCAGATTCATTTACCAATAGATGGTTAAACCAATGATAGTATTCGGCGACACTCCCCTGGGACCTATCCATTTCGGCAATCTTGCTTATGCTCAAAATCAGATCATACTCGCCCGTTTTTAAATCCATGCGGTAGATACCTTTATCCGTGGGAGCTTTGATCCGGAATTCGGGCTTGTCTTCAGAAGGATAGCCGTAGCCCGGACGATAGAACTGTAAACGATCAAAGTCCAAAGACAGCGCAAAATCGCCATTCGGGCTGAGTGCGTAAATCGCTTTAGGCAGCGTGCGAAGTGACTGGGTTCGGATATTGTATACACGGGATACAAATGTACCATCGTCACTCATATCATTCCAAATCACCTCTTCAGAAGATCCGGGTATCCATTGCAGCATGCAACCCTGCTGCCAACTCCAGGCACGGCTTTCTCCAATTTTGACCCAACGGTTACCCGCTTCCAAATCGATCAACCCGATCTCCAGGACATCTTGACGGGTCGGGGATCTGAAAAAGAGCCCTACCTGGCAACCCAGCGCATACCGTCCGGTAGTATCCACCTGCCACTTGTCATAATAGCCAAACCATAGCTGCTGTTCGCCCTCAGCAATAGTAATGACCTCATAATCCGATTCGAAGTGATTTTCAGATACACTTCGAATCAGAATAACCGTGAGCAAACAGAATAAAACAAATAAGTGTTTCATGATTGCAGGAAGTGGCATGGAAGGTGGGTCAGTGAAATTCGCCTGTAAACTTCCGGTTTAGCCTGTGGTTTTAGGCTATCTAAAAAATATCTCCTCTCGAAGAAGCGGAATTGGGAGCAATCATTTATCGGAAAAGCGAGCAACAGGAGCCCTCCTGGCCAATAACGATCACAATATCTGCGTACACTCATACCATTCTTAAAAAATACGGCGCTAAGACGCAGATTATCCAAATATCGGTGAAAACTATTTTTAGAATCTAACCCACTCTATCGAGTATTTACTGTTCCTTAAACATTTAGTACTGGTGGTACCAATTGGGATCAAGCAAGCAGCTAAAATACATTAAAGCTTTCTATACTAGATTCTTACAAATCTGACATAAATAACTGGACTGACGACGAAGATCAAATCTGCCCTACCTTGTTGAGGTTATTAGATGTTTTAAGAGATAGATACTAATCAAAGCACTCCAATGCCATTAAAGCATAACTTCTTTCAATGCTCATGATAAGAAGCACCTTATAGATTATTTCAATGAGTTGATTTTGAAAATTAACACCAAAAAATACGATTGTATACGCGAGTTCAATTGTCAGAGGAAATAAACCCATCCAGGGGCATGGAGATTTCCTACGGTTTTATAGAATGCCCATTCGTTTCCACCATCTCTCTTGAATAGTGAAATACTGTTCGAAAGTTCGTTTGCGGTGGCGAGCCACTGATCGTCTTTTGAAAGATTGAAATGGCGGGGTGATTCACCTTGGACATTTATCCAAGTTTCAGAGCCTTCTATGATTCTGCCAGTTTCACTTAGCCCGTATTGCACGATGGAGTCATGCCCACGATTTGCCACCAGTAGTTTTTCGTGATCATGGGTGTAGCGGATCTCGGATATTCCGACGTTATTGGAAAAAGCTTCCGGTATGGTAGAAGCGGATTGCAAATGAGCAAATCTGCCTGATTCTGCGTTCCAATCGAGGATCTCCGCTTGATGGCTCAATTCATAGTTAACTGCTGCCTGGGGCAAGTAATCATGAAACACAAGGTGTCGCGGCCCAGAGCCCGGAGGGGTCTTATAAACCTGTTTGTTACCTGTTTCTAAAAGACCTGTTTTACTATCAAAAGGGAATACAACGATTTCATCTCCGCCGAGATCCTGGACACACAGGTATCTTAAACAGGGGCTGAAAATTGCTGAGTGCAAGTGGCTTGAGGTTTGCCGGTTCGGATGTGGCCCACTGCCATCAAATGCGTAGGTCTCTATTTCTGGGCTGAAGCTCCCATTGGGCAATAGTTCTATAACGGATAATGTGCCAGAAATATAATTACTAACGATTAACCATCTCCCATTCGGATGTATGGAGATATGGCAGGGTACTTTACCCCCACTCTCTATGCGATCAATGTGAGTCAGTTTGTGATTCTGTTCATCCCATTGAAAAGCATCAATCCAGCCTTCGAAGAACTCACCATTTTCCCGTTTTTCTCCTATTGAGTAAATATAATTTCCGTTCGGGTGAAATGCCAGGAATCCTGCATGCGTCCCTTCCCAGAGCAGTTCTTTGGTTACCGTACCGTCAGAGTCTATGGTTAACAGAGAAATTCCCGCTCCGACACATTCAGCAAGCGAACCTACCAGCAATTTTAGAGTATACATCCTAAATTGGGTTCCAGATTAATAACTTGCACGGATAACGATCGAACGCCTGAAATCAGGCAGCATGATCATTCCATCCACGACATTTACGTTCACCCACTTGTCTTGCCACGGCAGATAGCAATCGACCGCAGTAACCTCGCGTGGCAATTGGAGTTCTCGCCAACCGTGCAGCTCGAAATCTTTGATGGTTTCGGCTGGTATCTTGTCCTGAAGCTCACGCAGCCAGGGCGATTCAACATCCCGCAACCAGGCAATCAGAGTGTGATTTCCTTTAAGCACATAGTTGCGCGTTCTGGGTGTCTCCGTGTAGATAACCTCAAAGCTTTCATTCAGAGGATTAATGCCTTTTATGGCTTTCTTGAATATCCCGTAGTGATACCAGAGATCATTTTTGGCAATATAATGATGCCAGTGCCAGGTCTGCCCCGATCCTGCCGAGCCGCTGAAAAAGGGCGCAAATATGGAATCGTGAAGAATGACTCCCTCAAAATCCTCTTCATACAGCTTTAAGGGGCCTGCGTGCCTGGGTTCCACCCCCCCGGTTTCTGCGAGAACCACCGGTTTGCCCTCAGCAATCTCCAGCATATCTCTAACCGCCTCCGCAGTGAGCAAATCCATAGGGCCTTTAGTGAGATACCAGTTTGAGCCCAGATCAATATAGCGATGAACCTGCTGAAATTCATTTTGATCAAGCTCGGCCATCATACGATAGGCCTCTTTTTTCGCTGGATCATCATAACTCCCCAGCGACTGAACAATCATATGACTGGGGAAAATCTCCTGGGCTTCAGCGAGCATTTCTTCGGTCCAGGCCATCACTTCCTCTATGCCGCCGGAGTTATTGACTGAGTTCATCTCGTTCCAAAGTTCCCAAGCCGCAACACTGGGATGGTCCCCGTATGCATTACTGTAAAATTGCAATTTGGATAAATACAAATTCCGCCCAGTCTGAGTTCGCAAATAATCATCAAAGGTTTCAAAAGGCCCGCCATGACTCACATGGTAAATGGGCTTATCGAATGGCACTGAACCTACAAAAGGCGCCGGCCGGTTGAGTAATTGCCGAAAATTTTCAAAGCATAGCTTCAGCTTAATCCCATTGCGTTTTGCGATGTTTAGCAAACGGTCATGAACCATGAGCTTCTTCCTGTAATCATACGCATAGGCTTTTTCGTGCTCAATTTCGAATATAGGCGCGCTTAGCCAAACTCTCACAAAGTTGCCCCCATTTGTTGCAAATGCGTCTAGATATTCCTCCAATTCATCCATTGCCTTTACGGGATCTTCAGTCGTGCGGGACCACGGGATGCTTACTCCTATGGGAATAAATGGGGTGCCATCCTCGTATTCAAAATAGCGGGGGTTCCTCGAACTAACCCGGACGAATTTCTCGGTATTGGTTATGGGGAAACGGTGATTGTAGCTGTGCGCTTCATCCATTTTGACTCTGAGCTCAGCTACGATCTCTGGGTGTTGAGCTGCCAAATCGTTTTCTTCTCCGATATCCTGACTGAGATCATAGAGTTCAAAGCGCTCATGCTCGATGAAATACTGGCCTTTCCAATCCCCCATCCGGATGGCTTGCCGCGGAGTTCGTTCCTTAAACTCCCAGTATAAATACGTGTGCTGCTCCTGCTTTTCCCCGAGGAGTGTCGGCAGATAGGAGATCCCATCGGTTTGGGCCGGGGCATCAATTCCTGCAAGATCCGCTACGGTTGGCATCAGGTCCCAAAAGGCGGATAAATGATCACTCTCGCTACCCCCCTCAATCCTGCCCGGCCACCAGGCAATAAATGGTATGCGAATACCGCCTTCGTAAAGGTCACGTTTGTATCCCTTCAGAGGGCCGTTCGAGTCAAAAAAGTCGGGATCGTGCCCCTCGGCATGGGGGCCATTGTCGCTGGTGAAAATTACCAACGTATTCTCAGCGATACCCAGCTCCTCGAGCTTACCCATGAATTGACCGACATATCTGTCAAGGCGCGCTAAATTATGCGCAAAGTTGATCTCTTCCTGCGGCCAGTCCTCACCATCATATAGGTTCTCCCCTGGAACGGGTTGCAAAGGCTCGTGCACGAAAGAATAAGCCATATACAAAAAGAATGGCTTCTTCTGGTGCTCCTCAATGAATTCAAGAGCCTTCTCAGTGATAAGATCCTCACGGTGAATCCCTTCTACTCCATTGTTGTTTTCTTCAATCAAATAGAGGTCCCCGTTATGATACAAATCAGGCCGGTAGTAGGTGTTTGAGGGCTTATAATACTTACTCAACGCACCAAAGAATTCATCAAAACCCCGTTGATGGGGCTGAGAATCGCTGAAAACACCGCCCAAATGCCATCGCCCAAAAAGCGCAGTGGTGTAATCAGTATGCTGCTTCAGCATTTCGGCGATGGTCGAGACGTTATGAGCCAGGGGCTCAACACCGGCAATAATATCTCGGCGATTCCCCCGTATAGGTGTATTGCCCGTATGCTGCCCCGTCATGAGCGTGCTTCTTGAAGGTGCACATACGGGCGCTCCCGCATAGTGATCCGTGAAGATGATGCCCTCCTCCGCCATGCGATTGAGTTGCGGAGTCTTCAGCGTTTGCTGACCAAAGGGTTCTATATCCCCATAACCCAAGTCATCAGCGAGGATAAAGATGATATTGGGTTTATTATCAGCTAAAGCGAAAAATCCACTCAGCAGTAAAGCAAGAAGCACCTGCACAAATTTAGACGATAAATTCATGGAATTTCAGATTAATCACATCAACCGACCGTGTTAGGTTCTAACTTAGGGACCTCTACGTAGTCCTTCTTAAAGGTGAATTTGATCGCAACGAGGATTAAGAGTGCGGAGCCCAGATATACAAAGCCTAAATAGGAAAGACCCTGACTCAGCGTCAGATTTTCCTTAACCCAGCCGAGAATCACCGGGGACAGAGAGCCGATTATAAACGCAAACGAAAGCATCAATCCCGTAGCGCTAGCTCGATATCTAATATCGATCACATCAAAAAGGGCAGCAAATAAATTGGAATCGTAGACACCGCGAAAGAATCCAAAGCCTGCCAGGGCCACATAACACATGATCAAACTATCTGTAGCCCCCATCCAGTAGATGAAAGGAAAACCTAACAGTAATCCGGTGAACTCCACCCACATGCGGGCAGACATAAACTTCTGGCTGAGTCTATCCGATAAATAGCCTGCCAGCAAAACTCCCCCATAAGCGAGCAAATGATGATAGAAGACTGAGCTAAATCCGGCACGAGTCAGGCTGATCTCAAACTTCTCATGCAGGAATGTAGGCATCCAGGTCAGGTAACCGATGTGCACAAAGATCATACCGCCAAACGCCAGAGCCAATAACCCAAGCGTGGGCTTAGTAAGTGTATTTGCCAATACCGCCTTAATCGGTATGCGTTCTACTTTTTCCTCCTTAAGATTCTCAGCCTGGGCGTCCTTGCGATCATTCCGTAGCCGTAACATAAGGATAAGCGCAAGGATTACCCCCGCAACTCCGAAAGTAAAAAACGCCACTCGCCAACCATACTTTTCTCCAATCCAGGCAGCCAGGAATCCACTCACTACGATACCCGTATAGTTGGCAGTCTGGTGGATGGCCATCGCCATAGCACGGCTCTTTGTATGATATTGACCAATGAGTGAGTTCGCGGCCGGATAATAGAAGGCTTCCCCTACTCCAGTGGCAATACTGCGAAAAACGATCAATAGTATCAGACCACCACTGATACCTGTAAAAACCGTGCCCAGGCTAAAGGTCATTAAACTCAGAAACACAATCCATCGCTTCTGCATGGCGTCCCCAGCATAACCCGCGAAGGGGACAAATATTCCATACAGAAAGGTAAACATCGTAGCCACCAACCCAAGCTGGACGTCGCTTAGCCCGAGATCATCCCGAATCAGAGGCAATACCGAATTGAATATCTGGCGGTCCCCCTGATTCAGGAAAAACGCGAACCAGAGAATAACGATCAATTCCCACTTATAAAATCCGCCCGGCTTCTTCATGGCAAATCAAGGGTTACTGGCTCTGCGTTCCAAGCGTTAATCTGGATTTGGGGCGCATCGGGAATGGTGCCTTCACGCCATTTGATTTTTCCGCTGAGCTTTCTCTCTTCACCCGGTGCAAGCCAAAAGAAATTGTCATCCAGCACGAATAAGCGTTTGGCACCCAGAACATCCACTCTTGTGACAAATGACGGTTTATCCCCATCGTTACTTACAGTCACGTCAAAGTAGGTATATCTATCCTTGTTATCGCTCTGCGTTATCTGAGCTTCGATTTGGGTCGGACTCTTAGCGACAATATCTTTGAGCCAGGGGCCGTTTTTGAATGTGAGCCAAGGCTGGGGAGTTGAACGAAACTCTGCAGGGGTTTGCCCATCCAGGTCACTTAGTACACGGGGCCAATACGTAGCACGTGAGACTATTTCGCCTGAGGATGATTTAAGTTCCAGGATAATAAACATGTAAGTATCCGCCAGGAACTGCGGGATTTCAAAACTTTGATCCACGCCAACGTCATGCACCAGGGGTCCACTCTGAACTGATTTTACAGGAATCTGGTCACTGTATATCTCATTAAATGCTTCATCGAGGATACTGATATTCAGATCTAATTGCTTGAGTTGCTTCTTACCGCCATGAATCACCAATACATCCAAAGGTATGCTTTCACCCGGCGCCCATAAGCTGTGGATGGGCCCAAGCATCACACGCGTTTCTGCATAGGTGCGCTTTAAGAAATAAAATGGAGCGGAGGGCTGCCCGAATCCATCCAACAAGTGAATTGCGGATACGGTTGGCCATGGCCTTTTGAACACCCAGGGCATCAATCCAGTAGTAACTGGGTAGTTTGCCTGGATACCTTCGGACATCGTTTGATAAAATTCTCCAGCGCTTATCTGAGTCGCAATTGAGATTTCTTCTAGAGTCGGGTTAGCCATATCACCCATATGGGATGCCCGGCTCAACATCCGTGGCACGCGGCCCTGGCTATACTCCATAAAGTGATAAATAAATTCCGGGTGATTTTCGGCAAAACCTTGGTCATACATCGCACCCAAGTCTTCAAATTCTTCGGCTTTAACCACTTCACGCAGGCTCACGGCCTCAGGAATACTGTGAATCCCTGCCTCAGCCACAAAGGGGATTATATCGAGCTCCTTATGATACCAAACGGGATCAAAGTCCGGATACAAGTGCGTACTGCCATGGTCAGGACTCGTGCGCACCCACATGCGCGAAGGGTCAAAATCATCCACAGAACGCTCATAGACCGCCAGCGTCGTAGCATTTCCATAAGCATAGGGGTTGAATTCGTTCCCGCCGCTCCAAACAGCCAAAGAGGGATGGTTTCTCAATCGAATAATGTTTTGCACAGTATTGGCAGCCAGGATATCCTGCGGCCAATCAGGTGTTTCATTATTGTTCTTGGGAAAACCCTGAAATACCATGATCCCATATTTATTGCACAGGTCGTAGAACTCTTCCGTCTCAATAGCTCCACCACCCCATACCCGGATCATCTGAATACGGCCTTTTTTGGCCGCCTCCAGCACCCACTTATAATAATCATAATCGAAGTTATAGAGGGGATCCAGTGGCATCCAGTTGATCCCTTTGACAAACAGGGGTTCGTTATTGACTACAAATTGCCAGTTCTTCCAGCGATCCGTGGTACGGGGGCCTGCGCTACGCACCTGCTTAATCGTGCGGACACCATAGTCAAATGTTATGGAATCTTTGCTTTCACCATCTACCAAGAGGGAAACGGTCACTTGATAGAGATTCGGCTCACCCATACCATTCGGATACCAGAGTTTGGGATTTTTGAGGGTGAATGTTTCCTCTACCCAGCTGCGTCCTTCCAGAGCATAAGGCTCGAAAGTTTTTGTATGTTTAAGATTACCTTCGTGGAAGAACTCCACTTTGAGCTCAATTTGCTCATCGACGAGGATGTTATTCGGTGCTAGTTCTATTCTACTGTAGTTCGATATCTGTGTCTCGTGCCATGGATTCAGCTCGTGTTCCAACGTGTGCGATCCCAGGAATAGCTCTGTTTCCAAGTGAAGCTTCGCATAGTTATCGCCAATTTCCTGTGTCACTAAATAGGGTCGTTCAATGTGGTATTTAGGTGCGATCTCCAGTCGAACACCTCGCCACATACCCAGGGCAAAGAATGGCCGGTGGCTGCTACCGCGGGCAAAACTACGAGGTTTGATAATTTTGCCGGGATTTTTAAAATCAAATTCGCCCCATTGACCATAATTACCGGAAATCACCTCAACAACTATTTCATTACTCTCACCCTGATTCAGTTTTTCCGAAACTTCAATGGCCGGGCCGCTCCACATCCCTTCATGATAGCCCAGCAGTTCGCCATTGAGCCAGATGCGCGAGAAATAATCGATCCCGTCAAATACTAAAAGCGCATTGTCTTCATTGTTGAGTTCGAGGACCTCAAAGCTTTTTTTGTAATACCACACCTTCTCCTCCATCCATTTGTAGTCTTCAGCATTGAGGTGCTCGTAGGGGTTGGGCAGCTTCCCCGCTTGATAGTGTGCCCATTGGACAGATGTGGGTTGCTTGACGTTTATCCAGCCATCATCAGGCAATGCTGTGAGATCATTAGTGGCTTCATCCAGATAATTGAGCTCCCAATCTGCACTCAGATCCACCTGCTGCTCGCCCGATCGCTCACTGATGTAGAAGGGTTGCCAAAGCTGCTTCACTTCCTCAGCAACGAGCCCACAGGACATCAAAATAGGTATCAAACCGATTTGTTTTAGTTTCATGATTTTCAAAATGATTATTTCCAGGAAAATTAATTGCCGAATCGTTTCTTTTTTTCTTTTTCAAAAAGCACATTCAGCTTTCGGAAGGTTTGTGCATATTTGGGGTTATCCGCCATGTTCACATTCTCCCCTGCATCGAACTTATGGTCATAGAGCTCATACTCCGCTCCGCCATCGTTGACCCATTCGGTAAACCGATAACCCTCCGTAATCATGCTGGTCCCCATACGCCCTCCCATGCGATACGCGGTAAATGCCGAATCGCGAACGGACTCCCTTGAGTTTTTGAGAATGGGGACAAGACTTACTCCATCCAGATGCTGCGGCATATCAAAGCCCGAGAGTTCTGCCAGTGTCGGATAAATGTCCAAGAGTTCTACAAAAGAACCATTGCGACCCGCATCCATGTCCGGCACCGAAATCATCAACGGCACGTGGGTAGCCATCTTGAAATTGCAGTGCTTTTTACACCAATGATCATGCTCTCCGATTTGGTAACCATGATCGCCCAGAATGACTACCAGAGTATTTTCGCGAAGCCCCAGCTCCTCCAGGCTCTTTAATACCAGCCCCACCTGCGCATCCACATAACTTATGGAGGCAAGGTAACCGTGCAGTAGTCGTTTCTTGAGTGCTTCGCTGAATGGGCCCTCATCCGGAATATCCGGGTAGCTGCGCAGCTCGGATGCATTGAGTCGCACATACTCCGGTGCACCGATCGCGGGAAATTGATTATCCGGTAAGGCTAAATCCCCTTCATCATACATATCCCAGTATTTTTGCGGTGCAGTAAAGGGCAGATGCGGATGGTAAAACCCAACTGCCAGGAAAAAAGGGCTATCCGACTTTGCAAAGCCTTCCAATCTCGATATCGCTTCAAACGCAGTCTCTCCATCGCTGAGTTCGCTGTCTGCACAATCCGCGATTTCGGTAGCCGGTCCCCGGGGGATATTCCCGTAACCGATTTCCCCGCGAGCCAGGCAAGCTGCCAGACTTGCTTGATAAATCGCTTCACCCTCAGGCCCCCAGGCGGATTTTGTGGGTGACCAGTGCGGGCGTGTCCACGATACAGGATCATCCATTTTGCCAAACAACTCAGGTGCAAACCCCACAAGATGAAACACTTTAAATAAGCCCTCGGAGTGATAGCCATTGTTTTTAAAGAATTGCGGAAGTGTCACGACCTCTGGCTTTACCTCCCGAAAATGCACTCGCAAGTCCTGAACCCCAATATTACGCGGATAATAACCGGTCAGAAACGACGTCCGTGAAGGTCCGCAGAGTGCATACTGACAATAGGCATTCTCAAAAAGCATCGCCTGCCCGGCGAAACGATCCAAATTAGGCGACTTCACTATCGGATCGCCGTAAGCGCCTAATTGTGGCCGCAGATCGTCAATTGTTATGAGCAATATATTGTATGCTTGGGAGCGATCTGCCATAGCCCACACCCCTAATAAACTCAGGGTAAATAGTAGCGTTGTCGTTAAGGATCTCATTCAGGCATTTAAAAGCAAAGGGATAAAAAAGGCAGCCCTAATCAAAAGGGCTGCCAAAACAGGTTGTAATAAACTTAGAATTGGAAGGTAGAGCGCAGTTGCCAGGTAAGGCCATCTCGAATACTATAACCGACGACTGTGCCGTCCGGGTTAGCAACGACCGGGATCAGATCATCATTGTCCAGCAAGTTGCGGACGTTAAGCTGGATTTTCCAATCCACTTTATCATCCAGAATTTTGGTAGTGTAGCCGACCCAACCATCTACTTTTAAATCGGTCTCACCGAAGATCGGGCTATCAATATCTACCCCGCGATCCCCATTATCCAGTGTAGTCAAGCCGTAACCGATAGCGGCCTCATCCTGCCAGCGAATGGCAGTGCCCACATTCCAACCCGCGAGCTTACCCTCGGTAAATGAGTAGTTGGAAACCAGATTCCATCGCCACTCCCGCAGTTCTGCATTGAGGCGACCATCCTGGGATTGCACGGAATTAATGTCTGCTTTGAGTATCGCTGCGATATCCCCCAGATTTTGCACCTGGGATTCAACATTGAAGAAACCACTCAGCGGGCCACTCCACGCATCGAGAATGGATATCTGCTGCCCCCCCACATTCATGAGCGGGGTATTCAGATAATCGATCAGAGGCCCTGCGGTGTTGCTCTGTACCGCTTCTTGCTGGCTGATATTAAACAGGATACGCCAGTTTTCAGTTGGGTTATAGATGACCTCCACCTCCATCCCTTCGGAGACTCGATCCTGGGTGTTTTGAATGAGCGAATTACCCGGAGTAGTCGCACCGGCAACCGGATCAAAGCGAAATCCAAACGCATCCAACAAATCTTGAGGGGGCGCAACGTATCCATCAGGGGTTCCATCCCCATCCGAGTCCGGGTTTGCTCCTGCAAGGGTGGAGTTAAGCACGCGACCATGTTCAAAAACGATACGCTGACCATTCGTGATCCCTCCAGCACTCACACCTGTCTGTGTTGTTTCAAACCAGGTAGCACGTAATGAGAGTTTATTGTCCAGGATATTCAGAGTGAATCCATAATCGGTTGTTTCCCCCTGAGGCCCGCCGAATGGTTCTCCTGTAATGGTGAGCCGCTCACCTACGGGCTGAAAATTCTCGGACTCATTGTAGTGGAAGCTGAGTGTATCGATGAAATCGACATTTTCTAGGATGAAATCAGGCACTTTGACTACGATGCCATAGCTAACAGCCTCTGCCTCTTCTATGTAGGCCTCATCATCCAGGGATGTGGAGAAAAACTCTTCTTCTATGAGAACATTTGTAGAATCATCAGGATCCGCAGGAGGAGCCCCGGCGTCAAGGAAAGTCACCTCATCTTTTCTCCAGGAAACCGTCCCGACAATATTCTCATTGAACAGGTAACTCTGCCAGATTAACGCTTGAGAGTCGATTTCAGTCAGAGACTTAGTCGCACCACTGATTGCACGGTGCTCGATAACGGATAACGGAACATTCTCAAACGTATCTGATTGAAAGTTGCCCAAGCGGAAGAGATTATTGCCAATGGTTGCAGCGTCCGGAACCTGCCTGGCCTGTATGCCGGGTATATTTGCGCCTGCTGAGCTGTTCGCATTGGCGATACTGTCCCCCAAATAGTGTAGCGAAATGATCTTACGCCCATTGGAATTCAGACGACTATTGGTATTACCGTAGACACCTTGCCATTGCCCTCCACTCACATAAGGAATGCCCTGCCAGCTAAAGAAGTCCCGCTCCTGATCACTAATCAGGCCCGTAAACACATGGCGACCGAGCCAATTCAACCATTTGCTCTCAAACTTACTGCCAAGATCGAGCTCATAAAACGCAGTCACACGGAGTGCTTCACGATCGATTTCCTGGTAGTTTTCCTGCCCTTCACCCGCAACGTATACACGCCCGAAGTTCGGATTTACCGTGCCGTCCATGAGGATCGTGTTGGGATCGATATGTAGCGTGGCCTGCTCACCACCTCCCCGTATTCTGCGCTCACTGCGAAATTCACGCGTCTGCCAGTCATAAGCGACCTCAATACCGAGTGTATCATCAAAGAAGAGTTGCTCCACAGCGATATTATACGCGGTAAACTCAGTTTCCTCCCATTTGGTGGGACCATCGATCAGTGTATTGCGATAATCAAACAATGAAGTGTCCGTAATTACCGGATTTGAATAAAAAGGCCAATCCGGATTCCCCGTAAAACGCATTGCATTATTAAGCGCTTGCGGAGCAGCGAAGATACCTGAGCCCGGTACTCCGGGTAATCCGGAAATGATACCCTGACGCCCGATTACGTTACCACCGGGCGAACTGGGAGTCGTAGCATTGGCGTCTTCCCAACTTACGATCGCATGGCGGTAAAGCGGATTGGTCACCCACAAGAGACTACGGCGTGCCCCACCAAATTGACCGGCATTGGATCCGGTGCCCATGGTTGATCCGTTCCACTCAGGCTTGCGTCCGGTAATGGAACCTACCGGAGCGGATGCGTCAAACAAGCTTTCCGGAAATGAGTCCCAGGGTTCAAACCAGGGAGTAACCCCGTCGAGAAGTGGAAAAATGCGCGGGCGATTCTCATCGAGTTTTCCATTTTCAAAATTCGCACGAACCGTCGTCTTACCCCAGGTATTGTCTTCGCCTATTAAATCCTGGCTAAAAGTCACCGTTCCATACAGACGCGTATCTTCGGAAAATGCAGGATCCTGTTGATACTGCTCATCATCATATAGAGCCGCGATCCGAACGGCTAATACATCATCAATAATCTCGCGATTAAAGTCTACTGAGAGCCGATAACTTTCAAAACTCCCCACGGTAACCTGTATTTCATTGTGATTGGAAAACTCTGCCAGTTTGAGTGAGTTATTAACGATACCGGCAGGACTGCCCAATCCAAATAAAGCTGCATTCGCACCCCGGTTAATTTCAACCCGGTTCGAGTTATAACTATCAAACGGAATATCAGTAATAAAATAGCCACGTGCCAAATCTGCACCTGCAAGACCCCGCAATCGAGTAGCTGCTCCTCCGGCTCCAAGCCCTGCATTAATATTTGTAAAACCCCCTGAGTAATTACCTCCGAGACCTACTACTTCAGTACCAGCAGTGTAGACTAAAATATCCTGGATATCATCCGAGCCAGTATCTTCCAGAAATTCCTGAGTTACAACCGATATGGATGCAGCCACATCGCTGAGATTGGTTCTGATACGAGTACCCGCCAAGGTGCTATTGGCCAGATACCCAACATCTTCATTGGTTTCGACTATAAAGGGTGAGAGCAACAGTATATCCTCGTCGCTCGTGTCATCTTGAGCAAAAGCCCAATTAATACACGCAAGGATTATCCAAAAATAGATAATTTTCGATTTCATAGATTTTTAGGGTTAGTTTAACTTTCAGCAAAAGTAGGGATTTTGCTTAACAGTAGATCTGTATTACTTTTGAGAATATCTACGAAATCGGGTAAAAACGAAACTCAAGCGCCGTTGTACTGTAAACTTGCTTAACGCAGTGTCTTACCACGCACCCATACACTTTGCACTAGAGACGAACGGGGGTATTCATTAAGTCCCAATTCATTATCCTGAAGCATCCGAATAAGCCGATCAATGGCCACCCGCCCCATTTGTTCAAAGTCTGGATAGAAGCCAGTCATGGTTTCTTGGAATTCGCTACTCATCGATGTATTAATGAAACCTACTTCTTCGGGTATACTAACCGCATTTTGGAGTAACCAGTGATACAAAATACTAGTATTCGCTATAACTACATCGGGAGAATTTTGGCTGAACCATTGGGTAAAGGCTGCATGTTGTTGGGTATCCGTTTTATCATCCCAAGGCCATATAAAAAAGGGGGGAATACGGTTTTCAGGTTTAATTTCTCGATTATGCAGTAAAGTAGCTGCCTCAGCTATCCGGGCATGCCACACCAGTCTATCTACATAAAACGCAACGCCTACACGCTTATAATTTTCATTACCTAAGTAGTTATATAAGAAAATCATATCATTGAAAAATTCTCTCACAATTTTGACTACACCGGGCTTAGTAAGCGTATCCCCCATTGCAACTGTGCAAAACTTATCCCATTCAATATCTAGATCTTGTTGATCTTTAGCAAACGGTGTAATCAATAATCCACGTATGCCCCGACTTATGAGTATATCATTCAGCCGACGTTCGGTCATATAAGCGGGATCATAGCGAAACATATCGACTGCATAACCCATTTCGGCAGCCTTCTTCCTTATTCCCTTTAAAATAGGGGGCAGAAAGTCACCCTCACTCGTCAACACTGCTATCGTTTCTTCAGCTTGAAGCCGTGGCGCATGCCTGATCTGAGACATCACCTTCGACAGTGGGGCGCTGGGCTCATATCCATGTCGATCTGCTTCTTTTTGTATATGACGTCTCGTAGATTCACTAATTCTAGGATGATTTCTTAGTGCAAGGGACACGGTCATCGCAGATACGCCGCATATTTCAGCAAGCTTTCGTATGCTAAGCCTTTTTTCGGACATTATTTTAAAAAATACAAAAATTTGATTTACTGTAAACTAAATGAAAGTGATAGCTCAATAGAAGTTTACTCCTTATTTGGGTAGACTCATTCCCCCATCAATACGGACCGTAGCGCCGTTGATGTAACGACCCGCATCCGTGCACAACATATATGCAGCACCTGCTATATCATTAGACTCTGCAAAAAATCCAACCGGTATCTTATCGAGCACTACTTCAGCATAAGCACTTTGACTCAAAGCTTCAGTATTTCGATCTGTCAGGAAGACACCTGGCGACAGATTGTTAACGGTGATTCCCTTGGGACCCAGTTGGCGGGATAAATTCTCTACCAAATTCTTCTGTGCAGACTTTAATGCTGCATAGACTGAAAAATCTGGATGAGGGAGCTCTTCCTGCACGCTGCCAACACAGACAATCCTACCCCAGCCCCTTTCTATCATATGAGGGCTTATTAACTGTATGAGCCTGTAATTCGTTCTGAAATTAGCGTTGAATTGATAGTCTATCATTTCATCATCTACTTCATTGAAAGATTTACGAATTTGAACGGCAGCATTCAAAACGAGTATATCTGGGATCGATTGAAGTTTCCTAAGGGAATCAAAAATGCGCTCCGCAGCTCCTTTGATACTTAAATCGCCTGTCAATAATTGTGGTTTTATTGAATCTCTAATCAGGGACTCTTGAGCCTTCCTGGAATGATTAGATTCTTGATGACCATGGATAACTACACGAGCACCAAAATCAGCAAGAACATTGGCAATGGACAGACCAATACCTCTGGTAGAGCCGGTTATGAATGCTGCCTTTCCAGCAAGACTAGATTTTTCTATGGGTAACATATTTGGGGTTTGAACAACAATTTTAGAGTAACCAGTGCAGATACTGAACTAATTTGAATACTGTGCTACCTTTCAAAGCTATTATGACATAAAAGTATGCTATACAGCTGTTTTACTGTAAACTTAGTCGTTCATCGAATGCTAACTCCATTCTGAGTTAATGATACATCTGTCGATTGCTTTAATGTAAGTAATCCCTGATAGAGTTAGCCCTTATTAATGATGAAAAATGATTAGTCTCCAAACTTGTATCTTTAAGCATATTTTATCTGTGCAAGCCATAGAGCTTATACTTTTCATTGGACTCATAAAGGAGTTTTCGCTGAAAACTGGGTTTCGTATCGATGATTATTAGGTGTGGTGCGGAAGCATAACCTAAGGTAAGGCGGTAAATGGCATAGGCTTGCATCACACTGACCTAAGAAAGATATCTTCTTGGTGTGTGCTGTATCGGGCAATCCAGAGGACCCTATGAATTTGCGAGATGGTCTCAGCAAATCATAGAACAGAGCATTGGGATCGAACCAATAGCTATAATACATTAAGGTGTTCTATATTAATATCTTATAAACCCACTGAAAATGCCTGGACTGGCTAATTGACTGATGAATGGGGGGACGGTAGTAAATAATGCTATATACTCTGTAAGTTTCAACTCTCTCATTTTATCAGTTTACCTCAAAGTAAGTGAAAGAGAATATAGATTTCATTATGATGTCCCTAGCCTCGAATAGCTAGGAATCACAACGCTTAATTTAAGGTTTTTTGAGCATCCTGAGGATCACCTCACTACAATACCGTGACCCCAACAAATATACTAACCCAATCTAGAATTCGACCTTTACGACATATCCAAATTTGGGTTTAAAACCATCAGGCATAGCAACTGTCAATCCATGCTCAGACTGCTCAAAATCTACTTTTCCTGCACCCAGTATTTCAACGGTCTTGATTTTCCCTATATCAGTGTCAAATACCCCTATAAGAGCTTCAGCCCCAGGCGCAACCAGCGAGATTGCGTATACGTATTCTCCTTTCTGGGTAAACCAGAAATCCTCAGTCGTAAACTCCGTTTGAAACCCCGACTTTTCACGTTGCCCGGTCCCTTCCATGACGACATCGGTCGGACCTTCTTTCGTGGTAATCCATTTATTCGTGCCGTATATAGCTTCTCCGTTTACATCCAGCCATTCACCTACGACTTGCAGGTTTCTAATGCTCTCAATGGGAACACCGCCTAAGCCTGTAGGCCCTATATTAAGCATATAATTCCCCCCCTTGGATACGATCTCAATCAACCAGAAGAGAATCTCGTGAGGGCTTTTCCAGTCCTGATCATAGCCATTGAATCCCCATGAATTATTGAATGTACCAACCGTTTCCCAGGGTTTGATCAATTCATCCAAGTTCTCAGGGATTCGGTTGTCTCCGGGTATTGAATAATCGCCGTACCCATTTCCAATCCGTTGAGTGATCATGATCTGAGGTTGGATATCATAAACGATTTTGTAGAAGTTCCAACTCTGCTCAACATCCAAACGCCACGGTGTATCATACCATACAAATTTCATATCCGGAAATTTCCGCAACAGTTCCTGCACTTGCGGATAGGCCTTTTGTTCGAGATATTCATCGAAGGTATTTGGACTTGGGTCCCAGGTATTCGCCCCAAAAGCCACATTATGGTGGTGGATATTCCATCCCTTCTCCTGATATTCAGCCGCCCTGTTGTCAGAACCATCTGCCCAATCAATACTATGAGAATAATACACACCAAATTCAAGGCCTGCTTTTTTGCATGCATCATACAATTCACTGATAATATCTCGTTTGAAGGGAGTCGCATCCATGACATCAAACTCACTGACCGCTGAATCATACAATGCAAAACCATCGTGATGCTTTGTAGTAATCACGACATACTTCATACCAGAAGTTTTAGCAAGATTGACGATCGCAGCCGCATCAAAGTTTATCGGATTAAAATTGCTGGCTAGCTTAGCATATTCATCTCTAGGAATTTTCGCAGCATATTGGATCCATTCGGCAATATGCGGGGAGCGCATATTGTGGATCTTATCACCCTCCCAAATTCCCCCGGGAATAGAATACAACCCCCAATGAATAAACATACCAAACTTGGATTGCTTAAACCACTCTATGGTATCTGCTTTGCTAGAATTCATTGCTTTCCATTCATCCAAATGAATATCCGGCAGTTTATCTTTGGGAGGTTCTGCATAAGCGGGATAATTTGCTACAATGAAGGCAGCTAAGAGTAATTTTAGGTGTCTCATGGAAAGGATGTATTTATTGAGGTTAAGTATATTGAAGAAAAATAAATGCTGCGAAACGGTTCCTACAATGGTCCTTGCTCGCCCAGGTTGGTTATTCCAATGCTTCGAACCCCGGGTATCGAGCCAGATTTAGGTCATCCTGCATATTCTCCTGTTTTTCGATGAGTTTGGTAAAAAGGCTTTTAACCGTTTCCCAGTATGAAGGTTTCCCCGACAGATCATTAATCTCATGGGGGTCGGTACTCAGGTCGAATAGGCGTAAACGTTTCGCTCGTGGGTAGACAATCAACTTCATGTCTCCCACACGGATCATGCGTTGATAATCCTCACGATAGGCTCCGTAAATGGCATCATACACACTGCCTAGTTCAGGATTTGATATCAGCGGCATCAGGCTGTTAAATTCTACATACTCGGGCATATCCACTCCTGCTAAGTCGAGCGTAGTTGCCATAATATCCTGCAGATATACCAATGCTTCCCGTTTTTCGTTTTCAGGAACATCCGGACCTACAACAATAAGCGGAGGCTTCATACTGTGTTCATACATATTCTGCTTCCCGAGCAAACCATGATTCCCGCAGGCCAGACCATGGTCTGCCGAAAAAATAATGTAGGTATTGTCTTTCTTTCCTGTCTTCTCCAACGCATCCAGTATTCGCCCAATTTGTTCGTCCATATGCGAGATGATTGCATAGTACTCCTGACGATGGGTTCTCACCGCAAATTCGGTGCGCGGGAAAGGACCCAAAGCTTCATCTCGCAGTAGTCGACCCGCGCCCATTTCTTCGTTATAAGGATAAATGGGTTTATAACTGGCCGGGACTTGGATTTCTTGTAGCGGATACATGTCCACAAAGTGCTTAGGCGCTTGTCTGGGGTCGTGGGGTGCGTTAAAAGCAAGATACATAAAAAAAGGCTTTTCGCTTTGAGCTGCTTGTTCCAGAAAACCAGTCGCATCATCAGCGAGCACTTCACTCCAGTGCTTGCCGCCTTGCCAAAAGCCACCAAACGATTGCTCATACGGGGACCACTCATCCATCTCACCCTCTAAAGGCCTGCCGTAACCTTTGAGCGCATTTATAAAATCCTCGTCCGGTTCATCAATGCCTCTCATTTGGGCAATCCATTCATCTACAGGCATACCCGGACGTTCATGTATATAGTGATCAAATATCTTTTCCGGATCTATTTTGATGTGCCATTTTCCCGTGCCGTAGGTTTGATACCCGGCCTTCTTCAACAACTGCGGCCAGAGTTCACCCCGCACTGCCGCCTCATTAAGTCGCTGCTCCGCTTTATATGCACGCCAGACACTTTTCCCCGTAATGATCATCGTGCGCGAGGCAATGCAAATGGCACCATTCCATCCCCCCATATTATAAGCATTTGTGAAGCTAGTTCCAGCCTCTGCCAGACTATCAAGATTAGGGGTTAGGATTTCTTGATTCCCATGAGAAGCGATAGTCTCATAGCTCTGATCATCTGCAAATATGAACAGAAAATTGGGGCGATTCGCCTGCAGAACACTCGATAAGAAAAGTAATACTATTAACCCTTTCATAAATTCACATCTGTATGTTTTTACTACCAGGTTAATCTACTATATAGCCTACGTTTTCGCGCTTGCTCCCCCCAATCAATACCGGGCACCCAATAGTCTCCTCCAAACTCGTAGGCACCTATGTCCGGCGCCGCTCCTATAAAATCCCGGGTAATTCCCTCGACCACTTTGCCTCCATCAATAAGCGGTGAGCCTTCAGCCGGTCGAAAATCAAGATTTTCGGGGTCTACCATCATGGGAGACGGGCCAAAATAATTATTGCCCTGTTCACACATGAGACCCCTGCCCTGCCACATATCCGAAGTGGCTGACCCGGCACTGTTATTGTAAGCCATACTGTTTTGGTTTTGCACCTCCAGCAAAGGCCATTGATATCTCCAGGGTTTTTCAGGTTCGGGTTGATCACGCAATATGATATCCGACTTATTTTCAGCTGCGCCAAATACCGTATTATTCACCACCACATTGTGATCGCCTTTGATAACAATCCCCGCCCAGGATGCATCCCAGACCACATTATGGTGAACGATGAGATTCCGCGTCTGATCATCTCCACGAATACCCAAAGCAATAAAGGGAGCATGGACGCCGTGCACCCAATTATACCGGAATATGCTACCTTCCATCGTGGGTAGATGCGTGTAGAGTAATGAAACATCTTTGCAGGCAAGGCCCCCTTCGTGAATATGGCTGTATTCTACAATACTCTCCCGCACATCCGTGACGGACACACAAGTGTTGCCCGTATTGAAAACCTCACAATTCCGGATGATGCTGCCCTTGGCCTGCTTGTTCGAACCATCAGCTACCCGAATGCCCACGTGATGCAACGAACCATCCCAGCAAACACTATGAACCAAGCTGTTTTCGATGAGATTTTGCGAGCCCTGGATTGTAAATCCTCCTTGATTACTATAAGCAAGGCTGCAGTTTTGAATGACGTTATGATCCCCATCCATCAACGTATTGGATAATCCGCTTCCAAGACCATCGGACATGGTGGGGAATAATAAATGAGAGTCCTCTACAATGATATTCTCGCTGTCTTCAAAGCGAAAAGTCGTCGCAAAAAATTCGATTCCTTGGATCGTAACAAACTCCACCCCTTTTCCGGATATTGCGAGATCACGCACTTTGGCTTCTATTTTAGAAGCAGAAGGATTGACCCCTTCAAGAGGCATCAGATAAAGCGTGCCCGTTTCTTCGTCGAGGAACCACTCACCTGGTGCATCCAGGGCTTCGAGTTTACCTGCGAGGTAGTAGTAATCGTCTGACCATTTACCCGGTTGATCTTCGAAACGAGTCATATCCCCCAGATCCTCCGGATAATTGAGTATGGGACTGCCCAGCTCGTAGTCAGCAATACTACGCGTCCAGGAAAAAAACTGATGGGCCACATTCAAATAGACACGCGCACCTTTCCAATCAATCCCGGTTTCGGCCAAGTCTGCATCAACGATGTGTCCGTAGCGGCTTCCATCATCTGCAGTTGCCCACCCTTTGCGGCCGATAATATCCTTAAACTGGACATTTGGCCAACGGGCCTCGATCATCATTTTGCCATCAACAAACAGTTGGTTAAACACAAAATCTACCTGAGTTTTCCAAATACCGTTTTCCCAGGGCATCCATTCTCCAGCTATTTCACGGGTGCCGTCAAATGTAACGGTGTCTTCCAAATACGCCATGATTTTGATCGGTTTATCCTCTGTGCCTGACCGGGTAATGACCACGCTCTCACCGTAATGCCCGGGCATGAGATAACATACATCACCGGGTTCCATTTGGTCGACTGCGTGCTGAACCGTTTGAAAAGGAGCTTGTAGGGTGCCGGGTGCTACATCCGAACCATCCGGCGAGACATACATGTACGCCTGCCCAAAGGCAGCATTCAGGTGAAGTGCACACACTAACAGTAAAAGGCTGAATAATCGAAATATTTTCATGTAAAGATGGAGTTATGAAATTAAATGGGTTTTTTAGCGAAGATGGGCTTGAGGCCCGCTAAATGGCCGGCCTCAAGCGAGTTTATTTGCCCCTGAAATGGCAATTAGAAGCTGAAGGTATTAGTGAGCGTCCAGGTCATGCCTTCGGCGATGCGGAAGCGGGTTGCGGTGCCATCCGGATCAGCGGAGATGGGAATCAGGCGGTCATCCTGGCCTACGTTACGAATGTTGAGGCGCACATTCCAATCGATCTTATCGGTGAGCTTACGGCGATAACCAGCCCAGAGGTCAACATTCCCTTCACTAGCACCAAATATGGGTTTATTGACATCCCTCCGCCAGTTACCGGGCTCGACTTCAGTAATACCGTAACCGATTATAATATCATCCTGCCAGCGATAGCCGCCACCTATGTTCAAACCGCGCAACTTGCCCTCACGGAAGCGGTAATTGGTGATGAAGTTCACACGCCATTCGCGGGTTTCCGGGTTACGGGTACCGATTTGCTCAAGAGCAAAGAGGAAAGGCTCGAAAACCCGATTATTAAACTCGTCACCAACCCGTACACGCCCCCCGCCCTGTCTGGGTATTCTACCTGCGGGACCCTGAAGAGCATCGCCGATGAGGTTCATGAAATTCTCGAAGCCTTCGTTGATTTGAGTGATGGTCGCATCCGTTTTAGTTGCATTAAACGCAATATTCCAGGAATCCGTAAGTTGAGCAGCCGCTTCGAGTTCCCAACCCTCAGATAAGGTATTCGCGGTCGCTGTTGGGAATTTACCCTGTATGCGGCCCCGGGTACGGGATTGTATGGAGCCGGGACCTCGGCGCAACACATCAAAGGTGTTGACGATACTCCCGTCCGCACCTTCGCCCAGGAATGTGCGTTCCACCCGGTCCTCAATGGTGCCATTAACGACCGCGTCGAGATCAACATCGAAGCTTAGCTGGTCAAACCAGGTTTGCATGAATTCCTGGTTATCACGCAGAAAGTCATACCAGGCATTGATCCCTTCTATGATCTCCTGATTGGCAGGCAATGTCTGCGTGAAAGCGCGTGCATTCAGATTTGAGGCAGGAACACCTCCAAATTCCTGGATGATGGCATTTCTTTCGCTCCCGGTAGACTGAGCCCAGCCGACATCACTAAATCCCATGTAATTTGCGGTTGGGTAGCCTGCCCAGTAGGCTTCGTGCCGTATGGCTGCAGTGGTCACCCATGCAGGAGTTCTGCGAAATGCAAACTGGTTGATATTTGCACCGTAGTCTTGATCCGTCACCTCAGTTTCATATTTGTTGATCCGCAGAGTAAGGCGATCGTCCAATGTCGAGATGATGAAGCCTATTTCTTCGGTGAGCCCTGCCTGATTGGGTATCGGGTTCGTATCAAAACCAAAGCGGATGGATGGACTGAAGTTTTCAGACTCATTGTAGAATACGCTAAAGCGAGTTCCCAGCGGAAGATCCACATTTATAATATCGGTAATGTGAGCGACCACACCCCAACTGATGGTTTCACCGGTCACGCGCTCGATATCATCGGGTGCATCGGTGTTTACAGCGTCCGGTTTTTCCAAGACAAAGTCCGCACTTTGCACATTGGTAAACGGGTCTGATGGGCCGGAACCTGAGTATACCTCCGAAGTGTCCTCACGCCAACCATAGGTGCCCACCACTTTGCCATCCCAGAAATAACCCTGGTAAATGAAAGCCTTTGACTCAATGGTTTCCACTGAGCGGGTGGCCGTACGGGTGAGCTGATCGATGTCTCCATCTCGGGCATTCAGTATGTTCACCTCGGTGGTAGTGAGGCCGATATAGTTATCCGGATTTTCAGATTGTGTAGACTCAGTGCCGAGGAGGGGATCGATGTAAAGATCTCCAAAACCGACATCCGGGCCTGCATTCCAAGTGGAGTCAAAATAGGTGGTTGTATAAGCACCGGAAGGAACAACGTCTCCCATGACAGGCATGAGATTCAAACCGCTTGCTGAGTTTCTCGAAAGCAAGCTGTCACTGAGGTAGATCATCGTTGCCGGAATACGTTCGCCAGTACCCACATCCCCGTTTGCTCCAAGCAGGCTCACCCACCCCAGATCCGTCTTATAGGAGTCGTAAGCACGCGTAAAGGTCTTGCGCTCGTCATTGTTGAAGAGACCGGTAAATACCTGGCGGTTAAGAAGTCTTTCGAGGAAGGAGTCTTCTTTAAACAGATCCGACGCACGCAGCTCAATGTAAGCGGTAGCCCGGAAATTCTCACGTTCGATATTGCGGTAGTTCCCATCATTGAGAGGTTCCATGATCACATAGGCACGGCCTACCTCAGAGTTCAAAATACCACCGCTGACAGATGTCGGGTCTGGGATAGGGATGTTGCCGTCATCCGGCACAACATAGTCCGCCGGAAAGTATCGGGTACTTGCAAGGCTGATATGGGTTCCCACATCGATCCCGATTTCAGGGCGAACGCGACCTACACGCTCATCTGAGTAATCCTGATAATCGAAAACGAGTTCGAAGCCAAACCGACCCGAGAGGAAAGACTGTGACAGTGCCAGGTTATAAGCCTCCCAATCCTGGAATTCCTGCTTAATTGGTCCATCCAGCGAATACTTGTAGAAGTTGTATATACTGGGATCGGTCAGGTGTCGATTAAGGTAGAAGTTTTTGTCAGCTCCTGGGAAGAGTGCGGGATTCTTCTGATTGGCTTTTTTCGTGAATTCATTGAAGCCTGTCGGTGCTAAGCCACGGTGCTGCTCACCGTCGGGTAAGCCCAGAATATTACCGCCAAATACACCATTGGCGTTGGGCCCATTCAATGCTCCAAATTCATCAAACCCACGCAGCGTAACGGGTCTTGACTGACGGACAGTGCGGGGAGCGGAAGTTCCGTTATCAAAGATGAACAATGGGGAGCCGTTGCGGAAATTACTGATACGCCCAAGCCAGGGCTCAGCATTATCCGGTATTAAATTGGGGTTTAAGTTTTCGAGATATCGTATATTATAAGCACCCGCATACATGGGATCAAAAACCTGTCGATTGAGGCCATCCGTATTACTTCCTGTCGCAAAGAAGGGAGTGATCCTGTCTTCGGGAGGTGTGAAGCGCGGGCGGCTTGCATCAATATTGCCCTTTTCATAGTTTGCGCGAAAAGTGGTCGGGTTATTAGAACCCAGCCATTGGGGCCGGAATGTGATTGCGACATAGTGGCGCTGATCATCTTCAAAAGCATTTTCCTGCATGTACTTTTTGTCTTCATGCAGTGCTGCAAGTCTTATCGCTAACACATCTTCGAGGATCACTCGATTAATATCCAGCTCCCCGCGAACGGTACCGTATTCGTCTGTACGGAGGGTGAACTCGAACTCATCATCAAAGGCAGCCGGAACTGGATTTGAATTGATAATACCGGCCGGGCTCCCCACCCCGAAAAGTATGGAATTGGGGCCACGCTGAATTTCAATGCGGTCAACATTGTAAGAGTCCCATGGGATGTCGGTCGGGAAGAATCCGCGTGTATTATCGGCAGTGGCCAGGCCCCTTACCCGGGTGTTGGCCTCCGGCTGTAAAAGTGCACCAGAACCTACTTCCTCACCTCCCGGATCCAGTCCTGAGAAATTACCCCGGGCCCCTCCAACTTCCGTGCCGAGCGTGTATATCAATAAATCTTCAGAGTTGGTTGCTGCAACATCGTCAAGGAACGCTTCCGAGATCAAACTGATTGCCGTCGCAAGGTCTCGTATATCGGTGCGCAGGCGTGAGCCACCAAGCGTTTCAGTGCCGAGATAACGGCTGCTTTCTGCATCCGTATCTACCACAAAAGGGTCCAGTATGTAGATTTCTTCTTCCGAGTCCGTTTGGGCTGAGGCTGTGCCGACTGCACCAGCAATAATCAGACTGCTCAACCCCCTCATCATCCTAGAGATAAGGGTGTTTCCGGGTTTGTTTTCTATTTTCATTGGGTTGTTCTTTTCAGGGTTTTCGATGGTTACCGAACCCTCTACTGCACTCGTTACCCCCCGTAATTCGTCTACCCTGCTTTTGAGTAACCAGGCACCCGAACTTATGTCACGAGAAGTGGTGAGTGTTGTATTTTCAACCAAACGATTTAAGGCTGTTTCAGCGGTCATCGTGCCTTGAACAGCATTCAAGACGACCCCTTCCACATCATCCATAGCATATATCAACAGGATATCCACAGATTCAAGGAAGTGTTCCAGCACTTGCTCGGCATTTCCAGACGCGATGTTAAGCGTATAATACTGGATTTGAGCCGGGCGATTCACTTCATCTGCCGCTTGTGTAGCCATTGCACTGACTGAGGCCAACGATGAAATGAGTGCTAGCTGAATAACTGAACGGGATTTCATTTCAGATGAATCCATAGAATAAATCGAATCCTCCGAAATGTAAAAGTATATATTATGACTACTCTCGTTCAGGGGGCCTTTTGGGTTTGATCAACAATACCACAGTAGTGGTTCTGAACGTGGATGTCGGAAGTAACGGGTATTTCCGTTAAAAAGAAATTAATCTTTTTTTACGATGAGGATCCAGTTGGGCTATTCTCCCAAAATAAATGCACCGTCTTCACGCTGTTTCCAGGTGATACCGTAACCCTGTTCGAGTATATCAAGAAACGCAAATACATCATCACTCGGGAACCTGCCTCCAATGCGAAAGTCCAGCAAATCCGGATCTGCTATGACCAGTACATAGCCTGTTTTACGTTCAAAATTCTCTGCTATTGCCTGGAGTGTATCCCCACCAAACGTTAGCAGGGATTGTTGCCAGGAGAGAGATTGCTCCATTTCCCGCTCAGTAGTATCCAGTATAATTATATCAGGCTGTTCATCTTCAACTGCAACTAGGATTTCCGCTTTTTGACCCTGACTTACCGTGTTTTTCCGAGGGCGATTCAATTCATTCTTCAGAATACCTGGCTCATCAACATCTGCAGCCGATGCCTCAAGTGAATCATGAATACTGATAACCCCCTCGGTTACTGTAATCTCAATTCGCTGATCCCCCCGCCACACATTAAATGCGGTACCGACCGCCCTTACCATTATACTGTCTACCCACACAAGAAATGGTCTTTCCGGATCCTTCATAACTGTGAAATGCGCCTCACCGTCTTCCAGCTTTATAATGCGAAAATCAGAAGTATAACCCACTTCATAAGTGGCTCCGGTGTTCAGGCGCATCAGTGAGTTATCGGGTAATCGGATAGTCGTCGGAGCTGAAATTGCAGGGGTATCGGCAACGACTGTATTATCAGAAAAATCATGATAATAAAGTTGTAGAACTCCCAGGCTTAAACCTATGATAATTATAGCTGCAACTGCATAGGCTCTCCAACTGAAGGAATTCGAATGCGGAGTCTTGGGTAAATCCCCCAGCATATCCATGGCTACATCCTTTGGTAAACGCAGGCTGATTTTTCTGGCAGTCTCATACTCCTCGATTTTTTCAGCAAGTTGAGGATTTTCTTCGATGCGTTCACTGAGTTCTACGTTCTCTTCAGTACTAAGCCCCCGTTCCTTTTTGACACACCAGGCAGCTGCCTCATCGTAAAAAACGTTGTCGGCATCATCGAACTCATTACTCCCCTTCGTAGCCATATTCGTTCTACATTAATCCTTGGCTTCTAAAGAAATTTCTACACTTTTGCAAACCAATCGTAAGTTGGGCTTCAACCGTGTGAACCTTAATATTCAAGCGGCTTGCGATTTCTTTATGGGAGAGTTTTTCGAAGTTGCGCAGTATATATATTTGCCTGCAGCGTTCAGGCAGTGAAGCGATTGCATCCCGCAAAATCTCGATCTCATCCGATTGTGTAACTTTATCTACTGGCATTATGTCAGTATTGATGACGTCTTTTTTTTCGATTTCCGTTAAGGAAATTGTGCTATTCTTATAATCTTTTCGATACAGATCGTGGGTCACATTTTTGGCAATCCTAAACAGGAGGCCCCTCGGCGAGCGTATGGATTTCACCTTTTTGTATTCAATGATACGCTTGTAAGTCTCCTGAATGACATCATCGACATCATGATTTGGGGGCACCTTATGGTTTAAATACGCTCTCAATGAAGCTTCATTTACTTTCACTTCATTCTCAAACCATATGGAGATATTACTATCCTGGGGTTGTTCAGGCACGCTAAATGGGGATACTCAATGCCCTAGCATAAGCAGAGTTTTTTTCAATAAAAAATAAGGAGTGAGTCTAAATACGCAGTACTATTCCCGGACAAAGGTTTGCAATCGTTTGCGGGTGCAACCCAATGGATAAAGTAACTGTTTCTAGAGATCAGCGGGATCATCATAAGACTCATAAGGATCCGCTCGATCAAAATATTTAAATGCTTCGCTCAGCTCGATCATCTGCGAAGAGGACCCGATTAACACATTAAACCGACCGGTTTCAGCTTTCCAGCGGCCCTTGACTTCATCCCAGAATGCCAGATCGCGAAACCGGATCGTATGCTCGATGGTGGCGCTCTCACCCGGCTCAAGGAATACCTTATCAAATCCCTTCAGCTCCTTTAACGGACGCTCTACACTCGCATGTATATCCTGAATATACATTTGTGCGACCTCAGCTCCTGCTACCGGGCCGGTATTCTTCACCTGATACGTGACTGTAAGCGTCTCCCCCCGTTGCATTTGTTTGGCAGATAACTCCAGATTATCATATTCAAAGGTGGTGTAACTGAGCCCGTATCCGAATGGAAAGAGAGGAATATGGCCCTCCTTTTCAAAGTAGCGGTAACCTACAAATACACCTTCCGAATATTCGGCCACACGGTCTACGCCCGGAAACTCGCGGCTCCTCGCTGCCGGGAAATCTGACCTGCGTCTGCCAAAGGTCACCGGTAACTTACCGGATGGGTTGGCATCCCCGAATAGTAGCGCGGCTTCCGCATTACCTTCCTCCTGTCCGGCAAACCACATTTGCAATACCGCATCCACATCCTCCAGCCATGGCAGTATGTATGCCCCGGGAGTGCGCAAAACGACGATGGTAGTCTCATACTTTTCACTGACCGCCTGAATTAATGCCGTCTCAGCCTCAAGCGAAATAGACTCCCGGTCCCGTGTTTCCGTTGAATCACGGGTAATGAATATCATTGCGGCATCTGCCGGTTGGGCATCCTCAATATTTCGATAGTGGACCACTTCAGCATTCTCGAGACGGTTACTGAGCCCCTCCAGGGGTGGCACATTATAAAAGGGAACCACCTTGGAGCTTCCGCCGCCCGTGATTACGGCAATGTCCGCATCGCCAAATAAAGCCAGCTTCGTCGTTTTATCTGCGTCCAGCGGGAGCACCCCATTTGCATTCTTAAGCAGAACAGCCGCTTCCACAGCAGTTTGCCACGCGAGCTTGCGATGCTCCGGTGCATCGAGTACGGCTTCCGGATACTCCTCCTGATTTTCATTACCGATCAGGCCGAATCTTTTCATTTCGCGCAATATTCGATATACCATTTCATCCAGCTCAGCCTCTTCGACCTTTCCATCCAGCACGGCATCCTCCAGTTCAGGCATAAACTTGGGCTCCCCAAATTTACCCCAACCCGACATTTCGAGATCCAGCCCCGCCTTTACGGCCGGCACGGTTTCGTGCCAGGTGCCCCAGTCTGTCATGATAAACCCTTTGAAGCCCCACTCCGTTTTCGTCATTTGTTTTAATAGCAAAGGATGCTCAGAGCAGTAAATCCCGTTTACTTTATTATAGGCCGTCATAATCGAGGCTACCTCGGCCTCCTTGACGGCTGCCTCGAAGGACAGCATGTATACCTCACGCAAAGCCCGCTCCGATATACGCGCGTCTACAGTGTGACGCCAGGTTTCCTGATTATTGGCGATCATTACCTTCGCATTCGCCAGCGTACCTACATCCTGGATTCCGTTGATCACATTGACCGAACAACGTGCCGAAAGATACGGATCTTCGCTAAAGAGCTCAAAGTTACGACCCCCTTCAGGAGCACGGATGATGTTGATCATCGGTCCAAGCATGACACTGCGCCCCTGGCCCCGGGTCTCAATACCGATCACCCTACCCACTTTATAGAGCAGATCCATATCCCAGGTAGCCGCCTGAGCGATCGCAGTAGGGAACGCAGTAGCCGGAGCCTTATGGCGATCCACACTAAACGTGGCTCCCGCACCCGAACCGCCATTTTGCAAACCCATGGGCGGAATAGACAAACGGGGAATCCCCGGCATGTAGCCTACAAAAGCGCGCCCCTGAGAGTCCTCACCGGGTGCCCCATGCACCATTGAGACCTTTTCCTTTAAAGTCATTTGCGCAATGAGATCGTTGATCCACTCATCATCCATCTGCATATACGCAGCTTCGCTCATCATTGGGCAAAAAACCACAGCAAGCAGCCACACTCCCGGCAGCAGTGTTGCTTTTAAATGTTTATACAGAGTCACAGGGAGCTTAATCCCGGTGGAGGAGCTACAAATATTTCCGTGCTGATTTTTAGAGTTCATGCTACAAAAAAGTTAAACATAGATAGGAATAATATACGCCTGATCGGGGTACACTTCTTGAATGGATTTGCAGTATCCAACAGGTGAAAGATAAGGTCAAATTTAATGCCTTTTTATAACATAAATAACATTTTATAACATTTATAGAGAGTCCCCTTATCTCTGGTTGACTCTACAGATTTCCTTGCTGTGCGAGCCCTCAGCGCTAACGGGACATCCAGATCGCTTCTATGGATTCGAGCGTTTGATTCTTGGTCTCAGGCACATAGCGGATGACAAAAATCAGACTTAAAAAGCTTGCTATTGCATAGATCCCGAAGGTGCCCGCAGTACCCAACATCTCGTTAAAGATGGGAAAAGTCTGAGCGACCGCGTAGGCACTCACCCATAAAATAATCGTAGCCACCGACATGGCCCGCCCCCGAATCTTATTGGGAAATATCTCCGAAATGACGACCCAGACTACTGGCCCTGATGAGGAAGCAAATGCAGCTACAAAGACCAGAATACTTGCCAGAATCCAATAAGGATGCACATCCGTTAGTATAAAAACTCCGGTAAGCGTAAGTGCTGCTAATTGCACCCCAATCCCCATCATCAGCAATTTTCTGCGCCCGGACTTATCAATGAGCAACAAAGCTACCACCGTGAACAGAAAATTGATAACACCTATGATGATGGTTTGAGTAAACGAAGTATCCGCACTACTGCCCACTTGCGAAAATATGCTTGTGGAATAATACATGATCACATTAATGCCACTGAGTTGCTGAAAAACCGCCATTCCGGCACCGATAATCATAGCAATACGAAAAGGCGGTACCAACAACTGACGAAAACTACCCGAGTTTTCGTTACTCAGCGAAGCTTCGACCGCTTTCACCTGGGCCTCCGCATCGCGGACATCAGAAACTTTGGAAAATATTTCCAGGCCTTGTTCTCTGCGTCCCTTTTTTATTAGCCAGCGCGGGCTTTCAGGCACCCATAATAGCAGGAATCCAAACAAAAAAGCAGGCAACGCTTCGCTGCCAAACATCCAGCGCCACCCGTAATCCACATTCCAGGACTCACTTCCCAGTCCCTGGACATAGCGATTTACAAAGAACACCACCACAATGCCCGAAACGATCGCCAATTGATAAAGCGATACCAGACGTCCTCGCATGTGAGCAGGGGAAATCTCTGCTATATACAGAGGGGCCAGCAAAGAGGCTGCACCCACTCCCACACCGCCTATAAAGCGGGCTATCACAAACTGATTCAAACTCTCGGGAAATGCTGAAAACACAGCGCTAACAAAAAACAGAAAGGCCGTAAGCAGCAGCGCTCGTTTTCTTCCTGCAAAATCACTCAGCACTCCGGCAAGCGCCGCACCGAAAATACAGCCTATCAAGGCACTGGAGGCCGCCCAACCATGCTCAGCTGCAGTTAAATCAAAGTGTATTCTAAGATATTCGATAGCACCATTGACCACCGCCGTATCATAGCCGAACAACAGCCCACCCAATGCGGCAGTTCCGGTAGCCAGTATTAAAAATCTGAGAGATGAGGCATTTTTCATGGTTTCTAGGGGTTGATTCGCATGTAAGCTTTGAGCGTAGCACACTCCTTGCCGACAGACGGTCCGTGCGGCTCGATGGTGTATTTTCCGATTGCAGCCGGAATTATAAAGGTTTCCGCATAATGGACAATGTAAGGCTTAAATGCGTGGGTTGGACTTTTGACAATGGCCTCTTCCCCCTGCACCAGGTTGAGCACATGCACACTGGCTCCGCCGGTATCATGCTCTACCGCTCCGTTAAACCAATGCCGGCGTGTCTCAATATACTCACTTTTATAGAGACCGGTGCGCTCCTCACGCCAACCTTCGCCCGCACTTATGGGCTCAACTGCATTGATTAAGTTTTCCTTCACCCATGCTTCAGTCCGTTCCCACCGGATTACCGACTTCCCGCGCTCGATGTTGATCGGACGGGGCTTGCCGTCCAGCCCGAGGCGGCCCCAATCCCAGAGCTTAAAGGTGAATATATAAGGTGTATGGCTGATTTCGAGCACCATACTATCACTACCGGAGCAATGGCACGTCCCCGCAGGAATCAAAAAATGGTCGTGCTTCCTGGCTGGCCACTTGGCTACGTATTTTTCATCATCAAAACCGTGTTCAGGATCCTTTTGCGCCTCACTCAGGTCTGTTAGCATCTCAGCACCCTCGATGCCTTCCTTGAGACCGAGATAGACACACGCCCCCTCCTCGGCATCCAGTATGTAGTAACTTTCATCCTGTGTAAAAGGGATGCCAAAGTGCTTGCGGGCATAGTCCACAACGGGATGTACCTGGAAGCTCAGATTGCCCCCCTGCATGGTATCCAGGAAATCAAAACGTATGGGGAACCAGGCTCCGCAAAGCCCATATACCGGCTCACCCAAAAGTGCCTCTGGGTGTCGCAATACCAGATTAATGGAGGGCACTTCAACACGGATATCTTTAAAACCCAGCAACAGACTATTCTCCTCCGGCACGCAGTCAAAGCACCATGCGTAATTCGGAGGACCGTCCGGCAAATCACATACTTCGCGCATCCATTGCCCACCCCAGGGGCCCGGATCAAAGAAGGGAACCACTCTGAAAGGCTGACAAGTAGCCTGTTTAAGCCCTGCTCGCAATGCAGCTCCGGTGATTAACTTAGGCTCATCTTCCACACATGTATCCAGCAGGAAATCCCACGCATCCATGCTGTCCCGCTTCAGTTGGTCACATACGGGCCAGTCCACAAAAAAACTATGTTTATACTGCAGGGATACCTTGAGCCCGGCATTATCCATTCCCAGATTGCTGACCTGGTTTCTGCGTTGGCGTAGTTGCCCTTCCCAACGAGGCATATCAAGATAGACTACCCAATCAGGCTCACAACAAAGCAATGCTCCCGGTCCATAAACGAGATGAATTCCCTCTGTAGCGGCACTCAGTTCGTCCTGAAGTGATTTTACTTTTTGTGCATCCAGGTAGTCCTCCATACACAAAGAGGCCATAAAGCCGAAAATTGGGTCGTTCCCGCCCAAATACGGTTCTACAAGGATCTCGATATCTGAAGTCGTTTTGAATGCACATTCGCGGGTAATATGTATTGATGACGCACTTAATTGTTCTCGCAAGGCGGGCACCACCTCATCGTCCAATATTCCCGTGTAACACTCCATGGCAATAACGACCTTGTGCTTTCCGGATTTTTGGATGCTCTCGCGTAATCGCTCACCGATTGCCTCCCAGCCTACCCAGCAATCGGATTCATGGCCGTTTACTGAAACAAATGGATATTTGTCGTAACGCGCTTTACCGAGACCCAGCTTCTGTAAATAACTCATAACGATTACTCTCCTTGAGTCGTTCGTTCAAAGTCATCTTCATAGCGGGTGATATCTGCCTGTTGCCAGTTGCCAAAGGCCACTTCCAACACCCGACATGATTGTTGCCCCACGCAAGACAAACGGTGCCTTTCATTTGCAGGTATCCATATTTCCTCCCAAGGTTTACACTGCTTTATCTCATCGCCTACCTGAATCTGGGCGCCTGCGTCCAGCACGATCCAAAGCTCTGCCCGCCCGGTATGACTTTGCAGAGATAGTCTCATCCCCGGCTTTACTTCCATCAGGCTAACGGTGCAATCCTCGTTAAAGGCATATTGTTTGAATTGTCCCCATGGGCGTTCCACATGCCCAATTTTGGGCTTTTGCCCGGGTATTGGTTTGGTGATATATTCTGACATAGCGAAAAAGTGACTCGTACTCAATGCTACTGCCGATCCAGCAGCACAGGCTGCCCCTCACGCTCCACGAGCACTTTCAGGAAATTGCGCTCCGCAATGGCTCCATAATCGTGGCCGGCATCCCAGGGGTAAATCCCCAGATAGGCCAACGGCATATCTCCGGTATTGATAGTGCGATGTGCCGTATAACCGGGCACATAGACCACCTCTCCCTCAGCCAATGACACCAGCATGCTCTCCTGACTGACTTCATGTTCCAGCAGCATATAACCTACTCCCTTCAGGCCGACATACACTTCCGCAGCCTCGCGCTTTGTGTGCAAATGGCCCTTGGTCATATAGTACTCATCGCCTACTTTGCCGGGATACAAAACTCCCAGACCCAAATGCAGCTGACCCTCCCCCTCAGCAGGTGTCATGGATGACACGCTATATAACAAAGCATTGTCCTGCTCCAAACAAGATTGATAAGCGTCTTCATTTGCAAAAAATCCTCTAAGGTTACTCAGATACCGGTTCTCTACCGGCCTCCCTCCCAAACTTCCTTTTTCAAGATCTATTTTGGAAAATAAATCTGACATACTTTGCAGTCCTTTGATCATATTCACAGCTCTTTCTGGTAAAGCACTAAACCGCGTTCCATGTTATCTAAAAAAGCCTGCCCTACCGATTCTCCAACCTCTTGCACTGCCCTGATAACGGCACCCGCCACCGGCGGATACCTCACCTCTGAAACGCGAAAATCCGCTTTCCTTTGCAATAACACCTCCACGAGAATTGGATTCATAACCAGATTCGTAGCAATGCCACCGGTTAATACTATATCTGCACGCTCGTTCATCGAGAGCTTGTTCGCTACCTGCTCCACAAGCTCAGCCGCCTCTACCGCCGCATCCTTAACCAGTCTCATCGCATCTTCATCCCCCTCTTTCGCCGCCTGCAATACCAGACGCGAGAGTTCCTTCACGGTTATAAACGTATCTCTCTCTTGATGCACAGCAGTTAAGATTTGCTCAGGCTTATCAATACCAAAATGCTGCCTGACCCGCTCTGCCAATGAATGCGCTCCGGAGCGACCGTCCCATGTCCGAACAGCTAACCGCAGCGTCTCATGCCCAAGCGCATAAGCACTACCACAATCATCCATTAAATAACTCCAGCCCCCACAGGTGGCAATCTCACCCTCAGCATTACGACCCAGACAATGGGACCCACTTCCCAGGATCAAAGCTATGCCCGGCGCACCGACCAGCCCGCCTGCTAGCGTAATATCCGTATCATTTACCGCCTTAACGGCAGCCTCCCCGCCAATCGCTAAACGCAAGAGCCCTTCAAAGTACTGAACATCCTCTTGAGATTTCACTCCTGCGATTCCAGCAAATACCTGATAGCCTGACACTCCTTCGCTTAAGTTTGTCTTAATTTGCTGAAACCCGGCCTGCAGATTTGCGATAATCAAGGCCTCGTCGCTATTGTGGATATTGAGTGGTCCTGAAAACGCAATCCCCAGCACACTGCCCTCTGCATCGGTAGCCAGAAAACGGCTGCGACTTCCTCCGCCGTCTATCCCGATATAAATACCTGCGTGCGTAGAGCCCATAAACGAAAATCTAGGACTCATCACACGACTGTCCAATTTATTCTCGTAACATAACACAAATAACGTTTTATAACATATTATGCCCCCTACTCAAAGACGCCGACGCATACTGGATATACTGGATGAACAAACCTGTGTATCAATTGCATATCTGCAAACCACGCTCGATACCACTCCGATGACCCTCTGGCGAGACTTGAAATTACTTGAAGACCAGGCC
This sequence comes from Puniceicoccaceae bacterium, assembly GCA_028285755.1. GTDB lineage: Bacteria > Verrucomicrobiota > Verrucomicrobiia > Opitutales > JAFGAQ01 > JANQOQ01. The sequence goes on from JANQOQ010000006.1 coordinate 841,656, forward strand.
CTGTTAAAGCGAATACGCGGGGGTGCCATGAAGATAGACGTCGAGCAGGAGCCCCGATATGATAGCAAGCTCGAATCCTCTCGGACAGCGAAAGTCAAGATTGCCAAATATGCGATTCAACACATGGTTCAGGATGGAGATATCATTACACTCGAAGGAGGCACGACCGTAGCCGAATTCGCAAGGTATCTCCCTCAAAGCAACTTGGTTATTCATACCAACAGCCTTCCCATCATGAATCTGGTCAACCACCCCCGTCGCTCCGTCTATTGCTCTGGAGGCTTGGTGCGTGAGGAATCCGGCACGATGGTTGGGAAAGAAGCTGTCACCTTTTTTTACAGACGCAAAGTCAAAACGTTTTTCATGAGTGCGACCGGTTTCGACCTTCAAAATGGCCTCACAGATCCCAATCCCATGGAAATTGAAGTCAAACAAGCCATGGCTAACTCTGCGGAACAGATCGTATTATTGCTCGATTCCGAAAAAATAGGGATCACCTCCCTCATGCAGATAATCCCCCTACGCAAAGTCACCTGCATCGTCACCGATAAAGCCCTTAACAACGACTACACTCAATTACTCAACAAATACAAAATTACCCAGCACATCATTTGCAAAACATAAAACCCAGGTTGCTGCTACCCTTACCTCTAAAAAGTTATCCTCAAAGTATTATGAATTCTGCGAGCAATGTTTAATATGGAGCTTTTTTGGAAAATTGGGACGAGATCGAACTAATAACTAAAATATAATAAGACGTTCTGTATGAGTTAAAAACAAAACTACGTATACAAAATGGATTGCTTAACGGACAGGATTTTCGGACTCATTCAGTCGCTTAGTGCCTCGATAAGTCGCCTCAATGGAATTGGACCGAAGGCATGTCATTTACAGTCATAGTGTATTGCATGCTGGCGAAATAATCAGTATACTAGGAGATCGCTCACAAGGAATATGTCTTGAAGAGACTGACCCTGACGTGGTGGGGGTCATTGTGCGGGATGGTGGGAGATACTGGAATCGAACCAGAATACCCGATGATTTAAGACGTTCAATACTAGCATCTTACAAAACCAGAAAAACATCTTTGACTGGCTCATTGACTGGATAACTTAACAAAGCTCAACGTTTTACTGCGGCTTCGTCGATCAAATGTCGCGAAAACAAGGCTGATGTGTCCAAGAGTTGTAGTTTTCAGCGGTTTTGAAATGAGTTTGCAATGCGATTTCAAGACTTTAAAATGCTAAATGACATAGTTGGATTAAACGCGTTTCTAACTCACTTTCACGCTACTGATATAAGCAGATCCTTATTTCAGTTAGCCCGGCCTGCTGCTGCTTGTCAGAGTTAGCGAAGTGGACAGTTCATTGAGGGATGGGGCCTTTGGATTGAAAGATTCGGATGAATAACACTGGAGGCTCCTCGGAGGTCGTTACCGCATAAGTAGCTCTTCGCTGTGCTTACTCTAAATGCTTGGCATGCTTTATGCCTTGGTTGGCGTTATTCACTTGCGATAGAGGTCATTAATCCGACTTGGACAATGCATGAGCAAAAACAAAAGGTGAGGAATTTTTACCAGTTCATGCAAATTGCTGACCAAATATCAGTATTTTACGCTAGAAAAGTTAATTAACCTTATAATTCAACCTAATATGAATACTTACAAAATAATAACCTCCAAAGTGCTCGTATTTATTTTATCAGCGCTAGTTTTCCCAACACTCGTAATATCCGTTAATGCTCCTCGTACTGCTATTACGTATAATAAGACTGGAGCAGTGGCTTGGGATGGCACAATGAATGATGACCATCACATTATGGAAATCACAGATTTTAATGGAGATGGTAAATATGATCTTAGATTAGGTAACTTCAGATACAACAATACTGGTAGTAATCTAAACTGGACATTACCTCACTTTGGCAATGGAACAAATCTAAACCTACCTCAAAATGGTAGAGGATTCAGAATAGATTATGACAGCGATGGCGACAAAGACTTCATTTACAAAGATGAGGTCAGATACTACGAGAACACAGGTTCTGATAGCAGTCCTACCTGGGTTGATCGAGGAAGAATACAGGCCGGGGGAGCAAACATAACTAATGATTTTTCAGGACTTATATCATGGAACAACTATGGAGTCCCTTCGATTGCGATGGCAGATTGGGATGCAGACGGTAAAAACGATCTTGTGATTTCTGTCTGTGATAGAGGAGTCAATTATGTTGCAAATCAATTACAAAAAAATGTCTACAACACAGGAAAGGTATTCTTTTACAAAAACACTGGTAGTAATTCATCGCCTTCATTTACATCAGGACAAAAACTACAAGTAAGCGGCAATGATCTAAACCTGCCATTCAGAGGTTATATCAACGTTGTTGATTATGATAATGATAGCAGTCTTGAAATAATAGCAGGAGGGTATGATGGAAAAATTCGCGTTATCGAAAAAGCCGGTAGCCCAACTGTCTGCAATGCGCCCAGCGTTATCAATACAACGTATGATTTGATACAAGATCTTCGAACGGTTGATCTGGATTCCGATGGAGACTATGATATCGTTTTCTTGTCTGCTTCCGGACTTTACATATACAAAAGAAATGGTGCTACATACAGCTACAATAGCAGGGCCTATATAGCCAATGGTAATAGTCATACTTTAATGGCAGATACTTTTGTGCAGCCCTGTGTTGTCGATTGGGAAAATGATGGAGACTGGGATATCGTATCGGGTGGTGAAAATGGATATATCTACTTGTTTTTAAATACGAACAATAACACCACAAAGCAGTTTAACAATCCGTCACGTTTGCTGGTGAATTATAGTACGTATAATCAAAATTCCAGAACGAGTGGCAGTTATCGCTGGGGATTATTTGAGGGAGCAGCAGGTTATACTGCACCTGTGGTCATTGATTGGGATAATGATAATGATTTGGATATCATTACGCAAGATGCCGAATCAGCAAAAACTTACTTTATCAAGAATACGGGAAGCCGAAATAATCCATCTTTTACGAATGCAGCAGCCGAGTTAACTTTAAACTCCGGCAATTTCCACAATATGTGGCGTACGCGCCCCGGTATTGTAGATTATGATAATGATGGTGATCTGGATCTAATCGTCCAGACGAGCGATAGAAAACTGAAGGTATATAGTCGAAATTCTGGTAGTGATACAGACTTGAACCAAATTGCTACCGTTCAGAAGGATTCTGGAGGTGACCTGGTGATAGAGAATAATAACAATTTAGTTGGAATGTGCCCAATGCAAATTGTGGATTTAAACAATGATGGTCTATTTGATATTCTGGTGAGCAATAACGGCACTTCACAAAAGAAGTTCCAATATTACAGAAATGTCGGCACGAGCGGAAGTCCGTCATTCGCCAGCAAAGAATACCTCAAAAATGCAGATGGCACTGATTACGTTCCAAATACAGATCATGAACCGCATTTCTGGTTTGTTGACTGGAATGATGATAATACTCTTGATCTCATCGATTGCCATCCCAGAGCCAGATTTAAGGGTGAAGAAGCGTTTACCTTTGTAGATGGAACGGACTTATACAATTACGATACATCATCTACCGAAACGATCAGGGATAATACGGATACTGCCTACATTTCGAAAGCGGGAAGTTGGTCCACCAGCACAGGTATCTCCGGCTATTACGGTACTAATTATGAGCATGACGGAAATGCGGGTGCTTCAAGTACCTATAAAAATTTTATGTGGCAAGCTGCACTTCCAACGGCCGGCACATATGATGTATTCCTAAGATGGACCGCTGATGGCAACCGGGCATCCAATACTTGGGTTATTATCAAACATGATGGAACCAGAATAACAACAACGGTGGATCAAACTCAAAATAGTGCTACCTGGATCAAAGTGGCTGATGATAAGTATTTCAGTACGAGCACTGCCAGCGGGCAGAACGAGGTATTTGTGGTAAACCGTCATGATGACACCACTACCTGGGCTAACGGTTATGTAATCGCGGATGCAGTCAAATTCGTAAAACAGTAATTTTTTGGTTTTCCAGCTTCATACATACTAAAAACGCCCAACCGTACCTGTGGTTGGGCGTTTATTGATTCTAAAATAAAATATCAGTCACTCAGTACAAATTAAAAGAGGGCATAGCGTGTAGTAGCTTATATTAATCTGCGAACCCCCTGCCAACATGCACGAAGAACATATTACTGCACTCAAACAGTCGCCAAAATGGTTGGACTACAGTTTAACCGGGATCAACGCCCAAAAAGCGATCGAAAAAGGTCTAGCTGAAGCAGACTGGTATACCTGTCGGGTGCCGCGAAAAAGTATGCGCAAACTGCTTGAACGCAAGAACGGGCCTGCTATCCGCGACACACTCATCTGGTTTACACTGATCATAGGTTCTGCCTATGCGGCTTTTCTGCTTTGGGGTAGTTGGTGGGCTATTATACCTCTCTTTATCTATGCAACTCTCTATGCTTCGACTTCAGACTCTCGTTGGCATGAATCAAGCCACGGTACAGCATTCAAAACAGATTGGATGAACAATTTCCTCTATGAAATTGCATCATTCATGATTATGCGAGAATCGGTAGTTTGGCGTTGGAGTCATACCCGCCACCACAGTGACACCATTATTGTGGGTCGTGACCCCGAAATCGCTGCGCCCCGGCCACCTGACCTCAAAAAACTGACTTTAGCCTTTTTCGGGTTAACCAACTATCCAAATTACTTTAAGCACATCGTTTTGCATACGTTCGGTAAAATGACAGATGACGAAAAAGCCTTCATCCCCGAGAGCGAGTTTTCGAAGGTTTTTTTTAGGGCACGCATTTATCTGTTGATATACTTAAATGTAATCGGGTTAACCGTCTATATGCAAAGTGTTTTCCCTCTTTTACTCATCGGGCTGCCCCACATATACGGTTCATGGCTTATGATGGTCTATGGGCTTACCCAGCACGCGGGTCTTGCAGAAAATGTGCTGGATCACCGCCTCAATTGTCGGACCGTTTATATGAACCCGATCCATCGCTTCCTCTACTGGAATATGAATTATCATGTGGAGCACCACATGTTCCCGCTAGTGCCTTACCATGCGCTGCCTCGGCTTCATGAAGCCGTCAAAGAAGACTGTCCTACAGCATATCCCAATTTGATTGCTGCCTGGAAGGAGATTATTCCTGCTCTATTAAAACAGGTAAGAGATCCCGCTTATTACGTGAAGCGGAAGCTCCCACCCCCTCAAAAATCAACTTCAGCTGAGACATCCGGTAAATATTCAGAGGCGTTACCTGACAAAAGCGGCTGGTTAGAGGTTTGCACGTCTACCGATATTGACTGCGAAGACGTGATACGCTTTGACTATCGCAGAAAAACTTATGCACTCTCCCGCGATGGTAGCGGCAGGCTTTACGCAACCGACGGTATATGCACCCATGGCAACACTCATCTTGCGGACGGGCTGGTAAAAGGAGGTATCATTGAGTGTCCCAAACACAATGGCAGGTTCAACCTTAAGGATGGCTCTCCTTCCCGGGCACCTGTATGCAGAGGACTTGCCACCTACCCAATTGAGGAACGGAAAGGCCGCATATGGTTGAATGTCGAAAAGCCAGGTGGCGAAGGCGCACGGGAGCACAAGACTTATTCACTGCGTGTGGTAAGCAACCGCTCAGTGTCCACTTTTATCAAAGAACTAGTGCTTGAACCTGTCGGTTCTCAAGAGATTCTCAACTTCATGCCGGGCGACTACATTCAATTGGACATCCCCCAGTATGAAGAAATCGCATTCGGTGATTTTGACATACCTGAACCGTATGCAAGCGTCTGGAAGCAACACCATCTCTTTGACTTGCGCGCTTCAAATCACTCTGGAAACCGCAGGAACAACTACTCTATTGCCAGTAACAGCAAACTTGAAAGTGCTTTGCGCTTTAATGTGAGGATCGCCACTCCTCCAACAGGCCAGGATTGTCCTCCAGGCATTGGATCCAGTTACGTATTTAGTCTCAAAAAGGGTGATATTGTGAATGCCATTGGTCCTTTCGGGGATTTCCACATCAAACCGACTCAAAAGGAGATTATCTATATAGGAGGCGGTGCAGGTATGGCGCCTATACGCGCACATATCTCCAAACTGCTCGAAAGTGATGTTAGTGCCCGGAAAATCAGCTACTGGTATGGAGCTCGTTCGAGGCAGGAGATCTTCTATGAAGATTATTTTGAAAGATTAACAAACGAGTATCCAAATTTCAATTTTCAAATTGCTCTATCTGCTGCCCTAGAATCAGACAACTGGCAGGGGCTAACCGGCTTTATTCATGAAGTTGTGTATAAGGAATACCTCAAGCACCATGAGCGGTTAAATGCAGTAGAGTTTTACCTGTGCGGCCCTCCCATGATGATTAAAGCCTGTAATAAGATGCTGGCTGAATTAAAGGTTTCAGCGGAACAAATATCTTTCGACGAGTTTTGATTACACAAAGCCATGAAAGCAATTCCGAATACAAATGACGGCACACTGAACCTGCCTGACATCCGGATCTATTTAAACACAGACAATTTGCATGACCTCACAGAAAGCAGCATTTGGCCGGATCTGCAGGGGCAAGACATATATAAACAGCTTAAGCGTGATGGATTCGACGGTATACAAGCGGGCAACTATTTTGATCAGGAAGCCCCGGTAGATATTGGGTTCTGTAGCCTCGACCGTATCAATATTGCATCCGAAGCGGATATAATTATTGCTAAGCATGCGGAGATAGGCAGCAATTGTGTTACTGTGCATGCGGGCTGGGGAATTGAGGATGATCCCGATGTTTTCACTCTGGTAGAAGCGATTCTCACAGCTTCGTGCAAATACCAAATACCTGTTTATATTGAAACTCATCGAGCCACCATTACTCAGGATATCTGGAGAACCGTTCAGATTTGCAAACGCTTTCCCGAGGTGCGCTTTAATGGTGATCTAAGCCATTACTATTGCGGCCAGGAACTCGTTTACGGGGGGCTTGCTATGAAGCTTGAATTTATGCAACCAATACTGGAACGTATTTCATTTATGCACGCGCGTATTGCAAGCCCCGGGAATATTCAAATGCCCGTGGACACGACTACAGGTCGTCCTAAGTTTGCTACCGGCGATCTGAATTATCTGGATGACTTTAAAGATATGTGGACATTGGTTATGAGGAATTGGCTGAGAAATGCCCAATCCGGGGACTTCTTTGTTTTCTGTCCTGAACTCCTTCCCCGGCAATATTACTATGCCCGTACATTCGAACAGAGCGAAGGATTATGGTGTGAAGAATCCGACCGCTATGCCGACGCCTTGCTCTATATTGAGATCGCACGAAATTGTTTTCAAAGTGCCAAGAAATCGCTCAATAAAAACTAGTGCGGGATCCACTCACAAAATCAGTCTGAACCACTCTCCATAAGCGAAATCAACCCCAGCAAAGCTCCCCAGGTATACAAAGGGTTACTATTGGGAGAGTTTCCTCCTTTACCTGTTTCCGGGCAATAGTTCTCCCAAATACTGTGATTTTTTTTCCACTCAGTCAGGAAAAGTTTTTTAGTTTTTTCGACAAAGATAGATCTTTGCGAATCCACAGGATAATTCTTTAGCCCCAGGTAAACGAGAAAATCAAGGGGGGGCCAGGCTCTGCCCCGCCAATAGAGTTGGTCTTGATATGCAGGATCTGATTTTGAGCAAGAAGGCATTCCCCACTTCATCCCAAAATGATCAGAATGAAATAGATATCTTTCCAGCATCGTTTCCACCTGTTCAAGTGTGGGGATGCCTGCAAGCATCGGAAAAAGGTTCATTGGAGTAAGTCTATAAGTAAAATCGCCAGTATCCGTTCGTTTATTAAGGTAAATACCTGCATCTTCGTTCCAGAGGCTTTTCAGGTTCTTGCTATATTCGTCTATACGATGTTGAAGTTCACTTGCTTCCTCTTGCTTGTTTAAAATGAAAGCAATTTTTTGTAAATCCTGACAATCTCTCAAATAAAAAGATGTCATACCTACATCAGCTAACTCCATTAAGTACGTGTCCCGGTTAAAAGGGATATCGTCATACACTGGTGTGTTATCCATTGTTTCCAAAACAGCTCCTATCCGGCTATTGGGCTGAATGGTTTCAGCAGGATCTCCAATTTTAGGTTCAAAAGGATTTGAGCCAACCGATATTAGTCCAAATTTGTTTTTCCGCTGGCTATCTCTCCAGCGGTTCCAGTTAAGTAACGGCTGCCAGGATTCTTCCAGAAACCACTTGTCCTGCCACCTTTGATAAATAGCCCAGACTGCCATAGCGCCGTTATGCAACTGGCTGCGATCCCAACTTCTTCGACCGCTTCCCTGGGTGACGTTCGGAACAAATTGACCATTCACCATTTCACGGAAAGTTTCCAGGGCTTGCAGATAGGCTAGTTCTTTATCGTATATCGAAAGTAGCCAAGCGGTAAAAAAGCTATCCCAACAAAAAAGTGCATATCCCAACCGTTTCACATTCCACTTTCTCGCTACAGGGCAAAGAATTCTGTTGAACTTAGGCTCATAGATAAGATTCCAGGCTAAAGTAACTTGAGTAGCCTTATGCACTTCGCTTAATTTTCCATAACTCTTATGCTTCGCAAGCTCTGCCTGCTGCTTAATTTGAATAATTTTCTGTATTCGTTTAATATCGCGATAACTACCCGTGGAGAATCCAATAAGAGAATCCGCGCTGCACGATAAGTATGGGTAGTTTGCCGGAAGGTTGAGGTCGGTAGTTTGTTGCTTTGTCGAGAAGACGGTGATGGTTTTACCGTTATGACTGCGATACCTTAAAGTATCACTGTGCAATTCCAGGATGCCAGGGCGATTCCATAAGAGCTTACCCTCCACAAACACGCAAGGTGGTTTTAGTTGGGCAGTATCAGGCGTAATGAGTAGCACCAAATCATCCTCAATATGAGCGCTTTCAATTGTAATATTAAAACCACGTATATTGAGTCTTAATTGAGTGTAACTACCATCTAGAGAATGTAATCCGGGGTAGGTGGATATGCGGTTTTTTTCATTGTTGTTATTTTCGTCAAAGAATGAGGTGCCTTGAACAGGGCCGGTAAGTTCTGCCCCCGGAAAAACCTCCTTCACCACCTGCATCCGCCCATACAAACAAATCCCAAAACTCAGACAAAATCCGTCAGGAAGGTATACATGATTGAGCATGCTTCTTGTATCCCAGGTATTCCATCCTTTTGCTTTACTTTGTGTACATTCCCGAACATTTGGGCTATTAAATATTTCGCTCATGAGTTAAAAATACGTCTTATGCTTACTTATGCCCTCATAATTTTGGGCACTGCGGTAAGTAAAATAGCAAAGAACATAGTCGCAGTAGCAGAAAATACTCCTATCCACAGAAAGGCCACATCTGTAAAAGCTTCCAGGTAAATTGCTCCTGAAATACCGATACACAATCCTGAGAAAGTTGCATTTGAGGTAACTGCCCTGTTCAGCATTCCTATTAGAAAAATCCCAACAAGCGGCCCTCCAAATAAACTATTAAATTTAAGGGCTAATTCGATGATGTTACCAAGTGAACCCATGATTGATGCCATGAGTATTCCTATGATTCCCAATATTATAGTTACACTACGCGCCAATTTTACAGTAGCTTCTCTCGCTAACATACGATTGTAGAAATCAGTAACAAAAACAGCTGTAACTGAGTTTAAAAGTGAACTAATGGTAGACATGGCTGCCGCTAGTACTCCAGCAACAAGCAGTCCTTTTAATCCAAGGGGCATTTCTTCTATAATAAACTTGGGAAAAACCTCATTCGACGTGATATTAAAAGCCCCTTTTTCGGGGAATTGAGAATAGAAAACGAATAGTGTAGTACCAATGAAGAATACAAATAACCCAAATATAAACGTAACTATGTAAGTGCCTATGACTGAATAGACTGATTGTTTGAATGTTTTAGTAGTTAAGAATCTTTGAAGTTCGGATTGATCGACTCCTAGTTGAGTTAATTGTGCAACTAATCCTCCGAATAATCCGCCCCAAAAAGTATACTTTTCTGTTAAACTTGCCGAGAAATTGAAAAATCTGAACTTATGATTTTCATTTGCAATTTCCACAATTTTTATAAAACCGCCATCAATCTTTCCTAAAACAACTACAATAACCATTAACAGGCCTCCCAGGAGTATAAATAGCTGTAAGCTATCAGTCCAAATAACCGCCTTCATGCCTCCAGATACTGTATATATAGTAGTAAAAATTCCTACTAGCATGATTATTACAATAATGGGTAGATCAATGACTTGCTGTAAGACCAGTGCAGGGGCATACATGGCCAATCCCATGTAGCAGGTTTTCATTCCGAGAAACAATAAACTCGTTAAGAATCTGGTTTTTAAATCAAAACGTTCTTCAAGATATTGATAAATGGAAATTCGCTCCTTATGATAAAAATGGGGGAGCATTATGCCGATCATTATACCGAGCGCTAAGGGAAAGGCTAAACGCAACTGGTGATATGTATAATCCCCTGCAAATGCTAAACCGGGTGCTCCTAGGTAAGATATTGCACTCACTACTGTCGCAATTCCTGAAAACATAGCAGCCCACCAGGGTATACTACGACTTCCCAGGAAATAATCCTTGAGTGATTTCTGTCCTTTACAGAATTTCGCGCTAATCAGTAAAACTATCGCAAAATACGCGAACACAATTAAATAATCTATGCTATGCATGGTGGATGGGTTGGCTGCTTATTTTATAGTGCTATAGCCAAAGTGAGTTTCGTATTCAGCAATCAATTGCTTGTAAGCATGCTTATAAAATTCCATATCCGCACTGTGTACCAGCAGCTCAGCCCCCAGGTCCTGCATATATTTGGAATGTTCAATGTCAAAGACGAGTGTGCCAAATTTTTTGCCTGCTTTAGCAGCAGCATTTGCCACCACACCGGCTGCTTGTAAAACGGATCTATCTTTAACCAGCCCTGCCATGCCCGATAGAGCTGAATAATCTCCCGGTCCAAAGAAAAGACAATCGACTCCTTCGATTTCTGCTATGGCCTCAGCGTGGGGGATTGCTCTTGGGGATTCTATTTGTATTGCGATCCAGGTTTCGTTATTTGCTTTTTGAGTATAATCGCCTGCAGTATACTGACCATAATTATTATCAGCGCTGCCCCCATCAAAGCCACGTTCACCAAGAGGATGAAATTTACTCCACTTAATAACTTCACGGGCCTCATCAGCAGACTCGCAACGAGGATATAGGATACCCGATGCACCCGCTTCAAGCATACGCCCCATGCGCATATATTCCCAGCGAGCGGGTCGTGCTAGGATATCTATGCTACCGACTCTTGCTGCACGAGCAAGCTGAGAATACGTCTCCATACTCTTATCGCTATGCTCAAGATCAATCCAGATGAAATCTAAACCCGTTTGGCTTAAAATCTCAATGTGTATGGGGTCTACAGATTTAACAAGCGTACCTAACGCGAGTTTATCCTGATTCCACGCTTCTATAACCTTGCTTTTTCTCATTATTCTTTAAGAGCTAATTGAACTAGCAATTTGAAGCCGGGATTATCTCCTTCTATTTTACAATTAAGGCGCAACCAATTGCCAAAACAGGACACTTTAATAAAGTTTAGACCTTTCTCATAAATTGGACCGACTACACTGCCTTCATATGCCCAATTAAATCCATCGTGAGATATCTCGACTTCCGCCAATAATTGGGAATTACTTCCGGAAACATCCTCCACCATTATGAAAAAAATGGCTTCACTAGCCCACCCTGCCTCAAAAGGATGTGTCTGGAAGCTTTCTTTGAACTGCTTTTTAAGTTCAAGGGGTGCTGCGTTAAATTGGCGCATAGTTATATAATCCTGATGTTAGTTAATCTTGAGAAATCAGTACTGAATCCACATAGAGGAATACGGTGCGATTTGCATCGTTTTCGACCCAAATAAGAGGGTTCAACAATCCATCTATACGCTTATAAGGATCAATGAGTGTTATGGGAATTCCCTCCATGTCAAATACCCGGTCTTGTGCCTGAAACTCCACATACTCGCGCTTTTGCGTATCAATTAAGAAGCGAAAGTAAATCCAGTTTATTTTGCAGTCGGTTTCATTGTAGCAGAGTTGCTGGGATCCATTCGGTAAATCTTTAAATCCATCGTGACTACCATCCGCATAGCGTTGACCGTACCACTGAGGGTCAACCCCGCGTTTACACCAATCACCATCTGTTCCGAAAGCCCATTGATTATCAGTGACTTCTGAAGCACTAATATACTGCCATTTTTTGGTAATATCTCCATTTATCGAATTTAAGTAACGTATACCGCTAAAGTAGCGATTTCCACGCTCCTGGATATCAAATCCTGCTCCAAACGCTCTTATTGCATTTTCAGACAAGCCGGCTAGATCTTCGTCTCCTCGAACACGGTCCTGCTCTGCCGTGTAGGAAAACCACATCTCAAATTGAAGACGTTTGCGATTCGGATTATGAAATGTCATCCGCTTAATTGCATGCCCCATACTTCCGGGAACTGGAATATCTTCATATCGACCAGCAATGGGTCTTGTAGATATTTTTAAACTATAATTACCTGACAAGGCCCCATGGGTTCCCGGATAACGATATGTTGCCGAACTTAACATAACTGGAGGCCATTGATCCTTGGTCACAACGCTTTTGCGGGTATCAAAATCAGGAGCCTGAGTAAAGTTGGGCATGAGTGCCATCCAACCGTTTTGCCCATTTGAAAAACAATCATATACAAGAGTGTTTTTTAACGGCTGAAAGCGACTAAAAATGTGAGGTGAAAAACTGTTTTGCATATTGAAACCCGAACCATTCGGTGAAATTTAGGTTTATACAAAATCATGTAATTCAAAAACGGAAATCGGCTAACCTGGTATATTTAATTGACCAGTTTTTGTAATATGAAAAAAAATCTACTGTGTATATTCTGACAGTTAGTTGAATTTATGAAAATACCCCAAAAAAGATACCTTGGTATTGAAACCTATGAAGTATTGTTAGAACACATTCTTAGAGGTCGATGGAAGGAGAAATTACCTGGGGAAAGAAAGCTTTGCGAGGAATTTAAAGTAAGCAGGCCGACACTGAGGATTGCTCTCAATCGTCTTGAAAAAGAGGGAGTTCTGAAAAAAGAGCTTGGGAAAGTCCGTAAGATCATAGTTGATGCCGACCAGGGCGTATCCGAAAGTAAAGTTCGGGTTATTGGTTATCTATGCCCCATACCCACGAGTGACATGCTGGGTTATACCAGCCGCAAAATTGCCGCAATAGAGCACTACATCCATCAACAGCAACTCACTTTTAAATTATTTGTGCGTCCTGGCTGTTTTACAAATTCACCTGCAAAAGCATTGGATACATTAACCAAAGAGAACCAAGTGGATTGCTGGATACTACAACAGAGTAATTTGGCGATGCAATTATGGTTCAAAAGAAATAATATTACGGCACTGGTTACAGGCACGAGTTATCGTGAAGCGGATATCTCATATGTAGATATAGATAATTTTGCGGTTTGTTGGCATGCCGTAAATGTCTTATTTGCCAAAAAACGTCTTCGTGTGTGCTTCCTAATGTCCAGAGAACAACTGCCGGGAGATGAGGTGTCGGAAAAGGGCTTTAAACAAGCGATTAGGACCAACAGTAAAGCTTTGGGACGAGTCTATCATTTATCCGACAATCCGCAGAATATTAGTCATCAGATCGATGAAATTGTTAACTCAAGTTTTAGATGTGATAGTATTATAGTAGACAAGACTAACCAAACTTTCAGCGTAGTGTCTCATTTGTTGGGAAGGGGAATAAAAATACCTGAGGATATAGCTATAATTTGCAGAACAGAGTCCAAAGATTTCGCTTTTATGAGACCTACAATTGCCCACTATTCGAGGAACACAAGTGAGTTCGCAAAGAAAACTGCAGTAAAAGCTATTCACCTAGCAAATGGCGAAATCATACCTGATAAAAGTACGCTAATTATTCCTGACTATGTAACAGGCGAAAGTGTCTAAGATTCGTATACGTGATTGGAGGTTTTTGTTCAAAAAGAGAATTCGCATCGGATTTACTTTAGCTTTCATTGTGCGTTTTTTCTAGTAACACAACGAGCCCCAATAAAGCACCCCAGCTGTATAGGGGGTCACTATGTTTATCTAATCCACCTAAACCTGTTTCGGAATTATAGTTTTCGCACACAAAGTGATTCAAATTCCAGTTCTTCAATAGTAACGCCTTAGCTTTTCCAACAAATACTTTTCGTTGGTCATGTAGCTCCGGATATTCCAGTAATCCAAGATAGACCAGATAAACGAGCGGAGGCCAAATGGGTCCTAATAAATACAGTTGTTTTCCGAATTCTGGATGTGAGCGGGGTAATGATGGCAGCATAAACTGACCCCCAAAAACTTCAGGATTCATTAAATACTCATCTACAATAAATTTTGCTTCTCTATCATTCAATAAATGTGGTATCAAAGGATAAAAAATCGTTGGAATCAAAGTTTCTGCAAATCGATTCTTAGAGACGTCATAATCTTTGTAGATTCCCTTTTCTTTCCACCACAGTTTTTTGAATTGTTTTTTATATTTGTTGATCCGCTCTTCTAACTCTTGGCAGACACTATTATTGCTACAGACTTCCGCTATCTCCAGCAATGCTAAACAATCCTTAATATACAGGGAATTTAGGCCTAAATCTATTAATTGGGATAAATGTGTTTCCTGATCAAAGGAAATTTTGTCGTACAGAGGAGAATTATCCAATCCTGCTTCCAACTTAGCACCTAGTGCAGTATTAGGCTGGCTCAGTTCGGCTGGATCTCCAAGAAGCGGTTCAAAAGGGTTAGACCCATTAGCTAGTAATCCAAATTCATGGCGCCTGTTTTCGTCCCACCATCTATTCCACTTTAATAACGGGTCAAATGCTTCTTTGAGAAACCACTTACTCTTGGTTTTCTTATAAATTTCCAAAACAGACAATGCTCCAACAGGTGGCTGTGATCTATCCCAAGAACGACGCCCACTTCCCTGCACACAATTTGGCACAAACGTGTCATTAATCATCTCACGGAAAACTTCTAAAGTGCAAATATGCGCTAAATCCGGATGATCTTCCGCAAGTAATATCCCTGTAAGAAAGGTATCCCATGCAAATAGAACGTATCCGAAACGGCGCACATTCCATTCACGTGACACTGGGCATACTACACGTTTAAATTTTGGTTCATAAATGACATTCCAGGCAGTTGCCGTAGTCATCGCCTTTTTCACTTCAGTTAGTTCTCCATATTTAGAAAAACTTGATTCCAGATTTCCCCTTACTTTAGCAACATGATCTTTGATCTCTATCAAGTCTCGATCTTTGCCTGTACTGATCCCAATTTCTTGAACCAAGGGAACGGTTAAATAAGGATAATCAGCTAATAAATTTGGATCTGATTCTTGGGCAGCTTCGCAGAATACATTGATTTCACGACCTTTAGTTGGCTTCGCTTGAATTCTTTTTTCGAATAATGCAACTTGCCCGGGTGTATTCCAGAGCATTTTACCCTCTAGGGTAAGCGCTGGTGCTTTTCTTTCATTTGTGAGTTTCGGTGTTACTAATATAACTAAATCGTCGCCAAGATGAGCACTTTCAATTCTAAATGTTGAACCTCTAATACTGAGTTCAAGCGATGTATAGTGTCCGTCGTGTGTTCGAATACCCGGTTTTATGACTATTTTGTTTCTATCGTTTTTACTTATATCATCTGTAAAAGTGGTGCCCTGGACATGATCAACCAAAATCGTTCCGAAAAAAGAATCACTCTGCCTCGTAAGATTTGCATACTGGTGAAAGCCTAACTTTATACAAAATGCTTCCGGCAAAATTACATGCCTGAGAACGCTACGAGTATCCCACGTATTCCAGCCTTTTGCTATTTTATTTATTTTAGAGTTAAGAGTTTTATTTGTGACAAAATCCATCGTTTAATAATTCCTGATTTTAATGCAAATAAGGCGGTGAAACACCGCCTTATCTTACAATTAATAATGACTAATACGGAAAATCAAAACCCATAAGAGACTGTAACCCTGAAGTTGGGATCTTCCGCCCGAATAATTGCAAAATCGCTAATTGCCGATACCATACCATCATAACTGAGCGCATTATAAACATTTACCTGAGCACTCCAATTGTCTCTTCGGTATCCAAAGACGAGATCCATTATATTGGCCCCTTTTCCGAATAGATTATTTCCATTATCAATAGAATAATCTCCCATCTGGCGGTAACCCAATCCTGCAAAAGCACCTTCTAAGGCACCTTCGGTAAATGTATATCTGCCAAAAAACGACCAATTGAAATTGATGGGTACACCTCTGAAGAAGTTATCGGCTGCATTCTTTGAATCCACATCACTGGCTGCGAAAACCAGGGAAATGTTATCGTTTACCAAGTATGCCAAGTCGATTTCGTAGCCGTCTGTCTTTTGAACACCTTCCTGAGCAAGGTCAAAGCCACTACCGTCAGGTCTCACAACCTGAATTTGCACATTAGTAAGCTCCATTTCGAATATGGAAGCGGTAATAATTAGCCGATTGTCAAAGAGTGCAGTCTTGATACCAAATTCATCAATGGTGCCCTCTTGGTTCTCGAATGCCAGTCCCGTACGAACATCTACGCCCGTGACAAACTCGAATGTAGTCGCATGTTGGGCAAATAGGCTAAGCTCTTCGATCGGTTTATATACTACGCCATATTTCCATGTGAAATCATTTCCATCGCTAGATTGGGTAGGGTCCTCAATTCTAACAGGGTTGTTTTTTTCTAAAGATTCTGCGACGTCATAGGTTCCATTGATACCTCTTCCATAATCGTAACGACTTCCAAAGGCGAAAATTAATTTCTCATCCATGAAGCTTATATTATCCAATATACCGACTGATGCGGTTTCACTTCTTCTCCAGCCTTGCCAAGGGATAAAGGTATTAGCGACCCCTGCGGTGAGTTCTTCATTCGTAAGATTTTCGACTACACCGTCTACCAGAGAAAAGGTTCCTGGAGGGATCTTCCTGAAAAATGAATTGCCTCTTTCACCTAAGCCAACCCTAGCATTGATCACCATGTCATGTTTTGCAATCCAAGTATCAAATTCTCCGGCTAAATCTATATTTAGCGAAAAATCGAATCGCTTGCTTCGGAAATCGCGAGATTGATACTGTATCCTCCAATCCGCAACATTAGGATCTGAAGCACGTACAGTTCTCGTATCGCCAAGCGCATTGCCCGCTGCATCAAATGCGGTCGGTCGTCCTGCTTGAATAATAGAGGGGGATTTATCACCCTTGGCAAGAGAGTGACGACCTACCAATCGCAAAGTCCAATCTGAATCAAACATTACAAATGGTTTCTCGAAACCTAATTCGTAATTATATATGTTACCTTCTGATATATCGTCGCCTGGCGTTTTGTTGAGACTCTTATCATGAATAAAATCGCTGTCGTCCGGATCGACTAAGGGTCTTTCTCCTTCCCGTAAACCAATCTGCCAGCCAGTTAAGAACTGGTTGTTATATTCACGATCCAGTTCAAAAAACGTGTAATGATAACGCCCCCAAAGCCGTCCGCCGTTTTTAAAGTTCGTTTGGCCCATTAATGTGATCGCATTAATGTTGGCGGGTGCTTCTCCATCTTCTGAGTCATCCCAATGACGATTTCCCTGCCGTGAAGATACAACAGCTCTGATAGCAGAATTCTCACCCAATTTTTTGTTTGTGTCGATGACGCCTCTTATGTATTCTTCAAAACCTGCAGCTGCTTGTAGTTCTATATTTGTAAAATTGTCAGAAATAGCCCACTTGCTGATTTTATTGATAACACCTCCCAGATTATGGCTACCATAAAGCACCCCAGCCGGACCTTTTATAACCTCTATCCGATCGTAGTGAGCAGTATCATCTGCAAGTTGGTCGCGAGTACCTGCATCATCCGGTAAGCCATCCCTGAACCCCCCAAATCTCTGGGTATAACCACGTATAGTTACAGCAGCCTGGCCTGGATTCGGATCTCCTACTGACGTCTGTATGCCTGATAAATATTGTAGAGCTTCTTGGGCTGATGAAGCGCCAACATCAGACATAAATTCATTGGTTATGGCTACAATATTTGAAGATATATCAATGTTTTTGAGAGCAGTCCTCGTGGCGCCGAGTGATTCAGTCGCGCCGTATCCACGATCATTTTGGGTTTGTACTATAAACGGCGACATGATAAGAATGTCTTCATCATCAGCCGAATCCTGCGCATTGATAAGAACAGGGAGTGATAAGCCAATGGTTTTTAGTATAACATAGAGTTTTGGGTATAACTTCATTTTCATAAGGCAGTGTAGTTGTTGATTATTAGGTAGAAAGTAATACTACAAAGCTCATAAGTGCTAATTATAGGATCATCTTAAAGAATCATAAACCGGTAAAATTTAATTACCATTATTGAGATAAGCAGATAGTCCCATTTTAGTTTGAGCGTTAATTTTAGATCATCACCAGATTTGACACCTTTAACTTTTTGGCCTGCAGCAGCAAAATCACCCTGATCAAACAAGTCACTATTGTGCTTACCTAATTTCTTCCAGAGCTTTTTGAAAGTGCTCTAAAGCAAGGCTTTGCCGTTTTTCTTGTTTTGCAAAATAGGTTGCTCTTTTAACGAGGTGTTCGATGACTGCTATATGTTCGTCGTAATAGAATCCAATGCCTGTAAGGAGTTTGATAACGCGTTCGTCATCGCCTTTGTAGGGGTGTTTCACGATGACTTTCTCATCCAGTTTGGCAGGAAGTATGTCCAACTTTCTGGTCACTGTTTACCTTTATAATCCGCTGATTTCAGGGTATCTCACCGCATTCGCGACAACTCGCCGACGAAGGTGTAACGGTGCGCCTTCGTCGACCAAATGTCGCAGAAACAAGGCTAAAGTGTCCAAGAATTGCAGTTTTCAGGGGTTTGAAATGGATAGTCGACATAACAGGCTGGGTGCTTTTTTAACCCACCTTAATGCCGCTGGAATGAGCAACTCCTTATTTCAGTGGGTCTGCTTGGCGAAGTAGACATTCCATTGAAGGATGGAGCCTTTGGACAATAAAATGGGAGTCTCCTCGGATATCGTTACCCCATAAGAAGCTATTCCTTGTGCTTATTTTAAATTCTTGGCATCTTTCATGCCCTGGTTGCCGCTATTTTCCAAATCATAATTTCACAAACAATACTCCTCAATTGGAGTCGAGTATTAGTGGATTCGAACGAGATCGAACTATCGACCTTTTCAATATCATTGAAGTATGCTTATTTTCCGTAGCATTGATAGTAAGCTCCTTACGAATTATAAAAAAATAAGAAGTATATCTAGAAAATAATACTTTTGACGTTAAAAGCGACAAGACTGCAAATTCCGTAGTTGCCAAATAGATTGAGTCATTACGTATAAACACAGTTTTTTAGCTCACCGCGTAAAAATGATTCCAGGTTACCAACAGCCATCTGGATTAACCGTTTTCTGGAAGCTAAAGTAGCCCAAGCAATATGCGGGGTGATGTAGCAATTTTTAGCATTGTATAATGGGCTTAGGTTTTGGGGAGGTTCTTCAGATAAAACATCAATGCCTGCCCCTCCAAGTCGATTTTCATTGAGTGCATTTGCCAGAGCTTGTTCGTCAATGAGCGGACCCCTTCCTGTATTTACCAAAAAGGCGGTCGCTTTCATTCGCTTCAATGTAATCTCATTAATAATGTGTTTAGTTTCTGAAGTTAGTGGACAGTGTAAACTGATAAAATCACTTTCCGTGAGGAGTTTATCCAAATCCAGCCACTTTACGCCCTCGGGAGGAATCTTATTTCGATTACGGACACACGCTATTACTTTCATGCCAAATGCCTGTGCCAGCTTTGCGGTCGTTTTACCTATATCCCCTAAACCAATTATGCCCATTGTCAGCCCGTTTAATTCAATCAACGGGTATTTCCAGTAGCAAAAGTCTTGAGCACGACCCCAATCACCGGAATGAACTCCATTACTATGCTCAGCTACTCTTTGAGTGTAATTCAGAATGTGTGCCATTACCATCTGCGAAACAGACATATTTCCATATCCTAAAACATTGCAGACTGGTATTTTCAATTTTCTAGCGGTCTGTATATCTATATTATTATAGCCAGTAGCCAAAACACCAATATACTTTAGCCTGCTCGTACAGCGCAAAGTATCACCACTAATAAGTGACTTATTGGTAAAGAGGACATCCGCATCCCTGGAACGCTCTAAAATACTCTCCTCTGAACTTCTTTCATAAACCGTTAAATCTCCCAATTTTCTTAGCGATTGCCAGCTAAGATCTCCGGGGTTTGTTGTATAGCCATCCAAAACCACAATCTTCATACTATCATCCAATGATTATTTGAATTCACTTTCATCGCGTCGTAGTGCTAAAATAATTTCGGCAAGTGAGTTTTCCTCACCCACATTTCCGGGAAAAACGATGTATGGCATCC
This sequence comes from Puniceicoccaceae bacterium, assembly GCA_028285755.1. Lineage (GTDB taxonomy): Bacteria > Verrucomicrobiota > Verrucomicrobiia > Opitutales > JAFGAQ01 > JANQOQ01. The sequence continues at coordinate 862,265 of JANQOQ010000006.1, forward strand.
CTGGGAATTTACTGTTTTTATCCAATTTCCAAATCGGAACGCCTGGCATAATCGCACCCAAAACCAGAGCCCGCTTAACATTAAGCGCATTGGTTGCAATGTCACTGGATGTAATGCCACCTTTTGCGATCAAATATCTGGGCGTAGTCTTGAGTCCACTGATAATTGCCACAATGGATTCAGAGATTATGCTACCATAATTAAGGTCGCCCGCGTACTTCTTGTTCCTTTGCGTGTATAGTATGGTATCTGAGCCTTGCTCTAAAAAGCGATTCACCAAATTTGAACATCTCTCAATTTCAGTGCTACGACTAAAAGGGTCTATTAAATCATCAATACTGACCTCCACGTACTTTATACCTTTTACACGAAGGGCTGACTTAAGTTGTAAAGTTGATTTTAACACGTAAGAACCTACAACTGTTAATCCTGCAGCCTCAAAAGAGCTGCATATCTCCTCTTTAAGCAGTAGTTTTCTGTCTTGAATTCCGGCGCGCACCTTGGCAAACGATGCTGCTGTTCTACAGATAAATCGTTTACCTGATCTTTCAGCCTCAATCAGTGCTTCAACGAAAATTTCCAAGTCCCTGTAATCTACAACGTTGAGGACAATGACCTTGTTGCCGCTAACCGACTTAAGGTAATCACGCACTTTCTTAGTACCTCCTAATCGTAAATCAGCCAGCGAAATGCTCAAGACTGACTGATAATCAACTTTCCCATTGGTTTTTTCCTCGACCCAATGTCGCAGGTCAGAGTTAGTATAGCCAAAGGTAGTATCTTTCGCAAACTCGGTATTGGAAACTGGAATCAGTTGATGCTTATCCAGCACATAGTGTATGTTATCAATGGTAAATCGTCCGCCTTCGATAAAAGCGGGTGCAATGATCGTTGCGTCTACTGATTGTTTCATCGTGGATGCTAAAGCATCCACTTCATCGGGATAGTGTCCCCTTAAGGTCGAATCTCCGCGACTCACAATGATGTAGTTCTTATCTCCCGCTGCTACGCGAAGATTATCCCCGATTTCAGTTGCGAGTTTAACTGCCTGCTCCGTATGCAAAGCCCTGGAATTGGTAAGGATATAAATAGCCGGGTAATCACTGTTAAAGACTGACTTGAGAAGATCCACCTCCCAGTTGGTAATCACAGGAATACCATGAACGGTCTGGGTGCCGGTGGGATCATCGTCCAGAACGAACACTTTGCTATTCGTTTTACGGATCGCAGTATTTAACTGCTTGGGGTCGACCTTCTTAATATGATTCGGCAATCTTTGAAATGCCTCGGAAAGTTCAAGAGCTTTATTCATCAATGCTGAAGGTATTACTCTCTGTTAACTGGAAATCGAGCCTCTACAGATTGTAGGTAACTCAATAGCCTATCTTTAAGATCCTCGACTTCATTCGATAAGCGGCTGCTTAGATTGTTTTCTTCCGATAAGTCTTCACCCAAATTAAACAACTCAGATCGATCATCTTCATAATAGTAAATCAGTTTGTAATTCCCTTTTCTGATAGCTGATTGCGGGCAGGTATCGTTCATGCGGGTATGGTAATAGGGGAAGTGCCATATAAGCTCGCGCTCTTCCCAGCGACTGTCAACTAGCCCTCTCAATATAGGCACAAGGCTTTCCCCGTCCAGATTATCTGAATAGCCCGATGTCGCACCCATAATTTCCTTAAATGTCCCAAATAAATCGGTTCCCGTTACAGGGATATCGGACGTGCTTCGGGCGTTAACAACTCCCGGCCATCGGACGATCATTGGTACCCGGATGCCCCCTTCGTAGAGCAGCCACTTTTCTCCCCGAAATGGGAGGTTATGCGTGAGGTCGGGTTGCCCTCCGTTATCTGAAGTAAAAATGACAAAGGTATTCTCGCCCAAGCCTGTAGACTCCAATGCTTCCAATAACAGTCCTATGTAGTGATCCAGTGTCTCTACCATGGCAGCAAAATGAATCTCCTTGCCTGTAGCAGATTCGCCCAGGCGCGACTTATATTTATCATAGAGCCACTTACATTTTGTGTGCGCGGGAGAGTGCACGTAATAGTGCGATACAAATAGCAAGAATGGTTTGTCGTGCTCCTGCTTCAAAAACCCAATTGCATTTTCAGTGAGCGCATCTTTTGGATATTCGTTCTGTTGGTATTTGCCAAAACGCATTGGCCGAATTTCCCAGTAACTGTAGGGATGACTTCCCTTGTCAGCGCTTCCCGTTTCAAAACCCTGCTGCAACGGGCCATGGGTATTGCCCCACCCCAAGTGCTGATCTGTTTGCTGAGTTAAGTGCCACTTGCCAAACATGGCCGTATGGTATCCGGCATCCCTTGCCATTTCAGCAAACGTAACCTCTTCGAGGGTCAAATCCTGGGTGATCGGTGGTTGAATCATTTGTGTATCGGGCGGATGCATATAGGAGTCATCCTTGGTAACAAACTCAAAATGAAGTCTCGCCGTAGATTTACCTGTCAAGATTGACGCCCGCGAAGCGGAACAAATCGGTGCGGGGGCATAAGCATTTGTAAAACGCATGCCCTGTGACGCCAGTCGATCGATATGGGGAGTGTCTATATATTTATTCCCGTAACAACCGAGGTTGGACCATGCCATATCATCCACTAAAATCAGAACAATATTAGGCTTATTACCGGCATAAATGACTATAACCTCCAGGCTGGCCGCTATTGTAAGTAGTGAAAGTATAGTACGCATTATAACGGCCAAAGCTATGAATCTCTTTTTACAATGTTTTTCCACAGCCATTGATCAACGTCTGGATTTTTGTGATTGAAAATCATACTAAGCCCGTAACCGAGCAGTATGGTGATCGTGAAGGCGATTGTTGCGGGCCATAATATACCCACCGCAAGGTGATCTAAGCCAAACTTATCTGCAAACACTGTTAAAAACCCCATCACAGCACCTATTAAACCTGCCACTAAAACAGCTGGAGTGTTCGCTGAACGGGTAAACATTCCCAGTACAAAGACCCCAAACAGAGGCCCGGCAAACATATTGATAAGCTTGGCGGCTATTGTGAAAATATCACCCATCCTGCCCACGTAGCAGGCAAGCACCGTAATCATAGTTCCCAAAATCAGGGTGCTGATTCGCGCTATTTTCAACTTGGCCAAACGTTGCTCAGCGGTTAAGCTTTCATCATTGAGATTGTGCTTTTTGAGATGACCGCGTGTATAAAAATCATTGAGAATCGCCGTTACACACGAATTGACTCCCGAATCCAGACTGGACATTGAAGCCCCGTAAATCGCAGCAAGCATGAGACCCGCCATGCCAACCGGCATTATGTTCGCTATAAAATAGGGAAAGATGTGATCATTTCTCAAAGTATCCGGAAATGCATAATGGGAAGATACGGCAAACAACGACACTCCAATTGTAGTCACCGCCAATACATAGAAACAGTAGGCGAAGCAATTGCACTGAAAACCCAGTTGACTCGTCTTCAGTGAAGTGGCCGTCAAATAACGCTGTACCATAACCTGATCCACACAATAGTTACCCATCTTCTGTATCGTGTAAGTAATAATCAGTGCCATCATCGTAATATCGGTAAATAGATAGAGTTCCATTTTGCCGAATAACCCCGCATCCGACCACCCCTCAACCTCAGCAAACATGCGCGTCATATTTGCCTCACTAAGCACACTCCAAAACTCGGGGATCCCACCCGGTATAGCGAGAATGATGACAACTACTGCGACAATCATACTACTGAACATCACGATCGAGTGGATCAAATCTCCCCACATCACTGCTTTTACTCCGCCCAAAGAGGTATTAATGGTACCCAGTATGCCCAGGAAAATTACCGACGGAATTAAGGGTATCGCCCCATCACTCACAATGTTCAAAGTCAGGGAGGGTACATATATCACCAACGACATCCAGGTAATACGCCACATGATGAAAATTGCGCTGGCCAGCAACCGAACCGAGAGCCCAAAACGTTTTTCCAAATATTCATACGCCGTATAAACATTGAGTTTATGATAGAACGGCATAAATACATGCATTACCACTGGGTATGACAGAGGAATGGCAAGTATCATCCACAGCATGATTATGCCATACTTAACTGCAGCCGCCGGAAATGACATATAACCGACTGCACTGGTCAAGGTTGCCATGAGGGAAAATCCCACCGTAAGCCAGCCCATGCTCTTGCCCGCAAGCATATAATCCTTAGTCGATTTCTGCTTTTTGAATAGATATAGCCCGATACCCAGCATGCTTGCCACGTAGCATACCGCTATCACTATATCGACAACCCCGAGTCCCATATTTTCTGTCAGCATATTCTTACTGAATTTCTTCAGGCCGTATATTGTCTACCTGCCCATAAAAAAAGATAATATCCACAAAACCACCTTCACCATATTCAAAGACATGCCACTCAAGCTCGGGAATGTGAAGAATCATGCCTGCCTCAAGCATGACAGTCTCACCCAGTTTGTCTTTCTCAGGCCCCATGCGAACCCAACCGTTCTGAGCATTCAGTATATATACAATCTCCTCAGCATGATGATGCGGTTCCATCGGACCACTTTGTGTAGAATAATGGCCAAAGCCCATAGTCATTTTTCCACTTACTGAGGCACCGTCCTTTCCCACAGCCTTTTGGATGATACGCCCAGGTAACCGAAGTTTATCCAGGTTTTTTCTCAGGGTAATATGCATTTAACAGGGGTATTTATATATTGATATCTAACTTTTGACCGCCGATTGCGCCTGAAGCGGCTGACTCACTTAATTGGGCCTTCTGATGAATCCGTTTTAAATCACTCTGGATCGATGCCGCAAAACTTCTCAGATCACTGCTATGAATTATCAAATTCATACCCTCCTTGATCCAGTCTATTTCTAGGTCAATATCACCCCAAAAGTGAATTCCCGCACTTTTGCCATACTGCTTGGATTTTTCGATTACCTTAGTAACTGCCTGCTTAAAGAGTGGATTTCCGTAATCTTCGGGAATGCCTAAATTGATCGATAAATCATGAGGTCCGATAACCACCCCATCCAGCTCCGCAACGCTCAGGATTTCATCGAGCCGTGAAATGGCCGGCTCACTCTCAATATTCACGATGAGCGCATGACTGGATTTGCTTTCCAGATATGCACGGGACGCAGGTGAGATCGTATCTTCGCCATTCAGGAGCCTCGTGAGCTTTTCTCCCTTTAAAGGTTTATATTTTACTGCTCCAGCTAGCGTTCTGACTTCTTCGACACTCTCCACATAAGGTGCTATAATTCCTGCCGCTCCGCCGTCTAAAACCCTGCAGGCTTCATAAGCATCGGGCTCGGAAATCCTTACGATGGGTGCTAAGCCAATACCCTCGTAGGTATTGCACATACACGAAAGTTCATGCCGATCTATTGAAGTATGCTCTGTGTCAATAAAGACAAAGTCCAAACCCAGTTGGCTAACCGCCTTCGGCCAGCGTGTTGCCTGAGAGACAATTAAAGTTCCAAATATCTGCCTTCGTTCTCGAAGCGCGGTAGTCAATTCAATCGCATTCATTATGATTTCACAAAAACCATCTTCGCTTTCTAAATAATCGATTGTCAATAAATTATCGATAATATTTTAATTAAACTTAACCTTGTGCAATTCGTATATCTATGTTAACAAATCAAATCTTAGAGTTACATATATTAGTGTTATGTTAGTTAAACCCATTACCCTGGAAAGCCGGGGCCAAGAGCCCATAAAACCCAAGAAACCCAGAAAAGTTGCCAGACATAAACTCAGGGATAAAATGGTTAATATGATCGTAGACGGGAAGATTACCCCGGGAGAACGACTGGTACAATCTAACCTTGCGAAGAAGTTTAAAGTTTCACAAAGCCTCATCCGGGAGACCTTATTGGACTTGCAAGTCTACGGACTGGTAGAGACTATTGATAATCGGGGCATCTTTGTCAGGAAATTTGATGCCAAAACATTGCTTGAAATGATAGATGTGCGTGAGTTGCTGGAAGGTCAGGCCGCACGCCAGGCTTGTGAATTCATCCAGGATGCTGACATTGAAGAGCTTAATGGGTTTTTAGATGCCATGTATCAGGCAGCTGACGAAGGAGACCATGTGAAAAGGGCAGAAATCGATCGTCAGTTTCATGACCGCATCAATTTTCTCTCCGGCAACTATACGATACACTCACTCGCTCAGCAGTTTCGCCTATTTAGCAAAGTGATCTGGACAGATACCCCATCGGATGTGCTTCGCTCTCACCATGAGCCGATTATGAATGCCCTGAGGCAAAGAGATCCGAACGCTGCTGAAACGGCAGCTCGCAATGCCGTGAAGAGTTTAAAAAAGCGTGTGCAGGTAAAGCTCGCCGAAGGCGGAGAAGGTATTTATTGGCTTAGGTAGTCCATAGCCCCAGTTTCGTACAACTGCTTTTCCAACTCAATTTCCTCATTTCGTGAAAGCGCACGTATTGGCAGGCGTACGGGCCCGAAATCTTTTCCAATCATTTTCATCACAGCTTTCTTGGCGGCAAGCGGAGGCCATTTACCGCATCCATAAATGTCAAACATGGCAATTGCGATATCTGTAAAAAACAGCGCCTGCTGCTGGTCATGATTCTTAAATGCCAAGATCAATTTGCTGAATAAAGGTGCAAACGCATTATACGAACTACCTACCGCAGCCGTCGCACCAAAAACTAGTCCTGAATGGAGAATTTCATCCCTGCCGAACAGTATATTAAGATGGCCTTCGCTCACATTCAAAAGGCATCTGAATGTAGCAATATTTGCGTCCGTAAATTTAATTCCTGCAAAATTGGGGATGCTTTCACGTGCTAGTCGCACAAACTCAACTGGCGAAAAATCAACCCCGGTGAGCAGCGGAAAATGATAATAGTAAAAGTGTAAATCTGGGGCGCTATCTGCAATATCATGGCAAATGGTCATGAGCTCTTGAATAGACGATGGTTTAAAAAAACTGGGAGCGCAGGCGGCAATTGCCCACGCACCATTTTTCCTCGCATGGCGCGCGAGCTCTTTCGCTGCTTCCAATGAATTATGCCCCACATGTACAAAGACCTTAAAACCTTGCGGACAAAGCGCGCACCATTTTTCAGCAATCCATTTGCGCTCCCGGACACTCAATGAAGCTCCCTCCCCTGTTGTGCCACAAACAAATGCTCCATTAACCCCATTTCGAATTAAACGCTCGGCCTCCCCCTCGATCATAGTTAAATTCAGGGTGTAATCTTGTTTAAAAGGAGTAAACGGCGCAGCTATGAGCCCTTCAATGACGTGATGTTTCAACATTTTTAACTTGTTTATCGTTAATATTATATTATCGATAAATTATAAACATCAATATCAAAAATTTAACCGTGATTAGACCATCTACTGTATTCTTTATCATTATGCTAGTAGCCGCCTGTAAGGGGGGTGAATTAAACTACCGTCTCGAACTTACGGTGCCCATTCAGGGCGCGGCAATTGATTCCGGCCATGCCTGGACGCATGTGCGGGTCGCACCTATTCCACAACCCGACGAGGTACCCACATTGTTTATGACCATGAGTAAATACAGCGTTGGAGGTATGGACGTCTATTTCGACCCACACTTATCCAAAAGTCTCGATTTTGGCAAGTGCTGGTCTGCTCCCTCAATAATCGAGAATATAAAGACCCAAAAGGTCAACGATCAGACATTCAAGACTCTCGGGGATATGACTCCTAAATGGCACCATGCATCCAATACCCTGTTGGTTACAGGTAAGACCTTCTTTTATATCGATACCGAAAGCTCTGCTAATTACTGGGAGCGTGAAATCGGCTATGCAGTTTACGATCCTGCCTCCGGTGACTGGAGCAAACTCAAATATCTAGAGCTTCCCGAAAAAGATCATTCCGGAGCACCATTTTTGGGTGAAAATGCGGGTAACACTCAGCGGGTCGATCTGCCCAGTGGTGACATTCTGCTGCCCATTTACTATACGCGAGTGAAAGGAAGCCCAAAGCATAACCGGATCGCAACGGTAATACTCTGCTCATTTGACGGGCGGGAGCTCAAATATAAGGAGCATGGCTCCGAACTCACCCTCAATCTGGGCAGAGGTCTCTTCGAGCCTTCACTGGCATATTTCCAAGGCGAGTATTTCTTAACCATTCGCAATGACAAAAGAGGTTTCATAACCCGCAGCAAAGACGGGCTTCATTTTGAGCCGGTTAAGCCCTGGACCTGGCAGAACGGAGAAGAAATAGGCAATGCTAATACGCAACAACACTGGATAACTCATAAGGAGAAACTATACTTGGTATACACGCGTAAAGGCGCAAACAATGAGCACATATTTCGCAACCGGGCTCCCCTATTTATGTCCGAAGTAGATACACAAAATCTAAATTTGATTCAAGAGACAGAAAGAATTGTAGTTCCAGAGCGTGGGGCAGCCATCGGCAATTTCGGAATAACCCGGATAAACGAAGACGAAACCTGGATCGTCGCTGCCCAATCTCAACAAAACGACCCGGGAGCCATGAACTGGATCAATATTTCCAAGATTATCTGGAGTGCGCCCAACTAATAAATAAGAACTTTCTGGCCCTATTTGTAGGTATCATAAAGTTCCATACTATGGGATCTCCATTGCATGCCGGTGTTAAACAATGGCTCCTGATTTTGGGTCTCCCAGGTAAAGAGCTTTTTATAGAGTTCCCGCACTTTTTCAGGATATCGGTCAGCAAGGTTCTTAGATTCCGAGGTATCCTCTGCAATATTATAGAGCTCAGCGGGGCGATCCATGAGCCTTAACAGCTTCCAATCCCCATCCCGAATCGCTGCACGCTGATAACTATACACCCAATACAGCGTTTGGTGGGGTCTTGTCACTTTTTCTCCTGTAAGGTAAGGAATTAAATCTACCCCATCCAACTGCGGCAACTCATCCAAGTTCCCACCGCCTGCTTTGATAAAGGTAGGTAATAAATCGAGCGTGGATACCGGCATTTCATATTTAACACCCTTGGGCAGACGATTCGGCCATCGTACAAGAAAAGGCACACGTATACCTCCCTCAAGTTCAGTGCCCTTAACTCCGCGCAGGGGATAATTGCTGCTCGCATTGGAATGAGTAGGTCCCCCGTTATCGTTGGTAAATACTACAATCGTGTTATTGGCCAGATTGGCTTCGCCCAAAGCAGCCAACACTCTGCCAACAGCCCTATCCATTGCCAAAGTCATCGCTGCCAAAATGCTTCGCTTGCCGGTCAATTCAGGAAAAACGTTGATGTCTTCTTCCCTCGCATCCATAGGGGTGTGAACCGCATTGAAAGATAAATAAAGAAAAAAGGGGCTATCGGAATGACCCTCAATGAAATTGACGGCTTCGTCCGCAAAACGGTCTGTAAGATATCCTCCATGTTCTCTGAATTGTTTAAAATTACGCTCCAATCGCTTATAGGGTTCTTCCTCCGGCTTATCATATGCCCAATAACTTCGTGCGCCTTCACGCATACCGTAGAAATAGTCAAATCCGCGCTGCAATGGGTGAAATCGATCTGCATTGCCCATGTGCCATTTGCCAATGATTGCGGTAACATAACCTAAGTCTTTCAAATAATCCGCAATGGTATTTTGATCCAGCGGCAGTCCGAGGTCTTCAAGTTCCAAATGCCTGGTAGCATTCGCAGAGCTGGAAGTATTATTCCCATAAAAACCAAAGCGCGCCTGATTGATCCCCGTTAATAAGCCGGCTCTTGAGGGACCACAAACGGATGCCGAAACATAGGCTTGAGTAGCGATCACAGACTGCGAAGCCAATACATCGATATGGGGTGTCTTAAAATATTTACTGCCCTGAAAACCAAAATCAGCAAACCCCGCATCGTCCGCAAAGATCAAGATAATGTTAGGCTTATTACCTGCCGGTAGTAAGCAGCATTGAAAAACCAGTGTTGCTATAACAATCAACCCCTTTTTCAGGGACAGAAATAGGAAATGCCGGGAGTGCCGCATAATGAGCTATAAGGGAATTTATAAAAAAATCTCATACAGCGGAAAAACCGTCCGCCGTATGAGAAATGAAACAGTAAATTCAATTCTACTAAAATGCCAAGCGCACACTGCCGAAGACAACACGCCCTCTTTGGTAAGTACTTTGACTTCTGAGCGCATCATCTTCGTCGAATATATTTTGAATATCCAGGCGAATGGTCGCATCCACCTTCTCATCAAAGAGCTGCAAATCCTTCGATACGAAAAAATTAACGACTGTATGCTCAGTAGTATGCCTGAATCGACGTACATATCTGCTTTCTGTCAGACCCTCGGCACGCCACCACCCATTAATTCCGAACGATACGTCGCTCAAATTTCCCTCAAGGAAGGTGTAACGAGTTCCGAAGGTCATGGCGTCAGGAATCGTATCTTCCATAGGCTGGCCGACCAATCGAGGATCGTCATCATTGCTTACAATTTTCGGGTCTGAGAAAGAACCCTGGAAATTAATATTCCAATTGGGAGTTGGATTATAATCCAGGGAAATTTCCCAACCCTTATTTTCTTCCTGACCTGATAGAATGAAGAAACTGGTAGCCTCATCCTCGGGTGTAGTGGGATCATCGGCTACATTAAAGCGTCTGGGTATGTTACTGCGTTCTACTACGAAATATGCAACTGATCCGTTCAGTTTCCCTTCCATCAGGTTAAAACGTAAACCGAAGTCAATGCCGTCACCGTCAGTAGTTGCTTGCTGTAAGCCAAACTCACCCTGAAATTCTACCGGATTAAAGTCAGTGCTATAATTTATAAATGGGTGTATGCCTTCAAATGCTTCAAATATAGTCCCAATCTGATAAGCATAGTCCGCATCAAAATGCGTATTTGGATCCTTGATGTAGGAGATACCACCCAATAAGTGCGCACGCCCATTTAAGAATGTGATGTGATCTGTAAGGCTGATATCTGTCCTGAAATCATTCTTATCAACCAGATTTGCGGTCTGGTTACTGCGTATGCTCGCATCCACGATTTCGCGCCCATCGATGGTATATCGATCCGAGGATGGGAAGCTCCTCGCCAACGTATTCAATTCGGTTATACCCTCTAAAGGCCCGAATAATACATCAAGCAGCTGATCCGGAACAGTGTAATAACCACGATCTACGTCTTCTTGCGTTCTTCTGATTCGGATACGACGGCGTGTCCATTCCTCAGCCTTACCCGAGTTTCTGACGCCGCGCCAGCTCGCCACAATCTTGTGCTGCATGCCAAGAAATTCAGGCTCCCACAAGGCATCGAATCGAAAAGCCTGCTGGCCACGACCTCGAAGATCGCCATTTACGTTTGCATTACCCGGAATTGACGAGCGCGGTTGTGTATTAAACTCTTCTTCAGCCACAAATAGGATGACACTGGACAGGCCCAGTTGGCGAAGCTCGGAAACGAAATCGGTAAATCCTGCACGGAATGTCAGCTGATCATTTGCCTTAAATACAGCTTCCGCCTGAAAGTAATCCAAATCATAATCCAAAAATTCTTGAGGACCTGCATTTGAAGTACCGGCACCTAATCCATACTTATCTGTTACATATTGGGAGGAATCACTATCCGGGAATACTGGAAAACGACCTTGAGGGTCTGCTAAAGCATTGGTAGGCAATCCGGTGCGTTGATTATTATCACTGGATTCAAACCGCCCATAGGTCAAATCAAGCACTACCTTTTTATCCCAGAATGTACCTCTTACAGATGTGTAAATGCTGATATCCTGATCAAAATCATCCTGAATCTGTGAGCCGATCTCCCGAAAATGACCGATAAAGCGATAAGCCCAGGCACCATCCTGTCCATCGAGTGGACCCGTAGAGTCAATGTAGGTGCGAAAATACTGATTATCCCCTACTCCCATAAAAACTTTTGTAAGAGGATCATATTTGGCCTTCTTCAATACCTGATTAACGACTCCTCCCGTAGCACCGGAGCCATAAAGTACCGCAGCAGGTCCCTTCGCTACTTCTGTGCGTTCTACCCAAAACGCATCAAAGCGAGGCATCACGTTATAACCATCCGTATAGGTAGGTGAATTGAAGCCCCGGAGGCGAATCCCTCTGTCTTCACCTTCTGGCAGTGATGAATTTGAGGCGCCCGGTACAACAATACCAAAATCGTCCGTAGTAAAAACACCAAGATCTTGAAGCAAGTCTTCGGTGAATATATTCATGGATATAGGAATTTCATCCATGGATAACTCTGCGATATGAGCTGAGATAGCTGAAGTTGCCTGATACTCTCCCTCGCTTTGGGTGTTAATCTCAAAAGGCGATAGGATGAGTATATCACCGCTCATTTGCTCGTTTTGGGCTGCTATTTTTAAGGCAGTTCCAAGCAAACACCAAAGAACAGCTATCAGGGCAGATATTTTGAGTACAGTATTTTTTTGTATCATAATCATTGTTTTGGGTTAAGGACACTAAGATGAAAATTCATTGATATATATGTCAATTAAATTATCGATAATTTAATTTTAACGTTATTAACCAAACCTAAATCATAATTAACCTTATTAGCTTCACATTTAACCAGATTTAGCGATGCGCTACCGGGAACGTTTATTCCTCCAAATTAAAAAAGCGCCCTTTGCCCAGTTCATACAACCAGGTCATCAGGGCGCCACAATAGACGTTTACTAATTGAGTATTAGAGATTTATCATGCTTTTTGCACTTAGGCCTATTCAAGTATGATCTTATCGATCCTGAGATCAAAATCCGAAGAAGATGCATTCTTTCCGGTGCAATCAAAACGGAATTGGATGTTGCCCCCAGAAAAGGTCCGACTACCCATGTCAACCGTCACATAGGTGGTGGTCGATGAATATCCGTCGATATTGCTCCCCTGGGAAACGCCGCCGATTTCCATATCCCATTGGCCGCCACTATTGGATTTGCGCACGACGACTTTTACATCATAAGTGCCTGCAGTAATGTTCTTAGTATAATGACCCCAATCCCCGGAGCTATTGGCCTGTACTTTAACATAATCAGAGATATCCGTAGCACCATCCGAGCTTGTCCAACTCTGGTCTTCACCCTCCATCGTTATGGCACTCGGTGGCGGAGAGCTACCAGCTTCAAGAATAATTTTGTCGATTCTAAGATCAAAATCGCTCGCAGAGGCATTCTTGCCAGTACAATCAAAGCGAAACTGTACATTACCTCCTGAAAACGTGTAGCTACCCATATCCATAGTTACGTATGTGGTCGTTGATGAGTAACCGTCAATACTGCCCATATTGGTGCCGCCAAGATCAAAATCCCATTGGCCACCGCTATTAGACTTTCTGACGACTACCTTTACCGTATATGTACCAGCAGCGATATTACTAGTGAAATGACCCCAGTCTCCTGAGCTATTGGCTTCCACTTTCACATAATCCGAAATATTACTGACTCCATCCGAACTCGTCCAGGTCTGCGATTCGCCCTCCAAAGTTACAGAGGATGGACCCCCACCGCCACCTGAACCATCGGGATCAATCTTATAAACAATCCCCCCGCGGCCGGATGCGATATAATCGTAACCATTGACGTGTACACCATTAGCTCTGGAAGTGAAATCATAAGGAGTGGTAATATCTTCACTGCTCCAACTAACTCCATTGTTCGTAGAACGCCAGAATTTCTTAGTATTTTCAGGGAGTTCACCAATGAGACGCAATTCACCATCTGCGTAGTAGAATTCTGCGGTTTTATTTTGATTATGGTCACCTCCGGTATATACATCGGTAAGCACCCAGCTCGATCCATTCCAACGCCCCATGCGCACATTACGATCATCCAATACTGCTAAATCAGTGGGAACATTAAACAGCACGCAGGGCTGCCCTGATCCATTAATGGTTACTTCAAGCGCGCGGGCACCATAAGTCGCGCTGGACCAGACTTCACCTGGCAACAAACCCTGAACCGTATCCTGGCTCGAACGCGTAATAGGCAGAGAGTATTCTGTGCCGTCTGCCTTGTAATACTTATTATTCGTTGAATCATATCGTGCATATCCGACTGTATGGCGAATAGCCGAAGCCCCCCCAACAGACCAACTGAATGCATAATGCACGTTATTGCCTTCAGCATAAGAATCAAATATGTAAGGCACATAGCCGTTCTCCTGAAGCCACATGCTTTTTTCATACCATGTGTTGGCAGAATCGTCCCAATGATACGTACGATAACCACGGTTTGTACTACCGAAGGGGCCGACCCGAATTGACATATATATATCACCATTTGAGACTTTTCCCAGGTAGGGATAAGTCGCTTTGCTACTGTCTCCCGTAAATGGAAAATCAGCAGTAAAACCACTCGTTATACTCCAGGGAGCATTGGAACGTTTGTATTTATTCTGCAGGTTGCTGTTGTGTAGATCGTAGAATATATGCAGGTAACCATCACCATCTGCAATCAGAGAGGGTTCCGTGTGCCCTGAATCATATTCACCGTCATCTATTTTGGTCGTAGTCCAAACGCCGGAACTATTGCGATGTCCAATTTTATAGTCTGTATCGTCACCGTTGCTCGTTCCACCCGTACTATAGGCAACAAAAACCTCTCCATTATGTTCTACAACATGATCATAGAGAGGTTTCATACCAGTGCCACCTGTATCTTCAGCTCTGCCGGACCACACTGTGCCGACACCATAAGTATTCGTTACTATTATCGCTTGTATGGATAACAAGGCAGCACAGGTCATAAGACCACGCTTAATATTTTGTGTATTCATCTTTTTATCTACTACTAGGGTTATTATTGGAGTAATTTCAGGGAGGTTATTTGTAACGAAACGCATGTATAAGAAGAAAAATTCATAGAGTCAATAATTATCGATAATTTTAATTTATCGTTATTAATTTTTAACGATTTTTTATAATTGACATTCGCACTCGCGAGAAAAGTAATTACTTAAACAAAACAGCAACCCACTCAAAAATTTCCATGCTTACCCCAAGACAATTTGTTAAACACATTGTATTAACCCTGAGCTTGATACCCGCTTTTAACCTAATTAGCCCACAAGCCCCAGAATCAAGGAGTGGAACGAGCTAATGTTCACCTACCAATCTCCTCCTCCCAGAGCCAAAGAAGGGCAAATCTGGGCAACCATGGATCTTGTATTTAGCTTTGAAAAGTCGATCACAAAAGCATAACCTTGAAGTGAAAAACAGCTTTGAAAGCGTTTTTAACCAAATAGTAGCTCATGAGTCAGAATTGAAAGCTTATGTATCGCATCGCCTTCCTGTAAACATAGATGTTGATGATGTTATACAAGAAGTTTACCTCAGAATACTAAGAAATTATAGTAAAATAAGTATACGATCCCCGAAGGCATACTTTTTTCGTTCGGCAAGAAATCTGTTATACGATAAGTATAGAATTAAAGAAAATTCACCTATAATTGATGTAGACTCAATACTGATAGAAAACTTGGAAAGACCTGATTCATTGAATACAATCTCTTACCTCGAGGGATACGAACTTTATCAGCTCCTTAATGATGCAGTCGAACAACTCCCACCTCGATGCAAGTATATATTTAAACTATATTACCACGAAAAGTTGAGCTATCGCGATATTAGTAAATTACTCAATCTTTCTCATGCTACTATCCAAAAGCAGCTGTATATTGGATTAAAAAGATGCCGTTCATATTGTAATCCAAAAGGTGTCGATAAAAAGCGACAGGCCGAATTACTTTCTGCTTAATCTTAGGTATTCTCGGGTTCACTTAATATAGCCAAGATCAAGGTTAGTATTTCAGTTCATAATAAGGAAGGATGATTGTTGGCTGCCAACGAGATCAAAGCAATGAATTCATTAACATTTTATCTCTTCCAGCGCTTTTTGAAGGTGCTCGAATGCCGGGCTTAACAAGTTCTCCGCTTTAGCAAAATAGGTTGCTCTTTTAACGAGACGTTCGATTACCGCAATATGTTCGTCGTAGTAGAAGCCGATGCCGGTAAGGAGTTTGATGACGCGTTCATCCTTACCCTTGTAGAGATGTTTCACAATGGCTTTGATGTCTTTCTCGTTGAGTTTTGCCGGAAGCATTTTTTTGAGACCGATTCGACCTTTGATCTGTTGGGAATTCCAACCGATAGATTCTGCTGAGGCGATGCGTTGATCCCACTGGGGAGTGCTGATTAAGGCGATAGGATCTCCACCATACTACGGCTATATACAGGTTACTGATTCAATCCTACAACAAGTTCCTAAGAAAGCATTTTTTAGCGATGCTGTAACCAAGTATCTAAACAAACATATTTTAAAAAGATTAGAATCAGATTTTAAGAGTAGGAATTTTGACCTTAAAGATTCAAAACATATATCCTCGCACGTTCCTGTGGGAATTTCAAATAAAGATACCCTGCTAAAACAGTATATTAAATTAATTGAATATTCCTATCAAGCATTGCCAGAAGAACTGCGCCAAAGTTATCTTGATGATATAGGTATCTCCACAGAGCACTTTTGGCATTCTAATTTGGATAAAATAAAATGATTGCTTAGCCTGTTGCCTGCTACCTATTTATTTCAATCAAGTTGTCGCAACGTTTGCGCAAGATTGGTAGTAGCTTCTACATCATATTACTGAAAAAGAAACACTTACGCAAATCTTGCTTGGACAAATCAGGTAGGACACTTCGTTGCTCATTTTGGACAAATGGAAAATCGCTACGACATTTCGGTTGAAAAATGTCCAATTCAAAAGCGATCAAATATAGCTCCTAAAACCCCGATTTGTAAGGGTATTTCAGGGATAACGGCTTTGCGACAACTCGCTGGCGAAGGTGTATTACCCTTCAATAACTCATCGTGACAGGGGGGGATTCGAACTCAATACGCATAAATCTTTACCTATTGATAACCAATTATTTAACGATAATAACCCAACTAATAGGACACTGAATCGGACTCACGCTTCAGGCCCAGATTGTCCCATACTGGCACTGGTGAACAAGAAGTGGAATTCACTTACTCCAGATACTAAAAAAGCTATATGGGTGCTTGTCGGATTGCAGCCTGATTGAATATTGCATGTATGATAAAAGGAAATGCCTTTCTCTGATCCAATCTGTATTCTCCTAAGATACACTCCTACAAGCATGAGCCTCCGCAAAGCTTCTATGCGTAGTATTCAAATGCTTGAGATCAATAATGGGGTTTGGATCTTGGTGCCACGATGAAGCTCAACGACCCAGAAAAGTACTCCCTCAGGCAGCACAATACTTTGGGGCTGCCTGAGGGATATTAGTAAACTCTGCACAATCGTTCGTTAGAACGTAAATGTATTGGTTAGTAGTATTATGCGTTCCGGTGAGGTGCGGTAAACATCCACATCGCCGAGTGGGTTCGCATAGACCGGAATCAGATCATCCGGATCACCGCCCACGAGATTTCGGACATTAAGCTGAACTTTCCAATCCACTTTCCCGTCCAGGATCGGTCGCACATAAGACACCCATACATCCATATTAAACTCCGAATCACCAAAGTATGGGTTACTTACATCGTTCACGAAGTTACCTGATTCATCCAGAATAGTGGGGAATCCTATCGCCACTTTGTCTTGCCATCGACCCACCGCTCCTACGGTTGCTCCACTCAGTGGGCCTTCATCAAAGCTGTAACTGGAAATCAAATTCCAGCGCCATTTGCGCTGCTCAGATGAGCGTTGACCATCCTTGGCACGTTCATTGCGGACAGTGCGGATTTCTGTTTCCAGAGTGTCGCCAAAGGTCGCAGTCTCACCCAGAGCGGGAGCTTGAGCAACGTTAGTGAGTCCGGCAGCATCAAGATTGTCTCTGAGTTCCAACTGCCATTCGAGAACACCGGGAAGCGTATTTGACTGAACGGTTTCCTGTTTTGAAACATTCAGCCAGACATTCCAGTTATCGGTAATGGCTCCGGAAATTTCAAACTCTATACCCTCAGCGACAAAATCAAAGGTCGAATTCAGGCCCTCGATTGGCGTCTGGGTAATCTCGCCTGTATCCCGGTTAAACTGTGTATCGACCAATGCAGCATAGGCCGCAGGGGTTACTCCGATGATCGCGTCGTAATATTGTTCCCAGGTGGTAAATCCGGCTTCAGCCGCACCGGGGATTTCGGTGACTTCTCCACCGGAGTTTTCCCAATCCCATGCCCTAGCCAGCCAGCTGATGCTGCTCGTGCCCACCAGGTTGGTACCGGGAACGCCACGACCCCATCGAGTTGCGTTATTACCAGTCTCAAACCAATTCACTGTCATTGATAGTCTACGATTAAACATATCCAGGGAGAAACCATATTCCTCAGTGTTTCCGTTTGGATTACTCAGAACACTGGCATTGATGTCACGCGCGATACCCGAAGGCTGGAAAGTCTCTGACTCGAAGTAATGCACTCGGAAATCTGAATCAAACGGCAACTCGAAGAGATATTTCTCCGGGAATTTAAGAACAAAGCTCTTGGTAAACGTCGAACCCTTCTGTGAGAATGAAGGTTCATCCTGGAGAACTCGCAAAGACAGATCATAGGAACCATCCGGACGCCGTCCTGCATTACCCCGTCCTTCAGGAATAATCTCAAAATTACTCACTTCATCATCTCTCCAGGCGAACAATGTTACAAAATGCTCGTCCAGCCAATAACTCTGCCAGATGAAAGCTTCGGAGTCGACCTCCTGACGACTAATGCCGGAATTATGATGAGGAACCCATGTGGGAGTCGCATCATTCGCCACTTTTATACCGCTATCGCCTACATCCGTGCGGCGGCCGGTATCGTAATATACCAAGTCGTATGGCTGACCGACCACTGGTAATACGGCACGCGTAAGCGGAAAATCCAATCGGACATCCTGTGGGCCTGACGCATTTAAGACAGAGTCACCCACGTAAACCCAGCTGGCCACCTTGTGGCGGAAATCATTCAGCACATCATTGTAGATATCGAAATCGCCAAGATTGACCGACTGGCTAACCCAGTTGAGCGCTTCCTCACGACGGAGAAAAGTGTTCTCGTAGTTCTGGAAAAGACCACTCACAATGTGGCGCCCTACCCACTTGCCCCATTTTTCACCGAGAGACTCACGGAAATCATGCTGAAAAAATGCAGTCGCACGCAAGACCTCTTGCTCCTGTTCGACCCAGCTTTGATGGTACTCGATTTGCCGCAAGGCGGGTCGGCCTATATTCGGATTGGAGCGAAGGGGTGCAGTGATATCTCCGCTGGGGCTGGGAACCTCCTCAGTAATCGGTACCAGCTCAGAAATATCGATAGCCACCGCACGGGCCGTCACCCGTACCCCCGCCTCATCAGAGTACGGGTTATAGCGGTAGGACTCCATCTCCTGCTTGTTGTAACTTAATTCCACACCGAGGTCACCGCCCAGGAATTCCTGCTCGAGGGTAAACTCCATGACATCAAAATCGTCTGTCATAGTATCTGTATCGCCACTGTAGAGATGCTCCACGTAGTCAAACACATTACGGTCGGTTAAAGTGGGGTTACGAAATCCGTTTAAACCATTACCCCATGTTGAGGTAGTCCAAAGGCTGTCCTGAGTACGCCTGGGTGCTGCCCAGCGCACTCGGGGTGTGACTCCATCAAATCCGTAAAGATTGGTATCAGCATTTACGTCAGGATACACCAAGTGGCCATAAAGAAATCCGGGAGCACTGGTTTCGACAATTCTTGTCGAACTATCCAGATTATCGATAGTGGCTCTTGGCTCCCAGGTACCTCCTTGCGATGTGGGGATATACTTCGCCAACCCGCCATTATTGAAGGCCAGCAAATCCTCCATGCTGTTGATTCCCGGATAATTTCCTATCAGCTTCTGAACTTCCGATACATCCCAATAGAATCTATAATTGAGAACAGGTGGAATGATGTCAGGCGGGTTTTTGTCGATTTCACCGGTTTCAAAATGGCCCCGAAAAGTGGTATCGCCCAGGAACGCATCCTGATCCGCATCCCGGAGTTTGGCAGACCATGTAATAAACGCTCTCTGGTCTTCTTCAAAAGCCTCTTCCTGGCGATATTGGGTATCTTCATTTAGCAAAGCCACGCGCAGGCCAAGGCGATTATCAAAAAACTGGCGATTCACATTAAGAACTTGTCGATGACCCCCAAAATTATCGAAACGTAGCTGCAACTCGCTAACGTTTTTATATCCCGGCTGAAGGATAGAACTCTCGATTACTCCGCCCGGAGAACCTAACCCGAACAAAACGGAATTAGGTCCCCGGTTAACCGTTACCTGGGACACATTGTAAGTGTCAAATGGGATAATGGTCTGAAAATAGTTACGTGTCAGCTGAGCATTAACGAGGCCGCGCACACGCTGAGTCGCAGTCGTGCTTTCCCGGGTGCTGGAAACATTTGCATGATTGTCCGAGCCGACATTCACGTCAGAGGCTGCAGAAAAATTACCAAACGCACCGGACACTTCCACATTGCCCACTATATTGAGAAGTGTTTCCGCATCCGTTCCCCCAACATCCGTAATTAATTGATTCGTTAAGATGGAAATTGGAGCCCCTACATCGGCGACATCCGTTCGGATACGGGTTCCTGCTAACGTAGAAGTGGCGACGTAGGTGTTTTCTGATGTCTCCACTACAAAGGGTGAAAGCAGCAATATATCTTCATCTTCCATGTCATCTTGAGCGGGTGATATTATCGCCGTTCCTAAAATCCCCATCACCGCTAATGTGCGGCTCAGGAATGATCTTCGATCTGTATTTATAGACTGTGAATTTTGTTTCATTTCAGGGTTTTGATTACTGTTGGGTTGGTCAATTTTAACGGTATCATCCGTTGAGTTGACTGATAGATCACCCTCTGAAACGACAATGGCATAAGTTCCCGAATTAGAGTCCTCGTACAGTGCTAACCCGGTATTGAGTAATAGCACTTTGAAAGCCTCCTCTATGTTGTAAGCACCCTGAAGGTTTGCTGTCTGAATATTTTTTACGACTTGCGAACTGTATAACAGGTCGATTTCGCATTGTTCTGCAGCAAGTTTCAGAGTTACCAACGCCTCTCCAGCCGGCACGGAAAATCGAAATAGTTCTTTTGATTCCGTCGCCGCAGCCATTGATGTTAGTACCCATAAATGCCCCAGCAATAAGAATAATCGAAAGGACTTCGACTGCCTCAACACAGATAGAACAAATGGGGTATAACATGTTTCAGGTGATATTTTCATTAGTACGACCCTGAAATATCTAAAACTCACTAGTCCCTACCAAAAAAGCACAAATCACTTATTAGAAAAAGCATAAAAACGGCAGAATACCTCTATGCAGAGTCGGAGCAATCCTAGATGCGAGCGTGTCAGATGATTTCCAGGCAACTGGATGTAAGTAGAGAGGAACATGCTGCCGCAGCATCGTCAATAACAGCAAATACATTTTTAAACCCAATAGGTTTGTAAACAAAAAGCCCGCGAAATCACTAAGGACTTGCGGACTTCTAGGGCTGAATTGTATTGCCTGTCAGAACTTAATTACCGATACATTCAAACTCTCTTATCTCCACTCTTCCACCCCCTGGAGGAGTCATAAAGAGTCTGATCTTAGAGGTCGTTCTGTCCGTAAAATTCACCTCATTCCAACCGGCATTGTTTGAATTGGTGTAATTAAAGGCATCTGCCCAGGCACTTCCGGTCCAGTATTGAATCTTCCACTGAGCAATGTGCCAGCTGCCCGCATTGTCCTCATTGACGCGCGCACTTTTTATGGTCTTGTTGGCTCCGAAATCATACTCCAACCAGGCGGGGTTTGCGGTTGAATTCGCTGCTCCGGAAGTCGTGGAACCGTCATGCACGCGTGCAATGTTGCTCCAGCCGCCACTGTTCGCGTTGAAATTGCCAGCATTGATTAGATTAACATCACCACCGCCGCCAACATTTTGACCCGGATCTACCTCTGCGAAGCTAGATGCGGCGTCGCCAATACGGATTTCATCATAGTAAATGACTCTGGGGCTCCCGTCGGGGTCCGGTAATACATCTTTCTGATACCAGCTGGTCATGTATAACCCTAGATCAAATCTCAGGTTTTTAGTTTGACCATCGAAGTAGTTCTTTCCGGTTTGATCGAGTTCCTTGTTTCCATTGATCCATATTTCTGATTTACCGGTATTGTCGTCGTCAAAATGGAATTTCATCACAACCTCATACCACTGCCCCTTCGCGAGATTCGTGATCAGATTCGTTTCCACTTTTGTTCGGTTATTCAAGGGGCCGAATTGACGGGTGAAGGTTAATTTTTGATCATTAATCTTCATCCATGTATTTGGCGTAAACCCGGCAGACCCTCCATAATTTGCAATCGTCTGATAAAGCCACATAGATTCCGGCAAAAAATCGTGGTTCAGGGGTATGTAGAATGCAAAACCAAACCAGCGAGTGGACCCGTTCCCGCCGATGTTACTCTTGGTTTTCATAGCATGGTAGCGTCCATTGTAATTGCCGTTAAACGTAGCTTTGGTCCATAATGAAGTGGTGCCGACATATTGCTGTCCGTCCCGGGTATCCACCTCACAATTATTATTGATATTATTGCCTGACCAGGCGGTGGTGTCGTTTCCGGGGTTGTAGAAGATAATTCCTGCGTGTGCAGAAGAAGCGGTAATAAACACCGCTGATATGAGTGTGATTTTCTTTAGTATATTCACTTTTTGTAGGGTTTATTTTGAGTAAGAAAGTGAGGCAAATAGAAGTGATAAGTGTTTAAATCTAGCAGCAGCCAGTTAACCAAGTATTGAGCACTTGGGTATTGCGTATTCAGGTGATATTTACATCAGTACGACCCTGAAATATCTAAAACTCACTAGTCTTTAGTCAAAAAACTTAAAATGCTCCCTTCAGCGCACACTAAAAGGTTTAACTGATTGATTATCAGTCAGTTACCAAGAATAAAATGAACCGCATTTAACAGAATCGAGGCAGGAAAATCAGCTTCACCAGCCCTTACACTTTTAGCGCAAGTTGATTGACCATCATGCCACCTAAGAGGACAAAATCACAGATAGCCAGCTCCTCTCAAAAGAATGGCCTCCCCTGTATATTCTGCCTCGATGCCAAAAGTAGCCGAAAGTAAACTCACAAACCCATCGACTTTGTTCGAACGAAAAGTTGCAACAATTTCAATGGATGCAATCTGCGGATCAGCAATGATGAGCTGAATCTTATTATAACGATTAAAGGCTTCAACAGCATCGGCAAGTTGAACAGAATCAAATTTAAGGGTTATGGGTTTCCAGGAAAGGGATTCAGAGATATCAGCCTGACTAATCTCGCTGACCATAAATCCATCTTCGCTATTTGAGTTTCGATGAACAATCGCTTTCTGGTTGCTCACCAACAACTGCGGGGGTGCTGAATCATTACTCACGCCCTCTATATTAGCTGAATTCCCCAAAGGGGTTACAGACATTTGAACTGATCCTTCAGTGATCAATACTTCCACGGAATTCGCTGCATACTTGACGTTGAACTCAGTGCCTAATGCCCGTAAACGAGTACCGCCTGCATAAACATCAAAGGGTCGCTCGTAATCTTTTTCTACCGTGAAATAAACCTCTCCCGACCTTACCCAGAATTTTCTGTATTCTGCAGTGTATGCAAAATCTATGACTGTATTTTCGTTTAATTCAACGGTTGAACCATCCTCCAGAGTAAATAAGTCGGAATCCTCATAGATCAGCGAACGCATCTGCGATTCGGTAGATGGTATGTCAGGAGTGTTATTGAGAAAGATGCCCGCAAAGCTCAAAGCGAACAATGCCGCTAAACCGGCACCCCAAGCGAATCGGGAGAATACCTTTGGAGACTCGGAGCGTGCGGAGTTGTTTTCACTGAATACAGGATCTTCCGACTCAAAGTTCTGCTTTGTTAGGATTCCGAAACGCTTCCAGCCGTTTTTGTAGCGTGCAAGTGCTTCTTGACTGCCGGGTTGCTTTAGCCATTGCTCTAGCTCGGTCTTTGAATTTGAGTTTAAACCATCCTCAAGTCGGATAACCCATTCAGCTGCCTGATCATCAAGATCGTATGATGGTGGTAAGTTCTTTTTCATTTTAGTGCTCTCCGGTTGGCTCGCTTACGGCGTTTTCGATGTGTTGCATACATTTCTTCAATCCTGCTGTCAAATGAGCGGAGACCGTATGGGTGGATATGCCTAGTTTTTTTGCGATTTGCGCACTTGGCATACCGTAAACTCGCCTCATAATAAAAATCTCCCTACACCTTTCCGGCAAGGCGTTAATTGCTGCCTTTAATAATTCTACCTCTTGTTGATATTGTAAGATTTCCTTTGCGTTTCGTTGGCTGTGTAGGTGAACGATCTTAGAATCATCTTCAAGGGGTTCTCCATTGTGCTTGTTCATTTCCCGAAGGAGATCAACCGCGACATTTCTAGCTGTCCTGAAAAGGTAAGCCCTTGGAGTATGAATCTTCCTTTTTTCCTTGGCCTTAAGTATGGAAATATAAGATTCCTGCACAACATCATCGATCATGCTTTCCAACCCAAATCGACTCCTAAGCCAGGCACGCAATGAGGTTTCATGGGGTTCTATCTGTTCTTCAAACCACTTGTCTTTATTAAGGTTTTCTTCTGAACTCATGCGGAGTATTATATTTTTTTATTATACGGCAGACATTGCACAGACAAACTACATTTTCACTTAAACAACTAGCTGTACTAATAGTTGACCCCAAAATCAGCATTACTCACTAGTCAAACTCCCAAAAAAGCTATAATTGAACTGCCCCCGCTGTGATACAAAAAATATCATGAGCACACCCAATAGTATGCTCCTAGGCTAAATGCGTATGTCCGCGGCAATGCCTCACAGAAAACCCGCTCAAAAAGTTATCTGACCCTACTTCCAGCTGAGTCGGGGTTCATTAAGAAATTGCTCTACGTAATTCTTTAATCGGGAAGCGATCTCAGGATGCTCTTCCAAAAGATTTTTCACCTCACGGGGATCGTTTTCAAGATGGAACAACTCGACAGGTTCAGTTTCGTTAAGCAGCAGCTTCCACAGTCCGTCATACGCAACCGTAGTTGCGTAGGGCTTGGGCTTGGGATAATGCCGCTGCATCTGCCTGTATAGATCCAGTTGCCAGAGCAAGACGCCTCGCTCGATCCATTCCTGATTGACTAAATTGGGCAACAAGCTGATTCCGTCCAACTCAAGGCTTTCGTAAGAAATCCCAACAGCTTCACAGAGTGTCGGTAACAAGTCAGTATGGTGTCCGGTCTGGAAAGAGACCTCCGCTTCGGGAATATGGCCCGGCCAGACTGCAAAAAACGGAACCCTTATGCCTCCCTCGTGCAGATCCGTTTTACCTCCCTTGAATGGACCCACCTCCGGTTCCCAGGCAGCTCCGTTATCAGACGTAAAAATGATTAATGTATTTTCATACAACCCCAGTTTCTTAAGTGCTTTTATCATACGCCCTACATTTTCATCCAGATGCGAAACCATGGAGCGAAAGTATAGCTGGTCCCCGGTAGCGCCCATTTTCGCGTACTTGCTGAGATGGGGTTCAGGTGCGGGTTCATAGGGAGTGTGTGGTACATCAAACCACAAATTCAGATAAAACGGCGTGTCTTCTGCCTTCCATTTTTTGAAAAGTCGAATGGATTCATCCACTTTGATATCAGTCCAATGCCGAGGGTCTTCGGGAGCACGCCTATCATTGCGCACCATGTATTTGCCCCCTTCACGGTAAAGCTTGCGCTCCTGAATGATCGATGCACGCGGGGGATCACCCTCAATACTCGTTAGCGAATGCTCGAAACCATGTTGCAATGGCCCGGGGTTGGCTTCCTTGCCAGTGCTTCGTGCTTCAAAGTCCTTTATGCGCATACCGCCCAGGTGCCATTTACCGATATGAGCGGTTGCATACCCTTTCTCTTTGAGTAATTCAGGAAGAGTCACCGAGTCTGGATGTAAATATTCGTCGCGGTCTGAAAAGTGTCGCGTAATCCCAAAACGTAGAGGATAGCGCCCCGTAAGAATGGCAGCCCTGCTCGGAGTACAAACCGCAGATGCTGAATAAAATCGAGTGAAGCGCGTGCCTTGATGGGCAAGAGCATCGATATTTGGTGTGTGCACCGCATGGCCCCCATAACACGTTAGGTCTCCATAGCCCATATCATCCGTAAGCATCAAAATGATGTTTGGAGGTCGGTTCTCAGCATTAGCCGAGAACACGCTTACAAATATGACACAAGTAAATATAAGACTATTTTTCCGAAGCTTCTCTTTCATTTTTTTAATATGGGGCGAACCTTACACAAGCATACTGTATTTAACTTTGAGCGCTTACCCATGTTATTATACAGACCTCAAAACTTAGTTTACTCACTAGAGACCATTTTGATAAATATTACAAAGGGGTAGAGCTTACCTAAATTCCAAGCATAGCTGGCATGCTTCCGGGTGATGAGCTGACACAAATAATAGAGGGTATCTCATAAATACGAAGTGGACATGCTGCGTGTTTTCACCCTTTTTGCCGCATCCCTTTGGGACAAAGCACTTTACGGATAGGGGGAATTCATCCTACCTACTAAGCTACGCTAATACTTGTTTGTGAATATGTTGTATCATTTTCAAATTCACATGGACAGATAAAGGGACACAGTCAACCCCAGCAGTTTAGCACTTTAAGTAGAGTATCTTAGATTATGATTTCAAAAAACTAGAGCTGTATCTGCCACATTTTGTCCCTTGTTAATCGTAAGTTGTTGATTATCAGGCACCCACTATTTGAACCCGACTGTGCAAGGTCATAATAGTACATATTTCTTAAGCAGCTTATTATCAACGGCTTTTAAATTATGCCTGATTTTTACAATTGCCGTAAAATACCGTAAAATAGTCTAAAATAACGAGATTTTGTCCCTTTTTTGTCCCCTATAGTAGGCCTCAAAACAAGTTGGGAAGTCCTTTAAGGTTCAGTTACTATATTGAGCCCAGTATCGCGAGGGTCATTTCCGTTCTCTTTTTAAACGTCGTGCGAAATACTGTGGATGCTCGAATCCAAAACCGTAGGCAAAAGTTACTACAATCGCATCGGATTGTCGTTTAAATTACATACTTCTCTTTGACCCGTATTCAGGACGGGGCCAAAACTCCCGCAAATTCATTAATTGCTGCGAAAATACTTGGATGGATCATAATCTGGATTTGCTTTGAGCGGAAACGGCGCACCTGTGAGAGCCCGTTTCTTTTCCAGTTCTTTATAAAGCAATTTCACGATTTCGGGCTGCTCAGTCGCGATATTGCGGGTTTCTCCGATGTCTATGGATAGATCATAGAGTTCCAGCTCATCTCTCTCAAAAAACTCGATCAACTTGTAATTACCACGCCTCACGGCATTCACGGGAGTGGTTCTCCAGGCAGGAAAAAGGTTGCTTGGATGAGGCTCGACGGCTCGCTGTTGTTTGATTTCACCGTCAGCAGTTAAATGTAGTTTATGGGTGATGCCATCGCGCTCATATCTTTGCCAGTTATAGCTGTCCAAATAGACCGGTACATACCAAAAGAGCGTGCGATTGATGAGTGAAGGGTCAGTCCCCTTTAACAATAGATCTTTTAAGCTTCGACCATCGCTGGTGTAAGCTTGCAAATCTGCTCCCGCGATATCCAGAAAAGTCGGATAGATGTCCGTACCGTTAACCGGTATATCATAAGTGGCGGGCTGCTTGATTTTAGCAGGCCACTGCAAAAAAAGGGGCACTCGGATACCGCCTTCATAGATCGTTCCCTTACTTGCTCGCAACGGCTCGTTTGTTGTCGCCAGTGCATAGCCGCCGTTATCTGAATAAAAAAGAATAAGGGTATTCTCACGAAGATCGTTCTGTTCCAAGGACTCCAATATCCTCCCAAAACTCTCATCGAGACTATGCATCATTGCTGCATATGTCTCATCATAACCCCCCCGGGGATTGTGTTTGCTTTTATAATAATCAACGAGCTCAGGCTTTGCCTCAATGGGTGTATGGGGCGCAAAATGGGATAAATACAGAAAGAAGGGTTCATCCTTGTAGTCTACAATAAACTCTATAGCTTCATCAGTGAGGCGATCCGTTAAATATTCTCCTTTGGGTCCATCTTCGATATCCGGATTGTTGTAAGGGCTAAAGAATGAGGGTGGTTTAGATATACGATTACCCCCTACATTAACATCAAAACCATGCGCCAGTGGGCCGTCTTCGTCGCGCCCAAGATGCCATTTACCGATATGTGCGGCTCTATAGCCCAATGTTTTTAATACTTCAGGAAATGTGTTCACACTAGGATTCAGCACACGCTTTTGTTCGGGGGGGATCAACTTTCGTGACCAATCCGGTCCTCGGGCTGCCGAAGCGGGGATGTAAATCTGGTGCCGGGGCGCATAATGCCCGGTCATTAGGCTTGCACGGCTTGGACTGCAGAAGGGTGCATTCGCATAAGCACTGGTAAAGACAACCCCCTCGCGTGCAAATCGATCAATATGGGGAGTTTCATAGAATGGATTCCCATGATACCCGACATCCATCCAGCCCAGGTCATCACAGTAAAAAAGTATGATATTGGGTGGAGCATTGTCGGCTTGTGTTTGAAAGGTAAAGCCGCACCAAATACCTACAAAGCAAAGTAGATTTATCAAAGGCTTAATGATAATTTTAAAATGAAACATATCTTTTGATCTATAATAGATGCGCAGGAGCACGCGCTAAGCGTGCTCCTGCCATCTTGTTTACTCGTTTAAGTAGAAGGAAAACGCATTAGAAAGTGAAAGAACTGCGAAGCTCCCAAGTGAGCGGATTAACGATACGCGCCGCATATACCGCTCCATTGGGGTTAGCAGCGACGGGGATCAAATCATCATCATCCAACAGGTTGCGAATGTTCAGCTGAATTTTCCAGTTCACCTTTTCATCCATAATCGGACGGGTATAGCCTACCCACACATCAATGTTGTCTTCGGTTGGTCCAAAGAAAGGGGCATTGATATCGGGTATCAGAGTACCGTCTGCAGCTTCCTTGAACTCATAGCCGATTGCAGCTTTGTCCTGCCAACGATAAGCGCCGCCGACGTTTATGCCTGCCAAGCTTCCTTCATCAAACTTGTAGTTGGTAATGAAGTTATACCGCCACTCCCGCAACTCCTGCGCGAGTTGACCATCAAGCTCGGTAATGGCTGAGAAATTTGCCAATGCACGGTCTGCCTGTGCAGCCGCGAGTGCAGCTTCTCCGGGGGCATCAAACTGCGGGAAGGCCGCATTGGGTCCACCCGTCGCGAATAACTCAATAATGCCAAACTCCTGACCATTTACGTTTACAGTTGTTTCCTCGAAGTACCGCTGTAACGTCTGAGCCGAATTATTATTCGTGGCTTCCTGTCTTGCGGCATTAAATGCAATTGTCCAATTAGGCGTAGGATTGTAGACTGCTTCCAGCTCAAATCCTTCAGCTACCCGATCAAACGTCCTCACAAAGCCCGGCAGACCTGTAGCCACATTGCCGACCGGATCATAGTTAACGAGATCCAAATATTCTTGAGGAAGTGGAATCAGTTCCTGATCTCCTACCCCATCACCATTGGTATCGATTTCCGGTAAACCATCCCCATCTTCATCAAACGAGCGAATACCAATCATGCTGCGAGCATTAATCAGCAAAGATGCCGGAGTCGTCAGCCCAGGACCTGAATCAAAGGTCAGAAAGTTCTGGGAAGACTCATACCAATTGGCTTTAAGATACAATTTATTATCAAAGAGTGTAAGCGAAAAGCCGTAGTCTTTGGTTTCTCCCTTGGGAGCCGGCACGCTTTCGCCAAATGCATTTACGCGTCCGGCACCCAGTGTGAAATTCTCGGACTCATTATAGTGGAATCGTAAATCATCCACATAGGGCACCTTCTCCATCCATCCAAAAGGAACAGCGGCTACGAGACCGTAGGAGAAAATGGAACTTTCCTCAATATCAGCCTCAGTGGCATAGTCCACTGAGAAGTGCTCTTCCTGCCAAAGCAAGAGGTCTAAATCCGTACGAAAAGGGGAATTACCCCCACCCAGTTCAGGGCTTTGAACAGCTCGCAATGTGGATATTTCATCCTCACGCCAGGCAAAGGTGCCGATCAAGTTACGATTGAGCAAGAAACTCTGTAATACCAATACAGCTGACTCAATTTCGATAAGATCCTTATTGGCAGACCTCCATATCTCCTCATCAACCGTTACGGTCTCAACATGGAACCCATCGTCACGATCTCCATCTTGGGAGACTAAAAACCTTCCCGATCCACGGGTAGCCGCATTAGGCACCTGCAGTGCTTGTATACCAGGGATATTCGCACCCGCTGCAACACTCTGATTTTCGAGTGAACCTCCGAGATAGTGCATTTTACTAAATGCATTGCGGTGGTTATCAGTTCTACGAACAGGCGGAACACTACGACCCCATGTATAATCAATTCCCGTGGAGAATGGCCGACCTCCACGCTGTTCTGAATATTGTTCGGTATCCGAATAACTGAAAGTGATCAAATGATCCCCAAGCCATTTTACTAAACCGTCTCTCTCGGAGAATTTAAGATCGTAGAATGCAGTAAGCCTATAAACCTCATCCTCATCTCTACTGTATCCGATATAACCCTCGTCCGCGATAAAGGGGCGACCAAAGTTGGCATTGGGGGTGCCATCCATGAGGACAGTATTGACATCTATGGACAATTTAAGGTTAAAGCCGCTGCCAAGCATACCCCAGTTTTCTGATTCCCTTAATTGGTTATCATAAGCAAACTCAATGCCTGCATTTCCATTCAGAAACAACTGTTCAACGGTGAAATTAAATGCCTCAAAATCAAGTCCCTCGCCCTTATTGGGCCCGTCTATCAAAACATTATTGAAGTCAAATATAGAAGGATCCATTACCACCGGGGACTGATACAAATTATGTATGGCAGTGGGTACTCCCAAGCCATTCAGGGTATGGCGTAGGTTTGCCGTAGTCCAGTGGACACCTGTGCCCAGGCGCTGCTCAGCCTGGCTGAATATCTTATTACTCAAAGTGTTTTGCCTGCCAATAATGTTTTCTCCGTAGCGGGATGAAGAAACATCACCCGGCACGGAGGAGTTATGGTCAGGAAAGATAATATGCACTCCACGGCCTGTAGCCTGCGTGGGTCGCAGAGTTGCCCGTGAGATCGCATCGAGCCCACCCCAATCCCGGGTGTTGGTTACAGAAGCATCCACCCGGATTGCCTGCGGGCCGGGATGGACAAAACCCGCCTCTTCATAGAACTGGCTATAGTCATCCGTCCATCCGACAAACCAAGGGGTAACTTTGTCTGTGGGGGGGAGTATACGAGGATTGTTCGATGAGATGCTCCCATACTCAAAATTCACACGAACGGTCGTGGCGTCCAGAAAATCGGAATCTTCGAAAAACTCGGTCGTATAGGTTGTGGTTGCAAAAATGCGTTTATCTCTGCGAAAAGCCGGGTCTTGCCTGTATTTATTATCGTCGTATAATCCAATGGCACGAATTGCCAATTTATCTTCGATAATTTGCCGGTTGACATCCAACACAGATCGCTTCGAGCCAAAACTCCCGATTGCCCCGGATATAACCGTTTCATCGTTAAAATTGGCAACTTTTAATGTGTTATTGATAATTCCAGCCGGACTACCAAGCCCGAACAGGGCCGCATTTGCCCCTCGGTTAATTTCAACCCTTTGGGTATTATAAGAATCAAACGGGATACCGGTTTCAAAAAAGTTGCGGGTTAGATCAGCAGGAGCCAGACCTCGTAGGCGTTGCTGAGAATTAACACTGCGAACCGCACGTTGGTCACTGGCTTCATCATTGCCGGTAAGGTCAGAAAGGGACACATTGCCCCCCAGGCCGGCCACCTCAGTGTTGGTTGTGTACACCAATAATTCTGCGACATTGTCAGAACCTGTATCCTCTAAAAACTCTTCGGTAATCACGGAAATAGATGTAGCAATATCCGATAGGTTCGTTTTTATGCGTGTGCCCGCCAAAGTAGATGTGGCAAGGTAACCGATATCTTCTTCGGTTTCGATGACAAAGGGACTCAAGAGATAGATATCTTCATCCTCAGTCAAGTTCTGAGCGTTCACTGCTGTGGGTGCCACAACAGTAAAGGCGCTCGCCAGGCCTGCTAGCCACTTGACTAGCCTGCTTTCATTTGTTTTTCTATTCATTAGTTTTTTTTCACTAGGGTTTGTGTTTGCGGTTACCGGGTTGCCCCCCGATAGTCCGCTAGAAAGATTTGAAGTTACCGCTTCAGGATCGAGGACGACCGCAAACGCACCCGTCTCCTCATCCTCCTTAATCACAAGATTTGTGTCTTTCAAAAGTTGCTCCAATGCCTCTCGGGAGCTAAAATTGCCAAAAACCGGATTGGTTTTAATATCTTTAAGGTCCTCAAAATGGTATATGAGGCCCTTTTGTGATTGCTTGCCAAATTCCTTAATCGTTTCTGATGCAATCCCTGCTTCAATTGAGAATTCAATAGCATAAGCACTCAAACCGACGAATAGGCATTGAATAAATGCTATTCGTCGACTGATATTTTTGAAGCTATTTAGATGAGGGTGCACTAAATTTTAGAATCGGGGTAATAAACGGCTATAGCATTTGTTTCTCTATCATGGATAAAAACCAGGCCAGTACCTGAGATCATTTTTTTGAGAGCTGTCAGGCTTGGCATAGTTCCATGTACACTATTGGTTATAATTTTTTTAAGATCCTTCTCATTAATCAAAATTTCTACACGTGCTTGATCGGCAAACTGCTTGAGCGTTTCGCTCGCCTCTCCTGCCCTAATATCAAATGCGTAATGTTCTTTCTTTGAACAAGATACGTAACTTAAAATGACTAAAATACATATGAGCTTAACCCATTTATGGATTACAGAATTCATTGTCTACTTTGAATGAATTCTGTTATTTTCAAAAAGATAGATCGTCCCATCTTCGCCCCACTCCGCGTGTATATTCAGACTCGATTGCAGGAGTCGTATAAATCCATTTACATTGTCAGACCAGAACATGGTAGACAGGCGTTCTGTCCGAATGGATTCATCAATGATGCGCATTTTCACCGAATTGCGACGATTGAATTCGTCAATGATATCCCCTAAATATACATCTTCGAACTCGATAAATTTGGGTTGCCAAATAAGCGCTTCTTCGACCTTTACAGGATCTAGCTTCTCCACAACTGCGATTGATGCAGAGCTTGCTAGGTCATAGGTTGCCATGTGGTTTTCTTCAACCAATGTCTCATTGGAAGTCTCTTCAAATTCATGGCCTAAGTCGGACTGCAAGGCTACCGTACCTTCAGAAACGATCACCTCTATTTGCTCGCTTCCTGTGCGTATATTAAACACGGTTCCAACAGCCCGAACGCGAATACCAGAAACTTCAACAACGAACGGAAGTTGGTCGTTACGGGCTACTATGAAATTTGCTTCACCACTAAGCAATTTTACTAGTCTGATTTCATCCGAATATTCAACACTTACAAGTGAGCCACGATTAAGCTGGATTTGACTGCCATCTTCAAGATCCAGGGAATCTATGCGCTCTACCAGAATATTGTCCGTATTGCGCACGTATCTCACTTCACTTTTAGTGAGCTGCTGAAATAATATAACGCTAAACGATAACAGGAGCAATGCTGCCATTGCACTCAAAACCCGCCAATGATTCCAAATGGATGCGCCGCTCGGCTTCGATTGATCGTGAACTAATAAGCTGGGATCTTCTTTCGAACTGTATACAACATGAAATCCTGCCAGGCGATCTAAGTCATCCCAATTTTGTTGAAACTCATTAAATACAGCCTGGTGTTTAGGAGATTCCTCTAACCACCGCTTGAGCTCTTCCTTCCCAGCATCAGATAGCCCGCGATCCAATCTCGCAATCCATTCAGATGCAGCAACATCAATTTCGGACGGCTCATGATTTCTATTCTCTTTCTTGGTCATTGCTTATGCACCTTTCTATATCCCATTTTCCTAAAATATTCTCCCACTTTTCTAACACCTAAAGCCGTTTGGTTCTGCACCGTATTCACTGAAATACCGAGTTTCCTGGAAACCTCGAGCTGTGAAAATCCATAGATTTTCCTCATAGTGATCACTTGGCAGCACCTCTCAGGTAACTGTTCGATTGCTTCCACAAGATGACTCACTTCATCATTGCTGATCGTCTCTTCGAGAGGCGACTTCATCTCTGAGACGATATCCATATTAGCAACTGGGGCGTTTTCATTCGGTTTCTCATAGCGTTGATGCCGAAACCTGCTCATAACCAAATTTTTAGCGGTAACGAACAGATAAGCTCTTGGATTCACAAGAGGTCCTGTGTTATATGCTCTCAGTAGTTTAAAGAAAGTTTCTTGTATAACATCATCGATATCCGAAAGCGTTGGGTAACGTCTGGATAACCAATTTCGAAGATCTGTTTCGTGGGGTAAAATATCCTCTGAAAACCAATCGGCTTCTCTCTTTTTCTTATTGGGCATGTAACTTGGGGTAAGTTATTATATACCCTTACTACGCGCAGAAAAGAAAAACCTACCATAGGAAAATGCAAAAAAATCTATCTAGGCTCTATAAGCGTATCTATCACTAGATACTGTATACTATGTACATCATATGCGTGATTTTACCAATTGAATATTGTAATTGCTACATTTCATCAATTACCAATATCCGATTAAATGGGAGGTATTTTTTGTCTCCTGAAATCGTAAGTCTTTGATTATCAGGCCCCGCTATTTGAACCCCATACCTCAAGGCAATTGTTACAGGACTAATGCAACTCGTTAGAATTTATCCCGTAAAGCTGGATCTGTATCGCTTAGATTTAGTTCACGCAGATTTAACTGCTTTGATAGAGTAGGAATTCATCCTAATTTGAATGGATGTTTATCGGTTGATTAAGAGGCAGTTATTGATAGCAAGTACTCAATAGGACTCTGATGTGGACACACGTTTTATACTGTGATAACCTCATTTCGTTTTGAGCATGATAGAAGGATTTCTTACGATGTTTCAGGTGTCGATTTGCACCCAAAGTGTTTTGGAGCAGCTTGAGTTTTATGAATACAATGGGGTCGAATTCGGTATGGATTACATTTCTGGTAAGGAAGAAACATACATATTTGAGATAAATCCGAATATGCAGAATAAGCTGGAACAAATAGCATGAGAATGCAGATCTTGATGCACTATCCTTACTTGAAGAAAGGAACGCTTCAGTTTACGACACATCAGGCAGTGTTGTGCTTGAATGCGCACAATGACAATAAGTCCTCAAGAACCAATATATTCCAAAGAGGTCGCAAGAGTTGATCAGCAAGCTGATTAACCCACACGATCCGAAACCCCACGTCACTTATAAGGCAGACCTTGTTTTACCAAGGACTGCCTTTCTTTTTGAAGGGGCGCTGCCCCTCGCTCACTCAAGGGTGTCCCCCATCTTCGCTCGTACACTCACTGCAGACCGGGTGATCCCCCTCCCTTGAGTTCCCTACCCCCGTTCTCGGCGAAGGCCAGGGTTTCAGCAGCAAGCAGTAGGCTTGCGCACCACTGAAACCCATTAACCAAAGGAATGATGATTATGAGCACCTTAGATACACCGAGAATATATGTCGCTTGTCTGGCCAGTTACAACAATGGCATTTTGCACGGCGAGTGGATCGACGCGACTTTAAGCGTCGACGAAATCCATGAGCACATCAGAGCGATGCTTAAGGCTTCACCTATGGCTGATGCAGAAGAGCATGCGATTCACGATATCGACGGTTTTGGCAAAATCCCCATATCCGAATACGAGAGTATTTTTTATGTGAATTGCCTAGCGATATTTATCCAAGAGCACGGAGGTCAAGGTCTTGCTCTGCTTGAACACTTTTTGGGAGATATCGAAGATGCTGAGCGTGCTTTGGAAAACTATGCGGGCCGTTATGAAGGTTTGAGCGCTTATGCCCAGCAGTTGACCGAGGATACAACGGAAATCCCTGAAAACCTGAGCTTCTACATCGATTACGAGAAGATAGCCAGCGACATGAAAATGAGCGGCGACGTCTTCACCATCGAGTTCAGTCACAACGAAGTAGACGTTTACTATTCCCATTAATCCAAATGCAGGCCCGATTGACCGGGCCTGCTTCGATCCACCTTAAAGAAAGTTATCCCATGTCAGAAAATCCAAAGAATACCATACCTCAATGCAGCTCATGCGGCAGTGAAAATGTCTTATTTGACGCTTACGTTGCCTGGGATGAAACCACACAAACCTATGAAATCGTGAACGTCTTCGACAAAGGCCATTACTGCCAGGACTGCGACGGCGAATGCTCGATCGATTGGGAGGAATCCGACTGAATTTCGCATACTTTATTTGGACAGATTATTAACTTAAGCTAATCAAATGGAAGAAACAGATAAACATCTACTGATATTGCTCAAAGATTGGGTCAGTGAGGTCTCCAAAAATACGTCTACTGAAGCCCTGGAGTCATTCTATGGGCATAATTGGTGGCAAATCACCGCTGAAGAAATGCATGTCTTCGATCTTAGCCTTGACGATGCTAATCGGATATTCCCGGTTTACCTTATTTACGAAGCTATCGCTACAGAAACGGAAAACGATTTTGCAGCTGAGCAGCCCCAACTTTATAAAAAAGCCAAACAGTCATTTAAATGGATATCCCGTGGGATCATTAATGATATTGAATTTCGGAAGCTGTCTAAACATTTTGGGATCAGTAATCAAAAAGCCTACTGTTACTTTCAATTGCATGAAATGAAGCTAGTCAGAGAGGGAATCATTCAGTTCGAAAAACCGTCTTAATTTCCTTTGCCTCTTCCTGAAATAACCGCCCTTATCCAAGCATCATCGCTCGATAGATGTATTGGATGGTCTTGGCATCTGGGTGCCTGGATTGCTAAACCGCCAAATTTTCTTAGGCAACCCCTCATCTTTGTTGGTTATTGCCGCCTAAGTGCATCACTGTCAGTGAGCAGGTACTCAATTTCTTAGGGCTGCGTAATCAGTCATACCTTTCATTGGGTCATGTTCACCTGAATTTCGCATAATCCCGTTATACCGAACATCCATTGCGTAACGATACGAATGGCGTTGACCCGGCAAGTCGAAAAACAAGGTTTACCTAAAGGCAGCCTTCCTGGTTTTTGACGTTGAACCGTGGCCTGCGGCCTCAACTGCTTCCATTCGCTTTAATCCGATCCGCAACGTTCGGTAATGGAATTCGCCAAATCCGAACACAACCTAAAATGAAAGGATTAAAAAATGACTACTAAAAAAGCAGCTTCTAAGAAAGAAACTCGCGTTCCTACCCACGCCGTCAAGGTGAAGCACGAAAACGGCAGCAGCGCCAACTACGAACAAATCGGAGTTGCCTGGGAAAATGAAAATGGCGGTCTCTTCGTCAAATTCTACGGCACCCAGGTCATTGCCAAGCCGGTATCCATCTTCCCGATCAATCGAGAAGGAGCGGATGCCAAGGAGTAAAACCAACCGGTTATTTCAGGAAAGAAGGCTTCGAGCAATCGAAGCCTTCTTCATTTACTGGTTGTTTCTACAACAAATTCGTCATTTGAAATACATCTAGCTCCCAAAGGAAAACCTTCAAATTTTTGATGATATGCATTCTTACTAGATTTAAAGGCAGCAATTGTGTCCTTATCATTTGTAACCAAGGTATATGGCTGATTGATATCCAAATATGATATGATCAATCCATCTTCAAAGTCATTTCTATCAGTACTAACACACTCAGGCTTACCCCCAGATTTTTCTAATGCGCTTCTAATTCTTGCATACCAATATCCAGAGTAAAAGAATCTTGATTGGCCTAGTTTCCCAACGAGCTCTGGTTTTTCTAATAGACCATGTTCAACACAAGAGCTTTTCAAATCGCTCAATATGAATTGTGCTAATAATTCATCGCTTATAGAATCTAAGTTGTTTGCTGTAAGATAACTACTCAACTCTTGGGCTGCCTGAGCAAACTCTGATAAGTAGGACTCTTCAGATTCATTTAATACCACTCGCGTCATTTCGGCAATATTGTCACATGTTTTAACTTCCCCATTAGATAGTAAAACATGGCTCTTCTCAAAATCATGCAGAGATTCGCAATTTTCAAGATTTGCCAAGATCTGAGTGATGATTTCAGGATCTTCAAATCTGCTGGGGTCAATTCTATCAGCTATTCCGATTTGCTTTGCATGGTGCGCTATGGGGTCATCTAAGATAGACATCAGTTTGCACTTCAGAACATTCCCCCTTTGTCTTAGGAAGCTATTTGTAGCTGTTCCTTCATCCAAATGACTTAATAATTCCCACACTGATATGGTCGAAATCCGAAGATCGTGATTCTCTTTAGTTAATCGTAAGATTTCTCCAGAAATGCCCTTTATTGCACTAGTGTCTAGAACATACATATACTACTTCAGTTTTAAGTATTATTACAGTTTTTTCAATTGACGACCGATTAAAGGAATAGCCGTGAAACAGTTTCTACAAACTGTTTCATGTCAAGCAAAGCCTTATCCAGCCTGGATTTTTTTGGCCATATACTTTTCGCATAAGCGATTTCCTCTTCGCTTACAAAATCCATGTAAACAACAGTGCTCGACAAGTGCCTGTGTCCCAACCACTTTTGAATAAGGTTGACCGGAGTGGTTTTGCTCACATGAGCGACCGCATATGAATGCCGAAGCCCTTTCGGCGTCGCCCGACTGCCCTCCAGTTCGACTTGTTTCATGATCTCCTTGATGACACGCCAGCCGGTTGTCCGTGAAAAATCAAAGACCCGTTCATGGGTTTTCTTGCCCATCGTTATATAGCGTAAAAGCGCTAAAACCTCAGGCGGCATAATGATAAAACGGTAGTTGGTTTTGCTTCTTTGCTTAAGTGATCTAATGACAATCCCTTCTACATCGTAGTCAATCCGTCCCACCAATAGAGCCAGAATTTCCGAAATCCGTGCACCCGAATAATACATGACCAGGGCGAAAGCCCGTTTCTTGGAGTCTTTGAAACCGATGGCAGCCCGAAGGAATGCTTCGCGCTCCGGCTCACTGAGATATTTACGTATTCCCTGGGTGTAAAGCATGACGGCGTTAATCAAAAGAATGAAACAGTTTGTAGATAGTGTTTCAGAGTATGAAAACACGCTCCCATCATGCCACAAGTCGCCCAAATGACCAAATATTGCGTTTCAGCACCAGGAATGTTATAAAAGGAGTAAGGAAAAGGAGATCGCTTATGGCCTCAGGCCTGAGATCAAAACTGAAAGCTGCGGCTGCCGGATTCACCGCAGGGGCAATGACATTGCTGCCTACTGTTAGCTTTTCTAAATCGGCTAAATCTGATGAGGCTACTGGCATCCAAGCTTCTCTCGACACATCTTCTATTCCATCCGTAGAGCGTAAGATTGCCTATCGTGCCTCGACTGATCAAGTTGTGCTCCACTACGGTGAAGGCATCCCAGATGTAGCCATGATCGCTTTCGAAAATGTCGCTGAAGAGAAGAATTATCCTGTGGATGTATTCGCCGGAGGCGAACCTGGTATGGTGGAAATGTTCATTCATCGCAAGCCGGTCGGCAAATACACCCGTGGACAACTGGCAGACGGAACCGTCGCCGGTCACATGCAGTATTTTTATGAAAAAGTTGTGGGCTCACGGCCTGATCTTAGAACCGCTTCACTCTAGGAATTCCCAACATTCAACGTCGTAGCCGGATTGCTTTGTAGATTGGTTTCAGGCTGAGCGTCTAACTGACCCTCGAGTAGCTTGAAATAGTCCTCGTCAAACAAGTGCTCAGTATCTTCTTCCATGGATAAAAGCTCCCTAGCAGCTTCCGAGGCACTATCAATGAGCATCTTTTCTTGCCGCATGCGTTCGATGGGATCTTCCAATTTTTGAAGCCTTGCGAAGTCTTTCATAAATTGCTCGATTTCCACATCAGAGATTTCAACCAGGCTATTATCTAAATCGTCACGCAATTCTAGCTGCGTATCTGGCAGCACACTCTTCTTTTCAATTTCAATCTGTGAGCTATTGGATTGCCAGCCTTGCTGGAAGAGGGTTTCGTATGCCGCTACCCCCTCTTCCGCCGAGATTTTGCCTACTTCCAGATCATTCTCGATATCAAGGTCTTTTTGCTCGAGAACCGCCGTATACTGTCGATGCCATTCGCCTAATTGCTCGAGCACATCTGGATCATCCCGATCAAATTCCTTACCGGTAATGCGCTCATATTCCTTAATCGCATTTTCGATTTCTTCGTTCAGGTATTTGCCATCCGGCCCCTGAATGGTTTTACCCAACTTCATGTCTGCCAAGGCCTGTTCAATGGCATCCGCATAGCGATTATGGTTTTTGATGGCATCTCGAATCTGTGATTGTAGGCTATTCAGGCGCAACATAATGTCGCCAAGGCTATCTTTTTTCTTTTCCTTGGCGTTTGAATGTAGAAACTGAGCATCCTTAAATCGATCCGTTCCCCTCAGAGAACTTTCCTCCAAAGCGCCAATCGTGACCTTAGCGGTTATTTGCTCATGCTCTTTTCGCTCACCCTCAAGCACATCCGCACGGAGTTCATCGGGCGTTTTTACTGCGTCGTCGTAGATATCGGGAAGAATGCCCTGATTCCACCTAGCACCATACATTTCCTGCGCACTAAGCGCTTTAGCCCCTTGATCACTCATATGTCCCACCTAATAGTTGTGTATCCCCGAATGCGCCTTAAATGGCACATCTCATTTAAGGTCATTTTGACATATTTTCCTTAATACCGGATTAAATATATCTTGGGTTTTATCTATTGGTAAGAGACACGAATTTTAGATCAGTGCCGTTGATTTTATTTCCCGTATCGCGCAAAAAAAACGGGCCGGAGGAGCCCGTGTTGAAGTTGGGTTCATGCTCTACGCCCATTCGAAGAACATGAGGGGAAAATGCAATTTTTCCTGTTTGGTAAAAACTACATTTACGATCCTGACACAACCTTCTTAACAAATCCTTAATTGCTCTCGACATCCATAAAAAAAGCCGGGCAACCCTCGTAGCCCGGCTCTTCAAAATGGGCTCAGATTGGCAACGGGTTAATGGTGACGCTCTGAGCCTGTGTTCAAGGATAATTCAATGGGGAATTACCATGTTTGATTATAATGCCAGAATTTCCTAAAGATGTAGTTAACAACCTTCAGGTGATAAGGAAGCCCCCGCAAGCGAGGGCTTCCCGTTTCATCACTTCAGGCTAACCCAAAGGGTGATGCATAATTTGAAGAATTTGAAAATACGCATTGTTTTTCCTCCTTATTGTTAGAGCCGAACCATTTCGGCGCTTTCTGGCTAAACCCCGCAATTTCACAAACTGAATTTTCATGCCTAACACGGCTGATGCAATCAGGAGGTGCGGGCAAGGCATTGAAAATCCAGTTGAAATAGCGATAAGCCTCTTTGAAAGCGACCTATGGTTCGGGCAAATATAGGAGGCAAAACCGTATTTGGGGGTCTTCAATTAACCCTTTCTTAAAGCATTTTGTGATGAACTTAAGATTGCATTATGTAAAATAATACACGCGGGGGCATATTATGGATCAGCAGTTGCGCGAAATCTTCGCCGGTAAATCCGACTACGAAATTTCCGTTATCATTGATAGGGTCGCGGAGCGATTGGAAATCTTTAATGATCGCATGATTGATAAGTTTGAGGTGGCAGAACGAGCCGGGATGACGGTATCCTGGCTCGACAATAGTCGCAGCAAAAAGGCAATGAAGTTAAGAAGTTTAGGGGTGCGCTATGGCAAGAGCCAAACTTCACCGGTTCGCTACCCGCTCATTGCAGTGGTTCGGGCTTGTCGGATGGATGAGAGCTAAAGACATGCAGATACCTCCAATCATCTATTCCAAAAATTTACATGAATATGTGGGCGTAAAAGCCACCAAGTGGCGTGAGCTGCGTAAACTCGGTATCGCCCCGGAGCCGAAATATCGCTCAAAACATGGGGATGTTTACCATGGATCAGACATTGAGGTATTCCTAGGAATCAGACCACCTGCTAGAGTGAAGGATTCAGTGATTAACCCATTTGCAGAAGGATTAAAGAAACTTGACCAACTTAAACATTAAACTGGCTCCTCACTGTAAGGTTCGCGCCAGAAAAGATCACTATGTTATATACTTTATACCGCCTAAGCACATGCGACCGAAGAACTGGCCACCGAGCCTGGAGGTCGGTAAAACCAATAAGCATAGCGCTCAAGAGCTGAAAGCACGTAGTCATGAGCTATACGATGATTTTGTGTTGGCCCGAACGGGTCATAAACCGGATACGCGCGTCAAGAAAGGATCTTTGAGCTATATCATTGCCCGATACAAAAAGTCGGAACATTGGTTAAATCTGAGTCCTCATACCCAAAGAGGCTATGAGCCGATGCTTAAAGTCATAGCTGACTGGTGCAAGGCATCGGGCCACCCACACATCAAACACATGGGAACCAAGGAAATTGTGGGTTTTCTTAATCGTTGGCAGGACACACCCAGAACGAGGAAAAACTATAAGTCCGTTCTATCTAAATTGTTTCAGGTAGCCATTGAAGAAAATCTCGTTAGTGACAATTTGGTTCGCAAGATTACCCTACCAAAATCACACAAGCGCAAAGACACTTTTAAGGTTTGGACACTGGCTGATATCGAGCGTTTCATTAAAGTAGCCGATCAAATCGGCAAACCCAATGTGGGCACTGCGGTTGCCATCGCTTGGGAAGGATTTAGGCAAACCGATGTTTTTAATCTTCAAGAACCCAGAGACTACACGAATGGGTTCTTCCGTTTCAAAACCAGTAAGACAGGCGAAATCATCAAAGTTGAGGTCTCACGCTATGACACCATAAAGCGATTATCCCGCAGGCCTAAATCTCAATTACTTTTAACGGTTAATGACTCCACCCAAATGCAATGGGGTAAATTGTCCTTTTATCATATGTTCAAGGAGGTAAGAGAGGCCGCTGACATGCACGAATACGTTTTTAGGCATATCCGCAACAGCGCAGCCATTTATGCTCTCAAAGCTGGCCTAAACGATGCTGAATTCAAACAACGCTTTGGCTGGTCTAAAGACCAAGTTCAAGATATGGTCGATTATTACACCGATATCGACCAGGAAATCATCGATTCGGGGGCGGCAAAGTTGAGAGACTTTGCCGAAAAATCCCGATGAGATGGGAACACTTTTCAAATTTTAAAATGGGAAAGCTTTTTCCTCTACTCGCTGTAAGCGTTGAAAATGCTGGTGCCTCCGGAAAGACTCGAACTCTCACTCTGTTGCCAGAACCGGATTTTGAATCCGTTCTAAATCCAATAAAATCAATGCTCTTGTTCCTGTTTTCCTGTTTTGTTCACTTGTGTGGAATCAACGACTTAGCGGGACATGGGAACGCTTTTTTATGAGAGTTAGATATATGGATGAATGTAGAAAAGCAACCCAGCGGATAGAACATTTCAGCAGAGATATATGAATATGGAAAACCTAAAGGATATACACGTAAGTGTAAGAGAATAAACAGGATAGCAAGATGTGTTTCGCCTACGCGAAACCATCTTGGCAGGTGGGAAGGTCCCCCCGTGCATCCCCCCTTGATGCCCGCCCGGATTGGATAAGTTAAACGCAACCCATGTACGGAGGTAGCTATGGCGAGGCCGCGTTTACCTATATCCAGGCGTAAGTCCAAACAAGTTTCATTCTATGTGACTGAGGCAGTCTACCAGAAACTTGCGGATGACGCCGGGCGGGTGAGCATGAGTCCGAATGAGCTGGCCAGAGAGCTTATGCTTTCAGGTCATAACCGTCTGGTGCTCAAGACTCATGCTTTCAGTGACCCTGCTCTACTCAAGCGTGTCGAACACATTGCGTGTATCCTACAGCCGCTCGTAAAGCAATGCTACACCTTTAAGGAAATAGATCCAGAACTCACACAGCTCTGTAAAAGTCTCCAGAAGCTTATCGATAAAAACCTGGAGAGTATTTCCCAAAGATGAACCCGAAAGAAGCCAAGAAAGGTCGATCTCCCCATGGAGCCTGGCTCTACCATGCTCATGATCACCGATCACTAACCCGTGATCGTATCGGCTTCTTTCATACCGTGAATATCCCCACTGAGGATATAGATAAGGTTTGGAAATTCCAGGCGTATACGTTAATGAACCGTAATCGGTTACTGATTG
The DNA here is from genome assembly GCA_028285755.1 of Puniceicoccaceae bacterium. Lineage (GTDB taxonomy): Bacteria > Verrucomicrobiota > Verrucomicrobiia > Opitutales > JAFGAQ01 > JANQOQ01. Next base: position 906,611 of record JANQOQ010000006.1, read on the forward strand.
CTGCTGGGCAAAAGCCTAGCAATAAGAAATTGGAAGCTGCTATCTTCCCTATTTCCTGGAATTTCCATCCCGATCATCCACCCACCGAAGAGCTGATGATCAATATTGGCCTGCAAACCCTACAAGTTCTAGGCTTGCAGGAACACGAGGCATATTTTGTGGAGCATACCGACACGCCTCATAGGCATTTTCATATTATCGTGAATCGGGTTCATCCGATTACTGGAATTCTTGGAAAGGACTCCCATAGTAAACGCAAGCTCTCAGAGCTTGCGCTCAAGCTATGCCGAGAGCATGGTCTTGAGCATTTAGCCCCACAACGGGTAGAAAATGCTCAAAAACGGGAACTGGGAGAAACTACCAAGTATCATGATCCTCGCATTGCTCAAGCTTGGGAAAACAGCTCATACGGGCAGGATTTCATATCTGCTTTGGTTGAAAATCAGCTCTATCTGGCTCAAGGCCGCAAACGTCTTGTTTTGGTCGATGCTCGCGGTAAAACCCAAAATCCGCTACGGCAAATAAAGGGTGTAAGAACCAGGGAATTTCGGGAAAAACTAAGCAAGGGTTTTAACCTATCAACCTTGCCTGACGCTGAGCAAGTCATTGCTACCTTAAAATCGGGCAAGTCTCCCAAGGGCTTATACCCCGATTTTGTGGATAAACCTCAAGCAACTGATACTTTAAAGCAGCAGTTCAAAGCTCATCTTGAGGCACTCAAGCAGCGTTACCAGTTACCTCAAAAACAAGCAGTCATCCGACGTTTACACCAAGAGATCAAGCACCTTCCCTGGTGGAAAAAGCTGCTAGGATTTGGAATCTGGAAATCGCGTAAATTAAGAAAATGTATCCAAGATTATTCAGTTTCCAAGCAAACCACCATCGCAGAATTTCAGCAGTGGAAGGCTAACAATCAGAGACAATCATCTAATGTAAATTCTGGTAATCGTTTGTATAAATCACTCAAATATCCGCACAAAGGCAATTATCCTAGACCTCCAAATGTACGAAGCAGAATATCGAATCCAGGACCAACTATATCGCCAGAATAAACACCTTTAAATCCCAAAAGTTCTATTTTGTAATGTAATATCAGATCTTAGAGCTCAATTTTTCCATGGGTTGATCAAATGAATACCTGTATTCTGAAAGTCCTTTGTGTTGCGGGTTACTACACTCAAAGAATATACATCAGCGGTTGCGGCTATCAAAGAGTCCTCTACAGCTAATATTCGACCCGCAAGCCTTTCATTGGCTCGCATGATAGCCGCATTTTCTGCAATTTCCAGGTTTACAGGAATCACTTTTCCTGAGTGCTTGGATCTAAGCTGGGTAATCCAGCCCAGCAGCTTTTCTTGCCTGGCGCTGTCGTTTACAGCGTGTGCGCCATAGTATAGCTCGTGCATTGTAACAACTGACAAATAGGCTTGCTCAACTGAGCCACAGTAAGCCAATATAGTAGGATTAGGCTGAGGCCTAGCCAATTCTGACACGACATTGGTATCAAACAAAACAGACATCAGGCTAACTAGTCTACGAAGGGAATTTGACGAGCATTCCCTTCGCCTCTTACTGGCAATTCGATATCAATTCCCGGGGAATTCTGTATCAACCAGGCTGCGAGTGATTCATTCGCTCCCGTGCGATTATCCCACTCTTCCTTCGAAACTACGACACAGGGAGCTTGACGGCCTATCATTTGAGGACCGTCCTTGCGGGCTTTTCTTAAAATTTCAGATAATTTTTTCTTAGCATCCTGAACCGTCCAGGATGTATCATTGATAAGTTCAGTCATACTATTCTCCTTTTTACTTTATATAGACCATTGTAGACCATATCTTAAATCTAGTCAAGCTTGTCAGCGTCGATACCTGACTGATTTTCGCAGAGCATGAGCGATCAAACCGGCAGGGTGACCCTGCAATGCGCGATAAACCTCAGCTCCTCGCCTCATCCTTCGTAGTAGTTCTTTCTGATTGATTGAATTGTTGCGACTAGTTTTTTGCGCATATTTGGGAAGCTCCGCCTTTATTTCACGCCTCATACGCGGCCCAATTTCAGGATCTAATGCCGAATCCAAATCGTTAACGATCACATTCTCATGAGATACTTGCTGATCAGGCTCGTGAGATAGTATCTGATTCAATTGGGCTTCACCAACCACTTGATAGAGCTGACTAAGCTGCTCGGAATTCAATACCTTCAATTGTCGATCCAAAACTAACTTACGGTTACTATGTGCCATCTTGCTCGTTCGCCAATCTTTCACAAAATCCTGTATCAATTGCGTAGACGGTTGCTTCAAAAATGCATCCTGGTATTCCGCTTGAAAGCGTTTAATCGCGTCACCTCTACTGTCTTTAATGAAGTATTCGATGCGTTTCTTAGTGGGTATTACGTCAAACATAGCCTCATATCGCTTTTCAAAAGCTTTTCGCTGTTGAGTCCTTACTGAAAACGCTTCTTCCATACTCCGGTCTATCCCGGATAAGCGAAAGCTTTCACCCTGCCATTCAACACCATAACCGAGTTGCTGGCAGGCTTCAGCCAAGTCCTGATAAAACAGATGGCGTATACTCTCCTTGCTTGCCTCGAGCATTTCACGCGGCTGAAGCGCTTTCCAGCCCTCCCCTTCGACCCAGGTATGATTTGAAAAAACCAGATGCGCATGAAGCTGCGGCTCCAATAGACGACTGGTATCGTGATGATATATTGCTGCTACCGCGTTGCCGGTTCTTATCGTATTTTCACTTTGGTTAGCATTTCCCTTGCGGTCTCTCGCAGAAGCATATGCTTCTAATCGCCTAAATGTCCTCTGAACTACTTGCTCAAAAGCTTCGACAACTCGCTCATCTTCGCCGACCATCGCGACAATGCTAACAGACTTCGGAGCTGATATCACCACATCATGAAAAGCGACCTTGGAAGTGCGCGGCCTCAGCCTTTCACCAGTTACCGGATGTAAATTACCTCTTAAAGATTCAAAGGTTTCTGGTGACACCGTATGGCTTTCGATTCCAAGTATCTCAGCAGCCCTTCCTCGCCAATAACCAACTACGGCTTCCCCCTCAGAATAATAATCATTGGCATTTAAATGCCGTGCCATATATTGCCGCCCTCTTCTGATTTGGTTTGCCGTGATCACTACACGGAATCATGCGGCAGACTATGGTTGATTTCTCACGGAATACTATTTGTAAGTGAAATTCATAAAAATGCGCCCGAAATAAGTGTTTTTCACGAATTGTAAGCAATTTTCATAGAAATTCGATTATCAATCCCACTCGATTTCTTTCATCAACGGAAACTTATATGGTTTCGCAACCTCCAGAAATTCAGGCAGAGTGTCTTTCCCTAGAAGCTGCTTTTGCCGGTATGCACGATCCAGGTAGAAATCCTTTGATCCAGCCACCAATCGAACAGCAGCCGTTTCGGTCATATGAGGTATGGCTTTTTCAAATATGTCCAGGGCCTCATTCGAATTATGAGCAATGTTGCTATGCCCTATCCTCTCACCGAAATTTGCATCATACAAGCTGGTCATAAGCAGTGCAATTCTGTCTGTGGACATTGGGTGCTTCTTATCCCAGGCTCGATTCATATCAATGCCTGAAAGTTGGTTTTTGTACAGGCTAAAACCGCTATGCTCAAACGCCTCCACAAACCAGTGCGAATAGAGCATATACAAGGAGGCTAATACGCAGGGCATCTTTGCCTGATAAAATTCACCTCTTAATTCAAAGGGAGTTTTATCACTAACGGTGAGTAAGCGCTGAAGTGATACAAAATCAGCTGAAATTTCAGCTACTAGGCTCCACTTATCCGGTTTGATCACTCCTTCACTTTGAGTTTCTCCCAGGAACCCAATCGAATCACCAGAGCTTTGGCCTAATAATACGCTATGCCCATTAACCGCATGAGTAAATTCATGTGATAGAACAAAGATGAGGATGAGATTTGTGAGCACATTCGCAAAATCGGTGTATTCAGTACCCAGTTTTAAATCCTTTACCAGCGTTTTGATTTTTGCGGTATCGTATCCTTTGAGAGATCCAACCCCTCTCCACTCTTTTTGCGCAAACAAATGGAAGTAATCTCCGACATAGAATTTCTCAAAGCTCCTGAATTTTGCGGTAATACACATCAGAACGATCTCATCAATCAGGCGCATTAGGCCTTCATCATAAAGGATCAGAAGTCGTCGGTTATACTTAGTGAACACCGCATTCCTCAATGAAGACGCAGAAATCTGAGCATGCGCTGTAAATTTTTCTCCAACTTCATTCTCCGAACCTTCATAGCAATCTGCCAAAACATCCAGATATTCATGAGCTAGGTTCCTATCCGGAGAGGGTGGAGATTGATAGTTAGTCGGAAAGCCACCTCTGATGATTGAGAAGCGTCTAAGCTCCTCAGGAGGATTTTTGAATATGGAGTGCATAAGTCTTTTTGAGGTTGGAAGGTAAACAACTCTTAGAGTCTATGATGACGATCAATTACTTTCTCGCCATAAAAAAAGGGCAACTTCATACAGTCGCCCTTCTCTCTAGGTAGTATCTACAAAACTACCCAATATATTTCCACCACGCACCTTTATTTGATGAACGTATAGGTGGAAAGGTTTCTCCATTGCTTAGAGGAATGATTCTCTCTTCGAATGTAGGAGCAGGTGTTGAGCTTCCATCAAGATAACCATCAAACTGATATTTACCTGTTTTTGTACATGTTTGCCCCGTCCTGAATCTATCGCCATATTTAACCATAGTCTTCCTTTGGTCGGTAGTTAGTATTTTGTATCCTTAATTGAGCTAGGATCATTTCCGTAACTGTCTTTGTCCCTGATACGACCATCAGGAATTTGGATAACAACTTCTGAGAGATTTCGTTTTGCGATTTCTCTGGCCGTTTCAATAGCACCCTTTTGTTTAGGATGAAAGGAAGTAACCCTAGTGTTACCATCCCCAAGCACAGCCCAACCCATTTCTCGTTTTAATACATGTTGATTCTTACTTCTCATTTAGTGTAGTTCATCATGTATAATGGGTTCACAGCTCAATCTTCTTTTCTGACTCCTTTAAAAGGCTGAGAATCAGCTTTTTGGTCCATGAACTGTCCAGTTTGTGCATCTCTTTTGGTCCATCTGTCATTAGATGGATTATAAGTTTGCGACCGGCTTCTTACTGCTCCTCGGCGAGCACCGTCTCCATATGGTTTATTTTTAGCCATAACACTAAAGCTTCGCATTTTCCGTACCTAAAAGTAGGCTTTTCATAAGCCAGAGTACCACAATAACTTACGCAATGGTCAAAAGGTTCAAAACAAAATATTTGGGACATAAAGTCACAAAATACTATATATTGTGCCAATAACAGCCTCAGACACAATATGTAGTGTGATTACATCAGATAAGCCTATATTTATTGCCGTAGGCTGAATTAGTTTATGGTAATCACTTAGCTTGTCTCGTATTGTCCACAAGTTCGTTCGGCCTGGCTGCTTGGGGGCCGCCTACCGAACTTGTGGACAATACTCCTAAGCAAAGTCTTATGGTAAAAGCGAGGAGACACAATACCCGAAGACCTGGCGGCCTTCGGAAAAAGGCTAATCAGCTCAGAATTTGACAACCTCGTAGCAACTCTTTGGCAACATCGCGCCAACCAGTTGGCCACTCTGAAAACAACGTGCTGGCAACGGTAATTTTGTTCACTTTTACGCATAATATGATCGATGAGTGAGCAAATTGAAGAGCATGTCTATCCAAGAACCAGCCGACTGGAAGCTTGGCGTAATGAAATCGAGATCAGGCGATCCAAGAACTGGCCATACCGTAAAATCGCTGATTGGCTAAGGGAGCAGAAAGGGTTAGTAATCAGCAAAGAAGCGATCCGCAAATTTTGCTTGGTTAGAAAAATATCGAAAGGAGCTAGTAAGCCCAAAACCGTCACAACCACTCCCACCCTTTCGCTCAAGCGAAGCAAGCGACCATACTATCCGAAGCCCAGGCAACCGATTAAGCGCATCTTTGAATACGATGACAGCGAACCCATCGATATTCATAATAAGAAATCGGGAATTTCACGGAGCTCCTCCGCATAATGAATTATTACCGATTTATTATGAAACTAACCAAACGTATCATCTTTACGCAGGGAGGCAAAGGCGGTGTTGGCAAAACTGAGGTCGTTCTTTCACTGATTCCCTGGTTCCGATCAAAAGGCATTGAGCCTTCGCTACTCGATTTTGATATCGAAAACAGCAAGAAGTCCGGGCTCCAGAATTTCTACCCAGAAGCCCAGAAACTCGATGTGCATGCAGAAGGCGCTCTAGACCGTTTTCTGGATATCTGCGATGACGACAAAACACAGATCATTATTGCAGACCTTGGCTCGGGTGCAGGTATCGCAACTTATCATTGGTTTGATGATATCTACGATGATGCACACGAGCTTGGAATCCAGTTTACCTCTATTGGGGTAACGACCGATGATGCGGGAGCCGTACAGTCCAATCTGAAATGGGCGACTCACTTACAGGACCGTGTCGAGTATCTGATTGTCCTGAATGAATTCAGGCAGTCGGGGTGCAATTTCGAATACTGGCATGGAGTGCCTGCTGTTGAGGAATTTATCGAAAAGCTCAATCCCACCGTCATTACCATGAAGTCTCGTCTTCAGGAACTGCAGGCCGAAATGCGAAACCACAGCACAACGCTTCAGCAGATTATCAATCGTGAAGCAGAAATCCCCTACTTTAACAAGACTCGCAACCGGGTGCGAGCCACAGCCTATCAGCGAGACCTCTTCGCAGGTTTTGAGAAAGCCAGCAACATTTTGCTACCAACGATAAAATGAGCGCAATAGATACACTTGAAAAGATCGCAGCTCTTCTCCCTGAAAAGCAGAAACAACGGTTTCTGCTTTTGAGTTCCCGGTTTCGGAATGTTCCTGAAGACGACGAATACCTTCAGATACTCGAAGCGATTGGGTTCATGACGTTACTCTGGAATGAGGTGCCGAACGAAATCGATACATTGCTTAAGAAAGCATCACCGGTTGACACGACCCAGCAGCAGCTCAAAACAATGATTACAGACACCGTAAAATCGGCAGTTCCCTCTTACGAAGACTTACGTGTGGTTTGTGAACGACTGGAACAGCATGAGCTTGTTCTGAAAAGGATTACCTCAGACAAACGCGGCACAAAACCCAGGGTTTCTTGGTTTTCATGGCTTCTCCTATTTGGAGGAGGTCTGCTTGCGGGTCATTTTCTGCCAGCAATAATCGCAAACTTATCCGCTTTCATGTCATGAGGATAATCTATGCTACCCTCATCATCGGAGTCGGGGTTATAATATCGAGATATTTAGTCTTCCCCTACTCGGTCCTGCCCCTCGCAATATCCGGCGTAGCCGGGTTTTGTGTTTTATGGCGAAAAACCAGAAAGACCATTCTCAAATTTGGGTCGCTTACCTGGACACGCGAGGAACTATGCCGACATATCCTAATCACAGGAGATACCGGTACGGGCAAAACGACAAGCGGCTTTCAGCCGATCCTGCATCAACTCACTCGGAAAGTCCCTGACTGGGGTGGTCTTGTGCTCGGGGTGAAGGGAGATGAATCTCAATTTGTCCAGGAGCTTTTTGATCACCATGGTAGAGCAACTGATGTTATTAATATTCAAATCCGACCTAGTGACGCATCCAGCAACTGGACTCCACCGCATCGCTACAACTTGTTAAGCAATCGCCAGATACCCTTCACGACGCACGCAAAGTTCATTGTGGATATTGCCGCTAGCATGACCACCGGCCAGCAACATGCGTTTTTCCGACCGATGGCTCAAATTGCCCTAGCGAACACCTCTGAATTACTGGATGAGCTTAAATTACCTGTAACTATCACCCGAGCCTACGAGGTGCTTACATCGACTGAAACCCTGAAGGGCTACATTGAGCCCTTTTCAAAGGAGGCAGCTACTATCAAACAACAAAAGCTCGCACAGTTCTTTCAAACAACGTTCATTAATGCACAAGCCTATGAGCAGCGAGAGGCCATTGAAGGCACGGTTAAGACCTTCCTAGGCTTTTTGATTCATCCAGATTTAGCCGCTGTATTTTGCAGTGACGAGCCCAATACGTTATCGATGTCCGAAGTTGCTAAAGGGGCTGTCATCACCATCAGCATTCCCCAGACATTTGCTACAGAGAGGCGATATATTCAGACATACCTCAAACTCCTGTTTTATCACCTATGCCTGAGGCGATACGATCAACCCGAGCACCTACGGAAGGATGAAAACCTACTCGTGTTAGCTGCTGACGAATTCCAGAATATCGTGACTGCGAGCGAGGACGGATTCTCAGATCACAAGGTTATTGATCGTATAAGGGGAGCCAATGCAGTCATCATCGCGGGTATGCAGTCCCAGATATCCGCAGACCCAGCTGTTGGTATTCGTCGCAGAGAGGTGCTTACCTTAAATATGCGGTCGCGCTTCGTATTTCGTTCCGCAGATGAAAAGTGTGCGAACGCAAGCGCAGGATTTATTGGCAAACGGACACGTTGGAAAACCTCCAAGACAAGCAAACCCATGGGTATGTCCACGCGAACCAAGCACCAGGCCGAGGAATTCTTTATCAAACCTACGAAGTTACTTAGGCAAAAGGATCATAAGGCGGTCATTATCCACCCATCGAAACGCTTCACCAGAAAGAAGATCGTACCCATTGATGGCAAAGGACAAGTGTATGATTGGTATTAATACGGATTACTCCGCCCAGAGATAAAATTCTGTGGCAACCGGAATAAAGTATTGGACATCGGGCGATCCGTCGATTTCGACCGTTACGCCTTTGTCCTCTCCCGGATAGGGCCAGCGGTGAAAGTCAGGAAGTTCCGGATAATCCATTTCATAGCGACCCCATCGCACAATGTCCCTCAAAAGCTCCTCAGCAAAATCCAGATACTTCTGGAATTCCGGTTCAAACTCGAGGGAAACCGGTAGCATGCGAAGGCCTGGAGCCCCGTCAGCAAAGCCATATCGACGCGCTTGAGCATTATAATCCTGCTCTTGCAGCATTGCGCGAAGGCTGAGTGTTTCCCCATTACGCAAATAGAACTGCCATTCATTCTCAAAACGAGCATGCCCATCCTGAAATCGACGAACACTACCCGTAAAGCGTGTATCTCGTTCCAGTATGGTTTTTCCGTCCAACAGTAGGGCTTGGGTCAATTCTCCGTAGACGCGAAGATAGCTTTCATCATTGCCGGAATAGATAGGTATGATCAAACGCGCATACAGCAGCGTGCCTAAGGGTAACTCCAATGTGCTTTGCGCATTGTCCTGTTCAGTTACAGAAATATCCTGCTTTCGCTCGAATTTAATGATGGAAGGTACGACATCATCCGGCATTGATAAGTTTTCAGGCTCTGGTTTTAGATGATCGTATATGGGGGCTTCCTCAAATTCTATGGGCGCTTTCAGTGGCTCAAAATCCTCTCGTTTGGATATCCCATAAAATTCTTTAGGGTCAATAGTTTGCTCAGGCTGTAATGGCTCTTGATCACCATCGCTGCCTAGCTGCCTCCAAGCCTTTGGTTTATCCTCAGGATTCTCCTGAACTCGCTGAAAATCCATATAGATCAGAATGCCAATCAAGATTATAAAGCCAAACGAGATCACCACTTTGCCTTGTTTTGAACGTATCCAATAAATCATAATTGCTTACTTCTTAAGATATAGCCTGAACGTATTATCCAGGCTGTAATAACCAGGTTCGCCCTTACCATTACCGATCAGTAAACCTGTAAAATGAACGGACTTATCCGCATTCAACAGCGCAGAGCGAGGACGGATATTTGTAAAAGCCACATTACGATATCCCCCGATTCTCAGGCCGATCTTCTCCAGCGAAAATTCAGTTTCCAGATCCTTGCTGCTCAATACATATCCACTAACCAATAGTGCATCATCGTCAGCGAACCTCCCAACGTGACTGATAAAGAATTTAAAGTGCTTTTGCACAAACTCTTTCATCACGATTTCGCTTTCATAATTTTGATAGAGCTCAGGCAGTTTGGGGCGTAAGAACCGTTCCTCCTTAAACAATCGCATCAGCTCTTCCTGGCGTGAATACATAGGCTCAGACACTAACTCCTTAGCCATCTCAGGTGTGATTAGCGTCGCATTGCCCATTGATAAGGGTTCTTCCAGTGTATGCGTCATGCGAATGACCGTTGCAGGAGTATTACTCGGCTTTAATCGGTAAACATATACTCCCTCGTCGATCATCACATTCATCAGCACATCGAAAGCCTCTTCTAGCGGACGCAAGTGAAGCACATTGGGCACTTCACCCATTTGATACAGGACACTGCCCTCTACACTCCCATCCGTTAGCCCCAGTCCAGACAATAAGCGTATGTCTTCAGGAAAAACCAAGAGCGTTTCTACTCGTAGATTCAGCTCAAGTGACATTATCTGATCGTCTTCTAAATGCAGCGAATAAGGCGATTGTGGAACCGTCCCCAGTGCAACTTGCAGCATGGTCAACATACAACTGAGTGATATTACTTTTCTCATCGTATTAGCTCGGCTTGGTAAAAATCTCAAAATGGTATACCAGGGTCGGATATCTACCGTTACTGACCATATTCTTATTCAGCATAAAGTGACTCCAAAACTCGAAATCCAGAGTCTCAACGATGGTCTTTCCTTCAAAAACCCCGACGCGGATGAGCTGACCAATCACTAAGACCTGGACGCTTTGGTCACTCATTTTCTGAATCCTGCTCTCAGAAATCTCAACCTTCTGACGCATTGACTTGAGTTCAAAGATAGGCGTCTCCTTTTCGATCAGATCGACGGCTTTCCTATAAGCATTTGGATGAAAAAGCGCCTGTAATCGCTTTTTGGAATCCACGCCCCTGGGATGGCGATTGAATAACGTCTGGCAGGCAAGTTCTGCTTGCTCATAATGCAGTTCATGTGCCTCACGAAACTCCAGTTTCCGTGGATAATAGAAGGTCTCATCATCGATAACGAGTATGCGATAACCCTCTTCTATGGCATTTGCCAAGTGCCAGCGATCGATACAAAAACCTATCACTGTTAGGGTGAATACAATGCACCAGAATGCAGGTGATTTCACAAAGGATGGATATGTTTGTTTGGTCATGACTTGGATGGTTGAAAGAGTTCTCGAGCACGTTCAGAGTAGCTTTTATTATTTTGCGACGGGCTTGTAAGAGCTCCCATGGTTAGACCAATACCAGTAGGCATCAGGATGTTCGAAGCTCCCGCTGATCCCGTAACCGTACCCGCTGCACCCGCTAGCGTTGAGCTTGCTGCTATTCCGCCACGGCTCCCGCCCATGAGTTGTGTTGTTACACCGGCACCGACCGCGTCCGTTGCGCCCTGCATCATGGCTCCGCCAAAGCCAGCAAAGAGTGCTGCACCTGCGTTGACCCCTCTTGTAAGCAGCATCGAGATTAAGAGAGGAGCTTTGATCGTGCTAAAAAGAATCCAAAGCGTTAGGATGATCAAAAAGAAGAACGACTGACTATGCCCCCAAATACTGTCATCTGTACCGACTGTCATATCGACAAGTGACTGGGTCATCAGATTGGCAATTGCCCATCCCAGTGGCCATAGCGATATACTCACCAGTCCTAAAATGAATTTGCCCGCCACATCTTTAAGGCTTTCCAGCATGTAGAAGGAGAGGAATATAGGCGTCAGTGCAATAGCATAGACCAATAGAGCCTGCTGGAGTATGAAATACAGCCACATGACTGCCAGAGCGAGATGAGAAGCCAAAAATATTAACGCATAGGCAACCGCTTCACCCATGCCCACATCATCTGACCAGATAATATTCCAGAAACTGAGGTCTTCAGTCGTTTGGTTTTCATCGCTCAACAGCAGCCGGGCAAATCTTTCATGGGTTTCTGAGGGATCGGATTCCATATCGCCGGACAGGTCAAAAACGACCACCTGGAGTTGATTGATCCAATCCGGCATTTGGTAAATAACCAGAGCGATTATACCCGCACTGAGGATACCTTTTAGCAGCATGCTGATATCTCCCATGCTGGCTTTCCACGCCATCAATGAGAATCCAATAAAAACGATCAGAAAAGCAATCGGCATAAAGTCGCTATGCAACGCGAGCGCATTCTGGTAAAGCTCTGGAAACTGACTCTGTAAATCACCGCTCATCGGTCAAATTGCACGGGTCTCGTTGGCAAGCGAAAGGTGCCTATATTATCGAGAAGTGCACGCTGGTGAGCCGCCCGTTGGCTCTCGAAGTGAGCTTGCCCTTGGATTTCACGCTCTACCTGATTCTGGAAATAGCGCATATTCGCTTCCATTGCGGCCAGATCGACTTCACGACTGGCTTCGCTATACTGGACATTGAGGGTCTCTATCAGTGCATTGAGCTTCTGCACTTCACTGTCTGAGGTAGCTCGTTCCAACTGAGCCATAGCTACCTTGAGCTCCCGCCCGATTTGCTGACGACGCTGCATACTCTCCGCTCTAACGCGCCGATACTCCTCAATGGTTTTGCGGGCTACTAATTCGGGTTGATAGGCACTCGTGTCCCGATACCCCAGAAACTCCTCCCCAATGAAAATCTCCCGTTTTACCGTTTCGTAGAAAGGCTGATCAATAAAGAGGTAGTTTTCATTGATCTGACGTGCGATGTCCTTCGCTGATTGAGAGAGTGGCAATTCACGGATAAGACCATAAATTCCTCTCAGCGCATCGATATCCACGCCTCCAGGATCGCCCAATCGTTCCAAATAGGTATCAATCTGATGGATTTGGCGGGCCATCTGTGAAATCTGCATGCGCTGATTAGCTTCCTGCAAAATTTGCTCCACCAGGTCCTTCTGCGCAGTTTTCAGATGGGTTGATATTGCCGTATAGTCTATCACCGGCATCGCAGCATCCGAGATGATACTCACAAATGCGCATGCGACTAGCTTTAGAGTTTTCAGTAATGTCTTCATAGTTATTCGGTAATCACTCGGATGGGCACGTAATGCTCCTCGATCTTAATCCCTGCTTCGTTCGTATGTTCAGGAACGAGAACCTTGTAGTAGCGTTCCTTGATCTGTTTACGTGCCAGGTCTTGCTGGCGTTGATGCTCGGAATGCCGGATCTCATTCGCCCGGCCTTCCGCAAAGCCCATTTGCCGGACTTTACCCTTAATTTCCTCGACCTGCCTTGCTGTATATAGACAGCCCACTTGTAGTTGGCTAAGAGCAAGCAATACGAGTAATGGAATAGCTTGTTTGTAATTCATAACTTGGATCTCCTCATCCAAGTTATGCGCAAGCGCAGGATAGTTTTCCTTAAACGCTTGGCGCAGCCAGTTGTTTTTGACGCTTATCGAAGTGCTCTCCGGACGAAGAACTCAGGTATAGCATCTCAGGGCTGGGAACATTCCATAGAATGTCTGAATGATTTTGCTGGTCTTCCGTATACCAGTGCAAAAAGGGTGCCCCGTGCTCAACGCTCGGCTCCATGAAACGCATGATATTTTGAACGGCTGCTTCGGATAACTTAAAGTGCTTCTGCATGATGCGAACGTCAGCCTCAAATGCCTGTCCAAAGATAAATGCCTGACGGCTATTGCCCAATATCGAAGTAGCGAGGTCTTCAGGCAGCAAGGAAAGCTGCTGGATAACGGAAACAACCCAGCAGTTGTATTTGCGAGAACGCTCATAGAAATCCCTGACCAGTTCCTTGCCCCCGGGAACATTCAGGAATGCACCTAACTCCTCGAATACCACGCGTTTACGGATGCCTCTGGGAGCATTGATGATCTCCTTGCGTATCCTGTTCAGAATAACCTCAGTGGTAATTCGCAATAATTGAGGTTGGCTGGTATCCAGCTTACTAAGCTCGAGACACACCATATCACCGCCTAAATCCACATTCCCTTCTCCATCGAAAAGCGTGTAAACCCCACGATCTCTTCTCCACACCTGGAGGAAGACTAAGATCAATCGAATATCACCCCCATACGCGTGTCTTGGATCTTCAAGAAGGCTTTCCAGCCAATTGCATAGGTCGGAATGCGTCGGTTGTTTACTTTCCTCAATGTTTTGATAAGCAAACTTCCAATCCACCTCGGGAGCATCTAGCCACTGCTGGTAAAACGCACTCAGGAGGTCAATTATGAGGGGCGACCAATGGGGATTATTCTTCATGCCATCCCCGATCATGTGTTCCAGCACTTTCGCCGCGCTGGCTATTTGCTCTTGGTTCACGGCTCGTCCTTGAGTGCTGAGATAATTCAAAACGTGCTCGCCACTATGCTCAATAACCAGGATATTCGCATTCTCATAGGTCTCAGCATAAGATGCATAGGAAAATCCCTGATCGACTACGATAGTCTTCTCAAAATAGGGACCTGTTTGGGTTAAAAGTTCCATGAGCCCACAGCTCTTTCCTGATCCCGTTCTACCCATAACCACAGCATGCGCTGGATATCGATTACCCTTTTCTCCCCAGAATGTATTGATACCTTTTAGGGAGCCATTGCAGCCAGGATACAGGCTCTCATACCGGGTCGATTTCGGTTTGGGTTCGCCACCAATAGGGAGAAGGTGAGATAGATTCGTGTCTTCGATGTAATGCAGGTAACTCGCTTCCCGGAATTCACTGCCGGGGATACCACCCAGAAACAGGTTACAACCGGTCGTGGGTAAATTTACGGTTTCGCTACGAGCTCCTAATGACCGAGCGATCAATACCTGAATCTCTCGAACCTTTGCTTGCAGTGCGATTGGGTCTTCATCCCAGAGATTGACCACCCACTGCATTTCTAACGGCTGCAAATCCCCTACAGACAATCGTCGCACCTTTTCCTGTTTCATCTCAATCGTGCTGTCCAGGCTAACCCGTTTGCTCGACATTCGTGCTCGGTTCAATTTCTTAATCGCAGTGTCCTCCTGCTCAATTAAGGAAAGTGCGTTGAGTGGCTTGGCTCGCAGCTGCATTGAATAACCGTGAATATTCAAAGAGGTTAAGCCGTGCATCATACCCGTTATTGTGAGCTGAGGCAGATCGCTTAATATTAAGTATGCGTGATAATACTTATGATTCTTAAGGCAGATATCTTCCATCTCTACGGGTTCGAGCGGCACTTTTAAGAAATGGTCTATCGCTGGTTTGTTTAGATCGTAAGCACGGGAATCTGACACGTCGCATTGGTAGTGTTTCTCCTGTGCATTAATCAGATCATCTCGCCGCAAAATGCTTGCCTGACCTCCTAGTCTTTCAAAGGCCTTCCCCCATTCTTTTAAGTGGCTTTCAAGTTCTCCAGATTTTTGCTCAATGAGTAGTTGCTCGTTATTTGAATCAGCTGCTAGCTGTTCGATCAAATAAATCTGCGTAGTGGAATGTCGTATTTGACCCAACTTACGAAGCTCTTCAAATCGAAGGCAGTTAAAGGATCGTTGCTCCCTGCTCCATTCCGTTGCCGGTAAATTTTCGGTTTCTTCAAAGTAGTTCTGGATAAGCTCTTGGCAATCGCTGCCTTGCTGCCAGATCACTTGCAGTTGTTGAGTCGATTTAAGCGAGCGCAGCAAGGTTTTCATTTCGTTCTGGTAATCCAGGAGTGTTTGATTGGAAGCCGTTAGCCACCCGCCCAATGACACTTCGATTCCACGACTGACAGACTTCGCATATCCGGCCTCACTGGAAATGACCGCATCGCCGTGGATATAGATATCCTGTTTCCTCTGCTTACTCTTCATCTTCGGTTTCAAGGGGTTCCATCAATGGTTGCTGGGTTAGCTTCAAATACTTCCACTTCAAGTAATCACGCAAATAGGTCTTCGGCTTTCCAACCACCCATTTTAACAACACCACAGCAGTTGATACTGGGATAACGGATGCTAACAACAGGCTTGTCATCAGAGGCCAAGCGGCTTTACCGATCAATGCGGTAACCACCAAGAAGCCGAATATAATTGAAGCAGTCATGATATAGACTTCCAGCCCCGTAAATCGCCAGACGCTCACGCCTTTTTCTTTCACTGCATTTACAGGGCTGAAACCTATTTTGGGCTCTTCCATAGGTCTAAAAGTTGATCACAGGGATATCCGTGCCAGCTACCTCGAAGAGCTCATACACGATCACTCCCGAAAGCGCGACGATACCGCTGCCGATAATGCCATAACCCGCCGCAGCTACGTCACCCTGGCTGAATCGAATGCCTGAGTAGACAACTCCAATCACCGCAAGCATGAAGGCAATCAGGCGAAAAATGCCGATTACCTGACTAACGACTCCCGGAAGGCTGGCCTGTCCCAACAGAACAAAGCTTCCTGCGGTCGCTTCGAAGGAACCCAGCGCGATAAACATTTCTAGAATTTGTGTTATCATAATAGTCTTTGTTTATAAATAGTGGGAGCGGAGTATTCCGCTCCCATCTATTCATGCGCTGAAGTCTTAGAGATTTCCTTCGAGATAGCCCGTTCCTCGGAAATATGACTGGATTTCAGCTAGTCGCTTTGCCATGTTTTTTAGAATGCTTATGCGTAACTTTTTGTTGATACGTTTTGCTCTATTTGCCTCCGACAGAAATCTCCTTCTCTGCGTATCTGTGAGATGAGGATATATTTCTACGGGCTTCATGGATTTTGTCTTCTGTATCATGCCCAATAAAAGTAGATGATCGCCTTCCAGGTCCCTACCCGCTTTCTGAAATAGCACATCCAGGTCTTTCTTAGCATCAATAGCCCGGCGTGCACTTCCACTTTGAGCAAAGCCGGATGAATACTCATCCACACTCAGGCTCAAATGTTCCAATTTCCCACCTCGTCTTTGGGCATATTTTCGCCGCCGGTAATCCTCTTTTTGTCTATTGAGGTGGCAGAAGAGCGATTGCTCATTAATCTGACCGAGCACTTTCTCAGCCCCGTTTTTCCGGATTTTGTGCATCAGGTCTGAAAAGACCTCCTCGCAGTCTTCATACGTGAAATCACTGCACTTGTTCTTGACGATACGGATGCAATTATCACGGTTACTCATCAGCCAATCATTGACTGATTCAGCGTTAATGTTGTTGTTTGATACGGTGTCATGCGGTTGCATGACGCCATACAAAACCTTTTAAAATTCGTCAAAAATTCTGGGTAGATTCATCTCCTGACATATCTCCTAACGAAAGTTATCACCTTCTCACATAAGTTCTCAAATGGCTCATTTACCTGACCTAAAACCTTACAATCAGAAGATCCTCGCTTTCGGAATCCAACTATCGGATAAGAACGAATTTTTGAATATCCGCACTTTGATAAAGGGACCTGCAGATGCTGGAGAAACTGCATTTTGGCCCACAATTCCGCAAAAGCTGGGTAAAGGAAATTACAATGCAGGTCTTGCTGCTTTTGTCCTAGCATTAATCTACGCAAAAATTCTCCAATTAGACGGCAGATATACTGATGGTCACCGATTAACGATCTTCGACGATGCAAGCCCCTCACCGGCAGAAACTTTATTGCCCATATTTGACATTAATCGCCACGAAACCGGATGGATCAAAAGTATTCTGGGTTTACCGGAAGATATCGACCTCGCTGATCGACAGGGTTGGATCCATTTACTTTTCGACAAAAGTCGAGGTGATAAAGACCGAAATCACTACTTGGCGATTAAGCTGCCTTTCCCTGACATTCAGATTTACAAGCAAGCATATAGTCGAGCTGAAGTTACACGTCATCGACGGTTTTGCGCTACTGAAGTGGGTCTGAAATCCATTAAGGAAGCTGCCAAATATCTGGTAAATACCAAAGCGTATTGGGAGGGCTACGAAGTGCCTCGAAGTATCCTTTCCGCTGTAGATAACTCTCAACCATCAACAGAGTCTCGTAAAGATGATGAAAATCAAATTGATTCGAAAAGGGTTAGGATAAATCGGGCGATGCAAGAAATCAAAGAGTGTCTGATCGATAGTGGCCAATCATCTTCAGTTTTTCTGGATAAAAACAAATTCGAATTCCAGGTTAAAAACGGCAATATAACCACCACTCATTCTATTGAGTACGAGAATGCTGATGACTTGCAGAAATTCATCCTCAAGCATTCAGCCTTCGAATTCAAAACTCTCTATGCATTCGAGCGACCTTTGTACTCAGACTTCATTCCAATTTCTATCGTAAACTTCATAGCCTTATGTGAAAGGTATCAGATTTTGCCTACGGAGCTACTTTCTGAAACTGATAATCATTGGGCTGACATAAAATCAATTGAAGTCCAGCATCTCGGTAGCTAACGCTTCAGTCTTGTGAATTCTCCGAAGTCAGCTCCGAACAACTTCTGCGAATCTGTCAGAGATCTTGTCAGCAAATACCAGAAGGATAGCTATGCGCTCTATGGCAAAGATGCTAAAGATATTCAGGAAGAATCCATAAAGCATTATCAAAAGTACCTGCAAAATAATCAGCTACCAGATTTCTACTCACTACCAGCTATAGAGAGTCTGACAGAAGGTTTCTCCATCACAGACTATCAGGATATCACCATCATCGGTGAAATTGCCCAACACTGGTCATCTGTTGTTGAAATTGCTCAAAAGCTTTTTCCTGATCGATTTGATGAAAGACCCGATATCTTACTCGCATCCGTTCCACAACGCTTTCTCAACGGTCAGGCATTCAGGGATCAAGAAGGCCAGTATGCTGTAGTCCTCTATGAAGGCTTGCGATACCTGCCAGGTTTTATTGCCGAGCAGACCTTAAAATTCTTTTTCTATTTCGATAAGGATGGTGACCTCAAGCAGCACGAATCTTTTGCTGAAATTGCCAATGAGGTAAATATTTCATCGAAACTAAGATTGGGTGGAAGCCTGCTTGAGGTGATTCATTATCACCTGACTTCACCCTACATTCTGCATCAGACAGAATCATACGGCATCGAAGCCATTGAGCACAAAAAGTCTTTATTCAAACTAGGCTTCAAGTTCTTCATCAACGCCCATGAATTCAGTCACTGCATGAATGATCATTGCAACCCAGCGAGTACGAAGCAGAGGTTACACGAAGATCTTAATCACGCAATGGAAACAGTAAAGAGTGCCTTACCTGATACCAATATTACCGAAGAGCAAATCGAGCATTTCCGCACGAGGCAATATTCGGAATCCATTGCGGACTGCGAAGCCCTGCTCATGCTCATGACTTTCGCCAAGCTAGGTTTCGAGAAATCAGAGTGGGACTTTTTGATTATGGGAGGATTAGCATTTTTCTGGTATGTCGAACTTCACGAACGCATTGCCCGCACTTTGAAATTTGGACTTAGCTGGCAGGACGAGCCTCCATACAAAATGGATTTCAGCATCCAAAATTTGCTCTTCCGAAAATCTCACCCAGCTCCGCTATCCAGATTTATTGAGGCCAAAAAGGTATCCAATCTTATCCTCTCCGAGGACACCCCCGCGAAATTCTATATACTGGATGATGACTGGAAGAAGGCTTCAGACGTGTGGAAGGGCCTAAGCAAAATTTACGAAACGATTTGGTCAGCAGATCACGAATACCTAAATTCTTTACGAAAAACCCAAGAAATCGATAAAAGCTGGAGACCCACCCTCGATATCAAAACATCTCACGCATTATCAGATGACCTAGATACTTGTTTCTATAATAATGCGGAGATCTATCAGTAGAATCATAGCAAACACACACAGAATCCCCTAATTCAGCTGCGCATAATGAAAGTAATTACTTATTCATTATGAAGCAAACAAGACTTATGACCAAGAAGGAACTCGCTGATTATTTAGCGGTTTCGGAGCGAACCATTGATCGCCTGGTTGCATCTAACCAAATCCAGAAAATCAAAGTTTTAGGGGCAACCCGCTTCCGTTTAAAGGACGTAGAAAATTTCATAGAAGCGCAGTCAAATTGACTTTACGTAAGACTATAAAAATATACATTTGTTTACTATGAGGGTTTTTAAAAGAAAACGAAAAGTTAAAGGTAAAACAATTCCATCAGCTGATTACCACGGTGCGTATAAGCTTCACTGGATGCCCTCAGAAAAGTCTGTAAAACTCAAGACTTCTGATAAGACTATTGCCTTCAAAAGATTGAAAGAATATTGCCGCGTCAAAGAACTTGAAAGAGAAGGATTACCAATACCAGAGACCTTGTATGGAGCTCCCTCCTTACAGCTTCTAAGTATACTGGAAGACTATGAAAAGTCTCTTGCAGGTGGTAAGGCATCCGAGCAGCACTGTAACGATACCGTATTTAGGATTAAGCGAATATTGAATGACTGTAATTGGAACGCGGTAACCGATATTAACCCCTTTGAGTTTGAGAAGTGGCGCGCGGCCAACCCAAAGTCGCAAAAATCTGGCAAACCCATGTCAGTAAAAACCATTAATGAGTATCTCAATTCTATGCGGGCGTTCATCAATTGGATGATCAAAATGGGCATTATGACCTCCAACCCTCTTCAATACGTTGACAGACTGGATACGCGAGGAAAAGAAACGAAAAAGCGAAGGGCTTGGACTGATGAGGAGCTGAGGAAATTTCTACAAAGTGATATCTACTACAAGGATGCTATTTTCATTCTAGCAAGAACCGGACTCAGAAAGAATGAACTCCAAAAGCTGACCAAAGGGGACATACGGTTCTTTGATGAAAACTGCTTTATTACAATCCGCTCTGTAACGACAAAAAATAAGACAGAGGTTGAATTGCCAGTGCTTCCTGAGGTAGCGAAAATCATACAAGTTTTATATATTCAAGCTCAACACGCGGATGATCCTATTTTGCCCTACAGGCTCCCTAAAGCGTCAAAGCTTGCAAAGGATTTAGAATCATTGGGAATTGAATATCACAACAATCACGGTGATTTGGATTTCCATTCATTGAGGCATACCTTTGCTACCTATCTCACAGTCAACGGTGTCCACTCAAAAGTTGTCCAAGACTTGATTCGACATAGCGATGCAAATTTGACTGCAAAGAGATACACCGACGCTTCCAAGATTCAATACACCAGTATACTCAAAGAATTGCCTGAAACCAATTTGACCGAAAATTTGACTGATTTGACTGACTTTTCGGGTCTTGAGGAGTCTTTTGCTGACGGAAAGTTCTTGAGAATACCACTTCCGCAAAGCGTTGATGGTAAGAAAGATAGCCTCGATCAGTCGGAGCCTGACGTGGTGGGGGTCATTGTGCGGGATGGTGGGAGATACTGGAATCGAACCAGTGACCTCATGCGTGTCATGCATGCGCTCTAACCAACTGAGCTAATCCCCCATACATGGAGAATTGATTACCATGAGTAATTCACCACTTCAGGTCAAGCGATTTGCTGTGTTCCTGAGCAGCTTCTATCTGAAGCCTGTTAGTTAAAGCTACTCGGTATCAGTTCGCTTTCCTCACGGCTAATATTGGTTTCCACATCCAGGAAGCGCCTTGGATTTTGCGTCCCTGCAACATGACGATACCGGGTGCCACTGTTAAGCTCTATCAGTGTAGGATAGAGGGTATCGGATGTTTCAAACCAAAGATCACTTTCGGAGAAATTGATGTAGAACTTGGAATAATTCAGGCCCATAATAAACACTTCGCCCAGTTCGTCATGGGTTATCGTACCACTGGCTTCGCTGGGGGATGTAAATGTACCGAACCAGGGTAATGTCTTTTGACCGTCTGCAGCTCCCGTGTATCCCTGCCAAAATGTAGGGTTGCGCTCAAATGTTGCTGCTACGGTGTAATCCCCGATAGTCGCATCATCGGTTCCCTTTATGCGCACATAATAAGTCCCGTTGTCTAAGAGCTGAGAGATACTGAAATTCTCACCTTCACCCGAATTTTGGTCATCTGCTATCGGCACGAAGTCTTCATTGTATAAGACAGCGTATGTATCTGTAGTTCCCGAACTGGCAATCGTTACAATGCCGGGAGAACCGACCGTTATGCGACGGATATCAATTTCTCCACCGCTGTCGATCGCCTCATTATAAACCTTATTATAGCGTGTAAAGTCCGCCAATTTAAAGAAGTCATCAACATTGAGATTTTCGACGACAGGTCCAAGCAAATCAGGAATAAACCAGTTTTGTAACTCGTAATTGCCCACGGCAACCCCCTCGCTTCCTATTAACTCGATATAATAGGTACCGGCTGGTAAATCCGCTTCCAGAAAAGGATTAAATCCCGCCCCCGAATCATCATCAAAGTCTATGAGGAACTGTATTGCATCCTGAGCCAACGGAAACGTAGCCCCCTCATTAGGTACGAGCAATCGCGCAAAAAGATCAAATTCGCTACGAAATCGGGCAAAAAAGCGACCGGGCTCTGTGACCACAAAACGGAAGTAATCCGCAGCCACATCACGCGACAAACTCGCAGTCACTGTAGTATTGAGGTTTAAATCAATAGGTACGAATACCCCCAGGCCAAAATCGGCATCACCACTGAGATCCCTGGATCTGTCGAGCAATGAGAGGGTGTAACCGTCTGCAGTCTGTCCGGATGTATTGGAGATACGCGCATAAAAAGTACCGGGTAAACTAAAATCAACATTGGCGATCTGCCCGTTTTCGACAGACAAATCCAGTAGAACCTCTCCACTGGTGCTAAGCATTTCCAGATACAAGGCGACCCCGGTTCTATTGAGAAAATACAGAGTATTTTGGTTATTCCCCGTAGCTATATCTACCCGATAATAATCAATATCCCCGGATGGAAAAATTGAACCAATCTCTGATCGTTCTGGGCTGACTGTCTCAGCATCAATCAGAGTGCGGTTCACATCATCAATACTTGCATTATAGATGCTGTTGGCTTTTACGGTTGAAGGGCCCTCAGTGGTTCCATTTATCATGGCGGCGACAATATCATCGATCCCGACTGCCGTAGCATTGCCGAATAGCCCCAAACCTCCTACCAGGATTCCAATCTGTTGCCACTTGTTATCAATAAAACCAAATATGGGACCTCCACTGTTGCCTCCGGCTGTCTTTAGATTATTCCCTGCATAAGCGCGTAGCGGCTGCTGTGCTTCACCCTGAACTTGCTCCAGCGAAAAGAGCCGGTTTGCAGGTTCTCCCCTGCCGGTGGCATGCATTCGATTAATTCTGTAGTCATAAAAATCATAAAGAGCAGCAGGATAGCCGACTACCATTTTGTAGCTCTCCGCTCCCATCTGATTAACAGCAACCGTTGCAGCTGACCCAGTGATGATGTCTGCCAGAAATTGAAGAATGTAGACATCTTTATCAAAGGCTTCTAAAGAGGATCTACCTGATGACTGATCATCTACGAGGCTGGCATAATCCTCGAAAAAGACGAAACTTCGTGCCTCATTTCCGGGTTGAGTAGTCGTGCGTGGATTGCGCTTCCACGACCATGTATAGGGTTGTGTGGTCCAGCGTGAGAAATCAGCATCATAAAATACATGGGCTGCGGTTAACACCGTGCGCGGGCCTACCGCACTTCCGCTGCCTCGCCAACCATCCGAATTTTCAACCACCCCTACCGTACTGTAGGGATATTTATTGTAAGCACTATCCGGAAGTGGTTTGGTTTCACGCGCTTGCAACGATAAAGCAAACGCTGATATAATGAGGGAGAGGAAGATTTTGTTCATACTATCTACTAATTAAAGCTCTCAGGGATTAATTCATCTGCATTGAAGATAACTACATCAGATACCCGCTCAAATTGCATGGGATCTGTGGTTCCGGCAACATGCCGATACTGCACACCCCCTGCTTTCGTTGTCAATATAGGGTAAGCCGTTGAGGAAGTATTAAACCACAAACCGGTAGAGGGTATCCAGATATCAAAGTCCTCTACACTTACTCCGGTTATGTAGACTTCACCCAACTGCTCATGGGTTATCCATCCGATCGTAGTGCTATCCGACGTGAATGTTCCAAACCAGGGGAGTGTCTTTTCTCCAAATGGTAAACCTGTAAATCCCTGCCAGAAGTCAGGCATGGGTTCCTGGGTAAAGAGGACTTCATAGTTGCCGGTCGCTTCAGCACTTACATTTTGAATTTTCACGAAGTATTCGCCCCGTTCCACAAAATGATTGATTCGGAAATTATTATTATTCCCCGTATTATCGTCACTCACGAGCGCATTATAGTTTGAATTATAGAGTACCCCAAACGTATCGCTTTCACCCGTAGTCTCAATCGTGAGAAGCCCAGGATCGGTCATAAATATGCGCCGGAAATCAATATCGCCTCCTTTATAGAAGCTGTGGAAATAAGTTCGGTTAAAAAATGTATTATTCGCATTACGGAAGCTATCATTATCTTCACTATCTCCCCCCGGTGTGCCCAGTAAATCCGGAGTAGCTACGATTTGAAAATTATAGACACCGGTACCGGAAAAGTCCCTCGAAAATACCTGCAGGTAATAAGTGCCTGGTTCAAGTGTCTCCTCTATCAGGAAGTTGAGATATCTGCTGGAGTCAGCATCGACATCTATGTAATTAGCTTCATCCCCAGAGATCGGAAAAGTAGCACCGTCATTAATTGTAAAGATTGCACCATCCAAATCCAAAGCTGCGCTGGAATTAATGAGGACTTTCGAGAGTTCCGTAATTTCAAATTGATAATAATCTGTAGATAAAGGGAGTCTAAGCGTAGCTTTGTATGCTTGGTTAATTGCAATCGGTATTGGAGAATAATCGCTTTGAGCGGCATCTACGAGTGTTGCTGGGTCAAGCTGGGTATTGAATAATTCTACCTTGTATTCACCGGTGTCCTCAGGATTCACGGCAGAGATCCTGAGATATAAATCCAGGGCAACATTATATGTAATCGTAAGCCGTGTAGAACTATCAATTGTACTACTATATAGAAGATCCGTTTCATTTTCAAAGATCTCCACTCTAAGTGGAATATCATCAGCCACTACCTGTATGCTGTGGGATCCACTATCCGTGCTAAAGAATTGAAAGTAATCTACATCCCCAGCCGGAAAAACACTCGCACTGTGAGAACGTAAATCCCCCATAAATTCACCATCACTGGGGGCCAAGTTCACGTCATCCTGAGAATGGTCGTATACCTGAGCAGCGCCTTGGGAAGGCTCTGCCGGGGTTTCTTCAGTTGATGCAGCAGTAATCATATCATTGACGACTGAGTCAATAGCCATCGCAAACGCTGCACCCTCCGAAAGATTGGATGCTACATCCATACCCACCACTTTCCATCCATTTTCCAAAAAAGCAAAAACAGGACTACCATGATTACCATATGAGGTTTTAAGACCTCTCGTTTTCATAAACCGATAAGGCACTGTTTCAGATTCACTTTCAGGGTATACGTAGTAATCGATCAATTGCGGTTCAGCACGACCCGTAGCATGCATACGGTTGCGTTCCAGCTGATAATATTCATATATCTGACGCACATAACCTACGATCATTTTATAATTCTCCTCACCTAACTGATCTACGGCTATCACTGCGGGTGCAGAATCAATAATATCCTCGGAAAACTGAAGTAGAAATAAGCATTTATTAAAAGCTGCATTCGCATCTTCGCCTCGCTCTTCGCTATTTACAATCGAGGCATAATCCTCAAAGGCTACCCAGCTTCGGGCAGTAACCCCGTCTTCACTTTGATTTCTGGGGTCCCTTTTCCATTGCCAGTTGTAGGGTTCGTCGCGCCAAACTCCCAAGAAACTCTGATAAAATATACTGGCATTTGCCATTACCAGGCGATTACCGATCGCACACCCGCTACCAAGCTGGCCGTCAACGGTTACCGTGCCTACCGTATTAAAAGGGTACTTCTCGTAAGCACTCGTTGGCAGCGGTTTAAACTCACGTGCATATGCTAGTTGTGTAAATAAAAAAGAGATTAGAATGAGGAAGCGGTGAATTTTCATATTAGAACTAATAATTCGAGATCTACATAGAATAAGAAATCTTATGAAAAAGCAATTTCAATCGGGGCGGATATTGATAACATTTCTTTAACTCCGGATACCCAGAATCAAGTCAAATCACGAATGTTGCTATTTTTTTACTTAAAAGCGGTCGTAGGCTGCCAAGATCATTCACTATGCTCTATTTCTCTGTTGCATTGGTTGTAGACAGCACCTATTCAATGGGGTTTTTAGTGCAGATCGAAATCAGATGCTTCGATCAATCAATACCAGAAATTTATGATTTTAGTATTAGGAGCAACGGGGTATGTGGGGGCAAAATATGCTGCCTACTTAGGTCGTCGGGAAATCCCCTTCAGGGCGGTTTCGCGAGCAGAGCTCGACTACACCCGACTTGAGAATTTAATCCAGCTAATTAAGGACACACAACCTGAATTCCTGGTGAACGCGGCCGGCTATACCGGAAAACCGAACGTAGATGCCTGCGAGATCTACAAACGCGAAACCCTGGAGGGGAATGCAGTGTTTCCCGCAACGGTGCGCGCAGCCTGTGAAGCGACAGATACGCCCTGGGGCCATGTATCCAGCGGGTGCATCTACAGTGGCAGGCGGGACGATGGGCTTCCCTTTAAAGAAGAGGATACGCCGAACTTCTCATTTCGCACGAATAACAGCAGCTTTTACAGCGGCACCAAAGCCCTCGGGGAAGAATTACTGGAAGGGGCGGAGAATTGCTACATCTGGCGTCTGCGTATCCCCTTTAACAATGAGAACAACCCCCGCAACTATCTGACCAAGCTAATGAAATACTCCACCCTGCTGGAAGCGGAAAATTCTATTTCACAGCTGGATGAGTTTGTGGAAGCGACTTTTGAATGCTGGGAAAAAAAGGTGCCGTTTGGCACTTACAATGTTACCAACCCGGGTGCGGTGATGACCAGTGATGTGGTCAACCTGATTAAGGAGGAGACTGACAGACGTAAAAATGAAGGACTCGATGCTCCGTTTCCCGATGAGTTTAATTTTTTCGAAAGCCTGGAGCAGTTCATGGAAATCGCTGCAAAAACACCCCGTTCCAATTGCGTCATGGACCATTCCAAGCTCACATCCGTGGGCATTCAGATGACCCCGGTCGAAGAGGCAATCCGCACCGCACTCAGAAACTGGGTTGATTAATTGACTATCAATACTTAGCAACGAGCTATCATGAATATTCTAGTAACCGGAGGCGCAGGATTCATTGGGTCTAATTTCATCCGCTACCTACTATCAGGTGAAACGGGCCAATCAATAGAAAAAGTGATCAATCTCGATCTCCTTACCTACGCGGGAAATCCCGAGAATTTAGCGGATATCGAAAGTGACCCACGTTATGAACTGGTGGAAGGTAATATAGGCGACGCAGAGCTGGTCGCTAACTTGCTGAATAGTAATTCCATAGATGCGGTTGTTAATTTTGCTGCAGAGTCTCACGTGGATCGTTCGATCGACTCGCCCGAACCTTTCTTCGAAACGAATGTGACCGGCACCTTGCGCCTAATCAACGAGTGTCTGAAATATTGGTGCTCCCTGGAAGGGGATGCCAAGGAGACATTCCGTTTTCTGCATGTCTCCACGGATGAAGTCTATGGTACTCTGAGCACAGAAGATCCGGCATTTGAAGAGACCACCCCATTTGCACCGAATAGTCCCTACTCTGCCTCCAAAGCCGCGAGTGACCACATCGTGCGTGCATATCATCACACATACGGTCTGCCGGTGATCACCACAAATTGTTCAAATAACTACGGTCCGTATCAGTTTCCGGAAAAGCTCATCCCGCTGATGATCCTGAATGCCCTGGAAGGCAAGGATCTACCTATCTACGGAGACGGCATGAATATCCGCGACTGGCTTTATGTGGAAGACCACTGCACCGGAATCTTTGCATCATTAACAAAAGGCCGGGTCGGCGAAACCTACAATATCGGCGGTAAAAACGAGCAACCGAATATCGCTATAGTCGACACCATCTGTGAACAGCTGGATCAAAAACGACCTCGATCAGATGCCCAATCCTACAAAACCCAAAAGATTTTCGTAAAGGACCGTCCCGGGCATGATCGGCGCTACGCCATCAACTGTGCAAAAATTGAATCGGAGCTGGGTTGGAGCCCGCAAGAAACCTTTGCTACCGGCATCGAGAAAACGATCAACTGGTATCTCGAAAACCAGGAATGGTGCGAGAATATTACCAGTAACAAATACCAGAGGCAACGTCTCGGCAGCGCATAATCAGACTTTATGAATACCCAATCGAACGGAAGAAAAGGCATTGTATTGGCAGGAGGCTCCGGCACCCGGCTCTACCCGCTGACCATCGCGGTGAGCAAGCAATTGATGCCCGTCTACGATAAGCCGATGATCTACTATCCGCTCTCGGTGTTAATGCTTTCGGGTATCCGTGAAATTCTGATTATTTCCACGCCACACGATCTGCCCAATTTTAAGAAACTCCTGGGAGACGGTAGCAATTTTGGTATTGAGATCAGTTACGCAGAGCAACCCAAACCGGAGGGCCTCGCGCAAGCATTCCTCATCGGCAAAGAATTCCTGAATGGAAGCCCGGCCAGCTTGATCCTGGGGGATAATCTCTTCTACGGGCATGAGTTTTCCACGACCATCGGCAAGGGCAATGAACAGGACGCCGGCGCAACCATTTTCGGCTACTATGTAGCAAATCCTGAGGCCTATGGGGTAGTCGAATTTGCAGAAGATGGCACGGTTCTCTCACTGGAAGAAAAGCCTGCCAAGCCGAAATCCCATTACGCAGTGCCGGGCTTGTATTATTACGATGACAAGGTCGTCGAATACGCGGAAAATCTGAAACCCTCCGCACGAGGAGAGCTAGAGATCACAGACCTTAATAAAGTTTACCTGGAGCAAGGCACCCTTCGCGTTGAGCTGCTCGGTCGCGGCACGGCTTGGCTCGATACGGGCAATCCGCAAAGCCTGATGGAAGCCGCCCAATTTGTACAGGCCATTGAAAGCCGTCAGGGGCTCAAGATCGCGTGTCTGGAGGAAATCGCCTACCGCAATGACTGGATCAGTGCAGATGAGCTGCTGCAGCGTGCCGACGCCCTTAAAAAGACGGAATACGGCAACTACCTCCGCGCGTTGACCGAAATGGATTAATGCCATAGCCATGGCTGAGCTTTCCATCATCACTGCGTTACACAACTGTGTGGATTTGACGCGCAAGTATGTGGAAAGTCTTTATGAGACGCTAGCAAACTCGGAAATCGATTGGGAGCTCATCCTCATTGATGATGCCAGTACGGATGAGACACCAGTGCTCTTGGAAGCGCTCAATGAAAAACCCAATATCCGCATTTTGCACAACGAGGAAAACCAGGGCTATGCCTACAACAATAACCGGGGTGCGCAGGAGGCGAAAGGGGCGGTGCTCGCCTTTCTGAATAATGACTTAATCCTACAGGACGATTGGCTGCAACCCATGCTCATTCAGGTGCGAAAGCCCGAATCCGGAGCTGTGGGCAATATTCAGTGGAACCCTGAGACCGGGCTGATCGACCATGCCGGCGTATTCTTCGGGCTGGACGGGATGCCCCGCCAGGCCCGTAAAAACCGGAAGGCCGTCCCCCAAAATGATGTCACCGAGTGGAATGCCGTGACGGCCGCATGCATGCTTATGCGCAAGGAGGTCTTTAAAAAATGCGGCGGCTTTGACGAAAGCTACCGCAATGGCTTTGAAGATATCGACCTCTGTGTTCGGCTTAAACTTGAAGGCTACAAACACTTTGTATGCAACCGCAGCCAGATCCGGCACTGCGTGAGCCCTTCCCCCGGTCGCCATGACCACAACAATGCAAACTCAGATCTCTTTGAAGAAAAATGGGCGGAAACCTGCAAACCCTGGGGCAAAAAAGAGTGGCCGCGCGAATACCTCGCACGCTACGCCCGCCACTGGTGGAAATTTAATCTTGGGAAGTTCCTGAAAGCACTTTGGATGGTGAATCAGACAAGACAATAGTTCATTCGCCTTGAGGTTTCTTCTTAATGTAGAAGGAACCCGTTGGATCCAACTCGAGTTCTCTCTCAATTGCTTCAAACTTTAGCCTCACCTTCGCTTGTCTTTTGTTTAAATGTGCAATTGCATCTTCCTCGCTGATATCATGCCTCTCAATGATTTCTTGCAGCCTTTTTCTTTGTGGATGCCCTTCGTTTTTGACCTTTCTCGTTGAATTCGGATTTGCCAGTATTGCAGCAGCGTCGAGTAAGCTCTCTCGATTTGAATATTCTGCAATTAACACAGCATTATCCCAATCAGCATAAAGCGTCGGGATTGCAACGGTTGAATCTCTATCTCCAATTCTGAAATTTACATCAACCCCGTTGTTCAGAAGAATCTTTATATATCTCGTATGCTTATTATAAACTGCTAAGCGTATCAGAGAAAACCTGTCATCGGTTAAATTCACATTTAGTCCGTAATCGATGAGCATAGATAAATATTCCTCTCTACCATCGTGTAAATCTCCAATCCATGAGCATATCTGAAAGGCTATATTATCCTCAAATTCACCATTAGGAAATAGATTTGGGTCCGCACCGCTCCTTAAAAGAAACTCAAAATTTTCAATATCCTTTCCGATAGCAGCCGCATGCAATGGAGTGAGCCCTAGATCCCCAACCAAATTCACATCAAACCCTGCGTTAAGATAATCTTGAATCTCCTCAGAATCCTCATATGCGCACGCTTTTATAAATCGCCTTTGTTCAACATTTTCAAACTGCTCTAGCTTTAATCTCTGTGAGTCCACATACCAATATAAATGTATACAAAAAAATAATACAGGTAATAGCACTACCCAGTGCCAAATACTCGAAAACCTTGATAAAATAAGACCTCCAAAATAGAAAACCGCATATACTATCGGGAAAATAACATAATGAACAAAAAACCAGTCCAGTTTGCTTTCTGGGGCAGCAAGTATAGGCATCAGGACAAAGGCCTGCCCGATAATAAACATAAAGAACCATATAAAGAAGAGGAATGTAGTTATTCCCAAAACTACTACATTTAATTCAATTTTTCTTTTAACTACTTCGGTGGAGTTAGTCATAAAATATCAACACAGTTCAAAATTCCCGTCCATGCGTTTGCGGATGATTTTTTTCAGCTCGAGCATCATGAGACGAGCGTTTACATCGCTGATGGAGAGGTTTAGATGTGCGGCGACCTGATCCGCCGCAAGCGTAGGTTCATTTTGAAAAAGTGCGTAGACTTCGGCTTCCTCTGAATCGAGGTTTAAGGGAGTCTTCGGTGTCTCTTTAGAGTCACCCCCATTACTCTCAAAGCCATAATTCAGGCGGAATTTCATATCCTCCAGGATATCGTCAACTGAGGTCGTCAGAATCGCACCTTCACGAATCAATTGGTGGCACCCTTTACTGCCCGCCTGATCAATGCGCCCCGGGATCGCGTAGACCTGCCTGCCCTGGTCCGCCGCAAATTTCGCAGTGATCATGCTGCCGCCATTCAGATCGGTCTCAACAACGAGCACCCCATCACTGAGGCCGGATACGATACGATTGCGCATGGGGAAAGTCTGTCGGTCTGCCCGACGTCCCAGGCGAAACTCGGAGATCACCGCTCCCTGGTCGATCAGCCTGCGATAGAGTTCCAGATTTTCGGGTGGGTAAATAATATCCACTCCACAGCCCATTACAGCCACAGTGTCTCCGCCCGCTTCGAGTGCCCCTTCATGCGCTGCTGAGTCGATCCCACGCGCCATCCCGCTGACGACACACACGCCCATTGCGGCGAGCCGCTCGGCAAATTGCCGGGCCGTGCGTTGGCCATAGAGCGTGGTACGCCGCGACCCCACCATGGCAATCACCGGCTGGCCTTCCGAGAATCGATAACCTCCCCGCACATAAAAACCCAGAGGCGGATCATAAATATTGCGAATATTCGCTGGATATTCGGGCGATCCCTGGTGGATAAAACTGCAGCTAAGCTGCTCCATCTGCCGCAACTCCTTTTCCAGATCAAAATGCCGTTCCCAGTTCTGGACGACCGTTGCAGCCTTATCCCCCACCCCCTTGACATCGAGTAACTCGTTGCGCGAAGCATTTAGAATACTATTTGGGTTCCCAAACCGATCCAGCAAACGTTTTACCGTAATCGGCCCGATCTCCGGCAGTCCGTTCAACACTAACCATGCATGCTCCGAGCCCATCGCAATCAATTCAAATAATGCAGCAGATCAGTAGTGCGGACAAATGTCTCACCGGATACATTGGAAAGCTTATCCGCTGCATTCCCATGCAAGGCAACTGCCCGGCAGACCGCCTCCAGCATATTTTCGGGTGAGGAATAGGCCAATGAACCCCCAATGAGTCCCGCCAGGATATCCCCACTCCCACCCCGGGCAAGAACAGGCCCTCCGTAAGTGCTTATAAAATGCGAATCTCCCTGACAAATACGAGGCAGTGAACTTTTTAAAACGCCGATAATGCCCGGCCGTTTGCAATAGTCCACAAAGGCGTCCACGATCTCATCGTTGTTGTTGTACTGCTGCCCCGCCAAGCGATAAAATTCTCCGTAGTGCGGTGTGATGACGACCGGAAACCGGTTATTTGTTATCAACTTTTCCAATCGCTCCCGCGTCAGTGCATCCGCATCCAGAAGCACGGGGACCGAGAATAAATTCAGGATTTCATCCAGCAGCGCATGGGTGATCGGATTTTGCCCCAGCCCCGGTCCCATCGCGATTGCGGTGACCTTACCCGTCAAGGCGTTGAGTTCGTGCAGCCCTTCCATTTCCAGGTCGCCCTCCTCTGTCTCCGGCCAGCCGATCCACATAGCCTCCGGCACCTGCGATGCAAAATAGCCAACCAGGCTCTCCGGGCAAAGCACCGATACCAAGCCAACTCCAGACCTCACCGCAGCCTGCACACACATGAGCAGTGCCCCGGGCATCCTCCGTGAACCGGCAACTACCAGCAAGTGCCCATAGCTACGCTTATCGCTGACAGCCTGCCGACGCTTATCGGAAAAGCGGAAGATGTTGGGATTGATCACGTTCCAGCCAGTTTGATTACGCGGATTTTCGGATTCAAAAAACCCGATATCCAGGTAGCGAAGCCGCCCACACCACTCCCGATGCTGCTCCAGTATGATCGGGGATTTCACGATGCCAGTCGCGAAAGTGTAGTCCGCTTTAAATGCGAAATCCGCCGGCTGATCTGACAATCCACTTGGCATATCCACAGCAATACGCAAATTCGCATCGAGTTGGTTCACCCACTGGATCAGATCCGGAGCAAGCCCCTTGAGTGGGGGCCTAAACGACATACCAAACAAACCATCCAGCACCAGGTGATACTGATCCCGCACCCACAGGCTGGCATTTTCGAGCAAATCGGGCATCGACTGTAGCTCCAGGTAGCGCACTTGCTCATTTTCCAATAACACTTGAAACCATGCATGCACGGAGGGCTCGAAATTTTCGATTTTATCGTAAATCAACAGATCCAGGTGAAATTCGTTTGCCCAGTTTAGCATCTCCGTGAGTGCAATGATCGCATCTCCGGCATTTCTCCCCTTACCGAGGATCGCCAGGACAGCATTCTCCCCGTCACTGTTAAAGTTACTGACTTCGAAGATCGCCTCATCCAGCTCACGACCCGCATTTTCCATGGCCTTATTTGCAGCGGGTTCGCTACCACCGAAGAGCCCCTCCTCAAATTTCCGGCTTTCCTCACAACTGAGTACCGGATGATACCAGCTTTTTAAAAATGCTTTCAATCAATGCCCCCGTATCTTGAACAACATCTCGCGCACGGCTTCGTCCAGCCCACTGATAACTGCACGGCTAATAATGGAGTGCCCGATGTTCAGCTCATGCAGATGGGGGATCTGCAAAATCTCACGGATATTTACATAGTTGATACCATGACCGGCATTTACGGTAAGGCCGAGGTTATGCGCCTGCTTTGCCGCCATCGATAGTTTATCCAGCTCTATGTCCGACTGCACGTCGTAATAATGATTTGCAAATGCA
The DNA here is from genome assembly GCA_028285755.1 of Puniceicoccaceae bacterium. Taxonomy (GTDB): domain Bacteria; phylum Verrucomicrobiota; class Verrucomicrobiia; order Opitutales; family JAFGAQ01; genus JANQOQ01. Next base: position 940,582 of record JANQOQ010000006.1, read on the forward strand.
CCGGTATGGAGCTCCACCATATCCGCCTCCAGCTCTGCGGAGCTTTCGATATGCTCGGGATCCGGATCAATGAAAAGGCTCACTTTGATCCCTTCGGAGTTCATCTCCTGAACCACATCGCGCACACGGTCAAAATGGGTGATCACATCCAAGCCCCCTTCGGTCGTCACTTCAGTGCGGTTTTCGGGCACGATGCACACACAGTCCGGTTTTACCTTCAGGGCAAAATCTGCCATATCCTGAGTGCATGCCATTTCCATATTGAGACGGGTTTTGATGGCTTCGCGCAGGCGCAGAACATCCTCGCGCTGAATATGTCGCGCATCCTCCCGGGGGTGCACCGTGATCTGATCCGCACCCGCCTGCTCAGCCACCAAAGCTGCAAACACCGGGTCCGGCTCTACAAATGTGCCGGAGGTGCGTACGGTCTCCCGGTAGCGCGTCTGCCTGAGGGTAGCTACATGGTCGATATTAACACCCAGCAATATCTCATCACTGTTCATACGGATAATAAAAACAAGAACACCCGTAGAGTGAAACTAAAAATCATGTTAGCTCAGATTTCGTAAAAAACTCTTTCGATGCTCCGGGGTTGCTCCAAATTGCAAAATCGCTTCACGATGTTTTGCGGTACCGTAGCCCTTATTCTGCGACCACCCATATTGGGGGTATTTTTCTGAGAGTTTTTCCATATATTGGTCGCGATGCACTTTTGCCAAAATAGAAGCGAGCCCAATAACCAGCGAGCGCGAATCCCCCTTGACCAACGCGCGATGCTCATAGGGAAAAGCCTTTAAAGGCAGACCATCGATGAGTGTTGCGACTTTACCAGTAAACGCATCCTCACCAGTCAGCTCCAGTTTGGAAGGAATAAACGTGGGCAACACAGGCATACTCGCAGTGTACTCAATTGCCTCCAGGCATTGTCGCATGGCCTGCTTAGTCGCCTCGAGAATGTTGATCTCATCGATTATCGATGGAGCTATCGACTGTAGGGAAACACAAATTAGAGAATCTTTTGAAAATGCCCAAAATTCCTTTGCAATATCGTTTCGCTCCGACTCCTTGAGCTTCTTGGAGTCCGTTATCCTGGCACTCCAGCGCTGCTCGATAATCCTGGTAAAACACTCCCTATTTATCGCTACAGCACAAGCCGTAACCGGGCCGGCAAGTGGGCCCCGCCCTACTTCATCAACGCCGACGACCCACTCAGCCCCGTCTTCGAAAAGTTGCATATCATACTGATGATTCTCCGGCATTATTGAACAAAAGCACCCAATCGGCCCTCCAATGCAAAAGAATTCGCTTGCCGTTTAGATAAGTTCGCGAACATATATTTCGATTTAAGCATGAAAACACTCTATTCTTTGACTCTATTGCTTGCAATGATCGGGTTCATCACCGGTTGCAGCACAGAATCTGATAACACTGCTGCCAGCGACACCAGCGAGCCAGAAAACATCGTAGATGACGGTGGCGATGTAGAACGCGCCAAGCTGGTAGGCCAATACTTTGGTCTATCCTCGGGTATGAATGACCTGGGGTTGAGCGAGAGTGAAAAGCGTGCAGTCATTGAAGGTTTTTCCAGCGTTCTTAATGACGCCGAGGTGGATCGCGAAACCATCGCTGCCAATATCACTGAAGTGCGCGCATTCATGAGTGAAAAAATTGAAGCCAAGAATGCCAGAGATGCTGCGGGTAATCTTGCTGAGGCAGAAGAGTACATTCAGCAATTGAAAGCAGAAGGCAATGTAACGTTTACTGAGTCCGGATTAGGCTACGAAATCCTCGAAGCCGGCAGTGACGAGATTCCCAATTTTGAGGATGTTGTGCAGGTAACTTATGAAGGGCGCCTGATGGACGGCACCGTATTTGATTCGAACCTTGATGCCGAAAACCCGATTTCTTTTCCACTATCAGGGGTCATCAAAGGCTTTTCGGAGGGCCTGCAATTAATTGGTGACGGAGGTTCGATACGTCTCTACATTCCCAGTGAAATTGGCTACGGCAACCGCCCGCCGCAAGGTTCCCCCATTGAGGCTGGTAGCTTACTGATTTTTGACCTAACGATCCACGGCATCCTTCGCTCCGGAGAGCAAAATCTACAGGTACCTCCGCCGCCCCCAGCGCCTCAGCAATAATCAACGCTTAAGGTAGAACGACTTCTGCAATCGCAGTTTCCACTGAATCGATAAACAGTTGAAACTGTGATTGATAGTCCAGCAGACAATGGGCAATGGCCTGCCAATGGATGCGATCCTCCTGCACAGTTTGCATGAGGGCCTTATTCTTTCCACCATTCGTCAGCATTGGGGAGAGCGCACCCATCCACCACACTCCCTGATCATTCTGAGTAGTCAGCAGTAAACCGACGAGTATCTTCTTCCCGTTTTCGCCGGTATCATAATTCCCCTGCAGGGATAGGCCCATACAGGCCAGAGAATGAAATCTGCCAAACCAGGCAATATCAGCCTGAAAATAAGGCATGGTAAACACATGCTCGGCGGACTGCAGGAGATTCACTCCCTGAAACTGAGCATCCTTTGCAACCGAGATGATTTGCCGGATGATCTGATCATAGTCTTTCGTAGCCGCTTCAATGAACTCGGGATCATCGCTATCCGCAATGCTTTCAAGAATCTCCAGCGCAGTGGGAATCAGCTTCAAGATAGCACCGATCCCCAGTGTGGCTGTCTGAAAGATTAAATCTACCTCATTGACAAATTGATCCAGGGGTGAGGGACAATCCTGCCGATGCCAACGAATGCGTGGGTTTTCCGTGCCCGAAAACACCTCCATGAGCACATCGCCATAGTTCCACTCAAACTGTCGCTCCGGGTCAAGAATCTCTCCGTATTTTGTATTGAGCACTTCCATGTCTATCCAAGCAGTCTTAGTACGGATTGCCGCGCCTGGGAAGCCAACGACAACGAGCTTACCCCCAATTGCTGGGAGGTCTGCAGCGCTAGCAGATTGGCCCCTTCCTCATTGAGGTCTGCAATGGTCAGACGATCCGCACCCGCCTCAAATTCGTTAATAATGTTCTTTGTAAACTCTTCACGCAGGCTGATGATGCTAATCTCATTCGCAAGGGCAGTCGATTCGATCTTCAGCTGATCGTCAAATTGCTCAATGCTGCTGATCACGTTCCGCAGGATCGTACGAAAGTTGGCATCTCCCCAGTCCACCTCATGGGCATCTCCGCTTTGCCCGTAGCTTTGCACACTCAGACTGGTGAAACTACCCGCTGCACTCGAGAGCGTTAGTGCACGGTCCACTTCACCATTTGCATCCAGAGAGGAAACCGGACCATAAATATTAAAGCCGGTAATCACCAGGGTCGATTCGTTGATGCGTTCGCTAAACTGGATGATCATTTCCTGATCTTCAGCAGTGGGGTCACTGGGATCCGCGCGCTGGATCAGATTAGTACCCAGGTATGCGCTATCGGCAGCCATAGTTTGTATCTGGCGTAAAACCTCATTGAACTGCTGCCCGAGACTGCGGCGTTCGGTAGCGGAGCTTTGGTCACCGGCATCTTCGGCAATCGCACGTGCCTGACCGAGCATGCTACGGATAGAATTAAGACCGGTTTCCGAGGCACGGATGGTTTGGATCGCCTGACCGATGCCATCCAGCCGATTATCCAGAGATTCCGCACGGTCATTCAGTGTAAGCGCAGAAAAGTATGCACTGGGGCCATCAATCGCAGAATTGATTTTACGACCGCTGGAGAGGCGTTCCTGGGTGCGATTGAGCAACTTATTGGTCTCCTGCAGGCTCAGGAGATTTGATCGCATCCCGGATGATAGTGAAATATTTTCCATACGAATAGGTTTGGCCTATTCATAGCTCAAGCCATGCCAATCATTTACACCTAACAGCAAGATTTAACTCATTAACCCTAAGTTATTCCAAAGAAACAACTTACAAATTACCAATCAGAGAGAACGGATTCATTTTGAAATCAGTTTATCGAAACACAGCCATTCCTATTTGGATTTTTTGCCAATTGCGGCGGTTCGATTGCAAACTCGACGGAGAACTTCGTTGACTAAGTGCCCATTGCAGATTGATTTCAGATTTTTGGACATCATCTAACAATACCTAACTTACCAATCACCCATGCAAATACTGGTTGCCGATAAAATAGCAGCAAATGGCGTAGACTTCCTGAAAGCACAGGAAGGCTTTGAAGTAATTGAGGCCTATGGTTCATCCAAAGAGGCTTTGTTGGAGATCGTCCCCCCAGTATCAGCGATCGTCGTACGTAGCGATACCCGTATCGATGCAGATATCATTGCAGCCGCACCTGAGCTCAAAGTCGTCGGTCGCGCGGGCGTGGGCGTCGATAATATCGATATCGAAGCAGCAACCGAGCGCGGGATCGTCGTGGTCAATACCCCCGGGGGTAACACCATAGCCACTGCCGAGTTGACCTTCACGCACATGCTGAGTGCGACCCGACCCGTTGCACAGGCTCAGGCGTCCATGAGTGCAGGGCGCTGGGATCGCAAGACATTGAAGGGTGCGGAACTTATGGGCAAGACCCTCGCAATCCTGGGCCTCGGCCGTATCGGCTCCGAAGTTGCCAAGCGCGCACAGGCCTTCGGTATGACCGTAGTCGCCTATGATCCCTACTTGACCGAAACCCGTGCAAAAACATTAAATATCGAGAAGAAAACCCTCGAAGAGATTTGGCCGATTGCAGACTACATCACCGTGCATATGCCACTCACCGATACTACCCGCAACATGGTAGACCGGGCAGCCTTTTCCAAAATGAAGGACGGGGTGCGCATCATCAATTGTGCACGTGGAGGTCTTATCAATGAACAAGCTCTGATTGAGGCGGTAGATTCCGGAAAAGTCGCAGCTGCAGGTCTGGATGTCTATGAAACGGAACCGCTACCCGAAGATGATCCACTGCGCAATCATGAGAACATCATATTGACCCCCCACCTCGGAGCATCTACTGTAGAAGCTCAACTTAATGTAGGTGTGGAAATCGCCGAAACGGTTACAAAGATACTCGTAGACGGACAGATCACCAATGCGGTCAACATGCCTTCAATTGATGCCAAGACTTTGAAGCAGCTCACCCCCTATCTCAAACTCGGGAACATCCTGGGAACCATGGTGCAGCAAATCACCCCGGACAGTATTGCGAAGCTCGAAATCACCTATTTCGGCAAACTCGTAGAGCTCGATACCATGCCCCTGACCCGGGCTATACAGCGGGGCTATCTGAAAAAAATCATGGGCGATACCATCAACGATGTAAACTCTGCCCATAAGATGAAAAACCTGGGGATTGAGGTCGAGATCAAGAAATCAAACGTCGATACCGCTTATAGTGAGCTAATCCAGGTGACTGCTGTTGGCGAAACACGTCAACCCGTAACGGTTGAAGGCACACTGATGGGCAAAGCACTGAATCCGCGCATAGTGGGAATCAACGGAAAGGACCTTGAGATTACTCCGCAGAACACCATCCTGCTCATTGAAAATCAGGACATGCCGGGTATGGTCGGTTTTATCGGTGGCATTTTAGGTAAGCACCAGGTGAATATTGCAAACATGGCACTCAACCGTGATGACCAGGGTGAAAAAGCACTCACCGTTTTTGAGCTGGACAGTGAACCCGGCGAAGCAGTGGTCGCCGAATTGAAGGAATCTCCCAAGATTCTCAGTGTAGATGTGATCGATATCGGAAAAATTAGCTAGAACTCACTATGATTACCGTGCTTACGTACCTGATTGCCCTTATTGTTGGTTACTTGCTCGGATCGATTTCAAATGCAGTCATGGTGGCTAAGGCCCATGGCGTAAATATTTTCGAAGTCGGGAGCGGGAATCCCGGTGCTACCAATGTAAAGCGCTCGATAAGCTCCAAGGCAGGCAATCTGGTTTTCTTTCTGGATTTATTGAAAGGTATGATTGCTACCTTACTGCCAACGCTAGCGGTCTACATGGGTATATTCAGTCCTGAGCATGATTACATCTATTATGGTCTGGCCTGCCTAGCTGGAGCCCTGATAGGGCATTCATTCTCGCTCTATATCGGGTTTCGTGGTGGCAAGGGAGTTGCAACCGCCATGGGAGGGATGATTGCAATCATGCCTCTTGTTGTTGTTTCGGGTGGTCTGATATGGGTCGCCACATTCTACATATCCAGATATGTATCGCTGGCATCTATACTATTCGCCCTGAGTATGCCCATTATTACCGGTATTTTATTTTATACAGGGACAAGGCTCTATGTCGAAATTGTGAGCGTGCACTTCATTCTGGCGCTTGGCGTAGCACTACTGATCATCATTCGCCACTACCCGAATATACAGAGGCTCTTAAACGGAACCGAAAATAAATTTGCTAAGAAGAAACCGGAAGCCTAGTAAAGAGGGTTTCACTGAATAGAGTGACCAAAACGATATGAAAGAGATTAAAGTAGGATTTCTAGGGCTGGGAACCGTCGGACAGGGAGTCTGGGATCAGCTCATTCGTAAAGCGCCCATCTGGGAAGAGCGTTTTGGTGCAAAGCTCACACCGGTAGTAGCTGCGGTTAAGAATATCGACAAGAAACGGGATATCGAGCTGAGCGCCGATCAACTGACCCTGGATACCGAATCCATCGTCAATAATCCGGATATTGATCTGGTAATCGAGCTCATGGGGGGTACAGAACAGGCCAAAGCACTTACTGAAACTGCCTTTAAAAACGGAAAGTCCGTAATCTCGGCAAACAAGGCCCTTATTTGCGAGCACGGACATTCTCTGCTGGAAAGCATGCAAGCCAATGGAGTGGAGTATCATTTTGAAGCTAGCGTGGGCGGGGGGATCCCTATAATCAAAGCCGTGCGTGAAGCATTTGTGGGTAATAAGATCAGCTCGATCATGGGTATTCTTAATGGCACTTCCAACTACATGCTTACCCGCATGCAACGTGCCGGCCTGAATTATCCGGACGCCCTCAAAGAAGCCCAGGACCTGGGCTATGTGGAGCAGGATGAATCCCTTGATCTGGACGGTATCGATGCAGCCCACAAACTGCTGATCCTCGTATATTTGTGCTACAATCAGTGGTTTTCGCTGGATGATATCCATGTGGAGGGTATCCGCGAGGTCAGTAAGCAGGATATCCAGGCTGCCAAACAACTCGGCTACAAGATCAAGTTACTTGCTAATTTTTCGGTGGATGAGGCAAATCGCCAGTTGGCCATCAGCGTACGCCCCACCCTGATTTCGAAAACCAATAACCTGGCGAATGTGGACGACGTTTACAACGGCGTAAAAGTGGATGGAGACATTGTCGGTAGCTCTTACCTGATCGGCAAGGGTGCGGGACGGGATGCGACCACCAGCGCTGTGCTCAGTGACGTGGCAGACTATATTCGCTCAAAAAGTCATCGTATGGCACCTTCCAGCGGTATACCCAGCAATCAACCGGTTGACTCCTATTCACTCGCGACTCCCGATTTGGTGAGTCAGGCCTATTATATCCGTTTCGAAGTAGAGGACGTGAAGGGCGTGTTGTCTGCCATAACCCAGAAGCTCAGCGATTGTGATATCAGTATCTCCACCATTAAGCAGACAATCAAAGGCGAAGGCTCGGCCACCATCATCCTGACCACTCACGAGTCCAAGGAGATAGATGTCAACCATGCGATTGAGGCGATCAATACGCACACGTTCATGAGGCAAGCGCCTGTCATTTTCCCGATACTCAAGGATTGATCACTGGATGTACGACGCACTGGATTTGCTGATTGAGGACTTAAAGCGCCAAAAACGCAAAGGGGTGCGCAGTGTGGAGATCGACCCCCAGTCGCTTGAAACCTTAAGGCAAGCCATTGGTAAAACCGAGGCGAGTGTACCCCAAGCCGCCGAACCTGAACCGCCAACTCCGCCGGTAGTAGAATCCAAACTTGAGCCGACCAAGCCATTGATTGCCGAAGAGGCGAAACCTGAGCCTAAGAAGGATTACCATACGCTGCCTGAGTTTACCCTCCCCACTGGCAGCAAGCAGAAACAATGGGACTGGCTGCAGGATCGGGTGCTGAACTGCCGCGTATGCAACAACCATGTGAAACCCGGCAAGAAGGTGGTCTTTGGGGTCGGCAGCCTGGATGCGGAAATCTTCTTTTGCGGGGAAGCACCGGGTGCCGATGAGGAAATCCAGGGAGAACCCTTTGTGGGTAAAGCAGGGCAACTGCTTACCAAAATCATTCAGGCCATGGGCTTACAGCGCGAGCAAGTCTACATAGGAAATATCATGAACTGGCGGCCTGAGCTGGAGTCTGACTATGGGAACCGGCCGCCCACTGCAGATGAGATGGCTTTCTGCCTGCCCTACCTGAAAGCACAGTTGGAGATCGTAAAGCCAAAGGTCATCATCGCACTGGGTGCCACCGCGGTTAACGGTTTGCTGGGCCACGACCCCAGGCGCAGTATATCCAAGATGCGCGGCTCTTGGTATGAGTTTGCCGGGATACCGCTGATGATCAGTTTTCACCCGTCCTACGTGCTCCGCAATGGCACGAATAAGGTGAAGCGCATGGTCTGGGAAGACATGCTGGCTGTAATGGAAAAGCTCAATCACCCGATCAGCGAAAAACAGCGCAGCTATTTTGCATAAAAAAAGAACTCACGAATCATCGTGAGCCCCCTGAAAAAGTTTTTTGTGCTAGTGATTAGTCCCGGGATATCATCAAAAGGTAAAGCAAGTTACCCAGGGAAGCAACGAATGCAGCTACATAGGTAAGCGCTGCCGCGTCGAGTGTCTTATTAACACCGACCATTTCGTCATTCTGAAGAATTCCAAGATTCACGAGCTCCACTTTAGCCCGCTTGCTGGCATCGAACTCTACCGGTAAAGTGACCAACTGAAAGAGTGTTAAAATCAGATAAACGAAGATACCCAACTGGATTAGCCCGGTAATCTGAAATATAAATCCACCGATGAGAACGAACGGTAATAGCTGCGATGCAAAACTGGTAATTGGCACGAGTGCCATGCGAAAGTTCAGTGCCTTGTAGCCCACCGCGTGCTGAATGGCATGCCCTGCTTCGTGAGCGGCTACTCCAAGCGCTGCCTGGCTCTTACCATAGTAATTTTTTTCACTTAGCGCGAGCTCCTTGGTGGTAGGATTATAGTGGTCCGAAAGCATACCCTTAATCGGCTTAATGCTGACATCACTGATGCCAAATCTCCGTAACATATATTCGGCCGCTTCCCGACCGGTAATCCCGCTACGCGAACCTACTTGTGAATATTTGCCGTAAGTGCCCGATACTTTGCCTTGAGCCCAGAGACCCAAGATAATGGGAATGATGATGAATAAGATGAAGTCCATATGTTGTTAAAATATCTATTTGTTTGCTAAATCAAGTTTAGCGGTTCGAATTTCTTTATACTTATGATTAACCGATAAAACGCGCTAAATATTCCAAAAATCGTATTTTACGCAGACGATTTTTCCTCGACAAGCAACTTGGGCGTTTTAAAGAGGAAGCGATTGCCTACGCCCGCTCTCACTTTAACCCAGGTATCCAAGGGCAGCTCTACCCCATAGACGCCCGCAGTGGGCAAGTTATCCAGCTGATCACCTGTCAGGTCATTGGCGATATCTGTAAATGTGGGGTTATGCCCAATGAGCAGGCAATTCTCCACGTCATCCGGTATTTCACGGATAATGCCATATAAATCGGACATCGCCGCATGATATACCCGGCGATCCAACATGGTCGTGGTAAAATCATACTGCAAATACTCGGTTACGAGCTTGGCAGTCGTCATCGCCCGGTTCGCCGTACTGCTGATCACGTAATTCGGCTCAAAACCAGAACTCGCAAGAAAGCGACCCATCAACGGTGCGTCGCGATATCCCCGGTCATTAAGAGGCCGGTCATGGTCAGACAATGATCCAAAATCCCAGGAGGATTTGGCATGACGCAGGAGTACAAGTTTTTTCACGGGAATGAGTTAAAAAAAGAAAATGGAGTGCATCGGCGAATCCTAACTACTATCTCACAAACGATCCTCACAAGGGCGAAGAGAACCGACTGTATATCGATGCACTCCAAAATCAAAAGATTTCTAAAGCATTAATCGGTTACAAAGCATATAAACGAAGCAAAATAATCATCTATTTCATTAGATTTCTATTAGTCGCTTACGTTCAATATATTTGAACCACTTTTTGGGGTAACACAGCATAATATTGGCCAAATCCTGAAAAAAGTAAAGAACTTTTCGTAAACCTATCGCAATCATTATGATTCCGCTTCTAAAATTTCTTCAAGCGGGTAAGTCCATATTTCTGCCAGGGTCGGGTGATACCAGTGTGCTTTGAGCATATCACCGGCTGATTGCCCCGTTGCAACGGCCATATTCATCGTATGGATGAGCTCACTGGCATCCTTACCCACACACTCCGCTCCAAGGATTTTGCAATCGCTGCGCCTGGCCCAAATTTTTACATAGCCATAATTCGCATCCATCAGCATGGATTTACCATGATCGCAAAATGGGTAACTGGCCTCAATATAATCAATATCCCGCTCCTCGAGCTCCTGCCAGGTGAGCCCGACAGATGCGATTTGCGGATCTGTAAAAACCACGCTCATTACCACGTCGTAGTCCAGAGCATGAAAATTGAGGCCCAATGCGTGCTTCGCGGCGAGTTCCCCCTGCATGATCCCCACATGTACCACTTCATAGGGTCCCGCACAATCACCAACAGCGTACACCGCAGGATTCGTCGTCTGTTGATAGACATTGGTCTCAATAAAACCGGAGCTACTAAGCTGAATATCCGCATTATCAAGGTCCAATGCCTCAACATTGGGCTGCCTGCCAAGCGCATTAAGCAACTTCTCAGCATGGACAATATGCTGAGAATACCCTGACTTAAACTGCACCATTACGCCCTCCCCCAATGTTTTGATCGCCTCAATACTGGTATGGGTAAATACACGAATACCCTCATCCCTCATTGCCTGTTCAACCACAGCACTCGCCTCCGGTGAAAACGCTTTCAAAACAAAGGGACTACGCTGAATCAACGTAACTTTGCTGCCCGCACGATTTAGAAATTGAGCCAACTCACAGGCAACGACGCCCCCACCCAGTACAATGACAGACTCCGGGATTTCCGTTAAATTAAGCACATCATCGCTCGTCCAATGCGGTGTTTCCTTCAATCCCTGTATCGCCGGTGTGCTAATTTTGGAACCGGTTGCGATCACGTATTTATCCGCCCAGTATTCCGTGCCGTCATCCAGTGCAATGGTTAAATGATCGAGGAAACGGGCATTCTGGTTAAACAACGTAAAGCGCTCGGATTTTAGTTGAGATTCCCGGTAGGACGCAAATTCAGCGACCAGCTCTTTTTTGCGCTGTTGGAGCACTTCCATGTCTACTTTAACCTTGCTGGGTGTGAGGCCTATCCTTTCCGCCTTTTGCGCATTGTGAGCAACTTCAGCCGAATACATGAGCGTTTTGGAAGGCATACAGCCACGCAAAATACATAAGCCCCCAAGCTCTTTGGCCCCGTCTACGATTGCGATCCGCTTCTTCTCCTCAGCAGCGATGCGCGCTGCCGCGTATCCGGCACTGCCCCCGCCAATCACAATTATATCAAAATGATTCTCTTCGGGATCCATTCGTTAAACGCTGGTAATTAAATACATAGGCACAGTTCAAACATCGCAATTTATCGCAAAAAGGCAATGCGCGATTTTTACATTTACCTAGAGTTCACGTACTTTTCTTTCGTATGCGAAGATAAACTGTTGCGCGAGCCCCGCATTTTTCCCGAAATGCGTTTTCGCAAAGTCAAGAATCTGCGGATTCGATTCCTTTTTGAGACCGTATCGCTCCCGCATCGCCTTCAAAATCCAGGTATCCAGCGGAAAAGCCTCATAACGTTTACCCCCGTAGAGCAAAATGCAATCGGCCACCTTAGATCCTACTCCAGGTAGCTCCATCAAGAGCTTCTTCGCTTCAGGGGATTCGGAGTCGCGCAGTTTTTTAAAAAAACTTTCCGTATCTTCGGCGATCTTTTGGGCACTGCCGAGTATGTATTTGCCACGGTAACCCGTACCACACTGCAACAAATCCTCAAGCTCCAGCTGGCTGATGGTTTCCCAACTGGGGTAGGTGTAAAACCCTTCCCATACTGGTTTACCAAAATGCTGAGCGATCAACTGTAGCATACGCTTAATCTGCACAATCTGCTTATTGGAGCTACACAGGAACGTAAGCAGTATTTCTTCCAATGGCTGATTGAGCACTCGCAAACCCCGAAAGTGCTCGATACACTGCTTAAGGTACGCATCTTCCAGTAAGTATAGAGGGGCCATATTCGCTGCATATTCCTCAGGAGGTATCAACCAGTCAACAAGGCGTTCCGCAATAGGCTCCTGAATCTTCAGTGATGAAAACTCGAGCCTATCTCCAGAGGATATCCGCAATTGAACGAGCTGTTCATCTACCAGGCCCACCCAACGCTTATCGGTCTCCAACGTGTGCCATAGAAAGGTCTGCCCGCCATTGATAATTTCAGTCATTGAGGCTGGCGGAATCTCAAAATCGTTCTCCAAATCAACCCATTCCGACCACTCGGAGGAGTCAAAGGAAGTAATGTCCAGCGAGCGCTCAGGCATCTTCGGGAAATTCCCACAAGAAACTCTTAAAGTCCGTAATCTCCTGCCCCCTTGCATCACTTGCAATAATCCGCCAGGCGACCGGTATATTTAGCGGCATCTCCCATTCGTTACCCGTGAGGCCTACGAAAATCAGACGCGTGTCCTTGCGCTCCTCCGGGAGTTGAAAATCAAACCGCGAGATTTCCTCATTGAGGGGCGAAAGCACTTCTAGGCTGATCGATTGAAGCTCCGCGAGCTCATTCACCTCTTCCTGAAAATACACCATAAAATAGACTCCGCCGCGCTCTTCGGTTGTTCGGAGGATGATGCGGTTGCCCGTATTTTCTCTTCCGGTGAAAAACTCGGAGATGCGGTAGAACTTCTCAGCCTCTATCCAGCGTATCTTCACATTCGTGATTTCAGGACTCTCATTGGCCAGCAATGCATTGGTATTCAGTAACGAAATGCCTACAGTAAGTAACCCAATTTTCCCAAAAAGCTTCATAACTAATAGCGACTGCGCTGCATACTCACCGTTTCAAAATAATGGGGTGGAATTTCCTGCAAAAAGCGGCTTGGCTCCGCACGCATGGGTGGCCCACCCTGGGTGGTGAGTATCGGGTAAGAGAGATACAGCTCATCCATAGCACGAGTGACTGCCACATAAAACAAGCGACGCTCCTCCTCAATGTTGTTCTCCTCGATGGCTCGCTTCAGCGGGAATTGCCCCTCCGCCAGGCCAATCACAAAAACTGCGGGATATTCAAGACCCTTCGCCTGGTGAATCGTGGTTAAGCGCACACTTTCCTGCTCAGCATCGATCGACCGATCCGACGTTTCAGAATTCAGCAGCACCAGTTGCGCCAGCAGATCCTCCATCGTTTCAAATCTTGCCGCAAAGCCGATCAAACTCTCCAAATCATCCAGGCGGCTCGTCCAGTTGGGGTAAACCTCGCGGATAAATGCACTGTACCAGCCTTCAATCGCCAGCTCGACCACCTTAGTGGGGCTCTCCTTTTCAGTCGCCTCGTAAATATCATGAAGCGTTTCCACCATCGAAGGCCACTCCTCCCTCGCAAGCTCCGGTACTTTCATCAATACCTTGGAATGCCTGAGCGCCATAAACAGGGACAAGCTCTCCTGACCGGCAAGCTGCTGAGCAAATTTTAGAATCTTCCGGGCCGTGATCTGCCCGACTTTTGGCAGTAAACATGCAAATCGCAAAAAAGCGGTTTCATCGTTTGGATTACTGCCAAATCTTAATTGCGATACCAGGTCCTTAACGTGTGCCTGCTCAAAGAATTTAACACCACTGGTGATCGTGTAGGGAATATTCCTGCGCGATAACTCGATTTGCAGGTCCATCGCATGAAAATGCGCCCGATAGAGCACCGCGATCTCATTGTAGCGGCGATACTGATCGCGAATCAGATACTCGATACGGGTCGCCACAAACTGCGCCTGCTGGCGTGAATCAACCGTATGCACAAAGTAGGGAGTCGTTTTGCCTTCCCGGTGCGCCTTCAATTCCTTTTTAAAGCCGATTCCCGGTGGCTGAGTGTCCAATACGCTATTCGCAAAATCCAGAATTTCTGGAGTGCTGCGGTAGTTGGTCTCAATTTTATAGATCTCAGTTCCCGGGTGCCTTTCAGGGAAGCTAATTATGTTTTCATAATTGGCCCCCCGCCACGTGTAAATACATTGTGCATCGTCCCCTACGGCCATGATCTGATGGTGGTTACCCAGCAGATCGATAATCTTGGACTGGAGTAGATTCGTATCCTGATACTCATCCACGAGTATGTGCGCAAAACGCCTTTGATAATAGTCCCGTGCCTGAGCATCAGTCTCTAAAACCTTAAGCCAGTAAACCAGCAGGTCATCATAGTCGGTCACCTGCTGCTCGATCTTCTTGGCATGGTAGAGCTTGGCAAACTGTTCAATCTTCTCGGAGAGATCAAAGAAGAAGGGATACTTCTCCTCCACAACCGTCGGGATATCCTTAAAAGTATTGCGCGAATAACTGATAATATCCTTGATCACCTTGGATTTGGGATAGTCCTTATGCTTTAGAAATTCCTTATCGGTATCGCGGATTACATCCGCCAGGAGTGCATCCGCATCCCCTTCGTCGATAATATTGAAGCTGCGCTGCAGCCCAATCCCTTCTCCAAAACTCCGCAGAACTTTCTGCCCTATATGGTGAAAAGTACCTCCCCAAAAGGCTTTTGCAGGCACACCGGTGAGCTCCTCCACCCGCCCGAGCATTTCCTTTGCAGCCTTATTGGTAAATGTAAGCAACAATATTTCGGAAGGCATGACCCGTTCTTTTAGCAACCATGCTACCCGATAGGTTAGCGTGCGAGTCTTTCCTGAACCTGCACCCGCCAATACCAATGCGGGGCCAAAAGGAGCGGTAACCGCCTCATACTGTTCAGCATTCAGAGCCGCCTTAAAGTCAATATCATCCACCGGTTGAGCACCCAGGATATCCTGATTAAATACATCCACACTCAAAAGCATTGAGAATTCAGAAATTAATCAAAAGAAAAATCCTAAGAATGAAACTTTTTAACGACTATTTGCTCGGCAAGTTCACCAATGAATTCAACTTTTCGTGGGTGGCCTCAATGCACTTTATCAACTCATTGAGCTTGATGGGCTTCGAAATGAAGTGATTCATACCCGCTTCAATACATTGATCGCGACTGGTGGTAAACGCATTTGCAGTGACTGCACATATCGATACAAATTGATTCAACTCGCCTGCTTCACCCGCACGGATTCGTTTCGCACTCTCCACGCCATCCATTTCCGGCATAAGGTGATCCATGAGGATGAGGTCAAATTTTTCCGTCTTCAGGATTTCCAATACCTGCCTGCCGTTCTCAACAAATTTCGGACGATAACCAATTTTGTTTAAAAGCACTTTAAGGAGTTTGCGGTTGGTCGCCACGTCCTCAGCCACTAAAATATTGAGCGGGAATTTATCGGCCAATTTCGGAGCTTCGATAGATAATGGCCGGTGCTCTTCATCAATCTGCCCCTCATAATGAACAACCGGTATATGGAAACACACCCGTGTTCCTCCTTTGTATTCAGTATCTATATAGATTTCACCCCCCATGAGCTCCACGATGCGTTTGCATATCACCAGCCCAAGGCCGCTGCCTCCAAACTTACGGATTGTCGATTTGTCCCCTTGTTCAAACGGTCTAAACAATTTGGGGATTTTTTCGGGAGGTATTCCTATTCCTGTGTCCTCAACCCAAAAACCGATACAGGGAACCTGTTTCTGAGCACATTTATCCGAACCCATAACCTTTATGCGCACGCTCCCCTTATGCGTGAATTTAACTGCGTTGGTAGCCAGGTTCAGAATTACCTGCCGCAGGCGGTTTTTGTCTCCCACCAGATTCTTTTGTGCCTCAGGCGCAATATCGATTATAAAATCCAACCCTTTGGCTTTAACCACGGGAGACATGTAGCGCTGAATCTCCTCGATGCAACTCTCCAGTGAATAGGGCTGGTTATCCAGCACCATGTTGTCACTTTCGATTTTGCTGAAATCGAGGATATCTTCGATCAGAACGAGCAAATTATCACCGCTGTTAACAATCAGTTTCACATACTCAAGCTGCTCATCGTCGAGCTTGGTATGATTCAGTAAATTTGAAAAACCGATAATCCCATTGATAGGTGTACGGATCTCATGGGTCATGGTTGCGAGAAACTGGCCCTTTGCACGGTCTGCCTCGAGTGCCTGGGCTTCGGAAGTTTTGAGTTTTACCATGAGCTCTTCCAATTGCTGGCTACGCTGATTAAACCAGTATGCAAGATCACCGATTTCATCTTCCCGATTGTGGGTCAACTCGATTGCCTTTACCTGTTTGGATAATACGCTCTCCTTGAGTTTGTTCTTAAATTCAAGCAGTGGCTTAAACAGGCTGCGATAGGTCATGAGTATCGCCACGATAATCGCTACTGTAAAGGTACTGGCCAACATACCTACAAGACGTGCGTAGAAGCTCTGTTGGTCCCCGTTAAACGCACTCTCCTTAAGCAGCATAATCACATACCAGTCGGTCTCGGGCACATGATAAAAAGAAGCGATTGACGGTTCACCGAGCCAATAATCATTGTCGATGACAAAGGGTTCCTGAATGTTATGCATAGTATCCACTACATGATACACAGAAGCCGTTATGAGCATGGCTTCATTTGCGGTTATCATATTACTTCCTTTCAGGAGCTGGGAAGATGTCTGAGAATGCATTTGGCTGTTTTGCACAACATGAAGCTTCGATCTCAGAATTTTCTCTTTGTATTCCAAAACTGGTAGAAATGTCGGCAGGGCCAGTGCGAGCTCCTCCATCGTCGGGTAAGTATCTCCCCTTCCAATGTCCATGTTCTCTACTCCGGGCGGTAAGCTCAACAGGCGCGAATTTCGGTCAACGACAAAGGCATATCCATTGAGCTTGTCGGCTACATTCCTGAGCAAATCAGAGATACCCGAGAGTTTGAGATCGATCGTAGCAACCCCCCGAAATTCATTATCAACATACATGGGAGCGGTGCAGGTCACCATGGGTTCCAATGAATACGGGTCCATGTAAGAGCGCGACCAGTAAACTTCACTTTGATCAATAAAGCGTGCCGGCACATACCACTCTTCAGGATGATATCCAGGCTCATCCGGGTTGTTGTAATCATCAAAATAGAGAAGCTCTCCCGTTTCGTCCCGCCCCCAAAACATGCTGGCCCGTTCTTTATTGGGATTCATCGCAAAAGGCTCTGGCCAAATACCTCCACCGGCAATAACCTCCTCGGCATCCCGGTGATTGATCAAATTACGGATCTGATAAAGAGAGGTTTCATTAGGCTCCTTAAGGGTTTCTCCGATATCCGCTAATCCAGTCGTCAAAACCTCAGTCTGCATAATACGTTTTTGCAGCTCGGCAACCATGGTATTGCCCGCCTGATTAATGAGCAGCCCCGTGTTTCTCGCGAGATACGAGCTTACCAGAGTTTCCATTAAGATGACCGTCGAAGCGAGTAAAACCCCCAACAGTAATATAAAAATCACGATCACACGTGCGATCAGGCTCCCCGAAAAAATATCCCAAAATTGAATGGGTTTGCGAAGAGTATGGGAGTCGCGCTTCATTAAATTTCTACCACTATAAATATTAGGTTCGGTATTTACCCAGTGCGTACTTTATCGGATCAGGCCGATACAACCATACCGACTTATTCGATTTATCGACATTGCTAATAACAACTAAAGTGAATCCCCGGGGCTTTTTTCAGATAAATAGCCCTCAAAATCATCTGATTTTGTGGGGCTATCCAGATCACAGAGATGGGTCATCATTCCAGGCCCTATTCCCAAAAGAACTTTTTTGGATTCATACTCTACCACAACGAGGAACTGCTTATTTCCTAAGGTCTTGGTCTCCTTGATCTTAAGTCCTCCTTGATCGCCCAGCCCCTTCAGGTTTACACCCCCGCGCTTCAGGTAAATAAAAATGCCGGCTAAAACCACCAGCATAAACAAGAACAAATACACGGACCAAATCAGGCCACTGCCCGCCGATTCTTCCCGCGGGAAAAAATCCGGGTCGACTTCCTTCGGCTGAATGACCTCATTCGCCGATTCCGGTTCTACGGTTTCATCAACCTCTTGAGCAAATGCCGGAAAAATCAGAATAAACAGCAACAACCCGGCAACAAACCTAAACATATTCACGCTGCCCAACTTAGCAAAATCTTACCCGGGAGTAAATGATTATTATGAATCGCTGGTGTCCAATGTCACAATCTCGGTCACCTTGATGCCAAAATTGTCTTCGACTACAACTACCTCACCGTAGGCGACCAATTTATCATTTACATACAGCCCTACCGGATCAGTGGCCTGCTGCTTGAGCTGCAACACTGTGCCGGGAGTCAATTCCATCAATTCTTTCATGGGTAAAAAGCATGAGCCCAGCTTTACGCTGAGTTGCACCTTTACATCCATTACCATGTTTAAGTTTTCCTGGTTCATAGTCTATTCAATGATCTTGCGGGTTAATCGACCCTATCTTTCAATTGCACGGCGACATTGCCATCTTCGATACCAATCTCGCCAAAATATTTCAGTTTCCCTTCAAATCGCACCTCCGTCTTTTCAAGAATACTGGAAGGCAACTCAATAAAATCACCCGGACGCAGGCTCATTACGTCCGACACCGCAAGACGCGTAACCGGCCATTCAGCAGTAGCTTCCACCCCGATCTTGCTAAAACTGTCAAACCAGCGGGGCTCACGGGCAACTGCCGTCCCCTGATTGGTATGCTTGTGCTTTTGCTCCATGGTTTTAATCAGGTCCTCAATGGAATAATAGGGGACCGCAAGCTGTATACTCTCGGAACAATCGCCCAGCATGCACTCCATGGTCAACACTAGCATGATCGCATCGTGCGGGGATGTCTGCAGGAAGCGGCCATTGGTCTCCTTGCCGATGATCAGGGGGTTCATCTCGTGGGTATCCTCCCACTGGGTGCACCATTCATTCAGGATGATCAGGATGATCTCATCGATCATCGTCATCTCAATCTCCGTAAGGTAGCGCTCATCCTTTACCGAGTGCCCCTTGCCCCCGAGCATACGATCTACGACGGTCATCGCAAGGCGTGGGTTAATGGCTAAGAGGCCTATCCCATTCAGGGGATTCATCTTAAACATCGTAATGTAAGTGGGATTGGGGATGGTTTCCACAAATCCCGCATACGGCGTGGTTGTCAGCTGCGACATTTTGATATCCACGTCCATTTTAAGATACATGGATATGCGCGCGCTCAGGTAACGGATAAAATCTTCATGGCTGATACGCACATGGCGCAGCTCATACTCCGTCAAAAAGATCGGATTGCGAAAGTCGTAAGCCTCTACATAGAGATTGGGCTTCTCGGTGATCGTATTGCCTTCCCAGGAATATATGGACGCCAGCTTGCTGTCCTGCGCTTCCGCGAGCAGAGCGTCGATTCCGCCCTGACTCAGGATTTCTGCTGCATCATCTTGAGGTTCGTCAGCCATGGGTCAATCCATCCTTTATTGCACGACAAACTCTGAAAAGTAGAGACCGGTGACGATACGTTGCTTCAGCACTGCATCAAAGGATGCCATCAACTTGCTGCGCACCGAGTTTTTGATGCCCGGGTCCTGCAGGTCAAGGGATGTCAGCGAAGATAATACGGTAATCGTAGAATCGATGATCTTAACACGGTTGGTCTCGATTACGCCGGCAAAGTCCGTGGTTGCCCCTTCCACGATGAAGCTCACCTTCACGTAGCGATTGAGCGAGCCACCAGAGAGATTGGCCACGATGCCCTCAAATTCATAGGTATAACCGGAGCTACCGTCATCCGCAGCAACTTCTTCACCATGGTCGCCGCCGTGACCGCCTCCATGACCTCCGCCATGGCCGTCGTCCTTCTTTGCAGCCGTTTTGCCATGGTCATCCGCAGCATGGCCCACCGCTTCGGGGTCGCCCACTTCAAGCACTGCGGCCTGAATCTGAGGGATGAATACAAACTTGGTGATCGCAAATGACACCAGGGGCATCAACACGAGCACTGCTACTGCGGGAATCATGGCACCGATGCCACCTCCCCCGCCGCCGGCTTCTTCAGTAATTTCCTGTAATTGTTCCTTAGCCATAATGTGATCCTTTTTGAATGGTTATCGGTTCAATCCGTATTTAAGTAAAAATTGCTACTACCGTTTCAGGTTAATAACCTCCTGCAGAATCGTATCCGCAGTAGTGATGATCCGTGAGCCCGCCTGGAACGCACGCTGCGTGGAGATCAACTCCGCAAACTGCTCCGTGAGGTCCACATTCGAAAGCTCCAGCGAGCTTTGCTGGAGTACTCCGAGGCCTAATTGACCCGGCACCCCGTTTTCAACGAGTATACCCGCTACCTGCGCACCTGAGAAGAGGTTGTCGCCTTCACGCACTAATGATTGAGGGTCAGATATATCTGTAAGTAATACCTGGCCCACAGTGAAGAAATCTCCATTCTCAAGAAGCAATTGAACTTCTCCATTTCCATTAACGGCAAAAGAAGCTAGGCCCGGTACTTGTTCGAGTAAGTCAGCTTCCGGTATTGCTATACCAGAGATAGCACCAATTGTCTGGTTATTAAGATTTCCAGCATCTAAATCAGGGATTTGAATACGCACATCTCCGAAAGCAGCTGGCTCAGTTGAGCTGCTGAGCGTGAAATTAATATCACTACCTGGCGGCTCATCAAATACAAGAGTGGCAGCCGTATATCCCTGCCCACCATCTGATATTGTGTAACTCTCAATTTCACCCGCTGCATTAACATTCGCCGTAGCTGTAGCTCCGAAACCATCCCCCCGAATCGTTACCTCGGGTGGATTTAAAGGATCATATCCCGCCCCAATTGTTGGAGTTATAGCATAGGTAGCCGGAGTTATAGCACCCCCAACAATGTTCGCGGGAAGAACTGCCTGGGCAGCGGCTGGAGTTCCATCGCCTAAACGTGAACCTGTTACAATGAAATTGGGTTCACCCCCGGATAGGCCCTGCACACGCAATCCGCCCTGAGTGACCAGATAACCCTGATTATCAACACGAAAGTTGCCGGCACGGGTGATATAGGTAGAGCCATCAATAGGATCCACCACCTGAAAATAACCGGCACCGGATATGCCCAAGTCGGTTGGCACTCCAGTGTTTGAAAGGTTACCCTGGGTGAAGATACCCTGGGTCGTTTGCACGCCTACCCCGGTTCCCACCTGAGATGCTGTGGAGCTGGCACCTGTGGATGCGGCAGAACGTTGGAGGATGTTGTTAAACGACTCCCCGTATTCGATGCGGGTTCCTTTATAACCAACGGTGCTGGAGTTTGCGATGTTACTGCCTAAAACGTCCAGTCCCCGTGAAAAACTCTTAAGGGCGGCTACCCCTGATCCTAATTGTCCTGATATTGGCATGATGTTTCCTTGATTATTTTGTTAAAGTGTTAAGCGGTTTATTTGATTAAATTGGTTACCAGGTTGCTCGTTGCATTGAGAACGGAGGAAAAGCCTCCGGTTATACCGTTGGGCTCATTAAGCTGCACACCGGTCACCCAGTCAGTCGGGTAGATTTCACCATCCACGTGCAGGCCGATGAAGCGCTCCTTCTCACCGTCCAGATTTTCCTTTTCGATGATCTCTACCTTATCCACAACACCAACGAGCTGCTTCGGATTGGCGAGCTTACTGTTCGGGTCCTGCAGGGTTACCTGTTTGCCCAGGTAGCTTTGTGCGGTTAACTCCTGCTGTAGGCCTTCATTACCGGCAAGGCTTTCAGAGAGCTTCGTAAGCGTCTCTAGGGTCGCTTGGGTAACTTCAGCGTTGTCCCCCATGAACTGGGCAAAATTATCACTCAGGTCTGCAATCGCTTCAACCGATGAGAAACTACTCATAGATGCAATAAAATCGGTATCACTCACGGGATTCAGCGGGTCCTGATTCTGAAGCTGGACAGTCAGGAGCTCGAGAAAATCATTCTGCCCCAGTTCCGTAGTGACTTCCCGGCGGTTGTTATCATTAGTAGCAGCAATTCCCGCTGCCTGATCGAGCAGGGCGTTTTGTCGGGTGACTGCAGATTCGTTGATGTTTTCCATGATTGAGGCTCCTAGGCAAATGAGTGGACCGGACTGCTGCTCTCGGCTGCAGCAGTCTTAAAACCCGGTCTCACAGGCTGATTATTTTGTTGGATCACTGATTGACTCTTTTCCTCATCATAAGCGTCAGAGGCCGAGAAAAGGCGGGTGCCCTTCCCTGACAAGGCATAAGAAATATATTCGGGTTCATCGAGCTCGATACCCTTAACAGCTGCACGATCCTTGATGTCGCGCCATTGTTCACGAAGATCATTGAGCACCGATTCATCCCCCTCAAATTTAGCATGGATCGAACCGCCCACTACGCGGATCTCCACGGAAAGGCGATTACTATCCTCCGAACCCATAATAAAACGCATGCGGCTCTTCTCCGAATCACGCATACGCTCGATATGATTGAGAATTTGGTTAACCACCCCGGCAGAAAGCTGGGAACTCACACTGCGGTCGATAAACTGAGATTGAGTGGCACTCTGCGCGTTGGACTTTACTTCCCCCACTTCGGTCGCCCATTGGCGATACTGGGCATCCTGTCGTTTTTGGTTAAAGTCATCCCGCCTGAGAAAGTCGCCATTGCCCATCTCCGGGCTGGATTCCACACGCGATACCGGGGTTTGCACCTTGGGAGCAGGCACCCCATCCAGAGCCACTTTGAGACTCTTGCGGTCATCCATTGTTTGTTCTTTAGTAAGCATGCTTGGAATCTTTATGGACTGCTTAGCACTTGGAGTGCCAATCTCACCTTCAAATTCCTTAACCAATTGATTATCAATTATTTTGCTATCAATGGATGCCCTATTTATAGGTTCAAATCTGAATTTATAGTCAGCGCTGCTATTGCCTGCGGAAATATTTGCCGGGGTTCTTTGGTTCTTTGCGGCAAGCGCTTTGGTTTTCAGCTTCGGGGATGTTTCATCAGCTTCCTCGATTCCCGTTTTCTTCACCGCCTTCTTAGTAGAAGGTTGAGTCGCTTTCACGGGAGATTTTGCCTCATTTGAAGCATCAAGCTCGGTTACTTGCTTAGCTTGTGCAACCGGATTTTTCGCAGTCACTTTTTGGCCATTTTTTACGGGTTTGGCATCAATCACTTCTTCCTCTACCTTTTGCCCCTTAAGAGCTTCACTGTCCACGGGTTTGGTGGTCACAGGCATTTTTTGGACTACCTCTTTCGTAGGTTTTGCTTTTACTTCAGGCTTTGCCGCATCTCCGGATTCGACCTTTGCGGGCTGTAGCTTGGATACCGCTTTAGGATCTACAGCACCTTTTTTGACCGGCTTAGTATTAACTTCTGTTGGCTGTTCAACCTTTGGAGCCTCAGTGGCCTTCTTTATTGCAAATTTTTGCGGAACGGAGGTTGCTTTGGATTGCACTTTTTTCTCATCAGCGCCTTCCGTCTTTTCAATATCCGCTTGTTTGATCTGCTTCTGCGACTGGATGGATGCTTTCTGAGCTGAGCTGCTTAACGGAACGGAGGGTTGCTCTTCCTTGACTTGCTTTTTAGCCTTGGGTTCTTCTTTGGCTTCAGCTTTTTTTGCCACCTTCGGCTTATCAGCCACTTGAGTGGGCTCATTTTTCACTGCCCCCTTTTTCAACGTTTTTGGATTCTCCTGAGCAGGCTTGGGCTGCTTGGAATCCAATAATTCTGAAAAAGCCTGCTCAGGGCTATCAGACGTGTTTTTCGAGGAGACCTTTGGTTGCGCTAGTTCAATGCCAGCGGTTGGGCTTGGGAGGATAATGGGTGGCGGATTTTGTGTACTCATGAGCTTTGCTCTTGTTCTTTATAGTGTAAGCGGAGTTGTTCGGAAAGGGCTGCGGCGCGGCGGATCATATTCTGATTATTGCCCCCTTGTTTCACCATCTCCTCCAGGACAGCGGCAACTCTTTCGGGCTTCATCAGCGCCAGGATTTTGATTACCAGCTGACCGTCCATTTCGTTAAAAATGCGGACGGTTGCCTCCGGTGAGAGGTTGGTATAGCTGGATGCAAGGGACTTCAAATTGCTCAATTCACTCTGCTTAACGATGATGATCTGCTCACTGAGGGTCTCATGGCGGCGTTGAATCTCGGCCTTGAGCTCGTCAAGTTCCTGCTTTTCGACATTGATATGGTTTTGCAGGCTGAGTAACTCAGCCTCACGGCGGTCGAGATCTGCTTTACGGCTATTAAGTTCCTCGATGAACTTATCGAGTTCGTCCGTTTTAAAGTACCAGTCTACATCCTGTTTCTTATTTTCCAGGATTTCCTCAATCGTAACTACCTCTTCCACTTCTTCCTCAAATACAGGCATCTCAAATTGATGGGTCATGAGTGCTCCAAAGTAACCCGCCAGGTGCAATACCAGCGCGAGGATCATGACAAACCAGGATGATGATAAGAAATTCATGATTATTTCATTAATGGGTTAAATTTTCGTCGGGCGTTGTATAAATCGTCGCTTTCCATCTGCTCCTGAAGCAACTGCTCAGCCGCGTGCTCCATACGTTTGCGCTCCCGCAGGCTATCCAGCAGCTCATGCTTCTTGCGGGCTTCGATATAAACTTCCTGGGCAGCAATCTCCTGATTTTGGGCACGTATTCGCAGATCCTGCAGCTCATTAATGTGCTGCTTCTGCTGCTCCAGGGCAGTCGCGTATTGGGCTTGGTCCGCAGCAGAGAACATACCTTCCCGGCTTTGCAAAATGAAACCATTGATACGCTCATATTGGCGCTGAGCTTCATTGATCTGCTCTTCTATTTTGCGGCGCACCTGAATCGCGGCCGAATACTTTGCTTCCGCCTCATTCTGCTCCTTGAGCCGTAGCGTTAAGATGCTCGCCAGCCTGAATTGGAAGCGCTTCATCGGCTACCTCCCGTCTGCACGATTTTCTGCAACTGCTCAAGGGTCTCCCCACGCGGTGCAAGCGCGTCTGCCTGCTGTTTTAGAAATTCATTGATGTGCGGAAACTTCGCGATTGCCTGGTCGATGCGCACATTGCTCTTGGGTGTGTATGCACCAATGTTGATGAGATCCTCATTCTTGCGATAGAGGGCGAGCAAATCCCGGGCATTGCCAATCGTTGCCACCTCCTCGGGCGTGCACACGTCGCGGATAAGCCGGCTCACGCTCTCCAGCACATCGATCGCAGGATAGTGATTGGTCGTTGCCAGCGCACGCGACAGCACAATGTGCCCATCTAAAATACCACGTACTGCGTCCGAAATCGGCTCGTTCATATCATCCCCTTCAACGAGCACTGTATAAAACGCAGTGATCGAGCCTTCTTCACCCATACCGCTGCGTTCAAGAATTTTAGGCAGCAACGAAAAAACGGAGGGTGTATAACCACGGCTCGTAGGCGGCTCCCCGACGGTCAGGCCGATTTCACGCTGGGCCATGGCCAGGCGTGTTACAGAATCCATCAAAAACAGAACATTTTTCCCCTCATCTCTGAATTTCTCAGCAACCCGGGTCGCAAGTTTTGCTGCGCGTATACGCATCGTGGCGGACTGATCGGAAGTGGAAACAATTACAACACTCCGCTTCATGCCTTCCGGCCCCAAATCCTTTTCAATAAATTCACGCAACTCACGACCCCGTTCCCCAACCAGTGCGATCACATTCACATCGGAACTGCCTCCGCGTGCGAGCATACCCAGCAAAGTGGACTTACCCACACCACTACCCGCAAAGATTCCCAGGCGCTGACCAATGCCGACCGGTATAAATGCATCAATCGCTTTCACTCCGGTCTCAAATCCCTCGGTGATGCGCTTCTTTTTGAGCGGATTTATAATGTCGCTCGTGCGAAATTCGGAATGCTCTGCATTCAGATTGCCTTTCGCATCCAGGGGATGGCCGAGACCATCGAGCACACGTCCGAGCAACGCTGTACCCACGGGGATGCGGTTGCCCCGGGGGGAAGCGACTACCTGACAACCCGGATGCAGACTGCTGGTCTCCTCCAAGGGCATCAGTAATACACGGTTGCCCCGAAAGCCGACAACCTCTGCCATGAAGCGATCCTGGTGACGGTCGGAGTTGATCTCACAAATCTGCCCAATGGGCACATCCGGCCCCTCACTCTCGATGACCAGGCCGGCCACATCCATCACACGCCCCACTTTTTCCACGGGTTGGAAGCGCTCAAGCCGTTGGTTCATTTTGTTAAACCTGTCCTGTACCGACCACTGCATGTTTAACCCTCCAACTGATCCTGAATGTGTTTGAGTTTAGTCTCCATACGCGCATCAATCGCGCCGAACAGGCTCTCCGCACGGCAATCGCCGCTGGAAAGCTCCGAATCATCCTGAAACGAAATATTCGGATAATTTTGCTCCAACTCGCTGGTAAAAGTCTTGAACACCTCCAAATCACGGGGACTCAAGTAGACATCCATCGGTTGCTTACCTGAGGGTAAATCATGCAGTACATCATCGATGATTCCCTGAATAGCCTTCCCATCCAGCTCGATCCCCTTAATGAGCTGGCGGACGATATGTGTAACCAGACCCGGGATCTCATCCAGCATATCATGCATACATTTTTCGACCTTCTCATCCATCACCTCGAGAGTCTGCCCCAACAATTGGTGCACTTCACGGCGGTTATGCAGAATCTGCTGATTCATAACATCCGTAGCCTCCTGCTTGCCACGCTCGTAGGCGGCTTCTTCACGCTTGACCACTTCATCGTGATCTACCCGTGCGGGCCCCGAATAAACAACGGATACTTCCCGCAACGACTTATCAAAGGTAATGTTTTTAAACGACAACACGGTCTGATCCATCCTGATCGATTGATATTTCCCCGTCCTCCTCGAGTTTGCGGACGGTTTGTATAATTTTGTCCTGGGCTGCCTCTACTTCCTTCAGGCGTACCGGACCCAGCAGCTCCATTTCTTCCTCGAGGGTTTCGGCGGCACGTTTCGAGATCGAAGACATGATCGCTTCCTTGAGGTTCGGATTGACGGACTTGAGCGCGATGGTGAGATCGCCCATATCGATTTCGCGCGTAACGCGCTGAAGGTCTGCCTGCTGAAGCCGCAGCAAATCGTCGAAGCTAAAGAGCTTCTTGCGCACGGCGTTTCCGATATTCGGATTTTTTTCTTCCAGGCGGCTTAGGATGGTCTTGCTGGTATCCTTATCGAGTGAGTTCAGTAAGTCTGCCACACGGCGGACGCCCCCACTTTGATTGAAAGTCTGCTTTTCGTCGTATTCCAGATTGCGCGCAAGAGTCGAGACCACTTTGTTCACGAGTTCAAGGGCGGTCGACTCCATGGAGCCGATGCGTTCCACCACTTCCTCACGCACCTCGGCGGCAAACATCTTGATCAATGAAGACGCTTTGGAAATGTGCAGATAGGAGATGATAAAGGCGATGGTTTGAGGCTGCTCATTGCGGATCAAATTGTAGATCTGGCGAGGCTCGAGAGTTGCGATTTCTTCGATGATCTGCACCGAACTACCCACAGGCGCTACACGACCGAGGATGCTGGATGCGCGGAAATCCCCCTTTGCGAGCTCCAGGGTTTTCTGCGCGTAGGAAGCTCCCCCCAAGGTTGCAACCGCACTACGACTTACGATCCCGTAGAAGTCATCGATCACCTTCTTTTTTACATCATAGTCAATGATTTCAAAACCCGACATTTCCTTGACGAGCATCTCCACATCGGGATCTTCAAAATTCTTTAAAATCTCAGAAGCGATGTCAGGCCCGATAACAATAAGGAACAAGGCCAGTTTCTGGAGCTTTCCTAGCTTCTCATACTCGATATTGGGTAATGCATCCATGGTTTAGGCTTTCTTCAAAGGGTTTAACTATCAGGGAACGCCCAGTTTTTGAGGGCCGAGCTGACTTTTTCAGGACTCTGCTTAACGAGCTCATTGAGGAGTTCCGGCGAAATGGTGGGAGTTACATCCTTGGCGATATCTACGGATTTACTGGGCTCAGGTCCTAAAACTTCAAATTGGTCCTTGCGCTGGCCACCTGTTTTCAGCATGCGGAAAAACAGCAGTAACATGACCGCCGAGATTCCGAGCGCGATGAAGTTCTTCGAAATATCCAGAATATTGGAGTAGTCCGAAATTCCTCCGCTACCCCCTGCGATCATATCCGCATAGTTATTTTGTTGAAATTCAAGTTCCTCAATGGTCACCTTACGATTGAGCTCTTCCTGATCATTGAAATTGATGCCAAGAGCATTCACGACCATGAGTTGGATACGCTCCAGCTGTTCCTGAGTACGGGGTCGGGGCTCCAACACGCCTTCGCCGACATCCTCAAACTGGAGAGCAAGAAATACCGCTGCGGTGATGTCATTGATTGAGCCGGGATTCTGAATCGTTTCAATCCGGGTCTTATTAAATTCGTAAGTCATATCCCGGCTGTTTTGAGTCTCCTGGCTATTGGACGTAATATTGTCCTCCTGCGATTCCCCGGAATCACTTTCTACGTTGGACTGCTCACCCACCACGCTGCGGTTGGAAGTTTCAGAATTAACCGTTGTGCTATCGGTAATATTCTCCATGCGCACCACTTGGGTATCCGGATCCACCTGCTCCTGGACTTGGGTCCTTGCTTCCATATCCAAGCCTACGGATACTCTCACAACTACCTGCTCCTGCCCGACGACCTTGCCCAGCATGCTTTCCACTTTATCCGTGTAGTAGTCTTCCAATGATTTACGGTATTTGAGCTGGCTGGAAGTCATTCCGCCGATTCCCTCATCTTTCAGGGAGGCCGAAAGCACGTTCCCCTTGTTATCAACCACCGTTACATCATTGATATCCAGCCCTTCCACAGCACCACTTACCAGTGAGCGGATAGAGTCCACGGCCTCCAGCTGCAACTTGCGCGAGCTGGTATCCACAAATACGGATGCGGTCGGCTTTTTCGCAGCCCCATTGATGAGGAGCTCATTTTCCGGCTTTACTATCATCACTTTGGATGAATTTACACCGTCAAGCTGGTTAATCGTGCGCATGAGTTCGCCCTGAATAGCGCGAATGTAGTTCGTACGCTGCACGAAGTTACTGATCCCGAAGCTGCCTCCGTCAAAAATTTCGTAACCGACTCCACCACCACTGGGAATTCCGTCCGAAGCAAGGCTCATACGCGTGGCATGCACCTCAACGCTGTCTACATATATGGTGTTGCCCCCATTACGGATTTCATAGTTTACCCCCAGAGATTCGACAGCTTCTACTACTTCCGACATCTCCTTGGCATCCAGTCCGCCATAGAGCAATTGTAGTTTGGGCCGGCCTGCCCACATCAGCAAACCGACCACAACTACTACTATCCCTAATCCTGCTAATATAAGGGAGATTCTCTGGCTGGGCCCGATCTCTCCCCAAAGTCTCTTTATTTGTGCAAAAACGTCATTCATGATCCAACTGCCTTATTCTAAAGATTGATTACACCTGCATGCGCATGACCTGCTGGTAAGATTCCATCAGCTTGTTTCTTACTTCGACCATCAGTGTGAAAGAGACGCTGGCCTCCTGCATCGCGACCATGCTCTGGTGCAGGTTGTCGACTTCCCCGGTCATGACCTTTTTGAGTTCATGCACAGAAGTTTTGCCTTTGGCATCTACCTCACGCACCAAGTCACCAATCAGATCGGTGAACGTGGGTGAATTGGGGCTGCCTGTAGGTCTGAAGCTAACCGAAGGTCTCTCAGAGATCCCCTCCCCGATCTTAGGCAATTGAAATTGTTCCAGATCCTCGACACTCGTGATTTGGCCGACATTCGGGATTCCGAAGCTCTCGAGCTGGTTCATAAAGCTCGCTGCATTGGGGGAAGTTCCATTCGTTCCCTGCGAGCCTTCAGTGCCTCCGGTTTCAAGCTGCTTGACTATACTATTCAGGTTATTCGGTAGGCCCTGGATATTCAGATTTCCCCCAATGGGATTGGAGGATAATGATTGGATTCCTGGTATCATGATGGTTTAGCGTAGTTTAGAAATTGATATTGATGGCCTGCTGGGCGAGCTGACGCGAAGTGCGCATGACTGCAAGATTAGCCTCATAGCTGCGGGAGGACGAAATCATGTCCACCATCTCGATCGCCATGTTTACATTGGGGAGTTTAACCATGCCGTTTTCGTCCGCATGCGGATGTCCGGGATTATAAACAGACTTAAAGGGGGTCATATCATCCTTGATATCACCTACCTGAACTCCTTTTAGATCCTTGAGAGCCATCCCATCCGACACGCTCGGCATCACATCATCGAGCCGTGCCTCAAATGTGATCATTTTTCTGCGATAGGGCTCACCGGTTCCGGTTTTGGTGGTATTGGCATTTGCTATATTTTGCGCGATCACCTCCATACGCAGCTTTTCTGCATCCAGTGCACCAGCGGTGATATTAGCTCCAGGTAGTAAATCCATAGTCGTTCAGTGCGGGTTATCGGGTAGCGGTGTTCCCCGTGATTGCGGTTTTAATTTTGCCGAAGGAGCTGCCCATGTATTTCGTGAGAAATTCATACTCCAGGGCATTGCGATTCATCGCGAGCAGCTCATTTTCGAGCTTTACATTATTACCATCCGGGCGAACAGCTGCAGTGTTCTGATCCTCAGCGACCTTGTGGTTAAAATGGTTGAGTTGATTGATATCCCCGGTTTTCAATAGCTCTTCGAACTGGAGCTGATTGCGTGGATCAATATCGATGCGCTTGTAGCCCGGAGTCTCGATATTGGCAATATTCGCGGCAATCGCCTGATGCTTGATCATGCTTTGGTCCATCATGGCCTGGGCCATCTGGTAACTCTCACGGTCGAATAGTGCTTCAATCATGCACGTCCGAAAGCAACCACCATGCCACATAACTCAAGAAACACTCAAGCCATTGATTCTAAAAGCTTTATGAAACAGTCATGTGACCCCGAAAGTATCAGAGAACTCACCGAGGCAATAATTGCCGAGTTCCACTTTACTTGGAATATAAGCGACGAGGATCTCCCAAAATTAAAATAATCTTAAGCATAAAATCATTGTATTTATAACTTAAATTATTTAACCAGAGGTTACATTTAAGGCACTTTTGACGGAATCACCGACAGAAACTTTGATGGCACAAGTCATTCTGGATCCACAGGGTCTGATAATCCATTCAGATAGTGAGTGCTTGAGTCTCTTTCCCGTGTTGGGAGAATGGGCACCCAAAACTCCCTTCCGTAAGCTACTGCAGGAATACTCATCGGACTGGCTGGATCAATACGAGATTGCCCAGAGCACAGATACTAAAAAGTACTCGTTGGAGCATTCAGGGGATAGCCTGCCCTACCCTAAACTCTGGATACAGGAATCGCCCGATTCTGCCGGAAAGTGCCTGTCCATCGTTGCCACTAAAGAACCCGCACAGCAGATGCCCGGGCTCGAGGATATCCTGAAGAACCCTGAGCTCATCACCCAAATGTACCTCAAGCTCCAGCGCTCAGAAAAGCGGCTGGACAGCTACATTCGGCACTTCCCGGGCGTATTTTTTAATCAACGCAGAGATTTCTCGTTTTCCTATTTGAGCCCAAACTGCAAGAAGCTACTCGGTCTCAATCCGCAAAAACTCGCGAAGAGCGGCTCCCAGTTTTTGTCGCTGCTTATGAGCAAAGACCGCGATTTTTTTGTCAGGGAACTTAAGCGGAATTCCGCCCAGTCCAAAGCCTTCACCATCCAGTACCGCATCAAACGAGCCAGTGATGATTCACTGGTCTATCTTACGGATGTGCGCACTCCGGTGTTTTCAGATTCTGGGATGATCCTGGGCTACGAAGGTGTCTGGCTGGATACAACGCGCCAATTTGTTGCAGAACTCAAACTCACGAGCACTGCCTGGAAGGAAAACCAGGCGATGCTGACATCCGGGCTCGTGCATGACTTCAGCAATGTGATGGCAGGGATCTACGCATTGAGCGAGCTCTACCATTCATCTTTGCATGAGTCCAACCACATGTATGAAGGTTTGGGGCAGATCAAAAAAAGCTCCATGGAGGCGCGCAAACTCGTTCGCCGTATTATTGACATTAATCGGGAAGAAGCCGGACAAAAGGGGTATCATGACGTTGAAAAACTCATTACCGATCAATTGGACTTACTCAAAATAATATTTCCCCGGGGCACTGAAATCGATTTGCAAATGACCGGCCAGGAATTGCCGGTCTACATCGACGATGTTGAATTCAGGCAAATACTCCTGAACCTGGCGATGAATGCCAAAGATGCCCTTGTGGATAATGGGAAGATCACGATTAGCACCTCCATCGTTAATAAAGGAGAAACCATATTTAAAAATTGCATGAAGGGGCCACGTAAGGCCGCGCGCAATGGTATCATCATCCAGTTTCAGGATAATGGCACAGGCATACAGGACACACACATCGATAAGATCTTCAACTCTTTCTTTACGACCAAAGAGATCCATAAGGGTTCTGGCTTCGGGCTATATAATATCCAGCGGATTATACGCGAATTGAATGGGATCATCGATTTTGCAACCGAGGTCGGTAAAGGCACCAGCTTTCATATTTTCCTGAATGAAGCAACTTTCACAGAAGATGATAAATCAACCCCTGAGGAACTGATAAGCCCGGCAAAAGTAGCCCCCAAAAGGTGCCAGACCGTCGTCTACAGCACCCACGATGTCTCGGGTTTTGACCTCATTTCCATGCTCTATGCAAAACACTGGGAAGTAATGCTCGCCCGCTCTTTTACCGAACTGCAAACCTATCTTTACGGGCTCAAGCAGAGCCCTGAAATCGCAATCATCTATGATTTTGATGATTCCGATTCTATTCGGGATATTTGTACTTACATCAAGGATCAACACCCCGAAACTTCTTTAGCCATCGTACCGATTGGAACGAGCCCGCATATTAGTGACTATGAAGCGATTAAAGAAATTTCGCTAATCTGCGATAATTCTATGAGCCCTCAAACGATGGTTCAAAATCTTGAAAAACTGACATCACTCCCTGTAGCTTAACCCTATATGTCCGAAACTGATAAGCCCATACTTATAATCGACGATGAAGAGATCGTGCTTTTAGCCATCACGGAGTCCCTTCAGACTGAAGGTTATCAGATTATAAAGACCACGGATCCGCGTTATGCCATCGAACTGCTCAAGGAGCATGAGTTTTCCGTAATCATATCGGACCATCATATGCCGGGAATGACCGGTCTGGAATTTTTTGCGGAAGCTAATAAGCTGCAGCCCTTTGCCAGCCGTATACTGATAACCGGTGTGCTCACGCTAAAGGTCGTCGTAGATGCCATTAATAAAGGAGAGATTTTTCGATTTATTGCCAAACCATGGATACGCGAAGAGCTGCTCGCGACCGTAAAGAATGCCATTAACCGGCATGAGCTCATAGCACAACACAGTGCTCTGCAACAGGAGACTCAGGCAATTAATACTCAACTTAAGGCCGAGAACGACTCACTCCGCAAAGAGCTTGAAAGCCTGCGAAGCAATAAAAATCCCGAAGCGAAAACCAAGGGGCAGTATACCAAAGCACTTGAAAACGCGCTGGATCTCTGCGCGCGCTTGCTGCATCAGTTTCATCCTCAGCTCGGCCGGGAAACCACCACCACCGTAAAACTCGCAAAAGCCCTCGCTTCCAGCAGTTATCTCAGCGAGGCAGATGCCGATACGCTGGTACTGGCAGCATACTTTATAGCATTGGGTCGCATCCACATCGACGAACAAAAGTGGGAAGATTTCCTGCATCACCCCTTTGATCAAAAAACCGAGGACCTCGAATATCTGCATAATGTACCCATATACGCTCAATTGCAGGCTACCACCCTCGAGGGCTTCGACGCGGTGCATAAAACCATTCGGGCGATTTATGAAAAATGGGATGGTACCGGATATCCGGACGCTTTGAAAGGTGAACAGATACCCGTTCCTGCCCGGTATTTGATGATTATTGTCGCTTATGTGCAAAGCCTGCGTACAACCCGCGAAACGATTGACTACATAAAATCACAAAAAGGATACGCTTTTCATCCGGAATCCACCGAACAATTTCTGGAGACCTGCACCAGCCTGAGCCATGCGAAAAAGACGCGCGAGATTATGATCTCACAGCTTCAGCCGGGAATGGTGATCTACGAAGATCTGAAATACCCATCCGGAGCAACACTGATGCCCCGGGGGTCGACCCTGAATGCAGCGACCATCCAGATTCTCCAATCGAGCGAGTTCATAGAAAACAGTAAGCCGGCTTTGTTAATTCTCAGCTAGCAATCCGTACAAGGAAAAGGCGCGAGCCTCCGACAACTCGCGCCCCAGTCCTTATAGTGATTGTCCTTCTATTGTCCTATTGTCTTTCCATTCCTAAACGGAAATTTTTCTATACATTATCGATTAACCGCGTTGATATCCGCCATTGCAGTATCCGCAGTGTCCGCATCGATGCTGGCCAGATATTTGTTGTAGCGATTGAGACCTTCACCGATCAATGCCAGGCCTCCAAAATTTTTCTTGGTCAATACTTCGTAGTCTTCACGGTCGTTATTATCTCCCTTGGTCACCCAGGTTCCGCCACGGTAGCGCTTAACGATGCGGTGGATAACGTTGTAGCCGCGCTTACTTTTAATAATGACTACGTCGCCGATGCGAATTTTGCGATAAGGATAAGCTTTGTAGATTACAGCAATGTCTCCATTCTTTAATATGGGAAGCATGCTTTGACCACTGATGCGGGTGTATTGATAATCGGCTGAGTTAACCTTACGGTCAGTAGCCTCGATATTAAATACCGGGCTAAAAATTGCAGCGAACAGAAATGCAATTGTCAGAGTGCGAAATTTGAAGAAGCGAGAAAGAGTTTTCATAGAAGCAATCATTTTAATCATCCCCTTGATTATCGTGCTTCCTCCTAAAAGATGCTCTGAACTTTCGATTTTTTACATTTCGTAAATTATTGGATCTGTTATTTTACAATCCCTTGATAAATGCCTCTTTTTCTTAATTTTTCTTTTACATTAAGCCTGCATGTCCCGTCAGAATTTGCTGTAATTTTATTTACATTTGTAAATACTTGTGCTTTCTGACCGATGTTATCAATTGCATGAGCTATTGTATCTTTTAATGAGCACCTTCACCCAACATGGATAAAAACAAAGCATGGATTGGTGTGGATCTGGATGGGACTCTGGCCTACCACAATAAATTTAGAGGGGCAGACCACATTGGTAAGCCTATCCCGATTATGCTCTATCGCGTGCGTAAATGGGTAGAAAAAGGCTACACGATTAAAATCGTAACCGCCCGAGCAAGTGAGCCTGAGCATATCCCCCCTGTAAAGGCCTGGCTCAAGAAATATGGGCTCGAAGAGCTCGAGGTTACCAGTTCCAAAGATTATGACATGCTTGAACTTTGGGATGATCGTGCGGTGCGTGTCATGGCAAATACCGGAAATCCGATTATCTATCCATCGGTTCTGGGCTTACCCAGGGCTCCGCTCGTTGAGTTTGATGAAGTCTACCTGAATAAAAATAAGTCCAAGCGTACACCCGCATATATCAAGGGCGAGAAGTTGACCGCTGAAAAAATGCCAAACGCTTTCCAGCGATTTTTCGGCAAGCTATTTGGTAAAAAACAGGATTAGGCTCAACCCCCTTCCAATACCAGGATCAGGTTGCCACCCTGATAGCGAGGCCCTCCTAAAATAACTGGCGAATTTCGCCTGAGCGTAGAACGAGTATGGATCAATACATCGTCCCTGCGCATCCACTTGATATCCAAGGGAATACTGTCACCATTACTTCCACTGGAATTCAGCTGAACCCGATAGCCATTACCCAAATTCATCGTACCCGGAACTCCGGAGCTCCCACGCCCAATCGAACGAAAGCTATCGAAGTTGAGCCTCCGCAATTGGCGTTCGTATTTTTTCAGTGAAGATTCTACGCCGCTTCCGTCATTGGTCGCCAGGATCAAGGTACCGCGAACATTCGCCGCTTCAATATCAATCGACGAGAGCCCGAGTGTAAATAAGAGTGTTAGTAGCCAAATTGTTGTTTTCATTATTATTTAAATTCCTCCAAATCCTTTTGGATCGCCTTGCGAGCATTAAAAATACGCGACATTACAGTACCAATTTTACAGTTCATAATATCTGCTATTTCTTCATATGACAATCCTTCAATTTCTCTCAATACTAATGCTGTTCGGTGATTTTCGTTTAATTTTTCGATGGCCATCTGGAAACGCTCCATAATCTCCGCACTTTTTAGGGACGCTACCGGATTTTCATCTATATTATCTGACGTAAGTTGTATCGTTTTTATTTCATCATCTTGCTCACTCGCATCAATGGAATCCAGTTTTTGATGCTTCTTATTAGCCCTGACAAAATCGAGTGCGGCAAAAGTAGCGATACGATAAAGCCAGGTGCTGAATGCTGAATTTCCCTGAAACGAATCAAGCTTTTTCCAGACTTTTACCCACACTTGCTGGGTAACTTCCTGCGCATTGTCTTCATGTCTGAGCACACCAAACACGGTTCGGTACACACGACTGTAATGATGATTGAAAAGCCGCTTAAACGCTTGTTGGTCACCCGCTTGTGCAGCGGCCACCCATTGCGCTTCATTCTCGAGTTTTGAGCTTTCAGTCATCATGCCGAGAGTTAAGAAATTATAGACGTTGCGCAAACGAATTTATTCACTCAAATCGTGCAAACCACGTTTCAGTTCATTCAATAATTCTTGCGCCTCAGCAAGTCTGACTTCTCGAAAATGAATCAAATCACCAGCCTTTTTTTGCGCCAACAGGGGAATATCTGCAGCGATCACATTTGCAATCCGGGGGTAACCACCCGTAGTCTGACGGTCTGCCATTAGCACGATTGGCTGCCCATCAGCTGGCACTTGAATGGTGCCAAGACTGGTTCCGGAGCTGATCATCGATTGTGCGCGCTTCAGCTCGAGGGTTTCTCCACTCAGTCGATATGCCATGCGGTCTGATTCCGGCAGAATTTTGTAGGCAGTATTCAAGAAATGCGATAATGCGTGTGTCTTAAAAGCGCTGGCCTCGGGGCCTGCCATAACGCGGATTTCCTGTCGTTGGTAAACGTACGGTTCAGGTTCTGTAAATTGAATCAGTTTATGGTCAGAAGATCCTATGCTTAATATATCTCCTGCTTTCAGTCTTCTGCCTTCAAGGCCACCCAACTTTGCCGACAAATAAGTGGACTTGCTCCCCAAAACATTCGGCACCTGAATGCCGCCCGCAAACGCAAGGTAGCCCCTGCACCCTTCAATAAGCCTCCCAAAGCCCAGGACATCTCCCTTGCGGACCTGACAGGCACGATTCCTCTCAATAGGTTCGCCGTTAAGTACCGGGTGCATATCCGCCCCCGTGATTGCGAATGATACTTCATTTTCAAAAAACAAAGTCGGCCCGGTGTAGGTAAACTCGAGGCATGCAGCGGAGGCTACATTGCCAACCCGGTGATTTGCCAACGCAGCCGCGTGCCAGTCCATAGCACCCCCCACAGGCATCCCAAATCGTTGATAGTTGGGCCGGCCCACGTCCTGGATAGTAGTAAAAATACCTGGTTTCTGAACTTGTAT
This sequence comes from Puniceicoccaceae bacterium, assembly GCA_028285755.1. Taxonomy (GTDB): domain Bacteria; phylum Verrucomicrobiota; class Verrucomicrobiia; order Opitutales; family JAFGAQ01; genus JANQOQ01. The sequence goes on from JANQOQ010000006.1 coordinate 978,481, forward strand.
CCTACTCATCGCCCGCACGCTGGATTTCAGTAAATTCAGCTCCGGAAATAGCCCGAAACTTAATAATATCTCCTGCCTTTAAGAGGAAAGGTTCACCAAAAACAGGATCGAATAAACGAACGGGGGTGCGCCCGATGATGCGCCACCCTCCCGGACTATCCAGCGGATAAATGCCCGTCTGACTTCCCGCTATCCCAACGGATCCAGCAGGGATGCGTATGCGGGGTGTTTTCAAACGCTCTGCATGCAATCGTTGATCCAAACCACCCAGGTAGGCAAAGCCGGGCATAAACCCAATCATGTAAACCCGGTATTGCTGACCCGAGTGAATCTCACAAATTTCCTGAGGGCTCATGCCTTTCTCTATTGCCAACTCCTCAAGATCCATTGCCATTTCACCCCCGTAGCGAACTGGTATTTCTACAATTTCGCCGTCGGGTTGATGATTGAATTCCATGCCCGCTTCACAGCTTTTTAGGAGCTGTAATAGTTCAACATACTGAATAACCGAAGGGTCATAATGTACGACCAGATCACAGTAGGCAGGCACCACCTCTATGATCCCTCTCTGCCCCGATGCCTCGATCATCCGCTTCAATCCCATCACATTAGAATGATTCTCTTCGGAAATGGAATCTCCCACCTGGATGATAAAGGCGCTGTCACCAAGAGGCATGTACCTAAATGCACTATTCATAGTGATTGAGCTTATCCCTGACTGCCCGGGCAATTTCAAACGCGTTTGGGTTATCGCCATGCAGGCAAAGAGTATCCACATCCAGCTTCAACTGCCCGCCATCCAAGGTATCGACTTTCCGATTTTTCAGCCACTGGCTAAGTTGGGTGAGCACAGCTTCGACATCGGTGATCACCGATTGCACCATATCTCTCGTAGCCAAATTGCCATCGGATAAATAGCGACGGTCCAAAAACCCTTCCCGCGAGGTTCGATGGCTACGTTCCTGCGCAGATGCAAGTAGCTTTGATTGGGGACTAGATACGATGATAATATCCAAACTCAAATCCTCAATGACATCCAGAAACCAGTGGCTCAGTTCCTCGTTCTTACTGAGATCATGATATAAAGCCCCATGAGGTTTGATGTGATTTAAAGGCACATTCAAACGCTTCATAATCCGAATAAACACGCCCAACTGATCCCTCATGGATTTCTGAAAAGCCTGCCTGTCCATGTGTATCGAAACTCTTCCGAAATGCTCACGATCCGGATATGAGGGGTGGGCGCCTATCTTTACCTGATTTAAAAGAGCAGCTTTAGCAGACATCAATAGGGTATCAGGATCGCCCGCATGCGCACCGCAGGCAATATTAGCCCAGTCGATAAAGGGCATTAACCTTTCATCCACCTCGTCCAATCCTTCACCGACATCTGCATTTATGTAGGGTAAACTCATCTCAATTTGCTCAAGATTGCTATTTACAAGCCGTAAACGAATTTCATATTAAAGGAGTGCTGTTGTTTTTATTGAGTTCGTTTGTCGATCACAACCATTAAGAGAGAAAACCCGAGAATCAATCCCGCACTGCTAAGCTATGGACCTATTTGCAGAAGTATTCGTATTTGCATCCATTATTTATGCAGTTATTGGTTTCAGCTTCTACATCCTGTTCATCATATATGGCATCCACTATGTCGATCCCGGGGCAAAGGATTCGACAATCTACTTTAAGCTATTCATACTACCGGGTTTAATCTTGTTTTGGCCTTTATTCGCGATGCGCTGGATTATTCGTGTAAATCCACCCCCCGTAGAAAAAAATGCACACCGCGAAGCGGCAAAGACATACCACAAGCATACCCATAATAAAGCCTGATATTTTATGATACGCCCTTTGAGAAGACGGCATTTACTTTTTGCCGTGCTGATGTTGCTAAGCCTCCCGCTCTTAGTGGTATTTTCCTTCTTTAAGCACCGAAGCAATGGGGTCGTTGAAAACCAAATCGAAAATCTGCTCAATGCTGAAATCGAAGATTTTCCACTCGTAGTTTGGAATAAACCCCACCTCTGGACAAACCTGCCCGAACTTGAGACCCAGCTCCTGGCCAGTGTGGATATCGAAGCCAGGCTTGCCATCAGACTATCTTCGGTAGGTTCTGTGCATCATCCGGATATTCTGATTTACTGGTCGCCCCGTGCCTATACCACGCGCTCGGGTATTAGCGAAAATATGCACCTGCTTGGGGTTTATCAAAACGATCTCAATCCGATATTGGAATTACCGGATGAAATTAAAGATAAAGATGGTTTTCTCATCATGTATAGTCTAGCTATGGATGAGTTTGTATCAGAAGCCCCTTTAAATATTCCCCGAAATATGTAAAGGGCGTGGTGATGTTATGAGTTTCTCATATAAGGCGATAGACTGGACGCCCTTCAAGCGGGCTATTAATAACTACCTTTGGGTAGGCATATCCAGCTACCTGGCCTTATTTACCCTCGCTTCGATTCTCTTTACACCCACCATCAGCTTAAATATTATGCTGATCCGGGCATTTGGGAGCGCCGCCTTTTTGCTACTGCACATCATCCTGGCGATTGGACCGCTATGCCGGATCGATTCCCGGTTTCTGCCGTTACTCTATATCCGCAGGCACATGGGTGTGTCCTGCTTCATATTGGCGCTCATGCACGGTTTACTGGTGATCTTTACGCATCATACCGGCTCCGATGTCCATCCGCTGGTCAGCGTTTTCAGCAGTGATTCCGGATCGACTATTTCCACTTTCCCCTTTCAGGCCTTTGGTGCGATTGCTCTGGGTATCATGCTCGTTATGGCGGCAACCAGCCATGACTTCTGGCTGAAAAACTTATCAGCACCCATATGGAAAAGCCTGCACATGCTCGTCTACATTGCTTATATCTGCATTATCATTCATGTGACGATGGGCATCCTGCAAACTGAAAACAGTATCGTGTATTTTCTGCTCATTTTTGCCGGAGTTACCACCCTGTGCACATTACACGTATATGCTGCAATTAAGGAATTCCGCACTGACTTTACCGCAAAAACCAATTCTGATGGGGATCTCGTGGAAACCTTTCCGGTGGAAGATATACCCGAGGATCGTGCCCGTATCATCAATCTCCATGGCGAACGTGTAGCCATCTTTAAGCACGATGGCAAAATCTACGCTGTCTCAAATGTATGCCAGCATCAGAATGGCCCTTTGGGCGAAGGTAAGATCATTAACGGGTGTATTACATGCCCATGGCATGGGATGCAGTATCACCCGGAAAATGGCTGTGCCAAAGAACCCAGCACTGAGAAAATCCCCACTTTTAACACCGTCATCAAGGACGGGGTCGTCTGGGTGGACCATAAACCGAATCTCCCCGGTAGCCCGGTAAAACCCGCTGTTATCCATGAAGCCCATTGAGCCCAGAGACGATAAGGATCAGGAATTTTTCATTGGGTGGGAGCAAAAAGTGCCCCCCAGGCAGAAAAAGTTCCTTTATAATCGGCTCATCGGTATTTTCACATTTGCATTCCTGGTTGCGATTCTTCTGCCGGCGTTACAGGTGCACTACTCACAGTCCTTCCACTACAAGAATCGACTCGTTAATCTGGAAGGTTACTTTACAAAAAATCCGCTGCCATCCCTACTCGTAAAGCGGCCCGGAGGTATCGGTGAAGAGATTCCATCCTATTCAATATACTATTTATCCTACCCTCAAAAGCGGGCCATACCGCTTGAAGTGGCCGATATGTATGACAGCCAATGGGTAAGTCTGCGGGGGACACTTTTATTTAACCAATCGGATACAATGATTGAGGTTCAGCCCCGCTCAATCGATGTAATCAACTATTACGAAAATACGCCCCCACGCCCAATCATACCGGAGAAGTCTCTGGGGATCCATGAGCTAAAAGGGGAATTGCTAGCGAGCAAAACATATCTGGGTGCTACGAATCCCGGCTATGGAAAAGCCCTGCGCGCATCCTCTGTGCTGCACGTTACCGGGGGAATCGCGCCAATGCTTGTGATCAATTTACCGGAAGATACTACCCACGAATTTATATTAATCGGTGAGAATAATATACCGATCGAGGCCATAGCGCCCTATGTGGGCACTGAAGTGAAAATCAAGGGCGAGGTGATCGTATGGGGGGATAAGCTGGTGCTCAAAACCAACCTCACCATGATCAACGGCGGCCAATCTTAATCTTCGATCCTGGACAACGCCTCTTTTTCGATGGCTTCCCGGAACTTTTCAATTGCCGCTTTAGTCTGCTCAATAGCTGCTTCAAGGCCTTCACGACTCTGAGCTTCTCCGGTACCGAAAACGTAGAATTTTATCTTAGGTTCCGTTCCACTACCTCTCACTGCGTAGCTGTATCCGTTTTCGAGCTCAAGCAGATAGAAATCCTGCCTGGGGATCCGTTTACCGTCCGCATCGTAAATCTCATCGACTCCAAAATCGGTCATTTTACTGACCTTGACTCCATCAATTTCGGTGGGCGGTGATTCCCGGTATGTCGTAAGGATCTTCTTAATCTTCTCCGCACCGCTGGCTCCTTCCAGATAAACATTGCCCAACGTTTCCAGATAGAGGCCATACTTGAGGTAGATTGAATACAGATACTCGAGTATACTTGAACTTTGGCTCTTCAGATAAGCAGCCAATTCAACCAGTGCAACAGACGCTGCATTACCATCCTTATCCCTCACACTGTCATCGCAAAGATATCCGTAACTCTCTTCACCGCCAAACACATAGAATGTGCTGTGCTTCATCAGTAATTCACGCTTGGTGTTTAAGGGTAAGCGGTCGTAATCGATCGTGATACCCGATGTCTCCAGAACAGCGTCCCTGAGTGTCTTCTGGTAATTATTAAGCTTTTCACCAATCCATTTAAAGCCGGTAAGTGTATTTATGAGCTTTAAGCCGTTTTGCTCAGCAATTTTTTGCTGCAGGGGGGTTGTTACGAAGGTCTTGATCAGCGCTGCATGCTCACTTCCACCCTCCGGGATCAGTCCCTGTTTCTTAAATTGACTGATACGATACTCCGCCAGAATCGATCCGATCATATTTCCGGAAAGCAATACGTATTCGCCGGTTGAATTCTTAACGGCAATCGCCATACGGTCACAATCCGGATCAGTCCCGATGAGCAAATCCGCATCTACGGTTTTGGCTTTTTCAATCGCCATGCTCAAGGCTTCCGCGTTTTCCGGATTGGGCGATTTAACCGTGGAAAAATTCGGATCCATGATCATTTGCTCGTCTACAACCTCGGATTCCAGGCCCAGCTCTTTCAGAACAGGGAGGGTTGCAATCGCCCCGGTTCCATGGATCGGCGTAAATACGAGTTTAGGGGTATGCGAGGCGATCAAATCACCTTCTATCAAAGAATTTTTAATGCTTTTAAAATAAGCCTTGTCAGCAGATTCAGCGAGAACAACGACGCGCGATAAATCGATATCCAGATAAGCCGGCAGATCGCTCAGCGCTACCTTACCAAACTCAGAGACAATCCCCTCCGCATGGGGAGAAACCACCTGCCCACCATCCTCAAAATAGGCCTTAAAGCCGTTATCATGGTAGGGGTTGTGGCTGGCGGTAATCACGACACCGCTGTGCGCCTTTAAGAACCGCACGCTATAGCTTAGCTGGGGTGTCGAGCGCGGACCTTCAAATATATAAGCATTGCCTCCGAGCTTACTCCACGTGGAAGCACAAAGCTCGCAGAAGTAGCGGGAGTAGTGCCGCACGTCATGGGCAATTACCAAGCCAGGAATTTCAAAATCACGCCCCGCATCCACTAAAAACTGTCGGGTATAGCGAAATTGAGCAATCGTCGCCCGAATGATATTAAAATCGTTAAGCATTGCAGAACCTAAAGCCGCATGCTCCGGGGTGCCCTGTTCTCCGGGATTACCCTTCTCACTATCCGTGACCGTATAACTGATGGTTCGTCCACGCATCCCGCCCGTGCCAAAGGTAATATTCTTATAGAAACGATTATTGATTTCGTCCCAATTCTCAGAATCCACCAGTTCCTGTAAGCTCTGGAGTGCCCATTCCGGCAAAAAGTTTTGGTCGAGCCAATCCGTTAGGATACTGAGCGTATCTGAGAGTATCTTGCCTTGCTGATGTGCGTTGTGAAGAGATTCTGTAAGTGCCATAGTATTGATAGGTTCGCGAAATAGTAATAAAGTAAAAACGACTTCCTAACCAAGCAAAGAATAAAAAAGGCCCGCATTCCTGCGAGCCTTGAAAATACAGTTAAGCCAACTTTGCCTGAAGGCCCTGATCGAGGGCATCCAGGAATTCCTCAGTAGTGACCCAATGCTCGTCTGTCATGGCTTTGCCATGGATACACAGTGCTAAGTCCTTGGTCATTACACCTGACTCCACCGTCTCTATACAGACGGATTCCAGCGTTTCGCTGAAACGAATCAAGTCTGCATTGTCATCGAGTTTACCGCGGAAAGCGAGGCCACGGGTCCATGCAAATATGGATGCGATCGGATTTGTGGACGTTTTCTTGCCCTGCTGGTGCATACGGTAGTGACGGGTGACGGTACCGTGTGCGGCCTCCGCTTCCATGGTCTTACCGTCGGGAGTAACCAAAGTGGATGTCATGAGTCCAAGAGAGCCAAAGCCCTGAGCCACAGTGTCCGACTGCACATCGCCGTCGTAATTCTTACACGCCCATACGAATCCACCTTCCCATTTCAGGGCGGCTGCCACCATATCGTCGATGAGGCGGTGTTCATAGATAAGGCCGGCTTCATCAAATTTAGCCTTATACTCTTCCTGATAAACCTGCTCGAAGATATCCTTAAAACGGCCATCATACTTTTTCATGATGGTGTTCTTGGTGGACATATACAGCGGCCAGCCCTTATTGAGCGCCATATTAAAGCAAGCACGCGCAAAACCAAAGATGGACTTGTCCGTGTTATACATACACATTGCAATGCCGTCGCCTTCGAAATTGTAGACTTCAAATTCCTGGGCTTCGCCTTCTTCGGGCTCAAACTTCACCGTGAGCTTGCCCGCACCTTTTGTCAAAAAGTCAGTAGCCCGGTATTGGTCGCCAAACGCGTGACGGCCGATGCATATCGGTTTATTCCAGGTAGTCACCAAGCGTGGAACATTTTTAATGAGAATGGGTTCTCTGAAAACGGTGCCATCGAGGATATTACGAATAGTGCCGTTGGGCGAACGATACATCTTCTTGAGGTCAAACTCTTCAACACGGGCTTCGTCTGGAGTGATGGTCGCACACTTAATGCCCACCCCATGCTCGCGGATCGCATGGGCTGCATCTACGGTGATCTGGTCGTCAGTGGTATCCCGGCTCTCCATGCCGAGGTCAAAGTATTTAATATCAATGTCGAGGTATGGCAGGATCAGCTTATCCTTAATAAATTGCCAAATGATGCGCGTCATCTCATCGCCATCGAGCTCAACTACGGGGTTGATTACTTTTATTTTCGCCATAATGGATCATTATATTTAAAGATATTCGCCGCATGTGAAGCTAAAATTCCAATTATAACCTATCCTGATTTGCGGTATGACAGAATAAGACGTGAAATAGTACAATAAAAAAGCGGCAAACCAAGTTGCCGCTTTGAAAAGTATTACACTGAAAGATTATCAGGTTAAAATCCAACCGGCGGGATAATCCTTCCTGATAAGTTTATTCGCTTCCGGGTCATTCACGAATTCCGCCTTTTCGGCGTTATACTCCATCTTACGGCCTGTGACGACGGCTACATTGCCCAGGAGCACGCTCTCAGTGAATGGGCCCGCATAACCAAAATCAGAAGACGCCGGGCGATTTTCACGGATCGCATTCGTCCACTCCTCCATGTGCGTGCCGCGGATACGCGGGATCGTTTTCGGCGGTAATTCACTGCGAAGCTCACGGAATTTATCCGTCGGCAAAATCTTAGCTGAGGCACTGTAGGTATCGGTAATGATGGCCGCATCTTCACCGATGAGGAGTGTTCCATTATCGGCCAAACCTGCTTCATAAACACTGCTGTCCTTCAGGAAATTGGGAACCGGCGGACGCATGAAACCATCATACCACTTATAGGTAACCGGGGGCATTTTACCACGCTCCGGGAACTGATAGGTTACCACAGATGCTGCCGGGAACGAATAGCCCGTAAGCTCTGTGGATGCCGCCTCAATATGCGTGGGATACGCCAGATCCAGCGCCCAGTAGGCTGAGTTCATAATATGGCAGGCCATATCTCCCATGGCACCTGCGCCAAAGTCCAGGAAGCCGCGCCACGCAAAAGGTGCATAAGAAGGATCGTAGGGGCGGGACTCCGCCACTCCCAACCATAGATCCCAGTCCATACCTTCAGGCACTACGGGAATAAATTCAGAGTGATCCGGCTTGCCCATGCCCTGTGGCCAAAAAATTGCAGGACGATTGGTCCAGGAGTGCACCTCACGGATATCGCCGATCACTCCTGCCTGTACCCACTCACGAATGATGCGGGTGCCTTCATTGGAATTACCCTGGTTGCCCATTTGCGAAATGACTCCTGCCTTGGAGGCTGCAGTGGTCAAAATGCGAGCCTCTTCGACCGTATGGGTCAAAGGTTTTTCCACATAGACATGCTTTCCACGATTGATGGCTGACATCGCTACCGGATAGTGCATGTGGTCCGGTGTGGTAACGACAACCGCATCGATCTCGCTATCCATTTCATCGAGCATCACCCGATAGTCCTTATACCACTTAGCCCCTTTGTTCTCAGCTGCTGTAACGACCTTATTATATTCAGGACCATTACGGTTTTGCCATGCGCGTTGCGTGTTGACGGTGTTCATGTCCACATCGCAAAACGCCACAATATTCTCACCGGCGAGACTGATGGTATGGCTTCTTGCACGACCGGCTGCACCCACAAGCGCAATATTCAATCGGCTGTTCGGGGCTTTCTCAGTTTTGGATTGGCCCGCAACAAAACTGGGCAGAATCATCAATCCGGCTCCAATTGATGAGGTTTTTATAAAATCACGACGATCCATGGATGTCTTCGGCTTATCTTCAGGAGTATTCATAAAGGGAAACTATAAATTAAAATTTAGAATAACAAACTGCGAAATCATTAAATTATGCTAATTATCGCAACATTCTTAAGACGCACATAACCATAGACATACATTATAACTAATTCCTTCAATTTTTCGTCAGAATTTATAAAAAAACCGCCAACCCGGTTTAATGCGATTTCCGAAGCACACGCATAGTGTTAATGCGGGTACCGATCAATGCCTGCGTACCAATGTCCTTGCGGTGAAATAAATCTCCTTTGATTTGATTGATCGCGGTCTCCGCAATCTCCTCAGCTTCAGGCAACGTATCACCGAGCCCTACGACAGCGACTGTCCGTGAACCGGTACCCACCAATTGACCCTCCTTGAGGTCAACAGCACCCAGGTAAAGTGCGTCTGCCTGATTTTCACCCAGCTCGATAGGAAAGCCCTTTAAGGGTTTATCAGGATATCCCTTGGGAACGGCATATTTGCAGACACTGGCTTTCGGACTAAAACGAATCTCCGCTGTGTCCAATTCATCTGCAGTGATTGTCTGGAAGATTTCAACCATATCGGTCTCCAGCAAGGTCAGCAGATTTAAGCACTCGGGGTCTCCAAAGCGGGCGTTATACTCAACGATTTTCACCCCATCGGCGGTCGCCATAAATCCCCCGTAGATAATACCTTTATAGCCTTTCCCAAAATCGGCCATCAGCGCTTTGGCCACAGCTTCATTCAATTGTTGTGCTTCAAGAATATCGGTTGCGCTTAAAAAGGGTAAACCGTGATCCACATCACTGTAAGAGCCCATACCCCCGGTATTGGGCCCTTCCTCCCCCTCAAACGCCCGCTTATGATCCTGCACCGCCGGCATGTGTGCCAATGTCTTCCCGCCACAAAAGCTCATGACTGAGAATTCCAGACCAATCATCTTTTCCTCGATGACAAAAGTCGCTTTCTGTTCAAGCAGGCTTTCACAATACTCGATGGCCTCTGCATGGCTGTGGAGATGATCACCGGCTACTTTGACGCCCTTACCCCCCATAAGGCCGTTGGCCTTTACCACATATAAATCACCAAGTTCTTCCAGAAACTCTTTAACCCCGGTTATGCTATCAAAGGACTTAAAGCGGGGGCAGCCGCCAATATCGTGCTTAACGAGTAATTCCCGGGTGAATAATTTGCTGGTTTCGAGCTGTGCAAGATCCTTCGTGGGACCGATCACTGGTATCCCCGCTTGCCAGAGGCGATCTGCCACTCCCGTTTCCAAAGGAGCCTCAGGACCGATGACCGCATAGTCAAACTTACGCCGCCCCACCCAGGCCATGAGGGTATCCCCATCGGTAATATCGCCCGTCACCAAGTCCACGGCAATATCTGCAATTCCCGGGTTCATGCTGGATGCATATACGTATAGGTCAGGCTTTTGCGGAGAACGGTTGATCGCTGCCGCAAGGGCATGCTCGCGCGCTCCAGATCCAATTAGGAGTATTTTCATAGTTGTGACTTAATAACTGCGGCCCAGCTTATGTTCGAAGTAGTTGATAAAGGCATTGTTCAAAACCCGATAACCGCCCGGCGTGGGATAATCACCCGTAAAATACCAGTCTCCCACATGCGCTGGCAATGAGGCACGCAACGCTTCTATGGATTGATATATAATCTCCAATTCACCATCCCAGTAACTCAATTCCGGTTTTACGAGGGCAGCGATTTTTGCCGAAATTTGCTCCGGAGTAAACACTTCGTAGATCTGCTTTACCCGATTACTCAGCATTTCCACAGGCATATTCTGCTGATCTTTGCATTCATCGTAGACTTTCTGCAGCAAGTCCTCCTCACCGTGTTCGTGCAAAAGCAATACAGTCGCCTCAAAGGCGATAAACTTATCAATGCGTGACATATCGATCCCGTAGCAATCCGGGTAGCGGATTTGGGGGGCGGTGGATGCAATGATGATCTTACGCGGGTTGAGCCTTGCAAGAATGTTGATCACGGACTGGCGAAGTGTGGTTCCCCGCACGATAGAATCATCCACACAAATGAGTGTGTCTTTTTCCTCCACCGTCCCATAAGTAATATCGTAGACGTGCGATGCGAGCTCCTGCCGGTTATCCTCCTGGCTGATAAAGGTGCGCAGCTTGATATCCTTGTTGGCAACCTTTTCGGATCGTGGCCAATTATCCATGATAACTTCATCCAGAAATGAGTCTGTGATTTCTCCACTCTTCGCTTTCTCAAGAATCGCGTTTTTGACCTCTTCTCTGCGAATCCTGCGCAGCTCCTGGATCATGCCTTTGAATGCGAGCTCAGCAGTGTTGGGAATAAAGCTGAAAACCGAATTTTTAAGATCATGATTAATCGATTTAAGGATCGGTTGAGCCAGTGCTGCCCCCAGGGACTTACGCTCCAGGTAAATATCATGATCATTACCCCGTGAAAAATAAATACGCTCGAACGAACAGGAAGCCCGTTGCTTGGGCTCCCGGAGCTGCTTACGGGTAAATTCACCGTTTGCCCGGATGACGTGGACTTCGCCGGGGATAACCTCCTGGATATCCTCGATTTTCTTATTAAATACAGTCATGAGCGGTGCGCGCTCGGACGCGTAGGCCACCACTTCCCCATCCATGAAGAAGTAGAGCGGGCGAATACCCCAAGGATCACGAATGGCAAAGGCATCGCCATTTCCGATAAACCCGGTCAATGCATAGCCGCCATCCCACATTTTGGAAGCGCGCATCAGGACATTTGCCAGATCGAGCTCACGACTGATCGCGCCTGCTACCTCGATACCCCGCTGCCGGTCGAACTCCCGGTATACCCGGTAAAGCCGATCATGCTCCTGATCCAGGTCAAAACCTATCTCCTCAAGGATGGTCTGAGTATCGGTATCAAAGATGGGGTGCTGCCCCATCGAAATGAGGCGATCATTCAGCTCGGGAGTATTGGTGATATTAAAGTTACCTGCGAGCATCAGGTTCTTGGTCGGCCAATTATTCTTGCGAAAGAAAGGATGGCAGGAGCTTTCCCCATAGCCGCCGGATGTGCCATAACGCAAGTGACCAATTAAAATCTCTCCCCCGTAATCGAAATAATGCTTAATCGTAGAAGGATGGTCATCCTGGATATTGCCGATCTTGCTATGATATTCGTAGCCTTTGAGCACTTTCTGGAATATGCGGGTAAGTGCATTCACCTTAATGCTACGCTCCCGGAACATATAGGGCAAACCTGCCTGAACGTTGAGTTTGATGCAGCCAATCCCCGCGCCATCCTGGCCGCGGTTATGTTGTTTTTCCATCAGGAGAAAGAGTTTGTTGAATCCCCAGAGAGACGTTCCGTATTTCTCCTTATAATAAGCGAGCGGCTGAGTCATGCGAATCATCGCAACACCGCACTCGTGCGTAATAGGGTCGCTCATAAAAAATCGTTTAGCTAATCACGGTGTAAAATCAGGATTGTGAAGGAATTCGTGAGCGAGTCAATGCTCAGTTCAATCCAAGGTTGTGACGAATGCGCGGGCGCGGGTCCTGCAAGCACTCATGAAACGGGAAACTCTGCCCCGTAATGCGCTCATAGAGTTGAACATAGCGGCGTGAAAGCTCCATCCTGAGCTCATCGGGTGCCTGCGGGAGCTCTTTATCGTTATAAGGGTCACAGTGTTCACGGTACCAGAGTCGGATGAACTCCTTGTCTATATTCTCGGGCTCCTGCCCGGATGAGAACCGTTCATCATAGGAATCGGCGATCCAATAACGGCTGGAATCAGGTGTGTGCACCTCATCGATTAGCAGGATGCTACCGTCTTCTGCACGACCAAATTCATACTTGGTGTCGACAAGGATCAAACCGTGCTTTGCGGCAACTTCCTGCCCGAATAAAAAGATATCCAACGCATAGTCGTGGATCCGTTCCCAGGTGGCCTGATCCAGAATCTCGCCGGAAACGATTTCCTCACCGGATATCAATTCATCGTGCACGTCTGATTTAGTCGTGGGTGTGACGATATTTTCGGGAAGCTTTTGATTCTTGACCAAGCCCTCGGGGATGGCGTTCCCACAGTAGTGACGCACCCCTTTTTGGTAGTGCGTCCAGAGTGAGGTGCTTGTCGAGCCGGTCATGTAGCCACGCACGATCATCTCAATGGGCAGCACTTCGCACTTCCGCACCCGGGAAACATTGGGGTCGGAAACACTTATAAGGTGATGGGGCACTCGACCCTCCAGCTGTTCAAACCACCAGGCGCTCGTCAGATTGGTCACCGCCCCTTTGAAGGGGATGAGCGTTAAATTGCGGTCGAAGGCGCTCAGCCGATCCGTGCTTGCAATGAAGAGATCTTGCTCATTTTCCCAAATATCGCGCACTTTGCCCGAATGCGTTGCAAAGGGAACCTCTACCGTTTCCAAACAATACGCAAGTCCCTGCTGATACTCGTTCAGCGGGTGATCAGTCATGGCTTAGCTCGTAGAGATTATCCACCACGGGATTATGAAAAATGTGGGTATCCTCTATCCCGCTGAGGTCTGTTCCCGTCTCTGCAGTGATTCGCCAGACAATCTTGCGGGAAACGGACTTTATGGACTTTAAGCCAAAGCGTTGATGCAGATTCTGCACCTTAAACATCCCCACCGGATCATCCTTGGATTCGACGATCAGCACGCGAGCGGTTTTGCCATCGCTCACAGATTTCAAAGAATTCATGTCATCCATAAACTCTTTATTGGTATTAAGCAGCTCTCCACTCTGCACTAAGTCGAGTTCGAGCTTTCGATTCTTGGTACCATCTAGCTCTAAGCTCCAAAGCACCCAACGCTCAATACCCACAGGATAGCCCGCCTGCTTCAACGCATCCTCCACACTGTAGGCGGTGGTATCGGTAATGATGAGCTTTACCAGCAAATGCAGCTGGCTATCCTCTGCCCTAAATGGCGCCAGTGTAGCACTATTGCTCGATGCGTTCTCAGGTAGGAATTGAGATTCAAAGCTCTGCTCATCCCAGCCTGCGAGATAATCCGCTACAGATTCGAAGATCGCATCCCCGGTAGTGACCCGCTCCGGGTGAGGCATCATCGCCATAACATTACCGGCCGGATTCACGACTGCAGCCACTCCGGCTGTTGAGCCGTTGGGATTTGTCGGGAAAGTATCATCTGCTTGCCCTTCTTCGGTTACATATTGAAAAGCAAGCTGTCCATTCGCCTGCATCTGCTCATACAAGCCCTCTTCGAATAGGAACCGCCCCTCCGCATGCGCAAAGGGGATATGTATCAACTGGTCGGGCTGCATTTTCCGGTTAAAGGCGTGCCTGCCGGGCGCCTGAACATTTTTGAGGGTCGCAAATTGATTGAAGTATCCGGCGCTCACGATGCGCCCCTCCTTTTCCATGCGATTGGGGGCCAACGCGATGCCGATCTTACCGGATTCATAACCGGGCACGAGGCCTGTTTCCACAAGAACCTGCGCACCATTGCAAATTCCGAGCACCACTTTACCCTTCAGCGATTCCTCGCGAACCGCCTGCATAACCGGGTCCAGTGAGGCGATGACACCGGCACGCGAACGATCCTCGTAGGAGAACCCACCTACAATAAAATATCCCGCAAATTCCTGAAGCCTTTCTACCGGAGCACTCCACAAAAACTCCTCGTAAGGAATACCTGCACGTTTCAGCGCAAATATCGATTCGTCCTCACAATTGCTCCCCGGAAATTGAATAACTGCTATTTTTTTATCCATATCCAACGCTAAATCTATATGAGTTCCACCGGTTGATCCGACTCAGTGACTGCCCCGATTTGGCTCACACCAAAACCTGCCTGCTGAATGACATTGAGGCCCATTTCAACCATCTCCGGTCTAATAAACCAGACCATGCCGATTCCCATATTAAAGGTGCGATACATCTCATCGCGCGACACATTACCAATTTTTTGTAACAATTCGAATATTGGCTGCACGGGCCAGGAGCCCAACTTAATGCTTACACCCAGGCTCTCAGGAAGGGTGCGCGGGATATTATCCCAAAAGCCGCCACCGGTAATGTGCGCCATCCCCTGGATGGCGATGCCATTTTCCCTAACCGCTGAAAATGCCGGATAGTAGCTCACATGGGGAGCTAGTAGTGTATCTCCAATATTCTGCTCAAAGCCCTCTGGGGTCGAATCGAGTGAAAGATCAGCGACTTCGAGTATCAGCTTACGCGCGAGGCTATAACCATTCGTGTGCAACCCGCTCGAGTGCAGCCCGAGTGCTATATCTCCGGGCTGGATAGTTGCACCGGTGATCAGCTCGGATTTCTCAACCACACCGGTGATGCAGCCTGCAATGTCAATTTCACCGGGTTGGTAAGTCGGCGGCATCTCGGCCGTCTCTCCACCTACCAATGAGATTCCTGACTCGCGGCAGGCTTCTGACATCCCACGCACGATGCTCGCAACGACATCAGGAGAAAGCTTCTGGCTGGCAACGTAATCGAGAAATGAGATCGGCTTCGCACCATGCACGAGAATATCGTCTGTGCAGTGGTTGACGATGTCCTTGCCGAGGCCTGCGTAATTTCCCGTCATGGAGGCCACAGTCACCTTTGTACCAACCCCGTCAATGCTCTGAATCATGATGGGTTCATCATAGTCAGTGAGGATCTGCTTCAAATTGATCATCGAACCAAAGCTCCCGATGTCGGCCATCACGTAGGGCTGAAAGGTCGATCGCACATCCGACTTTATGCGCTGGACGACTTCGTTGCCCGCATCGATATCGACCCCGGCATCCGCATAATTAAAAGTCTGGGTAGGTTTGGATTCCATTTTTAGGCCAATTCGTTTTCCCATTTGGATTTCAGCGTGTCCAATGATTTAATGGATATCCCCTGAATTTCGAAGTTACCCTTCGATACAGTTTCCCCGATCCGGCTAAATTGGACATGCTTTTGCTTGAGGTGATTTTCAACGAAGGCCTGATTTTCCTTGGCAACCTCGAGGATGAATCCCCAGTTCTCTGAAAACCATGCATGATCCTTTCTCACATAGTAATCCATCCAGACCTTGCACTCATAGTCACCCAGAAACGCCATCTGCGCAAGACAGGTCGAAATCCCACCAAGGCCTATCGATTTCGCTGCCAGCACCACCCCCTCATGGATAAGATCCACCAGTGCATTGGCGCTTTCACTAAATCGGTAAAAATCGAGCTCCGGTAACTGCCCGGCATCCTGCCCGATTACGGCATGATAAATACTCCCACCCAACGCAGGATCTATCGGCCCTAAGTGGTAGAGCAAAGACTTTTCACGCTTAAAACCGGGAGTCACGGCCTGATTTACATCCTCGATACGCCCCACGCACCCGATTATCGGGCTCGGTGGGATGCTGCCATCGCGCGTTTCGTTATAGAGTGAAACATTACCGGCCACGACCGGCAACGGACTCTCGGGAAACGCCTTGAGCCGGATACCCCGGCACGCATCGGATATCGCACGGATCGCCTCCACAAATTCGCCCATCTGAGACGGCTTTTCGGGGTTCCCAAAGCACAGGCAATCGGTAATCGCGATGGCGGTCGCCCCGGCTGATGCCTGCCTGGCAACGGCCTCTTTAACAGCCAGTGCTGCTCCCGTATAGGCATCTACCTTGCAGTAGTGCGGATTGTGAGCGAGGCTCACGCCCAGACCCACATTGCGAATTTCTTCCGGATACTCGTCCGACAAAAAGGGCTGCATTACCCCGGCGTCCGCCTTTCCGCGCTCAATGACCACCAGGCCCTGCACTTGCTTATCGTAGCGGTTATAGATCGAGTGCTTCGAGGCCACATCCGGATGCGTGATCACCTTTTCAAAGATCTCACGGATGGACTGCGGCTCCGCATAATCCAGCTTCTCGCGCGGCGGGCGCGTATAGTGGTGCTCGCGGTTGTAGATCAATCCCTGGGTGACATCCTCTGCCCGTGCATCCACGATTAGCTCCCCATGCGCACGCACCTGATATTGCCCATCGCCCCGGATTTTCCCGACTACACTGGCTCGCGCACCGTGCGAGACTTTGGGCAAGCCATATGTCTCGTTATAGTGCATCAAAATCGTATCTACCAGATCATCCGGCACCGCCCACATAAAGCGCTCCTGCGTCTCCGAGCACAGCTTAACCGCATCCGGCAGATCGTCCATGCTTACGTGGACATCGTCCAGATCCACCTCAGCACCCAGGCCCGCAGCATCCGCCAGCTCCACACTCGCACAGGCGATACCCCCTGCGCCCAAATCCTTAAAGCCGACCCGATCAATATTCCCTTCCGCTTTCAGCCTCGCAACCAAAGCATAGGTCGACTTCAGGATATGCCGCTCCAAAAACGCATTGGGCTCCTGCACGGCACCTTTGTTTTGCTCCTTTTTTTCCTCCTCGAGCTCGATCGAAGCAAAACTGGCCCCACCAAAACCACTGTTATCCGTGGGTTTACCGATCAAGATGAGCTTGTAACCCTCTGACCCCTCGGGTGTAGCGGAGTGGATAATCGCATCATCCCGGATTATACCAAGCGTAAATACCGTCACCAGACAGTTTTCGTTATATCCAGGATGATAATACACATCCCCACAAATATTGGGTATACCCAGTGGGTTGCCATAACCGGCAATCCCGGAGACGGCACCCTCAGCCACCCATGCTGCTTTCGCGTTTTCACGCTCTCCAAATCGCAGCGAATCCCCGATCGCAATCACCTTGGCTCCCATGCAGCAGACGTCCCGCACATTGCCGCCCACTCCGGTCGCCGCCCCTTCATAGGGCACGATTTGTGAGGGGTGATTATGCGACTCATGGCTGAGCGCAACCCCGTAGCGATGACCCGCATTATCCCTTGCCAGCTCCACAATACCCGCATCTTCCTTGGGCCCAAGTATAACATTGGGAGCATCCGTGGGAAATAGCTTTAAAAACGGGCGGCTACTCTTGTATGAACAGTGTTCAGACCCCTGGATTGACCAGAGCACCAGCTCCGATATTGAGGCCGGACGCTCCAGAATTTCAAACTGGATTTTGCGGGCTTCCTCAACCGTGAGGGTAAGATTATACTGTTTTAGGGTATCCAGGATTTCGCTTTCGCGCATCCCTTCAAAATCGATACACTCCTGAGTGAACGTCATTACATGCTTATTCCAAAAAACGCTCCCGTGAGTCGAGAATAAATTACAACAATCTTCCTGTTACTACTAAATGCAACATTTTCAGCTTGAACATCCCCGGCACAATCTACGAATTACGAATACACTTAAGCCCCGGCTGTTATTGATATTATGGATTTTAGTGATCAAACCTTGCTCAGGCATTTGCTGCTCATCGCGGGCGTCCAGGGTTTGGTATTGGCAGGTATTATTCTTTGCATTAAACCACGCATCCTCCCAAACCGCTATCTCGGAGCTTTCTTCTTACTGTTTTCATTGGGCTGCCTGGAAGCTTCGGTAGAATGGCTCTTTTACCCAAAAACCGACGAAGAGTTGCCGTTTCCACTGGCCATGCCGCTGGCTTATCTACCGGTTCTCTTCCTTCACTTTAAATCTTTTATCAACCCCGCTCAAAAAAGAAATCTGCTAAATACAATTCCGTATTTCCTGCCCTCATTCTTTTTGGACTTTCTCAGCTTCTACCTAATTGATTTTCCAGGCAATACAACGGGCTTTGCTGTAATCAGCAATCCTTCCTATATACGAACTTTTGAAGCGATCTACAGCCTGATCTTCATTGCGCACACCATTATTTATGCGCTCATGATCTTTAGTTTCTGGAAAAGGAATACCGAAGACGATTTACGAGTCAGTCAGGAGTATCACCGTTGGTTTCGAATCCTGATGACCCCTGTTACGGTTTTCTGGTTAAGCTGGGTTCTGGTCATCTTCGTAGGCAAATCCAATAACTTTGGCTGGATGATGTCTTATCTCGTCCATACATCATCCATCATAATGATTTATAGCGTCGGTTATACTTTTATCCTTCGTTTTCGATATACATTTGCACAAAAGCGAAAGCCTCAGAATCTGACCAGCCAAACGCAGATGCATACGCTCATGAATGCCTTTCGCGAGCAATCGATTCACCGCATAAGAGGCATCACACTCAACGTAGCCGCCAAAGAGCTTGGCTGTACCGAAACTGAACTTTCAAACGGTATCAATCATTGCGCAGGGGTCAATTTCAACGAATTCATCAACCAGCTTAGAGTAGAAGACTTTAAGAAATGTGTGCATAACCCGGGGTTCCGCCGGCTCTCGCTTTATGGAATCGCCCAGGAAGTCGGCTTCTCTTCGAAAACCTCCTTCTACCGTGCTTTTAAGAGGATCTCCGGTCTAACCCCTAAGGAGTATCTCGATCTGCAAGAACATAAGGTATGAAAAGAGTCCCAAATGGTAATCTGAAACCGCTGTAGGCTTCCTGATCTCTCATTACGCCCCTTATTGTGGTGGTAGAACGTCAATCAACCACATTATGATCATGAAATCAGACTATCCCATACCGGTTCAGGAAAGATTCGAGCTCCTGGATGTAATACGCGGTTTTGCTCTTCTCGGCATATACATTTCCATAATATCCGGGTTTAACTCATCGCTCCAATATGGCAGTGTTCTTTATACTCCCCATCATGGGCTCGATCAGTTCATAGGCTCTCTTGAAACCCTCTTTATATCCAAACGCTTCATAGGGATTTTTTCTCTGCTCTTCGGGATAGGAATTGCGATCCAGCAACAAAAATTTCGCAGTAAAAATGCCTCATTCACACCCTATTTCCTGAGGAGAATGTTTGTTCTGGCTGTCTTTGGCCTTATCAATACTACCCTATTCTGGTGGGGGGAAATCCTCCTGGTTTACGCTATTTTTGGCGTTCTTATGCTATTGCTATCACGCCTGAATACCAAAATCCTATTATTACTGGCTTTCATTCTGTTCACAATCGTACCCCAACTGTTTGAATACGCCGTTCGCGACAACCTCATTCAGATGCTCATACCCACGTTTGCAGAATTCCCGGCTGAGCGTGTTAGAAGTCTTTACACCAGCGGGCCCATTCACGAAATAATCCAGCTGCGCTGGCGGGAGTATATTGCGATTTATACTGATAACAATTTCCACTTGGGAGCCTCAATCGCATTGATGATCTGCGGCTATATTATTGGAGCCAAAGGCCTACATAAGTATTTTCTCGAGAATCTCCCCAAAACCCAAAAAATATTCAAAGCAGCACTATTGATCACGATTGGCTACGCCATTTACGGGCTAATATCTGGAAATACTTTCCCCTTTTTCTTCGATACTCCGGTAGTATTCCTGGCATTCTTGATTTTCCTGCCCGCCTCCATGTTTGTTTACATTTACGCTCTGACCGCTGCGTATGCAAATAAGCCCAATTGGCTCCTTAGACAATTTGCCCGTAATGGACGGCTTGCCCTCACAGGCTACATGGGAGGGGCCTGTGTGTTCTCTCTGATTTTTTATTACCCGGGTTTAGCGCTCTACCTGAAATATGGAACTACCATCCAAGTGCTGATTGCCATACTCACCTATGTAGGGTTTTCAATATTTAGCACTTTTTGGTTAAGAAAATTCCGCTATGGCCCTCTGGAGTGGCTCTACCGGCGCCTATCCTACGGCAAAATATAGCACAGAGACTCTTGAGTAAGGGCGGATCTTCAGATCAGTTCAAAACGATCGGCATCGTGACCGTGGTCTCGACCGGCCTGCCACGCTCCAACGCCGGGAAAAACTGCCATTCGATTGCCAGATTCTCAAGAGCCTGCTTGGTGCTATCCGAAAACTCAGTGAGCACCTTGGGTGACATTACCAGACCTTTCGAATTAATCGTAAACTGGATTTCATAGTCGGTAATATCCGGTAGCGCTCTACACGCATCATCCACATACACATTAAAGGGACGTGCCTGGGAATCCGCACCCTGGTTCTGTTCAAAATGACGCTCCAAATAACGGGGAAAGAGCTTCCGGAGAGTTACGGGATTGCGGGGATTGGTCATGTAAACGAGGTTTTGCATGTCGCGCATCACAGAGTGTGCCCCGATATACTCCTCGCCTGAATGGGAGCTATGCAGGAGATTGCCGTCCCGATCCAGGATAACCATGCCCGGGTAGCTACGTGGCAGATAATCTCTTATGATACGCGTCCTTCCCTCGATACCAAATTTCAGGCCCGGCCAATCCATGCCAAAATCGTCCATGTAACGCTTCATTTCACGACCGGAACGATCCGAGCTCACAAATACCACCTCAAAATTGTCCACATGAAATCTTTTAAACTCGTTATACCACGGCACAAACGCTCTTAAAAAACTTTTGCAGGGGCCACACCACTCCGCACCGAAATACAATACATAGAATTCCGGCTCATCAATATCCCCGTATTCAAACTTCACATCTTTCTCATCAACCCGCTTAAACAATCTACCCTTCAATGCTTTCGCCATTGGTGATTCAGATTCCGACCAAGCCTGGGCCTGAGGCATCTCCTCTATAAACTGCTTTACCTTTACCTGATTCTCTTCCGTCAACAATCCGATATGAGTGTTGTAATACATTTTATTTTTACCCTCAAAATAGGCAGTCGAGCCTATGACATTGATGAGCTTGCCCTCAAACTGGCCATAATAGTCAGTTTTCCAGAGTTCCCATTCCTCGGAATGTAGATTTGTGGAAGCTAAACAGAGGATTAAAAGAGGAAGAACGTATTTCATGAATGAAATTAAAGAATCTTAGCGCAAAGAATTCAATTCAATTTACATTTCTACAATTTTCCACTGGCATCCTTTTATGCACCCGTATCGATTAATTCTGTTTATTACCCTGGTGACCCTATCCTTTAACCTATTCGCACAGGATGGCGAATATGGAGATCCCACCCGCTTCGAAGAGGCTATTTTGGCTTTTGAAGCTGCGGATACCGAAGAATTTCCAGAGCCTGGAGGCATTGTCGCCATTGGCAGCTCCAGCATACGTATGTGGAAGACTATCCATGAAGACCTGGCTCCACATACAATCATCCACCGAGGCTTTGGCGGTAGTAATATGAATGACGCGCTGCATTACCTCGATCGTATCGTTCTCCCCTACAAACCGAAAGCCATCATGCTCTATGAGGGTGATAACGATATTGGGCAGGGAATCGCCCCTTACAAGATTGCGGATAAATTCCGAGAGCTCACAAAAAAGCTCCACAAAGCTCTACCCGAGTGTGGTGTTTACTTCATAGCCATTAAACCCAGTGTCAGAAGAGCGGAAATGCTTGCGGACATGGCACTGGCGAATGCGCTGATCCGTAATCAGATCGATGCAGATGATCGCATGCATTATCTGGATATTTTCACCCCTATGCTAAATGAAAAGGCAGAGCCGGAACCCAGCATCTTCATTGAAGATATGCTCCACATGAATGAAGCAGGCTATGCGATTTGGAAAGATGTGATTGCTCCTTTCCTAAATAAACAATGAAATGCACACAATACTTTCTACACACTATTGAACGACCCGATAGGAAACAGATCAAGACAGAGTGGATAATGATGGCTTTAGAAAAACCAATTCACCAGAAAATCCAAACTGATGGTCGGTTTCAAAAATGGATATGGGTCGAAGAAGTCCAAAAGTATTTGCGTGTTATCACATTAACAGATGGGGAGACAGTGCATAACGCATTCTTTGACAGGAACTTTAAGATTTAGTATATTATAAAAATGAAAATAAAGTATTTCGAAGATACGGATACGGCGCTAATTGAATTCACAACCAATGAAGTTAAGGAAACGAATGAGGTTTCGGAATTCGTGTTTGCAGATTTAGACAGCGAAGGAAATATTGTATCATTGACCATAGAACACGCTGCAAAAAAAGCGAACATACTCGATTTTGCATTCGAGCGGGCTAAGCAGATCAGTGCCTAACCTTTCAGTATGTGGTAGTTTACGATCGAAATACCACTAAGCATCGCACCCACGATTCCAAGGAACCCCTGGTCAGTACCACATAGGTAAAGGTTTTTGTAGGCGGTTGAGCCATCCTTGATCTTCTTGGGTGCTCCGTAGACCGCACCCTGATAGTGACCGGTGTATCGGGTAATTGTGGTAGGCGAGAACATATCCCGGTATTCGATCGATTCAGTAAGAGCTTCCAAATCCACCCCCGGAGTCATGCGAACAGCAGTCTCCATAAGCCTTTCAAAACCAACTTCCTTGGCCTGTTTGTAATCCGCATCAGGTAAGGCTTTCCAGAGATCGTAGTTTGCCTGAGACGTCACTCGCAGGATGCCATTCTTCAAATCCTGACCATCCGCATAATCATAATTATTCGGCACACAGATAACCCCACTGCGATAGTCGATCAAATCATCGGGTCTGCGGTAATCAAATCGATCACTATCATTGAAAAACACAATTGTATCTTCAAAGCCCAGCTCGCGGGGATTCTGTTTTGTCACGGCAATCGCCTCCGTGAAGGAAAGCTGCCCCACCCGTTTATCATGGGAATTCTCAGGGAATCCTTCCACTAAATGCTCCGTCTCTACAGCACCAATCGTGGATACCACGTGCTTTGCCTGAATCACCGATCCATCATCCAATTCGATGCTGGAGATACCACCACCCGCTGAAACTAGGGATGTCACTCCCAGCCCCATGCGGCGCTCCACCCCAACTTCTTTAACCCGCTTGAGCAATACCTTGATGATTTTGCGCACACCTTCGAAAGGCCGGGCAAAGCCTTCCAGGAAGATCGCCTGGAAAAGCACCACAAATTGCCCAAAATCCATATCCTCCTCACGCGCACTGCCGTAATACATCAACGGGCACATCAGCATTTCAATGAGTAAAGGATCCTTGAGATGCTTAGCTATTTCCTCACGCGCCGAGCTCGAATCCGGATCCAAGTTCACCGCATGGTAATCCCTCACAAATTGCACAAATCGATCAAACCGTTCCTTCTCTGCCGGAAATGCCTGCACCACCTCAGTGCGGAAATACTCAAACTCATTGGTAAAACCCAGCTCTAACCCCGGAAACCGAATACAGGAGCGAAGCTGCGGCGACAAGTCGAAGGCATCCCGCGGAATGCGTAGCTGGCGAAAAATCTTTCCCAAAGGAGTTCCACGCACTCCCTCCGGCACATAATTGGTAAGCGCGTGCAGTCCCACATCAAACGAATAGCCGTCCAGGCGATAGAAACTATTCAGACCGCCCGGCGCGGTATGACGTTCCAGCAGCAACACCGAGTGCCCATACATTCCCAGGCGTATGGCCGCCGCCATGCCGGACATCCCGGCACCAATAATCACTACATCGTAACTGTCCTGACTAACACTCAAAATAAGTAGGCTCTTAAATATAAAAAAATCTCACTTCGATATGAAGTGAGATTTTCAGAAAAATTCAAACCTCTGTGCTTATGCTGCCTGGGTTTTAAACTTGGGAGTCAGATAAGCAGCGCAGCTATCCAATGAAGCAAGCTCCGGATAATCTGCTTCAGGCACCTCAATACCATGTTGTTTGCGTAGCTCCATGACGATGTCCAGAAAGTCCATCGAGTCGAGATCGAGCTGATCCCGCAAGCGAACATCCGGCTTTACATCGCTCAAATCTTCATCCGGAGCAATCTCAGCAATAATTTCGAGAATAATATCTTTAACTTGGTCTTCGGTCATCGTAACTAATTTTCAACAATGCGGCCCGCGATTACCCAATGTATTTCTTCAGGATGAGTGATGAATTGATGCCCAGCATTCCAAATGAGTTATTCAAAATGATGTCCACCGAATCCACATCCACGGGCTTATTCATTACTAGATTGGGTATTTCGCATTCAGGGTCAAGATTATCTATGTTTATTGTCGGATGTATGCGATTATCCTTAAAAGAGGGTATATTCCCGGCAAGTTCCAAAGCACCTGCAGCCCCCATCGCATGACCGATATAGCTCTTAGTATTATTGACATAAGTGCTTTTACTTTCGCCAAACACCTCATTGATTGCCAGACACTCCTGAATATCCCCCTGGGGTGTAGACGTCGCATGGGTGCTGACAATGTCCACTTCATCCGGCTTCAACCCGGCAGATTTTAAAGCCTTTTGCATACAGACGGCCTGCTGACCGGCATCCGGTAGCACGTGGTCTTTCGCGTCTGAGTTGATCGCATGCCCGATAATTTCTGCATGAATGGTTGCTCCCCTTGCAAGGGCACTTTCCAGCCGCTCCAGAACATACACGCAACCTCCCTCGCTCACAACAATCCCGCTGCGATCTTTATCAAATGGGCGGCTCGCTTTGTTCGGATCTTCATGATTGGCGAGAGCGCCCTGGCTCTTAAAGCCTGCAAAAATCCCAAAACTGCGAATACTCTCGCTCACCCCACCGGTCAAAGCGATATCCACTTCGCCGAGCTGCAGCATTTGCATGCCCTGTATGAGGCCCGCATTGCCCGCTGCACAGGCGGCTCCGATCGTGTAATGCGGCCCGGTGATCCCCATATTGATGGAGACCTCTCCCGCCGGGCTGTTCGCAACGGTGCGGGGATTATGGTGATGGGTCCAGAACTTCACATCGTAGTCAAACTGGGAAATATTGTAGACCTCGTTTTCGGTCTCCACATTACCATGCTCCGTGATACCCAGGTAGATACCGATACGCTCCTTATCCAACTCACCCAGCGCCAACCCCGAATCAACAAGTGCTTCATGTGCACAATACACCGATATACTGCCCGCCCGGGTCGCCACGCGCAACTGACGACGATTCATATACCGGGTCTGCTCAAAATCGCAGATGCCCGCAGGCGTCATGCCCATGTAGCGAATATCCATTTCCTGAATATTGGGCTTAACGTCCAGTAGGTTTTGCCGCATCTCTGCAAGATTATTCCCAAGCGGTGAGGTTAGTCCGATTCCGGTAATGACTATTCTATCCCGATACATAAATGAAGCGCTTCTGGCGAATACAAGCTCCCATGAGCATCGAATTTGCAAACCAAACGCAACAAAAAAGTCGCTTTGACATGCTTACGGAATCCTGTTCGAGATAAAGGTATGCCCAATTTGAGAAAAGGCCGCGTCATCGCCATCAGTCTGCAGATATTTGTATTCATCGTGCTGGGACTGGAAATTTATGTGCAGTTCGAAACTCCCGAATTAGACGAAGCCCTGATCTCCCATTTTTATCAGCCGGAAAACCAAGATGCCCCCTGGTATTTAAATGATACCGCTCTGGTCACAGTATTCTATCAGCTTGCACCCATCATTACGGCATCCACGGCGATCGGTATCTTCGGTATCCTGATCGGTTCGTTTTTTACTTCTCGTTTGGCAAACCTGAGGTCACTCGCTGTTTTTGTGCTCATCGTTATGGTCACAGGCCCCGGAATACTCGTGAATGCCGTCTTTAAGGATCATTGGGAGCGCCCCCGGCCCCGGGAAACCGTAGAATTTGGTGGACAATACGAATATCAGGCCCCCTGGATAAAGGGCAATGAGAGCAACGGAAAATCCTTCCCCTGCGGCCACTGCTCAGTCGGTTTTGCCATGTGTGCGATTGCCTTCTGGTTCCGTCGCCGCTCGATCGCGCTCTTCTGGGCTATCAATGGTGCGGCAATCACACTGGGCATGGTGTTTGGCTACGCGCGAATGGCTGCCGGGGCTCACTACTTTTCAGATGTGCTGGCATCCGGCCTGATCACCTTTTTTGTAGCCTGGGCCTTATCGACCCTTTTCCCCCGATTTATCACCCCAAGCCAATCTACCACCGAAAACACCCCCAGGAAAATCAACAAAGGAGTCGCCATCGGCCTGGGCACTGCGGCCGCTGCACTGCTGATCGGCTCTCTGCTTGCATTCCCTTATCAGACGCAACACCGCCACGTCATCCCTTACCCCAATGAAGCACTCACCCCTTTGATCCTTGAGATTGATCAGAACATCCAGTGGCAATTAACGGAGGAGATTCCCGATTACATTTTAATAAATGGAAATTCACGTGGTTTTGGGCTGCCCTGGAGTTCGGTAATTTTAGAAACTGAAATCATCCAAAGGGATGCGGGGAAAGTGCTAAGTATTATCCAAAATAAGGGAGGCTATTTCACCGAAATACGTACTCAAATCGAAATCTCAGCAAAAACTCAGTAGCCTCAAAACTCCATTTGAATGCAGTTGGCTTTTAAAATCGTTAATATAGACTATGGAAACAGTAGCAATCATTGGAGCCAGTAACAAACCGAACCGCTATGCGAATCAAGCACAGAAAGAGCTAACCGAGCATGGCCACTTAGTCATCCCCATCACCGCAAGGGGTGAAGAGATTATGGGCGTCCATTCGTATACTTCAGTAGCAGAAATCGATAAGCCCCTCGATACGGTAACGCTTTATGTGCGCGAACAAATCCTTGAACACCATATCGATGCGATCATCCAGGCAAAACCCGGGCGCGTCATTTTCAATCCGGGCACCGAATCTCCGACCATGCAAAAACAACTCGAGAATGCAGGAATCGAGGTTGAGGAAGCCTGCACCCTGGTGCTCCTGAGCACCGGTCAGTATTGAGGATTGCAAATTGAGCACGAAAACTGCTTTGCTCATGGCAGTTTATGAGTGAACGCGGTGTAATATATGTTTTTTGGGGCGATAAGGTAAAGGCCGAGTTGGAGCGTTCCGTGGCCTCTCTCCAGAAATGGCACCCGGAGCTCCCTTACCAAGTCTTTCAACTCCCTGAGAGCTCGAGTCTGCTCGCTAAGGCCGGTATGCTCGACCTCAGCCCGTATGAGAGCACGCTATTTCTTGATACCGATACAGTAGTGCTCGACCGGCTCGACTTTGGATTCGAAAAGGCAGAACAGTTCGACCTCGCCTGCTGCATCTGCGAGTGCCCCTGGGCGCGACGCTATGCGGAATTCACGGGCGACCGCATCGAATACAACACTGGAGTGCTGTTCTTCACCAAGCAGGCAAAACCCGTTTTCGACCAGTGGAAAACCTCTTCAGAGACTGTAGACTCCTCCATCCGCTTCATGCGACAGAGCCAGGTAGCCGTGATGCCACGCAACGACCAGGGCCCGTTCCTGGACGCCATCGAGCAAACCGGTTTCAACCCTTTTGTACTCCCGCTCAACTGGAACTACCGCCCCGCATGGCAAAAGACCTTTTATGGCCCCATCAAAGTGTGGCACGACCGCAACGCCGTCCCGAAAGAGCTTCTCAACTGGAACGAAGACCAATCCCACGAAGCCTCCATCATCCGCTACTCCGGCGGCGATTGATCCATGAAGATTCTCTTTACCACGCACGCGAAACCCCAGTTTTTGCCACCTACGATTATTGATGCACAGGAGGTCGTCGCCGGCCCGTATTACAACCACGTGAAGCGGGGACCCCTTCAGTTCAAATACTTCAATACACCCCGGGGCCTTTTTGATTTCCAGGAGTGTTTCGGCAAGCTGCCCGCTGAGCAGCAACCGGAGCTCGTCATGGTGCACATCGACGCCACACTGGCATGCCTTCCCCGTAATATCCCGGATCACTGCCGCAAGGTGCTCATGGTCGGTGGGGCGACCCACATTCTGGAAAAGCCGTTGCAAAACATCATCGCCTACGCACGCGAGGAAAAATTTGAGACCATCTTTGTATGGAACCGGCAAAACGCCCATTGGTTTAAGGAGCTCGGTTTCCCGAATGTCTTTTGGATGCCGGCGCTCACCTTCGCGATCCCTCAGGCGACGATCCCGGAAAACAAAGCGAACCAAATCTGCTTCTTTGGCCAGCTCGGCAAGTATCACCCACGCCGTACGCGTATATTGGAAGCGCTGCAACAGGCAGGCATCCAGATCGTCGGTGGACAACTCCCCCGCAAGGACTCGCTGCAGCTCGTTACCAAATCCACACTCTCCCTGAATGCCACACTCAACGGCGAATTTAATCTGCGCGTCTTCGAAACCAGCGCACATAACACCCTCCTGGTATCCGATAAAATCTCCCACTTTACCGGCATGGAGCTCTTCTTTCCAGACAGCGAGGCATTGGTCACCTACGTAACCCCGGATGAAGCCGCTGAAAAAATCCAATACCTACTCAACAACCCTCAAGAGACAACCCAACTTGCAATCAAAGGCAAAGCCATTCACGACCGGCACTTCAGCTTCGATGCCCGCAGGCAGGCATTCTTTGACCTGCTCGAATATAAGGGCGATTATCCTCATCTAAAACTTGTGGATGAGCCTCGATGCTCCCTACCCCAGGTTACCCAGGAAACCGATGGTATTTTCCTAAAGCGCGTGCAGACCT
The DNA here is from genome assembly GCA_028285755.1 of Puniceicoccaceae bacterium. Classification (GTDB taxonomy): domain Bacteria; phylum Verrucomicrobiota; class Verrucomicrobiia; order Opitutales; family JAFGAQ01; genus JANQOQ01. Next base: position 1,007,821 of record JANQOQ010000006.1, read on the forward strand.
ACGAGCTCGTCCAGGAGCTTCATCGCAATCAGGAATCCGTCCGTATTTTACACTTACCGGGCAGTCCCCTGTTATTCGTGAGCGATCTGGCAGACCTTGCCCGCGTGAAGCAGCTAAAAGCCGAAATCAAAGATACCTACGATTCTCAATGGACTCCCGCGCTTAATGAGCTGCAAATCACCAACTGCAGCCAAACAGATCCGGAGAACATCGATTATTCAACCAACGATCTGACAATCTCCAGCACCGAAGATCTGGGCAGTCCTAATCTGCAGCAAGCCCTTGACGCTCAAAAATTGCCACGCATCCTCGTCTGGAATATGTCCACAGAGAACCATGCAGACTATGCACGGCGCTTTCTGGAATTAGGCTATGAGCGGCCAGATTCCAGTGTAATCGGCCTTTTTGCCCGCAAAAGCTGACCGATCAGCGCCGTTCGCGCATACAGGTCGAGCGGAAAAAACGCTCATTGGTGCCGCGCGAATCGATCTTAAGGCTTTGAGAAAGACCGCATTTGGCACAACGGGCAGAAAAATGAGAGCCCGACTTATTCGGGTACAAGCGGAGGTAGGTATTGCACGTCATGAAATGAATACCGATAAACTTCCTGCGTTTTCCGTTGGCTGAGGAATGTTGAGTCATGCTCATCAAGATATGATTAACGGCTAAATATTAGCAAAATTGAATGCCTATTGCAATTTTAACAATGACTTACCAATATCTCGCTCGTGTCACAAAAAGACCTCATTAAACTCAAAATCAAGGATGCGATCAGCCTTCACCAGGAAGGGCAATCCAGCCAGGGCATTGCCCTCATCAAACGACTGACACAGGATATCGCAGAGGAGGACCTACCGGCAGATGTCTTTACGGCTTGGGGCCTAATTTCGCAGGAAAGCGACCAATGCGAAGCGGCCGAAACCGCATTCAAAAAAGCGATCCAAAAAACCAAATCGCCCGATAATCTGATCAACCTCGCTCAGTGCTACCTGAAAAACCAAAAAATGTATGAGGCAAAGGCACCCATCCATGAAGCCCTCGCTATCAACTCCCGCCACCCTCGATCCCTGGCAGCACAGGCAGAGTTTTACTGGCAGACCTGGGAGGTAGAGGCCTGCATCGATACCTTGCGCGAAGCCGTCTCCCTGGCACCTACGAATCTCGATCTGGTCTCCCAATACCTGTTATGCCTGAATTATTCGATCCGTGTTAACTCGAAGCAGATTGCAAAGGAACACATTGAGATCGGCACCGCGCTTCAGCAACATTTTGAAAAAGCAGAAAAGATCTCAAGATCCCCTATTGAGGGGAAGCTGCGCAAAAAAATACGTATCGGTTTGATATCCCCGGATTTCCGGGAGCACTCGGTAGTATATTTCCTCCTCAGTTTTCTGAAGCACGTAGATATGCGCAGTTTTGAACTCTTCGCGTACCACACCGCAAAGAAGCAAGACGTATATACCTCTAAGATAAAAGAATCCGTGGATCATTTTCGCCTGTTGCCTTTGGCGAACTTCCACGAGATCCGCAGGGATCAATTGGATGTACTCATCGATCTGGCTGGCCATACTGCGGGCAACGCGATCCCCGCATTTCTTAAAAACGAAAAAGTGGCCCCCACTTACATGCAGTGGCTCGGCTATCCCAACACTTCCGGATATCCCCTCTTCGATTTTCGGATTGTCGACCCATTCACCGACCCTCAATCCCACCTGCTCGAACGGACGGCAGAAAAGCGTGCTTATCTACCTGCTTGTTTCCTTTGTTATTCCGCACCGGACAAGGTTCCATCCGTTAGCCCCTTGCCGGCTCTAAAGGATAATCACATTACCTTTGGATGCCTGAACAATCTCAATAAAATCAATGATGAGCTCATCAAAGTCTGGGCAGCACTCCTCAAGCAAGTTAAAGACAGTCGGCTATTACTTAAAAGCAAAGCCTATCAACACGAAGCCGTTCGCAATAAGATAGTCCAACGATTCAAGAAATTCGGAGTAGATAAAGATAAACTGCTGCTTAAAGAAGCTAACGAAAGCACCTTTGAGCACCTGGAAACTTACCATGAAATCGATATCGCTCTCGATACCTTCCCCTACCACGGCACCACAACCACCTTCGAAGCCTTGCTCATGGGAGTACCGGTTGTTTGCCTGGTAGGTGCCAGTCACCGCTCACGGGTAGGTGCCAGTATCTTGCAGAACCTGAGCAAAACCGAATGGATCGCTGAAACTCCCCTGGATTACATTAAAATCGCAACTACAATAGCTGCCGATTTGCCAAAACTCGAAACAGAGCGCAGCCAACTCAGAAATATTCTGAAAAAATCCAGGCTATATGATGGCAAGGGTTTTGCATACGATTTTGAAAAAGTCATTAAAAGTGTCATAAAAGCGTAAAGACTTTGTTAAATTGGCTGATTTCACTGGAGCCATTTGTAAAAAAGCATTTTTCACACAGGAAAGTGTTAATTTTCACTAAAGCATCTGCCAAACGATCCGTTGATTGAGCAGTCGGCAAGAACGTCGGCTCTCAAAATTATAACAACCATATAACCAGAAAGGTAATAAAATGGCAGATATAACACTCTCAGCGGGAATCCGCTCAAATCTTATCTCATTGCAGAACACTAACGACCTGCTAGCACGTACCCAAACTCGTTTGGCTACTGGTAAAAAGGTAAATACTGCGATTGATAATCCTGACAGCTTCTTTAAGGCTGCAGACCTTAACGACCGTGCGGGCAAGCTTGATTCTCGTTTGGACTCTTTGGGACAAGCGGTATCTGCAGTTCGTTCTGCTGACCAGGCAATTACTTCTATTAAGTCATTAACTTCTCAGTTGAAAGCGGTTGCTGAAGACGCCAAGGGTGAAACTGACTCTAACGTTCGTGCAACTCTCGGAACTCAGTTCAATGAGCTTCTTGCACAAATCGACGACATCGCTAAGGACTCTGTATACCAGGGAACTAACTTCTTGCAAGGTGCTTCTGTAGCTACTGCAGGTACTGATAAGGATAACACTACACTGACTGTTCAGTTCGGTGAAAGCCTCGATGATTCTACTTTGACTCTGAGCGGTATCACAATCACTGATTCTGGAACAGGTCTTACCATCACTGGTGGTGAGCTCGGTATCTCTAGTGTTACCATTCAGGAAAACGGTGGAACTTCTGATGCTACAGGAACCAGCACTCAAGTGAATTTCTCCGGTACTTCTTACTCAGGAGGTCTTGATGCGGTAATCGCAAATATTGAAAGCTTTGAAACTCAGTTGGATACTGCTTCCAAGAATCTTGCGAATAACCTGTCTATCGTAACCACTCGTGAGCAGTTCACTAAAGAACAAGTCAACATCCTCCAAGAAGGTGCTGACAAGCTGACTCTGGCAGACCTCAACGAAGAAGGTGCAAACCTCCTCGCGTTGAACACTGCACAGCAGCTCGGTGTATCTTCTCTGTCTCTGGCTTCTCAAGCAAGTCAGGCTGTATTACGACTTGTTGGATAAGATATATTGATCTCTCGCTTTTAAATAAGCGATCCGAAAAAGCCCTGTTCCAAGCAGGGCTTTTTTTGTGCCTAAAATTTATCCATCCTTTTTATTGTCAAAAATGCGGATTTCTCTCAAAAGCTTATACCATGGCGGTATCACTCTTAGACCTACCCAAACAAAATGAACCGTATTTCGAACAGATGCGAAAAGCCTTCGATGATTTCTTGGTCTCCGGCCAATATGTCATGGGTTCGAAGGTCACTGGCTTTGAAGAAGAATTTGCAGCATACATCGGAGTAAGCGATGCGATAGCAGTGAGCTCGGGGACAGATGCCCTGCTGCTCGCTCTTATGGCCCTCGAAATCGGTCCGGGCGATGAAGTAATCTGCCCTTCATTTACGTTCTTCGCAACTGCGGGTGTGGTACATCGAGTGGGAGCAACGCCTGTTTTCGCAGATATCGAAGCCGACAGCTTTAATATCGATCCTGATGATATTTCCACAAAAATAACCGAGAAAACCAAAGCCATCATCCCGGTACATCTCTTTGGTCAATGCGCAGACATGACGCGCATTCATACCATTGCCGAAGCACACAAGCTGCATGTTATTGAGGACAGTGCTCAAGCTATTGGTTCCAAGCATCACGGTAAAGTAGCTGGGGCTATAGGATCATTTGGCAGCTTTAGCTTTTACCCTACTAAAAACCTTTCAGCCTTCGGGGATGCCGGCCTATTAAGTACAAACGATCCCGAACTCGCAAAGTTTGCACGCATCCTCAGGATTCACGGAGGGGAGCGTAGATATTATCACTCCTATGTAGGCGGTAACTTCCGCTTCGACCCCATCCAAGGTGCCCTGTTGAGCCTAAAGTTACCCGGTATCGATTGCTTCAATGAGAAACGCCACATGAATGCCCAAGCCTACTGGAAGCACCTGTCCACCCATGTGGATATCGCTCTCGCCGGGACGGATGAAGCCAGCGAGGCACGTATTATCCTGCCGAGTATTGAATCAGAAAACAACCACACCTGGCATCAGTTCACTATTCGAGTAAAAGGCGAAGGCACGCGCGATGCACTTAGCAGTCATCTGCAATCCAAACAAATCGGCCACGGAGTTTATTATCCTTTGGGACTGCACCAACAGGAGTGTTTTCAATCGCACATCGATGATCGCAGCAAATCCCTCCCGGTGACCGAGAAAACCTGTGAAGAAGTTCTCAGTATACCTATCCATCCGGAACTCGACAAAACAGATCTGCAAGAAGTATGTGACGCCATTCTCAGCTTTCTCGACCAATAATCACTCATGCTCCAGTATCTAAAAATATCAGACCTCGCCTTGCTTGATGAGCTGACACTGGAATTTGATGACGGCTTCACCACCATAACCGGTGAAACCGGTGCAGGGAAAAGCATCTTGCTCGGGGCCCTATTCATGCTCTCGGGAGCAAGACTGGACCGCAGCATCATCCGGCATGGGCAGGAGCAAACCAAAGTGGAAGCGGTCATCGCGCTCAATAATACGGATAAGATCAATGAAAAACTACGCGAGATTGAGCTCCCGGAATGTGAAGATGGCGCACTCATCCTCTCCCGTACCTTACACGTGAGCAAAGCCCCGAAGATCCAGATCAACGGCAGCCTTTCTACCCTTAATAACCTAAGCGCACTGGGCGAATTCTGGATCGATTTTCACGGGCCCGGTGAACCCCAAAAACTCTTTAAGGAAAAGTATCAGCTCGAAATCCTCGATCTATATTCCAATTCCGCACAATCCCTCGCCACTTATCAGGAAACCTATCAAAAATGGCGGCAATCCATACAGGCCCTCGAATCTTTAAAAAACGAAAAACAGCTCACCCCGGACGAAATCCACTACCTGCAAAGCCAGATCGCGCAGATCGATGAGCTGGACGTCAATGAGGAAACGATTCGCACCCTTGAAGCAGATTTTCAGCGGCTCTCCAGTATCGAGGAACTGACTCAACATCTCACGCAGCTCAACCATTCACTCTATGAAGATGCAGGAGCTTCCGAAAAGCTCGCTACTGCTCTGCAGGCAATGTCCGCCATCTCAGAGATCGACACTGCAACGACAGATCTTCATAAGCGCATGGAATCCCTCGCGATCGAACTTGATGATTTATCGAGCGAAATTCAGGACCTCAGCAGCCGCATGGATTTGGATGAAGTCGCGATCGAGAACATAAAGTCACGTATGGATAGCTGGATGGACCTCAAGCGCAAACATGGTAAAGAGCCCCGGGCGATCCTGGATGCACGCGAATCCATGCACAATAAGCTCAATACACACTCGAACATTCAGGAGAGCCTAGAAAAGCTGCAAATGGAGATCGATACCCTTGCAAATACACTAAAGGCACAAGGTAATGAGCTCAAAGTAACGCGGGAATCGGGCGCTCAGGCTTTAGCAGAGAAAGTCTCGGAGAAACTGCTCAAACTCGGTTTTGCCAAGGCCCAGTTCGTAATCGAGTTGATTGACGAAGATACCCCCAAAGCCTATGGGACCACAAGATGCCAGATACGCTTTGCGCCGAATGCTGGCCAACCCTTGATGCCGCTCAATAAAATTGCATCCAGCGGTGAAACCGCGAGGGTAATGCTGGCACTTAAGGCCGTGCTTGCCTCTTTTGACGAGACACCCGTGCTCGTGTTCGATGAGGTGGATGCAAACGTAGGGGGCGAAATCGGCGCATCCGTAGGTGCGGAAATGGCCCAAATCGCAAAAGAACATCAGATTTTTTGCGTTACTCACCTTCCCCAGGTGGCAGCCCAGGCAAATCAGCATTATGTAGTCCAGAAAAACCAGGATGACCAATCCACCACCGTCTCCATCAATCGCCTGGACACTTCAACCAATGCTCGCATCGAAGAATTGGCGAGAATGCTCGGCGATCGCAGCAGCGAATCCGCCCTGAGCCATGCCCGAAGCCTGCTGCGATAAAAATAAAATTGATTTTGGTACTCCGAAAAGATAACCATCAACATTATGGAAAATAAATCGCCACAGGTAAATACAGCACCCTTCTTTATATTGATCGGCCTCAACTTCATCTTCTTCGGCTTGGTGGTTTGCTACATGGTCTTTTTTGGTATGCATAAATATATAAACCAAAACTTCGATTTTGGAGGCCACGGTGACGAAGCCGCTGAGGTAGCGCACTAAAGCGATACACTTCCATTCAATATTTTCGACTTATCAGTCATTGAATCGATCGACTGAAGTTAAGCGGTATTCATGTTTTACGATGAACTAAAAATAACCCTCAGTGCAGGCAAAGGGGGAGATGGGTGTATGAGCTTCAGGCGCGAAAAATACATCCCATTCGGAGGTCCGGACGGCGGCAATGGTGGACGCGGAGGCAGTGTTTTCTTGATCTGCGATGAAAACGTCGGTGACCTGAGGCAATTTCACTTTTCACCCATCTGGAAAGCCGATAATGGCAAAGCAGGACAAGGCCGCAATAAGCATGGCAAAAGCGGGAAGGACCTCGAACTCAAATTCCCCCCGGGTTCCATCTTCACAAACGAGGAAACCGGCGAAAAACTGGCCGAACTCACTAAACACGGCCAGCGTATCCAACTACTGAAAGGCGGAGACGGCGGTGTAGGCAATACCACCTTCAAATCTTCCACCAATCAGGCCCCCCGCCAGTTCACACGCGGCAAACCCGGTGAAGATGCAGTCGTTCACATCGAAGTGAAGACCATCGCAGATATCGGGCTCGTCGGTTATCCCAATGCGGGAAAGTCCACACTCATCGGCATCCTTACGAATGCGCACCCCCGCACTGCTCCCTACCCTTTTACAACCAAGCAACCCTCTGTCGGTTTTCTGAATGATGAAGCCAATTTTCGTCGCCTGCGCATTGCGGATATTCCGGGATTGATCGAGGGCGCCCATGAGAACCGCGGCCTCGGACACCAGTTCCTGCGCCACATCGAACGTTGCCGCCTCTTGGTTATTCTCATCGATATCGCTGGCGTCGATGAGCGCAACCCATTCGATGATTACCTGCAGCTGATCAAAGAAATGGAGCTCTACTCCGAAACGCTTGCAAAAAAGCCCTACATCGTAGCGCTCAACAAAACCGACTTACTCGAAGACCGCTCGGCCATCGAAACCTTTAATAAATCACTCGGCAAAGAATCGCTGGAAATCTCCTGCCTCACCCAAGAAGGCATACCCGAGTTGATTGATCGCCTCTTTGCCGAGCTGACCAAGTTAGCCGATGAGGAATTGTAAACTTTTTTTGAATCTCTGACCGAATTAAGGAGTGCAATTATGCTGTTACGATTATATTTATAATCAGTATGAACCCTGCTAATTCCTCACGCATTGAAGCGCTACTTCGCTTATTTCTAATCATTTACGGCATTACCGTTGTCGTTACATTTTTCCTGATCGACAAGGAATCCGAATCCGTAGGCAGAGCGGTATATTTAACCGGCGACCGCCTGGATATCCATTATTGGAGCAGCCTGGTTTTTGGCGTAACCTCAATAATCCTGGGTGGTTTTTACAACTATATAAAAGCGATTGTCTTAAAGCTCTTTGATCAGCTCAGTGTAGACTGCGAAAGCCAGAACAACGCAAAAATCAAATTGCTGCTAATTAGCGCAATCAGCCTGTTCCTGGAGATCATGGTGATTCGCTGGATGGCAGTTGAGGTCAGAATATTCGCCTATTTCAAGAACATAGTGCTGCTGATCTGTTTTCTGGGTCTGGGCTACGGGATGTTACTCAAACCGGCAAAGAAACTCAGCCTGGTTCCGTCACTGATGATCCTGTTCATGCTGGTTTTATTGGCCAAAACTTCATTTGTCTTTCCCGGCCTGTCCATCGAAAACATTTCATATAGTATTGGCTTTCGTTGGACCGAGGATGCGCTTTACCGAAGATCTTTTGGGGCTGTTGGAGGGGTGATTGGTCAACTCATCAGTTTTGGGCTGGTAGCCATCATGCTATTCATGCTGTTCAGGATATTTGTACCATTGGGTCAAATTACTGGTGCGCTATTCGGCCTGAACAAACCGATCACTTCTTACACACTTAATATCTCAGGGGCGATTATAGGTATCTTGAGTTTTGGGGTGCTCAGTTACTTTAGCCTCCCTCCCATCGTTTGGTTTGTTTGTGGGCTAACAGCAATCGTGTTTGTTGTCCGACCTTCGGTATTCAGCTACACATTTTTAGCATCTTTGATTATTCTCTTTTCGCTCTTTCTGAGAGATGGCCTCTATGAACACAAAAACTCTGAAACCTTTTGGTCACCCTATCACAAAATAACGGCGATCCCCCTTTATTTATCGGAATCTGAAAAACCCAAAAAAGTAGGCTACGATATTTTCATTAATAACGCAGGGTTCCAGCGTCCGGTTAACTACACGAATGCATTTCTCAATGATATCAGCATCGTGGATCAGGAAAAAATCCCCCTTTCCAGATACAATATCATATATCAGCTCAAGCCAGCCCCCAAAGATGTATTAATTATCGGTGCCGGCTCGGGTAATGACGTAGCCGCAGCCCTCAGGGGCGGCGCACAATCAGTGGTAGCCGTAGAGATCGATCCGGGCATCGTAGAAATCGGCAAAAACAAGCATCCCGAACAACCCTACAGCGATCCAAGAGTAACCGTCATCATCGATGATGCGCGTGCCTATTTAAATAGGAGTAATCAAAAATTTGATCTCATCGTATTCGCAACGCTGGATTCGCATACCCTTGCCTCCGGCTACACAAACGTTCAGCTGGACCACTACATTTACACACAGGAAAGCTTCAACAGCGCGCGAAACCTACTCAAAGATGACGGTGTTTTTTACATGCCCTTTGACAGTATGTCCGACTGGATGATCAGCCGATTCTACAGCATGCTGCAAACTGTTTTTGAGGAAAGCCCGATCGTCTTTTATTCTCCGGAGGGCGTTCCCTGGCAGTGGTCCAAGTGGGTATTTATTGCGGGTGATAACTCAACTATACTTGAAACAGCAGCACAAGATGAACGCCTGAGCCCAATCATCAATAACTCTACAAGCGCGGTATTAGAACTTATCCAGCAGGACGCCACATCTCCCTTACATGTTAGCACGCTCACCTCGGATGACTGGCCCTACGTTTATCTAAAGACCCGATCGATCCCACCCCTCTACCTGGCGATGACCGCATTTGTGCTGGTTGCACTTCTGGCCGCATTCAGGAAGCGAATCCAGGTCAAAGGGGCATTCGAATATCACTTTTTCTTCCTGGGGGTCGGTTTTCTGCTTTTGGAATTCCAGGCATTAAGTCGCCTGAGCCGGATTTTCGGTAGCACATGGATCGTATCCTCGGTGGTCATACTGGGAGTATTAGTCATGATACTGATTGCCAACCTGCTCATCGCAAAATACAATATTCGCTTTAGAAAAATCTATTATCTCGGTCTCATGCTCGCATTATTACTCAGCTACTTTATTGCGAGCATACCGGCGGGTGTATTTCCGACTGCGGCTTATGCACCTATAATGACGCTCATTACAGTGCTACCGGTCTTCTTTGCAGCACTCATATTCGGCAGCACATTCAAGGAGGTGAACAATCAGGGCTTTGCGCTGGGCTCTAATCTCATCGGCTCGGTAGTGGGAGGCCTTCTGGAGAGCGCCTCCTTCATAATCGGCATCAACGCAGTGGTATTGCTGGCGATGTTGATCTACTTTTTCGCCTACCTTTGCAAAAACCGATTGAGCGGGTAAGTAAACTCAGGGATTATCAGGCCAATATATCTGGCATTACCTGAATAATCGCGCCGTGTATAGATGCCGGAGCGGCGACTATCCCTAGATTTTTTTCAAGCTGCTCACCCAGTGAGAAATCGAGAGGTTTGCCATACACATCGGTAGCTAAACCTCCCGCTTCGCGATGGATAATCCATCCCGCCGCATGATCCCAAATCTTCTCGCGATAGGTCTCTGATGTGGGTAAGCGCAAATAAATGGAGGCTTCGCCGGACGAGACTGCCGCATACTTACACTGGCTGTCTATGCGCAGCGGTTCGCTGGTTACCCCCAAAGCATCTGCAATCTTCTGGGACCGCCCATGCGAAGAGTGTCCACTCTCCACTGATTCACAGAAACGTGCTTCACCGGCATTGGCCACTTCCTGGACGTGAATAGTCTCTGCTTCACCACCATCCAAAGTCATTTTGTAGGCGCCTTCACCGTCTACCGCGTAAAATAACAAGCCATCATCCTTATTTTCAGAATCGCTAAACCCATTCACTGGATAATTCGGACAGCCCAACACCCCAAGCACCGGTATTCCATCCTCTATTAACGCCAAAGCAACCGCATATTGCCCATTCCTTAAAAAACCTTTCGTCCCGTCAATCGGGTCTATCGTCCAGAATCGGCCCTTGGCACCTCCACTGTAATTTCCAAGTGCCACCCAACTGCTGATCGCCTGCCAATCAGCATCCGGTAATAAGTCCTGAATAAACCCAACCATCGAATCTCCAAGCGCACTTCCACGGATCGCTTCCAGTTGCTCCAGATCTTCCTCCGCGACGATGGGATCATTCGGAAATGCGGTTTCCAGATGCTGAATAATGACCGCCTGCGAAGCAAAATCCGCTATAGTCACCGGAGATTTATCTTTCTTCGAAATGGCATCTTCACTGAGTTGGGACTGCCGTATGCGATGACAAACCGAAGATGCACTTTTGACAGCCTCTAGGGCCACTTTTAATTCCTGAGCGTATTTTGACATGGTTTCGCACTTAACCAATAGCCCAGAATCTCTAAAAACAAGCATTTACATCTCACTTGCGATATACACTATCCAGAATTTGTGTTTAAAACCATACATCCCCGACTCTTTGCCTTTGATATCGAATGGATACCCGATCCGGACGCCGCCAAGGCATTATGGGGTATTGATGTGAGCACGGTTCAAGGCATGGAGGCCGCTTACCAAAAACTCTGGGAATACAGTGGCGCCACCGAAGAAAAGCCTCAACCCTTTGTGAAGCTCACGCTCAGCCGGATCGTTTCCATTTGTGGAATTTACCGCGAGCTGGACAGCTCAGGCAGTCCCCACTTAAAACTAGTTTCCATACCGTCGAATATCCAGAATACCGAGAGTTGTGGAGAAGCTGAGATCCTTAAGCCCTTCCTGAAATCACTCGCTGACAGGCGCCCCCAGCTGGTCGGATTCAATTCCCTGCGGTCGGATTTACCCATCGTGGTAAATCGGTCAATCGCACATGGCCTAACCAGCCATGGTTGGGCCATGAAACCCGATAAGCCCTGGGAAGGCAGCGACTATTTTAGCGCTTTCAGCGATTACCACCTGGACCTCGCTACCTTTCTCGGCACCGGCATCCAGATTCCTCGCCTGCACGAGATAGCAATGATCAGCGGTATACCGGGCAAAATTGATATTTCAGGCGAATCCGTTGCAGAAATGTGGCTTGCAGGGAATCTCCAGGAAATCGTGAATTATAACGAGTACGATGCCTTTACCACTTACCTATTGTGGGCGCGCATCGCTCACTTTACGGGTCACTTGAGTCCAGAACAGTATGACGATGAACAACTTCTGGTAGAACAACTCCTGGACCAAGAGATTGAAAAAGGAAAAAAGCATCTCGATAAATATAAAACAACGTGGCTGGCCATGCGGAATTAGAATTCACTTTCAGGGTTGATATTTGTTAAGATTTATTACTTACTCTCAGTGCTTTTTCTGATTAGTAACATTATTTTATAATTCTTTTTCGCATTATTATGAATCCCGTGATTCGTGTTTTTGTGCTATTTGCACTCGTATGCTTTAGTCCGATGTGGGCTTCTGCAGAGGAGCTCGCGGTCAATACCAGTGACTCTTCACCCCTCACCATCTTTGGCATCATTTTTTTCGGACTGTTTGTGCTGTTTAGCTTCGTAAACCGCATTATTGCAGCACGCCGTAAATCAGAGTCCCTGGTCAATCACACTCTGAAACACAGCAACTAGGCTATCGGGTAAAAAGTTGCGTTTTCGTTTATTTGCTGCAGTATGCCCCCTATGAAGCAGCAAGTAAAGTTGATAGCCGACTGCCCAGCCACAATCATCCCCGCTGGAGACAGCAGTATCTTACCCACCGGAGCTACCTATGAAGTAGTGCAATCCCTGGGCGGGAGCCTCACTGTGAGCCACAACGGCATCCTTTACCGGATCGACACTGCAGACCTCAAGTGCCTCTCCCCAGAGGATCTTGAGCAACTGGAACTCTCCACAGAATCCAATTTCAAAACAGAAGCCGGACAGGAATTCTCAGAACAGGACCTTTGGGATGCCCTGAAAACCTGTTATGATCCTGAAATCCCCATTAATATCGTGGACCTCGGCCTGATCTACGATCTTAAGTATTCGCAGCGCAGTGATAACTCACTGTATGACGTGCGCGTGCAAATGACTCTTACCGCGCAAGGTTGCGGCATGGGCCCGGTCATTGCTGACGATGCCAAGCGCAAACTTGAGACTCACCCCGGCGTAAGCTCCGCCCAGGTCAATATCGTCTGGGATCCCCCCTGGACTCCTCACATGATCTCTCCCGAAGGCCGCGAAAAGCTAGGCATCGAGTAAGCTTAAACTCGATCTGCCAGAACACGCTCTACGGTTTCGACAATCGTCTGGGTTTGCCGGTCGATTTCAATGTTCAGGTTTGCGCCTACTTTTAAACCTGGAAAGTAAGTGATGCGAAGTGTCTCGGGAATAAGCCACACCTGAAAAGTTCCCGTTGTTCGATCCGCATTCACAACCGTGAGGCTACATCCATCAATCCCGATAAACCCTTTGCTGAACACATATTTCGCAAGCACTGCCGATACTTGCAGGTGCAGGACCACATTGTTCTCCGGTCTTTCGATCTCGATGAGTTTCGCCTGCCCGTCAATATGACCGGATACCACGTGCCCCCCGATTTCATCACCAAACTTCACCGAACGCTCCACATTCACAAGCTGACCTACTTCAAGTTGCCCCAGGTTGGTAACGTTCAACGTCTCTTGTATGGCATCAAAGCGCACTCGATCTCCCTCAATTTCAACGACACTCAGGCATACCCCGTTGATACTCACACTTGCTCCTGGCAAGAGCCCTTCGACACGCTCCTCATCCAACTGTATCCACAACGCGTGTAATCCGGTTTTCTTTTCAATTGCATGAACGGGGTAACTCCCCTGCACAATACCCGTAAACATGGAAATCAGTTCTGTTGCTTGATGATTTTTTCCATAATCTCCGTCATGTCCTCTACATTATCAAGTACACTGCGTAGCATGTAGATAGGCTTATCATGTTGGAGGGCCAGAGTTATGGAATCACTGGGCCGTGCGTCAATCTCTACGATCTTTTGCCCAAGCTCGTTCTCCATCGAGAGCACGATTCTTGCATAAAAGGTACTGTCCGTCACATCATTGATCACGACATTTTTAATCTCGATATCAAAGCCCTTGAAAATGTAGCCGATTAAATCATGCGTCAGTGGGCGCTCTTTTTTGACACCCTCGCGTATCATGCGAATGGCATCGCCCGTCATCGAATCCACATATATGATGATCGTTTTTTCCTCGTTACCGATAAACAGGGCATAACCATTGGTATGTTGCACCGGCACCTTTACAAAGACTTCAACGACCTCATCTTCCATAATAAACTAGAATCTATCTCAAATTCAATAAATGAACATGGTGCGAGCAAAAAAGCGAGCAGCGCAAGGCGGCTTGCCCCGTCGTGTGCGATTGCACATGAGGGCCAAGCCAACGCCGCGAACTTGCTTTTTTGCCGCATCCTACTGGGACAAAGCGCTTTACGGTTTTGAGCGCGTTCCCACAGGCAGCCAGGGTTAGAGCCCGGCACTGCCTGTGGCGCCGGCTCAAAAATCGTAAAATCATCTTTGCCATGCTTATTTTGGATTTTGAGATAGGTTCTACCTAAGCAGGATTCCTGCTATTTCGCAATCCCGATTTAACACACGCCTTCACAAAGATTCACGCTTGTATAATACTCGAATTCCAGGATACTAATCTATTGCGATCATGAACCAATCACCCGAAATGACTCAGCACCCCCCTGTGATGCGGCCCAATTTATATTTGGTCGGTTTCATGGGTACGGGTAAAAGTGTCATCGGGCAAAAAGTCGCGCGTGAACTCGAGATGGATTTTATCGATTCGGATCAATACATCGAAAATAAGGAAGCTATGAAAATCTCCGAGATGTTTGACCGTTTCGGCGAGCCCCACTTCCGCAAACTGGAGTCACTCTTTATTCATGAATGGCAACCCCGGCAGAATGCAGTCATCGCCTGCGGTGGTGGCCTCATTACCAACGACGAACTTCTGCAAATCATCCTTAGCCAGGGCATAGCCATCACACTCTGGGCTTCCCTGGATACACTGGTTAACCGTCTTTCTGGAGATAAAAATAGGCCGTTGCTGGCAACGGAAGATCCCCGCAGGCGCATCCAAAAATTGATGGAAGATCGCACCGAAATTTATCAAAAGGTAGGGTTGGGTGTAAATACGGACAATCGATCCATCAGCGATATTGCCAATCACGTGAAACGCATTTACCTCGAAAAAATAACGGCCCTACCACAAACGTAAGCTATAGAATTTATGTTAGAGACTTTAACTGAAAAAATGAATGGGGCCCTCAAGATGTTGAGGGGCAACTCCAAGTTGACCGAAGACAACATGGCTGAAGCGCTCAAGGAGGTGCGCAAGGCCCTACTATCCGCGGATGTCCATTTTAAGGTCGCCAAGGATTTTATCAATCAGGTTAAAGAGCAATGCGTCGGGCAGGAAGTCATCAATCAGGTCGCTCCGGGGCAGCAGGTTGTCAAAATCATTAACGACGAACTCACCAAACTGCTTGGTGAAGGCGAGACTGCTCTGATCGAGAAGAAGCCACTCCGCATCATGCTGGTAGGTCTGCAGGGTGCCGGTAAGACCACTGCATCGGCCAAACTCGCCGACCTGCTCAGATCCAGGGGCTACACACCGGGATTGATCGCCTGCGATGTCTACCGCCCCGCAGCAATCGACCAGCTCGAAACCCTGGCAACCCAAAACGATTTTGCCTTTTACGGAACCAAGGACACCCGGGACGTTATCAAAATCGCAAAAAAAGGTGATTCTGATCTCAGTAAATCCGGCTCCGATTTGATCATCTTCGATACCGCAGGTCGCTTACAAATCAACACAGAGCTCATCGATGAGCTCAAAAAACTCAAAGCAACCGTAAAGCCGGACGAAATTCTGCTTGTTGCAGACAGCGCCATCGGACAGGAAGCCGTCAACGTCGCAAGCTCCTTCAATGAGGAAGTCGGGCTCACGGGCATCATCCTTACCAAGATGGATGGTGACGCACGTGGGGGCGCAGCCCTGTCCATGAAAGCCATTACCCAGCTCCCCATCAAGTTTATGGGAACCGGGGAGAAGGTCGATGACTTCGAAGTCTTTCACCCGGACCGTATCGCCTCCCGCATATTGGGCATGGGTGACGTCGTCTCACTTGTTGAAAAAGCACAGGAAACCATCGATGAAAAGGATGCAGAAGAGATGGCCGAAAAGATGCGGCGTGCGGATTTCAACTTTGAGGACATGCTCAAACAGTTTCGTCAGGTCAAAAAAATGGGCTCTCTGGGCTCCATTATGAATATGCTGCCCGGCATGAATAATATCGAAATCGGTGATGATGAGAACAAGAAGATGGCACAAACGGAGGCGATCATCCTGTCGATGACCGTTAAAGAACGTCAAAATCCAACGATTATCAACGGGCGACGGCGCATGCGCATCGCTAACGGAAGCGGTATGCAGGTGAAAGACGTGAACCAACTCATCAAGCAGCATGCACAAATGAAAAAGATGATGAAGAAACTGCGAGGCGGGAAAGGCCGCGAGATGATGAAGCAAATGGGCGCTATGGGAGGTGGCATGCCGCCCGGCATGCGTTGATTAACCCTGCTGATCCTTGCGGATGATGCGGTATTCCGCACCGCGGTTATCTTCGAATATCAATTCGCTTGCCGTGATTGCCGCAAAGCGAACGTCCGGCGCATTGTTCAAAGCCTCACCCAAGCCATATAGCAGATAATAATCCACTAGTATCTTCGAATTTTCACCATCATCACGTATTCCCACGATATTCAGACTATTGAGCATACGCATTGTATTATCATCGCGGGGCACTCCACGCTGAGTTGAAACAGGTTCCGGGTCATTTGCTGGAGGGGCCATTTCCTGTATAACCGGGTCTGCATCAACGATTTCCTGAGATGTTGCCGGTTCTTCATTCTGCCTATCGTCATCACCCCGATACGCAAGAAACCCTTCTATAGCTACCACCAACTTATTACCCTCAGCATCAATGGCCTGCTGATCGCCCCAAAACTGGAGATATACTCCAAACTCATCATTGACGATTTGCTCATTGATTCTCGCCTGAAATCCATCATTCACGAGGCTTAAATCCCGCAGCCATACCAACGTTTCGTTTACATACTCCCCTCTCAACGCATACAGAGGATCGGCAGCGCCGGGGCTGTCTGCTACATAGGTAAAGGGCACACTATCTACCAATAAAATACGATTGTGGAAAGTCTTTTGGTTGTCACCAAAATCATAAACCACCTTGCCGCGCAGCTCATCACCCGCCCACCAATACTCGCGGCTCACTTTAAAGTCATTCAGCAGCTCATCCTGTTCCGAAAAGATTTTGTACTCACCTTCCCACAAACCCACATAAAGCCCGAAAATAGACGAAAACTCTTCATCCGTCATCTGTTGGGCATTGGCAATAAATGAGCTGATTCCGAAAATACTAACTACGTAAACGAGCAAAGATCTCATCTTAATCCAATATTGATATAAATCTTTGATTGGAGACAAGTTAAATAGATTCAATTAACTTTTGAATACGTGCAGAATCTTTAATCCCCGGACTAGTCTCCACACCGCTGTTGAAATCGTAGATGTCTGCCATGGTCGCGCGGATGGCATCTGCAGCGTTCTCCGGTTTGAGTCCCCCTGCCAATATGAACGGCATCCCAGGGTGCTGCTCCTTGATTTGCCGGAACCGGCTCCAATCCCCGGTTTTACCCGTGCCCCCCTCAAGATGAGGTGAATAGGTATCGAGCAGTATCTTATCGGCATATTGCAAAATTTGATCCGGAAAATCCGCATCTGCAGGTAATTTCGGCGCGAGCCACAGCTCCCTACCAGTGAGTTGTTCACGTATTGCCGGCAACTTTTCCATATACCCGGAATCCAGTTTGAAATGAATTTGAAATATCTGGAAGCCAATATCCACGAGCGCACCCAGCTCCTCCGATTCCGGCTCGACCAGTACCGCCACGCGCTGATGAGCGGGTATCAAGCCGCTCAGTGTTTCAAATTTCCCATCCGGCACATAGCGGGGGGAAGGTCTGTAGCGGTTCAGCCCAATATACTCGACCCCCGATTCCAGCGCAAAGCGCAGATCCTCCTCCCGGGTAATTCCGCAAATTTTAATTTTAGGCCGATGGCTCATACAGGGAAATATGCGTCAATCCCCACACAAATCAACCATAGCCTGCACGACATCCTCCGGCTTGGGGCTAACGGCTTCCCCATCTACAGGCAACTTGAGCTTACGCATGGCCGCAGAAGTGACCGGGCCGATGCTCAAGGTCTTCGGGGTCTGTGCATTTGGCTTCAGCTTTAAATCCTTGGCTTGTGCCAAAAACGACTCAGCCGCTGAGGGGCTTGCAAACATCACGATATCCGCACCCTTCTCCCGAAAGTCAGTCGCCACAGGATTCCCGGCTAAATCTGTGGGTTTCGATTCATAGACTATAAAGGTATCCACGATCGCCTCGCCCTCCCCTTCCAGTGCTTCGATGGCCTGTTTATTAATTTTCGATCCGGTCACGTACAATACATAGCCACTCGCGAGGCTGCCGGTTTCAACAAGCGCATCGATCATATCCGCGGCGGTATGCTTCTCGGGCACCAGATCCACTTCGAGAAAATACTTACCCACTTCCTGGGCAGTTTGGTTACCCACACAAGCAATACGCGCAGGGCCGAATGCTCTTATATCCGAAAATGCATTGAAAAACGCCTCAAAGAAATAGTGCACCCCGTTTACGCTGCTGAAAACAATCCAATCATAAGTGGCGATTCCCTTAAAAAATTCGAGCGAATCCTCTTTATTATAAGCCGCACTGACTTCAATTAGTGGAATATTCAGCACTGCCGCATCTTCAGCTTCTATACTTCCTCTAAGCTTGTCATCCTCGCGGGCCGATTTGGTAATAACCACCCGCTTGCCTTTTAAAATGCTGCTCACTTAGATATGCTTGGAATCATCCTCATCTTTCACTGCGTAGCCGCTATCCTGGCGCTGCATATTGACCTGGTTTTTCTTCACGTAGGCCTGGTATATATCATCGGCACTGAGTCCCAACACCTGGGCAGCCGATACTAAAAAGTGAAACATATCCACTACCTCCACCTTCGCATTCTGCGAATCAAATTCCTGATACTTTGCCCACCACTTCCAGGGCACCGAGTCGACTAACTCCGCAAGTTCCTGCTGCATCGCACGCACGTAATTGAGCGTCCATTTTATCTGTCCTTCTTCATCCAGATTATCCAGATCAACGCCGATACGTTCGTTGAGAGTCTTTTGTAGTTGAAAAATTTCGTCTAATTTATCCATAATTCACAAGCTATCCTATATTGGAAGCAGTCACAGAGTTCAAGTACTGTAGATTTCAAAAACCGGATAATGAATATCCGCCTAATATGGATTCGTTAGGACTAGAAATGATGTGGAGCAAACACAAAATCATCCTCACAGCATTGAATCCCGAAATCCAGGCTTAGAACCTACACTAAATACAGATAAAGACATAATTAAACCCAAGAAAATCCATGCCAAAATTTGACGAGGATAATTCTCAAACACCAAAAAACAATAAGGACTACCATTACCAACCCAGCAAAAATCGCAATCGTAAGCACTCAAACGCCTCTGGAAACCGATCACGCCGTAAATCGGATGAGGAAGGTAGCAGCGTTTGGGTAGAAGCGGCAACCAGCACCCCGGACGAGAAAAGTGCTGTATGGAAACAGGCCGAACAAAATCGACCGAACAAAGGACCGCGAACTAAGCGACGACGCAGGCGCAGATATCAAAAACGCAAAGAAACATTTTGGGATAAATTCCTGAAATTGTTTGGTGTCAAGCCCAAGAAAAAGCATAGGAATCGCCGTCAGAAGCAAGGGCATAAGGGGCAAAACCGAAATAACCCAAATCAAAGAAATAAAGACCGTCCTCAAGGCCAGGGCAAAGACTTTAACCATAAGCAAAAGCAAGGGGGTCGTCAGCAAAACCAAAACCGACAGCGATCCGACAAACCACGCGATAATCGCGGCCCGCGTAATCAAGGAGAACAGCGCCAGGGTAAACCACGCGGAGAAAGACAACAAGGTGACAGGCAGCAGGGTGAACGCCCGCAAGCGCAGGAGAACCGCACGCATCGTAAACCAAGGCCTGAAGGCCAGGATCAAAACCGCAAGCGCAGGGAACGAGCCACTGAAGCGAAGGTTCAGCCTGCACAATCCGCTATCGTTGAAGCCGAAGCTCCCTCTGAAAAGCCCGAAAAGGTAGAAAACGATACCAAGCGTATCCCGCGTAAACCCCGGGGAGAGATCATCGAAAGCACTCCAATGGAAATTAAGCTGGATAGTGCGCCTGAAGAAACGCCCAAGAGCGAGCCCAAACCGGCAGCCAGCGGTCGTGGCGGTAGGCGCAACCGTGGAGGTCGCAGAGGCACTGCCGCAGCTGAAACCTCTGCCGAAAGTAAGCCGGGAGTATTTACACCAGCACCCATAAATATCAGCAATACTGAGGAAAAACCTGCAGAACCTTCCAAAGAATAGTCTGTATAGCGCATGAAAGTTTTCAGAATTGAAGGCGGACAGGTACTCAACGGTACGCTTGAGGTTTCCGGTGCCAAAAATGCAGCATTGCCTATTTTTGCCGCCTGCATCCTCACGGATGAGCCTTGTATCATCGAAAATGTCCCGGATTTAAGCGATATCCGCTTTATGGCGGAGATACTGGAAACCCTGGGGGCTACTGTAGAGCGTATCGATACAAACACCTGGAAGATACATGCAAAAAAAATCACCAGTGTTGCTCCCTATGAGCTCGTCCGGCAGATGCGGGCTTCAATATGTCTGCTCGGGCCTTTGGTAAGCCGCCTGGGGAAAGCCCAGGTATCTTTTCCCGGGGGTTGTGTAATTGGCCCACGCCCCATAGATCTCCACATCAAAGGCTTAAAAAAGCTCAATTGCGACGTGCAGATCGATCAAGGCTTCGTAAATGTGGATGGATCGAACATGAAGGGGGATGAAATTTACCTGGGTGGCCGTATGGGCAGCACCGTTACCGGCACAGCCAATATGGTCATGGCAGCTACCCTCGCACCCGGAATCACATACATTGAGAGTGCAGCGGCAGAGCCTGAGATCGCAGACCTTTGCGATATGCTTAATAAAATGGGCGCTAAAATATCGGGGGGTGGGAGCCACCGTATAACGATAGAGGGCGTCAAAAAACTTAAGGGAACCACCCATAGCATCATACCCGACCGTATCGAAGCAGGCACCTTCCTGGTAGGAGCTGCAATTACCGGAGGAAATGTTACCATTAACGGGTTACCCAGCTCCTACATACGGGCACTCCTGGATCGGTTGGATGAAGCTGGGGCAGATGTTCAGCTGGGCAAACAGAGTATCCGCATATGCACCGATCCTGGAAAACTGCGTTCTGTGGATATCATAACCCTGCCCTACCCTGGATTTCCTACAGATTTACAGGCACAGATGTGCGCCCTCATGTCTGTTGTTGACGGCTTGAGCATCATTACAGAGCGCATTTACCCGAACCGCTTTATGCATATACCGGAGCTCCAGCGTATGGGTGCGGATATCGCGATTGAAGGTTCCAGTGCAATCATTAAAGGTACTCAACAGCTATCAGGTGCACCCATCATGGCCTCGGATCTACGAGCGAGTGCTGCCCTACTATTGGCTGCGATCGCAGCAAAAGGCGAATCCTGGATCCAGCGAATTTATCATATTGATCGTGGCTATGAAAATATTGACCAGAAAATGCAGGCACTCGGCGTAACTATTGAGCGCTTGCAAGATAGTGAAATGCCCACTTCTATGAAAAACATCGCATAGCCCAGCCCCGCATGCAGGACTCCCATTCATTTGACCCCATCGCCGCCAGAGATGCCGAGCAAAGCTTGAATCCCAACCTGGAAAACAAGCTCAGACCCCTCCGGTTTAACGATTTCACAGGTCAGGAAAAAACCGTGGAGCGATTGCAAATCATGGTCGGTGCCACCAGGGCACGGGATGATATCCTGAGTCATATCCTACTCAGTGGGCCGCCCGGGCTTGGTAAAACCACCCTGGCCTCTATCATCGCAAATGAACTTGAAAAGAACATACGGATCACCTCAGGGCCCGTTCTCGAGAAACCCAGCGATCTCGCCGGCATCCTTACCAACCTGGAACGCGGTGACATCCTCTTTATTGACGAAATTCACCGCATTTCGAAAGTGGTAGAGGAGTATCTTTATTCCGCCATGGAGGACTTTGTAATCGATATTCTGATCGACCAGGGACCCAATGCACGTAGCATCCGCCTGGAAATTCCGCGATTTACACTCATCGGTGCCACCACACGGGTCGGCTCGCTGACCGCACCTCTAAGGAGCCGTTTCACCCTGCAAACCCGGCTGGATCACTACGACCGCGAACACCTCAAAAGCATCGTAAACCGCTCTTGCGGTTTGCTGGAGATTGAAGTGCACGATGAAGGAGCACACGAAATCGCTAAGCGGGCACGCGGCACCCCGAGAATAGCCAACAACCTCATCCAATTTGTACGCGATTACAGCGAACAAAGAGGCGATGGCATCATTACGCAGAATACCGCTCAACAAGCACTGGAACTGCTTGAAATCGACCAACACGGCCTGGATGAGATGGACAAGCGCATCCTTAAACTCATCGCAGCCAATTACCGGGGAGGCCCGGTTGGCATCAATACGATTGCGGTGGCAGTTGGCGAGGAAGCCCAGACGCTAGAGGATGTTCACGAACCTTACCTCATTCAGGAAGGCTATTTACAACGCACGTCTCAGGGCCGCAAGTTGACGGATAAAGCCTGGCAGGTACTTGGCTTAAAACCTGTAATCGGTGAATCGGATAACCCGCTCGGCATATGAAAACAGCAATCATAGTGCCCGGCAGGCTCGCATCGACACGATTCCACGAAAAGCTGCTGCACCCTATTAATGGAACGCCGCTAATATTGCTTACAGCCCAGCGTATTCGCTCGGTAGCTCCGGATTACCCGCTCATATTTGCCGTCGATGACCGCAAACTCATCGCCCTGCTTGAGCCAAAAGGCTTTGATGCCATTTTAACCGATCCCGCTCACAATAGTGGAACGGATCGCATCGCCGAAGCCAATAAAACCGTAGGTGCTGACTATGTCATCAACGTTCAGGCTGACGAACCCCTCGTCACAGGCCATCAAATTGATCAGCTGGCCGAGGCGATCAAATCTCCGGGCATCGATCTCGCAACCCTTGCACACTCATTTGAAAATGTGGAGGATTTTCACAACCCCAATCAGGTAAAGGTGGTGGTGAATGCGAAGCAGGAAGCGCTCTATTTTTCACGCTCACCCATTCCTTATGCCCGAGAGTATTCGGGAAAACTCAATAATGCCTGGCTCGCGGATAATCCCTGCTATCGCCACCTGGGCCTATACGCTTACAGTCAGGAGTTTCTAAACGCCTTTAATCAACTACCTGCAAGTTACCTGGAAATCACTGAAAAACTGGAACAACTCCGTGCCCTTGAAAATGGCTATAAGATCGCCGTACGTATCACTCATGAACCTACGATAGGTATCGATAGTCCCGAAGATGTGGAAGTTTTTGAAAATTTACTGAAAAACCAAATATGAGACTCATCACGACTGCTTTATTCGTTTTATTCTCGATTTCTCTATCGGCTCAGCGTTTTGAACCGGATGCCAAAATCCCATTTAAGGAGACAGATAAAGGCGATTTGCTCCTCCATGTTTTTTACCCTGAGGAATATTCGAAGGATTCACGCTACCCGGCGGCCATCTTCTTTTTTGGAGGGGGTTGGACCCGCGGTAACCCCTCTCAGTTTTACCCACATAGTGAATATCTGGCATCACGCGGCATGGTCGCCATATCTGCACAATACCGAACTAAAGAAAGTCACGGCACTACCCCCAGGGAATGCCTGAAAGACGCTAAATCAGCCATACGGTGGTTACGAAATAATGCCGATGAACTCGCCATTGATCCTGATTTGATTGTAGCAGGTGGAGGCTCTGCCGGCGGCCACCTAGCTGCAGCAGCCGCGACTTTGAGCGGCTATAATGAACCGGGTGAGGACACTTCGGTTAGCAGCGTTCCCATCGCATTGCTCCTTTTTAATCCAGTCTACGATACCAGCGCACGGGGATATGGTCATGAGCGTGTCAGCGACTTCTGGAAATCCTTTTCGCCAATGCATAACCTAACAACCGATACTCCTCCGAGTATTGTTTTCTTCGGTACCGAAGATCACCTGATCCCCGTTTCAACCGCAGAAGAATTTAAAGCCATGAATCAAAAGAACGGAGTCAGCAGTGATCTCCATCTCTACGAGGGATATGGCCACGGCTTCTTCAATTATGGCAACAATGAAGACATTTATTGGGATACCATCGAAAAAACGGATCAGTTTTTAGTCGAGCTCGGTATCCTTAAATCTAAAGACTGAAACCATGATTCTGGGCATCGAAAGCTCATGTGATGAATCCGCAATCGCGGTTTTTGACCCGGGATCCGGTTTAAAGGGTGAATGGGTTTCCAGCCAGATCACGCTGCATCGTGAATATGGGGGTGTAGTGCCCGATCTTGCCAGCCGGGAACATCTAGAAAATTTTGAACCCCTGTTACATGAGCTGCGCCAAGCGATCGATTTAAAGGATATCTCACAGCTTGCCGTCACCCAGGGCCCCGGGCTTGCTGCCTGCCTGGCCCTCGGCTTAACTGTCGCAAAAAGTATTGCTACGATCATCGACAAACCGGTTGTGGGTGTGAATCACCTCGTAGGCCATGCTTTCTCCCCCTTCATTCCAGTCCATAAGGTAAGTCCCCAGGAATTTGAAGATAAAGCTTCATCCATGTTACCACACTTGGGTCTGATCGTATCCGGCGGAAATACCCTAGTGGTAGAAATCAACCGGCATCGGGAAATTCAAACAGTGGCATCTACCGTCGATGATGCTGCAGGTGAAGCGCTCGATAAAGGAGCCAAGCTGTTGGGCCTGAACTACCCGGGCGGCCCGGAAATTGAAAAACTATCCACAGGTGGAGATGTCTCTGCCTATGATTTCCCGGTATCATTCCCCAATCCAAGCGATCATAAGTTTAGTTTTTCAGGACTCAAAACGAGCTTACGCTATACCCTGGAGAAAATGACTGATGACGAGGTGCAAAAGGCAATGTCCGATCTATGCGCCTCTTATCAGGAAGCGGTCATTAAGCAATTGATCCGAAAGTTAAGGCACATCCTTGATGGGGGCGATTATGCATCGATCGGCTTATCGGGAGGCGTAGCCAATAACAGTCGATTGAGAGAACTTTTTCTCGAACTCGGAAATGAATGGGGGATTCCAAGCCTAATAGCCGAGCGCAGGCATACGGGCGACAATGCGTCGATGATCGCATTTGCAAGTTGGCTCAACCCGGATCTCAACCATCAACCACAACAACATGCTCCACTTGGCATTGAGCCGAGTTTACGACTACAGGCTAATTAATCGGCAAACTGCTCCGTAAGGCCCTTAAGCACTGCAAGGGCACGTTCTGCATTATTCACACCGACAAATATGTAGTCGTGATAAAATGCCCCCACAATATTGATGCTAATGCCCTGCTCCGCTAGCGGTGTGGAAATTGCTGCCGCCAGCCCCACCACATTAAAGCTGGAGTGCGCCTGCAGGCTGATATTGCGAAATACACTGTCGTAGGGCAATTCCAGATCATCCGCCGCTTCCTTCTCCAAAACGAGGGTAAGGCCCTCTTGTTCCCTAAAAGACAGTAACGGATTTAACTCCGCAAAATCTCCATAACGCGCATCCGGCAACGTACAGAACACGTATTCTTCATCCGACAAAACCGGATCTATCGCTGACAATAGCTCCTCTAAATCATCACTTCCCGACATAAATCAAACTTCCCCGTTTACAATATCTGCAAAAATCATTTTCCCCCCGGCGGAAGGTATAATACTACTAATCTCCACAACGATCTTCTTACCCAAATGGTTGCGTGCATCATTCACCACGACCATGCTGCCATCACTGAGATAACCCACAGCCTGATTCGGCTCCTTGCCCTCCTTGACCAATTCAATATTGAGGGTTTGCCCAATGTCGATGTCCGGTATAAGCGCCTGGGATAGCTCATTTAAATTCAGCCACTCAACTCCGTGGAATTGCGCCAACTGTGCCAGGTTGTAATCCGTTGTTAAAAGTCGGGCCCGCATACTTTTGGATAAAGTGATTAGCTTATCATCCACTTTTTCATTATCCTTCATATCCACTTCATGAATGCGAATGTCCAGCCAGTGCATGGACTTAAGATCATTGATAGCCCTCAACCCTTTGCGGCCTCTTTCTTTTTTTCGGGTATCTGATGAATCTGCGATACCTTGCAGCTCCTGCAGTACAAATGTGGGGATAACGATTCCAAAATTCAACCACTTACCCCTACAAATTTCAACAATGCGACCATCAATAAGTGCTCCGGTATCGAGGATAACCACAGAATGCTCCGAATGCCGTGAGTCAAAACGCACATAGGGAATCACCAGGTAAAATTCATCTCTACCACGCAAAGCAATAACGGCACCCAGATACATCAAAACCAGTGTAATCACCAGCCTTACCATGTAGAGTATATGCTCGAAATTCTCCTTGAGCGGTTCGAACAGTATCGAACTGTTGATCAAATGCGAGAAGAACGCCCCAATGGCTAATCCAAAGGTAAGCGCTGTAAACCCGCTGAGTGAAAACCCTTTGAGGTAAACATCAATGAGGATAACGAGTAGACTAATACCGATGCCAACCCCAAACACCAGCATGACGTTCATATCCGGGTTTGAGTAAGCGATTAAGGCACTGCCCAGCAGGCATAAAGCAAAAAAGAAGATCCGTAATGTGAGTATCGTATTTTGCATCAAATCACCCGCGTACTCTAAAGATATAATAGGCAACAAATGGAAGTATGCCTAAAATGATCATCGCAGCATACAATATATAAAGATGGCGCGTTGCCTTTTTACGCTCCTCGGGGCTCAAAGCCTCCCAAGGATCTTCTTCCCCTTCATTATCCTGCGGCTCCTTATTCAAATCTCTTAGTGCTATTTATCGTTAAATAACCAAGTCCTTGCCGGGAATGCAACAAGAACTATCTACGATATTAGAATTTCTTTTAGATATGAAATCGCACCCGTATGGTGCAATATTCGTAAAAAAATCAGTGTAAACAAAGCCGCAAGGATATCATCAGCAACGACCGCCCACCCTCCTTGAAAGCGCTGAACCTGCTTAATAAATAAAGGCTTCCAGATATCCATTACGCGAAAAATAATAAAACCCAGGATGAAATGCAGGTAGTTTACGGATACATCCGTCAATGGATTGAGTCCCAAAAAACACACCGGTACTGCAACCACTTCATCCAGGATAATCCAGGATGGGTCTTTTGCACCCTGGCGGATTTCTGCTTCTTCCACAAACGCTGCAGCCAGATAGATCGTGACCAGCACCAAAACCACCTGAACAATAGGAGATGCGTTCATCACAAAGGTAATGAACCACAATAATCCCACGACTGAACCTAAGGTGCCCGGTGCGAACTTCGATTTACCCAAACCAAACACACTGACAATACGATAAACCGTAGTATCGGAAAACATCGCTGCCCAGATAAACCTTCTATGGATCATATTCAGAACGGATTATTTCGCATACCTTGCTAGGTATTGGAATAAGCTGTAATAAGCGGTGATGACGCCAAGCATAAATATCGTCTCCGCGACAACATTAAAAAACTCAAGATAACTCACACGCGTGTATGCGAGACCTTCATACACCGTTACTAATGTGATGATCGCCAGCCAAAGGGTAAGAGCGGTGTATAACAAAATGCTCTTCAACTTACCCCATGCCTCTGCTCCAAAAACGGGCTTGCCCTGCGAAACCCGTAAATACCGCAGAGAAAGAATCGCCCATTCCCTGAGCAATAACAGGGATACCCACCAATGCATTTCCGTTTGAATAATACCCGCACCCAGCAACCAGATCAGAAAGACAAAAACGTAGAGCTTATCTACGAGAGGGTCCATCATCTTCCCGAAATCAGATACCTGATTGCGAGCCCGGGCAAGCCACCCATCCAGATAATCGGTATAAACTCCCAGCAAGAAACATCCAAAAGCCCATACGGTGGCATACTCAAATGTTTGCTGATAAAGCGTTACACTGAGAGCCGCCAAAGGTAATCGGCTAAACGTGACAATATTCGGCAGTGTTAGAATTTTCATTATTTATCAGGAACGTTTTCCAAATAAGGCGGTTCCCACACGTATACAGGTGCTGCCCTCTTCAATTGCCATTTCAAGGTCTCCGCTCATTCCCATCGATAATTCAGCTAAACTCAGCTTATACTCACCTTCAATTTGTTTCTTCAAAGTGTTCAAACGTGCAAACGTATCCCTTACTATCGATTTATCCTCAGTCAGCGGAGCTATCGTCATCAAGCCCTCCAATTGCAGACCCGGAAATTGTAAGACTGCATCCAGAGCAGGCTTCATGTCATTAGTACTAAACCCATACTTGGCAGGATCATCGCCGGTGTTAAATTGAAGCTGGATCGGAAGTTGCATTCCACGCTCTTCAACCGCTCTCCCAAGCCTATTAATAAGCTTAATGCTGTCTACAGACTGTATCTTATCGAAATGTTCGAGTGCGAGATTTACCTTATTGCCCTGCAAGTGCCCTATCAGCTCCCAGATTATTTTACCGCGATAGCCACCCTGTTTAGAGGCCACCTCCTGCACCCGGTTTTCCCCCACAGCATTGAATCCAAAATCCAAGGCAAACTGAACCGCCTCGATGGGGAAAGTTTTGGTAACCGGTAGGATACGAATATTTGACCTATCCCTCCCAACACGCGAGCAGACTTCATTGATACGACTCATTAAGGAGTCAGCATTTTGTTTGAATATAGGGTATGGAGGCAAATCACTCACTATTAGTAATATTTATAAAAAGAATTTTTAATTAACTATTGACATGGCATTAGCAAATATTATAGCACTTATATCATGCACATCGAAAACTTCAAAATCTTTGCGGATCTCGTACAAACCAAGAGTTTCTCCCAGGCTGCAAAGATCAATGGCATCACGCAGTCTGCGGTTAGTCAACAACTCAGGGCCATGGAAAATCATTTCAAAATTCTGATCGTAGACCGTAGCCAAAAGCAATTTAAACTTACCAATGAGGGTAAGAAATTGCACGAGTCCTCAAACGAAATACTCAATCTTTACGAACGCCTTAACTGCGAACTTCAGGAAATGAAAAAGGTCATATCCGGCAACATCCGGGTGTCGACTATCTATAGTGTGGGGCTGCACGAGCTCCCCCCCTTCATGAAGAAGTTTTTGCAAAGCTTCCCCAACGTAAATGTGCATCTGGAATACCGGCGTTCCAACTTGGTTTACGAAGATGTTTTGCACAATATAGTGGACATGGGGATCGTAGCTTATCCCACCAAAAACCGCGAGCTGGAATATATCCCGTTTCTGGAAGACGAGTTGGTCGTTGTGTGCAGCCCGGATCATGAACTGGCAAAGCGCAATGAGGTCAATCTTAACGAAATCAGCGAGCATAGCTACATTGGCTTTGATAATGATATACCGACGCGCAAGGCGACTGACCAGATATTTAGAGACCTGAGTATCAACGTGTTACCTGTCATGGAGTTTGATAACATCGAGACGGTAAAACGCGCAGTAGAAATTAACGCAGGCATCGCAATAGTGCCCCGCGGCACGATTAAGCAGGAAATCGAAAAAGGTCTCCTTGTATCGCTCAATTTTGAAGGACATAAATTTACCAGGCCCATCTATATCATTCACCGAAAAGGAAGGGTATTGACACCTGCTATGGAAAAATTCATCAATCTTCTCAATCCTACTAAGGAATCTGAGGAGAAAACTGAAGAATAATTCCAACAGCGTCGTCTTACCCATACAATGATTCAAAATCCCTGGTTCTCACGCATTTCATCATTTCTACTACTCACGCTTTTGAGCGTTTCGCTGGTATCTTTGGGATTCAGCCAGAACGGACGTGCCACCTTCAAAAACGGCTTAAATAACTATAATGGTTCCGAAGATTTCTACACCTATAGTGTAGATGGGGGTGTATTTAATAGCAAAGCGGACTTCGACGAAGAGACTCTCAAAGTCGCGCCCCTTTATTCAGATACCCAGTTTTTACTGAGATTCGGAGATCTGCCCTATAGCCCTTCATCGTTTGATTTTATAAGCCGCCTCGCAATCGTACTGACCGTAAAAGATGCACCTACGGCAGACACCCTGACGCTCCACAATTTGTTTGACCAGAATGTTTGGAGTGAACGCAGCGGTAATTATAACTCGATCAATGGCGCATCCCCCTGGAGTGGTGCAGATGGTAAACTTATCGACGCATGGCCAAATACCGATGCCATTTTCAACATGACCGGTACCGAACGCGTCAACTCTACCATCACGATCGAAATCTATCCTACCGACGCATCCGCGCGGAAAGCCATATTGGATAGCTGGCTGGACGGGAACAATCAGGGGGTTGTAGTTCGGGGCATCAGTGGCGTAAATACTTTCTACTCTTCCGACGCTTACAACGTCACCTACCGCCCCGAACTCATCATTGAGTTTTAATTCCGCACATAAAAACCTTAACCCCTATACCACTATGAGTTTTTCAGCTCCTGAAGGCTATCAAGCTGCCAATACCTATCTCTGCATTAAAAACGCATCAGACGCCATCGAGTTTTACACAAAGGCATTTGGCGCTACCGAACGCATGCGCTTAAATTTGCCGGATGGCAAAATTATGCATGCCGAAATTCAATTCGGCGATGTCGTCATTATGATTTCTGATGAATTACCGGACTGGGGAATGCTTAGCCCAAGCTCACTGGGAGGTTCCCCCGCATCAATCATGCTTTATGTTGAGGATGCAGATATTGCTTTTAAAAGGGCTATTGACGCAGGCGCTACTGAGAATATGCCTGTTGAAGATCAGTTCTGGGGCGACCGTATGGGCAGTGTCATGGATCCATTCGGCTATAAATGGAGTCTTACCACGCAAATTGAAA
This sequence comes from Puniceicoccaceae bacterium, assembly GCA_028285755.1. Classification (GTDB taxonomy): domain Bacteria; phylum Verrucomicrobiota; class Verrucomicrobiia; order Opitutales; family JAFGAQ01; genus JANQOQ01. The sequence goes on from JANQOQ010000006.1 coordinate 1,038,921, forward strand.
AAGTGGATCCTGCGGAAATCCAGCAACGCTTTGATGCCTGGATGCAGAGCCAAGACTGCTAGAGTTAATCGAAGACGACCGTCTTATTCTGGTAGGTAAGGATACGTGAGCTCAGATGCCAACGAACCGCCTGGGCCAGTACAATCTTCTCAAGATCACTCCCCTTGCGCACAAGATCCTTTAATGTATGGCGGTGGTGCACCGGAGTAACCGCCTGATGAATAATCGGTCCTTCGTCGAGTATCTCAGTGGCGTAGTGAGCAGTTGCCCCGATAATCTTTACACCCCGTTGATAGGCTTGCCTGTAGGGATTTGCCCCTGCAAAGGCCGGTAAAAACGAATGATGCACATTAATCACGGGGTGCGCAAATTGATCCAGAAAATCGCCCGAAAGAATTTGCATGTAGCGAGCAAGGATCACCAATTCCACGCCACGCGCATTCAGTAACTCCAGCTCAGCATTTTCAGCTTCCGCCTTCGTATCCCGACTGACGGGAAAATGATAGAAGTCCAGCCCATAACCCAGCGTGCTATCCTTTAGATCCTCATGATTTGAGATAACCATCTCAAGCTTCCCGGGCATTTCTCCGGATTTCCAACGCACGATCAGATCGTGAAAACAATGGTCATACTTCGATACAAAGATTGCTACCTTTAGCTGCTGCTCAACATCCCTCACCTTGACTTCCATACCCAGCGATTTTGCGAGTGCCTTAAATTCACTGGCATCGCGATCAAGCCTTTCGGGTGCAGGTATCCACTCCACCCTTTGAAAGAAAATACCCGCTTCCTCATCCCGGTGTTGATCCGCATGCAGAATGTTCCCCCCCTGCTGCCAAATCCAATTCGACACCTGGGCAACGAGGCCGGGCCTATCCGGTCCATGTAAAAGCGCTACTATGGATTGACTCATGGGATTGACTCTATTTTTTGAATGGAAGTTCTACTTTGAACGACTAAAGAGTATAAACAGATAATATTATTCACCTTTAAAGAAAGCATTCGACTGAAATAAACGTTAGTAATTATGGTGATACTTTGGATGTTTTTAAAAATCTATAAATTACTCAATATAAGTATGTTTCAACACACATCGATACACATTAAAACCATAATATTCGGCTTGGCCGGCACATTGGCAAGCAATCTCTTGATGGCCCAGGAAGATCTGGCTGAAAAATTTCCTTTGGATGAGCGCCCTATTGATCGCGCAGATACACCCATGCTTACCTCCTATGCCAATCAATTGGAAAACATTCAGGAAGCGGTTGTCGCGGTTTACACAGCCAATCGCGTTACCGTCAATCGACGGGGCTCGGACCCATTTGAAGATATGCTTCGCCGCTTTTACGGCATTCCGGCTCCTGAAAGAGACGATAATGAGAATGACGAAGACGAAGAACGGCTCCAAAGCGTCGGTCAGGGCTCAGGAGTCATTATATCATCCGATGGTTATATTTTAACGAACAATCACGTAATATCCGATCGACAGGGAGATGAAGTCGATGAGGTGTATGTTTCCCTTGGTGATGACGTGGAATACGAAGCCGAAATCATTGGAACTGACCCTAAGACCGATATCGCACTCCTGAAAATTGAGAGTGACGATCCTCTGCCCTATGCAAATATGACCGACAGCGATAATCTCCGCATCGGCGATATTGTATTCGCGATCGGTAATCCGCTGGGTGTGGGCAAAACCGTTACCATGGGGATCGTTTCGGCCAAAAGCCGGCGCATTGGCCTACTCGGGCAACAAGCCTACGAGAGCTTTATTCAAACCGATGCATCCATCAACGTGGGCAACTCCGGTGGCGCACTTGTAGACGCCGAGGGTCGCCTCGTGGGCATCAATACTGCCATCGTGTCCCAGTCCGGAGGTAACATCGGCATTGGTTTCGCAGTGCCTATCAAACTCGCACGCAGCATTATGGTCTCTTTATTGACCGATGGTGAAATCCGCCGTGGTCTGCTAGGTGTGGAGATCACTGGGCTTGATCAGGACACCGCAGAGTCTTTCGGCCTCGAAGATACCCGGGGAGCACTGGTTAACACGGTTATGGAAAATCTACCTGCCGAAAAAGCAGGCATCGAATATGGCGACATTATCATCCGCGTAAACGGAAAGGAAATAGAGGACGATGCGGATCTCCGTTTCACGATCGCCAGCTACCGTCCGGGAGAAACGATTGATGTCACCTTCATACGGGACGGCGAAGAGCAAACCGTCAGTGTGACCCTGTCTGATATCGATGATCCCTTTGGCACCGGCCTGAGCAGTGTTGATCAAATAATCCCGGGCGTAAGTGTGACTACCTTGGACGATAACTTACGCGAGCAATATGGCATACCGGATGACTTGGATGGCCTCATCATTGAGGATGTTGATGTCGATTCCGGCCTAACCAGAAGTCTCTCTGAAGGGATGCTTATCATTGAAATCAACGGCAACCCGGTGAATACCGTACGTGAGGCTCGCGATGCGCTGCGCAGTGGCATCAACCGCCTCTACGTATACCGTCGGGGTAACTATGGATTTGTAGCAGTCCGCATGTAAAAACCAATCCCATCGCTATTTTGAAAAGGCCCTTTGTTTTGCAGAGGGCCTTTTTTATTGGGATTCCAAAAAACGCTTCAGTGCCTGTAACCGCGCAGTAATTTCTGTCTCAATGGGAGCAGCTTCGAACAAATGGGCAAACCGACCCATCGGATAACCGAGATTACCACGCACCGTGTATATAACACTTGAGGAATCACCCCTCAAAGGCCGAAACTCCCAACTAATCAACTCAAACTCGTTGGAATCAGTATACTCCTTTAAGATTTGGATGTACTCATTCGGGGTTAGTTGCGTAATCTCATAACTTCCGTTGCCAAACGCGACACTTTGCCAGGAGATGGCATGCAACAACTGCGCAGAATCACCCCGAATTTCGTAGCTTGAAATATTTGTATCTGAAAATTCGGGATCCCAGTTCACAAGATACTCAAAATCTGTAAGTATAGTGTACGTCCGATCCGGCTGTAGCTTCACATCGATGGTCTGCTGCACTTCATACTCACCCGGTAGGACGGCAGCGATAATCAGGAATACCAATAACAACAGGATAAGCCCAATCAACAACCCCTTCAGTATCTTCATAGCCATGCAGTTAGGCCATTTTTAAGATAAACTCAATCAGATAAAAGCAGCCTTTACCCAGCAAGAGAGATCTTTTGTGTCAGGCTTAACTCCACATTCGACAGATCAAACACCTGATCCACCAGGGAATCCAGATTTGCGTTGGGTTGCAGTGCAGCCAATTGCAGTATCGACTCTATCCTGCCCAATTTCTCAGCAGCAGCCTGGGCAATCCCATCGTCATTTAAGTGATAGATTGCCTGAGTGTCACTTTGGATAACCCACCCTGCTTCAGTCGCCTCGAGGCTAAAATCGGCATTCAAAGGTTGGCTGTTTAGGAATTCCCGCAGCTCAGTATCCTGCATCAACTGTTGCTTCAGGCGATCGGAAAGTAATTCCAGACTGCTCACCCCCGTCACATGATTGGCACTTAGAAAGGATTCAAAATCCGCCTTATCGGGGTTCAAACTTTCCTCCAGGCGATTTTCGAAGCGCTCCATCTGCGCTACGCGGTTAACCGGTTTCTGGGTCTTTTCAGGGCTCAGGAAATTGATTAACTGTTTTCCAGCCTGAACTGCCAACGAACTGATAATAGGTTCCATAATGGGTATTTAACTCGGATGCGGCATGAATTGCCTGAAATGAGATTAATACCCCCATCGTAGCACGATGCAGGCCAAAGTGTCCCCTGCCTAATTGAGCTGATCCCGAAAAGATTTCCCCTGCTCCAGTATTTCACCCAGTGTATCCGCGTCCCCCGCTTCAATTCGGTATTTGATTTCCTCTAGATTAAGGATCAGTGAAGAAAGCATCGGCATGATTTGTTCGCGGTTCTGCTGGATGATGTCCTTCCACACGGGGACACTGCCGGAAGCGATCCGGGTGGTATCTGCAAGCCCGTTTCCCGCATGTTTGAGCCAGGTACTATCGACACTTTTTGCAAGGGTGTAACTAAGTGCAGAAGCCACCAAATGAGGCAAGTGGCTCACACTCGCCACGATACGATCATGCACTTCAGGGGTCGTTTCCGTAAGCTCCATCCCAAGCAAACTCCAAAACTCAAGAATCTGATTTAGTGCGCCATTTTCTGTTTGATCTGTAGGGGTCACAAAACATGGCATACCTTCAAAAAGCGAAGCATCCGCATACTCATGGCCACTTTTTTCAGAGCCCGCCATGGGGTGCGATCCCACAAAATGCGTCCCGGAATCAGCCAATGCGGCCTCACACTGTTCAACAATCATTGATTTCGTGCTGCCTACATCCGAAACAATAGCACCCTTCCTTAAATGGGGTGCAATGACCCTTGCAATACGCCCTACAACCCCCACCGGAGAGGCGATCCACACCAAATCTGCATCCACCACCGATTGTTCCAGATCGTCAAATACGCAGTCACACCAATCCTCACGTTGACAAGCCTTACGTACCTCTGCCCGGCGTGCCCATATGCGTATTTCGCCAGCCATCCCCTTCTCTCGCATGGCAGCCGCAAGCGAAGCCCCTAATAGCCCGGGAGCAATAATGGTAACGATATCAAATTTCATAAGCGTTCAGCGATTTGGGGGGACTCATTATAGAAGTTGCTGAGCATATTGGATTTAAAGCACCTATAGAGTCAATAGCGATGGTAATTACACCTATTGATAGCGGTTTTAGTTATGGGATTCACCCTCAATCAAGATCCGAATATCATTGGCAAAACAATCAAATCTATTAGCGTAATCTTTCGAAACCATCATAAATTCGGCTATGAATTCCTCTCTTCTTCGTATTGCTCAATTCGCCTGTATACTCACTGCAACCAGTCTGCTCAGCCTACAAGCAGATATCAAACTCAAGTATCGCAGTGGGGAAACCATATACGAAATCGCCGGCCACGACAGCGGCAAACCCTTCGCCCTCCTCAACGGCCAGAAAAAATACATGCCCCCGCGCGGCCACTGGATCGTCGACGCCACCTTCCAGGAAATCATCGAAAACGGCTTTATTATGCCTGTTTACATGGTAAAAAAGATGCCTGAGAAAGATACTGGATCGAAGGGTAATGTATATGAAGGCACTATAAATGCAGGTATACTCGAATTTGCCCACACTGCTTTCAAAAGTAATCAATTCTTCAAAACCATTTGGTCATTGGAGAACGACATATATTATCATATTGCTGTTGTTTGGGTATCAGGCAGTGAAAAATCAAATGCAGATATTGCTTATCATCATACAAATACTCGAAGCATCATTTATAAAGACGAAAAGAACCTTCGAAGTTTTAATCTAACAGTGAATGCTTCAGAAGCTATTCAGGAATCGTATCCAGTAGTCTTGGTATTCAATAAAGATAGTGGGATTATAAAACCAAAACCCAATTTTCTATTTGATATAGTTAGAAAGACAGCGAAATCGAATGGAAATGCATTCGATTATATTGGTGCTGATGAAAAACTCCCCACTAATAAAATTCTGGATTATCAACTAGTTCATTGGCTAAGTGCTATTGGCAATCTTGAAACTTTCAAAGATTCGCGTTTCCCCAAAAAACTTCTTTCCATTGAAGGTCTTAATGAGCACACCCCTGTTTCAATAGCGACTATAACTGGTAAAGCTGAACTAGTATCCCATCTACTCGGTCTCGGAGTAAACCCAAACAAAAAGATTCTAAGCGGCCAGGCACCCATAAACCTTGCTGCTGTTACTGGTGATTATGATATTGCAAAATCACTAATAGAGGCTGGTGCACGCACTAGCCCTCATAATCGCCTGCAAAGCCCCCCAATTTTTGATGCACTTAATCACCAACAGGGTAAAGTAGTAAAATTATTAGCGGAGAATGGAGCGCGATTTCGCCCTGATCGCGAGTCTACCGAAGCGTTCCTCATGAACATGGCTAGCCAGGATGAAATCGAGATCGTAGAATACCTCATCCAAAAAAAAATACGGCTCCATCCGAGAAACCATGATTCTCATGCTCTGATTGCCGCCTCGGTATCAGCTAGTCCGGAAATGATTCAATTATTAATTGATAATGGATCTAAAATAGATGAACCTAGTAAATCCGGTTGGACTGCCTTAATGGTGGCAGCTATGAGTAACCCAAAGGCAGCCAAAACCCTTGTTGAAAATGGTGCCAATATTCATCATAAAAATGACAAGGGTATTTCCGCAATTCACATTGCTATTGGGAATAGACAAGTAGAAACCACTGACCTCCTTCTATCAGCAGGGGCAGATCCCAATTTAATCAACCCAGATGGCACACCTTTATTCTGGCTAGCAACAGCCAGTGATAATCGCATTGGTCTGAATCAGCTTATTGAAGCAGGTGCTATATGTGAAGTTTCTCCAGAGACTGCAATACCAATTATGGAATATGCATTTCGCTATGACATACCAGAAATCGTTGAAATCACATTAAACCAATGCCTGGATCCTGATTTTTACTTCTACGAAGATTTCTCAGCTTACTGGGTAGCAAACTATTACGGATCCTCAGAGGTAGCTAAAATGCTAAAAAGCAAAGGTATTGAAGAAAACCTTTCGCAAGCACCCAATAACTTCGTTAACAGTCAATTAGTTAGTCATAAAATAAAACCTCTAAAGGCATTTTTACCACCGTATAAGGCAGAATTACAGAAACAATTTGGTGAGTTCACAGCTGTAGTAAGCGTAATTATCGATGAAAACGGTATGGTTCGATTTCCAAAAGTAACTGAGGCACCCGATAATAGAAACATAAGAAAAACTATTCAGGAAACGATCAACAAGTGGGTTTTTCATCCAATCACACACGAAAATGGACCAGTGAGGACACGCGTAAATATTCCGCTCACATTCATCCCAGAAGCTGAATTAGAAGATATTTTTGATCTTAATAGTGTGGAAACAAAACCCGAGTTAATTGAGGCAGCCCGTTTGGATTTTCCCAGGGAATATCTAACAAACAAAATAGATGCACAAGTCTTAGTTGAATTTGTAATCGATGAAGAGGGAAGAGTTAGTAATATCGAAATAATAAACTTTTCACATATAGGTTTGGTTAAACCTGCAGTTGAATCGTTACGCCAGTGGAAATACAAACCAGGTGTTAATAATGGTAAACCAGTTAAAGTAAGAGCCAGATTACCCATGGGTGTTAACTTTAAATAGATTAGCCAGAAGTTCATCCCACCTTCCCGCTTGACTCATCGAGTGCGGGTGATGTGCTAAAGGGTTTAGCCATGAGTTCAAAGGACCCAAAGCCCAACACGGGGGATAACCCGAATATTTCAGACATCTCGCACGACCAGGTCGCCGTGCGCATGGAAAAGCTGCGCCTGGCAGAAGCCGAGGGGAAAAGCCCCTTCTTCGCCAATTGTGAGCAGACGCACACCGCCACCACAGCCAAAGCCGCCTATACCGAAGATGAAAACCCGAAAAATGTCGTAAAAGTCGCCGGTCGCATTGTGGCTTTCCGTGTGATGGGCAAGGCCAGCTTCGTTAAAATCCTGGACCGGGACGGGCGCATGCAAATCTATGTAAAGCGGGACGAAATCGGCGAAGAGGAATACAAAGTTTTCAAGAAATACGACCTCGGCGATTTCATTGGAGTCGAGGGTCCACTCTTCAAGACCAAAACGGAAGAAATCACCGTCCGCGCGCAAAAGATCACACTCGTGGCTAAAGCGTTGCGCCCGCTTCCGGAGAAATTCCACGGCCTGGCAGATGAAGATCAAATCTACCGACAGCGTTATCTGGATCTGATCGTCAACGATGAGTCCCGCCGCACCCTGCAAATGCGCAGCCGCATCGTCCGCGAAATCCGCGAATACCTTTGGGAACAGGATTTCAACGAAGTCGAGACTCCGGTATTCCAGAATATCTCCGGAGGAGCAGCCGCACGTCCCTTTGTCACTCACTCAAATGCGCTCGACTGTGATTTCTCCATGCGCATTGCTCTGGAGCTCCCGCTCAAGCGCCTGCTCGTGGGCGGATTCGACCGCGTATTCGAAATCGGTAAGGTCTTCCGGAATGAAGGCATCTCCCGCCGTCACAGCCCCGAGTTTACCATGCTCGAGGTGTATCAGGCCTACTCGGATTATCGGGGCATGATGAAGCTCTTTCGCGGCATGATCGACCGCATCTGCGAAAACGTGATCGATAGCTACGAGGTAACCCGGCCCGACGGCGGGGTTATCAACCTGAAGGAAGGTTGGACGGAGGCCCGCTATAAGGATCTCATTCTCAAGGCTACCGGACGAGACGACTGGTTTAGCCTGAGCAAAGCGGATAAGCTTGCGCATACCAAAACCCTCGAAATCGAGGTAGACCCCGAGTGCGAGGACTTCGAAGTCACTAACAATGTCTTCGAAAAACTCATTGAGCCTACGCTCATCCAACCCACCTTTGTCACCCACTTGCCCAAGGAACTCATCCCTCTAGCGAAGCAATCCGCAGATGATCCGACAACCGTAGACGTCTTTGAGCTTTGTATCAATGGGCAGGAAATCGCACCCGCATACTCTGAGCAGAATAATCCGATCGCCCAAAAAGAGGCCTTTGAAAAACAGGCAGGCGAGGAAATCCAGAATATCGATACAGACTTCCTTAATGCAATGGAGCACGGAATGCCACCCGCCGGGGGTATGGGTGTAGGTATAGACCGCCTGGTGATGATGCTCATGGGTACCAACAATTTGCGGGACACAATCTTATTTCCCACCTTGAAACCTGCAAAATCTGATGTTACCTCCTAGGTAACCATGAAATCCACACAAGCTTACAAATATCTCACGAGCGGCATTACACTGCTCTTCATTACGACGCTGGCATACGCCAATCCCTACCCCACCATCGGTACCGTAGAAAGGCTCGATCCAGCAATCGATAAACTCATCCCTAAAGATGCGAAGATCGAAGTCCTGGCGGACGGTTTTAACTGGAGTGAGGGCCCTGTCTGGGATCGTAAAAACAATTACCTGCTTTTTAGCGACGTGCCCGAGAACAAAATTTATAAATGGTCCGAAGAGGAAGGTCTCAGCGTATGGATGGAACCCTCCGGCTACACCGGAGTTGCCCCGCTCAATGCGGGTGAAGGCAGTAACGGCCTGATGTTTAACAAGGATGGCTACCTCGTAATCTGTGAACATGGGGATCACCGCGTATCCAAAATGAAGGATGGTGGAGCAAAGGTCACCATAGTGGATCATTATAAGGGTAAACGCTTGAATAGCCCGAACGACCTCGCCGAAGACTCTGAAGGGAATCTCTTTTTCACGGACCCACCTTACGGCCTACCCGGTCAACTGAACAGCCCCTTGGCTGAGCTGGATTACTCGGGCATTTACTTATACCGTCACACAGGCGAACTGGTACTCCTCAGCAAAGAGCTGGTGTATCCCAATGGCATCGCCCTAAGCCCGGATGAGCGCTACGTCTACGTTGCACAGTCCTACCGCCAAAACCCGATCATCATGCGCTACACTCTGAGCGACGATAAGCTGTTTGAAAAATCCGAAGTCTTTTTTGATGGCAGTGAGCTCTCCAAAACGAATCAAGGTAGCTTCGATGGCCTTAAAGTGGATAAAGATGGTAACCTCTTTGCGACCGGACCTGGCGGAGTATTGGTCATCGATAAAAAGGGTGAGCTACTTGGAATTATCCGCACGGGTCACCGCATCGCCAATGTTGGCTTTGGCAATGACGGCTCCATGCTTTATCTCACATCCGACTTTTACCTGGCGCGTATTCAGACCAGCACCATCGGTGACGGCTTTTAATTGGCACTAGCCAGATAGGCATCAATCTCTTTAGCAAGGCCATGCGGATTCTCTATATGAGGCGCATGGCCTGCATCTTTTACGCTTATTGCATAGCCATTTCGAAGCATCCCCAGCATCCGCTGATGGATTGCGGTAAATTTGGTATCTGCTTCACCTGCGATTAACACCGTAGGTCTATCCAAGCTCTCCAGCTGATCCCATAGTGCAGGCAGCAAACCCGGGCTGTAGTTTTCAAGAGCCCATGCAAGGGCTTTAGCATCCAACCGTTTTTTGCTTTCAAGTGACTCCTCCGAAATAAAAGGAAGCTGCGTGCGTATGAGTGGCTGCTGTATCCAATGGTCAACAAATATGGAAGTGCCCTCATGGCGGAGCTTTTCTGCGAGCTGCTTATCGTTCTGTAATCGTGCTTCTCGTTCATTTCCTCCTTCCAATCCAGGGTTTACCCCCATCAAAAACATCGCAGTGATCTCCCATCTTTTCTTGAGGTATGCCTTAAGCCAAAGCCGAGCCCCCATCGAGTACGCCAATACATGAATCGAAGCCTCATGCTGCTTAGCGGTGGTGATACAATACTCCAAATCCTGTAAAAACCTGCCCCACTCGGCATCGGGATTAAACGATGCACTCTTTCCCCCAATATGGCCCGGCAGTCTTACGAAGTATTGGACATCCCAAGCACCACTAAGGCTCAAAAAAGATTCATAATCATAAGGTGAACCGGTAAACCCATGAAGCATGAGCAAAGCGCGTTTCTTTGAAAATGTGGGGTTGCCTGATTTCATACTCGATTTTTATGCTGAGAACACCTTATATGAATAGCCTCATATATGTCTGCTACCGTATTTACAATAGCCAACCAAAAAGGGGGAGTGGGAAAAACCACCACCGCTATTAATTTGGGTTCAGCCCTCGCTAATCAATACATAAATACACTTATCGTGGATATGGACCCTCAGGCCAACTCCACCAGCGGCCTGGGCTTTAGCAAGAAGGAGGGAGCCAGTATTTACGCACCGCTAATGGGAGAGGGCAATGCCCAGGAAAAGATACTCCCTACCCGCAATGACCACCTGTTCCTCATACCTGCTGAAGTGGACCTTGCAGCCGTTGAGACCGAGCTCATCGAACGCCCCAACTACCTGCTGCAGCTCAAGGCTTGTCTGGACTCGATCATGAACTCCTTTCGCTTCGATGCGATCATCATGGACTGTCCGCCATCACTCGGCATTATATCGATGAATGGCTTAGCCGCAGCGGATTATCTATTGATCGCTCTTCAATGCGAATACCTCGCGCTGGAAGGACTGGGGCAGATACTGAGTGTGACCGAGCAAATCCGGGAATCGGGGGTAAACCCCAGACTGCAACTCGGTGGTATTATCATGACTATGTTTGATGTGCGCACCCGCCTCTCCGAGCAAGTGGTAAACGAGGTTAAAACTCACTTTCCCGATAAGATTTTTAATTCAGTAATACCCCGTAGTATCCGACTCAGTGAAGCCCCCAGCTTTGGTAAATCCATTTTTGAGTATGAGCCCAATTCCCCGGGAGCCCATGCCTACAAAAAACTCGCGGATGAAGTGATCCAACGGTTCGAGTTGGATAAGAAAAACCTCATGCTCAGTTGATGGATAAGCGAAAGTTAAAGACTCTACAAAAAAACATCGGGTATCGTTTCAAAAACAAAGACCTGCTCATCCAGGCATTGACTCACCCATCCTACCTACAAGGTACTAACGAAAACCAAAAGCACAATCAAAGGCTGGAATTCCTCGGAGATGCGGTACTTGGCATGATTGTGGCCGATGAGCTATTTAAGATTTTTCCGGACCAAAGAGAAGGCTTTTTGACCAAAGCCCGTGCATACATTTGCCACGGCAAGGGACTTACAAAGCTCGCCAAACAAATGGAGCTGGACGACTACCTGCTCCTCGGCAAAGGAGAGCAAAAGGCAAAGACCAAATCCCGAAGCCAAATGCTCGGAGATAGTTTGGAAGCCATCATAGGCGCGGTCTACATGGACGGTGGCTACAAGCCGGTGCATAAGCTGGTACTCAACTGGCTGAGTAACGAAATCCAAAACCTGGATATAGATACCGTTTCAATCAACTATAAGGGCGAACTTCAGGAATGGTCACAGTCCCACTTTGCCGATAACCTGTTCAGCTATTCGCTACTGGAAGAATCCGGACCAGACCACGCAAAGCAATTCACGGTGGCAGTCTTACTCAAAGATCAGGAAATCGCCCGGGCTACCGGCTACTCAAAAAAAGAAGCGGAGGCACTCGCCGCGAAACAAACACTGCGGGAACTCAAGAAAAAAAGCGTCAAAGAGCTTAGCACCCTGGCAAACTGAATTTTAACGAAGCAGTATGCCCAGACTCCCCAGTATCCTCCTTTTGCTATTAGTTAGCATAGTTCAATATGCACACGCACTGGAAATCCCCAAGAGCGCTGAAAAACCCAACGTGCTGTTTATCACCATTGATGATTTGAACGATTGGGTCAGCATTCTCGATGGCCATCCGCAAGCGCTCACACCCAACTTTGAAAGGCTCGCAAAAAGGGGCATTAACTTTACGAATGCCCATTGTAATGTGCCCGTATGCTCTCCATCGCGGACGAGCTTTATGACGGGTGTTGCCCCTCACAATTCCTGGGTGCTCACCAATGGGGATCGGGTATTTGACCTCCACGGCAAATATTTAACCCTCCCCGAGCTCTTTACTCAAAACGGATATCATGTCATGGGTGCGGGCAAACTCTTTCATGGAAGCGGTAATGATTACCGCGCATACTTTGGCATATATGGTCCTGGATCAGGCAACCAGGGTGGGCCATTTACCCAGGATGAACTCAACACTCAAAACCAGAATCCTACCAATATTGTGAACCGGGGTCCCGGCAAACTCCAAGCAGTACTCCCGATGAACGGCATGCCGGATGTCCGCAGGACCGAACGCCATCGCAATAACTCTTTCGACTGGGGCCCCGTCAATGTCAGCACCGATGAGATGCCGGATGGTCAGGTCAATGCGTGGGCGATTGAGCAACTCAAGGAAACTCACGATAAGCCCTTCTTTCTCGGCGTCGGTTACTACCGACCCCATCAACCCATGTTCGTGCCCGAAAAGTATTTTGAGCCCTTTCCTCTCGATTCCATTCAATTGCCTGACGTATTGGAGGAAGACCTGGATGATCTTTCCGAATATGCCCAAAAACTCGCATTATACCCACTAACATCGGGCAGCCATGATGGAGTCGTCGAATACAATCAGTGGCATGCGGCAGTGCAGGGATATTTGGCGAGTGTCTATTTTGTTGATACCCTGCTCGGCAATCTGCTGGACGCCCTGGATCAGTCAAAATATGCAGACAATACACTCATCGTGCTCTTCTCAGACCATGGATATCATACAGGCGAAAAAGAGCATTGGGGCAAAATGACAGGTTGGCAGGAATCCACCCGAGTACCCATGATCGTTGCCTTACCCAAGTCTTGTAAAAAAAGTGAATTTACCGGTAAACGGGTGGATGCCCCTGTAAGCCTCGTGGATGTGTATCCGACATTGGTTGACATTATTAATTTAACACCCCCGAAACACGACTTAGATGGCGAGAATCTCTTTGAAGTCATAAAGAATCCTGAATCCAGAGTAGCAATTACATCCGTTGCCCGAGGGAGTTATTCGATACGCTCGCAAGATCACCGATACATTCTCTACTTTGATGGCACTGAGGAACTTTATGATAAAAAGACAGATCCTGAGGAATGGCATAATCTCGCAACAGATCCTGATTATCAGCGTGTTAAAAAAAACCTTCGCAAACACATTCCGGCGGATGATCACGTGACCCATTATGTGCGAGCCGGAAAATGGAAGGCGGTCATCTATAATAACAGGGAAGCAGAGCTTTACGAAATTGTCCCCGGGACAGGCGGCGGCGGCGGAATCGGCGAGACCAGCAGCGTAGCAGAGAATCATCCTGGCATACTCACAAAAATAGTCGATTATCTTGATAAAAATCCAACCCGTACTAAGCGGGTTATTCTGGATATACCCGATCTTGAAGGTTGATATTTTCTGAATGTCAGGCTCAAGTAAGGAATCTCGATTTTTCGGGAATCCTGAAATTGAATGAAGTCGATTGAGATTCCCCCTAGTTTTGCACGCTCATGGGTTACCGGTGTAATCGATGAGGCGTTACCCTACGTACTGATCGATCAAATCCACCAAAGCGAGGCACAAGTCACACTGGTTCTTTGCGCAAGCTATCGCGAAATCCAGCACCATCTCAACCGGATCGAAGCAGTCATGGATTACCCGAGCATGCAGTCGCTGGCGGTACCGGTTCATGAGATCCCATTGCTCAGTGATTATCAAAAATTAGAATCCCAATACCAGTACAAACAATTTGATCTTCTGAGGACCCTTGCCGACATCCGGAAATCCCTTAACGAACAGAAAAAAATTTGCCTGTTTACCATACCCCCAGCCCTTTTCCAGGAACTACCCGCTCCCGATCATATCGAACAAAATTCAATTAACCTGAAGACGCATGCTGAGCAACCGTTTGTGGAACTAAAGGCTCTATTGGCGGAGAAACTCGGCTACAGCTATGAAGCAGTTTGCGAAACCCCCGGGCAGTTTGCCTCCCGGGGAGGTTTGCTGGATATCTATCCGAGCAATGCGCTCGCACCCTACCGGGTTGATTTCTTTGGCGACACCATCGATTCAATCAAGCGTTACGACCCCACCACACAACTCACTGAGGACCCTGTTGAACAGATACAGATATTACCCGCAAATGTAAGTGACACCCAAAATCCAGAATCGGCTCAACTCATTGATCACATAGCCCAGGAGTGCCAGTGGATATTGGTGCAGCCGAATACGCTAGCGGTAGAATACCCAAATATCTTCACCCGGCCGGAACGCATGGATAAGGTATCGAACGAATCGAATATTTCAGAAATATGGAATAATCGAAGCTATAATGACACATGGGTCGCCTTTACGGATATCTCACAAAAGCCCGATACAATGGGTCTCGAAGAGCCTACACAAAGCATCTACGCGAATGCACTGGAGATCCATAAGCATGATTGGGTAACGCTTAAAAATACTGAAATCGGCGAGTCGACGCTCATGCCAAATGAAAAGAAGGTCATTGAATATCTCGCCGATCGCAGCACCAAAGGCTACCAATGTCGAATAGGCCTACACAAGGTGGAGGAACAAAAGCGCCTGCAGCGATTAGTCCAGAAGGACTACCCCACCTTCCAGCCGGAAATCGCCGCATCTGCGCTCCCGAGAGGGGTCGTTTTCCATGCTTCGAAGGGAAACTACTACCCCGAAATTTTTAGGAGCAAGGATTCCCGCGGCATAATCTGGGCGGCAGATGTAGACCTGCACCCGACCTTACGGCTACGGCTGGGTCGTAAAAATCAGCGCAAGCTTCCACAAATATCCCAGGTGGACTCCATGCTGGACTTCACCGAACTGGCAGACGGGGATTATCTGGTGCACCAACTCTACGGCATTTGTATTTTCAGAGGCGTTAACCACTTGGATTTTGAGACCAGCCGGGAATCCATCTCGCTGGAATTCAGTGACGAAGCCATGATCCATGTGCCGCTAAACGAGTCCCACTTGCTCACTCGCTATGTAGGTCTCAGTAAACGAGCCCCCAAACTCGGAAAAATTGGAACGAATCAATGGGAAAAGGATCGTAAGAACGCCGAAAAAGCAACACTCGACCTCGCAGCAGAGCTACTCGCCCTGCAGGCAAAACGAGAGTCTCATGAAGGCTTTGCCTACCCGCCAGATAACGCCTGGCAGAAGCAATTTGAGCAGGCTTTCCCCTATCAGGAAACCCCAGACCAACTCACAGCTATCGAGAATAGTAAGGAAGATCTGGAAAGTCCAAAACCCATGGACCGGCTGATCTGCGGAGACGTAGGATTTGGCAAGACGGAGGTCGCCCTACGGGCAGCCATGAAGGTGCTGAGCAATGACAAACAGGTTGCCCTGCTAGTGCCAACTACTGTGCTTTGCCAGCAGCACTACCTGACATTCCGGGATCGCATGGTGGAATTCCCGATCCAGGTGGAAATGCTGAGTCGCTTTAAAACACAGGCTGAGCAGTCAAAAATCGTTCAAAGTATAAAGAGCGGCAACACGGATATCGTGGTCGCCACACAACGCATCCTCAGCGAGGACATTGCCTTCAACGATCTTGGCCTGATTATCGTAGATGAGGAGCACCGCTTTGGCGTTAAGCAGAAAGAGCGCCTCAAGGTAATCGCAGAAAACGTAGATGTGCTGTCATTGAGCGCTACACCCATCCCGCGCACTCTCTACCTGGCCCTGTCAGGCGCCCGGGATCTCAGCGTGATCGAAACACCTCCCCAGAATCGTCTACCGATAGAGACCATAGTCAAAGATTACAGCCCCGAGCTGGTCGACAGTGCCATCCAGGCTGAAATCAATCGGGGTGGTCAGGTATTTTACCTGCACAACCGGGTGCAGACCATCCACAAAGTCGCTGCGATGATCAATGATCGCAATAAGAACATCCGCGTCGCCGTGGGTCACGGTCAGATGAACGAGCACGATCTCGAAAAAATCATGACCGACTTTGTAGCCGGACACTACGATGTGCTTGTATGTACAACAATCATCGAGTCCGGCCTCGATATTCCAAATTGTAATACCCTCATTATTGAAGGAGCTGATAAATTCGGCCTCGCCCAGCTTTACCAGATCCGGGGGAGAGTCGGCCGATTCAACAAACAAGCCTATGCTTATCTGCTGCTGCACGGCAAAAAACCAGTTGCCAGCACTGCCCGCAAGCGACTTTCTGCAATCAAGCAATACAACGAGCTCGGAGCGGGTTACCGGATTGCCATGCGCGACCTCGAGCTACGGGGCGCGGGTAATATCCTCGGTGCCGCCCAAAGCGGGCATATCGCAGGCGTGGGGTTTGAGCTCTATTGCAGACTGCTGAAACAAAGCGTGGAGCGCCTTAAGAAAGGTATTGGCATCGAGATCACACGTGCGGCCATTAATCTCGATTTTGTGCTCGTCGGTGAACCCTCCAATAAAAGTGGGAGATCTCAGGAAACGAAAATCGGCTATGCGGCGCTTAAAAACAGTGAGATCAACGAAGCATGGCCCGCCCCGATCCACGCCTATATCCCTGTAAGTTATATTCAGGAAACCAAATTACGCATCGATTTTTACCGCAAGTTAGCCTCTGCAGCTACCGTTGACGAAGTGAAGTCCCTGCGACTGGAACTCAAGGATCGGTTCGGCAAAATACCGGACAACGTAGAGGCACTCATCCGCATCAGCGCGGTTCGCTGCCTGGCCGAGAGCAAAAAAATAACCCTTGTGGAGTGCACTTCGGGGAAGTTAGTCATGCGCATCGGTAACCCTCCCAATCATCAATTTATCAAAGAAGGCAATCGATTTCCTCGCTTGACGCCTGATAAACCTCTTCTACTATTGAACAATTTGATCAAATATATGTCAAAAATGTGACATACACACACCATAAAACCATGCAAAAAATAACGACTTTATTCGCAACCTCATTGTCCCTGTTGCTCGCATTACAGAGCCTGGTTGCCCAGGAGGAGCCGGCTACAGTATGGGAAGATCCATTTGCCAACGGGATTGCCGCAAATGTCGAGGGCACGATCATTACATTTTCAGAAATCAGACGCGAGCTACGCCCGATTATCCCACAAATCATGCGTGAATCGCGAACACGCAATGAACTGTCTGAAAACCTGAATAGTTTCGCCAAGGATATTCTACAGAATATTATCGATCGCAAACTGATCGTAAAGGAATACCACGAACAGGAAAAATTTAAAATACCCCAATCCTACATCGAAAATGATTTTGATGACCGCCTGATCAGCGACTTTGACAATGACCGGTCGCGCCTGCTGGAATATCTCCAAACCCAGGGTATGACTATTCGCGAATATCGCAGGGAGCTTCAGGAAAATCTGATCGTAAGTGTGATGCGCTCCCAGATGATGCGCAAAGTGGCAATGATCAGCCCTGAAAAAATCGAAGATTACTACATTGAAAATAAGATTCAGTTCTTCCAGGAAGAGCAGGTGCATCTTCGCCAAATCGTATTAAGGGCCCGCAGTGATGAGCAAATCGGCCTTACCACAGAAAGAGCCCGCAATATCATCTATGAGCTGCAGCAGGGAGCTCGCTTCGCCGAAATGGCAGCCGAATACAGTGAAGACACCATGGCAGAACGTGGGGGAGACTGGGGCTGGATCGAGCGTTCCGATATCCGCGCAGAACTCGCCAATGTTGCCTTTCGTTTAGACAAAAAAGACTACACACGTGAGCCCATTGTCATGGGCAATCATGTATTCATCCTTTATGTGGAAGACCGCAAAGATGAGGGCATACAACCCCTCGATGAAGTGCGTGAAGTCATTGAAAACCGCATTCGTTCCTCACTCTCTCAGGAAGCCCAGCAACGTTGGGTGACCCGTTTGAGGGAAGATGCCTACATCAAGTACTTCATCTAATTGAAGTATTTTGAGAGGCAGCCTGAGTGATCCAAGCATTTGTCGAAGCTCTGCAGTCCTGGCAGCCCGAATGGGTATGGCTGTTACTGTTGATAGCTGCATTTAGCAGCCTGCTACTGATGCTGCGCTTATTTGGCGCATGGGGAGTGACCCTATATATGTGTGTGGTGCTCATTGCTGCAAACCTGCACGTATTAAAAGCGGTTAAATTCTCCCTGATGGAAAACCCCGTAGCCCTGGGAACCGTATTATTTGCAACCACATTTCTCAGCACCGATATACTCAACGAATACTACGGGCCTAAATACGCGCGGCGTGCCGTATTGCTGGGCTTCACAGGCTTCATATTGTTTACCGGGATGATGCTTCTGGCCCTCGGCTTTCAACCTCTGTCTGAAAGCTATGCGGATACGGACTGGAGTTGGGCGATCGATTATCACAATCACTTAACCGCTATCTTTACACCCATACCGAGTATACTTTTAGCAGGTTTGATCGCCTATATGGTGAGCCAGCTACTGGATATCTGGGTGTATCAGCGTATTCGTGAAAAAACCCAGGGGCGTTTCCGCTGGTTGCGCAATAATGCATCCACCTGGATATCCGCTTTTGTAGATAACACCATCTTCAGCCTGCTTGCGTGGTATATACTGGCAGCCAACAAGCTCACTATGGATGTGATCTGGCAGACCTATATTATTGGCACTTATTTTCTGCGTATTGGTGTCGCCCTACTCGATACGCCGATATTATACTTGGCTAAATACTGCTTACCGGCTGAAGATAAAGCACTTAAGCCGAATTCGCCAAGTTCATGAACTTACATCCCGATCTCTATTTTAAGATCACACACACCGCTGGAGATCAACACGCGCGCTCTGGTGTATTGAGCACGCCCCATGGTGCAATTGAAACTCCCAATTTCATTTTTTGCGCAACCAAAGCCGCAATCAAAGGCCTGACCATGGATCAAATGCGTGAATGCGGTGCTCAGATCGTTCTATCCAATACTTACCATCTGTTCTTGAATCCGGGAGGTGAATTCGTGGAAAGACAAGGAGGTCTCCATCGTATGACCGATTGGCACGGCCCCATGCTCACGGATTCCGGCGGCTTTCAGATCTTCAGCCTCGGAAATGGTTGGGTGGCAGATGAGATCAAAGGCAAGCGATCACACAGTACCGAGAAAAAACTGCTCAAGATCACCGAAGAAGGTGCAGATTTTGTTTCCTACATCGATGGGACACGCCACCAGCTTAGCCCGGAAAAATCGATCGAAACCCAAATTCAGCTCGGTGCGGACCTGATCGTAGTGCTGGATGAATGCTCCCCTTATAACGTAAGCCGCGAGTATACCGCAAAATCCATGGCGATGAGCCACCGTTGGGAAAAACGCAGCTATGAAGAGTATTTGCGCCGCACCGATGGTTCGCAGGGCCTCTATGGCATTGTCCAGGGCGGTGTATATGAGGATTTAAGACGCGAAAGCGCCGAATTTGTAAATGAAGTGCCCTTCTTTGGGCAAGCGATCGGAGGCTGCCTCGGAGGCAGTAAAGAGGAAATGTACGAGGTGGTCCATATGGGTGCTCAGCATCTGCGCAAGGACCGGCCTACGCACTTATTGGGAATAGGTGGCGTCGAAGACATTTGGAACGGCATCCACGAGGGCATCGATACCTTTGACTGTGTACACCCTACCCGGCTGGCACGGCATGGAGGAGCACTGATCAGGCCCGTGGAATGGGAGGGCAAAAGCTACATCAACCTGCGTAACGCACGTTTCAAAAACGACGACTCACCACTGGATGAACGCTTACCCTGTAAAGCCTCTAGCTATTATTCGCGATCCTACATTCACTACCTGATTAGAGCCGGGGAGATGTTGGGCTATCAGCTACTCATCCAACACAATGTTTGTTTTATGATGGAGCTTATGAAAACAGTCAGAAATGCCATCCAAACAAACAGTATCGACTCAGAGGTTAAAAATTGGCTCTAGTACAATTAAACTTTGCGCTCTCAACGGATACGTGTAGCATTACCTCACCAATCATCTGATCGCTTTGTTAGAAAACATAACGCTTACCCCATTTACTGAGTTATCTAAGGAAGAGGAGTTACTTGTACTCAAATGGAGGAACCATCCTAAAATCAAGCAATGGATGATCAATCAAAACACCATCTTTATAGAAGAGCATGGGCAATTTCTGGAGTCGTTAAAAGCTGACCGTACTAAGCAATATTTTCTGACAAAATACGATAACAAGAATATCGGAGTGATCGATTTCTACAATATTGAACCGAACGGTACTTATTGCTATTACGGATACTATCTCAATTTTGAACTGATCGGTTCTGCATACGGATTATTACTCGAGTATCTCGTTATCGAGTATGGATTTGATCAACTCAAACGATCAAAACTAATTGCTGAAACAATGCACTCGAATACATCAGCGATAGAGCTCCATAAGCGATTCGGATTTATTGAAACCACAACCAATCAGCGCGGTCTAATAGAAGCTTACATTACTCCCGATATATGGTCTCAGCATAAGCCCCATATTGAGCCTCTCATTAAACGGATTTTAGGTAAATGAAGCAAAGCATCTACATATTATCCAACGTGAATCTGGAAATGCTCCCCACGCTCAAATTACCGGGAAATGTGGAATCACAATTTAATTGGATTCATGATGGATTTGAGACGCTGCTCCCTCAAATCCTAAGTGATCAACCCAGATTTTTATCACAAGAAGATGCGATTATATGGATACACTTTGATCCAAATGGAATTAAAGGAGAAACTAAAAAGGAGGAACCGCTTCACCAATCACAAACAATTGATAATCAATTGCTAAGTATCATTCATAAACTCAATGACTGGCTATCAAAACTACCGGATTTACCATTCATTATTTCCGACTCCCTATTCCGGAATCAATCCGCTAGTGTCATCGAGCAAGCAGAATCAATATTAAGAAAACACACCAACGCTTTTCAATTTGCATTCTGCAAATGGGTAGCAGCCCATAGTCAGCAATCTAGATTCGATCAGCGGCTCTGGGATATAGCAAAAATTCCGTATTCTCTGGATTTTCAGAGACTACTGAAGCAGGAGCTGGAAATTGCCGCCTGGAACCAACAAAACAAACCTAAAAAAGTGCTGCTTTTAGACTTTGATCGAACCCTATGGCCTGGTACTTTAGATGAAGTAGGTGAATCGAATTCTGCTACGGATCTTTCCACAGAAAATCAAAGCCATTTTGCACATTTCCAACACAAAATCCTGGAATTGAAAAACTGCGGAGTATTGCTCGTGCTTGTCTCTAAAAATGAAAAAGTACGCCTCAAATCCTATTTCGATAACAATAACTGGATGTCACTCCAATGGGAAGACTTCGTATTCCAGTCAGTAAATTGGAACGATAAGTCCATAAATATTCTAGAGCTTGAGAAAGCACTCTCAATAAGTATCGAAAGCATGCTGTTCATAGATGATGATGCACGAGAACGTTATGCAGCCCAACAGGCACTACCCAGCCTTACCGTTGTCGATTTTCCAAAAAATTCAGCAGATTTAGGCGAATGGATGAGTAACTACATATCACCCATGTTTTTCACGAATGATTCCATCACCGAGGAAGATCTACTACGCAGCCAATCTTACCGGAAACGAGCTCAGCGCGATCAGCAATCACATCACTTCAGTAACTACGAAGATTTTATAAACTCACTCAGCATTCAGCTAACTCTAGCACCAGCCCGGGATAAACACCATTCACGAATCATACAGCTGAGCGAGCGAACCAACCAATTTAATCTTAATGGACAGATCATTGGTATAAACGAGCTTCAAGCCTTAGAAGATAGACCCCGGACATATTCGTGTATAGCGCATTACAAGGATCATTTTGCGGATGAAGGAATCATTGGATATCTACGCTTCGAAATCAATGCGGATGATACTCTCACATTCACCCACTACTATTTAAGCTGCCGTATCCTGGAAAAGCGGGTGGAGCATGCACTATTAGTGGCAGCTACCTCGGAGATCCAACGAATAAATCCAGCTATTGAAAAATTGACGGTAAACTTTCATGATACAGGACGCAATCAACGTATTCACGAATTTCTAGATCAAACAGGGTTATTATCGCAAAATACCGGCATTACAGATTTGTTGAAAATACTCAAAAAGCTGTGTTTGTATGAGTGTAAATATGACTTCGAAGGATATTATTGAGAAACAGGTCATAAGCACTCTGGAAGTGTTACTTTCGATGGAGAGAGGACGTTTAACGGTACATACTCAACGGACAGAGATTGCTGAGTGGGATTCCATTAAGCAGTTGGAGATCATGCTTGAACTTGAAAAGCAATTTTCAGTGCGATTCTCCGCTCCTGAAATCACCGAAAATCGTGAAATTCAGCAAATTTTGGAGCTCATCTACAAAAAAACCTCTAAAATTTCGTAAAACGGTTACAATAATTAAGTTAACTCACATGCGGGCGATATAGAAACCGCATGAGCACAAACTATTTTGTAGGCCGTGAGTCTGAACTAAAGCAGCTCGATCAGTCCTTATTTAATGGAGCCCCTAAGGCTACCGAGTTAAATTGTGTTCTGATATCCGGTAGGCAAGGCATTGGTAAGACTGAATTGCTCAAACAATTTACTCAAAATTTGGAACAAGAGTCCAAGCATACAATCTGGTTTCACCCCGAATCGAATACAGGCTACAACCAACTCCACACCTTTTACAGCGCTGTAGTAAAATCGGCCAAAACAAATTATCAGCCTCTGGAATCCTATGTAGAAAAGCTCATTCTCGAAAGTGAGGAATTTAATGTAACTCGTGGAGAAACCGAATCTCCCGAATCCTTCTGGAAAGGCAAATTTGAAAATTATCTACTACCGGCAGGTGCATCTACGCAGATTCAAGACCTACTCGATGATGTACACTTCATATTTATATTGGACGACTTTGCGAACGTACCACGCTCTATTTTAAAGAGTTTCGCTGATTTCATTAAGCATCTAACTGCACATAAAATAGGCAGACAGCAAGTAGGTCTCATCTTAAGTTCCGAAAGTTACCAATCGGATACCTTAATGGAACTGGATTTAAACGATACTCAAAAATATCACGAAATTAAGCTTGCTCCATTTACGCAGCAGGAGTGTGAGCAATTGCTCGATTCTGAAGACTTTGAGCAACACATCATCGATAAAGTTTTCGAACAAACGCTGGGACATCCGGCAGACATCGTAGCATGTATCAATGACCAAAAGATGAGAAGTGAAAACCAGGAAGCGATTCTCAATCGCGGCAGCAATCTCGTTTCACAATACAGTGATATTGAGAGAAAATGGCTCTACTGGGCAGCAATCGCTAAAGTATGCAAAAAGGAAATTATTGGGATATTTGCAGATAACGATGAACAAAATGACTGCCTGAACTGGATCCGCTCAAAGCACCCTACCCTTTTTGAAAACACGATCGAGGGCTATCGGCTTAACCGGGATTTGCGTAAAGCCGTTATAGCCTACTTGGAACAAAAAGAACCTGAATTCTATATCAGGCTAAAACAAAAAATGGATAACTACCAATCAGTGTGTATGATTATTCCCAGTGAAAAGCACCGAAAAGCGCTATCCATATTAATGAGCTTCAATGTCTTTGAGATTAGCGTTATCAAAAAAGTATTTAATGAGGAGATTTCCCAATCTATTATCAATCTCATTGACGAAAAACCCGACTATTTTCGCAAAAGCAAGAATCTCATTCGCATGTCCTCCAATGTTCGCAACGCGATCATTCAATACAATGAGCTTCTCCCCCAAGATCCGACCGTCCCTTATAAATCGAGAATAGCCCACTATTGGGAACAAAAGGAAGCCAAGCTTAACCAACAGCTGGTTGATCTTGAAAAAGATATCAAAGAGAGTAGCGAACAAACCAATAAGCTTAATAATTCCATTGTTAATATCGAAAAGGAAATATCCCGTATTAAGTCGCTATCGAAAAAAGCCACCCCAATCATCCCAAAGCATACGGCACCCACTCATTACTCTCTGAGTGGAGTCATCGGGATTGTAACCTTTCAGGTGATCGGCGTCATCCTACTCTATATAGGTATTCTTTATTATGAAGATATTTCACTGACCTATATTGGCCTTGCCGCTATCTGTATACTCGCGGGATTTATTTTTAGCCCCGGAAAACATGAGCAAAAAGTCAAAGAAGCACTCGAAGTAGGTAACATTTTTGAAAGCGAACAAAAATTTGGAAAACTCATCCATAATCTGGAAGTAGACCGTAATTCGCTTGTGCACATGCAAAATAAAGAAAATAGTAGCATCCGTAGCCATCAGCAAACGATCCAAAAAATACAGGAAGAACTTAAACAACCTTACCTAATGGATTAAGTCTGCATAATGTCTGTCGATTGCTATAATATGCCTATTGAAGATTCCAAGATTATTCGAGCGATCGAAGCCAGTCCTAAGCTGGGATCTCTGCGCAGGATCAACCAGACCTTCCAAAATCTGGCCAGCGCAGACGGTGATCTCACGGGGCAAGTCGCTGAGGTAATCCGGCGAGATCCTTCGCTCACTTCACGGTTATTGAAGATCGTAAATTCTGTCTTCTACGGGTTTGCCACCAAGATCGATAATATCGAAGACGCAGTTTTCTATCTGGGCACCAAGCAGATTCGCCAAATGGCCATGGCGACTCCTGTCCTTGAAGATATGCAGCAATTTGGAGGTGAAGGCATTAAGCTCGATTGGACTTTCTTTTGGCAGCAATGCATCGGCTGCGCGATCATGACTCGTGAGATCCTGAGTTTTACAGATCATCCGGCCCATGGAGACTCCGATTACATCTCAGGTCTGATCTACGGAATCGGCAACATAATCGCATTGTCCGCATTTCCCGAAGAGATGCGCGATATCCTCGTCCAAAGACCACAGACAGAAGAACAATTGGTTGACCTACAGCAACAGGTGATCGGCTGGGATCACTGCAAAATTGCAGGCCACTACCTCAAACATAACAAAATTTCAGATGATATTAGTATCCCCATCGCCAAGCAGAATGAGCCGGAGCTCGCAGGTGAAGAACAACACATTCCCACCCTTGCACTCAACTTAGCCAAACGAATGATCGGCCAACTCGATAAACCGGGTAAAGCGATTCGTGTTATGCCTCCTCCTGCAGATTCGGATTGGGAACAAGCGCCCGAACTCAGGTTTTTGTTTGATCCCGAGTCTACGCGCAGTGCACTTTCTATCGCATCCCTAAAATATTCATTGAATCAGTTACCTGACATGCTAAAAAGTTTCCTGGATTAGGAACTGCATGGAAAGTCGCTATTTATTTGTATACGGCACGCTCAGGTGCGGCAGCACGCACCCACTGAGTAAAACGCTTTCGGAGGATGCGGATTGGCTCGGCAAAGCAACTATCCAGGGTAAACTCTACCGCATCTCATGGTATCCCGGCCTCACCCTATCTACGAATACTGAAGACTTGGTCATAGGTGATTTGTATCAGTTCGATCCTGCTTCCAGTCTGATTACCCAGCTGGATGCTTTTGAAGGCTATAACCCATCCAAACCCGTTCATACTCAGGAATATCGCCGCGAAGTTCACCCCGTAGCTGTGGAAGGTGCAACCGACTCAATTTTGGCATGGGTATACCTATATAACCCATCCGTAGATCAACTGGCTATCATCCCCTCGGGTGATTTTCTGAAAGCATAAAAAAAGCCTTCCGGCAGGAAGGCTTTTGAAAAGGAACGTGATTTGAAAACGTTACGAAGTCGGAACTTCAGAGATGGTCTTCAATACACGTGAACAAATTTGGTAAGGATCACCCTGTGAATTTGGGCGACGGTCCTCAAGGTATCCCTTGTAATCGTTATTCACGAAACTGTGCGGCACACGGATAGATGCACCACGGTCCGCGATACCCCAGCTGAACTTGTCAATTGACTGAGTTTCGTGAAGACCGGTCAAACGCAGATGGTTGTCGGGGCCATAAGCCGCAATGTGCTCATCCTTATTACGCTCAAATGCTTCCATAAGGGCCTCGAAGTAAGCTTTACCACCCACTTCACGCATGTATTTGGTGGAGAAGTTACAGTGCATACCGGAACCATTCCAGTCACCGAGGTAAGGCTTACAACGCCAATCGATAGTCACTTCATAACTCTCGCAGAGGCGCATTAGCAGATAGCGGGCGATCCACATATCGTCCGCGCATGCCTTAGAACCTTTTGCAAATACCTGAAACTCCCACTGACCTTTCGCAACTTCCGCATTGATACCCTCATGGTTGATTCCTGCAGCATGACAGAGCTCAAGGTGCTCATCAACAATCTCACGTGCGATACTACCCACATTGTTGTAACCAACAGAAGTGTAGTAAGGTCCTTGAGGCGAAGGATAACCATCCTCAGGCCAACCCAATGCACGACCATTTTGCATCATAAAATACTCTTGCTCCAAGCCAAACCAGGCATCGGGGTCATCCAAAATGGTTGAACGATAATTAGATGGATGAGGATCTCCGTTCGGAAGCATTACCTCACACATAACGAGATATCCATTTTCACGGGCTGCATCCTCATACAACGCTACCGGCTTGAGCATACAATCCGAATCGCTGCCGTCTGCTTGCTCGGTGGAGCTACCATCAAATCCCCACTGAGGACAGTCCTCAACACTTCCTGGGGCTTGATCCAAGATTTTGGTTTTTCCGCGAAGATTAGGAACTGGCTGATATCCATCAAGCCATATATATTCTAGTTTGTATTTAGACATAGTCTTTTTTTAGATTTATTTTTTGTAGATTTACTGTAATGTCTCGGGGTGTTGGTTAACGACCCTAGTGGAACAGCTTGCCTGCTGAGACCAAATGTTCATCAAGCAACTAATACGCCAACAAAGACATATTTCAGGAAATACACAAATTTTTTTATCGGTTTATCGAGCTCCATGCATAATGTAAAGGATACCCGACGCGCCACCGTAAGAGTGGGTTTTGATGGGCGTGTGCACAAAACTTACTCAGGACCTGGCAAGGAACTCCGCTACGAAAATGAGGTTCGCATACTCAAGTTTTTGGAAAAAAAAGGCTGTACATTCGTACCTAAGCTCCTGCATGAGGACCCTGAAAAGCTCTACATCATAACGACCAATTGTGGGCAAGTGGTGAATAAAATCAGCAAAGAGTCCCTCGAAAAATTATTTAGGGAGCTCGAGCAATATGGAGTGAGGCATCTGGATGCTTTTGAACGGAATGTGACCTACAGCGGGCACCTCGGGCGCTTCTGTGTTATTGATTTTGAATTCGCTGAGAATCTGGAAACCGGGGAAGCCCTGTATATTGATCAAATCAAAAAAATTGCCCCGAAGCTACCGTAAACGCAGATGAAAATTCGCTGGTCAGGCATGACGGATATTGGCAAGATCCGCAAAAATAATGAGGACGCATTCCTGGGGCTTATACTCGACGACCAGGAAGCTCATTATCTAGGCAAGGAGGGCGAGCATCCTCTTGATAATCATCACTTTATATTCGCTGTGAGCGACGGCATGGGAGGTGCAAACGCGGGGGAATTTGCAAGCAAAACTGCCGTACAAACAGTCATCAAAGAAATACCTCAAGCCCTTAAGGAAATTTATGAACCCGATCTTGATGACCGTGAATCAACCCTCCAAAATCTCTTTCTCCACATTCACGAAGATTTGCTCAGCCTCGGATTTTTCTACCCCGAAATCAGGGGTATGGGAGCCACCCTTTCCCTATGCTGGCTACATAATAATCGCCTAAGCTTTGCACATGTAGGCGACAGCCGTATTTATCGGATCAACCCCGATGAGAGTATCGAGCAACTCTCTGAAGACCATAGCCACGTAGGATGGCTGCTAAAGCAAGGCAAGATAACGGAAAGTCAGGCCCGTATTCACCCACAAAAAAATTTACTTACCCAGGCACTCGGTGGTGGGATATCCAAAATATATCCGCAAACCGGAACGGTTGAAATTTCTGCGGGACAAGTATTTGTGCTGTGTTCAGACGGAATAACCGATGGGATTTCTAACGCCAATATTGTACACACTCTCAAGCACCCCAATCCAAGTCAGGATCAGTTAACCCAGGCACAAAGCCTTATTCAGGCTGCATCCGATAACTCGGGTAGAGACAACCTCACAGCCATGGTGCTAACCCTTTTGGATTAACGACGTTTGAGGCGCTCAATGATGCCATCCATCGCCCGTTTGAGTTCATCTCTACGGATCGGTTTGGAGAGAAAACCATCCATACCCGCCTTCACCGCCTTTTCTTCTTCATCTGCAGAGCTCTGGGCGGTTAGGGCAATTACCGGAATGTATATACCGTGCTCCTTTTTGATGTTTCGGATGTGGCGGGTCGCCTCATAGCCATCCATCACGGGCATCTGGATATCCATCAAAATAACATCGATTTCGTGGGACTGTACCATCTGCACGGCTTCATTACCATCCCGCGCAAAAGTCACCTCATGTCCTAATTTATCCAATAAGCTGCGACCTACCTTGAGATTGATTTCACGGTCATCCACAAGCAATACTTTAAGACTGAGCTCACCGTCATCCAATAAACGGTGAGGTCTCATAATGGTTGTGGTCGAGGTTGCATCCTCCAGGAAGAGCGACTCCAGCTTCAAACGCAGATCAAAATCAAAAAGGGGCTTAAAAATGCTGCCCATATGTGGGATGCCTTCGATTTCCTGCATTTTTTCCATCAGGTTGCCCCCGGATAACATAAGCAGAATCCGGATCTGCTTATCATATTTCTTCCGAATATCAGTAATCCTGCTCAGCAGCTCACAGCTACCACCATCAAAGGGGCTGTCTACGATGATAATTTCAGGCAGTTCATCCACCTGTTCCAGATATCCGCAGGCTTCAGTCAGCTCCTGGGTTATCGCCACCTCCATACCGAAACCTTCGAGCATTTCAGAGATCACGAAACGCATAGTTTCATTGTCATCGATTACCAAGGCAGCTTTACTTTTCAACAAGTCTTTACTGAAACCTTTACGGGGCGTATGATCTTTATACCCTAGGAGCAAATTAAATTTAAAACAGCTACCCTCGCCCAATGTACTCGTTGCGCTGATCTCGCCACCCATCATATGCACGAGTTGAGATACGATGGATAAGCCTAAACCACTACCTCCATAGTGCCGGGTCGTCGAGTTATGCGCTTGTTCAAACGCACTGAATATTGCACTGATACGATCTTCAGGAATACCGATCCCCGTATCCTGGATTTCAAAGTTAAGCTCGATACCCCCAATTCCCTTGCGGGCTAGCTTTACTACGAGTGCAACTTCCCCTTCATCCGTAAATTTAATGGCATTACCCAGAAGGTTGACGATTATCTGACGCATCCTCAAAGGGTCCCCTACCAGGAACTTCGGAATATTTCGATCTATGTCTACAATTAACTCTAGCTTCTTTTCGAACGCCTTGACTGATAGTAGCTTAAGTGTGGACTCAAGGCTTTCTCTAAAGTTAAACTCCTGCTGTTCAAATTGCAGCTTACCGGCTTCAATCTTTGAATAATCCAGTAGGTCATTAATGGTAAACAGTAGGGAATCCGCAGATTCCAAAATCGTGCTTAAATACTCGCGCTGCACTGCAGTGATTTCCGAGTCCATCATCATCTCAGTCATCGCTACAACTGCATTCAAGGGAGTTCGCAGCTCATGACTGACGTTTGCCACAAATTGACTCTTGGCCATACTGGAGGATTCGAGTCGTTTATACGCAGCTTTGAGCTCCTCATTTGCCTTATTGAGTTCACTCATCTGCTTACCTACCATTTCCGATAGATGGTCCCGATGTTCCTGCAATTCACGTTCCGCAGTAATTCGAGCAGTAATATCTTCAAACGTTCCCAGCAAACCGATTACCTTTTGCCCCTGGAATAGGGGCACCTGGTTCATATCCAGCCAGACTTTACCTTCAGTACTTTCATTTTCGATAATGTGATGAAATTCGGGAATGCCCGACTTCATCACATTGTCCGATAATTCTTCGTAGTATTTCTTCTTGGACCTGGGCACGCCCAGCTCTTCATCGGTTTTACCCAGAATATCTTCGGGATTCTCAAAGCCTATCGATTCAGCGTATAGCTTATTGCAACCCATATATTGGTGGTTGGCATTCTTCCAATATATATACTGAGGAATATTATCCATCAGCATTTGCAGCATATTTTGGGCACTCGCCAGCTTCTTGAGGGCATCTTTCCGCTCAGCATCAAGCTTTTCAAGCTCTTCGGGTGCCACCCCGTATGTACCATCTGCCGGCATTATTTACTATTAGGATCCAATCTATGTTATTTTAAGTTAACTAAACAGTTTGTAATGATTTACTTACGCTTAGCTAGATCGACCCCTTAGTAACTTGCTGAATGGTTATATCTTTTTTAAATTTTATTTATATTAGTAAGATTTATTTTATTAACTTAATTAACACATAAGGTTCGATGATTCGTCTATCGAGTCGAATACGGTTGAATTCATCAATAATAAACCGAAGATGCATATTTTAAGTAATTCGTAAGTATGCCAGAGTCCAAATTAGTCGCCATCGTAGGAAGGCCCAATGTAGGTAAGAGCCGTCTATTCAACCGTTTAGCGGGTCGTCGTATATCGATTGTTCACGACCAGCCGGGAGTCACCCGGGATGCTATCTCGATAGAATCCAGGGATGGTTATACCCTCATGGACACCGGAGGTATTGGCCTCGAAGATAAAAACACGCCTCACGAATTGGCTGAAGCTACAGAAAACCAGGCTGAATTTGCAATTCAGGCAGCTACTCTGATTTTATTTATTACGGATGGGAAAGAAGGCTTAACGCCTTTGGATATACAAATTGCCGAACTCCTGCGCCCACACCAGAAAAAGGTTATCCTCGTCGCCAACAAAATGGATAATCCCGAAAATCAACTCGGAGTAGCCGATATGGCAGTGCTGGGGATGGGTAGCGCCCTCCCAGTATCTGCTGAACATAACCTCGGACTCGAAGAGCTCAAGCAGAGCATTGCGAAAGAATTAGGACCTATTGAAACTGCGCCCAAAAACACAGAAAACCGTATCACCCTCTCACTGGTAGGCAGGCCCAATGCCGGCAAATCTTCTCTCGGAAACCGCCTGCTCAATTCAGACCGCCTGATCGTTGCCGATATCCCGGGGACCACCCGCGATATGATTGAGACTTCGCTGGATTATCAGGACACTGATGGCAAAAACTGGAATTTTCGCCTCTTTGATACCGCAGGTTTACGGGCAAAACGTAAAGTGGACAGTTCGGTCGAGTATTTTTCATCAGTACGGACGCTCCGATCCATCGAATACTCCGACATTGTGCTCCAGCTCATTGATGCACGGGAAGGAGTCACCAAGCAGGATAAAATCATCGCCAATGACATCCTCGAAGCAGGCAAGGCACATATTGTAGTCGTCACCAAATGGGACTACGCAGTGGATAGTTTTAAAAAGCAGGATATTGAGCGCTATGACAGCCTTGAACATTTCCAGAATTCCTACATCGAAGCCTTGCGAAAGAGCTTCTTCTACCTGCCGGACTCCCCGATCGTTTTTACCTCATCCGTTTCCGGTGAAGGCATTATCGATTTACTCGAAAAGGTCATAGCAATGCAGAACCGCCTGAATACTCAGATCCCTACACCCAAGCTCAACCGCATGCTCGCAGAGCTTATGGAGCACCGCCCCCCTAGTAAATTAGCGGGCAAACGCTTCAAGATTTTCTACGCCGTGCAGACTGGTAATCGCCCTTTTGGCATCAAAATATTCTGTAATCGCGCCGATAAACTTCAGCAACCCTATAAGCGGTATCTGGAGCGAAATCTGGTAAAGGAATACGGGCTCAAGGGCTGCCCTATTAAGTTTGAACTCATCGGGAAAAAGGCACGCTATACCGAAGAGGAAGACTGAATTTTTTCACAAATCGCCTCTCCTTTTAAAAGAGGCTTTAATGGTTTCACAGTGAATTGTTACAGCCATGTTAAAGCTTATTCACACGCCGATTATCCGTTGACGAAATCTTGAGTTTCTGGGATCAATCAAGACGCGAATCCTAACACTATCTCGCAACCAACCTATCGAAAAATGAATCCTAAAAAAAACGATACCGCTGTATGTACGGGCCTCAGGAAAATCCCGTTTTTAATCGCCGGCATAGTATGCTGTCTGGGACTAAATGCCCAACCAAATGAACGCGTTGTAGAGCTCGAAGCCTATGAGGTCAGGGGATTTAGAGATTCCCTGGAGCTTGCTCGCCTGGAAGCACGCAACTCACTTAACCTTAAAGATGTCATCGCTGCAGACCAAGTGGGGCAATTGCCTGACTCCAATATCGCTGAGGCGATCAATCGTGCAGTGGGTATATACCTCCGCCCAGACCAAGGAGAAGGCCGATATGTCTCCATCCGTGGGGTGGATCCTATTCTGAATAACGTTACTTTTAACGGTCAAACCATTGCCGTATCCGACTGGGATGGACGTTCTGGCCGTGCGGCGCCCCTCGATGTATTGAGCGCGTCTTCAATATCCAGTATTGAAGTGTTTAAAGTGACCACACCGGATATGGATGGGCAGTCAATCGGGGGTACCATTAACATTAATACACCCAGCGCATTTGATTACCGTGAAATGTTTTTTCGAACCAATGCTGAATACGGCTACAATGACTTTTCAGAAGATGCGGACATTTACGAATTTAAAATTGATTGGGCATCTACATTCGGTGAGAATGATGAGTTCGGTATCTATTTTGGCGCAAACTACTGGTTTCGCGAATACGTCTCGCATCTCTACGAGAATTCGGGCGGTTTAGGTAACCCCGAAAACGGAGTTCTCGAAGATCGGCTCTTTCCTACACGCGTGCGTTTCGGCTCTGCAGTGGGTGAACGTGAGCGCTACGGCTATACAGCCAATTTTGAGTATGCACCCAGCGAAGATTCTATGGCTTGGTTTCGCATCTACTACACTCGCTACGATGATCTGGAACTCCGCCCGGAGTACACCATCCGCAACCGCGGAGACATCGGAGCTGTATCTGAGGAGGAGTTTTTCTTCACTCGCTACCGTGTAGAAAATGAAACACGACATGAACTGACAGAGCGCCCGGTTATCCAATATGTGCTGGGTGGTGAGCAACAAATAAATGATGCCTGGAGCATTGAGGGCAATATCAACTACACCCGTGCGAAAGAAGAAAATCCTTTCCTAAACTACTACGAAACCGAAACCCAAACAGACCGAGGCAATCTAAGTGATGGTGCAGCAAATAATCCCGTGCGTTTTCGCCTGGACGGTGATTTTGCAGTTCCTACATTCAATCCTGCCTTCTCTGACGGGTTAACCCCCGAAGACTTTGCCTTCCATGAAGTATCTCGCATACGCAATATCACTTCCGAGGTGGAGGAAGAGACATTCACGGCTGATATCGACCTTCTCTGGGAAGGGGAATGGAATGATCGTTTTGCTTCATTGAAATTCGGTGGCAAATTTATCCTACGCGATAAATCCGTAGATGACAACGATACGCGTTTTCCATACCGAGGAGATCGCAACCTCACTTTGGGAGATGGGCTCGGTGTCCGCTTCCGTGATGCAGGGTTAGGGGTTGCTTACGATCCGGTTCCCGGACAAATCATACCCATTCCCGATCCTGACCGCTTCATTGCAGATCGTAATGCAAACCTTGGCGACTATGTTTTCGATGTAAGCAGCTCACGCTCCAATTCCGTGGAAGACGACTACCAACTTGATGAAGATATCTATGCAGCCTATGTCATGGGTACGGTCGAGATCCAACCGGGTATGATGCTCACAGGCGGTGTGCGCGTTGAATCCACGCAGGTGGACGTTGCCGCATCGGCTTTTGTAGACGAAGTTGAAACTGAAAACCCGGACGATGTCACACGTATTGATGAGCTCCCATTCGAACAGTCAGATATCGTCGATATCTCAAACAGCAACGATTTCGTAAACGTGCTACCCGCGATCATTTTCAAGTGGGACGTGGATACCAATTGGTTGTTCCGTTCATCCATTACAACGAATATTGGCCGCCCGGATTACCCGGACGTTGCTCCGATTTCTCAGCTTACCGTAACTGAAGTTTTGGGCGAACCGGGTGTATTTACGGCCAACAATAGCATTGGTAATCCTGACCTCGATCCTTTCGAAGCAGTCAATTTTGATGCATCCGTTGATTATTACTTCAATGAGAACAGTGGGGTGCTGACCGCAGGAGTGTTTTACAAGCATATTGAAAACGCAATCTATCAGTTCCGTAATCAGTTCGATAATTTCGAATTCCTGGGTGTAAACTTCCTCGAATATACCGAAGGAACGGTTGCAAACGCAGATGACGGTTTTATCGCGGGTCTTGAGCTTGTATACCAGCAAGACTTTGATAACGGATTTGGTTTCCTGGGGAATGTATCCTTTATCGAATCGGAAGTAGAACTAAACTCACCGGGTCGTGAAGGCGACAAAGTGCCATTCTTCAATCAGGCTGACCTCATTTACAACGTTCAGGTGTATTACGAGAACAACAAGTTTTCTGCACGCCTTGCTTACAACTATCAAAGCGAAGCAATCTTTGATGAGATCAGTTCGGATGTACTTGAAGATATTTACCGCAATGACCAGGAAAGCCTGGACCTTAAGCTCACATACAACTTCAACGAGAACTGGAGCGTCTACCTGACCGGTAAAAACCTGACGGATGAGACCGATTTCACGTTCTATCGCAATGTAAATCCTTCATACATCGCTGAAAATCCTGGGTATGAAGTCTATGGCCGTGAGTTCCGCCTCGGCATAACCTGGACGAAGTAGTATGCAATATTTCCTAACTTATTAACCTACTTTGCAGCCCCGACTTGTCGGGGCTGTTTTTTATATTTAGAACAATATCATGAAAGCACTCACATTCCTCCTTTTATTACTACTGTCTGTTGCGAATCCACTGAACGCAAAAGTCATTGATCGCTTCGATTCCCCAGCCGCAAAGCAGGGTGTAGCTATCGACGAGGACGCTATTTACGTCATCAGCAACTTCGAGATTATCAAATATGACAAGACCACCAAAGACCAACTCGCCCATTGGGCATGTGAGGAAGGCAAGCCACTCATCCATTTGAATGCAGGAACCATTCACGAGGGCAAACTATACTGCGCACACTCCAACTACCCCGAATGGCCCATGGAGAGCTCCATCGAAGTGTGGGATACCGAAACCCTGGAGCATATTGAGTCCATCAGTCTTGGTGTATTTGTGGGCTCCGCCACCTGGGTTGTGCGTCACAAATACCAGTGGTGGATGGGCTTCGCCCATTACTCCGGGCGTGGTGCAAATCCGGGACAGGATAACAGCTGGACGCAGGTGATCGTGCTCGATGACAACTGGCAACGCGTACGCGGCTACACTTTTCCTAAGGACATCAAGGAGCGTTTCGGCACTCGCAGCAATTCAGGTGGAGACTGGGGACCGGATGGCAGGCTTTACATCACAGGTCACGACCACAAGGAGCTCTACGTAATGGAATTGCCCACCGGTGGCTCCAAACTCGTCCATCTGGATACCATCCCTGCGGAAATCGAAGGCCAAGCCTTCATGTGGGATCGCACCCAAGAGGGTCACCTCTACGGTATCATCAAGGGTAACCGTGAAGTGATCATATCAGATTTAAGCGAATATCTAGCAAAAGATTAGAAGCCATACGCTTTGTGCTCCTCAGCCAGTTTACGCAGTGCGTGCTCCTTTGAGTTGATCTTTTTATCCCAGGTTTTAACTCCGAGCTTTAGATCACTTCTCTGTACCACGAAGCGATCATACACACTGTCACCGTATAGGTTAATTACCTCAAACACCAGGCGCGGATCATCCGCAGGCTCAAAACTGACAAGGCCGAAATTTACGGCACCGGTATAGGGCTCATCCATGTGGTATTCAGGCATGACTACGCGTGCCCGATTACTCGTATCCTGCGAGAGTGGCGAGCTTACAAATTCATACAGGTCATAACCGCCTTTTTCTGAGAAGGGTATCGCGTTGATTTCCGCACGGTGAGTATCCCCGGACATAAGCACCACACCCTCGATCTTTTCGTCGATTAAATACTGAAAGAGTGCATCGCGTTCCGTTATAAAGGAAGACCAGGAATCACCACCCGGCCCCTTGAGGCTGGTCCAGCCACTCCCACATACGAGCACCTTAAAGATCGCTTCACTCTTGCTAAGCTCTTCCTTCAGCCAGGCAAGCTGACCAGCTCCCAGCATGGTTTTGTTTACATCATCCGGTTTGTCATAGGGATCCCGATAATAGCGCCCGTCCAGAAAAAAGAAATCCACGCCCGAGTAAGTATATTTAAAGTACACACCCGGATTGTCAGGCTCACCATAGGATGGATTTGCCCAGTATTGCTGGAAAATTTTGAGGGCGTCTTCCTTGATTGGGTTGGTGCGGTCGTGATCGTTGAGTCCGTAGTCATGGTCATCCCAGGTTGCGAGCATGGGAGTGCTTCGCATCAGCTCCTTGAGCATCGGTACGTTGTGATTCATGCGATAGAGCTCCGCAATAAACTGGGGATAGAGACTATCCGCATAGATATTATCTCCCACCCAGAAAAACAGATCCGGATCTGCAAGTGCGACCTGCTGCCAAATGGGCTGCAATCGATCGTCCTCTGCTTTACTGCAAGAGCCAAAACCCACGGTAAATGCCTTGTGATCTCCGTTCGCAGGGGCCGTTTTAAAGTGAAACGGATACTTATTTTTTAAGTATTTGGGTCCTTCCCCATCCACAAGAACCCGGTAATAGTAAACTGTATTAGCTTTCAGCCCCTCCACGTTCACGACTCCTGTAAAATCGTCTTCAGCCGCTACGGCAACTACTGCAGACTCCTGGGCACCTTCCATAGAGGGATGAGTACTATACTGTATTAGGAACGGATATTCGCCAGTCACTCGACCCCAGATTTTGACAGAGTTTTCAGTCACCGCACCCAGCATGGGTCCCTGAATCAAACGGGGACTACCGGTATCATTACGATCTGCATATAGTGTATTTACAGCGATAGCGATCGCCAAAAAAGTGAGGATATTTTTCATAGCTAGGAATAAGCTATAGCCAACATTATATGAGATAGCCGGTCAATCCAGTGCGGTAATGTGACGAAATTGTTTGATACGTTTGAGGCGGATGCTTGTATTTTAATTATGTCTCATGATAAGCCCATTCATATTATTGTAGCGTGCTCAGAGAATCGCGTGATCGCACATAAGGGTTCCATTCCCTGGCGAATTAAGGAGGACTTTCAGCATCTTTATCAATCGGTAGCCGGGGGAGTCGTTATTGAAGGGCGCAAAACTTATGAAGATATGGGCAAAGCCTACCCCAATACGCAGACACTCGTGGTTTCAAGCTCACCTCAAAATTATCCCGATGCTCAATCTTTCACATCGATTGAGGAAGCTATCGAATATGCTCAAAGTCTGGAGGACTATAGCCCGATATGGATTGGAGGTGGTCAGCGCATTTACGATGAAGCATTTGCAATGGCAGATAAACTTTACCTAACCCTTGTTCACACCAACGTCGAGGGGGATACGTTTTTTCCCGACTGGCGGGATACATTTACGCAAGTTGTTTCCGAGCGCCGATCTTCCAATGCAAAATACGAATTTACTTTTTACGTGCTCGAACGGCCCCATTAAACAACCTGGGGCCTGCGATAAATCGCAGCCGCTACCAGGCCAAGTATTAAGTAAGTAAATATACTCCCCAGGAACCATCCAAGTGCCAAACGTGCCGGGACATCCACTGCGATGTAGGTAAAAACAGAAGTCAACGGGCCTATCAACAGGCCAAACATCAGACCAAAACGCACACCTTCCGCCCAACCCTTGCCTTGGTAACCCTTGGCAAACACATATACAAAAATCAGGCTCGTCAGCACATAACTGCCATATAACAAAGGTACGAGTGTGTTCATCTGCTCCTGGCTGCGCCACACATCCTGCGTAAGCTCATACAACTCCCTCAGAACAAAACCATGCAAAAAAACATGCAGTGCTGTAAGCACTACAAAAACTGCCAGTGAGGCCAAAAAATAACGTGGCATGTTCATAAGCTGCTAATTGTAAATGTTTTAAAGGAAGTGTCTTTACGGCTCAAGAGTTTTTAACGCAGTTTCTCAGAAAATATTAAAATCCGACAGCTAAAATTATGGGTGGACTCACTCAGAAATCTCACCTTATCTCAATAATAAGATGTCACTGGAGACTTTGGACATTGCCCTGACTATTCCTGATCTTTGGCAACAAGAGGCGGTTCGCTACCTTGAGGGTGGCTACGACGTCGTTGTTGATGCCCCCACAGGTGCCGGAAAGACCTATATTTTCGAGCTTGTGGCCAAATCTGGCTATTTAAAGGGCCAGGCGATATACACCGTTCCCACACGTGCACTCGCCAATGATAAGCTAATGGAGTGGCGCGATAAGAACTGGAATGTGGGCATTGCCACCGGAGATATCGCTGACAATCTGGATGCACCGATCATAGTCGCCACTCTCGAGACCCAAAAGGCCCGGTTGCTGCGTCGTGAAAACCCTGCCCTGCTCGTCATTGATGAATATCAGATGATCGCAGACTCCTCCCGAGGGGTAAACTACGAGATTACGCTCGCAATCACACCTCCGGATACTCAGTTGCTTCTACTGAGTGGTAGTGTGCAAAATCCGGAAAAAATCGTTGAGTGGTTAAACCGAATTGGACGTAAAGCCAAGCTCATCAGCCACAAGGAACGACCGGTTCCCCAGGAGGAAGTCTACCTGGAAGCTCTCAACAATCGTATCCCAAAATCCATTTACGGCACCTGGCCCCGTCATATTGCGAAAGCGCTCACGGCAGACCTGGGTCCAATTTTAATGTTTGCACCCCAGCGTAAGGAAAGTGAGCGTATTGCCCGCCAACTGGCTGCCAGTTTTCCTTTAGATGATCCTCTGGAGCTGACCCCGGAGCAAAAATCCCTCGCGGGAGATAAGCTTGCTAAACTTTTGAAGGCCCGGGTGGCCTACCATCACAGTGGTCTAAGTTATAAGCAACGCGCCGGAGTCATCGAACCCCTTGCAAAAGCGGGTCAACTAAGGGTCGTCGTCGCAACAACCGGTCTGGGCGCAGGCATCAATTTTTCGATGCGCTCCGTAATTGTAACCGACAGGCAATACCGCCAAAACCTCGAACAAGTGCAAGTAAGGCCTGACGAGCTTCTACAGATGTTTGGCAGAGCCGGTAGACGGGGCAAAGACGAGCGGGGCTATGTCCTCATAGCTCCCAACATCCCGCGCCTGGAGGATGCTGCACCCATAAAGCTCAAACGCACCTCCCAGATCGACTGGCCCGCATTTCTCACCTACATGCACCAGGCGCAGTCGCATAAACAAGACCCTAAAAAAGCAGCCAATTTACTCGCTTCGCACCTCTTCACAGATAAGCCAATCGATCTGGGCTTTAAAGATGCTTTTGCGCTTTTCGATCAGACTGAGCCCAAAAAATCTACTACAGAAGCTAAAAGTGGGGACGCTAAAGACACCATCGTTGAAATTTTAACCAGCCATAACAGGTGGGAGCGCCGCAAGGGTCCCCAATCTACAACTTTGGGAGAGTCCCTCTATTATCACCGGGAGCATTGGAAAAAATCAATAGAAGTAGCTGAAGCACTGGATCAATTTGCATTTGGAACCACCAGCCTTATCCAAAGCAGCAAAGAGCGAATCTATGGCAAAGACTGGGTGGTTGCGCACTTCCCCAAAGAAGACGGGCAGAATAAGTGTGAGCTCACCAAAAAGTACAGAGCCAAAGTCAACAAAATGTTGAGAAATGCGAACAACAGCAATTTGATTCCACGTCGCTGGACGATCGAAGAACTCGAGAAGCACTTGCAAACCAGCATTCCGCAAGTAACAGGCGGCGGTAAACTGGTTGAAATCATTGAACGCGGTGGCTCTGTTGTCGCCCGGCTACGCTTGGATGGAGTCAGGATTCTTGCACGCAAGGATAGCAAAGGTGCTTATTTATTTTGTCCACCCGAACGGAAGGTCAATAATACCTATCAAAAATTCACGCTCGCTGAACACCAGAATGCGACCCAAAAGAGCTCCAACAAGAGCACAATAGCCGAAACCTGGCAGTCCCTGGGATTGGTAGATGCGGATGCTTACCCAACCCGACGGGGGGTATTATTCAGCTACTTCAATCATGGTGAGGGGTTGGCAGTTGCTGCAGCATTGGAAGATCCCGAATATCCGGTCGAAGAGATCGTGCAGGACCTCGCCAACCTGCGTGCAGGCCACCGTTTTGATGCTATGGGCGAGCAGGGTTCACGCATGACTTTTGTCTGCCGGGAGGCCTATGGGAGTGTCACCTACCCGGGCTACCTTAAGCGGGGACTGCCCGAAGAATATGGCGAGGGAGCTTCCGATTTGGTGGTTAAAATCCTGGATGACCCCAAATATAAATATCAGATCGAAGATGAAGACATCAAAACGGGCGATGTCGAACGCATCCTGTTGGAGTGGCGCAGCATCATCCGGCAAATCGCAAATGCCCCGGAATTCCCGTGGGATCGATGGCTGGAACTACAACATCAGGCACGTCAAAACCTCAGTCAATCCGAACGTTCCCGCAACCTGTTCGAGTTTCCAAGACTGACTTCACGTCAAAAATCCCGAAAGCCCATCCCCATCAAATGGCGTTGACCGCAGCCAGAACCGCATTCGACAAAGCCTTTACCCGGACATCCATTTCAAATGCACTGGGTGCTTCAAAGGTGTATTGAAGCTTCGCCTTTTCTTCGAAATAAATATACAGCGCTTCCGCCCACTCTCCCTGTAATTTGGGGTCCACATCAGCGTCATTGGGATCCGGTCGGATAATGCCACCCTGAGCAGGCATTTCATCGATCTCCTCAGATAGATCAATGGGGCAAACTTCGGCAACGACTTCAACAATTTTATCTGCAACCCATGCCTCTTTAGAATCCGCAATATCGTATAAATAGAATCCCTGTGATTCCCAGTCTTCATGAAGTAATAATGCCAAATCATAGCTGGTTTTGCTCTCGATAACCTCAATCACTCTCTTCGCTTCAAAACTCCGGGGAGATTTAAAGTCACGGTTGATATCGATTCCCTGAGCATTTTCCCGCGTATTCCTGGCCAACCCGCTAGGATTAACCATCGGAACAATCACCCAATGCAACTGCTCACTGAAAAGGCCTCTTTCAAACATGTCCGCTACTGCCAGCACACCTGCAGGTTCATCCCCATGGACTCCAGCAGACATATAAATCGTTTTAGCGTCTTTATTCGGGCTTTCCTTATGATACCATTTGAGTCTGTAATCGTGAATTTCCAATAACGGCTCCGTGAAGAACCCACATTGCACTGCCAACGTATCAATGGAGCCTAAGGTGGATTGGATATCTATTTGCTCGCCTGTATAAGCCATAACGCCAATAAACACATAAGATTTAGAATATTACAATCCCGCGCCCAAGTTTGAC
Source organism: Puniceicoccaceae bacterium (assembly GCA_028285755.1). Classification (GTDB taxonomy): domain Bacteria; phylum Verrucomicrobiota; class Verrucomicrobiia; order Opitutales; family JAFGAQ01; genus JANQOQ01. The sequence continues at coordinate 1,081,039 of JANQOQ010000006.1, forward strand.
ATGACATCGCCCAGCCTATCCATTATTCTGCCTTGCGCCGGGGACGGGCTACGGCTGGGCTTGGATATCCCTAAGGAGCTCTATGAGGTACAGTCGGGGGTCCCACTCATTCAATACAGCCTCAATCATATTATAGCAGCGCACGAAATCAACATACATATACAGGTCCTGATAGTAACCAAACCGGGCAAAACTCAGGTCGTTGATTATATCCGCAACACATTACCAAGACAAATTCCTATCATCCCCATCGATTTCGATCATAATTACGAAGAATGGCCCGGGTCCATTTATTCTGCCAAAGCCTACTATACAGAGTATAATCTGGTATTATTGCCGGATAGTTACCTGACAATACCACCCAACCAATCATTGCTTCAGGTTATGCTGAGTGCACTTCAAAACCATTCTCTTGTATTTGGTACAAGATTATGCTCCGATCCTACTTCTCTTCAAAACCTGGGTGCACTGTATGTTGAGGATAACTCAACAATCACCCGATTTCAGGATAAACCTCAAAAGGATCAGCATCTCTATAATGGATACTGGGGTTGCTTCGGATTTCGCAAAGACATCGCTGATGAACTACATGATTTCCTGATCAAATCTGTCAAAAAGCACGCAGTTAATTACAATGATCGATCATTCTATCCAGCCTGGTCATTTGAGGTTGATGATTATTACGATCTGGGCACCTGGTCCCGTATTGAAGCTTTTAAAGCGGAAATTTTAAGTAGTTAACCAAGCTCAGTGCGCAACTTATCGGCATACCCCAGGCGAAGCTCATCCCGATCCTCTGTCCATTTTTGGGTTAAAGTCTCCAACTCAGTTTCAAGGATGACTTTTGCCTGCTGCCATTTTTCTGCATCAAGGTGGGTCTTTGTAAATCGTATGCGATTCCTCTGAAAAAGATAAGTGGTGTAGTAGGCTTTTTTGCGCGTCGATTTACCTATGGAATGCTGAATCGCCGCCTCATAACAACGGGCCAAACGTAAACCTTGCGAGTGTGCCCGGATGCTAAAATCGACATCCTCCCAGAACATAAAATAAGACTCATCCATACCGTCCAGTCGCTCAAAGGCCCGTTTACTTAGCCAGAATGCTGTGCCCGGCACATAATCCCATTCACCCAATAGGTCAGGCAAGCCCTGGCTACGATGATGTTTAAGGGTCAATGAATCCGGATCAAAATATCCTCCAACCGAATCCATGGTGCCGTTATGCGCATTCAGGATCAGCGGAGCAACCATATCAGCACGGTTCGCATCTGCACATGCCTTACATTTTTCATAAGTCTGTGAGGTCAAAAGAGTATCATTGGTAAGAAACAATAGGTTTTCGGCTCCCAGCTCTATGGCCCTTTTTACCCCCGCATTAAAGCCCGCAGAATATCCCCCATTCGGTTCAATACGATGAATTTGTAGGTCGGGATAGATACTGAGCAATTTTTTCTTAGTTTCCGGCAGCGAACCGTTATCGAGACACAAAATCTCTTCTATGCTATATCCTGAGGATAAAATTGATTCGAGACAATTGAGCGTTAAGGAGGTTTTATTGTAGAAAAGTAATACTATCTTAACCATTCATACTAGACAATCACATGGTTATTCAAATAACCCATAACACACCGAATCGCGTTCTCCACTGCCTTATCCTTAAGTTGCAGGTTAATGGTCTCCGCTTCCGTTCGCTGTGCAACAATCGCACATACACAAGCTGCGCGAAAACCATATACAGAGCCCATTTTAAATAAAGTCGCAGCCTCCATTTCCATATTAAGGATATTCAGGTTATCAAGCTCTTGTACCCAATTGCGTAAATGGGGAAGTAAATTCGGATTTGCACTATCAGTACGCCCCTGGCCTTCATAAAAAGTATCCAGGCTCGCCGTAATCCCCAAATGATACGGTATACTATTTTTGGTAGCAGCTGCTACTAATTGCGCAGTCAGTAACGTGTCTGCCACAGCGGGGTATTCAGCCGGCGCAATATCATTGGCTGCTCCCTGCCGACACATGGCCGCGCTTGAGATTACGATATCGCCGATGCTTATGTCCCTGGACACTGCACCACTCGTACCAATCCGGATAATCGTTTCGACCCCCAACTGCACCAGCTCATTGACGATAATGGATAAAGAGGGCGCACCCATACCACTGGTAGCAGATAAAACAGGCTGTCCCCTCACCCACCCCAGATAACTATTAAGCCCCCGATTTTCTGAAAGTATGCGCGTATTCTCAAAATGCTCATCAGCGATCTTATGGGCCCTTTGCGGATCTCCTGAGAGCAAAGCCAGTTTTGGTGTGGGGCTTCCTAAATCTGACTTTCCAAATCCTAAATGGTAGAATGATTCTGACATACGGGTAAGATTTTAATTTAGTGATCAATGTTTCACATTTTTAATTAGACAACGCAGATAATTTTGGTGCTAATATCAAAACCAGTAACTTAACGCGGGACAAACACTTTGATAGGATTTTCAGAAAATATTACGGACGCACAGGCATTGTGGTTACCCGAGCTGGTCGATCAGGTGTTTAAGCAAAACGGTCTGCTTCAATCCAATCTTGAGCTGGAGTTTCGCCCACAACAGGCAGCCATGGCCACCCGGGTTTCCCAATCGATGGCTGGCGATACCCCATTGGTCTTTGAAGCGGGAACGGGTGTTGGGAAGAGTCTGGCATATCTGATTCCCGGTATATTGCATGCCTATAAAAACGAGCGAAAAATGATCGTATCCACGCATACGATTGCATTGCAGGAGCAAATACTCTCGAAAGACCTCAAACTTTGTAAACAACTGTTCGACGTGACCGAAGAACTCAGCAGATTCAGCGATTTCAAATCCGCACTGTTGATCGGTAAGCGTAACTACCTATGCACACGGCGCCTGCAAAAAGCGGTTGCCGAAAAAAGCGACCTATTCGACCTAAAGCTTAATCCCGAGCTCGAGCGTATCGTCAACTGGTCCAAAGAGACTGAAAAAGGCATTATTCAGGAGCTCTACCCCTTACCTGCAGGAGAAGTCTGGGATTGGGTGAATGCAGACTCCAGCCAATGCAGCCGCCACCATTGTTCCCCGGAGACCTGTTTCTACCAAAAAGCTAAAAAACAGATACAGGACGCCCATATCATCATCATTAATCACTCCCTGCTATTCGCATTATTAAGTGCCGGACTCAGCCCGGGGCGCGATACCCGGGGGATCCTGTTTCCCGACGATTTTTTAATACTGGACGAAGCTCACACGGTGCCCGATATAGCTACCGAGCATTTTGGCCTGAGTGTTACCAACTACGCCGTTCACCGCGCTCTCACTCAAATCTTTAATCCTAAAAACAGCAAAGGACTCATTGCGAAATACCCCTCACATGAAGCCAAGGATGCCGTGGTTCGGGCAATGGAGTATGCGGACGAATTCTTCGAGCGGGTGAACTACGAATACCTGCAGGAGCGCTCCATACTGCGCCTCCACAAATCGCAATGGACTGAAAACACATTGGCCCTCCCGCTGCAGGCAGTTGCTGATCAGCTGGGTCGTCTCGCCCAAAAAGAAACCAATGAACAGTCCGAAAACGAACTTAAGGATAGCCGACAGCACATCTTGACGCTCAAGGCAGCTATTGAGAATGCCATCGAGCTGGAAAGCGAGGAGCAGGTTTACTGGCTTGAAAAATCCGGCAAAAAACAACAGGTCATCAATCTACGCTCTGCACCTGTGGATGTTGCTCCCTATCTCTCAGACTTTGTGATGCAGCGCAATACCCATTGCCTAATGACGAGTGCCACACTCAGCGATGCGGAGGGCCTCGATCGCTTCAAAGCCAAGGCGGGCGCTCAAAATGCAGATAGCGACCAGGAAACCTCACCGTTCGATTTTCCTAATCGTATGCTCATCAATATCGCCGCAGATTCACCTGAACCGGATCCGAATTCCAAAAAATTTGAAACTGAATACCTGGCAGACTCTATAGAATTTGCAGTCTCCAGAGTAAGTGGTGGGACTCTCGTTTTATTTACAAGCTATGAAGAAATGAATCGGGTAGCCACCCCTATCCGTAAAGCCTTATCCAAACTGAATCGCACGTTCTTGATTCAGGGTGGCAATTATTCGCGAAGTGACCTAGTAAAAGAATTCAAGAAAGCCGGGGATGCGGTTTTGTTTGGTACCGATAGTTTTTGGACCGGCGTCGATGTACCCGGGCCCGCATTATCCCAAGTCATACTGGTGCGGCTTCCCTTTGAAAACCCGTCCCATCCGATCCAGCAAGCACGTAGCGAAGCCTGCATCGAGCGGGGTGAAAAACCTTTTTTCAGCCTGAGCCTGCCAGCCGCACAAATAAAATTTCGCCAGGGCATCGGCCGCCTCATCCGCAACCATCAGGATAAAGGCGTCATCACCCTGCTGGATTCACGTGTCCTCCGGAAAAGCTATGGGCAAGCTTTCATCCAAATATTGCCCCACACGAGTTACAGCACTTTCACCCGCTTTAACCGCGAATCAAAATTCCAGAGCTTCGCATCTCGCTAAATTCGTAAAAAACACGTCGGAAATTCTGGCTATTTTATCTCAGTTGAGCTAAGCTCATTAGATGTCTTTTAAACCCGAAAAAGTAGATTTTGAAAATGGCATTCATTCGGTATCCTATACAGAAGTCCGCAAGCCGGAGAGCCGTGCTCCCTTCTTTAACCGTGAGTTGAGCTGGCTCTCGTTTAATCGTCGCGTACTGGAACAAGCATTGAATGAACAGTATCCGTTGATGGAGCGCGTTCGCTTTTTGGGTTTTGTGAGCTCCAATCTGGATGAGTTTTTTGAAATTCGGGTTTCCGGCCTAATTCAGCAGGTCGAATCCAATGTGGAAATCGGATTAAATCCGGATGGCCTCAGCCCCAGTGAACAGCTCAGTCGCATCCGCGATGTCACCAAACAATTGGTGAACGATCAGTACAAGTGCTGGCACGATATTCTCATGCCTGCCCTCAAAAATGAAAAAATTTACCTCAAGAACTTTGATGAGCTCACAGAATCTGAAAGTAAATGGGCTGAGAATTATTTCGAGGCAGAAGTCTACCCGGTGCTCACACCGCTCGCAATCGATCCGGCTCACCCTTTCCCTTCGGTCGTCAACAAATCCATGAATGTGCTGGTTGAGCTGGAAAACACTGAACCCGGCGAACCCCCATTAACGGCTATCATACCTGTACCGAGAATCTTACCGAGAGTCGTAGAAATCAAAGGTTCAGAGGAGGAAGGTCTAAGCTGTTTTATGATCAGTGCCATTGTGAAGCGCTATGCCCACCGACTTTTTCCGGGCATGAATGTGATCTCCAGCCATGTTTTCCGCATCACGCGCAATTCTGACCTCTATATCGACGATGAAGAAATCGATAATCTGATGCGAACCTTGGAAGAACAGCTGCATAAGCTAAAAAAAGGAGCAGCGGTAAGACTCGAAATCGAAAAAAGTGTGAGCGAGTTTCAGCTCAAGAAATTGCTCAAAGAGTTTAATCTTACCCGGGAAAACCTGTATTTGATCGATGGCCCGATCAATATGATGCGCATCACAGCCATCTGTGATATCGTAAGCCGGGCGGACTTAAAATTCGTACCTTACACCCCCTACACACCCCCTGCTCTGACATCCAGTAATCTGAGCTTTGAAAGTCTCAAACATGAGGACCATCTGCTACACCACCCCTTCGATAGTTTCCAGCCCTTTGTGGATTTTCTGCGCAAGGCATCCGAAGATCCCCAGGTCTTTGCCATCAAGCAAACCCTTTATCGAACTAGCGGAGACTCCCCTATCATCGATGCGCTGATTGAAGCTTCGCGCAATGATAAGCAGGTTACCGCGCTGATTGAGCTGAAGGCCCGATTTGATGAGGAAAACAACATTAACTGGGCTCGCCGGCTCGAGGAAGCGGGCGTACACGTGGTGTATGGATTGGTGGGTTTAAAAACTCACTGTAAGTGCTGCCTCGTGGTCCGCAAGGAGCAGGATGGCATGAAGCGCTACGCCCATATTGGCACAGGGAATTACAACCCAAAAACTGCCAAACTCTACACCGATTTAAGCCTGCTGACCGCCGATGATGAAATTACTGAAGATGTAGCCAGTCTCTTTAATACGCTCACCGGATTCTCAAAGAATCCTAAGTTCAATAAGCTTCTGGTAGCGCCATTTACACTCCAGAAAACCCTTTGCAAATACATTGAGCAGGAAGCAGAAAATGCACGCGCCGGGAAACCCGCCAAGATTATCGTTAAGGCAAACAGCCTGATAGATCGGGAAACGATCGGTCATCTCTATGCGGCATCCCAGGCAGGTGTGAAAATTGACCTTCTTATTCGTGGCATATGTGGTATCGTTCCAGGACTCTCCGGTCTCAGTGAAAATATCCGTGTTCGCAGTATACTTGGCCGATACCTGGAACACCACCGTATCTTTTACTTTGAAAATGGGGATGATGATGCCCGCATTCTCATGGGAAGTGCAGACTGGATGCCCCGCAATTTTTACCGGCGGATCGAAGCAGTAGTTCCCATCCTCAACACACGACTACGTGAACGCATTAAGCACATTCTGGAAGTCTATATGAGCGATAATGCCACGGCCAAGTTATTGCGGTCCAATGGGGCTTACTCAACCATCCCCATCCCGGAAAAAGACCGAATCATCAACGCACAGGATATATTCGCTCACGAAGCAACCGAGAAACGAATCAAGGCGGAGGCAATGGAAGACCCTGAAGATGTAGACCTCAAGGTCGCCCGCTAGTCATTAGTAATCTTCGCGTACCCGCCAATCAGAAGGGTAGGTGACCACAAATTGAGTCTCATACACCCGCGTTTCATCCAAATTCAATAGATCACGCCATTTAAAAATCCCGGTCGTTGTGTTGATTTCCGGGTTGGTTGTTTCCTCACCAAACTGCGGCATGATGCGATCCACACGGATTTTTGAATTCCGGGAAATTGGAAACTGATCTACGACAACTACCGGATGGCTGAACGGATGCAAATTTTCAACCCTCGTAAAGTACTGACGCAAGAACTGCTTGTTGCGCCCTACAATACCGGTGGTGGATTGATTGAGTTCACCATCTTCACGTGTAACAATTATATTCTCATCGACTCCCATCGATATCTTTAAGGGGACATCCGGTAGCGCCGCATCCAGGAAGCCTTTACCGATCAGCTTACCCTCTACATAAGTGTTCATCTCGCCGGGAAGCAACGGGAAGCCCGTCGTGTTGCGGGTCTCCGCAATCAGGTAGCCACTCTCCTCGATCTTGGGTACGATCTCAGTGTAAAACTGAGCATTCAGGCTAAATGAACGGACCGATACTGAAACGGGGCGACGGCTGGAAGCGATCGAAAAAGTCTGAGGTAAATTCATTTCAAATGATGCAAACCCGGCATCGACTGTAGGTTGCGCAAAGCGCATATCTCTTGAAGCCTTCATGCTCGAAGGGGCTGCATCTAATGCCATGGGAGCCATCATCACCGCTTCTTCTCCACCTTCAGGAACCGGTGGCGGCAAAATCTCATTTAATGGGATTGGATCCAACTCAGGGACCTGGCTACCTGCACGTGCCTGACGGGTAGACAGCGTAAGCACCACATTATTCCAGGGTTCGCCGCTATTTTGCATGATCGATGCACGGTAGGAAAGCTCGAGTGTGCCCCTGCGCGGAGTAGCCCGCAGTTCATAAATTGCATTCCAATAACAGCCGGATACCAGATAATTGATATTGAGCTCAACCTGAGCCTGACGTTGGGATTCGATAATTATGTAGATATCGTTAGCACGTTGTGACCAATTATTACGCAAATCATCCAATTGATTCTGCATGATCTCAAGCTGATCACGCAGAGGAATTAACTGCTGCTCATACTCCTTAATAGCATCCTGCATCTGGGACGCGACATCAACAACCTGATCCCAAACTTGCTGAGCATCCTCAAAAGAAGCACCCCCACTCCCGTAATTTTCCGCGAACGACTCTGCCATCTCCTCAGCAAACTCGATACGCTTCTTCGCGAACTCCTCAAGGCTCTGAATCTCAATAATCCGGGATTCCAGTTCAAATATCTCAGCCTTGAGTTCTTCCATATCTGAATACCTGCGGTTTTCATCAGCTGGTTCGACGCCTACTTCGCGCACACGGGCATAATCGCCAACTGGCGATATCTGCACGGTTACCGAGCGGCTATCGATTCGGGATGAAACATTACCGATTCGCACCAGGTTATTACCAGGTACCAAAGTTAAATTTGTGCTGCGATTAATGCGCGCGGTGTCCTGAAATACGGTGACTGAAGTGATTTCACTCGGTACAGGATCCTGAGAAAATACTTGTGTGGCAAAGCTGATGCTCAGCATAAAAACGAGAGGAATGAATGCACTTTTCATAAATTAGAAGTCTTATTCAAAGTTTTGCTGATTCAAAGACAAATCAAATCCATCGAATGTTCATTCTCAATTTGCTGTATTTCTTCACTCATAATACGGTTAAACATTGCCTTTCCGTCTATATGTAAAGATTGTGTCGCTAAACAACTATCCACGCTATATGGACTATTTGCATGCATATTGGCGCATCGAATATCTGGAAACGCCTAAGGATAAGAATGGTAACCAGAATCCCTTTGCGCACATTTACAAGGAAAACGATGATAAGAAAAACCTCATTTTGATTCGGGGTGAATATCACTACGTGGTCATGAACCGATATCCTTACAATGCAGGGCACTTGATGGTCATTCCCTACCGGGAAGTCCCGGATATTGAGGATTTAACCGACGGTGAACAGGCTGAGCTTATGAAACTCCTGATCCGCTCTAAGAGGATGCTCAAGGCAGCCATCAAGCCTGACGGATTTAATGTGGGTATGAATTTAGGCTCTGCCGCAGGCGCAGGCATCCCCCAACATTTGCACTGTCACATAGTGCCCCGTTGGGTAGGAGACACGAATTTTATGCCGGTTTTAGGTAAAAACCGAGTACTGCCTACCGCCCTTGAAATCATGTGGGAGCGCTTATCAGAATTTACAAATCAATAAGCATTAACGGCTTAAAAATTCAGTCTTGTTTCCGACCACTTAATGACTAATTTGTTGATAATTCTCATTTCGAACCGCTTATCGGTAAAAATTCCATTCAAATCTATGCGTTTTCCAAGCTTTCCACTCGTTTCTGATGGCAACTGAGAAACTTCAATTCACCAGTTCACGCTATCTGGACCAGCTCTATTGTTCGAAAACGGATAACCTGGATCGCGCTGAAAACGCCTTTAACGTAAAAATTGTAACCCGCGAAGAGTGGATACAATTTGATGGGGAAGAACCGGACGTGCAAAAAGCAGTCCAATTCTTTAACATCCTGGACGCAGCCAAATCCCAGGGAATCCAGATTAAGCAAAGCGACTATCAACACCTCATGAACTCCACACTGAGGGGTGATCCCATTGAGCTTAAGGAGGTCTTTGACCGTCCACTGGTAATACAGGTTAAGAAAAAGACCATTGTCCCCAAAACGATCAACCAAAAGCGCTACCTGAAGTTTATCGAAAACAATGAGATTGTCTTTGGAATTGGCCCAGCGGGCACCGGCAAAACCTACCTTGCAATGGCAGTTGCCCTCCGCGCGATGATCGCAGGAGAAGTGGAAAAGGTAATTATCACCCGCCCGGCAGTCGAAGCAGGTGAAGCGCTCGGATATCTACCAGGCGACCTACAGGAAAAAATACTGCCCTATTTGAGACCACTTTACGATGCGATGTATGACATGCTTGGCAAGGAGGATACGCTCAAAATCATTGACCGCGGGCAAATCGAAATAGCCCCCCTTGCCTACATGCGTGGGCGCACGCTCTCCAATGCCTACATCATACTCGATGAGGCGCAAAATACGACACCCGAGCAAATGATGATGTTCCTCACACGCCTGGGTGACGGCTCGCGAATGGTTATTACCGGGGATATTACCCAGGTCGATTTGCCGAACAAAAAGAAATCCGGCCTTAAACAGGCAAAGGATATACTTGAAAATATTGAAGGAATTAAACTATTCTATCTGGACGAATCCGACGTTGTACGTCATCCGCTTGTTCAGAAAATCATTGAAGCTTACAACAAAAGTGTGGAAGATAACAATACTTCCGCCCATAAATAAACCAGAAATTGATCCAATCAGGATAAAGATATTTATGCGACTACCGCTAAATAACCTGTAGTTGCTCCTTTTATTGAACGTGAGCATTTATGATAAGTCTGCTATGGCAGATGGAAATTAAATGACATCCTTTTTCCAGAAAGTATTAAACCCAAATGGACGAGGCCACACTCGCTCCAGAAGGGTACGTGAGCAAAGAATACAAGCTCAATATAATTTTGTGGAGAAAAGCCGCAGGATAACATTCCTCATCTTTTCGATTACCACGGCCATTCTTATACTGACGGCATTCTTGGGGCAGGCACCATCCGGTCCCAGACTATTGCCGGAACAGGTAGCTAAAACCCGAGTCATTGCAGATCTCGATTTCCAATACGAGAGCGCGATTCTTACTGAGCGAAAAAGTGATCGCATCCAAAAACAAATTCCCCCCGTTTATTCAGTAGATTTCACTCACTTCTCAAGTTTCGAAGTATATATCAATGAGTTGAATGAATTTCTGGTGAGCTTTAGTCGGGAACATTCTGAACTGGAAATGAGCGAGCAAATTGGATTACTCGATACCTCTCTACGCGAGTGGTTCGCTGCTCAGCCCTATGCAGCTGATATCAACAGTATACTTACGGTTTATCAGGAAACTGAAAACACAACGAACTATCGGGTTCTCCAGCAAGGTCTGACCTTGCTATGGAATATATACCGGCAGGGCATCTTTGCACCGATTACAGGTATCGTTGAGAATGACTCTACTCTGAATGTCGTCCAGATCGTTGATGATAGCGGCGAAATTAAAAAACAACGCTACCAGGAGGTTTCCGAAGCCCTCATTCGCTTACGGCAAAATCTATCCGGACTTCAAACCAACGAAGCCCAATTCTTTGCGCTGTTCGAAATCCTTAAGGAAGGAATTAAGCCGAATCTGTTCTACAATGAGCTCATCCACCAACAGTTGACTCAAGAAGCCCTCGCTCAAATACAGCCTGAGATCATTAACGTACAGCGGGGAGATACAATCATCGAGCTCGGTTCAATTGTATCACGGATCGATATCGAAAAACTGGACGCTTATGAGGATTCCAAGCAGGATATCGCTGAGCAGGAGCCATTCTTTGGGGAATTCATGCTGCAGCGTATTTTTTATACGCTGATCATAATGGCATCACTGGGTTTGCTGATGCACCTTCTGCTATCAGGTCGGAATCGCACGAATCGCAGTTATACGATGATGGCCATTATCGTATTATTTAATATCGCAGCGATCCGTTTTGTTCTCGAAATTGGGGAGAGTGACCTCTTCGATGATACGGGAGCCTTTAACACACTACTCATTTATGCTCCACCCTTCCTGATCGCTCCGGTCGTCATCAATTTGCTACTGGGCGTAACCCCGGCAATCTTGTGTGCGATATTGGTCAGCGCACTCTATTCCATGATGCAGGGCAATAATACAGAGATGTTTCTCTTCGTCTTGCTCTACAATGCGGTTGCCATTCTCGTCAGCTGCCACGCGCGCGTGCGCTCGCGTATTGTAAATGCGTGCTTCGTGGCCGGCCTGACACTTGCATTGCTCGTTGCAATACAGGGATTCTTTGATGGAGAGTCTTTTACTATTATTGGGCAAAAGATCATACTGTTGACCGTATTATCCGTAATCTACGGTATGCTCATAGTGGGGATCGTGCCGATCATGGAAGCGATCTTCAAGGTGTCTTCCGACATTACGCTTTTAGAGCTTACTGATTTTAATCACCCGCTGCTGCGCAAAATGCAGATGGAAGCACCCGGCACTTATCACCACAGTCTCATGGTCGCAAATATCGCCGAAAAGGCTGCCCTGGAAGTGGGTGCAAATCCACTGGTATGTCGTACCTGCTCGCTTTTCCACGATATCGGAAAATTGCAGAAGCCTGAATACTTTGCGGAGAACCAACAAGTCGGCGCGCCCAATCCGCACGATAACATGAAACCCTCCATGAGTGCACTGGTTATTAAGAACCACGTCAGCGAAGGGGTTGACATGGCGCGCAAATATTCCCTGCCACGCATCGTTATTGATATTATTCGTCAACATCATGCAGCTTCATTGATCCGCTATTTCTACATGCAAGCGATCAAGGAGACGATGAGCATTATGAAAATTGATGAAGCTGAAGCTAAAGCACAAGTGGATCAAAGCAACTATCGCTATGAAGGCCCCAAGCCCCAGTTTAAGGAAAGCGCGATTATCTTCCTTGCGGACAGTGTCGAGGCAGCAAGCCGAAGCCTTAAGAAGGTGAACCAGCAAAGCGTAGAAGATCTCATTGACAGCATCATACGCAATGCGACAAGCGATCAACAGCTCGATGACGCCCCCCTCTCCTTTCAGGAGCTCGCGAGTATTCGCACCAGCTTTATCATGAGTGTGCTGAACATGCTGCACTCACGTGTAGAGTATCCTAAAAGCGCCGAGGCAAAAACCACACGTTCGGTAGCCAATGTCGCGAGTAATTGATATTTGCCAGATTGAGGTATCCCTGGCATATTCACACGAGCAGCTAATCCTCTTTTTGCAAAAAACCATCGCATTCATCGGAGATTCATTCCCATCGGGCGACTTATCAATTGCCTTTATGAGTGATTCCAGACTCGCCGAAATCCATAGAGAATTCATGGATGACCCCAGCGTGACCGATGTAATCACCTTCCCGTCTGAAGATCCCGATTTAGCGGGTGAAATCTGTATTTCAGCAGACATGGCCGTACGCCAGAGCAAAGAACACCAAACGGATTTCGCTGAAGAGCTTTGCCTTTACCTCATCCATGGTTGCCTTCACCTTGCCGGATACGAGGATATTGCCGAAGAGGATATACGATTAATGCGGGAGGCTGAAAGGGATATAATCGAGCATCATCGCAGATCCGATTCATTCCCCAAAATCACATACACCCCGTGAATCAGACCCACCATGCGATCATCCTGCTACTTGAAAAAACGGGAGAGCAATATTACCGGATTCACTATTTTTCAGAATCAGATGGCTATCGGATAACACTCAAACGGGCTTCTACAAAATCAATAAGCGCCAACTTGCCCGATATCTTTCAGATAGCGGAGCTTTCCATCGAAACGAAAAAAACTGAGGACACGGGTTTCCTGAGGGAGTTTAAAGTGATTCAGAGTTTCAACGAAATTTCCAAGCACTACGATTCCTACTATCAGGCATCCCTTTTTTTGAAGATCATCATGAAAAACGCGAGCCACATGGACGATCCGGCCGATATTTTTTCGTTGCTTCAAAAATCACTCGAAGCTTGGAAAGAGCATCTACATCCAGAGGTTATCTATCTCAAATCGCTCTACTTATTGGCACAAACAGATGGTTTTCCTGTGGCAGAGGGTTGGAGAGATACCTTGCCGCAATCTGTCAAAAACAATGCTCTGAGTATTCTAAAAGCACCCCTCGCTGAGCAGAATCATACCGTCGGAGAAGTTAAGGAAATCACACAATCGCTTACGAAGTGGTTAACTCACTTTTACGATTTTCAATTTTAAGAAAATGGTGTTTATTATAGCTCTCAATGAGTGATAGTGGCAAATCCCAGAATTTATTACTGACCAAAAAGAAACCCTTCTTTCCGATACCCGACGGCCTGCGGGATTATCTCATCGAGTACAACCGTGAGCATGACTTGCCGCTCACTTATCGTCAGCTTCTGGCATACAAACACTCCGTTCCTCTATATGATTCGCTCGGGCGGGATACCCTCTGGGTAAGTGTGACCTACGACACTGGCGAAATGCAGGCCATCAATGATGGATTGCGGGAGATTTATGCGATCCTAAAATCCGATGGACATATGGGTACGATGAAGCACCTCTATGCGGACCGTATCGACTATTGCACATTCGGCAATTCCAACCCATTCCGCATCCGTATCGTTAACTCCCAAAACGATAACTACGATTACTATTATGTGAAATCCGCAGATGCTTCGCGCATTTACGGACTCGAGCTGGAGCATTTGCTGTCACCCAATCGCATGCACTACCTGACATTCTCAAGTACCCTGATTGAAGAGCATGTGATGGGTATCCCCGGAGATATTTTCATCTCCGACTGGCTCATGCGGGATGAAATTAATCCCGTGCGCATGGCAAAGGAGCTCATTAAGTTCAACGAACGCTGTTTCTTTCGTTTACTCGGAGATATGCGCTCCTACAACTTTGTCGTGGACATTACACCGGACATCGAGGGATTTCAGATTCGCATACGCTGCATGGATTTCGACCAACAATCCTACAGTGGTCGCATGAATTTTTACTTTCCCCAATTTTTCAAGGAAAACCGAGAGCTCGCCCTCTATTGCCTGAAACACCTGAGTAATGAGTCGATCGAGCAGTATCAACAGGAGGAGCATGCGCTCATGGCTCGCCGCATCCAGGCCATTCATTATCGACTCGATAATTTAATCACAAGTATGGAAGAAACACGGATCTCCGAACCTGAAAAAGTTAAGGAGCTTCGCGAATCACTGGCGAATTATCATAAAAAAGATGTGTTCCTGATGTGCAAAAATATGGGCGAGATTTTGCGAACCAGCCTGAATCTTCTGACGGATGACCTTATGGCAAGAACACCTTCCCACTAAGAGCCACGCTAAGGTTGATGGATATCGATTTTGCAAAAAAGCAAATCCGCCTGAGCGTCACTGAATTTACGAATTTCGCACAAAGCGCCTATCCCCGAACGGCAAAGGGCATCGCCGGCCAATGGAGCTCACTGATTGGCCAATACTGGCACAATAAGCACTGGGACGAACTGAATGAAGAACCTGGTGTGAAAGCCAAACGTGAAGTTCCTATCCAGGGTACACTCAGTTTGCAGGGCTGGTCATTCATACTCAACGGTCGAATCGATCAACTCAGCATGGAAGGCACGGAGCACCATATCCGTGAGCTTAAGAGCGTGCAGACCCTACTCCCGGCAAGCCCGGAGTTATTACGTAAAAAGTATCAGGAATACTTTGAGCAAGTAAGCTGCTATCAGCTCATGTATTCAGCAAAGCAAGAGGATCAGAAAGTCATTACCCTAAGCTCGGAGCTGCTCTTTATACATGCGGAGACGGGCATCTATCAATCAGTACCGATAACCGGAGACCCTATAGATATGATCAAGCATCGGGCCTCCTGCTGGGTCGATTATCTGGAGGGACTGCACAAACGACAACATGCCACCTCAAACTACAATGATATCCACGCATTCGACGAGTATCGACCGGAGCAAATCGAAACACGTGAGAAGCTCCATCAGAAAATCAGTGATAACAAGGGTGCTCGATTCTATTTCCTTGAGGCACCTACGGGTTTTGGTAAGACCGCACTCTCCATTGAGACTGCGCTTCAGGCACTCAGTAAGGATGACATCCAGCGTTGCCTGTTCTTAACCGGCAAAAACTCAGGACAAAAGCAGTTCTTAAATGAATTAGCTCAGATACACAGTAAATTCTCAAATATCTGCTATTACCAAATTCGCAACCGCAACACCCTGACCGAAGCCTGCCCGCATCTCCAATGCCCCTGTAGCCATGAAATCATCGATGAAAATTTGCCGCTCGGCGGTGAACTCAAGCCCTATCTGCATTGGCAAAGAGGTATGGAAATTCTGGATACAGGCTCCCCTCACAATGAGTTACTTATTAAAATTGCCCAAAATGAGCACTATTGCCCCCGGCTCCTAAACCAAACGCTCATTACTCAGGCTGAAATTGCTATCTGCGACTACAACTACGTATTTTCATCTATCGCACGGGGCGTAATCGACCAAAATCCACTCCACAGTCCTGAGCTAACGATATTAATCATCGATGAAGCCCATAATCTGGCAGAACGTGTGGCTGCCCTATTCAGCTTTAAGCTGGAAAGTTCCGTATTGGATGCAATCTCAAATAAACTCACTCAGCTGATCCAGGATACGGAATGTCATACCGTGTTGAATAGCCTGCAAAGCTGGCTCAACGGCATCAAAAAAAGTGAAGGAGTCAAGGAACAGACCGCTGAAACGTTTATCGACCACGTAAAACAGGTCAACATAAAGCTTCAAAAGCATTTATTCGTATTCTTTAAATTGGAGGCCGAGGAGATCGATTGGATTAATCAACTCCTCAGTATGGGTGACTCCTTGAGCTCGGATGATCTGGTTTTTCACGTATGGGCGGAACAACCAGCCACCCTGAATATCGACTGCATTGATGCATCCGCTTACATTTATAAGTTGCTCAAGCAGTATGCAAAAGTGCTGATGATGTCTGCCACTTTTCCGGGCTCCGAATATTACGAGGAGACAACCGGAATTCCAGCACGCAAAATGGAACTAATACAGGGCACGTCCACATGGCGTGAAACCGCCTATGACGTTGCGATCGATCTGCGCGTGGATACCCGCTTCAAAAAACGCGCAGAGCATCACCTGCTAACCTCAGATACGGCAGCTATCCTCACCCAATACACTACCCAACCGGTCATCGTCTTTTTCCCCTCTTATCTATACGCAGAGACGATCATCACTTATCTGCAGACAACGCATCCTGAAATAAGCAGCTATGTGGTCCCTCGGGGTTATCCCACTGAAGAACAGCTGCTCTTCCTCGAAGATGCATTGATGCAACATCAGGTGATCGGTATCGCTCTGGGTGGAGGGTTGAGTGAAAGCATAGATATGTTGGGGGGTCGGGTCGATACTGTGATGGTTGTTAGCCCTGCATTACCCGACTTTGGTCCGGTTACAAAAGCGAAGGAAAAACGATTATCCGCTGAAGATGCCTTTAATAACCTGTTTCTCCTACCGGGGCTTACCAAGGTGAATCAAGCACTCGGGCGTATCGTGCGCAATCCCGAGCAAAGTGCCCGGGTGCTGTTACACTGCAAACGATTCCAGCGTACTGACTACTTTGATAAACTGGCTCCCGAATATCAAACGGATCAAACCATCCATAACCAGCAGGATTTGGAAAACTGGCTCAATAAAAAAGGCCAGCCCGAGGGCTGACCTTTTGAAAAGTAATTTTTGTCGAGCTTACTTCTTTGCGTTACGCTCCGCAGCCTCGGCAATCACCTGCTCGGAGATGTTGCGAGGGGTTGGCGCATAGTGCGAGAACTCCATGGAGAACTGTCCACGTCCGGAAGTGATGGTGCGTAAGTCACCAATGTAACCAAACATCTCACTCAACGGTACTTCACCCTTAATGTGGATACCATTCGGAGTTGGATCCTGAGAGTGGATGATTCCACGACGACGGTTCAGGTCACCAATAACATCCCCCATCTTTTCCTCCTGAATGTAAACATCCACACGCATGATGGGCTCAAGGATTTCCGGAGACGCCTTTGGTATGGATTGACGGTATCCTGCCTTAGCAGCGGTTTCAAACGCTACTGCAGAGGAGTCCACTGCGTGGAACGCACCGTCATTCAAAGTCACCTTCAGGTCCACAAGCGGATATCCCGCAAGTACACCCTTCTCGATCGAGTTTTTAAATCCTTTTTCGATCGCAGGCCAGTATTCCTTGGGAACGTTACCCCCTACAACCTTGGACTCGAAGCTAAATCCTTCGCCAGGCTCTGCTGGCTCAAGCGTATAGTCGATCTTACCAAACTGACCGGAACCCCCGGACTGCTTCTTGTGCGTGTAAGAATCATTAAGCAGTTGAGTAATGCGCTCACGATAGGCCACCTGCGGTTTACCGACCTCAGTTGCAATACCATAGGTGCGCTTGATGATATCCACCTTAATATCCAGGTGAAGCTCTCCCATTCCCTTAAGAATCGTCTCACCACTCTCTTCATCGGTTTCCACACGGAAAGACGGATCTTCCTTCACCATCTTACCCAGCGCGATAGAAAGCTTTTCAGCCGCAGCCTTATCATTCACTGCAATCGCCATGGAAATTACGGGATCCGGGAATACCATAGGCTCAAGAGTGGCAGGATTGTCAGGATCACACAGTGTGTGACCGGTCTGGGTGTTTTTCAGACCCAAGAAAGCGACGATATCGCCTGCCTCTGCAGTATCGACCTCCTCGCGGTCTTCTGCCTGCATGCGCACGATGCGGCCGATTCGCTCGGTCTTACCTGTAAATGTATTCAGTACGTTTTCACCCTTATTGATCTTACCTGAGTAGATTCTGGTGAACGTGAGGGAGCCGTACTTGTCTTCCGTAATCTTAAACGCCAACGCACGGAACGGACGCTCCGGATCCACAATCGCAAATTCTCCCGTTTCGTTACCTTCAAGGTCAATCTCCGGCTGTGGGTTCACTTCAGTCGGATCCGGCAGGAAGTCCACAACCGCATCCAGCACGAGCTGAACACCCTTATTCTTAAAGGAGGACCCACAGTATGTGGGGAAGAAAGTCATATCAATCGTGCCCTTGCGGATACACTTTTTAATCGTATCGATATCCGGCTCCTCACCTTCGAGGTATTTTTCCATGACCTCATCATCCATTTCAATCGCTTTCTCGATGAGCTTCTCACGGTACTCTTCTACCTTGTCGGCCATGTCAGCCGGTACATCGCTAATTTCATAGTTCAAAGGATCCCCACTATCGTCCCAAGTCCACGCCTTGCGCGTGAGGAGATCTACTACACCGATAAAATCACTCTCTGTTCCAATCGGAAGTACCATGACCAGAGGATCCGCACCCAATACATTTTCCACCTGATCAACCACGCGAAAGAAATCTGCACCGATACGGTCAAGTTTGTTTACATAAATCACGCGGGATACTTTGGAATCATTCGCATAGCGCCAATTGGTCTCTGACTGAGGTTCAACTCCACCGGAACCGCAAAATACACCGATACCACCGTCGAGTACCTTCAGCGAACGGTATACCTCAATGGTAAAGTCCACGTGACCCGGAGTGTCGATGATATTGAAGCGGTGATCATTCCAGAAACAGGTGGTTGCTGCAGACTGGATCGTAATGCCGCGTTCCTGCTCCTGCTCCATAAAGTCAGTCGTTGCCGCACCGTCGTGCACCTCACCGATCTTGTGGATCATGCCGGTCAGTTTCAAAATTCGTTCAGTGGTCGTCGTCTTTCCCGCATCCACGTGCGCGAAAATCCCGATGTTCCTACATTTTGATAGTTCTGTCATTGAATTACTAGTGTGAAAGAATTGCCTAGGCTTTCGATTGCTAAAAGTTTAACCGAGTTACAGTTAAAAAGCCCGGTGGCAACTTAATAATTATAAAATGACGGAGTTTTTATAATTTGCAAATCTCACGCCTAGTGCGTGAGCAGCTACTCATAAACGACCTTGCCCCGGTAAAAGGTCTGCTTTACCTTGCCTTTGAGCTCTTTACCGATCCAGGGTGAGTTGCTCGACATACTTAAGAAGCCATCTTTCTCAGGCACCCATGTAGTATCCGGCTCAAAAATCATTAGATCCGCATAGTTGCCTGCCTTTATGGCCTTCGGCTCAAAACCCAGGATGCTGTCCGGCACTGATGCCATCCACTTCAGAATCTGCAATAAGGAAAAGCCCTGCTTGTGATAAAGCTCAGTTAGCGTAACGGCAAGTGATGTCTCAAGACCAATGATCCCGAATGGTGCATAGCTAAACTCCATGTCCTTATCATCCTCGCTATGGGGCGCATGATCGCAGGCAATACAGTCGATCAGGCCATTCTTCAATCCTTCAATGAGCCGTTGCCGGTCCTCCTCAGTTCGCAGTGGAGGATTCATCTTATATCGGGTATCATAGCCCTGCACAGATTCATCGGTGAGACACAAATGATGCGGGGTTACCTCAGCAGTAATGGGGATATTACGGTTTTTGGCACGTTCGATGATGTCTACGGAAATTCCCGATGATAGATTCTGCAGATGCACCTTTGCCTGCGTTTTCTCACAGAGGATAACATCCCGCGCGACCATCAGATCCTCAGCTTCATTGGGCCAGCCGCGAAGACCGAGCTTCAGAGAGACGATACTCTCGTTCATCACCGAATCGGCTGTCATTGAGTAATCCTGGCAATGATCTAGAATGACAAGATCCATCATCTTGGCATACTCAAGAACCCGTCGCATGATTTCATTATTCTGGATGCACTTGCCCCCTTCAGAGAGCGCAACCGCCCCGGCATTTTTGAGTGATCCGATCGGTGCCAGCTGTTCCCCTTGCGCGCCAATGGTCATGCATCCGGTTGAGAACACATCGATACAAGCTCCGCGCTCGATCGCATCGTGAATGAGCCTTAAATTACCGGGATTATCACAGGGCGGGCGTGTATTGGGCATACAAACAAGCCTTGTAAACCCACCTCTCGCGGCTGCCCGGGTACCGCTTGCGATTGTTTCCTTATGCGTCTCGCCCGGTTCCCGCAGATGGGCTTGCAGTTCAGTCAATCCCGGGCTAACCACCGCACCCTGAACATTCACCTGAGTCGACTCTCGCAAGAAAGACTCATCGGGATTGTTTATGAGCCTGGAACCTTCGATAAATACATCGCGCTGCTCATCGATATCCTGATAAGGGTCTATCACACGCCCTCCTTTTATCCAGTAAATTGATTGGTCTGACGGATTCATGATATTATCGGGGCAATTCCGCCTGAACACGGGAGTTACGGTTCATACATAAATACATCACGGCCATTCTCACCGCTATGCCATTGGTTACCTGATTCAGGATCACCGAATTGGGCGCATCTGCGATATCCGAATCGATCTCAACTCCCCGATTAATCGGTCCCGGGTGCATGATGATCGCATCCTTCTTCAGCCAGCTCGATCGTTGTTTGTTCAACCCATATAGACGCGTATATTCAGAAAGGGATGGAAAGTGTGTGGAGGTCTGCCGTTCGTGCTGGATGCGCAGTAGCATCACTGCATCGGAGTCCACTAGAGCTTCCTTTAAATCGTAGCATACATCCACCCCAAGCTCGCGAAAACTCTCAGGCACGAGTGTTGAGGGACCCGCGAGGCAAACCGATGCACCGAGCTTCTGCAAACCCCAGATATTTGAACGGGCCACCCGGCTAAAGAGAATGTCCCCCAGGATCGTGATACGCTTACCGTCAAGACTTCCAAAACAATCCAGGAGTGTATAGGCATCAAGCAATCCCTGAGTCGGGTGCTCATGCGCACCATCTCCGGCATTGATGATCGGGATATCCACATACTGGGAAAGGTAGAGAGGCGCCCCCGCAGCTGAGTGTCGCATGATGATCATATCTGCCGAGAGAGACTGGATATTGAGCGCAGTGTCCTTGAGCGTCTCGCCCTTCTTCTGGCTACTAGTAGAACCCAATAGTGTAACCACATCGGCACTCAATCGTTTGGCTGCGACCTCAAAGGCGATACGTGTACGGGTACTGGGCTCAAGAAAGAGTTGGGCGACCGTTTTACCTTTGAGCGCAGGAACTTTCTTTTGCTCCCGCTCAAAGGTGGATTTAAAGGAGCGGGCAGTATCGATAATAATTTCGATCTCTTCGCGGCTGAGTTCCTCAAGCCCGATCAGGTGTTTACGCGTCCAGTTTTGAGCCAATTCCATGTATTTTTGCTACTCCTTCTAAAAATCTGCCAAGTATGCGATACTTTCCATAAGATCTTCATCATCAAAGGCGATCTTAATTTTCTGATCATGGTTTTCACGGTAATGTACCGGTGCGAAATCCGGCTTTATCGGCAATACCTGGGCAAAGCGATCGATCATCACCAACAGTTTTACATGGCTGGGACGACCATTTTCAAAAAGCTCATCCAAGGCTGCTTTCACGGTACGACCCGAATAAAAAACATCGTCAAGGAGGATCACCTTGCGCCCATTGATTTCAGTATCAAAGTGGGTTGGTGATTTGACCTTACTAATCGGGCGATGCCCTATGTCATCCCGGTGAAAGCTCACATTCACAGTCCCGGTGGCCAGGCGATACCCTTTGAGTTCCTCGAATTTCTGATTCAATAGATCGCGCAAAGCTAAGGCTCCATCCGCAATTCCGACAAGTATCCAATCCTGCTCCGACTGCACCCAATCCGCAATGGTTTCGGCCATTTTATCCAGAACACTATCAATCTCAGAACCGTTGAGAAGCAATTTCTCACTCGGGATATTGAGGCTCTGTGCGTTTTTCACCATGCGCGTTTGCTTAGCGGTTGACCCTCTCGAATAAAGCTCCAAGATGCAACTTAAAATTGAATCTAACAGCTATCTCCGCAGTGCAATCCGTAAGAATTCAGAATCTAACCAAGCGCTTTGGTGAGACGATTGCATTGAATGATGTGTCGCTCGAAATCAAAGCAGGCGAGCTGTTTTTTCTCTTAGGTCCAAGTGGTTGTGGAAAAACCACATTGCTACGTGCTATTGCGGGTTTTAACATTCCTGAAGCGGGCAAAATCTACTTTGGGGATAAAGAGGTCAGCCAGATACCTCCCCATAAGCGCAACACCGGGATGATGTTTCAAAGCTATGCGCTCTGGCCACACATGACACTTTTTCAGAATGTTGCATTTGGTCTGCAGGAAAAAAAGGTGCCCAAACCAGAGATTGAAGAAAGGGTGCATGAGGCCCTCGCAATGGTGAAAATGGAGCAATACGCCGAACGTAAACCCAACCAACTTTCAGGGGGTCAGCAACAGCGTATCGCCCTCGCACGTGCGCTCGTAATTCGTCCCCAATGTCTTCTACTCGATGAGCCACTATCTAATCTGGATGCCAAGCTTCGCAATGAAATGCGAATAGAGATCCGTGACATCTGCAAGGCCAACAATCTAACAACGATCTATGTGACCCACGACCAAAAGGAGGCACTCTCCATTGCGGATCGCATGGCAGTATTGGACGGTGGAGAGATTATACAGATCGACACACCGGAAACCGTTTATAAGCGCCCACGGGATCGCTTTGTAGCCAATTTCATAGGGGAAACCAATCTTATAGAGGGTTCGGTCATTCGTTCTGCAGCCGGTGAAGCCGTGGTTGATACGGTTTTCGGAGAGCTCTGCGGATCCCTTGCACAACCCGATGAGCCGCCTGCAGATGGTTCACAAGTCTACCTTTCGATACGCCCCGAATGTTTAAGACTGTATTCAGAACCTTTTGAGGATAACACCATTGAAGGGGAGCTCATTGAATCCACCTATTATGGGGAAGTGGCTCATTATGTAATGCAAAGCAAACGGGGTGATGTGAAACTCAAAATTTCAGAGTTAAACCCTCGGCATACTCTAAGCAAAGCCGGCAATGCCATTTATGCCTGGGCGGATTCCGAGGATATCGTTGTGCTCAACGAGTAACCGGACAGTATGAAAACCTACGGACTCCTACTGGCGATTGCTCTGGTCATTGTTTTGCCCTTTATTTTTCAAAAGGAGCAAAGTACCGTTTCCGCAACCGATGAGAGCATTGTAGTGATCACCCCCCATGATGAGGGTATCCGTCATGAATTTGAGATCGGGTTTACCGAATACTATCTTGAAAAGACCGGTAAATCAGTGGATATCGACTGGCGTGTAATTGGAGGCACCAGTGAGATTGTTCGCTTCATCCAGGCCACCTATACGAATAATTTTCGCAACTACTGGGAAACTGAACTGGGTAAAACATGGAACGCCGAAGTTCAAAATAGTTTTATGAATCGAAGAGTGAGCCCCGCTGTTGACCCTTCGCAGGACAGCCCGGAACAAGCCGCCAAACGCGCCTTTCTCGAGTCGAGTGTTAGCTGCGGTATTGATGTATTCTTCGGTGGGGGCAGCTATGACTTCACACAACAGTCTCGTGCCGGAACCCTGGTTCCATTCGCTACTCAAGAACGCATCGCATCTCTGTTTCCAGATGAGATTATGCCGGTAGAGTTTGCCGGAGAACCTTTTTACGATCCAGAGGGAAAGTGGGTGGGAGCCGTGCTCTCCCAATTCGGTATTATCTATAATGTCGAGTCTCTGGAAAATCTGGGGATTGATACTATTCCGGATTCCTGGGAAGCTTTAACCGATCCACGGCTCTTTCGGCAGCTGGCACTTGCAGACCCGATGCTCAGTGGCTCAGCTACCAAAGCATTTGAAATGATCATCCAACAGCAAATGCTCAAAAATGTGAATGCACTGGGTGACAATGTAAATGAAGAAACTATACAAAACGCAGTAGAACAAGGCTGGCAGCGGGGGATGGAGATTATACAGCTCATATCTGCCAATTCACGCTATTTCACCGATTCCTCAAAAAAGCCCTCGATCGATGTATCCACAGGGGAGTGTGCAGCCGGTATGAGCATCGACTTCTACGGCCGCTTTCAGGCCGAGACGGTGTATAACCGCTCCGGTAAGGCACGTATGGGGTATCTAACGCCACTGGGAGGCAGCACGGTATCGGTTGACCCCATTGGCTTATTGAGAGGAGCCCCCAATGAGGAAGTTTCTAAGGCATTTATTGAATATGTGATGTCAGAAGCGGGGCAAAAGCTCTGGAATTTCAAAGTGGGCACTCCCGGCGGCACCCAAAGCTATGCCCTCCGCAGAAGTCCGGCAATCCGCACGCTCTACACTCCCGAGTATAAGGCATTTCGTAGCGATCCAGATGTGAATCCCTATGACGAGGCGGGGGATTTTGTCTACCACCCTGAATGGACCGCACGGCTATTCAGCCCACTAAGGTTCATCATTAAATCGGCATTCATCGATACTCACCAGGAACTGACAGAAGCCTGGCAAGCGATTATCCAGGCACGTGATGAAGGGCGAAATCAGGATGCTGAAGCAGCTTTCCGCACACTGACTGAACTCTCAAGGGTAGATTATAGTGAAGCTTCGGGTAATATTTCAGATATCCTCAATGAGCGCACTAAAATATCGGAATTACGGCTATCCCGAGAGCTCACCATCCACTTTCAGCAGCAATACAAAAAAGCCCTGAGACTTGCTCAGGGCTCCTAGATAGAAAATTAAATTTGTCGGGAAACTATTTGCCGGCTTCGACCAGACGTTTCTCCTTAACCTTACTTGCTTCCTTACCAATACGATCTCGGATATAATACATACGCGCCTTCATGGTAACACTCTCACGATCCACTTCGATTTTTTCAATATTCGGTGAGTGAACCGGAAATACACGTTCCACACCCACGCCGGAAGCAATACGGCGGACAGTAAATGTCTCGTGGATACCAGAGCCCTTTCGCGCAATCACTATCCCTGCAAATACCTGAATACGCGTTTTGTCTCCTTCACGGACACGCGTATGCACACGCACTCCATCGCCCACTTTAAATTCGTCACGACCTTCCTTGAGCTGGTCTTTGGTAATTTCTTCAATAATGCTATTCATGCTTAAATAATGGTTAAATTCGTTAAATGGTTTTCTGCTAAATCGGGTCTTCGAGTGGAGGTTTTGTTTATTTGTTTCAGGGCGCGCCAATTTTCAATCTCGCCATGATTACCACTCAGTAAAACATCAGGAACTTTATGCCCGCGAAAGTCCTCAGGGCGGGTATATTGGGGAAAACTCAATTGGTCATTCGCAAAGGAATCAAAATCCGTGGAGGTGGGCTCACCCAGCACTCCTGGCACAAACCGCGACACACTGTCTACAAATACGGCCGCTGCCAGCGTCCCATTCGTAAGTACGTAATCTCCAATACTGATCTCCCGGTCAATCCAGCCATCCCGCACCCGCTGATCAATGCCTTCATAGTGCCCGCTGAGTATAATTAGGTGTGATTGAATAGAAAACTCCTGGGATACGCTTCGCGTTAGCCGATCTCCATCCGGGGCCATGTAAATCACCGTGCTATGATCACTGCGCAATGCTTCGATTGCATCTACTATGGGCTCTGGCTTCATCACCATGCCTGCGCCCCCACCATAGGGCCGATCATCCGTTATCTTGTGCTTATCTTTCGCCCAATTGCGAATGTTGTGGAGGTTTATTTCAAGAAGCCCATTCTCAACCGCCCTGCCCAGCATACTCGACCGAAAATACCCTTCCACCATTTCGGGAAAAAGGGTCAGCAAATCGATCTTGAGCGGCGTTTCCATAGTTACTGAGCATTCTTTGAACGAGAAATCGTTTTATGCTTCGACCGCTTCCGCCTTTTCTTCGGCAGGGGCTTCTTCGGTTGCAGCTTCTTCTGCTGCCGGTGCGTCCTTGCGAGATCGTTTAATAAGGTCTTTTGCAGTATCCGTGGGTTTTGCTCCCTGAGATACCCAGTAATCAACGCGGTCCAGTTTTACGGTAAGCTCAGGGTCATTGCCTTGTGCCTGGGGGGCATAAGTGCCTAAAAGCTCAACGTAGCGACCGTCACGGCGTGCTGTATTTTCAGCAACCACCATGCGATAAACCGGGCGGTGACTGTTTCCATGCCTCTGAAGTCTGATTTTAAGTGCCATAGTGTGAAAGTGTGTGCCTTTTAATTTGCGTAAACTTTCTAGACAAACAAGTTCCCGCACTATGTCAATGCACGATTTCCGGATTTAAAGACTTAGATACCCAGAGATGGAGCTTAAAGTTTTGGTACCGCAGAAAGCAGTTTGCGTGTGTAGTCGTGCTGCGGATTTTCGTAAATATCCTCTGCGCTGGCTTGCTCCACGATTTTCCCGTTGGTCATGACTAAAACATCATCACTGATATGCTCGATCACTGCCAAATCGTGGGCGATAAAGAGATAGCTCAGTCCCAGCTCATCCTGCAAATCTTTTAACAGGTTGACGATCTGCGCCTGCACGGAAACATCCAGGGCGCTCACAGGCTCGTCACATACCATAAATTCCGGTTCAACCGCCAATGCCCGGGCAATTCCAATACGCTGCCGTTGCCCCCCACTGAACTCATGCGGATAGCGGTTCACATGGCTCTCATCCAGCCCTACTTTCTTAAGCAGCTCCACTACACGGTCCATTTTATCGGATGGGGACATGTCCTTGAAGTGAATATCGAGGGGTTCTGCAATAATTCGCGAAATCCGCATACGGGGGTTCAGGGAGTTGAAGGGGTCTTGAAAGATCATCTGGATCTTCTTGCGATACGGAAAGAAGGGCTTTTTGCCCAGGTTGCCAATATCTTCGCCATTATACCAAATAGTCCCACTGGTGATGGGCGCGAGCTTCACAATCGCACGCCCTGTAGTTGTTTTGCCACTACCGCTTTCACCCACGAGTCCTACCGTTTTGCCTCTGGGAACTTCGAATGTCACCCCATCCACCGCTTTTACAGAATCCGTCACCCGTTGAAGTATTCCCGTTTTTACAGGGTAATGCACTTTAAGATCTTTTACCTCAAGGATGTTTTCCGGATTACTCATATGTAATTAAACAGCTAATTTATCATGATCAATCGTAGTGAGGCGTTCACGTTTTTCGCCCAGCCTCGGGATACAATCGAGCAACGCCTGGGTGTAGGGATGCTCGGGTTTACTCAATACCTGATCCACAGGGCCCCGCTCAACAATCTCACCACGAAACATGACCGCAACGTCATCTGCAAAGTGATTAACGATGCCGAAATTATGTGTGATCAGGAGTATCGCCATACCCGTGCGCTCGCGCACTTCACGCAATAAGTCCATGATCTGTGCCTGGATGGTGACATCCAGGGCGGTGGTCGGCTCATCCGCAACCAGGATACGCGGCTCACACACCAGCGCCATTGCGATCATAACGCGTTGTTGCATGCCGCCGCTAAGTTGGTGGGGATAGTCCTTGATCCTTTTTTCAGCGTCGCGAATACCCACCTTATCCAGGGCATCTATGATGTGTGCATTCACATCCTTGATGTGCGGCATATGCAGCTTAATGGCTTCGGCAATCTGGGAACCGATCGTAAAAACCGGATTCAGCGAAACACTGGGCTCCTGGAAAATGTATGCAATCTCCTTACCCCGTATGTGCCTTAAATCCGCGCTGGACATTGCCATGACATCCTGCCCGTCGTAATGCACCTGCCCGTTGATCTCACAGATTGGCGGCTTGGGGAGCAGTCTTGTGAGGGCCATCGCCGAAACACTTTTACCACTGCCACTCTCTCCCACGACTGCGAGGGTCTTTCCTGCTTCAATGTCAAAGTTGATTCCCTTTACGGCTTCATTAACGCCTTCCCGGCTGTTGAACTGAATCCTGAGGTCTTTGACACTGAGCAAGGGCGTTTCCATAAATTTATGACGTAGTTTTCATTTTGGGATCAACGATATCACGAAGCACATCTCCGAGTATATTAAATGCGATCACCGTTATAAAGATTAAAAATCCGGGGGTGAGCAGCCACCAGAAGTTAAGCATAAACACCTTCATCGACTTCGCCTGTGATAACATAAGCCCCCAGGACGCTTCAGGCTCCTGAATACCCAGACCCAGGAAAGACAGCGCCGCCTCACCCAGAATATAGTTAGGGATGCTCAAGGTCGCCGCAACGAGCAGATAGCTGGAGACATTCGGCAATATGTGCTTAAAGAGAATCGCAAACTTACCCTGCCCCATGTTTTCAGCCGCAAGCACGAACTGCCGCTGACGAATGGAGAGGGTCATCCCCCGGATCACGCGGGCAGAGCTCGACCACGTGATGAATGCCAACGCAATAATAATCACGTAAAACATCTTATCCGAGGGGAAGTAGGGAGCAATCGCTGCCCGCAGGGCGAGCAACAGATACAGCGTGGGAATCGCCAGCAGAAAGTCTACATAGCGCATCATAACCGAGTCGAATTTACCCCCGAGATAACCCGAAAGTGCGCCTACTACAAAGCCCAGCGTCATCGTAATGGATATCCCTACCAAGCCAATCGTTAGCGAAACGCGTGCACCGTGAAGTAGCCGTGTGAATACATCCCGCCCCGTAGAGTCACTGCCAAGCAAGTAAATGCGTGCCTGATCATCCTCGGTATCGAGGCCAAAAAGCTTTCCGCCGGTAAAAAACTTGATCGGAATGGTCTCCCCTTCAATCGCCTGATATTGAGCTGCCGATGGATCGATATTCTCATAAACTTTCACCTGCAATTTCCAGTCTTTAAAAACCACGGCTGTCGGTGGGTGGAATGCTTTCTTGAGATTTTGAGTGCTGGGCGGATAAGGTGACAGGAACGGTGCAAAGATCGCACAAAGATACAACAATGCCAAAATGATCAGGCAGCTCAGGCTGATGCGATTCCGCAGCAGGCGTATGAAGATCTGTCGTGTCATTCCGCACCCCCTTCCGATAGTCGAATCCGCGGATCCGACCAAGCCAATAATATATCCGCAATCAGGTTACAAATGACCAATACCGTACAACTCATCATCACTGAGCCTATCACCAGAAATTGATCCTCTCGAATGAGCGCAAAATAAATCAGGTTCCCTAATCCCGGGTAGCTGAATACGATCTCAATGATTAATGAACCCGATAGCAGGAATGAAAAGGTAAGCCCGAAGACGCTAATCATGGGATTGATCGCATTACGCAGCACATGTTTGAACATGACTTTGTTCTCCGACAAGCCCTTGGCACGTGCTGTCTTCACAAACTCCGCATGCATGGTATCTATGAAGCTTGAGCGCATAATACGCATCACATAGCCGATATAGCCGACGCCCAAAACAAATGCGGGCAAGATCAGATGCTTGGCAATATCGATCACCTGAGCGAACCACGGAAGATAATCATGCTCGATCGAGGTGAATCCGCCAATGGGTAAAATCCCTGTCTGAGCAACGACATACACGGCAATGAGCCCCAGGAAAAATTCCGGCATTGAGAGAGCCGCAAACGCTAGAATCGACGATAGGCGATCAAAAATGGAACCCTTTTTGATTGCTGCAAGCATACCTAAAGGAATTGCAATGATCCATGCAAAGACCATGGCACTAATCGCAAGTAAGACGGTCGCAAATATCCGTTCTCCCAGTAGTTCAGCAACCGGCACCTTATAAGCAAAAGAATAGCCGAGATCAAATTGAACGGCATTTTTCAGCCATAGGAAATACTGTATGGTCCAATGCTGGTCTAATCCGAATTGTCGCTCAAGCTGCTGAATATACTCATCCGAAATATCGCGTTGCATCCGGATAGGTGTAAGAAAGTCTCCAGGTGTTAAGGACATCAGCAGGAACATTAAAAACGCTATCCCCAATAACATGGGAATGAGTGCTAAAATACGCCTGATGATAAATCCGATCATGATGCCCTATTCATCCGCCCACAGTTCGTATAGGTTCCAGTCCGGTTCCCCATACATCGGCATTTTGATGTTTTTCCATTTACTCTTGAAGCCAGCGTAGTAATTGGGAGATAGCAACATCAGAACGGGTTGCTCCTCGGCCATTATCAATTGGATCTCGTCCGATATTGTTTTACGCGTTTCGAAGTCCAAATGCAGATTGAGTTCGTCGGTAAGTTCATCGATCCGTGCTTCCCATTCCGTACTGGGAGTCTCTTGCTGCGGATACCAAAGGTGTAAACGCCCTTCACTTTTAAATACGTCCTTTAGTGAGCTCGGATCCGGATGTCCGTTACCCAATCCCATAATTGCCGCGTCATAATCAAATGAATCCCCGGTTTTGGTGATCAGTGTAGAAAAATCGATAAAGCGTAACTCCAAATCGATACCCAGATCCGCTAAATTTTCTTTGATGACTGTACACATTTCGGTACGCATCTCATTTTCCTGATTGGTCATCAACGAAAAGGTAACTTCATTGCCCTCAGAGTCCCGCAAAATGTTGTCACCTCCCAAAACGAATCCCGCATCCTGGAGTAGCTGCATCGATTTTTCAGGATCGTAAGGATATTTCCGGATTTCAGGATTGTGCCAATTGGTAAATCGACTCGGAACAAAGGAATAGAGCGGCTGTCCACGGCCAAAGATGACCGCATTGATAATACCTTCGCGATTGATTGCATAAGATATTGCCTGACGGAAACGCTTATCCCGAAACCACTTTTGTTTATGAGGCTCTACAAATGGTTTACCATCCTCATTGACCCCTTCATGCTGATTGAACCACAGAAAAGTCAAATTTGCGGTCGGTCCCCAATTATAAATAGTGAAATCAAATTTATCTGCGTTTTTTTCTACCCAGGGTACATCTGCAGGCAGAATACGATCCAGGGCAGTATCTGTCTCGCCCTGGGCAAAAATGGCAGCGGCTGCCTGCATATCACGATAAATAGTAACGATCACCCGCTCAACGTAGGGCAAGGGCGTTCCTGCCTGGTCCTCCATATAAAAATTGGGATTTCTTACTAATGTAATGCGTTCGCCCGGTTTGTAAGATTCCAGGACATACGGACCTAGTGCCACCAGTTTCTCCGGCTCATTCTTAAGCGTACTAAGGCTCCATGAATCAAAGAGATCCCCATTTTCAAAATCCTCACGAAGAATATGTTCTGGCAATATATAACCTTCTACTAAGGTCAACAAGGTGGGTGCATAAACAACCGCTGTCGTTACCTGAACCGTATAATCATCGATTTTCGTAATTTCGTAAGGCTGATTATTTACAGCCATGTAAACCTGGTTTCGGTTGGGATAACGTTCATCAAAATAACAGTCAAAACTGAAGATCACATCATCCGCATCAAATGGATGACCATCACTCCAATACACCCCCCGCCTTAAATGGAACGTATACGTTTTATTATCTTCACTGACCTCCCAACTTTTAGCAAGGCCCGGAACCACCTCTGAGGTATCCTTATCAATCCAAACCAAAGCCCGGCTAAATAGGTCGATTATTAACATTGAATAAGTATCTTCAGCGACCACTTTGTTGAGCGTTGAAATATCTCCGGCGATGGACTTGATATACATATCCGACGACCTACCCGGATACGGTAACTCAACTATATACGGCTCCGGGGTGCGCGGCATTTCAACAATATGATCGAGGTTGCGGGTTTTCGGACCGCAACCGGTTAAAAATGCCACAAGGCCTGCTATCAGCAGAGTGACTGAAACCTGAGAGTATGTCTTATATGAAAAAGCCACAATTTCGAAACTAGCGCTAATGAAAGGGATTTTTCGGGAGTGGCAAACCATCTTTTCAACTTTCGAGCCCCATTTGCAGAATTCCCTGATAAAATCCGTTCGCATGAGACACACCCTCGTGATCCTTCACCTTGCTCTCCCGAAGCAAATTCTGGATTTCATCCGAGATATCTCCCGCAAACCATGCATACCAAAGCTCATACAGCGAGTCATTCATGAGCTCAGCAGCAAAGAGCGGCCATAAGCCGTCACAACAAAAGGTATTGAGCCGGGATTCACCCATGCAGACTCCCAGTAGATCACTCATCGTTGCCTGAATCCCTTTCTTGATATCATTAGTCTTTCGGAAATCAATAACTGGCCCAGCTTCATATTTTGTATTTTCCAAAATAGGCTTTAAATCTCGCATAAGCCTTTGTGGCCAATTGGAATCTAACTCCAGTAGACGACTGTAATCATGAAGTCGCTTCAATGGATGATTCGCCGGCCTCAGTCCCCGCAAACGCCAGTGCTCTGCCACATTATCGTAAAGCTTCTCCGGGTTTGTCCAATCATTGAGATCTCCGCCAATGGGATACGCGAGTGCCAGGCGCGACATAGGTGCGCGATTTCGACGATAGCCTAAAACCTCCAGACAGAGCTGATGACAACTCTCATCCCATGAGTAACGATCCAGTCGGATCTTCGCGTATTTGCACTTTTGCAACCACCGGGTTTTCGCTTTCTCACGCAAAGTATTGGCTTGCTCTTCTGCCGACGCTAGCTTGAGAAACTGCTGATAGGCTGTGTTGTTGGTAAAAGGTTCATCCTGGTCGAGTTTCATCGCGGCATTGAGGGCCAGCGTTTCCAAATCTTCTTCGAGGTAGGGCAACAGGATTAACTCGGTCACCTCCAGGTCAATAGGTTTCTTGGGAGCAAACAGACTTACGTGTAGAATAACATTCTGATAATTGGAATCCCGGCTATGCCCATGTCTCAACCAATCCTCCGCATAAAGGTGAATCTCGATATCGCCTTGCAGCAGACGCTCCCCCACCCTGATTTTTGCCGCCTTAAAATCAGGCCCTTCCAGGTGATTCCAAGATCCGGGATCAATCACCTCTAACGATAGCCCGTTACTGGACTTGAGCTGTTCATTGGTAAATTTTTGAGTAGACCAAAGTTGCTGAATCACCCGTTCAGCCAGGGTGAACGGACCATAGAGCCCCTCAACTTCAGCAACCGTGTCCATCACTCTTTACGTGCTTCCTCCTCCGTTTCGTCTTCCTCGTAATCCTCATCGTCGTCTTCTTCATCAGACTCCATGCCTACCATAATCTGTTCGAGCATTAAGCCGGTATTGCTTTTGATTCCACGAATCAAAATAACGACTGCGGTTATCGAGACTGCCATACTTGGAATTACGATGACTACCCAACTCCATGTAAGCATCGCACCCAATTCTTCATTGTATTGTGCCATATCCACTTCCGGGTGCGTTTTTACCAAAACACGGGCTAATACAAAATTCAGCACAGAGCTCACAAAAAAGGATGCCCCCAGACACCAGGTCGTTAAACGTAGTGTTTTTTCAAAATCTGCCTTTTTATTATTTTCGTTGAGCCGCTCCTCAACCAGATCTACATGCATCACCTTTCGGTTATACAAAAGCGTTTTTACCAATGGCCATTTTGTCCACATCGAGCCAATTACGAATAAACCCAAAACGGCAGGTATTGCTGCTTCTTTAACAGCGAGCCAGAAAGGCTCCAGCTTAAGCACACCGATCACTCCCGTCAGCAGAATATTCACCAAACCTAAAACCGAAAATATGTTAATCTTGCGACTCTGGGCAAAGTCTTTCAGTCCATACCCCAATGGAAATGCAAGCGCGATTATTAGGATAAGGTTTGGCGATAGGCCAAGCCATTCATCTCCAAATCGTAGCAATAATATAGGTATAATCAGATTAAACAGGAAATTCGAAAAGAGATCCTCTTTTTTTTCCGGCTTCTGCTTGGCTTCTTTTGATTCCATAAATGTATGAAGATGGGATAATCTCTTACCGTGTGGCAAAGCTATTTTTCAGCATAACCCTACTTAGAGACGCAATGTCACCCCTAAAGTTCAATAAAGTGAATTGACTCGAATTGGAACATTTTGTCTCATTTGCATTCTGAAATCATTTCGTGCGTTCCTTTAAGTATGCAAACCTATCGCAAACGATGTCTTATCACAGCCGGACCAACCCGAGAGTTCTTTGATCCGGCGCGCTTCATCAGCAACCCATCCACCGGAAAAATGGGATATGCACTCGCAAAATCTGCCCAAATTGCGGGTTGGCATGTAGACTTAGTGAGTGGACCCGTAAATATATCTAGGCCTGATGGAGTGACCGTGCACAAAGTGGTTACCGGTCAGGAAATGTATGCGGCCTGCAAACCGCTATTCGAAAAATGTGACATTCTTATCATGTGCGCGGCCGTGGCAGATTTACGCCCGAAAAATAAATCCCCCGAGAAGTTAAAAAAGAGTGGGATTTCAATGAAAATAGAATTTGAGCGCGTCATCGATATCCTTAAAACGCTCAGTCAGTCCAAAAGGCATCAAACTTTAGTAGGATTCGCTGCCGAAACCGAAAAAGTCGAGAAATATGCCCGCAAAAAACTCGTTGAAAAGAATTTGGACTGGATCGTTGCCAATCAAGTCGGAGCAGATGGAGGCGGGTTTGCCGATGACCGCAATACCGTTATGATGATTCCCAAGGAGGGTGACGTAACTACTCTTGGCCCCGCATTGAAGACCCAAATAGCGGATCAAATCATCACAATTTTAGACCAATCAGGATAATTATTTAAATGGCAGCTAAACCCAGTGCACTGAATCGTATACTCGGTCGTCTTGATAATCTCGACACGACTAACCTGACGATTCTTGTCCAAAGGCTCGCACGCGAACGTGAGCTGCTTGAGACGGTCATTAACTCCGTGCATGATGGGATACTGGTGCTGGATGATATCGGAGTCATCCAATATGCAAATACAGCGAGTCTGCGCATCATCGGGCTCAATGATGAGGATATTGGCAAAACGGTCCTGCTCGATAAATGGCCCGACCTTGCAAGGTGGGTGGATATCGAGCATGCAAGTGACGCTATTGACGAAGCCACTGCAATCACCCGCGAGATTGAAATGCACTACCCGGAGCAACGTTATGTCAGGTTGGTGCTACTACCCATGAATTTCCCCGGAGATACTTATTCCAAGGGTTATGTGATGGTGCTGAGTGATATCACCGAAGATAAGGAGTCCACCCAGGAGATGCTCGAGAGTGAGCGCATATCCTCAATTATGTTGCTCGCTGCAGGCGTAGCCCATGAAATCGGAAATCCGCTGAATTCGCTCAATATCCACCTACAGCTGATCGAGCGAAAACTTAATAAACTGGAGAAAAGCAAAGAGTCCGAGCAGATCGAAAAATCGATATCGGTGTGTAAGTCGGAA
This sequence comes from Puniceicoccaceae bacterium, assembly GCA_028285755.1. Classification (GTDB taxonomy): domain Bacteria; phylum Verrucomicrobiota; class Verrucomicrobiia; order Opitutales; family JAFGAQ01; genus JANQOQ01. Next base: position 1,116,634 of record JANQOQ010000006.1, read on the forward strand.
GTAGAACGGCTCAATGATATACTAAACCACTTCCTGGGCGCCATACGTCAGACACCCCCGGATTTTCACGATGTAGACCTTATCCCATTATTGGAAGAAGTGCTCACAGTACAGGAAGAAACTTTCAAAACGCAAAAGATCGATATTGATGTCGAAGTATCTGCACCCCTGCCTGTCATTCAGGCGGACGCAAATCAGATCAAGCAGGTGCTCTACAATATTCTAAAAAATGCGATTGAGGCGATGCCCCGCGGTGGCAAAATCAAGATCAAGCCTCAAAGCGATGATGAGTTTGTCTACTTATTAGTCGCTGATACCGGGTCAGGCATAGAACCCGAGGAAATATCCAGAATTTTCAACCCGTACTACTCGACCAAAAAAGACGGACACGGACTCGGCATGATGGTTGTTAACCGTATCATGCGGGCACACGGTGCGAATATCGGTATCGATAGCAAAGTCGGTAAAGGTACCGTCGTAACACTGCAGTTTCCCCAAAAACACCGCCGAATCAAACTCCTGGAAGAAAGGTAAATACTATTCAATTCTAGCTCTCACAAAGGCACTAAGACACAAAGATGACTGAAAACGAAATAGCGAAAATAGTAGTTAACACCTCATTGAAAATCCACAAGGATCTTGGCAGTGGTTTATTTGAAAGTGTTTACGAAACCATTCTTGCAAATAAACTTCAAATAGCAGGGCTCTTAGTTAAAAGGCAGGTTGCAGTGCCTATAATCTATGATGATATTGAATTTGAAGAAGCTTTTCGCGCTGATATTATTATAGAAGATAAGCTTATCCTCGAGCTGAAATCTGTAGAGAGCATAAGTAATATACACAAAAAACAACTACTTACATACCTTAAACTAAGCCACATAAAGTTAGGATTAATAATTAACTTTAACGAAGTTCTTCTGAAGGACGGAATTGTTCGAGTAATCAATGGATATTTAGAATGAGAATCTTTGTGTCTTAGTGCCTTTGTGAGAAAATCAAACCCCTATAAATAATGCCAGCAACTTTATTAATAGTAGATGACGAAAAGCACACCCGGGAAGGTCTGGAGGCTGCCCTTGAGGACGACTATGATGTTTACCTCGCCAGCGATGCAGATGAAGCCTTCAATCTGATGGACTCGGAGGTGTTCGAAGTGGTGCTCACAGATTTACGTATGGCGGGCAAATCGGGCATGAAGGTCATCGACCATGCACTCACCAAATCTTACCGACCCGTTTGCATCATGATGACGGCCTATGGAAATATCGAAACAGCCGTGGAAGCAATGCGACGGGGCGCTTATGACTTTATGACAAAGCCCGTCAATCTCGAAAAGCTCGAGATCATGATTGCACGTGCCCTAAAGTCGAAGACACTCGAGACCGAAAACAAAGTGCTGCACGAGCGCCTGGATCAAAAATTCAGCTTAACCGGAATTATCGGAAACTCTCCCGCACTCAACCAGATTCTCGATCGCGTGAAACTGGTTGCACCCTCAAAGGCCGCTGTCCTACTACAGGGCGAGACCGGCACGGGTAAGGAATTAATCGCACAGTCCATCCACCAAAACAGCCCTCGGTCCCGCAAAAATTTCATCGCGGTACATTGCGCCGCACTGGCTTCCAATCTTCTTGAGAGTGAACTGTTTGGGCATGAAAAAGGGGCATTTACCGGAGCCAGTGAACGACGAATCGGGCGATTTGAAGCAGCGGATGGAGGAACGCTCTTCCTGGATGAGATCGGCGAAATCGAGCCTTCGACCCAAGTTAAGTTGTTGCGTTTCCTGGACTCTAAAACCTTTGAAAGGCTTGGCAGCAATAAGCCCATCACCGTGGATGTACGGCTTGTCTGCGCAACAAACCGTAACCTCAAAAAAATGGCAGACAAAGGGGAATTTCGGGACGATCTCCTCTACCGGCTCAACACGATCACACTGGAACTCCCTTCTCTGAGAGAACGCAAAGAAGACATCCCGTTACTCATCAATCACTACATCGATTTCTTCGCCAAGGAAAATGGCATGGGAGCCCCAACATTGAATCACGATGCGATGCATGTACTGGTCAATTATAAATGGCCGGGTAATATTCGGGAGCTACGCAACTTCTGCGAAAATGTAGTGATCCTAAACCAAGGACGCGAAGTCGGGGAATATGATCTGGATTCAAAATTTTTAGGCGATACCACAGATGGAAGTGCTACTGTCAATATACCCGCCGGGCTTTCTGTAGAGGCGAATGAAAAAAGACTGCTACATAATGCCCTCCAACAAGCAAAGGGCAACCGGACCAAGGCTGCTGAGTTATTGGGCATTTCCCGGCGCACACTCCACCGCAAACTGCTGCAATGGCCGGAATTGGATACATCCAGTAAATCCTAACCGAAAAGATTTTTATCAAAGGGGATTGACTCACTGCCCAATTTCTCATTTATCCTTGTCTTTACCCATTTGGAAAGCGGGCGTAGCTCAGTTGGTAGAGCACCACCTTGCCAAGGTGGCTGTCGAGAGTTCGAATCTCTTCGCCCGCTCCATTTATTAAGCAACGGGTTGAGCT